>JAHBSZ010000009.1 GCA_019638845.1 Salinibacterium sp. | reverse complement strand
GAAGAGCTACGCGCGGATGGCCGGGATCGCCGTGACCCGCTCCATGAACCGCACGACGTTCTCGTCGACGATGATGTCGCTGGGCCGCAACGGGCGGGTCATGTACAGGCCGTCGAGGGTACTGATCCGGCTCAGCGCCACGTAGGTCTGGCCGGGTGCGAACGACCGCTGACCGAGGTCGACAATGGCGCGGTCATAGGTCTTGCCCTGCGACTTGTGGATTGTGACCGCCCACGCGAGCCGGAGAGGGAACTGCGTGAACTCCGCAACGACGTCCTTCTTCAGCGATTTCGTCAGTGACGAGTAGCTGTACTTGAACTTCTCCCAGATCGCCGGGCGCACCTCGTGTCGCTCACCGTCGATCTCCACCCACACCGTCGAGTCGATCTTGATGACCGTACCGACGCTGCCGTTGACCCAGCGCTGACCGCCCTCGTTGCCGGTGTCGTTGCGCAGGAACATCACGCGCGCGCCGAGCTTGAGTTCAAGCGCCTCATCGGCGGGAAAGGCGCGACCACCGAAGTCTCCACTCACCTCGGCCTTGGCTGTGAGCACTCGGCCTGGGAGCCGGGCGAGCTCCGTGGCATTGATGCGGGTGACGATGCCGTTCGTGGAGGCCAGAGTGATCGCGCCATCCGTAGGCCTCGGCCGAGCGCCTACCTCATTGAGGCGCGCCGCGATTTCGGCGGTGACGCCACCGTGCCGCACCGCGTTCAGCATGTACTTGAACTCAGCTTCGTGCTGACGATGGATGCTCGTGAGCTCGTAGATCGTGAGGTCGGTGTCGTCCCATACCTTCGCATCGAAGAACCACATGGATCGGTAGTGGTCTTCGAAGTACGCGCGCTCGTCGCCCTCCCCCGGAACCGGTGCCAACTGGTACGGGTCGCCGAACAGCACAACTTGCACTCCGCCGAAGGCTTCGTGGCGGCGACCGCGAGCCTGGCGCAGCGATCTGTCGATCGCGTCAAGCAGGTCGGCGTTCACCATGGAGACCTCGTCGATCACGAGGGTGTCGATGGTGCCGAGCAGTTTGCGCAACTCGGCCGACTGCTCGATGTCGTTGTCGGCGATGACTCCGATTGGCAACCGGAAGAGCGAATGGATGGTCTGGCCACCCACGTTGAGCGCGGCGACACCGGTGGGAGCGCAGATGACGATCTGCTTAGACGTGTTGTTCGCGAGGTAGTTGAGTAGCGTGGATTTCCCGGTGCCGGCGCGACCTGTGACGAACAGGTTCTCGAGGGTCGTCTCGATCGCGTCGAACACCGCCTGCTGTTCGGGTGCCAGCACTACCTCACTCACCGCTTTACTGTACCGGCGGGGCATCCATCGACAGCTCGGCCCTGCGGGAGTTGTGCGATTTAGGATGGGGATCATGCGTCGCGAACTGATCCCACTTCTCGTCGTCGCGGCGGTCGTTGTGGCAGTCTTCGGTGGCGCGGTGTTCGTGCTCAACGCCACGCTCTACAGCGCGAGCGGGTTTGTTCGCAGCTACCTCGATTCGATTGCTCGGCACGATGTCGACGGCGCACTCGAGCTCGCAGGCACCCTCGCCGTGGGCGATGCGAGCGACGAGCTGCTCACACCCGATGCGCTCGGAACACTCAGCAACCTTCGGCTCGTCAGCGATGACACGGATGCCCAGGGCATCCATCGCATCGTCTACGCATTCACCACCGGGGACAAGAGCGGCGAGTCCACGTTTTCGGTGCGCCCCCAGGGCTCACTGCTCGGACTGTTCTCCACGTGGGGCTTCGACACGAACCCGCTCGGCGTGCTGCAGGTGCTGCCGCAACACGGATCGACGTTCTCGGTCAACGGCGTGAAGGTCATCGCCCCCGCAGCCGGCACCCCGGCCCCGTATCTTGTGTTCGCCCCCATGTCGTATGAACTCACCGAGAAGTCGCGATTCCTCGAAGCGCCGCCCGTGACGGTCACCGCAAGTCAACCTGGCGCGGCAATCATTGCAACCGTGAATCTCAGGCCCACTGCGGAGTTGGTCGACCAAGTGCAGTCTGAGATCAACAAGTACCTCGATACGTGTGCAACCCAGGTAGTGCTCCTGCCGACGGGATGCCCCTTCGGTGAGGAGATCTCCAACCGCATTGTCAGCACTCCCCAATGGTCCATTGCGCAGTACCCGCGGGTTACCCTCGCTGCGGGACCTGATCCGGGAACCTGGCTCATCCCTCGCACGGATGCCGCGGCTCATCTCGTCGTCGAGGTCAAGTCGCTCTTCGACGGTTCGGTCTCGACGTTCGACGAGGACGTGCGGTTCAGCTCGAGTTACGTCGTCACGATCCTGCCGGACGGGCAGCTCCTCATCAAAGGGATCTAGAGTTCACGAGCGCCGGGCGCGCGCCGCGAGCATCTCGTTGTATGCCTCAAGTTCGGCGTCGCCATCGCGGTCTGCCTTGCGGTCGTACCGTTTAGATTCCCGATCGTCACTGCGTGACCACATGATCGCGACAGCGATCGCTAGGGCGACGGTAGGGATCTCGCCCACGCTCCACGCGATGCCCCCACCGACCTGCTGGTCGGCGAGCGCACTCGTCCCGGTCGCCCACCCCATCGCGCCGTACCAGTCGGCGAGCATGAGTCCCGCGCTCGACATGATGGCAAGCCCGAAGAAGGCGTGGAATGCCATCGTGGCAAGGAGGAGGAGCAGTCGCACGGGATACGGCGGGCGGGATGGCGCGGGGTCGATGCCGATCAACGCTTGCACGAAGAGATAGCCCACGCCGAGGAAGTGCACGATCATCCACTCGTGGCCCAGGTGATTGGTCGTCGCCCAACTGAAGATGGGCGTGTAGTAGAACACCCAGAGCGAACCCGCGAACAGACCTGCAGCAACGAGCGGCTTGGCGAGAAAGGCGAACGGGCGAGAATGCACGAGAAGCAGGATCCACTCTCGAGGACCGCGACTACCGTCGGTGCGTTTAGCAATCGTCCGCAAGGCGAGGGTGATCGGCGCGCCGGGTACCAGCAACACCGGGATCGCCATCCCGAGGATCATGTGCGCAAGCATGTGTTGCGAGAAGAGGAAGTGCTCGTACACGTTCACGCCACCATTGGTGATGTAGAACAACAAGAGCATGCCCGCGATCCACAGCACCGTGCGGTGTATCGGCCATGCATCGCCCCGCCTGTGCAGGCGCCACACTCCGGCTAGATAGAAGAAGATGCCGAACGCGACGATCAGGATCCAGATCAGGTCGAGACTCCACAGGGTGAACAAGTTCTCGAGAGTGACCGGCGGCGGCAACGGGCTCCCGGTGAGCAACTCAGCGGGGGTCGGATCGGCCAGATCGGATGCAGCGATCTCCGGCACGGGGGTCGCCGTCTTGGCGAGAGCTGCGGCCACCCCTGACGCAATGCCCATGAACCCGAGCTCGGCGGCCATGATCCACCAGAAGGTGCCGCGACCCGAGACGTTGGGGCGGTGCATCCGGGCGATGAAAAATCGACGCTGCATCGCACCGAACAACCCGAGGGTGAGTAGCGTCGCGGTTTTCGCCAGCACGAGGATGCCATACGGGGTGAGCAGGTTCTGGAGGTTGTCGAGTCGGATCTCGGCGCTGAGATAGCCCGAGGTCGCGACCACGATGAAACACACAAGTGCGAGCGTCGAGTACCGCGCGAGCACAGTGCCGAGTCGACCCTTATCGAGGAGTGGCTTGCAGATGACGAGGGTGATCAACCCGCCGAGCCAAATCGCAGCGAACAAGACGTGCAGAAAGAGCGCGCTCGTCGCAGTGTCGTGATCCGCTGTGCCACCGCGGTGACCTTCCAAGCTCATTGGGAGGAGACCCACGACAGCCAGCGCGGCGACGAACACCAGCACGGTCATGTTGCGCACGGCGAAGCATAAGACGGTAACCGCCGCCGCGATGAGGGTGGTCGCGAGCCAAGCCTGGCCGAGCTCCGTCGCCGTGAGGAATCCCGCGAGAACCGCACCGAACGCGTCGTCGAAACGGATGGGTTGCTGAAGCACGGTCATGAATGTGTAAAAGCCAGTAGCTGCGGATGCGACCGTCCACACCGCGGCAGAGCCGGCGGCAAAGTCGAGAGCGCGGTTGAATTCCGGCTTTCCAGCATCGAGTGCAAAGCAGGCGAGCACGAGAGCACCCACGGCGCCGGCGCCGCCCAGATTGACGAAGAGCTTGGATACAGGAAGGCCGTATCGCACCACCGCACCGGGATCGACAAGGAGTGGAGCGTCAGCGCCACCGCCGTAGGCGAGAGCAACGACAAGGGCAGCGAGTGCCGTGAGGAGGAGTATGGCCGGGCCGGCGATTCGTACGAGACGTGGCACAGGGACAATCGTATTCGCTGCCTGCTGGGAGGCTGTGTGGCGTTAACGCAAGGAGGGCGGCACCCTCACGGGTGCCGCCCTCCTTTCTAGACCTGAAATCAGCCCTTGGCCGCGGCCTTGAGCTTGCTTCCGGCGCTAACCTTCACGCCATTGCTCGCCTTGATCTGGATGCTCTCACCGGTCTGCGGGTTGCGACCGGTGCGGGCAGCGCGGTGGGTGCGCTCGACAGCGATCCATCCGGGGATGGCGACCTTCGTGCCTTCGCCGACGGACTTGGCCAGAACGGCAAAGAGGGCGTCAACGACGGTGCTGACGGCAGCCTGGCTTTGGCCAGACTCAGCGGCAACTGCCGCGACGAACTCAGTACGGTTTAGTGACTTGTCAGCCATGGTTGTCCTCCTCGGACGGGAGCATCTAATAAATAGAGCTAGTTATGGGTGGAGCTTTGATAAAGCTTTTGTAATCGCCCTGAAATCTACCAGCTTGACTTGGTAATTCCGGGCAATTCACCGCGGTGAGCCATATCGCGGAATCGCACTCGGGAGACCCCGAAGTTGCTGAGGAAGCCGCGGGGGCGTCCGTCGATAGCGTCACGCCCACGCACGCGAACGGGCGAGGCGTTGCGGGGAAGCTTCTGGAGACCGAGGCGTGCTGCCTCGCGGCTCTCGTCGGTGCCCGCAGGATCGACGAGGGCCTTCTTCAGTTCGAGACGCTTGGACGCGTAGCGAGCCACGATGACCTTGCGCTGTTCGTTCTTGGCAATCTTGCTCTTCTTGGCCATGTGTTAGCGCTCCTCGCGGAATTCGACGTGCTGGCGGATAACCGGGTCGTACTTCTTCAGCACCAAGCGGTCGGGGTTGTTGCGACGGTTCTTCTTCGTCACGTAGGTGTAGCCCGTTCCAGCTGTCGAACGGAGCTTGATGATGGGACGGATGTCCTGTGCTTTGGCCATTAGATTTTCTCCCCACGAGCGAGAAGATCCTTGACGACCGACTCGATGCCACGAGCGTCGATGACCTTGATGCCCTTGGTGGACAGCGTCAGCGTCACGCTACGTCGAAGCGACGGCACGTAATACTTCTTCTTCTGGATGTTCGGATCGAAACGACGCTTGGTGCGACGGTGCGAATGTGAAATGTTGTGCCCAAAGCCGGGAACGGCTCCGGTCACCTGGCATGTTGCAGCCATGGGTGTACTCCTGTTCTGGTTACCGTAGGGCCGAGGCCCTACCCAAGATCACTTGTCGGCGCGCCCCGAAAGGCGCACGTGTGCGAAGAATTCGCAACCTGCACATGTTACGCGCTCGAGCACCCCGCACACAACCCGAACACGTCGACGATGTGCTGCGGATCGCTGAAGCCGTGCTCGGCGGCGATCGCCTTCGCCCAATGCTCCACAGGGTCTGCCTCGATCTCGACGGTCAGACCGCACGACCTGCACATCAGGTGATGGTGGTGAGTGGCCGACGTGCACGCTCGATACAGGCTCTCGCCTTCCTGCTGCAATGAGTCCGCCTCGCCCTCGCCCGCAAGGTCGGCAAGAGCTCGATACACGGTGGCGAGACCGATGGATGTTCCGGCCTCCCGCAGCGCTGCGTGCAACTCCTGCGCGCTCACGAAATTCTCCCGCGTACCGAGGGCGTCGCGGACGGCGTCGCGTTGCCACGTGTGCCGTTTCATGCTGACACCACCGTTCGTCGTCGCAAGTTGCGACCCTTCACGCGCCCGATCAGTCTGGAGGCGAGATAGATCAGGAACGAGATCGTCGTCACGTAGGGGCTAATCGGTAGCGAACCGCCGATCGCCAGGAGAATCCCGCCGACCGCAGAGACGAAACCGAAGAGCATGGCCAACAGCGGAACCATCACGGGTGATGCCGACACCCGCAGGGCCGAAGCTGCAGGAGTTACGAGCAGTGCGAGAACGAGCAGGGCACCGATTATCTGCACCGACACCGCGACCATGAGACCCAACAGCACCATGAACACGATCGAGAGCGTCCGCGCCGGAACGCCACGGGCCATCGCCACGTCGGGGTCGATGCTGTCGAACACGAGCGGACGCCAGATGACGAGCAGCACGATCAACACCACGATGCTGATCGCGATCAACGAGCCGAGTTGCGGAATGTCGACGGACAGAATTTGCCCGGTGAGGAGGCCGAACCGGTTTCCGCTTCGCCCCGGATACAGCGCGAGAAACAGGATGCCCAGACCGAGGCCGAACGGCATCAGCACGCCGATGATCGAGTTGCGGTCGCGCGCCCGCGAGCCAAGAACGCCAATGAGCGTCGCCGCGAGGAGGGAGCCAACGAGGGAGCCGGCCACCACGTTCGCGCCGAACAGTAAAGCTGCTGCCGCACCGGCGAAGGAGAGCTCGCTTATGCCGTGCACCGCAAATGCCATGTCTCGCTGCATCACGAAAACGCCGATGAGCCCGCCCACTACGCCCAGCACCGCGCCCGCAACTATCGAGTTGCCGACCAGAAGAAGCAGCTCGCCGTAGTCGGTGAAGTTGAAGATCGATCCCCAGAAGTCGCTCATGACCGTGCCTCGCCGTCGCGGTGGTGGGGGAACTCCGGAATTCCGGCAACGAACACCCGCTCGCCACTGCGGATCACTTCGACCGGAGTTCCGTAGAGGTCACTCAACACCTCGGAGGTCAGCACCAGCTCGGGAGGTCCAGAGGTGAAGCGCCCGTTTGCCAAGTACAGAACGGTATCGACCATGTCGAGTACCGGGTTGATGTCGTGAGTGACGAACACCACGCCCGTCCGGCGCTGGTGCAAGCCCTCATCGATGAGTTCGGCGACACCGCGCTGGTGGTGCAGATCGAGGCTGGAAAGCGGCTCGTCACACAGCAGCAAAGACGGGTTGCTCGCGAGCGCCTGCCCCACACGTAAACGCTGTTGCTCACCACCGGAGAGCACGCCAACCGGAAGATTGGCATACGACTCTGCGCCGACCGCTGCAACGAGCTCGTCGATGCGGGCACGTTTGGTCCGAGACGGCCACGGCGGTCCCCAGCGATGCCCGTCAACCCCGAGACCCACGAGATCCCGCCCCCGCAGTGCGGTTCCGGCGGGCATGATGCGTTGTTGCGGGATGTATCCGATCTCCCGATCACCGCGGGTCACGAGCTTGCCATGAACGCGGATCTCCCCCGAGTCGAGCGGGAGCTGGCCCAGGATGGCCCGCAAGAGTGAGGTCTTGCCCGAGCCGTTGGCGCCGAGCACCGCGACGAACTCGCCGGGTTTTACCGTGAGATTCAGACCGCTCCAGAGAATCCGGCCCCCCAGGGTGAGCGCGGCATCCGTGATGTCGAGGGGATTCACGAGCGCAGCGCCGACGCCAGCGCGTTCAGGTTCGCGGTCATCCACGAGACGTAGTCTGCCCCAGTCGGAAGCGTCTCCGTGAACTCGACTACGGGCACTCCGGCCGCCTCGGCGGCCTGCCGCACCCGCTCGGTCTCCGGACTCGCGGTCTGTGAGTTGTAGGCGAGGAGTCGCACGGAGCCCTCGCTGAAGAGACGAAGCGTGTCCTGAAGCGCCAACGGCGGCACATCGTTACCCTCTTCTATCGCTTCTGTGAAATCCGCTGGCGTGACATTCGCCAGACCGACTGTCTCCAGCAAATAGACCGGTACGAGCTCGGTCACCGCGACGTCACCCGTCGTTGCGATCGCGGCAGCCATAGTCGAAAGGCCGGTGATCTCCGTGCTGAGCGCGTCGCCATTCGCTTCGTACGTTGCCCGATGCACGGGGTCGATGGCGCCGAGTTGGACGACGATTGCGGCGACCACCTTCTCAAGCGCATCGAACGAGTACCAGACATGCTCGTTGGGTCCGGCAAGACCGGACGTTTCAAACGCGTTGATGATGGGAGCGTCCGAACCAGAGGCCTTCACCAGCGAGTCCATGAACGGGTCGTATCCCCCGCCATTCTCAATCACGAGGTCGGCACCCGCGATCGCTAGCTGGTTTCGAGCCGAAGCCTCAAAGCTGTGTGGGTCGATGTTCGGCCCATCGATGAAGCTCGTGACGGATGCGAGGTCTCCGGCAACGCGTGCGGCCACATCCCCGTAAACACTCGTCGACGCGACGATGTGCACGAGTCCGTCGTCGGGCGCTGGCGCTGAGCATCCTGCCAGCGCAAGCACTGCCGCCGCGCCAATTCCGATGAACTTCTTCATGGGGAATGATTCTTTCTAAGGCTCGCGCCCGATAACTATAATGAGATTCGTTATCAATAGTGTGGCACGGTCGTCGCCGTTGATCAAATCACTCTGGTTAGTCCAGGAGGAGCGCCGGTTCTTCGAGCACGCTCGCGAGGTCCGCGACGAAACGGCTCGCGACATCTCCATCAACGATGCGATGGTCGAAGCTCGCTCCCACCGTCGTGACGTAGCGCGGCAGCACCTGACCGTCGACGACCCACGGCTTCTGGCGGATCGAGCCGAGCGCCACAATCGCGGCTTCGCCTGGATTGATGATCGGCGTTCCGGTATCCATGCCGTACGAGCCGATGTTCGTAATGGTCACGGTGCCGCCTGCCATCTCGGAAGGTTGAGTCCGTCCGTCGCGAGCTGTGATGGTGAGCTGCTCGAGGCTCTTTGCCAGATCGAGCAGCGAGAGTTCTTGGGCGTCCTTCACGTTCGGCACGATGAGCCCGCGCGGGGTTGCCGCCGCGATCCCCAGATTGACGTAGTGCCGAACGATGATCTCTTTCTCGGTCCAAGTCGAGTTGACGGTGGGGTTGCGACGTACTGCCCAGATCACAGCCTTCGCGATGATGAGCAACGGGCTTACCCGCACGCCCGCGAAGTCGGTGGAGTTCTTGAGACGCTTGACGAACTCCATGGTGCGGGTAGCGTCGATGTCGACGAAGACGCTCACGTGCGGCGCGGTAAAGGCGCTCTGCACCATCGCGGACGCGATCGCTTTGCGCACTCCCTTAACCGGGATGCGCTCCTCGCGCTCGGTGCCCCACTCCGGAGTCTGAATGTTGCGGAACACGCTCGCCTGTGACGCCTGCCGAACCACGTCGTCTCGGGTGATCTCACCCGCGAGGCCCGTGGCCAGCACGTCGGCGAGCTCGACCCCGAGGTCTTTGGCGAGCTTGCGAATCGGTGGCTTCGCGATGATCGCGGATGCCGCGGCCGCGGGCACGCTCGCTGGCCGCGGCTTGGCTGCCGGGGCCCCAGGGTTTGCCGCGGGTGCTGCATTCGCGCCACGACGGCGGGAGACCCCGTGCCCCGCAATCCCGTACCCCACGAGAACTGCGCCGGACTTCTCTTCCGGTGCGGTAACACTTGCGGCTGCATCAGCAACCTGAGTCGCCTCCTCAGCCGGAGTCGTCGGCACCCCGCCTTCGGAACTGACCGAAATGATCGCGGTGCCGACCTCGACGGTCTGGCCTTCCTCCACGAGAAGCGCAGTCACGGTACCCGCGAAGGGCGACGGTAGTTCGACGAGCGACTTGGCAGTTTCGATCTCGACGAGGATCTGGTTCATTTCAACGGTATCGCCGGGCTTGACCTTCCACGCGACAATTTCGGCCTCGGTTAGGCCTTCACCGACATCGGGAAGAGAGAAATCTGAACTAGCCACGGGTGCCTCCTAGTAGGCCATAGCCCGGTCGACCGCTTCAAGAATGCGGTCGGCGTCGGGCAGGTAGGCAGTCTCGAGTTTGGCTGGGGGGAAAGGTGTGTCGAACCCGGCTACCCGAAGCACAGGTGCTTCGAGGGAGTAGAACGCGCGCTCGGTTACGGTCGCGGCGATCTCGGACCCGACCGAGACGAATCCTGGCGCCTCGTGCGCTACGACCAAGCGGCCCGTTTTCTGCACGGAGGCGATGATCGGCTCGTAGTCGATGGGTGAGATCGAGCGCAGATCAATGACCTCGACACTCGTGCCCTCCGACGCCGCGATGTCGGCGGCTTGAAGAAGCATTGCGACCATGGGCCCGTAGCCGACTAACGTCACCTCGGTACCCTCTCGCACCACACGGGTCGCGTGCAGCGGGGACCCGCTCTCGGCCGTGTCCACGTCGCCCTTGGGCCAGTATCGACTCTTCGGCTCGAAGAACAACACCGGGTCGTTGCTCGCGATCGACTCCTGAATCATCCAGTAAGCGTCGTGCGGGTTTGATGGCGAAACGACCCGGAGGCCCGGGGTGTGCGCAAAGTACGCTTCGGGGCTTTCCTGGTGGTGTTCGACCGCACCGATGTGACCGCCGAAGGGAACCCGGATGACCACGGGCATGGTGAGCGATCCATGATGTCTGCTCGTGAGCTTCGCGAGCTGTGTGGTGATCTGGTCGAACGCGGGAAAGATAAATCCGTCGAACTGAATCTCACAGACCGGACGATAGCCCCGCATCGCCAGCCCGATTGCCGTTCCCACGATTCCCGACTCGGCGAGCGGGGTGTCGAGAACGCGCTTGTCGCCGAACTCGGCGTGCAGGCCCTCGGTCACCCGGAACACGCCGCCCAGTGGGCCGATGTCCTCGCCCATCAGGAGAACCTTTGAGTCAGCGAGCAGCGACTGCCGAAGCCCGAGGTTGATGGCCTTGGCCATGCTGAGGTTTTCGACGCTCACGCGGGACCCCCCTCGAACGACGCCTCATAGTTCTCGAGCCAGGTGCGCTCTGCGTCCATCAGGGGATGCGGTTCGCTGTACACGTTGTCGAACATGTCCGAGACGGGCACCCCGCCGAGCGCCAGTGTCCGGCGCCGAATGTCGGCAGTCAGGTCGCTTGCCTCGGCCTCGACATCGGCAAAGAATGCGTCTCCCTCACCGCGTGAACGCAGGAACTTCTCGTAGCGCGTGATCGGGTCGGCCTTCGTCCAGAACTCAAGCTCGACGGCATCACGATACTTCGTGGGGTCGTCGCTCGTGGTGTGCGCGCCCATGCGATAGGTGAGCGCCTCAATAAAGCCGGGGCCCCCGCCGCTGCGGGCGGTGTCGAGGTTGGCGGTCGTCACCGCGTAGCTGGCGAGTACGTCATTGCCGTCGATCTGTACACCGGGAATTCCGAAACCGCCTGGTCGCAGGTATAGCGGAGTGCGGGACTGGCGCGCGACAGGGACCGAAATCGCCCACTGGTTGTTCTGGAGGAAGAAAACCTGAGGGGTCTGATAGCTCGCTGCGAAAACGAGGGACTCGCTCACGTCGCCCTGGCTCGTCGACCCATCGCCGAAGTAAACGATGACAGCCTCATCCGTGTCCGGGTTGCCGGTTGCTGTCGCGCCGTCCAACTGAACCCCCATCGCGTAGCCCGTTGCATGCAGGGTCTGAGAACCGAGCACGAGCGTGTAGAGGTGAAAGTTGTTGTGCTCCTTCGGATCCCAACCACCGTGGCTGAGGCCGCGGAGCATCTCGATGATCCGCATCAAGTCAACTCCGCGAATCCGGGCGATGACGTGTTCGCGATAGGACGGGAATATGTGGTCCTGCGGCTTCGCGGCAAACCCGGACCCTACCTGGGCTGCTTCCTGCCCAAGACTGGGAATCCACATGGCGAGCTGGCCTTGGCGCTGCAGGTTCGCGGCGTCGAGGTCGAACCTCCGGATGACGACCATCTGGCGGTGGAAGTCGCGCAATTGATCATCGCTGAGCTTCTCGATGTAGGGAAGGTACTCGGCAGTTGCATCGCTGGTGACGAGGGTGCCCTCCGTGGTGAGGAGTTGGACCGTCGCGGCGGTGTAAGACATTGGTCTAATCTAACGTGGCCGTTGGGGCAGCTGTTCGTCGCATCTGCACAACCTCCGCCGAAGCGCTTAGGAGTTTTTCCACAGACTCGGTCTCCCCCACGCTCACCCGAAGTCCGTCGACGAGGGCCCGCGCGACGATCCCATGCCTCGCGAAAATCTCCTCTGCGACCGGTGTCAGGTCTCCGGTGGGCAACCAGATGAAGTTCCCCTGCGGCTCAGGGACGTTCCAGCCTTGAGCAACGATCCCGGCTCGGATTTGCTCCCGCACGGAATTCAGGGCCGCGACCCGTTCGAGCAGCTCGGCCTCATGTTCGAGAGAGGCGATCGCTGCCCGCTGCGCCAGATCGGTGACGGAGAGCGGAATGGCTACGGCACGAGCCGCGTCCATAAGATATTCGGCCCCCACGGCATAGCCGACCCGAAGACCCGCTAGCCCGTAGGCCTTGGAGAAAGTGCGAAGCAGAACCAGATTCGGGTAGTCCCTGAGGAGAGGAGCGCCCCGCACCGCGTCTGGATCGGTGACGAACTCGACATACGCCTCATCGAGAATCACCAGCACTGTCGGCGGCACCTCTGCCATGAACGCGACAAATTCCGTGCGCGTGACAATCGTGCTCGTCGGGTTGTTGGGGCTGCACACGATAACAACTCGAGTGCGGTCGGTGATGGCCGCGATCATCGCCGGTAGGTCATGCCGATGGTCCGCGGTATTGGGGACCATGACGGCCGTCGCACCCGCGGTGCCGACCAGCAGGGGGTAGGCCTCAAAGCTCCGCCACGAAAAGACGACTTCATCGCCGGATGCCGCGGCAGCCGTAATGAACTGCGAAAGCAGTGACACCGATCCCGCGCCGATCTGCACCTGCTCGGGCGAAACTCCGTAGCGCTTGCCGAGAAGCTCGCGGAGACGGACTGCGGAACCCTCCGGGTACCGGTTGATCTCACCCTCGGCCATTGCCGTGAGCACCGAAGGGAGCGGCGGATATGGATTCTCGTTCGACGACAGCTTGAATGCGTCCTCGGCCGCGGTGCGCCCTTGGCGGTACGGCACTATCGACGCAATCTCTGGGCGCAGTCGTACTATCGGGTCGGTCACGGGGTCAAGCCTAAGACCGGGTGCCGAGCATCCGTTGCGAGATTCTGGCTCGGCACGGCATAGTGGGGGCCATGAGACTTGTTGTGCGCCTTCTTATCAACGCAGTAGCCCTCTGGCTTACGGACCTCCTTATCGAAGGAATGCACGTAACGCCCTTCGGCCCCGGCGGAACGCTCGAGATCGTGCTCACCTATCTGCTCCTCGCGATTATTTTCGGCATCGTCAACGGCATCATCGGCAATCTCATCCGGATCGTGGCGTTCCCGCTCTACATCTTGACGCTCGGTCTTATCGCGCTCGTCGTCAACGGACTGCTCCTGCTTATCGTGAGTTGGATCTCCGGTTTGCTCGGGTTCGGCCTCACCATCGACACCTTCGGCTGGGGTATTCTCGGCGCTCTCGTGCTTGCGCTCATTAGCTGGCTGATCGGCATTCTGCTTCGACCGGTCATCGGTAAGCCGCGCTCGCGCTAGGTCACCCACCACCAACCCGCTCGAACCGATAGGCAGTACTCGACTCGAGCGTCGCTCCTTCGGTGAAGGAATCGAGGCGGGCGATGGTCGCGTCAAGTTGAGCTGACCCGGACGCATCCATGAGCCTCGCCGTCTGCAGGTAGTACTCGATATGGTGCGCCGGCACCGCCTGCTGCGGCAGGTTCTCGCCACCGAACACGTCGCGTCGCACCAAGACTGCAGCGCGGTTGTCTTGCTCGCCCCCCAGTGCTGGTACGAGATCGTCCGAATGCTCGACCAGCACGGCTGGGAACGTGTCTGGTAGGGGCACCTGACCGGTCGGTCCGCCGAAAGTCACGAGGCCCTGAGTGTTGTAGAGGCCGGATGCCGCGAGCCTGGCCGCGGTACCACCGCCCTGTGAGTAGCCGGTGAATTGCACCGGGCTGCCCTCGTCGATTCCCGCCGCTGCCATGGCCGCTCGAACCGAAGCGACGGAACCGCTCTGGTCACCCGCTGCATTCATCATGTTGCTCGTCATGTCCCATGGCTCCGTTGTCGCCACCGGGGAGAAGGTCACAGTACCGCCGACGTAGACCTCGAACCGTGGACTCTCTCCCGGGACCGCGTACTTCTCGATGACCACCTGAGGACCCGGTTCGTCGTCGCCGTAAGGAACGCGTGCCAACCGGTCAACATAGTCGGCGGGAGGGCGAGTAGTGGGGAGCGGACGGGACTCGACCAGTTTCACCGGAGTCTCGTCGAACAGTCCGAGGGAGCGGGCCGGGAGGACGATGCCCTTGGCCGTGCCGTCGAGCCCTCCAGTCGGAGCGCCCGTTGCCCCGGCGACAAAGGGTCCACTTGCCTGCACGAGGGCTCGAACAGCCGAAACGGTGGTCGAGTTCGTGATGAGCCGGTTGTACTCCGTGGTGGTCGGGCTCGCCTTCGGGATGCCGCCATCCTTGAAAACCGTCCCAAAGACGCCACCGAGCCCTCCGCCTGCTGCGATACCAGCCCACACTCCTCCGGCCACGCTGGTGAGCAGACTCGACGAGATGACGAGGCCCGGCACAAAGGACCCGAGCCAGCCAGCCAACTGGCTCTCGAGGGATCGCACCCCCGCGGACACGACGCGTTCCGTCACGACGTAGCTACGCGCTGCCGTCACCAGCAAGTTCACGAGCTGTTGGGACCTGCTCGCGAGCTGTTCGAGGTTCGCGGCGGCGACCTCGATGTCCACGGCGGCTTGGCGCGCGTTGAACCCGGCAGCAGTGGGGACCTCAAGCCGACGCAGTACCGCAGCGCACTCGGCTGACTCGGCGGTGAGTCGCTCAAGCTGCGTCGCCGATGACTCAAGGTCTTCCGTCGTGACTGCGGTTCCGCCTCCCGAGACATCGAGTTCGTCAGGCACCCTCACGTTCCTCAGCGATTGCGAGGGTGGTGCTCTGCCAGGCGAGCCGCACGATCTCGAGCGCTTCATCGAACTCCGCCCTCAATTCGTCGAGAGCTCTGTCGTAGGCGGTTCGGGCAGCTCCCCGCCAAAATGTCGCCTTCGCGGGCAGGTGATCAGTTCGCGCCCGCGAGAGCCGCTCGATCACAGCGGCGAGTTGACGTTGCTGAGCTTGCAGGACGGCGAGGGGTGGATAGTCCATACCGACGATCGTGCGGGCGATTCGCCTCTTCCTCGTGGGACGCCCATGGAATCCGGGAGCGACCGCGCCAAACTCGGCGTGAGGAGGAGTGGATTCTGCGGGACAATGAACGCATGAGCTTCGAGCGCACGTTTGACGAGTCTGCGCTCTTCCGAATCTGTTTCGTCTGCACCGGCAACATCTGCCGTTCCCCGATGGCCGAGACCGTCTTCAATACTCTGATCAAGCGCGCGGGCCTCGAAGGTGCTCTCGCGGTGCTGTCGGCAGGGACCGGTGACTGGCACGTGGGTGAGCCGTCCGACGATCGAACCCTTGCAGCACTGAGTGCCCGCGGATACAACGGCTCTGGCCACCGCGGTCGCCAGTTCGACCCCGAATGGTTCGACAAACTCGATCTGGTCGTCGTGTTCGACCGAAGCCAAGAGCGAATCCTCAGCACTTGGGCCACGACCGAGCAAGACCGATCGAAGGTGCAGCTTCTGCTGTCATTCGACAGCGAGCAGGCTCCCCTGACCGACGTGCCCGACCCCTACTATTCCGATGCCGCGCTCTTCGATCAGGTACTCACCATGATCGAACGTGCGTGTGCAGCACTCTTCCGGCAGATCACGCCGGGAATCCGACAGGGAGTTTCATGAGCCCACTGCCCGAACAACCACTCAGCCCCCTCGATGGACGGTATCGTCCGATCGTCACTGCGCTCGGAGACCATCTCTCCGAGGCCGGCCTCAACCGGGCGCGAGTTCGAGTCGAAGTCGAATGGTTGCTGTATCTGACCGATCACGAGCTTTTCGGTTCCACCCGGCTCGATCCCGAGCACATGCGCCAACTCCGAGAATTCGCCGCCGAATTCGGTCAGCCCGAGATCGACGAACTCGCGCGCCTCGAGTCCACGACTCGCCACGACGTCAAGGCGGTCGAGTATCTCGTACGCGCCAAACTCGCTGAACTCGGTCTCACGAGCGTCGCCGAACTCACCCATTTCGCCGCGACCAGCGAGGACATCAACAACCTCTCCTACGCCATCACTATCAGTGCCGCCGTGCGCGAGGTCTGGCAGCCGAAGTTGCGCGCAGTCATCGATGCTCTTCGATCACTCGCCTTCGAGCACCGGGATGCCGCGATGCTCGCGCACACGCACGGTCAGCCTGCGACCCCCACGACAATGGGTAAGGAGTTCGCCGTCTTCGTACACCGGCTCGAACGCATGGCAGCGCGGATCGACGCCGTCGAGGTGTTCGGCAAGTTCAACGGTGCCACGGGTACCTACTCCGCCCATCTTGCCGCGGACCCCACCCAGGACTGGCCCACGATCTCCCGAGAGTTCGTGACGAGCCTCGGCCTCGACTGGAACCCCCTCACTACCCAGATTGAGTCGCACGACTGGCAAGTCGACCTTTACCAGGCCATGAGCCACGCCTGCCGCATCCTGCACAACCTGTGTACTGACATGTGGTCGTACATCTCGACCGGGTACTTCCGACAGATTCCTCAGGCGGGCGCCACGGGTTCGTCGACCATGCCGCACAAGATCAACCCGATCCGCTTCGAGAACGCCGAGGCCAACCTGGAGATCTCGAGTGCTCTACTGGAAGCTCTCGCTCAAACCCTTGTGACATCGCGTCTTCAACGGGACCTCACCGACTCGACCACCCAGCGAAACATCGGCGTCGCCTTCGGCCATTCCGTGCTTGCCTTCGACAACATCGTCCGCGGACTCTCGGAGGTGGACCTCGACGTGAATCGACTCGCCGCCGACCTGGACTCGAACTGGGAGGTGCTCGGCGAAGCCATCCAGACGGTGATCCGCGCCGAGGTCACCGCAGGCCGCAGTTCGATTGCCGATCCATATGCCGTACTCAAGGAACTCACCCGGGGAAAGCGGATTGGACGAGCCGAACTCGTGGAGTTCATCGATGGTCTCGACATTGGCCAAGAGGCCAAGGATCGTCTGCGCGTGATGACTCCCGCCGGGTACGTCGGACTCGCCTCACCGCTGGTGGACTACCTCGATAGCTAGCTCAAACTCGGCGCGAGACGTCAGTGACCTTGGCCGCGATCCTGCTCATCCAGATCAAGCTTCTCGTCGCCGGTGGGGCGCACCGCGAGTGACAGCATCGCAAGCACCACGAGGGAGACGATAAAAGAAATCCCGAGGAAGATCAGTGCGAGAACAACCTCGCGCGTTGACATCAGGACGACCAGCCCGACAAACACTGCGAAGATCGCCGACAGGCCGATCAGCTCGATGGGACGGGTACGGTCACGGCGGCTAGGTACAGCCATCACTCACCACTTTCAACGGCAGGGCCGGGCCGAGGGGCCCAGCGTAGCGACAGCCCCGCGATCACGAGGTAGACACCGAGGATTGCCCAGTACGCACCGAGCGCACCGACAACGACGACGGATGCGGTGAGCACCCTCTGCACGCCGTCCGGACCGGAAAACTCCTGCGCGTAGCCCGGGGGTACGAGCAAGACGGCGATGGCGAGAAGGGCTGTCAACGCACCGACGAATACCCAGTCGCGCGAAGAGCCGTTCTTACCCCTGCTTCTGAGCCCCAAGTAGAGCTCGAGAAATCCGGTAATCGCGGCGAATGCGGTGACGAGAAACACGAAGAACGGCAGACCCGCTGCGGGAAGCGCTAGCGCAACGATGCCCGCCAGTACCGTGAGGATGCCCTGGGCAAATGTCACCGTGCGAACGACGCCGGTGGCACCAAGTCGCAAAGCGGATGCTGCCAGCACAGCGCCTGCGGCCACACCGTACAAGCCAAAGGTCAGCAGCCCGAGAGGGGCGGAATGGTCGGCCGAGAACGTGATGACTACCGCGAGCGCGAGGGCGACTACCGCTCGCGCAAGGGGCACATACCAGGGCGTTGCGGCTTCCACCGGATCAGTCTACGAGCCGGGAGGCAGGTCGACGAACCGGGAGAAGTGACCATGGAACCCGACCGTGACGGTTCGCGTCGGCCCGTTGCGGTGCTTGGCGACGATGAGGTCTGCCTCGCCGGCACGCGCGTTGTCGGCTTCATAGGCGCTTTCGCGGTGGAGGAGGATCACCATATCCGCGTCTTGCTCGATCGAGCCTGACTCACGAAGGTCGGAAAGGGCGGGCTTCTTGTCCGCGCGCTGTTCGGGCCCTCGGTTCAGCTGTGAGATCGCGATGACCGGCACACCCAGTTCTTTGGCGAGCAGTTTGAGTGCACGTGAGAACTCGCTGACTTCTTGCTGGCGCGATTCGACTTTCTTGCCGCTCGTCATGAGCTGCAAGTAGTCGATGATCACCATCTTGAGGCCGACCTTCTGCTTGAGCCGCCGGCACTTTGCGCGGATCTCGACCAGAGTCATGTTCGGACTGTCATCGATATAGAGCGGAGCGTCGTTGATGCGCCCGCGGGTCTGCGCGATGGTCGTCCAGTCGTTGGCATGAACTGTTCCCTTACGCATGTGCTGAAGGGGCACGGATGACTCGGCCGACAGCAGACGCATCGCGATCTCACTGCGGCCCATTTCGAGCGAGAACACAATTGTCGGAAGGTCATGTTTGATGGCCGCGGCACGAGCGATGTCAAGGCCGAGCGTGGACTTTCCGATGGCAGGACGGGCCGCGATGATGATGAGTTGCCCCGGGTGCAAGCCGTTGGTGAGTTCGTCCAACTCCGCGAAGCCGGTGGGGACCCCGACCATCTGACCGTCTCGACCGCGTGCGGCTTCGATCTCATCAATGGCCGTGGTCACCGCGTCGGTGAGAGGAACGTAATCTTCGCTCTCTACCCCACCCGTCACCGCATAGATCTCGGCCTGAGCGTTGTTAACGAGGTCGACGACCTCACCTTCGCTCGCGTACCCCATCTGGACGATGCGGGTTCCCGCTTCGACGAGACGGCGGAGCACCGCTTTCTCCGCGACAATCGTCGAGTAGAAGCCGGCATTAGCCGCGGTGGGTACCAGTGCGGTAAGCGTGTGGAGGTACTCGGCCCCACCAGCACGGGTGAGCTCTCCGGTCTTGGTGAGCTCATCGGTCACCGCGATGACGTCAGTTGGCTCGCCGTGGGAGTACAGCGACATAACTGCATCGAAGATCGTCTCGTGCTTGGGGATGTAGAAGTCGATGCCGCGGACGGTCTCGATGACGTCGGCTACCGCGTCTTTGCTGAGGAGCATGCCGCCGAGGGCGCTCTGCTCGGCGAGGAGGTCGTGCGGAGGAACGCGATCCCCGCGCGAGTCTGATCTGCCCTCGCCTGACTGCCGCTGGTCACCAGCGAGGCCCAGGTGCGCGATGGACATTCAGTTCCTCCATGGATGACGGTACGCCTCAGTTGTAGCCTCGTCCGCCGACACTCCGACCGCACAACCGAGGCTCAGCTCGCTTCCACCGGCTGGGACTGGACCACGATAGGGAGGCCCGGTGAGGTGCCACAAGGGAGCCTGTGGATGGCCCTGTGGGGAAACGGCGGGAAACGCCGGGACTCGTGTGGGGAACCTGTGGAATCTCCTGTGCACTTGTGGTCAGTTTTCAGACCAAAACCGCCTTTGACCTGCTTTTTTATTTATGCACCGGTGTGTGTAGAAAGTTCTTTGAAGTGCGGGTTGAGGGTTGAGGGAATATATCGGCTCCTGTGCACAAAGGTGGGGGAAACCGGGCTTAAATGCGACAACGGCGGGGGTTGGCCCGCCGTTGTCTACCCCCACAGAGGGGGGTGCAGTAGTTACTTTGCAGCAACCACCTGAAGGGTGATCGTTGCAACGAGATCGTCACGGAGGCGCACTGTGGCCTCGTGCTCGCCCGTCGCCTTGATCGGCGAGGTGATCTCGATCTTGCGCTTGTCGACAGTGCCGAGTCCGGCTGCCGCGACGGCATCAGCCACGTCGGCCGTCTTGACCGAGCCGAACAACCGACCGCCCTCGCCCGCCTTGACAGTGAGCTTGACGGTCGTGGCCTGAAGGCGAGCCTTCAGGTCCTGGGCTTCTTCGAGGGTCGCGTGCTCGCGCGCGGTACGCGCGGCCTTGATGGATTCGATCTGCTTTTCGCCACCGCGAGTCCACGCCACGGCAAAGCCCTGGGGGATGAGGTAGTTGCGAGCGAAACCGTTCTTGACGTCAACGACGTCACCGGGAGCACCGAGACCGGTGACCTCGTGCGTGAGAATCAACTTGGACATATCGGTGCTCCTTAACGGCCCGAGCCGGCGTAGGGCAGAAGCGCCATCTCACGGGCGTTCTTGACTGCCGTGGCGATGAGGCGCTGCTCCTGCACGGAGACACCGGTGATGCGGCGGGCGCGGATCTTTCCACGCTCCGAGATGAACTTGCGAAGCGTTGCGACATCCTTGTAGTCGATGACGCCCACGCGGATCGCCTTGGCGGGGGCGGCGTTCTTGCCGTCCTTACCCTTGCGAATGGGCTTGCGGCGATCGCCGCTGCTCTTTCCAGCCATGAGTTGTTTTCCTTAAGTAAGTTGGGCGCGCCTTAGAAAGGCGTCTCGTCCGAGTAGTTGCTGCCGGGCGTGTTCCACACGTCCGCGCCCGAGGAGTCAGGAGCGGAAGCCGCCCACGGCTCTTCGGTGACCTGGGCACCGCCGCGGGGGGCGCCGCCTTCACGCGAGGAAGCGGCACGGGTTACCTGTGCCGTTGCGTAACGAAGCGACGGGCCGATCTCATCAACCTCGAGCTCGATGCTCGTTCGCTTCTCGCCTTCCTTCGTTTCGTACGAGCGCTGCTTCAAGCGACCGGTCGCGACGACGCGCGAACCTTTCGTGAGCGAACCGGCGACGTGCTCGGCGAACTCACGCCATACGCTCGCGCGCAGGAAGAGTGCCTCACCGTCTTTCCAGTCGTTGCTCGCACGGTCGAAGTTGCGCGGGGTCGAAGCGATCGTGAAGTTGGCTACCGCGAGCCCGTTCTGCGTGTAACGCAGTTCGGGGTCACTCGTGAGGTTTCCCACGACGGTGATGACGGTCTCGCCTGCCATGACCTACTCCGCGTCCTTCGCGGCCTCTGCGGATTCCTCGGCAGCGGGAGCAGCCTTCGGAGCAGGGGCGGCCTTGACGGGAGCGGCCTTGGGTTCAGCAGCAGGAGCAGCCTTGGCAGGGGCCTCGGCCGCTGCCTTAGGTGCCCCGGCGGCAGGTGCCTTGGCGGGAGCGGCGGCCTTGCGAGCTGCCTTCTCGTCGGCAAGCTGCTTGGCGGCGGCGACCTGGGCAAAACCCTGCTCGGCACGCAACACCTTGGTGCGCATGACCGCTTCGCTGAGCTTCAGCTGACGGTCGAGCTCGACGGTTGCTGACGAGTTCGCCGTGAAGTTGACGACGGCGTAGATGCCCTCGGTCTTCTTGTTGATCTCGTAGGCCAGGCGACGGCGACCCCACACATCGACATTGTCGATCGTGCCGCCATCCGTGCGGATGACGTTGAGGAACTTGTCTAGGCTGGGTGCCACGGTGCGCTCATCGATCTCTGGATCGAGGATCACCATGAGTTCGTACTGGTGCGTCACAAACCCACCTCCTTCGGACTAGAACGGCTGCAGACGATCTGCAGCAGGAGGGTGTTGACGGCTGTCGCGGTTCCAGAAGGAACCGGACAACCTGCCCAGTGTACGCATTTCTTACGAGGAGCACCATCCATGACCGTTAAGGTCGCCATTGCAGGCGTGGGCAACTGCGCAAACTCACTGATCCAGGGCGTGACCTTCTACGCCGACACCGCAGACGGTGATCGGATCCCCGGTCTCATGCACAATCGCTTCGGGAAGTATGCGGTATCCGACATCGAGTTCGTTGCGGCTTTCGATGTCGATTCCCTCAAAGTCGGCGTGGACCTATCCGAGGCAATCTGGGCGAGCCAAAACAGCACTTTCCGCTTCGCGTCGGTGGCGCCGACCGGAGTTACCGTGCAACGTGGTCCAACACTCGACGGGCTCGGCGAGTACTATCGCGAGTTGGTCGACGAGTCGGATGCCCCGCTTGTCGACGTTACCCAGGTCTTGCGCGATAGCGGCGCCGACGTGCTGGTCTGTTACGTGCCCGTCGGCTCGGAACACGCCGCGAAGTTCTACGCTCAAGCGGCGCTCGAAGCCGGTGTCGCATTCGTGAATGCGCTGCCTGTATTCATCGCGAGTGACCCAGAGTGGGCGGCGAGGTTCACTGCCGCCGGCATCCCGATCGTGGGGGATGACATCAAGAGTCAGTTGGGAGCGACGATCACCCACCGCGTTCTCGCCCGGCTGTTCGAAGAGCGCGGACTCGTGCTCGATCGCACCTACCAACTCAACGTGGGCGGCAATATGGATTTCCGCAACATGCTCGAACGCTCGCGGCTCGAATCGAAGAAGATCTCGAAGACGCAGTCGGTCACGAGCAACGTGGATGGCGCGATCAACGCGCGCGACGTTCACATCGGGCCGAGTGACCACATTCCGTGGCTTGACGACCGCAAACTCGCTTTCGTCAGACTCGAAGGCCACGGGTTCGGCAATGCGCCGACCAGTCTCGAGTACAAACTCGAAGTCTGGGACTCGCCCAATTCCGCGGGGGTGGTCATCGATGCAGTTCGCGCAGCCAAGGTCGCCCTCGACGCGGGGATCGGAGGGCCGTTGATCGGCGCGTCCGCTTACTTTATGAAGTCGCCGCCGGAGCAGCTTCCGGATCCGGTTGCGCGCGAACTGCTTGAGCAGTTCATCCGAGAGAACGCTTAGGCCAGCGACGCCTCAACCGCTGCGAGGGCATGCAGGCGCGTGGTCGGGAACACCGGGAGAGCCGTGTCGGACTGCGAGATGAGCAACTCGATTTCGGTGCAGCCGAGAATCACGCCTCGTGCACCCCGCGAGTGAAGATCAGCGATGACAGCGAGGTAGCTGGCACGAGACGACTCGAGGACGATCCCTCCGACAAGCTCCTCATAAATGATGCGGTTGACGGTCGCCATGTCTTCCGGGTTCGGAACCACGACGGTGAGACCGTGCGACTGCATGCGCTCACGGTAGAAGTCTTCCTGCATGGTGAACCTGGTCCCGAGAAGTCCCACAACATCGATCCCGGCCTCGATAACTGCCGTCGCCGTGACATCGGCGAGGTGCAGAAAGGGAACAGTGACCGCGGCCTCAATAGCTGATGCGACCTTGTGCATGGTGTTCGTGCACAACACGATCAGTTCAGCCCCGGCCCCTTCGAGCCGTGCGGCCTCCCGCGCGAGAATCGCGGCCGCCGCATCCCAGTCACCCGAGTGCTGCATCCGTTCGATCTCAGCGAAGTCGACCGAGACCATAACGCAATCGGCGGAATGAAAGCCGCCCAATCGTTCACCGACGAACTCGTTAATCAGTTCGTAGTAGAGAGCGGAACTCTGCCAACTCATGCCTCCCACGAGGCCAATCCGTTTCATCGGCGAGCCGCCCACCACTCGCGCAATCGACGCTCGGCTTCGACCTCTCCCAGCGGACCTTCATCCAGCCGAAGCTCGAGAAGGAACCGATAAGCCTCGCCTACCTCTCGACCCGGGGCGAGTCCGAGTACCGCCATGATCTGCTCACCATCAAGATCCGGTCGCACTGCGGCTAGCCCCTCGGCCTCGGCGATCGCGCCTATGCGCTCTTCAAGGTCGTCGTAGGCGAACGAGAGTCGGTCGGCCTTGCGACGATTTCGCGTGGTCACATCGGCGCGCGTCAGCACGTGCAAGCGTTCGAGCAGGGGGCCGGCATCGCGCACATAGCGTCGCACCGCGGAATCGGTCCACGCGCCATCGGTATAGCCGAAGAAGCGCAGATGCAGTTCGATGAGACGGGCAACGGATGCGATGGTGTCGTTGTCGAATCGCAGCGCACGCAGCCGCTTGGCCGCGAGCTTTGCACCAACAACATCGTGGTGATGGAACGTAACCACTCCGCCCGACTCGATCTTGCGGGTCGCGGGCTTTCCAATGTCGTGAAGCAGGGCCGCGAGGCGCAGCACAAGATCTGGCGATTCGCTGCGTTCCAAGTCGATGGCCTGCTGCAGCACCGTCAGGCTGTGCTCGTAGACATCCTTGTGGTGTGCATGCTCGTCGATCTCGAGTCGTAATGCCGGAATCTCGGGCAGTATCCGTTCGGCGATACCGGTCTCAACCAGCAGCCGGATGCCCGGAACGGGGTCCCGCGTAAGCATCAACTTGCGGAGCTCGTCGGCAATGCGCTCGACACTCACGATGTCCAGTTGCGGAGCAAGCTCTGTCATCGCACGGACCGTCTGCTCCTCCACCACGAACCCGAGTTGTGCGGTGAACCGCGCGGCACGCAGCATCCGGAGTGGATCGTCCCCGAACGACACCTCGGGCGGTCCCGGCGTCTTTATTCGCTTGTCAAGGAGATCCTGCAGCCCACCCCAGGGATCGACGAGTACCCGTTCGGGCAAGCGGAGGGCCATGGCATTGACGGTAAAGTCGCGCCGCACGAGGTCGGACTCGAGGTCACTGCCGAAGGTAACCACCGGTTTGCGTGTCGCGCCGTCATAGGAGTCGGCACGATAGGTGGTGATCTCCACGGTGTGGCCAGCGATGCGAGCCGCGATCGTTCCGAAGTCGCGACCCACGTCCCAGCACGCCTCCGCGATGGGCTTGACGATGGCGAGGATCTGATCGGGGTCGGCGTTTGTCGTGAAATCGAGGTCCGTCAGGGGACGATCGAGGAAGGCGTCCCGCACCGGTCCACCGACGAGAGCGAACTCATGCCCGGCCGTGGCGAAAGCAGAGGAAAGCAACGCAACGGGGCCGGAGTCGGCAAGTAACTCGAGTCGAGCAATGGCCCCGGCGACAGTCATTCGTCTAGCTTGACATCTCGTAAGCCTCCCCGGCGCGAGTGAATAGACTCGTCCTCATGCTGGCCGAGCGGATTACCGGGGTCAGCCCATGTTCATGAGAGCCCTGGGTGCCACCCTCGCTATCGGACTCGGGCTGACCGGAATCGCCGTCGGTGCCGCCGGAGCTGCTGACGATCAGTCCGTGATCAAGCTCGCGATCGCGATCCCGATCGTTGTTCCGTCTGGCGACGAAGCGTTCCTCGATGCCGAAACGCTGCAGCAGTACACGTCGGAGCACGGACTGCTGACACAAGAACTCGACGCCGTCTATGACAAGACCGTCGCGCTCGGTATCGACCCTCGCATCATTGCCTCGATCCGATTGCTCGGAGGATCCGCGCCCGCCTCCGCGATCGCTTGGCTCAATCGCCTCGAATCAGCCTCGAACCAGACGTTCGAACTCGCCTATGCCGATGCAGACCTGACGCTGCAGACCCAGGGTGGTAGTCCTACGCCGCTCCGGCCAGAGGGCTTCGAGTTCGCTATCGACCCCCAGCTCTTCGCGAATTCACCGGCAACCCCGACACCGCTGGCAACCGGCTCGGCCCAAGAGCCATCGCAACCCACACTCCCTGGCAGCGAGGAGATTCTCGCCTGGAAGTACTCCCTCACCGATATCGCTTGGCCGCGCGAGAACTCGGCAATCTCCGGCGATCTACCCGCGATCGCCGCCGGCGGGTACTCGACAGCAATCCTGTCGTCCGACAACGTCTCCACGGATGCGGCGGGGGCACCCACCGCGCAGATTGACGGCCTTCGGGTCCTCGTCTCGAACACCTCGGTGTCGACGGCCCTACGCTCGGCCACCAACGCGATCCTGCCCGCGGACTGGGACTCCGCTATGGCCACGCTCTCAGGTTCGGTAGCGGACGCCGGCAGCGGCGCCATCTTCGCGACGCTGGATCGCACGTTGACGGCGGACGGGTCGTCCCTCGCTAACACCATTGCGGCACTGACGACCAACCCCACCATCCAACTCGTTCCCCTAACGCAGGTTCTGGCCGTCGGGCCGACGTCGGGAAGTGTCATCGACCAACCTCAGGCTGCTGACCGCCTGTCCCGAGTCGGGCAGATGATTCAGGCGGAGAGTGCCGAGCGCGCCTTCGCCTCAGTGTCGAGCGACCCGGCAGCCATCACCTCGAATCGCCGTCTTGAGTTGCTGGCACTGCTCTCGGCTGAGTGGCATACCGACCTTGCTGACTGGCCCGCCGCTGCCGACGGGTTCACGACAGAGTCGATTGCCCTCAGAAACGCGGTCCATGTCGTCGCGAGCAGCAATTTCCTGCTCGTGGCCGACAACGACCAGTATTTGCCGATTACCGTCGATAATGGGCTCAACCAGGCCGCGACTGTGTACATCACAGTGCGATCGCTCTCTCCACTTCTCGCCATCGACGACTCTCGGGTACGTCTCGACATCGACGCTGGAGCGCAGGCCAAGGCGAATATCCCGGTCCATTCGCTGTCCAACGGCGTCGTTGACGTCACGGTGACCCTCACGAGCGGCACGGGGGTGGAGATCGGTGCCCCGATCTCGTCTGAGGTCAACGTGCAGGCGGGCTGGGAAACCCCGATCGTTATTGCGATCGCGATTCTGGTGGTGATCGTCTTCGGGGCGGGGATTGTTCGCACGATTCTCCGCCGCCGCGGGATGAGCCGCCGCGAGGCCGACAGTGACTGACCCGACGCGGCAGGGCACGGATGCGGCATCCGTAACTGACATCCCTGCGCCCTCGGGCGGCACAACGATCGGGCGAGCCAGCGCGTTTCTTGCGTCAGGAACGCTTGTCTCGCGGGTCCTCGGGTTCATCAGTCTTATCGTGCTCGCAAGTGCCATCGGTGTGAACTCCGCGGCTGGCGACACCTTCGCGCTCGCGAATCAGTTGCCGAACAACATCTATTCGCTCATCGCAGGCGGGTTGTTGAGTGCGGTCATCGTGCCGCAGATCGTCAAGGCCGGGCTGCATAGTGACGGCGGAGCCGCCTTCATCAACAAGGTAATCACGATTGGCCTCGTCGTCTTCTTCGTCGTCACGATCATCGCAACGGCCTGCGCCCCACTTTTAGTCGCTCTCTACGGCAGCGGCTTCAACGCCGAGGAGGTCGCCCTCGCGACCGCGCTCGCATATTGGTGCCTCCCGCAGATCCTGTTCTACGCGCTCTACAGCTTGATCGGTGAAACATTGAATGCCCGGGGCGTCTTCGGTCCGTTCACGTGGGCTCCCGTACTCAACAACATCGTGGCGATCAGCGGTCTCGTCGTCTTCATCTCTCTGTATGGCGCTCAGGAGAACCACCAAGTTGCCGCCGACTGGACAGCTCAGCAAGTCGCTTTGCTTGCTGGCAGCGCAACGCTCGGCATTGCTGTTCAGGCCTTTGCGCTGTTCTTCTTTCTCGGACGGGCGGGGCTGCGGTACCGGCCCGACTTCCGGTGGCGAGGAGTGGGTCTCGCCAGCACGGGACGCGCTGCTTCCTGGGTGTTCGCGATGTTCCTCGTCACCCAAATCTCGGGTGTCATCGAGGCCCGGGTTGCCTCGAGCGCAACCGGAGACGCGTCGGTCAACGCCATGAAAATCGGCTGGACAATGTTCATGCTTCCGCACTCGATAGTGACGGTGTCGATCGTCACCGCCTACTTCACGCGGATGAGCTCACACGTTCGCGACGGCCGACTCGGTGATCTGCGGGAAGATCTCTCCTCCGCGCTGCGTTCCATCCTGCTCATCATGGTGTTCTCCGCGGTCGGTCTCGCCGTACTTTCCTTCCCGTTCAGCTCGGTATTCGGCAACGACTACGGCGAAACAAGCTCGATCGCGCAGGTGTACCTCGCGTACCTCACGGGTCTCGTGCCCTTCACCATCTTTTTCGTGCTGCTGCGCGTCTTCTATGCCCTCGACCGCACCCGCGCCGCCTTCGTTATCCAAGTGGTGCAAACCGCCTACTTCGTTGCTGGCGCTCTGCTCGTCGGTGAGTTTGTCCCCAAGCAGTGGGTCGCAGTCGGCCTTGCACTCGTGCTCTCCTCGGCGGTCGCGTTGCAAGCCCTTCTTTCGGCTATCTACCTCCGCACAGTCCTCGGTCCGCTGGATACGTGGCGCGTGCTTCGGCAGGTCTTGTGGTTCCTCGCGGCCGCGCTCGTGGCCGGAGCAGTGGGTGCTGGAGTGCTTGCTGGGCTCGGCGGCATCGGCGCGGGCGGCTTCCCCGTCGAGAACAGATTCAGTGGCATCCTTTCGATGATCGTCGCTGGTGCCGTGATGGCGGTTGTTTACGCGGTGCTCTTGTGGGTGACTCGCAACCCCGAGCTACGCGCGTTCGGAGATCCTCTGCTGCGTAAGCTTCGCCGCGCCCGCTAGTCCGCCCAGTGTGGAATAGCCCGTGCATAGGATGTGTTGTACCGGGCAAGTAACCAGCTGAGGAGACGCGACAGAGTGCGCCAGATCATCATTATCGGTTCCGGCCCCGCCGGGTATACCGCCGCCATCTACGCGGCCCGTGCAAACTTGGCACCCCTGCTTATCGCTAGTTCGGTCGAGGCCGGTGGCGAGCTTATGAAGACCACCGAGGTCGAGAACTACCCGGGTTTCGTTGACGGCATTCAGGGCCCTGAGCTCATGCTTGCGATGCAGGCTCAAGCGGAGCGCTTTGGCACCGAGATCATTCTCGACGATGTCGTGAAGCTCGAGCTGGAAGGTGACGTCAAGAGGGTCACTCTGGGTAACGGCGACGTTCACGAGGCACTCGCGGTGATCTTCGCGACCGGCTCGGCGTACCGCAAGCTCGGCCTCAAAGACGAAGAGCGGATGAGCGGCCACGGCGTATCGTGGTGCGCCACCTGTGACGGTTTCTTCTTCCGTCAGAAGACGATCGCGGTCGTCGGTGGCGGCGACTCCGCAATGGAGGAAGCGACATTCCTGACGAAGTTCGCCGACAAGGTGTACGTCATCCATCGCAAAGACTCTCTCCGTGCCTCGAAGACCATGCAGGATCGCGCCTTCGCAAACCCCAAGATCGAGTTCCTGTGGAACCAAGAGGTCGCGCACATCTACGGTGACGAGCTGGTGACGGGTATCGGCCTTGTCGACACCACGGATGGCACGGAGCGCACGCTCGACCTGAGTGGCTTGTTCATCGCCATCGGTGCCGACCCCCGCACACATCTCGTTCACGGCCAGCTCGACCTGACTGACGAGGGAACTATTGCCGTTGATGGCCGCTCGTCCCGCACGAATATCCCTGGTGTGTTCGCTGCAGGTGACGTGATCGACCCTACCTACCGGCAAGCAGTAACTGCCGCGGGGTCGGGAACCGTCGCGGCCCTCGACGCCGAGCACTACCTCGCAGCGCTACCCCACGACGTTCTCGCACGTGCTGACTCCCAGCCCGCCACTGTCTGACCAAGAAAGAAGGAACACAAATGTCCACTGCAAAGGACGTCACCGACGCCACGTTCGCCGATGAGGTACTCAACTCGAGCGACACCATCATGGTCGATTTCTGGGCCGAGTGGTGTGGACCATGCCGCGCCGTTTCCCCCATCCTTGATGCGATCGCAGCAGAGCACGCCGACAAGATCAAGATCGTGAAGCTCAATGTCGACGACAACCCACAAATGGCGATGAAGTACCAGATCACGTCCATTCCTGCCATGAAGGTGTTCCGTGGTGGCGAGGTCGTCAAGACCGTGATCGGTGCCAAGCCGAAGCCCGCCATCGAGGCCGACCTCGCGGAGTTTCTCGCGTAAACCACAGATGGCCAATCGCGCCAGAGTGGCCCCGTCCCCGTTGGGGGGCGGGGCTTTTCGCATCGTGCACCCTATTCTTTAAGCTTCGTAACCGAATGGATCTGGCATGACGGCGGAACACATGAAAGCAGCGGGCACCAACCTCGACAATTGGTACGGCCACTACGCTGACCGCACTGGCGGTCTGTCTGCTTCAGAGGTCCGCGCGCTCTTCGCGGTTGCCTCCCGACCCGAGGTGGTTTCGCTCGCAGGCGGCATGCCCTTCGTCTCGGCTCTCCCAAAAGAGCTGGTCACAGGGGCAATGGAACGTGTGATGACTGACCACGGACCCGCGGCCCTACAGTATGGCTCGGGGCAGGGACTGCCCGCGCTGCGTGAGCACGTTCTCGAGGTCATGGCACTCGAGGGAATCCGGGCGGGCGTTGACGACATCGTCATCACCACCGGCTCTCAGCACGCCCTCGAACTCATCACCAAACTCTTCATCAATCCGGGGGATGTCGTTCTCGCCGAGGCGCCGAGCTACGTCACTGCACTGACCGTCTTCAAGTCCTACCAGGCCGAGGTCGCTCATGTCGCGATGGACGATGACGGGCTCGTTCCCGAGTCCCTTCGAGAAACGATTGAACGCGTTCGCGCCGCCGGGAAGCCCATCAAGTTTCTGTACACGATCCCCACTTTCAGTAATCCTGCCGGCGTGACGCTGACGTGGGAGCGCCGACTGGAGATCCTGGAGATCTGCCGCAACAACGACATCCTCGTGCTTGAAGACAACCCCTATGGGCTCCTGTACTTCGAAGCTCAGCCCCCGCACGCCATGCGCTCGGTTGAGGAGGAAGGCGTCGTCTATCTCGGTACTTTCTCAAAGACTCTCGCGCCCGGCTTCCGAGTGGGTTGGGCCCTCGCTCCGCACGCTATCCGAGAAAAGCTCGTGTTAGCGAATGAGGCCGCTGTACTCTCCCCGAGTTCATTCACGCAGTATGTCATTAGCGAGTACTTGACGACCGCCGACTGGAAGGGCCAGATCGACACCTTCCGCGGCGTATACCGCGAACGTCGAGATGCCATGCTTACGGCGCTCGACGACTATCTCCCTGACCTCTCGTGGACAAACCCGGCCGGCGGCTTCTATGTCTGGGTGACGTTGCCCGACAATCTCGATTCGAAGTCCATGCTCCCCCGGGCGGTCAAGGAACTCGTGGCGTATACCCCGGGCACGGCGTTCTACGCGGATGGCGCTGGCCGCAACAAGATCCGCCTGTCGTTCTCGTACCCGACTCCCGACTTCATTCGCGAGGGCATTCGGAGGCTATCGACGGTGATCAACGGCGAGCTCGAGCTGCTGACGACGTTCTCCCAAACGGCGCCACTACCGATCGTTCGACCCGAGGGTTCCATGATCAACCCACCGGCGAATCTTTCCTGATGGCTACGACCAAGGTCCTCGTCCTCGCTGGTGGCATCTCTCACGAACGTGACGTGTCACTTCGCTCGGGGCGTCGTGTGGCGGACAGTCTTGCCTCACACGGTCTTCAGGTGGAACTTCGTGACCCGGATGCCACCCTGCTCTCGTACCTCCGTGAGACGCGCCCTGACGTGGTGTGGCCCGCCCTGCACGGGGCAAGCGGTGAAGATGGGGCTCTGCGCGGGCTCTTGGACTTCATGGGCGTTCCGTATGTTGGCTCGCGCGCCGACGCCGCGCGACTGGCCTGGGACAAGCCAACCGCGAAGACCATTGTCTCGCGAGCAGGGGTGAAGACGCCCGCATCCATCGCGCTGCCCCGCGACGCCTTCCGAGAACTCGGCGCCAACAGCATCCTCGAGGAGATCTCCGACGAGTTCTCCGGACCACTCGTCGTCAAGCCTGCTCAGGGCGGCTCCTCGCAGGGCGTCACGATTGTCGACGACCGTTCACTCCTACCCCGAGCGATGGTCGATGCGTACACCTACTGGGATGTCGCTCTGATCGAACAGAAGATTACGGGCACCGAGATTGCCGTGGGGATCATCGACAGCGGCGACGGCCCCGTGGCCCTACCCGCGGTCGAGATCGAGCCCCTGTCGGGCGTGTATAGCTTCGAGGCGCGCTACAACGCTGGCGAGACCCGCTTTTACGTCCCCGCTCGCATCGACCCGGATGCGGCGGCTCGCGCTGCCCAGGCGGCCCTCGACGCCCACCGAGCTCTCGGCGTCCGGCACCTCTCACGAGTCGACATCATCATCGACGGTGCGGGCACCCCGTGGTTCCTTGAGGCCAACGTCATGCCTGGACTCACCGAGACGTCAGTTTTTCCGCAGGCGCTCGAAGCGGCCGGACACGACCTCGGTTGGGTGTACTCCGCACTGGCCGACGCCGCAATCACCGAGGCGTCCCGCTAGCCTCGCCGGTCGATCATGCGGGAACCTCACTGAGACTTCGGCTCGGCCGAATGTCGACTCGCTCAACCCGCTCTAGCGGGAGAAGCCCTGCTGTCCAAGCTCAGCAAGAATCCGATTGAGGTCAGCAACAGTCGCAAAGTCGATAACGATCTGACCTTTGCTCGCGCCCAGTGTCACCTTGACTCGGGTATTGAGGCGATCCCCCAACTGGTCGGCGACTTCGTCGAGCTGGCCCTGACGTTTGCCGGGGGCTGGTCGTGCTTTGGGCGCCTTCGATGAAATCTGCCCAGCCGCGGCCTCGGCTGCTCGCACCGAAAGCTCTTCGTTGACGATCTTGTCAGCCAGACGTTCCATCGAGGCCACGTCGCCTGCCGCCAGGATGGCGCGGGCGTGACCGGCGCTCAGCACTCCTGCAGCGACCCGCTTCTGTACGGTCGCGGGGAGCTTGAGGAGGCGGAGGGTGTTGGTGATCTGCGGCCGCGACCGACCGATCCGAGACGCGAGCTGGTCTTGCGTGATGCCGAAGTCGGCAAGGAGCTGTTGATAGGCGGATGCCTCTTCCAGCGCGTTGAGGTTCGCGCGATGGAGGTTCTCGAGGAGGGCATCCCTCAGCATGTCCTCATCGGCCGTGCTTTTGATCACTGCCGGTATCGACGCGAGACCAAGGTGCTTTGTTGCGCGCAGACGGCGCTCGCCCATAATCAACTCATACTGCGGACCACCGGCTACGGCGCCAACGAGAGGTCGCACCACGATGGGTTGAAGCACCCCGATCTCCCGAATGGAGACGATCAGTTCTTCGAGTTCTTCCTGACGGAATTCGGTGCGGGGCTGCTTTGCGTTCGGGACAATGTCATCCGGAGAAAGATTCGCAAGGCGCGCGCCGGGCACAGCGAGAAGTGCGTGGGAGGAGTCCCCTCCGGTCGGGAAGAACACGTCTACGGGGCGTTGGCTGCCATCATCACCAGCGGGGATCAGTGCACCGATACCGCGGCCGAGGCCGGTGCGCTTGGGTGTTGCCATTAGTTCGGTGCTCCACGGTGTGCGATCTCTGATGCGGCTTCAAGGTACGACAACGATCCTGGGGAGTTTCCGTCGTAGGTGATCACACTCTGACCGTAGCTGGGCGCCTCGGAAATGCGCACGGAGCGGGGGATAACCGTGGAAAGAACTTCCTTGGGGAAGTGCTCTCGAACGTCTTGTACGACCTGGTTGGCGAGGTTTGTGCGGGAGTCATACATCGTCAGCAAGATCGTTGACACTGAAAGCCTCGGGTTGAGATGACGCTCGATCAGCTGGATATTGGTGAGCAGTTGGCTCAACCCCTCGAGTGCGTAGTACTCACACTGGATCGGAATGAGAACCTCACGAGCGGCGACGAAAGCGTTGATCGTGAGCAGGCCGAGCGATGGTGGGCAGTCGATGAAGACGTAGTGGAACATTTCCTCGGTCTGCGCAAGGTACAACTCGAGAGCGGTACGCAGTCGCTGCTCCCGTGCCACGAGGGAAACGAGTTCGATCTCAGCGCCCGCCAGATGGATGGTCGCGGGAAGACAATAAAGGCCGGGGAATTCGGGGCTCGCCTGAACCACACCCGCCATCGGCTCGTCGTTGATGATCACGTCGTAGACGCTGACTGTCTCGGAGCGATGCTCCACCCCTAGCGCGGTCGATGCGTTGCCTTGGGGGTCGAGGTCGATGACCAAGACGCGCGCGCCCGAACGGGCAAGAGCCGCCGCCAAGTTCACGGTAGTGGTCGTCTTGCCAACTCCGCCCTTCTGGTTCGCGACGGTGAAAACTCGAGTGTCGGCGGGCAGGGGGAGTTGCTCGGCAGCGATGGCTTGTCTCCTGCGTGTGATCTCGGCGAGTTCGCGCGCGAGCGGAGTCGAATCGTCGAAGCTCGTTGCCGAGTCTGCGAGATCGCCTTCTGGATGTTTCACGTGAAACCTTCTGAATGGCTCGGGCTAATTGTGCCCGCGGGGTCGATCGTGGTCAGTCCACTGTAGCCCGAAATACCCGCGTCGATTCCGGGGCAATCCCCTCGCCGAGCACGAGCACCTCGACCCGTGAGAGGCGATACTTGCGGATCACCTTCTGGGCAGCCGCGATCTCATCGTCGACCCGCGAGCCCTTCAAGAAGACCATTTCGCCGCCTCGACGCACGAGGTGAGCAGTGGCGGGAATGAGTTTGGAAAGCGCGGTGACTGCTCGAGCGGTCACCTGGTCGAAGAGGACGTCTGGATTCACGTCTTCTGCCCGAGATCGCACCACGGATACGTTGTCGAGCCCAAGCTCCGACGACTCGCTCAGGAGCCACTCCACGCGACGCTCCATCGGTTCGATGAGCACGAGGTGTACGTCTGGCCGAGCGATCGCAAGGACCAGGCCGGGTAGGCCAGCTCCGCTGCCCACATCACCGGTGATTCCGGGCCGAAGCAGGGGCGCCACCAGCACGCAGTTGATGATGTGCCGTGACCATAACCGGGGCAACTCCAGCGGCCCGATCAGGCCCAGTTCCTCGCCGCGGCGCGCGAGATCGGATGTGTACGCGCGCGCCAACTCGAGTCGATCGCCGAATAGTTGCGCAGCGGTCTCGGGTTCTGGCTCGACTTGGGGCGTGACGTCGCTCAATGTTTCACGTGAAACTATGCGCGCCGGATGACCGTGTGACGGTCACGCCCTTCGCCCTCGGACTCTGACGAGAAGCCACGCTCCGCGACGATGTCGTGAACAAGCTTGCGCTCGTACGACGACATCGGGGGAAGAGCGGCGGAGTCTGCGCCTCCCTCGATCCGCTCGACGGCCTTGCCGACAAGCGCGCTGAGCTCGGAGACCCGTGCTTCGCGCGAACCGCCGATGTCGAGGATGAGGCGGGAAAACGAGCCCGTCTTAGTCTGGACTGCGATGCGCGTGAGCTCCTGCAGGGCGTTGACTGTGTCTGGGCGCGAGAGCACCCGAAGGCTGGCATCTTCGCCGGCCGTCACGGACAGGTAGGCGCGACCAGCGCGCGCGTCGATCTCGATGTCGCCATCGAGATCCATGATGTCGAGCAATTCCTCGATGTAGTCGGCGGCGATGTCGCCTTCTTCTTCGAGCTGGCTCGCGGTCGGAGCATCCGCCTCGGTCGTCTCGGTGACGACCTCAACAGTTGGGGTTTCGGTGACTTCGTTCATCGCTTGTTGTTTCCACTCTTCTTCTTCGAACGGGACTTGCCCACCGGCTGCTGACGCTGTGGCTTCTGGGGTTCTTCGACCACGAGAGTGGAACCCTCCGGGGTTGTTTCGATGATGCCTTTGCGCTGTGCGCGCTTCGCAAGCCGGGCTTCACGGGCCAACGCGGCCTCGCTACCGGGCGTCGGCATGTTTCGAATCACGAGGAACTGCTGGATCATCGTCCAGATGTTCGAGGTCAGCCAGTAGAACATCACGCCAATGGGGAAGGCGAAACCGGAGAACGCAAACACCAGCGGAAGGATGTACAAAAGAATCCGCTGCTGTCGGAACATCGGGCTGGCCTTCATCTCGGCCGACTGGTTGCGGGACATGATCTGCAGCTGAGTGATGAACTGCGACGCCGTCATGACGACGACCATCACGAGCGCAATGATGACCACTACCGTCTCGACCGGGTTCGCCGCCAGCGCACTCTGGATGCTGTCGTGCAGCGGGGCGATGTCGAACAGGGATGCCTTCCCGAAGTTCGTGGACAGGTCCTGTGACAGCAGACCCACACCTTGCTTGCCCTGGTTCGCTTCCTGAAGAACGGAGAACAAGCTAAAGAAGATCGGCATCTGGATAAGCAGCGGCAGACAGGAAGCGAGCGGGTTGGTTCCCGTCTTCTTGTACATCTCCATGGTCTCGCGAGACATCGCCTCGCGAGAGAACTGATCCTTCTTGCCCTTGTACTTGTCCTGGATCTTCTTGAGCTGCGGCGCCACCTCGAGCATTCGACGCTGACTCTTGATCTGACGCACGAAGATGGGGATCAGTGCAGCCCTGACGATAAGCACGAGACCGACGATCGACAACACCCACGTGATGCCGGCCCCTGCATCGAGTCCCACGATGTTGTGCCAGAACCAATGGAACGCGACGAGGATCGCCTCGATCACCCACTTGATCGGCCAGAGAATTGTTCCGAGGAAATCCATAGTGTGGGTCAGCCCTTTCCGTGGCTACTGGCGAATTGTGAATTGGCAACCACGAAGCCGAAGCGCGTGATCGAGTAACGGTCGTGAGTGCGTTCGGGGACATCGTCGATGCCACCTTCCGCCCACGGGTGGCAGCGCGCTACGCGACGAGTGCCAAGCCACACGCCACGAACGACTCCGTGCTGTTGGATCGCTTGCAGCGCATAGTGCGAACAGGTCGGGTAGTACCGACAGACGTCTCCATATAGCGGTGAAATCACTGCGCGGTACGTCTTGAGTATCGCGACACACACGTTGCGGGGTGCGAGTAGCACGAACGAAAACGCTGCCTTCATGACGCCCTCCTAAACCTCTCGAGCCCCTGCGCGATCTCCGCTTGAAGTATCGGCCATGCCACCAGCTCTGAACCGGGGAGAGCTCGCATAACGACATCAGTACCAGGCTGCAAGGTCGGCAACATGTCACGGCTGACAGCTCTAAGGCGCCGACGAACCAGGTTCCGCGTCACGGCTCCTCCGACAGACTTCGCGACAATAAAGCCAAAACGGCTCGGCTCAGAGCCGGGCCGTTCAAGCACATGCAGCACCGCAGCGGACGTACCGATCCTGCGCCCACGACGAACCGCGGTGCGGAAGTCAATGGGACGGGTCACCCGGTTCGCCCTAGCGAGCACGCGGGAATACTACGCGGACAGCTCGGTGCGACCCTTGCGGCGACGAGCAGCCAAAATGGCGCGACCAGCGCGGGTACGCATACGAAGGCGGAAACCGTGAACCTTCGCGCGGCGGCGGTTGTTCGGCTGGAAAGTTCTCTTGCTCATAGCGGTATCTCCAAAGCCCAGCTCTGAAGGCCGGAAAGAAGGGGTAAGCCCGAAGGCTGGAAGTCAACTGATTAAAAGTACGGCGTTAAACCCACGCGGTCAAACTTTGGAGCCCTTGATTCGCATTATCCACATGTGGGTAACTGGAGTTAGTACCGACACCCTGTGGACAACTAAGGTAAAACCCAGCCGTTCTAGGGGTGAATACCGAAGTCATCGCTGCCGCCAGCGGTGGATAAACCTGTGGAACGAGTAGCAAAAAGAGGACGTGCATCAATGTCGGAGACACCGGACACAACGAAGGGTATCTGGCAGTCGGTCCTGTCACGCCTCACGTCCGATGACCGCATCACGCCACAACTGCTGGGTTTCATCAACCTCGTTGAACCCAAAGGCATCATGGCCGGAACCCTCTATCTCGAGGTTCCCAATGAGCTCACTCGCGGAATGCTCGAGCAACGGATCCGCCTCCCTCTACTCAATGCCATCGCCGGCCTGAGCGATGAAGAAGAAGTCGCCAACTTCGCAATCGTCGTGAATCCGGACATCCAACACGACGTGCTTGACCAGGCGGTAGATTCCACAGACCAACAGCCCTATATCGAACCGACAGTTGTGCCAGCCATCGATAGTCAGGCACGCCGTTCCGATTCACGTCTCAACCCCAAATACAGCTTCGATAACTTCGTTATTGGTGGCTCCAACCGATTCGCACATGCTGCGGCAGTCGCGGTTGCCGAAGCGCCGGCCAAGGCCTACAACCCACTCTTCATCTATGGAGAGTCCGGGTTGGGCAAGACCCACCTTCTGCACGCTATCGGCCACTACGCCGAGAGCCTCTATCCGGGCATCCGTGTTCGCTACGTCAGCTCGGAAGAATTCACGAACGACTTCATCAACTCGATCGCAAACAACCGGGCCTCCGTATTTCAATCCCGCTATCGCGAGATCGACATCTTGCTCATTGACGACATTCAGTTCCTGCAAGGCAAGGACTCCACTCAGGAGGCCTTCTTCCACACCTTCAATACGCTCCACGATCACAACAAACAAGTGGTCATCACCAGCGACTTGCCACCCAAACACCTCACCGGCTTCGAGGACCGAATGCGTTCACGGTTCGAGTGGGGGCTCATTACTGATGTGCAAGCTCCGGATCTTGAGACCCGCATCGCAATTCTCAGGAAGAAGGCTCAGAGCGAGAAACTGCAGGTGGGCAACGACATCCTGGAGTACATGGCCTCCAAGGTGTCCTCCAACATCCGCGAACTCGAAGGAACGCTGATCCGGGTAACTGCCTTCGCGAGCCTGAATAAGTCGACAGTAGACCTCGCCCTGGTTCAAACAGTTCTCAAGGATCTGATCACCCTTGATGAAGACAATGTGATCGCTCCTGTCGACATCATCAACCACACCGCGGAGTACTTCAAACTCACCGTCGATGACCTCTACGGATCATCGCGATCGCAAGCGGTCGCGACCGCGCGCCAGATTGCGATGTATTTGTGCCGAGAGATGACCAACCTGTCGCTACCCAAGATCGGCCAACTCTTCGGAAACCGCGACCACACCACGGTGATGTACGCAAACAAGAAGATCACTGAACTCATGAAGGAGCGTCGCTCGATCTACAACCAGGTAACCGAGTTGACGAGTCGCATCAAGCAAAACCACCGGTACAAGAACTAGGTTTCACCACCACTCGCTGCCCTTCCAACCAAGGGTTTTCACACAGTGTGAAAAACATGTGGATAACTACCGCGACACACCGGACAACCTGTTGATTCCGAAATCACTTCTGTGGATTGACACTCCATCTCAGCCGCCCTCGCTGAAAGCCTTCGATAGTTATTGCGTGATCCCCACACATCTCACACGGTTGTAGTTCCCAGCACTTGATTAGCGCCGACGCAGTTACTCACACTCTCCACAACGGTTAAGACTGTTGTCTCTTTAAAGAAGAGATTGTTCCGCCAGATAACCCATGATCCGAGGCAGACCGGCCTGTGCCAGTATTAACGCCCAGACCACCGATCGTGTCAGGGGTGAATGAAGTGAAGTTCCAGGTCAACCGCGACGTCTTCAGCGAGGCCGTTTCGTTTGCTGTCAAATTGCTTCCACAACGAACAACGCTCCCGATTTTGAGTGGCGTACTCATTGAGGCGGGCGACGATGGCCTCATCCTTTCCTCATTCGACTACGAAGTATCGGCGCGCACCGAGATCAGCGCCAAAGTTGACGAACCAGGACGTGTTCTCGTCTCTGGACGTCTTCTTGCCGACATCGCGAGCAGGTTACCCAACGCTCCCGTGACTTTCGCCACTGACGAAGGACGAATCACAGTCGCCTGCGGTGCTGCACACTTCACATTGCTGAGCATGCCGGTGGAGGAGTACCCCACGCTGCCTCAGGTTTCTGAGCATGCGGGAATTCTTCAAGCCGAGGATTTCGCTGCGGCAATCTCTCAAGTCGCAGTCGCTGCTTCACGAGATGACGTCACCCCGGTGATTACGGGTGTGCAACTTGAAGTGTCCGAGAACAGCTTGTCGCTGGTGGCGACAGACCGTTATCGCGTCGCCGTTCGTGAAATCGCTTGGGACGCAGGAAACTCCGGTGTTGAGACCGCCACGGCTCTGGTTCCTTCCCGGACACTTATCGAGATCGGTAAGACGTTTGGCCATAGCGGCACAGTGTCAGTGGCGATCACCAGCTCTGACGACCGCGAGCTCATTGCTTTTCAGGCTGACAAGAAGACGGTCACGTCACTCCTTATCAAGGGAAACTTTCCACCCGTAAAAAGACTGTTCCCCGAAGTGGTCGACAATTACGCGGTGATCAACACTGCCGAGCTAATCGAAGCAGTACGTCGTGTGTCCCTCGTGCTCGAGCGCGAGGCGGCACTGAGATTCACCTTCTCCATTGAGGGCGTCACTCTCGAAGCGATTGGATCGGAGCAAGCACAGGCATCCGAGTCGATTGACGCCTTCCTTACCGGATCTGACACCGTTGTATCGCTCAAGCCCCAGTTCCTTCTGGACGGTCTGAGCTCGGTGCATTCCGAGTTTGTCCGGATATCTTTCACTAAGACTGAGAACCCCAACAAGCCCGGTCCCGTACTCATCACCAGCCAGTCCTCCAAGGACCAGCCCGGTGCGGACAACTACAAGTACCTGCTGCAGCCGAACCTTCTTCTGCGCTAACTCACGAGAGGTTATCGATGCATATTGGCATCATCGGCCTAGGCAAGATGGGCAACAATATGCGCGCACGTTTGCGCGCAAAAGGGCTCGAGGTCACCGGGTACGATCCACATCCAGAAGTAACAGATGTCGCCACGCTCGCTGATCTCGCGGAGGCGTTACCTGCTCCCCGCATTGTCTGGGTTATGGTCCCGTCCGGGAAGATCACCGATGATGTCATTCACGATGTCGCAAAGGTCTTGAGCCCTGGTGACCTTGTTATCGACGGTGGCAATTCGCGGTATACCGAAGACTCAGTTCACGCCAAGTTCTTAGCAACCAAGAAGATCAAGTTCCTGGATGTCGGTGTCTCAGGCGGCATTTGGGGTCTTGAAAACGGATACGGCTTGATGGCCGGCGGAGACGCGACCGATATCGATCGCGCTATGCCAATTTTTGACGGCCTCCGGCCGGATGGTCCTCGCGACGAAGGTTTCGTCCACGCGGGCCCGGTGGGCGCCGGGCATTACGTGAAAATGGTTCACAACGGTATCGAGTACGCCTTGATGCAAGCTTGGGCCGAGGGTTACGAGCTTCTCGATAGCCGTAAGGACCTCGTGACCAACGTCACAGGGTCATTCAAGGCGTGGCAACGAGGAACTGTCGTTCGTTCCTGGTTGCTGGAGTTATTGGTGAAGGCGCTCGAGGAAGACCCTGAATTCAAAGACATCACGGGCTATGTCGAAGATTCGGGTGAAGGGCGTTGGACAGTTCATGACGCTCTCGATCGTGCGGTTCCCGTTCCTACGATTAGTGCAGCGATCTTTGCGAGGTTCGTGTCTCGTCAAAAGGACTCCCCATCGATGAAGGCGGTCGCAGCTCTTCGCAATCAGTTTGGTGGCCACGCCGTCCGAAAGAGCTGAGCGCACGCACCCATGGATTGCACCAGCTCATGATCGTCACTCATCTCAACCTCAAGGACTTCAGAAACTACGAACAGCTCGAGGTAGCAATCCACCCTGGGCCGAATCTCTTCGTCGGAAGCAACGGACAGGGAAAGACCAACCTCGTTGAGGCTCTGGGGTATTTGAGCACTCTTGGCTCGCACCGAGTTTCGGTCGACCACGCACTTATCCGGTCTGGTCAGGACTCGGCGATAGTCCGAGCACGACTGGTCCATGCCGATCGCGAGATCCTCGCGGAAGTGCAAATCAATCGAGTTGGAGTGAACCGCGCGCAGATCAACCGGTCCGCAATCAAAACCCGAGAACTCCCACGGTATTTCTCGAGTGTGTTGTTCGCTCCCGAAGATCTTGCGCTCGTGCGAGGCGAACCTTCAGGCCGACGACGGTTTCTCGATGAGCTATTGATTCTGCGCTCCCCGCGGATGAGTGCCGTCATCGCGGACTACGAGCGCGTGCTTCGCCAGCGAAATACGCTTCTTAAGTCTGCACGCAACGCGCGCGGGGATCTTTCGACCCTCGATATTTGGGACGAACGCCTTGTTGCCCTTGGTTCAGAGATCATCATCGCGCGTAGCTGGCTTGTCGACGAACTCGATCCGGAGGTTGCTCGATCGTATTCCGCGATCGCAGGCGCGGACCACGCAGCGAGCCTGTCAAGCCATGTGAGTGTCTTTTCGACGAGCACCGACGATGACACCCCGGATGCCGCCGCCACAAGGGCGGGAACACTGGCTTTGCCCGTGGTAGTCGAAGGATTCCGCGCGGCGCTCGCACGCCTTCGGCGTGCTGAACTCGACCGTGGGGTTACCCTCGCGGGCCCTCATCGCGACGATCTCGTGTTGGAACTCAATCGGCTCCCTGCACGGGGGTATGCAAGTCACGGCGAATCCTGGTCGTTCGCCCTCGCACTCAAGCTCGCCTCGGCCACAGTGCTTCGCCGCGATTCCGCGACAGGGGATCCGGTGCTCATTCTTGACGATGTCTTCGCAGAACTCGACGAGTCCCGTCGCGGTCGGCTTGCGGCAGCGGTTGGCGACTTCGAGCAGGTGTTGATCACCGCCGCTGTCTTCGATGATGTGCCCGAGGCGCTTGCATTCCATACTGTTCGGATACAGGCCGGAAAGGTTATCGATGAGTGAGGACGAGATCGAGGGCGACGAACATGTGGCCGTCTACTTGCGCATTCGTCACGTTTTCGGCGACGCGTCGGGTCGTACCACCACAGCTCGCAAACGAAAGACAAGGAAGGAAGGTGCAAGTGTCCCCTTCGCGCCGGGTCGCGACCCGCACGGGTTGGGTGACGTTATCGACGGGCTTGCCTCGAAGATGGGCTGGACGTCATCTCTCGCAAAATCCGAGCTACTCGCATCCTGGGCATCCATAGTCGGCGTCGAGACTGCCGAACACTCGGAACCCGTCGCAATTGAGGAGGGTGTTCTCGCGGTCAGGTGTGACTCGACTGCGTGGGCAACGCAGCTTCGGTTGATGCGATCCCAGATCACCACCACGATCGCGCGACAGTATCCGGATGCCGGCATTGACTCGGTGCGCTTCGACGGACCCAACGCCCCATCCTGGAAACGCGGCCCCAGATCGATTCCAGGCCGGGGACCGCGCGATACTTATGGCTGATGAGGCAAATCTGGTCACCTTGGACCGGAAAACTCCCCAGAAGCCGGATTCGGAGGCTCTGGGGCGCCGCTTTTGGTAGGATGGGCGAAGCCGTCGGGCCCCCTCCCTCAGTGGAGCTTTTCGCCCCGAATGGCCGAGATACCAAGCGGCAGGAGCCCAACTTCACATGACAACGGTGCCCGAAAACACGACGCCTGCGGATGACAGCTCAGCCCACGGAGTCATCTCCACAGGACACGTCGCTCCTGATAATTACGGCGCCGATCAGATTCAGATCCTCGAGGGTCTAGAGGCTGTCCGCAAACGCCCAGGAATGTACATCGGCTCCACCGGCCCTCGTGGGCTTCACCACCTCGTCTACGAGACCGTCGACAACTCTGTCGACGAGGCGCTTGCGGGCTACTGCGACACCATCGCGGTGACGCTGCGAAAAGACGGCGGAGTTCGCGTCGCGGATAACGGCCGCGGCATTCCCGTCGATCTCAACAAGCAGGAGAACAAGTCGACCGTCGAGGTCGTCATGACGATCCTGCACGCCGGCGGCAAGTTCGGTGGCGGTGGGTACACGGTTTCTGGTGGTTTGCACGGCGTGGGCATTTCGGTGGTCAACGCTCTGTCGAAAGAAGTCGATACCGAGGTGCGTCGCCAGGGGTATGTCTGGCGGATGAGCTTCGCGGATGGTGTTCCCCTCGGGCCGCTCACGCAGGGCGAAGCCACGGATGAGACGGGAACCACCCAGACCTTCTGGCCAAGCCCGGTGACCTTCGAGACAGTTGAGTTCGACTACGAGACTCTTCGCGCGCGATTCCAGCAGATGGCATTTCTCAACAAGGGATTGCGCATCACCATCACGGACGAGCGCCCCGAGGAGGAGATCTCCGAGAGTTATATGTACGAGAAGGGCCTCGTCGACTACGTGGAGTACCTCAACAAAACTAAGAAGAATGAGCTCATCCACCCCGAAGTGATCGCGTTCGAGTCCGAGGACACGGAGCGCAAGATTTCCCTCGAAGTAGCAATGCAGTGGACAAATGGATACACCGAGAGCGTCCACACCTATGCCAACACCATCAATACTCACGAAGGTGGAACCCACGAAGAGGGTTTCCGGGCGGCGTTGACCACACTGGTGAACCGATACGCCCGCGAGAAGAACATCATCAAGGAGAAGGATGAGAACCTCTCCGGTGACGACGTTCGTGAAGGGTTGACCGCGGTCATCTCGGTAAAGCTCGCCGAGCCACAGTTCGAAGGTCAAACGAAGACCAAGCTCGGCAACACCGAGGCGAAGGCGTTTGTGCAGCGCATTGCCGGTCAACAGCTCGGCGACTGGTTCGACCGAAACCCCACGCAGGCGCGCGACATCATCCGCAAAGCAATCCAAGCCTCACAGGCGCGAATCGCGGCCCGTAAGGCGAGGGAACAGACTCGTCGTAAGGGATTGCTGGAATCCAGCGGCATGCCTGGCAAGTTGCGTGACTGCTCAAGCAAAGACCCTGCGCTTTCCGAGATCTTCATGGTCGAGGGAGATTCGGCAGGAGGCTCAGCCGTTCAGGGTCGCAACCCCGAGTTTCAAGCGATCCTCCCGCTGCGCGGCAAGATCCTCAATGTCGAGAAGGCGCGTCTCGATCGCGCTCTCGGCAACAACGAGGTGCAGTCGATGATCACCGCCTTCGGTGCGGGAGTCGGCGAAGACTTTGACCCCGCGAAGGCTCGGTATCACAAGATCGTGTTGATGGCCGACGCTGACGTCGACGGTCAGCACATCACCACCCTGCTGCTTACGTTGTTGTTCCGGTATATGCGGCCGCTCATCGATCTTGGGTACGTCTACTTGGCGCAACCACCGCTCTACCGTCTCAAGTGGAGCAATGCGCAGCACGAGTACGTTTACAGCGACCGTGAGCGTGACGCACTCACCGAGGCCGGTCTCGCAGCAGGCAAGAAGCTGCCCAAAGACAACGGCATCCAGCGCTACAAAGGTCTTGGCGAGATGGACTACAAGGAGCTGTGGGAAACCACCATGGACCCGGCGACTCGCACTTTGCTGCAGGTGACCCTCGATGATGCGGCCGCGGCCGACGACATCTTCTCCACCCTGATGGGCGAAGACGTCGAGTCTCGTCGCAACTTCATTCAACGGAACGCCAAAGACGTTCGCTTCCTCGACATTTGATCGCGCCAAGCCGATCAAAGTCGAATAGCGCACTAGCGCGTATCGAGACCCTCCCCGACGAATTCCGAGAGATCGAGAACCATGGCTGACGTAACAGAACCAGAAGAGCCAACCTTCGCCGACAAGGTGCTGGACGAAACTCACGACAAGATCGCGCAGGTAGATCTGCAGCTGGAGATGCAGCGCTCCTACCTCGACTACGCGATGAGCGTCATCGTTGGGCGAGCCCTGCCCGAGGTACGTGACGGACTCAAGCCCGTCCATCGCCGAGTGATCTACGCGATGTATGACGGTGGCTACCGCCCGGACAAGGGCTTCTCGAAGTGCACCCGAGTAATCGGCGATGTCATGGGCCAGTTCCATCCGCACGGTGACTCGTCGGTATACGACGCGCTCGTGCGACTCGTGCAGCCGTGGAGCCTCCGCTATCCGCTCGCGCTCGGGCAGGGCAACTTTGGCTCGCCCGGCAATGACGGCGCTGCGGCCCATCGATACACCGAGACCAAAATGGCGCCGCTCGCCATGGAGATGGTCAGGGATATCGAGGAAGACACTGTCGACTTCCAGGACAATTACGACGGTCGTACCCAGGAACCCACCGTCCTGCCGAGCCGTTTCCCTAACCTCCTTGTCAACGGGTCGGTGGGTATTGCGGTTGGAATGGCCACGAATATTCCACCGCACAATTTGCGAGAGGTGGGCGAGGGTGCCCTGTGGCATCTCGCGCATCCGGATGCCTCGCGCGAGGAGCTCCTCGAAGCGCTCATCCACCGCGTCAAGGGCCCCGACTTTCCGACTGGTGCTCAGATCCTTGGCGTGAAGGGCATCCAGGATGCCTATCGCACGGGTCGCGGATCGATAACCATGCGCGCAGTCGTCAACGTCGAAGAACTCCAGGGTCGCACCTGTCTCGTGGTCACGGAGCTGCCCTACCAGGTGAACCCCGACAACCTTGCCCTCAAGATCGCCGATCTGGTCAAGGAAGGCAAGCTCGCCGGCATCGCGGACATTCGCGACGAGACATCCGGGCGCACTGGCCAGCGCCTCGTCATCGTCCTCAAGCGTGACGCTGTGGCAAAGGTCGTGCTCAACAACCTCTACAAGCACACCCAACTGCAAGAGAACTTCGGCGCGAACATGCTCGCGATCGTCGATGGAATTCCGCGCACCCTCGCACTGGACGGGTTCATCACGGCCTGGGCAGAGCACCAGATCGAGGTCATCGTGCGACGCACGCGATTCCGTTTGCGGAAGGCGGAGGAGCGCGCACACATCTTGCGCGGATACGTGAAGGCGCTCGACGCGCTCGACGAGGTCATTGCGCTCATCCGGCGTTCGGCCACGGTGGAAGATGCCCGCGAAGGTCTGATCAAGCTCCTCACCATCGACGAGCTCCAAGCACGCGCAATTCTGGAGATGCAGCTACGCCGCCTTGCGGCCCTCGAGCGTCAGAAGATCATGGATGAGCTCGCGGAGATCGAAGTTGAGATCGCGGAGTACCACGTGATTCTTGGAAGCCCGCAGCGTCAGCGGGACATCGTGAGCGAGGAGCTCACTGAGCTCATCGCGAAGTACGGGGACGATCGCCGCACCGAGATCATGTTCGGTTTCGACGGTGACATGAGCGTCGAAGACCTCATCCCCGAGGAGGAAATGGTTGTCACCGTCACGCGCGGTGGTTACATCAAGCGCACTAGGAGCGACAACTACCGCAGCCAGCACCGCGGTGGACGCGGAGTCAAGGGTGCCCAACTGCGGGCTGATGACGTTGTCGACCACTTCTTCGTCACGACCACCCATCACTGGTTGTTGTTCTTCACGAACACGGGTCGGGTCTATCGGGCGAAGACCTATGAGCTACAGGAGGCCGGACGGGACGCCAAGGGCCAGCACGTAGCAAACCTCCTCGCGATGCAGCCCGGCGAAGAAATAGCGCAAATTCTCGACATCCGCGACTACGCCGCGGCGAAGTACCTCGTGCTCGCGACGCGCGGGGGCCTCGTGAAGAAGACGGGTCTCACCGAGTACGACACGAATCGAACGGGTGGCATCATCGCCATCAACCTCCGGGAAGCTGACGAAGTCGTCTCCGCAATGCTCGTTGACGAGGATGCCGACGTGCTGCTCGTCTCTCGAAAGGGAATGTCGATTCGATTCACCGCGTCTGACGCAGCAATGCGACCGATGGGGAGATCGACGTCGGGCGTCATTGGTATGCACTTCAGGGATGTCGACCAGCTACTCAGCGCGAGCGTCGTCTCGGACAGCGGCTATGTTTTCGTGGTCACCGAGGGCGGCTACGCAAAGCGCACATCCGTCGACCAGTACCGCGTTCAGAACCGCGGCGGACTCGGAATCAAGGTGGCCAAGCTAGCCGAGGCGCGCGGAGATCTTGCGGGTGCGCTCATCGTGGACGACGAGGATGAGGTTCTCGTGGTTCTTGCCAGCGGCAAGGTGGTACGCTCGTCTGTCGCTGAGGTCCCGGCCAAGGGTCGTGACACGATGGGTGTGGTGTTCGCTCGCTTTGCCGAGGATGACAGAATCATCGCGATCGCCAGAAACAGTGAACGCAATTTGGAGAATCAGGAACTCGACGAGCCTGCGGCGCAGGATGACCTCGAGCCCACTGGGAAGGACGAGTCAGTAGATGAGTAGTGTCGCGGAGAAGCTCCAGCGCAAGTCCCAGCGCCAGGTAGCGGTAAAGCAGGTTCGTCTCAAGCTCGTCTACGTCGACTTCTGGTCGGCGGTGAAACTGTCGTTCTTGGTGGCGGTTTCACTCGGGATCGTGCTGGTCGTGGCATCCATCCTCGTGTGGATCATCCTCAACTCGACAGGCATTTTCGGATCGCTCGACAACATCATGAAGGACATCCTCGGAGACCCGACCTACAGCGTGACATCGAGCTTCTCGCTCACGCAGGTCGCACTGTTCTCCGTTGTCATCGCGGTGCTGAACATCGTGGTTGGCACCGCCTTGGGTGCGATCGCGAGCATGCTTTACAACTTCAGCGTGCGCGTCACCGGCGGGCTGCTCGTCGGCTTCACCAACAACTAGGCGATTACGCCAAACCGGGCCGGATGAGGTAGGTTCTTATCTGGTTTGAGGGGATATAGCTCAGGCGGTTAGAGCGCTTCGCTGATAACGAAGAGGTCCGAGGTTCAAGTCCTCGTATCCCCACTGGAACTCTCACAAGGGGTTCCTTAAGTTCACAAAATTCCTGCAGTTGCGGGGCCTTAGCTCAATTGGTAGAGCGCCTGCTTTGCAAGCAGGAGGTCAGGGGTTCGATTCCCCTAGGCTCCACGAACGAAAGAACGTCGCCATTGCCTTGGCGGCGTTCTTCGGTTAACTCGACGTTCTCCCGTTCGTGGAACCTAGTTGGGATTCGAACTACCAACGAAAAGGCGCCGCCAATCTCTTGGCGGCGCCTGTTCGTTTGAGCGGAAAGCTATTCGTCCGCGATGGCGGTCTCTGACTCATCGTCGATCCACAGGTCGTCATCCGCGCGCAGGGTCTGCCACGCGGCGTAGGCCACAGCGGCAAACGCCACGACTCCGATCCCGATGAGGATGTACCTGCCGGCGCCCGCGGGTGCGGGCTTGGGCTTGACGATACCGACTCGCGTGCCGAGGTCCGTGCCGATTCTGGTAGCCCGGCCAATCGCATCGCGAACCTGTCGATTCTTCGCGACCTCGATGGCGGCAAGGGCTGTGCCCAGTGCTGACGTCATCGCGGGCAACACGTCATTCAGCACACGCTCGCGCCCCGACTCAGCTGCCGAGCGGGCGTTGCGTAGTCCGGAGTTGACCGCGGGACGCACCGAGTCTTCAAACGTCTCCCGAATTCGGGGCGATACTTCTTCCCGCGCATACTGTGCAGCCTGCCGACTTGCATCACGAACTACTCTCGACGCGTGGTCGAGCAGTTCCTTCTGGTCCTCCCACAAGTTCTCGGCTTGGCCTTTCAGCCGATTCAGCTCTTTCTGGCGCTTTCGCGATAGTGCCATGGGGAAACCTCCAGTTGGGAATCAATCCGTGCATCAATACTGCCACGGAGGTGGCATCCGCACGAAAGGATTGGCTGTGAGCGGACTGGGCGATGGCGGGAATGTTCAGGAACGCTCGTGCAAGAATTGAGCCCATGCATACCGCCGTCGCGACAATGAAGACCAACCTCGGATCCATCAAGCTCAACCTGTTTGGCAACCACGCTCCCAAGACGGTTGACAATTTCACAGGCCTCGCGTCAGGAACCAAAGAGTGGACCCACCCCGCAACAGGCAAGAAGTCAACCGATCCGCTGTATGACGGTGTCATCTTCCACCGCATCATCAAGCAGTTCATGCTTCAGGGTGGCGACCCCCTGGGTCAGGGTGTTGGCGGCCCTGGCTACGAATTCGACGACGAGATCAACGGCGAGCTCTCGTTCAACGAGCCTTACGTTCTTGCCATGGCCAATGCCGGCACGCGCGGAGGGAAGGGGACCAACGGTTCCCAATTCTTCATCACCACCGTTCCGACTCAGTGGCTTCAGGGCAAGCACACGATTTTCGGCGTCGTTGCAGACGAGGAGTCAAAGCGTGTCGTCGACGCAATCGAAGCGGTAGAGACTGACGGTCGCGACAAGCCCTTGGCGGATGTCGTCATCGAGAGCATCACCATCGACGAGGTCTGATCCTCGGTGACGAGCGCGCCGAGTTCGTCGGCCAACTTCTGCTACCGGCATCCTGACCGACAGAGTTTCATCCTCTGCCAACGGTGCGGTCGGACCATTTGTCCGCAGTGTCAGACGCAGGCAGCCGTCGGGGTGCATTGCCCGGAATGCGTTCGAGAGGGACGCGCGAGCATGCCGCGCATCCGACGCAATCCCTTGGCCAGGTTCAGGGGAAGCGACCAGCCATGGGTAACGTGGGCACTCATTGCCCTCTGCCTGTTCATCTATGTGCTGCAAATATTGCCCGGCAGCCCGGTTACCACTGCACTCGTCTACTACCCGCCGTTCACGGTGATCGAGCCGTGGCGCATGATCACCTCACTGTTCGTGCACGATCAGGGATCGCTGCTGCACATCGGTTTGAACATGTTGTCGCTGTTCATCTTCGGGCCCCTGCTTGAAAAGGCGGTTGGGCACTGGAAGTTCCTGGCGCTCTATCTGATCAGCGGGTTCGGCGGGTCGGTGGCCGTGTTGGTGCTCGCCCCGACGACCCCGGTGCTTGGGGCATCCGGCGCGATTTTCGGGCTACTGGGCGCCTTCTTCGTGATCCAGCGAAAGTTCGGTGGGAACACCACCGGCCTGATGATCATCATCGGACTGAACCTCGTGGCGGGCTTCGTGCCAGGAACGAACATCGCATGGCAAGCGCATCTTGGCGGTCTCATCGCGGGAGCCGCGATCGCGTTGGTCTACCTCCGAACGCGTCGACGGGACCAACTCAAGACCCGGGTGCTCTTGGTCTCAGCCGTCTTTGTCGTGCTCGTCATCATTGCGATCGTGCGAATCCTGACGCTGCTCTGACGGAAAGTTATCCACAGGCTCGTCCACAGTGGGTATAACTACAGCACTGTAGTTTCCTCACGCTGTGTGTCGGTTAGCGCCAGCGAGTGGTCATGAGGAAGCCGATGAACATGATGCCGAACCCGACCAGGATGTTCCACGACCCCAGGGTTGGGATGGGCAGGGCGGTGCCACTGACGTAGAAGACGATGATCCACACCAGACCGAGCAGCATGAAACCAAACATCACCGGTTTGAACCACACGGCATTGGGGGCCGCTTCGCCCGAGCGGGCTTCCGTGGGACGGTCGGTCTTTACGCGTGCTGTCGAACGGGCCATGGCCCCGATCCTAGCGTGAACACCCTGAAGTGACCTGCAACCGCCGCGTTCGGGGGAGGGCCCCCGCCGCGGTCACCGCCTAGAATCGACCATATGTCGATCCAGCAGGACCGCCGCCCACGGCGAGCGAAGCCCCGACGACGGGTGAGTGTCGTCGGAGTCGTTGGCGAACTGTTCATCACCGTAGGCGTTCTGGTGCTGATGTTCCTCGGGTGGCAGGTCTGGCTCGGAAACGTCATCGATGGCACCGCACAGCAGGTCGACTCTGTGGCCTTGAGCAAGAGCTGGAACGAGGGCAGCACGCCGGTGACTGCCACCAACGAGCGTCCCGATCCTGGCCCACCCGTGGTCGGCACCGCTCCGGGCAACGCCGAGAAGTTCGGAAACATGATCATCCCGAGATTCGGGGCCGACTACATTCGACCGATCGCCGAGGGAATCGGGGTCGACGATGTCCTTCGCTACGGGGTCGGTCACTACCCGGGCACCGCGATGCCGGGAGCGGTCGGCAATACGGCGTTTGCCGCCCACCGAACCGGCCATGGTTCCCCGTTCTTCGACATCGAAAAACTACAGATCGGCGACTCGATCTACATCGAGACCGTGGCCGGCTGGTATCGGTATGTCGTGCGCAACCTCGAGTACGTCCAACCGACCGGAGTCGGGGTGCTCGCACCCGTGCCGCAAACTCCGGGCGTAGAACCAACTGACCGGCTCATTACCTTGACAAGCTGCAACCCAGTTTTTACCGCCAACGAGCGAATCGTCGTGTACGGCGTGTACGACACGTGGTATCCGCGAGCGGGCGGGGCGCCCGCAGAGATTGCGGCAGTCGTCGGATCGGAGACCAGCTGATGTACGGCGCACTGTGGCGCGGCCTTCCCGGACCGTGGTGGGTACGACTACTCATCCTGCTCCTGCTCGTCGCGGCGGTTACCGCCGCTCTCGTGATATTCGTGTTCCCCTACGTCGATCAATTCGTCACGCCCCAAGACGTGACGGTGGAGCAACCATGACCCGCATTCTCGTGATCGACAACTACGACAGTTTCGTCTACACGCTCAACGGCTATCTGATCGAACTCGGGGCCGAGACCACGGTTCTGCGCAACGACGCCTTCGGATCGGATGCCGCGGCCGACGTGATCGCGGAGTACGACGCCGTGCTGCTCTCCCCCGGCCCCGGAACTCCCGCGGGCGCCGGAGTGAGCATCCCCATTGTCTCGGCGGCTCTCTCGTCCGGCCAACCGTTGCTCGGTGTGTGCCTTGGACACCAGGCGATCGCTGAGGCCCTCGGTGCGACAGTCACACATGCCGATGAATTGATGCACGGCAAAACGTCGCTCATCGAGCACGATGACAGTGCGTTCTACGACGGGGTGCCGCAGCCATTCACCGCGACGCGCTATCACTCGCTCGCTGTGGTTGACTCAACTGTTCCTGCTGAGCTCGTTGTCACTTCGCGCACGAAGGGAGGTGTGATCATGGGGCTCCGGCACGTGAGCGCACCTCTGTATGGAGTGCAGTTCCACCCCGAGTCGGTGCTCACCGAAGGCGGCTACCGGATGCTCGGCAACTGGCTCGCGATAGCCGGACTCCCTGAGGCTGCCGAGACTGCGCGCGGCCTGAACCCGCTCGTCAAGCTCTAGCCGGCACAGACTCGGATCGTCACTGTCGACTTCTGCGGGTTCTCTCCGATGAGCGACTGCGCGGCGACGGTTCCGCCCGAACACGTCGAGTCCACCTGGACTTTGACGTTGAGCTGCAGGGCGGTCAAGGCACTGTTCGCGGCCGCGGTCGCCTGCCCGGTGACATCCGGAATCACGACGAGCCCATTCGACACGACAAGGTTGACCGTGTCGCCCTCACGTGCTGGCGATGAGGCCGCGGGACTCGAACTGATGACGACACCGGCGGCGAGATCCGGGGAGTAGGTGACTGTCGTGACCCCGTACTTGAGCTTGGCGGCCTTGATCGCTGCGATGGCGTCGGCTTCGACCATTCGGGTGACGTCGGGAACGGGGATGGAGACCTGACCCGAGGAGACGTACACCTTGACTGTGAAGTCGGGTGCGACGGTGGTTCCGGCTTCAGGGTCGGTGCGAATGACCACGCCTTCAACGACGGTCGAGCTCGGTTCGTCCTGCTTCTGTGGCGTCAGCTTGCTGTCGGTAAGGGTGTGCTGGGCGTCGTCCCAGGTCTGGCCGATGACGTTGGGAACGTTAGTGGAGAGGTTGGGCGCGAGCTGGATTGGTGAAAGGTTCAGCGTCCAGAACACGACGGCCGCGATAATGACCACGATGCTTGCAATACCGGCCCAGATCCACGCGACCGGAGGACGGGACTGGGTGCGAACAATCCGTTCATCTTCATCTACGGTGAGCTGCCGCAGTGTTGCCTCGGACCCGGCCACCGAGGTGGGGTTGACGCCGAAAAGCGTGGCGTTGAAGTCGTTCACCGCGACCTGCTTGCGCGCAGGTACCGACCCGGATGCGGCAGTGGTCACGTCGGCGCGGAACTCGCTCGCACTCTGGTACCGATCGAAACGATCCTTGGCGAGTGACCGCAATACCACCGCGTCGAGTGCCGGGGATACTCGGGGGTTGAGGGAGCTGGGGGCGACCGCGTCAGAGTTGACGTGCTGGTAGGCGACGGCAACGGGATTGTCGCCACGGAACGGTGCCTGGCCGGTCAAGAGTTCGAAGAGCACGATACCTGTGGAGTACAGATCGGTGCGGGCATCCACGGCCTCGCCGCGAGCCTGTTCGGGGGAGAAGTACGAGGCGGTTCCGACGATCGCGCTCGTTTCGGCGATGGTCGCCGATGTGTCGGAGATCGCTCGAGCGATTCCGAAGTCCATGACTTTCACCTGACCGTTGGTCGCGATCATGATGTTGCCTGGCTTGATATCGCGGTGGACTACTCCCGCTCGGTGTGAGTACTCGAGGGCGGTGAGTACCTGCTCGATGATCCGGCACGCCTCGGCCGGATCGAGGGGACCCTTGGCAACGATGTCTTTGAGAAGCAGACCGTCCACGTGCTCCATGACGATGAAGGGGACCAGCGACTCGTGGCCGCTTGCGTCAGTGACAGTCTCTTCTCCGGCGTCAAAAATTCGAACGATCGTGGGATGTGCCATCTTGGCTGCATCCTGGGCCTCGCGGCGAAAGCGCGTGCGGAAGGCCGGGTCGTCGGCGAGTGATGGTTTAAGCAGCTTGATTGCGACACGTCGACCCAACCGGTTGTCCTGACCCACGTGAACGTCGGCCATACCCCCGCGCCCGATGAGTTCGCCGACTTGGTAGCGACCAGCAAGTTGGCGCACGCCTTGTGCAACGCCTTCGACCACGTCAATCACCCCTCTGCGACGGAACTGCCTAGTGGGCAATACCCAAGCCAGTGTAACCGCTGGGGTAGGTCAGTTTCCTGTGACTGTCACTGGGTCGGATGCGGGGGATTCGAGGTCGGTGCACAGTGCTGTGTAGGTCACCGTTGTCTGGTCCCCGGCGGTTGCTGAGAGCTTGATGTTCACCGAGGTGTCGGCTTTGTCGCGAGTCACTCCCCCGTCGACGATGGTGCCATTGGTCTGAATGTTGAATCCACTCAGGCTGTGTCCGGACGGGCATCCCGCGTAGGTGGTCCAACTGAAGGTGACAGTGGAGCCCGCGAGATACGGACCCGCGGGGTACGTCATCGCAGACGGCTTGGTCGCCTCGGGTGGTGGTGGAATCTTGTCGTAGAACGAGACCGTGATCGTCTCACCGAGCTTGACGTTGCCACTGGGGTTCACGCTGTAGGCGAGGCCCTCTTGGTCGGAGCTGGGGGCGACCGTCCCGATTTTCGCGTCAAGCTTGAGCCCGAGTTCGGTGAGGCGAGCCTCGACGACACTCTGCGTTCGACCGATCAACTCGGTCTTGTCGAGCTCGACCCGATCTGAGGTCGACGCGCTCGGTGTAGGACTCGAGGGGCTGCTCGAGCTCGGCGGGGCGCTCGAGCCACTAGTGTCGCTCGATCCGGGCGGGCTGGCGAGCAGCGCAATGATCGTGCCGATGAGGACGACCGCGAGCAGGGACACCAAGGCGACGAGGGGCCAGGTCCAGGGGTTCCGGCGTCTGGTGTCGGTGGGTAGCGTGGGTGTGTCAACCGGTCCGTTCGTCGGAAGCAGGCGGGTCGACTGGGTGTTTTGCCCATAGTTCGGGCCGATCGTGGCCGCGTGGCCACCCCCAAGGACGCCGTCGACCGCTGCTGCTGCCGCCCCGACATCGCCGCGTCGAAGTGCTTGGGCAGCCCGGGCGAGGTGGGCCGCCGAAGCCGGGCGTTCGGCTGGGTTCTTTGCGATACATGCGTAGACAAGATTCCGCACTGGCTCGGCGACGGTGTTCGGTAGTTCAGGCGGTGTCTCATTGATCTGCGCCATCGCGATCGCGACCTGCGACTCACCGGTGAATGGCCGACGGCCGGCCAGGGCTTCGTAGGCGACGATGCCGAGTGAGTAGATGTCAGTGGTGGGGGACGCCGGATGCCCGCTTGCCTGTTCCGGCGAAAGGTACTGTACGGTTCCCATCACTTGCCCGGTCGCAGTGAGTGGGACTTGGTCGGCGATCCGGGCGATACCGAAGTCGGTGATCTTGACGCGACCATCGGGCGTGATGAGAAGGTTGCCTGGCTTGATGTCGCGGTGCACGAGACCCGCCGCGTGAGCCGCCTGCAAAGCCATGGCGGTCTGGGCGACGATATCCAGTACCCGGTCGGCTGGCAGGATGCGCTCCCGTTCGAGGATCGCGCTAAGGGCCTCACCGGGAACCAGCTCCATCACGAGGTAGGCGCTGCCGTCTTCCTCGCCGTAGTCGAAAACGTTCGCGATGCCCTCGTGGTTGACGAGTGCAGCATGACGGGCCTCCGCACGAAAGCGCTCAAGGAAGCCGGGGTCACCGAGGTATTCATCCTTGAGAATCTTGATCGCAACGGTACGGCCGATGACGAGGTCGGTAGCTTGCCAGACCTCACCCATTCCCCCGATCGCGACGCGACTGGAGAGCTGGTACCTGCCCCCGAACGTGAGGCCGCTGGAGGGTCTCATCTTGATAGCACCGCCTCTAATACCTTCTTGCCGATGGGAGCCGAGATACCACTCGAGGTCCCGTCCTGACCGAGACCGCCTCCGTTTTGCACAACTACTGCCACCACAACCTCCGGGTCGTTCGCCGGAGCGAACCCGGTGAACCAGAGGGTGTACGGATCGTCGATGCCGTTCTGTGCTGTGCCTGTTTTTCCGGCAACGTCTACCCCGTCTATTGTGGCATTACTCGCTGCGCCATTGGCCACCGAGTCGACCATGAGCTGCGTCATAGAGGCAGCCGTGGCGCGGCTGATCGCCTGCTTGTACACCTCGGGCGTGAAAGCCTCGATTGTCGTCAGGTTCGACGAAACGACGCTCTTCACGAGGTTCGGTTTCATGATCGTTCCCCCATTCGCGATCGCCATCGACACCATCGCCATCTGCAGTGGGGATGCTCGCACACTGGACTGCCCGAAAGCCGAGAGCATGGTCTGCGGTGCGTCGAGCACGCGCGGGTAGACGCTCTCGGTCGACGTGAGAGGAACGTCGATGCTCTCGTTGAACCCGAACTTATTCGCTTGATCGAGAATCGTCCGGTAACCAAGTTCAGCGCCGAGTTGGGCCATCGGAATGTTGCACGAGAGCCGAATCGCCGTTGCAATGGTGGCCGTCGCGCCCGGACCGCAGGTACCGCCGTCGGAGTTGCTGATCTCGAAGGTGGTCTCGGGCAGAGTCAACGTTGCCGGGTTAGGGAACGCGCTGCTCGGTGTGTATTTGCCGCTCTCGAGTGCAGCGGAGGCGACGACCAATTTGAACGTCGAGCCGGGCGGGTCGAGCGCGCCGGCAAGCGTCCGGTTGATCAGGGGATCGGTCGGGTCGTCCAACAACTGGTTGTAGAGGGCGATTACTTGACTAGTGTCATGTACCGCGAGCCCGTTGGGGTCGAACGTCGGCTTCGAGACCATGGCGATGATCTCACCTGTCTTCGGTCGGATTGCGATCACGGCACCCTGATAGTCGCCGAGGGCATCCCATGCCGCCTGCTGCACGACAGGGTCGATGGTCAACTCGACCGACGCACCCTTGGGATTCTGCCCGGTAAGAATGGCGTTCACCTGATCGAAGAACTGATTGTTGGATGTTCCGGTCAAGTAGCTGTTGAGCGCGCTCTCGATACCGGTGTTGCCCTGGTTGAGGGTGAGGTAGCCCGTGACCGGGGCGTACAGCGGTCCGTTCACATACACCCGCTGGAACTTGTAGTCGTCGTCGACCGGTTGGGAGTAGGCGATGGGTTGCCCGTCGACGAGAATCGGGCCGCGTTCGGCCGAGTAACTGGCGTAGAGGGTTCTGGCGTTGCGCCCGTCAGCCTTGAGATCGTCTGCGGCGAAGACCTGGATGATCGTGCTCGACAGGAAGAGGCTGATGAACATGAGCAGCACAACCGTGCTGACGCGCTTGAGTTCCTTGTTCATTGCCCCACCACCAATGTGCTCGAAGCCGATTGGTCGACAACGGGCTGTGGCTGGTTCCGAACGGTATCGGAGAGTCGGAGCAGGAGGGCGGCAATGATCCAGTTGGCGACGAGAGACGAGCCGCCCGCGGCGAGAAACGGCGTGGTCAGACCGGTGAGCGGGATGACCCGGGTGACCCCACCGATCACGACGAACACCTGCAGTGCGATCACGAACGAAAGACCGACGCCGAGCAAGCGTCCGAAGTCGTCCTGACCGGCGAACCCGATCCGGAATCCTCGCGACACGAACAACAGGTACAAGCCGAGGATCGCGAAGAGCCCGACGAGACCCAGCTCCTCTCCGAGGGCCGAGATGATGTAGTCGCTCTCGGCCAACGGGGTGATTTCGGGGTTGCCTCGACCGAGGCCAGTCCCGATGAGCCCACCGTCGGCGAGGCCGAAGAGCCCTTGCACGAGTTGGTAGCTTCCACCGGTCGCGTCATAGATGGTCTGGTTGAACGGATTGAGCCACGCGTCGACACGCCCGCCGACATAGCTGAGCAGACGGGAGGCGGTGAAGGCTCCGACAACGAAGAGGGTGAGTCCGAGGACTACCCAGCTCGAGCGGCCTGTCGCGACGTACAGCATGACGAGGAACAATCCGAAGTACAGCAGGGCTGTGCCGAGGTCCCGCTGGAAGACGAGGACGAGCATTGATGCCGCGAACACCACGAGAATGGGACCCAGGTCGCGGGCTCGAGGGAAGCGCATCCCGAGGATCCGCTTACCCACCATCGAGAGCGAGTCGCGGGCGGTCACCAAATAGCCAGCGAAGAAGATTGCCAGAGCAACCTTGCCGAGCTCGCCCGGCTGGAAAGAGAAGGGACCAACCTCGATCCAGAGCCGCGCGCTCGTACCAAGGTCACTGCCAATAAGGGGCAGCGCGGGAAGGATCAGGAGGACGATGCCGGTGAGCATTGCAACGTAGCGATACCGCTGGAGAACCCGGTGGTTGCGCACGATGAGGAGCACGGCGATGGCGATCACAATGGCCATCGCCGTCCAGGCGAGCTGGCGCAATCCTCCGTTCTCCCAGCCGGAGAGGTCGTAGGCGAGATCGATGCGGTAGATCATCGCGATCCCCAGCCCATTGAGCACGGTGACGATGGGCAAGATCAACGGGTCGGCATCCGGGGCAACGATGCGCAGAGTGATGTGCATGCCGACGAGGAGTAGGCCGAGCAATGCCAGCAGGAACAGCACGCCGAATTCGAGATGACCCAGCGCTCCGAGCTGGACCAGCGTCAACGCGCCAGCATCGATGATGAGTGCGAGGATCAAAAGTACGAACTCAAGGTTTCGCAGCTTCGCAGGTACTTTTAGGCGAAGTCGAATCGTCGACGTCAGCGTCGAGAGAGCGCCAGTCGCTGGCGCCGGACTAGGGTTTGCGGGCATCCGATAACCGGTCGACTATTCCCTGCGCTTCAGCAAGGCTTCCCGCATTGAGAGTCGCCTCAACCTGTTGCTGATAGTAGAGCGGCAGGTCGATGACATCGATTGTCGTGGTCTTGTAGACGTGCGAGAGCGTGATCGGGCCGATGTCTTGCTGCACACCTTGGAAAATCGTGACCCGACCGTCGACTTCCCCGACGAAGTAGTGGCGCTGCGTGAATTGGTACCCGAGGACACTTGCGGCGACCAGACCGGCGATGACGATGAGCACGAACGCTAGCCAAGAAATACGGCGCTTGCGCGCGCGTCGCCGATCTTCCTGAATGAGCGCCGCGAGGTACTCGTCAGACTCGGGTTCGAAGTGACTGTCATCGGTGGGGGTTGTCTTCAGCGGGTGGAGTAGGAGGCTCGGCAGTCGCAGCGGGCGGCGGATGCTGTCGGCCTCGAACACGAGCGGTTCTGCAGCGGACCCCACTGTGACCGGGGGAACGTGCGACGAGTCGCCGGACTCATCCACGTCGACGAGCACGATAGTTACGTTGTCAGGAGCGCCCTGATCGAGGCTCTCCTTGACGAGTCGGTCGGCGGCGTCCTGCGCCCCGGGAACCGTAGCTAGGACCGCCTGAATCTTTTCCTCGGTGACATAGCTACTCAAGCCGTCGGAGCAGATCAGCCAACGGTCACCCGGCTCAGTTGCCAGAACGGTGGTGTCGATCTCGGGCGAGGCGTCGACGTCACCAAGCACACGCATGAGAACGGAGCGGCGAGGATGCACGGCCGCCTCTTCGGCGGTGATCCGACCGCTGTCAACGAGTCTCTGCACGAAGGTGTGGTCGGCGGTTGCCTGCTCGAGCACCCCGTTGCGGAACAGGTAGATCCTCGAGTCTCCGATGTGAGCGAGTGCAAAGTTGTTGCCCACGCGCAGCATGCCACTCACGGTCGTTCCCATGCCGGTGAGTTCACCGTGTTCGAATACGGTTTCCGCGAGCAGGGCGTTCGCGGCGAGGAGTGCGGTCCGCAGGGCGAACTCAGCGTCGTTCGGGGAGGCGTACTCGCGATCGGTTTCAGCGATCCGCTTCACGGCGATGGCCGAGGCGACGTCCCCGCCGGCATGACCACCCATCCCGTCAGCAACCACGAACAGGTGCCGACCGGCATAACCGCTGTCTTGGTTGTTGGAGCGAACCTTACCGACGTGAGAAACGGCGGCGCTCTTGCCCGTAGTCGCCATTCACCTACCGCCGGAGTTCGAAGCTTGTCGTACCGATCTTGACCGGCGTGTTCAGCGGCACCTGAGTGGGAACAATCACGCGGGCTCCGTCGAGGAACGTGCCGTTGGTCGAGTCTAGGTCCTGAATAACCCAGCCGTCGTTCCAGAGCAGCAGTCGGGCGTGGTGGGTCGACGTGTAGTCATCCAGAATGACTAGCCCCGAATCGTTCGAACGCCCGATGGTCAACAGCTCCTCGGGCAGGTCGATCTCAAGACCTTCCTTGGCGCCGGAGGTGATCACAAGGCGACGGGCTTCGAGAGACGCGCCGTTGTCGGGGGCGGGTGCGGCTGACTTGGGAACCACGGCAATCGGCGGTGCCGGAGCCGTGTACTGGGGAGCGGCCGGCACGGCACTTGGGGCGGGCATCCGGCGCACCTTCTGCCCGAACAGGTCGGAGCGCAGGGCGTAAACGATCGCGAAAACGAAAGCCCACAGGATGATGAGAAAGGCAACCCGAAGGATGAGAAGAGTGAGCTCACCCATCAGCTGGTCGCGACGGTATTGTCGGCGGACTGGGCAAGCACTCGGAACACGATACGCGTTCGGCCGATGTCGATGACGGAATCTGGTGGCAATGGAGCCTTTGCGACCGGGTTGCCGTTGAGCAGAGAACCGTTTGTCGAACCGAGATCTTTGACTTGGGCGCGGGTGCCATCCCACAGGATCTCGACGTGACGCCGTGACGTCCCGGTGTCGTCGACCGTGATGTCGGCGTCGCTGCCGCGCCCGATAACAGTTCGGGACTGAGTGATCGGGTGACGGGTGCCGTCTATCTCAAGCACGGGCTTCCAGACCACCGTGCCCTTCACATTGTCGGACTGAATTTCGATCATGCCCTGACTGAGTCCCGCGTGCTCGGCGAGCGTGATCGAGATTCCGCCAGCGAATGAGTAGCGCTGCGCGGCGGCGTGCTGTTGAACGAGTTGAGTGAGTTCGTCGATGAGGGTGGGGCCGATGCCGGTCATCCGCTCGAAGTCGCTGTGTGAGAGCCGCACGGTGAACTTGTTGGGAACGAGGATGCGATCGCGGGCAACGACCGCTGCCTTGGTGTCGAGTTCGCGGCGCAGGGCGGCGGTGATCTCGACCGGTTGCAGACCACTCTTGAAGGTCTTTGCGAAGGCGCCGTTGACGGCGCGTTCGAGACCTTTCTCGAAGTTGTCCAGCAGGCCCACAGCTTCTCCCAAGATTGCTCGAGTCGGTATTCGAATGTTAGCTGGTGGGCGTCAAAAGGGGTCGCCGCCACAATATGAGCGAGGCGAGAGCTCCGACGAGGACGACACCCGCCAGGTAGTAGAAGCCCGCGGTGAACTCTCCTGTCGCGTCCTTGAGTAGCCCAAGTGCGAGGGCCGAAGAGAAGCCGCCGAGGTTGGCGCAGAAGTTTCCGAACCCCGAGCTGAGGCCAGCGAGGCCGGGGCCGAATAGCCTGCGCGGGATGGCGAACAGGGGGCCGAAGTAGAGCTGAATGAAGAGCGCGATGAGCCCGATCACGACGATCAGTAGGGGGAGGTTGGTGATCTCGCCGACAAAAGAAAACAGCATGGTGAGTGCCACAAGGGCGACGCCAATAACGAGCAACGGCCTACCCAACCGATCGGAAAGGATGCCGCCGCCAATGTTGGCCGGAGCGGTGATCGCCGCCGAGCCCGCAACGATCAGTCCGGCTGCCGCGAGCGAGAGCCCGCGATCCTCGATGAGGAAAGCAGGCAACCACAGGCCGAACCCGGCGACCGCCGTTAGCCGCGCAAATTGGATGACTGCGAGCAACCACCACGCGCTGGTGCGCCAGACCCATCGAGTTGGCGCGGGGGCATCCGTCTCATGCGCCGGGACATCGTCACCGATGAACCAGAACGCAACGAGCACGAGCAAGCCCACCGACGAGGAGAGCACGATCACGCCTTGCCAGCCGAGGGGGCCAACGAGCACGGGCCCGAGGAGGTTGATCACGATATTGGAGGAGAAACCCCCGGCAACGAACAGGCCCATAGCGGTCGCACGCTTCTCTGCGGAGAAGTGCCGGGTCATGAGCAAGAGCCCAGGGATGAACATCGCCGCACGGAAGATTCCGGCGATCCCCTGAAGCACCAACATCAGCGGGAACGAGTCGCTCAGCGCGAAGAGCATCGCAAAGACGTTGGCACCCAGCACACCGATTGCGAACAGTTTCTTGGGACTGACGCGGTCGGCGAGCACCCCGGCGGGCACCTGCATAAGGGCATAGGAAAGGGTCCCGACCGCCGCAAGCAAACCCGCCTGAGCGAAGGTGAGTCCGAGGTCGGCGCGGATGAGCGGAAGGAACAGCGCGATGGCACCGATGGCGATGGCTTGGGTGCTCTGTGCGATGACGATGAGTGTCGCGTTGATCGCGACACCGCGAGTTCCGTCAGCCATAGTGAGGTCAACGCTACCGTTGTCCTCATGCGCATCTTGGAGCTGTGGAGGTACCCGGTCAAGTCGCTGCAAGGCGAGCGCTTGCAGGCTGAGAATCTGGGCACTCACGGCGTCAACGGTGACCGCCGCTTCGCGATCTTTGACGTTGAGACCGGGTTCGGCCTTACCGCTCGCCGTGTACCCGAACTGCTGTTCGGGTCGGCGAGGTATACCTCGACGGGAGCTGTCGAGATTCTGTTGCCCGATGGCACTATCGCCGCGGATGATGCGGCTCTCAGCGGTTGGCTCGGGCGGAAAGTGACCCTACGCAACACTGACGAGGTCTCGTCACGCCGATTCGAGAGTCCGCTCGACTTCGAGAACGAGTCCGGCTGGGATCCGTTCGAGGGAGCTCAGGGCTCGTTTCGCGATTCCGAACGCACAGCCATCTCCCTCGTTTCCGAGGTGTCTCTGGGAGGTTGGGACCGTCGTCGCTTTCGCTCCAACGTTGTCTTGTCAGACGGCGGCGAAGAGGATTTGGTCGGGCGACGGGTGTCCCTTGGCGGTGCAATCATCGAGATTACGAAGCAAGTGGGTCGCTGTGTCATGGTCACTCGACCGCAACCGGGAGGCGTTGATAAAGACCTCGATGTGCTGCGCACCATTCATCGTGAGCGTGGGGGAAAAATGGCGATCGGCGCGATCGTCATGCTCGAGGGACCGGTTGCTGTCGGCGACGAAGTTATCGTCGGTGCTGCCCCTGTCTCCTTGTGATAATCTCGCTAGTCGGCAGCTAGCTGTCGGCAGGTGAGCGCGAGTGGCGAAATTGGCAGACGCGCACGGTTCAGGTCCGTGTGCCCGTGAGGGCATGGGGGTTCAAGTCCCCCCTCGCGCACCG
>JAHBSZ010000008.1 GCA_019638845.1 Salinibacterium sp. | reverse complement strand
GGCGGAACCGGTGGGATTTGAAACCTAATCGGAGCTGAGGCTGCAGGCGGAGCGCACTCAAAATCGCCGGACTTACTGGGCTTTACGGGTCCCGGTGATCACGTCGACCCTTGCGTGCTATTTCTGATTTGTAGGGTTTTTGTAGGGCCCTGCTGCAGGACATTCGGGAGCTAAAGTTGCGCCGGAAAGTTCCCCGCGGTACGCCATAAATCCCCGCTGTCGTCAACCGCCAGATCACAGGCTTTCAACCGACCGATGAGACTGCGACGGCTAGAAAGATCGCCAGTGAGCCAGACGTAGTTCAAGCCGTCGATGTCGCTGATCGGCCGCACGTCGCCTACCCGCACAAGTACAACAGTGCGTTGACTGAGCGCCATCGCCCAGCCCGCCTCGAACACTACGTTCTGTCTCGCTTGACCACTTAGCGAGAGCTCAGCCGTCGAGTCCCTGACATTCATGAAGTCTGGCTTCACCTGACCAACATCGTCCGGGGTCATGAGCACAATTACGGCGTTGGCCATGTCGACACCCGCCCGCACGATGTCTAAAGTGTGAGGCGTGCCCCCGCCCGCTCCGCGCGCCGCGTCCTCCCAAGTGACGATCCTGAGGTCCAGTGCCGATAGCAACTGCGCCAACGCGTCATACGCGACCTGGTCTCTGCCTCTGACGACGAAGACATATCTAGAAGAGAGAGCAGAAGACAGAGTTTCGGCCGGCTGCGACCCCGACGTTCCGGGTCGCTCAAACGTTGGCGGCTTCGCTGGAGGTGCCGGCGGCGGGCTCGCCTTCTCGAGGTCACGATCCAAATTGAAGTAGAGGTCCTCCGAAGCGGGATTCCCGCGTTGAAACTCCGCCCGCGCAAACGCTCGAGAGCCAACGTAGTTCACCAGACTCATGAGGGTCGTCTCGCCTGAGGCTCGCTTGTCGAGCTCTTCGACGAGGTGCGTTGCCTTTTTCAATTTGTTCGGGTTGAACTGCGCAGGAAGATGGGCCACATCGAAACGCATGTACAGGCTCTCAATGACAGAGTGCGTGGCCTCCCGGTCAAGCAAATTCACCAAGGCAGCCTTGGTCGCGCCGCCAAGACGAAACATACCTACCTCCGCACGAGACCCTCGGAATCCGCGGGGTGGGCCCACGAGAGATGTAGAACCTTCGTTGATCTAGAGCACGGGTCCATACACGCTCAGAGCAAGAGCAGCTGCATTTGAAAATGTTGCGACCACGCTCACCACCTCCCTAATTGACCAGCTCAGTACGGATTGACTTGAAATTGCGAAGTCCGCGAGACCGGAAATTACTGCGATGGTTGCGAACACGAGGATGGACCCGGCAACGCCGGGAAACCCAGCTCTAGTTCAACGACACCTGAGTTTACGACGATTCATTACTTCATCGCGAGACTGCGCGCTTCCAACTCTTCCGCCCACCGAAGCGCAGCGCTCTCACCATTAACTCGATAGCCCTTTCTCCGGTGATCAGAAGTGGGCACGGGCGCCAGCAAGCCAGTGTCGACGAGGGCTTTGAAGGCCACCTGGATCTGACTCGGACGGAGGCGAAGCTCATCAGCAAGGGATGAAAGCGAAAACTGTTCGGTTGGGTTTGCAGCAATCGCGAGCATGCATTCAAGCCGGTACATCTGACCAAAGGCGATATCCGAGGTAGCGCGAATGCGCGCCTTGTCCGAATCGTCCACGGGCCATATGCTACTTGATACACGTAACGAATATCACGTAGGAATAATGACCGCAGTCAATATCCACTCCAAGCTGAGGCTGGGCAACCACAGTCCTCTCAGATACCCCGGCGGGAAGTCGAAGCTCGCGGGGTTCTTCGCTGACGTCATCCTCGAAGCGGGGATGCAAGACGTGACATACGTCGAGCCGTTCGCGGGCGGGGCGGGCGCGGGACTGGCGCTCCTAGCGTCGGGCCTGGTTGACCGCGTCGTGATCAACGACCTAGATCCCGCCGTTCACAGCTTTTGGTCGTCCGTTAGAAATGAGCCGGTGGAGTTCGCGAGGCGCATCGAATCCGTTCCGCTCACTTTGAGTGAGTGGGATCGACAACGTCAGATCTACAAGTCCGCAGACGGGCGCGACCCTCTCAAGCTTGGATTCGCCTTCTTCTATCTGAATCGGACCAACCGGTCCGGAGTTCTTCACGCGGGCGTCATCGGTGGGAAGAGCCAGAGTGGGACATACAAGATGGACGCTCGGTTCAACCGCGGCGAGTTGGCGCGCAGAATTCGGGCTATCGGGAGCCAAGCGGATCAGATCGAATTGACATACGACGACGGCAGAAAATGTGTCGAGAAGTGGGCGCCAATGAGGGGCACATTCTTGTACGTTGACCCTCCCTACGTGGTCGCCGGTGGGTCGCTTTATCTAAATGCATTCGATGATCGCGACCACGCCATCCTCGCCCGGACAATGAATGAGCGGGCGAGCGATAGATGGCTTCTCACATACGATGACGCACCGCTGGTGCGAGATCTCTATCGGGAACGCCCCATCTTTGAGTTCGAGCTTCACTACAGCGCCCACAGGGTCGGGAAAGCCCGGGAGCTGCTAATCGCCTCGGATGCCTTCGCTGGGCTGATCGGATCTCGGGGGACCCGCGAGTAGGAGCTTAACGAAGGGCGATATCTGTGCCCACATCGAATTAACCTGCTCGTAGTTGAACACGACGTCGGGGTCGTGATTCGAGTCATTGAAGGCTAAGGCAGAAGCCAAGTACGTATCTGGGTTAGAGAATTGCCGGCTCCTCATGATTGTCAGTCCTCGAGCCACGGTCGAGTCTTTGCCCAGTCGAGAGTCGACGTGTGCAAGACAGTGTGAGAGTTGGATGGGACCTCCTTGCCCGCCACCGCGAACGACTGGATCGTTCGCCGATACGAAATAGGCCTTGATCGCGCACTCAATGAATGTTCGCATGATGTCAAAAGTGGCATTGGGGAAGTTCTTCACATTGATCCGGTGCAGCTCTTCGTACCGCGTGCGCATTCCGATCGACGGAAGCTGCATGGGCATTCCGTCGAAGTCAAGGCGCTCGTCAAATCTCTGTTTCCGCGGCGCACGAGACGTCCCCAAGTCGACGGCTGGCTCATCATCCGTTGACGAAGGTTCGCCTGTCTCGGGGGACTCCTCGACGTTGTTGGACGTGTCGGTCTCCGAGTCATCGGACACCGTCGATTCGTCTACGTCATTCTGTTCTTGCTCATCTGTTTTCTCGCGGCCGCGATCTTCATCGGCGTCGGCGTCGGCGTCGTCGTCGGCGTCGTCGGCCACCTCGTCTTCGTTGGCCACCTCATCGTTATCATCGAGTGGCTTCTCATCGTGGGATTCTTTTAGGCCGTCGGCTATCTCGAGAAGCGAGGCCACGTATAGCTTGTGGCTATCTTCCGTCACGCGCAGGTTGCGGGTGTTGATCCGCTTGTCCTTCATATCGAGCACGATTTGGATGAACAGCCGACGAAGGAACTCCGCGTCACGGCCAGCGATCGAGGGCAGCCCATCCTGGTTCACGATTAGGCCCAACGCTTTCCGAAACACAGAACTGTTGTACAAGTATTCAAACGTGGTCATCTTGAAGGCTCGAGAGTCTATGAAGGCGACAGCGACGGGGTCCGTTGCCGCGGCCGCCCGCGCCCACGCAACCATTTGTCCCATCAGGACAAAGCGAGGGATCTTTCCGGCCTCAGCGGGGTAACTTTGGCGTAGTTCAGCGACGGTCGCGCCGTCGAGCACTCGGTCGTAATAGAACGTTGCTTGTTGCTCAAGAATCCAGGATTTCTTGGAGTCGCGCGTGTGAAGTCGTGCGATCACCGGGAGGGTTGACTCCCGACTTGGAGCGACCATTACGCGGATCTGTGTGGGGAAATCGGCCTCCTCCGCTCGAGCGATCGCGGCTCGGAGCCTCTGCTCGAAAGCGGGGATCCGCTGGGGCTCATCGAGACCTTTGAGCGCCGACACACGCCGATTGCCTTCCATGACCACGAAGCCGTCACCGTCACCGTAGACGATCGGCTGCTCATTGTCGAAGTAACCATCTCGCGCGATGTCGCGCACGAGGGTAAGCACGTCCTCATCCTGATACAGATGAGCGAGAACGCTGTCCTCGTCGGAAACTGAACCGCGTATCCGTACGTTGGCCTTATCTAGCCTCAAACGAGAGAGGTCCACCAACTCGATCGGCCAGTTGAGACTGCCGCCCATCGTCCACCTCTTCCGTCAGAGCCGGGAACCGTCCGAGGTCCTCTGCGGTGAAGAGCCTATAGCTGAGATTCCTTCGTCGGCGATCGGTGCCGGTGACGCCCGATTGGAAAGGGCACCACCGGCGCTCCGGCTACGCGGTCGCAACCTCTGTTTCTTCAATAGGAGGCGCGTCCGTGTTGCGCTTGTGAATCGATGTGCCCCAGGTGAGGTCGTGGCCGACCGCATCAGCTTCGACCTCCACGGTGGTACCGATCTTCTCGCCGTTGTCCCACTCGCGGATGCGGACCGTTCCGGTGACGATCACCCTCTCACCTTTGTTGACGCTGCGGCCGACGTTGGTGGCGAGCTGGCGGAAGCAAGTCACCGTGAACCAGTTGGTTTCCCCGTCGATCCATTTCTCGGTGTCCTTGTCGTAGCGACGCTGCGTGGATGCGAGCCTGAACGAGCTGATGGTCAGTCCCTCCCCGGTGGTGATGAGTCGCGGGGTTGTCGCGGGGAGTCCGGTGATGGTGATGGTGTCGTTGCTCAAAATTCTTCCCTCCTTGTTTGAATCGATCACTTTTTCTGCCTTCCGGCACCAAGAGAGATGAAGCGGAGCGGGAGGAGAGTGGCAACAGTCGTGGAATACCGGACGCAGGAGGATATGCCGCGAAAGCCGTTGCGCTCGGGGGATGTCCGCGCATGTCGGCAGTGCGGAAGGCAGAAAACCACCGGAGGTTATGTCACAGCGCCGGCGCTCGTGCTGGCGCCATTTGGCTTGTTGAAGACGGTATGGTCTGGGCATGTCCAAACAGTCGAACGAACTTCAGATTCTGACTTACGTTTACGAGCCTTCTGAGTGGTCGTCCATAGAGCCCAGCGACAAGCCAGACTTTCTTATTACGCGTCAGGATGGAGCGAAGTTCGGAGTCGAAGTGACGGAGCTGTTTCCGTCCGAGAGTTTCGCGCGAACCTACGTTGACCCGGAGTATTTACCCCAGCTGTTTGAAGGAGGTCGTCACCGCCATCGCGATGACGTGTCTGCTCTCAACGTAGTGCGAGTCAATGTGACCGAAGAGGATGGAACGATTCGAATCGCCGAGCTACCGGCAGTGCTTAGCGAGTTACCTACCGACGCAGAACACTTCGCAGCGATGGCAGACAAGGTAGCCCGTAAGAACTATCAGGCGCTTGGCTACGCGTCGGATCTAGCGCACGTGAATCTCGTAATCCGAGACCACTTTTCACCAACGGTCGGGGAGTTCTCGACACGGGAGTACATGACACCCGCGATGCGGGAGGCCCTAGCCGCCTCCCCGTTCCGCGAGGTCTATGTCATCTCTTCGACAGCGACGGGAACTCCCGTCTACAGAGCACTGCGTCAGCTCTTGCTGTTGGAAGACTTCTTCATGTTCGGGCAGACGTTCCAGCACTTTGCGCAATCGAAGGGTGAATTTGAGGCCGACCTGCTGCCGAGCTTCGTGCATGCGAAATCGCTGCTTGGAGAGGCGGTCGTCTACAGCGAGGGAGGACGGACACCGATGGCCATTGTTGGTGGGTCCGGCATCGCCTATCTGCAGGACGCGACCAGCATCTTCAGCTTTGGCGACCACGACATCCCGACTAGTACGCCGATGGGAGCACCACCTCGACAAGACCTCGCACTTGTCACAGATGCATTTGTCGAGAAGCGAAGCACGATGGAGTTTGTAAGCCAGGTGGCTCTACCGGTTAAGAACATCCCCGATCTGTCGGCGCCAACCGCCGCCGAGTATCGGATCGAGCGACTCGACGACTGACACAGGAGCTGTGCCCGCCTCCGTTCCGGCTCCGCTCCCCCGCGCGCCCGAAGGGCGCCGTCCGCGGGGTGGCCCCCGGCCGGTTGCCGGGGGCCGAGGACGGTCTAGTCGTCCTCCGTGGGTGCCTCGTCGACGGTGTCGTCGTCGTGTTCCTCGACGTCGTCCACGCTGTCCGCGTCAGTCGAGGTCGTATCGTGATCGATCACGATCTGCTCGACTTCTGAGGCTGCGTAGCCCCATGCGACTAGCTGGCCGAAGTAGGCACTCATGTCGTGGGTGGGGTGATGCCATGTGTCCTTACTGGTGTGGGACTCGATACCGGCGAGCACTACGGCGAGGCTGACGGTTGCGGCCTTGCCGGGGTTTGCTTCGACGAGAGCCGCGAGCTTGTCGCCGCTCCACATTCCTCCGTCGTGCTCGATGCCCAGCAGCGTGTGCGCGAGGCTGTTGCCTCGGCTCATGGCGTCCGCGACTGTGCTCCGGCTGCCGGTAAGTCCGCGGGCAACGAACTGGGCTGCGTCCTTCGGCAGGGTCTTGCGACCTAGGAACGCGGTGAGCCATTCGCGGCGCACTGTCTCGGCTGACGCCCATGCCTTGTTGTTGGCGATCAGCTCGCGGCGTTCGGCCTTCTGCTCGTTTGTCATCGGTCCGGAAGGTGCGGTGCTGCCGTCCTTGCGGAACCCGTGTGCCTTGTAGTCAGAGATGAAGTGGGTCACGTCGACGCTGCCGGAGATGTAGGAGCGCACGAACACGAACCGCTCCCCCTCGGTCGGCAGGTCGTCGGGGCTGACCCGCTTGCCCTCGCCGGTGACGAGGTCGCCGATGCGGATGTAGGTGTCGTCGTAGTAGCCGGGGTCGCGGTCGAGCACCGTGTATCCCTGCTCGCGCAGCTCCACGCTGATTCGGGCGACCTCTTCCGCTCTCGCCTTATCGTCTCGTGCGCGCTGGGCGGCGTGGGCGAACTGCTCCGGCTGGCTCGTGGCGACCTCGATTAGGTCGGCGACCCGCTCGTCGTCACCTTCGAACTCGATCAGCGTTGCCGCCTGATCGAACGTCAGCTGGTGCTCGACTACCGCAGCCGTTGCGAACTGCGACTCGGCTACCTTCAGACCCTGCTTGACGTCGACCTGTTTGGTGGCGGTCCGCTTGGCGATCACTTGCGGGGTGAGTCCCTCTAAGGCCAGCTGCTGGAACGCCGCCACTCGGTCGCCGTCCGTGAGGGCGGTGCGGTGCTCGTTCTCGACCAACTGCTGAATGATGCGGTCGGCGATCGCCTCGGACGCCTCCACTACGAAGGCGGGGATGCTGGCCAGTCCGACCTCGCGTGCGGCGAGCGTGCGGCGCTGACCGGCGCGGACGATGATGTTCCCGCTGGCGTCACGTCTGGCGAGGATGGGGGTGAGTACGCCGTTCTCGCGGATGCTGGCAATGAACTCTTTGTCCAATGGCGCGGTCGTGCGCACGTTCGCTTCGACGATCACCGTGGTGGGGTCGACGTGCTCGATGGTTCCGGTGGTGGTGCTGGTGTCAGTCATTTTGGTTCTTCTCTCTTTGATCGACTGTTTTGTTTGCCTTTCCGGCACAGAGATCTGTTGAGAGTGGACGGGCCGTAGTGCCCGGTCGTGGAATACCGGAGGGAGCGCAGCGAGTGAGGATATGCCGCGAAAGCCGGGAACGAAGGGCCGGGAGCGAACTACAGTCGGCGGCCGGAAAGGCAACAGAGCCACAGGCTCCGCGCCGACCTTCGTCGGCTCCAGTTGGCCAGCTGGATCCGATACTGCGGGTCTAGCGGTGTGTTGGACAATCGGGGCGCCGGCGCGCATCGTCGATCGGGGAGTGAGCTAACGCGTAGCCGACCCCTCGGCGCAGCTTAGGGATGAGGCGGTGGTATTCGTTCCGCAGTCGCCGCCTATCGTCGGGTGGCGGTTGCGGGCCATTTCCCACACGGCAGTCCCTGATGCTTCAGCCTGCGGCCTGACCGGGGTGGGCGCTGCTAATGGCATTCGTCTAGCTGCCGCTGAGTCGAAGGATCGCGGCTACGATTTCGTCCGCAGCTTCAAGCTGTACTTCGACGGAGGATGCGGGTCCGGCTCCGATGTAGAGCCAGGTCGCGGTGTCGCCGTCGGCGCGGGCGATGCCGACCTCGAGGTCGACTTCTTCCTCGATGGATCCGAGGTGGTCGCCGTCGATGTGGCGTCGGCGGGTCGTTGTGGAGATTGTAATTCCCTCGCTGCGGTGCACGCGGTCGTCGGGATGATCGTCGCTCGAGTGTGTGGCTTCGCACCAGGGTGGGCACGGGTCGATCTGCCAGATGGGCCGACCGAGGTTAAGGGCGATGAGTGCCATGTGCTCGATTGTGGTTCGGAGGGCTGTTCGAGCCGCGTCCGGGGGCGTGAGCCTCCGGACGCGGCGGCCGTTAGAGCAATGGGGGAGGATTGTCCGGCCAGACGCCGTTGTTCTCGTCGAGCACGGACAGGGCTATCTGCAGGGCGCGCTCGGGCGACATTCCTGCCGGTCGGATCTGGCCGGGAATGTAGTTCCACGTCTGAACGGTGTGCTCGAACAACTCGCCCCCGGCTCGCACTGGCCCATACTGCGGGTTGCACAGCAGCCAGTGTTCGTAGAACATCTCGCTTTCCCGGCGCACACGCGTGCGGCGCTGAGGCGACGGGGTGTTCAGTCCGTAGAACCATGTGTACGTCGTCTGCAAGCTGAGGGCGCGCTCGCCCTTGGCCCTGCCGTGCAGGGCAATTCGGGGCATCTGTGCCTTGGTGTTGGCGTCGACATAGTGGCGCAGGTTCTCGTCGAGGCGGTTGGCGAGGGGGTCGGCCGCTAGGCGCGCAGCGCGTCGTGCGGCTCGTCCTGCGATGTCGTTCTTGTTCTGGCGGCGCGCCCATTCGCGGCCTTCCTTGTCGGCCATGAGCAGTTTGTAGTCGTAGCTCTCACGGTGAACGAGCCATTTTCGGCGAGCGGGCGACTGCAATGATCGCCAGAACTCGGTAGCGGCGCCCGCGTCTGCGGCAATCTCGGTGGGGGTGCGTTCGGGTCGTGCGTGGATGGTGGTCATGTCTCTCCCGGTGATCGTTTCTTCGGCCTTTCCGGCAGGAGAGATCAGGGGTGAGCGAAGCGACGGCGAGCTAGGGACCGTGGAATACCGGACAGCACGCAGTGCGGAGGATATGCCGCGAAAGCCCTCGTCGCCGGCGTGAAGCGAACTACGATCGCGAGGCGGAAAGACCGCAGGATTCTTGGGGAAAAGCGGCGGCGCTAGCCGACCGTCAGTGCTCCATCAGTGTCAGCGAAGTCGACATGCAGGTGATTGCAGGTGTCAGTGAACTCGGTGAAGTGCTGCAGGCCCAGATTCACACCGTCGGCGTCACGGCAGTTGGATTGGCCGATGCGGGATTCTGCCGGGACAATCGGGTCGAGCATTCCGATGAGCCGGAGGGTGAGGCCGTCAGCTCCGGTAAGAGGTATGTCGTCGAGCATGTAGAAGTCGACGGACTTGCCGCCGCCTTCGCGCACGTGCGGGAGCGTTCCGCCCCCTGCGTCGTCGTGCGTGCAGAGGCGGTTGATTGAACTGACCCCGACGCGGTCGAACTGGCGGGTGGCGAGGACCATGACCTGCAGGGTGCGCACATCAATGCCGCAGTCGGAGATGGTCCGGCCCTCGGCGATCCAGCGGATCTGCTGCTCCGGATCGGTCAGCGCGGTGAAGGTACCGCCGTCCATCGCTTGCACGAGCTCGAGGGCGAGAGCCTGCGAATCGCCCGATACTTGGCACCCCTGCCCTTCGGTCGGGGTGAGCGTCGAGACAATCTCGGTCGCCGGCTTCAGCGCGGCCGTGTAGTCCGCCGCACCGTGGCCGGTGATCTGGGTCGCCGCGGCCGCAGGGGTAAGGGTCTGCCAATTCGGAACCTGCTCGAGTCGCGCATAGAAGAGGAGTGCGGCGTGGGCGGGGTCGAGCCGCTGCTCGGCACTTCCCCACGCCGCCCCTTGTGCGAAGACGCCGAGCCCGGTGGAGCCGTCGGTGGCGGTTTGGTTGCGCAGGCCGGTCTGGGCGATGGCGGTGGTGACGCCGACGATCTGAGCCTGTTGGCCGAGACCGCGGGCGGTGGCGACGTTCATGATGATGGCGGCGTTGACGAGCTGGTCGTCGGAGTAACCGGCGATGGCGGTGTCGAGGGCGGCGACCTGGTCGACGTCGACGGGTTGGGCGGTGCATCCGGTGCCGGACGACATGACAACGGCGCCAACGAGTGAGAGCAGCACGCCGGTGACGCCGACGGCGATTGCTTTCAGCACTAGACGCGTCCTGCGGCGGCTAGGGCTTCGTCGGTGTTGGTCACCTGCGCTTCCCACCGGGAGAGGATGTGCTGCACGTGGGTTTCGGGGTGGGATCCGTACTTGAAGATGTAGTGCCCGTCACGCAGCCGTTCGATGGTGTCGGCGGTTTCGGGGGCGAGGCCGAAGGTCTGCTGGCACCAGGCCGCGTCTTCGGGCCGGGACTGGCGGTAGATGCACACGGTCTGGGCTTCTTGGATGATGGCCATTCCGGGTGAGTCGGCGGGGATGTCGGAGCCCTTGTGCATCACGAACACGTTCGAGATGCCGAGGCCTCGGGAGAGCTTCTGGTTGGCCTTGATCAGGGAGGCGGAGGGGCCGCCGATCATGTGCCATCCCTCTTCGTAGACGACGGTGGTCGCCCAGCCGCGCTCGCTCCTGAGTCGGCCGAGCATCCACATGTTGCCGATCGCCATCACGACCGGGACCGCGGGTCCGTCGTCAGGGAGTTGTGAGATGTCGAAGGAGGTGAGCTTGCCCGAGAGGTCGACCGACTTCGACGTCTCGCCGTCCAGGAGCCCCGCGTATTCGTCGAGGAGCCCGTTGAGGGTCCACCGCAGGGAGAGGCCGGCCTTGTGGAGGTCGTCGCGAGCGGAGACTGACAGAGTTCCGTAGTCGCCGTCATCGGCGACCCGGCCGAGGTTCGGCAGCGCATCCGCCAGCACCGGGGCTCGCCCATCTTTCATCTGCTCGACGGTCATCTTCAGCGCCGCGCGCAGGGCTTCCTCTTCCCAGGAGTCGAGCTGCTGGTCGCCTCGGGCGAGGCGGGTGACGATGTTCAGCAAGCGCGCCTGCCCCTGCAGGCCGGTGCCCTTGAGGATGGTCGGGTCGAGCAGGTTCAACGTGGTGCCGGTGCCGTCGGGGGTGAACTTGATGGGCTCGTACCCGTAGCGGCGCACGACCTGGGAGTACTCGCCTTCGCCGGCTTGGTCCTTCTTGTCGAAGACCACGCACCGGCGGTTCTTGAGCAGCAGGGGGCGCAGGACGTGGTTGGCCTTGGTGTGGGTGGATTTGCCGGCGCCGACGTCGCCCATGATGATCACGTTTGGCGAGGACACCTCGCGCGGGGTGGAGTTGTAGGCGGTGATCGGGTCGTGGGCGATGGACGTCCGCGACAGGACGTCGCGACCGGTCACGACACCCTTGGTGCCGGTGGGCGGTCCGATGAGGGCGGTGTTGAGGATCTCGGCCTGCCGGGTCGTCGAGGGTGCCCCGGCCAGCGCTGGCGCGTAGCGGCCGCGACGGGCAGCGCCCGGCTTGCTGCGTAGGCGGGTTCCTGGGCGTCCCCACGGGGTGATTTCGAACGGGGTCTCGTCGCCGTCGAGCATGGGCTCGGCGGGCGGTGCGAAGGCGCGCAGGACGGGGGCGTCCCAGAGCTTGGAGCGGAAGGGCTGGGTAGTGGTCATGACAGGGACTCCTTCTCGGTGCGGCCCGCGAGCCTTGTGAGCAGTCGGGACGACAGGGTGCGGCCGCCCGTGGTGAGGCCGCGGCCGATGGGCCAAGTGGTGCCGGATGCGGCGGACTGGAACGAGTCCTGCCAGTCAAGGTGGTCGATGCCCGCAGATCCCGCGCAGGTCTCCTCGAGCTGCCGCGACGACCTCGCGAGCTCGTCCCGCGATGTCGTCGAGATGGTGATGTAGCCGATCCACTCAGCACCGTGGTGGTGGGAACCGGCGGTCAGGTCGGTGCGGCGACGTTGGGCGGCGGTCATGGCCACCTCGGTGTCGTCCGTGTCGAACTTGCCCGCCTCGGATCGCGAGATCGCCTCGGCCTGATCGCGCACCAGATCCTGCCGGGCTGCGGCCTTGGCGTCCGCGGCGGGGATGAGGTGGATATGGAAGGACACCGAGCGGATGAAGCCCAAGTCCCGCCCGATCAGCAGATCCAGCAGCCACAGCTGGGTGCGGGGTGCGGTGGCCATCGCGTCGGCGCGGATCGCCGCCGTCCGATGCCACCACTCAACCTCTCCCCCAGTGATCGGGTCGATGCCCTGGACGACGTGGGCGGAGAACTCGTCATGCGACGCGATGCCGGCCCGGGCGGGGTCGACGTCGGCGACGAAGTCGATCGGCCGCGACGGGTTCTGCTGATGCAGCACCACCGCGACCGTCTGGCGTGCGGTGAGGATTTCGACGGTGCCGAGACGCGCGTCCTCGAGGCCGCGCTGTGTGGAGGCGATCTCCTGCACCATGAGCCCACGCCACCCATCACGTGCGTGGCCGTATTTGGCGGCGGTGTCGCGGAAGGCCCCAGTGATGGGCCAGCTGATGGTGATGAAGTGGCGCTGCACCATCGCGTCCTCGCCCGTTAGCCGTAGCACCTCCTCATAGGACGTCACCGCCTCGACGGGCACGTCCTCGTCGAGGGACCCGGCGACCCAGAACTCCTGCATCGCCGTGTCCGCGGGCAGCACCCGGGTCATCGTCTGCACTTGGCCGACAAGGTTCGACGCAGCAGCTCTTGAGGCGAGGAACGTGCCCCACCCTTCGGCGGCTCGGGTCATGACCGAGGTGGATTCAATGCCGCGCAGCTGCCCCGTGACAACGAACGTCGCCGACAAGTACTGGGTCTCGCCGGTCGGGGCGTGCCAAGCGATACCCGGTTCGCGACGGCCGTGCTGCAGCCATCCCATGCCGTCGGCACCATCGGGGTTGGCGCGCATCGCGGTCAACACTCGCTGCGCTTCCCAGATTGCGTCCTTCTTCGCGCGGCCGCGCAGCATGTGCGCGTCACGCAGTGCCTGCTCGGCCTGATCCCAGGAGGCGATGTCGTAGGGGACAAATGCGTCGACCCCTGTGGTCACGCGCTCCTTCCACCGCGAGCGGCGAGTGGAGCGCTCCATGACCGTGCCGCGGTGCGTGCGGGCCGTCACCATCAGGGTGACGCCTGCACCGGCGGCGGCGATCGCAAGTCCCGGCCAACCGATGATCGGCGTGAGGATCAGGCCGGCGAGGATGAAGACCGCGAGCAGCGCGATGCGGGCCTTCGAGTGGGTGCCGCCGAAGAACGAGCGGTGCCCGGTCTCGCCGCCCAGGTAGCGGACGGTGGCGCGGGTCTGCGTCTCGGTCATGGTCGGTCTGCTCCGATCGTGTCGTCCAACGCGGCGGTCGCTTGGTGGCCCGCGGCCTCGGTCATCTGCACACCCTTCGAGGCCGCCATCACGCCTGCTGCGGCAATCAGGGTCGGGATGCCGATAGCGGCACCCGCACCAGTCGCGGTCTCAGCGGCTCCCGCCGCGGCCAGGGTCCCGCCTGCGGCGGCCGCGGTACCTTCGGCGGCGCCCGCTGTCGCCGCACCGGCTGAGGCTGCGCTGGTACCGGCGCGTGCGGCGGATGCCCCGGCGAGGGTGACCGAGTCTCCCTCGGAAGCGGCCGTCGTCGGAGTGCTCAAACTGGACCCGCTGGCGCCGCGGCTTCCGGACTTGCTGCCGCCGGAGCGGTCGACAAGGGCGGTGGCCTCGCTCATGTTGCTCGGCCCGATCGATCCCGCGGCCACTGCTGGTCCGCTGGATCCGCCGAACCCGGTGGGGATCACCGGGGCGAGCTTCATCAGCAGCAATGGTGAGCACGCTGCCAGGAACAGCGCGATTACCGCGACCGATAGTTGCACGAGGGAGTGGAGGCTGGCGTTGTTGCCGAAGGTGGAGACGGAGTTGGCCATCATGATGAACGAGAACCCGAGCAGGAAGAACAGCAGAGGGTGGGCGGCGAGGATGCCGATCCAGACGGAGACGATCTTCGTGCCGAAGCCGCGCTTGTTCGGGTCGATGATCCACACTAGGCCGAGCGGCAGCAGCACCCCGGTGAAGTAGAGAGTGACCAGCTGCACGACCAGCATTGCGAACACCAGCAATAGACCGATGAGCATGCACAGCATCAGCAGGACTGCGATCGGAAGTCCGCCGGTGATGCCGACGGGATCGGCCTCGGCGATCATCGTCTGAAAGTCGCCGATGACACCGGTGACGGTGCCGCGCAGTCCCCATTCGACGATGTCGTTGGAGAGGGCGTGGAAGAAGTTGACCAGCAGCATCCCAATCGCGGGCCCGAACATGGCACCGAGCAGGAAGAGCCCGAAGTAGAGGCCGACAGAGTCGACCAGGTCGCGGCCGGCCTGCGCACCGCGGGCGGTGCGCAGGATCTGCGGGATGAGCAGCGCCACGGCGACGAAGATCGCCGCGGCGAACGAGATCGCGTATGCGCGCAGGAACCAGTCGGTCGACAGATCCGGCAGGGTCGCGTCGGTGAGGGCCGGGAGCACGTCTTTACTCAGACCCTTCGCGGCATCCTGCAGCGCTTTGAAGGTGTTGCCCCACGGGTCGGACCAGTAGGACACGGCACCGGTAAAACCGTTGACGACGTCGCCGAGCCCGCCGATGATCGAGCCGATTCCTCCGCCGTCATCGCCGTCTTCGAAGTGGGCCATTAGCAGCCTCCTGTGTATGGCCGTCCGATCGAGTAGAGCTCTTCGGTCGACCGAGTTCCTTCGGAACTCACGAACTTCCAGCCGTTGTCCTCCCAGATGACGGTGACTGTGATCGAGCCTTTGAGGGTCGAGCTCAGTTCGCCGTCGATGACGAGGGCGGTGCCGATTGAGGCGGTGACCTCGTCGGCCGCGGTGGCCTCGAGGTAGTAGACGCCTGGAAGTGTGGATAGGTAGTAGTCGGTGCCGTCAGGCACCAGTCCACCTGAGAGGTTCGGGTTACCAGCGAAGAATCCAGCGACGTCCTTGGTGGGCGCCGTGGATGCGATGGCCCCGTTCGCAATCGCGGCGATGTCGTCCGCGCTCGGGTAGGGGTACTGGTTGAGCCAGCGCACGAAGGCTGTCGCGACCTCGATCGCGCCATTCGAGGTGTGCGGAGCTGAGGCTTGGGCTGCGAGCACCATCGTCGCGTCGCGCTGGTCGCCGCCGAGGCATCCGGTGGGTTCGGCGTCCGGTGCGGGCGTCGAGCTCGTGGTCTCGGTGGGTCCTGCGGTCGGTGTGGTGCCGCCCGTATTCCAGACGGTCACGGTCAGCACGGCAATGATCGCCGAGAGGACGATGACGGCCAGGAGGATCCAGGGCCAGGTGCGCCGGGGGCGCGTTGCTTGTGCTCGCATCTTCAATCCCTATCCGAAGAGGGCGAGGATTGCGCCCACGATGACGCCAAGGGCTGCCAGCAGCCCGAGGGAGATGCCGCCCCACATCGCTTGGGTGCGGGCGTCCTTGTAGGCCATGGGGCTGCCTCCGGAGGAGGCGGTGGCCATGTTGGTGACGCCGATGATGAGGAAGATGACGGCGAGGATGATCGCGACGGCCCAGAGGCCGGCGACGAGTTTCTGCCAGAGCTGGGTGAACTCGACTCCGAAGATGTTGAAGTCGGGCAGGATCCCGTCGAGGGGGTTGTCGATCATGGGGAGGATCGCGAGGGTACCGATGACGCTCATGGTTGCTTAGTCCTTTCGGTTCAGCGTGCGGTGTTCTGGAGGGTGCGGACCACGTCGGCGGCAGCGCCGGTGAGGGCGTGCCGGGCGGCGGGGTGCAGCTTGGCCAAGGTGAGTTGGCCGCGCTCGGCGATGTGAGCGTCGAATGGGATGGTGTGCTGGTGGCTGATTCCGTGGGAGGTGAGGATGCGGTCGACGCGGGCGACGACCTGCGGGTGCTCGGGGCGTCCGTCGTGCAGTCGCAGCACGATGGCGTTCGCCGCGAGCTCCGCGGCGTGCCCGCCTGCCGCCTTCAGTCCCTCGAGCAGCTGCGCTGCCTCGAGGGCGGCATCGCCGGCGTCGAAGATCGGCACGACGAGCACGTCCGCGGTCATCACTGCGGCGCCGAACGCTGGCGACGAGGGCTGGTTGCCAGAGTCCATGACGCGGATGCCGAAGTAGTCGTCGACCACCTTGGCCACGTTGCGGACGGCGGTGTCGTCGAGGCGCGGTCGCCATCCGACAGAGCCGATGACGGCCGCGAACGACGACTGCGGGGCGGTGTAGCCGGCGAGTTGCCCGGCCGACGAGATCGTCTCGGCGTCGGCGACGAGCTCGCCGAGGCCTCGGTTGGGTGAGCCTTCGCTGCGGAAGGTGAGGGCGCCGGGGTCGTCGGAGACTTCGATGATGGCGACGGACCCGCCGCGGATCGCGGCGAGCGTCCCGCCGAGCATCAAGGATGTCGGGGTCTTGCCCACCCCGCCCTTCGGGTTCGCGACGAGCACCGACACCGCGCGGATCCAGGTCGCCTGTCGCACGGTCTCCTCGAACCGCGCCAGCTCCTGCGCGGTCTGAAGCTCCGCGGTCTCAGCAGCGCCGGGCGCGACCTTCACGCCGACCTTCCCGAGCAGCCCCCGCAGGCCCCTCTGGGCGGTGCGGGGTGGGGCGGCGACGGAGAGGGCACCGAGGTCGATGTCCTCCTCCTGCTTGAACTCCATAACGGGGTCGGTCTCGAGGATCGGCTCGGGTTCGATCGCGGTGACGGCGGGCGGAGCCGACGGAGTGGTCTCCGTGACTGCCGGGGCGTCGTTGGCCTCGATGTAGGAGGCGGCGCGGGCTGCGCCGGCGAAGGCGCGGGGTTCTTGCTTGGTGGGGGTGCTGGTTGTCATGGGCGCGATTCCTTTCCGTTGAGTGCGTCCTGGTCCGTGGGGAAGGTGCGGCTGTCGGGTGCGGGTCGCGGAAGAGAAGTCAGCGGTAGGCGCTGCGCGTGGTGAGCGCCGACAGGTCGGCGCCATGTGGGACGCCGCTGCGCGGCGGTGTTTCTGGATGTTTGTTTGAACTTTCCGGCTGCCGATCGTAGCTCTGTCCTCTGCTGCGTTCGCAGATTCTCTGACGCGCCCTGCGGGCTTATTTCGCCCGAAATTCTGCGCACTACGCCTCGTCCTCTCGCACTCGATCTCTCTGCCGGAAGGCAAACAAAACGATCGCTCTGAGAGGACTGCACGACCATGACCAGTTCACTTCCAACCATCGCGACCACCTCGACTCGGGTGGACGACGACACTGCCGCGCGAGTGGCCCTGGCGTGCGCCGGGGTCAGCGGGGAACCCTCCGTGCACGTCGGCATCCACGCACTGGGTGGTGCGGCCCAGTTCGTCGCGGCGGTCCACGCCGGCAACGACCAGGCGCTGGCGCTGTCGAACCTGGTGCGGCAGCGCATTCGCGCGTTCGCCATCGGGAGCCGGGTGGCGCGGGTGCTCGAGGGCACCGCGGCGCACGGCTTCGGGATCCTGACCCCGGAGTGCGAGCTGTGGCCCACACAGCTCGAGTCCCTGCGCGGCATCGCCCCCACCGTCCTGTGGGTGGACGGCGACCCCGGCATCCTGCTCAACCCATCGGTCGCGCTTACCGGCACGGCGAGCCCCACCGGGTACGGGATCCATATGGGCATCGAACTGTCGACGGGGCTGGCGCAGCGCGGCTGGGTCATCGCCGCCGGCGCCGGATCGGGCATCGATCAGCTCGCCCTGCGCGGGGCCGACGCGATGCGCGGTCGCGGCATCACCGTCGCCGCTGCGTCGCTCGACAAGCCCCGCAACCGTGTCACGAAGGGTGTCGCCGTCTCCGAGCTGCCGCCCGGCGGTCAGCTGACCGTCCGTGCGCAGCGTCGGGCGAAGTACCTGCTCGCCGCCCTGACGGTGAAGACGATCGTCGTCGAGGCCGGCCTGTCCTCCGGTGCCCTGCGCACGGCGGAGGCCGCGCACGCGATGGACCGTCCGGTCGGCGTCGTGCCGGGTCCGATCACCTCGCCGTTCAGTGCCGGCTGCCACCGGCTCGCCCAGCAGCACTACGTGTCCTTGGTGACGTCGATCAAGGATGCCGACCGCCTGCGCTGAGGTCACGGGGTCACCTCCGTCGACTCGAGCGCGTCGAACCGATCCGGGACGAATTCTTCGAGGGGCGGTGCGGGGGTGACCGTGACGGTCTGGTGCGGCAGGGCCCGGAAGGCGGCGATCGCGCCGGCCTGCACCATCCAGAATGCACCGTCCGCGGCCTCGCGAACATCCTGCGGCGGGATCACGAACGTGTGCTGCGCTCTGGCCGTGCCCTGCGCCTCCCCGCCCGATTGGGTGGATGCTTCCATCCGCAGCACGGTGCCTGCGTACTTGACGACATCCTCGGGATCCTTCGACCGGCCGAAGATCAGCGCGGCACCCGAGGTCAGTGCACGGCGCCTGCGGGTCTCGTCGTTCGACAAGCCCGCCGGGCTCTGGGTGGCGAGGACGAGTCCGACACCGGCGGAGCGGGCGGTCTCGAACAGCGACCCTGCGGTGTCGCCAGGATCTTGGCCTGCGGTGACAAGTTGGGGGAACTCGTCGACGATGACGACGACCGGCGACTTGTCGCGGGCGAGAAGTCGTGCGGCGAGGTAATTGCGCAGGTCGAGCATGAGTAAGTCGCCGAGCTTGGCCTGCGCGTCGTCGACCGGCGAGAGGGGCACGACGGTGACGTCGGCGGGTGCGTTGGCGTAGGACCAGCCGTGCTCGTCGATGTAGCGCTCGAGCGGGCGCAAGGCGACGAGCAGTGAGTGCAGGGCGCGCGCTCCGGCGGTGGTGCCGTTGCGGTCGATGGTGGTGTTGACGATCATCAGGTCGAACTGGTCCCGCACGTGCGGGTTCGGGTTCGTCAGCCGCTCGCGCAGGTCGCCCACGGACCGCAGGGGTTCGAGGGCTTGGATGGCCTGAAGGCATCCGCGGATCTCGTCGAGGTAGTGCTGGTTCGCGCCGTCGGCCGGGGGCATGAGGCGCATGAGCTTGGCGGTGACCTGCTCGGCGGTCCCATTGAACAGGTCCCACCCGTCGGCAATGGCGGCGGTGTGCCCGTGGGTGCGGGCCAGGGCGGTGAGGTGCTCGGCGTCGGCCGGGTCGCCCTTCGCATCTAGGACGAAAACGGGCCAGCCGGATTCGAGAGCGCAAAGGACGAGGTCGTTGATGAGGACGGTCTTGCCGGAGCCGGACTCAGCGACGATCAGCACCCGCGCCGCCGACGAGGTCTCGGGCAGCACCAGGAATTGGCCGGAGGAGTCGACCCAGTCCCGCACGGTGCGGGTGTCGTGGAACCGATCAGCGAGCAGCCGCACGGTGGCGAGGTTCGTGAACCCGAACCCGTGACGCCCCGCCACGGTGTGGGGTGCGGTGAGGACGTCGGCGGTAGTGCCGGCGATCCGACCCGTGGTGATGTCGAGCTTCACGCCGATGCGCTTCGCGGCGGCCGCGTCGGCGGCGCGCTTGCGGGCGGACTCGATGCGCTCTTGCACGAGCACGTTCGTGATCCGGCGCGTGCGCACGCGTTCAGCGATCGTGCGCCGCTTGTGCGACCACAACGTCGGCAGCAGCAGGATCCCGGAGAGGAAGTTGGTGAGCAGCCAGCCGCCGAAGGTCGGCAGGAACTGTCCGACCCAGTCGCCGTCGACGAACGCGGCCGCCTGCCCCGACTGGACCCAGCCGGTAACTAGCACGGTCTCGATGGCGAGGAGGGCGACGACGAGGAGGATGCCGATCGTGTTGGCCACCCACTGCAGGCGGTGGACCATCCAGAAGCCGGTCTTGGTGGCGACGATGTCCGGGACTAGCCGGTTGGCCGCGATCGGGATGATCAGTGGCGCGATTGATAGGGCGACGATCAGAAGAAGGACGGCACCAAGAAGCCGAGACAGGGCATCGCCCATCGGGTCCGCCGAGGGCATCGCCACGGTGCGCTGGTCGACGCTCACGAGACCACCTCGCTGCCCCACAGCGGCGGTGTCGGAATCTCCGCCGCCGACTCGACCGGCTCGGGGGCACCCTCCCAGAGGTCGGTGTCGTTGCCGACCCATCGGCCCTTCTCGTCGAACATCGGCAGCGCGACCAGGCGATGGCGTTGGTCGCGGAAGATGAACTTGTCCGCCTCCCGCGCGACGGTCTTCGCGGCATCCCGCGTGCACAAGTACACGACCCTCGAGACGCCCTCGGTGGCGAGCCGCTGGCCGTGGTGGTTGTAGATCTGCTGGTACCGCTTCAACGCCTTCGGCGTCAGCTCCACCTCGATCAGCTCGACCAAGTTCCCCTTCACCGCGACACCGTCGACCTGGTGGTCCTGCAGCGACTGGGGACGACGGTCGCGGAACCACTCATACCCGCGGGCAAGATAGCGGGCGGACACGTGCGCGACGGCGAGCTCGTGCCGGGTGGTCTGCCGGTAGAGGTTCGGGGCGACCCGGCCGGTGGCCGTGTGGGTCGCCCACACGATCTGCCCTTCCTGGTAGGTCAGCCGTTCCCGATCGACCAACCCGACCTCGACGAGGCGTGATACCCACTTCTGCGCGACGCGGAGGCTCACCGGTTCGGTGACTCCGTTCAGACCGGCCATCGCCCAACGAATCGAGCGCATGTCTGCCATGCGCACGACGTTCAGCCACTCCACCAGCTGCTCATCTCGCCTCGTGATCTGCACCACTTCAACGACCTCGCATCCCTGTTTCCCCGGCTTCCTGTCTTTGTTTCTTGTTCTGTTCTTCTTCTGTTTTTCCCTGTCCCCCCGCCACTGCTTTACTTCCCAACCTCCCGTGGACAACTTGTTGGGTGCGGGAGGTTGGGAAGCTGGCTCTGCCAGGCATTGGCGGGGGGACAGGGGAAAACAGGGCATTTCCGTTCGTTTGGGTGGTCGCGATGGGTGAGTACCCAAACGAACGGTCTCCTCGAAAATAAGCGGGGCCCACGAATGGGGGTAGAACGCCCGTGCGCGTGTCGCAAAAACGAAATCCAAAGTCGTCTCAACCTTTGGTCGAAAGTGTTGCGCTTGACCAATCGGCGCTCGAGGAGCAGTCGGCTGGCTCATCGTCAGGGCTTCCGCACGCTGGCGAGGATGGCTGATTCGTCGTCCCCGCGAGCGGTCTCGATGCGCTCGAGGAGCAGGTCGACGGCGATACGGATGAGGGTGTTGTCCGTAATTCGAGGGGTGCCGGCAGACTTCGCGCGATTGAGGCGTCGGGCCTGCAGGGTGAGTTGGTTCTGCTGGTCTTCACGCAGCCGGGTCTCCTTGCGCACGAGCTTCAGGTAGGTCGGCAGCTCGTCTGCCGGGCGCGGGGCGGCGACCGTCTTCGGCCGCGACGGACGCGCGACTGGTACTCGCTCGGGTCGCGGATCTGCGATCGGAGCGGACGCGATCTGGGGTTCGGGCGCGGGCTCCAGCACCTTCGGTGGGGTGGGTTCTTCGACCTTGCCGAGGAGGTCACCCAGGCTCTGGCGGGCCATCAGGCCGCCCCGGCGTGCGCCCAGATGGTCATGAGCTCGAGGGCGACCGCGCGGTAGTCGTCGATGGCCTTCGCGGTCTGCCGCGACTCCGCGTACTGGGTCACGACCTTGCCCTCGATGGGTGCATCTGCATGAACTTTGTACTTACGGATGGGCCGGTTGAAGCGAGGCAGGTTCAGGCTGTCGATGAGAGCTTCGGCGTCGTCAAGCTGGCCGGGCACGCGCATGTCGATCTTGGACAGCAGCACTCGATAGGGAGTCCCGGACGGCTCGACCAGAGTGCGGATCGTGCGCACCATCGGCGGGATGCACAACGCCTCAGGTTCAGTCGGGATGATGGCGAAGTCCGCCACCGAGAGCACGGAAGCGAGGATTTTCGAGTCGGTGAGGTTGCCGGGGGTGTCGACGAAGATCACGTCGAACGGTAAGTCACGCAACCGCCCCAGCATGCTCGCGTCGGTGTTGGCGGCAAAGTCAAACGGCAGAGTGTCGTCGGCGGTGGAGGCCCACCACGTGGTCGACTGCTGCGGGTCGACGTCGACCACGAGCACCCGCGAGTTCTCGGCTGCGATCGCGGCAAGGTTCATGGTGGTGGTCGTCTTCCCAGCGCCACCCTTCTGGTTGGTGACTGCTACGAGCTTCAAGACTTCGGTCCTTTCGGGGTTGGGTTTGTCCACAGTCCGGGCGTTCCGGACTCTGTAAATTCCGCAGGCAGGTACTTCGGCTCTACGGGGGTTCCGAAGTTCGGCACTAAGGGAAGAGAGAAACCCTGCTCCCGAACTTCGGAAGTTCGTGACATCGGAAGAACCGCAGAAGCGGACTCACGAACATCCGGCCCGTCGCGCCTCGCGCGTACTGGTCCTGTTCTGTTCATTCCTGTTCTTCCTGTTAACGGGGCCACTCAGTGGTCCCCTAATCGACAACTTTTCGGTCCCCTAAGGGGCTCAAAAATTGGCCCTCTGTGGGGACCAATCGGTCGTCCCCTGGGAGGGGAACGGGATGGGTTCATCGGCACCCCGACGAGCGGCTGGTGGACGCGAACTGTCGAGCAGCAGCTCATACTCCGAGGTCTCGCCGCGGCCGCCCAACCGTACGCGGCGGATAGCTCCGCGCTCGATCAGCTCTTTGATCGCGCGCTTCACGGCACGGTGCGCGGCCTCGGTCGCGTTGCCCGGAGCACCGAACCCGAGTGCGATCGCCGATGATTCCCGACCGGCGAAGTAGCGGCGCGCTGCCTGATCGCCGCGCGGTTCGTCCCAGCACTCCAGGGCCATGTGGTTGAGCAGACGCGCAGCAGTGTTGCCCAGCTTCAGGCGCATGGCCACCAGCACGGCATTCTTCGCGGCGTACAACCCCATCACCGTCAGGCGAAGCTCGGAGTAGCCCGCGACGTGCTCTCGTGGGCGCTCGCCTCGACCCAGGCGATGACCTCCGAACGCCGGTAGAGGACGGTCTTCGGGGTGGGCTTGTAGAACCGCGGACCGGTGCCGGTGTAGCGAAGCTGCGCCAATGCCCCGGTGGACATGCCCGTCATCTCGCTCACTGCGGCAGGCTGAATGAAATCAGCTTCCATGATCACTCCCGTCTAATCACAAGAAACATGGGTTGTTTCTCGTTGTTTTGACGGTAATCGATTCTCGTTGTTTTAGCAAGAGAATTGCCCGGTATCCTGTCAAAGTGACGGATTACCGGTCGGCGCGCTCACTCGGAGAGCGCATTCAAGGAGCGCGCAAGGCCCGAGGGATGAGTGCGCGCGAGCTGGCTGAAGCCATCGGTGGAGTACCGAGCCAGTCGACGATCGAGAACATCGAACTGGGACGGAAGGCGGCGATCGACGTCGTGCAGCTATTGAATATCGCGATGGCGCTTCGCGTTCCGTTGAGCTATTTGCTCGCACCGATCGGAAATCCAGATGCCCCCTTGGACTTGCCCGGATTGAGCAAAGAATTCAGTTCGATGTCGGCAATTGAGTTCGATGCATGGCTATCAGGAATCTCGGACGGGTCGAGGATCCCGACCTCCCTCGACGAGCGCAACGCCTTCGCGGAGCTTCAGGCTCTGCGCGAGTGGAGGACGAGAACGGCCGAAACCTCAAGACTCGAGACCATGCTGGAGCTTGAGCGATCCGCGCTGAATAGTACCGAAGGGCTCTACCTTCGTTCGACCGAGGAGCGATTGACCGAGTCCAGGCGAGAAGTCGAGCGGCTTGCCCGTCTTCTTCGGTCCGCAGGGTGGCCGGTCAAGTAGTCGTGTCTGTGCGATCCACTTCGAAGTCCAGGGTCTGGGCGCGGGAACCGAAGACCGCCTGACCAAATCGCTTCACCTCGACGAATTGCTGCCGCGGGTCCGGGCGTTCAGGGCACGGTCATACCGACTCGTCGACTGTGGGCGGAGGCGACACCGCAGCGCGGGAATCAAGCGCCGTGATCGACTTGGGTCGGCGCGCGGCTCGCACGCCGTTGAGGATGACGATCAGCTCCGCGATCTCGTGCACGAGCACGACGCCCGCAAGCCCGAGCACGCCGAGGAGGGCCAACGGGAACAGCAAGATGATGATGCCGAGGGACAGCACGATGTTGCCCGTCATGATCCGCCGGCCGCGGCGGGCGTGCAGGAGCGCAGCGGGTAGCAGTCGAAGGTCGTTGCCGGTGAACGCGACGGACGCGGACTCGATGGCCGCGTCGGATCCGGTGACCCCCATCGCGATGCCTACATCCGCAGCCGCAAGGGCGGGAGCGTCGTTGATCCCGTCGCCAACCATCGCGGTGCGCTGAATCGCGACGAACGACTCAATTGCTGCCGCCTTGTCAGCAGGAAGAAGTTGCGCCCGCACGTCGGTGATACCCACCTGCGCGGCAAGGGCGCGAGCCGTGCGCTCGTTGTCGCCGGTGAGCATGACCGTACCGATACCCGCGGCGGCGAGCTGCTCCACCGTTTCGACTGCCTCGGGCTTCAGTTCGTCACGGATGCCGATGATTCCCACGACCTTATCGTCGACCTCGACGACGACCACTGTCATGCCTTCGTCCTCGAGCCGCGAGGCGTCTGCGGCCAGCCCGTCTGCGTTGACCCATCGTGGGCTGCCGACGCGGGCACGCTGGCCGTCGACGAGACCCGAGATTCCAAGACCGGGCTCTTCCGTGACCTCAGTCACCGCGGCGGGTGTCGTCGATGCGGCGATGATCGCTGCTCCGAGCGGGTGGGTGCTGTGTGCCTCGAGTCCGGCCGCGATGCCGAGTACACGGGCTCGCTCATTGCTTGCGGAGCCCATGACGGTTACTACCTCTGGGAGTCCGCGGGTGAGTGTCCCCGTCTTGTCGAAGGCGACAAGCTTGATGGTGCCTAGTTGCTCGAAGGCTTGGCCGGACTTGATGACCACCCCGAACTTGCTGGCGGATCCGATCGCGGAGATGACGGTGACCGGCACCGCGATCGCAAGTGCGCACGGGGACGCCGCGACCAGCACCACCAGCGCTCGCTCGGTCCAGGTCAGGGGGTCGCCGATGAGGAACCCGAAGACGATAATGAGGCCCGCGAGGATGAGCACCACCGGTACGAGCGGTTTGGCGATTCGGTCCGCCAGGCGTGCTCGCTCGCCCTTGCGAGCGCTGGCTTGCTCGACGAGCTCTACGATCTTCGTCAGGGAGTTGTCGCGGCCGTCAGCGGTCGCCTCGATCTGCAGAGCTCCGCCGCCGTTGATGGAGCCGGCGGGCACCGCGTCGCCCGGGCCCACCTCCACGGGGATGGATTCTCCGGTGATCGCCGAGGTGTCGATGCTGCTGCGGCCGGTGACCACGACGCCGTCAGTGGCGACGCGATCCCCCGGGCGGATCACGAGGATGTCGAGTTCCCGAAGGTCGCTCGCAGGGATCGAGACGTTCCCGGCAAGTTTGGAGATCACTGCCGTGTCAGGGATCAGTGACAGAAGTGCGCGCAATCCGTTCTTGGCTTTGTCCATCGCGCGGTCCTCCAGTGCCTCAGCTATCGAGAACAGGAAGGCGAGTGCTGCGGCCTCTCCCACGTGCCCCAAGAGCACGGCGCCCATGGCGGCGATCGTCATGAGAAGGCCGACGCCGAGCTTGCGATGGATCAGGCGTTTGATGGCGTTAGGAACGAAGGTCAGCGCACCGGTGATGAGGCTGAGGCCGAGGATGATCGTCGCGACCAGTCCCACACCGGACCACTCGAGGGCATAGCCGACTGCGAGGAGAATCCCGGATGCGATCGGCAGCAGGAGATGCCGGTCGCGCCACCAGGGGACCAACTCCTCGGCGCCGCCATGGTCGTGTTCGTCATCATCGTCATCGTGCTCATGTGCCGCATCATCGTGATCGTGAGGCCGGACGGCGGCGGCAACTTCGCTGTCGCCGGGGCGGCGAGTAAGCATGAGCTTCCGGGGCTCCGCAGCCTCGTCGGGACCGCAGCATTCCTTGCTCATGCGTCCACCCCGCAGCACAGCGGCACGTCGCAGTTCTCGTCCGTGCAATCGAATCCATCGTCAACGGCGAGCACTGTCTCCAAGAGCGCTGTCAGTGCGCAAGTGAGGTGGGCGTCGGCGATCTCGTAGCGGGTCTGCCGACCTTCCGGCGTTGCGACGACGATGCCGCATCCGCGCAGGCAGGTGAGGTGGTTTGACACGTTGGAGCGCGTGAGCTCTAGTTCGCGCGAAAGTTGAGCCGGGTAGCCGGGTCCGTCGAGGAGGCTGAGCAGGATCCGGGAACGAGTGGGGTCGGCCATGGCCCGGCCCAACCGATTCATGACGTCAAGGCGCGAAGCAATAGTCAGCATCCAATGACTATACAGCGTCCACTGAATCAATAAGCTTCCTTCTCGAAGCGGGATAAGAGGCTGATCCGACGAGCAGGGCCATCGCCACACCGGCGAGAGCGAACTCGATCTGTCCTCCGAACAGGGCTGCTGGTGTGACCGTCTGGATCAGGGAGACGTCCTGAACGAGGCTGGCGGCGGTGAACCAGGGAAGCTGTTGGAGGATCTCGCCGTCCGGGCCGATGGCCGCGGTGAGGCCGACGGTTGAGACGTTTACGACTGAGCGGCCCAGCTCCATGGCGCGTATGCGGGCGATGGCGAGTTGTTGAGCGCTTTGGTCGGACCTTCCGAAATCGGCGTTGTTAGACGACGAGAAGATTGCTGTCGCGCCTTGGAGCACGGAGGCTCGGAGTACTCGGTCGTCCACGACGTCGAAGCAGATGTTGATCCCTACCAGCACGCCCCCGATGTCGAAGATCGGGTCTGTCGTGCCAGGGGTGTAGTCGCGCTGGACGAGGTCGATGAGGTCGGGCGCGAATGGTCGCCAGAAGTCTCGATTCGGGACATACTCCCCGAACGGCACAGGATGCTTCTTGTCGTAGTAGTCGGTAGCGCCATCCTCAGCAGTCCACAGAATCTCGGTGTTGTACGTGCGATCGTTGCGTTCAGTGACCGCCCATCCCACCAAGGGCGCGCCCATCTGGCGGGACACCTCGTCGAACACTGCGGCGGTGTACGGGTCGGTGAGAGGGCTGTCATCGGTGGAACCTTCGGGCCAGAGCACCACGTCGGCCCGTTCCCCGAAGAGTGGTCGGGTGGCGCCGAGCTGGGCGGCGGTGAGGTCGCCGGGCTCGCGCGAGTCGAAGTAGCCAGCAGGTCCGTTGCCCTGGACAGCGGCGACCCGAAGGGTTCCGATGGTGGGGGTCGGCCAGCTGGGCACCCCGGTCATCACTGCGGCCAGCGCGAGGGGCGCAATGGCCCGACCAAGTTGAGGTGAGCCTTGGTAGCGGACTGCTTCTACGCAGATCGCGACCAAGAGGACCATGGCGAAGCTCACACCGGAAACGCCCAACCAGCCGAAGAGTGAGGTGATCGGACTGTCCGACTGGGACATGGCGACGCGTCCCCACGAGAATCCGCCGTACGGCCAGGTGCTTGCTACCCCTTCGCGGAAAACCCAGAGCCCTGCAACCGTGATCGGCAGCACAGCCAGCCGTCCCGAGAGCGTGGCGTACGCCAGGGGCACCCATCGGTAGGCCAGCGTGATCGCCATCCCGCCGACGCCGAAGAAGAGAGCCTGCAGTACCACTAGAGCGGCCATGGGCAACGGACCGAGAAACAGGGACGCCCATTCGATATGCGCAAGGTAGAACGTCCCGCCTGCGACGAAGCCCACGAGGAAGGCTGCACCAAGTCGACGTCCGATGAGCACCGCTAGGTTCAGTGCGATGCCCACGAACGCGAGAGGCCACCAGCCCCGGTCAGGGAAGGCGGCGTCGAGGATGATTCCGGCCGAAGCTGCGACGGGGACTGCCGCCCACAGGGGTAGCGGCGATAAATTCTTCACCTTCGCCGCCTCGTGAAGATGAGTACGCGACTGGCCCCTTGCGGGAGCACCATTCGGCTGAGCCTCTCATCACCGATCATGTCGAAGAAGTTCTGTGCCAGGTAGCCCTGCCAGTCGCTGGCGTCGTTGTTGTTCGCACTGGTGATCACGATGTAGTGATCGACGGACGCGGTGGCGAAAACGGATCGCTCGAACGGGTTGCCTGGTGGCGGCCACGAGCAGATGACAACGCTTGGCTGTGAGCGTCGTAGTGCCGTTCGGGCGTCCATGCGTTCGACGTCGTCGCCGTAGTCGATGGAGTTCGCCCAGCTGAAGTCATCTGTGGCCCGAGCGTCCACGCCCGCGTCGCGGAGGAAGCGGGAGAGGGTGCCGTCGCCTGCTGCGATCTCGAGGACGGGGCGACCTGCTGCGAGAGTGGCGATCTCGCGGATGAGATGCTTCGAGTAGAAGCAGTAGATGCCCTGCGGGCGCACGAGAGGAAGCAGTCGGCGACGTTGTCGCGCCAGAGGCCACACCAGGCAGTAGAGGGCCATCGACACGGGTTTGCGGGTCAGCCCTTGTGAGAAGAACAGGTGCTGGAGGATGGTTCCGTCGAGCTTGCTGAACTTCACGGGCCCGCTGTCGACGCCGGTCTCTGCGCGGAGTCCAGCCGCGCGCAGTGCACGCAGAATCATCTGGCCACGGACGAGATCCGCGAGCTGCTGTCGCTCAGGTTTCACTCTGTCTCGGGGTCCGCTGTGCGCACCCGCGATGCTCGCCAGCAGTGATGAGGTGTTCCCGGATTTGCTCGCGGCGAGCATGTCTGCGCGTGCACGGGTCCATTCGGCCGGGTACCGCGCGATGAGTTCGGCGAGCTTCGGTTCGGTTTGCAGCCATCGCCGGACTTCCACGAGGTTGCCGTCGGGCGACGATCTACTCATCGCGGCGCCCGGGAAGCTTGGGCCGGGTGAGGATGGCGGCGGCCGCACGCGCGGAGAGCATCCGGTTGTATTCCTCGAGCCCGGCGTCGCCGTCACGGTCGGCTTGGCGGTCGTAGCGTTTACTCTCTCGGCCATCGCTGCGCGACCAGAGGAAGACGACGATGATCGCCAGGGCGACTGTCGGGATCTCGCCGACGCTCCACGCGATTCCGCCGGCGGCCTGTTGGTCGGCCAGTGCGTCTATGGTGGGCCAGCCCATGGCGCCGTACCAGTCGGGCAGGAGCATGGCGGTTCCGCTCAGTAGGGCGAGCCCGAAGAACGCGTGGAAGGCCATAGTCGCTAGCAGGGTGAGCAGCCGCATGGGGTAGGGCGCGCGGTTCGGGGAGGGGTCGACGCCGATCAGGGACTGCACGAACAGGTACCCGGTCAGCAGGAAGTGCACGATCATCCACTGGTGCCCGATGTGGTTGGACGTAGCCCAGTCGAAGAGCGGGGTGTAGTAGAACGCCCAGAGGGATCCGACGAATAGGCCCGCCGCGACGAGCGGGTTCCCGAGTATCCCGAACAGTCGCGAGTGCACGACGAGCATGATCCATTCCCGTGGACCGCGGCTGCCGTCCGCGCGCTTGGTGATGGTGCGAAGCGCGAGGGTGATCGGCGCCGCCGGGACGAGCAGGATCGGCACCACCATGCCGAGTGCCATGTGGCCGAGCATGTGGGAGGAGAAGAGGTACTTCTGGTAGAGGTTGATTCCGCCATTGGTGATGTAGAAGAGTAGGCAGATCCCCGCGATCCACAGTGCGGTGCGATACCAGGGCCACATGTCTCCACGTCGCTTGAGCCGCACGACTCCGGCCACGTAGAAGAAGATGGCGAAGGCGCAGACCAGCATCCACAGCAGGTCGAAGTTCCACAGCGTGAAATAGTTCGTGAATGACGGGGGCGGTGGAAGCGGGCTGCCGGTGAGGATCTCAGCGGGTGTCGGGATACTGGGGACGAATTCCGGAACCGGTGTCGCGGTGCGTGCCAAGGCGGCCGCAACCCCTGAGGCGATCCCCATGAAGATGATCTCGGCTCCGACCACTCCCCAGAACCATCGCGCCGATGCCCCCGCTCGTGCGATCGCCGTGCGTCTCCAGGTCGCCCCAAGGCCTCCCAGGGCTACTAGGGCGATGACCTTCACGATGACCAGTACGCCGTAGGGCGACGCGAGGTTCTGCCACCCATCGACTCGGATCTGCGCGCTCAGGTAGCCGGAGGCGGCAACGACCAGGAAGGAAATGAGAGCGATGGTGGAATAGCGTCCCAGCAGCACCCCCAGCGCGGGACGGTCGAGGGTGCGATGAACGACCACGATGGTAAGTAGTCCGCCCAGCCAGATCCCAGCGAAGAGGACGTGGAGGAACACCGCCATCGTCGCCGAGTCGTGATCGGCCGTTCCGCCTTGGTGCCCCTGCAGCGACATGGGCACGAGCCCTGCTACCGCGAGAGCCGTGAGGAACGCGATTGCCGTCACGTTCCGGACAGCAAAGCAGGCGACGGTGAGAGTTGCAGCGATGAGCACGGTCGCCAACCAGGCTTGGCCGAGTTCCGAGGCCGTCAGGAACATCCCGAGGATGTTGCCGAACGTCGCGTCGAAGGTGACCGGCTGGTTGTACGCGCTGACGAAGCTGAAGAACCCCGTCGCGCCCGCTGCCAAGGTCCAGACAGCGGCGGAGACGGACGATACGTCGAGGGCTTTGGCGAAGGCCGTGGATGTCGGGGGAATCGCCAGACAAGCGAGCAGGAGGGCGCCGATGGTCATCGCGCTTGCAAGATTGACGACCATTTTGGAGATCGGTAGTCCGTAGCGCGTCGCGGCGCCGGGATCGAGCAGCAGTGGTGCGTCGGCGCCACCGCCGAACGCAAGGGCGATCAGCAGGGCGATGACCGAGACCACGATGAGGAGGATCGGCCCACGAAGTACTCGCACCATCATCCGACTTGGATTCCGCGGTCGGACATGTAGCGCACTGGGTCGGTGGTGACCCCGTCCAGGCGGACTTCGTAGTGGAGGTGGCATCCGGTCGAGTTGCCTGTCGTTCCGGCGCGGGCGATGTTCTGTCCCACCACGATCTGCTGTCCTGCGGAGACGAGGATGCCGTCGTCGATGATGTGGGCATAGGCAGTCTGAACACCGTTGCCATGGTCGATGATGATGTAGTTCCCGTACCCGCCGTTCCACCCGCCTGCGGCGTATACGACGGTTCCGCTGGAGCCGGCATAGATGTTCTGGCCGCAGCCTGCACCGAGGTCTACGCCTTTGTGGAAGCTGGAACCGTATTGCGCGCTCCACCCGTAGACCGAGTTAATGTATCCGGAGGCCGGCCGCGCCCATCCCGCGAGACTGATCTCGCCTGCGTCGAGGCTGGCCCCGGTGCCGATTCTGGCCTCGACCCCCGCGAGGTAGTCGGCCTCGGTGGCGGCCCGCCTCTCGGTGAGCACCGCGAGCTGCTGTTGGAGGGTCGCCTGGTTGGAGAGCTGGGCGTCCAGGGCGGTCTGGGCAGCGGTTGCGGCGGCTTGCGCGGCGAGGAAGGCCGCCTCGGCGTCTGCTTTGAGTGCCTCCAGCTGGTCCTGCGCGACCTCGGCCTGATCCGTGAGGGCTTGGGCGGTGTTGCGATCCTGGATGGCCTTGTCGGAGATGCGGCTAGCCATCTCTCCCACTTTCGCCCATGCACCGAGTGCGTATAGCAGTGAGTCGGCGTTCTTGGAGTCGGAGAACAGGATCATGGTGATGTCGCCGCCGCCGGCCCGGCCCATCTGCGCGGCGATCTGCCCTGCCTGTCTGCCGGATTCGGTGGCTTTGACGCTCGCCTCATCCGCTTGGGCGAGCAACTTCTGAGTTCGGCTGTACGCCTCTTGGAACAGAGTGTCGGCCTCAACCCAAACGGCCGCTTTGGCGTCTGACTCCTGCTGGGCGCTAGCGGCGGCGCTCTGCAGCCGGGACACTAGTGCCTCGATTTCGGCGATCTTCTGCTGGGTCGCCGCCTCGTCGCCGCGCACGGCGGCGACGTCGTCCCACGTCGGGTAGTCATCGGCTCTCGCTGCGGGAGCGCCGATGATGGTCGTCGTGACCACCAGCAGCACAGCGGTCGCGGCGATGAGTCGGCGTGTCACGGCGTTCACTTGTCGAACCGCTTGCCGTAGTTGCGGAACGTGATGTGGGCCCAGACGCCTATGCCGATCAACACCGCGATCATCAGGATGGGATAAAGCCACATCAGGACTCCTTTTCGGTTGTGGGCGCTGTGATTCCGTAGCGCTCGTCTCGTTTGCGCAGTCCAGCGAGGTACTCGTTGTAGGCGTCCAGTTCCGGGTCTCCGAAACGATCCGCTTGGCGATCGGCAGCCTTGGCCTTGCGGGTGTCGTCCCGGAACCACCGCGGGAGTAGGAACAGCAGGATGATCACCGTCGGCAGTTCTCCGTACGACCAGGAGAGTGCGCCGGCGATCTGCTGGTCGTAGACGAGGTCCACACCCCAGGACGCGGGCGGGGTGGTGAAGGTCCGTACCAGCGGAGCGGGCGCCATCATGATGATGACGCCGAAGAAGGCGTGGAGGGCCATCTCGCCGAAGAGGTCCATGAGACGGCCGGCGTACGTCTGTCGACGAGGTAGTGGGTCGGCGCTCAGGATGGGGATGGTGAACAGGATTCCGGAGGCGAGGAAGAACACCTCGAGCCCGAGATGGCCGATCCAGGTGGCAAGGAAGAAGTCGGCCAGACCGCCCAGGTAGAGCCCGTAGAAGCTGATCAGAAAGACCGGGAGGGTGAAGCCGGGGTGGATGAGGAAGCGGCTGACGCGCGACCGCAGTAGGCGGATCGATCCCCGATGAATGAGGCCCCCGACGACGTTGTGAGGCAGGGAGCGCAGAAGCAGAGTGCCCGGGGAGCCCAGGACCAGCAGCGGGGGCACGGCCATCATGAGTGTGAGCTGCTGGAACATGAAGACGGAGAAGAGTTCGAATCCGTAGCCCTCGACGCCGAGTCCGGTGGTCGCGAGGATCGCCAGGCACCCGAGAAGGAATAGCACGGTGCGCCAGATCGGCCATCGCCGCCCTGCCGCCCATAGACGTATTGCGCCAACGAGGTAGAGGGCCGTCATGGCGATCGCGATCGCCGGAAGCAGCGGGAACGGTTGCAGGTTCAGGGCGAGGAACTCGGCAAGCGAAGGTGGCTCGGTGGGCAGCCATGTGGGGTCGTCGGCGAGCATCATGCCGGACCGCATTCGTAGGTGAATCGTCCCTCGCCGTAGGTGCCGGGCTCGAGACCCTGGCAGGGTCCGACCTGCCCCTCGAGTAGCTGCAGCACGTACCAAAGCGCGAGGAAGAAGACGCCGATGCCGATGACTCCGACGATGATTCCCGCTATCGCGGCGGGGTCCCAGCGTCCGGCCCTGCGGGCCTTGACCAGCGCGACCACAGAGACGACCAGCCCCGCGACGGAGATCGTCAGGGACAGTACGAGGCCGAGGATGGCCAGCTTCCGGGTGCTGCTCGGACTGTCTACTGTTTCCGCGGAAGTGGTGTTCTTCTTGCTCATAGGATCACCGCGAATGATCCGATGAGGCCTTGCACTGCTCGGATGAGGCTGCCCCACAGGCCGCTGATCATCAGGATTCCGAGCGTGATCAAGATGGCACCTCCGATGGTGTTGATGAGGCGGACATGGCGCCGAAGTGCAGCGATCGCTGACGTGGCTGATTGCCAACCCAGGGCCAGAGCAAGAAATGGCAAGCCGAGACCTATGCAGTATGCGAGGCCGAGAACGGCGCCGCGGACGCTGGATCCGCCCGTGAGGCTGAGCGCAACCACGGCACTGAGGGTCGGGCCGATACAGGGCGTCCAGCCCAGCCCGAATACGAGTCCAAGCAGTGGCGCGCCCGCGAGGCCGAGCCGAGGTTTCCAAGTCGGTTTAGCTGTGCGCTGCAGGATCGGGATGGCACCAAGCATCGCGATACCCATGACGATCACGACGCCGCCGAGAATTCGGATGAGCAGATCTTGCCACTGCGTGAGCCATGCACCGATGGCGCCGAATGCCGCACCGTAGGCGATGAACACCAGAGAGAAGCCGAGGATGAAGAGCACGGTTCCAAGCACGACTTTGCGCCTGTCAGGCGCATTGGTGCTGGTCATCCCGGAGACGTATCCGAGAAACCCTGGGGCTAGCGGCAGGACGCAGGGCGACAGGAACGACACGAGGCCTGCAACGGCGGCGACCGGAATGGCAAGCAGGAGAGCACCAGACATCGCTGTCTGCGCAAAGAACTCCCCGAGCGGGTTCACTGCGCTCCCTCGTCCAGTGCCGTTTGGATGAGGGCGCGCAGGGTGCTCTTGTCGAGCAGGCCGACGATTCGGGAGGCTGGCCGTCCGGTCCGGTCTAGCACCACGGTGGTGGGTACGGCGGCCGGGGACGCAATGCCCGTGAAAGCAAGGGCGACCTGCCCGTCGGTGTCGACGATCGAGGGGTAGGAGATCCCAAACTTCTTCGCGAAGGTGAGCGAAGTGTCGGCGCCGTCGCGCAGGTTCACCCCGAGGAACTGGACGTCGTCGTTGGCGAACTCGTCGTTCAGCGCCTGGAGGTCGGGCGCTTCCTTTCGGCAAGGAGGACAGGATGCGTACCAGAAGTTCACGACGACGACAGTTCCTCGATAGTCGTCGCTTGAGGTTGTCTCCCCCAGGTCGGTGGTACCCGCGAAGTCGATAGGCTCGCCGCGGTCGAGCTCATCGAACTCCGTCACGGTTCCGTCCCCGGAGACGTAGTTCTGACCCGCCGCATCACTGGCAGCCGGAGTGCATGCCGTCAGGCTCAGCAACACCGTCAGGCCCACGCCGACCGCAGTCAGGCGTCCCATCACGGTGTTCCGGTTCGACCTCACGTCCCGAGCTCGTCTGCGATGGCCCTATCGAGGTCATCGATGTTCGAGAGTTCCACCTTCTTGTCATTAATGAAGAAGGTTGGTGTGCCGCTGACGCCGAGCGCCCGGCCAGCTTCGAAGTCGAACATGATCCGCTCGAGCGACTTAGGGTCGGCGACGGAGGCGTCGTACTGGACCATGTCCAATCCAAGGTCTTCGGCATAGGTGCGGAACAGGTCGGCCTTGGACTCGCTGCTTTCTCCCCAGCTCGTCTGCGTCTCGAACATGCGGTTGTACATGGCCTCGATTTGGCCCTGTTGCGCGGCGGCCTCCACGGCAAGAGCCGCATTCTGCGCGTTCCCGTGAGAAGGGATCGGGAAGTATCGAATGATGTAGGTGATCTGGCCGTCATACTTTTCGCGCAGGTCTTCCACCACCGGGTAGAAGGCGCCGCACGCTTCGCATTCGAAGTCTAGGAACTCGACAACGGTCACTGGAGATTCAGGGACGTCATCGAGCCGGTAGCTGTTTGCTTCGACGGTGGACGCGAGGCCTGTGGTCTCGTTCACTTCAGGGGCGGCCTTGGGGCCGGAGTTCTGGACAACGGCGATCGCGCCGAAGGCGATCACGCCCGCGACCAGCACGCCGGCAAAGGACAGGGCGACTTTCGTGTTCGTATTCATGAGGTCTCTCCAAATCGGGGAGAGGCGCGGATGGGCACCTGTCCCGTTGCGTTCGGGGGAAGTGGGCGAGCCAAGGCTCGCGAGCTTCGCCTAAGTGCGGCTGATGGAGAGAACGGTGAGGCTGGGACGAGGGGTGAGAGCACTCCGCGCCAACGCGACGGCGAGAGAGAGCCGCAGGTGCCGGAAGACGCCGGGCAGGACACGGGCTACCGCGCGAAGGACGAGAAGCACAGTCAGTGCGATGACGCAGCACAGCACGAAGATGGCGCACCCGGTAAGGAGCACCGACCCGGGCGAGGAGCTGATTGCTGGGGCTTCGTCGACATTCTGGGTGATGTGGACGATCTCGGTTAGCCCGCCGGAGTCGTTGGACTCGGAGGCATCCGAGTGGTGAACGGCCATGGATGCCAGCAGTGCCGTCACCACGATGATCAGCCCTACCAATATCTGGCGGGCGCCGTAGAGTCTGCGCACGCGTGTGGTGCGAGCGGACTCCACGGACTTCTGCATACCTATATCTTCGGGGGGACTAGCTCGTTGCGCGCTTGCCGCGCCGGACCAGTACGACCGCGAGGACCGCAATGGCGATGAGTGCGACGATCACGACGACAACAATCCAGATCCACCCGGGACCTGCATTGGCGGCCTCCTGGTCGTCCGCGACGATGGCGTCGGCGCAGGTGACGCCGCTCTCAGCACCCTCAGCAGCGGTCGCGCCGTCGGGTTGCACATAGCGGAATCCGAACGAGTCGGAGGTGGGGTGACCGTCGGAGGACACGACCTGCCAGACGACCTCGTAGTCCCCTGAGGCTCCCAGCGCCGCGCTGGTGGTGATTGTCGCTCCGTCAAGGGTGACGCAGCCGGTGTTGTAGAACTTGCCATCGGGACCCGAGACCTGGATAGCGAACGCCGAAGTCGCGGTTCCGAGGTCGAGGAAGTCCTCGCTGAACTCGAGGTCGATGCTGGTCAACTCCGTGGTGACCGTGGAGTCGGCCGCGGGCGAGCTGTCGACCAGTCCATCGTGCGCGTTGGCAGCGGTTGCTGTGGCGACGGTGAGGATGCCTGCGAGAGTGACGGCAAGGACGGCGCTGCGGAGTACTACTTTCGAGCGTACTGAGATCAAGGATCTTCCTTCCAGCGTGCGGAGTCGTGCGGTCGGTCGCATTCTTCGGTTGCGAGGAGGGAGGTTGAGGAGAGTTGCTCGGCCGGGTGCAGCAGGACGCTGTGGCCGATGTGCTCGAGGGCGAGCCGGAGCAGCTCGCGAACGTGGAGGTCGGCGAGGGCGTAGTACGCCATCCGCCCTTCGCGTTCGACGCCGACTACTCGGTGCGCCCTGAGCAGTCGTAGCGCGTGGGATACGGCCGACTCGCTCAATTCGACCACTGCGGCCAGATCCCGTACTGCCATTCGTCCGCCGGAGAGGGCGATGAGGATCTTGACGCGATTCGGATCTCCCAGCAGATGGAAGACATCTGCCAGGTCGTCAATGTCATTGTTGGCGGGCATCGCGGCCTTCGCTTCCCAGACTTGGGCGGCGTTCACTGTGCGGGGGCCCGAGTGGTCGTCGAATACCTTGCGTTCGCTCATCGTCATACGATATCCACCTAGATCGCGTTCTTGGTTTCGTCGAATTCACGGGGCTCGCACTGGATGGTGGCGTGGTCGATGTGGTGCTTCTCTCGAAGCACAGCGAGGACGCCGTCGAGGACTGGTCCGTATTCGGCCCCTTCTTTCAGAACGATGTGTCCGCTTGCGCTTTCCATGCCGGAGGTGATGGTCCAGACGTGCAGGTCGTGAATCTCTTCCACACCCTCCACTGCCAGCACGTCTGCACGAACGGCGTCCATGTCGATCTCCGGCGGCGCGACTTCCAGCAGGATGCGCAGCGCTTGCCGGGTGAGCTTGAACGTTCTCGGCAGAATGAACAGTCCGATCCCCACACCGATGATCGGGTCTGCGTAGGCCCATCCGGTAGTGAACAGAATGATCGCCGCGGCGATGACACCTATCGACCCGAGCAGGTCTCCCATCACCTCGAGGTAGGCGCCCTTGACGTTGAGGCTCTCCTTCGACCCCGCCGTGAGGAGGCGGAAGCTGATGAGGTTGATGATCAGGCCAATGACCGCCGTGATGAGCAGCGGAAGACCCGGGACGTCTGGCGGTTCGCTGAATCTCTGGATGGCTTCGTAGAGCACGTACCCTGCGACGGCGAATAGCAGGATGCCGTTCGCGAGTGCGGCGAGCACTTCGAGCCGATAGAGGCCGTAGGTGCGTTGCTGGGTTGCCGGCCTGCTGGCGAGAGTGATCGCGGCGAGGGCCATCCCTAGCCCGAGCACGTCGGTGCCCATGTGGGCGGCGTCGGAGATGAGGGCTAGCGAGTTGACGGAGAAGCCAACCACGAACTCCACCACCATGTACGACGCCGTGAGGATGAAGGCGATCACTAGGGGCCGGCGGTGCCGGCCCCCGGCGCTAGCCGCCGTCGGGTGCGAGTGTCCTTCGCCCATCACAGCCCTCCATTGGCTCTATATGTGTTCATATGAACAAGCATACATACTTTAATGTGTCGGTCTAGTCGAAGAGTTCGCTGAGCCAGCTCTCCTTTTTTCGCGGTCGACCGTACTTGTCAGTGCTGTTGCCGTGGTGGCCACCCCCGCGGCCGAACATCGACTGGGGCTGCTGCGACGGCGGAATTGGCTGGCTGCTTGTCCCGGCTGAGACGTCGACTGATCGGTCGATGATCTTGTCGAGCTCGCCTCGATCTAGCCAGACGCCGCGGCATTGGGGGCAGTAATCGATCTCGATGCCCGATCTCTCGGACATTACGAGTTGCGTCTCGTCGATGGGGCATTTCATGGTGTGGTTCTCCTTCTGAGGGTCGTGATTTATGCGGGGGGTGGGTAGAGGAACGCAACGACGGACGACGTCGCTACGGTGCGTTGGCTGTAGACGTGCGGCACGAAGTTGTACTCCTCGAGAACGACGTACCCGCCGTCCAGGACTTGCTTGACGTAGGCGACGTGATTGCCGCCGGTGTAAGCGACGGAGCCCACGATCGGCGTGTCGCTTACGGGCCAGCCGTTGGACTGCCAGGCGCTGAGCCACTGGCTTCCGTCTCCACCGGTGGGGGTGAGGTCGGCCCATTTCCACTTGAAGGGTGCGGTGGGGTATCCGGCGTCCCGGTTGAGCCGCCAGGCGACGAAGTCCACGCACTCTCGGTAGTAGTAGTTCAGCGGTGAGAGTGGGCCGCCCTCGTCATCCGTCGCCTCGTATGGCCATGGGTAGTCGTCGCCCTGGGCCTGCGCGCCGGAAGCGAGGTAGGTCTGCTGGCGCACCAACTCAGCCAATTGCTCAGGGCTTGTCGCGCGGAAAGTGTCGCGAGGCGGGCCGACCGCCGCCGCCGCGTCGGCGCTCACCTCGAAACTTTGAGGCTTTCCCGCAGGTCCCGTCGACGGGGCGCTCGCATCGACTGTTGCATACGCGGGTAGTGCCGCCACCGCGAAGAGTCCGCCGACGACTGCCATGGTCACCAGGACGCTTGCTGGATGGCGGCCGCGCGCACCGGGTGAGGGGTTGCTCCTTTTGGGTCCGAACGCGCTCCTGAGCCGAGCGGAATGACGCTCCGCCGCCTCGCGCGCCCGCGCCTGTCGTCGGGTTTCCTCGGCAGGGTTGCTGCTCACTTCTCGGCCTCCTTCGCCAGCTTGGCTCGCTCCTCGGCTTCCACCTTGGCCAGCATCTTCCGTTCGTTGCGGTCGGCGTTGATGATCGCGCGGATGACGAACCAGAAGATCAGCCCCACCAGAACGGTCGGCAACAACGACCAGAGGGCGTTGAGCCACCAGTTGTCGAGGTTCATTTTTTCTCTCTCGTCGTGGTTTGGGGGTCTGCGATGAGCTGGGTCAGTTTGCGTAGTGAGTCTTCGAGCTGGGGGTCGTCACCGCGGGAGAGTGCGCCCGCTTCGAGGGTGACCTGGGTTTCGCTGGATGACGAGAAGCGGAACCACACCCGTCGACGAGGCACGAACAGGCCCAGACCGAGGCCGAGCACCGCGAGCAGCGTGAAGACGAGGACGGGGAGTTTGGTCGGGTCGTAGGCGATGTCGAATGACGCGAATCGTTTGACATCGACTAGCTCCACGGATCCGAGGCCGTCGGGCAGGTCTGCTCTTTCGCCCGGTCGCAGCTCGACTGAGTCTGTGCCGGTGTCCCCGCCGGTGAGTTGCGTCATCTCTGAGGTGTCCAAGGAGTAGACCGATCGTGGGGTGCCGTCGTCGATGCCGAGGTCGCCGGTGAAGATGTTCAGGGTGAGGACGGGGTTGAGGAGGTCGGGGTAGACGGAGGTGTATGCGCCCGACTCGAGGTTCGACTGTGTGGGGTAGAAGAATCCGATGGCGCCGACCTGGGTGCGGAGTCCATCGGGAACTTTGACGACACCCAAGCTGGTCAGGTTCGAATCTTGCGGCAGGAACGGTATTTCTTCACGGAGCACTACTTGCCCGTCGGGATCGCGGAACACGATTGTAGGTGCGTATCCGTTGCCGAGGAGGTAGATCTCGGTGCCCGCCATCGCCAGGGGCTCGTTGACTCGGATCGTCGAGGAAGCCGGGTCGGATGATCCGGCCGTGCGGGTCTGGACGGTGGCTGTGTAGTCGGTGATGAATCCCAGGTTGGAGGGGTCTCCCTCGAGGTAGCTCACCGCGAAGTTCTCGAGGCTCAGGGAGAACGCCGGCAGGGCAGATTCGGAGAAGAGCTGTCCCGCGGTGAAGGTGTCGTAGGCGCCGCGCGCGTTCACGAATGTCTCGCCCTCGACGATGACTCTCTGGCCCGCGTACCGGTAACCGCCTCCCACCGCGATGGACACGAGGACACCGATGAGGGACACGTGGAAGAGCAGGTTGCCGGTCTCGCGCAGATAGCCGCGCTCGCCTGCCACGGATGAGGCGCCGCCAGGGGTGTCGTAGAACGCGATCCGGTAGCGGGCCGCCCGAAGCACCAGGGCTGCGTCTTCTGCGAGTTCACGCACGTTCCGGTCGCGCTTGGGGAGGCTCGCGATCTCGCTTGCGGGAAGGCGCGAAAATCGGGCAGGGGTGCGAGGAGGCGCCTGGCGAAGAGCAGCCCAGTGGTGACGGGTGCGTGGGATCACGCATCCGATAAGGGAGACGAAGAGGAGGAGGTACACGGCGGAGAACCACACCGAGGTGTACACGGTGAAGAGCTGGAGCGACTCGAGCACTTGCGCCCGGGCTGGATCTTCGCGGTAGATCAGGGCCACCCCGTTGGGGTCAGCCGTGCGCTGCGGGACCAAAGAGCCGGGGATCGCGGCGATCGCCAGAAGCAGAAGCAGCAGCAGGGCGGTGCGCATGCTCGTGAGCAGTCGCCAGCCCCAACGAAGCCACCCCACCAGCCCCAGACGAGGAGAACGTACCTCGCTTGTCGGATCTTGGTCGAAGTGGTCGTCCGGGCGGACGTCCGGTGTGTGCGTAGCTGTGCGCAACGAGATTCCCTGCCTGTTCTCTCGATCGGTCGACAAATTGACACACCACCAGACCCGCGGTTGCGGGTCTGCTGGCGGTCGAATCAGGTTCGGCTAATCGAGAGAAGGTCGAGAGAGGTCTGCTGCAACGGCAGTTGGCTGCGCGCTAGAAGCAGGCCTCGGGTGGGCCTGCGTGTGAGCAGCCCATACCGGGGTGCGAGCAGCGGAAGGAGGAAGAACAGCCCGACTACGAGGCCGAAGACGCACGCGACCGTGATGATGTCGTGAAGGGTTCCACACGACCGGTCGCACGTGATGCCACCCGATGCTTCGGCACCCGCGTCGTTTGCCGTGGTGGTCGGGGCGGTGAGCGCTTGGGCGATGACGTGGGAGTCAGGAGAGATCGCGGACTCGGAGCTCAGCGCGTGCATCGCCATGAACCCGAGAAGCAGCGCCGGGATCCCGACGAGCGCCAGCAGTGCGCGCTTCCAGGGAGTGAAGCGAACTGACGATTGCGCACCTGACAACGACATAGCTCCACCTCCTTCACTTCACGAACTGCCCCGAGGGTAGCAGCCGACCTGTTTCGAACTCTGGGAGAGTCCGTAGAGTGTTGTAGCTCTCTCGGGTCTTACCCAGACTCGGTGTCTAGTTTGAGTGCTTCCAGAGCCCGTGCGGGTCATCGTCTGATGTCTCGCTCGGCCGGTGTCTGACACGACCACGATTGGTCGGTCACTGGCGAGACTTCCGTCTCAACCGGCCGCCCTCCGAAAGTGATTGTCTTGATACGCCCCCTGACGTTCTGCGCTGCCGGCGCTCTCATGATCGGCCTCACCGTTCCCGCCGCTGCCGTGGCAACACCCGAGCAGCAGCCCTCTACGCTCACCCCGGCGCCCTGGGAGGAACTACCTCCCGAACCCCAGAGCCTCTACGTCGCCGAGTTCCCCGCTTCTCCGACGCCGCGAGATGCCTTCGGGGTCGAGACTGTTTCACCACTGGAAATTGCCGTCGCGGCCCGGACCGGGGTTCTAGAGGTGTGGCCGTCGAACGCCCCTGTCAACGATGGGTATGGTTGGCGGGACGGCGGCGAGTTCCACAACGGAATCGACATTATGGCCGACTACGGCTCACCGATCGTGGCCGCGTCGGCAGGCGTCGTGACGACAGTCACCGAAGACAACGGCTGGGGCCAGTACGTCAAGATCGACCACGGCAATGGGGTGGCCACCCTCTACGCACACATGATCTCGGGCTCACCGACCGTCGTCGAGGGCCAGACAGTCAGTGCAGGGCAAGTGATCGGGTCGGTGGGCGACACGGGCTACGTGACGTTCTTCCATCTCCACTTCGAGGTTTATGTTGATGGGTCGCGCGTCGATCCGTACAGCTGGCTGCCGTAGTCAGCTACTGCACGTCCGGACCTGACACGGGCTTCCTCGACAGGGAAACTGACCCGCTCTTCGCATCGCGGGAGATAGAGGCCGCCAGCGCCACGTCTCCCGGAGTGTTCGCATAGCTGGTCCGGAGTTTGACCGGATCCGCCGCCCGACCCTTCCTCTTCTCCTGGCGGGCCTTGTAGGTCAAGTTGAGCGCCTCTACGACAATCGCGAAGGCAATCGGCACGTAGATGAGCGCCTTGTCGATCTTCACCTCAAAACCATCCGCCACGAGGGTCACACCGATCAAGACGAGGAAAGCGAGGGCGAGCATCTTCACGGTCGGATGGCGGTTCACGAACGTGAAGATGAACTTCGAAGAGAACAGCATCACGCCGAACGACAGCACCACGGCGGCGATAATCACCACGAGGTTGTCGACCATGCCGACCGCTGTAATGACGGAATCGAAGGAAAAGACGATGTCGAGCAACAGGATCTGAACGATAACTGCACCGAATGAGACAGCCTTGCCGTCCGAGGAGCCCCCGGACTCAGCGCCCTCCAACTTCTCGTGAATCTCCCGGACAGCCTTGTAGATGAGGAAGAGCCCACCGACGATGAGGATCAGGTCCCGGCCGGAGAATCCCATCCCGAACAGCGCGAACAGGTCGTTGGTCAGCGAAATGATCCACGATGCCACGAAGAGCAGTCCGATCCTGATGAGCATCGCGAGGCTCAAACCCAGATTGCGGGCCTTCGCCTGCTGACTGACCGGAAGCTTACTGGCCAGGATCGAGATGAAGATGACGTTGTCGACGCCGAGCACGATCTCGAGGACAAAGAGGGTAAGGAACGCGACGATGAGGTCAGGTGAGAAGGATATATCCACACTCCACGATACGAGGCGGCGTCCGTTCGAACCTGGAGAACATCCCCTAATCGGTATGCGCGGCTGTTCAGCAGACTCCCGAAAGATCTGCGCTGAACTGCTTCAAGAGAGCGGCTATCTCCTTCTCGTCAACTTGAATGCCATCGGAGGCGTCGCGCGCCAACGCAACTAGCTCCCCCAGAGTCGCCTTGGCGTCCTCGATGGCGCTGGCCGCCGGTTCGGCCGTGAGCCCGACTGCAGCGACGCCGAGCGCCCCCTCAGCAGCAGTAAGCGCGGCCAGCGAGGCCGCGGGATCGACCGCAATGTCGCCGATAGCGGTGGTCACGTCGCTGGCGACTTGCTCGATCGCCCCCGATCCGACTGCGCATGCGGCATTGTTCACCTCGCCGGCGACGATGTCGGAAACCGCCGAGCATCCCGTCAGTACCGCCCCGGCGAACGTGGCGAGCACGAGAACACCTGCCGTCCTTGCCCGCAAGTTCGAAGTCAGGTGCGTTGCGGAAGTCTCGCGACTGTTCATCGGCATGCGGCCAACCATATGAAGTTCTGATCCGAATTGACTGGAAGTCGGGACGGGCACGCCGCGGGCTTCGCCATCAAGGAAGGACTCGAGGCATGGAAGGGCGACACCTGCGCAGTTCCCGTCCCGGCGCTGACGCCCAGGACCCCGCCGACCCCGCACCACCGACTAAGTGTTACCTGTGTCCTGAACCAGAAACGCTTCCGATGTCCCGTGACATCACACTGCCACGTGAGGTCACGGGATCGACGCCCGTCGGAGCCACCATCGAAAAATCGTCGTCGAAGAGATCTGCGTACCCGTCTAGGGTCATAGTCGCGGACGCGTGACCGAGCATTCGGCCAACACGGCGGGCGCTTCGCTCGTTGGCCAATGCATGCGCCACCCAAGTCCGCAGTCAGACTCGAGTGGAGGAGTCGCGGCCGGCGTTGCAGCATCCGGTCAGATCACGTGTGTAGCTGAAGTACAACCCAAGTCGCGCCGGCATCGTCGGTGTAGGCGATGCCGCGATCATCAGCGATGTAGAGGCGTGCTCCGTCGACAGCGATTGCTTGCGCGGTCCCATCTATAGTGTGGCCGTGAACCCAGCCTTCGCCCACGACTCGGGTCCATATCGTGCCGGTAGTGTCGACGCCGGCCAGCGTGCCGGAGCCGTCGCCAGCGATGACATAGAGGCCAGGTGCGTCGGGATCGACGGTGAACGTCGCGCTTCCGTCATCGCTGATGGCTAGCCCGTCAGGGGTGGTGGCAAAGAGCTGATTTCCTACCGCGAGTATGTCGCGGGCGCTCACCACTGCACCGGAACTCCAGGTAACTCCTCCGTCGACGCTGCGTTCGATGCGACCAGCGGATGCGTCGTACCCGAACACTCGAGGGGGACCATCACCGTCTGTCATCACTGTCAGCCCGTGGAAGTCGGTCTGCCCTGTGAGCGACACATTGGTCCAGGTCTTCCCACCGTCAGCACTCGTGATCAGCCCTAGGCTCGGGCGGCCGAAGGTGACCGGTGTAGTCGGTCCGGGGTGGCCTGATGCGTACGCGATTCCGTCGGCGAGCGTGAACCCCATTGGGTCGAAGTCCAAGCCAGCGATCGGCCCGACGACTGCGGTAGCGCCCTCGACGCCGATAGTGAGCCGGTACAAGCCCTCGTGAGTGGCCAACAATATCGTGCCGTCATTTGGGTCCAGAACGAGCTCGTGGATGTGCTCGAAGACCGTCGCTGGTACTCCCGTCGAACCAGTACCGGGAATTGCTGCGGGGGAGCAGCCTGTCAGGAGCATCGTCCCAGCGACGATGGCTGCAGCAGCGGAGGTCAAAGCGAGAACCCTCGTTCCGTTGATTGTGACGGAGGGAGAGGCGTCATTTCGTGTTTTCAAGGTAGTTCCGTTCCATGAGTTGAGATTGCAGAAACTGCCGTCCTTTGTTGGCGGTTGACGGTACCGCTGGTCGTGATCGATGCCCTCATGCCGAATTTCATCCCACCGTTATCCCTTCGTTTGACATGAAAGTGGCCGGGTTGACGGTCTCACCGTTGATCCGGACCTCGAAGTGCAGGTGACACCCTGTGGAGTTGCCGGTGGTGCCTCCCCGCGCAATGTTCTGCCCGACATCCACTTGCTGTCCCGCCGAGACGAGCACACCACCGGCTATTAGATGCGCGTATGCGGTGCGCACGCCGTTGGCATGCTCCAGAATGATGTAGTTGCCATATCCCCCATTCCACCCTTCAGCCGCGAAGACGACTGTGCCGCTCGACGCCGCATAGACGTTTTGGCCGCACGCGAAACCAAGGTCAATTCCTTTGTGGAAACTCGTACCGTACTGCTCACTCCACCCATAGACAGAGGTAATGTAGCCAGGAGCGGGCCGCGCCCACCCGCTCAGGCTGATCTCGCCCGCATCGAGGCTTGCGCCGCTTCCGACTCTCTCACGCACCCCTGCGAGATAGTCCGTTTCAGTAGCGGCCCGGCGTTCGGACAAGACCACAAGCTGCTGTCGAAGCGTGGCCTCGTTGTTCATCTGCTCGTTTAGCGCGGTTGCGGCAGCCTCCGACGCAGCCTGCGCCTGGGTGAAAGCCTTCTCGGCGACCACGCGAAGCTCAGCGAGCTGCTCCTGTGCAACGTTCGCCTGGTCGGTGAGCGCTTGTGCGGTGTTCTGGTCCACCCGAGCCCGCTCGTAGATGGCGTTAGCCTGTTCGGCGACCTTTTGCGACATTCCTAGCCCGTAGAGCAGGTCATCCGCGGTGCCCGGGTTCAGCAGGAGCTTCATTGTGGTTTCGGTGCCCCCGGCACGCATGAGTTGGGCGGCCACCTGACCCGCGCGCTGCAGTGACGCGTCGGCGCTGGCATTGGCTGTATCGGCTTGGTCTTGAAGCGTCTGCGCCCTGGACGCGGACTCTTGGAACTTTGTATCGGCGACCGCCCAGAGTGCTGCTTTTGCCTCAGATTCGGTGGCCGCCCTGTTTGCTTCGGCTTGTAACCCGGCGAGCAATCCTTGAATTTCAGCAATGCGCGCTTGCGTGGCCGCCTCGTCATTGCGGGCAGCGGCAACATCATCCCAGGTTGGGTACTCAGTGGCATGAGCTCCCATCGTCGGCATCAGTGAGAAGCTAGCCGTAGCGACTATCGCGATCACAGCAAACATTTTCCGCGGGACGGTCCCGTGTCTTGTGACCCAGCTTGTTCTGAAAGGGCTACGCCAGTGGAAGCGGGATGACTTATCAGTAGACATGAAATTTGCTCTCGCTAAAGCTGGACACGATCGCCAACGCAAACCACGCGGTGAGGAAGTAGTCGGTGGGGGGTGGATAAACATGGCCGATCCTTTGCTCAGTCAGATGGGAAGAACGGTGCCGCCGATGATGTATTGCAGTTGGGACATCAGTGCTGTCCAGAGGCCAGTAAGCATCAGCACACCTATCAGGGCCAGCGTTGCGCCGCCGATGATATTGATGACGCGCACGTGGCGTTTGAGGAATCCAATCGCCGAGGCGGCCCATCCCAGCCCAAGTGCGGACAGCATGAAGGGCACGCCAAGGCCAACGCAGTAGAAGAAGGCAAGTAAGGCACCGCGCCACGGTGAGCCTGAATTCAAACTGAGGACGGAGATGGCGGCAAGCGTGGGGCCGAGGCATGGTGTCCAACCAAATCCGAAGACGATGCCAAGCAGTGGAGCACCGGCCAACCCCACACGGGGTGACAGCGGGATTCGCGCTGTGCGCTGCATCCAGGGAATCGCGCCAACGAACACCGCCCCCATCACGATCAGGAACGCTCCCATCACGCGGGTGAGCAGATCTTCCCACCGCAGGAGCCACAGTCCGATGGAGCCGAATGCGGCACCGTAGGCAACGAAAACCATCGCGAATCCGAGAACGAAGAGGGCAACTCCGATGACGGTTCGTCTTCTTGATGCACGCCCGTCCGTTGTCGCCATGCCACCGACGTAAGCGAGGTAGCCGGGGATCAGGGGAAGAACGCAAGGCGACGCGAACGAGATCAAACCCGCAAGGGTGGCAAGCAGGATGGCCAGCACGAGCTGCCCATTGACGATGGTGTCGACCACACCGTCACCCATCAGCTACCTTCCTGCTAGCGGCGAACTTCGCGCGTTCCTCTCTCTCTACCTTCGCTTGGGCTTTCCGCTCGTTGCGGTCCGCATGAATGATCGACCTGATGACTAACCAGAAGATCAGTCCGACCATGACTGTGGGCGCCAGCGACCATAATGCGTTGAGCCAGAAGTTCTCGATCATGTTCGAGGGTTGGATGTGGGACGTTTTCTTCCAGCGAGGATCGCGCCGAAGACAAGCAGTATGCCGCCCATTGGGTAGCCCGCCGCAAGGTCCAGCCACCCGGGAGGCTGTCCCGGACCAAACGCCTCGAGGTGCGCCAGCCAGTGCGTGATAGCGACCACGGCACCGGCCAGCATGAGAGCCTGGCCGACCCGCACCAACCGACGGTGCAGACGCCAACTCTTCTCTGCATCGTACGGTGCGGGAGCCTTCTTATTCTTGGGGTTCATGATGTCGAGATACCTTTCTTTTGAGGGGACTGGATAGTTGCTCGAGTGCGTTGGCGTGGTGGCTGACGAAGGTCCCGATGACCGCCTCAAGGGCTGGGTCGTCTCCACGCGATAACCCTCCGTATTCGACCGCGAGGTTGTGCGGGCCCCCGCTGGCTCGCACCCAGACGCGACGCCGAGGTACGAAGAAGGCGGCGGCGAGACCTGCGACGACCGAGATCGCAAAGAACAACATGAAGCCCTTCGTCGGGTCGTGTGAGATGTCGAAAGACGCAAACCGCTTCGTATCCACGAATTCGACACTGCCAAGTCCGTTGGGAAGCAGTGCGGATTCGCCGGGCCGGACCTCGATCGCGGGGATTGTGGTCCCGCGCCCTGCGATCTGCGTCATCTTGGAGGTATCTAGTGCGTAGACCGACTTGGGGTCTCCATCACTGAGCCCAAGATCGCCCGTGTACACGTTGAGGGTAAGCACGGGGTTTTGCAGGTCGGGATAGATGGAAGCGAATGCTCCGCTGGCCGAGGCGGCCTTCGTCGGGTAAAAGAACCCGATCATTCCCACCTGATCAGCGAGACCGTCGGGCACTTTAATGACGCCTAGGCTTGTGAGGTTTGCATCCTGGGGGAGGAAGGGGATGGTGTCCGTGAACACGACGTCGCCTGCGGGATTTTTGACGACAATCTCGGGGGCGTAGCCGTTGCCCAGAAGGTAGACCTCGGTGGAATCGATCGTGAGCGGCTCGTTGACCCGAACCTGTGAGCGCACGCCCTGGGGTACGTTCTGTTCTTGTGTGCTGACGGAGGCCGTGTAGTCGGTGATGAATCCGAGGGTGGAGGGGTTGTCTTCGACGTAGGTGACGGAGAACGCGTTCAGGGTCAGGGAGTAGGGCTCGAGCTGGGAGTCGTTGAAGAATCGCCCCGGAGTGAAGGAGTCGTAGGCGGACCGCGTGTTGACGAAGGTTTGGCCCTCGACGACGACCCGCTGGCCGGTATATGTGAATCCGCCCCCGATCGCGACCGTCAGCAGTATTCCGATCAGTGCCACGTGGAAGACCAGATTTCCGGTTTCCCGCAGATACCCGCGCTCTGCTGAGATGGACACTGTGTCGGCTCCGTCGGCTGCGTTGTCGTTTTCATACAGGCGGGTCCTGTACCGCTGTGCTCGAAGGACGCGTTCAGCCGCGCGAATGGCCGGCATCGGCTCGACTTGGTTCTCGGCGAAGGTGAACGTTCGACGCTCGTAAGCGGGAAGCCGAGCCATGTTTCGGGGGGTTCGTGGAGGGGACTGCCGCAAAGCAGACCAGTGGTGTCGAGTGCGGGGTATGACACACCCGATCAGGGAGATGAAGAGCAGGAGGTAGATCGCCGAGAACCAAACGGAGGTATACACGGTGAAGAGCTGCAGCGCATCGATCGTTTTCGCGCCAGATGGGTTGGATTTGAAGTACTGAACCACCCCGTTTGGGTCGGACGAACGCTGGGGAAATAGCGACCCGGGCACTGCAGCCAGTGCCAGCAGCAGAAGCAGCAGCAGCGCGGTTCGCATACTCGTGAGTTGGCGCCACGCCCAGCCGGCCCACCCAATGACGCTAAGCGGCGGGGAGACGACCGTCGAAGGTGCTCCGCGATCAAAATGGTCGTCGGGCCGACCACTGGCTTCGCCTGCTTCATCCTCGACCCTGCCCATTCGGAGCGTCACTGCTGGTTGACCTTTGAGGGTTGGTCGAGGGTCTGGTCCCTGACCGCAGCGGACAGACTGTTCCTGCGATTCATGTAGATGGCGAGGATGCAGGCACCGACCACAGCGGCCGCGCCCGCGGTGATGATGTTGATCTTTACGCCGAGCAGCTCGAGCTCGGTGGGGTCCAGACGGAAGGATTCGAACCAGGCCCTGCCGATGCCGTACCAGATGAAATAGGTGCCGATGGCGAATCCGGGACGACGTCGGGTGAGCCGTTCTATTCCGAGGATGACGATGATGCCGGCCAGGTTCCAGAGCATCTCGTAGAGAAACAGAGGGTGGAAGAGGGTGCCCGCCGGGAGCCCGTCCGGGAATGCAGGGCTGTTCGGATTGATCTCGAGTCCCCACGGGAGGGTAGTTGGGGTCCCGAACAGTTCTTGGTTGAAGTAGTTGCCGATACGCCCAATGGCCTGAGCCAAGAGAAGGCCGGGCGCAAGAGCATCGGCGAAGACCACGAACGGCACTCCGCGGCGCCGCGCGCCAATCCATGCCCCCAACGCGCCGAATGTGATCGAGCCGAAGATGGCCAGCCCACCCTCCCACACGTAGAGCACCCTCCAGAGGTCCGCGCCCGCGTAGAAATAATCGGTCGGGTGCGTGAACACGTGGTACAGACGTCCGCCCAATATCCCGATAGGCACAGCCCAGATCGCGATGTCTACGGCAGCACCGCTGGGGAAGTCGAGTCGGCGCATTCGGCGTCCAGTGATCGCCGTTGCCGCGGCGATGGCGGCAAGCATGAATAGTGCGTAGAAGTGAATCCGTAACGGCCCGATATCGATGAAACTGATGTCAGGACTGGGGATCGCTATCGGGAGCATGGAATGGTTCTCACCTTTCGGATGGGTGGGGTGCGTCGTTCGTGTGCGGGTCTCATTGCTCGGCGACCGCATCGCCGATTAGCGTGTTCAGAACGGACTTGTCGAGCCGTCCGACGATGCGCGCCGCGATTCGTCCCTGCCGGTCAAGCACAAGGGTGGTCGGCACCGCATCCGGAGCAATTTCGCCGGCGAAGGCCAGCTGGATTTCGCCGCCGTCAGCGTCCAGGAAGGACGGGTACGTGATCCCGAACGCGTCAGCGAAGGACTGGGCGGTCCCGGCCTGATCTCTTACGTTTACCCCGACGAACTGCACGCCGTCAGGCTGGTACTTGATGTTCAGCGCCTCAAGATCGGGTGCCTCGGCGCGACAGGGGGCGCACCCGGCGTACCAGAAGTTGACTACCACAACGCTGCCGAGCCAGTCTTCGGACGACCCGCTGATCCCTGTGTCAAAGGTCCCCGAGAACGCGATGGGGTCACCACGTTCGGCTGCAGCGATTTCCGTCACCGGGCCAACGGACGAGTAGCCCGAGCCAGCACTGCCCGCTAGCGACGGGGTTTCCACGCAGGCACTCAAGCCGAGCACGACGACGGCGGACAGTGCTGCAGTCCGCAGGATCGCATTCGCTCGAGCGGACTGCCGACGCCCGCTCATGAGCCGATCTTCGCTTTCATCCAGGCGTAAGGATCCGTGGGAGTTACGCCGTCGAGAAGTATCTCGAGGTGCAGGTGCGCGCCGGTGCTGTTGCCGGTGCTGCCGACCTGACCGACGAACGCGCCGACCTTCACAACGTCTCCCACCACCAAGGGGGATGACCCTTCGATCATGTGCGCATAGCGGCTGCCGATGACTTGCCCGTCGATCTGGTGGGTGATGATCACGTAGGTTCCGTAGTCCCAGCCACCGGCACCAACTTCCGTGACCACTCCGTCGGCGATCGCCTGGATGGGGGTACCCAGCCCAGGGTTGATGTCGATGCCTTTGTGGAAGGTTGGACACCCGTCGCAATCGCGGTATCCGAACCAGCTGCTGATCGGTGCTCCGACGAGGAAGGGCCATTGAATTGGCGAGTTCGGGTTATTCGTGAAGGTGTCGTCGGTGCGTGAATATGGCGCGCCCGCAGGGACAGTCTTGGTAACGGTAAAGCCGTCACGGTTGGCGGAGGCGTCCGCATCCATCGTGCTGGTGCCGGAGACACGTAGGGACTGAAGTTGCACGGGCTGGTCGGAAACTCTTGCGGAAGTCGGTAATTCCGACGTGGCATAGGCGGGCAGGAGGTAGGTACCCACCAGCATTGCCACTAAAACGATCGCGCCGGCCCCCTTCGCGCTACTCCGAAAGGTGCGCGATGCCCTAGGTCCGGTTGCACGGAGGCGATCTAGGCCGCTGCGAGCCAGCTGGCCGCGTCGGCGCTGCCAGAGTCGTGCTGTCGTTTCGGCCCGGAGACTCTCGCGACGGGTAGGAGTTGCCGGGGCATCCGGGTATAGGTAATTCATTGGAATCCAAACTGGGCGCCAAGAGGCGGCCATACGAGATCGAGTGGAGGGCCGTGGCGGGACACAGGCCACCACGGCCCTGGACTAGGTCCTGGCAGGTGTTACAGGGTGCCGAGGAGGTCCTTCATGCGGGCGATCTCTGCCGTCTGGTCGTCGACGATTTTCTGGGCGAGAGCGAGCGCATCAGCGTTCTGGCCGTCCTGCAGTTCGGTTTTGGCCATATCGATGGCGCCCTTATGGTGCACGGTCATCTGCTCAAGGAACAGCCTGTTTGCTTCTGAACCCGAGGCAGCCTCCAAAGCAGCCATGTCCGCGTCCGACATGGTTCCGCCCATGTCCATACCGTCCATCGGGCCGCCGGCTCCCCAGCTATCCAGCCACTGGTTCATCGTGTCGATCTCAGGACCTTGGGCGTCCTTGATATTCTGTGCAAGCTTGGTGACCCTCGGGTCCACACCCTCCTTGTCCAGCACCATCTGGGCCATCTCGACCGCCTGTTCGTGATGGGCAACCATTTGCATGGCGAAGGTGATGTCGGCGCTGTTCGCGCTGGACGACTCAGATGAGCTGGAGGTTGTCGGCGAGGAGCCGTCTCCCGTGTTCGGGCCCACCATCGAGCATCCGGCAAGGGCCAATGTCGTTGCAAGCGCACCGGATAGGAGCGCGATTGTGCGGATCTTCAATTGAGATTCTTTCTACTAGTCGAATGATTGAAACGCTTCGCCGCATGCGGCCTTCGCCCGGGATCACCGGACGACAACGAATCAGGTTCGACTAATAGAGAGGACGTGAAGGGACGGTGGCAATGGCGGTGCTAGCGCGGACAGACGCGCGACTATCCGGCGAAGGACCGAAACAACAGTGTGGTACCGGAAAAGAAGGACGTGGATAACGAGGAGGACGGCCGAGACCAAGAGCGCAAGCACGCATGCCATCCCCAGCATGTCGTCGGTGGGGGCGCATACCTCACTGCAGCCCACAGGCGCGGGGGTCTCGTTGTGCGTGACCAAGAGTGCCTGCGAATCGGCAACTGACACGCTGACGGAGTGACTCTCGGGCGCCAGCGTCTCCGAAGCGAGGAAGTGCATGGCGATCAGCCCGATAAGGATTGCGGGCACAGCGAGCAGTGCGATTAATACGCGACGCCAACTAGAGCGTGGACGCGACGAAAGCGTCAACATCGCATTCACCTGGCCACCCTCCGCTTCACGATGTCTTTAGGGTACTTGATTCGATGTTCTTCGAACCTGTCAATTGGCCGACGGCATTGCCGTAACCGCGGCACCCGCGTCGCTCCTCCTCACGGGGGATTGCAATCATGTCGACCGCGGAACGCCGGAGCCGGACCATGCGAACGTCGTTGTTGCCCTGCCATGAAACTGATCCTTTCAGGGAATCACGTTTCGGACACACCGGGACGAGTCAGCTGGCGCAATACGTGGGGACCCAGAGACATCGTCGACCGAGGCGCTCGTCGCTCAGACGTAGCCTCCAAAGCGGGTGATGCAGACCCTCTGTGAGGCCGGCCTCAGGGCGCACCGTCGAATTCGGGAACGGGTCGGCGGTCTGCCTCCTCTTGGGTGGTCGCCTTGCCATTTGCGGCGATGTCATCGACCAGCCACTTCATCTCGGCTATCTCCTTGACCTGTGCATCGATAATTCCGTCAGCCAGCTTGCGAACCCGAAGGTCGTCGATGTTGGCACGCTCACTGGTGAGAATTGCGATCGAGTGATGAGGAATCATCCCGTCCATATAGGCCACATCATCGACAAGGATCTGCGACCTGGACAGACCAAGGCCTGCACCGCCGAGAACCAATGCGGCCACAATAATCGCGACGTTGACTTTCACATTGCGGTACATCATCGCCCACATGAAACACAGCATGATGATGGCCATCGCTGAACCCATGAGTAGGGCCATGTAGAAACGTTCCTCGCTCCACCGCACGTGATCGATACTGAAGGCGTTGGTGTAAGTAAGAAGAAACATCACGGTCGTTGACGTGAGAATCATTGCGCCAAAAAGAAGATACATTCGCCGCTGAGCGGGCTGGTCACCCTTCTTCTTGTCAGCCACGTCGTTCTGGTCGTTTTTGCCCTGAGATGCCATGGTGGTGCCCCTTTCGCGTTGCAGAATCAGCGCTCATTCTCGTGCTGGGTTTGCCGCCGACACATTCCCGTTGGTGAGGCTCTCAACTAGAGATACTCGGGAGGCATTTGTGCGGCAAGGCTTTGCGATAGTAGGCCGACTTGTGCTAGATGCCCGATAGTCATGGGGCTATACGCGAGGAGTTGCGCGACACCTGGCGCGAAATAGCCCGAGCCGACGCATCCCACCAGTGTCGAGATTCAAAGGAAATCGCCTGCGTTTGCGCTGCAAGGTCAACTAGGGTCGCACCTTATGACCGAACCAGCCGCGCGATCGCTGCGCTTGCCTCGTGGAGCTTGTCCTCGGCGACTTGACCGCCTTGTGCAGTTGCTTCGGCGACGCAGTGCATCAGATGATCATCGAGGAGTGACAGCGCCACAGCTTCGAGGGCTCTCGTCGTTGCTGATACTTGGGTGAGCACGTCGATGCAGTAGGTGTCCTCATCGACCATCCGTGCCAACCCCCTCACCTGTCCTTCAATTCGGCGCAGCCGCGCCAGCAGGGCGCTCTTGTTGCCGACGTAGCCGTTCATCGCGCCTTCCGTATCTAATTAGGCGTGCGCATGGCCGTAGCGGTGCGGGTCCGCGTCGAAGGCCGCTGCACAGCCGGTGGAGCAGAAGGAGAATGTTGTTCCGTCGTGTTCGCGGGTGGCCGCAGCGTTCGCCGGGTCGATTGTCATTCCGCAGACTGGATCGGTGACTAGGGCTTTGTCGTCAGTGGGTGCGTCGGTGTGGTGGGTCATGTGGTTCTCCTCGTGTGTGTGTTGGTTTCCGATCTCGACCACCGGGTTGGTGATCGAGGCTGCGGCCGGAGCGGTCGCAGGTTTGGGGGCAAATGTTCGCAACCGGCTGGAGTTGGTGACTACCGACAGGGACGACAGGGCCATGGCCAGGGCTGCGATCATCGGGCTGAGCAGCAGCCCGAATGCTGGGTAGAGGACGCCGGCTGCGAGCGGGATGCCGACAATGTTGTAGCCGAAGGCGAACACCAGATTCTGGCGGATGTTGCGCATCGTGGCCCGGGACAGGTCGATCGCTGTCACTATGCTGGCGAGATTTCCGGAGATCAAGGTGATGTCGGAGGCCTCGATCGCCACGTCCGTCCCGGTACCAATCGCGGATCCCAGATCGGCTTGGGCCAAGGCGGGGGCGTCGTTAATGCCGTCGCCGACCATCCCTACCACGCGACCTTCGGCTTGGAGGCGTCGAACCTCAGCTGCCTTGTGTTCGGGCATGACCTCGGCCACAACACGGCCGATTCCCACTTGTCGTGCGATGGCTGCGGCGGTGGTGCGGTTGTCGCCCGTCATCATCACGACATCGATACCGCGTGCCACCAGATCCGCGATCGCCGCCGCGGAACTGTCCTTGATCGTGTCGGCGACTCCGACCACACCTGCCGGGCGCCCGTCAACGGCCGCAAGCATGGGCGTTTTCCCGTCCGCCGCGAGTGCTTCCAGGTCGGCATTGAGGTGCGAGACGTCGATGCCGGCCTCGGTCAGCAGTCGGCTGTTGCCGACGAGGACGGTGCGGCCGTTGACTTGGGCGCGGATTCCCTGTCCGGTGATCGAGTCGAACCCCGAAGCATCTGGGATACCGATGTTGCGATCCTTAGCGCCGGCGACGATGGCGGCGGCCAGTGGGTGTTCGGAGTCGCGTTCAGCCGCTGCGATGAGCTGCAGCAGCTCGTTCTCTTCGAACCCGGCGGCGGGAAGAACGTCGGTCAGTACCGGAGTGCCGTTGGTGATCGTTCCGGTCTTGTCCAGAACGACGGTGTTGATTTTGTGCGCAGTTTCCAGTGCCTCAGCCGAGCGGATCAGGATGCCGTTGCTGGCGGCCTTGCCGGTCGCGACCGTGATCGAGAGCGGAGTGGCCAGGCCCAGAGCGCAGGGGCAGGCGATGATCAGCACCGCGACGGCTGCGACGAGGGCGAATACTCCCGCTGGCGGGGGTCCGAACACCCACCATGCGGCGAACGTCCAGATTGCGATTGCAATGACTGCCGGGACGAAGTACCCGGAGACCGTGTCGGCTAGCCGTTGGATCGGAGCCTTGGAGCCTTGCGCTTCGCGGACTAGTTTGATGATCTGAGCGAGCATCGTGTCCGCGCCGACCTTGGTTGCGGAGTAACGGAACGATCCGGTCTGATTGATCGTCGCCCCGATCACAGTGTCACCCGCTGCCTTCACCACGGCGATGGGTTCGCCGGTGATCATGGACTCATCGACGGCGGAGCTGCCTTCGGTGACCTGACCGTCGACGGGAAGCTTTTCGCCCGGACGAATGACCACGATGTCTCCGGAGACGACATCGCTGACGGGGATCTCAATTTCATCGCCACCACGCACCACACGTGCGGTGCGCGGCTGCAAGCCGATCAGCGACCTGATGGCGTCGCCCGTGCCGGCTTTCGCGCGCGCCTCGAGAAGGCGGCCGAGAAGGATCAGCGTGAGGATGACACCGACAGCCTCGAAGTAGACGCCGCGGGCCTCTGCGGGCAAGACATCGGGCAGGAATGTGGCGACGACGCTGAACCCGTAGGCGGCGATCGTGCCGAGGGTCACGAGAGAGTTCATCTCGGCCGCCCGATGGGTCAGTGCCAGCCACCCCGTCCGGTGAATCGGCCACCCGGTGTACAGCATCACCGGTGTGATCAGCACGAACTGGAACCACGGGACGAGCAACAGGGAAGGCACCCAAGTGGCTCCGAACAGGTCATGAGCCATGACTGCGACGAACACCGGCAGGGTGAGCAAAGCACCCACGAGCACGCGGCGCAGGAGGTCTCTGATCTCCGACCGGTGCTCGGCAGCTTCGTTGTCGCCGGAACCGTCGTCGCTAGGCGCGGGCGCATCCGCCACCGGGTGAGAGACGGCGGCAGGATGTTCGAGCACAGCGGTGGCACTGCGCGCATTGTCCGCGGATCGATCACCGGCCACAACCTTGACAGTGCCGTGCAGCATATTCATGCCGCATGCGAAATCAAAATCACCCACCTGATCGGGAGTGAACTCCACCGCCGTCGTTGCGAAGGCCGGCAGAGTCTGGTTTACCTTGAAATCGGGGAACACTACCCGTGAGGAGCAGTCGCCGGTCTCCTGCCGGTCGAACATCAGGCGCGTGGGTACTCCCTGCACCAGCTCGACAACGCTAGGCGAGTAGCCGCCGCGGACCGTGATCGTCTGCACCTGCAAATCTCCATCGAGGGCGGCGCGTTTGGAAGCGCGGGGTGCGAAGAAGTACCAGGCAAGCAGGACCGTCAGAGTGACGGCACCGATCACGACAATCACATTCACGACAGAGCGCTCCTTGGTCTTGCCCTTCGTGCGACGCGGAGGGGAACATGAACGATCATACCCCTTAGGGGTATAAGTTGGCTGTGGTAGGGATCATTCCGCACTGTGAGAGGGATCTGATGTTCATCCAGCCGATCGACTATTTCCTCGCGGCATGGTTCGTATTGGCGCTTGCCAGCACCATCTACGTAGGCGTCGATCAGTTCCGCAACAACCCCGAACCTGCGGTGATGAAGTGGGGTTTCATCCTCGTCACCCTGTACCTAGGGCCGATCGGGCTGCTGCTCTATGTGCTCGCCGACAAGGAGCCACGCCCGGGCGAGCACGAGGAGTTCATCAAACCCCTCTGGAAGCAAGGAATCGGGTCCACCATTCACTGTGTGGCCGGCGATGCCACCGGCATCATCGCCGCCGCCGTTATCACCGCCGCGCTCGGCCTTCCGATGTGGCTGGACCTGATCATTGAATACCTCGCCGGCTTCACCTTCGGTCTGCTGATTTTCCAGGCGCTGTTCATGAAGAACGTCATGGGTGGCAGCTTCCTGCAGAACGTCCGACGGTCCTTTCTGCCGGAGTTCATCAGCATGAACTTCATGATGGCCGGGATGGCGCCAGTGATGACTTTTCTCATGATGGGGCGCGACATGCGCGCCATGGACCCCACGGAGCTGATCTTCTGGGGCGTCATGTCCGTTGGGGTCGCGGCCGGATTCGCTCTCGCCTATCCGGCGAATGTGTGGCTGGTGCGCAACGGGCTCAAGCACGGTCTAATGACCCAGCGCGCACCCGTCTCGACGAAGCAGCATCAAGGCCATCCGGAGCCGAAGGCCGAGCACTCCATGTCCCGGTCCGGGGTCACCCGTTCCCAGTTGGTCGCGGTTGCCGGCATCGCTACCCTCGCCCTCACGGTTGGGATGATTGCGCCGGCGAACTCGGTCAACATGACGCTAAGCGCTCGCGACGTCGGTGGACTGATCATGCCGCCAGGCATGATCATGACCCGTGACACCCCGGCCGAGGCGATGGTCGACATGGCTGCGGTGGATCCCAACAGTGTCACCGCAAGCTACGGGTCATCCGACCGTGGCGACCAGGTCCTGGCGCCCACTATTGAGAACGGTGTGAAGGTGTTCAAGCTCACCGTGTCGATGGTCCGGTGGGAGATTTACCCCGGCCAGACTGTCGACGCGTACGCGTACAACGGCCAGATCCCCGGACCACGACTCGAGTTCACCCAAGGCGACCGAGTCCGCGTCGAGGTCACCAACGAACTCGACGAGACGACGACCGTACACTGGCACGGCCTCGACGTACCCAACGACATGGACGGCCCAGCCGGGATCACCCAAGACCCGATCAAGCCAGGGGAGACCTATATCTACGAATACACCGTAAAGCAGTGGGGCACCTACTTTTACCACTCCCACGACCACGCCGACCGCCAGCAGACACTGGGACTGTACGGGGCGATAGTCATCACCCCGGCCGACCCAAGCCAGGAGGTGGTTGCGGACCACGACTACACGATCCAGCTCGGCCAATGGCTCGAACGTGAAGGGCTCACCTACCCCGCGATGCCGATGGAAGGTGGACTAGCCAACTACTTCACCATCAACGGCAAGTCATACCCAGCTACCGAGACCATCAACATGAAGGTCGGCGAAACCGTCAAGGTCAGGTTCATCGGCACGGACTCCGTCGACATACACCCGATGCACATCCATGGCGGCCCGTTCACTGTCGTGGCCGTCGACGGCAACTCACTCGACGTCGATCAACGCTACAAGGCCGACACCGTCAACGTCGGTCCGGGGCAGCGATACGACGTGATCTGGACCGCTCTCGAACCAGGGCAATGGCTCATCCACTGTCACATCAACCACCACACCACCAACAACAACGTCGAAATGGACGGGGCTGGCGGGTTGACCATGATCATCACCGTCACAGAGTGATCGCAACGGGGGCCAACCAGAGCGAGTGGCACCCGGCAACGAGGAGGAGCCAACCGCATGCAGAAAACCTCACTGACCGCCCTTGCACGTGAAGAACTTGCGCACGCCGTAACGTTGCCCAGCGGTCGCAGCGCCCGAACTGTCTTCGGGGGCCACGAACATCAATTGCGGCAAACCGTGATCGCCCTTCGCGAAGGCGAAAGCCAGTCCGAGCATGAAAGCCCTGGCGAGGCCACCATCCACGTGCTGCACGGACGGATACTTCTCAGCGCAGGCGACGACAGCTGGAGCGGCTGGGTTGGCGACCTCCTCGTCATACCTGACGGGCGACATGCACTGACAGCCGTGGAGGACTGTGCGTTCCTGCTCACAGTCGTGAAGGACATTTGATACGCAGAAAAGGACCACATTTGACGAGGTCATGCTCGACCAGTGACCGGTCGGCCATGAGCAGCCCGGCAGGAGATTGGGCTCCGTGGGACCTAAGTCCCGATCCTTTCGTTCTCAGAGTGCGGATACTGGAGGAAGCGCCAAACGGCTGCACGGTTCCTGAGGAGGCATCATGATGTGGGGCAATTACGGAATGGGATCGTGGGGGTGGGCCTTCGGCACCTTAGTTCTCGTAGGAGTAGTAATCCTCGTCATCGTGCTGGTTCGAGTGTTCGCCGGTTCTCGTCGGCGGCTACCCGTGTCCACTCTCGGCGCAAACAGTTTGTCCCCGAAGCAGATCCTGGATGAGCGGTATGCGAAGGGTGAACTTACATCCGAGGAGTACCGTGAACGACTCGCCACCTTGGGTTTGATGCCGTAGTGGAACCCATCACTCGGCGCACGGCGCTCACCCTCGGTGGGCTCGGTGTTGCTCTCACGGCCGCGGGCGGGGCGGGACTGTTGTGGGGCAGCCAAACCAACGTGCCCGGTTCGACGTTGCCAAATGGCGGCGCCGTGGGGGGCGATGAATTTATTGAGCCTGAAGTTCTCCGAAGCGTCAACGGGATGCTTGAGGTGACACTGATCGCTGCCGAATCGACCGTCACAATTGGCGGTGCTGCAGTCCACGCCTTGACCTACAACGATGGGCTGCCCGGTCCGACCTTGATTGTGCATCCCGGCGACGTGCTTTCGATAGTGATGCAAAACAATCTCCAGGACCCTACCAACCTGCACACCCACGGGTTGCATGTCTCACCTGAGGGCTCGAGCGACAACGTGTTCCTGCGAATCGACCCGGGCGCGTCGGCGGAATACCGCTACGAGATTCCCGAAAATCACCCGCCGGGCGTGTATTGGTACCACCCGCACCACCATGGGGTGGCAGCCGATCAGGTGTTTGGAGGGCTTTACGGTGCGATTGTCGTCGAGGATCCCATTCCGATCGACGTAAGTTCAGAGCGGCTCATCATAATTTCCGACACGACCTTTAACTCGTCTGGCCAAATCGCGCAGGCATCGCAATTCGACCGAATGAACGGTCGCGAGGGCACGACTGTTCTGGTCAATGGCCAAGTCGGCCCCACCCTGACCGCACGGCCCGGCGAGAGTGAGCGCTGGCGAATCGTGAACGCTTGTTCGTCCCGCTACCTCGATTTGCGTCTGGACGGGCAGCACATGCAGCTACTCGGCAACGACTCGGGCCGCTTCGCCGCACCCATGGATGTCACTGAACTTCGACTAGTGCCAGGGAACCGCGCCGACGTGATCGTGACGATGGCAGAAGGTACGTCGGAGCTGAAGGCAGTCCCGGTGGATCGCGGCACCTCAGGGATGATGGGTGGCAGTGTCGGTTCGGCGGTCGTCAACTTGGCCACCGTCGTCGTCACGGGCGAGAGGACATCCGCTGCGCTCGCACTACCGCAGACTTCGCCGCCTCGCGACCTGCGAACGGAGGCGGTCACCGTGAATCGCACACTCACCATGGCGATGGGGATGGGCGGGATGGGCGGCGGCATGATGGACTTCACGATCGATGGGAAGGTATTCGATCCCACTACTGTCGACCAACACGTTGCCGCAGGCACAATCGAGGAGTGGACGATTGTCAATACCAGCCCTATGGATCATCCTTTTCACCTCCACGTTTGGCCCATGCAGGTGCTCAGTGTCGGGTCACAACATACGGTTGGGGCGACCTGGCAGGACGTAGTCAACGTTCCGGCCCGGAGCACCTCGATGGTGCGGATCGCCTTCGAGGACTTCAGTGGGAAGACCGTCTACCACTGCCACATCCTCGACCATGAGGACAACGGCATGATGGGAGTAATCGCCGTCCAATAGTGCGGACCCCTCGGAAGACTGGCGGGCGACCCGGCAGTAGCGCACCCCCTGCACACGTAGCCCGCGACGTAGAGTGGAATCGATGGCCGACAAAGTAAAGCTTACCCTCGGCGGTTCAGTCTCCTTGGGCGCAGGGGTGATGATCGGTGCGGGCATTTTCGCCCTCGTCGGTCAGGTCGCGGGGTTCGCGGGAGACTGGTTCCCTGTCGCATTCTTAGGTGGCGCGGTCGTTGCGGGGGTCAGCTCGTACGCGTACGTCCGCTACTCAAGTGTCAATCCGTCGGCCGGCGGGATCGCGATGCTGCTTAAGGATGCGTACGGCCCGGGGGTGGTGGCCGGCTCGTTCTCCTTGTTTATGTACGTGTCGATGGTCGTTGCCGAGAGTCTGCTCGCTCGGACTTTCGGTACATATCTCCTTACTCCATTCGGACTCCAAGGCTCTGTCGTGCTGGTTCCTCTTTTGGGCGTCTTCGCGATCACTGTCGCGGCGATGGTGAATCTGATCGGCAATCGTGTTGTCGAGGGCTCGGCGACGGTGACGGCCATCCTCAAGATCGTGGGCATTGCGATACTTGCTATCGTCGGCCTCATTGGAACATCGCTTTCCGGGGACGGGCTGCTGGCGAACACTTCCGGCCAGCCGCCAGACATCGTCGGCGTTCTTGCGGGAACCACGCTCTGCGTTCTTGCCTACAAGGGCTTTACGACGATCACCAATCAGGGCGACGATATCCGCGATCCCCAGCGGAACATCGGACGGTCAATCATGATCTCTATTGCGATCTGTACCGTTCTCTATTTGCTCATCACCGCGTCCGTGGAGTCGAGCCTAGGCGCCAAAGGCGCAGTGGAGGCAAGAGACTTCGCGCTCGCGAAGGCGGCCGAGCCACTATTCGGCGCATGGGGTGTCGGCTTGACCGTTGCCATCGCCGTAATCGCTACTCTCTCGGGCTTGCTCGCGAGTCTCTACTCGGTCTCCCGGCTGTACGGAATGCTGCAGAGCATGCGTCAAACACCGTCGCTACCCGCCCGCATTCCCCATCAGCCTCTGCTCATCACGGCCGGGCTCGCAATCATTGTGACCGTCGCGCTCGACCTGACCCAGATCGCATCTATGGGCGCGCTTCTCTATCTGAGCATGGACATCGCCGTGCAATGGGGGCTAGCCCGGCGCCTCGGCGACAAAGTGCGCGCGCGTCGATGGATTCCGGTTCTGGCGATCGCACTAGACCTGCTAGTTCTCGTCCCGTTCCTTGTCCTAAAGGTTCAGTCGGACATTGTGACTATCATCGTCGCCTTTGGCGTCGCGGGCGCGATAGTTGTCGCCCAAGTGATTGTGGTTCGGGTTCGGGTTCGAGCACGAGCGAACACCTGAAAGACAGACCCCGCAGCTCGGAGAATGCTCACTTCGCGGCGCGACAGGGCTCGTCGTCGCGGCGAACGGCTGGTCGAACTAATCTCGTGCGGTGCCGTGATAGCGCATGCAGGCCAAGACGAGGGAAGTTAAGGAGGAGACTTTAGGTCCGATGGCGCCGACGACAACCGCTAGGAATGTGATGCCGTCGGTTCGAGCGTGTACGCCATCGGCAGGTTCTTGGCCGAGTAATCGTGAACCGTTCCGGACTCTGGCGTGCGCATCGTGAGATGTCCGTCACACCGCATCGCAAAGGCGACGGCAGTCGTGAGCAATTATTGCGAACAACCCGTGACGCCGTCATTGTTTACGATCTTCTTGAAGGGGGCCTACGTGGCAAGTATCTCTAGCTATGAGACGAAGGACGGCAAGCGTTACCGCGCGCATTACCGGGATCCGGACCGACGCAATCGGGAAAAGGCAGGGTTTACTCGAAAGCGTGATGCCGAGGAGTTTCTGGCTGGCGTAGTGGTTACATCGCTCCGCGGGGAGTATGTCGACCCAAGTCAAGGCAAGGCGACCATTCGAGACTTGGGCAACGAATGGCTCGCAAACCAGTCGCATCTAAAACCCTCTTCGCATAAGCCAGTGGAGATCGCTTGGCGCGTCCACGTCGAACCCTCTTGGGGAAGCCGTCGAGTTTCCGAAATCCTTCACTCAGACGTCCAGTCATGGATAACCATCTGGGGCAATGGGCGATCCGCGACTACGGTTCTTCGTGCGTACGGCGTCTTAGCCGGAATTCTTGATGTCGCGGTCCGGGACAGACGCATTGCTGTGAACCCTGCTCGCGACGTGAAGCTGCCCCGCAAGCCAAAATCAAAACACAAGTACCTGACCATGGTGCAGGTCGAATTGCTGGTCGCACAAGTCCGCGAACACAAGGTTCTTACCTACGTCCTCGCGTACACGGGGATGCGTTGGGGCGAAGCTACAGGCCTTCGGGTCGGATCGGTCGACCGCAAGCGTCGGCGACTGCTCGTGGAAGAGAATGCAGTCATGGTCGCGGGAACGGTCCACGTCGGCACCCCGAAGACGCACGAAAAGCGCAGCGTCCCCTACCCCGCCTTCTTGGACGAAGCCATGGCCGAGCTGTGCGTTGGACGGAACGACGGTGACGTTCTGTTCGGTGATGGCGTCACGCATCTCAAGACTCCCCACAGCGTGACCGGGTGGTTCGTGCAAGCAGTGATGCGATCGCAGCAGTTGGATCCGACGTTCTTGCGAGTCACGCCTCATGACCTTCGACACACTGCAGCGAGCCTCGCGATCTCGGCGGGAGCCAACGTTAAGGCTGTTCAGCGCATGCTCGGGCATGCATCCGCCGCTATGACCTTGGACACCTACACCGACCTCTTCGAGGACGACCTGGACGAGGTCTCAGCGCGGCTCGATGAGATGCGCGCGAAAACACTTGTAGGGATTTTGTAGGGTTTCGAACCGGGCAGGAACGAAAAGGCCCCGGAATCATTGATATTCCGGGGCATTCTCAGAGCGGAACCGGTGGGATTTGAACCCACGGTGGGCTCTCACCCACACAACTTTTCGAGAGTTGCACCTTCGGCCGCTCGGACACGGTTCCGGGAGAGAGTTTAGTACACCCCCGGCTCACGATGTGCCGGGACGCCGTTGTCACCGCCCGACCCTATGCTTGCCGCATGGCACGCCCCACCACCCAGTTCCGCTGCACCGAGTGTGGCTGGACCAATCTCAAGTGGGTGGGCCGCTGCGGCGAATGTCAGCAGTGGAACACGGTTGTGGATGCCACAGCCCCCGCCTCACGCGTGACCGCAGTTGCGCCAGCCCGCGGCGCGCGCGCGATCACGGAGGTCGGTGCGGAATCCGTCGCCCACTGGCCCAGCGGAATCGCCGAGTTCGACCGGGTGCTCGGCGGCGGCATCGTGCCGGGTGCCGCGATCCTGCTCAGCGGAGAGCCCGGCGTCGGCAAGTCGACACTCCTGCTGGAGGTCGCCAGCCGAGCCGCGGCATCCGGGCAGCGCGTTCTCTACGTGAGTGCTGAAGAGTCCGTGAGCCAGGTGCGCCTCAGGGCGGAGCGGACGGGGGCTCTCCAACCTTCCCTCTACCTCGCCGCGGAAACCGACCTCGCGACGATACTCGGGCAGATCGACGAAGTGCAGCCACAACTCGTCATCGTCGACAGCGTGCAGACCGTGGCATCCGGCCTCACCGACGGGCTCGCGGGCGGGCCGTCGCAAGTGCGCGAAGTGGCGTCGACGCTCATCCGAATCAGCAAAGACCGCAACCTCCCCGTGCTCCTCGTCGGCCACGTCACGAAAGACGGCACGATCGCGGGCCCCCGGCTGCTCGAGCACCTCGTCGATGTCGTGCTTCAGTTCGAGGGCGACCGGCAGACCTCGCTACGATTCGTGCGCGCCCACAAGAACCGGTTCGGCCCTACCGATGAAGTTGGATGCTTCGAGATGACCGGTGACGGAATCGCCGAAGTCGCCGACCCCAGCGGCCTCTTCCTCTCTCGCGCGCGCACACCCACCAGCGGCACCTGTGTGACGATCGCCGTGGAAGGTCGTCGCGCCCTGCCAGTCGAAGTGCAGGCGCTCATCGTGAAGTCACAGGCCCCCCAGCCGCGACGCGTGGTCAACGGGGTGGACAGCTCACGCGTGGCCATGCTGCTCGCCGTACTCGAACGCCGTGCGGGGCTACCCCTGAGCGGCTACGACGTGTACGTCTCCACCGTAGGCGGCATCCGTATCACCGAACCGGGAGCCGACCTCGCCATCGCGCTCGCCATCGCCAGCGCCTACAAAGACAAGGCGTTCCCGGTGACCCAGGCGGTCATCGGCGAGATCAGCCTCGCAGGTGAGATTCGCCCAGCCTCGAACGCGAAGCAACGGGTGGCCGAAGCGAAGCGACTCGGCTTCTCGACGGTCATCGACTCAGACGCGATCCACCTCCGCGAGGCAGTGCGGCTCGCATTCGCAAGCTCGACGACCGACCGGGTCGATATCCCCGACTTCTGAGCTCAAGGGCTGCTACGGCGCGGTCAGGACCCAGTTGCCCCAGTCTTGAACCTTCCACGCAATCCACCCGTTTTGGCGCTCAAGGCTGACGACGATCGAGTCCGTTGCGCCCGACGGCTTCGTCGCAATGCACGTCACGGTATCGCCGATGCGTAGCGGTGGGGCTGGGCAACTGACGGTCAGGGTCGTACCGAGGGCTGCGGCATCCGCGCTCACCGAGCGCTCCACCTCGTCCGCGAAGCTGGCGGGGAAAACCGAAATCAGGAGCCCCGGGAGAATGAGCACTCCGGCAAGAACCGCAGTCGCGGCCGAACCGAAAACGGCAATCGGGGCGAATCCACGGCCGGTCTGCTTCACCGTGCTCACTGCGCGAGCGACGAGATATCCGGGGGCGGTAAGCAAGGCCCAACGTGCGCGAGCCGGCTTCTCGTGACCCCACACTTGCAACAGCAGCTTGTCGTAGGCGGCAAAGCCGATGACAAGCAGGTATGGCGCAAACACGACGGCAAGAACGAGCGGAAGGTTGCCGCCGAGACCCGTGAGCACGATGAGGGCAAGCACGGCAAGCTGGATCGCTGGCATGAGAGCGATCACCCACGACGCGCTCGAATAGGTCTGCATGGTCTTGACCACACGGAGCGGGGCTAACTCTTCGGCGAGCGGGCTCAACGCCGATGCAGCAGGCGCGGCGTTGGTGTGCGAGGTGGCCCGACGCGGACCGGGAGTTTCCTGATCGACCGTGTCTTCGAGCGGCGGTTCGAGTTCGCGCAACGTCATCGCCAGTAGGGGTTGGGCGCTGAGCTCACCCTGCTCGACATCGGTATCGAGCTCCGCGTCAATGAGGTCTTGGCTCATGCGGTGCTGCCCCGGGATCTCGGAGGCGCCAACGTTCGGCTCCCCGCTCTCGCGTCGCTCGCGCTCGCGCAGGTCGCGCCTCGACGGGAGCGCCTCTTCGCGGACAGCGACCCGCGCCGCGGGCTGCACAACGATGGGTGCGCGCGCCTCCGACGTGTGTTCGGTCCAGGCTTGAGCGTCCCACCAGCGCAGCTGGGGAAGCCCGAGCGGGTCTGGATACCAGCCCGCCGGCACACCGAACTTTTCGTCGTTCACCCAAACAGACTAATCGGATGAGGCCGCCTGTAGAAGACCCGTTCTACCCATCGACACGCAATAGTTACGGGAGGTTCTCGCCGCGAGCCTTACTCCTCGAGCCGCTTCAGATACTCGTTGAGTGCTGCGGTGAATTCGTGATCGATTTCGATGTCAACACCGTCGACAGCACGGATCGGCGCCGCGAGGCGCACGCTCGACACCAACCACGCGGCATCCGCTGCTCGCAGTGCATCGGGACCGGCGAGTTCGAATCCCGTGGACATCCCCACCGACTCTGCATACCGGAAGACATTTGCTTGCGTTGTTCCGTCAAGGATGCCCAACCCGGTGCCGGGCGTCAGCAATTGGTTGCCGCGCCGGAACACGAGGGTCGACGTCGGGCCTTCGAGCAAGATCCCATCGCTCGACACGAACACGACGTCGTCCGCTTCCCGTCGCGCTGCCTCCCGCGCGACCGCCCGGTTTACGGCGTAGCTCAGGGTCTTCGCTCCCGCCAGTAGCCACGGCGCCGTGGCCTCGATGTCATGCCGGTAACCGCGGTCAAGCAGCACGATGCGCACGCCCTCCCGTCGAGCGCGCGAGTGGTCGGGCGACGGTGACCCGTAAACCCAACCGGTCGGCTTGTCGTCGCCCTCGATACCGCGCGTCATCACCGTCTTGACATATCCCTCGTCAACATCGCCCAGCTCTGCCACCACGGCCAAGATCGCCGCTCGCCACGCATCGAGGTCGGGTGCTGGCAAATCGAGGGTGCGCGCCGAGGCTGCGAAACGGCGAAGGTGGTGCTCGAGTGCCTGCGGCCTTCCGTAACCGACACTGACGGTTTCGAAGATTCCGTCGCCACGGGTCGCGCCGAGATCGAGAACGCTCAACTGCGGCTCGGCGGCGTCGGCGAAGTGGAACGGCGGCGAAGCGGGGGCGTGAGCCGGGGCATCCCTCGACGGGCGGTTGAGTATCGCAAGAACTGACATCAGGGACATCCTCTCAGGAGATGCTTTGCACCGGGATGCTTTGCGTGTCGTAGGTCGGGAAGCGGCGCGGGATGAACAACGCAAGCACGACCCCCACGAGCACCACCGCCGCACCCAGCATGAACACGTAGGCGAACGCGTCACGGGACGGGGTGCCCACGCCATTGGTCACGATAACGTGCGAGGAAAGGATGATCCCCGCAACGGTGGCAGAGATCGTCGAGCCGAGGGTGCGCATTACCGAGTTGAGACCATTCGCTGCAGCCGTCTCCCGCGGTGGAACCGCCCGCATGATGAGTGTCGGCATCGCCGCGTACGCGAAGCCCACCCCGATGCCGGTGATCGTCGACACCAGGATGACGTGCCAGACCTCGTCGAGGAAGAACACCGCGAGCGTGAATCCGACCGTGATGATCAGGCCACCCAGAATCAGACTCGTGCGGGGACCGCGCGCCTGGGACAGCCTCGCCGCAATCGGCGAGAACAAGAACATCACGAGCCCCAGCGGCATGAGGCACAGGCTCGCAAGGATGAGCGGAAGGCCGAGGCCAACCTCGCTAGCCACCGGGGATTCCAGCACGATCGGCAGGGAGGCGGTGCACACGAAGAAGCTGAACCCCACCGAGATCGATGCGAGGTTCGTCAGCAGAACTGTGCGTCGCGTGGCCACCCGCAAGTCGACGAGCGGGTTGCTGATGCGCAATTCGAAGAACCCCCACGCGACGAGAACAGCCAGACCACCCCCGAGCAACCCCAGAGTGAGCGGGCTCGCCCAGCCCCACTCGGTTCCCTTCGACACCGCGAGCAGGATGCTCACGAGGCCCACCGCGAGGCCAAGGGCGCCCACTAAATCGAATCGACCACCCGAACGCAAGGTGCTCACCGGGATGATCGTCGCCACAGTGATGATCGCAATGACGCTGAACATCGTCGAAAGCCAGAACAGGAAGTGCCAGTCGAGATATTGCGCAATGGTCGCCGCAAGCGGCAGGCCGAGAGCACCGCCGACGCCCAACGTCGCACTTACCAGGGCGACCGCACCTCCAAGATTCTTCGGGTGGATGACATCCCGAAGAATACTGATACCCAACGCGATCACGCCGAGACCGACCCCTTGGAACACGCGGCCGATCACCATCGGAATGAGGGTGTTGGCCACTGCAGCGATCACACAGCCGACCGTCATGATCATGAGCAGCCCGAGCATGATCCGACGCTTGCCGTACATGTCGCCAAGCCGACCACTGATCGGTGTGGAGATCGCCGCGGCCAACAACGTCGCGGTCAGGACCCACGACGCGTCCGCACTCGTGGTGCTGAGCAGGGTCGGCAGTTCGGGAATGATCGGGGTGACCACCGTCTGCATGAAAGCCGCGATCAGGCCGGTCGCCGCGAGAGTGGTGATCATTGTGCGGTCGCTGCGAACCCTTGTCAGTGCCCTGCGCTGCCGCGGTGTCAGCGAACCCTGATCGTCGCCGGACGCTGCAGATGCCACTCCCCGACTTTACTCCGCCCGTCGGGACACTAGAGCTCGAGCGCGTCGAGCACGTCCGTTGGGGCTGCCTGCATCGCATAAGGGCCCGCGACGTCGAACCACACGGCTTCGAGAACCCCGAGGTTGGTCGTGAGGAAGTCCTTCAGAGTCGCCGCGTCGTACTCAGCGACCGGATGCTCGTGCTCCTCCGGGAGCATCGCGGCATAGGTCTCGGGCGACGAGAACAACAGGAGCATGTACTTGTCGGCGTCACCCCGTCGGAACACCCGTACCTGGGGTGGACCATCCACCGGCAGCAGCGGAACAGTCACCGTGCCGTTGCGCAGCGCGAAGGCCACACGCACGGCGTCCTGCGCTTCGAGCGCGTCGCCGAGATCCGACATCAATAGAGCAGGAACTGCCGGTCGTTGGCTGACATGAGCGTCCCGACGATGACGGTCAGGTGATAGCTCGCGCCACCCGCGATCACCGGGTCACGAGTCGAGTTGCAGGTGTCCGTCGACGATCGAGTGCGGTCCCAGGTGAGTTGCGGGCCCGCCTTCGGGACGCCTGGCATGAGTACCGTCGTGGCCGCCACCGAATCGGTCTGGCAATCTTTCGACGTCCAGATGAGCTCATCGCCACTCGTGACCTTGAACTCCTGCGAGTCGGTGCCCACCGCAAGCGTGCAGGGCACCGTCATGAGGCTCTTGAGTGTGAAAGTAAGGATGGGGTTCTCACCCGCGTCGTAGTTGGTCGAATCGGTGCCTGCCTCGACACTCACCTTCGCAGGGTCGCACACGACGTCGCCAGCCGCGTTCGTCGACGTCGGATCTGGGGCACCGGATGCCGAGCTCGTCGGAGTGGGCGTCGGAGCGGGCGCACCCGACCCCGGCTTCACGATGATGAGAATCACGATGAGGACCACCGCGAGCAGCCCCAAGCCCACCACGAGCCGGCGGCGCCAATAGACACGGCTTGACTGCGGACCGACCGGATTGCGGAACGTCGACATGACCACAGGGTAAGCGCGCCCAGCACGGCAAACGGGATGGCACGCGGACTACTGCAGGGTTGTCAGGAACCGCTCGTACTCGGCGAGCGTCGGCTCGCGCGTGATCACGCGCAGCACGAGTTCGTCGACAACGGCGAGGTAGTCGGAAACGCGTCCGAGCTCCTGAATAGTCGTCTCGAGCGGGGTGGCCCCGATCCGCTCGAAATTCGCCGCATAGCTCGGGTAGCCGCCGTAGCGGGCGGCCTCCGCACGCAGTGCGGGCAACGCGTCGGCGGCGAGCGCGGTGCGGACGTAGAGGATGGCAGGGGTCGATGCGTCCGCGGTCTCGACGAGCTCGGCTCGCTGGATGGCCGCAGCCTCCGGCGTCAACCAGTTGAGCAGGAGACCGTCGGCGACTCGGGCTCCGAGGGCTCGAGTCTTCGGACCGAGTGCCCCGACGATGATCGACGCTGTCGTTCCGTCCCTGAGCTCCGCAACCGACTCTTCGATGAGCGTGAGCCCGCGCTTCGCGGCACCGGTTCCGATGCCGAGCATGAGCCGGTCGGGCGGTAGGCCGTCCAGTGCTGCGAGGATGCCCGTGGCCGGCCGCCGATCGAGCGGAATCACCCCCGTGCCGAGCACGAGTGACGAGGTGACCTGCGCGGCGACGGCGAGCCCGGCCAGCGCGTCACCGCCCGGAGTGTCGTTGAGCCAGAGTGCGTGGAATCCGGCCGCCTCGATCTGCGGTGCGAGAGCCTCGAGAATGCCGTGAGGCGTCGCTCCCGGAAGCCCAATCGAGAGTCGGGACCGGTCCATCGTCAGAGCTTCTTGAGCATGCGCGTGTTGCCGAGAGTGTTCTGTTTCACGCGCGAGAGGTCGAGGAACTCGGCCACACCCTCGTCGGGCGAGAGCGTCAGCTGAACGAACACGTCTGGCGCCACGATGCTCTCCTCGATCGCCGCATAGCCGTGCCGACCGAAGAACTCGGTCTCGAAGGTGAGGCAGAACAACCGCGAGAGACCGAGGGCACGCGCATCTCTTTCGATGTGCTCGAGGAGGGCGTGGCCCACTCCGGTGCCGCGTGAAGCTCGGTCGACAGCAAGCGTGCGGACCTCCGCGAGGTCCTCCCACATCACATGCAGCGCGCCGCAACCGATGACCGTGCCGTCAGCTGTTTCGGCAACGCGGAACTCTTGGACGGCTTCATAGAAGACGACCCGGTCTTTTCCGAGCAGGATGCGCTCCTGCACGTAGGGCTCAACGAGCTCTTGAATGAAGGGAACATCGCTCGTGCGAGCTGTACGGACAGTGATGGACACGAGAGACAGCTTAAGCGGATCTCCTCGCGCGACGATTTACGCCTCGACCGCTTCGGGCTCCTTTTCGGGCAGGCCTTCCTGACGGGAGGTCGTGAACACGAAGGCGCCATCGATGAAGTCGGCGTGCACGTGGTCGCCCGCATCGAGCTCACCGTGCAAGATCTTCTCGCTGAGGGCATCCTCGATCTCGTGCTGAACCGCGCGGCGCAACGGACGAGCACCGAGCGACGGGTCCCAACCGATCTTGATGAGCTGCTCCTTGGCGGGAGCCGTGAGCTCAACGGTCAGGTCGCGGTCCATCAAGCGCTCACTGAGACGCTTGATGAAGAGGTCGACGATCTGCAGCAACTCGTCCTGGCTGAGCTGCGGGAAGACGATGGTCTCGTCCACACGGTTCAAGAACTCCGGCTTGAAGTGCTTCTTGAGCTCCTCGACAACCTTGCCGCGCATGCGGTCATAGCCGGTTGAGGTATCGCTCGATGACGTGAAGCCGATCGGCGTTCCCGTGATGTCCTTCGTACCGAGGTTCGTCGTCATGATGATGACGGTGTTCTTGAAGTCGACGACACGACCCTGGCCATCAGTCAGGCGACCCTCTTCCAAAATCTGGAGGAGTGAGTTGAAGATGTCCGGGTGCGCCTTCTCGATCTCGTCGAACAGCACAACGGAGAACGGCTTGCGGCGCACCTTCTCGGTGAGCTGGCCACCCTCTTCGAACCCGACGAATCCGGGGGGAGCACCGAACAGTCGTGAGACCGTGTGCTTCTCGCCGTACTCACTCATGTCGAGAGAGATAAGGGCGTCTTCATCGTCGAACAGGAACTCGGCGAGCGCCTTGGCGAGCTCAGTCTTGCCGACGCCCGTGGGCCCAGCAAAGATGAACGAGCCCGAGGGACGCTTCGGGTCCTTGAGGCCAGCGCGCGTGCGACGGATCGTCTTGGAGAGCACCGAGATGGCCTCCTCCTGTCCGATAACGCGCATGTGCAGTGCCTTCTCCATAAAGATGAGTCGCGACGACTCCTCCTCGGTGAGCTTGAACACCGGGATGCCCGTGGCCGCAGCCAGCACCTCAGCGATGAGTCCCTCGTCCACCTGTGCGGTGGTGGAGACGTCGCCCGACTTCCACTGCTTCTCGAGGCGCAAACGCTCGCCGAGCAGCTTCTTCTCCTCGTCGCGCAGGCTGGCGGCCTTCTCGAAATCTTGATCCTCGATGGCACCCTCCTTCTGCCCACGAACTGCGGCGATCTTCTCGTCGAATTCGCGGAGCTCCGGCGGTGCGGAGAGGATCGAGAGGCGCAGACGTGCACCCGCCTCGTCAATCAGATCGATCGCCTTGTCTGGGAGGAAGCGATCGGCAACGTAGCGGTCGGCGAGGTTTGCCGCCGCGACGATCGCGCCGTCGGTGATGGACACCTTGTGGAACGACTCGTACCGATCGCGCAACCCCTTGAGGATGTTGATCGTGTGCGGCAGAGAGGGCTCGTGCACCTGCACGGGCTGGAACCGGCGCTCGAGCGCGGCATCCTTCTCAAAGTGCTTGCGGTACTCGTCGAGGGTGGTCGCGCCGATCGTCTGGAGCTCACCGCGCGCGAGAAGCGGCTTGAGAATAGAAGCGGCATCGATCGCGCCTTCGGCAGCGCCAGCACCCACGAGGGTGTGGATCTCGTCGATGAAGGTGATGATGTCACCGCGGGTGCGGATCTCCTTGGTCACCTTCTTGAGGCGCTCCTCGAAGTCACCGCGGTAGCGGCTACCGGCGATGAGCGAACCGAGGTCGAGCGTATAGAGCTGCTTGTCCTTGAGTGTCTCGGGCACGTCGCCGCGCACGATGGCGAGTGCGAGACCTTCGACGACGGCGGTCTTGCCGACGCCGGGCTCACCGATAAGTACGGGGTTGTTCTTGGAGCGGCGGGAGAGGATCTGCATGACCCGCTCCATCTCCTTCTCGCGCCCGATAACCGGGTCGAGCTTGCCGTCCCGCGCTGCCTGGGTGAGGTTGCGGCCGAACTGGTCAAGGATCTGCGAGCCCTTGTCGGGCGTCGCGTCGTTGCCGCCAACGGCGACAGCTTCCTTGCCCTGGTAACCGGAGAGGAGTTGGATGACCTGCTGACGAACGCGATTGAGGTCTGCACCGAGCTTCACGAGCACCTGAGCGGCAACGCCTTCACCCTCGCGGATGAGGCCGAGCAGGATGTGCTCCGTGCCGATGTAGTTGTGGCCGAGCTGGAGGGCTTCTCGCAGCGAAAGCTCGAGAACCTTCTTGGCGCGCGGCGTGAACGGGATGTGCCCGGTCGGCTGCTGCTGGCCCTGGCCGATGATGTCCTGTACCTGCTCGCGCACCGCGTCGAGGGAGATGCCCAGCGATTCGAGCGCCTTGGCGGCAACGCCCTCACCCTCGTGGATGAGACCCAACAGAATGTGCTCGGTACCGATGTAATTGTGGTTGAGCATCTTGGCCTCTTCCTGGGCCAGGACGACGACACGACGCGCTCGGTCGGTAAATCTTTCGAACATCTCTACTCCTTAGGCACCGGGCAGAATTCGGTACCGATATAGAGAGAGTAACCAGCGGAAGCCTCGAAAAGTCCGCTGTTCGCCGTGGGCGTGAAGTGTGTCTGCTAGTCGATGCCGCCCATCCTGCGTAGCGCGGCGGAGAGCAGCAGACCCTCGGCATCCGACTTCACGTGATGGTTGAAATAGATGCCCTCGAGCCAGTCGAGCACTTCCTGACGGGGCAAGCCGACCTCATCCCAATCCACGCCGGGCAGCGCCTTCGTGCGGATATCCTCGCTGCGCAAGTCGAGCCGGGCCTCGGCGATCGGGCGAGTGGGATCGGAGTCATCTGCGCTCCACAACAGGGCGATCGGATGCCCGTCGCCGTCGATGTGGTCGTGATCGACCCTTCCGGCTCCAAGCCAGGGCAACGTCAGTACGTCGCCTTCGACAGTCACTTCGAGAAGGTCGAGCGCGATGGGCCCTTCGACCTGGCACACGTAGAGATCGAACCCTTCGTCGTGCCACGCCGCCGCGTCGGTGACATCCGTCAGCAGCTCGCTGGAGATGGCTTGGAAGTCTCGCATCAAGAGTGTTGCCCACTGCACGACGGTTTCGGTATCGCTGCCAGACCAGGGGCTTCGATCGGATTCTTTGCCGTTGTTCAGGTGGAAGTGGTGGTGTGCAACGTCGTCGTGCAACTCGCAGTGCAACTCCCCCGTCTCGTAGGCGACGAACAGGGATATCGCGCCAGACTCTTCATCGAGATCAATGGCAAGTTCGGGGTCGTTAAGCGTCGGAGGCAACTCGATAGTCGCCGCACGCTTGCCTCCCAGGCTGAGTACGGCTCTGAGAGTTGAGCTGGGCAGCCTTAGCTCGGGGTCAGTCACCCCACCAGCGTAGGTTCTGCCACAGCCCTTGCGTGACTCAGCCCTGGAATTGGGCGATGCCCAGGCCGAACTCGATTGAGGCGCCCGAGTACGACTCGGTGCATGTTGCCGCTCCGGCCGCGACCGTGCAGGTGTAGAGGTACACGGGTGAGTTCACCACGAGTGTTTGATTGTCGTGGAGAACGAGCGGCGTGGGCAGTTCGTTCCCCGGAGCCGTAGCGAAGGCGTTCCCCACGCCGCATCCGGTAAACCCGCTGTTGCCGTTGTCGAAGACCTTGAAGTTGATGCCGACGGAGTACCCGTCGAACTGGTTCGACGACGACGAGCCGCACTCGGGCGTCGGCAGTGCATACGTGACGAGCCCCTGATTACCAGCAGTAACCGCGCAGTTCACGCCGCCGCTGTCGCCGCTGAAGATATACACATCGCACCGCACGGTGGCGGTCTCGTCGGTGAAGAACGCGTAGTGGCCCTTCCACGATCCATCCTGATCGGCGATGAAGGGCGTCCCGTCGATGAGATAGTCGGCGGCATCCACGGTTTCTGGCTCGGGTGCCGCGCTCACCGACGCCGTCGGTTTCGGCGTCGAGCTCGACCCGGCGGCCGGGGAAGGAGTGGTCACGGCTGGGGATTGCGTGAGTGTGCATCCCGCGAGAAGTAGAGCGACAGAGGCGGCGGTAAGCACGCGCAACGATGCTGACATGCGCTCAGAATAGGGCAGGCTGCGCCGTTTGCGCATGGGGGATTCGGCGGTCACTCGTGTGAGTCGTTGGCCGGTCGCCCGCGGACTCGCTACGGTGCTGTCGTGAGCAATCTCGAAAAGGAACCGGCAGAGATCGGTCTCGTCGATGAGGTCTCGACAGGCACGATCCGCGCTCCGAGAAACTCCATCGAGATTCTCGAACCGCGCGAGGTTCCCCTGGGTGGGCCGCGCGCGATGACCGTTCGGCGCACTCTCCCCCAGCGCACCCGTTCGCTCATCGGTGCGTGGTGCTTCATCGATCACTACGGTCCCGACTTGGTTGCAGAACAGGGCGGAATGGTCGTGCCGCCCCATCCGCACACTGGGCTGCAGACAGTGAGCTGGTTGTTCGCCGGCGAGATCGAGCACCGCGACAGCGTCGGAAGCCACGCGCCCGTGCGACCGGGCGAACTCAACCTCATGACCGCGGGCGCCGGCATCTCCCACTCGGAGGTCTCCACCGCCGCCACCACCACGCTGCACGGGGCTCAACTGTGGGTGGCGCTCCCCGAATCCGCTCGCCATGGCAGTCCCACGTTCGAGTCGTACGTGCCACGGCCGTTCACCCACGGCGCTGCGACGGTGCGGGTCTTCATCGGGGAGCTTGCGGGCGCGGCATCCCCGGCAACAATGTTCACCCGGATGCTCGGAGCCCAAGTCGACCTGCCGGCCCGCTCGACCGTGACCTTCGACGTCGAGGAAGGCTTCGAACACGGTGTCCTGGTGGACGCGGGCGAGGTCTCGGTAGCGGGAGTGCCCGTGGCGCCGACACATCTGGCCTACGTTCCGCGCGGGCGCAACACACTCACGATCAGTGCCGGAGCCGACCCAGCCCGTGTGCTTCTGCTCGGTGGCGAACCACTGGGCGAATCCATCGTGATGTGGTGGAACTTCATCGGGCGCACCCACGAGGAGATCGTGGAGTTCCGCGAGGCTTGGCAGCGGGACGTCATCGCGAACGAGAACCCCCACGGCCGATTCGGCACCGTCGATTACGCCGGGCGGCCGTTGCCCGCTCCGGAACTGCCGACCACGGTTCGGCTCAGCCCTCGGGGGTAGCGCTCTTCGCGGGGAGACCGAGTTTTGCGCGCTCTTCAGCCTCGATCTGCGCGTACACCTTCCGCTCGGTGCGATCGGATCGGATGATCGCGCGCAGAACGAACCAGAAGATGAGGCCCACGAGGATGGTCGGGGTCACCGAAAACAGTGCGTTCGACCAGAATTCCTGTGGCATCTACTTAGCGTAACTCGTGATGACGAACACCACGGCGACGATCAGGAGCACCAGACCCAAACCGAGGCCAGTGATCAGGCGGGACGATCTGCGATCCACTACGAGCCCTTTACAATGACGCCGACAAGCCCCGTGATGACGAGGTAAAGACCGATGCCACCCACGATCACCCAGACTGCAATTCGGGCGGGCGAGATCGCCGGCTTCTTCTCGTCATCGCCGGGAAGCTTCAGGTCGGTCATCCCTGCAGTCTAGTTCTCGCTGCTGCGGCGCCTCCGGAAGAACAGGAACCAGAGCCCACCGAGAAGCACGAGAATGCCCAGACCGACGGCCCAAGGCCACCAGAGGACACCGTTGCTGGTGGTGTCAACCGGCAACGCTTCCGTGGGCAGATCGCTCGGGGATGCCGACGGCTCGGGTGTCGGGGATGCCGACGGCGCTGCAGTCGGGGTAGCGGTGGGGGTGGGCGTGACCGTGGGGGTCACAATCGCGGTACCTGCTGCTGCGGTCGTGCCACCCGGCGTCGTAGCTGGAGGCGTAACCACCGGGGGGATGCCGTAGGTGAGCGAGTAGCATCCGGCCTTCTGTCCATGGAGGATGCCCGTGCCCTCGGAGCCGGATCCACCCGAGCCGCCGATCGCGACGACGCGAACATCGTGCGTCATGTCATCGAGCCAGTACGCGTTCACGAAGTCCTGGATGGTGCCGATCGCCTTGCGGTAGCTCGCCGACGGGTCAGCACTCATCCCGGGGATCGAGAAGTTTGTCCAGTAGTTCGCAATACCGGGCTCCTTGACGATGTAACCCTTCAGGACGCCGTCGACACTGATTGCGTAGTTCTCGCCGACGCTCGCGCCGGTCAGGCTCTCGTAGTCAATTGTCGGGCTCCCCAGCTTGTATAGCGGGAAGTCGGTCGCGTAATACCACGCGGACTTCGACTGGGAGAGACCCCCGGCGGCCGCGCTCCAAGCGAGCTCCAGTCCCTTCGCCGTTACCGAACTCGATCCACCAAGGCGGATGTCGTAGAACAACTGCGACGGGCTCGAAATCGTGACCGGAACGACGTTGGCCGGAGCACATGTCTCCACCACAGGTGCAGGTGTGGTGAAGTCGGTGCTGCCACACGAGCTGGTGATCGACGTCACGATGCTGTGCGAGGTAGGCGTGGATGCGGATTGAAGCGCCAGGCTCGGCGCCGACAGCAATGTGTTGTTCGGCATCAACGCGATCAACGCATCCCACGACAGCGGATTGCCCATACCGCCAGGCGAGGAGTACCCGATCTTGGTCGTGTACCACAAGCCGTTCTGCGCGTCGATGGTGCCCGACGCTGCCTGATCAATCAACGACAACGTCGCGTAGTGAATCGTCCCGCTACCAAGATTGGCGTTCGGGTCTACCTCGACGACCATCCGGGCGGCATAGCCCGTAGCACCGGGAGCAACCGTGTACGACATTCCCGTCAGACCCTGCGCATTGCCCGCGCTCACGCGCTGGAAGTAGTTCACGGCCTGTACTTGCGGACCATCGAAGACGAGGCCATTCACCGTCTCAACGGGCGCGAGATCCTCAGGTGTCCAACCCGCAATCGGCACGCACGCTACCGCTGCGGGTACCGCAGTGAGGGCAGCCGGCGCAGAGAAGCTGGCGAGACGTAGTGATCCCTGGGAAGCGTCTGGCTCCTCCTGCGTGTCGGACTTCTCGGTGTCGGACGTGTCGTCGGCAGGCGTCTCGTCCTTGGTCGGGTCGTCCGTGGGCGTCTCGTCCTTGGTTTGGTCGTCGGCAGGCGTCTCGTCGTCCGCGGTCGTGTCGTCGGCAGGCGCGTCGTCCTTCGGGACGACGACCGTCGGGTCGACCGGGGTAACCACCTCTTCGGTGACGGTACTCGGATCAATCTCGTCAGCCTGGGCAGGTGCCGCGAAGGCGAGTGAGGCGACGATAGCAAGTGCTGCTGCGGCCGCCGGGAGGCGACGACGGGTGCGGGTGAACGAGGGCAAGGGAAACCTCTTCGATTTTTTTGGCGCCTAGGTAGGGCGACACCCCCCATTCGGGTGAGGGTTGCTCAGCCAATATATCGAGAAATCTTCTAGTAGCAAGCTCAAAGTGAGAAAATGTCCCCCGAGAGGGTTACATTTCCTTACTTCACGAGGGGGAAGAGGATCGTTTCGCGAATGCCAAGCCCCGTAATCGCCATGAGCAGACGGTCGATGCCGAGTCCGATACCGCCAGTGGGGGGCATCCCATGCTCGAGTGCACGCAAGAAGTCCTCGTCAAGGCGCATGGCCTCCACATCGCCCTTGCTGGCGAGCTTTGCCTGCTCGACGAAGCGCTCGCGCTGAATGACCGGGTCGATGAGCTCGGAATACCCGGTTGCCAGCTCAAAGCCGCGGATGTACAAATCCCACTTCTCCACAACACCCTTGATGCTGCGGTGGTCACGCACGAGCGGGCTCGTGTCGACGGGGAAATCCATCACGAAGGTGGGTCGCACGAGGTCGACCTTCACATAGTGCTCCCACAACTCCTCCACGAGCTTGCCGTGGGTGGGGTGGTCCACCTCGATACCGATCTTGGCAGCGTGCTCTGCAAGGTAGTCGAAGTCGCTCTCGGGGGTGATGTCGAGCCCGGATGCAGCGGCCGCCGACTCGTACATCGACACCCGATCCCACTCGCCGCCCAAGTCGTACTCGGTTCCGTCGGCCCACGTCACGACCAGCTGGCCCGCGACGGCGAGCGCGGCATTCTGCACGAGCTCTTGGGTGATGTCGGCCATCCGGTTGTAGTCGCCGTAGGCCTCATAGGCCTCGAGCATCGCGAACTCGGGTGAGTGTGTCGAGTCGGCGCCTTCGTTGCGGAAGTTGCGGTTGATCTCGAATACACGATCGATTCCGCCCACGACTGCCCGCTTGAGGAACAGCTCGGGCGCGATGCGCAAGAACAGTTCGGTGTCGAAAGCGTTGCTTCGCGTAGTGAAGGGACGCGCGGATGCCCCACCGTGCATGGTCTGCAGCATGGGTGTCTCGACCTCGAGGTAGTGCTGCGATGCGAACGTGGCGCGAAGGCTCGCGTTGACGGTCGCACGGGCGCGGACCGTGAATCGCGCCTGCTCACGAACGATGAGGTCGAGGTACCGGCTGCGGACCTTCGCCTCGTCGCTCAGCTCGGAGTACATGTTCGGCAGTGGCATGACCGCCTTGCTCGCGATGCGCCACTCCTTGACGAGCACGCTCAGTTCGCCGCGGCGGCTCGAGATGACCTCACCCTGCACGAACAGGTGGTCGCCCAGGTCGACGAACTCCTTGAACTCGTCGAGGGACTCTTCACCGACCTCAGCCAGGCTCACCATCGCCTGGATGCGACTTCCGTCACCTGACTGAAGAGTCGCGAAGCACAGCTTGCCGGTGTTGCGTTGGAACACGACTCGTCCGGCGATTCCGACAATCTCGCCCGTCGTGTCGTCCGCTTGAAGTTCATCGAAGCGCACTCGCAGCGCAGGGATTGTCGTCGTGACGGGCACGGAGACGGGATACGCTTCGCGGCCGGACTCGATAAGACGCTCGCGCTTGCCCAGCCGCACCGCCTTCTGCTCGAAGATCTCCTCGGCGGAAGGCTCGGGTGCGCTATCTGGTGTGGTCGCGGTGTCTTCACTCATCTCGCCCCAAGCTTATGCGCCGGGAGGGCACCCGGGCGGCTGGCCGGACGTGCGAGGCCGACCCGTGCATCCATTCGGGTCATATGGCCCTTCTGAATGCGCCGGGTGCACCTTTCCCCCGAACGAACGGCACTATCGGGCGCGCGACGTCAGCGCATGCCGTACTCGTGCGACGAGTGCACCGCGGCCGACCCCAAGGTCGCGCGAGATGACCCGGATCACGAACCATCCGGCCTCCTCCATCAACTCCCGACGCACAATGTCATCCGCATAAACGCGCGCATCTGAGAAGTGGATGGCACCCTCGTACTCGATCGCAATCTTGTGGGCGGGATAGGCGAGATCCGGCGTGCCGATGAAGTCGCCTTTAGCGTCTCGGATCACGAACCCGATTGTCGGCTCGGGCAGACCCGCGTCCACCAACGCCAATCGCACCCGAGTCTCCATAGGCGAGTCGGTGCCCCTACGCACCCGGGCGAGCGCGCGTCTGAGCGCGCGGCTGCCCGGCACACGATACTTGGCGACTGCCGCGAGTTGCTCGACAGTGGCGAACGGTCGCTTGCGGCGAACCAAGAAGTCTCCGACGACGACGAGCTCCTCGACCGACAACAGTGTCGCTAGTTGCGCCCAGACCTCGGCCGGGGCGGGGACGCGGAAGCCGTCCCGAACGCGGAGCGGCCCGCCGACTGATTGCCGGTGACCGACTACCCCGCGCGCCTGTGGAGGGTGGGCTGGAATGCGGACCGACACGTGAATGTCAGCGGTTTCCTCGATGTGGGAGGGCACGGGCATCCGATAGATGATGGCGGCCGAAACATGGCTGAAGAACTGGGTCGGCCGCATTCGGGGGAGATAAGCGCGGCACCGGTCGAGGTGGGTCTGCGTCGGCCCGGAGGTACGCACGCCATGGAACGGCGCCCGTAGGTCGGACGACTGTAGCCGCCGGCGCGAGACGCCCATCCTGAGCGCGGTGCGGACGATGAAGTCGGGTCCAAGGCCTTCGGGGAGCGTGTGTGGCATCCGGAAACTGTCTCGTTTGGCGTGCCGGAGCGGGCGTGTCATCCACACTCGACCATCGACTCGGGGCAAATGCTCGACTTGCCGCCTTC
>JAHBSZ010000007.1 GCA_019638845.1 Salinibacterium sp. | reverse complement strand
CTGTGCGCCCGGAGGGATTTGAACCCCCGGCCTATTGATCCGTAGTCAATTGCTCTATCCGCTGAGCTACGGGCGCATTCCATTGGCCGAAGCCAACCTGAAAACTATACCAGCGCGCCGAGCCACCCCCGTACCGGTGGCGAAGAACATCCGAACAATCCCGGTGGCGTCGCTCGATCTCGCTCTACACAGCATGCACTGCGGAAGCGAGCGCGAGCCGCAGCCTGAATCTCCGAAGCAATATCGGTGTCTGACTGGGGAATTTTAAGAGCGGAGACGGAGGGATTTGAACCCTCGGTACCCGTTAGGGTACTCCACCTTAGCAGGGCCCCCGATTCCTGATCAGCGCTGACTTCATGCGCCTCACGGCCCCGTGAAACTCTCCCCGCACTGCATCATCTGGTAGCCGGGTACACAGGGGGGACACCGCGCGCGTCACGGAGCTCGATGATACTCGAACCTCACATCGACTGAAGCGCGGCTATGCTCACCGCGCCAGTTGACTGCGCGCAGGGAAACGCTGAGCACATCTGGTCGCGTGTCATGGTTTCGTCTTCCGGGATACCCGATCGGTTCAGTACAGATTGTTGGGCGGACCAATTCTAGGACCGGGCTCATGTGCGATGAGCTTGGTGACGATCGGCCACGGCGCCCGGATCAGTGCGTCTTTTTGAGAATGGCTGAGACTTGCCTTTGTCGCGGCACCCAGTGCCGCCGGGAACGCGGCAAGACCCCGGACCTCAGCTCGATGAAGCTGAGATCCGGGGTCGATGTCCGCCGAGGCGACCGCCGCTGGTGGAGAGGAAACTACCGGGTTAGGGCGGGTTCGGGCTGGCTGGAAGCGTCGGAAGTTTCGTCCGATACGTCGGCGGTTGCGGTGAGTGTCTGGTCGGCCTTTAGGCGAGTGCGGAGGGCGAGGAAGAGGAGAACCATTCCCGCCGAGAGGAGGATGTGGCCAAGTCCTGCGATGCCCGAGATTGCGGCACTGGTTTCTGCGCCGGTGACTTGCTGCATTCCGTGAAGGATCAGCATGGCGGCGGTGAGGACTAGGCCGGCGTTGTATACCCAGAAGAACCAGGGGAACAGTTTGCTCTGAGACAGCGCGAAGGTCTTCTCGAGGATGAGAACGACCAGGAGCACGATGAAACCCAGCACGAGCAAGTGGGTGTGTACGACGGAGAGTTGGGTGAATTGGTCTTCAGAGAAGTCGTTGGCTTTCGTGAACTCTCGGTAGAACAGGCCAGACCCCACCCCAAGAACCATGTAGGCGAATGCGGCGTAGAACAGCTTATTCATGAGGTTTTCCAATCGAATTGCGAATGATTCAAGTCTTCCCCGGAGCGCTGTCGATCGCATCGTACGAAAGGTTGAGACGCATCTCACCGGAAAGTGGGAGATGTTGCTGGGCTAGGACAGAAGTGTTTTGGTCATCGACAGGGAGGTGTGTCGGAAGAACGAACTTTTGATGGACGCGCTTCTCCTTAGACGCGATTTACCCTGAACAGGCAAATCAATTTTGATCGCATGGTGAGGGGCAGGCATTTCTGTGGACGCAACGACATACGACACTGTAGATCCGGCCACGGGTGAGGCATCCGGTCGACGACGGTGGATCGGATTAGGTGTTGTCGCAGCCGGACTGTCGATGATCGTCCTAGACGGAACGATTGTCGGGGTCGCGCTGCCGGTGCTCATCCGCGAGTTGTCGCTGTCACTGAATGACGCCCAATGGGTCAACGGCATCTACGCGGTCGTGTTCGCCGCGCTTCTTCTGACCGCAGGACGGTTGGGTGATCGTTTCGGGCGGCGGCGCATGTTCATGCTCGGCGTTGTGATTTTCATGGTCGGAAGCTTGCTTGCCGCATTTGCCACAGGCGGTGGAACGCTCATCGCCGCACGAGTGGTACAAGGCCTGGGCGGGGCGTTCATCCTCCCCTCCACACTGTCGACCGTCAACGCCACCTTCCGCGGCAAAGACCGAGCGGTCGCGTTCGGAATCTGGGGCGCCGTCATCGCCGGCATGGCAGCCTTCGGCCCGCTACTCGGCGGGTGGCTGACCTCCGCATTCAGTTGGCAGTGGATCTTCATTGTCAACATCCCATTCGGGATTCTCATCCTGGTAGGCATTGTGTTGACCGTTCCGGAGTCCAAGGCCACCATCCGCGCGCCCGGTGTCGACGTCGACGGGCTGCTGCTAAGTGCGATCGGGTTCGGCGGCCTTGTATTTGCCATGATCGAGGGACCCAACCTGGGGTGGTGGACACCCACCCGCGATTTCAGTGTCTTCGGTTGGGTGTGGCCGGAGACCGCCTCGGTGTCGCTAGTTCCTATCGTCGGTGCGATCGGTTTGGCAGCACTGGTGGTCTTCATTGTGTGGGAACGCCACCGCGCACGAAATGGTCGATCCGCGATCCTCGACGTGAGCCTGTTTTCAATACCCACCTTCCGATGGGGCAACCTCACCGCGCTGTGTGTCGCCATCGGCGAATTCGGGCTGCTATTCGTACTCCCGCTGTTCATCGTCAACGTCCTGGGGCTTTCGACTCTCGGCGCGGGCCTAGTCCTTGCCGCGATGGGCCTCGGCGCATTCACGTCCGGGGCGCTCGCGCGCAGGCTGTCCGCACGGATGGGCCCGGTGAATGTGGTTGTACTTGGTCTGTCGCTTGAAATCGTCGGCGTGATAGCAACTGCGCTGTTCCTCGGCCCCGCAATGCCACCAATTCTCCTGGCAGGACTTCTGGTCATCTACGGGCTCGGTTTGGGCCTCGCATCGGCGCAACTGACCGGGACGGTTCTCGTGGATGTGCCCACCGAACAATCCGGGCAGGGCTCCGCCACACAAAGCACCGTGCGGCAGGTCGGAACGGCCTTGGGAACCGCACTGATCGGCGCGGTGCTGGCGGCGGGGCTCGCCCAGGCGGTTCCCGCACAGTTGAACAGTGTCCCTGACCTGCCCACGGTGCAGGCTCAGCAGCTGGCTGAATCGACGACCAATTCTGCCGGCGGTTCCATCCCCGCGTTACGCGCTGATGGGTCCGGCGGTGTCCTCGGCGCGTCAGCGCCGGCCGTCGTCGATGCCCTCTCCAACGGGGTAGCCGACGCGACCCGCATCGCCCTGTTCAGCGCAGTAGGCGCTCTGGGCTTGGGTCTGGCTTTTGCTTTCATGTTGCGGTTGAGGAGCACCCCAACACACGAGCCGTGATCGCGACTGTGCGCGCTCAGCCGTCTACGAAAGCGCCCAAAGACCTGCTGCGCTTCAGTCGATGATGCCGAGTGAGCGTCCCTTGACGATCGCTTGCGTGCGGCTATCCACTCCGAGCTTGGTATAGACGTGTACCAGATGTGATTTGACGGTGGCGCCGGTGAGAAAGAGGGTGCGCGCGATCTCGCTATTGGATTGACCGGCTGACACTAAGCGCAGTACTTCCGTTTCGCGGTCGCTGAGGTTCGGTCGTGGGGATCCCATGGTGGACAGAACGCGTTGCGCCATTTCGGGAGCCAGAACCAGTCGCCCGGCTGCGGCATCGTGAAGGGAGGCGGCAATTGTTGCCGGGGCGACATCTTTCAGGAGGTAGCCGGCAGCTCCCGCCTCGACGGCACGGAGGATGTCGTGATCGTGGTCATAGGTGGTGAGGATAATGACCGCGGGTGCCGGGTCCAATTTGCGGAGGGCTGCTGTGGTGGCGACCCCGTCGAGGCCTGCACCAAGACGCAGGTCGCAGAGCACGACGTCTGGTCGCAGTGCGCGAGCTAGTGGCAGCGCTTCTTCGCCGGAGGCTGCCTCACCGATAACGGATATCCCGGGTTCGGTGGAGAGAACCGCGCGAACTCCTGATCGAACTACCGGGTGATCGTCAACCAGCAACACTGTGACAGTCATCGGGGTTCTCCTTCTCGTTGTCGTGGTGAGCTGAGGGGTACGTACGCTGACAGGGCTGTGCCATCACTCTCACTGCTTTCAATATCGAGGCCGCCGCCGAGCTCGCGAAGCCGGGCGCGCATCGAGTGCAGCCCGTACCCGCTGGCGGTGGGTTCTGCTGCATCCGTCCAGGTATGGATGTTGAAGCCGCGCCCGTCATCGACAATGTCCAGTCGGGCGGTGTCTTCTGACTCGTCGAGGGTCATCACGACGTGGCGGGCGTGCGCGTGGAGGCGGACGTTGGACAGCGCCGATTGGGCAGTCCGCAGGAGGGCGATTTCGACTGTGGAGGGTAGTGAGGTTGCACTGTCGTCTGCGTGGAACTCGGTGCGTATCCCTGTTTCTGCGGTGAGCCTGTCCATCATCCGCCGTAGGGCGCTTGCCAGTGCTCCTTGTTGAAGTTCAGCGGGTGACAGTGCTTTGACGATCCGTCGGACGTCGACGAGATTGTCGAGGGCGATTGTTTCGATGTGGGTCAGCGCTGTGGTGGCGTCCTCGAACGTTTTACCGGTACCTGCGCGGGTGATGAGTACGACAGCGGAGAGGCCTTGCGCGATGGTGTCGTGGATGTCGCGCGACAGGCGGGTGCGTTCCTCGATGGCACCGGATTCACGTTGCGATTGGCCGAGTTCTTCCTGTAGGGCTGCCATATCGTCCTGCGCTTGCAGCAGGGAGGCGATCAGTTGCTGGCGTTCGCGCGCATCCGTCAGCAACTGCAGGTATCCACGTGATATCCCGAAAGCGAATACCCCGCCGACCAGAGGGCCGATGACGACCGCGTAAGACAGTGCGGCTGTGTGCAGAAGTGGTGCCAGCACTACGACAGCGAAGACGGCGATGCTGAAGAGGATCGCTGGTCGGAGCCTCATCAGGTGGCCGGCCAGTAGCCAGAGGGGAAACGCAAGCCAAATGAATTCTGCCGACACGGCGGAAAGGCCCAACCATAGGGCCGCGAGGCCCAGCAGCCACCCTACGGAAAGTCGATGGCTTGCCATCCGCGGTAAGGCGTAGGAGCCGATGACGTACCAGCCGAGGAAACAGATGCTGACAGTACCCACCAAAATTGGTTCGGCTCCGTCGACGAGCGCCCGGACGGCGCCGACGATGATGAGCACCCCGGTGATGGCGTGCTGACCGTATTGCATCGCACGGACCGTGGTGCTCATCTTCATAATCGTAGCCCGGTCAACTCGACGCGGCGGGGGTAGCCCCGACTGACAGGTCCGTGTTCGTATCGGTGGGGACGTGCTCAGCGTCGTGACGGCGTTCGGGGGATTCCCCCGGCCACCAGATGCGGTCCCCAAACAGGCTGAACATGGACGGCACGATGATTGTTCGAACCACGAGGGTGTCCACGATCACACCGAGGCCGACGATCAGGCCCAGTTGACCCAGTGTCACCAGCGGCAGAACACCCAGTGCCGAGAAGACGGCTGCCAGGACGATACCCGCACTGGTGATGACCCCGCCGGTGGAGGCGACTGCTCGGGCCATCCCTTGCTTGGTTCCGTGTTCGACCGCTTCGTGTTTCGCTCGGTGCACGAGGAAGATCGTGTAGTCGATACCGAGTGCGACAAGGAAAAGGAAGGCAAGGATCGGTACCTGCAGATCCAGCGATGGCTGGTCGAACAGCACCCGACTCAACCAGGCTCCCGCTCCAATCGCCGCGACCGCGCTCACCAGGTTGACGGCCAGAAGAATCACGGGAGCGACCAGGGAACGCAACAGCAGCATCAGCACGATGAAGCTGACCGCGAGGATGAGCGGTGCGATCAGAAGGAGGTCCTTCTGCGCGCCAGCCCGAGCGTCGACGTCGGTTGCGACCGCCCCACCGACGTTCGCGTTGGCACCATCAACTTGGTGCACGGCGGATCGAAGATTCTCCACCAACGTGAGGCTCGCCTCCGTTCCGGGCGCGGGCTCACCGGTGACCATAAGTTTGGTCAACGCGTCGCCTCCTACCGTCGTCTCGCCGATACTGCTGACCCGCACTACCCCGGGGACGTTTTCCGCGGCAGCCGTGACCTCCGCGGCCTGAGCTGACCGGGTGACGATGAACATTGGCTGCGCTTCCCCGGCAGGGAAGTGCTCGCTGAGGGTAGTGAGCCCGGTAGCTGATTCAGATGCAACCCGGAACTTCTCAACCTGGGTCAAACCAATGGAGGTGCCAATCAGGCCCGTGGCCATGATAGCCAGTAGAGCGAACCCGGCGACCGCGGCAACAACGGGCCGGCGGACAACTTTCTGGGCCACAGCCCCCCACATTTTGCCGTACTGCTTCTTCTGACCAGGACGCGGCACGAACGGCCAGAACACGCGACGCCCGCAGACGGCAAGGATGGGAGGCAACACCAGAAGAACAGCAGCCAAAGCGATGAGAAGGCCGACCGCGGAGGCGATCCCCAACCCTCGTGTGCCGGGGATGACGGCAAAGACCAGTGTAAGAAGCGCCAACACAACGGTGACGTTAGAGGCCAGCACAGCCGGTGCTGTTTTGCGCCAAGCGATGGCCATCGCTTCTCGGTGGTTGTCGGTGACCAGTAGCTGTTCCCGGTAGCGGGAAATCAGAAGAAGGGCGTAGTTGGTTCCAGCGCCGAACACCAGAACGCTGATGATCCCGGTGTCGAACTGAAGCTCCAGCGCCGTCCCGACGGCAGAGGTCACTTTGCCGGCGATCTGATCGGCCACAGCGACCACAGTCAAAGGGATCAGCCAGAGAACGGGTGAGCGGTACGTGATGATCAGAAGCAGCGCAACGATTCCGATTGTCACCAGCAGCAGCGTGATGTTGGCGCCGTCGAAGGAGGAGGTGATGTCGGCGCCGAAGGCAGGACCACCGGTGACCTGAACTGTCAAGCCAGGCAGGGATTCGCTGCTGATCGCCGCTCGCAGGTCTTTGATGTTTTGCGCGTTAGCTGCGGTGTCTTCCCCGACTGTCAACGGGGATTGGATCACAGCAGCTCTACCATCGTCGCTGATGATCGGCGGGGTCGCATCGTGACCGGTCTGGTCGCTGATCACAGACCCAAGGCCCGCGATCGCCGTCTGATCCGCCTCCGTGAGCGTTTGCCCGCCGTCCCTGGTTACGACCGCGAGGACCGCCTGTTCGGAGCTGCCGGGGAACTTATCCAGCAGAGCTTGCGCTTGCGACGATTCCGAGGTCGAGGGTGCCGCGTCGTTACCGACAGGGGCATCAGCGCGTCCGAACAGACCGAACAGGGCAACGAAAGCCAGAACGGCAAGTGCGATGGACACCCACGCACCCCGGCGTGACGTGAGCCGGGATAACAAAGAAGACGGAGAAGTTGAAGGCATACCCGCAGTCCATCAACGAGGCGGCTCACCCGAATCGCGCAATAGTGTGAACCTGCGATCAATCGAAAGGTTGATCTCATCCGAATCCGACACCCACGGCTGCTAACACCCGCCTACCCGCAGTAGCGTGAGCGCAAGGGGAGCCTTCACCCCGCGACCACCAGTGGGGATATCGATGAATAATATTTTGTGGGACATCGTTCTGCTGGCGGTCTTAACGATCGTGTTCATGTTCGTGCTCTCCAATTTCGCCCGGCGCATCCTGGCGGTCCGGATCGGATTTGTCCGTCTCGCACTGGCGGGTGTCTTAGGTCTCGGCGCGGAAGTGGGCTTCGAGTCGCAATTCGTGTGGAACGTGCAGGAATACACCCCAGCACTTCTACCAGTGCAGGTCGGCATCGTCTTTTTCGTCGCAATCGCCTTCCTGGTCATCGCCGAACTGGTTGTACCCGCCGGCTCCATTCCCCGCCCCGACCAGTGGCTACCGACGCTGAAAGCGAGCACAGAGCGGACACGCCGATACGCCGAAATCAGCCGAATCGCGCTACGGAACGGGTTGGTGCCGTTCCGGCTCAACACCGAACCCACCATCGCCGGTAGCGCGGAACGCACCAAACAGGCACGAGCTCTCCGAGGAGCGTTAGAAGCCGCCGGTGGGGCTTTCGTAAAACTCGGGCAGGTCCTCTCCACACGCTCAGACCTCATCCCGTCGGAGTTCCTAGCGGAACTTGCCCATCTGCAGCAACGCGTACCACCCGCGAACTGGAGCGAGATCCGAACCCAAGTCGAAGCGGAACTGGGCGGGACCCTGAAAAGCTTCTTCACCACCTTTGATGAGATTCCCCTCGCCGCAGCCTCGATCGGTCAAGTGCACCGAGCCACCCTCACCACTGGGCAGACCGTAGCCGTCAAAGTACAGCGACCCGGGATCATTCCTCGAGTCGAACGCGACCTTGATATCACCCTGCGCCTCGCAACCCAACTGGAACGCACCACCAGTTGGGGCAAGGACCTAGGAGTGCGAAACCTCGCCGCCAACTTCGCCTCAAGCCTTCGCGACGAACTGGACTACCGCGTAGAGGCATCCAACATGGCCGCGATGGCGACCACCCAAGCGAAACACCCCCGCGAAGACCGAGTAGGGATCCCCGAGCATTACAACCACCTTTGCACCAGCAAAGTGATCGTCCTCGAGCTGATCGAGGGAGACACACTCAGCGATCCGAAGGCTCTGCAAACCCACTCACCAGCCGAACGAGCAGAACAAGCCAACTGCCTGCTGCGGTCAACACTCACCCAGATCATCGATGACGGTGTTTTCCACGCCGACCTCCACCCCGGAAACATCATCCTTCGCACCGACGGCGAGATAGTGCTCCTCGACTTCGGTTCGGTCGGGCGTCTCGATTCCCAATTACGCAACCAGATCGGTGAAGTACTTCTGGCGTTCTATCGCGGGGACTCCGGCGCCTTCACAGACGCTCTGCTCGGCTTCGTCGAACTGCCCGACGAGATCGATGAAACCGCACTACGGCGCCAGATCGGGGTGTTCGTCGCCACCAAACTTGGCCCCGGGGCCTCTATCGACGTCACCGTGTTTACCGAAATGGTCCGCATGCTCACCGAGAACCACATCGCTGTGCCCTCCGAGCTGGCCAGCGCATTCCGCGCTGTCGCGACCCTGGAGGGAACCCTGCGCCACCTCAGCCCAGACTTCGACATGCTCACCCAAGCAAGCGACTACGCCTCCGAACGCATCACCCACGGCCTTGCACCCAAAGCAGTCTTCACCTCCATGGCCGACGAGATGACATCCATCCTTCCTCTCGTCCGAAGGCTTCCCCAAAGACTCGACCGTCTCACGGGCTCCCTCGCCGACGGGCGCCTCAGCGTCAACATCCGACTATTTGCCGACAAACGGGACCGCACCCTCGTGCAAGGCCTGGTCAACACCATCGCCGTCACCGTACTTGCCGCAGCCTTCGGCATCATGGCCTCCATGCTCCTCATCAGCGACGGCGGGCCCCAAGTCACGCCCACCCTCACCCTCTTCCAAATATTCGGATACCTCCTGGTCGTCCTCTCCGGCCTCCTGACACTCCGAGTCCTCTTCGACGTATTCCGAATACGTCAGCGCGACTAGCGCTCGATCTCACACCCTCACGCCTAGAAACGAGCGCACCAGTGCCGGCATGAAGCCCTCCGTGAGCCGGACGACCAGCAGAACCACACCGCCATTGATGTGACTACGTCCATGCGAGGGCGAGATTCGGTTGCGCCCCACACACTCTGGCAGCAGTCACTGACCGCTGAAAGGCACCAGGAAACTGATCAAACAGCGCCTGCGTCTGGACCAATTCGGAGGAAGCCGGTGGCGCACCACCCCTAAAAGGCTCCTACGCTCGACCGAACATGCCCAACAATGCCATCACCGTGAGCACCGCGTAGACCAAAAGATGAACTCGGGAGGCGAAGCGACGCAAGGAGTCAAACCTTTGGTCGATGCACACGACACCGGAACTTGGAACGATGAAAGCATGAACCTAACCGAGCCATCAGCCCCCTCGGCACGCACCCAAACCTCTGAACGGCTTACACCGCGCAGCTTCTACCGGGCCGTCGCCATCGCCGAATCGATCACCTGGACGCTCCTGATCGTGGGGATGCTACTGAAATACGTGGCCGGCCTCGGAACATTGCCCGTGCTGGTCGGCGGATCCATCCACGGCTTTGTGTTCATCACCTACTCGCTGACTGCCGTGCTCATTGGCGTCAACCAACGTTGGACCATCCCTCAGATCGTGTTCGCCGTGGTCACTGCAATCGTGCCCTACGCGACCATTCCGTTCGATGTTTGGCTGGTGCGTATAGGCAAGCTCGATGGCGATTGGCATCGTGAGGAAAGTGACGACCCGCGTGATAACGGATGGATCCGACGACTCCTACGCTGGCTCATAAACCACCCAGCAATTCTCATCGCCCTCTTCCTCGTCGGCATCACCGTCATCATGTCCACACTGCTACTCATCGGCCCTCCCGGTGGATGGGGTGCTCAGTAAGTTACGCGCGGGGTCAGTTCAAGGACGGGGTTTGTTTTACAGCCAGATGACACCCGGGAACCTCTGATTGGGCAACAGTCGGCTCCGCCCGAAAGCGGGACGGTGACCGGACACCCTTGCCAACGCGCCGGGATCTAACGGCTGACTAGGCCAAGGGTGTCGCCGTTGACCCGCCCGTTGAGGATTCGCGCTCCGGTGCCTCTAACGCGACACCAGATCGGTCCTACGATCGCCTCGTATCCTTGGGGATACAAGATGCCTCACTGCGGTGACCTGGCCCTGCGCGCAATCCGCCCTAGTTCGCGGGGACCGACAGCTGCGCGAGTCCCATAACTACGTCGCGCAACCTCCTGCCAGTACGGCAGTACATATGGTCAGTTGTGAGACACACGGAGGAGCGAAGTGACGAAGTCTCTTGGGCTCGGCCGACGTCACGCACCTTGCGACCGATCGAGTGCCTTGATGTACGGCATTGTGCAACCGAACGCGTACCCCTAGGTTGGGGGGTGAGCGCGGCAATTTGAGCGCCTGAGGTCAACACCCGACTTGGATCTCCATTTTGGAGTATGAGAGTCGAGGTGAGCCATCACGTATGAACCGTCCACTGTTTTCGTCGGTTTCGGAAACTTTTTCTTTGGCGAGCCAACGAGGCTCAAACCTCGCCGATTGCCTGCCCAAGTTGCAGGTACATTCGGCTGACCATTTCGTGGTCTACGTCGTACTTCACCCATTGCCTCGAACTGCTCCAACTCGTCTACGGAGTCGCAGCCCTCGCCGCCCAACCCCCGATGCGGGCCGTCGCCACCGAGTTCAGCATCCCCGAACGCACAGCAACACACTGGATCACTAAGGCACGCCGCGCAGGCTTACTCGACGGCATCACGTACGCCGTCGGTCGCCAGCCGGATGCACACAACCGAACCCAATAGTCCTTCCAGCTACCCGCCGATTCAGGGCAACAACGGAAGTCTCTTCTATTCCGAGACCGAAGCCGCCGCCCGCCTCGGTCTACATCGCACAACACTGCGTGCGCTCGCGATCGCCGGCCGGGCTCCGGTCGAGCCGATCCCCCTCACCGAGCACCGCCGCGTCTACCGCCGAGCCGACATTCACCGACTCGCCGGACTCGAGACATGAGCGTCGAACGCCGAACGACCAGCGCTGGCGCCGTCCGGTACGTCGCTCGTGTGAAGTCCGGTAGGCAGCTTGTCGCAACGAAAACATTTGGTCGCAAGGCCGATGCCGAAGCGTGGGAGCGGGAGCAACGCCGGGCTCTCGCGTTTGGCGAGTTCATTCCACCCTCTCGCAGTTCCGCGCCCTTCTCTCAGGTTGCTGCCCAGTTCATCGAATCGCGCCGAGATCAGGTCAGTCCGCATAGTTGGCGCACTGACCGCGACAATCTCGCCGGAATCCCAACGTGGTTCACCGCCCGACCATTGTCCTCGATCGGGGAGTCCGAGGTCCTCGCCTACCTCACCGGCCAACTCGCAATCAGAGCCCGCTCGACGGTCCAGCGATCGCGCACCACTCTCTCCTCGGTCTTTGCTTACGCCGTACGCGAGAAAATGATCTCGAGAAACCCCGTGCGCGAGGTTCGGATGCCACCCGGCGCGCGGCAGACCTCTGTAGGCGTCGAAACTTTCACCGATGACGAGCTTGCCCGAACGCTCCGCCTCCAGTATGAGATCCGACCTCACGTTGCCGCCGTCACCGAGTTCCTTAGCCTCACGGGACTGCGTTGGTCAGAACTCCGCGCCTTGCGGGTGCGCGACTTTCAGCATGGGCCGCTCCCCGCAGTCCGCGTGTCGCGTGCCCAATCCGATGGGTACGCCGAGAAGGGCACCAAGACAGGCAAGACGCGCGTAGTCCCGCTCACGGCCCGCGCATCAGAGATCGCGTTGACAAGGGTGATCGGCCGCGCGAAGACCGAGTTCCTCTTCACTGGCGAAAGCGGACGACAACTAAGCGGCAACCTGTTCCGACGCTTCGTCAAGTGGTCCGAAACCGCGCCCCGCGGGCGCACTGTCCACGACCTCCGGCACCACGCAGCGTCATCTTGGCTCCGAGCGGGCATCCCCGTCAATCAAGTCTCACAATGGCTTGGTCACGCCAACCCCAACACGACTCTGAAGGTCTACGCCCACGTACTCGGCGAGGCCCAGGACATCACCGCCATCGCGAGACTGAATGGGATGAGTGCCGAGCACGCTAAAGACATCTCGTCCCCGTACATGGCAAGCCCCGATGCGGGCGCTCCCGCCGGCCCGTCGATCTGAGTCGAACGCCGGAGGGGATAGGCCCGATCCAATAGGTTCGGTTGCGTAGCATGTCGATTGCCTGATCGACAGCGAAGACGAGCGAGCCAGTCACCTCGTCAGCTCTGTTCTAGGTCACGTGCGCTCATAGTGGGGGACACTGGGGGGACATTGCCGCAGATTTCTCGCTGAAACTGGCGGTCCTCAGGGAGCTGCGCGGCATTCTAAATATGCCTTCTGACCAGCTATTTTCTTGCGGAGACGGAGGGATTTGAACCCTCGGTACCCTTACGGGTACTCCACCTTAGCAGGGTGGTGCACTAGGCCGAACTATGCGACGTCTCCAGTGTTCGACACCCATCATGCCACACGGCTGCTGAGTGCCCGAACTGCCTTAGTAGTTGTTCGCGATCGAACAGGTTTGGTCGGCGGCCGTCTGGCCCCGTACGCCCTGGAGGACGGGGAGCGTCGAGTTGTCAACGGGTGTCGCCGTCGGGTCTGTGGGCAACGCTGTCGCGTTCGGATTCAACTCAGAACCCTGACCGTCGCCGGCCGCTTCAAGAGCGAAGGGCTGGTCCGAGAGCACGTACTGCATGAGTTGGTCGCCGCGCGTAGTGTCGGGCTTCACCTTGCCAGCGTAGATACCCTCGGTGTTGCCCGTCGTACCCGGGTACTGCACGAAGGTCACGCGCTCGATGGGAATGTTCTTGAGCGCGAGGGCCATCGATACCATCGTGGGCACGCTCGCGAGGCTCGAGGAGAGGGTCATGTTGCTCAGTGCGGCATTGGCCAGGCTGTAGACCTTCTTGAAGTCGCCCAAGGTGTTCGAGCTCTGCAAAGTTCGCACCAGCGACGAGAGGTACACCTGTTGCGAGCTGATGCGAGTCAGGTCGGAACCGTCACCGACACCGGCACGCGTTCGGAGGAAGCCGAGAGCTTCGGAACCGGAAAGCGTGTACGTGCCAGCCGAACCGATGGTGATGCCGTCATCGAAGATGGGGCCGGTAACGCACACGGGCACGCCGCCGACGGCATCCGCCATCTGGATGACGCCCTGGAAGGTGATGAGCCCAGCGAACTGGATGTCAAGCCCCGTGAGCTCCTCGACCGTGAGCACGACGCAGGGCAGGCCGCCGTAGTAGAGCGCGGTGTTAATGGCCTCCGTGGAGTAGCCCTTCACGTCGCCCGATCCGTCATTCCACGGGCACTCCGGAATGCCGACCACCATGTCACGCGGAATGCTGATCGCGACGGCGTTGGTCTGGTCCTGTGAGACATGCAACACAATGTTGACGTCGTTAAGAGCGGATGAGACCTCCTCGGTGTCACCGCCAATTCCGTCCTGACCAGCGCGAGTATCGCTGCCGACAATCAGGATGTTGAACCCCCCGTCAATCGCGCCGATCTGCGGGGGTGGGCCCTCGGTCTGACCGATAAGGTCGACCGTCGTGGTTTTCGAGGTGAGGCTGTTGACAGCGATGGCGCCCACGGATGCCCCACTCACGAGCAACACGGCAAGCGCGCCACCTACGAACTTGAGGATGGTGGGCCACGGGTTGGCGCGACGTAGTCGGCCGTGGCGGGCGATCCCGGCAACCTTGGGGACACCCGAACGAGACCGCAGTTCCGATCGCGATCGCAGCTCGGAGCGGGGAGTCAACTCGCTCATCACAGTCCTTTTCGTAGCCCGGCAAAGAAGTGGTCAGGCTGAGCGGAGGGCGTGGGATTCGAACCCACGAGACATTGCTGCCCACCAGTTTTCAAGACTGGCTCCATCGGCCGCTCGGACAGCCCTCCCTGGCGTGACCAAGCTCCGAGTGTAACGGATCGGGGGTTGTGAAGCCTGAAGATCCGACTAGAAAGCATCGAGGACGGTAGCAACACCGTCGTCGAGGTCGGTGCCCGTCATCTCGGTCGCGACGACGCTCACTTCATCGGGCGCTTGGCCCATGGCGACCCCCCGGCCTTCGGCCGACGCCCACTCGAGCATGTCGATGTCATTGCGACCGTCGCCGATCGCCATGACGCGACTGCGGGGGATGTCGAGCAACTCACGCACGCGCTCCAGCGCGGTCGACTTGTTGACGCCATCGGGAGCGATGTCGAGCCAGGCGGTCCAGCCCACGTTGTAGCTCACCTTGTGGAGTCCCATGCGTTCGACAACCGACAGGAAGTCCTCGATCTGATGGCCAGGAGAGATGACGACCACGCGGGTGGCGTGTGCCGTGAGTAGCTCCTCAAACGGCACCTTCTCACTGATCGCCCCGAGCGTTCCGTCGGGGAACGAACCCGTAAACCGATAAAGCCCGTCTTCATCCTCGACCGCATAGTTGGCGCCCTCGAGGTTCCCACGAATGGTGGTCAGCACCTCGCTCGGGTTGAAGGTCTCGACATGAAAGCGGCTATAGCCGGTGGGTGCGTCTGAATCCCGGATGAGCGTGATTGCGCCGTTCGAACACACGACGTATTCGGGGCACAGCCCAAGCCGGTCGAGGATGGGCAGAGTCATCGCCACTGAACGGCCTGTTGCCAGCATGACCTCGTGACCGGCATCACGCACCTTGCCCACCGCGGCGATAACCGGGTCATTGATGACCCCGTCTTCACGCAAGACGGTGCCATCGATATCCAGCGCGATCAGCCAGCGATCACTCATGCTTGTGGCTCGAAGATCTCTAGGCCTCCGAGGTACGGACGCAGTGCTGCCGGAACCACCACCGAGCCGTCTGCCTGCTGATGCGTTTCGAGAATCGCAACGAGCCATCGAGTGGTGGCCAGGGTGCCGTTGAGGGTTGCGACGGGAGTTGTCTTGCCCGACTCGGTGCGATATCGAATGTCGAGGCGCCGAGCCTGGTACGTCGTGCAGTTGCTGGTGCTCGTGAGCTCGCGGTACGTGCCTTGGGTCGGTACCCACGCCTCGATGTCGAACTTGCGAGCCGCGGACGAGCCGAGGTCGCCCGCAGCGACGTCGATGACGCGATAGCTGAGCTCACAGGCCGCGAGCATCGACTCCTGCCACGAAACGAGGCGATCGTGTTCGGCCTCGGCGTCCTCAGGAAGAACGTAGGTGAACATCTCGAGCTTGTTGAACTGGTGCACACGAAGGATGCCCCGATTGTCCTTGCCCGCAGAACCGGCCTCGCGGCGATAGCACGTGGACCAGCCCGCGTAGCGCAGCGGGCCGTTCGAGAGGTCGAGGATCTCGTCAGAGTGGAACCCGGCGAGCGCAACCTCCGACGTACCCGTGAGGTAGAGGTCGTCTGCGGGGAGGTAGTAGATCTCGTCGGAGTGTTCTCCGAGGAATCCGGTGCCCGCCATAATCTCCGGTCGCACGAGGGTGGGCGTGATGAGGGGGGTAAAGCCTTCGGCGAGCGCCTTGTCGAGCGCCATGTTCATGAGCGCAAGTTCAAGGCGAGCGCCTACCCCTTTCAAGAAGTAGAACCGGCTACCCGAAACCTTTACTCCGCGCGCGATATCGATCGCGCCGAGGAGCTCTCCGAGTTCGGCGTGGTCGCGCGGCTCGAAGTCGAAGGTGGCCTGTGCCCCGACCTCGCGAAGGGTAACGAAGTTGTCTTCTCCCCCGGCGGGAACGCCCTCAATCGTCACATTGCCGATCGAACCCACGATGCGAGTGAACTCGGCCTCGGCATCGGCAGCTTTCTGGCCGGCGTTCTTGACTTGCTCGGCGAGAGCCTGCGCCTGCAGCACGAGAGCCCTCTTCTGGTCGGACGGCGCTGAAGCGACGGTTCGCCCGAAAGCATTCTGCTCGGCGCGGAGCTTCTCAAACTGCTGGATGCTCGTACGACGGTCGGCGTCGGCCGCAACCGCCTGATCGACGAGCTGCACCGAGGCCCCGCGAGCCTCTTGCGACCGTCGAAGGGTGTCCGGGCTGTCGCGGAGGAGTTGGGGATCAATCACCGCTTTAGCCTACCCAGCACATGGCGTAGCGTTGGCAGCGTGGCAACTCCCTCCGCGGACAAGAAGCAGCGTGCCGCCCTTGTGTACAACCCAATCAAGGTCGATATCGACAAGCTGAAGAAATCGATCCAGTCGGCGTCGAAGGCAGCGGGGTGGGCATCCCCGCTGTGGTTTGAGACCTCCGTCTCTGATGGCGGGCAAGGCGTCACGGCGAGCGCGATTCGACGCGGCGCCAGCGTTGTCATCGCGGCAGGCGGCGACGGAACTGTCCGCGCGGTCGCCGAAGCCCTTCGCGGCAGCGGGGTCTCCCTCGCACTCCTGCCTTCGGGTACGGGCAACCTTCTCGCCCGCAACCTCGAGCTCCCCCTCACCAACATCGAGCACGCGGTCAAGATTGCGTTCACCGGGGATGACCGGACCATCGATCTGGGCATGGTGGAGATCATCCGTGCCGATGGAGCAAGCGAAGAGCACGCCTTTCTCGTGATGGCGGGCCTCGGCCTCGACGCCAAGATGATCAAGAACACGAACACCAAGCTCAAGAAGGCGGTCGGGTGGCTCGCCTATGTGGACGGCATCACGCGTTCGCTGCCCGAACTCAAGCCCGTTCGGATCAGCTACTCGCTCGACGAGGGCCCCGAGCGCACGATGAACGCGCACACCATCATCGTCGGCAACTGCGGCATGCTCCCTGGCGGTCTCCTGTTGATGCCTGAAGCGAAGCCCGACGACGGCAAGTTCGACATCGCGGCCCTGCGTCCACGCGGCCCGTTCGGTTGGGCGATGGTCTGGCGCAAGGTCGCCTGGGAAAACGGGGTGCTCCGCAAGTCAGCGATCGGGCGAAAGATCATCGACCTGTCAACAGACGTTCGAGATGTGACCTACCTCGTTGGCGCTGACCTGCGCATGACCGTCGAGGGCAAGCCCGAGGACTTCCAGCTCGACGGCGACCAGTTCGGCGCGGCACGTTCCGTGCACACCTGGGTAGACCCGGGCGCCCTCACCGTGAAAGTGCCTTCGGGCTAGCGAATCGCGCCTGCCGAAACCCCGCCGCCGGTGAGACGTCCACGCAACTCACTGGGGATCGATCAGCCCACGCAACCAATCGCGCGCGTCGACGAATGCATCGTTGTCGTAGCGTGGAATCACGGTGATCGGCAGCTTGTCCGCACGCGGGTAGCTCCCCAAGAAGATCACTTTGGGGCTGAACCGCTTGAGGCCCAAGAGCGCGTCGGAGACTCGCTCGTCCAGGATGTGGCCGTCGAGATCGATCACGAAGCGATACCGTCCGAGGGCGTCACCGATGGGGCGTGACTCGAGGAGGCTCATGTTGACGCCACGAGTGGCGAACTGCTCGAGCATTTCGAGGAGTCGTCCCGCCGTGTCATCCGGGAGTTCGACGATGATTGACGTCTTGTCGCTGCCGGTCGGCTGCGGTAGCGGCGCGACCCGCGAAACCAGAACGAAACGGGTTATCGCGTTGGGATTGTCGCCGATGGATTCCGCGAGAACGATGAGATCGTGGTGGTCTGTGATGCCCGGCGGTGCTACTGCAGCATCCGCCAACTCGCTCTCCAGCAGAGCGGATGCGGCGGAGACGTTCGAGGTGGCCGGGATGTGGCCGTGCGACGGCAGGTGCTTGTCGAGCCACAGGTGGGTCTGCCCATAGGCGACCGGATGCGCGTTGATGACCTTCACGTCGGCCAACGTCGTTCCGGGACGCGCGACGAGCACGAAGTTCACGGGAACCAGATACTCCCCGACGATTCGGAGACCCGGAATGTTCGCGAGTGCATCCTGGGTCGCACTCACGCCGCCCTCGACGGAGTTCTCGATGGCGATCATGGCCGCGATACTGCGCCCCGCGACCACATCATCGAGCGCTTCGCCCACGTTGTTGACCGAGCGCCAAGGTTGGCCCGCGGCCTCCGGGACCTGCCGGAGCGCGGCCTCGGTGAAGGTGCCTGCCGGTCCGAGGTAGGAGTACATGGTGACGAGTTTATGGGGGTGCCAGACTGTGGGCATGAACCATCGCGCAGGGCTACCGGCTGAGGCATCCGACCTCATCGACATTCACCAACTCGTCGATGCCTATTACACGCTGGTGCCGGATGTCTCGATCCTCGAGCAGCGCGTCGTCTTTGGTACGAGCGGCCACCGTGGCTCGTCCCTCGACAGCGCTTTCAACGAGACACATATCGCCGCGATTACCCAAGCGATCGTCGAGTACCGCGCGAGTCAGGGCATCACCGGACCACTCTTCATCGGCAAGGACACCCACGGACTATCCCGGCCGGCCGAGACCACGGCCCTTGAGGTTCTCGAAGCCAATGGGGTCGAAGCGCTCGTCGATGAGTTCGACGACTACGTTCCGACGCCCGCGTTGAGCCACGCGATCATCAAATACAACCTGGAGCACCCCGGCGAACCTCAGGCGGACGGCATCGTCATTACTCCGAGCCACAACCCGCCGCGCGACGGGGGCTTCAAGTACAACCCGCCCCACGGGGGGCCAGCCGACAGTGACGCCACGAGCTGGATCGCGAATCGCGCGAACGAGCTCATCGCCGACGGGCTTCGCGGAGTAAAGCGCGCCGAACCGAGCGCGGTGGCCACATACGACTACCGCAAGCACTACGTCGAAGATCTGGCGAACATCATCGATATCGACGCGATCAAGCGGGCGGGCCTCCGGATCGGCGCAGACCCGCTGGGCGGCGCGAGCGTCAACTACTGGAAGCTCATCGCTGAGCACTATGGGCTCGACCTGACCGTCGTGAACCCCCTCGTCGATCCGGCCTGGGGTTTCATGACGCTCGACTGGGATGGCAAGATCCGCATGGACCCGTCGTCGGCAAGTGCGATGGCCTCGGTGGTCGCGCGTCGCCATGACTACGACATCCTCACCGGCAACGACGCCGACGCCGACCGCCACGGCATCGTGACTCCCGACGCCGGCCTCATGAACCCCAACCACTATCTCGCCGTCGCGATCCGGTACCTCTATACCCATCGGCCGAACTGGCGCCCGGATGCCGCAATCGGAAAGACCCTCGTATCGAGCACCATGATCGACCGGGTCGCCGCCGAGCTCGGGCGCCGGTTGTGGGAAGTGCCGGTCGGCTTCAAGTGGTTCGTGCCCGGACTCATCGACGGTTCCGTCGGCTTCGGCGGCGAGGAGAGCGCCGGCGCGAGCTTCCTCCGTACCGACGGCACGGCCTGGACCACCGACAAGGACGGCATCCTGCTTGCCCTCCTCGCGAGCGAGATCCTCGCCGTCACTGGCAAGACGCCCTCCCAGTTGTATGCGGAATTGGTCGCCGAGTTCGGCGACCCCGCCTACGAGCGAATCGATGCGGCAGCGACGAAGGAACAGAAGGCGCGCCTGGGCAAACTCAGTGGAGCCGCGATCACGGCAACGGAACTGGCAGGCGATCCGATCATCGCGCGACTCTCCGAGGCGCCCGGCAATGGCGCGGCGGTCGGTGGCGTCAAGGTCGTCACGGAGTTCGCATGGTTTGCGGCACGCCCGAGCGGCACCGAGGACGTGTACAAGATCTACGCCGAGTCATTCAGAGGGCCAGAGCATTTGCGGCTCGTGCAGGCGGAAGCCAAGAAGATCGTGGACGCCGCGATCTAGAAAGTTCTTACTCCTGCGGTGTACTCCATCGTGAACCCATCCCCTTGCCCATTGGTGCAGGTGATGCCGCGGTCATAGTTGATCGAGCAGGTGAACCCGTAGGCGGTGTAGGGAACGTCATACGGCAAGATGTCCGACGTGGTGACATCCGTCGACAAGCACGGCCACGTCACCCCCGACTTGTCGAGGCCGATAACCGTCCCCGACGGACCGCCCGCGCAGGCCTGAGAGGGCTTGGGGTACTTGGTCTCTCCCTGCTGGCAGATGACACCGCGAGGATCGATCTCGCAACGAATATTGCCCGACGAGCTCTGGAAGAACACCCACGGCCCGGCGGCCGGTGCCTCGGTGGGAGCTTCGGTCGCCGTCTCGCCGGCAACGGGGCTGGCGACTGTTGCATCGGATGGTTCGTTGTCGACAGTATCGGGCTGGGCAGGCGCCTGGGCAGACGTGTTGCTCCCGCTCGACCCCCCGCGCACCGCGGAGCCGATTCCGATGCCGAGGGCCACCACGACGGCTAGCGCAACCACGCCAGCGCCGACGAAGAGGAGGGTCCGTTTGTTGAGCGATCCGGCCCACTGCTTGAGAGAGCCCAACGACGACGAGCGTGAACTGCCCGCTAGCGCAGACGGCGTAGGAAGATCCACCGCCGGTGTGGCAACTGCGTCAGCCGCGGCGCTCACTGGCGTCCCACAACTGCCGCAGAACTTGTCATCCGGCTTGAGCGGCAGGGCACAACTCTCGCAGGTCTCCTGACTCACGTGAATCTCCTCTGAGTGGATGCGATCGCGCCACCGCGTTGACCCCACCCTATCGGAATGAGGTATTCCCTCAGCTTGCTAGTACACGTCATTGCGATCGCGAGCGATGGTGAACCCGTGACCGCTCACTGCGCTCTGGCAACTAACCCCGAGCGACTCCGAGTAGCAGGTCACTGAACCGAGGGTCAATGATTCCCCATACTGAAGCACAGCAATTCCCGCTCCCCCGTTTGAGAGGACTGTATCGGCCGGGAACGGGGACACCTGACTCATCCGCGGGTGCGTGGGCTCGGCTCCCATCGCGACGATTCCATCGCCGCACGGTCCGACGCTGTTGTAGCAGTAGTCATCGGAGGTGTCGCTCTCGAAAGCCCAATGGTGTTCGAGGGCCACGCACCCCCACAGGCCATGGGGATCGGAAGAAATCGTGCACCCCAGATTCGCGGAGGGCGAGATGAAATTGGCGCCATCGAATCCAGAGAGGACGAATCGGGCGGGGTCGGCGGGCACGAACGAACCTGGATCTGGCGAGTAGTGCGGAATTATCACCACCGGAGCCGAAGTCTTCTCGGGGGTCGGACTCGGAGTTGCCTCGGCTGCTGAGTCGCCTTGGTCGACCGTGCCGCTGTCACCCTCCTGCGCCTGTGACGCTGCCGACGGTTGTGACGAGCGAATGGATGTGCCAATTCCTATGCCGAGGGCCACCACGACCGCTAGCGCGGCAATGCCAGCACCGGCGAAGATAAGGGTCCTCTTGTTGAGGGATCCGACCCACTGCTTCAGAGCACCCAAGGAGAACGAGCTCGAGCGGCCGGTCAAAGCAGCTGGCGTAGGAAGGTCCACCGCCGGTGTGGCAACGGGGTCAGCCGCGGCCCCCACAGGTGCCCCGCAGGTGCCGCAAAACTTGTCCTCCGGCTTGAGCGGCAGGGCGCAGTTCTCGCAGGTCCCTTGACTCACGTGAATCTCCTCGATGTGGATTGTGATCGCGCCACCCGCGTCGACCAACCCTACCGGAATTAGGGCTTCCCTCAGCTTCCGAACCTGTCGTCGATGAGAGCCCGACCGCTACAATCATTGCAATCGCAAATGAGGGATGCTCTTACCTCAAGCACGGGCCCAGTCTGCCCATCTGCATATTGAGAGCAGCCGCACGACGGCAGTGAGGGACGCATGTCTGAGCTTCAAAAACTGAAGGGGACGATCGATTCCCTCGCGGCGGCATCAAAGCAGACGGGTTCGAGCCTGAGCTCGTTCCGAACCAAGTTCAGCAGTCAGGTTTCGCAGGTTCAGTCCGCCATCGGAGGGAGCACCCAGCGCAAGGACCAAGAGGTCACGGCGGCCCTGCAGCAAGCGGCGAAGCAAGTCGAAGCCGCAGTGAACGCGCTCGAACAGGCCGCAAAGGTTGCCGCGGCCTACGGAAAATCTCTGTGAGGTCTGGGCCCGCCGACCTGCAGTTCGCGTCCGATACTCTTGTCGCGATTGCAACTGGTGCCAAGCGGGTCGCCAGCGCCCTCGAACCAACACTGGCCTCGGTCAAACCGATGGGTGCCATGGTCACCACGCTGATTGGCGGCACCGCGACCGGCGTCGATGCGGAGCTGAAGACCGCGGTGCTCAGCGCCGAGGACAGCCTCAAGAAAGCCCAGTGGGCCCTTCAGCTCGCTGCCCAACATGCCTCACAGGCGGCAGCGTCGTCCGCGACCGCCTCGAAGCGTTCAGCCCAAGGGCGGTGAGTCATGGCATCCGACCTGCAGCAGTTGGCCGATGCTCTGCGCGCTTTCAGTCACGACACCAGCCGTGTCTCTCGCGATCTCACCTCGTCCTATAAAGAACTCGGCTATGTCCTGCGGCAGGCGTCGGAGCTGCGCGTTGACGGCGTCGATACGCGCAAGGTCATCGACGCCTTGGTCGACGCTCAGAACCTCCTCGCTCGAGCGATCGAGCATGCCACGAACCTCGGCACCAGCTCGCGCGGTTTCGCCGATCATCTCGCCACTAGTGGGGGTTCAGGTGGCTCTGCACAGACCAGACCCCCGCCGGGCCTCCTGAATGACGCAAGCAACAACGAACTGACGTCAAAGCTCTCAGACCTCGGCTTCGAGCTTGTCGCGGTCGACTCGTTTGACTTCGCACCCGATGCGGTACTCGGTTGGAATCACGGGGCGACCCCCGACGATGCGGCTTGGGCGGTCAGCCAATGGGACACGACCCTCGCTCCCGGCATTGCGACCGGGGCCACCAGAGCAGACTTCGAGGACTACGACAACAAGACCGCGGCCCCCGCGATGAGGCGCCTCGCATCGGTCTGGGACATGTTTTTCGGCAGTGAAGCGATGGTTCGCGACCCACAAGCGTCGGGCCGCAATCGCATCACGAACGGACAGCACCGCATCGCCTCGGCTAGGGCAGCGGGCATCCGTTTTCTGCCTGTGAAGAAGCCGTAATCGGCAGTTAGCCCATCACGACGACGCGGCGGCCCGATCCAGTCTGCAGCTCCGTGGGCGATTCTCTTCCCGCGGGCACAGCGCGCTCTCGTCCCCACGCCCTGATGGCCGCGACTTCCTCCGGGTTGGTTCGGCTGAAGGGCACGACATTGCTGAAGACGTCGGTGATGTAACCGTCGGTCGGCAGCTCTGTCGTGTGGGTTATGAACTGCTCAGTCGCAATGTCGTGAATTGCAGACTCAAGATCTGCTCCAGAAAAGCCTTCCGAGAGTTCGACGAGCTGTTCGACGAGGTAGGGCGAGAGGTCCGCAGACAAATACTTCAGGAAGTACATACGGATAATTTCGGCTCGGTCAGACTCATCCGGCAGATCGACGAAGAAGATCTCATCGAAACGGCCCTTCCGAAGCAACTCGGGCGGCAGTGACTGCACATCGTTGGCCGTCGCCACCAGAAACACCTTCGAGGTGGACTCTTGGAGCCAGAAGAGGAACTGCCCTACGAGCCGTCGCGTTGTGCCCGAGTCGCCGTTACCCCCGGCGAGGCCCTTTTCAATTTCGTCGATCCACAGCACACAGGGAGCGACTTGGTCCGCAGCCTCGAGGGCCGCCTTGAGCTGCCCCTCGGACTGTCCGACGTACATGCCCAACACGGTTGCCATGTCGAGGCGATAGAGCGGCAACTGCCACTCAGCCGCGATCGCCTTGGCCTGGAGCGACTTGCCACAACCGGGCACCCCGACCAGCAGCACGCCCTTCGGCGGGTGGAGCGGAGTCGCCGTGAGGTCTGCGGACATGAGCTGCTGCTTGCGCCGTAACCAATCGCGCAAACTCGAAAGGCCTCCAACCCCATAGTCGTTCTCATTGAGGGGGATCTTGTCGATGCCGTTGAGATCGCCAAGGATCTGATCCTTGAATTGGGAGAGCTCGGCGACGTCCTTGTTCAGCAACGAGCCCTTGGCGAGCATCGTCGTGATGGCGTTGACCGCCTCAGTCTGTGTCACCCCGATCAGCACTTCGGCCGCGCGGCGGATCTCTTCGTGCATCCACTCGACCTTCATGCTCGGCCGGTGCAATTCGACGATGTCGTCGATGATCATGCGCAGTTCGTCGATGTCGGGCAAGTCGAGCGTCACGCTCATCCCAAGCCGCGAGAGGCCGCTCCACACCGAGGAGGATGCGATGACGATGATGGAGCCCTGGCGCGTCTCGGCCAGGCGTGCCATCTCCGCCAAATGGCGCGAGGTTGGGGTCTCGCTATCGAGATCCTCGATCTCGGTGAAGATGAAATTCGCGTTCTCACGATTGGTGAACATGCTTGTCGCGTAGTCAAGGGCGCCCACGAGCGATCGGTCGTCGGTAACCGGGGCGTTGCCGTTCAGTTCCTGAAGACCCTTGGTCCGTGAATGGGTGTAGAACGACATCGCCTTTGTCTGACCGGCCGCGTAGCGGATCACGTCCAGAGCGCGGGAGCGCTCGATCGATCGGACGACGATAAACGGCACGCGCGCCTTGAGGTAGTGCACGAGCTTTTCACTCGTCTTGAGTTGATTAGGCATGCTCTTCTCTCAGGTCAATCGATCACGACGCGGCGCCGCACAGGCGTCGAATCAGGCACGGGTTGGTGGGGCATGGCGGTACCGGCTGGTGCCGCCTGCGCGGCAATGAGTTCCTCGAGAGGAAATCCCGGGGCGGTGATTGCCGCGAAACTGTTCTTGCGGAGCAGATCAAGAATGCGCTCCGAGGCATCACGGTCTGTTGTGGCCCTCGCCCCCGAAGTCGTTGCCGACTTCTCAAGATCGAGCTGGATTCGCCGGATGTCGTTGCACGCGCCCTCGTACAAGGGACCGGACATCTCAGGAGGCAGGGAGGGGTGTCTGGTCAGCAGCAGCCGCCGCACGAGCAACGTCCGCAATTGGATGAGCTCGCGCGAAAGATCGTGAAGGGTGGGCGAGGAGGTCCACACCTTGTTCAGCCTCGTGTTCCACGCGGACATCATCGTCGACATCGCAGCTTGCATGTGATCGAACAACCGACTGTAGGCGGTTGGCGAGAATGTGTCGCTTGCAAGCACGGGTAGTCCGGACATGTCCGTAGTGGGGTCATCCCGCCACCGGCGAAGGGCCATGACCCAGACCTCATAGGTTCCTGCGCTATCGTCCACAGCGTCTATTTGCGCTTGCGCCGCGTGACAATGAGCTCGCCAGGGGGAGCAGGCTCCCAATCCGGAAGGTTCCCCGCCATCTTCCGCGCGCCGCCCAACTGTTTCTTTCCCGCCCGGTCGGTCCGACCAACCCATGCGCGAGAAACCATCGGGGTATCGTCTTCGTTCTCTAGGCGCGGCGGCAGGAATACCCGCGATGCCGTCCTGCGGATGATCGATACCTCGGTGGCGTCAACGGAAGCTACCGAAACGACCGGGGCCACGTAGGGTTCCTGAAGAACGGCTACGTCAGCGGGGACGGTATCGATCGCGGCGGTGCCGTGGGACTCCTCGGGATCGGCAGCATCGAAAGCCACGGGAAGCGGAGACCCACACGAGGTGCAGAACCTTAGGTCGTCGTCCTCCACCGCATTTGTGCACTGAGTGCAGACACGAACGCTCATTCGGCGACCACCGTCTTTCCAAGGTTTATAGCGGGCCAAGCCTCGATGAGCCGCAACACGTCGGCCTCCGTCCCATCTTGCTCCGAATAGAGTATTCGCGCGTCGACCCACTCGGCGGTGAGTTCCCGATAGATGTCTCGGGATACCGCGAACGCTGCATCCCGATTCCGCTGGGCTTCGGCAACAGCAGCGTCAGCCTTCCGCTTGCGCCGCAGTACCAGAAGGGTGCTGATCCCGCCGGCGAGCACTAGGCCGATGAAGAACCACAGCACCCCGCCGAGAGCAAACAAGAGCGAGACTCCGACGGTAATGAGTGCGGGGACGATGATGGCTGTCAGTTTGAAACGGTTCGCCTCGATGAAGCCGGTAATGACTCTGTCCCACTCCGCCGAGAGAGCTTTCTCGGCCACGGCCTCGGGCGTGCTCGAATTTGAGCGCCACGTGCCGAAACCAAGGGCGGTTGCGTAGTTCGAATGCGCGCTGTCGAGCACGATGTCAACGGATGACGGCCACGCCGCTCGGTACTCCTGGGTGTAACGCCCGGTGGCCAACTCGAAGTCCTGCTTGCCAGCGCCGATACTCAGCTTCTGGGTAGCCACCCCGATTCCCATCAAGTCAGGGTGAAGGGCCGCCTGAGTGACAAGGGATGCAGCATCCATCCCCTCCTCCAGCGCTTCGACCGTGAAATCGGCCGACTCGCGAGCGCGCGCCATGTCGCCGTCGTGCTCGAGCACCGCTTCGTGGAACACGATCTCGCGCCGGAGCGGCAACTCTTCCCCGTCGTACTCGGTGACCAGGGTTTCCAAGATGTCGTCCATCTGGTCCTCCAAGCTGGACTTGAGGGACGGTGTCGAGTCGAAGACGGCCTGGTACTTGACCCGCACATTCTCGAGGGCAGACGCGTGCTCCAGCCCATCCTTGACCCGATCCCACGTGGGGGAAAACGCTGCCATTCTCGGAAAGAGCCCACCATTGACCACGCCACGCTGAACCGCGATCTCGGTGCGCCAGTTGGCCACCTGTTCCTCGACGATGGTCTCGTCCTCGCGCAGCAGATCGGTCCACTCGACAAGCTTGTCGATGACCAGTTCCTGACCGGCGGGGCCGAACGCATTCCCGGCTACAGATTCGAGCACCACACCGAACTCGCGGCTGAGATTTCGCGGATCGAGCGACGCGAAATAGTGGCGCAGCCACCGTGTTGCAGCATCGAGCCTGCCCTGCCTACGGAGCACGAGCGCGAAGAACAAGCTCGTCTTCGCCTTGTCTCGGGAGAATGCAGCGTCGACCGATTTGTCGGAGAGCGACTTGTCATCGCGTGACCACGCTGCCAGACCCACGAGAGCAGGAGCAAGCCAGTAGCGGGGAGTTTGGATCATCAACTCCTCACTGATCTGCTGGACGGTCTTGTCGCTGACATTTCCCACATCAAACGCCTGAAGGGTACCGATCGACGACCGGCGCACGATCGAATAGTGACCGAACTCGCGCTCAAGATCCCCTTTGAGGTTGCCTAGCTTTGTCTCGGACCGCTGCACGTTCGCCACGCGCTGTGCGGTCGTCACGAACTCTTGAAACTCTTGCCGGAGCTCGCGGAGTTCCGTTGTCGTCGTGGAGAGATCGCGGGCGATCACGCCGACGTTGTTGTGTACCTCTTCGATGTCGCCTTGGATCCGCGACATATGGCTGTGCATGTCGTCGAAGACGCGGTTGAGAGAGTTGATATCAATATCGGCCATGTCGGTTCCTCGGTTGGGTTACTGCTAAGGCTTGCCGTTGCTGCGGATCGGGATGACGGCGCCATCTCCATAAACTTCTACGTACTCGTAGGCCGGGTTCGCCGCAAGCGCGCGAGAACCACGGTAGAGGGGCGGAACCTCATCCGCCCGCGTGTAGTGCTCGCAAATGTATCCGTTAACGGTCATCGCGTGGTCGATATACGGTGGGCCGAGGTAGCAGCGCGAGAAGAGCCCCATGAGTATCCCGCCACCGCGATCGTCGTACTCCTTCTGGATCCACTCCATGATCTGGTGTCGCGCAAGCGGATCAGGCTCTGTGTCGAGCTTCGCTATTGCCGCGAGCAACTCGGAGCCGCGCGTCCGCATGCGATTCTTTCGCTCTAACTGCCCAGACCTGACGTCGGAGGGTACCGTCGCGGAGACCGGCAGGTCTGTCGTGGCGGGCACGACATTCCCACCGTCAACGATGTCGCCGGTCTGCACGACTCTGTGGGGCAGACTCAACCACGACATGATTCTCCCTCAATTCCCGTCCGAGTTTACTGCGCGAATACCACGACTGCGACAACGGCGGCAAGGATCACGACGGCTGTCACGGCGAGGATAACGACCACCCGGGCACTGATCCCTCGTTGCTGTGGCACAGCCGCCGGCTGCGGCGCGGGGGCACCAACCGAGGCCGCGGCCGCGCGCTTCTGGGCCGCTAGCCGTTGCCGCTCGAGTTCGGCTGCGTGATCCAGCGCCGACTGCGTGAACCGCGCCAACCAAGCCTGTGCATCTTGAGCATTCGCTAGGCGCGTGTCGAGGTCGGCAAGAACCACCGGGATGCGCTCAAACTTGGGCAAAGGGATGTCACTTGGTGGCGCATCGGGAACCCCCACCTCCAACGCAAACCGGCGGATCCGGGTGGAGAGTTCCGACACACGCCGCGTAAGACCCGCGAGGACCTGCGAGGAATCGCGGGTGGCGCGCTCGGCGCGAGTCGCGGTGTCGAGACGCTCACGCTCGACGGCGTCAAGCGCTTTCTGCCGTGATGCCTCCGCCCCCGCCAATTCCTCGAGGTCGCTCAGATACTCACGCCAGAGTTGCATCGTCACGAGCTTCCCTCCAGCGACTCAGGCATCGCGAACGGGACTACCACTCGCTCAGGGTCGCCGAACCGACCATCCAATACCGTCGCGCGCGGCGAGCCCGACGGCATTGCTGCGTAAGGGCCCAGCACCTCTCGGTACTCTTCGGCTCCGACCCCGAGAAGGGCGAAGACACCTATCCCCTCCCGATTGTTGCCCATGTGCTCGGAGAGGGTGCGCAGGTTGGTCCAGTTGCCTACGAAGAACTTGCCCGTGAGTGCGCCTGATTTGGCGAGGCGCCGCAGAACTGCCGCCCCCGATGCGGTGTCGCTGAACGGGTTGTCGGGATCGAGGGAATGCTCGGTCACGAGATCAGCCACCCGGTGCAATCCCAAACCCACCACGAGTACCGTGTCGTCGTCGGCGATCGCCGGATCGAGTGTCGTCATGAGGTAATCAGACACCTCCTGACGAGGGATGCGCTGCACAGTGTGACCCAGCCTTTCGGCGTGCGCGAGGGCAGGCAACAACCACTGAGTGCTGTCTTTTCCGTCACCATCGAGCACGACTAGGCGGGACGCCGCGGGCAGGCCGCTCGAGATGGTCGCGACCAGGGACGACATGATCGCGGAGAGTTCTTCTCCGCTGCGACCGACGACGGCTATCGCCTGGTCGACGTCGCGGGTCAGAGGGACGGCCGCCGGACGGGTCGTAATCTCGATCGGCATACCCAACCACGCGGTAATGGATGAGGCCGGAGCGAGTTCGCCGAACTGTTCAGAGGGCCACGGCGCGAAGCTACGCCCGAGAAATACCAGCGGTGGCTCGGGTGCAACCGCGGCCGCCCACATACGACGCTGGAGCGAGAGGGTGAACGCCGGGTCAGCGTACGCCGCGATCGCCCGCTCGTTCGAGCCCGTCGGGTCGAGGCCGAAGTTCCGATTGACGATCACCTCACCCCGATAGGTCAACTCCGATGCTGCCTTGTTGCCTTGAGAGAGCAGCGCCTGACTCTCTTCGGCCGTGTTCTTGAGTGACATTCGCAAGGGAAATTGCGCGAAGATCGAATCGCCCTTGGCCCGAAGCCCCGAGATGCCCGTCAGTGACTGGGTGGCGAGGAGAAGATGCACACCGAATGCCCGGCCCTGCTTTGCGACTTGCTCGAGGCGCTCGACGGCAAGGGCAGTGAGATCTCCGTCGCCCTCGAAGAGCATGTGGAACTCGTCAATGACGACCAACATGCGAGGCATATCTCCGCCGCCACGTCGATACTCATTGATGCTGCTGGCATTCGCTTGCTTGAAGATCGACGCGCGAAGACCGAGCTCGGCGACGATATGGTCCAGAACCGCGACCCCAAAAGGCTTATTACTCTCGAGGCTCAACACTCGGGCATGAGGAAGCCAGTTTTGCCCCTCTGCATCCGGACCGAAACGTTGGAATTCCAATCCCTCTTTGAAGTCCAGCAGCACCAGTTGGAGCTCGGCTGGGCTGTAGCGGCTCGCGAGGGAGAACACGATATCGAGCAGGAGGTTCGATTTTCCCTGTCCTACCGCGCCGCCGATCAGCATGTTCGGGTGGGGCGGATTCTCGGTACGAAGCGAGAGGATAAGTGGCTGTTTTCCGGAGCGACCGATCACGGCGTCGATCGATTCGGCCGAACTTTCGGTCCAGAGTTGCTCGCCGACGTAGTCATTCAGCGGCACTGTGGGCCCCGTATTCGAAGCGCTGGCCTCCGCGGCAGCGCCGACGATCCCCTCGATCGTCTCTCGCGCGGGTGCTCCGTCGTAGCCAACGACCACTCGCTCCGAAAATTGGGGTGACGACCAGCCCGAGGCAGTTCCCTCAAGCTGCATCAATCGCTGCGCAAGCATGGTTGGCTCCACGTCCCTCTCCGGACGGACGTCCGGATCCTGCTGGACGACGAGAGACACTCCGCGGGACGCCCCGCTCTGGGCGAGTCTGACGAGAGCAGCCTGAGCCTGCTCGTCGATTCCCGTCGGATAGTCGAGCACCACGACAACCGTGTACACACCCTGGGGTGCGGCGTTCTCGTCCCACAGCTGACCGAGATTCTCCAGTCCCGCACCGCTGATGAGCTCGCCGTTTGATGCGGCACTCGCGACCACGCCGCCTAGCGCGGTGTCGAAGTCCCGTGCACTCGTCGCTGGAGCAGGGAAACTCGCGGCATTCGCCCCGCGGAGCCGCGCGAACTGTCCCAGACTGCCTTGGATGCGCGGATCAAAGGCGACGATCCGCAGATGGTTAAGGGGTACTTGAGCAACAGCGCGGGCTAACAGTGCGCGCACCACGTCGAGGCTCCGCGCCCGGTCGCCGGTCAAGTACCAGCCTCCCCGGTCGAAGAAGGGTGCAATTGCCGGCAGCTCTGGCCCTTGAGCCATACCGAAACGATAGAAGCTGGAGGGACGGCCCCTGCCCTGTGATGCTGTCCACTCGCTCGACAGGTCAGCACCCGCCACATCGGGCGCCAACTCGGCGACAGCGGCCGCAACGGCCGCTCTGCGACGATCGGTATCGGACGCTGCATCAGCCTCGATGCGCAACGCCTTTTGCTGCGCCAGCTCGTTGGCTCGTTGGCTGGCGGTCGCGAGCTCAGCGCGAGATTCCGCAGCGCTGTCCTTGGTGGCCGCAGCAAGAGTGCGCTCAACCGCAGTGATGTCGCTGAGGAGCGCCGCCGCATCCGTGCGTACCTTCGCCGAAAGTTTCTCGGCCTGCGCCCCATGACCGCTTGATGTGACGTCAAGGTTCGGAGAACCAGTGCCACCCACCTGCACCCTCCGAAGCCCGCTCATCGGGCGGCCAGGATCGGACATCTGTCGGGGTACCCTCACTGTTGGCGGAATCCGGTTGGTGAGCCGGCTCCGTGCGAAAAGAGCTCTCTTGAGTGTAGTGAATCGAGCCCTACTCAGCATCTGCGCTGGCGGCGGCGATGTCGCTCTAGTTCGCGTAGTCCGGCGCGGGAGGAAGCCCGAAGAACTCCTCGAGCGTCATGACGCCGGTGGTGTGCAGCTCGGTTGAGAGTTCGATGCCGACGTAGCGGTAGTGCCAGGGTTCGAATTCGTAGCCGGTGATCTGCGTGTACCCGTTCGGGTAGCGCAGTACGAAGCCGTACTTCCACGAGTTCGCGGCAAGCCATTGACCTTGAGGCGTGTCGGCAAAGCACTGGTCGAGCGAGCAGTTCGCCGGGTCAGCGCTGATGTCGATGGAGAGGCCGGTCTGGTGTTCGCTATGGCCGGGGCGGGCGCTCGTCAGGTCTGCGGCTTCCTTGCCCAGGCTCGACACCCATCCCGCATAGACGCTCTCTTGGCTGCTGTAGCTGCGGTAGGCACTCTGAGATGCCATGTACAACCCAGTCTCAGCAGTAAAGGCGGCGAACATCTGGACCACGGCGTCAGATGCGGCCTGACGGAGGAACGGTTGGTTGACGTAGTCGACGGGAACTTCGACGAGGTCCGGTGGTTCGTAGTCGGCAGGGTTCAGTTGACGTAGCTTGTCTGCGACCACCCAGTAGCTGTTGGGGTCGTCGATCGACTGCGCGTTCTTGTTGAAAGTCGGAGTCGGAGTCGGGGTTGGGGTGGGCGTCGGCGTCTCGGTTTTCGTCGCCTCGGGCGTGGGCGTGGTCGCGGCGGTAGGTTGCCCTTGAGGGCTCAGAACGACGAGAGCCGCAACAAGTGCGACGACAAGGGCGCCCCCGAGAGCGGAAGCTACAACGATGGTGCGCCGACGGCGAACGGCCCGAGAGGGACGGCGACGCGGACGCAGTTCTGACACCCCCCGATCATAAGGGTGGATTCACTCCGAGAGGAGTACGCCAGCGCTTGCTAGGGGGGTGCGCAGGGTGTAACTTTGCACTCTACGCAAAGTTTTGGGCCATCGTTGGAGCGCTTTTCGACGGTGGCTGTTTTTTGCTCTCACCCCGTTACCAAAGAGGAATTATGTCGCGCGTCGAATCCAAGGGTAAGCAACAGGCACAGGCAATCGCCGATGCCGGTGGCGTCATGACCCACCGCCAGATCCTGTTCGTGATCTTCGGCCTGATGGCGGGAATGTTTCTCTCCGCCCTCGACCAGACGATCGTCGGTACGTCGATGCGAACGATCGCCGATGACCTTGATGGGCTCAGCCTGCAGGCGTGGGTAACCACCGCCTATCTGATCACGTCGACAATCGCGACCCCGATCTACGGCAAGCTCAGCGACATCTTCGGTCGCAGGCCGCTGTTCATTATCGCCATCGTCATCTTCCTCGGGGGCTCCGTCGCTGCGGGCTTTGCCGACTCGATGTACCAACTCGCCATCTTCCGCGCCCTCCAAGGCCTCGGCGCGGGTGGCCTTATGGCGCTTCCGCTCGCGATCATGGGCGACATCCTCGCGCCGCGTGAGCGAGCCAAGTACCAGGGCTACTTCCTTGCCGTGTTCGGCATCTCGAGCGTCATCGGTCCCCTCATCGGTGGCCTGCTCTCCGGCACGCCCGAGATCCTGTTCATCACCGGATGGCGCTGGGTCTTCCTGATCAACGCCCCCATCGGGCTCGTCGCGCTCGCGATCGTCATGCGCTTCCTGCACATTCCGCACACGCGTCGCAAGGTTCGCATCGACTGGTGGGGTGCGGCGACGGTAGTCATCGCCTTGGTTCCCCTGCTCCTCGTCGCCGAGAAGGGCCGTGATTGGGGCTGGGATTCACCTCTCGCGTTCGCCTGCTACATCGTGGGCGCGCTCGGCATTGCGGCGTTCATCCTCAGCGAGAAGCTCATGGGTGACGATGCGCTCATCCCCCTCAAGCTGTTTAAGAGCCGGACCTTCTCGATGACCACGGTGCTCGGTGTGCTCGTCGGTTTCGGGATGTTCGGCGCGATGATGACCATCCCGCTCTATCTGCAGCTCGTCGAAGGAGCGACACCCACCGAGAGCGGATTCCTTATGCTCCCGATGATTCTCGGCCTCATGATCTCGTCTATCCTGAGCGGCCAGATCATCGCCCGCACCGGAACATATTCGGTCTTCCCCAAGACCGGCACCGCTCTGATGGCAGCGGGGTTCTTCTGGTTGACATTCCTCACCGCTGACAAGCCCGTCATCTGGATCATGGTGGGGATGTTCCTCGTTGGCCTCGGGCTCGGCCAGCTCATGCAAACGCTCACCATCGCCGCTCAGAACTCCGTGGGTCCGCGCGACATCGGGGTGGCGACGAGTTCGTCAACCTTCTTCCGGCAGATCGGTGGAACGTTGGGTGTCGCTGTGCTGTTCTCGGTGCTCTTCACGGAGATCCCGACCAAAATTGCCGACGCTTTCAGCAAGCTGTCCATTAAAGACGGCATTGCCGCAGCGATGAGCGACCCGACGGTGCTCGCCGACCCGAAGAACGCCGGCATCATCGAGCTCTATAAGAACGCGGCATCCGGTGGCAGCGTCGGGAACGCCCTCGACGGCGACACCTCGTTCCTGAATGGGTCGGACCCGCGGCTCGCGGCGCCCTTCCTTGAGGGATTCAACAACGCGACGGTGAGCATCTACTGGGTGGGCCTCGGCGTGGTGCTCGTGGCGTTCGTACTGAGCTTCTTCCTCAAGGCCGCCCCGCTGCGCGCGAAGTCTGCGCTTCAGGAGAACTCGGACAACGAAGCCGCCCTGGCGGCTCAGGCGGCAGCAGCCGAGATGGGTGCCATGGTCGCTCCCGACACCGCTTCGACGCCCGTCGTCGATGGAGGCGCACCCAAGAAGTAGCACGCACGCACAGAGGGGCCGGATGCTGCATCCGGCCCCTCTCGCATGGCCGGGTACGGGCGTGAAGCGGTCTACCCGAGGCCCGAATGGGGGTCAAACGGGAAGAATTTTTTGTGCGCAACTTCCGCGTGAAAACTGACCGCAAGCGGTTGCAGGCGTGAGAGCGCTCCCAGCCAGTAGTTGACAGGGTTCTCTTCTGCTGCCTAGTCTGTGCTCGATCCCGTGAGAGCGCTCCCAAGAGGACTTTTGAGAGCGCTCCCAGCCACCAACGGGACACCCAACCACGCACACAAAGGAGTGACCGTGAGAACATCACGACGCACAATCGCCGCAGCCGTAGCCGGTGCCGCAACCATCGCCCTCGTAGCCACCGGATGTGCCGCCGGAGGAGGTGACACCGCAACAGAGGGCCCGATCACCCTCACGCTCGCGACCTTCAACGACTTTGGGTACACGGACGCGCTGCTCCAGGAGTACATGGACGCGCACCCCGACATCACCATCGTCCACAACAAGGCAGCGACGTCGAACGACGCCCGCGCCAACTACTTCCAGAAGCTCGGCAAGACCGGTCTGGCCGACGTTGAAGCCGTCGAGATCGACTGGTTCACCGAAGCCATGCAGTACTCCGATCTGCTCGCTCCGGTCGCAGACGCTGACAAGGGCCGCTGGCTGGACTGGAAGGAAGCTTCCGCAACGGACGCTGCCGGCAACCTGATCGCCTACGGCACCGACATCGGCCCGCAGGGCATCTGCTACCGCTCGGACCTGTTCGCCGCAGCTGGCCTGCCGACCGACCGTGCAGACGTCGCAAAGCTGTTCGACGGTGACTGGAACAACTTCTTCTCGATCGGTGCGGACTACACCGCCAAGACCGGCAAGCCGTTCATCGACTCCGCCAACTCCGTGCTCCAGGGCATGGTGAACCAGCTCGACACCGCCTACGAGAACACCGACGGTTCGATCGTCGCCACCACGAACCCCGACATCGAGGCTGCATACAAGGCAGTCGTCGAGAAGGCAGTTCCGATCTCGGCGTACTCGGGCCAGTGGAGTGAAGACTGGTTCGCATCGCTGTCCAGCGGTGAGTTCGCCACCATGCTCTGCCCCGGATGGATGCTCGGTGTTATCTCGGGCAACGCTCCCGACGTGACCGGCTGGGACATCGCTGACGCGTTCCCCGGCGGCGGCGGAAACTGGGGCGGTTCGTACCTGACCGTTCCGGCCAACGGCGCTCACGTTGCCGCGGCACAGGAGCTCGCTTCCTGGCTCACCTCCCCCGAGACCCAGCTCAAGGCATTCGCTAACGCGGGCACCTTCCCGAGCCAGGTCAAGGCGCTCGCCAGCGACGAACTCGCCGCTGCAACGAACGACTACTTCAATGGCGCCCCCACTGGTGCGATCCTGACGGACCGTGCGAACGCGATCACCGTCGCGACCTTCAAGGGCCCGAAGTACTTCCAGTTCCACGACGCACTGCAGAACGCAGTGACGCGCGTCTTCGATGGTCTTGAAGACGAGCAGACGAGCTGGAACAACTGGGTTACCGAGGTTTCCGCCTTCTAACACACTGGAGGGTGCGGGTCGCCACCACGGCCCGCACCCTCCCTTGTCTGACCACCATCCCGCACGGATTCTGAAAGCCGAGCCATGAGCACCACCGCACCTAAGCTCCCCAAGCAAGTCCGGGTCATCTCCCTCTCACATCGGATGAGCCGGTGGGACCTCAAGCTCTCGCCCTACCTCTACATCTCTCCGTTCTTCCTCATGTTCGCCGTCGTCGGACTGTTCCCCATCGCCTACACCGCGGTGATCTCCTTCATGGACTGGGACCTCGTCCGCAACACGGGCACGTTTATCGGTTTCGATCAGTACGTCTGGATCCTGCAACAGCCGCACTTCTGGACCGCGCTGCGCAATACCTTCAGCATCTTCCTGCTATCCACGATCCCGCAGCTATTGCTCGCCCTGTTCATTGCGGCGATGCTGGACCGAAACCTCCGCGCGAAGACCTTCTGGCGAATGGGCGTTCTCCTGCCGTTCGTAGTCGCTCCCGTCGCTGTCGGCCTCATTTTCAATGTCGTGTTCGCAGACAACTTCGGTCTCGTGAACGGGACGCTTACCGATCTCGGGCTCACCCCCATCCCCTGGCACAAGGACCCGTTCTGGAGCCACATCGCGATCGCCACAATGGTCAACTACCGCTGGACGGGCTATAACACCCTCATCCTCCTCGCTGCCATGCAGGCAGTGAACCGCGAGTACTACGAGGCCGCAACCGTCGACGGGGCCGGACTCATCCGCCAGTTCACGAGCATCACACTCCCGTCGCTCAAGCCCACCCTCATCTTTGTCATCATCACGTCGACCATCGGTGGTCTGCAGATCTTTGACGAGCCTCGAGTTTTCGACCAATTCGGGCGTGGCGGTGCGGGACAGCAATGGCTGACCATCACGCTCTACCTCTACGACATCGGCTGGGGACAGTGGAACTTCGGTAGGGCTGCGGCGATGGCCTGGATCCTGTTCATCATCATTCTGTCCATCGGGTTGATCAACCTCGCCATCACCCGCTCGCTCGTGCGCGACGACGGCGGGCGCGGAATCCCCAAAATCAAGAAGAACCGGAAGAAGGTCGCGCGATGAGCACCACCCCGCCGATCACCAGCGTCGAGATTGCTGGCAAGCGCCGGAAAACCACGCGTATCAAAGGTAGCCGCCCAGGAATTTGGGTATACGTCGGGCTCGGGGTTGTCTTCGTCAGTGCCGCGTTCCCGCTTTATTGGTCATTCATTATCGGCTCCGGGGATGCCTCATCCCTTCGCGAGCGCCCCTGGTGGCCGGGCGGAAACTTCGTCGCCAATGCCATTTCGGTGATGACCAACCCCGCGGTAAATTTCTGGCCCGCCCTCTGGAACTCGATCTACTCGTCGTTCCTCATCGCCTCTGCTGTCGTCATCACGTCAACGTTGGCCGGCTGGGCGTTCGCAAAACTCCGCTTCCTCGGCGGGCCTGCCCTTCTCGCATTCGTCGTAGCCACCATGGCAGTGCCGCAGCAACTGGGCGTCGTTCCGCTCTATGTGCTGTTCGCAGAGCTCGGTTGGACGGGGCAGATCGGTGCCATCATCATCCCGGCTCTCACCAGCGCGTTCGGGGTGTTTTGGATGACGCAGTACCTTCGCCAGTCGGTTCCCGACGAGCTCATCGAAGCCGCTCGCGTTGACGGTGCGTCCATGATCCGCACGTTCTGGACTGTCGGAGTCGTCGCGGCGCGCCCGGCAGCCGCGATGTTGTTCCTCTTCACCTTTGTGGGAGCGTGGAACAACTTCTTCTGGCCTTTCATCGTGCTCGATCGCCAGAATCCGACCTTGCCCGTCGCTCTGTCACTGCTTCAGTCCAACTATTTCGTCGACTATTCCGTCGTGCTCGCTGGCGTCGTACTGGCCACTATCCCCCTGCTACTTCTCTTCATATTTGCTGGAAAACAGCTTGTGAGTGGAATTATGGCCGGGGCAGTAAAGGGCTGATCGACGAGTATGAGCACCAGCTACCGAGAGGAGTCTGTCCCCATGAGGCAGAACGCTCCCCGCACTTTCCCCACAACCTTCCTGCTCGGCGCCGCGACCGCGGCATACCAAATTGAGGGCGCTGCCCACGAAGACGGCCGCACCGACTCGATCTGGGACACGTTCTGCCGCGTCCCAGGGGCGGTAGTCAACGCGGACAACGGCGACGTGGCGTGCGACCACTACCACCGCTATCGCGACGATGTCGCGATGATGGCCGACCTCGGTCTGCAGACCTACCGCTTCTCCACGTCGTGGGCGCGCGTGCGCCCCGATGGCGGGGCCGTCAATCCGAAGGGCATCGACTTCTACTCGCGCCTTGTCGATGAACTCCTTGAGAAGAACATCTTGCCGTGGCTCACCCTGTACCACTGGGACCTGCCGCAAGCCCTCGAAGACAAGGGCGGCTGGGCGAACCGCGACACCGCGTATCGCTTCCAGGAGTACGCGCTGTCTGTGCACGATGCCCTCGGCGATCGCGTGCGCAACTGGACGACACTCAACGAGCCTTGGTGCTCATCGTTCCTGAGCTACATCGGCGGCGAGCATGCCCCCGGTCGCCAGGATCCCGAAGCTGGGCTCGCTGCGGGGCACCACCTGCTGCTCGGCCACGGCCTCGCCATCCAGTCGCTACGCGAACGGGACGCGTCGCTCGGGCTGGGCATCACGCTCAACCTGACGGTTGCCGACCCGGTCGACCCCGCCGATGAGGGCGACCTCGACGCGGTGCGCCGTATCGATGGCCAGTTCAATCGCTTCTTCCTCGATCCGATCTTCCGCGGCTCATACCCGGAAGACCTGCTGGCGGATGTCTCGCACCTGAACTTCGAATCGAAGGTGTTGCCCGGCGACCTCGACATCATCTCCGCTCCGATCGATGCGCTTGGCGTGAACTACTACCACGGTGAGCTCGTGAGTGCCCATCCCTCTACTCGAGAGATGCGAACCGAAGCGCCCTCCGAGCGTCCGAAACGGTCGCCGTTCCCCGCCGCTGAGACCGTGCATTGGCACCTGCGCGACCTGCCACTGACTGCCATGGGCTGGGAGGTGCAACCGGAGGGTCTTACTCGACTCCTCAAGCGCATCCACACCGAGTACAGCGCGCCAGCGGGCGTCAAGCTCTACGTGACGGAGAACGGTGCCGCCTACGACGACTTGCTCAGTGCAGACGGTCACGTGCACGACGCCGACCGAACGGACTTCCTCGAGCTGCACCTCGGAGCGATCCTCGATGCCATCGATGAGGGCATTCCCGTGCACGGCTACTTCTACTGGTCACTCATGGACAACTTCGAGTGGGCATGGGGATACGACAAGAGGTTCGGAATCGTTCGAGTCGACTACGACACGCAGGCACGGACCCTCAAGGACAGTGCAATCGCTTACACCCGCATAATTGCTGGTCGCGAACTCTGATCCTCGGCTGGTTAGACTCTCCCCCATGACCCTCGACTTGTCCGGCCGCCGCGCCGCGCCGACGCTGGAGGCGGTAGCTGCCGCCGCTGGTGTCTCACGCTCAACGGTGTCCCGCGTGGTCAATGGGTCGACCCAAGTGCGCCCCGAGGTCATCGTCGCGGTCAATGCGGCAATCGAGGAACTTCACTACATTCCGAACCGTGCGGCTCGCTCCCTCGCCAACCGGCAGACGATGGCGATCGCGCTGGTCGTTCCCGAAGACACGAACCGCTTCTTCGGTGACCCGTTCTTCGCCGAGATCGTGCAGGGCATTACGCAGGGCCTCGAAGACAGCGACTACGTGCTCAACCTGCAGCTGGCCTCCCCGAGTTCTCCCTCCGAGAAGACGATCCGATACCTGTTGGGCGGCAATGTCGACGGCGCGATCGTTGTCTCCCACCACTCTGGCGACGACTTCTTCACGACGCTGGATGCCACGATCCCCGTGGTCTTCGGCGGGCGGCCGTTCCACCCCGAACTCCACCGCAACAACTACGTCGACGTCGACAACACCGCGGGCGCCAGGATGGGGACTCAGTACCTCCTTGACCTCGGGCGCACCCGAGTGGGGACCATCGCTGGTCCGCCTAACATGCAGGCCGCAATCGACCGCGCCGAAGGGTGGGCGATCGCCGTGCGCGGGGCTGGGCATCCCGACGACCTCGTCGAATACGGGGACTTCACGATGGCCAGCGGTGCCGCCGCGATGCGCGCGTTGCTCGACCGCGATCCCGAGATCGACGGCGTCTTCGTCGCCAGTGACCTGATGGCCACCGGGGCGATCGGCGTGCTGCGGGACCGTGGCAAGTCGGTCCCGGCAGATATTGCTGTTGTCGGCTTCGACGACAGCTCCGCAGCGACGAGCGGCGAAATCCCGCTGACGACAGTGCACCAACCGTCGCGTGAAATGGGTGCGGAAATGGCTCGCATGCTCCTCGCCCTCTTGCGCGGCGAGGCCACCGAACGCGAACGAGTCATGCCCACGCGAATGGTTGTTCGCGCCAGCGCCTGAGTAGGCTGGTGTCATGGCCACCGAAGTTATCCAGGACGCGTCGATGAACCGCTTCGAGCTCCTGGTCGATGGCCAGAGCGTGGGCGAGTTGGACTACCAAATTCGCGACAACACCATCGTGATCACCCACACGGAGATCGATCCGGCTCAACAGGGCGGCGGGCTCGGCGGCGAATTGGTGCGCGGTGCCCTCAACCTCATCCGGGCCGAGACCGATTATCGCGTCATACCGGTGTGCCCCTTCACGGGCCCGTGGATCGACCGGCATCCCGAGTTTCAGGACCTGCTCACTCGCTAGCAGCGTGTTTGCCGCGGCGGGCGTCTTCGGGCGAGGTCAGGTCGATCTTCACCTGACCGTCATAGCTTTTCAGGTCACCGATCCCTAGATCCCGGTCGCCGGGGAGCGGGGCCGGAGCGGGCAAGATCGTCTGCCTGTCCAGCTCAAGTTGCGCCTCGTGCCGCGTCGGATGGAACACCTCATCGCCGATGCCGGCGATACCACCACCTCCACCAGAGGTGCGGCTCTTGTTGCTGAGGTCGATCCAGCCGAAGTGCTGGGCTACCCAAAAAAGCGCCACGACAGCGACGACGATGACAATGACGACCCACGGCTGCACCGCTTTAGCCTACGCTGGGCCGCCTCAACGACGCGGAACCACCACTGGCCTACCCGCCACGACGTGCAACTCCACTGAGAGGCCGTAGACCCGTTCCACTCGCTCCTCGGTGAGAACATCGACGGGAGCACCCAACGCCTCGAGCCTCCCGTCCGAGATGAGGGCGAGCCTGTCGGCATAGGCACTCGCGAGCGACAGGTCGTGCAGCACGACGACGACGGCACGGCCCTCATCTGCCATCCGTCGACCAACTCGCATGACGTCTTCTTGATGGCGCAAGTCGAGCGACGCCGTCGGCTCGTCGAGGAAGATCACCGGGGTTTCCTGCGCCAGAACACGTGCGAGCGAGACGCGAGCCTTCTCGCCTCCAGAAAGCTGGGTGTAGCGACGGGTGGCGAGGTACGCGATGTCGGTGACCTCCATCGCTGCGGCGACCGCCGAGATGTCCCGCCGCCCCGCTTCAGTGCGCGCCCACGGGCTACGGCCCATCGCCACAACCTCTGACACGAGAAACGGGAACGTCACCGTGTTTTCTTGAGTGAGCACGCTGCGCAATCGAGCGAGTTCAGCATGACGGATGCCCCCCACCGGCCGCTGCCCGTAGAGCACCTCCCCGTACCGCGGTTCGATCTCCCCGCTCAGCACGCCAAGCAGGGTGGACTTGCCTGCGCCGTTGGGGCCCACAAGCACCAGCAGCTCGCCCGCGCGAACGGTGAGGGTGATGTCGTCGAGAACCGCGACTCCGCCGAGCTCCACCCTGACGTCTCTGGCGTCGATGTTCACGCCCAGCCCCCGCTCCGCTTGCGCTGTCGGAACAACAGGAAGAAGAAGAATGGTCCACCGATCAGGGAGGTGAGGAGACCGATTGGCAGGTCGGCACCCACCACCACCGAGCGCGCGAGCAGGTCGGCGAGGACTATCAGCGCGGCACCACCGAAGGCACTGGCGATCACAAGCGGACGGTGAGCGGGGCCAATCGCCATGCGAACCGCATGTGGCACGACGAGACCGACGAACGCAATGATTCCGACGAACGCCACTGCCGCACCCGTCAGGAGCGCTACCAAGACAATCGAGCCGATGCGCAGAGCTTCGACATTCACGCCCAAATGGCGCGCGTTTCTCTCCCCGAGTGCGAGGAGGTCGTACCGCCGTCCCAAGATCACGGCCACTACCGCACCAACGGCCGCGACCACCGCGACGATGACGACCTCCTGCCACCGCGAGCCGTTCAATGATCCGAGCTGCCAAAACACGATCTGCTCGCGGCTGCCGGAGTCGGCAACGAAGAGGAGGAACGCCAATCCGGCGCCGGCGAAGGCGTTCACGGCGATGCCGGTGAGGAGCAGGGTGACAACCTCGGTGCGCCCATTCGCTCGGGAGACCGCGTAGACAAGCAGGGTTGCGAGCAGTCCGCCCGCGAAAGCGAAGACGGCGATTGTTCCGCTGCCGAGTGCAGTGAGGCCGAGCACGATCGCGACCGAGGCGCCGAGCGCACTGCCCGACGAGACGCCAACGACACCCGGCTCGGCGAGCGGGTTTCCGAAGATCGCTTGCATCACGGCACCGGCGACGGCGAGCGCCGCACCCACGGCGAGCCCCATGGCAATGCGGGGGAAACGGATGAGCCACAGCGTGGACTCGATGACCGAGTCATCCGGTGCCCACGCGGTACGGATGCCCGCAGCGCGCAGCACCGACCCCACAACTTCGGCGGGGCTGATGGCAAGCTGACCCACTACTGCTGACGCGGTGACGCCGCCCACGAGTAGCACTGCGAGCGAGACGGAGAGCACCACGGCGCGACGGCCGCGGCTCATGGCACTCGCTGGAGCCACTCCTCGGTACCGAACTTCTCGGTAACGAGCTGCTCCGCTTTCGCGTACTCCTCGGGGCTAATCTGGCTGGGAGTGAGCCCGTACAGGCCCGTGAATGTGTCGATCATCTTCTCGATGATGTCTGCGCGCGGCAGCCCGGTCTGGCTGCGGAGCGGATCGACGCGCTTGTTCGCGCTCTTCGTGCCCTTGTCGCTCATCTTCTCGCGACCGATGCGCAGCACCTGCACCATCTTGTCGCCATCCATGTCGTAGCTCATCGTCACGTGGTGGAGCACCGCCCCGTTACCGAGCCGTTTCTGAGCAGCGCCACCGATCTTGCCCGAGGGACTCGTGATGTCGTTGAGGGGTTGGTAGCTCGCCTCGATACCCAGTGCCTTGAGCGCGACGATCACCCAGTCGTCAAAGAATGCATACGAGTCGGCGAAGCTCATGCCCTGGACGAGATCGGCCGGCGCGTAGATCGAGTAGGTGATGACCGAACCGGCCTCCATGAACATGGCACCGCCGCCCGAGATCCGTCGCACGATCTCGAACCCATACTTCTGCGCGTTCTCGAGGTCGACCTCATTCTTCACCGACTGAAAACTCCCGATGACGACAGCGGGCTTGTCCCACTCCCAGATCCGCAGGGTGGGCTTTCGGCGCCCCTCCCCTACCTCATCGCTCAGTACTTGATCGAGCGCCATCTGCAGGGTGGGGTCGACGGCTGGGCCCTGAATGAGTTGCCACTCGTAGTCCGTCCAGGCCGTCGCCTTCTGCAGAGCGCGGCGCACGGTTGTCGCCACCGACTCGGGCGAGAACCCGAGCAACAGCGCGCCCTCGGGCAGCGCGTCGCGCACCGCCTTGGTGATGACCGCTGCCTCGGAGTCGGCGGGCAAGCCATTCACCGCCGCGTTGATCGACTCGAGTGCGTCATCCGGTTCGAGGAAGAAGTCGCCGGCCAGGCGGAAGTCTGCGATTCGCCCGTCAATGATCTCGAGGTCGACGACGACAAGTTTGCCGCCAGGAACCTTGAACTCACCGTGCATTAGGCAAGCCTAACTCTCCCTGAGAGTACACACTTGCGCGACCCTTCACGGGCACCAGGCGCAGAAGCACGTACTCCCGGGGAGCATTAGGGGGCGAGGTGGGCGTCCAGCCATCCGACCAGATCGGCAATCACTTCGTCGCGGTTAGTCTCGTTGAAGATCTCGTGGCGCGCCCCCGGATACACGATTGCCTCGACATCGGTGAGCTTCGACCGCTTGACGTAATCGGCGGCGAGCTTCTCGATGCTCTTCTCTCCGCCGAGGGTGTCTTCGCTTCCGATCATGATGAGCAACGGGATGTCACGGGCGATCGTCTTGGTCGGGCGCCCCAGCAGCCTCAGCCCGTCAGCGAGGCCGAACAACTGGATCGCGGCGGCGTAAAACGTGAGCGGGTCATCCCGGAAGGCGATAGCCACCTTCGGGTCTCGGCTGAGCCACTCGTTGCCGGTCGTACCGAGATTCTTGTGCTTCGCGTTGAGATTGCCACCATTCATATCAAGCAGCGTGCGATAGGCGGTGCCGGTCAATACCGCAACGTCGTACTCATCCGCGTGCTCGTTGAGAATCATCTGCACCATGAGCGAACCCCACGAGTGCCCGAGCAGGGCAAGCGGCACACCGGGGTTCTGCTCGCGGATGATCGTGGAGAACTTTCGCACTCCCTCAACGGTCGCGCGCAGTCCACCGGGCCCCAGCTTGCCGAGCTTCGATGCGTCGCCGGCGTACTGCTCCATGCCGGTGGCGCCGTGCCCACGGTGATCATCGGCATAGACCGTGTAGCCGGCTGCCACGAGGTCTTGAGCAGCCTGTTCATACCGCAGGGCGTGATCGCCGAGACCGTGAGTGAGCTGGAGTACCGCTGTGGGTTTGGCGGCCTTCCACGAGTAGTAGTGGATCGTGACACCCTCGGCGTCGACAAATGTGCTTGCGGTGCGCGCAACGGTTTTCTGGGCCACGGGAGCCTCCTCGCTCAACCCTTATCGTATGGCTTTGGTTTAGTTAGCGTGGCTAATTTGCTATGCTAAACAATGTGCCCGACCTACCCGAAGACGACCTCCGGATCGCCATTATGCGTCTCAGCCGTCGCATGCGCGCGGAACGCGCGGGCGACACTGTGACCGACGGCCAGCTCTCGGTTCTCTTCGTGCTGTGGAAGGAAGGCGCACAGACTCTCAGTTCTCTCGCCGACCACGAACGTGTGACACCGCCCTCGATGAATCGCACGGTGAATGCACTCGTCGACGCGGGGCTCGTCACCCGCGACAGCTCGCCGGAAGACGGGCGCAAAGTGCTGCTCCAGTGCACGACGGCCGGCCTCGAGGTCGTCCGAGAGACCAAGCGCCGTCGCGTCGCATGGTTCGCCCGTCAACTGGACACGCTCACTCCTCAGCAGCGTGCCACCATCGATGCAGCAACCCCGATCCTCCGGGAGCTCGCCGACTCGTGAGTGCAATGTTCCGCTCCCTCCGCATCTTCAATTACCGCCTGTGGTTCCTTGGCGCGCTCGTCTCGAACACCGGCGCCTGGATGCAGCGCACCGCCCAAGACTGGATTGTTCTCACCGAACTGACCGACAAGGATGCCGCGGCCCTGGGCATCACGATGGCACTCCAGTTCGGGCCACTCCTGCTGCTCATGCCGGTTGCCGGCCTCATGGCCGATCGGTTCGATCGCCGTCGACTGCTCATCTGGACGCAGGTCTTCCAGTGCGTGCTCGCCCTCGGGCTCGGCCTTCTCGTCATCTCCGGCCACGTTCAGCTCTGGCACGTCTACGTGTTCGCGCTCCTGCTCGGCGTGACCACCGCGATCGACGCTCCGGCCCGGCAGGCGTTTGTGTCCGAGCTCGTCACCGACCGGGACATTGCCAACGCTGTCGCGCTCAACTCGACCTCGTTCCAGAGTGCTCGTCTCATCGGTCCGGCCGCCGCGGGTGTGCTCATCGCGTGGATCGGATCCGGTCCCGTGTTCATCGTCAACGCGGTCTCGTTCGCGGCGGTCATCCTCTCGCTCGTCCTGATTCGTAAAGACCAACTCGTCGCGACCCCACGGCTTGCGAAGGCGAAGGGTCAGATTCGGGATGGGCTGCGTTATGTGCGGTCTCGCAAGGACATCCTTGTCGTGCTCGTCATGGTGTTCCTGGTGGGCACGTTCGGCTTCAACTTCCCGATCTTCATCTCCACCATGTCGACAGTCGAGTTCGGCAAGGGCTCCGCGGAGTTCGGCTTTCTGTCCTCGATCATGGCTGTGGGAGCGCTGGTCGGCTCTCTGCTTGCCGCACGGCGCGAACACGTGCGGCTCATCGTGGTGGTCGTGGCGGCCGGTGCATTCGGAATTTCCTGCCTGCTCGCCGGGCTCGCCCCCACCTATCTACTGTTCGCCATCGCCCTCGTGATCATCGGTGTGGTCTCCCTCACGATGATGAATACCGCGAACGCCTACGTGCAGACCACAACCGAACCTCGCATGCGGGGGCGTGTAATGGCGCTCTATATGGCGATCTTCGCCGGAGGAACCCCCATCGGCGCACCCATAGTTGGTCTTGTCGCCAATGTGTGGGGGCCGCGATGGTCGCTCGCCATCGGTGCTGCGTCGGGAATCGTGGCCGCCCTCATCGCCGTCATCTGGCTGACCCGGAACAAGCGCAACGTCTCGACCGCCACGGCGTCGATCACGCTGCCTGTCGTCGAGACTCGCGACCTCGCCACTCAGGAGATCGCGACGGTGGGACCTACGGCCGCACGCACCTCGTGACGCTTATGCCTCGCGGGTGATCTCCACCGTCACGAACAGGGTCGAGCCGAAGGGTCCCGCGTACACACCGCGCAGCGGGGGCACATCGTTGTAGTCGCGGCCACGGCCCACGAGCACGTGGCGGTCACCGATGTCGATGTTGTTAGTCGGGTCGAATCCTCGCCACTCACCGCCGCAGAACCACTCGACCCACGCGTGAGATTCCCCCGCGATGGTCTCGCCGATCGCGGCATCGGGCTTCGGGTGCAGGTACCCGGAAACGTAGCGCGCCGGAATGCCCACCGAACGGAGTGCACCGAGCGCGAGGTGCGCGATGTCTTGGCAGACGCCCTTGCGCACACCCCATGCCTCGGCGGCGGTCGAGTGCACGCCCGTCACCCCATGCATGTACTCAACCGCGTCGCCGATCGCCGTTGCGATAGCGAGAGCCGCATCGCAGACGTTCTCGTGCTTGGCCTTGATGTCCCGGGCCAACGCCTCCACCTCGGCAGGTGGGGCGGTGCGACGAGTCTGCGTGAGGTGCTCGACGGTCTCAAGGCTCTGCTCTACCGCATGTTCGAGTTCCACCCAGCTGAGGCTCTCGTCTTCGTGCGGTCGCGTCCTCACTTCAACGAGGCTCGTCGCGGTGAGCGACAGCTCCTTGTGCGGGGTGAGAATCTCGAACGACGACACTCGGGAACCCCAATAGTCGACGTAGCTGTGATGGCTCGACATCGGCAATATCTCAAGGTTGGAGAACAACACGAGTTGACCGTCGGAGCTCACGGGGAGCATCCGTGCCTCGTTGTAGGACGCCGTAACATCGCCACCGTAGTGGAAGCCCGTCATGTGCTTGATGCGAAGGCGGTTCACGTCGTCTCTCCGACCCAGCTCGGCGCCGCATTGGTGGGGAAGTATCGCTGACGGATCGCCTCCGAGGCGGCGCTCGTCGCGAGCTGCACGCTGTCCATGTGGCGCGGAAGGTCCTCGAGGATCTCGGCGATCGGTCGATACTCGAGCTCGCTCCGGATCTGGCCGAGCAGGCGTTGCGCCTGATCAGACACCCCCACCCGATCGCTGCGGGGCTCGATCTCCCGCATACAGGTCTCAGCGCGCGACACCGAGAACAGGATGCTGCGCGGGAAGAGCCGATCGAGCAGCAGGAATTCGGCGGCGTTCTTCGCGCTCGGAACCCCGCGATACGTGCGCAAATAGGCCTCGTAGGCGCCGCACGAGCGCAGAATCGTGGTCCACGAGGGGCCGGATGCCTCGGTCAACGATCGGGTCGCGAGCAGTCGCGCGGTCATATCCGCACGCTCGAGTGACCGCCCGAGAGTGAAGAACTGCCACGCTTCGTCGCGGCTGGTGGCGGACTCGATGATCCCTACCGCCAAGGCTGAGCGCTCGCGCACCCAGCCGAAGAACTCGTGCACCTTGTCGCTCGACACCTTGCGGGGCATCCGGGCCCTCGTCGTGTTGAGGCACTCCCAGAGTTCCGTGCTCACGATCTCACGGGCGCGACGCGCATTCTCGCGCGCGGCTCCGAGCGAGTAGGCGATGGATGCGGGTTCCGCACGGTCGACCGCGAGGATCTCGAGGATGTCTTGGCGGCTGAGCTCGGCGTCGTCGGGAGCCTCGGCGCCCATGACACTCAAGAGCGAGCGGCAGGCGAGGTCCTCCTCGATCCACGGGTCTTCCAGGAGAAGCTGGAGGTGAACATCGAGGATGCGCGCCGTGCCGTCAGAACGTTCGATATAGCGGCCGATCCAGAACAGTGATTCGGCGATGCGAGAGAGCATTAGAGGACCTCCCCGCTCATGTCTTCTGCCTCAGTCGCGGGCTCCTGCGGAACAGCTGCACCGCGCTCTTGTTGCTGCTGCTCCTGCTGACCATGGCCCAGGGGACGTTCGTGGGGACCGTGTTCCTGGGCCGCCGCCTTGAGCATTTCAGGTGTGATGATGGTGATCGACTCGGTGGCCGCCGCCTGGCCCGCCACGAGACCTTGGATGCTGTGGCGCGAGACGAGGAGTGGATCCTGTCCGACAACCCAGGTGTCTTTCGAGCCGCCACCCTGTGAACTGTTGACCACGAGTTCGCCTTCGGGGAGCGCAACTCGGGTGAGGCCTCCGGGCAGCACCCACACGTCCGTGCCGTCGTTGACCGCAAACGGGCGCAGGTCGGCATGCCGCGGACGCATCCCCTCGTCCACAAGCGTCGGGATCGTGGAGAGTTGCACAACGGGCTGGGCGATCCAGCCACGCGGATCGCGCAGGAGACGCTGCCGGAGCTCATCGAGCTCGGTCTTGGACGCTGCCGGTCCGATAACGAGCCCCTTGCCGCCGGAGCCATCCACCGGCTTGATCACCAGTTCGTCAAGGCGATCGAGCACTTCCTCAAGTGCTCCCGGATCCTCGAGGCGCCAGGTCTGCACGTTCGGCAGAATCGGCTCCTCGCCCAGGTAATACTTCGTGAGGTCGGGGAGATACGTGTAGACGAGCTTGTCGTCGGCAACTCCGTTGCCCACCGCATTGGCGATGGTGACGTTGCCCAGGCGAGCCGCGAGCATGAGCCCCGGGCTGCCGAGCATGGAGTCCGCGCGGAATTGAAGCGGGTCGAGGAATTCATCGTCGACGCGGCGGTAGATGACATCAACGCGAGTCGGGCCGGCTGTTGTGCGCATCCACACTCGTCCACCGGAGCAGAATAAGTCGCGACCCTCGACGAGCTCGACTCCCATCAGGCGCGCGAGCAGTGTGTGCTCGAAGTAGGCGGAGTTGAACACGCCAGGAGTGAGCACGACCACTGACGGATCTTCGACCCCGGGCGGTGCCGAAGCCCGCAGGGCGTGCAGAAGTTTGTGCGGGTAGTCCCCGACTGGCCGCACGCGCATCGAGACGAAGAGTTCGGGCAGGGTCTGAGCCATCACACGGCGGTTCGAGATGACGTAGCTCACGCCCGACGGAACGCGCACGTTGTCCTCGAGCACACGCCACGCGCCCATCTCGTCACGGATGAGGTCGATACCGCTGACCTGGACGCGAACCCCATTTGCCGGCTCGATGCCCGCGGCCTCGCGGTGGAAGTGGCTCGAGCTCGTGATGAGCTTGGCGGGAATTACGCCATCCTTCACTGCGGCCTGTGAGCCGTAGATGTCGGCGAGGAACGCTTCGAGCGCACGAACGCGCTGCTTGATGCCCGCCTCGACGTTTGTCCACTCCCCTTGATCGATCACCCGGGGAACAGCGTCGAGCGGGAACGGCCTCTCTTCTCCTGCGAAGTCGAAGGTGACGCCCTGAGCGAGATACGAGCTGGCGAGGGCATCCGTGCGACCGCGAAGTTCGTCCTGCGTCATCTGCGCGAGCGCGGCGTGGATCTCTTTGTAGGACTGCCGGGCAGACCCCGGCTTGGCGAACATCTCGTCCCAGGCAGCGGTGCCCGACTTGCCCGCGCCTGATACCCGCGCGGCAGTGGCGCCATAGCCATCGAACAGGTCAGCCATAGGGTGAGCCTAAGCCAGTCGTGTTGCGGTGGTGTTTCAGATCGGCTCCAACACGAACACCGGTATCTGCCGCTCCGTCTTCGCCTGATAGGCGGCGTAGTCGGGCCATGTCTCGACAGCCCGCGCCCACCACACGGTCTTCTCGTCGCCCGTAACCTCGCGGGCCGTGTAGTCCTTGCGCACGGCACCGTCCTGCAGTTCGACGTGCGGTTCGGCCTTGAGGTTGTAGTACCAGACCGGATTCTTCGGCGCACCGCCGAGGGAGGCGACCACGGCGTACACCCCGCCGTGTTCCACGCGCATGAGCGCGTTCTTGCGAAGGTTGCCCGACTTCGCGCCGAGCGAGGTCAGCACGATGATCGGGCGGCCGCGGAGGGTGTCCCCCTCGCGTCCGTCGGTGGATTCGTAAAGCTCAGTCTGCGTGCGCGACCATTCGGACGTTCCTGGTTCGTACTCTCCGGTGAGGGGCATCCTCTATCTTCACCCGATCTCGGTTCTTCAGGTGCCCCCGTATTGGGGTCAACCGATATACCGGCGCGCCGTTAGAGGTGAGTCATACTCGAACAGTGGATCCCGACGTGCTCGCCGCCCTTGCCCTGACCCCGCAATCCAGCGCTTGGGATCGCACTATCGAAATCACCACCCGAGGCGCCCGAAGCGGTTTGGCTCGTCGCATCGAAATCTGGCTCTACCGGGTAGATGAGACGAACTACCTGACCGGCATGCCCGGGCCCACCACGGACTGGTCGCGCAACCTCGAGGCGAACCCGCAGTTCCTGTTCCATCTGAAGCACGGTGTACAGGCGACCCTCAAGGCCACGGCACATGCTGTGACCGATCCGGCCGAACGGTTTCGCGTGTTCTCTGCGATCGTCGCCGATTTGAACCAGTCCGCGAACCCCGGACGCATTCGCCAGCCCACCTCCGAGAAGGCGTGGATGGATGGCAGCGTGCTTTTCGAAATCGAGTTCGACATAGGGGGCGACTAGCGTTGCGGCATGGCAGCGAAACGAGTACTCATCATCGGCGGAAACGGGATCATCTCCTGGTGGGTGAGTAGTCTCGCCGTCGAACTGGGCTATGACGTGACGCAGCTCACGCGCGGGCTCAGTTCCAACCGGGCGCCCATCGACGGGGTCACGAGCATCAGGGGGGACGCCGACGATCCCGCGTCCGTCCGATCAGCAATCGGTAGGGGCGAATTCGACATAGTCGCAAACTTCCGGGCTTTCAGGCCCGAACAGGTGGCGCTCGACATCGAACTGTTCGACGGCCGCGTGGGCCAGTACTTGTTCATCTCATCGGCCTCCGCGTATCAAAAGCCCATTGCGGCGCTACCGATCGTCGAATCCACGCCCCTCCGCAACCCGTTCTGGCAGTACTCGCGGGACAAGATCGCGTGCGAGGATCTCCTCGTCGCCACCTACCGGGACACCGGATTCCCTATGACGATAGTTAGGCCGTCACACACCTACGATGGCGGCAACATGCCGTTCCCGGGCGGCTGGACGGCCTTCCAGCGCATGCGGGACGGCAAGCCTGTCGTCGTTCACGGCGACGGCACAAGCTGGTGGACGCTCACGCACTCGCGCGACTTCGCGCGCGCCTTCGTCGGCCTGTTCGGTAACCCTCACGCCCTGGGAGCACAGGTCCACATCACCTCGGACGAGAGCCTCACCTGGGACGAGATCGCTCGGATGCTCGGCCAGAGCATCGGTGTGGAGCCGATCATTGCGCACGTAGCGAGCGAGCGCATCGCACGGGAGCTCCCCGACCTCGGCCCCTGGCTCCTCGGCGACTGGGCCCACTCAGTGCTTTTCGACAACACCCGCATCAAGACGCTCGTACCCGGCTGGGTCGCGACTACACAGTTTTCGGAGGGTGCGCGCGACATCGCTGGTTGGTATCTGTCGATGCCGTCCCGACAAGTCGTGGATCCGGCGATCGACGCGGCTTGGGACCGCTTGGCCGCGCTCTGAGATTCGGTTATCTACTCAGTGCGCTTGAATTGCGTACGACGAGCGTCGGTTCGAGTTCTTCATGTGCGTGCACGTGTAAGTCCGAACTGAGCAACTCGTCCATGAGTAGTTGAACGGCACGACGACCCAATAGCTCGCGCTGCTGGCGCACGCTTGAGAGCGGGATAACTGCAGCGCCGGCCCACTCGAGGTCGTCGAATCCGACCAGGGCGATGTCTTCTGGAATGCGAATCCCACTGAGGGTGAGCTTCTGCATGAGGCCGAGGGCGATGAGGTCGTTCGCACACATCACGGCCGTTGGACGCGCTTCCGGCGGCCTTGCGAGCAGGACCTCGGCGACCCCCGTGCCGTCCTCCAGTCGCCAAGACACGGTTTCGAACCGTTCGACCTCGCCTCCTCCGGACTCGACAGCGCGAAGGAATCCTTCGTATCGCGCATCGACCTGATGAGTGATCCGCGTGCCGCCTGCGTACATAAGGCGCCGATGCCCCCGCTCGATCAGGTGCTCACCCGCGAGCCGCCCCCCCATGATGTCGTCGGTCCGTACCCAGCAGCACGGTCGATCGCCCGAAATGCGGTCAACGTAAACGATCGGGATGCCTTGCTCAGCAAGCTGCTCAAGGCGAGAGTTCTCCTCCTCGACGGGCGTAATGATGATCCCGTGCACGCGTTGCTGCGTGAGGACGTTGAGATTCTGCTCCTCGCGGACCGGGTCAAGGCCGTTGTGCACAATCACTACGCCGACACCCAGCAATTTGGCCTCTGCCTCGGCCCCAAGGGTCACATCGATGAAGAAGGGGTTGCCGAGGTCTGCCACCGCGAGGCCGAGGGTGCGCTCGCGACCGGGACGGAACTTGCGCGCCGAAGTGCTCGGGGTGAAATCGAGTTCTGCGATCGCAGCGAGAACTCGCTCCCGCACTCCCGCGGACACATAGCTGGGGCGGTTGAGGACGTTGCTCACAGTTCCAGCCGACACACCCGCAGAACGCGCGACATCTCGAATCGTCGCCATGAGACCTCCTCAGACTGCCGAACCGCAGAAAAGTGTGTGGGCTTGGGTAGGCCCGCGCCGTCGAGCGACGCGGGCCTACCTAGGAACGACTAAAGACTAGAAGTCGAAGTCGTCAACGTTCTTCGCGTCGAACACGAACAACGGGCCAAGAACGATCTCTCCGCCCTTACCAACTGTGTAGTCGCCGATCGGGGTTGAGAACGTGTCGCCCTCGGCACCCGTGATCTCGCCGTCGATTAGCGCCTTCGCCGTGTATGCAGCGAGCTGGCCAAGCGCTCCGACATCCCAGAGACCGAACTGGTCGAAGACGCCAGCCTTGACGTAGTCACGCAGCTCGCTCGGCAGGCCGAGACCCGTGAGCCAGATCTTGCCCTGGAGCTCCGGGGTGTCAGACAGGTAATGCGCTGCCTCCTTGACCGAGACCGAGTCGGGCGCAATGATGCCGTCGAGGTCAGGGTGCGCGGTGATGACGCCCTTAGCCGCGTTGTAGGCGTCGGCGTCAACGTCATTGCCGTAGACCACATCGACGATCTCGATGTTCGGCGCCTGCTCGGCGATCTTCGACTTGATCGCGTCAACCCATGCGTTCAGGTTGGTCGCGTTCGGTCCACCGGACTCGATCGCCAGTTGGGCGGGCTCAGTCGGGAACTTCGCGATCGCGAGGTCGACGAGACCCTGCGCTACGCCATCAACTGTTGCCTGGTTGATGAACGCGTCCCGGCAGTTTGTGTCGGAGTCGAAGGTGACGACCTTAATGCCCGCGGCCTGCGCGGACTCAAGGTCGGCACAGACGGCCTGGGGGTCGTTCGCTGCGAGGATGATCGCGCCGGCGCCGTTCTGAATCGCCGTCTGGATGAACGGAGACTGCGAGGTCGGAGCCGCCTCGTTCGAGCCCGCCTCGGAGTAGGTGCCGCCGAAGCCCTCGATCGCGGACTTTGCGCCAGCGTCCGATGCACCGAAGTACTTGTTGCCCAAGCTCTTCGGCATCACGACGATGTTGTAATTCGCCTCGCCGGAGGCGCCGGTGTCCCCTGCGGGAGCGGAGCAGCCCGCGAGAACGATGGCTGATACCGCAAATGCCGCCGCGACACCAGCCACCCGCCCATGACGGCCGCGCATGATGTTACTGAACCTCATTGTTCTACCTTTCGTAGTTGTCGATGTGTGTTGCAGATCTAGTGCTTTTGTTCGGTTGTGATGGTTCGCCGCCGCCTAAGCAGTGGACGTTGTTGCTCTCCGCCGCGTAGAGATCACCGAGGCGATGCTCCCTACGACGACGGAGATGATCAGGGCGGAACCCGTGATGACATAGATCGCGTCATCACCGATCCCGAGAATCTGGAGCGATTTGTTCACCGTGGCTATGAAGAGGCCGCCGACGACCGCTCCCAGCAAGGTGCCCGTGCCGCCCCAGATTGAAACGCCGCCCAACACGATTGCGGTGATGGCGCGCAACTCGAATCCGCTTCCGTTCGAGCCAATGGCGTTTGAGTACTGCAGCGTGAACATCACGCCCACGAGCGCGGCGGTGAGTCCACTCAGCACGAACAGAACGAACTTCGTGCGCCCGACATTGACACCGGAGAAGGTTGCGGTCTCGGTAGAGAGTCCGATTGCGAATACCCCGCGTCCAAATGCCGTGAAGTGAAGCAGGACACCGAAGACGATCGCCAGTGCGGCAAAGACGACAATGAGCCAGGGGACCGGGGTACCCGGAACTGTCGATCGAACGAAGCTCGTCAGATCCGAGGGGAACGAGGTCACCGACGTCGTTCCCAGCATGCCGACGGCAATTCCTCGAACGAGCGCGAGCGTACCGATGGTCACCGCAAGACTAGGCAGACCGACCACCGTGACGAGGAAGCCGTTGAACGCACCGACCATGCCGCCGATAAGTACGCTCAGGATCGCGGCCAGTGGAAGAGGGATGCCGCTGGCGAACATGAGCCCGAAGCTCGCGCTCGAGAGGCCCAAAGTCGAACCAACCGAGATGTCGATCTCGCCCGTCGCAATGATAAGAGTGAGCGGCAGCAGCAGGATCAGGATCGGCGCCGCGTTGAGCAAGAGCGTCGAGATGGTGTAGCCGGGGTTGGGTCGCAGGTAGTTCGGGATGCCGAGTATTGACAGCACGACGATCAGCAGGATGGCGGCGATAAGGATAGCTTCAGGTCGCAGGAGAAGCCGACGCCAGAGGGGTCGATCGTGGCGGAGGTACGTAGTCTCGATTGTCATGCGCTCAGTTCCTTTCTCGCTTGGTTCTGCCTAATGAGGAAGAAGACCCTGTCGAGGGTGATGGCTCCGACGATCAACACCCCCACGATTGCCTGCTGCCAAAGACTCGGGATGCTTAGCACCGGTAGCGCGGTGGTCAGCGTTGCGAGGAAGAAGGCGCCGAGGGCGACCCCCCAGATCCGACCGACACCACCGGAAACCGCGACGCCGCCGACCACCGCCGCCGCGACAGCCTGAAGCTCAAATCCGAGTCCGACTTTCGAGTCGCCCGTCGCATAGATGGAGACATAAACCACGCCGGCGAGGCCCGCGAGCGTTCCGGAGATCACAAAGGGAATGAGGGTGAGCCACTTCGTACGCAGGCCGTAGAGCACGGCAGCATCGGGGTTGGATCCGATGGCGTATAGGTCCCTCCCCGTGCGCCGGCTCGTCATGAACCAGCCGGCAATCAGTACGACGATCAAAGCGACAATCAAGAGATTCGAGACCCCGAAGACGTTGGCGAGGGCGAACTGCTTGAACTCGGTGGGCACCCACTCGGGCCGGATGAAGTTTCCGCCAATCCACAGCACCGAGATGCCTCTATACGCATATAAGGTGCCGAGGGTTATCACCAACGCCGGAACCTTGAGAAAGGCGACGAGGAATCCGTTGACCGACCCGAGCACGGCTCCAAAGACCAGCGTCAGAAGGATGACCACCGGGATCGGGAGGAAGGGCGCCTCATGGAAGAGGTTGCCACAGAAGTACGCGGTGAGCCCCAGAATGCTGCCCATGGAAAGATCGATATTGCGGGTGATCATCACAATCGCTTGGCCAACTGCGAGAGCAATGTACAACGTGGGGGTGCGCAGCAGGTCGCGCAGGCCGCCCTCGCTAAAGAGGTATTGGGGCTGCGTGAGGGTGGTTACCGTGATGAGTCCGACTATCACCACGATCAGGCTCAGCTCTCGCGCCTGGAAGATCCACGACAACACGGTTTGTCGCGGTGCCCTCGGTGCGGCGGTGGCTACACCCTTTATCTGTCGAATCGTCACTTGGCCACCTCGTGTTCAGCTCCATGCGTCGCTGCGTACATAACGGCCTCAGCCGTCACGTCTGAGCGCGAGATGTTCCCGGTGAGTCGGCCTTCCCGCACTACGAGCACCCGGTCTGCCATTCCGATTACTTCGGGGAGTTCGGAAGAGATCATGAGCACGGCGACACCGTTTCCCGCCAGCTCCGAGATGAGGCGGTGGACTTCCGACTTGGTCCCTACGTCGATGCCGCGGGTCGGTTCGTCAATAATGAGTAGCTTGGGACTTGTCGCGAGCCACTTCGCGAGAACCACCTTCTGTTGGTTGCCGCCGGAAAGCATGACGGCATGAGTGTCGAGCGCGCGCGTCTTCACCTGCAGGCGGCGAGCCCAGATCTCCGCGGGGCCATGCTCAAGCTTCGAGCTGATAAAACCTAGCTTGGCGACCTGGTTGCGAATGGCGAGAGTTATGTTCGTCTGCACACCGGCAGTCATCGCGAGTCCCTGCTTGCGGCGATCCTCCGGGACGAAACCCATGCCCAGTCCCATTGCGGCAGAGGGCTTGTGCCGAGGCACCACAGCACCATCGATCATCACGCTTCCTGATTCGTACTTGTCGACGCCGAAGACTGCGCGCGCGATCTCGCTCCGACCGGCACCCACCAAACCCGCGAGACATACGATCTCACCCGCGCGCACCTGAAACGACACATCCTCGAAGACGCCCGCCCGTGTCAGGTGTTCGACGGAAAGCACAACATTGCCGATCTGCGCCTCCTGCTTGGGGAAGAGATTGTCGACGCTGCGTCCCACCATCTGCCGGATGATCATGTCGGTAGTGACATCCGCGAGCGCATTCGTCTCGATGTGCTGCCCGTCCCTCATGACGGTGACGGTGTCGCAGAGGGCGAATACCTCATCGAAGCGGTGCGAGATGAAGATGATGCCCTTGCCCTCGTCGCGCAACTGACGGGCAATGCCCATGAGTTGGTCGACCTCAACACCGCTAAGGGCAGCGGTCGGTTCATCCATGATGACGACCTTGGCGTTGAGCGATATCGCCTTCGCGATCTCGATGATCTGCTGGTCAGCGATGGAGAGTCCACGCGCGTCGCGATCGGGGTCGATGGCGACACCAAGACGCGCCGTGAGCTCGCGGGTCGCTCGACGCATCTCCGCGCGGTTGACGAAACCGAATCGCGTGTACGGTTGGCGACCCACAAAGATGTTCTCCGCGACCGTGAGGTCCGGGAACAGTGTGGGCTCCTGGTAGATGACGGCAATGCCGTGATGCTTAGCGTCGGCAGTGGAGCGGAAGTCGACACTCTCGCCGTCGAGGAGGAACTCTCCGCTGTCGCGACCGTGGAGTCCACCGATGATCTTGACGAGGGTCGACTTTCCGGCGCCGTTCTCACCCACCAATGCGTGAATGGATCCGGCATCGAGGACCATGTCGGCGCCCGCGAGGGCCGCAACCGCACCGAAGGTCTTTGTCACGCCGTGCAGCTCTAGTAGGTGGCTCATATTCTTCCCACCTCAATGCTCACCGAGTAGGTGATCGTCTCACCGGGCTGTAAGTACGGGAGCCGGCCAGCGGCGCGCGCCCCGGCGCGGCCGTTGATCTCCGGAGTGTTCGCCGGCTCGAGTCCCAGCACGTAGTGGTGTGTGGCGGTCATCTTCCACTCGAATAACGCCGGGAGGGTCTCGGAATACCGGAGAGTGAGTTCGATTCCGCGCGAGGGAGTGCTCACTCGCGCGTACCGGTCGTCGCTGGATTCATGGATGTAGACCTGCTCGCGGAATCCCGCGACCGGTGAGCCGATGTCGTACTTGTTGTCGAATCCGGACTCAGCGTCGGCGTCGCGCGCCGTGACCGAAGCGGACGGGATGTCGAGGGTCGTGCCATCGTCGAGCAGCGGCCAACCGAGGTTGACGTGATACAGCACCATGAGTGGACTCGCTGTGGCGCCTTCGTTGGTGACGATGTCAGTGATCGTGAGGGTGCTTGAGCCGACCTCCGTCGAGATCTCGCGGCGTAGAGCGAGGTTCTCGGCGAAGACAGCCGTCTGCCTGACCGTTCCGGCAATGAGGATGCGCTCTGGGGTCGCCTCGACGGTTGTCAGTCTTGCCGGAATGTGGCCGACGCGCCCGTGCATCCCGACGATGCCGTCCTCGTCGTCGGCGGGAGGGCCGAAGCTGTCGAGACCGCAGGTCGTGACGAGGCCGCCGCCGAAGGTCCTCAACCATCCGCGGCCGACCGGCTCGTAGTGCGATGGGGCTGCGATCCCTGTCGAGCTCAACCACGCGAGTGGAAGCCCCTGGAAGCTAGCGGCGCCGATGTCGAGGCCGCGGTCGGGGTGCACATCGAACTCGAGCCCTCCGCCATTCACGACGCGCAAGAGACGTGCGCCGCGAGCCGGCCCGTCCGCCTCTACTAGCGAGTCGACCCGGGCGAGCTGTTCGAGCGAGCCGACGCGCTCGAGCGCGTCGGCAATCGGCATTCCGAATGCGCTAGACATGCAGTCCCAATTCGGCGTTCTCGGGGCCGAAGTGCTTAAGAATCACGAGATCGTCGGTGGGGCTTGCATTGGTAATTCTCACGCCAGTGCGTGCAGCCGACTCCGAAACGAAGAATTCGTCTTGGCTGAGTTGGCCGAACCGGATGAGGGTAGCCGCCGCAATCTCGTGGGAGCCGAATGTACCGTGGCCCTGCACGACGATCGTGCCGTAAGCGTCCTGGTCGGTGATCGTGACCGTCTGGCCGGGCCTGACCGCGAGCTCCTTGGCGCTGAAGTGGGGCGAGCGGAAAACTACCCACTTCTCGACGTATGCCGTCTCGCCGTCAGCCTTCGACCGCTCGGTCGAGTAGGGCACCATGAACCGGTTGGCAACGAAGTGTGGGTCGACGTTCAATTCCCACTCGAGAAGGCTGATGATGAAGTCGAGGTCGCCGTGCTTGTCGGCCGGGACGTCCTTCCAGAGCAGGTCCTCGGGAACCTCGCGATTGTTGCTCCACGACTCGCACATACAGAAGACATCGCACGCCGCCTGGGGTTCGTAGGTTGCGATGCTCGCGGGCGCATGCAGGACGCCAGAGGGGATATCCCATCCGGTGCCGAGCTGCGTGCGGTAGCCGAGCGCAAGATCCGTGATGCGGTTGTCGCCGCCCTGAGAGAAGCGCGCGAGGCGCTCTCGCACCTGTTCTTTCGTGACATCCGGCTGGAAACCGAAGAAGGAGATTGGCTGGTCGCCCAGATGATTGTTCATGTGGGGCGAGTAGTAATACGCCTCAGGCTTTCCTGGCTTGTCGACGAGCGCGGCTTTCTCGTCGGTGTGGTGCACGTGGAACGGAAGTGCCTGCTGGTTGTCGAAGAACTTGGAGTACATGGGCCACTTGTTGTGGCGGTCCCAGAGCCGATCACCGATGAGTTGCCCTTTATGGTGTCCCACGAAATCGTCGAAGGGCAGCAACTTCTTGCCGTCGGGGTCCACGACTAGGCTCAGGCCCTCGTTGGGGCCGGTGAGAGGGCCGTTGTCTGCGCGCACAGCGGAGGCGAGCCACCGCTCGTCGATGCCCCCACGAGTCTGGGCGAAGGGGAAGTAATCATCCGGGTGGAGGCGGATTCGTCGACCCGGCGTGCAGAACGCACGAGGGACCCAGACCGGTGCAAGGCGGACGATGCCTGCGCCTGCATCTAGGGAGCGATCCATGCCGGACGCCGTCGATGCGATGTTGGTGTAAGCCTCTGTCGCCATCGGCGGTGCTCCTTCGCTGATGCGCCGCTACGACTTCGTGGCGGCGCTGCCTGTCAACACAATGGTTCAATGAACCGGTCGAACGAGAAGTTACCACTGGGCTAGTCATGTGTCAATCTGTTATCTTTTTCAGAAACGTTACATAAAGCATCATCCCTGAGGAGCGGATCACCGTGGCCACTACAAGCACCGCAGACTCCGAGGAGCGCCGAGCGCGCCTGCTCGAAACGGTGGCGAACGAGAACGTCATCAGGCTCACGGCGGCAGCCATCGAGTTCGGCGTCTCGACTATGACTATCCGGCGAGACCTCGAATCACTCGAGGGTGAGGGCCTCCTACGCAGGGTCCGCGGTGGGGCAGTTTCGGTCATCGGTCCTCGGCCGTTCAGCGATCGCCGCGCGGTGCGGATGCACGCCAAGGAAACGATCGCAGAGAAGGCGCTGGCTCTCGTGCCCCACGGTGGCTCCATCGCCCTTGACGCATCGACGACTGTGGCGACCCTTGCGGCGCGGTTTGGCGTGCGGTCAGGCCTCACAGTCGCAACAAACTCCTATCAGACCTACGGCGCCATGCGCTCATCCCACGGCGTGAACACGATCCTCATCGGGGGCGAGACCGAGGAGATCACCGATAGCTTCGTGGGACCCATCGCGGTCCACGCGGCCGAGTCGCTGCGCTACATGCGCTTCTTCGCCTCAGCTAGCGCCATCGACGCCGACTACGGAACATCTGAGGTCTCGCTGCGCGAGGCCGAGATGAAGCGCACCTTCTTTCGGATGGCTAAAGAGCTCGTGCTGTGTATCGATTCCTCGAAGCTCCACCAGCAGTCCACGGCGGCGTGCCTTCCCCTCACTGACGTGAGCGTGCTCGTCACGGAACTCTCGCCCTCGGATGCCAGGCTCGACGAATTTCGAGATCTCGTGGAGCTGTTGTAACAATTTGATGTTGTATCGTGAGACTTTTGTTGTAACGTTTCACGCGATAGAACATCTATTCTCCGTAGACAGAGAGGTCTCCCATTGCCTGCATTCAACGGCATCGCGGCGCAACTGGCCGAGCAGGCTATCGAACTGCCCTCGTGGGCCTTCGGCAACTCCGGCACCCGCTTCAAGGTGTTCGGCACCCCTGGCACTCCACGCACTCCGGAGGAGAAGATCGCGGACGCCGCTCAGGTCAACAAGTACACGGCGCTCTCCCCGACCGTCGCCATCCACTTTCCGTGGGACAAGGTCGATGACTGGTCCGCCCTCGGCGCTTTCGCAAACGACCACGGCGTCGCACTGGGAACCGTCAATTCGAACACCTTCCAAGATGACGACTACAAGTTTGGCTCTCTAACCCACACCGATTCGAGAATCCGCCAGAAGGCGATCGACCACCACTTCGAGTGCATCGACGTCATGGACGCTACAAGCTCACGTGACCTCAAGATCTGGCTCGCGGATGGCACCAACTACCCAGGGCAGGGCGATATTCGGGGTCGACAGGACCGACTCGCAGACTCCTTGGAGAAGATCTACGCGCGGATCGGCGAATCGCAGCGACTCGTGCTTGAGTACAAGTTCTTCGAGCCGGCTTTTTACCACACGGATATCCCGGACTGGGGTACGTCCTACGCGCAAGTCAGTGCACTCGGCGATCGCGCGCTTGTGTGCTTGGACACCGGTCATCACGCCCCGGGTACCAATATCGAGTTCATCGTCGCCCAACTGCTGCGCCTCGGCAAACTGGGTAGTTTCGACTTCAACTCGCGCTTCTACGCAGACGACGACCTGATCGTTGGCGCCGCCGACCCGTTCCAACTGTTCCGCATCCTCTACGAGGTAATTCGCGGCGGAGGTTATGGCGCCGACTCGGGCGTCGCCTTCATGCTCGATCAGTGCCACAACGTTGAGGACAAGATTCCCGGACAGATCCGCTCCGTCCTCAACGTTCAGGAGATGACGGCGCGCGCGCTACTCGTCGACTCGGTCGCGCTGAAGAAGGCCCAAGACGCCGGTGACGTGCTCGGCGCGAACGGAATCCTCATGGACGCGTTCTACACAGATGTCCGCGCCGACCTGGCCACTTGGCGCGAGTCGCGCGGCTTGGATGGCGATCCCATGCGGGCGTACTCGACGTCTGGCTATCAGCAGCAGATCGCGGCTGATCGCGTCGGTGGCGTACAGGCGGGATGGGGAGCATGAGCACCGCAGGAGAACTGATAGCCCGTTCCAACCGCCTCGGGGCAGACCCGCGCGTTACGAACTACGCCGGCGGCAACACCTCCGCCAAGGGAACCGAAATCGACCCGGTCACCGGCGAGCCAGTCGAGCTTCTCTGGGTCAAGGGGTCCGGCGGTGACCTCGGCACGCTCACCGAGTCCGGGCTCGCAGTTCTGCGGATGGATCGCATGCGCGCCCTCGTCAACGTCTACCCCGGTGTCGACCGCGAGGACGAGATGGTTGCCGCCTTCGACTACGCCTTGCACGGAAAGGGCGGCGCCGCCCCCTCTATCGACACGGCCATGCACGGACTTGTCGATGCGGCACACGTCGACCACCTTCATCCAGACTCGGGTATCGCATTCGCTACCGCGAAGGATGGCCAAAAACTCACGAAGAAGGCCTTCGGCGACAAGGTCGCATGGGTTGACTGGCGTCGTCCCGGGTTCCAACTCGGGCTCGACATCGCCGCGATCAAGGAGGCGAATCCCCGAGCAATCGGGGTTATCCTCGGCGGCCACGGCATCACGGCGTGGGGTGCAACGTCTAAGGAGGCCGAGAAGAACAGCCTCTGGATCATCAAAACGGCCGAGGAGTACATCACGTCAACAGGGAAGAAGGCTCCCTTTGGCAAGCAAGTCACGAAACGCGCGGCGCTGCCCGTGGCCGACCGTCATGCAAAGGCCGCAGCGATCGCGGCTCACATCCGGGGTCTTGTCTCTACCGACGACCCCAAGGTGGGCCACTACACCGACAGCGACGCGGTCCTCGACTTCCTCGCGTCATCGTCGTACGAGAGGTTGGCCGCCCTCGGCACGAGCTGCCCAGACCACTTCCTGCGCACCAAGGTCAAGCCGCTCGCGCTCGACCTCCCGTCGAACGCGACCGTCGAGGCAACTCTCGCTCGACTCGACACGCTGCACGAGTCGTACCGAAAAGACTATGCGAAGTACTACGCCACACACGCGGTCGTAGACTCCCCAGCCATGCGCGGCGCGGACCCTGCGATCGTGCTCGTGCCCGGCGTGGGCATGTTCAGCTACGGCGCCAACAAGCAGACCGCGCGCGTCGCAGGCGAGTTCTACGTCAATGCAATCAACGTCATGCGCGGCGCAGAAGCAATCTCGACCTACGCTCCCATCAGCGACGCGGAGAAATTCCGGATCGAATACTGGTCACTCGAAGAAGCCAAGCTCGCCCGGATGCCCCGGCCGAAGCCCCTCGCCGGGCGCATCGCGCTCGTCACGGGCGCCGCTTCAGGCATCGGCAAGGCGATCGCCACTCGTCTGGCCGCGGAGGGCGCGTGCGTCGTCATCGCAGACCTCGACCTCACCAAAGCGCAGGAAGCTGCAGCCGAGCTTGGCGGCTTGGACGTGGCCGTGGGTATCGTCACGGACGTCACGGACGAGGCGGCCGTGCAGTCCGCGATCGACCAGACTGTGCTCGCATTCGGTGGACTCGATCTTGTCGTCAACAACGCTGGGCTCTCGCTCTCCAAGAGCCTCCTCGAGACAACCGTCGCCGACTGGGACCTGCAGCACAACGTGATGGCCAAGGGGTCGTTCCTGGTCTCCCGCGCCGCAGCCAAGGTGCTCATCGACCAGAAGCTCGGCGGCGACATCATCTACATCTCGTCGAAAAACTCGGTTTTTGCTGGGCCCAACAACATCGCCTATTCCGCGACCAAGGCCGACCAGGCACACCAAGTCCGCCTCCTCGCCGCCGAGCTCGGCGAGTACGGTGTAAAGGTGAACGGGATTAACCCCGACGGTGTTGTGCGCGGCTCCGGCATCTTCGCGGGCGGCTGGGGCGCCAAGCGCGCCGCCGTGTATGGGGTGCCCGAAGAAGAGCTAGGCAAGTACTACGCACAGCGCACCCTGCTCAAACGTGAAGTCCTGCCCGAGAACGTTGCCAATGCAGTGTTCGTGCTCTGCGCCTCCGACCTCAGCCACACGACAGGTCTGCACATCCCCGTGGATGCCGGGGTCGCTGCCGCCTTCCTCCGGTGAGCGGTGGAGCTATGGCAATCGCGCCGGCGATTGCGCGACCCCAGCTCCGAGGGAGCCTGCGACCGAGGTATGGGAGCACGAAGAATGCCTAATGCGTCAGTCGCGGCCATCGACCTGGGCGCCACGAGCGGCCGGGTCATGCTGGGGCACGTCGGCCACAATGAGCTGAGCGTGCGCCCCGTCGCGCGCTTTCGCAACCAGCCGGTGCGCACGATCGACGGCCTGCATTGGAATATCCTCGAGCTCTATCGCAGTGTCGTGGCGGGTCTCGGAACCGCGGTTCGCGAGGACTCATCGATCACGTCGGTCGCCGTCGACTCGTGGGCAGTCGACTACGCTCTCATGCGCGGTGGCCGGATGCTCGGCACCCCCTACCACTACCGGGATGAGCGCAACCTTCCGGCGGTCAACGCAACTCACGCCCTCGTCGGCCCTGCCGAACTGTACGCGGCCAACGGCCTCCAGTTCCTCTCGTTCAACACCCTCTACCAACTCACCGCCGATCGCGAGGCCGGAACCCTCGACCTCGCCGATGGATTCCTGCTCGTCCCCGACCTGATCAACTACTGGCTCACCGGCCAGCAGTTCGCCGAGCAGACCAACGCGTCCACGACGGGTCTCTTGTCTATCGCGACGGGTGATTGGGACGACGCCCTCATCGAGCGGCTGGCGCTTCCCCGTGCAGTGTTCCCCGAGCTCATCGCCCCGGGAACAGCGCTCGGTCGGCTTCGTCCCGAAGTCGACGTCAACAGCTCCATGGTCGTCACCTCCGTCGGGTCACACGACACCGCGTCTGCGGTGGTCGCCGTGCCCGCGACCGACCCCGACTTCGCGTACATCTCGTGCGGAACCTGGGGACTCGTCGGCGTCGAGCTCGAAGCCCCGGTGCTGACGGAGGAGTCTCGTGCCGCGAACTTCACCAACGAGGGTGGCGTAGACGGTCGGGTGCGGTTCCTGCACAACGTCATGGGCTTGTGGATCCTGAGCGAGTCGCTCCGGGACTGGCAACGCACGGACCCCACGGTCGAACTTCCCGAACTGCTGGCCGCGGCATCCGCCCTCACCACACCGGTCGCCGTCTTCGACGCGGACGACCCCACATTCCAGGCTCCGGGCGAGATGCCTGCACGCATAGCGGAGTGGTGCCGCGATCATGGCGTGCAGGCCCCCCGGAGCCCGGTTGAATTCGTCCGCAGCATCATCGAGAGCCTCGCGGTGGCGTTCGACAACGCGGTACGAACAGCTGCAGCACTGTCCGGCAAGTCAGTCTCGGTGATCCACGTCGTGGGCGGCGGTTCGCAGAATGAGTTGCTGTGCCAGCTTCTCGCCAACCGCTCAGGGATGCCCGTGCTCGCCGGTCCCGTCGAGGCGACCGCGATCGGCAACGTTCTGGTGCAGGCTCGCGCCCATGGGCTCGTGGAGGGATCGCTCGAGTCGCTGCGGTCGCTCGTTGCGGCTGCGTTCTCGCCGAAGCGGTACGTGCCGTCGAATCGCTAGTCTTGGGCAGTCCGAACGGATTGTCTAACAATTTGATAGGCTGTCTGACAATCCGAGGACGGGAGCCGCATGACGCTTGAGCCCAACCCCGTGCTCCCCGAGTCGATAGCCGACCGATTGCGGGCCAGCATCCTCGACCAAACGGATGCACCGGGCACGGCCCTCACGGAATCCGCCGTCGCCCTTCGCTTCGGCGTCGCCCGCCCCACCGCCCGCCTCGCCATCGACAAGCTCGTCGCCGATGGACTCCTGCGCCGTGAACCGCACAGTGCAGCCCGCATCCCCGTGCTGAGCCGCACCGATGTGATCGACCTGTTTGATAGCCGCGCGGTGGTCGAGGCGGCCGCCATGGGCGCCCTCGCCCTCACCGGAACGGTCCCGGCTCAGGCGATCGCAGCCCATCGCGCCTTGATGGCGACGCCCGAGTTTGCCCAGCACGACATAGCCTTTCATCGCGCCCTTGTCGCCGGGCAGGGTTCCCCGCGCCTCACCCGTATGCACGCGCTGCTCATGGGCGAGATCGAGCTCTGCATCGGGCAGGTGCAAGCGGCCCAGCTCCTCACCACTGACGAGGTTGCGCGCCAGCACCAGGGCATCCTCGACGCCATCATCGCCGGTGACCCGGATGCCGCGGCATCCCTCGCCCGCGACCACATAACCGGAGCGCGCAATCGCCTCCTGACCCACCTCGACGATAAGTAGGAACTCCATGGTCAAGCGCCAATTTCCCAATCCCGTTGAGCTTGCCAAGCTCATGAAGTTCAAGGCTCCGCAGCTCAACGGCAAGAAGCGGCGCCTCGACTCGGCGCTCACGATCTACGACCTCCGCGACATCGCCAAGCGGCGCACCCCCAAGGCCGCCTTCGACTACACAGATGGCTCGGCCGAGGGCGAACTCTCGCTCGCTCGTGCTCGTCAGGCGTTCGAGGACATCGAGTTCCACCCGTCGATCCTGCGTGACGTGTCGAAGCTCGACACCACGACGTCCGTGCTTGGCGGAACCTCTGCGATGCCCTTCGGCATTGCTCCTACGGGATTCACCCGGCTCATGCAGACCGAGGGCGAGATCGCGGGAGCGGGCGCGGCCGCGGCGGCGGGCATCCCCTTCACCCTGTCGACCCTCGGCACCTCGACGATCGAAGATGTGAAGGCGGCGAACCCGAACGGCCGCAACTGGTTCCAGTTGTACGTGATGCGCCAGCGTGAGATCTCCTACGGCCTAGTCGAGCGCGCTGCGGCCGCCGGATTCGACACCCTCATGTTCACCGTCGACACTCCCGTCGCGGGCGCGCGCCTGCGGGACAAGCGCAACGGTTTCTCGATCCCGCCGCAACTCACCCTCGGCACGATCGTCAACGCGATCCCGCGACCGTGGTGGTGGTGGGACTTTCTCACCACTCCCCCGCTCGAGTTCGCATCGCTGGCGACCACGGGCGGAACCGTGGGCGAACTCCTCGACTCAGCAATGGACCCGTCGATCAACTTCGAAGACCTCGAGATCATCCGCGGAATGTGGCCAGGCAAGCTCGTCATCAAGGGCGTGCAGAACGTCGAGGATTCTCGCCGGTTGGCGGACCTCGGCGTCGATGGCATTCTGCTCTCCAACCACGGAGGGCGCCAGCTCGATCGCGCGCCCATCCCGTTCCACCTGCTCCCCGAGGTCGTGCGTGAGGTCGGAAAAGACACCGAGGTGATGGTCGACACCGGCATCATGAACGGCGCCGACATCGTGGCCTCAATTGCCCTCGGCGCGAAGTTCACCCTCATCGGTCGTGCCTACCTGTATGGACTCATGTCCGGTGGCCGCGCTGGAGTGGACCGCACTATCCAGATCCTCTCCGATCAGGTTGTACGCACGATGAAGCTCCTCGAGGTCGCATCTATCGAGGAGCTCGCGCCAAAACACGTGACCCAGCTCCAGCGGCTTGCGCCGCGCGCTGTGGTCGCAGCCGCGGCCTCGGCTGCGGCATCCGTGCGCCCGACCCGCAAGGTCTCCGCCAAGGGCTGAGCCCTGCACCCCGGCCGGGGCGCTACTGCAGGGCAGCGAGCACGGGCGCCGCGAGCAGCGCCGTCGGCACGGCGAGTAGGGCGACCGCTGCCGCCACCGCGGCTGTCTCCGCAGGGCGCGATAGCGGCGGTACCTCAAGGCGAGCAAGGCGCGAGCTCAGTTCGGTGACGGATGCCCCGCCACCCTCTTCGACGGCCACGACGGGCTCGGCCACCGGGCGGTCCTGCCCTGCCCCCACCAGCACGATCGCGCGCGCAAGCACGCTGTCGGGGACGGAGCGGCGTGCCGTGTCGTCCGCGAGCATCTCCACGAGCATCCCGACCTCGCGCTGGGCGCGGAACGCGATCGGGAACCACGGCAGCGACGCGTGCCACGCCCGGAACAGCACGAGCACGATGTCGTGCCGTTGCGTCGCGTGGGCTCGTTCGTGTTCGATCACCGCTCGCATCTCGGGTTCGTCGAGCAGCGCGACCAGCCCGGCAGAGACGACCGTGATCGACCCAAGAGCGCCGGGAAGGCAGTATGCGACCGGCGCGGGGCTATCGAGCAGGCGGGCACCAGCGGGAGCGCCGTGCGGGGAACTCAGAAGCCTCACGAGTTGCTCGTGCCGCCGCCGTTGCCGCTCCGAGCGCACCACCGTGAGCACAAGGTTCAGGAGAAGGTGGGCGGTAAGAAGCACCGCACCCGACAACGCGAGCGCATTCCAGAACTCGATGCGATCGACCTTCCCCGTCAGGAGGTTTACCGACGCGGAGAGCAGATCGGGCCCGAACGGTGCCAAGCCGAAGGTCAGCAAAGCGCCGATCATCGAGAGCCCACCGGCAATGGCGATGGCCTGCCAGAGCACGAGGGCAGCAGCGGGTGACCGCGCCGGCCAGCGGGCGCGGGCGAGAAGAACGGGAACCGGCCACGCGAGGGCGATGGCAAGCGCCGCGAGTGCGAGCGGCGCGATCACCTCAGCCGCCGAGGAGTCGGCGGAGGGTTTGCGCCTCCTCGGCGCTGACCTGGCCAACGAAACGCTCGAGCACCGCGGTGCGGTCGGAGGCTCCGCCGAGCACCTCGTGCATGAGATCCGCCATGTGCTCTTCGCGAGTAGCGGCGGCGCGATAGCGGTGCGGGCGAGCATCCCTCGATCGCGTCACAAACCCCTTGTTCTCGAGACGAGAAAGCACAGTGAGAATCGTCGTTGATGCGAGCTTGCGGTCAGCGAGCTCATCTTGCAGGTCGTACGCCGACAGGGTCTCGTCTGCGGCCCACAACAACTCCATGATGGAGCGCTCGAGTTCACCCAGAGTTGCCATGCCCTCATTCTACGCACAGTAGAAATATCTTCTACGGCGGTGTAGAAATAATTCTACGTACTGTAGAAAACTACATGGGACGTTGGTCCCTACCGCCCAGTGGCTCGGCACGGGACCCTTAGTCCCGGCGCTCGCCATTCCCACCTGCCCACAAGGAGAACCGTGGACCCCCTCGACATAGCCCGCTGGCAATTCGGCATCACCACGGTGTACCACTTCGTGATGGTGCCTCTAACTCTCGGGCTGGGGCCGATGGTTGCCATCATGCAGACGATGTGGGTGCGCACCGGCAATGAGCGCTACCTGCGGATGACCAAGTTCTGGGGCAAGCTCTACCTGATCAACTTCATCGTGGGGGTGGCGACGGGGCTCGTGCAAGAGTTCCAGTTCGGCATGGCGTGGAGTGAGTACGCCCGCTTCGTGGGTGACGTATTCGGTGCCCCGCTGGCAATGGAGGGGTTGCTCGCGTTCTTCTTCGAGTCGACATTCCTCGGCTTGTGGATCTTCGGCTGGAACCGGCTACCGAAGAAGCTGCACCTCGCCACCCTGTGGATCGCGGTGCTCGGCTCCATCGTCTCGGCATTCTTCATCATCGTCGCCAACTCGTGGATGCAGCACCCGGTCGGCGTGGAACTCGTCGACGGACGCCCGGTGCTCACCGACATCTGGGCGGTGCTGACGAACAATACGGCGCTCACCGCTTACTCCCACACGATCATGGGTGCCCTCGCTGTGGGCGCCGGATTCCTCGTGGGTATCTCCTGGTACCAGCTCTGGCAGCGCCGCCGCGACGGCATCGACACCGTAGATGCCCGAGGCCGAGTCATTGTCGGCGAGAACGCCGCCATCCCGGGCCGCGACCGCATCGACCACTCGGTCTGGATCCGCAGCCTGCGCATCGGCGCCGTCGTCGCGATCATCGGCTTCGGCGGCGTGGCCCTCACCGGTGACCTGCAGGCCAAGCTCATGTTCGAGCAGCAGCCCCTCAAGATGGCCGCCGCCGAGGCCGCCTGTGCCGACGGGACGAGTTTCTCGGTGCTCTCCATCGGCAACGTCGGCTCGAGCGATTGCACGGATGTCGTTGGTGTCATCGAGATACCCGGCCTGCTCTCGTTCCTCGCTCACGGTGACTTCACGACGGAGATCAAGGGCGTCAACACCCTCATCCCCGAATACCAGGCCAAGTACGGAACGACGATCCCGGATGACGCGATCTATGGTGATCGCGCTGGCCAAGCGATCAACTACCTGCCGGTCATGGAGGTCACCTACTGGGGTTTCCGGCTCATGATCGGGTTCGGGATTCTCGCGGCAGCCTTCGCAGCCCTCGCCCTCTGGCTCACTCGCAAGGGAACGGTGCCCCGGCCGAAGTTCATGATGGTCACCGCCCTGCTCAGCATGGCGGCCCCGTTCGGTGCGAACATCGCCGGCTGGGTGTTCACCGAAATGGGTAGGCAACCGTTCGTGGTCGCCCCCAACCCGACTCCGGGTGGCGTGGACGGCGTCTACATGTTCACCGCGGCCGCAGTCTCGCCGGGGGTTACGGGCGAGGAAATCGTCTTCTCGCTCATTGCCTTCGCCCTGGTCTACGGCGTCATGCTCGCCCTCGAGCTGCGCCTGCTCGTGCGGTATGTGCGGGGAGGGGTCGCCTCGGCGATGCCCGAGCTCGCGCATCCGACCGACACCCCTGATGACACCGATCCCGACAAGCGCGACGACGTGCTCGCGTTCGCCTACTAGGAGCTGACATGGACTTCCTCCCCACCCTCTGGTTCGTCGCGATCGCGGCGCTGTGGATCGGTTATCTCCTCCTCGAGGGCTTCGACCTCGGCGTCGGGATGCTCCTGCTCACGAGTACGCGCGACGAGAAGCAGCGCCGGCTCATGCTCAACTCGATCGGCCCCGTCTGGGACGGGAACGAGGTGTGGCTCATCACCGCGGGAGCCGCAACGTTCGCAGCATTCCCGCTCTGGTATGCCTCGCTGTTCTCCACGCTGTACGTTCCGCTCACGCTCGTGCTGATCGGGCTCATCCTGCGTGCGGTCGCTATCGAGTACCGCGGCAAAGGGATCTCGGATGCCTGGCGCAGAATGTGGGATCGCGCCCTCGGCATCGGTTCGTTCATCGCGGCATTCGGCGTGGGTGCAGCACTGACTCTCACCACCACCGGCTTGCCTATCGACGCAAACGGTGACCGGGTCGGCGGACCTTTCGTCTGGCTCACCCCCTACGCCGTGCTCGGTGGTCTCGCCGTGGTCGGCTTCTGTCTCGCGCACGCCTCGGCATTCCTCGGCCTCAAGACCCTCGGGGAGGTGCGCGAGCGGTCGGGACGGTTCCTGGTTCGCTGGGCACCCGTCGCCCTGCTCCCGCTCGTAGCGTGGGTGCTCGTGATCCAGTTCCGCTCAGGCACGATCATCACCTGGGCGCTCGTCGCTCTGGCCGTCGTGGCGGTGGTGTTCGCTTGGCTGTCGGCCCGTGCCGGACGCGAGGGACGCGCGTTCCTCGGCCTCTCGATCTTCCTCGTCTTGGGCGCGGCGTCGATCTTCGCCGCGGTATACCCGGTGGTCCTTCCGTCGACTCTCGATCACGCGTTTGATCTCACCATCGACAATGCCGCGAGCGGCAGCTACACCCTCGGTGTCATGAGTGTTGTGACGGCCATCGGTCTGCCGTTGGTACTGCTGTACCAGGGCTGGACGTACTGGGTGTTCCGCCAGCGTCTCGGAGTGCACCACCTCCCCGACACCCACGCGGTGGAGCCGGCCACGGCTCGACGATGAGGCTCGACGCGCGGCCGGCATCGCTCTTCGTCTTCGGGTTGCTCGCGGCCCTCAAAGCGGCAGCGCTCGTCGGCATCGCGCAGGCCGTCGCGACCGGAATTGTCTCCGTCATCGCCGGCACGGATGCTTGGCGCGGAGCTATCGCGCTGGGCATCGTGTCGGGGGTACTCCGAGCAGCAGTGACGTGGGCTGTCCCGGTCTTCGCGGCCCACGCCTCGGCGGGTCGCAAGGAGTCCCTCCGACATGACCTCGCGACCCGCCTGCTCGCGGGCGGCGGCTCGCCCGTGGGCGGTGCGGCGGTGGCCGCAACTGTCGGCCTCGACGAGCTGGACAACTACTACCGCACAGTCATCCCCGCAACCGTGACGGCGGCGGTCGTGCCGCTGCTGATCGGCACACGGATCCTGTTTGCCGACTGGGTGAGCGCGCTCATCATCGTCGTGACTGTGCCCCTCGTTCCCGTGTTCATGGCGCTCGTGGGGATGCATTCGAAGGAGCGAGCGGACGCGGCATCCATCGCCCTGCAACGGCTGTCGGACCACCTCGTCGAGCTCGCGCGTGGCCTTCCGGTGCTCGTCGGGCTCCGCCGAGTCGAGGAGCAGTCGGCGGCGCTGCGCGCAGTGTCGGAGCGCAGTCGCGCGCAGACGATGGCAACGCTGCGCAGCGCGTTCCTATCGTCGCTCGTGCTGGAGCTGATCTCGACTCTCTCTGTCGCCGTCGTCGCCGTGTTCGTGGGTCTGCGGCTCGTCAATGGGGAGCTGCCGCTCGAAGTTGGGCTGCTCGCACTGGTGCTGGCACCGGAGTGCTTCGCCCCATTCCGTGAACTCGGCGCAGCATTCCACTCATCGCAAGACGGGCTGGCCGCACTGCGCCGCGTGAGGACCCTCACCGCCTCGCCCGCTATGGAATCCATCCGCAAGGCCGGCCCTGGCCTCCGGATCGACAACCTTCTTGTGCACTATGGGGATCGCACGACCCCGGCTGTTGACGGCCTCGATCTCGATCTCGCCCGCGGTTCCGTGACGTCGCTCGAGGGGCCGTCCGGGTCCGGCAAGTCGACGGTGCTGGGGGTACTCGCGGGCGTGGTACCTGCGCACGGCGGCTCGGTGACCGGAGTTGATCCGACCCGCGTGGCCTGGGTGCCGCAGCATCCGAGTACGGTCGCGGACACCGTGCTCGGCGAACTCGAGCTCTACGCGGATGCCCCCGCCGACGCCCGTCGCGCCCTCGAGCAACTCGGTCTGGGCGCCGTCGCCTCGGCTGACCCGCACCAACTCAGCCCGGGCGAATTGCGGCGGCTGGCTATCGCGCGCGGACTGGTCAGGGTTGCCGCCGGTGCAGAGCTCCTCCTGGTTGACGAACCGACCGCGCACCTCGACCCCGCGCACGCGCGGCTCGTGGAACATGCAATCGACGAGCTTCGCGGCCGGGTCACGATCGTCGTCGCGTCACACGAGGCCGGGATCACACGGCTCGCCGACCACCGCGTGCAGCTCGGCGTGCCCGGGGACGCCCGCGAGGTCGAGCCCCCGACCGCCGCCCCCGTGTTCATAACTCCTGCAGATCGGGCTCCGGCGGCCGAGTCAAGCGCTTCATGGCGAGAGTTCCGCACGATTCTCCGGAGTTATGCACGGTTGCCGCTAGCGATCCTGCTCGCCACCGGCGCCGCCCTGTTCGCCGTAGCACTCACTGCCCTGTCGGGCTGGCTCATCGTGCGCGCCAGCGAGCAACCGCCCATCATGTACCTGACCGTCGCCATTGTCGGCGTCCGATTCTTCGGCATCGGTCGCGCAGTGCTCCGTTACGCCGAACGACTCGTCACCCACGACGGCGTTCTCGGCGCGGTCACCGACCTCCGGCTGCGGCTGTGGGCCGGCCTCGCACAGCGCGGAGTGGCCTCCCGGTCGCTGGCGACGGGCGCGACCGCGCTCGACTACCTCGTCTCGTCGGCCGACCGGGTGCGCGACCTCGTGCCTCGCGTGGTCATTCCGCCGGCCGCTGCTGGACTCACCGGCATCGCGAGCCTCGGCGCCGTCGCGCTACTTTACCCGCCCGCATTGCCGGTATTGGCGGTCACCCTCATCGTCGGGCTCGGCATCGCCCCCGTCGTCGCACTTGTCGCCGATCGCGCAGCAAGCACTCGCATGAGCGCTGCGCAATCGGCGGTGCTGCGCCGATTCGTTGCCGCGATCGCTGCCGCCGACGACCTCCGTGCTAACGGCATCGCGGCCCGGATGCTCGCCCGCCTAGACGCGGACGATCAGGCAGCGGGTACCGAATCGAGGAGGGCAGCGTTCGCGCTGGGGCTCGGCCACGCCCTCGTCGTTGTCGCGGGATCGGTCGGCGCGATGCTCATGCTCGCGTCAACTCAGGCCCCCGGAACCGTGTTGGCCATCCTGGTCCTGCTACCCATCGCCCTCATCGACAGCATGCTGGGCAGCGTCGATGCCGTGCAGCAATGGCCCGCGCTGCGGGCCGCGCTGGCGAAAGTGGGGGCCGTGGCCTCAACACCCACGGCGGCCGCCGCGCCGTCGGAGCCGATCGAGAGTCTTGAGCTTGACGCGCTCTGTGTGGCGTGGGCTGGGGCCACGCCGTTCGGTCCGCTCACGGCGAGCGCGCGTCGTGGGGACTGGATCGTGGTGGAGGGCCCATCGGGGTCCGGGAAGTCGACACTGCTCGCGACGCTCCTCGGGTTTTTGCCTGCGGCATCCGGTCGGCTGCTCATCAACGGTGGGCCGGGCCAGCACAGCGACCGCATCGCATGGTGCCCGCAGGAGGGGCACTTGTTCGACTCGACGATCCGCGGCAACCTGTTTCTCGCACGGGCGTCGGGTGACCGTCCGGGCGACGCGGAGCTCGTGCGCGCCCTGGAGGTGGCGGGTCTCGGCCCCTTGGTCGCGTCGCTTCCGCTGGGACTGGACACGCGAGTGGGCCCCGCGGGATCGAACCTCTCCGGTGGGGAGCGTCAGCGTCTCGCCGTGGCGCGCACGGTTCTCGCGCCGGCAGATGTCGTGCTGCTCGACGAGCCGACCGCACACCTGGACGCGGCGAGCGCCGCTCTACTCATGACCAGCCTGCGGGAGGCGCTCCGCGATCGCATCGTCGTCTTGGTCACCCACCACCCGTCGGAACGTCGCGTCGGCGACGAGCGACTAGTGCTGGGGCAGGATAGGTCCGAGCAGGTTCGCGGCGACGGTGCTGTGGACGGACTCGGTGTCACTCGGATGGTAGATACCCGCGAGCACGTCACGCTGTAGGCGGGACAGCTCCGACGTGGAGCGGTAGCCGCCTCCTCCCGCCGAGCGCATTGCTTGGTCGACGATGTAGCGTGCCGTCTCGGTCGACCGGTGTTTCGCGCCTGTGAGGTAGCGGAACCAGTTCGCGCCGCGGTCTACGAGCCCGTCGACGTCTGCCGCGAGGGCCTCGAGCTGAGGAGCCAGCGCATCGAGTGCGAGAGCGGCGTCGGCGATTCGCCAGCGGAAGTCAGGGTCTTGGTCGTAGTGCTGGCCGGTCTTCAGGGACGTCCGGCGCTGCACTGCCTCCACGGCGAGTTCGAGCGCGCGGTCGGCGATTCCCGCATATACCGATGCGGTGAGAAGCAGGAAGTTCGCGAAGATCCCGAAGACGAACGGGTCAGCGCTGGGGCCGACAGGCAGCACCCGCGCGACGCGGTTGGTGGGAACGAGCGCCCCGTCGAGTACCGTCGTGTGGCTTTGCGTGGCCCGCATGCCGAGCGTGTCCCAGTCGTCTTTGCTCGACCACCCGGGGGTGTCCCTCGTGATGAAGCCGTGCACGAGGTCGTCGCCGTGACGGCCGAAGATACCCAAGCGCGTCCACGCCGGCGAAAGCGACGTGAAGATCTTGGTTCCCGTGAACGCGTAGCCGCCGTCGACGGGCTCGGCCGTCGTGAGCGAATCCCACAACACGAGGTCGTTGCCTTGCTCGCTGTTGCCGAACGCGAAGAGCTCGCCCGCGGCGGCATCCGCGAGCACCCAGTCGAGGGAGGTGTCACCGCGATCGTGCAACACTCGCGCGACTCCCACCCACACGTGGTGCATGTTGATCGCGAGCGCTGTTGCGGGGGCATATGCGGCGAGTAGACGTTGGTCCCTCGCGGTCTCGACGAGGCTGCGCGGCGCGAGGTACCCCGCTGCTCGCAGTTCGTCGAGATCCTCGGTGAAGAAGCTGTTGTCCCGGTCGTACCCTGCGGCGCGGGAACGGATGCGCTCGAGGAGATCGGAGCTGAGCATCCGCGGCGCACTGGTCATGGGCTCAAGCCTAGAACCGACGCCACCCGGATGACCGTGGAACTCAATACCCGAGGAACCGCAGAACGGCGACGAAGGCCGCCAGCAGGAGCAGCACTGAGTTCATGCCCAACATCTTGATCTCGCCTCGTCGAACGTGCACGATGATCGCGCCAACCTGAAGGGCAACAAGGCCGACGGCGGCGATCGGGGTGAGGATGGGCAGCGTGCCCGTGAGTACGGGGAGGATGAGGCCCACCGCACCGAGGATCTCGAGGACGCCGACAACTCTCGCGCCCGGCACCGTCGTGGTTTCTACCCACGGGAACTGTTTGGTCAATTTCTCGGTGGGGAGGAACGCTTTCTGCGCTCCTGCCATGAGGTAGAGGGCGGCAACGAGGCCCGAAACAATCCAGACGGCGATAGTCATGACTTTCTCCAAAGGTTATGATTGGTTACTAAGTCACGAAGAGTAACCGTCAAATCCGCGCCGTACAAAAGGCACACAGAGGTAACCGAGGAGGCGCACGTGGGACACATGGGCGAAATGTGCGAATCCGGGCGCGGGGCCATCGTTCGCAACGCGCTCGATCGGGTCGGCGACAAGTGGACGCTCCTCGTCGTCGGGATGCTCGACGCCGGTGCGCTCCGCTTCACCGCGCTGCGCGACGCTGTCCCCGGTATTTCCCAGCGTATGCTCACCCTCACCTTGCGCCACCTCGAACGTGACGGATTGGTTTCGCGCACCGCATACGCGGAGGTTCCGCCGCGCGTCGAATATGCCCTCACCCCACTCGGTGAACGATTACTGCCCCCCGTTCTCGAGCTCGCGAAATGGGCGCTCGACAACGAGCAAGAAATGCAGTCGAACCGGGAAGTCTTCGACGCCGCCCGCAGCTAGTCCCGCTATTCCCGCGCCGACACGAGGGCAACGACGAGCAGGATCACTGTGACGCAGGTCATCAGTACCGTGACGCCAAGCACGCCGATCCACACCGAGGCCAGCGGAGCTGCAAGCACCACGACGACGGAAACTACCGTGGCGACCGGCGGGATCGACACTCGATCGACCATCGGCGCGTGCAGCAGCCACAACAACAACAGATAGACCGCCAAAGGAATTGCGAGGGCGTAGCCCGCAACTAGGTCCCCTGCCTCAGAGTGCTGAGTGACAACCTTCACGACAACCTCGAGCCCCGCTCCGATCGCCGCGAGGCTCGCATAGATTCCGTAGTGGCCGTAGCCCCAGATGTAGGAGCGGTTCCTTCTTTTCACGAGGCCCTCGGCCGCGGGTTCGGAGAAGTAGAGCCACCAGAGCGTAAACAGGAGCACGAGTCCGGAAATCGCGGCGATGATCAGAGACGCACTCACGCCGTCCGCAAGGCTCTCCTGCACGGCGATCGTTACCGCGAGCACGCTCTCACCGAGCAGGATGATCGCAAACAGGCCGTAGCGCTCGGCGATGTGGTGCGGATGCCACGAGAGACGTCCCGCGCGATCGGCCCACGGTGACACCAGCAGTTCGAGCGCCGCCAGCAGGAGAAAAGCCAGCAGGAGAAACTCGACCGGCACCAAGAACAGGCGCGACAGCCATCCCACCTGCACGACTGAGATTCCGATCACGTAGCGCAGCGAGTTCGGTCGCGACTCCGGGTCTTCGATGGCGGCTCGGGTGAGCATCCCGAGCAACCCCAGCCGCATCACGAGGTAGCCGAGGGTGATGGCACCGAAGTCCTGAGCCGAAAACGCGGCCGGTACACCGGCCGCGAGCACGAGCACACCGGCCATTTGCACGAGGGTGAACACCCGATACGGAACGTCGTCGTTGTCGTAGGCGCTCGCGAGCCAGGTGAATTGATTCCACGCCCACCAGATCGCGAAAAACACCATCAAGAACGGACCGACCGCCTCTGCGGCATGACCGTCGACGATCGCATGAGCGAGTTGTGCAACAAGCGATCCGACAGCGACCACGAAGGTCAGGTCGAAGAGCAGTTCAAGTGGACTCGCCACCCGGTGGTCTTCGCCAATGTCCCGTGCTTTCACACGCGTACGGATCGCCCTCATCGCTCGCCCAACACATCGGCGATCGCCCGGACGCCCACCTCGACCTCGGCAAACGACGTCGATAAGGGCGACAACCCCAAGCGGATCCCATCCGGTCGACGGAAGTCGGGAATCACCCCACGTTCCCACAGGAGCGGCATAATCTCCGCGAATCGCGGGTGGTCAAGGGTCACGTGACTACCACGGCGCGTTGCCTCCCGCGGGCTCGACAGCGCCGCTGTCGGCAACAGTGCGTCGCACAACTCGATCGCGAACCCGGTGAGAGCGATCGACTTGGCCCGCACCGCCTCGAGGCCAACGGAACTCAAGAGCGCGATCATGTCCTGCATCGCGAGCATTCCGACGATGGGTGGGGTGCCACTGAGTGTGCCACGGATGCCCGCCGCCGCCGTGTACCCCTGCCCCATCTCGAACGGGGTGGCACTCCCGAGCCAACCCTGGATGGGTTGGCGCACCTCGGACTGCAACTCGCGTCGCACGTAGAGGAACGCTGGCGCTCCCGGTCCACCGTTGAGGTACTTGTAGCCGCAGCCCACCGCGAGATCGACACCCCACGCGTCGAGTTCGGTCGGCACGACCCCCACGGAATGGCATAGGTCCCACAGCGCGAGTGCACCAGCCGCGTGGCTGACCGCAGTGATGGCTTCCACGTCGGCGAGGAATCCGGAACGGTACGCGACCGAGCTGAACAGCGTGAGGGCTGTCTGCGGTCCCACGAGATCGGCGACCAGCTCGGGGGTGACCCCGGCCGCGGCATCCGTGTCGGCCCAGCGAATCGTGAGGCCTCGGTCGGCCGCGATGCCCTCGACCACGTACCGATCGGTGGGGAAGTTGTCGCGGTCGATGACAATCTCGGTGCGACCGGGTCGCGCATCGACTGCCGCTCGCACGAGCTTGTAGATGAGGACCGTCGTGGAGTCGCCGATCGCGACCTGTCCGGGCGCTGCACCGAGCGCAACTCGTCCCAGTTCGTCGCCGATCGAGAGCGGCAGGTCGAGCCAGCCCTCGTCCCAGCCCCGAATGAGACGGCCACCCCACTCCTCGCGTAGGAACGTCTCGACCCTCGCCACCGAGGTGGTGAGCGGCCTGCCGAGCGAGTTACCGTCGAGATAGGCGACAACGCCCGGTGCTTCGACAAACTCCGCCCGATGGGACGCGAGCTTATCGGCATCGTCGAGCGCTCTCGCCCTACTCACAACGACCCGAGTTGCCGTCGCGCCGAGTCGAGCACCGCCATGATCTCAAGAGTGTCGTCGAGCGTGTGCCACGGTGCTTCGGTAAGGCCGTCCGCAATGTACTGAGCCATTGCGACGGCTTGGTAGCACAGGCCCTCTCCCCACTTGAATCCGGTCGGTTCGACCCAGTCGATAACCTCACGGTCGGCGGTAGTGACCCGGAACGAGCTCGGACCCATGAAGGGACCGGGGAATTCCACCCGCCCCAGCGTCCCGTTGATCGTGGCGGCTATCGGCGTCGAGACGAGAAGGCTGGTCGTGAAGGCCGCCTGCGCATCGGATTCGTAGTCCAAGATCACGGCGGACTGCGCATCAACACCAGTGCTCGCCAAGCTGCCGGTCGCCGTCACTGCGGAGGGCGCACCCAAGACGAAGTGGGCGAACCAGGCGGGATAAACCCCGAGATCGAGCAGGGCACCTCCACCGAGTGCCGGATTGAAGGCTCGGCTCTCAGGATCGAAGGGGAAGCGGGTTCCGAAATCGGCGGTGACACTGAGCACGTCACCCAGATCTCCCGCGGTGAGGAGCTGCTCCACCACGGTCATCTGCGGGAGGAATCGCGTCCACATTGCCTCCATCGCGAAGACGCCGGCGGTGCGAGCGGCCTCCACGATGTCCTGCGCCTCGGCGGGATTGAGCGCGATGGGCTTTTCCACGATCACGTGCTTCCCAGCGGCGATCACCAATAGTGCGAGTTTGCGGTGCTCGCTGTGCGGAGCAGCAATATAGACGGCATCAACGCGAGGGTCGGCAACAAGTTGTTCGTAGCTCCCGTACGCTTGCTCGATTCCCTGTGCTGCTGCGAATTCCTGGGCGCGCGACAACGTACGAGACGCTACCGCGACCACACGCTGATCGGTGTTCGCGTGCACGCTCGCCACCCAGTGCGAGGCGATGCTGCCGGGAGCCAACACGCCCCAGTTCAGTCGTGCGCCGCCACGAAGCGGGGTGTTTGTTGGTTCGGGGAGGGACTTCATCCCTCGAATCTAGCGGTACCCGGTCTGCGCGACGGCGAGCTCGAGCAACACAGCTTCGAGTTGGTCAACGCCCCAATCGAGATCTTCTGGAGAGATGACGATCGGCGGGGCGAGACGAATCGTAGAGCCGTGAGTGTCCTTCGCGAGCACACCACGTTCCGCCAATAGTTCACACACCCGCCGACCGGTTCCGAGAGCGGGATCGATGTCGATCCCCGCCCATAAACCTGCGCCGCGCACCGCGACAATGCCATGGCCGACGAGTATCCGTAGGCGAGCGAGCAGCCGTTCGCCGAGCAACCTCGCTCGGTCCTGCATTTCGCCCACCGCGAGAAGCTCCACCACGGCGAGACCGAGGGCGGAGGCGAGGGGATTGCCGCCAAAGGTGGAGCCGTGTTCGCCCGGTCGGAGCACCCCGAGGATGTCGCGGTTGCCGACCACCGCGCTCACGGGAACTATTCCGCCCCCGAGCGCCTTGCCGAGCAAGTACAGGTCGGGCACTACGCCCGCGTTGTCGCACTGGAAGGTCGCTCCGGTTCGTCCCAAGCCGGATTGGATCTCATCCGCGATGAAAAGGACATTGTGGCGAGTCGTGATCTCGCGCACCGCGGGAAGGTACTCGGCAGGGGGTACCACGACACCGGCTTCGCCTTGGATCGGCTCGAGCAGCACGGCGACTGTCGTCCCATCGATCGCTGCCTCAAGGGCCGCAGCATCACCATAGGGAACACTCACGAAGCCCGGGGTGAACGGGTCGAAGTCGGCCCGGGCTTGCTCATCATTGGAGAAGCTGATGATCGTCGTGGTGCGGCCGTGGAAGTTTCCGTCCGCGACGACGATGGTCGCGCGTCCCGCGGGAACGCCCTTGACCCGATACCCCCATGCGCGTGCGACCTTGATCGCGGACTCCACCGCTTCCGCGCCCGTGTTCATCGGGAGCACCATGTCTTTGCCTGCGAGCCGCGCGAGCGCCTCGGCGAAGGGCCCGAGCTTGTCATTGTGGAAGGCCCGGCTGGTGAGCGTGATGCGGTCGAGCTGCTCTTTCGCCGCTGCGACGAGAGCCGGATGCCCGTGCCCGAAGTTCACCGCCGAGTACGCTGCCAGGCAGTCCAGGTACCGCCGCCCGGTAACGTCCGTAACCCACGCGCCCTCGCCCGACTCCACCGTGACGTCAAGCGGGTGGTAGTTGTGGGCGAGGAACTCGTTACTCACCGCCGGAGCTCCAGGGTGCAGCACTTCACTCCGCCACCTCCGAGCAGGAGTTCAGACAGGTCAAGCCCGTGTGGCACGAATCCGCGATCTCGGAGTTGGCGTTCGAAGTCGACGGCGCGAGCGGCAATGACGACGTTCCGGCCGTCGCTGAAACTATTGAGTCCAAGCACGGCTGCGTCCTCATCGTTGACGATGATCGCGTCGGGGAACCGCTCCTTGAGAATCGCGAGCGACTCGGGGCTGAACGCTTTCGGCAGGTAGGCGACGCTGTCGGGACCGCCGTCAGAGTCCAGTACGGCAAAGGCGGTGTCAAGGTGGTAGAAGCTCGGGTCGGTCAGGTGCAGTGTGACAACCTCGCGACCGTAGATCGCACGGAGCTCATCGTGGCTCGCGACATCCGTGCGGAAGCCGGTGCCAGCGTAGATCGTGTCGCCGACGAGGAGCATGTCGCCTTCGCCCTCGTTGGTCGCGGTGGGTTCGCGCACGTCGAATCCGTGCGCACCAAACCACTCCATGTACGCGGGGCCCTCCGCCTGCCGTTCGGGGTACTCGAAGAGCGCTCCGTACGCGATGCCATCGAGCACGTATCCGCCGTTCGCCGCGTAGACCATGTCTGGCAGACCGGGAACGCCCTCGATGAGGTGCACGTCATACCCGAGCTCGAGGTACTTCTCGTAGAGCGTCTCCCATTGCTGCACGGCGAGCGAGGTGTCAGTGGGTGCCTCGGGGTTCATCCAAGGATTGATCCGGTAGCTTACGGTGAAGTGCTCCGGGCGACACATCAGCACGGAACGGGTTGTCGCGACACGCGTGGGAACCACTGGCGAGTTATCAGTCATCGTCATAGTTCCAGTGTTTCACGCATCTATCCGCTCTGGCAGAGCGCAGTGCGCACCAAACGTGCGCAGAATCATGGCTTGGCACACGTTTTCGCCATATGCTCTCGGGATGGACAATCTCGACTTCGGCATTATCGACTTGTTGCGTCTCAATGCGCGGGCCGGGTACGGGGATATCGGTGACGTCATCGGGCTTTCGGCGTCGGCCGTCAAACGCCGCGTCGACCGCCTTGTGGCAGACGGGGTCATCCGAGGATTCACGATTCAGGTGGACCCCAACGTGGATGGCCTCGCCACCGAGGCCTACGTCGAACTGTTTTGCCGCGGCACTGTCGCACCGGACGAGCTCAAGCGCATTCTCTCCAGCGTGCCGGAGGTCGTGGACGCCGGAACCGTCACCGGCTCGGCCGATGCGATTGTGCACATGCGCTCGCGCGACATCGCCTCCCTTGAGGTCGCTCTGGAGAAGGTGCGGCTCGCCCCCAACGTCGACCACACGCGGAGCGCGATTGTGCTCTCGCGGCTCATCCATAGGACACACGACTGATCATGTTCACCATCGACCACGACTCCACGGTCACCCTCTACGAGCAGCTCCGTTCTCAGATCATCGAGCAGGTCGCCAGTGGCGAACTTATCGTGGGGACCAAGCTGCCCCCGGTACGGCAGCTCGCGACCGAGCTCGGGGTCGCGCCCTACACGGCGGCGCGGGTGTACCGCCTACTCGAGCAGGACGGCTTCCTCGAGACGCGCGGTCGTAACGGCACGGTGGTGAGTGCCCGTGAAGACACCGCAGTGTCGATGCTTCAGCTCGAGGCCAGCCAGTATGCGGCGCGAGCCCGTGAGCTGGGCATCCCCGCCGAGACCGCACTCGACTACGTGCGCGTCGCCCTGCACGGCTAGTCCCAGCCGACCGCCGCTCAACCGTCAATGACCGGTGGTGTCAGAGTCCACGCCAGCATCGGGTCCGCCATCGAGGGTGTCGAGTTTGGCCAAGTCCCCGGGGTCCAGCGAGAAATCGAAAATGTCGAGGTTCTCGGCCATGCGACTCGGGTCGACCGATTTTGGAATGACGACGAGCTCATTCTGAACATGCCAGCGCAGTACCACTTGCGCGGGAGTGCGGCCGTGCTTTTCCGCGACTTCCTTGACGACCGCCTCGTCGAGCACACCCATGATGGGGCTCCATGATTCGGTGACGATGCCGTGCGCTTCGTTGTATGCGCGCTGTTCGCGACGCTGGATTACCGGTGAAAGTTGGATCTGGTTTATCGCCGGGACCACGTCCGTTTCCGCGAGGAGGATATCGAGGTGCGCGGGCGTGAAGTTTGAGACGCCAATCGAACGGGCGAGGCCCTCGGCCCGCAGCCGTTCGAACGTGCGCCATGTCGAAACGAACTCGCCCCGCCCCGGGAGCGGCCAATGGATGAGCAACAGGTCGACGTAGTCGGTGCCCAGAAGCTCGAGTGATCCACGCAACCCCTCGATCGCTCGGTCGTCGCCCTGGAACTCTCCGTCCAGCTTGGTAGTGATGTAGATGTCGGCGCGGTCGACCCCAGAGCGCCGGATGCCCTCGCCAACGCTGCCCTCGTTGTTGTACTTGCGCGCGGTGTCGACATGGCGGTAACCGACCTCGAGCGCTGCGGACACGGCGGCCGCGGCATCCTCGCCGGTGAGCGGCCAGGTGCCGAAGCCGACCTGAGGGATCGAGTTGCCGTCGTTGAGCAGGAGGGAAGGGATCACCCGTCCACGCTACAGCGGCAGCCCCGTCATGTCTGGGTCGGGGTTGCCGAAACGGTGCGCCGTAATGCTCACCGCTTGTTCACGCAAGAACGGCAGTAATTCGATGCGGCCCGCGGTCGTGACAGGACCAGACCACACCGCAATATCAACACTGCCCTCAAGCGTCTCTGCGAGGGTGAGAGGGTCACCCCCGATGAGCCGCACCCGAGTCGTGGTCAGTTCGCCAGCAGCGACGCGACGCAACCAAGCAGCGTCGGATTCGATGACTATTCCGCGCACGGGCACCGGCGCGAGTGCGCCATCAAACGCATGCACGAGCGCGGTCGGCAGCGGGATCGGCGAGCTGATGTTCACCGGTGCGCTCGCCCGGCTCGCGGCGGCGAGAAGTCGGATGAGGTGCCCCAGCGACTCCCCCTCCGACAGGCGGATTGTGACCGGGATCGGCAGATAGCGGAACACGTTGCGCTCGACACCGAGGTTTGAAATGTCGCGGCTCACGCCATACTCGGCCTGCCACGCGAGCTCATCGCTCTGCGCCCCTCGGCGGGCGCGATCGAACTCCGGGAAGTCGAGCGCAGGCTGCGCCTTCTTGATCACGGAGGCGGCCCGCTCCGAAATTCCCGGCAGCCGGATGTCATTGCGCGGGGTGCGTTCCACTGCTTCCCAGCGTCCGAGCGTCAGGAGGTAGTTGGGCCCACCCGCTTTGGCCGAGGTGCCGACCGTTGAACGCTTCCAGCCGCCGAAGGGCTGGCGACGGACCACGGCCCCCGTGGTACCGCGGTTCACGTAGAGGTTGCCCGCTTCGACGGTGTCGATCCAGTGGGCGACCTCCAGGGCATCCAGAGAGTGGATGCCCGCAGTCAACCCGTACGGAACCGCATTCTGTAACGCGATCGCATCGTCGAGTGTGGCGGCCGTCATGATGCCGAGCACCGGGCCGAAGTATTCCGTCAGGTGGAACTCGCTACCGGCCTCTACGCCGTCTCGGACGCCCGGTGACCACAGTGCGCCGGACTCGTCCAGCTCGCGAGGGCTCACGAGCCAACTCTGACCGGCCTCAAGAGTGGTCAGCGCCCGCAGCAACTTTCCCTCGGCAGGCTCGACCAAGGGCCCCATCTGACTGAGCGGGTTCTGCGGGTAGCCCACCCGCAACGTCTTCGTGGCGTCGATGAGTTGACGACGGAACCGCTCGCTCTTGCCGACCGACCCGACAAGGATCACCAAAGAGGTTGCTGAGCACTTCTGCCCGGCATGGCCGAACGCGCTACGCACGACATCCCCCACGGCGAGGTCGAGGTCGGCGCTCGGCGTCACGATGATCGCGTTCTTGCCACTCGTCTCGGCGAGCAGGGGCAGGTCGGGGCGCCACGAGCGGAAGAGCTGGGCGGTTTCGTATGCGCCGGTGAGGATCACCCGATCCACTGTCGGGTGCGACACGAGGGTTCGACCCAGCGAGCTGTCGTCGAGGGCGACCAAAGAGAGCACCTCGCGGGGAACGCCGGCCTCCCACAGGGCCTCGACCATGACCGCGCCACTTCGGCGGGCCTGCTTCGCGGGCTTGATGATGACGGCACTTCCGGCGGCGAGCGCCGAGAGCACGGAACCAGCGGGAATCGCGACCGGGAAGTTCCAGGGTGGGGTAACCACTGTCAAGCGGGAGGGGACCCACGTCGCATTCTCGATTTCGTCGAGTTCGAGCGCGCGCTCGGCGTAGTACCGCGCGAAGTCGATCGCCTCGCTCACTTCGACGTCACCTTCGGCAATTGTCTTGCCGGTCTCGCTCGCCATCACCTCGATGAGGCGGGCTCGAAACGCGCCGAGCGTGTCGGCCGCATCCCGCAAGATGCGCGCGCGCTCGACGGCGGGGCGCGCGCCCCAAGCTTCGCCAGCGCTGGACCCGTCGAGGATGCGCTGGAGAACTGCTGCTTCGTCGCTCACATGATTGGCCCCGATGGTGTCGTGGCCTTCGGTCGAGTTCGCCGCACGGGAAAGGATGCCGTTCGCCCACACTCGGTTTGCGGCAATTGCCGGATCGGTGTCGGACTCGTTGTGGAACGCTTCCTCCGAGCGCTCGTATTTCTCGTGGCTGCGGTGCTGCGTGCGGTGCGTCGACGGCACCGTGTCGTCGAGATCTGCGAGCGAAGCGAGGAAGCGCTCTTCCTCCCGCTCGAACATCGCGGGGTCAGTGGCAAGCTCGAAGACCCCGGACATGAAGTTTTCGCTCGATGCATTCTCTTCGAGACGGCGGATGAGGTAGCTGATCGCCGAGTCGAACTCCCCCGGGTGCACGACCGGCGTATACAACAGGAGCGCACCGACGTCTTTCTTCACCGCTTCGGCCTGACCGGTGGCCATTCCCAACAGCATCTCGAATTCGACCCGGCTTTCCACCTTGCGGTGTTTAGCTAGCAGCCACGCGAAGGCGATGTCGAACAGGTTGTGCCCGGCAACGCCGATGCGTACGGCGTCAGTGCGCTCGGGAGTGAAGGCCCAGTCGAGCACCCGCTTGTAGTTCGTGTCGGTCTGCTGCTTCGTCCCCCACGTAGCGAGCGGCCAGTCATGCACTATCGCGTCGACGTGCTCCATCGCGAGGTTCGCGCCTTTGACGACGCGCACCTTGATTCCTGCGCCGCCCTCTCTGCGCCGCGCAGTAGCCCAGGCGGTGAGCCCCTGAAGTGCCGCGAGCGCGTCGGGCAGGTATGCCTGCAGCACGATGCCGGCCTCGAGGTTTCGTAATTGAGGCTTTTCGAGCACTCGCTGGAACACCGCGACAGTCAAGTCGAGGTCGCGGAACTCTTCCATGTCGAGGTTGATGAACTTGGGAGCCGGGGATGCCGCGGCAAGCTCGTATAGCGGAGTGAGCCGATCCACCACCCGCTCGACCATGTCGTCGAACGCCCACATCGAGAGTTGAGCAGCCACCGACGACACCTTGATGGAGACGTAGTCCACGTCGTCCCGCGCGAGAAGTTCACGCGTTCCCTCGAGTCGACTGTTGGCTTCATCGTCGCCCAGCACCGCTTCGCCGAGAAGGTTCAGGTTGAGCCGAACGCCTCCCTGCCTGAGTTTCACCAGCGACTTGTCGAGCTTCTTGGGGCTCGCATCGATCACCAGGTGCCCCACCATGCGACGCAGGACGCCGCGCGCGATCGGCACTATTGGCCACGGAAAGATCGTCGCGAAGCCACCCCCGATAACGATCGCAATGCGCAAGTACCACGGCAGAAACGCGGGAACCAGGTGGGTGAGACGCTCCAGGTTTCGTCCAGCGATGCGGAGATCTTCCGGGCGCACGACCTTGTCAACGAAGCCGATCGTAAACTCGAGGCCCCTCGGATCCTTGAGCACTCCGGCGAGCCGCGCCGCGCTGGAATCTGCCTTCACGTCGGCGGATTCGTCAAGCCATCTGCGCACGGTGGCCACTGTCTCGTCGGCGAGTTCTGCTGGGCTAGACGTCATCTTCACGAGAATAGAGTGCCTCAACTGTACGTTTAGCAAAAGCGATGCTTATGACCGAGTATTGGTAAGCAAAACTACGTGAATGGATGCCCGATGCTCGACGTGAAACGTCTGCGGTTGCTGCACGAACTCCACCTCCGAGGAACGATCTCCGCCGTTGCCGCCGCCCTCTCGTACACCCCGTCGTCGGTGTCGCAGCAACTCGCTCAATTGGAAGCGGAGGCGGGTGTCACCTTGCTCGAGAAATCCGGGCGGCGAGTTCGACTCACGCCGCAGGCGGAAGTGCTCGTCGAGCACACGAGTGCCCTGCTCGAACGGCTCGAGCTCATGGCGGCAGAGCTCGACAAGTCCCTCACGGAGGTCACCGGAACAGTGCGTCTCGCGGTGTTCCAGTCGGCTGCACTCGGGATTGTCCCGCAGGCGCTGACGATCCTGCGAGAGGAGTACCCACAGTTGCGCGTGGAGGTCACGCAGCGCGAGCCGGAGAGCGCCTTGTTCGAGACCTGGAACCGCGAGTTCGATCTCGTCGTCGCGGAACAGTATCCCGGTCATGCCGCACCGCTTCAGTCGGATCTGGATCGCGTGCCGCTGCTTGAAGACGAACTCAGGCTCGGGGTGTCCTTCCCGGCCTCAGCGCTGCGAGATGCGGCCGACTCCGCTTGGGTTATGGAGCCGCGAGGCACCGCCTCCCGGCATTTTGCGGAGCAACTCTGCAGGCAGGCGGGGTTCGAGCCGGATGTCCGCTTCGAGACCGCTGACCTCCAGGCGCACATCCGACTCATTGAGAGCGGCCATGCCGTCGCCCTGCTACCGGATCTCGTGTGGGGCGGACGTGAGCCGGGCATCCGTCTGCTTCGACTTGAGGGATCACCCCGCCGCACGGTTTTCACGTCGGCGCGTCGTGCGAGCGTGGCGCGCCCCGGCATCGTCGCGTGCCGCCACGCGCTCGACAGGTCGGCGGACTGGCGTCAGCCTCGGGTTGACACGTCAACGAACCCGTAGGATTGGTGTCATGATCGCCGAAGCGAGCCAGGACGAGCAGGAACTCTGGCGTTCCTTCTTCACCATGCGACGCCAACTCGAACTCACCCTCGAACGACGTCTCCAAGCCGACGTGGGGATCTCTACTGCTGACTACGAGATCCTGAGCGCCCTCAACCACGACCCCTCCCGCCGACTGCGCGCTGGCCACATCGGCGATCTCATCGGCTGGGAGAAGAGCAGGGTGTCACACCAGATCACCCGCATGGAGCAACGAGACCTCGTCAAGCGCGAGGAGTGCGGCGATGACGCCCGTGGGGTGTGGGTGGCGCTCACCTCGGAGGGCGCGCGGGCTGTTCTCAACGCCGAACGCGACCGTCGCGCTGCCGTTCGCGAGCACTTCTTCGACGTGCTCGACGAGCATGAGAAGCGGGTGCTCACCGCGATCTCGCACAAGGTTCTCGACAGCATCAGGCCGCCGGTGTGCGATGAGGTGAGTTCTCCTGCCTGAGCACCGCGACGTCGTTATCGTGGGTGGCGGCCACAACGGCCTTGTCGCCGCTGCCTACCTCGCACTCGCGGGCAAGCGCGTGACGGTTCTCGAACGACTCGGGCAGGTCGGTGGCGCTGCAATCTCGGCGCCGGTGTTCGAGGGTGTGGATGCTCGGCTCTCGCGCTACTCGTACCTCGTGTCACTTCTCCCGGCGCGCGTCATCAGCGACCTCGGTCTCGACATCACTCTCGCGCGCCGCCGCTACTCGTCGTACACCCCGGAGCCCGGCTCCGAACGGGGGCTGCTGATCGACAACGAGTCAGCCGACGTTCCCGCTGGCTGGAACGAGTTTTACGCGGGAACGGGCCGATTCGCTCGCGCGCTGTTCCCTACCGTCACCGAGCCGCTTCTCACCCGCACGGAAGCTCGCCGGGCGTTAGGCGACGACCCGCTCTGGAAGGCACTCGTCGAGCGCCCGATCGGCGAAACCATCGCGAGCACCTTCCAGGACGATCTGGTGCGGGGAGTCGTTCTCACCGACGCCCTCATCGGCACGTTCGCCCCCAACATCGATGAAACGCTCGCCGGAAATCGCTGCTTTGCGTACCACGTGATCGGCGGCGGCACCGGGGATTGGGATGTCCCGGTGGGGGGCATGGGTGCGGTCACGGGGGAACTCGCGCGTGCCGCCCTGCTCGCCGGCGCCGAGATCATCACGGGGGCAGAGGTCGTGGCCATCACTCCCGATGGCGAGGTCACCTACCGGCGCAACGATGATGAGTTGGTGCTCGCCGCCGAGTGGGTGCTCGCCAACGTGGCGCCCTCAGTGCTGGACGGGCTCGTCGAGACCTCGACCGGCCCAATGGGCGACCGACCCGAGGGTGCCCAAGTCAAGGTGAACCTGCTGGTATCCCGACTCCCCCGGCTCAAGGATGCGAGCGTCGATCCCGCCGCCGCGTTCGGGGGAACTTTTCACATCAACGAAACCTGGTCCCAGCTCGACACGGCCTATGCCGCGGCGAGCGCCGGGGGCATCCCCGACCCTCTGCCCTGCGAGATCTATTGCCACTCCCTGACTGATCCGACGATCCTCTCGCCAGAGTTGCGGGCGACCGGCGCGCAGACGTTGACAGTGTTCGGGCTCCACGTTCCTGATCGACTCGTCACCGAAGCGAACAACGACGAGCTGCGCATCCGGCTGCAACAAGCCGCGGTGGCCTCCCTCGACAGCGTGCTAGCCGAACCTGTCGAGAGCCTTCTGCTCCCGGATGCGGCGGGCAATCCCACTATCGAGACGAAGACCACTCTCGACCTGGAACATGCGCTCGGCATGCCCGGCGGCAACATCTTCCACGGCCCGCTCGCATGGCCGTTCGTGGAGGACGACGCTTCGCTCGCCACCCCCGCCGAGCGCTGGGGAGTGGCCACTGTGCACTCGCGCATTCTGGTGTGCGGCGCGGGAGCGCAGCGTGGGGGCGGCGTGAGCGGCATCGGTGGACACAATGCCGCGATGGCGGTGCTCGAAGCGTCGCACTGACCTATCGATGGTGACGGTCGATGGCGCTAGCGTCGTGCCATGGTTGATTTCACCGCTCTCCGCTCCCTCCTCACCGGCGCCCTTCACGTTCCCGCCGACTCCGCTTTTGCCCTCGCGACGAGCGGATTCAACCTCGCCGTCGTCCACGCACCCGACGCCGTCGTCGTCGTTGCGGATACCGCTGACATCTCCCACGTCGTGACCTTTGCACGTGACAACCGCCTCAAGGTTTCGGTTCAGGCGACGGGGCACGGCGCCGAGTCACCGATCAGCGGGGGCATCCTCATCAACACCTCCCGACTCGACTCCGTGAGCATCGACGCGGATGGTCGGCTCGCGACTGTCGGCGCGGGAGTGCGTTGGGGTGCAGTCGTCGCTGCAGCCGCCGACGTGAAGCTCGCTCCGATCACCGGCTCCTCACCCACCGTGGGGGTTGTGGGACTCATCACCGGGGGCGGGCTCGGCCCGCTAGCGCGCAGTCACGGGTTCGCTAGCGACTACGCGCGCGGCTTCACCGTCGTGACGGGCACCGGCGACATTGTCGAGGCAACGGCCACTGAGAACGCCGACCTGTTCTGGGCACTTCGTGGTGGAAAGGTGGGGCTCGGGATCATTGCTGAAGCGCGCATCGCTCTCGTCGAGCTAGAGAACCTGTACGCCGGGTCACTGATCTTCTCCGAGGAGCACATCGAGGCGGTCGCGCAAGGCTGGGCACGCTGGACCGAGTCGGCCAACGCCGACCTGACGACCAGCATTTCGGTCGTCCGCTTTCCCGGTATCGAGGTGGTCCCGCCGCCCTTGCGCGGGCGGACCCTGCTCGTTATGCACGTCGCCTACCCGGGCGATGCGATAACGGGTGAGGGGCTCGCAGCGCCACTGCGCGCTCTGGCGCCCCCGTACCTTGACTCGCTCGGCGTGCTCGCCGCTCGCGACGTCGCCCAGATCCACAACGATCCCACTCAGCCCGGCCCCGGTTGGGCAAGTGGTGGGCTGCTCGCCTCCATCGACCAGAAACTCATCGCGGCCTGGCTGGGAGTAGTCGGCGCTGGCCGTGATATTCCGGCCGTCATGAGCGAGATCCGTCACTTCGGTTCAGCGACGACGGTCGACGTCCCTGAAGGCTCGGCTGCGAGCGGCCGCTCCGCACAAGGATCCCTGACCTTCATCGGAGCTCCGGTCCCCGATCTGTTCACGACAGTCGTTCCTGCTGCTGCTGATGCCCTGTTCGCGGCGACAGCACGGTGGCTCGCTCCCGAGTCGAACGTCAACTTTGCGGGGATCACACGACCGGGTCAGAAGGGGTCGCTCTGGTCGGCGGCAACGGCTGAACGGCTCACGACAATCCGACGACGGTACGACCCCGACGGCGTGTTCGCCTAGATACGCGGCGCGCCTACCAGTCGCTCGGGGCAGCCTCTCGCGTGGCGGGGAGTTGTACGCTCTTGGCCCAGTCGAGCACCCACGCCGGAGGAGTGAGCTCGCTGGTATCGACACCGGTGAGCTCCGCCAGCTCCGCGAGGCTCACTGTGCCACCCGACTTCTTCAGAAACCGGCCCCGGGTCATCGCGCTGGCATAGATCTCGCCAGCTACGACGAAGCGCTGCTCGACATAGACTGCCCGATCGTCGTAACCGACAATCCTGGTTTCCAGAACAAACCTGGTTCCGTTGGTGAGCGACTTCCGGAAGGTTGCGGTTTCGTTGGACATCACCGGGTAGTAGCCCTTGTCCATGAACTTCTTCCACACCCCTGCGCGAATGAGCAGATCCATGCGGCCGAGGTCCATCAACGAGAAGTACACCCCGTTGTTCATGTGGCCGAGCACGTCGAGATCGGTGAGAACCACGCGTAGGTTCATCCGACCGACATCGTGAATGCCGAGGGGCGACCGACGACGGCTGCGAAACATATGGATGAAGGTCCGGAAGATCAGGTGCACCGCGTTAGGTTATTCGAATGCGCACTCTCTACTCCTCCGGGTCTGCCTGGGAGAACAAAATGGGCTACTCCCGTGCCGTGCAGGTTGGAGATTCCCTCTACATTTCGGCGACCTCTGCGGCCGCCGCCGACGGCTCGGTCTCCGGCGATCTGTATGAACAGACCCGCTTCGCTCTCGAGAAGTTGGGCCCGGTGCTCGCCGAGGCCGGCTTCCACTACGAGGATGTCGTCCAGTCGAAGGTCTACGTGACGGCAATCGCCGACTGGGAGCTTGCGGCACGAGCGCACGGTGAGATCTTTGGCGAGATCCGCCCGGCGCTCTCGCTCCTCCACGTGCTTCCGTTCCTCGACCCCGCGATGCTCGTTGAAGTGGAACTCGTGGCGCACCGGGTCAGCGCGACGGACTAGCCGCGGGCGGTCAGTGCCCGCGGTGATCTTGCACGGTCATCCGCGGTCCGAACCGTGGTTTCACGAAACCGCTCGCCTCGATGAGCCGCACGATGCGTTGCCGGTGACCCGCCCAGGGCTCGAGCAGTTCGAGCATTCCGTCGTCGTCAACGGGTTTCCCCGCGAGGGCCCAGCCCACGACCGCGGCCAGGTGAAAGTCGCCAACGCTGGGGGCGTCTGGGTCACCGTGGGCTCGCTGTGTAGTCTCGGCGGCCGTCCATACTCCAACACCCGAAATGCTGCGCAACGCTCGCTCGATCGGTGGCCCACCGCGTCCGATCGACAGCGTGCGTTCAAGGGATGCCGCAACCACCGCGGCGCGTAGGGCGGTCGCCGAGCGATTCGGGCCGACGCCGGCACGATGCCACTCCCACGAGGGGATGCCCCGCCACTGCTCCGCCGCAGGGAAAACCCGCATGCCTGCTGGAGCCGGGCCGGGCGGCACCTCCCCATACTTCGCGAGGAGTACCCCCCACGAGCGTCGAGCTTCCTTGCCCGTGACCTTCTGTTCGAATATCGCCCCCATAAGCATTTCGAACACTTGGTTGGTGCGCAGCAGTCGGAGTCCCGGGTTGCGTCGCAGCGAGTCGGCAAGGAGTGCGTTGCTGGAGACATCGAGGTCACGCCACTGATCACCGTGTCCGAGCAATTCCGGAATGCCCTCGATCGCCCAAGCCGCTCCGGCCCCCCACGCCGTTGCCCGGATGCCCTCCGCCGTGGTCTCGAGACGGAGCGTCGCGGGGCCGTGAGGTGTACGCAACGTACGCCAGATTCCCGAGGCATCCGTGCGAAATGTGGGGTCGAGCGTGCCCCGGCGAAGCGGCGCCAAGGTGAGCCTGAGGCTCACCGGATCTGCAGGCGCGTACACGGTCGATTCCACGACATGAGACTAGGTGACGGAACCGACCTAGGCTTGGCGAGTGGCCGTTCCCAAAGTCCTTCTCTTCTACGCGTTCACACCGCTCGCCGACCCTGAAGCCCTGCGGCTCTGGCAGCGCGACCTGTGCGAATCGCTCGGTCTCGGCGGCCGCATAATCCTCTCGAAAGATGGCATCAACGGCACTGTCGGCGGCGAGCTCAATTCTGTCAAGAAGTACGTTCGCAAGACTCGTGAGTACGCTCCCTTTCACGACATCGACTTCAAGTGGAGTGAGGGTAGGGGCAAAGACTTTCCCCGGTTGAGCGTGCGAGTGCGTGACGAGCTCGTGAGTTTCGGTGCCCCTGGAGAACTCGTTGTCGACTCAAGCGGGGTCGTCGGCGGGGGCATCCATGTCACTCCGACCGAGCTACATGAATTGGTCGCCGCGAAGAACGTCACCTTCTTTGACGGACGCAATGCCTTCGAAGCAGAGATCGGTCACTTCAGAGACGCCGTGGTTCCGGATGTCGCGAACACCCGTGACTTCGTCGCGGAGCTCGACAGCGGCAAGTACGACCACCTCAAGGATGAAGCGGTCGTCACCTATTGCACGGGCGGAATCCGGTGCGAGGTGCTCTCCGCACTCATGGTGAAGCGCGGCTTTCGCGAGGTATACCAACTCGACGGTGGCATTGCGACCTACGGCGATCAGTACGGCGACGACGGCCTGTGGGAGGGTTCCCTCTACGTCTTCGACAACCGGATGGCGGTGCAGTTCAGCGAGCGCGCTTCGGTCATCGGGCACTGCTCACAGTGTGGCGGCGCTACGAGCCGGATGCAGAACTGCAGCGACCTCGCCTGTCGCGAGCAGCTCGTGGTGTGCGAAGCGTGTGGCGAGTCTCCCGTCTACTGCGTCGTGCACCTGGCCGCTTAACAACGAAGCGCCCCGGCGTACCGAAGCGCTTCGCGGATTAGGTGTTAGCCACAGGTGATGGTGACGCCGTTACCCATGTCGTGCACGCCCGAACCGAGGTCCGCGCACTGGGCAGCGAGGCTGGCCGCCGCGGAAACGCCGATGGCGATTGCGACGATGGTGATGATGAGCGCAATGAAGCCGAGCACGATCGCGACGGTTGCGGGCGTGTTCTTGGCGCCAGCCTTCTTCGACTGGCCGCGAGCGACGAAGCCGAGGATGATGCCGACGAGCGAAAGCCCAAACGGTATGACCAGAATGAGGGCAACAATGCCAAGGGTCTTGCCAGGAACGGAAGCCGGGGCCGCGGGGGCGGGAGCCGGGGTTGCTGCAGTCATGTTTTTCTCCAAGAGAGGTGGGTACGTTTCCTCGTGATCGAGGCACGTCGGGTTGACTCTAGTGGTCGGACGGCACTCCCGTACATCCATGAAACACCCCTTGTGTTGCGGGTTTTTCTGGTGTGCTGTCGCTGGAAACGCACAATGGCGCCCCCTCTTTCGAGGAGGCGCCATTGCGCTCATGTGAGGGGTGGTGCTTAGTAGGAACTCACGGTCCAGGTACCGGTTGCGGCGACGATGATTCCGATGAGAACACCGAGCACCATGAAGACGATGCTCAGGACGATGGCGACCTTGGCGGGGGTGTTCTTGAAGCCTGCTGCCTTCGACTGGTTGTTGGCCACAATGCCAAGAATCAGTCCAAGCAGGGTGAAGACGAACGCGAGAATGACCGCGACGATACCGAGCGTCTTGCCTGGGTAGTCGGCGGGAGCAGCAGCGGGAACAGGGGTAGTCATGTTGATTTCTCCTTGATAGGCGAGTCCCAACCGGAAAGAGAAGGGACGCCTGACTCTATCGGGGACGGGTATGCGGTGACGAGGCGGGAACGTAACATGCACCATGATTGATCCATGGCAATCGGCATCCTTACTAGCGGCGGAGACTGCCCGGGGCTTAATGCGGTAATCCGCGCAGCGGTTCTCAAGGGCACCCAGATCTACGGCCAAGAGTTCGTCGGATTCAAGGACGGCTGGCGCGGCGTAGTCGAGGGCGATATCGTGCCGCTCGAGCGCAAAGACATTCGAGGCATCGGCAAGCAGGGTGGCACGATTCTGGGCACCTCGCGCACCAATCCCTTTGAGGGCAACGGCGGCATCGAACGGGTTCGCGAGAATCTGGAGCGTCTCGGTGTTGACTCCCTTATCGCCATCGGGGGGGAGGGTACGCTCGCCGCTGCCAAGAGGCTGACGGATGCTGGCATCAAGATCGTCGGCGTTCCCAAGACAGTCGACAACGATTTGTCAGCGACCGACTACACGTTCGGGTTCGACACCGCCACACAAATTGCCACGGACGCCATGGATCGCCTCCGTACCACGGGCGACTCGCACGGCCGATGCATGGTCGCCGAGGTGATGGGTCGCCACGTCGGCTGGATCGCCCTGCACTCGGGGATGGCAGCAGGAGCGCACGCGATCCTGATCCCCGAGCAGAGAACCAGCATCGAGCAGATCTGCGAATGGGTGGATTCCGCCCGTGCGCGCGGACGTGCAGCACTCGTCGTCGTCGCGGAGGGCTTCAAGCTCGACTCAATGGATGACGCGCACTCAGAACGTGGGCTTGACGCCTTTGGCCGACCCCGTCTGGGCGGCATCGGTGATCTGCTCGCCCCGGAGATCGAGGCTCGAACCAACATCGAAACCCGAGCAACAACGCTCGGGCACATCCAACGCGGTGGCACACCGACCGCGTACGACCGGGTCCTCGCAACGCGATACGGCATGGCCGCCGTAGACTCCGTGATCCATGGACGCTGGGGCCGCATGGTCTCCCTCAGCGGCACCTCGATCACCCATGTGGCATTCGAAGACGCCCTCGGCAAGCTCAACACGGTGCCACAGTCCCGCTACGACGAAGTGTCGATTCTCTTCGGCTAAATCGGTATTCGTGGCACACTGGCGATCATGAGCGTCCTTATGATCGTCGGTTCGGTCTTCGTCGGTATCGCAGCCCTCATCCACGTGTTCATCTTCTACTTGGAGAGCGTCGTGTGGTCTCGCCCGACCACGTGGAAGCGCTTCGGGCTCAGGTCGCAACAGGACGCCGATACGGTGAAGCCCATGGCGTTCAACCAGGGCTTTTACAACCTGTTCTTGGCGATGGGAAGCATTGTCGGCCTCATCCTTCTTGGATCAGCGGCCCTGCAGTCGGCAGGTATCGCCGTCTCGATCTTCGCGGCACTCAGCATGGTGGCGGCAGCACTCGTTCTGGTGGGATCGTCGCCAAAGCTGGCTCGCGCTGCCGCGTTGCAGGGAGTGGCGCCGCTGATCGGCGTCGTCCTATTCGTCGTGGCGCTAGCGACGGCTTAGCGTTCGAAAGCGATCTCGCGGGTCGCGTGCTCGACGAGGGCCGCGACGAGAGACTCTGCCGACCGGTCTTCACTGATGACGTTTACGGTGAGCCCGGCGGCCCGTGCGTCAAACGCCGTGCGCGGGCCGATGCATGCCACAAGGGTTCCTTCGGGGAGAGGCGCAAGTTGTGCGGCGATCTGCCGAGCAACAGAACCGGAGCTCACGAGAATCGCGCCGATTCGGCCGGATGCCACATCCGCTACCACGCTCGGTGCGACGGCTACACCCACGGTGCGGTAGGCAACGATGAATTGTGCGTCGAGTCCGAGCTTGCTCAATCCGCTCACGAGGTTCGGCTCCGCGATCTCGGACTGCGGAACGAGCACGCGCCCGGTGCCATCAGATTTCGGCCACTCTTTGACAAGCCCTCGCGCAGAGTTGTCCGCGACCGGAACGAAATCCACCCGATACCCAGCGAGCGTAAGCGCAGCGGCGGTGGTCTCACCCACCGCGGCAATTTTGGTCGAGGCTGGTATCTTCGCGCCCTGACCTACGAAGACGTCGACGGTCGTCGCGCTCGTCACGACAAGCCAGTCAAACTGGCCGTCCTCGAGTTCATGCATGGCATTCGCGAGTGCAGCGCCGTCGTCGGCGCTCGCGAAATTGATCATCGGCGCGACAACGGGAATCGCGCCAAAGCTCCTGAGGGTTGCCGCGACTCCGTCTCCCCATTTTCCGCCTCGGGGAACGAGCACACGCCAACCGCCGAGCGGTTTGGCTGCCATGTGCCTATCCTTGTCGACTGCGCCGGACGACGCGAATCGAGAAGGTCACGATGCTGTTACTCGTCGTCTCCACTGAGAAGGGCCCACGCCACCAGGCCCGCGACCGCGACCGCGGCGGCGGCCGCACCGATAATCCACGGCAGAGGGTTCTTCTCGTAGGACGACTTCACCGTGTCCGTAAGTTCTCCGAACCGCTTGGGAACGTTCAACTTGTCTTCGATGGCGTCGAGAGTGGCTTCGAGATCGGCCCGAGCACTGTTCACGCGGGAGGTGGTGTTGCTCATGATGTGGCTCGCATTCCGGTGCCCTTGATCACGCGGACATCCTTTTTGATGCTCTTGATGGTTTCGGTCGGCGCTGGAGGCACGCCCTTCTTAAGACTCGCAATTCCGATGAGGGCGCTGATCACGGCGAGCACGAGAACGCCGCCACCGATGATGAGCGCTGCTGCCCAGCCCGGGAGGACAGTCGCGAGGCCCAGCACTGCCGAAGCGATGAGAACGAGCACGGCGAAGAACGCGAAGGTCGCGGCAACAACGAGGAAGCCGATCCCCACCCCGGCGAGCTTCAGTTTGCCGAGGAGTTCTTGCTTGAGTGCCTCAATCTCACCGCGAACGAGGTCCGCGAGGAGGCCCGGAATGTCGCTGATCAGCTTGAAGAGGGACCGCTTCGGGGCGGGCCCGTTTACGCCAGTCATGGCCGCCCCTACTTCGCTGCGGCGGACTTCGCGGTGGATGCCTTCGCCGGGGCCTTACGAGCGGGAGCCTTCGAACCCGATACCTGCGAGACGACCTTCTTGGCGCTGTCCGAGAGGAACTCCGCGACGTCGGGGGCCTTGTCCTTGACGAACCCCTCAGCGTTGTTCACCTGCTTCTGCACGCGTGGGTCGTTCCAGAGCTTCTGTGCAGCCGCTTTCATCTGGTCGTATTTCTCACGACCGGCGCGGGTGCCGAGTACGTAGCCGATGCCGATACCGACCACCAGCAGGATCTTGCCTTTCATGGTGTTCTCCGTTTCATCTTGCCGTCTTCGTTCAGAGTAGTCCGCCCAGTTCCGCAGAAGCTGGGAGGATACGCGGCATCATTGGCGCGAGTACGGTTCATTCTCCCGCACTTATGCCATTTGTGGAATACATCGAGATGGCCCGCGTACGTCGCTACCATGGGGCCGTGACACCCTGGGAGTACGAGCCAATTCACACCGAGCGACTTCTGCTGCGCCTCATGGTCGACAGCGATCTTCCCGATGTGTACGACTGGATGAGCGACGAGGCAGTCACCCGTTATCAGCTCTACGACACCCGCTCGCACGAGCAGGTTCAGGAGCACATCGACAAGGTAAAGGTGGCTCGTCGTCTTGAAAAGGACGACGATTTCATCGAGTTCGCCATCGTGCTGCGCGGATCCGATGGCGACCGGGATCGGGTCATCGGTGCCCTGTACTTCGTTCTGAAGAGCGCCGAGAACGAGAGTGCCGAGCTGGGCTGGGCGCTGACCGCCAAGTATCAGGGCCAGGGGTATGCGTTCGAGGCGGCCGCAGCGGTGCGCGATCTCGCCTTCACCTCTCTGGGGCTGCACCGCGTGACCGCCGAACTCGACCCCCGAAACCTTCGCTCCGTCGCGCTCTGCGTGAAGCTCGGGATGCGTCGTGAAGCGCACTACGTCGAAGACCTGATGTTCAAGGGATCCTGGGCAGACACCGGCGTATACGCCATGCTCGAACGGGAGTGGCGCGCGCTCTGAGTCGCTCGCTCGCGCCCGGTTGCGGGCCTTGTTGACTCGTCACGCGTCGTGAATTGTACGTTGTACAACCTGAGTTGTACGGTGTTCAATATCTAACGACCGCTGTACCTTTGGACGCGCAAAAGAGGGCTTTGACCAGCTCTTTTGAGGGCTCGCTAGCGCTTGTGGAAGAAGGTGGCGATGCCGCGAACTGCGGAGTTGTTCGCTAGGGCGAGCAAAACACCGATCCGCTTGAAGGATTCACCGACACCGGGAAAGCGCATGAGACGCCTCATGGGCATCGACGACACCATCTCTAAGAGATTGGTATTTTTGCTCTCGCCCTCGCCCGCCGCTGCGCGCGTGAGAATCGGCCCTGTGACCGGATGACCGAGAAAATCAGACACTCTCGAGTCCAGGGTCAGACGCCCCGGACGCGGAGCGGGCAGCACCACGGTGGCTGTGTCCAGAATCTCATGGGCCGAGCTGCCGACTTCGACGACGTACGTGCCCCCGGCGACCACCCAGCCCGAACTGACGACGTCCCAATAGCTATACGCGCGGGAATCGAGCGTGAACTGAACTCGCACCGACTCCCCCGCGTCGAGGGAAACCTTCTCAAAGGCCCTGAGCTCGCGACGAGGCACCGAGATGCCTCCCGTCGGCGCGGAAATGTAGAGCTGAACGACCTCTTTGCCCGCCCGACTCCCCGTATTCGTCACGGTGACACTCGCGATCGACCCGCGGTGGCTCACTTCGAGGCCCGAATACGCGAAGGTCGTGTAGCTCAGCCCGAACCCGAAGGGGTATCGCACGGGCAGCTCAATGGTCTCGTAGTACCGATAGCCGACGAAGATCCCCTCGCCGTACCGCACGATATCGCCATCGCCGGGGAAGTTGAGGTACGACGGGGTGTCTTGCACGCGAAGCGGGATGCTCTCCGCGAGCCTCCCCGACGGCGCCGCCCGCCCGAACAGGACGTCGGCGAGCGCAGCACCGCCGGCTTGGCCCAACAGCCACGTCTCGATGATCGCCGGCACAGAATCGTGCCACGGCTCCAGCGATACGACGCCACCGTTGGTCAGGATGACGACGGTCCTCGGGTTGGCGGCCACTACCGCCCCAATGAGTCGGAGCTGATTCACCGGCAAGTCGAGGTTCGCGCGATCGTAGCCCTCTGACTCATCTTCCGCCGGCAACCCCACGAACAGCAGCACGACGTCGGATCGGGTGGCGACAGCCACAGCCTCGGCACGAAGCTGCTCTTCGTCGGCCCGCTTGTCAAAGCTGTAGCCCGGGGCGAACTCCACCGGCGCAAGCGCACCGATGGAGTCCAGCGCGGTATCAATGCGGGTTGCGCTGACTTGCGACGAACCCGCGCCCTGAATTCGCGGGGTGCGAGCGAATTCACCGATGACACCGACCGCCTGGGCAGTGTCGATCGGGAGGAGGGAGCCTTCATTGCGCAGGAGCACCATCGACTCGGTGGCGGCTTCGCGTGCAAGGGCGTGGTGGGCACCAAACCGGGTCGAGCTGGACGAATCCTCCCCGCCGCTTGCACCACCGAATTCTCCACCAGCGCGATCGACCAGATGACGCACTCGGCGCACCGCTGTATCCAGCACCACTTGATCGAGCTCGCCTGCTCGAACTGCCGCAACTACGGCGTCGACGCTATCGTTCTGTGGGCCGGGCATCTCCAGGTCGAGGCCAGCTGCGAGTGCAGGGCCGAGGTGCTCAACCGCTCCCCAATCGGAAACGACCAGGCCGCGGAAACCCCACTCCTCCCGCAACACTTCCGTGAGCAACCAGTGGTTCTCGGCCGCCGCCACGCCATTGATCCGGTTATAGGAACACATCACTGTCCACGGCTGCTCCCGCGTGACTACGCGCTCGAACGCAGAGAGATAGAGCTCGCGCAACGTGCGCTCATCCACCTCCGCGCTCACGGTCATCCGATTCGTTTCCTGATTATTCGCCGCGAAATGCTTGAGCGAAGCACCGATACCTCTGGACTGCACTCCGCGAACCCACGCGGCGCCCAGTTCTCCACTCAACAATGGATCCTCGGAGAAGTACTCGAAGTTGCGGCCACACAGTGGTGAGCGCTTGATGTTCACCCCCGGTCCAAGCAAGACTCCAACCCCCTCCGCTCGAGACTCTTCTCCGAGGGCGACTCCCACCCGCTCAACGAGCGCCGGATTCCAGCTCGACGCGAGACCGGCGGCCGGAGGAAAACACGTGGCCGGCACACTGGAGGCGATGCCCAGCGCGCCTACCCTCGTCCGCTGAAGTCGCACGCCGTGCGGGCCGTCGGTAAGGACAACCGGCAGGATGCCCGCTTCCTCCACACTCGCGGTGGCCCAGAAGCCGCCGCCCACCACGAGCGCGGCTTTCTGCTCGAGCGATAGGTCTGGCATCCCGCTACTTTACGGCGCGAATCGGTGCAATCAATCCAGCGCCGAACAACGAGAAAACCGCACCCGCGAGGAAGAGCGCGGTGTAGTTGGCGGGGGCCCCGGCTCCACCAGCACCGATGCTGAGGAACAAGGGTGCCAGCGCCGGTGCTACCGATTGGGGAAGAGAGTTCGCGATATTGAAGATGCCCATATCCTTAGCCGCGGTGTGGTCCTTGTCCGGCAGCACATCCGTGATCAGTGCGAGGTCTACGGCGAAGTAGGCGCCGATGCCGAGCCCCATGACGATCGCCGCGAGATAGAACATCGGCACCGTAGTGGTGAGCGCCAATCCGGCAAGAGCAACCGCCACGACTGCCGCCGCACCGAAGACAAACGGCTTGCGACGGCCCGTGCGGTCAGACGCCCGACCGCACACCACGGCACTCAGGGTGAGGGACGCCGCGAAGATCAGAAGCGCGATGAGCTGCTGCAGCACGAGGTCTTCCTTCGCCACCCCGAGGCGGTCGGTGATGAAGTACGGCTGATACGTCGTATACACGGCGAAACCGAGAATCACGAAGAACCTGCCGAACCAGGTCCACGCAAAGTCGTAGCGTTTGCCTCTCGAAATTGAGAATCCCCGGATGAACGTGCCGAGTGAGAGCACCGGAGCTTCGTCATGGGGCACGTCCTTGATGAGGAGCGCAAGAACGATCATCAGCACCGCCCCCACAATTCCGGGAATGAGGAGCATGTTGGCGATGCCGAGTCCCGCCGTCTGAACACCGAGGGCGAGACCGATGCCGACCACCGGCGAGACCTGCTGTGCAATTCCGAGCACCGCGCTAACCCGCCCGCGCTGGTCGAGCGGGACCTGATCGGGAAGCAGGGCTTGGAGTGCTGCGAGCACCATGTTGAGGGTGAGTTGTGCCAGCGCCCACCCGATAGCGACAAAGGTCAACGTCGGGGCGAAGCCCGTGATGCCGAGGGCGACAACTCCGCCGAGCGCACCCCCGATGATCCAGGGGCGGCGGCGGCCGAGCCGTGACGTTGTGCGATCACTCAAGGCGCCCGTGAGAAGGTTCGCGACGATCGCAACGAACGCACCCATCGCGGCGATGAGTCCGAGGCTCGTTTCCTTGCCCACTGGGTCGAGTTGCTCGATCTTGATCGCGAGCGTCGTGACGACCGGAGTGATGAGCGCAACGTACGCCCCCACATATCCGATGGCGTACAACGCGATGAACCGGGACGTAGCGGGCGGGATCGACGTCGTCGTCATGGTGACGAATGTACCCGGCACCTGACGGGAAACGACGGAAGGCCCGGACGCGAATGTCCGGGCCTTCCGTCGTGCGAGTAGTTACTCAGCCTCTACGGTGGCGTCGCTCCACTTGCGGCGGGCAATGAACAGTCCGCCGATGCCAATGAAGACCATTCCACCGGCAAGACCGAGTTGCCCGATCGAGCCGGAACCCGTGTAGGCGAGCGTCTCAAGCTCACAACCGATGCTGGCGGCGGGGAATTTCAGCACCGTCGGGTTGGTCCACGTCGGGTCGAGCCCGTTCTTCGGGTCCGTCGGGCTCGCGATCAGGGTCACATCCCCTGCCGTGACCACCTTGTAGGTTCCCGCGGCGACGTTCTTGACGCCGTTGACTTCCCAGGTGACGGTACCGGGCGTGACTGCGCCGATCGTGTACGTCGCGGCCTGCGTGCAGGTGGCCGGCGTTCTCGACACTGTCGGAGTCACAATGGCGAGGGTGGGCGGTTCACACTTCGCGCTGTCCTGGACGAAGAAGGTCCAGGTGCGCGACGCGGTCGGCTGAAGCTCGTATCCGGCCGCGGCCACCGCTGTCACGATGTACTTGCCGGCATCGACCTGCGTGTACTGCGCGCTCGGCGTGATCACCACGTTTGTCACCGTGTTCGTGAGCGTATAGACGACCCGGGGGTCGATCGCGACCTGAATCCAGCTGGTCAAAGTGGTGTTGGGGTCGGTGATGAAACATTGCGACGCGCTCGGGTCGGTACTGACCGTCACTCCACACTCCGACGAGACCTCGTCAGCCGTGAGCGGTCGGTGGGAGACCACGGGGGTCCCCTTCACCTCGGGCTGCTCGATCCATTCGAGTTTGGTCGTGTCGAACTCGTAGTCGGTCGTGTAAGTCGTGGTCGTCACCGTCGCGTCATTCGCAGAGCAGTCGTAGACCGTGCTGGTCTCCTCACGCTGCTTGGGGTCGGGCTTGATGTACGAAGGGCAGGGGCTCGCAGTGAGGGTGAAGCTTTGGCCATCCGCTGTCACCTGGTAACTGATGCCAGCGTTGTCAACGTCGGGCATGGCAACCGTCACGCTCTTGCCGGCATCGACAGTCGTGTCGTAGGCGGGGTAGCCGACCACCTGGAAGAGCACAGCCTTGTTGCTCGCGGTGTTGTCGAAGGTGATCGAGAAGGTGCGGTCAGCGGCGGTTCCGTCTGCCGTGTAGACGCAGTCGCCCACCACCGCCACCGGGCGCGGTTTGACGTTGCAGTCGTAGGGAACACCGACGTTGCCGGTGAAGGTGATCACCTGATCCGCATCGCCCTTGAAGTAGTAGCCGCTCTCGGGAGTCGCGGTGACCGTATAGTCGCCGCTCGCGCTGTCGAAGGACGTTGCGTAGACGACGCCCTCTGTGGTCTTCGCCGTGACGGACCCTTGCGTGTTGCACTGGGTGACCTTGACGACGTCGGGCGCGACGGGGGTCGCTTCCTTCGGACCACAGCCGGCGGGGAACGCGCTGAACGTCAGGTTCTGGCTGTTCGTCGGGGTGCTGTTCGCCCGGTACCAGGTCACCGTAATCGACAGGTTGACCGCGGCGTTGCTCGCTACGTGCTGGACGTACGTCGTGGGGATCGACTTGGTCTTGTCAGCGTTGTAGTAGTAGGGGTTGGCAGGAAGAACGGTGCCGACGGGCACTGCCGCGTTGTTGGACGCAGTCACCTTGCCCTCGAAGTTCTCAGAGTTCATCACGTTCCACGAGACATCCCAGCCACCATCGGTGGTGCAGACGGCGGATGCGGTCAAGTCAGTGTGATGGGCGGACGCGGGAGCGGCCACCGCCACGATGGCAAGGCCACCGGCGATGAGCAGCGTGGACGCTACGGCAAGGAACTTTGTAAACACGGTCGATCTCCTGTTGGGGGAGTTCGGGCACAACCGTATGACGCTCGCGGTTTCGGATCGCGATCGTGTACTCGGGTACTCGACTACACCGTTTCGGATCCTCGGAGAAGTTTTCGGGTTCTGCCGGGGCGGTGCTTGTCCAGACTAGGTGGTCCCCCCAAATGAGGACAAAACCCCAATAAGGGGGGTCCGCACTTTGGGGGACCTGTACCCCGATCAGTGCACGTACTCGAGAAGGTCGTAGCCCACGGTGCGCATCGCCTCGAGTACCCGCATCCGCGCCGCGAGCCCGTCATCGTTGAACTGTACGGATACCGCGTACGACACGGCTTTGCGGGAGCCCCGCAGCGCGCCAGCCTCGGCACGTACCCCGGAATCCGTTCCGGTCTTGTTGACAAGAAGGGTCGCGTGATCAGCTCCGCGATGCGATAGCGGATCGAGCCCGAAGGCGCTCGCGACGAGTGACAGGTCACTGTTGAGCGAGAGCCAGCCCATGACCCGCTGGCTTGTGAGCGCGTCCACAATCTCGCTGCGCGCCAGCGCCCCGAACAGCCAACTCAGTTCGGCAGTGGATCCGACGGAAAGTTGCGGTGCGTCATCCGGGCCGCGGCTGTCTCTCACCAAGTCAAGGAGCGCGGTGCGCATGAGTCCCAGCGACTCGGTGCGAGCGCGCACCGCCGCGAGCCCGATCTGCCGAAGCAGCACGTTGGTCGCGAGGTTGTCGCTGGTCGAACCGATCAAGGTAGCGAGGTCGGCAACGGGAAGTGACGGTGCCTGCAGATGCTGCCAGATTCCGGAATCCCCCACCGCGTCGAGCGGGGTCTTGTCGAGGATGCCGAAACCAGAGAAATCGCGACCCGTCAGGCGGGCCGACACCTCGATGAGCAACAAGATCTTGCCAATACTCGCGGTCGGCAACACGATCCGGTCATCGATCGCAAGGAGAGTCTTCCCCGAGTTGAGATCGACCGCACTCGCCGAGACCTGCGCTCCCTCGTATGCCAGTCGCCCGAGCGCAGCAAAGGTGCTGGAGAAGTTCGCGACTTCCCCAACTCCAACGTGTCGGGGAGCCCTAGGGGCGCGCACCCGCTCGCTGCGTTCACGGATCCGAGCTGTTTCTACCAAATAGTGACGCGTTCTTTCGGGTCAAGCCAGAGGGAGTCCTGTTCGGTTACCCCAAATGTCTCATAAAACTCATCGATGTTGCGCACGATCTGATTGCACCGGAACTCATTGGGCGAGTGCGGGTCGATGGAGATGAGCCGGATGACCTCCTCGTCACGTGCCTTGAGCTGCCAGGCCTGCGCCCACGACAGGAAGAACCGCTGTGCTCCGGTGAGACCATCGATGACGGGCGGCTCTGCACCGTCCAGGGATAGCAAGTACGCCTTCCACGCGATGCTGAGACCACCGAGGTCACCAATGTTCTCCCCGATGGTGAGTGCACCATTGACGTGATGATCCGGCACCTGTCGCGGCGCGAGTGCACCGTACTGCGCGATGAGCGACTTCGTGCGCTCCTCGAAGGCCGCGCGGTCGGCGGGAGTCCACCAATCCGTAAGGCGTCCGTCGCCGTCGTACTTGGAACCTTGATCGTCGAACCCGTGACCGATCTCGTGGCCGATCACGGCGCCGATCGCCCCATAGTTGGCTGCGGCATCCCGCGTCTCATCGAAGAACGGGGACTGGAGAATTGCAGCCGGGAACACAATTTCGTTGAACCCGGGGTTGTAGTACGCGTTGATGGTCTGCGGAGTCATGAACCATTCGTCGCGGTCAAGCGGCTTGCCGATCTTGCCCAACTCTCGCTGGAACTCGAACTCACTTGTCGCCCGCACGTTGCCGATGAGGTCGGTCGCGTCGATCTCAAGGGAGGAATAGTCACGCCACTTCACGGGGTACCCGATCTTGGGAGTGAATTTGTCGAGCTTCTCGATGGCGCGGCCGCGAGTCTCGTCGGTCATCCAGTCGAGGTGGGTGATGGACTGGCGATAGGCCTCGACGAGGTGGGAAACCAGCACGTCCATCGCGGTCTTCGCAGCCTCGGGGAAGTGACGCTCAACGTAGATGTGGCCGACTGCCTCACCGAGCGCGCCCTCAACGAGCGAAACGCCGCGCTTCCAACGAGCCCTCAGTTCGGGAGTACCCGTCAGCGTTTTACCGTAGAAATCGAAATTCGCATCGACAAAGGCCTTTGACAGGTATGCCGCGTTCGAGCGGATGACCTGCCACGACAACCAGTCTTTCCACGCGGTCAGATTCTCGGCACGCAACACCGTTTCGAGACCTGCCATGAAGCTCGGCTGGCGAACTACTACTTCGTCGAACGATCTGTCGGGAACCCCGAGCGCGGTCAACCAAATATCCATGTCGACGTCGCCCACGAGATCGTTGGCCGCCGACCATGGCATCGGGTTGTAGGTCTTCTCGCTGTCGCGGTTCGCAACGTTGTCCCAGTGGTGACTCGCGATCTCGGTCTCCAGAGCAACGATTCGTGAGGCCCGCACCGCAGCGTCGTCCAGACCGGCGAGTGCGAGCATCCTCTCGAGGTAAGCAGCGTACTTTTCGCGGATCGTCGCGGACTTCTCCTCGCGATAGTACGACTCGTCCGGCAATCCGAGTCCGGCCTGTTCCACGAACACGAGATAGCGCTCGGGCTGGCCCGGGTCATTGTCGACGAAGAGTTGGAAGAACCCGCTCGCCCCCTCTCGCTCAAGCGCACCGAGGGTTTCGAGCAGCGAGTCGATCGACGACACCGCTGCCGCGCGCAGAAGTAGATCGCGAATGGGCTCTGCGCCGAGCTCTTCCACTCGAGCTTCATCGAGGAAGCTGGCATACAAATCGCCGACCTTCCGTGCCTCGGTGCCGGGCTGCGCGGTTTGCGACTCGACGATGATGTCGCGCACCGCCCGCTCCGCTTCTTCCGCGAGCAGATAGAACGAGCCGTAGCGCGCTTTGTCGCTGGGGATCGTCGTGCGGTCGATCCACTTGCCATTCACGTGGCGGAACAAATCATCCTGCGGACGGATGGACGGGTCGAGCTCTTCCAGGTCGATTCCGGACGGCAATGGGGTGTCAAGACTCATGCGGGAAAGCCTAGTTCGGTACACGGTCGCCGTTGCCTCGATCGACGCGCCAATCCCCACCATGCCCGGCCCTAGGCTGGGCACTATGGCACAACGCATGCTCTTCATCGGTGGCAACGGCACCATCAGTTCTGCCGTCAGTGCCCTCGCGGTAGAGCGCGGCGTCGACCTGACCTTGCTGAACCGCGGTACCTCGACTTCCCGTCCGCCACTGGAAGGGACGAGGCATCTCGTCGGCGACGCATCCGACAGTGACTCTGTGCGATCCGCTGTGGGCAAGCTCGAGTTCGACGTCGTGGTCAACTTCCGATCTTTCCTCCCGTCACAGGTCGAAGCTGACGTCGACATCTTCACCGGGAAAGCGGGGCAGTACGTCTACATCAGCTCGGCATCCGCGTACCAAAAACCTGTCGCTCGGCTTCCGATCACGGAGTCCACGCCGCTGCGCAACCCCTTCTGGGAGTACTCGCGGAACAAGATCGCGAGCGAGGACATCCTTGTTGCCGCTTACCGGCAGCACGGATTTCCGATGACTATCGTGCGCCCGTCACACACCTACGACATGCGCTCAATGCCGTTCGATGGCGGGTGGACGATCATCGACCGAATGCGACGCGGCAAGCCCATCGTCGTCGCGGGGGATGGCACGTCACTCTGGGTACTTACCCACCATCAGGACTTCGCGCGAGCCTTCATCGAGTTGCTCGGCAACCAGCAAACGATTGGCGATGCGTTCCACATCACCTCGGATGAAGTGCTGACGTGGAATGACATCGCTCGCACCCTCGCGCGGGCTGCTGGAGTCGAGGCAGACATTGTGCATGTTGCTTCCGAAACCATTGCCGAGGCGATCCCCCCTTGGGGTCCGTACCTGATCGGCGACAAGGCAAACTCGGTGATCTTCGACAACTCCAAGATCAAGGCCATCGCACCCGGTTGGCGAGCAACCACACCCTTTTGGCGAGGCGCACAGCAGATCATCGAATGGCATGATGAAGACCCCGCGCGTCGCGCTGTCGACCCCGCCCTCGACGCAACGCTCGACGGTCTCGCGCGGCGCTGAGCATCGTGAGCACCCCGGGCGGCGGCCTCATTCGCAGCCACGCAGTCGCGTGGCGCAACGCCGTGTTCGTGGTATTCCTCATGCCCGGCATCGCAATCGCGAGTTGGGTATCTCGCCTTCCCGCCACACGTGACGCATTGCAGGTGAGCCCGGCCCAAGTGGGCGCCCTCATCTTTGGCATGGCGGCCGGTTCAATCATCGGACTCGTGGCATCCAGCCACGTCATCGCACGCATTGGCGCACGTCGGAGCATGACGGGTGGGCTGGCCATCATCGCGGTGGGTCTGCTCATTGCCGGGATCGGCGCGACGGTCGGTCCCAGCTTCGCGCTGACCTTCGTCGGTTTGCTCGTTTTCGGCGCGGCAATGGGCGGAACGGATGTCGCGATGAACGTGTCGGGGGCCGCGAACGAGCGAGTTCTCGGGCGCTCGATCATGCCGATCTTTCACGCCTTCTTCAGCTTCGGAACGATGATCGGCGCGGGAGTCGGCGCCGGCGCCGAGGCCTTGGGCGTCCCGATTGCCGTGCACCTCGGGGTCATTGCCGCAACTATCGTCGTCGCCGGTTTCGCAGTTCAGCGCTTCATTCAGAACGAAGAGGTAGCCGCAGACGACGGCGAACTCGTCGCCAGCAGCGATCGTTCCCAGACGTGGCGTGGACGCCTCGGAATATGGCGCGATCCCCGCACGATTCTGATTGGCATCCTCGTTCTCGGGGCCGCCTTCGCAGAAGGTTCGGCCAACGATTGGCTCGCGATCGCGATGGTCGATGGCCATGGCGTCAGCAACGCCACCGGCGCCCTCGTGTTCGGAATCTTCGTCACGGCGATGACCGCCGGGCGATTGGCCGGCGTCTTCCTGCTCGACAAGTACGGGCGAGTTCCCGTTCTGCGCGGGTCTTTTCTGCTGGCCGCGATTGGCCTTCTCATCGTCATTTTCGTGCCCAACCCCTACGTCGCCATGGGTGGGGCAGTGTTGTGGGGTCTCGGCTCCGCGCTCGGCTTTCCGGTCGGAATGTCCGCTGCTGCCGACGATGCCCGCACGGCCGCGGCGCGCGTGAGCGCCGTCGCGACCATCGGCTACTTCGCGTTTCTCGTCGGCCCACCGCTCATCGGACTCCTCGGCGAACACACGGGGGTGCTGCACGCTCTGCTTGTCGTCCTCGTCCTGTGCGCCATCGGCGCCGTCGTGTCGGGCGGGGCCCGCGAACCCAAGGGCGCCAACGCGGCATCCGTCGACACCTTTGCCGACCCGCAGGCCTCCTCGTAACGGACGACCACACGACGCCCCGCCTAAACTCGACCCGTGCGTCTCGTCATTGCCCGCTGCTCCGTTGACTACGCCGGACGGCTCAGCGCACACCTCCCGCTCGCCACCCGCCTTCTGGTTGTGAAGTCCGACGGAAGTGTCCTCGTGCACTCCGACTCGCTTTCCTACAAGCCACTCAATTGGATGAGTCCGCCGTGCACGCTCACGCTGATGGCACCGGAGCAGGAGCAATCGGACGCGGGCGTCGTCGAACAATGGCGTGTTGCACAGGCCAAGACTGCCGATCTGCTCGTCATTTCGATCCACGAGATCCTGCACGACAGCAGCCACGAGTTGGGGATCGATCCGGGGCTCCAGAAAGATGGCGTCGAAGCCCACCTTCAGAAGCTCCTCGCCGAGCAGATCGAACTCTTGGGCGAGGGCCACCGGCTCGTGCGGCGCGAGTACATGACGGCCATCGGGCCGGTCGACATCCTCGCCACGGATGCCACCGGAGCCAGCGTCGCCGTCGAGATCAAGCGCCGCGGTGACATCGATGGAGTAGAGCAGCTCACCCGCTACCTGGAACTCATGAACCGGGACCCGCTGCTCGCTCCCGTGGCCGGAGTCTTTGCCGCCCAGGAGATCAAGCCACAGGCCCGCACTCTGGCCCAGGATCGCGGCATCCGGTGTTTGCTCCTCGACTACGACGCCATGCGTGGTCTCGACGACGCGGACTCGCGGTTGTTCTGAGCCCGTCGAATCAGAGCCTAGGCTTGGCCGGTGTCCGAGTTCAGCTGCATCCTGTTCGACCTCGATGGCACGATCGTCGATTCGGCGCCTGGCATCACTGCGACGCTCGCGTACACGTTCGAAGCGATGGGACTGCCGGTTCCCAGCGCCGACGAGCTCATCGCGTACGTAGGCCCGCCCCTCCTGGATTCGTTCCGGGATCTCGCTGGATTCACACCCGAACAGTCCCACGCCGCCCTCACCATCTACCGCCCGCAATATCTCGAGGTCGGCGTCTTCAACGCGTCGATCTACCCCGGCATCCCGGGACTGTTGAAGCGAATCCACCGCAGCGGCATTCCGCTGTCGCTCGCGACTTCGAAACCAGAGACACCCGCGACCCTGATCCTCGAGCACTACGGCCTTCTCGAATACTTCGATGTCGTTACCGGCGCCTCGGATGACGAAGTACGCAGCGCGAAGGCTGACGTTGTCGAAGAGGCCCTCAAGCGTCTGGCCGCGCTCGACGTTGACCTCTCTCGACCCATCATGGTGGGCGACCGCCACCACGATGTCCTGGGAGCAGCCGCTCACGATGTACCGACGATCTTCGTGAGGTGGGGCTATGGAGCTCCCGCTGAAGAGGAGGGATCGATCGGCGTCGTGAACGACACCGCCGAACTCGGGCGCCGGCTGCTCGGTTGAGCCCGACTGCTCGGGGCCCCTAGCGCTGAGCCGCTTCACCCGACAGTATTAGCGGCATGGGATCAGCGTTGACCACCATTGCCTTACCCGTCGCCCTCGGCATCATCATGTTCGGCCTCGGGTTGAGCTTGACGCTCGGTGACTTTGCCCGGGTCGCGAAGCATCCGAAGGCGGTGATCGTTGCTCTCGCATCCCAACTGGTCGTGCTGCCAGCGTTGTGCTTCGGGCTCGTCCTTCTCTTCAACCTGCCGCCCGTTCTCGCGGTGGGAATGATGATTTTGGCGGCGTCGCCCGGCGGAACCACTGCCAATCTCTACAGCCACCTATTCGGTGGGGATGTTGCCCTCAACATCTCGCTCACCGCTGTCAACTCGGTGATCTCCGTGTTGACGCTGCCCCTCATCGTCAACCTGTCGCTCGGGTACTTCTACCCCGCGGGTGGCCAACTCGGCATCGACGTGGTCGAGGCGCTAAAAGTATTCGCCATAGTGCTGATCCCCGTTGCGCTCGGCATGCTCGTGCGCCGGTGGCGTCCCGCTTTCGCTACAGCCATGAACACGCCGGTACGAATCGCTTCCATCATCATTCTCGTCGTGGTGATCGCGGGGGCGGTCATCTCGAACCTCACGCCGCTGATGGAGAACATCGGCGCCCTCGCCGGAATCACCGTCGTCTTCTGCCTCCTCAGTCTCACCATCGGATTCCTCGTGCCCCGCCTCTTCCGTGTCACCCGCCCGCAAGCGGTCGCGAGTTCATTCGAGATCGGGATCCACAACGCGACCCTTGCCATCGTCATCGCGCAAACGGTGCTGAACAACTTCGAAATGTCGTTGCCGGGTGCCGTCTACGGCGTGCTCATGTTCTTCATCGCGGCTGCATTCGGCTTCGTGATCTCGCGCATAGCGGCGAAAGAACCCGTGACCGCTTAGGCGATTCAGCGCGCGAACTTCTCCCGAGCTATCCATACTCCGTCAAGGGCCTGGTGAGTGGCCGCTCTCTGGCCTATCCGCCCGCGGGCGTGACCTTCATCGTGAAGTTGACATCCTGAATGCCACCCGCCTCATTCGACAGTGTCACTTTCGTCGCACCGACTGCTCTTGGCGTGAGGCCCGGATTGAACGTTGCACCGCCGTCGACTTTGCCTTGAACGAACTCAGCGACGGAGGTATCGGCAATGACTGCGGTGTAGCTGTCGACGGCGAGGTCGCCAGTGTTGATCACGAGGGTGCTGTTGAGCGGCACCTCGACAGTTGTCCCTTGCAGGTCGCCGACGCTCACGACAATGGGTGCCACGACGGGGCCCGAGGCGCCGCATCCGGCGAGTCCGATGAGCAGCACGGATGCCGCGGCAGCAGTTGCGAATAGGCGGGAGATTCTCATGCCGACAGTATGGTCGCCCAGCCGAAACGAGAGAAGGACGCCTCGCTGGGAGACGTCGTTCCGATGGGACATCCTGGCCGTCACCAATACGGAGGATGGCACGCCGCTCGATCGCGGGCCGGGACCCATACTCCGGCGCGTCGTCCTCCGCAACGGAGGGCTGGTCGACGGAGTCGCGTGCTGATAAACAGAAAAGGCGCCCCCTAATGAAAGAGGACGCCTTTTCCTTTCGGTGCGCGAGGG
>JAHBSZ010000006.1 GCA_019638845.1 Salinibacterium sp. | reverse complement strand
GGGGGGGGCGGGGAGGCGCGGGGGGGGGCGGAGGGCGCGGGGGCGGGGGGGGAGGGGAGCGTTCCCGGCGTCAGCCGAGGTAGAGCGACTGGTTGTCGATCAGGCGAGTGTCTCCCAGTTGCGCAGCCACGATCGCGATCGCCGGACCCGAGTAGCCGTCATCCACCGGCACAAAGGTCTTCGGATGCACGATCTTCAGATAGTCGAGGGCGACCAGGTTCTCGCCCATGAGTGCTCCCTGGGCAGCGGCGAGTGCGGCGTCGATACCGCCGTCGCTAGCAGAGGCCGCCGCTTCGAGTGCTGCCGAGAGCACACGGGCTGCGTGCCGCTCCTTCGGGCCGAGGAACCGGTTCCGGCTCGACAACGCGAGTCCATCGGCTTCGCGCACGGTCTCGATCGCCTCGACACGTACGTTCAGGTTCAGGTCGGCGACCATGCGTCGCACGAGAAAGAGTTGTTGGGCATCCTTCTGTCCGAAGGTCGCGACATCGGGTTGCACGATGTTGAGCAACTTCGCGACGACCGTGAGCACGGCGTCGAAGTGGCCGGGACGGGACGCTCCCTCATACATCGTGCCGACCTTGCCCGCCGTGACCTTCGTCTCGGTCGGGCCCGAGGGGTACATCTCCTCCACCGATGGCGCGAAGACGTAGTCGACGCCACGCGCGGCGAGCTGTGCAACATCCGAGTCCAGGGTGCGGGGGTATCGCTCCAGATCTTCGGGGACGGTGAACTGGGTCGGGTTGACGAAGATCGAGACGACCCGAACATCGGCGAGCTCGGCCGCACGTACGACGTGAGCGAGATGCCCTTCGTGCAGAGCTCCGAGAGTCGGGGTCAGGGCTACGGTTCGGCCGGCTGCGCGCTCCGAGGCGAGTGCTTCACGCATCCCCCGAACGGTGTCGACGACGACGGGGGTGCTCACCAGATGAGGTTACCGCTCATTCGGTGAAGCGCGGTTCCTCGCCTGCAGCCGTCAATGCCGTCTCCACCGACGAGCGCAGGAGCGGCCCGAGCACGCCGGCCGGCGACTCGATGCCGAGCCCCGCGAGCAACGACGTCGACTGGCGTACGATCTCTGCCGAGAAGCTCGTCGCGGTCGCGATGGCCTCCGCGTAGGTCGCCCGATCTGACTCGGCAACGATCACCGGTTCCCCGCCCATCTCCACGACGAGCGCCTGACCGATAGGCAGCACGGGAGTGGGCGCGGTCACCGCGCAGTAACTCTCGCGCAGGCGCACGAGGTCGAGAGAGGTTCCCGTGAACACCATCGCCGGATGCACGGCAAGAGGTATCGCCCCTGCCGCAACCGCGGGCGCCAGAACCGAGACGCCAACCCCCGGCGCCGTGTGCAACACGAGCTGCCCGGCCTGCCAGGCGCCCGTCGCCGCAAGGCCTGCCACGAGTGCTTCGAGTTCGGACTCCGGAATCGCCAGAATCACGAGCTCACTGCGCTCGATGAGGTCGGGGATCTCGAGGATCGGTACATCCGGGAGCATCGCCCGCGCGCGATCGCGATTGCGTTCGCTCACCGCCGCGATCCCCACAATCGCATGTCCCGCCCCAGCGAGGGCTGCCGCAAGCACCGGACCCACGTTGCCGGCTCCGATGACGCCAACCCCGAGTCGACCGGAGTGTGCCATCAGGAGGAGCGCCAGCGGTGACTGGTGTCTGAGCTCGCCGAGCTCACCGCCGACTGGGCGATATCCCCGAAGGCCTGCACTGCGGTATCCGCGTCGACTGCGCCGAGGTACGGCATCACCGGTCCTGCGACCGTGTGCATCCGAATTCCAGCGAGACGAAGCCTGCGCAGCAGGGGACCCTGATACAGGGCGACGCTTTGCATGCGGGCTGTCGGGACCACCACGAGGGTGCGCCAGATGGCTCCTCGCCGGAGCAATGCCGCACCGGGGACGAGCGCGAAACCGTTCCGGCGCCACGAGAACCAGCGCAGCACACGAGCACGGCGCGGCGAGTTGGTGAAGCCGTCATTCCCGCCCTTCGACGTGAGTCCGCGCTCGAGCAATTCGATGGCCTCGGGATCCATCAGGCCGGGGAGTACGAGCTCGAGCACCTTGCGCACGTCGGCGAGGTTTCCGACCGGAAGGATGGTGGTGTTGGCCTGCCCTGCCGCTCCCTTTGTCGAGGAATGCGAGGCTCGATTGAGCTTGATCTCCCACCACCCGGCCGGGCGCCAGAACAGCGGCTGACTCACTTGAACCGCATGGATGCGACCGGGCGGCAGGGTCTCATTGCTCGTGGACAGTAAGCCGAAACCGACCCTGATGCCGTCGGGCGTTCCCGCGATGCTGTAGCGCAACGACTTGGTGAACTTGGAGATGTAGTAGCTACCCATACCGATGATGGCGGGCACGAAGCCGAACAGGAAGAAGAACTCGCGCGTCGTCGCGGTGACGACGATCACACCGGCGACAGCCGCGAGCAGCACGACGGTGAAGCTGCTCAGCAGAAGCGATCCGATGAGCCGCCCGAGGTGCATCTGCACAACCGACTCGGGGGGTGCGGCATCCGGGGAGAGTTCAGGCGCGAGGAGATCGTCGAGGAGGGTCGAGCTTGTCGATGCCTCCGCAGCCTCGGACTTCGTTCCCGAGGCCAGCAACAGGATCTCGCGACGCAGCTCATCTGCCGCTGAGGAGCCCAGATAGGCGAGTTGAACGTTGGCGTCCTGTCCCGCGACGCTGATCTCGAGGCGCGCGGCACCGATCAGGCGAGCTACGAACGGGCGGACGATGTTGATGCCCTGGATGCGGTCAAGACGACCACGGCGGTTGGTGCGGAACAGTACGCCGCTGCGCACCTCCACCTGCTCGTCGGTGATGCGGAACGTGTGCATGCGCCAGGAGATGTAGAAGCCCGCGACGAAGAGGAGGAGTCCCGCCACGATCCCAAGCAAGATCAGCCCGGCGAAGTCGTGCTCCAGTATCCACACGAACGGGTCGTACTCGTCCCCCGGGTTGCCGCTGAACACGATGTTGATCAGCACGTCACGGAGGTTGACGATGATCACACCGAGAATCGCGATGAGTGCGATACCGCCCTTGAGCAGCGGGGTCGCGGGGTGCAGGCGGTGCCACTCCCCGTCGGCGAGACGGGTCGAGCTCATAGTCCTGCCCTGCGGCTCTCCGCGAGCGCGACGAGCTTGTCTCTCAACTCCTCTGCGTCGGCAGCGGGCAGTCCGGGAATGGTCACACCGGATGTTGCTGCCGCAGTCACGAACTTGAGTTCGCTGAGCCCCACGGCGCGGTCGAGCGGACCACGGTTGATGTCGACGAGCTGCATGCGACCGTAGGGCACGGCGACGAACCGTTGGAACATGAGCCCCTTACGGAACACCAGATCGTCATCGCGAAGCTGGTACCCCATCGCCCGAACCCGCCGAGGCGTGAGCGAAAGTACGACGATGAACACAATCGCGATCGACGCCGGGATTGCCCACAGGTAGACGATCCGGGTGACGAATGCCGGCACGGATGTCGCGGCCACGACGACGAGCGCGAAGATGAGCGTGCCGACCAGATCGACCACAACGTACTTGGGCGATACCCTGCGCCATTCGGCGGCTGCGATGTCGAGTCTCAACTTAGAGTCCTTGCGGGTCGGGGGTGCCGGTGCGTTTTGTCTCATCATCATCGGGCGGAATCGTGCACCAGTGCTCGGCCACCAGGCCACCCGCGAGGAGCAGAATGGCGCCGACGGCGGTCGCGATTGCCGCAGACACCGAGCCTACCGGGAGCACCGGCCGGCTCAAGAAGTACCCGAGTATCCCGAGCCCCCCACCGCCGAGCAATGCCCCGCTCAGCGCGGAGGCCTTCGCAAGCATGACAACACGCGTTGCGTAAAACGGGTCGACACGGGCTCCATGGTCCCGGCGCGCAACGCGACGAATCGGCCACGCCATCGCCACGACGATCACCCCGATGAGCACTAGCGCGACGGCCAGGGTGAACGGTGGGGTAATCACAGAGCGGCCGCTCGCGAGGAGGGCAACCTCCACGAACCACAGCACTGCCGCGCCGAGAACGGCGAGTACAAGGAGGTGCACGTAGCTGGTGCGTGTCATAGCAGCGGCTCCGCGGGGTAGTCGAACGGGGTTTGCCCCGTTGCGGCGAGCAAGGCGTCGGCCCGACCGAAGCCGGGAAGCGTGGCATCCGGGACGATCTGTAGCCACGGCGCAAGGACGAAGGCCCGCTCGTGGGCACGCGGATGGGGAACCGTGAGATCGTCGCTGGCGATCACGACGCCGTCAACATCGATGATGTCGATGTCGAGCGTGCGATCACCCCAGCGCTCGTTGCGCACCCGACCGTGCTCGGTCTCGACGCCGTTGAGCGCGTGCAACAGCTCATGGGGGTCGAGGGTCGTGCGTACCGTCAGCACCGCGTTGAGGTAGGTGGGGGCATCCGTGTCGATCCCGTGCAGTGTGAGGGCCGGCGTCTCGACCAAACCGGACGCACCGGTGACCACGACGCCCGGCAGAGCAGCGATGTCACGGATGCCCGCCCGAATGATCTGCTCGCGGTCGCCCAGATTGCTGCCGAGCGCGAGTACCGCCGCGTGTGACATCAGACCGAAAAGCCCGTTCGGTTGCGCGGCGCGGACTGGGCACGCGTGATCGTCACCGACACATCCTCGAACGGAACCGCGATCGGCGCACTCGGCTTGTGGATGGTGACGGTCGTGGCGGTGACCGCTTGGTGGGCGAGAACGACTCCGGCCACCCGCTCCGCCACTGTCTCGATCAGGTCGACCGGGTCGCTTTCGACCGCGGCGACGATCTCTTCCGCGAGCACTCCGTAGTGCACGGTGCGATCAAGATCGTCGGAAGCCGCAGCTGCGGAAAGGTCGAGATAGACGACAGCGTCGATGACGAAGACCTGGCCCGCGCGCCGCTCGTGATCGAGCACACCGTGATGGGCATTCGCACGCAACCCGGTCAGGGTGATGTTGTCTGTCGGGTTCATGCGGACCGTCCGTTCTTCCAGGCGTCGACCACACCGAGCGCGGCACGCGTCGATGGCACATCGTGTACGCGCAGACCCCACGCGCCGGCCTGCGCCGCGAACGCGCTGACCACGGCTGTGGGCAGGTCGCGATCGGCGGTAGTCGCGTCGTCGGGTAACACGTCCGCGAGAAATCGCTTGCGCGAGGCCCCGATCAGCAACGGATGCCCGAGTGACTGCAGTTCATCGAGGCGCCCGAGCAACTGCCAGTTGTGGGCCGCGTTCTTCGCAAATCCGAGACCCGGATCGAGCACCACCTGCTCGCGCTCGACCCCCCACACGAACATCTCGGCCAGTCGCGACTTGAGCTCGTTACGGACGTCGATGACCACGTCGTCATAGGTCGCGAGATCGTCCATCGATGTGCTGTGACCACGCCAGTGCATGGCGATATACAGGCGCTGGGTCTGCGCGACCACGCGGTACATCTCCGGGTCGGCAAGACCGCCCGAGACGTCATTGATCACGGATGCCCCCGCCTCCGCGGCGGCGAACGCGGTCGAAGCGTTCATGGTGTCGACACTCACGGGCACTCCGGCAGCGACCAACCCGGTGATCACGGGGATGACGCGCTCTTGTTCTTCGGCGGGGTCCACCCGCTCGGCACCGGGACGGGTCGACTCGCCTCCGACATCGACGATGTCGGCCCCCTGCTGCCTTAGCTCGATCCCGCGCGCCACAGCTTCGTCAACACTCGAGAACTGGCCGCCGTCGCTGAACGAATCGGGTGTGACGTTCAGGATCGCAAATACCTGCGGGGTCACTCGTGACCCCCGATGAGTGCCATGGCTTCCGCGCGCTGAACCGGGTCTGCAAGAACCCCGCGGCTCGCGACGGTCACCGTGGAACTGTGCGCCTGCCGTGCCCCTCGAGCGGTGACACACCCGTGCACCGCATCGAGCACCACGAGAACACCCTGCGGGTCGAGACCGGCGGTCAGGGCATCCGCGATCTCTTCGCCGAGGCGCTCTTGCAGTTGGGGTCGCGACGCAAGGGTCTCGACTACCCGCGGGAGGCGCCCGAGGCCGACGATGCGGTCGCCGGGAACATAGGCGACATGTGCGACGCCGAGAAAGGGAAGCAGGTGGTGTTCGCAGATCGAGCGGAATTCGATGTCGCGCAGGAGCACGAGTTCACCAGTTCCCTCGGTCGGAACCGTCTCACGCAAGTGCTCGACCGGGTCACTGTCGAGGCCCGAGAAGAACTCGCTGTACGCCTCCGCAATGCGGCGGGGAGTGCTGGCGAGCCCTGGCCGCGCCGGATTCTCCCCGATGGCGGAGAGTAATTCGGCGACGGCCGCCTCGATGCGTCCGGAGTCGATGGCCACTGGCGGCCTCAGGCGGTTGCGATGCCGGGAGTCTTGCGCGGCCGGGGGGCGCGCTTCGGCTTCGACGGAGTGCCGGAGTCGACACCGCCATCGACGAGCCCCGAATCAACAGGGATCTTCGCCGGGACCTTCACGGGCGGACGGTTCGACAGTGGGCGCGCGTCGCTCGACAGCCACTGCGGCCGCTCGGGCAGCTTCTCGATGCCCTCGAAGATCGTCGCGAGCTGAGTGTGATCGAGGGTTTCCTTTTCGAGCAGCTCTGTGGCGAGCCGGTCGAGGGTGTCCCGGTTGGTGTTGAGCACCTGCCAGGCCTCGTCATGGGCCTGATCGATGAGGGCTCGCACCTCGTCGTCGATGGTTTCGGCGATGTTGTCCGAGTAGTCGCGACTCGCGCCCATGTCGCGGCCGAGGAACGGCTCACCAGCGGTGAGACCGAGCTTGACCGAGCCGACCTTGGTGCTCATGCCGTACTCCGTGACCATCTTGCGGGCGATCGCGGTTGCCTTCTCGATGTCGTTCGAGGCGCCGGTTGTCGGGTCATGGAACACGATCTCCTCCGCGACGCGGCCACCCATGGCGTAGGTGAGCTGATCGAGGAGCTCGTTTCGGGTCACCGAGTACTTGTCTTCGAGGGGCAGCACCATCGTGTAGCCGAGGGCGCGACCGCGCGGCAGGATCGTGACCTTGGTGACGGGGTCGGTGTTACGCATGCTCGCGGCCGCGAGAGCGTGACCACCCTCGTGGTACGCGGTGATGAGCTTTTCCTTGTCATTCATCAACCGCGTGCGACGCTGCGGCCCGGCCATGACGCGATCCACGGCCTCGTCAAGGGCGCGGTTATCGATGAGCTGGGCATTCGAGCGCGCGGTGAGGAGCGCGGCCTCGTTGAGCACATTCGCGAGGTCGGCGCCGGTGAATCCGGGGGTCTTTCGCGCGAGCACTTCAAGGTCGACGCCGTCGGCCATGGGCTTACCCATCGCGTGTACTTCGAGAATCTTCTTGCGGCCCTGAAGATCGGGAGAGTCCACGCCGATCTGGCGGTCAAATCGGCCAGGGCGCAGCAGCGCGGGGTCGAGCACGTCGGGTCGGTTGGTCGCCGCGATCAGAATCACGTTGGTCTTGACGTCGAACCCATCCATCTCGACGAGGAGCTGGTTGAGGGTCTGCTCACGCTCGTCGTTGCCGCCGCCGATACCGGCGCCACGGTGACGCCCAACCGCGTCGATCTCGTCAATGAAGATGATGGCCGGAGCGTTCTGCTTGGCCTGGTCGAACAGGTCGCGCACGCGGCTCGCGCCGACACCCACGAACATCTCGACGAAGTCGGAACCGGAGATCGTGTAGAACGGCACACCGGCTTCACCGGCGGTTGCGCGAGCCAGCAAGGTCTTTCCCGTTCCGGGAGGGCCGTACAACAGCACACCCTTCGGGATGCGTGCGCCGACGGCGAGGAACTTCGCGGGCTCCTTGAGGAAGTCCTTGATTTCTTCAAGCTCTTCGATCGCCTCGTCAGCACCCGCGACATCGGCAAAAGTCACCTTGGGCGACTCCTTGCCAACCAGCTTCGCCTTCGACTTTCCGAACTGCATAACCCGGTTGCCGCCACCCTGCATCCGGGACAGGAGGAAGTAGAAGATCACGCCGATGATGAGGAACGGCAGAAGAATGCCCAGCAGGCTCGTGAAGAAGTTGGTCTGCGGAACCTCGTCGTTGAAGTCCTTGAGGTTGGCCGCGTTGATGGCGGCGACAATCTCGGTACCGCGAGGGGCAACGTAGTAGAACTGCACGGACTTGCCGTTGTCACCGGCCGCAGCAGTAAGGGTGAGGTCGACGCGTTGCTCGCCGTCGACGATCTTGGCCGACTCGACCGTCGACCCTTTGAGCAGGTCGAGGCCCTCCTGCGTGGAGATTTGTTTGAAACCGCTACTGGTCAGAAGGGTCGTACCGATCCACACCGCGGCGATAGCGAGCACGATATAGATGATCGGTCCGCGGAAAATGCGCTTGACGTCCATGTTGTTATGGGACCGTCAGGCCCCCCGACCTTCCTGCTGGAGAAACGTCCTGTAAGGCTACCGGTACGGCACTGCGTGCCGACTGGATGTTCGCCTCAGGCGCACCCCCAGTACTGAGGTACTTGTTCAGGCATAAACATGCGGCGCCAGCACAGCGACGCCGCGAAGGTTGCGGTACCTCTCCGCGTAGTCCAGTCCGTACCCGACCACGAAGGCGTTCGGGATGTCGAAACCGAAGTACTTCACGTCGACGTCGACCTTCGCGGCATCCGGCTTACGGAGTAGGGCGAGGATCTCGAGGGAGGCCGGACCGCGGCTGGCGAGGTTGGCTTTGAGCCACGCGAGCGTGAGGCCCGAATCGATGATGTCTTCAACGATGATGACGTGGCGGCCGCTGAGGTCGGCATCGAGGTCTTTCAGGATGCGCACCACTCCACTCGACTCGGTGCTCATCCCGTACGACGAGACCGCCATGAAATCGATGTCGACGTGCATCTTCAGCTCACGGGCCACGTCGGCCATGACCATGACCGCCCCCTTGAGGACGCCCACGAGAAGGGGGCGTTGCCCCGCGTAGTCAGCCTCAACGCGGCGAGCGAGCTCCGCGATCTTGTCGTGGATCTGTTGCTCGGTGAGTAGCACCTCGGTGATGTCGGCCTGGACGTCGCTCAATTCCATTTCGCAAGCCTATCCGCAGGCATCCGTGGCGGTGAGAGCCGGATGCCCGCACCAGCCGTTCACCGAATTCAGGACGTTCACCGGCCTCGCGAAACGTCCTGAATTCGGTGAATGCCCGGGGGGGGCCGCGACGTTGGCACCGCCGGGCAGGTATGCAGGGCGAGAGCGGGCAGGTGTGCAGGGCGAGAGCGGGCGGGTGTGCAGCGTGGATGCGGTCAGGCGTGCCGCGTGGATGCGGTCAGGGTTCCCTCGGCTGCGAGTCGGATCCAGCCGTCGACGCGCGCGGCTGTGAATCCGGGAAGGTCGAGCGGGCCTTGGCCGTGCCAGTCGGTCACGAGCCGCGCGACCTCGAGGGTTTGAGCGCGGCTGAGCGACACGTGGAACTCGCTCGCGACTGCGAGCCGGATGAGCCGCTGCCGCAGCGCGGCGGGTTGCACTTCGAGCGCCCGGACCGGTAGCGAAATACCGGCCTCGGAATGCTCGGCGAGATCCTCGGCGATCTCCGCCGCGAAGTGGTCGAGTGCCTCGGCATCCTCTCGCAACTGCTCGGCAGTGCGAGCGAGCGCTTCGGCGATGCCCGGCCCGAGCTCATCCTCGAGCATGGGAAGCACGTGGCGACGCACCCGGACGCGCGCGTAGGCCGGGTCGTCGTTCTGTGGGTCGAGCCACGGGTCGAGCCGGGCATCCGCGCAGAATTGCACAGTCGTCGTGCGACGGATGCCCAACAGCGGCCGAACGTACAGACCGCTGACCGCCGCCATGCCCTGCAGGCTAGCCGCTCCGCTGCCACGGGCGAGCCCCAGCAGCACGGTCTCCGCTTGGTCGTCGAGGGTGTGGCCGAGCAGCACGGCGACCGCGCCGAACTCGGCGGCGGCGGACTCCAGCGCCGTGTAGCGGGCGGAGCGGGCCGCGGCTTCCGGGCCGCCGTCGGTTCCCACTGTGACCGGCTTCACAACCACGGGGTCCAGCCCGAGGGCGGTCGCGTGGGTCGCGGCTCGAGCCGCGGCATCCGTGGATCCCGGCTGAAGACCGTGGTCGACGATCACGGCGCCAGCGGTGAAGCCAGCGCGAGGTGCTTCGAAGGCGGCGGCGGCGGCGAGCGCGAGGGAGTCAGGTCCACCACTGAGAGCGACGAGCACCGGACCCGTGGAGATCGAGCTCAGCGCCTCCCGAACGGCCCGCCGCACGTCGGCGACGGCGGGGGTGAGCCTCGGGCGTGTTTGCCGCATCCGCTAACGTTATCGGCAACCCCACAGACTTATAGGAGCAGTGTCATGGCCGCCTACGACATCATCGTCGAGATCCCCAAGGGGAGCCGAAACAAGTACGAAGTCGATCACGAGACCGGTCGGGTCTTTCTCGATCGCTACCTTTTCACCACATTCGCTTACCCCACCGACTACGGATTCTTCGAGCACACCCTCGGACTCGACGGTGACCCGGTCGACGCGCTCATCCTGCTCGACGCGCCTACCTTCCCGGGGGTCGGCATTTCGGTGCGTCCGGTCGGTGTGTTCAACATGACCGACGACGGCGGCAGCGACGCGAAGGTCATTTGTGTGCAGGCGAAGGACCCGCGCTGGAGCCACATTCAGGATCTGGACGACATCCCCGAGTTCACGAAGAAGGAGATCGAGCACTTCTTCGAGCACTACAAAGACCTCGAGCCTGGCAAATGGGTCAAGGTCGACGGCTGGGGCGATGCGGCTGAGGCGGAAGAGGTTATCCAGGCCGGTCTCGCGGCATACGTTCCGACGGCGGGGAAGTAGGTCTCGAGCCGCTTCAGCCGGTGGGCCGGGCCGCGTAGTACATGAGGTCGTAGTACCTCAGGTTCGACACCTTCACGGGTACGCCCTCGTACTGCGCCTCAATCATCTGGCCGCCGCCGAGGTAGAGCGCCGTGTGGTAGGTCGTCGCGCCGCCATCGTCGGAGTAGAAGACGAGATCGCCGCGCTGGAGCTGACTCACCGGCACTAGTCGACCGAGTCCGGCGAGGTAGCGATACTGGCTCGTCGACCCGTGGGCGCCGATGTACACGCCAGCCGCCGCATACGACGCCTTGGTGAGGCCAGAGCAGTCCCAGCTATCGGGACCTGACCCGCCGTACTCATAGGGGTCGCCCAACTGCGCGTACGCGTAGGCGATCGCAGCCTCGACCGCCGAGGGACTCGGCGCCGGTGCCGGTGGGGGCGTCGGGGTCGGGGTCGGGGTCGGAGTCGGGCTTGGCGTCGGCGGCGACCCCGGAGTGCTGGGCACAGGTGTCGGTGTTGGCGCCGGAGCAGGCGGGGTTGGGGCCGTCGGCGGGTCGGTGAGCCCTGCGAGGTACTCGCGCTCGAGCGCCGCCGTCGTGCCCTTGAGTGACGCGAGTTGCTCGTAGAGCTGGTCGGCGGAGGCCTGCTGGCTGGCGAGCTGTGCTTGCATCGTCGCCGACGCCTGGTTTGCGGCGGCGAGAGCCGACTGGGCGGATGCCGCGAGCTTCTCCCTCGCGGCATCCGCAGCCAGGGCATCCGCCGACAGCGACTCGGCCACATTCTTGTCGTGCTCGGCCTGCTGGTAGATCTCGGTGGACTGCTCAGTCAGCTTGCTCATCGTGCCGAGCGCAGAGAGCAGGTCCCCAGAGTTGTTGCTGAGCCACAGGCTGAGGCCAAGACCCTCGCCACCCGTGCGGGCGAACTGCGCAACCAGCTGGCCCGCGCGGCGGGTCGATACCGCAGCCTGCGCAGCAGCATCCTTGGCCTGCGACTGCAGGCGGTCTGCCCTGCTCGAGGCCGCGTCGAGCTTCTGTTGGGCGACGTTGTACTCCTCGCCCCTGGCCTGCGCCGCGCGGCCGAGCGCCGCCACCTTCTGCTCGAGCGACACAAGGATGCCCTCGATGTTGTCGATCTCGACGGCCGTTGCGGCCTCGCTCGCGCGTGCGTTCTGCACGTCATCCCACGATGGATAGTCGTCAGCGAATGCCGGGTCGGCGAGTCCGACGGTCAGCATCAGGCTCGCGGAGACGACAACGATGAGCGCCCTCACGGGGCGGACGTGCGAACGCACTACCGCCTCGAGCCCTCACCGCGATCAACCAAGCGTAATTCCCTGCCCTGCCATGAACGGCACCGGGTCGATGTTGACGCCATCGCGGATGACTTCGAAGTGGAGGTGGCAGCCGGTCGAGTCACCCGTGCTTCCGACCCGGGCGATGTTCTCGCCGACTCCGACGGACTGGCCGTTCGAGACGAGGATGCCGCCCGCGACGATGTGACCGTAGCGGGTGACGATGCCGCCACCGTGGTCGATCATGACCTCGTTACCGTAGCCGCCATTCCAGCCATAGAGGGCGAAAATGACGGTTCCCGACGCCGCGGCGTAGATGTTGGAGTTACACCCAGCGCCGAGGTCGGTGCCCTTGTGGAACTTGGTGCCGTAGTCGGAGCTGTAGCCGAACACAGAGGTGATGTACCCGCCGGCAGGCTTAACCCAGCCGCTGAGGCTGATCTCGCCAGCGTCGAGGCTCGCGTTCGCCGAGATTCGAGCCCGGACCCCCGCGATGTAGTCGGCCTCGGTAGCCGCGCGATTCTCCTGCAACACCACGAGCTGGGCTTGGAGGCGAGCCTGGTTATCGAGCTGGGTGCTCAGTGCGACGGATGCCGCATCGGCCGCAGCCTTCGCCTCGTTGAACGCCTTCTCGGAGGCGGTTTTGAGGACGAGCAGCTCTTCTTTGGCTACGTCGGCCTGATCGGTCAGGGCTTGAGCAGTGTTCTTGTCGACGAGAGCACGCTCGTAGATCGCGTTCGCTTGCTCGGAGATCTTGGCCGACATGCCGAGCCCATACAGGAGGTTGTCGGCGTCTCCGGAGTTGAGGAGGAGGTTGGTGGTGATATCGCCACCCCCGGCGCGCATGAGTTGGGCGGCCATCTGGCCGGCACGCTGCTCCGATGCGGTGGCCTTTGCGCTCGCGGCATCCGCCTGCTCTTGCAGGGTTGCTGCACGTGCGTTCGCGGCCTGGTACTTGTTGTCGGCTTCTTGCCAGATGGTCGCCTTGGCTTCGGCATCCTTCTGGGTGCGCTCTGCTTCGGCTTGGAGACCGGAGAGGAGACCTTGAATCTGCGCGACTGCCGCAGCAGTGGCGGCCTCATTGTTTCGCGCGGCAGAAACGTCGGCCCACGTGGGATAGTCGTCCGCCCAGGCAGGAGAGGTCGCGATCGTGGTGCCCGCAATGGCCACGATGAGCGCAGCGATCAGCGCGACTACGCCATTGATGCGCAGTCTCGAACCGGTCGCCCCCCGGCGAAAACGTGTGGTACCCATTGCTCCCCGAATCGTGTCGTCCCACGTGAAGTCACGTTGGTAACACTGATAACAATGTCAACAGTAGCAACGTCAGGCGGAATTGCCCAGCAAAGAATCATTAGCCGCCGTTCCCAAAGCTTCAATGACAACTTGAAACTACCTCCGGGTGGCCCGGATGCCTCGGACATTCGGCTACTTTGCCGGGTTTGGCTTTTGACCCGGGCCCCCTTATGCTTGTCCCTCGGTAGCTAAGAAGTCCTGTGACCTCGAGGCCCCATCGTTTAGTGGCCTAGGACACCGCCCTTTCACGGCGGCAGCACGGGTTCGAATCCCGTTGGGGTCACAAAAACAACAGTATTTAAATAGCTAGGCCCTGTAGCGCAGTTGGTTAGCGCGCCGCCCTGTCACGGCGGAGGTCGCCGGTTCAAGTCCGGTCAGGGTCGCAAACGCACACAGCCTCTTCGCAAGGAGGGGCTTTTTGCGTAACGGAGGGCATGCCCTTCCGGCTCTGTAGCTCAGTTGGTAGAGCGCACGACTGAAAATCGTGAGGTCACGGGATCGACGCCCGTCGGAGCCACCACTAAATATGCAGGTCAGAGCCGGGAATTGCGGCTTCACCTCCTTCCAACGCTAGTCGAGGGGTGACCTCGAAATCGGCATAGAAGTCCGACTGAAGGGTTGCCGCGCGCTGTGCGGCATCCGCCTTGGTATTGAGGTATCTCTGTGTGACTTGAAGCGTCGAATGCCCGGCCACCGCCATGAGATCCGGCATCACCAGACCGCCGAGCGCTAGGTTCGTCAGCGCCGTGTGCCTCAAGTCGTGCCAGTGCAGCGGAGCTTCACCGGGAGGGAACCGCTTTACAGCGTCACGAATCACCGGCCATTTGATCGCCCGCGAGAGATTCTTGGAACTGAGGTAGCCGCCCTTCGGCCCGGGGAATGCGCGATCGTCGGGTGACTTGCCCAAGCAAGCATCCTCAACGACTGGCCGCAACTGCGCCGCGATCGGGACTAGCCGCGTTTTGCCGTTCTTCGTCGGACCAACGACGATCTCGCCACGTCGACCCGGCGAGGCGGTCTTGCTCACTCGGATTAGTCCGGTCTCAAGGTCGCAGTCTGCGACAGTCACCGCCGCGACCTCACCTATCCGCATCCCCGTGAATAGCAAAGTCACGACGAACCGGCGATACACACCGGAGGGCGGCAGAACGGCAAGAAGGCGCCCGACCTCCGCGCGCGAAAGCGCGCGTCCGGTCGGGTCACCTTCTTCTTGCCGACCCAGCTCGACCCCCAGGCACGGATTCACCGGCACGAACCCGGCCTTGACTGCGCCACGCATGATCTTGGAGAGACACGCGAGCGCGTCACGTTTCGTCGAGTATTTGACCTGCCACGTTGACGCGACGGCCTCAATTTCGAACGTGGTGATAGCGCCGAGTTCTCGATGCCCGAATGACTCACGCACGCGACGACGCCAAGCGACCTCGTAGCCGCTGGCTGTGTGAGGGCGAACGGAGGCAAGGATCGCCTCTCGGTACTGGTCCCAGAACCACTCAACCGTCCGCACAACTCACCTCCTGTTCTAGATCTAGAACAACACCATACACCGTTATTGTTCTAGATCTAGAACATGTTATTGTTCGCGAACAAATGCGAACGTCGCCCCGAGTGGCTACCCTTGCCCTATGGCGAGAACCCCCGGCAGGCAGACGGATCAGCAAGACGACGATTCACCGCTGCTTCAGGTGGACGAACTCACACTTCGGGACGTGGGTCACACCCTCAAAGAGCTGACCGAGCAAATCAGGGGGGTTGCAGACCTCATCGACGGCGGCGATCTTGAAAAGGCCTGGCAAGAGGCGGAGCGCGTCTATCAGCCGGTCGCGTTCGAAGAAGCCGAGCAGCTCGCCAATGACCGGTTCGTGCGGACACTCTCAGGCCTACGCGCGTTCCGTCGCAACTACGACTATTGGGAGCGCGCGATAGCCGAATTCGCGCTTACCAAGCAGAACATGACACAGCGCGAGGTTGCGCGATTGCTTGGAGTGAGCACGGCCACGATCAACAGGTGGGCACAGCACCCGATCGTTATTGAAGAACGCAAGTAGTGGTTTCCCGAAATTAGCTATACAAGATCAAGGGCGGCTCACGCCGCCGCCCGCTAGCCTCTCACTATGCCAAATGTCGAAACAACCCACGAAAGCGAGCTCGTCCTTACTGATGAGGAATTCGAGGATCTCGAGAGCGCCGAACGTCAAGTCGTACCCGTCAGTTATTCGGGTCAGGACTTCGACGTTGATGGGCTAGTGCGTCGACTAAACAAAAATGACATTGTCATCCCCACCTTCGGCAACGAGGACGAGACAATTGAGACGGCGGGATTCCAACGCGGATTCGTCTGGACTCGAAAGCAGATGGACAGGTTCATTGAATCTCTGCTACTCGGATACCCGATCCCGGGCCTCTTCCTAGTACGCCAACAGTCGGACGAGAAGTACCTCGTACTCGACGGCCAGCAACGTTTACGCACTCTGCAAGCTTTCAAGAAGGGTGTTTACAGGGAGAAGGTTTTCTCGCTGGTCAACGTAGCTGACAAGTTCATCGGATTGACCTACGAAACTCTTTCGGACCCTCTCCGTCGCAAGTTTGATGACGCGTTTATCCAGGCCACGATAGTCAGCACCGACGGCTCTGCCGCCTCTCTCGAGGCGGTGTACCAAATCTTTGAACGGTTGAATTCTGGAGGAACCCAGTTGACGCCGCATGAGATACGCGTTGCGTTGTACGCCGGCCCGCTCATCGCCGAACTCGAGCGCCTCAATCAACTGGAGAACTGGCGGGCGATCTACGGCGCGAAGAACACGAGACTCCGCGATCAAGAACTAGTGCTCCGCGTTATCGCCCTCTACATGTCCCTCGACACGTACTCACGCCCGCTAAAGGGATTCTTGAATGACTTCGCCGGTAAGTATCGCGACTTGGCTGACGACGCGTTGAACGATGCTTTCAGGCTCTTTTCAGAGGCCGCGACCCTCCTATCAGATGGTCCAGGTGCGGCAGCATTGCGCAAATCCTCGGGCCAGGTTAATGCGGCCCAGAGTGAAGCCATTTTGGTCGGCCTGATGATGCGCATCGCTGAGTCACCGATATCCCACGAGGCGGTGAGTGTCGCTGTGGAACGTTTGGGTGCGAATGCAACATTCGACGGCGCGACCACGCGCTCCACCGCAGATGAACAGGTTGTAGAGGCCCGAATTCGCATTGCGACCGAGGTGTTCAGAGCCGCCTCGTGACATGGCCGGGTGCGTGGCCGAGCCATATTCTCGCAACTTCTCGCCAACGCCTCGCGGAGCTTCAGCTCGAGGTTGATTCGCTTCCAAGCGATGTGTCCGTGGCGACTGAGCAAGCCATGACTCGATTCCTGGTTGTGAGGGCATGTGGGCACATCGAGTTCACTTTCGACGAAGCATTCTGCAGCTACGCAGAGAGCAAGTCGAGCCCGCCCATCGCCGCCTTCGTAAGATCGCAATTTTTCCGAGGGAGCAATCCCAGCGCCGAGCGCATTGAAGTCGGCCTTCGAAAGTTAGATCCGGCCCGAGCCGACCGTTTCGTCCTCCTGATCGACGCGGAAGATCAGAAAGTGCGCCGCGAGCTAGGCTTTCTTGTGGACCGAAGGAACAAGATCGCTCATGGTCAGAGCGAAAGCGTTGCCCGCCGAAAAGCACTAGACCTGGCTGACATCGCTTTGTCACTTGGGGACTGGGTTATGACCGAGCTCGACCCGCGATAAGACGCTACTTCCTATCCAAGTGAGCGCGCGCACGGAGCCCCGGTCGTTCATCCGAACGCGCCACTATCGCATCCCAAAAGCGGGGATGCACCGCTCCGCTTATCGGATGATCGACCTCAGTAGATGAAGACCTAGGGAACTCGTCCCGTCCTCGCGCCCATCGCACGCCGATACCGAGCAGCCAGCCGTTCCTCAGCCCACTGGACGTGCACACCAATCGGGTCCTCTCTCGACGGAGGCGAAGCTAAGTTGCTGTCGATCCACTCCTTGCGAAGTCTCCGCTGCACCGTGCGCGTCAGCCCGGTGAATGACCATCCTGTGCGGTGTTGCGTTCGTCGGGATGCACTTACGACGTGCGAACGCGCGCCGTAGCTTGAATGAACCCGACTCGAGCACGCCCTAGGCACGCAATCAACAGAGCAACGCATCGAACGTGCCGCCGCCTCGAGCCGCGCCAGGTGAGCCCACGCGCGATTGCGGCCGCCCAACTCGGCGCGTGCGGTGTCCTTCATCACGTAGTTCAACGCCTTCGACAGATACCAGATCGTTCGCGCACCGTCCCCGTCCGCTCGGAAGGCGTCGCACTGGCTCTGGTCACCCCAGCCGACGATTGTGCCGTCGACCCTTGAGGCAGCCACCGCCGTGCGCGCCGCCTCACCGAGAACCGCAGCATCCGGCGACTCAGCACGCGAGATACGCAGCAGGACGTGTACGTGCAGCACCCCACGCTCCTGCCATTCGCGTACGATGAAAAACTCCGTCGAGTCCCAGCGGTCACGGATGCGCCGCCGCGTACGGTCCCAGAGCAGCCCCGAGTCACGATTCCACGCGACCTGTCCCGCGTAGTCATAGGCGTCGGCATCGAGCGGGACGCCACGGAGCCCAGAGTCGGCCACGGTGTGCACGAGACCGCACCCGCAGGCACGAGCAGGGGCATCCGGCGAGCGCGGAACACGGTGCACCCGACCGAACGACGGAGCCGTGAGGGTCAGCAGGTAGAACCGGAAGTTCTGAACCGGACCATCGAACACACCCGACCGAGCAATCGCCGCCCAGTCGCCCCGGTACAGCTCAGCGCACGACGGACACTTACTCTTGACCCGCGACTTGCACCGGATGAACAGGTCCGGCTGCACCTCGTACGGGCGCGAACATTGGCCCGTCGAGTGCGATTCGGCATCCCGTTCGAGCGTTTCCTCGTCTGCGCGCATAGGCACGCCGCAACGTCAACGGCACGCCTGAAAATCGTGAGGTCACGGGATCGACGCCCGTCGGAGCCACCACTCCCCAGTGTTTCGGGGGACACCGGCTAGCGCGTTCGTGGCTTGATCGGCTTGACCCCGCGGATACCCCGCAGGTTGGCCCGCCCTGCGGGACGCCCGTTAGAACCGCTCGATGCTCTTGGTCTTTCCCGTGTAGGCCGCTCTGAGCCGCTTCCGCCGCTTCTGGCTGCTGTGACTCGCGTAGTACGTCACGAGTACCGAGTAGGAATCGCCCCGCTTATAGGGGATGGAGTCCTCGTCAAAACCCTCGGCACCCAAAGTGATCTTGTGCTCCGTGTGCGACGCGAGAATATCCACGGTGCCCTCGATCTCCCACCTCTGCCGTTCTCGCTTCCACCACTTCCCGCGGTTTCGCGTAACAATCACTCGCAGGCTCCGAGCGTCGCCCGGGCCAACATTGCGAAGATAGTCACCCAACTCACACGCGAAGGGAACTGGGTGGACGCGGTGAAGCATGCGACCCCGCCCATCCTCATCCAAAGGGCCGATCCCATGCAGCAAGACCTCAACGGCTGGGAGCGCATCGGCACGATCAAAGAGACTTTGATCCGCGCGCAGAGCAAGGGCGGGCTGACGCTTGACCAGGTGCACGACGCCTTCGTGAACGGGGCGCGGCTCATCCCTGTTGTGCAGGTGTCCCATGGCCTCACCCCCGGCGAGACGATCCCTGGGATCGGCTCGGTGCGCCGCCCTGGGCCGATCGGAAGCAGTGTGGCTGGACCTTTTGCCACACCTTGGCCGATAGAAGGCGCTACTTGCGCGGCTCGCGCTGTTGCTTCGGTGCAGACGACGGCGTGGTGACGCGGATTGTCCGAAGCGCAGCCGTACTGGGAGCTTGAACAGAGGTTGAGCCGGTGGTGATCCGGGCAGAAGTGCGGATAGCCGCTCCAAGCCCTTCCGACGTGTAGACACCGCTACTAGGCGTGTTCAGCATGGCCATGCCCTCCGAATGGCGGGTTGATGCGGGAGTCAAAGAAGTGCTTCCTTCGAACCCATCGAAACCCTTCGTGTTTAGTGATCGTAGCAATCTCAATGGGTCCCCCAACAGTCGGAGGTCCCGGCGTAAACCTCACGAACTGGATCGTTGTGCTCACGAGGAACTCGGCTAGGTCGATAGCGTCTTGAATGGGCATCGGAGGAGCAATCATCTGTACACCCAACTGCCCGCGCAAGCCGTTGGCGATCTCTTGGGCGGCATTTGCGTCAAGACCGCCAATCCCGAGATTGACGAGCGCGTCCGGTGTGCCCAGGCTGATGCCATTCATGATACGGGCGATTGCCTCAGGCTGCCCCCACCACTGCGCCCCCGTTTCGCCAGAAGGAAGCACCTCAACCATGACAGGGGGCCCTGTAGGCCCCACACTGATCGCATAGGCCGTCGACTCATCTGCCTCGCTTGAGTATCCGGCGACGAGGAATCCAAGTTCAGAGAGCAACGGATTCCGCATCCTGGCGACATCCTCCGGGACTCCCGCCTTGACGTCTTCCTTGATCGCCGCCTCTACGATCAGGGCGTGTTCTGCTGCCACCGGCGAGTACCGGTCGGACAGGTAGTCCCGCACCTGGTTCGCCACGGCTTCAACGGAGTACTTGGCAGAATCTAGCCGCCACGGCTCCCAAGCGCCCTCTCCGGCGTGGAAGTGTTCCCGCATGTCTTTGGAGATGGTTGCAATCGAGGACGGACCAACATTGCCCAGCCCCCAAGTCATCGCACCGATGGGAAGCGCCTTATGGAGATTGAACACTTTGTTGGCGTTGTTGTAAGTGTTCAGGACGCCCGCGCCGCCGCCGAGAGTGCTCGCGCTATCTGAGGCGAGCACGATTCCATCATTGACCTTGATGAGCAAAGCTATGGTCACGCGGCAATGGTGCCATGGCCACTAGGTGTGGCGCGGGATTGACTCACACGACGCGCGGGGCACGCTAGGCCAGCCCGCACCAACCCCGCGGAAACCCTGCGTTCGCTCGCTGATCCGTGACGCCCCATGAGCATCGGCTGCCCGGCGAACGAAAGGGATAAGACCCCGCGATACCCCCTGATGCCGGGCGTCTCGCAATCGTGAGGTCACGGGATCGACGCCCGTCGGAGCCACCAAATTTAAAGCTGACTTGCGGCTCATCTTGTCCGCACAAACGGTCACCGATCTCCCGAGAAAATCTCGTGACACATCACGTCGTGGCACTCGATTCCCACCGCGCCCACAAACGACGCCCGCACCGCAGGCAGACACTCAGAGTGGAAACGCGCGCTTGAAGGGCGTATCCCGCAGTTCTTTCCCAGCGATTCTCAATGGGTACCGCTCTTCAAAAAGACGGAAGCCCACGCCATACTCGTCGGTGCGGGCGCGCGTCAGCGCCGCCTCGCGAGCCGCGAAGTCACCCTCGTTGGTGCAGTACAGGTACTGCACCATGACCCATGAGGCCATTCCTTCGTAGACGAAAAAATGCGTTCCAGCACCATACTTTGCCTGTATCTGCTGCCGGTCCCAGTTGCGGTACTGCCAAATATGGGTAAGTTCGTGTGCCATCGTCTGAATACTCGGCAGCTTGGGGGATCCATTTTCTATGCGAAGGTCGTAACCGCCTGCGTTCTCCGACGCGAAGCCGAGCACGCGAGCATCGAAGCCGGGAGTTGGCTCAAATCTCTCTCGCGTAAGTCGCGCGATCGTCTTCGCGTTGTCCATCCGCACGGTGATACCGACGTTGAACTGGATCTCGAACATGATTTCGAGATTTCGCCGCACTTCCTGATACAGCGAAAGGAACCCCTCGTGTGTCGTGACTGCGGTCCTCGAACAGGTGATGCACCGCTCGCGTCCATCCTGCAGGCGGTCGAACTCACCGCCCATTAGCGGCTTCGCGCAAAAGTCGCAGTAGTTCAAGGTGACGGGGTCGAAGACGAATTCCTCGCCGGCTCGACGCTCGAGAGCCAGACGGGAATGCTCGAGGTTGTTCTGCCCAAACCCTTTCGCTTGAAGGTATGCCAGAGTCCCGGCGCCGTCGAGAGAACGGGCCGGTGCGACGCCGCCGTACTCAAGGTAACGCTTCGGGTCGATTTTCGCGGTCATAGTTCGGGCTCCTCAAGCGAGTTGGGCGGGGACAACAGTCGAATAGCAGGAGCCTGGATCTCGGGCTTGGGCTCGGGCTTGGGTGAAAGCGATGGCTCCGCATTCCCCGCGGTCCGCTTGCGTCGCTTTGAGGGAACAGCTTTGGGGAGCAACGATTCTGCGCCGCTCTCCGCCCGCGACTCTGGGTGCACGTCGCTGACGGGCGTCAGCTCGGAATTGCCGGTCTCAACTTCGATCTCTATCGCGTCATTCGTCCCTTGCTCGGCATCGTCTGGTGCGTCCGCCGCCTCTGCTGCCGCTGAATCCGGGCCACGCGATTCCGCTTCTCTTACACTGGCCGCGCTAATGGCCGCCGCCCGCCGGACCCCGAGTAGACCCGCAATGAATCTGACGATCGCGGCAAAGATTTTCGAGACTCTCCGAAGGAATCTGCGGATCCATCCCACGGATCCGGGCCGTTCCGTAACTTCGGGGAATTCAGGCTCGTAGTCGGCTGGCAACTCCGGGTCAGGTTCCTCATCGGGGGGCAGCGGCGTGTCTCTCCACAGAAGATAGTCCGTCACGATCTCGAGGAGCCGACGCCAGTTGCGCTCGACGGCAACAACGAGCCCGAGATCGACGATGCTATCTTCGACGATGAATATCGAGTCGGGATGCCCCACCACGACCAAGTCGTCTATCAAGTCGCCGCCCTGATCGCCTTCATCGGCAGTCAGCGCGTTGATGTACTCGTGTCCGTTCGGGAAGACCGAGACAAAAAGCTCGTTCAGTACGGCAACGATCGTCAGCCGCGTCGCTGCATCGATCTCCGGCAGGCGAATCTCTAGCACCTCCTTGTGCCGATATTCACGAATCGGCACGTCCTCGACGCCAACCCTGTGCGCGTCGGCAAGCGCCGACCGGCTTGGCATTTCAAGGTAGCCCGTGGTGGCGACCGAGATAGTCGCGAACGAGCGAACGAGTTCGATCCGACTTCTATGTGGCTGCTCGTCCGAGTGAGGATGCGCCTCTACCCGGTCTACAGTCAGGCGTGAACCGACAGTGGAGTTGGGCTCGAGATCGGCGAGCGTGAAAGTGCGCACCTGCTTGTACACGCGACGGTCCCGAATGTGGTCAGCGGCGCGGCGCAGGACGACCCCGTCTCGGCCGTGTGCGTTGCCGACGGACTGAACTTCGTAGTATTTCCCGCCGTACGTGAGGAACTGGCCAGGCAGCATTGCCTGATAGACATGGCCGTAGAGCAGAGCACCAATGTAAGAGGACCCCTCCTGCTCCTCCTCAACAAAGTAGTACGCAGGGCGAAGGTGCTGCTGTACAGCATCCAGATCCCCCGAGGGCTCGACACGGAAACGCGTGATGAATTGCTCGCCATTGGCCGACTCCCGCTTCGCGAGAATTCGGATGTCGCCGAGGCCGGTGTGCTTGAGAACCAGCGCAGTAAAGATCTCGACTAGTTGCCCCGCCCCCGGCGTGGCCGTATCTTCCCGTTCGTCGGACTCGAAGTCACCCGGCACAAGAATCCCAAGAATCTGGAGCTGTTTGGCAAGCTCGAACTCGTCGACGTCAAAGGCGATCATCGTGAGAAGGAGCCTAAGGACGCCATTTCGCTCGGTGCGGGCGAAGTCGGGCACGATGGAGGGAATTGCCTTGGGGTCAGCGAGGAATATCTCACGATTCGCGACCATGTAGTCGCGAAGCAGGTAGTCGCCGACGATCAGATTGACGAATCCCTCGGAGCGAGCGCGAGTCGAATAGAGTCGCAATGACTCGAATACGTTGTTAATCTCGTCCTCGACGACGAGGAATTGCCGATCCGACCGTTCCACGCTCCATGGGCTCGTCACCGGAATGATCGCCTCAGCAAGTGCCGCCTGGGTGAGGTCAAGCTCGGCGAACGCGTTGATGGCGGCGTAGTACTGCCCGGCAAGCCAGATCATGTCGCGAACAGGAAACCTCTCGGCGCCGACCCAGGACACTCGTTCAACCTGGTATTTGAGGGCGACCGCGGTGATCTCGGTGCCCACCCCCAGATATCGGGTGATGGCCGGGAAGATGGCAGTGTGCATGCTCGGCCCGTCGGCGCGCCAAACCATCTCGCTCGTGGCACCCGTGGGCAGAGCGGAGGCAACGACGTCAGCGAGCTCGACACGCAGCAGGTGGCTCAGAGCGTCGACTAGTCCGTCATGATTGCGATCGAACGCGGCGTAGACGACATCGCTCTGGCGTCCCACGCGTTGTAGCACCAGCCCGAGGCCGAGCTGACCGGTGGCTAACAAACGAGACGGCTCGGCGAGGATGACGAATTCGACCTGCCCGAGGAATTCGTCATATTCCCTTAACAACTCGATGTTGTGGAGGTCGGCGAAGCGAAGCACGCCGACGTCGAGGTCGTCGCGTCGCGAATCCCCTAGGGTCTCAACAGACCAGAGGTCACTAATTCCGGTTATCGATTCGAGGCCAGACTCGATCCAGTCACGATATTCCGCCGTTGCAGCCTCACGTCCGGCGACGACCAACACCTTTCTGCGCTGCAGCAGATGATAGTGCGCAGGGAAGCAGAGATAGGGCGTGAGGTCTCCATGGAAGGGGTTGGCAATGACGACGCTTTGCTTTCCCAGCAGAGCGACCGCGGCGTCGAGCAGATTGATATCAAGCTCCGCGCCCTCCGCCTTTAGCCTCTGGAAATAGACGCCGGCCAGAGCTTCCATCTCACCCACCGGTTCGTCGATGAGATGATCGATCCGTGAGCGCGAGCGCGTCGAGTCCAATGTTGAGAGGCTCAGACCGTCGGTGAGCACTCGATTGCTGAACGTGGCATCGAGAATTCGACGTAAGGGTCCGTAGTTCGCCACGCGGACCGAGTCGTCAGCCTCACCGAGAACATCGGTGATGTACTCATCTTTGGTAACACCGGACAGGAACCGCACGATCTCGCCGATCACGAGAGCGATGAGGGCGGGGTACGCAATCGCGCTGAACCCCGCCCACTCGGGATAGGCACCAATCAAAGTGGTGTAAGCGATTGTCACGACCACACCGCTCCAGAAGAAGCCAACATAGAGGCCGCGTAGATTCGCAACGGTAGCTCGAACGAACCAGAGTCCGTAGTCGGTGTCCCAGATGTAGACGCCCTCGATCGCCCGATGGCCGGGAAAGGCCGAACCGCGGAAAAGCCGCGCGAGAATAGGCTTCAGCACGAGCTTGAGCACGAGAAAGATGATGATGACCAGCAGGTTCTCCAGTAGGTAGAGCCACACCGGTGAATACCAGTCCCGGATCACCGGGATGAGCCGCATCAGCCACGCCAGCCATCCGTCAATAGAGGTGTTCGCTTGGTACAGCACGATCATTGCTACGATCGCGAAAGCGATGGCGAGCGCGGGCATGGGAAACTGTCGGGCCCGCGCAGTCTTCGTTTGATCGCCCACGCGCAGCGCGATTAGCGCAAGCAGGATGGGCATCGAGGCAAGCACGTGACCAAGGAACGTGATCAAGGTCACGAGCCGACCCCCTTCGTGATTTCATCTTCGCCCACTCGCTCAAACAGCGAGACTCGATCCAAGTTGAGTCGAGCCACGAAGTCGTATGGAGCTTTGATCTGCTCGCCCGCAGTGTTGAACGGAACCGTGAGTCCCGCCGGCGATGGAAGCTGAAGGAGCCGCCGCATGCGGAGACGATTCCCCACGTCGAGCGAATTCAGGTCGCCATCTACTTTCTGCACGACGGGTGTCGCCCCAAGAGATGTGATGAGGGAACGTTCGAACTCCATCGCGCGGGTGATGGCCACCTTCAGTTGGTCGAGACCCTTCAGCCTGGTGCGTTCTCGGTCTTCTCTGACTGCTGAACCCAGGATTAAGGCACGCGCGCGCATATAGGTTGACATGTCGCTCAGGTACGTCCCGAAGACCGCTGCGCCGCCGTAGACCTGCGCCCGGATCGCTTTGAGCTCCCGGTTGAGGTCACCAATCTTCGTGACGAGTTCCCGGCGTTGCCATACGAGGGCGGTCACTCCCCCGGCAAACAGCACGACCAAGCTGAGCAGTGCCACGAGACCAGCATCGCCGAGGGCAGACGAGTCCTGCGCTGTTCCGGCCTCGATGAGATAGGGCAGCAATCCGAGCAGCCAGGCGCCAATCGCTACCCCGGTGGCGACGCCGATGGTCGTCGCGTGCAGCCGTTTCGCAATGGTGACGAGGATCAGACGATGGTGACGCTCGATCATCCTTCGCACAGCTTTGCGATCGAGCAGATCAGCGGTCGCAGGCACAGCGAGCGAACCCATCTGACGAGAGAGATCATCCTCCAGGTCTTCTAGCTCGTACCGAGTGAGCTCGACCTCGGCGTTGAGGAGCATCTGAGCCTTCAGCCGAGCGTCGTATACCGCCGCCGCGAGAGCCCGCCGCGGCCTGCGCATCAACGCCTCGGTGCGATCGACGATCTGGGCATAGTCTGCCCACCACTGAGATGACTCGCTGCGCGGTACGTCCGTTGCCAGCGAGTAGCCATCGATTCGGGCTGTGATCGACTCTCCGCCAAGCTGGTCGAACTCCACGGGAATGTCCTGCTGCACGAGCAACGTGGACACGTCGGTTTTCGGTCGGCGTACCGGATTCCTGAAAATTCCATCGATGCGATCGCGTGCGGTGCCAAGCCTGCTGAGGTGGGTATTCATCGTTGCCACCAGGGCCGCGGTGTCGACCTCGACGCCGAGGTGGTAGACCCGATCAGCTTGGAAGGCACTCGGCGGCAGATGGTTGACGGAAACGCTGAGCACGGCGAGCCAGAACCACAGCACATTCTTTTCGTAGTTGGAATCTTCTCGATCGACCATGTCATGAACGGCAAACCGCGTACCGGATGGGTAGTCATTTCGAGCGACGAATCGCGAGGGGACTCGGCCGAGCTCGGCTGACCACACGGCACGGAGTTGCACATGTGGGTCGGTCTCGGGCGGTCGTCGAGTCGATATAAAAATGACCTCGGTGGGCCGGTTTCCACGGAACTCATACCTAGCCTTGAGCGCGTCGTGCCTAGCGCGCTCCTCAGCCGTGTACTCGACCTCATGGTAATGAATCTTGAGGTCATGCATCCCGGAGAGGATCGTGCGTGCCTCGAAGGGAGTGGGCACCGGTTGTCCCGCGTCGCGGAGTTCGGATGCTCGACGCTCGACGCGATTCGCACCTGCCACGCTGGGGTCCTTGAATGAGTAGACCGCCTCGAAATCTTTCGCGCCAATTGGAGGGTAGCCGAGCAGCATGTGAGCAAGGCGCACGAGGGAGTGGGGTGACTCCTCAAGCGAGAGATTTAGGCTTCGGCCCCTCTGGTTGTCGAGAAAATCGAACGGGTTCTCCAGTTGAGCCTCATCGGCTTCGTCCTCGTCGGGGCTGTCGACAACGACAACCCGCCATTCTTTCTTTCCCTTTATCACCGGCCGGATACCGGGCAGCGCGTCGTCGATGGTGCGCGCACGCGGCGACTCATTCCAGTCGACAAAGGCGAGGAGCTTCTCCTCCTCGAAGGGCTCAAACAGCGATCTAGCCTCCGAAAAAATGTGCTTCGCGCGGTCCCGCAGGATGATGACGGTGAACATAGTCGGCAGCCTCGATCAGTCGCCGGAAAGCAGCTGTTTATCCATGGCTTTCACCTCGTCGCGCAGTTCGGGCAAGGGCAAATTGATTAACATGTCCCCGAGTGCACCGATGATGATGCGGAGCTTCCGACTGAAGTGGCTTCCGCCCTTCTCGGTGAACGCGGAGAAGTGCTGTGTGAAGGCTTGGAGTTGCTGCCGGAGTACTATCTCAAGCACGTTGTAGCGCTGGTCCCCTTCCTCGAGTCGAAACACCTCTTCCTGAAGGAGCGCGAGGAAGTTCTGCGACATGGCAGCGAGATAGTCCTCCTGGAAGTCGTCCTTGGGTACCGAGATCGCCCAGAACGCCGCGACGTCGAAGATCGTCGCGGCGGTGTCCGGGAAGGAGGGGATGACCTGGCGCAGTTCCATCAAATCGATGCCCCGCGCGAGATCCCTCCCAAACGGGCTGCTTGTGTACTCGATCGCGGCGGTCTCCGCGAGGGTTGCCTCGAGCATGTGATCGACGGACTCCGTGAGCCGTGTCACGGCTACTGGGTCGATCGTCAACGCATCGACTACTTCATAGAACTGGTCGCACGGTGTTCCATTAGAAACGATGAAATCCTGTTCCGGGCCGCTGAGGGGCTTATAGCGATAGATCATCCCGCTGCCAATTGACTTCTCACGGATGATGTGACTGTGCACCAAGCCCTTGAGGAGCGCTCGATGGATCTCGGTGAGCTGCCTCGCCTGATTTCCCTCGTCGAGGTCCGGCATCGCGGCAAGGGTGTGCCACCGGCGATCGATGTGCGGCGTGATCACTTTTGTCTCGTCCACCGACGGTCGAATCTGGCTGACAAGCCGGAAGTACGCGCTGAAGTATTCTCCGGCGGCCAGGTTCTCCGTCTGGCTGACGCGCGGTGGCGAGAATTTCGAGAGATCGCGGGCGCGGATTCCGTAGATCGCGTTGTAGAACAGAATCTCCTGCTTCGACATCTCATCATCGGGCTGACCGCCATAGTTCGCCAAGTGCTCGTTTACCAGGGCAGCGCGCTTTGACCCGGCGTCGCCCGTGATGCTGGGATGGAAAGCACACGCGAAGATGGGGTGCCGGCCTTCGCCAAGAGGGGATTCTATGAATGGCGCGGCGAGCGCCTTCACCGCGTTGATCTCAGAAACGACATAGTGGCGGATGTTCGCTTCTTCGACGTTCTTGGTGCGAGCCCGGTATTCGCGCTCCAATGCCTCAATGATGTCGATGTCGAGAGTGGACGCGCCCTGCTGCTCCCTGAACTTCTTGACGAAGTGCTGCACGATCGTGCCGGTATAGAGGTCCTGGAAGTAGTTCTCGTCCTTCTCGTCAGTTATCGCCGCGTATTCACGTACCTTGGCAAAGATCGACTCCGCAAGATCGGCATCCGCGTTGGCGCTTCCACCCCTGTACAGCACGGACTTGCTGATGTGGTCGAGGCTGCTCGAGTCTGAATAGACGAACCGAGTCGTTGATCCCTTTGCATCGTCGTACGTAGTGCGGAGCCGCTCGATGTCGGTGTCAAGCAGGGCGATGTTCTGCCGGAGGTTGTCGAAGAGCTTTTCAAACGCATCGGATAGTCCCTTGACGTATTTGAGCGCGTCGCCGAGAACCTCCGACGCCACTACCGCGTTGCCGAGATCGTCGACCTTCTTGAGGTAAGTAGCGAACTTATCTGCGAGATCCTTCTGCCAGCCGTCCTGTCGATTCGTGATTCGCGAGATGAACCCGGCTTTGCGAGCCAGCACTGACTCAGGTCCCTCGATCTCGTCGGTCGATGGATCGTCAAACGCCTGCTTTTCGAAGTCGCGGAAGTAGCCCTGCAGGTCGTACAGATCGTTGTCGACTGTTGCCTTCTGCTTTTCGATGAGGTCGAGCAGATGGTAGAGAAAATATCGAGCGGAGACCGGGTGGATGAAGCCGTCCCCGCGCTGGTTGCGAAGATATGTCTCAAGCGCGAACGGCTGCCCGACACTGGAGCCGCGCGTGTCTGACCCGAAGAGCGAGTACGCGGTGATCGCAGCGCCCTCCTGCGCGTGTCGCTCGACCAGGTCATGATGCTTCTTGAGGTCGAGGTAACGCTCGTAGTACTCGGACGCATTGCCCTTCAGTTCCGCGATGTTCGCAGCGACCATCGCTTTCCGCTGATCGTCAGTGTCATTTTTGGAGCGGGTCTCGAGGTAGTCGATGAGTCCACCCAGATACATAACCCACTTCTTGCCGATCTCACTGACGCCCTCAGGGTCCTTCAACACTGCCTGGTCTTTGATCGATCGCGCAAACGGATCCCTCTCCCCGTCTGCTTTGGCGTCGACGGTTTGCGGAAACACCTTCTCCAGCCTGAGGTCCGCCACGCTGAATCCCTTATCCTGCTGGTCTCGGACGCCGGCGAGCTGCCCCTGGAAGGCGTCATCGAACTTAAGCCAGTCGCGGCTCACCGCCGTGCGTAGCCAGTTGTAAGCGAAATACTTCTCGACGTGACGGGCGGGATAGACCAGCCGTGATGCGCCCGCACCCGCGTATCGGTTTCTGCCGTGATTCTTTATCACCTCGCGGAGGGTGTTGTCCTCCGAGGAGTTGGAGCGCTTGGACATAGGGCCAATCGACTGTGTATAAATGCACGTCGCGGCGTGATCTAGGAGGTCGCCAAAGGAGGTAAGGCTGCCACTAGTACCTTGAGCATCAAAAAGGAAGCAGAAGTCATATGGCATGGCGTTGACGGCCTCGACGCCGTCGCCGCCGATTTTCGGAAACTCGAACTTGAGATTGCGATATTGCGGCGGGAGGGTGTTGTCCCCCTTCATGAGGAACGCATCGAGTTCGCGAATGGTCGCGTAGGCATTGACCTTGAGGTTCTGCTGCTCCTCCGCGCCGGGGATGACGCCATAGAAGACGTCGGGCTGCAGGAAGAAGCCCCGAGTGATGGCGCGAAGATGCGGGTACTTCGCTTTGAGGTAGTTCGCCAGGTACATCGCGACGGGGAGAATTAGCCCAGAACCGGTGCCGCCGGCCAAAGAAGACGTGATGATGACGCGGAGCGCCTGCTCCTGATTGTCCTTGTCGACTCGGAACAGGGTGTCGATCGCGTCGCGCAACGGTGCAAGCTTGCCGCTCTTCAACGTGGTGTCGAATGCGAGCCGGGAAATAGCTCGTACCTGCGCGGCACCCTCGGTCAGCGTCTTGCGGTTGAGCATCTCATTGACGGGAAACCAATTGTCGCGAGCGTTCGTGTTCACGGTCAGGTAGTCGCCGACGGTGTTGACCGTCGAGGTCTGGACCATGTAGACGCCCGGGTTCTTCTCTTTGATATCCCGGAGTTCGTTGATGTCGGTGTCAAACACAACGTATGCAATCCGATTCTCCTGGGAGGAGCCGGACTCCTTCACCTTTTCGGCAACGCGGGCCACGATCTTTGATCCGGTGCCGCCGAGACCGAGAATCAGGGTAGGGGCGATGGGCATCTTGGTTCCTCTTTTTCGTTGGGTCGCGCAGATCACGCATTAGGTGCACATTCGTATTTCATGTCCGGGGTCTGGGCGGTGATGAGACTGCCGGCGCCGACCGTCGGTGGTCTTGTCATGTCCTTGTCGAACCGGGCGCCGTTCACTTCGACGGACTTCCCATTTCGGTGGGATGCGACGAGCGCCTTCCAGTTCGTCACCTCGCCACCCCCGTGAGCGGATGCTCGGAGCTTGAGACGAGTGAAGCCAGCGGTGCCGGGGGCATACCGGAACGTGGCTCGATCGGCGAAGAACGGCAGGAGCGCATAGCCGAGACTGCGCTTGAACTCTCCTCGGCTCTGGCCCGCGGGCATGCCAAATGACTTCGGACGTGCGTTGATGTGCGGTGCAGTTTTGAATCGACGCGAGAAGCGCTTTTTGAAGATGTAGCCCACAAGCAGTATCAAGCCGATGCCAGCCAGGAACCACTTCCACCCGTCTAGGCCGAGCCAGTGGAGGAACCTGTCCCATAGGGAAAGGTCATCCGCGATGCTCACGTCAGTCTCGCCGGAAGCGGTCTTCACACCCTCCTCGTACGTGTAATTTGCGGACACTGTCAGGCGGATCGGTTTCGAGGTGCTGACCGAGTAGATGTCTCCGCTCGTCGCGACAGGGGTGATCTTCAGGTCACCTGGCGTCGTTTCCTTGCTCACCAACCATTGGATCCCGGCGTTCGGCTCTGCCTTTGCAATGAAGGCATCCGGATTGATAGCGGCCCACTCCTGCTGGGAGATCGCTTGTCCGTTCACACCCGCGTATGTCGCAGAAATCGACGCGCCCGCGCCCAGCGAGCTGACCGTCAGTTCGGAGTCGGAGATCGTGATGGTCCCCTGCTCTGGTGCAGGGTAGATGTGCTGCTTGATCTCGGCATGCGCGGGGTTACCGTCCAAGTACGTACCGTCGACCGTGACGACGACATCTCCAGCGGAAAGATCGTACTCGGCGCCCGAATCCAGAGTCGGCTGGATTACTGCGCCGTCTTCGCTCATGCTCGCACTGAGTGTGATGTCGCCAAGAAGTGTGGAGCGATCGGGTCCGATGATGTTGCAGTCTGCATCCATGAATCCGTACACGACCTTGTACTTGCCGGCGACTACTGCTTGGCCTTTGGGTATCGGTTCGTTGGTCGATGGGTCGATGAAACTCACGCCGAATTGCACCCGGGGCGTGTAGTAAAAGCTGGTTTGCGATGCGGCACCGACGCCGAAGTAGGTCTGTCCAGAAGGAACGTGCGCGACCGTGGCGATCTGGCCAGTAAGTCCGGAAGGGGCAGTCGCTGGTACGAGCGCGCCGTCCGCGAGGGCCGACGGGTTTGTGGGCTGGGGGATGCTCACAGGTTCGGCAAGCAGGTCAAGCGGCTGATCCTGATCTATCCCGCTCTCGGGCGTGCCGATGGCGGCGTCACCTTGGGCGAGTACGAGGACGGTTGCAAGATCGATATCGGGGTTGATTGTCGTTCCGCTGCCGCCCATTGGCTGTATTACGGCTCGGCCGAAGATCTGGTTCGCGAGGGTAGCGGTATTGCCAAGGATTTGGGAGATGTCATCGGGTGCGTTGGCCGGGTGGAAGCCCGGCGCGGCCGCGAGTTGTGGCGCGCCACTGCCCGCACCTAGGAAGCCGACATCGTAGCTGTGACCGGCCGAGCCGAGCGAGGCCGACCACCCCGAGAATTCCGCGCTAGTGGCCGTATGATCATCGAATTCCCCGTCAGACAACAGCACTAGCCAGCGGCTCTGCGCGCCGTTGCCAGCAAGCTCGTCACGAGCCGCAGGCACCGCGGCCCATGGTGTACCGCCGCCTCGCATCTGCAGGCCGTTTATCGCGTTGACGTTGGCCTGGCTAGGCCCCGACTGGGAACCCTGAATGGTCAGTGCCACCGCCCCGCCCTGCGAAAGCAGGAATACCTTCATCTCGTCCGCGGGCCCCAGCATGGCGGCGAAGAGCATAAGCGCGTACTTGACGTAGGACCATCGCTGCGGACTCGGCTCGATGAACATCGAGCCAGAGTCGTCAAGAACGACGTTGATTTCGTGGGACTTCGACACTGTCGCCGGGACGCTAGCGCAAATATCAGTGCTCACCGTGACAGACGAGACCACATCGATCGTCGGCGCGGTATTTGCGATTGCAGGGCTCGCACCGACCAGAACGGTCAAAACCACCATGACCCACGCAGCGAGCGCACGCCGAAGCAGCCCACTGTTGCGGGCGCCGACTAGACATAGTCGTCTCATGAAATCACCGCTCGAACCGGCGCAATGGTCGCAGTACTTGAATACTGCTCGGGAACCTATGCTGGGGACAAGTTATACCTTGGGGTTTCCTGTGTGCAAGAGAGGAGGGTCAGGATGAATCGACGAGGTGGTCTCTGGACGCTCTCTGGGCGAGGATGGTTCGCGATGTTCGCGGCGATTATCGTCGTGCTCGGGGGGTGGATTGCTGTCGGGGCGTCGCAACCGATAAGCGCTCCGTCTGCGAGCCTTCAGCCTGGTGACGAACAGCGAGGGCCACAACTCTCCGATGCGGAGACGAGCGCGCCCTTAGCCGAAACAACTCACGCGGACGAAGTACAGTCGTCGAGCCTCGCTATCGTCGAGCCACCCCTTCTCGGCAAGAGCGCTGTCGAAGTACTCGCCATGCTGACCGTTCACGTCGCGGACTCGGGTGCGAACTATCAGCGCACCCAAGATTTCGGCGAAGCTTGGATGGACGTTGATGGCAACGGCTGCAGTACCCGGGATGACATCCTGTTGCGCGACCTAGCAAGCCCACAGCTCAACGGATGCAAAGTCATGTCCGGATCCTTTGTGGACCCCTACAGCGGCCAGTCAATGAGCTTCACGCGCGGAAACGACACCTCAACGCTCGTTCAGATCGATCATATGGTTGCCTTGCTGAATGCTTGGACCTCTGGGGCACAACGGCTCACGCAGGATCAGCGTCAGCGTCTGGCGAATGACCCGACAAACCTCCTCGCAGTCAGCGACCAGACGAACCAGAGCAAGAGCGCATCTGATGCGGCCTCCTGGCTGCCTCCGTTTCCAGAAGTGCACTGCGAGTACGCGGCCCGGCAGATCAGTGTGAAGTATGCATACGGGCTCTGGGTTACTCAATCTGAGCACGACGCGTTAGCCAAAGTCCTCGAGTCGTGCCCTAGTCAACCTGCGTATCGATCGTCATTGGGCGTTTTCGCTGCGCCGACGCCGACGACGACCACCTCACCAGTCCCCCCCGTGGGGATTGTCGGCGACACCGGAGCTGGCACTTACTATGCGAATTGTTCGGAAGCATACGCTGCGGGTGTCAGTCGGATTGAGCGTGGTACCCCCGGGTACAGCGCGAAATTGGACGGGGACGACGACGGCATCGCCTGCGAGGGTTGACCTCGGCACACGGGAGAGAAGGACCTCAGATGTCCTAGCTGTAGGCGGGTCAGAATCCAGGAATCACGGGAAGGTTCTGCTCGCCACTAGCGCCCTCACCCCAGTGACTCGAGCGCCCCGCGCAGCCAGTTGCCGTATGCCTCGATGGACCATCCGCCATCAATCACGAGTGAACGATAGGCGGTCGGATGCCCAAGCGACCAGATCGTCGCCGCCGCCTGCTCGTCGGTCATCCCATTGCGCAGTCCACCACGTTCACGCAATGCGGCGGCCGCGAGCCCGTAGTTGTGCAGCCGCTGTTTCGAGCGTGTTCGCTCGAGCTCCGCGGCATCCTCGTCGACCGCTGATGCTTGTCGGATGATCCAGTGGATCGTCGCCGTGCGCGTATTGGCCTCGACGAGCCAGTCCGCGAGGATGGCGATGACTTCCGCAGCGTCATTCGCAGCCTGGGTGCGTTCGGCCATGAATGTCGGCACGGGCGTCGGTGCATTCGGTCCGGATGCCGCGACATCGAGTACCGCGGAGAGCACTGCGGCCTTGTTGCCGACCGAGTTGTAGATGGTCTGCACGGCCACCCCCGCCCGTGTGGCGATTGCCCCGATCGACGTACTCACATAGCCGAGTTCGGTGAAAAGCGCTGCTGCTGCGCCGACGATTTGGGCACGGGTCGTCGCGGCGAGGGCATCCCTGAGCGGTTGTGCTTCTGAGTGACTGCCGGGCATGAACCTAGACTAGCATTCCATCAATTAGAACGGTATTCTAATCAGGCTCTCAACGACGGCAAGGAGACTCGTCATGGTTGACACTCGAACCCATTACTCCACGATCGTGATCGGCGGCGGTCAGGCCGGCCTCGCGACCGGCTACCATCTCGCGCAGCAGGGCGCGGACTTCGTCATCCTGAATGCTGAAGCTCGCGTGGGAGACGAATGGCGACGGCGGTGGGACTCGCTACGGCTCTTCACTCCGGCACGCCACTCAAGCCTGCCCGGATTGCCGCACCCCAAGCCGCGTGCGTTTCTGAGCAAGGACGAGGTCGCGAACTACCTGGAGCGCTACGCGCAGCACTTCGAACTTCCCGTGCGCCACGGTGTCACGGTCACCGGCGTGAGAGCCTCGGACAGCGGTTTCGTGGTCACGACAAGCGCAGGGATGATGACCGCCGACAGTGTTGTCATAGCGAGCGGGGCAACGACGGAGCCCGCAGTGCCCGAATTCGCGTCGGCGCTGGATGCAGACATCCGGCAACTACACTCCAGCGAGTACCGCAACCCGGATTCCGTGTTGCCCGGCACGGTGCTCGTGGTGGGAGCGGGCAATTCGGGCGTCGAAATCGCAATCGAGCTGGCCGCAAGCCACCAGACTCTTCTTGCGGGGCGACCGACCGCGCACATCCCCGATGCTCTCTTCACCGTCGCAGGTGAGCTGTACTGGAACTTCATCTACCGCGTGCTCACGATCGCGACCCCTATTGGCCGAAAAGTGGCTCCACAGTTTCACTCGCGGGGGGCACCGCTCATCCGGGTCTCCATGAAGGACGCCGAGCAAGCTGGCGTGCAGGCGATACCCCGCATCTCCGGGGTCAGCCACGGTATGCCGATCTCCGCGGGTTCCGTCACCGCTCATCCCACCACCATCATCTGGGCGACGGGCTTTCGGCCCGGCCTGACCTGGATAGACGGCTTGCCCTCCGACGAGAGCGGGCTTCCGGATGCACCGCGAGGGGTGGTCACGAGCATGCCCGGGTTGTACTTCGTCGGAATGCCGTTCCAATTCAGTCTCACGTCGCAACTGCTCGGCGGGGTGGGGCGGGATGCCAAGTATGTGACGGATCAGATCTCCCGAGCGCGGGACGTCACCGCGCCCTGACGCCGGTTAGCGACCAGCCCATACCTCGGCGATCGGGATCGCGCGCTGCAGAACGTTCGACGCTGCGCGGTGACCGGAGCAGAGGGCCGCAGTCACTGTTGCGGGGTCATCCGTCCAGGTCGCCTCGCCTGCGATGTGGAGAACCCCGCCGACCGGCGTGGCGAGGTCGTCGTGGTCGGCAGTAGTGGATCCGACCTTCATGAACGCGTAGGAACCGCGGGCGAAAGGATCCTCGTGCCACTCGGTGATGTGTGCCCGAGTTGGCCGCGGCACCCGTTCGCCATACAGTCGGCGCAGCTGCTCCAGAACCGAGTCAACGACCTGCTCGTCACTCCACGAACGGATCTCTTTGGCCACCGGACCCGCGGCGAAAGTCAGCAGGGTGGGCACGCCGTGGAGGTCGGTGAGATCGTACCAAGAGTGCCAGCGCCGGCCCTCGGGGCCCTGCTGCCGGATCGCGTAGACCTCGTCATCCCAGAACTTCGTCGGGAACCACAAGAAGACTTTCTCGAAAGCGTTCATCTCGAGCCGGCTCAGCGCGCCCGCGTTCGGTTCTGGTAGCGGCGGTTCGATGGTGAACGCCGTGGAGTTGAGCACCCCGATCGGCACGGTGACCACCGCGCTATCCGCCGTCAGAGCGCCTTGTTCGGTTGTCACCGTGACGCCCTCGGACGACCATCGAACGTTGCTGACGGCGTGCCCGAGGCGAATGTCGAGTCCGGTAGCGAGGCGTTCAGGCAAGCGGTCGTAGCCGTCGGGGAAGACCACCTCGTCGCCGTCGATCTGGTCGTCGTCGAGTCCGTGCGCGGCGAGGTCCTCGATCCACGCCCCGTATTGCTCCTCGCTGCGATGCTCCAGAAACTCGCGAACGCGTGCTGTGCGATCGAGATCCCACGACTGACCGGCGAGCGCCGCTTCGGTCACGTCACGGTACGAGGCATCCGGATTCGATGCGTCGACAGCGATCGCAAGCGCGGCATCCAGAGCACGGATGTCGTCGGCGAAGGCCCGCGCGTCGGCGTCCGGAAGTCGGTCACCTCCCGGCCCGTAGTAGGCGATCGGGCGGCTGTCGGGTTGGTAGCCACCGACCGTGAACTCTCGGGTGGGCATCCCGAACGCCTCGGCCGCCGCCGCAACCGGGTTGTCGGTGATGCCGTGAATCCAGGATGCGCCGAGGTCGGCGACGAAACCGTCGGCGCGATCGGTGCAGACCCGACCGCCTACCCGGTGGCGGGCCTCGAGCACCACGACACGTCGGCTGGCATCCGCCAAGAGTCGAGCGGCGGTGAGTCCCGCCACTCCCGCGCCAACCACGACCGAATCGAAATGGTCCATTCGCGACCTAGCGTGCATCCGCAAGAGGCCGAAAGCGCCGCAACCTCAGACTGTTGGTCACGACGAACACTGAGGAGAACGCCATTGCGGCGCCCGCGAGCAGCGGGTTCAGCAGGCCGAGCATGGCGATGGGCAGGGCCGCGACGTTGTAGGCGAAGGCCCAGAACAAGTTTCCCTTGATCGTGCCGAGGGTCTTGCGCGCGAGGCGGATGGCATCGCCCACGACGAGCAAGTCGCCACTGACCACGGTGATATCGCTGGCTGCGATCGCGGCGTCCGTGCCGCCACCCATTGCAATCCCCAGATCCGCGGCGGCCAAGGCTGCGGCATCGTTCACACCGTCGCCCACCATTGCCACGACGTGGCCAGCGGACTGCAACTGCTGGATGACGGCCAACTTGATCGCGGGGGTGGCTCCGGAGCGAACATCCTCGATTCCCACCTCTGCGGCGACCGCGTGTGCGGCGCCGTCGTTGTCACCAGTGAGCAAGACGTGCGTCAGCCCCAACGCGCGAAGGCGCCGAATCGCTTCAGCGCTCGTGGGTTTGATGGTGTCGGAGACGCAGATCAAGCCCCTAGCTTCTCCGTCCCACGCAACGACAACCGCTGTTTCACCACGGCTTTCGGCCACAGCGACCGCGGCGCGGACATCTGACGGTAAGGAGATCGACCATTCCTGCTCCAGCCAAGAGGCGCGGCCCGCCATGACCAGTTGCCCTTCGACGAGCGCCTGCACTCCGTAACCAGCGTGCGCACGAAAGTCGTCCGCCCTCGCTGGTGACCCGCCGGCAACGGTGACGATCGCGCGGGCGATCGGATGCTCCGAACCATCCTCTGCAGCCGCGCCGAAACGCAGAAGGTCCTCTCGTGAGGTCCCCGCGAACGTCTGCACGGTAGTTGCCGCCATCCGGCCCGTCGTGACGGTACCGGTCTTGTCGAGAACGACGGTGTCGATACGGCGGGTCTGTTCAAGCACCTGCGGACCCCGGATGAGAATGCCAAGCTGCGAGCCGCGGCCCGTGCCGACCATCAACGCGGTGGGGGTGGCGAGCCCGAGTGCGCACGGGCACGCGATGATCAACGTGGCGACGGCCGCGGTGAAAGCGAACTCAAGGGACGCCCCGGTCAACAGCCACCCGACGAAGGCAAGAATCGCCAGCGAAATGACGACGGGCACAAACACCGCAGAGACTCGATCCGCCAGTCGCTGAACCTGAGCCTTGCCGGTTTGCGCTTCTTCCACGAGCCTGCCGAGACGAGCGAGCTCGGTTTCAGAACCTACGCGCGTAATCTCGATAACGAGGCGGCCGCTCACATTGAGGGTGGCACCGGTCACTCGCGAATCGACAGTCACCTCGACAGGAATGGACTCGCCTGTCAGCATGCTGGCGTCGACGGCCGAGACGCCCTCGACCACCAGTCCGTCGGAGGGGATCTTCTCACCCGGCCGAACAACCACGTGGTCACCGGGCTTCAGCGACTCGACCGCGACGAGGGTTTCGACCCCGTCACGAACCAGGGTCGCCTGTGTGGCGCCGATCTCCAGAAGTGCTCGAAGGGCGGCACTCGATTCCTTCTTTGCGCGTGCCTCGACGTACTTTCCGGCCAAGATGAAGACCGTCACCGCCGAGGACACCTCGAGGTAGATCTCACTCGCTCCGGCGTCCGGGTTGCCAATGATGCTGAAGGTCATGTGCATGCCGGGCATCCCCGCCGTCCCGAAGAACAACGCGTACAAGGACCACCCGAAGGCGGCGATGACACCCACGCTGATCAGGGTGTCCATCGTCGCTGCGCCGTGCCGGGCATTGATCGCCGCCGCTCGGTGGAACGGCCAAGCGCCCCACACTGCCACCGGCGCGGCGAGCGTAAGGGCGAGCCACTGCCAGTTTGTGAACTGCAGCACCGGGATCATGGACAGCAGCGCAACCGGGGTCGCCAATACCGCCGACACCAAGAGTCGATGCCGAAGTGCCGTCACCTCGGGGTCGGCCTGGCTGGGCGAGACGACCTGCGATTGGGCCGGTGGCGCGGGCAGCACTGCCGTGTAGCCAGCGGATTCGACGGCGGCGATCAGTGTTGCGGCATCAACACCGTCTGCCTGAACTCGTGCTTTCTCCGTCGCATAATTCACGGTGGCCGTGACGCCCTCGATGCGATTGAGCTTGCGCTCGATGCGTGTGGCGCACGACGCACACGTCATGCCACCAATCTCGAGATTGACATCGACCGAAGACATTTCTAGGCCGTGACCAAGGCGTAGCCGGCTTCGGTGACTGCCGCGCGTATCTCCTCCACCGAGACAGGCTTCGAGCTCACCACCGTGACCCGGGATGCCCCACCCGAGTTCAGATCAACGCTGACACTCTCGACGCCGTCAAGGGCAGTGACCTCCTCGGTCACGCTGGAGACGCAATGGCTACACGTCATGCCCTCAACCAGATACTCCTCGCTGAGGGCGTTCTCGCTGACCCTCGCTACCGTTTCGGAGTGTTGGCTCGTGCCACAGTTGCACGCGTGGTTCTTGTCGGTGATGCCCAGCTCGTTGCCGGCGTTCTCGGTGTTGCACATGGGTGGGATGCCTTCTGTTTTGTGGGTGGATGAATTCAGGAACGAACGAGTCGGCCGATAGCCGCGGATGCTTCGAGGATCTTCTCTCGCGCGACGTCGCCGCCCTCGGCTGTGGCCTGAGCAACACAGTGAGTCAGGTGATCTTCGAGCAACGACAGCGCAACGGATTCGAGAGCCTTGGTTGCCGCCGAAACCTGGGTGAGGACATCGATGCAATAGGTGTCTTCTTCGACCATCCGAGCGATCCCACGAACCTGACCCTCGGCCCGGCGAAGGCGCTTGAGGATGACCTCTTTGTTGTCGACGTACCCGATCATGACCATCCTCCTCTATACCCCAGTGGGGTATGTAATCTAATCACGCTGACGTCGTGCTGTCAATCTTGACATATACCCCTAGGGGGTATAGCTTGCCACTATGAACGAGCAACATGACACCCATGACATGAGTGCAACGGCAACGCACGATCACGGTCCCGCGATGGACCACGGCACGATGAACGGTCACGGTGGCCACGGCGATCACGTCGGGCAGTTCCGCCGGCTGTTCTGGATCATGTTGGTGCTGGCGGTCCCGGTCGTCGGATTCAGCCACATGTTCGCCATGATCCTCGGCTACCGACTTCCCGACCTCGCTGTCGTCGCATGGATTTCTCCACTACTCGGTACGGTCATGTATTTCTGGGGTGGGCGGCCATTCCTTACCGGCGCAGTGTCAGAGTTGCGGACGCGGAAGCCCGGGATGATGCTCCTGATCGCCTTGGCGATCACCGTCGCATTCCTCGCGTCGTGGGGCTCCAGCCTCGGAATTCTGGCCAGCGAACTCGATTTCTGGTGGGAGCTCGCTTTCCTCATTGTGATCATGCTGCTCGGTCACTGGATCGAAATGCGTTCGCTCGCCCAAACCAGCACCGCACTTGAGTCGCTCGCGGCGCTCCTTCCCGATGAGGCGGAGCGGGTCGACGGCGACAGCACGACGATCGTGGCGCCCGCCGACCTCATGGTCGGGGACGTCGTCATCGTCCGCCCCGGCGGACGGGTACCGGCCGACGGAACTGTCGTGGACGGCACCGCTGATGTCGACGAGTCGATGATCACCGGCGAATCACGCCCTGTCAGCCGAGGTCCGGGATCCCAGGTCGTCGCCGGAACGGTAGCGACGGATACGGCTATCCGCGTCGAAGTCACCGCCATCGGCCCCGACACGGCGCTGGCGGGCATTCAGAAACTCGTCTCCGAGGCGCAAAACTCGAGCTCACCAGCGCAGCGACTCGCGGACAAAGCCGCGGGATGGTTGTTCTGGTTCGCGCTCGGGGCCGGGATCATCACTGCCATCGTGTGGGTGCTGGTGGGAAGCCCGAACGACGCGATCGTTCGCACCATCACCGTGCTCGTCATTGCCTGCCCCCACGCTCTCGGGCTGGCGATTCCGCTCGTGGTGTCGATCTCGTCCGAGCGCGCCGCCAAGGGCGGAGTTCTCATCAAAGACCGGCTCGCGCTGGAGAGCATGCGAAAGGTCAACTCGGTGCTGTTCGACAAGACGGGCACACTGACCAAGGGCGAGCCCACTGTGTCACACATAGCCGTAGTTCGGGGCGCGGATGAGTCCGAGGTGCTGGCGTGGGCTGCAGCTGCGGAGAGCGACAGCGAGCATCCTCTCGCCAGGGCCATCGTCCAAGCTGCGAAGCAGCGTGAACTGGCGGCGCTGAAGGCCTCCGACTTTCACTCCTCGCCGGCTGTCGGCGTGAGCGCCACGGTCGAAGGGCGAAACATTTCGGTGGGTGGGCCGGCAATGCTGAAGAGCCACGATGCGACCGCGATTTCGGAGACGGAGCCGTGGAAGAACGACGGCGCGATCATTCTGCACGTGCTCGCCGACGGCAAGGTCGTGGGCGCTATCGGTCTCGCTGACGAAGTGCGCGAGGAGTCTCGTCACGCCGTCGATGCGCTCCACGCCCTGGGCATTCAGGTCGTGATGATTACCGGCGATGCAGAAGCTGTTGCCCAGTCGGTGGCCGCGGAACTAGGGATCGACCGGGTGTTTGCGGGCGTGCATCCCGAAGACAAGGCGGCGAAGGTCGCCGAGTTGCAGCACGAGGGCCGAATGGTCGCGATGGTCGGTGATGGCGTCAACGACGCTCCAGCCCTCGCTCAGGCGAATGTCGGTATAGCGATCGGCGCGGGAACGGATGTCGCGATCGCATCGGCCGGCGTCATCCTCGTCAGTGACGACCCGAGATCGGTGCTCTCTGTCATCGAGCTGTCTCGCCAGAGCTACCGCAAGATGAAGCAGAACCTGTGGTGGGCGGCCGGCTACAACCTCATCTCGGTCCCTCTTGCTGCGGGGGTGCTCGCGCCTATCGGCTTCGTGCTTCCCATGGAAGTGGGAGCACTACTGATGTCGGCCTCGACCGTTGTCGTGGCGCTGAACGCACAGCTGCTGCGGCGGTTGGATCTCCGCCCCGAGGCGAGCTAGCGGGGCTCGACTCCGCCCATCGAGTCGCCACCCTTGCGGTGGTCGAGGCGACCGAAGACAGTGTCGAGAACGTTGACCATCTTGTGGAGCGCGCCGCTGACGGCGCCGTCAACGGTCGAGGCGTTGTCGGTGACGAATTCCTCGTTCAGTCCCTCGGGGCGAGCTTCGAGTCGGCAGCGAATGTCGTCACCAGTGCTGCGACCGGCGCTTCCGTCCGTCAGGTGCACCTCCACGCGAGTGAGGCGTGCGCCCAGATGCCCGAGCGAGGTTTCGACGAGCGACTCGAGGCCTGCGATCGACTCCTGCGTGAGCGAGATGTTGTGGTCAGAGTTGACAATGATCTTCACGGTTGCCTCCCGGCTGTTGAGTCATGGTAGATCGGCAACATGTGTGCCTCCCGCAACTGCGGTAGCCCGCCGTTGGGCGCACTCCTGCCACCTGAAGACGGGGGCGCCGCAGGGTTGTAAACGGTTGCCATCCGCACAATGCTGGTAACTGCGCCTTGATATGGGGCGTCAGATCATCGGGGGATGCACTGTGGGGAACTCTCACTCGCGCGACCGGACCAAGCGATTTCCGCTCATCCGAATCGCATTACTTCTTGTCGCGACCGGAATTCTCGGCGCGAGTTCGGTACTTCTCACGCCAGCGGGATCGACCGTGGCAGCGTGGTGGCCGGCGTCAGGCACTGCTGCCATCGCGCTGTTGCTCGCTGGGCGCCGCTTCTGGTTGGTGGTGCCGTTTCTGATTCTCGTGGGGATGATCGCCAACCTCGCCGGTGGCAGACCCCTGGACCTCTCTCTCGTGTTCGGAACAGTCAACGCGGTCGAGTCGATCGTCGTTGTTCTCGTGATCGCTCGCTTGTTGCCGTCCCGGCGCCTGCGCTCACTTGGCGACGTGCTGAAATTCTTCATCGCGGCGGGTGCGGGTAGTCTCGCGCTCGGTGTTCTTGTCGCCATTACTGCTGCGCTGCTGCATGGCGCCGATCCGTTCAGGACCTTCCTCGATGTGACGCCGTCCCACGCTTCTGCCCTTCTGGTGATCGTGCCGATGGCACTTGTGGGCGGCGTACGCCTTCCATCGCTCAAGGAGTTCCTGCCGCAGTTCGCACTGCTGGTGGTTGTCGTTCTTGTAGTCTTCTGGCCCGGCCACTATCTCCCGTTGGCATTTCTCCCGCTCCCAGTCTTGACCTGGGCGGCCATCCGCTTCGGATTCCGAGTCGTGGCATTCGAACTCATCGTGACCGCGAGCGCGAGCCTCACCCTCACGATCGCGGGCGGCGGCCCCTTCGCGTATGCGGGCGCCGTGGAAGGCGCATTCACCACGACCCTGCTTCAGATCTTCCTCCTCTCCTACTCGACCTCAGTTCTCCTCCTCGCAGCAGTTGCCGCGGAGCGGGAGACAGCCCTCAATGCCGCGCGAACCAGCGAGGAGATGCTGCGGGCAGGTCTCGCAGCGGCACAGATCGGCCTACTCATCGTCGACCGTGCCTCCGGGAGCACGCAGGTGATCGAGGCGAACCCCGCCGCAAGCCGACTGCTCGACGAAGTCCACGGCGATCACGATGTGATAGCCGACGCCCATCTGGCGAGCGCGCTCGAAGCGCTCTGGGACTCATCAGCGGCAACGTGGAGCGACGAGTGGGATGCCGCCGACGGATCGCGCTTGCAAGGCTTTGCCGCCGTGACGAGCAACCACCGGATGAGCGTGCAGGTCATCGACATCACCGCCCGCCACCGAACTGAGCTCGCCACGGCCGCCGCCCTCGACAACGAACTTGCTGCAGCAGAGGCCCTGCGCGCACTCAACCAACGCCAAGACGAATTCGTCTCGGCGGTCAGCCACGAGTTGCGCACGCCGATCTCGAGCGTCATCGGGTTCGCTGAGGAGCTCGAACACACCGACCTTGATGAGACGCAACAGATGTATACGTCGGTGATCGTGCGAAATGGTCAACGACTCCTCGCCCTCGTAAATGACCTCCTCACCTTGGCCGCCCTCGATCGTGGCGAGTTGCCTGCCGCTTCTGATCCACGCTCGCTGTCGAGCCTCGTCACTGAGGGTGTCGAAGACCTGCAGGCCCAGGCCAAAGCAGGTGGTGTCACTCTTCAGTTCGCTCGCGGTCATTCCGACCTCAGCGAAACCGTGCATGCTCAGGAGGTCGGTCAGATTCTCACCAACCTCCTGAGCAATGCGGTGAAGTTCACGCCCTCGGGCGGACACGCAACTGTTGCTCTGGACACTGAGGATGGCATGGCCATCCTCACCGTCACGGATACAGGACGCGGCATCCCGCCCGCAGAGCTCGACGCCGTGTTTGAGAAGTTCGTGCGATCGAGCAACACGGGAGTGACTCCCGGAACCGGTTTGGGTCTTCCCATCGTGAAGAAGATCGTCGACAACATCGGCGGTCGCATCACGCTCGAGTCCGACGGGCACTCGGGAACTACGGTTCGAGTGTCGATTCCGACCGATCTGGGTGGGCGACAGCACTCTGCAGCTTTCGCGACAACCCACGCCTAGGTGAGCAGCACCTCACGCATCTCTGCATAGCTGCAACTATTGCGCTTGTGCAATAGTGGATGTCTACCATCGAGCTTTCGCCGGGAGGACCACCATGCTGACACTTACCGATAACGCCGCCACGGTCATCAAACGTCTCGCCGCACAGGCAGAGGACGCCAAGGCGGCGGGTCTGCGTATCGGAGCCCGAGATGGGGACAGTTCGCAATTTGCAGTAGAGATCTCCGCCGCTCCCGAAAAGGGCGACGAGGTGGTCGAGGAGAACGGAGCCCGGGTCTTTCTGGACGGCACCGCGTCTCCCAGTCTCACCAACAAGGAACTCGACGCCCATGTTGGCGAGGAGAGCGTGCAGTTCACCCTGCGCAACCGAACCTAAGCACCGTCACGCGGTTCGCGGGTATAACCACCGCACCAAGACAAAGCCGAGCCCGCCGCCCACTAGTTGCGCGGCGATGAAGCCGGGCGCCGAAGCGGGTGCGATGCCGGCGAAGCTGTCGCTGAACATGCGGCCGACAGTGATCGCGGGATTCGCAAAGCTCGACGAACTCGTAAAGAAGTACGCGGCGCCGATGTAGGCACCGACTGCCGCCGGCGTGACGGCTGCTCGCCCCGTGCGAGCAAGCGCAAAGATCACCAAGATCAGCCCCGCGGACGCGACGATCTCTGCGAGGAAGTGGCCCGGGGTGAGCCGGTCGGTACTGCTCATGCTGATCGCTGCATCGCCGAACATGAGGTTCGCAAGCATTGCCCCCGAGATGCACCCGACCACCTGGGTGGGAATGTAGATCGCGGTGTCGCGCCAGGCGCGCATCCCGATTGCCGAATCCACGAGCGAGACGATCGGATTGAAGTGAGCCCCACTGATGGGCGAGAAGATCAGAATCAACACGGGCAGCCCCAGCGCAGTAGCGATGGCATTCTCGAGCAACTGCAACCCGGTGTCGGTCGGCGAGAGTCGCTGGGCCGCGATCCCCGATCCGATCACGAGGGCAGCGAGCAGCGCACTACCGAGAAACTCGGCGACGAGACGCCGTGCGGTAGCGACTTTCATGCGGTGACGAGAAGACGAGCAACGGAATCGAGAGCTCCCGGCACGAGCTGATAGTAGGCCCAAGCACCACGCTTCGAGCGGGTCACGAACCCGGCATCCGTCAGTACCCGCAGGTGATGGGACACCGTGGGTTGACCGATGTCGAGCGGTTCCGTCAGGTCACACACGCAGGCTTCTTGGCCTTCGGATGCCGCAATGATCGAGATCAACCGCAGCCTCGCCGGATCGGCAATGGCCTTCAGGGATCTCGCGAGATCGTCTGCCTGCGCTTGCCCCAAGGGCTCCCGTGTCAGCGGTGCACAACAGGCCGCCGCAGCAATGACGGGCAGCATCGTGATACTCATTTCGCCATGGTAGTGGATATCGACGACTGTCGATATACTCGAACATCGATAGCAATCGATATGACGAAGGAGTTCCGTGACCCTCATCAACCTCTCCCTGCCCGCGATACGCGACGGACGGCTCGACGGCCTCCCCGTGGCGATCATCGGAGCTGGCCCGATTGGGCTCGCCGCGGCAGCGCATCTCGTAGATCGCGGGCAGGAATTCGTGATCTACGAGGCAGGCGACCAGATAGCGGAGAGTATGCGGTCGTGGGGTCACATCCGACTGTTCTCGCCCTGGAAGCACCTCATCGATCCCGTCGCGGAGAGGCTCCTTTTCGCTGCGGACTGGGCCAAACCTCGCTACGGGGACACCGCGCCCACCGGCGCCGAACTTGTCAGCAAGTATCTCGCGCCCCTCGCGGGACTACCCGCCATCGCGTCGCGGCTACACACGGGCACAACGGTGCAAGCCGTAACGCGTCAGGGAATGGATCGGACCCGCTCGACTCAACGTGCCGCCACCCCGTTCGTACTGCGAATTCTTGACAGCAACGGCACGGTGAGCGAAGTCACGGCTCGAGCGGTGATCGATGCCTCTGGCACCTACACGACCGCCAACAGTCTGGGCTCAAACGGGCTCGATCCGCTCGGCTACGCCAGTGTCGCAGACCACGTCACCCCGGCGCTTCCCGACGTGCTCGGCGCGGAGCGCACCCGGTTTGCCGGCAAGCACATCACCGTCGTCGGGGCTGGCCATTCCGCAGCCAACACCCTGATCAACCTCGCAACGCTCATTCAGACCTCTCCCGACACCAGAGTGACGTGGGCGTTGCGCAACCCGAATGCCGTGCGAGTGTTCACTTCGACCGAGGACGAGCTCGCCGATCGCGCATCGCTTGGCGCGAAGGTGAAGAAGCTCATCGACTTCGGTGTGATCGAGGTCGTCACTGGCTTCGAAATTGTCGCCCTGAGCAAGTCGGGCGAGCGAGTGGACATCACGGGACTTCGTGCTGGCGGGCTCGAGCACATCACGACCGACCTCATCGTCAACGCGACCGGGTTTCGGCCGGATCTCGACATGCTTCGGGAGATCCGATTGGATCTGGACCAGGTTGTCGAAGCACCTGTGCGGCTAGCACCGCTGATCGACCCCAACCTGCATAGCTGCGGCACCGTCGAGCCCCACGGGTTCGCTGAACTTCAGCAGCCCGAGCCGAACTTTTTCATTGCTGGGATGAAGAGCTACGGCCGAGCGCCGACGTTCCTCCTGGCCACCGGTTACGAGCAGGTCCGGTCCGTGGCCGCCTACCTCGCCGGTGATCTCGCCTCGGCCGTGGCCGTAGAACTCGTCCTTCCCGCGACGGGCGTGTGCTCGACCGACGCGAACGCCGAGAGCTGCTGCTCATAGGCCCGCGAGGCGTGCGGAGGCGATGGAAGCTTTGCCTTGCTGGAACCATGACGGACGGGGTGCTTAGCTTGCGATATGTCGATGACAACGCATGCCAATGAACCGCACGGTGCCGGACTAGCCGGTCGATTGAACTGGTTGCGCGCCGGGGTGCTCGGAGCCAATGACGGGATCGTCTCCGTCGCCGCAATCGTGGTCGGCGTTGCTGGCGCCACAAGTTCACTTGCCCCCATCCTTACTGCAGGCGTCGCAGGCCTCGTCGGTGGCGCGATCTCGATGGCACTCGGCGAGTACGTCTCGGTAAGCAGCCAGCGCGACAGCCAACACGCTCTCATCGCAAAGGAGCGCTACGAGCTCGCGACGATGCCGGAGGAGGAACTCGCCGAGCTGACTGCCATCTACGCCGCAAAGGGACTCACCGGGGAGACCGCCGCACGAGTTGCGGAAGAACTCACGGCGCACGATGCACTCACTGCCCACCTCGAGGCCGAACTCGGCATCAACCAGGAGGACATCGTGAGCCCGTGGCAAGCGGCCGGTGCGTCAGCCCTCGCCTTCTTCATCGGAGCACTCTTGCCCATGCTGGCGATCCTGCTGCCGCCCGAACCTGCGCGCGTGCCCGTGACTTTCGCCGCAGTGCTCATCGCTTTGGCGATCACCGGCGCAACAGGCGCGCGCATCGGCGGTAGCCCGTGGTTGCGATCGACCCTCCGTGTGGTCATTGGCGGTGCGCTCGCCCTGGCGGCCACATTCCTCATCGGAACGCTTCTGGGCACGACCGGACTCGTGTGAGCGGCGGAACCCGAATCCTCGTCGTCGAAGACGACGCGGCCATGGGCGCCCTCGTGCAGCGCGGTCTGGAGGATGATGGCTACGCAGTGACTCTCGTCACCAACGGGGTCGATGCGCTCATCGCGGTCGCTCGCGAAGATTTCTCGGCCGCCGCGATCGACGTCATGCTCCCCGAGATGTCGGGCTTCGAGATCTGCCGGCACCTGCGCAAACAAGGAAACCCGCTACCCGTTCTCCTCCTCACCGCTCGGGATGCTGTCGAAGACCGGGTGCACGGCCTCGATTCCGGCGCCGACGACTATCTGACCAAGCCTTTCGCCTTCGCTGAGCTCGCAGCACGCATCCGCGCACTCGTGCGGAGGGACTCCTCGGCACCTCGCGCAACTCTCCGCATCGGAGAGCTGGTGCTGGATGCCGCGACGGTGCGGGCGACGTCGGCCGGGGTTTCCGTGCCGATGAGCTCCAAGGAATTCGCCCTACTGTGGATGCTCGCCTCGCGGGCCGGTGAGCCGCTGACCCGCGCGGAGATCCTTACCGAGGTGTGGGGGACTACCGCCCACATCGACGCGAACGTGGTCGACCAGTACGTGAGCTATCTGCGACGCAAACTTGAGCCTGCGGCATCCGGGGTGACGATCTCGACGGTGCGGGGCGTCGGCTACCTGCTCACCGAGGAGGCATGATGATGCGCCTCTCGATCCGGTCGCGCATCACGCTCGGCAGCATTCTCGTGGCGGCTCTCTTGCTGTCGATCGCACTTCTCGTCTTGCGCGCCCAAGTTTCCTCGGTGCTTACCAACGCCGATACGACTCTTGCCGAGAGTGACCTGACCTCGTTCGCCAAAGACATCACTGCGAACCCGACCGAGACTGTCGATGACCCCGGTACGGGAGTTCTCGTGTTTGTCCGCTCGCCCCATGAGGTTGTCGAGGTCAACACCCTCCCTCATGACGTTGCGAACGAGATTCAAGGGCGCGTCTCGGCCAACGAAGAGTTCACCATGACCGACGACGAAGGGCGCTCGTTCATCGTCGTCGGCCGCGTAGTCTCCACGACCGCGGGTGAGTGGGCGCTCTGGTCCGCGCGCAGCACTTCCTCGAGCCAGCTAGCGCTGGAAGGTCTCAGCAGAGCACTCGTCGTCGGCGGGTTGATCCTGCTCGTCGGCTTCGGTATCGCATCCTGGGTACTCGCGACTATCGCCTTACGCCCCGTCGCCGCGATGCGCCGCAGGGCCGACGAACTCGAGGGTGCCGTCGATGGAGCCCTGCCGGTGGGGCCGGCGAACGACGAACTCGCCGCCCTCGCAAGCACCCTCAACTCGTTCCTTGGTCGGGTGCGTGCAACGGCAGAACGCGAGAAGCAGATGGTGTCTGACGCCGCCCACGAGCTGCGCACCCCGCTTGCCGCCTTGAAAACCCAGCTCGAACTTGCACACGGGGACTTCGGAAACGCGGCCGCGCTCGCCATCCAAGTAACAGCGGCCGAGGCATCCGTCGATCGGCTGGCGTCGCTCGCGTCGAACCTTCTCGAACTCAGCCGTCTCGAATCGCACGAGTCGGTGCGCCCGTCGAGGGCTGCATCGCTCATTGACGAGTTCACCGGCAGCATCGACCGGGCCCGGATGCTCGGCCTCGCGTCGAACGCCGATATCGAGTTCGAGGTGCACGTCGACGATGAAGGTGCCCGTTACCTGATCGATGGTCAGGCCTTCGGGCGGCTAGTGGACAACCTGTTCTCCAACGCACTTGCAGCGATTGGTGAGGGAGGCGCCGTTCAGGCAACCCTCCGACAGGGCCCCAGCACGCTCATCCTCGAGGTGCGTGACGACGGACACGGGATGCCCGACGGCTTCGTACCAGTCGCATTCGACAGGTTCACTCGACCAGACGCCTCGCGAACCACCGCCACCGGCGGCAGCGGACTGGGCCTCGCCCTCGTCCGCGCGCTCGCCGAGGCGGCGGGGGGAACGGCCACCATACGTAACACCAACCCCGGACTCGCGGTGACAGTGACGCTACCGAAGATGTGAGTTCTCTCACCCAGTGGGAGTCGTGCTCATAGCAATCGCATATCTTCGAGTTTCACAGTGGTGACATGACCACCACCACCCGGGTTCGACCGGCTATGCCGCAGCGCTTCTCTACGCTGCCACGGGTGAACCACAAGCGCACCTACGCTCGACGCGCGCGTCGGGCCGATCTCCTCGTCATGTTGCTCTGGACCTCCGGCGCAGCAGCGGCAGCACTCTTCCTCGCCTCGGGGGGTGCGGCGCAGTTCACGACGCCCGCCGCGATCATGACGAGTCTCGGCATCATCACGGGGCTTATCGGCACCGACTTCATCTTGGTGATGCTTGTACTTGCCGCCCGCATCCCCGCCATCGACCGCGCCATCGGCCACGACCGCGCCATCGCGGTCCATCGCTCACTCGGCAAGCCTGCGCTCTACCTGATTTTGGCGCACGGCGCCCTCCTCCTGATCGGCTACGGCATGAGCACGGGGTTCAACCCGATCGCCGAAATCGGGCCGATGCTCGCCCTGCCGGACATGCCCATCGCCTTCGTCGGCACGGGACTTCTCATCGCCGTCGTGGTGACCTCGCTCGTCGCGGTCAGGCGCAAGTTCAGCTATGAGGGTTGGCACCTCGTGCACCTGTTGAGCTATATAGCCGTCGCCTTTGCGCTGCCACACCAGTTGAGCGTCGGTGGAATCCTCGCCGATGGCACCGTCCAGCGCGCGTACTGGATAGCCCTGTACCTGATCGCGTTCGGATCGATCGCAATCTTCCGGTTCATCGAGCCAACGATCTCAAGCCTTCGACACCGCATCACGGTGTCCGGAGTGACGACCGTCGCGCCCGGAGTCACGTCAATCCATTTCGCGGGGAAGAACCTGCGGTCGCTGGGAGCGTCGGGCGGACAGTTCTTCATCTGGAGGTTCTGGACGAAACGCACGTGGTGGCACTCACACCCGATCTCGCTGTCCGCAATGCCCACGAGCACGTCAGCCCGCATCACAGTGCGTGATCTCGGCCGTGGCAGCGCCCGAATCAGCGCTGTCCCCGTGGGCACGAAGGTCTCGATCGAAGGACCGTATGGGCTGTTCTCGGATGCTGCCCGAACTGCCCCCAAGCTCGCGATCATCGCCGCTGGCATCGGCGTGACCCCGATCCGGGCGTTCCTCGAGCACGCCCGCTTTGCGCCGGGAGAAGCGACGATCTTGCTTCGGGCAAGCACGGAGGAGGAGACCTACCACTGGGATGAGATCCGCGACATCGCCGCGGCCAAGGGCGCGCTCTGCTACGTCATGATCGGCCATCGTTCACCGGTGGGTGCCGGGTGGATGTCAGAGAGCGACGTCCGGCGCGGAGTGACCCTCGCGGCAGCCTTCCCTGACCTTGCTCGCTCCGATGTCTACCTGTGCGGCCCGACTGCCTGGCTCGATCTCGTCGAGAAAGACGTCAGAGCCACACGCATCCCCGCCCATCAGATCCACGCAGAAAGGTTCGACTGGTGAGAACACGCGCAGTACTCGGAAGCCTCTTCGCCTCGACGGCAGTTCTCGTGGTCGGTTGGCAAGCCGGCGGAGCCGTGCTTGCCAACCAAGCCATCGGCACGACCACGTCGGCACCGCAGGCCAGCGGAACCAGCGGCACGACTGCCGCCACCGTCCCCAGTGCGACCCCGCTTCCCTCGGCCACGGCCACGGCCGCTCCGGTTGCCGCGGGGCCGGCAGACGGCACGTATACGGGAAGCAGCGTCAACACCCCGTTCGGCAGCGTCCAAGTCGCCGTCACCCTGAGCGGTGGCACGATCACCGACGTCACCGCCGTGCATCTCACCGATGCCGATGGTCGGTCGCGCCAGATCAGCAACTACGCCGCGCCGATGCTGCGGAGCGAAGTGCTGTCCTCGCAGTCCGCCCACGTGTCGAACGTCGGCGGCGCCACCTATACAACGCGCGGGTACCTCCAATCCGTGCAGTCCGCATTGGATCAGGCCGGGTTCTGATGAGACACGTCTTCGAGACCATGGGCACGGTCGCCTCGATCGAGTTGCCGACGGGCTGGGGGCCAGCGCTGGTGATGCCCGTGTTCGCGGCTATCGATGAACGGTTCAGCCTGTACCGGCCGGACTCCGAACTCAGCCGAATCGCCGACGGACGGGCATCCTTGACGACATCCAGTGACACGATGCGCGCGAGCTATGCACGAGCTGTCGACTGGCGCGCACTGACAGGCGGCCTGTTCTCCCCGCATCGGCCAGACGGGGTGCTCGACCTGAATGGCATCGTCAAAGCCGAAGCTATCGAGCAGGCCGGCGTGCTCCTCGACGCGACGGGATGCCCGACCTGGTCCATCAACGTCGGTGGCGACATCCTCGTCTCTGGCGGGCCCTGGCCGACGGGTGTCGTCGACCCGTCCGACCCCACGGCCCTGCTCTGTTCGGTGCTGCTCGGGGATCCGCGGCGCGCGCTCGCGACCTCCGGAAGTGCTCAGCGTGGCGACCACATCTGGCTGGGCGGCTCCCGGGCCCTTGCGGAGTTCGTACAAGTCTCGGTGGCCGCGAACGACATCGTCACGGCCGATGTCTTGGCCACCGCGATCATTGCGGGCGGTCGCGACGCGCTTGATGACATCACCGATCGGTGGGACGTCGATGTCTTCGCTGTCGACCGCAGTGGCGCACTGGCCGCGACTCCCGGATTCCGACGAGCACTCGTGGGAGCCTAATCCTTCGGGCATAGTTCACTGCGGTGCCCTATAGTCCGCGTGTGAGCCAGACTCCGCCGCCAACCCTCGTCCGCCGCCTCGGCCTCGGCGATGCGGTGGTAATCGGTCTGGGCTCGATGATCGGTGCCGGACTCTTCGCTGCCTTCAGCCCCGCAGCCCTTGCCGCAGGGAATGGGCTGCTCGTCGGGCTGGCTGTGGCCGCCCTCGTCGCCTTCTTCAATGCAACATCCTCGGCACAGCTCGCGGCCCAGTACCCCAGCTCAGGCGGGACCTACGTCTATGGGCGCGAGCGCCTCGGACCGTGGTGGGGATTCGCGGCGGGCTGGTCTTTCGTCATCGGAAAGACAGCAAGCTGTGCCGCAATGGCGATGACGTTTGCCGCCTACGCCGCCCCCGCCGGCTGGGAACGGCCAGTCGCTATCGGCGCGGTGGTGCTCCTCGTGGCGGTCAATCTTCGAGGGATCACCCGAACGGCGATGCTGACGCGGATCATCGTTGTCGTCGTCCTCCTCACGCTCGCTGTCACTGTCGCAGCGAGCGCTGCCACCGGACTACCGCAGTCCGTCGCCCTCGACGCACCCAGCCTGATTTCCGCCGGGCCATACGGAATCCTGCAGTCGGCGGGCATCCTGTTCTTCGCCTTCGCTGGCTATGCCCGCATCGCGACCATGGGCGAGGAGGTGAAAGATCCGGCCCGAACCATCCCGCTCGCGATCATCCTTGCATTGGGCATTGCCGTCACCCTGTATGCGATCGTGGCCGTCGTCCTTCTGACCGGACTCGGCGCCGCCCAACTCGCGGCGTCATCGGCGCCGCTCTCCGACCTCGTCGCGAGTGGGCCGTGGAGTTGGGCGACACCCGTGGTGCGGGTGGGAGCTGCCGCCGCATCCCTCGGCGCCTTGCTCGCTCTGATCGCGGGGATCGGCCGTACCACCCTGGCAATGGCTCGCGAGGGTGACCTCCCGCGCGGGCTCGCGGCCGTGCATCCGCGCTTCCGCGTGCCCTATCGGGCCGAGATCGCCCTCGGGATCGTCGTGTGTGCGGTTATCGCCGTCGCGGACCTGCGGGGCGCGATCGCATTCTCATCGTTCGGAGTGCTGCTCTATTACTTCGTCGCAAACCTCGCGGCCTTCACCCAGACCGAACCGAACCGCAGGTACCCGCGCATGCTCCAGGTTGTGGGGGCGATCGCGTGCCTGCTTCTCGTGGCGACGCTGCCCCCGCTGGGTATCGCGGTGGGCGCTTCGGTGCTCGTGGCGGGACTACTGCTCAGGCTCGTGCTGCGCGGCATTCGGCGAAGCAGCTAGCCGAAACGAAGGATGCGCAGGCCTGCGGCATCGAGGGCGGCAAGCCCTGCGCGCAGACGAATCGAGCGCCACTTCCGCTGCGGCAACAGTTGAGGGAACGCGAGCGAGACCTGGAAAAGGATCTCATCGGTCAGTCGGCGCTTCAGTCGAGGCGGCATGGCGCGCGACCTGCCGCTCTGGATCACCACGATCCGCACGGCATCCGGTGTGAGGGCGGGTTCGATGGCCCGCAGCATCTCAGCGGCACGGGTGAATGAGGACCGCCGCCCACGCCCCTCCACAGCCAGAACAATGACCCTAGCCAGCTCCGCGCGCTCGGGAGCGGGGGCACTGGGTGTGAGCACCTCAATTCCTGACGCCCGGGCCTCCTCGGTGAGAAGGGCGACGAGCTCGGTCGCATCGCCCTCGATCAGCACCGGACGGGCAAGTAACTGAAGGGCCTCTCGCCGACGTCGCTCAGCTCGCGGGAACAGCACGATGGACCTCCTCGCCATCGATGAGCTTCTGCAGAGCATCCTCGACGACTGCTTCTGGGCTGCGCGCAATGTCGACAACAACCCCGCCCTCGTCGGCAGCGAGCGGTTCGAGAGTGGCGAGCTGGGAATCGAGAAGGCTGCTCGGCATGAAATGCCCTGGGCGATGATTCATCCGCTCGGCAAGCAGTTCGCGCGAGCCGGTCAAGAGCACGAAACGAGTGCTGGGGGCCAGCGCGCGGATCGCATCGCGATAGGAACGCTTCAAGGCCGAGCAGGCGACAACGACGCCGGATTCGCGACTCTCGGCGAGCGCCGCACCAACGAGCGCGAGCCACGGCCAGCGGTCAGAATCAGTAAGCGGAATCCCGGCCGCCATCTTCTCGATGTTGGCGCGCGGATGCAGATCATCGGCATCGATGAAAGGCACCCCGAGTGCTGCGGCAATGCCCGCACCGACAGTCGACTTTCCTGATCCACTCACCCCCATGACAACTATCTCCATGCCAGTCAGGCTAGTCGTGGCACAGGTCACCCCGATCTCAGACTGTAGGTTTGCAGGGTGATGGATGCCGTGCACTACACCTCGACCCGCGGCGGCGGGACCCCGCGGACCTTCTCCGAGATACTCCTCGAAGGTCTTGCTCCCGACGGCGGGCTCTACCTTCCTGACCACTATCCGCAGGTCTCTGCCGACGAACTCGAGTCGTGGCGCTTCCTGAGCTACGCAGACCTCGCGACTGAGGTGCTCGCCCGCTTTTGTGACGACATCCCCCTCGACGACCTGCGGGACATCGTCCACGCGACCTACACCCCCGAGGTTTTTGGCAACGCGCGGGCAGGCGACGACTCGGCTGAGATCGCGCCCCTGCACCTCCTGGGCGAAGAGAACGGCACCCAACTCTTCCTGCTCGCACTGTCGAACGGGCCCACTCTCGCGTTCAAAGACCTCGCCATGCAACTGCTGGGCAACTTGTTTGAGTACCAGCTCGCGCGGGTAGGCCGCGAGCTGACGATTCTGGGAGCGACCTCCGGCGACACCGGCAGTGCCGCCGAATATGCCATGCGGGGCAAGCACGGCATCCGGGTGTTCATGCTGAGTCCACACGGACGAATGAGCCCGTTCCAGGTTGCCCAAATGTTTAGCCTGAACGACCCCAACATTGTTAACCTCGCGGTCGAAGGGGTCTTCGACGACTGTCAGAACATCGTAAAACGGGTAACCGAAGACGCGGCATTCAAGGTCGACCACAGCATCGGTGTCGTCAATTCCATTAACTGGGCGCGCATCGTCGGTCAGGTCATCTACTACTTCCACGCCTGGCTTCGCGCCACCGACGGCCCCGGCCAGGCGGTCTCGTTCACGGTCCCGTCGGGCAACTTCGGCAACGTGTGTGCGGGCCACGTGGCGCGCATGATGGGACTGCCGATCGATACCCTCGTGGTCGCCACGAACGAGAACAATGTGCTCGACGAGTTCTTCACGACGGGCGTCTATCGAATGCGTCCACCAGCGGACACCTTCCACACGTCAAGCCCCAGCATGGACATTTCGAGAGCCTCCAACTTCGAACGGTTCGTGTTCGATCTCGTCGAGCGTGACCCCGTGCAGCTCGCCGACCTCTACCGCGCCCTCGACACCGACGGGTACATCGATCTTTCGGGAACGGATGCCTTCGCACGAGTCGCCGAGTTCGGATTCGTCTCGGGCACCAGCACGCACGCCGACCGAGTGGCGACCATTCGGTCTATCGACGCCCGCTACGGCATCACCGTGGACCCGCACACCGCCGACGGCCTCAAAGTCGCGAGGGAGCACCTCACCCCGGGCATCCCGATGATCGCCTTGGAAACCGCGCAGCCTGCGAAGTTCGGCGCGATCATTGACGAGGCGCTCGGCCACCCGCCAGAGCGGCCGCACTCCTTCGAAGGCCTCGAAGCCCGCGAGCAGCATTTCGAGGTCGTCCCGAACGATGTCGACACGATCAAGCGACTCATCGTCGAACGAACCGCGGGCTAGCTCCCCGCTTCGCGACGAATACTCTCAAGGAACACCGCCGGATGGAATACACACGACTGGGCACCTCGGGCCTCAAAATTAGCCGGATCACTCTCGGCTGTATGAGCTACGGCGATACGTCCCGAGGGTTCAACGAATGGTCGCTCGACGATGCGGCTGCAGCTCCTCTGTTCCGTCAGGCCGTCGAACTGGGCGTAACGTTCTGGGACACCGCGAACATCTACGGATTCGGCAGCTCGGAGGAAATCGTCGGGCGGGCAATCCGCGAGTACAGCAGCCGTGAACAGGTAGTGCTCGCCACGAAGGTATTCTTCCCGATGCACGACGGACCTGGCGGCAGTGGCACCTCGCGCACCGCAATCATGGAACAGATCGATGCTTCCCTTGCGCGGCTCGGCACCGACTATGTCGATCTCTATCAGGTGCACAGGTTCGACCCGGAGACTCCCGTGGAGGAGACGATGGAGGCCCTGCATGACGTCGTCAAGGCCGGCAAGGCGCGCTACATCGGTGCCTCCTCAATGTGGGCATGGCAATTCGCCGCCATGCAGCATGCCGCCGATCTGCACGGGTGGACCCGCTTCGTGTCGATGCAGAACCAATACAGCCTGATGATGCGGGAAGACGAGCGCGAGATGTTCGGGCTCCTTGCTGACCAGGGCGTGGGAAGCCTCCCCTGGAGTCCGCTTGCCAAGGGTCGTCTCGCGCGTCCGTGGGGAACAGAGACCACACGGAACTCGACGGATGCCACCCAACGCCGCCTGTTCGACGACGCAGACCAGCCCATCGCCGACGCGGTCGAGCGAATTGCTGCTGCCCGCGGCGTCCCGATGGCTCAGGTAGCTCTCGCCTGGGTTCTTCGAAATCCTGTGGTGTCGTCGCCGATAGTGGGCGCCACGAAAGCCCATCACCTCACAGACGCGGTGGCAGCGCTCGACCTGACGCTCACTGATGACGAGGCCGCAGCACTCGAGGGACCATACACGCTGCGGATGCCAACCGGCTTTTAGCGATCCGCGACGGTCATCCGCAAGAGGGTTGTCGGAAGATTGGCTCCTGAGCCGCGCCAACCGCCAGCCGCCAGGTGCGGGATCCCCACGGCAACAGCTACCGAAATGGTCGCCCGGTCGACTGCGTCAGCGCGGGAGAAACCCAACTCGCCAAGGATGTCAGCGACGTACTCGACGCGTCGTTTCGTCACGCGCTCGACGGCCGCGAGCACACCCTCACGTTCGGCATCGGCGTAGAGAGTGAGCTCGCCGTGGCGACCGCGAGCTCGCGACGTGACGAGCGAGAACAACGCGGCAAGCCTCTCTTCAGCGGGACCCGCCTCGCTCGCGAGCGCGAGAATGTTCTCGGTTTCGCGGCGTTCCCAGCTCTCGATGACGGCATCGACGAGAGACTGACGACTAGCGAAGTGCCAATAGAACGAGCCCTTGGTCGCGCCAATGTCACGAGCGATCGCCTCGACCCGGATGCCCGACAATCCGGTGTCGTTGAACCGCTGAGTGGCGGCCGCGAGCCATGTCTCGACGCTGTGGGTTGCCATTCCCATACGCTACCGTACAGTAGACCATACGCAACCGTATGGCAAGAGTCAGGGAAGTGCAGCCAGCCACTCGGCGTAGGTCTGCTTTCCCAGCGTCGCGGCCGGACCGGGAAGGATGGTGCCGTTGCGCAAAGCGGTGCCGAACCCACCGGGAACTATCGTCTCGATGATCGGTCCGCGCCCGCCTGTCGCCTTCGCGTAGGCGCGCATCATGTCGACCATCTTCTCGACTCGAGGACCAGCGAGGTCTTTCGCATGCCCCACGGGGGTGCCGATGGCGAGGTCGACGAGGTGTTCCGCGACTTCGCGAGCAGCTACCGGCTGCGACACCATCTTGGGCGCAAGGTGGATCGGGCCCAGTCGAACCCGACTATAGAGCTGGCTCGCGAACTCGTGGAACTGGGTGGCTCGCAGGATCGTCCACCCCACGGGAGCCGCCTCCACCAGTTCCTCCTGTGCCTTCTTGCCCGCGTAGTACCCAAAGGGTGCCTCGACGCTGCCGACAATTCCCAGAGCGACATGGTGGGCCACCGAGGCTGCAGCCTCGGCCGCCAGAAGATTCCGCGTCACCGCAGCGAAAAACGCGGCCGACTCCTTAGTCGATTGCGTGTTCGTCGACACCACGTCGATGACGGCCTGCACTCCGGCGAGGGAGAGGCCCTCCCCTGTGACCAAATCGACTCCCCTAGACCGGGCAAGCACGAGCGGATCGTGTCCCCGCTCCGTGATCACATCGACGACGTGGCGCCCGACAGCACCGGTTCCTCCCGCGACAGCAATCTTCATGGAATCCATTGTGGCTCGATCGGTGGCGGACCATAAGGTGGGCGCATGAGCGGGAGGTGCGAGATTCATGGATGCCCGGCTCCCGCCGACCCGGCTGCGCCGCTCGCGCTCTGCGTGAGCCACCTCATCCAAGCCCACGATTGGGTGGTCGAGGATGTCGGGGTGACCGACCTGTTGCCCTTCCCCTGCGTCGCGTGCGGCAACCGCGTCGGAGTGCACTACCCATCGGGCTGGATCTGCGCACGATGCGAATGGCGGTCGGGGGAGTACTTCGAACCCGACAACCGGGTGCACGTCGATGTCGTCTATTACATTCGCCAGCGCGACCGCATCAAGATCGGAACGTCCGCCACACCACGCGCACGGCTCGCGGCCCTGCACTTCGACGAGCTGCTTGCCTTCGAACGCGGGGACCGCGCCGTCGAACATCGCCGCCATGGTCAGTTCGCCGCCCACCGCTTCCCGGGCACCGAGTGGTTCGCCGTGCACGATGAACTAGTGGCCCACATTGCCGAGCTCGCGGCGGGGGTCGACGACCCCTGGGCCCGATACGAGCTGTGGTTGAGCAGGGAGCTGGCACGCCGGGGGTGACCTCGCGTCACGGGCGCGTACGACTGCAACCGCTTACTCTTGGGAGGTGCAGAATACTTTCATGATGACGGCAGGCTAGACGTTGGTTGAGAGCTGGCCGGGAACGGCGTACCCGCTCGGTGCGACCTTCGACGGCAGCGGCACCAACTTTGCGCTCTTCAGCGAGATCGCGGAGAAGGTGGAACTGTGCCTCTTCGACGAACACGGCGTCGAAACACGGATCTCCCTCACCGAGGTTGACGCCTTCGTCTGGCATGCCTACCTGCCCGGCGTCCAGGCCGGCCAGCGGTACGGCTACCGGGTCACGGGCCCGTATGACGTCGCGCACGGCCAGCGCGCCAACCCGAACAAGCTCTTGCTCGATCCCTATGCCAAAGCAACCTGCGGGGAGATCGACTGGAGCCAGGCACTCTTCTCATACAACTTTGGCGACCTAGATTCGCGCAACGACGACGACTCCGCCGGCCACATGATGTTCGGGGTCGTGACCAACCCCTACTTCGACTGGTCTGGCGACCAGAGTCCGCGCATCCCGTATGCGGACAGCATCGTCTATGAGGCACACGTCAAAGGGCTCACGAAGCTGCACCCGGATGTGCCAGAGGAACAGCGCGGAACGTACGCGGGAGTCGGGCATCCGTCGGTCGTCGCTCATCTGAAGAAGCTCGGCATCACCGCTATCGAGTTGATGCCCGTGCATCAGTTCGTCAACGACTCCACCTTGCAGCAGAAGGGGCTTTCGAACTACTGGGGCTACAACACCATCGGGTTCTTCGCACCGCACGCCGCCTACTCCTCGACGGGGGACCGCGGGCAGCAAGTGCAGGAGTTCAAGAGCATGGTGCGTTCCCTGCACGAGGCGGGGATCGAGGTCATCCTCGACGTGGTCTACAACCACACCGCCGAGGGCAACCATCTGGGCCCGACCATCTCGTTCCGGGGTATCGACAACGCCGCGTACTACCGCCTCATGGAGGGCGACGAGGCGCACTACATGGACTACACGGGCACAGGGAACTCCTTCAACGTTCGACACCCGCACTCGTTGCAACTCATCATGGACTCACTGCGGTACTGGGTCACCGAGATGCACGTTGACGGGTTCCGGTTCGATCTCGCGGCGACCCTCGCGCGCGAGTTCTTCGACGTCGACAAGCTCTCGACCTTCTTCGAACTCGTGCAACAAGACCCGATCGTGTCGCAGGTGAAGCTCATCGCGGAGCCCTGGGACATCGGCCCAGGCGGCTACCAGGTGGGCAACTTTCCCGCGCAGTGGACGGAGTGGAACGGGCAATACCGCGACACCGTCCGCGACTTCTGGCGCGGCGAGCCCGCGACCCTCGGTGAGTTCGCGAGCAGACTCAGCGGCTCGCCCGAACTCTACGAGACGTCGGGCCGACGGCCCGTGGCATCCATCAACTTCGTCACTGCGCACGATGGCTTCACGTTGCGTGATCTCGTGTCGTACAACGAGAAGCACAACGACGCCAACGGTGAGAACAACAACGACGGCGAATCGCACAACCGCTCCTGGAACAGCGGTGCCGAGGGGGTCACCGACGACCCCGCGATCCTGGCGTTGCGCGCGCAGCAGCAGCGCAACTTCCTGACGACCCTCTTCGTTTCGCAGGGCGTGCCGATGATCCTCCACGGTGACGAGCTTGGCCGCACCACTGGGGGCAACAACAACACCTACGCGCAGGACTGGGAGTTGAGCTGGATCGACTGGGCATCTGCAGACCTCGGCCTGCTCGAGTTCACCGCAACGCTCACCCGCATGCGGGCCGAGCATCCGATCTTCCGCCGCACGCGCTTCTTCACGGGCAGGCCGGTCGCGCGGGCCGAGGGCGAGCCGCTGCCCGACGTCCAGTGGCTATCGACGGATGCCGCCGCCATGAGTGACGCCGACTGGGACACCGACTTCGTGAAGTCGGTGGGGGTCTTCCTCAATGGTGCGGGACTGCGCGCACGCGACCGGCGCGGCCAGCCGATCACCGACGTGAACTTCCTGCTGTTCTTCAACGCCTCGGCAGACACCGTGCAATTCCGACTGCCGAGTGACGAGTACGCGGCGAACTGGCTTCTCATGATCGACACCGCCACTGAACCGCACCCGCCCGAGGGCTACTCGGCCGACCAGACCATCGCGGTTTCGGGTCGTTCGGTGATTGTGCTGCGCGCAACGTGACGGTCCCCATTTCGACATATCGAGTTCAGGTGCGAGCCGGATTCGACCTCAACGCCACCGCGAGCATCGTCGACTACCTGCGCACCCTCGGCGCCGACTGGGTCTATCTGTCGCCTCTGCTGCAGGCAGAGGTGGGATCAGACCACGGCTACGACGTGACCGACCACTCTCGCATCGACGAATCTCGTGGCGGCGCGGTCGGGCTGGCCGCGCTCTCCGCAGCGGCGCGTGCCAAGGGCATGGGAATCCTCGTCGACATGGTGCCCAACCACATGGGCGTCGCGACACCGGCGGCCAACGCGTGGTGGTGGGACGTGCTGCTCAACGGTCAGGCGTCGCGGTACTCGGAAGCCTTCGATATCGATTGGGAATTCTCGGATCGACTTCGCATTCCCATCTTGGGCGACGACCAGACCCTCACCATCATCGACGGCCAACTCGACTACTTCGGCCTGCGCTTTCCGATCGCGCCGGGCACCCTCGACGCAGACCCCGCCGTCGTGCACTCGCGCCAACACTACGAACTCATGGACTGGCGGCGGGCCGATGCCGAGCTGAATTACCGGCGCTTCTTCGCGGTCAACTCCCTGGCGGGCATCCGGGTCGAGGTGCCGTGGGTGTTTGCGGAGTCGCACGTGGAGATCATTCGGTGGTTCGATGACGGGCTCGTCGATGGCTTGCGCGTCGACCACCCCGACGGACTGCTCGACCCCGGAGGCTATCTCGACGACCTCGCCTTGGCCACAGGCTCTGCATATGTTCTCGTCGAGAAGATCCTCGAAGGCGATGAGCGGATGCCCGCCCACTGGCAAGCCGCGGGCACCACGGGCTACGACGCCTTGGGCGACATCGATCGAGTTCTCGTCGACCCTCGTGGGCGCACGCGACTCGATCGACTCGAGGACGCCCTGCACGACGAGGTCACCGCCCCCGCGTGGCCCGACCTCATCCATGACACCCGCCGCGGGATCGCTGACGGCATTTTGCGTTCCGAGATCCTGCGGATTGCGCGGCTCCTCCGGCGGGCCGAGCCTGTCGAGACCGCCGACGCCATCGCCGAACTCACTGCATGCTTCCCGGTCTACCGCAGCTACCTGCCGTACGGGCTCGAGCACCTCGAGATCGCGTTCGCTGATGCGCGCGAACGCCGCCCCGACCTCGAGGCGGTCTTCGAGCTTCTCTTCCCCGTGCTCTCGGACCCAGCGCATCCCGCCGCACAACGCTTGCAACAGACCACGGGCATGGTGATGGCCAAGGGCGTTGAAGACACCGCGTTCTACCGCTATTCGCGTCTCGCGTCACTCACCGAGGTCGGTGGCGACCCTGCCGAGTTCTCGATCACACTCGACGAGTTCCACGCGAGACAGGAGACCCGGCACGCAGTCTTCCCGGCCTCCCTCACGACCCTCAGCACCCACGACACCAAACGCGGAGAAGACGTGCGCGCACGAATCGACGTGCTGTCCGAGCTCCCGGACGTCTGGCGGTCGACGCTCGAACTGCTATGGAAACTCTCACCGCTCGGCGACGGCCCCCTCGAGAACCTGCTGTGGGAATCGATGGTCGGGGCGTGGCCAGCGTCTCGCGAGCGACTGCACGCCTATGCCGAGAAAGCCTCCAGGGAGGCTGGCAACTCGACGGGGTGGGCCGCCCCCGACGAACAGTTCGAGGTGCGGATGCACGCCCTCATCGATTCCGCCTTCGATGATGTCGCGGTTGCCGACGCCATCGAGCGCATCGTCGCCCGCGTCAGTGGTCCGGGCTGGTCGAACTCCCTCGCCGCGAAGGTTGTCCAGCTCACTGCGCCCGGCGTTCCGGATGTGTACCAGGGCAGCGAACTGTGGGAAGACTCGCTCGTCGACCCCGACAACCGCCGACCCGTCGATTTCGACCTGCGTCGCCGATACCTTGCCGAGATCGATGCGGGCGCGCAGCCGTCGATCGACGAGACGGGGGCCGCGAAACTGCTCGTCACCGCGAAAGCCCTACGGCTGCGGCGCGATCATCCCGAACTGTTCACGCGCTACACACCACTTGCGGCCCTCGGGGAGGCCGCAGACCATCTGGTGGCGTTCGACCGCGGCGGCGCCGTGACTCTCGCCACCCGACTGCCCGTCGGGCTCGCCGCCCGCGGCGGCTGGGGCGACACGGTGGTGCTGCTTCCGCAACGCCCCGTGCTCGATGTCATCACCGGCACCGACTACGAAGGCGGCGAGCTCCCGGTGGCCGAACTGTTCACGCGCTACCCCGTCGCGCTCTTGGCCCCACGGGAGCCGGAGTGAGCTTCGAGGTGTGGGCACCGAACGCCCACCGGGTCGAGTTGCTGCTCGACGGTGTGCGGGTACCCATGACCAGCGGAGACGGTTGGTGGTCGGCGGGCATCGACTGGCGACCGGATGCGGACTACGGCTACCTGCTCGATAGTGACCAGACGCCCCTGCCCGACCCGCGCTCCCTGCGCCAACCGTCGGGAGTGCACGGGCTCTCTCGCACGTTCGACCCGTCGGAGTATGCCTGGCGTGCTGAGTGGCCCGGTCGCGAGCTCGCGGGTGGCGTGATCTACGAGCTCCACATCGGAACGTTCACGCCCGACGGCACCCTCGACTCCGCGATCGAGCGTCTCGACTACCTGGTCGAGCTCGGCATCGACTTTGTCGAAGTTCTGCCCGTCAACGGATTCAACGGCACTCACAACTGGGGCTACGACGGGGTGCTCTGGTACACCGTCCATGAGGGTTACGGGGGGCCCGCGGCCTACCAGCGGTTCGTCGACGCGTGCCACGAGCGTGGGCTTGCCGTGATTCAGGACGTCGTCTACAACCACCTGGGCCCGAGCGGCAACTATCTGCCGCGCTTCGGCCCGTACCTACTCACGGAAAGCGCGAACACCTGGGGCGACACCGTCAACCTCGTCGCCCCCGATGTGCGCGAGTACATCATCGGTAACGCCCTTACCTGGTTACGCGACTATCGCGTGGACGGGCTTCGACTCGACGCCGTGCACGCCCTCGTCGACAACTCCGAGAAACATCTGCTGCATGAGCTCGCCGAACGCACGGATGCCCTCTCCGCCGACCTCGGACGACCCCTGATCCTCATCGCCGAGTCCGACCTCAACGACCCGAAGCTCATCACTCCGCGAACGGAAGGTGGCTACGGCCTCACCGCCCAGCGGAGCGACGACTACCACCACGCCTCCCACGTCGCGCTGAGCGGCGAGATCGCCGGCTACTACGCCGACTTCGACTCGCTCGCCGCCCTCGCCAAGGTCATGACGGTCGGCTTCTTCCACGACGGGACGTTCTCGTCGTTCCGCTCCCGCGATCACGGCATCCCGATCGACACCGACGCGATGCCGACCTGGCGGCTCGTGACCTTCACCCAAGACCACGACCAGATCGGCAACCGCGCGACCGGCGACCGGCTGAGCGCCACCCTCAACCCCCGGATGCTCGGCATCGAGGCGGTACTCACGGTGCTCACGCCGTTCACCCCGATGATCTTCATGGGTGAGGAGTGGGGAGCATCCACGCCCTGGCAGTTCTTCACGTCGCATCCGGAGCCGGAATTGGGCAGAGCGACGGCAGAGGGCCGCATCGCGGAGTTCGCGCAGATGGGGTGGGACGAGGCATCCGTGCCCGACCCGCAAGACCCGGCCACATTCGAGCGTTCGAAGCTCGACTGGGCCGAGCTCGACCGCCCTGAGCATCGAACGCTGCATGACCTCTACCGAGCCCTCATCGAGCTGCGGCGCCGGATGCCCGCCCTCAGCGATCCGCGGTTCGCGACGATCTCGTGCTCCTACGACGAGGAGAGGCGCTGGTTCCGCCTCGACCGGGAGGGCGTGAGCGTCGCGATCAACTTCGCCGCCGAGACGCGCGCGATCCCGGTGAGCGGGGAGATCTTGCTCGCGACCGACGATGCCGCGACCGACGGCTCGACCGTCACGCTGTCGGCATCGAGCGCCGCGGTGCTACGGACCTAACGGATCCCTGCCGCGCCCCACCCTCTGCCGCCCCACCCTCTGCCGCGCCCCACCCTGCCGCGCCCCACCCTGCCGCGCTCCACCCTGCCGCGCTCCACCCTGCCGCGCCCCACCCTCTGCCGCGCCACCCTGCCGCGCGGGGGTTCCGGGGCCGCGCTGGGGATCCGGTCCGCGCGTGGCGTCGAAACCCCCGCGCTGAGCTGGGGTTCCGAGGGTTGGAGTCGAATAGGGTGGAGACATGAAGTTCTTCGCCGTCGTCGCCGTACTCGGCCAATTGGCTCTCGCCGCGATCGCCGTCGCGATCACCCTGACGGGCTTGACGCTTCTCGCAAGCCTCGCGTACCCGCCGCTGCTGTCGTTCCTGCGCTAGGCGGGCCTTTGCCGCCTAGGGTGTCGCGACCTGAAAGGTGTTGCACGCGTCGGGGCCACCCTTGTACCCAATGAGGAACCACTTCTGTCGGGCGTCGCTCGAGCCGTGAGTCCACGTCTCTTGGGTCACCTGGCCTTGGGTCGCCGACTGGATACGATCGTCACCCACCGCGGATGCCGCGCTCAGCGCATCCTCGATCTGCACATCGGTCACGGGCTCGAGGAACGCGACGCCGTTCTCGTCGGTGATCGTCGGCGCCGCGCCCACCCACGCGCCCGCAAAACAGTCGGCCTGCAGTTCGAGCCGGACGGAGTCCGATGAGGGGCCGGTCGCCTGCAGATCGAGACCGTTCATGATGCCGGTGATGTTCTGGATGTGGTGGCCCCACTCGTGCGCGACGACGTACATCTCAGCGAGTGGGCCGCCGGTCGCTCCGAACCGCGTGGTCAGTTCGTCGAAGAACGCGGTGTCGATGTAGATGGTCTCGTCCGGTGGGCAGTAGAACGGACCTGTCGAACTGGATGCGCCGCCGCATCCGGTGTCGGTGGAATCGGTGAACAGCACGATGTTCGTCGAGCGGTAATCCGCGCCGAGCCGCGGTAGCTCGGCACCCCAGTAGGTGTCGAGGGAGTCTGCGGCGCCCGCCATGAGGCAATCGACGCTCGCGTTCGCGGCCGCGCCCGTCTGACACTGGGTGAGTTGTTGGTCCTGACCGGTGTCGCTACCGGTGGATCCGCCGGCAAGGCCCGCAAGCCCGGTCAGGTCGACGCCGAACAATTGGGAAGCGATAAAGAGCCCGATCACGAGCAGGCCGCCGCCACCCGCAGCGATGCCGGTGTTGCGCCCCCGTCGGCTGACCCGGCTCGGGTCGATCTTCGCATTGTCATCGAACGTCATGGGTCAAACTTACTGCGAGCGTCACCGAGAAGATGGCTTGCCCCGACCCGCCGAACTAGGTTTGACGCATGCGCGAATCCCGAGACCTCACCCGCCAGATCGTCGTGGCGGCGAGCGCCGTCATCGCCATCATCGGTTCGTTCGTCGGATCGGGCGCTGCGGGCGGAACGCCGATCCAGGAAGCCTCGGGTGGTGCCCTCAGCGCAACATCGACCCCCATTGCCCCCGACGTGCCAGCGTTCTCGATTTGGAGCGTTATCTACCTTGGGCTTATCGCCTATGCGATCTGGCAAATACTTCCGAAGCAGTCGGCGGCCGAACGCCATCGTCGTCTGGGCTACTGGGTCGCCACCTCGCTCCTGCTCAACGCTGCGTGGATTCTGAGCGTGCAGTTCAACCTGCTCGTCCTCAGCCTGCCCATCATTGCCGCCCTCGTCGTCGTCCTTGCTCGCGCCTTTGTCATCTGCATCAAGACCACACCTTCCGGCACCATCGACGCGATCATTACGGATGCAACAATCGGCCTCTACCTCGGCTGGGTCACCATCGCGACCGCCGCCAATGCGACCGCGCTGCTCGTCGCGCTCGGTTTCAGGGGATTCGGGCTGAGCAGCGACGGATGGGCGGTTGCCGTCATCGCGGTCGCGGGCATCATCGGTGTGCTTCTGGCGATCGCGGGGCGCGGACGAATCGCCCCCGCCCTCTCGCTGAGCTGGGGTCTCGCGTGGGTGGCAGCGGGACGGCTCGCGGGCGAGCTGGTATCCGTGCCTGCGGGGATAGCCGCAATCACTGCCGCCGTGGTGGTGCTTGTCGCCACCGCGGTGGCGCGGGTGCGCTCGCTGAGGGTATAAGTTCGGCGGGTGGCATCCCTTAAGACCCGGTGGGTCGGTCTCGTATTCATCAGCATCGCCGTCGCACTGATCATCGTGGATTCCACGATCGTCAACGTCGCGATCCCGTCGATAGTCGATGAACTCGGCATCTCCTCCACCGAGGTGCAGTGGGTTCAGGAGACTTATACGCTCGTCTTCGCGGCCCTGTTGCTCGTGTTCGGCACCCTCGCCGACCGTTACGGTCGACGTCGACTGCTCTTGATCGGTGTCGTTCTCTTCGCCGTCGCGTCGATTTTCGCCTCCCTCGCGGCAGATGGCACCCTGCTGATCGCCGCCCGCACGTTGCAGGGGGTGGGTGGCGCGCTCATGCTGCCCGCCTCGCTCTCGATCATCAACTCGACATTCCGCGGCCGTGAGCGTGCAATCGCGTTCGCCGTCTGGGGATCGACAATCGGTGGCATGGCCGCCGTGGGGCCCTTGCTCGGCGGCTGGCTGACCACCTACTTCTCGTGGCGCTGGGCGTTCGGGATCAACGTCCCGCTCGGAGTGATCATCGTGATCGGTCTGCTGCTGTTCGTGGTCGAGTCACGCGAGCAGGGCATCCCCCGGCGCATCGACATCATCGGCGCAGTGCTGTCGGTCGTACTGTTCTCCTCGCTCGTCTTCGGGCTCATCGAAGGCCGAACCTACGGTTGGTTCTTCAGCGACAACCCGCCGAGCTTCTGGACCTGGGACATCTCCCCCATCCCGGTCGCGTTCCTCATCTCCGCAGTCGCGCTCGCCGGGTTCATCGCGTGGGGCCTCCGGCGACAGCGTCGGGGCGAGTCGACAATGCTCGCGTTTGGACTGTTCCGAATCCCGTCGTTCCGCAACGGAAACATCGCGGCCCTTGTGGTGTCTCTCGGCGAGTTCGGCATCATCCTCTCCCTGCCGCTCTGGTTGCAGAACGTCCTCGGCTACGACGCCCTGCAGACCGGACTCGTAATCGTCGCGCTCGCCGTCGGCTCGTTCGTGGCCAGCGGATTCGCGGGGGCCTTCGGCAACCGAATCGCCCCCGTATTGATCGTTCGGGTGGGCATCCTTGCGGAGATCGTCGGCCTCCTGATGGTCGCATTCTCCATCAGCCCGACAGCGGAGTGGTGGAACATCGTCCCTGGCCTGTTCGTTTATGGGTTCGGGGTCGGTTCCGCAACTGCCCAGCTCACCGGGGTCATCCTCAAGGACGTCCCCCTCGACCAGAGCGGCCAAGGCTCCGGAACGCAGAGCACCTCTCGCCAAGTCGGCTCCGCACTCGGTATCGCGATCCTCGGCACCATACTCTTCACATCGTTGGGCTCGGGGCTCACCGCCCGCCTCGACGATCAGGGACAACTCCCTGCCGCGGTTCAGCAGCAGATCGTCGACGCCGTCGTCGGCTCGGCGGGAACCGCCATCCCATCACTCGACGCGAAATCTCCGGCGGTGGCAGACGACGCACGCGCAGCATTCAGCGACGCGACCCGGTACTCAGCGCTCTCGGCGGCCGGATTCCTCGGCCTCGGCTTCCTCGCAACCCTCCGACTGAGCGGCTCAGGCCGCCGGGAAGAGGTCGACGAGGCCTGACGCGCGACTAGTGTCGACCGTCGCGGCGGAATACGCGACGGAGGCGTTGACGGAAGACCCGCCGAGCGCGCTCGGCGGGCGTTGCTGCGGGCGGCTCGTTGTACTCTTCGGCGAACTCTTGGCCGCTCATCCGCTGGATGGCCTCCATGATGTCGTCGGTGACGTTGCGCCGATCCTTGCCCGACGTTGCGGCACCAGCTACCGTCACGGGAGCGCCGAACTCGACGGTCACCCGGGCGAGGTGCAGCCGCTTCGATCCGGGAGGTTGGATGTTTTGGGTGCCCGTAAGAGCCACCGGGATGACCGTCGCACCCGACGTGAGCGCCAGCCAAGCGACTCCCGTGCGGCCACGGTAGAGCCGACCATCCCGCGAGCGGGTGCCCTCGGGGTAGACCGCGAAGGCGTCGCCGCGCTTGAGCACCGCGAGACCGCTGTCGAGGGCATCCTGCGCCGCCTGACCTGCTGAACGCTCGACGGGAATTGCTCCGATACCCATGAAGAACAGTCGCGAAACGAGACCTTTGAAGCCTTTCCCCGTGAAGTATTCGGATTTCGCGAGGAACGACACCGACCGAGGAGCCACGAGTGTGATGACCACGGAGTCGATAAACGAAAGATGATTGCTTGCGATGAGCACGGCACCAGCGCGGGGAACATTCCGCTTGCCGATCACCTTCGGACGGAACACCAACCTCGCCACGGGTGCCAGAAAGGCACGAGCGAGAAACTTGATCACTCGGTAAAGCCTACGGGGCTACAGCTTTCGCGTGCTCGTCGGGCCTCTCGTCTGGCTTCTTTTCCTCAGGCTTCTTCTCCAGCTCGGGCGCCGTGCCCGACTCCCGCAGGCCGCGGTAGTAGAGCATTGCCTCATCCTGGCGTTCCTTTTCCCTGCCGAGCGCGATCGGGGCACCGATGTGCTCTGGGGTGAACTCGAACGCCGCGACGAGCGGCAGCGCGTGCTCTCGCAGGCGGGGGAGGAGACGGTCGTCGATGTAGGCGGTGATCGCCTGAGCGCGCTGGGTGGAGATGCGCCCGTGGATCAGGTACCACGCCGCGTTCTTCTCGATGAGGCCGAGGCCGAAGAGGTCGCGCAACCACGTGAGCACCTGGCGAGTGCCCTCGTCGTCAATCGCTTCGACTCCGTCGGTGAAGGCCTCCCACTGCAGCAGTTCGCCGTGAGCGCGCGCTGCTTCGATGAGGGCGTTCTGGTTGCTGTTGAACAGCTGGGCGGCCTCCATCTTGGGCAACTTGTTGGCGTTCTTGAGGCGCCCGGCGATCTCCGCAACCATCGTCTGCACGCGGTCGGTGAGGAGTTGTCGCTGTGAATCGGTGTCCCGCACGTAGCCCACCGAGCGTGCGGTTGAGCCGAAGTCGACGACGCTTTGGGCGAGCCGACGCAGTCCGGTGCGGTTGATCGCTGCTTCATTCACCTGGTCGGCAACGTACTGCGCCATGGCGCCGGCGTCCGCGTGAGCGAACTTGCGGCTGTAATCGGTGAGCAACCGCTTGGCCACGAGCTGGAGCAGCACATTGTTGTCGCCCTCGAACGTGGCGTAGATGTCCATGTCGGCGCGCAGCGACGTGAGGCGGTTCTCGGCGAGGAATCCGGATCCACCGCAGGCTTCGCGCGCCTCCTGCAGGATGTCGAGTGCTGCCCACGTGCTGAGCGGCTTGAGAGCCGCCGCGAGGGTTTCGAGGTCCTGGCGGTCGGCATCCGTGTCGTGCGCGCCACTGAAGACGTCGTCGAACTTCGTGAGGAAGACCTCGTGCGCGAACGACATCGCGTACGTGGTGGCAAGACGTGGCAAGAGCCGGCGCTGGTGGCGTTGGTAGTCGAGGATGACCTCTTCCTCGGTGTCGCTCGCCGCAGTGAACTGGCGCCGCTGCGAACCATAGGAGATGGCGATCGTCAGCGCGAGCTTGCTGACCACCGTCGCTGCACCGTCCAACGACACGCGGCCCTGCACGAGAGTGCCCAGCATGGTGAAGAACCGACGGCCGGGGCTGGCGATCGGGGAGCTGTACGTGCCATCCTCCGCGACGTCGCCGTAGCGATTGAGCAGGTTGAGGCGGGGTACGCGCACGTCGGTGAAGTGCAAGCGCCCGTTGTCGATCCCGTTGAGACCACCCTTGAGCCCGTCATCCTCACCGCCGATGCCGGTAAGGAAGCCGTTGTCGTCGCGGATCGGCACATAGAACGCGTGTACGCCGTGGTTGACGCCCTTCGTGATGAGCTGCGCGAACACGACAGCGGCACGACCGTCCACAGCCGCATTGCCGAGGTAGTCCTTCCACGCGGCGCGGAATGGTGTGCTCAAGACGAACTCTTGCGTGTCCGGGTTGTAGGTCGCGGTGGTTCCGATCGCGGACACGTCCGAACCGTGACCGGTCTCGGTCATCGCGAAAGCGCCAGGAATCTCCAGACTCAGGATGCCCGGCAACCACTCCTTGTGATGACGCTCGGTACCCAGATGCATGACCGCGGCGCCGAAGAGGCCCCACTGCACCCCCGACTTGATCTGCAACGACGGATCAGCGAGCACGAGCTCCTCGAACCCCGCGATGTTGCCACCAGCGTTTTCTTCTCCACCCACAGACTTGGGGAACGCGCGCTGCACGGCGCCCTCGGCGACGAGGATGTGCAACTGTTCCATGACCCGCTTGCGGTGCTCGTCGAGTGAAAGCCCCTCGATGCGCATGATCTCCGGCCTCGCGGCGAGTGCGCGCGCAGTACGGCGAATGTCCTTCCACTGGCCCATCAGCTGTTCGCCCAGTGCCGCCACGTCGACGACGGGCGCTGCGGGCTGGGTGGCAGGTGTTTTTGTGGTGCGATCAACCGTCTGGCTCATGATGTCACGGTACGTCCGAGCTTCCGGGTGGCGAAACCCTCCGTAGGGAGGGTGCAACGGGAAGGATGCACCCGCCGCGGTCATTGGCGATATTGCACAAACGAGCAGGCGTTGACTTGTCGGTTTAGGCTTGAAGCATGGCTACCGTTGCACTCACCGCCGAAGCGTTCGGCGACACCATCACGACCCCGGGCATCACGCTCGTCGACTTCTGGGCGGAATGGTGCGGCCCCTGCCGCCAATTCGGCCCCATCTTCGAAGCCGCCTCGGAGTCCAACCCGGATGTCACGTTCGGCAAAGTCGACACCGAAGCGGAACGTGAACTGGCGGGAGCAGCGGGCATCGTCTCGATCCCGACCCTCATGGCGTTCCGTGATGGCGTACTCGTGTTCTCGCAGGCCGGTGCCCTTCCGGCACCCGCGCTCGACGAGCTCATCACCGCCGTTCGTGGACTCGACATGGACGAGGTCCACAAGAAGGTCGCGGAACAGGAAGCGGCGAGCGCGCCCGAGGCCTAGGCCGCCGCCACAACCCCGAGCAGAGCATCCCCGTATTGCTCGAGCTTTTTCTCGCCAACACCCGTGATGGTGCCGAGCTCGTCGAGCGAGGCCGGTTTGGTTACGGCGATGCCGCGGAGGGTCGCGTCTCCGAAGACGATGTAGGCCGGTACGCCCTGCGCTAGGGCTTCCGCCGACCGCCACGCTCTCAGCGCCTCGAATAGCGGGAGGGCAACTTCGGGCAGTTGCGCCGCGACCGCCTTCTTTGCTGCCTTCGAGCGCTTGGGCGCCTCACGCCGGAGCATGACCTTGCGTGATCCCGAGAGCACAGTGGATGAGGCATCCGTGATCGCAAGGATGCCGTACTCGCCCTCGACGGCGAGCAGCCCTTGGGCGAGCAGCTGGCGGACGACGCCACGCCACTCCTGTTCGGAGATGTCCTGACCGATACCCCAAGTGGAGAGCGAGTCGTGCCCGTACTGCGTCACGCGCGGAGTCTGTTTGGCCAGCAGGATGTCGATCAAGTGGCCAGCCCCGTACCGCTGGTTACGTTCCCGCTGGAGCCGCACGATCGTGGAGAGCAGCTTCTGCGCGGGGACCGTGCCGTCCCAGGTCTCAGGCGGGCTGAGACAGGTGTCACAGTTGCCGCACGCTTCGGAGACCTGGCCGAAGTAGCCGAGCAGCTGAACTCGACGGCACTCGACGGTCTCGCAGAGCGCGAGCATCGCATCGAGGTGTGCACCCATGCGGCGGCGATGGGCGAGGTCGCCTTCTGACTGATCGATCATCCGTCTCTGCTGCACCACGTCTTGGAGCCCGTACGCGAGCCATGCCGTGGACGGGAGCCCGTCGCGGCCAGCGCGCCCGGTCTCCTGGTAGTAGCCCTCGACGCTCTTGGGCAGGTCGAGGTGCGCGACGAAGCGGACGTCGGGCTTGTCGATGCCCATACCGAACGCGATGGTCGCGACCATCACCATGCCGTCTTCGCGTAGGAACCGGCTCTGGTTCGACGACCGCACAGCCGTATCCAGCCCCGCGTGATAGGGCAGCGCGGTGATGCCGTTCTCCATCAGGAACTCCGCGGTCTTCTCCACAGACGCCCGCGACAGGCAGTACACGATTCCCGCTTCGCCCGAATGCTCCCCGCGAATGAGCGACAGTAGCTGCTGTAGCGGCTGGGCTTTCGACTCGATGCGGTACTGGATATTGGGCCGGTCGAAGCTCGACACAAATTGGCTCGCGTCGGTGAGGTCGAGACGCTGAGCAATCTCGCGCCGGGTCTGCTCAGTTGCCGTTGCCGTGAGCGCGATGCGCGGCACGCTCGGCCACCGCTCGTGCAACACCGACAACTGGAGGTAGTCCGGGCGGAAATCGTGGCCCCACTGCGACACACAGTGCGCCTCGTCAATGGCAAAGAGCGCAATGGTTCCGCGGTCGAGCAGGTCGGTGGTCGACGACACCCGCAGGCGTTCGGGCGCGAGGTAGAGCAGGTCGAGTTCTCCGGCGAGAAAGGCTGCCTCGACCTGCCTGCGCTCCTCCGCGTTCTGGGTCGAGTTGAGGAAGGCGGCGCGTGCCCCGACCGCGGAGAGTGCATCCACCTGGTCTTGCATGAGGGCGATGAGCGGCGAGATCACCACCCCCGTACCCTCGCGCACGAGCGACGGGATCTGGTAGCACAGCGACTTGCCGCCACCGGTGGGCATGAGAACGAGCGCGTCACCACCGCCGATGACGGTCTGGATGATGTCGGCCTGCTGGCCGCGGAAGGCCGAATACCCGAACGTCTTCTCGAGAACAGAGAGGGCGGCGGTCATGCGCCGATTCTACGTTCCGCCCCTGACCCCATTGCGCTGCACCACGTCGGGGGAGCGCTCGGTGGCGGATAGCGTTGACCCATGGTCACGGTCATCCTCGGCATCTCGAGCGCGCTCATCTTCGGCTCGGCTGACTTTCTCGGGGGCCTCGCCGCAAAGCGGATGAACCCCGTGTTCGTGACGGCAGTCGTGGCCATCACGGGACTGTTCGTGCTGCTCATCGCCCTCGTGTTCGTGGGAGGAATCTGGTCACCACAGGCGGTGCTGCTCGGTGCCGCATCGGGGGTGAGCGGTGCCGTTGCTATCGGACTGCTGTACGCCTGCCTCGCGATCGGTCCCATGAGCATCCTGTCGCCCCTCACCGCAGTCGTATCGGCCGTGGTGCCGCTCACCGTGGGGCTCATCGGTGGAGAACGCCTCGGGCCGATCGGGTACGTGGCCATCGCGCTCGCGCTCGTCGCCATCATTCTGGTCGGTTTCGTTCCGGAACGAGGTGCTGTGCGCCCCTCACTCACAGGCGTACTCATGGCCTTCGGCTCAGGTATCGCGATCGGGATCTTCCTCATCCTCATCGATCTGGCCCCGGATGACTCCGGGCTCGTCCCGCTGGTCCTCAACCGAGCGGTGAACGCCGCGATCATGTTCGCCGTTGTGCTTGTGCTCGTGCTCGTGGCCCGTCGCCGGGGAATCACGTCCGTGCTCGGGGAGGTGCGGGCGGGCATCTGGATCGCGGTCGTGGGCGGCATTATCGACGTCGTCGCCAACATGGGGTTGCTACTCGGAGTGCGCCTCGGTGAACTCTCCGTGATTGCCGTGCTCACCGCGCTTTACCCGGCTGGAACGATTCTCCTCGCCGCGATCGTGCTCAAGGAGCGCATCGCACCCGTGCAGTACGTCGGCCTCGTGCTTGCGATCAGCGCGGGGGCAATGCTTGCCCTTGCCTAGTGGGCGTCGCCCGAGTCAGTCGTGGCTCTCACCTTCGGGACCGGGCGGCCACCCAGGTGACTCCCGCTCCTACGAGAAACCCGAGGCTGTTCGACAGCACGTCGCGCCACTCACCGACCCGGCCGGGCAGGAGCAGTGACTGGTAGAGCTCGATAAATCCCGAGAAGGCGGTGCCGGCGAGCAGGAGCACCCACCACGCGCGCCTCGGCAAGACGAGCGCGGTGAGCACGCCCAGCGGGACGAACATCCCGATGTTGGCGGCGAACTCCACCGTGTCGTACCCGACGCCGGCGAACAGACCACGGGCATGCAGTTCCGCCAGCGCGGCATTGACCAGCAGTGCGATCGAGCCCGTGCCGGGCATCCGTGGCGTCAGGGTGACGAAGAGCACGAAACCGGCGTAGGCGGCGAGCGCGGCGGTGAGGAGGGCTCTTCTCATATCGCGCAATTCTCTCTCACCCAGCCACATGCCGCTGCGCCCTCCCAAACCCGTGCGGAGGATCACACGCCGCTCGCGGCCGCGCTGGCACCGGAGTGGCGGCGTGCCGTCCTCCGCAACGCCCACGTCGGGGTCGGGGACGGCGCGGGGTCGGGGACGGCGCGGACCCCGGGAGTGACGCGGGGTCGGGGACGGCGCGGGACGACGAAGGCGCGCACTCCCTCTCGGAAGTGAGCGCCTTCGGTTGCCTTGCGGCGTAGTACTACAGCGCGGCGAGCTCCGCGAGAAGGGCGTCGCCCGGAGCTGCGTACTCGCTCGTGGCGTCGATCTCGGCGCGGCCCAGCAGCTCGTCCATCTTGCGACGGCGGTTGCGGTTGATGAGGGTAACGACCGTGCCCTGCTTGCCAGCGCGGCCCGTACGGCCCGAGCGGTGCAGGTAGGTCTTGTACTCCTCGGGTGCATCCGCCTGAATGACGAGCGAGATGTCATCGACGTGGATGCCGCGTGCCGCGACATCCGTCGCTACCAGCACGTTGACCCGGCCGCTCGTGAGCAGCTGGAGGTTGCGCGTGCGGCGGGACTGGTTGAGGTCGCCGTGCAGGCTGGTCGCAGGGATGCCCGCGTCCTCGAGGTAGTCGCTCATCTCTTCTGCAAACGCACGGGTGCGGGTGAAGATGAGCGTCTTGCCGTCGCCCGCGGCGAGCTGCTCGATGATCGCGCGCTTGTCGCGCTGCTCGATCAGGAGCACCCGGTGGTCGATGGTCGACGAGGCCTGGTCTTCACCGGCGACCTCGTGAACTGCAGGCTCCACGAGGAACTGCTTGACGAGGGTTGCAACACCCTTGTCGAGGGTTGCCGAGAAGAGCAGCTTCTGGCCACCCTCCTTGGTCTCCTGCAGGATGCGCTGCACGGGCTCGAGGAATCCGAGGTCGCACATGTGGTCGGCCTCATCGAGCACCGTCACGAAGACGTTGGAAAGGTCGAGGCGACCCTGTTCGATGAGGTCCTCGACGCGACCCGGGGTCGCGATGACGATGTCGACGCCGCGCTGGAGTGCCGAAACCTGCTTGTACTGGGGAACGCCACCAACGATGGTCGTGGTGAACAGGCCCACGGAACGTGCGATGGGCTGCACGGTGCGGTCGATCTGCTGCGCGAGTTCGCGGGTAGGGGCGAGGATGAGGGCGCGCGGCTTGCGGCCCATCTGGCGATCCTTGCCGCCGTTGTTCTCCATGAGGCGCTCAACGAGCGGTGCACCGAAGGCGATGGTCTTGCCCGAGCCGGTCTTTCCGCGTCCGAGGACATCCTTGCCTGCGAGCACATCCGGGATAGTCGCGGCCTGGATCGCGAAGGGAGCCTCGGCACCCATGCTCGCGAGCTGGCGCACGATGTTGTTGCCGAGTCCGAGGTCACCGAAGGTCACACCTTCGACGTCGCTCGCCGTGATGACGGCAGCCTCGAGACGCTCGAGCACGACGTCTTCGACGGGGCCACTCGTGGCACGCGCCGTGTAGAAGTCGCTCTCGCGCTTGGCCGGACGGTCGTCACGGTCGTACGAACGCGGGGCGCGGTCCGGACGGTCGTAGCTGCGAGCCGGGCGGTCATCACGCTCGTAACGCGGGCGCTCCGGGCGCTCCGTGCGCTCTGGGCGGTCATAGGAACGGGCCGGACGGTCGGCGCGATCGTAGCTCGGGCGCTCTGTGCGCTCGGGGCGGTCGTAGCTGCGAGCCGGACGATCATTGTTGTACGCGGGACGCTCGGTACGCGCCGGGCGGTCATAGCTCGGGCGGTCCGTGCGCGGGGCGCGATCGTTGTACGCGGGACGCTCGGCGCGCGCCGGGCGGTCATAGCTCGGGCGGTCCGCACGCGGAGCGCGATCGTTGTACGCGGGACGCTCGGACCGGGCGGGACGCTCGGTCCGGTCGCCGTACGCGGGGCGGGCGGGCCGATCGTTGTTGTACGAAGGACGCTCGGTGCGCTCCGGACGGTCGCCGTAGCTCGGGCGGGCCGGCTTGCGGTCGCCGTACGCGGGACGCTCGGTGCGGTCGCCATATGCGGGGCGCTGTGCGGGCTTGGAATCGCGAGGGCTCCAGTCGGGACGGCGGTCCTCGCGGGCCGGGCGAGCCGAGCCAGTCGGGCGGTCGCCGGTGCGTGCGGCACGGTCATCCTGCGTCCAACGCTTCTTGGGTGCGGCAGCGGCGTCGGCACGGAACCCGCGGTGACCCTCACGCTGCGCGCCTTTAGGGGCGCCTGCGGACTTGTAGGGCTTCTTGCCTCCGGTGGAGGGCTTGCTGAAGTTAGGCATAGTTCTTTCCGGGTTCTGTGTATTCGAAATGCACACAGTTCGCATGAAGGTAGAACGCCGACTGTGCTCCATAAACACAGCCACGCACTACTGAACCCGGGCAGTCTTTGACCGAGGCCGTCACATACATTCGTGTGATGTCACCAACTGGCTGTGCTTTTCTACACAGACATTTGCGCTGGTAATCCGGCCCGCAAGACTTACAAACCCATGCGGAAACTCTTCCGCTGTCTTGAGCCGACTTGTCAACGTTACTCCATAGACGAAGAAAGCACTAGGTTGACCGGATGACACGGCTCGCCATCACCATCGAATCCCCGCGCGCACCTGGGGTCGCCGAACTCCTCCGTGCGGGCGAGATGTTCTCCGCCGCGCTGTATCCCGCCGACGAGAACTTCTTCCTCACCCCCGAGGAACTCGAGGAACCGGGAGTGACGGTCTTTGTCGGGCGCATGGACACGACCGCAGTCGGTATGGCCGCACTCGTGCTCGACGGGGAGTCCGCAGAGCTCAAACGGCTGTTCGTGTCAGACCTCGCTCGGGGCCGAGGTGTTGCCGGCGGCGTGCTGGACGCTCTCGAGGAGCACGCCCGGGGCGCGGGCGCCCGCGTCATCCGACTCGAAACCGGCAATCGATCAGACGCGGCGCTCGCGCTGTACGAGAAACGCGGCTACCGGCTGATTCCTCGCTTCGGCCCGTACATCGACTCCGAATCAAGTCTCTGCATGGAGCTCCCCCTCTAGGCGCGAACAGCACGCAACGCGAGACGGTCGGCCCGCACTCGAATCACGATAATTGCCGCGGTGACAGCAAGCAGGACTGCACCCACCACGATCGAGACGGTTCCTGCTCCGCCGAAGTCGGTGAAGGGCGTTCCGTCGAGAACGCTCACGTCTTGTCCGAACGCCGAGCCGTCGGGGGAGCGAACGAGCGCTACGCCGGCCGCCAAAAGCACACCACCCACGAGGGTTGTCACTATCGCAATAGCGTTCTGCCACACGGGCAGGGGCGAGAGCCCGAGACCCGCGCGGCGCTCGCGAGAACCCTCGACGAGGTAGTAGAGGCTCGGCAGCACGACGAGCGTGAGCAACGTCGACGACACGAGGCCACCGATAACGATGATCGCGAGCGGTTGCGAGATGAAGCCACCGTTGCCCGTGAGCCCGATGCCGAGCGGCAGCAGCGCGAAAATCGTCGCGGTCGCGGTCATCAGAATGGGCCGCAATCGTCGAGAGGCTCCGTCGATGATCGCTTCGCGGACCCCGACACCCTTGGCACGATATTGGTTGATCAGGTCGACGAGCACGATGGCGTTGGTCACCACGATCCCGATGAGCATCAGCACGCCGATGAGCGAGGCCACACCGAGCGGGATGCCCGAGATCACCTGGAGCGCAATGGCTCCCGTGGCCGCGAAGGGAACGGAGATCAGCAGCAGCAGTGGCTGCCGCAGGCTCTTGAACGTTGCGACCATGACGACGTACACGATGAGAATGGCGACCAGAAGCGCGAGTCCGAGCTGGCTGAACGCGTCGCTCTGCTGCGCGGTGACCCCACCGAGAGTGGCGGATGCCCCGGCCGGCAGATTGGCCTTGTCAACAGCGTTCTGCACCTGGAGCGAGGCGGTACCCACGTTGTCGCTGCTGGGTGTGACCGATACCGTTGCCGACCGAACGCCCTTGATTGTCGTGATCGACGCCGGTCCATTCGTCTGTTCGACGGTGGCGATGTTCGACAGCGGCTGCAGCCCGGTAGCGGTGGGAATCGAGAAGTCCTTGAGCTCCTGAATCGTCACCGGTGCGCTGTCATTGAGAATGTAGATCGACAGGGTCTTCTCATCAATGACGACGGATCCGACCGCACTGGGGTTCATCGCTGCGGTGACGATGCCGCCCACGGCGATCTCACTCAAGCCCGCCGCAGCCGCCTTGTCACGGTCGACGTTGATGGCGATGAAGGGCTGATCGGCGGAGAGGTTGCTCGTCGCCTCTGCCACCACGTCGAGCTTCTTGACGGCCGCGAGAATCTTGTCGGAGGCGTCCTGGAGTTCCTTCTCGCTCGTCGCCGTGATGTTGATCGCAATGGTGGACGAGGCGAAGCCGCCCCCGGCGGCCTGCAGCGTGACCTCACCAGCACCGGAGATCTTCTCAACGGCAGCGCGCACTGACGCTTGAAGCTTCACTTGGTCAGCGGTGGGATCGGTCGTGAGCGAGAACGTCGACGCCCCCGAGCCGGTGAAGGCTGCCCGCAGCGAACTGCCACTCGAGCCGATGGAGAGCTGAACCGTTTCGACGCCGTCGATGCCGAGAAGCACCTTCTCGACCTTGGTCGCGGCTTCATCGCGCGCGTCGAGGCTCGCCCCGAGCGGAAGCTTCTGGCTCACCGTGAGCGTGTTCTGTCCGCTGTCGCCGATGAAGTTCGTCTTCATGAAGGGCACGAGCGCACCAGTGGCGCCAAGCAGAAGCACCGCCACGAGGATCGTGGCAACCGGACGCTTGAGGGTCCAGTTGATGATCGGCAGGTAGCCCCGTTGCAGGCGAGACGGCTTTTCGACGGCGGTATTTGCCGCTGGGGCGTGTGCTTTGCGCGGTGCCTTGTTTCCGAGGAACCAATAGGCGAGCACGGGGACAATCGTGAGAGACACGAAGAGGGATGCCGCAAGCGCAATCGTGACCGTGAGTGCGAAGGGCCTGAACAGCTCGCCTGTGATGTCGCCCACGAGCGCGATGGGCAGGAATACTGCCACCGTGGTAGCGGTGGATGCCGTGACAGCGCCCGCAACTTCCTTCACCGCAACGAGGATCGCGGAGAGCTTCTCCTCACCCAGCGAGAGGTGTCTCTTGATGTTCTCGATGACCACGATGGAGTCGTCGACCACTCGCCCGATTGCGATGGTCAGCGCGCCGAGCGTGATGATGTTGAGCGAGTAGCCAGCGGCCTGCATGCCGATGAACGTGATGAGCACCGAAGCGGGAATGGAGATCGCGGTCACGAGCGTCGAGCGCACGGAGAGCAGGAACAGCAGGATCACGATCACCGCAAAGGCGAGGCCGAGCAATCCTTCCGTGGCGAGGCTGTTGATCGACTCCTCGATGAATGGTGCCTGATCGAATGCGATCGTGAACTTGGTATTGTCGCCGAGGGCGTTCTCGAGTTCGGGGATGAGGTCGCGAACCGCCTGCGACACAGCGACCGTGTTGCCAGCGGGGGTCTTTGTGATCGCAATGGTGAGCGCGGGCTCGCCATTGACACGCGAGATACCCGTAACGGGGTCGCTCGTGATCGAGACTGTAGCGACATCCGCGATCGTGACAACTGAACTCGAGTTGCCGCCCAGCAGGGGCAGCGCCGCGATCTCGTCGGATGAGGTCAGACGCGTTCCGGCCTGCACCGTGAGGGTTTGACCGTCTTCGGTTATCTGTCCGGCCGGCAGCAGCACGCCGTTGTTCTTGAGGGCATCCCGAATCGACTGGTTCGACAGGCCGTTGATGAGCAATTTCTGGGGATCCGGGGTGATCACCAGTCGCTGGGCAGTCGTGCCGAGCAAGCTCGCGTCGCTGACGTCGGCGATCTTCTTGAGCTCAACGACTGTCGAGTTTTCGAGCTTGGCCGAGAGGTCGTTGGCCGACATATCACTTGAGACTGCGATCTGAATGACCGGCAGATCAGAGAAGTTGAAGGTGAGAACCCGCGTGTCGGCACTATCCGGCAGGCCCTGAATGCGGTTGATCGCGAGCTGGACCTTCTGCTCGGCGGTCGCGATGTTGGTTCCGTACGAGAACGCGGCGGTGATGCTCGAGATGTTGGCGCTCGACGTGGCCGTCGTCGACTCGAGCCCTGCGACTCCCTGAATTGCGGCTTCGATCGGGGTCGAGACATCCTTGTCGACGACCGCTGGCGACGCACCGGGATAGCTCGTGATGATGAAGATCTGCGGGAGGTTGAGTGACGGAATCAGCTCCTGCTTGAGCGTCGTGAGGGAGATGCCACCGAAGATGCCGATGACGATCGTAACGAGCGCGATGAGCGCGCGGTTGCGCAAGCTGAAGACGGAGAAAAGGTGCACGTGTTTTTACTCTCTGGTGCTGGGCCAGGGGCAGCGAGGACATTCTGGGCACGTCGGAGTGCTACGGAAATTATCCCTCGATACCTTGCACCGGCGCGTACTCCCGGCGGATTAGTTACACGACCGAGGTCGTGAGATCGATGCTCGTCTCGGGCATGGGGTGGCGCCCGACGGATGCCCAGGCTCTGGCCAAAGCGTCGACGCCGCGCTCGGTATCCGCTGCAGAGTAGGAAAACGGGATCCTCAAGAATCGCTCGAACGCGCCATCAACCCCGAACCGCGGACCGGCCGCAATCACGAGCCCCTCGTTGCGCGCGGCGATCGCCAGTTGCGAACTGACCGGATGCCCCAGATTCACCCACGCCGTCAGCCCACCCTGCGCGTGCGGCACTCGCCACTCCGGCAGCCGTGCTGCGAGCAGTCGCTCGAGCCGGTCCCGGCCCTCGCGGAGGTACGCGCGCCGGGCATCGAGGATCGCGTCATAGTCCCTGAGCAGGTTCGTGACGAGGAGCTGATCGAGGATCGGCGTGCCCAGGTCGCCGGACGTGCGCGCCCGAATGAGGCGCTGGATGACCGTTCTGTCGGCACGGATCCACCCGATCCGCACACCGCCCCACACGCTCTTGCCCACCGAGCCGATCAGGATCGCGCTACCGTGCGCCGCAAACGGGAGACCGGCGGGCCGCCCGTCGAGATTGAGCTCGCCCATCGTCTCGTCCGCGACGAGGGTGGTGCCATGCCGTGCGGCGAGAGCAAGCACGCGCTCCCGCACGTCATCAGGCATGCTCACACCGGTCGGGTTGTGGTTGTCCGGCATCAAGTACCCCAACGACGGACTCGTGCGTTGGATCACCTGCTCGAGTGCGATCTCGTCCCAGCCCTCATCCGCGGTCACACTCACCGGGGCGATGCGGGCGCCTGCGGCCTTGAGCGCATCGAGCGCGTGCGGGTAGGTCGGATTTTCGATGAGGGCGCGGTCACCGCGCGCCATCACGGTGCGCGCGATGAGGGCGATCGCGTGCTGTGCACCGATCGTCACCATGATCTGGTCGGGTGTCGTGGGTAACCCCCGAGCGGTATATCGATCCGCGAGCGCTTCTCTCAACACCGCGATGCCCACCGGGTCAAACCCTGATTCGCCAAGGTATCCGGGCAACTGCTCCGCCGCGAGTTGCGCCGCGGCGACGACCCCCGGGATTGCCGGCATCGTCGCTTTGCTGAAGTCGAGGTATCCGGGCTGCGATTGGAAAGCTGCGGGAACGGTGAACGGAAGCTGGGCCATACTTCCCGACCCGCGCACGCTCGAGAGGAATCCGACATCACGCAGTTCTGCGTATGCCGCCGTGACCGTCGTGCGGCTCACCTGCAACTGCGCCGCGAGTTCGCGTTCGGCCGGAAGGCGTGTGCCCGACCCGACCCGACCGTCGAGAATGAGGAGCCGGATTCGGTCCGCCAGAGCGCTGTAGGCCACTCGACCGTCACGCCAACCGAACAAAAGAGTGGCCAATTGGCGTGCTGATAGCGAACTCATGCGTCCACCCTAACCAAATTGGCATCTTGATCCCAGTCCAATTACGGAATTGGATTGAGCCATGACCCCAGCACTGACCCTCACGCGTCGCATCGCGCAGCTTCTCGTCGGCCTGTTCTTCTATGGCTTCGCGATTGCGATGATGATCCGCGCCGGGTTGGGCATCGCGCCCTGGGACGTATTGAGCCAAGGGGTCGTGCTTCATACCGGCATCAACTACGCCGTCGTAACCAACGTCATCGGAGCGCTCGTGCTGTTGCTGTGGATCCCCATCCGCCAGAAGCCCGGAATCGGCACCGTCGCTAACGTGCTCTTGATCGGGCCGAGCATCGAGGTCGGATTGTGGATGATGCCTGCCACGGACGACCTCATCGCGCGCATCCTTCTACTCGCCGGCGGGCTCATCCTGCTCGCCGTCGCCACCGGGCTCTACATCGGAGCACGCTTCGGGCCCGGCCCGCGTGATGGACTCATGACGGGCATCCACCACCGCACGGGGTGGCCGATCTGGGCGGTGCGCACGTCAATCGAGGTCACAGTGCTCGCGATCGGATGGCTTCTCGGCGGCAACGTCGGCCTCGGCACGCTCGCGTTCGCGCTTCTGATCGGGCCGATGGTCAATGTCACCCTTCCTCTGTTGAGAGTGCCGGAACCGAAACGGGCAGTACCCGTCGAAGCAGAAAGAGCGCCCGCATGATTCTCGCGCTTCTGGTCGCTGTGGTCGCCGGCGCAGCGATTGTGGGAACCCTCCGGCTCGTCCGGCTGGACGGCTACCGAAGGGTTCCCACCCGCTACAGGTGAGACTCGGCGTAGGCACGCATCGCATCTCGCACGAAAGTCGCGCCCTTCACTCCGCCGTAGTTCGCCGCGAAGCGCTCGTCGGCGACGTACATGTCGCCGAGCCCGACAAAGTACTCCTTCGTCGGTCTGCCCGCGGTGGCCCCCGGGGTGCCGGGGATGCTGCCAAGCCAGTCCGCTTGGCGCTGCGCAAGCGCCAGGGCCGCCGTGCCACGAGGGTCTTCCCCCGCGGCGGCGGCCGCCTGCCAGTCGGCCGCGAGTTGCTTCTGCCGGTGCATCCACGTCACCTGATCGGCTTTCGACATCGAGCTCCACCAGCTGTTGCTGTCGGCGTAGGCCTTCGTGCCCCACCGCTGCTCGACCTCGGCCTTGTACTCGGTGTGGTCGAACCCGTTCAACATCTCTTCTGCCATGAGTTGTTCACCTCCCTCCATTTTCTGAATCGTCGTCTCGACCGAAGCAATCTGCCGGTCGAGTCTCTCCTTCTCTTGCTGCAGCCAGTGAAGGTGGGCCAGGAGTGCCTCCGCGTTGTCGCGGTGGCCGGCGAGCACCTCTGCGATCGTTGGAATGCCGAGCCCGAGGTCGCGCAGCATGAGTACCCGCTGCAACCGCACGAGCGCCTGCTCGTCGTAGTAGCGGTAGCCGTTGCTGCCGATCCTGCTCGGCACGAGCAGTCCGACCTCTCCGTAGTGGCGCAGTGTGCGCGACGTGGTACCCGCGAGCCGCGCGATGTCCTGGATAGACCAGTCCATGTCGCCTCCCTTCCTGATCTCACACGCTAAACGTTGACGTCACGTCAATGTCAAGCCCGCGCGGGTCGGGCCCCGCCCCAACACCCCCGCCGGCCGGGTGCACAACTCCGGCAATCTGCCCCGGGCGGTTTCCCCTTCCCGCCCCAACACCCCGGAACACCCCAGTCATTCGAGCGACTTCCGACCGATCTGCCGGAGTTATGAACGGGACTTCCTTGGCAACTCGCGATATAGCTTGACTTCGCCGCACACGCGATATAACGTGTCTCCCCATAGACGCGATATAGCGCGAGAAGGGAGGCCACCGTGGCCCAGGAGAAGTGGCTTATCGATGGCCCCAAGACGATCGATATCGACCAAATTCGCAAACTCAAGATCGGTCTCATCGCCGGTCAGGTCAACGTGATTGGCCACGACGAGCCTGACGCTCGGGTCGAGGTGCACTCGGTCACGGGCAAGGAACTCTTGGTGAGCCTCGACGGGGACACCCTCGAGATCGACCACGCCCAACTGCGTTGGGACAACTTCGTCGACGTCTTCAAGTCATTCCGCGGCAGCGCCCGTGCCGACATCAGCATCACGGTCCCGCGCTCAGTCGCCCTCAAATTCGGTGTGGTCTCGGCCAGCGCGCTCATCAGCGGTCTGAGCGAAGATGCCTCCATCTCGACAGTCAGCGGCGACGTCGTGATCGACGGCCTATACGGCGACCTGCAACTCAACGGCGTGAGCGGCGAACTATCGGTACGCAACCACTACGGAAAGATCGGCGCCCACACGATCAGCGGAGACATCACCGCGAGTGGCGAGATCATGAAGTTCTCGGGCGACACTGTGACAGGTGACGTCTTCCTCGACATCACCGGTGTGCCGGATCAGGTGCGCGTGAACACCGTGTCCGGCAACGTGACGGTTCGGCTCGAGAACGGCGTGCCGGCCCAGTACAAGATCAACACGGTATCGGGGCGACTCCAGCTCGACGACTCCGAAATCACGGGGGTGCGTGGTGGCTACACCGGCAAGTACGGATCGCTCGATCAGGTCTGGCTCGAGTTCGGCGCGAACACGGTGTCCGGCAATATCTCCGTCCTGCACAAGGTCGCGGTATGACCCCGCCGGTTTTCGCTCACGGGCACCTGAGGCTCTACCTACTGAGCTTGCTCGCGGATTCGGAGCGCGGGATGCACGGCTACGAGCTCATGCAGGCGCTCAGCGACAGGTTCGGGGGTACCTACTTGCCGAGCGCCGGGACGATTTATCCACGCCTCGCCAAGCTCGAAGAGGAATCGCTGGTCAGCAAGGTCAACGACGGCCGCAAGACCGTGTACATGATCACGGACGCCGGGCGTTCAGAGCTCGCAGCGCGCGAGTCCGAACTCAACAACATCGAGAACGATGTGACCGATTCGGTTCGTCGCCTCGCCGACGAAGTGCGTTCGAGCGTGACGGATGCCATGCGCACCTTGCGCGCGGACCTCGCCTCTGCCGCACAGGATGCACGGACCGATGCCCGCGGAGCGGGACGCTCGGTCAAGTTCGACGTCGCTCATGATGACAACCTCAAGAGCAGGGGTCAGCTCACCCAAGCGGAACTCGCCATCAACGAATTCCGCGCGGAACTGCGGTCAGAGCTGCGCATGTCGGTCGCACGGGGAAACGAGCTCACCCCAGAGACGGTCGACGCTCTGCGGTCAGGCCTCGAAGAGCTCCGCACGACGGTGTTGGCCGCTCTCAAGTGAGCCGCGGCTCGATCAACGACAGGCGTGATCAACCGAAGGCGACCGGAATGTACAAGTCCTGAACCCGGTCGCTCAGCGCGGTGTGGTCGTTGCGGGTGAAAAGCCCGCACGCCTGAACCGTGCAATCGATCTTGGCGTCGTGGGGATCTCCGACCTCGATGTAGGCGGTAAAGGTTCCTTCGGCGACGTTGTCGTAGCTGCGTGCACCGAACAACCTCCACGCCCAGTCGTCGTTGATCCAGTTGCTGGGGGCGTACTGCACGGCGCCAGCCTCAACAGTCTCTTGAACTTGGTCGGGTACGCCCCCGATGCACGGTCCGGGCTTCGTGGCCGGGTCATCCGGAATGACGCAGATTGCGACGTAAATACCGCGCGACCCGTCGTAGCCGCTCCCAGTCACCACGAGCCGTTCCCCTGGCATCAGCGCCGACGTATCTACGGTGCCGCCGGGCTCGGATGAGGCGACGGAGAGCACTCGCGTACGGCCGTCGTCGCCTTTGGCGGTCACGGACGTCGGCCATTCGACGCCAGTGTTGCTCTGGTGTGAGACGCCCTGATTTTGGTGCGTGAGAATCGGGAAAACGAGAATCCCGACCGGCACGAGGATGACCGCGAGAATCCCGCCGACGATCCAGGGCCAGCGGCGGCGGCGACGGGTTTCAGACATGGGGGAATTCTAGGTGGCGGGGCTGAGTTGACAGGTTCCGGGCGAGGAGTAGGCTCGCCCCTCGTGACTAACGAAGCTCGGTCGCCTAAGCGCTGGCTGATCGGCGAACCACTGCCGTCTGAAAAACTTGAAGGGCAGTTGCTGCCCAAGCATCTCGCCCTCCCCATTTTTGCGAGCGATCCGCTCTCCTCCGTCGCGTACGCCCCGCAGGAACTCCTGATGATCCTGCTCCTGGGTGGTCTGGCATTCCTCTCCTTCGCACCGTGGGTCGCCGCTGCTGTCGTCGTGCTCCTGCTAGTCGTCGTGCTCTCGTACCGCCAGCTCATCAAGGCGTACCCGAGCGGAGGCGGAGACTACGAGGTCGCCTCCAAGAACCTGGGCGAAAAGGCCGGCCTCGTCGTCGCATCTGCGCTGCTCGTCGACTACGTCCTGACGGTTGCTGTTTCCGTCGCATCCGGTGTCGACAACATCATCTCGGCGATTCCTGACCTCAACCCCTACCGCGTGGAGATCGCGGTCGCTTTCGTCGTGCTCCTCGCCGCCGTCAACCTCCGCGGGGTTCGCGAGTCGAGCAAGGCCTTTGCCTTGCCGACCTACCTGTTCATCGCCTCCATCGCCGTGATGGTGGCTGTTGCCCTCATCCGCACCTTCTCGGGTGACGCCCCGGTGGCCGAGAGCTCGACGATCATCGTGCAGTCTGAAGACATCTCCAAGGCCGCATTCATTTTGCTGCTGCTCCGCGCCTTCGCCAGCGGCTGTGCAGCACTCACCGGTGTCGAGGCCATCTCGAACGGTGTTCCAGCCTTCCGGCGCCCCAAGATCCAGAATGCCCAGAAGACCCTGATGGCGATGGGTGCGACAGCCATCGTCTTGTTTTCGGGCCTTGTAGCAGTCGCGCTGATCGCCCAAGTCCACTACCTCGACTGCACGGATCCGAATCTCCAGAACCTGCTGGGTTGCGGAGACGGCGACACCCCCCAGCGCAGCCTCATCGCGCAGATGGCATCGGCAACCTTTGGCAACAACACGATTCCGTTCTTCCTCATCCAGGTGGTGACGGCGGCGGTCCTCCTACTCGCCGCCAACACCGCATTCAATGGATTCCCCTTGCTCGGGTCGGTGCTCGCATCCGACCACTACGCGCCGAAGTCCCTCGCCACCCGTGGCGACCGGCTCATCTTCAGCAACGGGGTGCTCGCGCTCTCCGTCGCAGCGGTGGTGCTGCTCGTAGCATTCCAGGCCGATGTCACCTCGCTGATCCAGCTCTACATCATCGGCGTCTTCGTCTCGTTCACTCTCGGCCAGACCGGAATGGTGCGGCACTGGATTCGACTGCTTCGCAACGGGTGCGACGACCGTGGTGCCGTCTGGCGCAGCCTCACGATCAACTCCATCGGCGCAGTGATGACGATGAGCGTGCTCCTCATCGTCACCGTGACGAAATTCGTCCACGGTGCCTGGATCGTGTTCATCGTGATGCCGATCTTGTTCCTTCTCATGCTCGGCGTGAATCGCTACTACCGGGATGTCGACCGGGAGATCGAGGCCGACCCGACCACCCGCTTCGGCGCAAAGGGCGACCACGCAATCGTGCTTGTGGGCCGGATGCAGAAACCCGTACTCAAAGCCCTCGACTACGCCATCGCCGCACGTCACAACTCGATCGAAGCGGTGCACGTCTCGATCAACGACGAGGCCACAGCCCAACTCGAGCACGACTGGGTGGAGCAGAACATCCAGGTGCCACTCAACGTGCTGGAATCGCCCTACCGTGACATCAGCGCTCCCCTCGCCAAATACATCAAGCACCGGCGCGAGGAGTTCGGCTCCGAGGTCGTGACCGTGTACACACCGCACTACATCGTCGGCCACTGGTGGGAGAACCTGCTCCACAACCACACGGCACGGCGCATCCGTCACAAGCTCGCTCTCGTGCACGGGGTCGTCATCGCCCTTGTGCCGTGGCTGCTCGACTCATCCACCCTCATCTACGGACGGCGCTCCCGCCCTCTTCCCGGTCAAGATCGGCGCGGGGAACCCCGTCGCCCGATTGTGCGGCGTCCGATGCCGCCCGCCAGCCCGTTTGTTCGTGCCAAGCCGACGAGCACCAAAACGTCCACTGCCACCGTGTCGGCTCCTCCTTCGCCGAAGAAGCCCCCTGCTCGTAAGAAGTCAGCGGAGTGAGTTTCGGCCGTGAACTCGGTGCCGTCCTCGTGGGCGGCGCCATCGGCACGGGTGTGCGTCTCACCATTGATGCGGTCATCCCGCACGGGAATACGGATTTCCCGTTCTCCACTCTCGCGGTGAATGTCGTCGGGGCGTTCCTGCTGGGAGCCCTCGTCGCCCGCCTCTGGGAGATCGCGCCGTCGTGGCTCAAAGCCGGACTCGGTGCCGGGCTGCTCGGCTCCTTCACGACGTTCTCCGCCTTCGCGGTATCGCTGGTTTCGCTTTCCGAAGCGGGAGAGTGGGGCGCGGCCGTCGGCTATCTTGTCCTCACCGTCGGACTCGGGCTGCTGGCCGCGTGGCTCGGGCTGTCACTGGGTCGACGTGTGCCCGTGAATCCGGATGTCGACGAATGACCGCAGTCATCGCCGCAGTAATCGCGGGGGCTATTGGAGCCGCGATCCGATTCCTCGTGACCAAGGCCTTTGCCGCGCGGCCGGTGGTCGCCGTTGTTGTCGTCAACATCGTCGGCTCCGCGTTGGGCGGCGTGCTTCTGGGAGTCGCGACCGGCGACCTCCGTCTCATCGTTCTCAGCGGATTCTGCGGAGGTCTTACTACCTTCAGCACGTTCGGCGTCGAAACCATCCAACTCATCCTCAACGGGAGGTCGCGGATCGCTATTGTGAGCGTGTTCGCCAACCTCGTACTGGGCATCGGTGTCGCCGCCCTCGCCTACGCGGCCGTGGTTGCGCGGTAACGTCGGAAACATGCGCTTCGGTTTCCACTTTCTCGACTTCACGATGCCCGGCGAGCCCGAGAGCCTTTCGGGATTGATTCGCGGTTCGGCACAGGCCGCCGAGCAGTCCGGTGCGAGCTGGTTCTCCGTCATGGATCACTACTTCCAGATGGAGCACTTCCAGACCGCCCACGATCCGATGCTCGAGGGCTACACGACTCTCGGCTTTCTTGCCGGAGTCACCGAGCGGATGAAACTCGGCACGATCGTGACCGGAGTCACCTATCGGCATCCGGCACTGCTCGCCAAGATCGTCACAACGCTCGACATTCTCTCGAGCGGCCGCGCGTTTCTCGGACTTGGCGCTGCATGGTACGAACGCGAGCATCTCGCGCTCGGTGTTCCCTATCCACCTATCTCGGAACGCTTCGAACGGCTCGAAGAGGCCCTCCAGATCGCGCTGCAGATGTGGAGCGACGACGAAGGTCCTTACGAAGGCAAGTACTACCAGCTCGCCGAGACCATAAGCCAACCCCGCTCAATCCAGCGCCCACACCCGCCGATCGTCATCGGTGGCTCCGGCGAGCGCAAGACATTGCGCATGGTCGCCCAATATGCCGACGCGACGAACCTCATCGTTCCTGACCCGCAAACAGCACAGCACAAGCTCGCTGTCCTTCGCGATCACTGCGACGCGCTCGGTCGCGACTACGACTCGATCGAAAAGACCGTGCAGGGCAGCCGCATGAATCCCGTCGCCGACCCCGACGCATTCCTCCGTCTCGCCGAGGGCTTTGCGGCCGAGGACATCGAGCATATGCAGTTCGGACTTCCGCACCCAGACCCGGTCGGCTATGTGGAGAAGTTCGCCGAGACGGTTGCTCCTCGTTTGGCTCAGGTCGACGTAAAGGAGCGCGGCTAGGCCTCCGGAGCCACCGGCTCCACCGGCTCCACCGCTGCGCGCTGGAATCTCACGCCGCGCGCCATGAGGATGACACCGGCGACGCCGCACCCGACGATCACGATGTCTGCGACATTACCGATGAAGAGATTGCCGTAGCCGATGAAGTCGACGACGTGCCCCTGCCCCAGACTCGGGGCGCGGAACATCCGGTCACCAAAGTGGGTAGCGGCGCCGCCCAAGAGCAGTCCAAGCACAATTGCCCATGCGCGGGAGGTCACCCGCCAAGCGAAAATCGCGATGGCGATGACCGCGAGGCCCGCAACGATCGTGAAGATCCAGGTGAACCCGGTGCCGATCGAAAATGCCGCGCCAGGATTGTAAATGAGCTGGAACCGCAGCAGATCGCCGATCACCGGCACCGGCTGCCCGACGGTGAGGTTGTTCTCCGCCCAATACTTGGTGCCCTGATCGGCCGCGATGACGAGCAGGGCGAGCCCGATGGTCACCACGTAGAGACGGTGGGATGGGCGGGCGGGTGCGTCGGTCATCCTGCCATTATCGGGCACCGCCGCAGTGACCTGCCGCGACACGAGACCCGAACTGGGGCAAGACGGCATCCGCAGGTCTTTCTAGGCTGTGTGACTATGAGCGTTGCAACCATCGCCGGCTGGTACCCGGACCCCACAAACAGTGCAGTCGCCTGGCGCTGGTGGACCGGCGCGGCCTGGACCCAAGACACGACGACCCGCACCGATCGACGCATCAAACCGGCCGACTGGGGATGGGACACCGACCTGCCCGCTCGCATTGCCTCGACGGCAGCGCCCGCCAGCAAGACCGGAAACCCCTGGATTTGGCTCCTTACCTTCTCTGCCTACATCGCGGGCGGGATCGTGGCCGGGGTTCAGGTGTTCGTACTCCCCGCGCTCGGCGCGGTCGGAAGCGACCTCACTCTGCTCGTCGGGGCAGGTAGCCTCCTCGCCGCGGTGATCCCGTTGTGGATTCTCGCCGAGCTCGACGGCCGTTCTCTGCGCAAGCGGGGATTCGAAGCACCGAGTGTGCTCTGGATGCTCCTCCTTCCGCCCGTTGGCTACTTCATCCGCCGTCGTGTGCTGGTGGCAAGGGCCGGGGGCCGCGCGTTCGGACCGGAACTGGTCTTCCTCATCGCGACCGCTGTTCTTATCGCCGGGGCGATGCTGAAGTTCGCGACCCTCTTCACCGCACTGCAGCTCTTGCTGCTGAACGGATTCCTCGGCTAGTTAGCGACTGGCCTGGATCTTGCTCAACGTCGCAATCACCTGACGCGCGATGAGCCGCCCGGCCCGGTTGGCGCCGATCGTCGACGCCTGCGGGCCATAGCCCGCAAAGAAAATGCGAGGGTCCTTCCAGGACGCTCCCTGCGCCACGACCACGCCGCCCTCCTTCTCGCGGAGCTTGAGGGGCGCGAGATGCCTGAGTTCCGGCCGGAATCCGGTGGACCAGATGATCGCGTCTGCTTGCTGGAACGCGCCATCGGCCCAGCGGACTCCGTCAGGCTCGATCGACTCGAACATCGGACGGGGAGTCAGCACGCCGCGTTCGATGCCCGCCTGAATCCGTCTCGTGCGCGGAACCCCCGTACCACTCACGATGCTCGGCAACGCCCGACCGGCGCGGGCCGCGTCGTCCTGCGCACGAACCGCCTCGACTCGCGCTTCGAGATTCAGTTCGCCGTCTTCGAGAAAGTCAATCGGTCGCCTGCTCACCCAAGTGGTCTGCGCGGCAACGTTCTCAAGCTCGAGCAAGAACCCGATTGCCGAGGTTCCGCCGCCCACGACGACCACGCTCTGCCCGGCGAATTCGTCTGCGCTCACGTAGTCGTTCGTGTGAACGTGTTTACCGGTAAACGACTTCAGGCCCGGATACCACGGAATGAAGGGAGCCCCCCACGTGCCAGTGGCATTCACGACCGCGACAGTGGTTACTTCCTTGTCGTCGTCCTCAAGCGTGAAGTTGACGACAAGATCGGCGCCCCAGTTCTCGACCGAGGTCACATCGGCTGGCCGCACAACCTGCAGCCCAAAATGGGCTTCGTAGAGGCGGTAGTAGTCGGCGACTACCTCTTTCGCGGGGGCGTGCCGATCGGCGGTGTCGAAGCTCAGGCCGAGTTCGTCCAGCCCCGGAAGGTCATTGATCCGGTGGGCGGATCCGATGCGCAAGGCATCCCAACGAAACTGCCAGGCACCGCCCGTTGTCGGACCACGATCGAGCACGACGAAGTCGTTGCCCGGGTCGAGCCCGAGCCGCTTGAGATAGTACGAAACCGAGAGGCCCGCCTGACCCGCACCAACCACGACGACGGAGGTATCGGTGTTCGCGGTTGCCACCCGACAACGTTACCGGGCCGCGGCGCTCCTCGTGGAGAACGACCAAGGACGCACAGGGGCTACATGCTAAACTGCACCCTAGTTTTCCACCAATCCCTGTTCGCTCGTTCCCTGACTGCAACCGGAGCATCGGGACAGACATCTGAGGGGGTCTCGCATGGGACGCGGCCGTCAAAAGGCAAAGCACACCAAGGTCGCACGAGACCTCAAGTACTTCAGCCCCGACACCAACTACGGTGCGCTCGCAAAAGAGCTGGGCACCACCTCAACCGACCCTCGCCTCGCCGAAGATCTGGAGAAGTGGCCAGAGTTTTCTGTGGCACCGGCGACCGACGACGACGAGTACGTCGACACCTATGCCGACCAGTACGCGGACGACGAAGACGACGAAGACGAGAGCAAGTCCGCCTAGCTCGCGTAGCTTCCGACAAGTCTGACGGCTCCGCCGTCGACGCCCTTGGCGCCCTGCGCCCACGAAGCGTCGGGTTTGGCTCCGACAGCGACGCGACCGGCCTCCCACGACGGGATGCCCGCCTGAATCAGTGACGCGATGACTCTTGCCGCGGCATCCGGGGCGACGAGGGCAATCATGCCGACACCGAGGTTCCACGTTCCTTCAGCACTCTCGAGAGTGGAACCTGCCCACTCCGAGAGCACCCGGAAGACCGCCGGCGGCGACCACGTCGTGCGCTCGAGTTCGACCCATGAGCCCTTGGGCAGCACGCGCGCGAGGTTCGCGGCAATACCGCCGCCCGTGACATGGCTAATCGCGTGCACTCCACCGTGGGGCAGGAGGTCGAGCAGCGGCGTTGTGTAGAGACGGGTGGGCTCGAGCAGGATCTCGCCAACAACTCCGCCGAGTTCGTCGGAGTGATCGGTGTACGTCACCCCGCGCTGCGCGAGAATGTGCCGCACCAGCGAGAATCCGTTGCTGTGCACGCCGGATGACGCCATCGCCACCACCACATCGCCGTCGGCCACTCGATGTGCGCCAAGCAGGTCCCCCGCCTCGACAGCGCCTACCGCCGCACCAGCGACGTCGTAGTCGTCTGGACCGAGAAGCCCCGGATGCTCGGCGGTTTCGCCCCCGACGAGGGCCGTCCCCGTTTCCGAGCACGCGCGGGCAATCCCTGCAACGATGTCGGCGATCCGCGCCGGAACCACCTTGCCGCAGGCGATGTAGTCCGTCATGAGCAGGGGCTTGGCGCCCACGACCACGATGTCGTCGACGACCATCCCGACAAGGTCTTGGCCGATGGTGTCGTGCTTGTCGAGCGCCTGGGCGATCGCGACCTTGGTTCCGACGCCGTCCGTGGACGTTGCGAGGAGCGGACGGTCGAAGTTCTTGAGGAACGAGACGTCAAACAGGCCGGCAAATCCGCCGACCCCACCAAACACCTCGGGGCCGTGTGTGTTCGACACGGCAGCTTTCATGAGTTCGACGGCGAGGTCACCGGCGGCGGTGTCGACTCCCGCGGCGCGATAGCTGGCGGCGGAGTCTTCGGTCACGGGTCAAGCGTACCGGGACGGGCGACCGGCACGAGGGGCTGCAGTGTGCGAAACTGGACCGTACCCGCGCCGGGTATTTCCCCTGAAACTTCGGGAGCCTCGACCACGCATGTGCGGCATCGTCGGAATCGTCTCATCCCAGCCGGTCAACCAACAGGTCTACGACGCGCTCCTGCTGCTGCAGCACCGCGGTCAGGACTCCACGGGTATCGCGACCGCTGACGGCAGCACCCTGCACATGCAGAAGGCCAAAGGACAGGTGCGCGAGGCATACCGCACGCGCGACATGCGTACCCTGATGGGCAACATGGGCCTCGGTCACGTGCGTTACGCCACGAAAGGCACGGCGGCCAACGAGGAGGAGGCACAGCCCTTCTACGTGAACGCGCCGTATGGCATCACCCTGATCCACAACGGCAACCTCACGAACACGCGTGAACTGACGTCGCAGCTGTTCACGATCGACCGCCGCCACCTGAACACGACGAGCGACACCGAACTGCTGGTCAACGTTCTCGCGAACGAGCTCCAAGAGCAGATTTCGGGCACCGACCTCGACCCGGAACAGATCTTCACAGCCATCTCGCGTCTACACGAGCGCGTTGAGGGCTCCTACGCCGCGATCGCCCTCATTGCGGGGCACGGTCTGCTCGCGTTCCGCGATCCCTTCGGCATCAGGCCGCTCGTGCTCGGTCGTCGGCAGACCGGATTCACGGGCGACGAGTGGATCGTGGCATCCGAGTCGCTCGTGCTCGAGAGCGCGGGCTACGAGCTGGTCCGCGACATCGCGCCGGGCGAAGCCGTCTACATCGCAGCGGACGGCGAGATGACCTCCCGCCAGTGCGCGAAGAGCCCAGTGCTGCTGCCGTGCTCGTTCGAGTACGTCTACTTGGCTCGCCCCGACTCGATCATGAACGGCATCTCGGTCTATGAGGCGCGCCTGCGGCTCGGCAACCGGCTTGCGGACACGATCGCCCGATACACGCCCCGGGGTGACATCGACGTCGTCATGCCGATCCCCGACTCGTCACGCCCCGCAGCGATGCAGGTGGCGCAGAAACTCGGCGTCGAATACCGCGAAGGTTTCTACAAGAACCGCTACGTGGGCCGCACGTTCATCATGCCCGGCCAGGCGGAACGCAAGAAGAGCGTCAAACAGAAGCTCAACGCCATGTCGAGCGAGTTCAAGGGCAAGAACATCCTCATCGTCGACGACTCGATCGTGCGTGGTACCACCTCGAAAGAGATCGTGCAGATGGCCCGTGAAGCCGGCGCGAACAAGGTCACCTTCACGTCGGCAGCACCACCGGTGCGCTTCCCGCACGTCTATGGCATCAATATGCCCTCACGTCACGAGCTCGTCGCGCACGGCCGCAAGATTCCCGAGATCGCCACCGAGTTGGGTGCGGACTATCTCATCTTCCAGGAGGTCGCCGACATGCAGTCAGCGATCCTCGAGGGTTCGGATGTCACCGGTCTCGACATGAGCTGTTTCACCGGCGACTACGTCACGGGCACAGTGACCCCCGAGTACCTCGACTGGGTAGAGCGTAACCAGCTGTCGTAGCGTCGCGCCGCGAAGGGCGCTCGACCACGCTCATTCACCGGTACCGGTGTCCCTACCCCAGTGTTGACAACTCAGGTTGGCCTGGACGCTCCACAGCGCCCAAAGCGCTTGACTCGCGTCGAACGGCCCGTTCAGCCTGAGTTATCGACGGCGACCGCGGACGTACCCGCGCCGGGGCTCCGGGGACGCCCGACGGCGCTAGTCGGTCTCGGTAGTCACCTCGACGGTCACGGTCTTCGCGCGACGAGCCGAGATGCGGTCGAGGATGATCGCGACCACAGCACCGAGAACTACCCCTGCAGTGACGCCGTAGAGAGCGAAGTAGCCGAACAGCGCAGCGAACCCGACCGCCGGGTCCACCGGGAAGAGTGACGTGAGAATCAGAGTCGCGAGAATGCCAACGGCCGCCCCTAGGGCCATGAATGCGGGGAACTTCGGGGCGCGGCGTACCGTCACTTCGTTCGTGGTCTGCTTGCTCACGAGTCCATTGTCTCCCACGGGAGCGGCAGGTATGCCGTGAGGTCGGCGCGCTGACCGGATGCCGAGACACGGCCGTCGCCGACGGCCTCGGCCCAGGGCAGCTCGCCGGTTGCGAGGGACAGCCAGGTCGCGGCATCCGTCTCGATCACATTAGGTGGCGTACCGCGGGTGTGGCGGGGGCCTTCGATTGCCTGCACGGCACCGAACGGGGGGACCCGGACCTCGACGGTGTTGCCTTCGGCCGTCTCCGCGAGCACCTGCAGCAGCCAGCGGACGGCGGTCGCGGTGGTATCCCGGTCCGCGGGCAGCGCGCGCACCGCGGCCTTGCCGACGGCGGCGGAGATGCGCTTGGGGGGCATGCTCCTACGGTACGTGCTCGGTAGGGTTGACCCGTGCGAATTCTCGTCCTCGGTTCCGGTGCGCGCGAGCACGCCATCATTACCTCGCTGCTGGGCGAGCCTGAGCAGCACGAGATTACGGCGGCCCCCGGCAATGCTGGCATCGCCGCAGCGGTTCCTGTCGTCGCACTTGACCCCACACGAGCGGATGTGGTGAGCCAGTACGCAATCGACAACGAGATTCAGCTCGTCATCATCGGTCCGGAGGCGCCGCTCGTCGCCGGTGTCGCTGATGCGCTACGTCAGCGGGGCATCCCGGTTTTCGGACCCGGCAAGGCTGCGGCCCAACTCGAAGGCAGCAAGACCTTCGCAAAGCGCATCATGGATGCCGCGGGCGTGCCTACCGGCAGAGCGCGACGTGCTGGCAGCCTCGAGGAGGCACTCGAGGCGATCGACGAGTACGGCGCCCCCTACGTCATCAAGGCGGACGGCCTCGCCGCGGGAAAAGGTGTTCTCGTCACCGACGACCGCGAGGCAGCGGTAGCCCATGCCGACTTTTGGCTCGGCCACGGCGCGGTTCTCGTGGAAGAGTTTCTCGCCGGCCAAGAGGTATCGCTGTTCCTGCTCAGCGACGGGCACACCGTGCTTCCGCTCTCTCCCGCCCAGGACTACAAGCGCGCGCTCGACAACGATCAGGGGCCGAACACCGGCGGCATGGGCGCCTACTCGCCCCTCCCGTGGCTGCCCGACGGATTCGTCGACGAGGTCATCGACACGATCGCTATCCCCACGATCCGCCAGCTCGCGAGCGAACACACACCGTTCATCGGTCTGCTCTACTGCGGCCTCATCGTGACCGACAAGGGAATCCGCGTCATCGAGTTCAACGCCCGATTCGGCGACCCAGAGACCCAGGTCGTGTTGCCGCGACTCGTCACCCCGCTGAGCGGACTGTTGTATGCGGCATCCGTGGGCGAACTCGGATCGTTGCCCCGACCCGAGTTCAGTGACGACGTCGCCGTGGCGGTAGTGCTTGCGAGCGAGGGTTATCCCGACGAGCCCATCACAGGACGACCGATCTCCGGCATCGCCGCTGTGGTTGACGTGACCATTGATCACGCCGCGACTGCCCTCGTGGAGGGCGAGTTCGTCGCCACCGGTGGGCGCGTCCTGAGCGTCGTCGCGACCGGTCCGGACTTCGCCGCCGCCCGGGCGAAGGCCTATGCCGCACTCGACACCATCCACCTCGAGGGCGGGCACTACCGCACGGATATCGCCCTTCGGGTTGCCGGATGACCGGCTGGGAGCACACCTACTCGGGCAAGGTTCGCGACCTGTACACATCGGCCGAGCATCCGGGCATCGTACTCATGGTCGCCAGCGACCGAGTCAGCGCGTTCGACCACGTGCTCTCGCCCGGCATTCCGGGCAAAGGTGCGCTGCTCACGACCCTGAGCCTGTGGTGGTTCGCCCAGCTCGACACCGTCGCCAATCATCTCGTGCCGCACTCGCTGACCGAGGATGTCGAGATTCCGCCGGAGTTCGCGGGCCGCGCCATGCTCGCGAAGTCATTGGATATGTACCCCATCGAGTGTGTGGTGCGCGGTTATCTGACCGGTAGCGGCTGGGCCGAGTACCGCGAGTCACAGACGGTGTGTGGCGTGCCCTTGCCCACCGGCTTGAGCGATGGCGACAAGTTACCGGAACCCATCTACACTCCGGCGTGGAAAGCGCCCATGGGCGAGCACGACGAGAACATCACCTTCGAGCGCACAGCCGAGCTGGTAGGACTCGAGACGGCCACCGCCCTGCGCGACGCCTCGCTGAGCGTGTTCGCGACAGCATCCGCAATCGCGGAAGCTCGCGGCGTCATCCTCGCGGACACGAAGTTCGAGTTCGGGGCCGACCCGGCGACGGGTGAACTCACTCTTGCCGACGAAGTGCTCACCTCCGATAGCAGTCGGTACTGGGATGCCGCGGAGTACCACTCGGGGAACCGCGGGCTGAGCTTCGACAAGCAGATAGTTCGCGATTGGCTCGCCGCGAATTGGGATAGAACGGGTACTCCTCCCGAATTGCCTGACACAATCGTGGCGCAGACCGCTGGTCGTTACCGTGACCTCATCGAAAGGCTGACCGGAGCGTGAATCTCGACGTCCGCACCATTTCGTGGAATCATCCTGACTCGATCGAGTTGCGTTCGTTGCAACGAGCCGAGGTCGCCCACCGATACGGCACCCTCGACTCGGAGCCCGGTCCGGCGCCGACTGCCGACGACATCACCGTGTTTTTCGTGGCCTACGACGGTCCCCTCGCCGTGGCCTGCGGCGGTCTTCGCGAACGGGATGCCACCGAGGCCGAGGTCAAGAGGATGTTCGTGCTCCCGGAGCACCGCGGCGGCGGGGCATCCGTGGCAATACTGCAGCGGCTAGAACAGTTCGGGCGGGAACACGGCTACGCCCGCCTCGTGCTCGAGACCGGCGACCAGCAACCCGACGCTGTGCGGTTCTACGATCGGCAGGGCTACACACGCATCCCCAACTTCGGCTACTACGTCGACTCCCCGCACTCCCTGTGCTTCGCGAAGGTGCTTTAAGCCCGAGAGCAGGAATTGTTGACACGACAATAACGTTGTCGATAGTGAACAGAGGAATCACTCATGAGCGACGACAAGCTGGCCGCGGATACCGCGATGGGGCCTGTGACCCTGCGCGTAGGCGATCTGGGGGCGATGACGGCCTACTACCGGGATGCGGTGGCCCTCAGGGTGCTCGATGAAGTCGGCGACTCTGTCACGCTTGGTCGCGGAACGACCCCGGTGGTCATCCTCACGCACGCACCGGAGCTGAAGAACGCAAGCCCCCGTGACGCCGGGTTGTTCCACACCGCGATCCTCTTCGACACCCGAGAAGCGCTCGCGGCCTCCGTCTATTCAGTCGCGCAAAAGTACCCGAACACTTTCACGGGCAGCTCAGACCATCTCGTCAGCGAGGCGTTCTACTTCACCGATCCCGAAGGCAACGGCGTCGAGCTGTATTGGGATCGGGATCGCACGGCATGGAGCTGGGTGCACGGCGCCGTCGAAATGTCGACCCTGTACCTCGACCCGAATGCGTTCCTTCAGGAGAACCTGACCGAACGGGCCGTCACCGACCCCGTGGTCGGAGGAGCCCGCGTGGGCCATGTACACCTTCAGGTCGGCGACGTTCAGACCGCCGCCGACTTCTATGTCGACAAGCTCGGCTTCGACAAGACCATCGAGATTCCCGGTTCCGCAGTGTTCGTCTCTGCCGGCGGCTACCACCATCACATGGCGATGAACACGTGGAACAGTAGCGGCGCCGGGCCGCGCCTTCCCGCGTTGGGGCTAGCCCAGATCGACATTGGTGTCCCCACGCGCGACGACGTCGCCGCACTCACAGAGCGGCTCACGCACTTCGGTATCCCCACCCGCGACGACGGCGAAACCGTGAGCTTCGATGACCCGTGGGCGAACCTGCTCAAGGTGACTGCTACTCGCGCCTAGGCTGAGCGCATGACGACACCCCTTAACGACCTGCTCGCTCGGGTGCCATCCCTCGACGGCCCGGATGCCGCGTACCGCCACACCGTCGTCGGCGAGACGATCGTCGTGTCCGACCCCGCCGATCCCGAGTACTCGCTCACGGCAGAGCTCGATGGCGCGGCGCACACCTTCCGTCTCACAGAAGTGAAACCCGCGCAGCCGACGGGTCCGCGCCGGTTCGACGCGGGCGGAATCTACAACGCCGCCAAGCGAAACGCCCTCCGCGGACACATGCCGCAGCGTCGCACGGTAAAGGAGAACCTGCTCGCGTTCCTCGAGCGCGCCGGGTGGAAGCGGGCGCGCTAGCCGCCCAAACGCTCGTCGATTTCGCGCACGACCGGCCACGCAGCATCGACATTGTTCGAGAGCACGACGACGTCGAGGCCCTCGTCGAGGTAGTACCGGACGATGCCCGACGCGCCGACATTGACGCCATCCTTGTAGTACGAGCGCACGGTGCCGTCGTCGTTCATGTCGAACTCGAGGCCGAACCCGTACATCGTCTCGTCGTCGTGCTCGACCTGAGGCGTGAAGAACTCCTCGGTGTACTCAGGGTCGAGCAGTTCACCATTCCGCACCGCCTGCAGGAAGCGGACGAGGTCATCGGCGGTTGTCTGGGCGCCACCGTCAGCGCTGCCGATCGGCGGGTAACTGTAGATGTTCTGGAACCACGTGCCAGCGGCATCCTTGTCCCAGCCTTCGGCAACGCGCGGCGCGGCCTCGCGGCGGTCGTAGAAGCCTGAGTCGTTCATGGCTGCCTTGGTAAGCACCTCGTCGAACACGTACTGGCGGTACGGAACCCCCGTGACCTTCTCGAGCGCAAGCCCGGCGAGGATGTAGCCGACGTTGCAGTACCGGCAGTCAACACCTGGCTCCGCAAGCGGGGGTTTGGTGACGAATTGGGGAAGGTAGTCCTTCGTCTCGATGAGCGAGTAGTTGGGGGTCTCGATGAACAGGTCCTCATAGGACTCGCCCGCCTCCTCGTCGGCGTCGTCGGCGATGCCGCTCGTGTGAGTGAGCAGATGCAGCAGTGTGACGCCGGGGTCGATGGTGGTGTCCTCGAGCTCGACGTAGTGGTGGATCGACGTCTCCAGATCGAGGTTCCCCTTCGCGACCTGCTGCAGAACGGCGACGCTCGTGAAGAGCTTCGTGATCGACGCGGTGTCGAAGCGGGTATCCATCGTGTTCGGAATGTCCCACCGGCGCGAGGCGAGGCCGCGCACCGCTTCGTACACCACCCGGTTGCCGTCTTTAACGAGCACGACTCCGGTGAAATCGCTCTCATCGAGGAAGCTGTCGAGCCCGCTGATATCCATGGTCACGAGCCTAGCGAGCGCCTTCTACGATTAACGCGTGAACGCACTACGAAGGACGAGCCGACTGGTGATGATCCCGCTCGCCCCGGCCCTCATCGCGCAGGGTCGCCGATTGCGTCGCGACACCCCGAGGCTCCCAGATGCCGCACAGCCCTGGTCGGGAACACTCGACGGCCCCGACCCCCTGCGGCTCCTCGTGATCGGCGATTCGACCGCGGCGGGAGTGGGCGCCGACACGCAGGATGAAGCGCTCCCGGGGAACCTTGCCCGCGAGCTCTCCCGGCGAACCGGTCGCGGTGTTTCGTGGCGGGCAGTCGGTCGCAACGGGGCAACCGCGCGCGACCTGATCACTGACTACCTCGACACCGCCACCTCGGAATCCGTTGACGTCGTGTTCCTGAGCATCGGGGCGAATGATGCCCTCGGGCTGCGCGCACGAGGGGCGTTCGCCCGCGACATCCGGACCATACTGACGCGCCTACGAGCGGTGAGCCCGCTCGTACTCGTGTCGTCGTTGCCCGCGTTCTTCAGATTCGAACTGCTGCCCAACCCATTGCGCTGGAACCTCTACCTGCACTCGCGAAGTCTCGAAGATGCGGCGCGCACCATCGCGGTCGGCCTGGCCGGGGTGCACATGTCACCTCCGCCGCCACCGTACGCAGAGGGGTTCTTTGCTAGCGACCTGTTCCACCCGAGCGCGGTGGGCTACCGGGATTGGGCACGCTTCGCGGTCGACGATGCAGTGACGGCGGGTGTGCTGTGATCCTGCGCTCGATCGACGAGGTCATCGCCGCGATCCCCGCGAACGAACGGGTGATCGTCGGGGTCGTAGGTGCGCCGGGATCGGGCAAGTCGACGGTCGCGGAGGCGATGGTTGCAGCCCTGCCATCCGCGGTGTTGTTGCCGATGGATGGTTTTCACCTGCCTCAGGCGCGGCTCGTGGAACTCGGCAGGCGAGAACGCATGGGAGCCCCCGACACCTTTGACGTCGACGGATTCGTTGCGACCCTTCACGCTGTTCATAACTCCGGCAAATCTGTCTTGGCGCCGGGCTTCGACCGCAGGATCGAGGAGGCCGTCCCCGGTCAGATCGAGATTCTGCAGGAGTTGCGGACGGTGGTCGTCGAAGGCAACTACCTCCTGCACTGGGCAGAGGTGCGAGCCCTGCTCGACATCACCTTTCTCGTCGAAGTCGACCATGATGTGCGCGTCCAGCGGCTGATCGCGCGCCACGTGCAGTTCGGTAAGACTCCGGATGCCGCGCGCGCCTGGGCACTCGGACCGGACGAGCGCAACGCGCTCCTAGTCGCAGATACCGCCGCACAGGCGGATCACGTCATCCGGCTCGACTGATGCGAACCCGCCCGGTCACGACCAGCGCGCCAACGATAACCCCGAGCACGAGAATGCCGACCAGCCACGCGAGCCCCGCGTAGCCGACGAGCGCGAGCACTGGGCCCGCCAGTGCGCCACCAGCTGCTCCCGCGATGTTCATGACGAGGTCGCTTCGACCCTGAATACGAACACGCTGCGCACCCGAAACAAGATCGGAGACGAGAGCGGACGCGGACACCGTCGAAGCGCTCCAGCCCAATCCGAGCAATACCAGGCCGACGGCGACCGCGCCATTGTCCATCTCGCCGAGAGCGGTGATGACAATCGACACGGCGAAGAGCAGTTGGCCCAGAAGCAGAGTGGGGATGCGACCGAACCGGTCGCTGGCCCACCCGAACAGCGGGGAGAGAGCGTACATTCCCGCGATGTGGAGGCTGATCGTGAAGCCCACGATCACGAGCGAGGCGCCGTGACTGGTGAGGTGCACGGGCGTCATCGACATCACGGACACCATCACCGCGTGGCTGAGCGCAAGCGCCACTATCGCGAAGACGAGGGTGCTGCGACCGCGAACGATCCCCGCGTCTGCCTCCGGAGAAAGCACCACCGGGCGGGACCGCGCGAGCACAAGCGGGTCCGGCCGGAGCAGTACAAGATAGGTTGCGGCCGCGAGCAATTGGGCAGCCACCGCGATGACAAAGGATCCGGTGAGGTCCGGAAGTCCGAGTGTCGTTGCAATAACCTCGCCCGGCCCGAACAGGTTGGGTCCGACGATCGCCCCGATGGTCGTCGACCACACCACGACCGACAGGTCGCGCCCACGACGGGTGGGTTCCGCGATATCCGTGGCGGCAAATCGGGCCTGCAGACCAACGGCCGACCCGACGCCAAGCAGTGCGAATCCGAGCAGCAGAAGGGGGAAGACATGGATGCCCGCCGCCACCACTGCCACGACCGACCCACAGGCGGCGGCGAGCGCACCGAGGGAAAGGGCCGGTCGGCGCCCCTTCGCCACAGCGAGCCGTGCGAGCGGGATAGCCGCGGCCGCCGAGCCGAGCGTGGTAAGCGTTGCGCCCGCGCCCGCCCACGCTTCGGAACCAGAGACGGCGACAGCGAGCACCGCCCCAATAGACAGGGTCGCGCCCTGTCCGAGCCCGGCGAGAATCTGACCAGCGACAAGCACCTTGACCGTGCGCGCCTGCAATCCGGTCGGGATGTCTGTCATGAGTCAAGCGTAGTGACGGCCGGTAGACTGGCCTCTCCGCCACCACGAACCCTCCGGGAGTTATTGACGTGCCCATCATCGTCGTCGAGGTCATGCCCAAAGCCGAGATACTCGACCCTCAAGGCAAGGCCGTCGTCGGGGCCCTTGCCCGTCTCGGCAAAGACAAGTTCACGGCGGTCCGCATTGGCAAGCGTTTCGAACTGACCGTCGAGGGGCCCGTCGACGATGCCCTCCTCGCCGAGGTCCGCGCTATTGCAGAGGACATGCTCGCGAACACCGTCATTGAGGATGTCGTGTACATCGGTGAGGTCGCGACAAGCTCGACCAGCAGGCTCGCATGACCCGGATCGGTGTCATTACCTTCCCCGGATCGCTCGACGATCGTGATGCGCAGCGCGCCATTCGCCTCGTCGGAGCCGAACCCGTCGCGCTGTGGCACGGCGACCACGATCTGCACGGCGTCGACGCCATCGTGCTCCCCGGTGGATTCAGCTATGGCGACTACCTGCGCGCTGGGGCCATCGCCAGCCACGCGCCGATCATGGCCGAGGTTATCGACGCCGCGGGCAAGGGCGTGCCCGTTCTCGGCATTTGCAATGGCTTTCAGATGCTCTCCGAAGCACGCCTGCTTCCCGGGGCTCACACTCGCAACGCGCACCAGCAGTTCATCCGGCGCGACCAGAAGCTTCGCGTCGAGAACGCGTCCACCGCGTGGACAAACGAGTACACCGAGGGTGACGAGATCGTGATTCCGCTCAAGAACGCGGACGGTCGATTCGTTGCCGACGACGAGACCATCAAGCGCATCGAGGGCAATGGCCAAGTCGCCTTCCGCTATGTCGACGTGAACCCGAACGGTTCCATGAACGACATCGCCGGCGTCTCCAATGAACGCGGCAACGTTGTCGGGCTCATGCCCCACCCCGAGCATGCGACCGAACCGGGCTTCGGCCCCGACATGCCGGATGCGATGCGCTCAGGCACCGACGGACTGCGCTTCTTTACCAGCGCGCTCGCGGCGCTGGTCTCCCGATGATTACCACACCCCGCGATCTGTTTCGGTTCGTCGCGATCGCCGAGGCGATCACCTGGACACTCCTCATCACTGCCCTCATACTTCGAGCCACCACCGACTTCGCGCTGGGCGTGACCATTGCCGGTGGCATCCACGGCTTCGTCTTCCTCTCCTACGGAGCCACCGCCGTTCTTCTCGCCGTCAACCAGCGTTGGCATCCGGGCGTCGCGGCGCTCGCGATCGCCAGCGCGATTGTGCCGTACGCAACAATCCCGGTCGAGCTTTGGCTCGCCCGCACGGGTCGCCTCGATGGACCGTGGCGCCGTGACGCAACGGACGATCCGCGTGACGCTGGCTGGATCGACCGCACCATGCGGTGGTTCCTTCGCAATCCGGTCGTGCTCGTCGTGTTGCTGGTAGTCGCGGTCGTCGCACTCTTCACTGTCCTGCTCATCCTCGGACCACCCGGGGGAAAGTAGACAGCTAGTCCTTCGGGGCGGTCGGGATCGACCAGGTGAATTGCTGGCCACGTTCCTCCGCTTCGGGACTCCCCGTGAAGATACCGACGTCGTCCCCCGCCTTCGACCTCGAGCGCGGGCGGGCATCTTGGTCGACCATGAGCACACGGGTGCGCGGCAGTGCTGCCGGGTTCTTCTGATGCACCCACTCGACGATCTGCTCTCGCACCCAACAGCGCAGATCCCACAGTGCTCCCGCGTTAGCCGCACTCACGACCACCCGCACTCGCACGAAACCGCCAACCGCATCGGTGACCTGCACATTGGAGGTCCGGCCATCCCAGAGGTCGGTTTCCTTGAGGGACTTCTGAAGCCAGACCCTAAGCTGCGAGGGGCTGACTCGCCAGTCAACATCGATCTCGACCGCGCCCAGCAACTCGCTGCCGGTTCGGGTCCAGTTCTCAAAGGGTGTGGTGGTGAAGTACGTCGACGGCAAGACCACACGGCGTTGGTCCCACGTCCTGAGCACCACGTACGTCAACGTGATCTCCTCGATCCGACCCCAAGCCCCATCGGCGACCACGACGTCATCGACGCGGATGGCGTCGCTGAAAGCGAGTTGCATTCCTGCAAAAACGTTGCCAAGCGCCGATTGGGCGGCAATACCCGCGACGACACTGACGACGCCCGCCGAGGCGAGGAGGCTCGCCCCGAGCGCCTGCGCTCCCGGAAAGGTGAGCGCGATGGCCGCGATCGTCAGGATGGCCACCACGACCGTGACGAGGCGTTGAATCACGAGCATCTGGGTGTGGATCCGGCGTGCGACCCGATTGTCTTCGACGTCGGTCGGGTATCGCGTCAGCACGCGGTCGATAAACAACCTCACCACGGCAGAGACGAACCAGCCACAAGCCGCGATAAGAACGACGAGAAAGCCCCTCGCAACGACATCATCGAGCCAGCTCCCCTTCGGGAGCGTCATTGTGAGGGCAACCCAGATTGCAGCCACCCACAACACGACCCGAAGTCGTCTCCGTGGGCGAGCCAGCGCGGCGACCAGCGTGGGATCGCGACGCGCCACAATCCGGAAGATGAGGGATGCAGTGCCGATGATCACCACGACTCCGACGATCGCGATCGCGACCGCAATGGCTATGCGAATCCAGGTCTGCCAGTCGAACATCGGGTGCCTCCGTCGTGTCGCGTGCCCATCTAGGCTACGGGGTCGATGCTCTCGGGCGTTTGCGGCGCCTGACCGGCGTGCGCGGCGTACCGTGGTCTGACGCCGTTCATCTGTGCGGCCACGAGACGGAGGTAGCACGTGCCCACCAGAACCGTCGACGGCGTCCGCCGCAGTTCACTGCGCCGCACGATCGCTGCGCTCCAGGAGAGCATCGCCACCGAGCTGTGGCCGCTCCCCGCGTTCAGCGTGATCGCCGCTGTCGCCCTCGGCATTGCGCTGCCCGCACTCGATCGGGTGATCGACCACACCCTGCCCGGGACCTTCGCCGCGTTCCTGTTTGCCGGTGGGGTCGATAGCGCGCGCGCCGTACTCTCGGCAATCAGCGGTTCGCTCATCACCGCAACCTCGCTCACCTTTTCCCTCACGGTTGTCGCCCTCCAACTCGCCAGCAGCCAAGCCTCCCCACGCGTGCTCCGCACATTCGCAAAGGACCGCGCGGTTCAGGGCACACTCGCCATCTTCGTCGGGACCTTCGCCTACGCGATCACCGTGCTTCGAAGCGTGCAGGATGCCACTGTCTCGACGGACCCCTTGGTCCCCCGAATCGCGGTAACGCTCGCATCTCTCCTGACTCTTGCAAGCGTGCTCGCACTGACCCTCTTCCTCGGACATCTCGCGCGGCAACTACGCGTCGAAACAGTGATGCAACAGGTACACCGCGAGACGGACCGGACCATCGAATTCGTCAGGTCGACCTCAACCGAAGGGGCAATGTCCGTACCGGAGGGAATCCGCCCGGCCTCCGTGCACTTCGCCCTCGCGCGGGGCTCGGGCTTCGTGCGAGGAGTCGACCGAGCGCGCCTGCTCGAGTTGGCGGTCAGGCACGATCTCGTCATCGAGGAGGAATCTCCAGCGGGGCACCATGTGGTCGAGGCCACCCCGATCGCCCGGTGGTGGCCCCGCGATGTGCTCTCCCACCCCACGGACGAGGACATCCACGCTCGCGGGCGGGAGGTCGCGGCATCCTTCAGCCTCGCCTATGAACGCACGGCGAGCCAAGACATCGGCTTCGGCATCCGTCAACTCACCGATATCGCGGTGCGTGCCCTCTCGCCGGGAGTCAACGATCCGACGACCGCAGTGCACGCGCTCGGGCACGTTTCCGCAGTCTTGGGCGATCTCGCCGAACTGCCACCTCAGGCCGCAGCACTCGAGGACGACGACGGCATCATTCGTGTACTCCTGCGCACCCACAACTTCGGTGACTTGCTGCGCACAGCACTCGAGCAGCCTCGGCGATACGGAATCAGCGACCCCGATGTCGCCGAGCGGATGCTCCAGCTCATCAGAGAAGTTGCCTTCCGTGCACGACGAGCCGATGATCGAGCCGCACTGCGATCTGAGCTCGCCTTGCTCGAAGACTCAGTGGCGAGCGCCGACTATTGCCCCGCCGAACGTCAGCTCTTCCGCGCCCTCACGGAGCGCAGCCGCGCTGCCTTGGACGGTACGTGGCAGTGAGGCGCCGTTGGGGCGGCCGCCCGTCAGGGCGTGATGAGGAAGATCGGCAAGGCCTCGGGGTTTCGGGCGGACACGATCGCCAAGAAGACGAACAGGTCGAACAGTAGGTGCACGGTCAGCACATAGGTGAGCGACTTCGTGAGGTTGAACGTGTAGCCCTGGATCAGGGCGAACGGGATGGTCAGCAGCGGCCCCCACGCCTGGTAGCCGAGCTCCCAGAGGAACGAGACGAAGATGACTGCCTGAAGGATGTTCGCCTGCCAGGTCGGAAAGTGCCGTCGCAGCAACGCGAACACCGTGCAGATAAAGAACAGTTCGTCCCAGGTACCGACTGCGTTGACACCGACGAAGAGTCGAGCCACTTCATCCCACGTGCTGACCTCTGGCCAGTTGAGGTACGTGCCGGATTGGATGAAGTAGAACGGCAGGATGAGGTATCCCGCAAGCACGATGCCGACGAGGTATGCCCACTGCGCGAATCCCCATCGCTTCTCGATGCGCCAGGGGAAGCGGATGCGCCGGTCGCGATAGGCGAAGCGTGCGATGAGGTAGGGGACGAGCACGGCAAGCCCGAGAACGACACCGACAACCACAAAGTTGATCCAGGAGATATCTGCCTTGACCGACGTTGTCGACACAATGACCATGCCGATCGCAATGAGCAGCACATCGCGAAACAGGTCGGTGGACAACCCGCGCCGGTCAAGGAGCCAAGCGAGGATGAGCGCCACCACCACGATCGGATATCCAACAAGCTGCATCCGGAGTGGGTAGAGGAACAGAGCAGAGAGGCTCAGCAGGATCGCGGGCAGTAACGCCCACGAGACAACCGGGCGTGGGGAGTCGTCGATCACGGCAGTGGGCACGGGCACAGCCTATTCGCGCGGGTAGAATTGTTCCCGCCCGCCACCTCTTCTCAGGAGACCTGTGACCTCAATCACCTCCGTTCCCGACACAGTCTCGAACGCCGCAGCAACTCCCGAGAAAGTTCAGCCATATGCGGCTCTCGGCCTCAAAGACGACGAGTACCTGAAGATTCGCGAGATCCTCGGTCGGCGCCCCACCAGCGGCGAACTCGCCATGTATTCGGTCATGTGGAGCGAGCACTGCTCGTACAAGAGCTCGAAGCCGTACCTTCGCCAGTTCGGGCAGAAGGTTTCCGAGAAGATGAAGAAGAACCTCATGGTCGGCATGGGGGAGAACGCGGGCGTCGTCGACGTCGGCGAGGGCTGGGCGGTCACCTTCAAGATCGAGAGCCACAACCACCCCAGCTTCATCGAACCGTTCCAGGGTGCCGCAACCGGCGTGGGCGGCATTGTTCGCGACATTATTTCCATGGGTGCCCGGCCCGTTGCCGTCATGGATGCCCTCCGCTTCGGTGACATCAACGACCCCGATACCGCCCGGGTCGTGCACGGTGTCGTCTCGGGCATCTCGTTCTACGGCAATTGCCTCGGCCTGCCCAACATCGGCGGAGAGACCTACTTCGATTCCGTCTACCAGGCGAACCCGCTCGTAAACGCGCTCGCTGTCGGAGTGCTCAGGCACGAAGACCTGCACCTCGCGAACGCCAGGGGCGTCGGCAACAAGGTCGTGCTCTTCGGTGCTCGCACCGGTGGCGACGGGATCGGCGGCGCGAGCATCCTCGCCTCGGATTCGTTTTCCGCTGGCGGCCCCACCAAGCGCCCCGCGGTACAGGTCGGCGACCCGTTCGCCGAGAAGGTGCTCATCGAGTGCTGCCTTGAACTGTTCGAGAAGAAGCTCGTCGAAGGCATCCAAGACCTGGGGGCTGCGGGCATCAGTTGTGCGACCTCCGAGCTCGCCTCCAACGGTGACGGCGGAATGTTCGTCGACCTCGAGAAGGTGCTCCTGCGTGACCCGACGCTCACCGCCGAGGAGATCCTCATGTCGGAGAGCCAAGAGCGCATGATGGCGATCGTGACCCCCGAGAAACTCGACGGGTTCCTCGCAGTCGTGGCGAAGTGGGATGTGGAGACATCCGTACTCGGAGAAGTCACCGACACGGGACGCCTCGTCATCAACTGGCGCGGCGAGGAGATCGTCAACGTCGAGCCGCGCACGGTCGCCGTTGACGGGCCAGTGTACGACCGACCCGTCGCCTACCCGGTGTGGATCGACGCGCTTCAGGCTGACACCTCCGCCCGACTGCCGCGTGCAACGACCGACGACGAGCTGCGAGCGCAGTGGATGGCCCTGCTCGGCTCACCGAACCTCTCCGACAAGTCGTGGGTGACGAACCAGTACGACAAATACGTGCTCGGCAACACCGCACTCTCGTTTCCCGACGATGGCGGGATGGTCCGCGTCGACGAAGTGAGCGGGCTCGGCTTTGCCGTAGCCACCGACGCCAACGGTCGCTACTGCCAACTCGACCCGTATCAGGGCGCACAACTCGCCCTCGCGGAGGCGTTCCGCAATGTCGCGGCGACCGGCGCCACCCCCGTCGCCGTCTCGGATTGCCTCAACTTCGGCAGCCCCGAGAACCCCGAGGTGATGTGGCAGTTCTCGCGCGCCGTCGAGGGCCTCGCCGACGGATGCCTCGCCCTCGAGATTCCGGTCACCGGCGGCAACGTGAGCTTCTACAACCAGACCGGCGACGTGCCCATCCACCCGACGCCGGTCGTGGCCGTGCTCGGCGTCATCGACGACGTGGCAAAGCGGATCCCCTCCGGCTGGCAAGACGAGGGCAACAACATCTACCTGCTGGGCACCACGAAGGACGAACTCGACGGGTCCGCGTGGTCCGGTACTATCCACGATCATCTCGGTGGGATGCCGCCGACTGTTGATCTCGCTGCCGAGGCTCGACTGGCCGGGCTGCTTGCGGCCGCAGCGGACCAGAGCCTCGCGGCATCCGCGCATGACCTCGCCGACGGTGGCCTCGCACAGGCCCTCGCCGAAGCCGTACTTCGCTTCGGTATCGGCGCTCGCGTGTGGATCACCGAACTCATGCAACGCGACGGTGTCGACGCGACCGCTGCACTGTTTAGCGAGTCGACTGGCCGGATGCTCGTGAGCGTGCCGCGCGAAGACGACGTGCGCTTTCAGGGCCTCTGCGAAGGCAGGGGCTACGAGTTTCTGCGCATCGGAGTCACCGACGACAGCGGAGTCCTCGAAGTGCAAGACCGCTTCACGATCCCGGTCGAAGAACTTCGACGGGTGCACACCGCCACGATGAGCGACCACTTCGGGGCGGTCATCGGCCGCTAGCGGCGAGGTCGAGCATGCCCAACTAACACCGCTAGCCGCGATCTTCGATCAAGCTGAGTTGCGTGCCGTCGCGGTCGATCAAGAACGCCACACGCTGACCCCAGTCTTGTATTGCCGTCGGAACGAGGCGAGGGATGCCCCGATCCGCGACCGGGACTCCGGCTCCTTCGATCATCGTGTAGAGCTCGTCGAGATCGCCGACTCGTATGCTGCACATGAACGAGCTTGTGGTCGGGTCAAGATCGAGATAGGGGAAGAACTCCAGTTGGATGTCGCCTCTGAGCAGAATCATCCAGCGGGAATCTCGGAAACTGACCGTGAAACCGAACTCGCGATAGAACGCCTCGGTGTCGTCGAAGTCGCGCGACGGAAGATTGGGTACGGCCCGGTCGCGCATGCGACCACCCTAGCGACCGGGCCGTTGTGGTCTAGCCCTTTCGCAGTAGCGCAGCGATTTCTACGGCGTCGCCCTCCGGAACCTTGGAGTTACGGCCCGGTCGCGCGATCGCCATGTAGATGAGTCCGGTGACGAGCACGAGGGCCAATCCGACCAGCACGATCCAGTCGGTGAGGAAGTCACCACTGGTACCCGGCGTCGCGAGCAACACCATGGCGAAGATGCCGTAGGCAAGCGCGACAATGTTGACGACTATGCCCCACGCACCAAGGCTGAACGGTCCCGCGGGCTTCCAGCCTTTGAACCTCGCGAGCAACGCGGCAAGTACGACCGACTGGAATGCGAAGTAGATACCGAGCACCGCGAACGCCGTGATCTGGCTGAGGAGCCCGTCCTCGCCGATGTAGATCAAGACGCAGATGAGAATCGGGACTATGCAGGCCACGAGCAAGGCGTTACGCGGGACCTTCTTCGACGAGAGCTTCGAGAGCCAGGCGTGGCCAGGCATCATCTTGTCGCGCCCGAAGGAGTAGAGCAGGCGACTTCCAGCAGCCTGAAGGCTCAGCACACACGAGAGGAAGGCGGTGAGCGCAACGACCAGGAAGATCTTCGACCCCACGGTGCCGAGCGACGCTTCGAGGATGCCAGCAATCGGATCCGCATCCTCGCCGCTGACGATCTTGGCAAGATCGGGAGCCGCCAGAATGTAGCCGACGAAGGCGATCAGGCCGGAGACGCCACCGACCAAGATGGTCATGATCATGGCGCGGGGAATGGCGCGGGCTGGTTCGGAGACTTCCTCCGCCACCTCACCGCACGCCTCGAACCCGTAGAACAGAAATAGACCGGTCAGAGCCGCACCGATAAAGACGGGGAGGTAGCTGCCGTCGCCTTGCGTTCCGAAGGTGTCGAAAAGCACCGAGAAGTCGTTCTTGCGCTCGAAGATGATCAGGAACAGTCCGACACCGATGACGCCGATCAACTCGGCCGCGAGTCCGATTTTGGCCACCCTCGCGAGATTCTTCGTTCCGCTCAGGTTGACCGCCAGAGCCACCACGAGGAAGGCGACGGCGAGCCCGAGGGTCAGTTCCTTGGTGGGCGCTAGACCGAGAAGGCTGGCAAGGAATCCCGTGCCGTATTCAGCAACCGCGGTGACGGTCACGATGACGGCCCAGATATATACCCACGCGGCCATCCACGCGAAGCGAGCATTCGAGAGTCGACGTACCCACGGATAGATTCCGCCGGAGATGGGGTACTGAGACACCACTTCACCAAACACGAAGGAGACCAGGAGCTGTCCGATGCCGACGATGACCAACCAGAACACGGACGGCGGGCCGCCGAGCGAGATGCCATAGGCAAAGAGCGAGTAGACCCCGACCAACGGAGATAGATAGGTGAAGCCGAGAGCGAAGGTTCCCCACAGTGATAGCGAGCGATCGAAGTGCCCGTCGTAGCCGAGCTTTTTCAGATGCGCATCGTCGTCGGAGAGTGTGGCACGCGGGGAAGAATCTGTAGCCATGACAACCTTTCAGATCATTGTTTTGGGCGCCCCGAGATGGCTGCAGCACCCGAATCACTAGGTTGCCGAACCCTCCGTTGGGTCACGATGAGGTAACACTATGGAGGTAGCTGTATGCCTGTCGATAGGCACTATTTTCAGAGCTCGAAGCTCACCCCGGTCGCAGCCTCAGCGAGGCGCCAAAACTCGGCGCCGAAAGCCGGATCCGCACTCTGCGCGACGGGCTTCGTGAGCACAGGTGGGCCGGTCACAGAGCGTGCGGGGCCGTAGAACTCGCCGCCCGCGGCATCCGGGTCAATTGCTGCTCGCACAACGGGCCACGCGCCTCTGTCTTTGCCGTGCGCGACCGGCCGCAGCGCGCGCTCGGCGATGCGCTGCAGGGCAGAGTTGCGATCCGTCACGCCCGGTCTCGCGGACGAATTGCCGTTGACCGCCCACCCAGGGTGCGCCAGTATCGAACTCACACTGCTTCCGGATGCACTCAGCCGCCGATCGAGTTCGAACGAGAACGCGTGCACGCCGTGCTTCGAGTACGCGTAAGCCCGCGAGACTGAATACCGCCCGCGCGCCTGCTCGAAGTCGGAGAGGTCGGCGGTCGCGAGCCGAGTGCTCAGGCTGCCCAGGTTGATGATGCGCCCGGTGATCGACGGGAACAGCAGCGCGGTCAGGGCGAAGGGTCCATATGCATTCGTGCCGACCATGATCTCAAGTCCGTCGGAGGTGACCTCACGCCGCCGGGAACCCGAGGTCTTTCCCGCGTTGTTGACGAGAACGTCGATCGGGCCGAGAGCAGCAAGCGCGGTGGCCGCAGTCCGTATGGAGGCAAGCGACCCCAGCTCGAGCGTCACGAGTTCACACGAACCAGACGGCACTCGCGACCGAAGCTGGTCGATCGCCGCCGTTTCGCCCCGTGTGGTGAGAATCACCCGCGCACCCGCTGCCGCGAGTTGCTCGGCAGCGAAGTACCCGATGCCGCGACCTGCGCCCGTGACAACAACCGTCTTGCCCACCTGCGACGGCAGGTGGCGAGGGTCCCAGATCACGCGGTGTCGATCGTGCCCGTCGAGGCGATCTGTTCGTGGTGATGGATGACCTCGGCAACGATGAAGTTGAGAAATTTCTCGGCAAACGCGGGGTCGAGGTGCGACTCCTCCGCAAGCACCCGTAGGCGCGCGATCTGCACCTTTTCGCGTTCTGGGTCACTCGGCGGCAAGCCAGTTGTCGCCTTGAGCCGTCCAACCTGCTGGGTGAACTTGAACCGTTCGGCGAGCATATGGATCACTGCCGCGTCGATGTTGTCAATGCTCTGGCGCAGGCTCGTGAGCTCCGCCGACCCTTCGTTGTCGCTCATGCCCTCAAACCTAACCGACAACGTCACGCCTCGAATCGCGCCAGGCGCGCTTCAAGTCCTGCTCGCACGGCTGGCCACTCGCTCGCCAGAATTGAGTAGACCGCGGTGTCACGCCATGTCCCATCCGCGCGTCGGTTCGTATTGCGAAGCACCCCTTCAAACTGTGCGCCGAGCTTGAGAATTGCCGCTCGGGACCGATCGTTTATCGCATCTGCCTGAAGCTTCACCCGGTTGAAGCCATGATCGAACGCCTCCGTGAGCATGAGCAACTTGGCCTCGGGATTCACCGGGCCCGCCCACACTTCCGGCGAGTAAGCGGTCCAGCCGATGTGAGTGTGCTCGTTCACCTCGTCGAAGTCAGCGAGAGTGGACGTGCCGACGAGGGTGCCATCCGCCAACCAGACGCCATAGACATTGCCGGAGAGCCAGGCGAAGTAGTCGTGCGCCCACGAAACGAACTCAGCTTCAGTCGCTCGGTAGCCCTTGGGGCCGCCACCGTATCCGCCTTCAAAAACCTCGGGCGTACCGATCGCGCGGAAGAGGGCGGGTAGATGGTGCTCCTCGAGCGGTGCAAGCCGGACGAAGTGTCCGTCGAGCGCGCGGCGAGGAGGACGAGTAGCGGCCATTGCTCAATTATCCCTGCGTACCTAGAGTCAGCGCATGAGCTTCACGATCTCGAGTCTGCCCGCGTTTCCCGGGCGCCTGTCCCCGCTGCTACGCGTCCTCGGATCGGCAGCCTCGTGGTTCCTCTTCGCGCTCTCGTTTACGTTGCTGTTCCACGTCACCTTCTCCGTCATGGCACTGGGTGGATCATGCGCGAGCGGCGGGCCGTACGAGATCGCCGTCGAATGCCCGGACTCGGTGGCCGTCTTCGCGCCTTTGAGCATCTTTGGTGGACTCATCGCGGTCGGCATCAACGCCTTCTTCGCTCGCGGATTCGGCACTCCACTCACTACGTGGGCATGGCCCATCCTGTTCTGTGGGCTCGGTGGCGCCTTTCTTGCCGCATTCTTCGGTACTGGCGATCCGGTCGGGTTGATCCTCGGTGTGATGTTCGAGCTGATGGGACTCATCCCCCTCGTCATCGAGTTCCGTGGCAGCCCACAGCGGGTCTTCCTCGGCCAGCGCGCAGCAACCGGAGACCAGTACTTCGAGGGCGACCGCGCCCGTCGCACAATGCTCTCCCCCAACTCCCCCAACCCCGAAGGTGCGCTCCCGCCAACGCTGGGCGGGTGGCTCGCCGTCTTGGTGATCACTATCGGCTTTGCCGTGCTCGGCTACTGGGTCGCGGGCGTCTGGTTCGCCGCCGTCGCTGGCTGACCGGGGTACAGCTGCCCCTCGAAAGGGATACCAAAGCCACCACAACAGGGGGTTCCGGCGTCGGGTGAAAAGGCGGGTTAATGGATTAGGTCGTTCCGAAGCGACCTGTTCCATTCCGCAAAACCCGAGTAACGCGGTGCCTTGAGTGGCCGCACTTGAGCCGTGCCCGAGGAGTCCGGATGCAGCATCCACAACGATTTGGCGTCCCCACGACGTCAGCGCTGCTCGCGCCCACCACTCTAGCCGCGCCATCACTCGACCACCGGGTGACCGTCGTCCCCGACCTGCCTCTCATTCCCGCGCGTGCACTGCTCGCTTCCGTGCTCGGCAATGACAACTCCGAACGCGACCTCGTATGGGTGGACCTCGGCGAGAAGTCGGGGGACGAGGCGGCATGGGAAGCGATCCGCGCGACGCTGGGCGAGGCATCCGGGAAGAGCCTCGCGGGCGACGCGCTGCCCGCGATTGCAAAGTTCACGAAGGCACTGCGCTATCCACTGCTGCTCGTGGTTCCGTTGGGGCCTTCAGTGAGCTCGCTTTTCGACACCCAACTGCTCGATCTCCTCGCAGACGCACCGAAGCTTTCGCTCGCTGCGCTATGCGCCGGACGGCGCATGTTCGAGGGTCTGGGTCGCGCCGATCACAATGCAGTCGTCGTCACGCCATCCGAGCTCGTGCTCGATGCGGGCGGGGTTCGGCGCTGCGCTGCGATTTTCGGTTTGTCTTTGTCGTCCGAACAGGCGTCGGCGCTCGCAAACTCCCCGTTGAGCCTGCCCGATCTTCTCCCTTCGGTGATCGCTTCTCTGAGCGTCGACGACATCGAAGACCAGGAGGATCCGGTCGCCTACCTTCTTGAAGAGAGTGAGCACCACCTTGAGGTGCGACTGCGGGCAAGCAAGGATCCCGCGCTCGAGGACGCCCTGCGTCTTGCGATTCCGACTGCGCTCACGTCACGGACCCTTGCACTCGTCTCGCCCGACTCCGCGCTACAACTCGACCGCGTCGCACAGACCAAGCTCGTACACCGCGAGCAGGGGGCATCCGTTGCCCGCTATCGCATGGACCCGGCACTTCGGCGCCTGCTACTCGCGGAGTTGCGGCTGCGGCAGCCCGCCCTTGCCAGGGAGTTGAGCGCTTCGGTCGGACGCTACTTCGCCGAAGCCGATGAACCGTTCGAGGCCATCACCCACTTTGCCGCAGCCGAAAACTGGGCTGCCGTCGTCGACGTGCTCGACGACATCATGTTCCGGATGATCGCTGAGCAACCGCTTCAACTCCACGATGCCATTCTCGCCATGCCGCGCAAGGTGCGAGAAGACAACCCGCGCTTCACCCTCGCCCTCGAGTTGGGCTGGCAACCGCGTGAAGGTCTCGCTCAGGCCTGGGTCTCGATGGCGCGGCGCGCCGCGGGCACCTTCGCGCGACTGCCGCAGTCAATGTCGACGTGGGACCAACTGCACGTCGCAATCGTCAAGACCATCGTGTTCCGTCTCAAAGGGGACCTTCCTGCAGCCCTCGAGGCCGCCCAATCCGTCGATGGACTTCTCGCCGGCGACGACGATCTCGCTGCCCGACCGGCGGCGACCCTCGCCTACGCGCACTATCAGGCGGGGATGACGCGACTTCTCGCTCTCGACCTCGTGGGTGCGCGGGAGAGCTTCAGCAACAGCTACGGGCTCGCACAAGGCACGACCGAATCGGCGATCGTCGCGGCCGACCGTGCGGCGGAAGCCATCGCGCTCGTCCGAGCACTGGAAGGCGAAGCCGAGCACGCTACGAACTGGCTCACCACACTCGACGGCCGTGAATCCGGAACCGCCGGCCTCGTTGCCCGCGCCTTAGTCTCCATTGGTCGCCTTGACTCGCGAGACGCCCAACACTGGCTCGCCCTGCTCGCCGACGTTCGCGACAATGACGAATTCTGGGCGTTCGCCGCCCACGCCGACCACCGTTTCGGACTGTACTGGGGCGACCCCGTTGAAACCGACGCCGACCTCGACCGCACGTGGGCCGAACATAGCGATCGGCTGATCGAGGGTTCGACGGCACAGTTGCTGTTGACGAGCGATGCCGCCGACCTCGCGATAATCCTCGGCCAGCTGTCGCGCGCGGAAAGCACCTTGGAAAAGTCGCCAACACGCAACACCTGGATCGCTGTCTCCCGGGCCCGCCTTGCGCTGCTCGGCGGCAACCCCAAGCACGCGCTGCTCTTCATCCTCGAAGGTCAGGCCCGCGGGCGCACTGAGCGCTACGGCCAACTCGACTTGGCCGTGCTGCGCGCCGCCACCGAACTCGCTCTCGGTCGCGACGCGGATGCCACGGCCTCCCTCCAACGCGCCATCAAGCAAGCCGAGAAGTCCGGAGTAATTGTGCCCTTCCGGCTTCTGCCTCAGCAGACGCTCGAGGAGCTTGCCGGACTGCATCCCGATGCTGCACGTTTCATCGCCCAGTATTCACTCACGGGAACGAGCTATCTCTCGCCCTACCAAGCCGTCGCCGGAGCGCTCAGCGAGCGGGAGCTCGTGGTGCTGCGGGCACTCGACCCGGGCGCGACCGTCGAGCAGGTGGCGAAGAAGTTGTTCGTGGCGAGCAACACCGTCAAAGCCCAACTGCGCAGCATCTACCGCAAACTCAACGTCTCTACCCGAACCGAAGCGCTACTTGTCGCCGCCGAATTAGGCCTTCTCGACCAAGACTCGCGCTCGGCGTAATCTCGAGGATCGCTACGAGCCGTCACTCACGGAGCGCGGCATCATGACCGTGTCTTCGAGCAACTCGTCGAGCTTTCCGGCGAGTTGTCGGCGGTCAGCCTCGAGCTGCTCCCGGATACGTGCTTCGAGTCGATCCTGCTCATACTTCAGTCGCTCCTGCGCTGCGCGCTCGAGTTCGCGCGACTTGAGCAGGTAGCTCTCCCGTGCCAGGCGTTCACGCGTCGGAAGCATGGTCACCCGCGCAAGAGTGGGTGCCTCCTGCGTCTCGTCTGCGATCGGCTCCTCGGTTGCTGACTCCTCGGTTGCTGGCTCCTCGACCACCGGCTCCTCGGCTACCGGCGGTGCAGCAGGTTTGGAGGACTCCGCCGCCGGTACCTCGGCTGCCGGCACCTCCGGTGCCGGAGGCCAGGCCGCGGGGCCAGGTTGTACGAACGTCCAATCAGCCACCAAGCGCGGCGCCGGCCACGCAGCAGGCGCAACGAAAGATGTCGGTTCGGCGACCTCGGCAGTCTGTGGAGGCTCGACAGCTTCGGGCTCGATTACCGGAACCTCGTAGACAGGCTTCTCCACCACGGACGCTTCCGGCACGATGTCGGACGGTTCGTCCACCGACACATCGGGCTCTGCCGCCTCCGCAACCGCCGGAGTTGGGGTTGCCGCTGCCCAATCGTCGAATCGGGGCTGCGAATACACGGGCTCGTCGGCGAGTAGATCGATGACGAACGCGGCGTTCTCCTCGGTGAGGGGAGGGGCAGCAGCCTCGGGTCGCACCGGGGGCGGAGTGACAGTTGGCTCATTGTCGATCGCGGCAAATGCCTCGGCGTCGACACTGTGGAAACTTCCGAATGCCTCAACGGGAATCTCGTACACGACATCATCCTTGAACTGGTTTTCGACGATCTCGGCGAGTTCCTCTGGGGTTCGGTCGCCGGGCTGGGGGGTGAGTAGACTGACGCGCTCGCCCGTGTCACCGCGGGGAACGTCAATCACCGAGTTGGAGCTTTCGTCCACCGGCTCAAGTACCGGCACGGCGTCGATGATCGGTGCGCGCCACGACTTGCGGTCGGCTGCGGCTGCGAGTTCTGCGGCCTCGACGGCGCCTGTGGGCTTGGGTGCGAAGCGGGAGACGGGTGCTTGGGGCCGAGATGCGGCGGCTCGAGCTGCGGCTTTCATGGCAACACGGGCGGCTCGTGCAGCGGCACGACCAGAGGTCGACTCGACAACCGGCGGCGGCAGCTGTGGCACAACCGGAGCCGCGGGAGCGGATACCACGGGGTCGGGCAGCACTTCGGGGGCGTCCACGGGGGCCGGGCTCGGCGCGAGAGGGATCGCGCGCCCGATCGGTACCGCGTCGACTCCGGAAGGCTCTGAACGGACGACCGGTTCCGGTGCTGGCTCGACCCCTGGGATCGGCACGGGTGCAACGGCGGCGGCCGGCGCTTCGAGTACAGTCTTGGCGGCTGGTGCCGGCGCTTTCGTGCCTGCACCGCGGCGGGGCGTGCGCTGCACTACCGGTGCCTCCGGGCGGCGACCACGGGGGGTGTTCCGTGGAATCTGGTTGAGCACGATTCCTGCGGGAACACTTCCACCGGCGGCGAGCACCCCGAGCGCATCGGCGAGCGCCGGTCGCGTCGCGGTACCCTCGGCGGCGACGAGCAAGGTGGCCGCACCGAAGGAGCCAAGCACCGTGGCATCCGTCGCCGTGCTGATCGCTGGGGTGTCAATGATGACGACATCGAACCGCGACTGCAGTTCAGCAAGCAGGGCACGCATGCGCGGCGTCGCGAGGAGGTCGGCTGACCGTGCGCGGCGCGAGCCGATCGGCACCACCCAGATATTGTCACCGGGGCCAGCCGCGATGACCTCATCGAGGCTGATCGTGGTGGTGAGCAGGTCGGTCAAACCCGGACCAGCATCAACATCAAATATCTCAGCTTGCTGGGGCGCCTGCAGGTTGGCATCGATGACTACGACGGTTGTCGCAGTGTCAGCGATGGCGAGAGCGAGGTTCGCCGCCACCAGTGACGCACCCTGTCGTGGCGCCATGGCCGTGACCACGAACGTGCTCACGTCGTCGCGAGAGCGCACGTGCTCGACGCTGGCGCGCAGGCCGCGGAACGATTCGGCAATCGCGCTCTGCGAGCTGGTGTGCATAACGATCGGGCTCGCTTTGACTCCACGATCGGGCCGGATCTGGGCGAGTACTGGGCGGTCGCTGACCGCAGCGACATCCTTGCGACCACGGATGCGACGATCGAGAGATTCACGCAGCGAAGCCCCGATGAGACCAAGGGCAAGGCCAAGAATCGTGCCGACACCGAGCAACAGCGGGGCGTTGGACAACGTCGGCGCGGTCGGCAGGGACGCGTGCTCGATGTTGACGATGCGCACGGGAGTGCTTGCGGGGGTGACCGGAGTTGCCGTGGCATCCGTTGTCGCGTCGGTTGCACCCACCGCTGGGGCCGCCGCATTTTCGATCTGGTTCTCGATCACATCGCTGAACACCGCCGAAACCGTGTTCGCGATCGACTTGGCCAGTGCCGGAGTTGCGGCGGTCGCCGTGATCTCGACAATGAGGGTGCCGGGCGGCGCGACCACATTCACGTGATCGGCGAGTTCCTGAACAGTCATGTCGAGCTTGAGCTCATCGATCACGGGCTGCAGGACGAGCCCGCTTGTCGCCACAAGCACATACGAACCGATGCGTCCCTCGGCGAGGTTGGACGCCTGCAAAGACTGGGTGAGGTCGCCTAGTGCCTCACTGTTGGTGAGAATCTCGCGAGACGTCGCGGCATAGGCGCGCGGCTGCACGGCGTTTGCTGCGAGTCCACCGGCGATGCCCACGAGCAAGCCGAGCACGATGAGTGCCCAGCCGCGCCGTAGCACGCCAAGGTATTCGTGGATGTCCATTGCGGGATGGCTCCGGGTTTCGGGTTCCCAGGACGCGGGTAAGCACTGGGGAGTACAGATGCGGGTACAAATGGCCTCCCCACCAACCTACGGATGCCCGAGGTTCGCGTCCACCAAACGGGGGACCTGTTGGCGGGTTAAGCCCGGGGTTAAGGCACAGGCTCCAAATCGGGGACAAAGTTGAGCGCGGGCTCGAGGGGGCCCTGCAACGCCTTACGCAGCGCGACAACGAGCCACGTCATTCCGACGGTGTTCCCGATCACGATCGACCATGGGGCGAATTCCGTGGCCCCGAGAAGCTCGGAGCTGGTGAGCAGAATCAGAGTGAGCGGAACACCCAGCGCGGCGCCGAAGGCAACGACACGCACCCGTCCGACGGCCATAAGCGCGACGTTGGTGAGGTAGGGCGAGAGCACCCACGACGACGCGACAATTCCGAAGGCGATAGCTGACGACGCGTCCACCGCAACCTGCCCGTGGGTGAGCACTTGGCTGAACAGAGGAAGAAGCGCGGCGTAGGTCGCGCCCGCAACGACGGTGAGGATGACCGTGATGCGCGCGGACACGGCGATGCGTCGCCGTAACTCCACCCCGCGGGCGGCGGGTACCCATCCTTGAAAGACCTGGATGAGCGGGGACGTCGCCATGCCGACGAACTTCGAGAGTCGGTCGGCGAGCACAAAGAGGGGGAGGGAGGGCAGCGCGGTTATTGCGACAATTCCGAGGATCGCCGGGGTGGCAGCCGCCTGAAGACCCGTCGCGACAACGCCGTGGCGTTGCTCGACCAAACGCGCCACGATGTTCCGCCAGCGCGCTGCCTCGCGGAAGTCGAGAGATCGCCCCCGGAAGATCACATATGACGAGACCCCGAGAGCCAGAAGCGAACCGGCAAGCTGCGCTAGCGCGAAGAACAGCAGTTCGTCCGTGAGAACGACCAAGAGTAGGCCGGCCACCGTTCCGAGAACACGGGGGATCGTGTCAAACAGAAGAAAGCGTCCAGGTCGGCTTTCCCCCGCGAAGTACCAGTTCGCGGATACCCCCGCGAGCGTCATTGCCAAGCCCGCGACAAAAGCGACGATCTTGTCGTTGGGCACGATGGCCGCCGTTACCAGTGCCTGGAGGAGCAACAGGGGTAAGAGCAGTGCTCCACGGGAAAAGAGCGAGTCGAGGAAGAGTCCCGGCCTTTTTTCAATGGACGCCATCGCAATGGTCGCGGGTCCCGTGAGCCCCCAACCGAAGGTCACAAGCACACCGATCGAGTTGCCGATGGATTGTCCCGTTGCCATGGACGCCCACGGGTCCGCGCCGGCCATTGCCACGACGACGGGAATCGTGACGAGGCTGACGACCCCGTTGAGCAACACGGAGGCGCCGAACAGCCCGAGCCGACGGGTGGTGCCGCGCGCTTTCACAGTCGTGATCTTGTTGGGGTGACCGAACGGGTCAACTTCTCATCGACGAGGGAAAGGAGGTCGGTGAGCATCGTCGTGCGTACCTCCGCGCCGAACAGCGAGTGGTCGCCGTACGCGTAACTGGTGACCCGAATGTCGGCTCCCCTGTTGATGAGACGGGCAACCGCATCTGGGCCGCGATGCGCACGGAAGTTTTCCTCGTCCTCGGGCGTCAGGAGCACGGCAACCGTACTGTTCCGGTCTCGGGTCGAAGCCCCAAGCAATATCGCTGGGTCGTGGAACAGCTGCAATCGGCCAAGAATTGGCCACGCCCACCCCGGCAAAATGCCACGGATTCGGCGCTTGAGGCCGATGAACTTCCGAGTCCCCTCGCGTGACGACTGGGTGAGGACCGAGTATTCGCCAGCTCGCAGCGGGGCGGTCTTGAAGTAGTTCGGGCTGAACATCACCGTCAGGCGCGCGGGTCGACGCTCGGCCATGCGTGCGGCGACCCAGCCACCAGCGCACAGTCCGGCGTGCGCAACATCCTCACCGATGCCCAGTTCCGCAATCAGCCGGTCTGTGTCGTCTACCCACTCGTTGGCGAAGATGAAGTTGGGCTCACCCGGGCGAACCTCGGTGGTGTCACCCGTGACTCGCCTATCGAATCTGACTGCGCGGTACCCGCGCTCGGCGAGCTCGCGGGCGGCCAGCACTTGGAAACGGCCGGGGCCAACACGGTGTTCCGCAGCGCCGGGCTGCTGCACGACGACACCGGACTCGTTGTCGTCCTCGCGCGACGTCGTGATCACGAACAACCGGTCGGGCCCGATTCGCAGGAGTTTCTCGACGATCGGAGTTCCATCGGACGTATGTCCCACGACCGCACGGCCATTCACCAGCGGTCGCGCCGGCACGGATGCCCGAGGGAAGCGCTCGAGTAGCCACTCACTCATCCCCGCGATTGTCTCCTCCGGAAGAACAGCGAGCGTGCCCGGCACATCGAGCAGCTCCTCCTGTCCCACAACCGACCGATATTCGGCTCGCGGCGGAAGGTTGCTCGTGAGCCTGAGGGTCGCAGGGTTCTCGTCGTACGCTCGACGACCCACGATCAGTGCGTCCATGCCCACCGGAAGGGTCGCGGCGGTGATCTCGCGCGTTCTCAGCCACGCCGCGGCATCCGGGTGCAGCGTGAGCGACAGCAGGGCTGACGGGTCGGTCGGACCATCGTGGCCGACGGTCAGCTCGAAGAGCGCCCGCTGGCGGCGAAGGAAACGACGACCGGAGAGCTCCGGGTCCCAGTGGACCAGCGCGGTGGCGTCGACTGTGAGCGCGGCCTCGTTGGCGATCAGTGCGCCAGCGCCGAGGCTGAGCAGTGCGACATTGTCGATTCCGGAGTCCCGCAGGTAGGCGGCCGCGCGCGCGACGCTCGACATCCACAGTTCCGGCGCCTGAGCGGTACCGCTCTGGCCGGCAGAATCACCCTCGCCGACGTAGTCGAATCGCAGGGCTGCGATTCCCTGGGCCGCGAGTTCCTGACCGACGAACCGCAGAGCGCGGTAGCCCAACACTTGGTCGTATCCGAGCGGTGGGCAGATCACCACTCCCCCGACGACCTCGCGGTCGTCAGGGAGGTGGAGAAAGCCGAGGTTCGGCGACTCGGGATCGCCGAACCAGGTGTCCAACATCATCCTGTGATCACAGCCCCAGGATTGCGCGGACAGCCACGGGCCAGGATTCGGTGTCCATCCCGTGAGTACGAAGGAGCGCGAGAACTGTGCGTTCCATGCCGAAAGCGACACAGGCTCCGTGGGCGGTCTCACCATCGGCAGTCTGAATGTCGAACGCGGCCGTGAGGTGATCGCGCTGGCAGTTTGCCGACGCGATCGCCGTTCCCTCGTGCAGGTCTGCATAGAGGGGAACGGTGATCTCCACCTTGAGGTTCTCCCTGAGCTGGGCGCTCACGAGCATCTTTCCCGCGCGGCCGAAGAACGGGTCGTTGGCCGGAACGGCGTCCACGGCGAGACCCAGAGAAGCGAGCAGCGCCACGGAGGTGTCGAGCCAAGTGTCCCGGTAGAGCTGCGCGGCATCGGGAGTCCCCACGAACACGAATTCGCGCATCCGGAATGACTGCATGCGCAACGGGTCGATCGAGGGCTCATGACGGAATCCAAAGCCGGAGAGGTCGTAGACCGCACCGCCCTCGGGTAGCCGGCCTTCGAGAGTCGCGTAGAGGGGGTGACAGATCGCTGGCGTCAGTACGACATCGGTCGGGTCGAGCCATCCGTCCCACGGTTCGCCTTCCTCGCGGGCCGCCAACAGTTCACGATGCTCGCGGTCACCGCGCTCGAAACTCGAGACGACACCACTGAGGTCGGGGAACGACGCAATGTAGTCGGTGCGCTCGAAATCAGCTCGCGGGTACACGGGCGGAAAGCGCAATACCGTCGCGCCGAGAGACGAGAAGGTCTCTCCCAGCACGCGATCCAGCCCAGCAATGACCTGCTCGAAGGAGCCTGATCGTCCATAGATCCCCGGCACCGAGGTGCCGATGAGCTGACCGGAGCTGAGTAGTTCCTCCCGGAATGCGAAGCGAGCGTCGTCGAGTGCGGTGGTTCGGTCGTTCAGAACGTCAGTCATTCCTCTACCCCTTCTGGACCAAGATGAGCCTGGCCGTGTTGGCGATGATGCGATCGTTGTGGACCATGAGAGCGGCGCCCTGTGCGTCGCGGAAGATGCGGGCAACGCTGTACTGACCGTCATTTCGATAGCCGGAGATGCCGGTGATGGCAAGGGCAGCGATCGCGACTTGGGCAACGAGCTCCGAGGCGGTGACTTTGAGATTGTTGATGCTCACCTGGTAGCCGATCGTGCCGAGGGCCTCACGATCGTCGAAGATCTCGTCGGTGCGACGTGCGAGTCCGTCAACGAGGGCCTCGAACCGCTCAAGCTCGGCGATGAGATCCACGAGCTTCGTCGCACCCGGCGGCACGCTGCCGATGCTTCGTCGGGCTGCAGCGCGCACGTACTGGCGGCAGATATCGACAAGCGCGCGCGCCATGCCGAGCCACACTGATGCCCACAACACATGGCACACGGGAAGCATCGACTCGGTGGAGATTGATTCGTAGGGCTCCGGAATCACCCGATCAGCGGCGACGAGGGCATTGAGGCGGTACCCCATGCTCGCTGTCCCACGCAGGCCGAGGGTATCCCAGCCTCCGGTGGGCTCAAGCTGGAGGTTGGCCGCGTCACACACCACGACCACCTGATCGCTGGGCGCGCTGTCCGCATTGCGGCGAGCCGTCACGAACACCAGATCGGCCTCAGAGCCATAGGAGATGACCGGCGCGTTCTTGACGAGCCGGACCTTGTCGCCCTCGATATCGACGAAGCACGAGCTCGAACGAACATCGCCGCCGATCCCGAGTTCCGTCGTTGCCGACGCAATCAGAAGCTGTTCCGTGGCGATGCGACCCGCGAGCACCGCAAGGGATGCCGAGCCGCCCAAGTGGCGGGACATGCTCAAAACCTGGCTGTGGTGCATGGCGAAGACCATTCCCGCAGACGAACACGCGGCACCGATCTTCGCGGCGATGGAGCCGAGTTCGGAGAGGGTGAGTCCTTCACCGCCCAGCGAGGTCGGCAGGCTAGCGCCGAGCAACCCGGTCGAGCGCATGGCATCGACCGCCTCCGCGGGGAAGCGGGCGGCAGCATCGACCTCGCCTGCGTAGCGGCCGGCGATGTCGGCAACGTACGCGACGCGTTCGGCCAGCGGCCGAGCATCCGGGGTCGAAACGATAGTGGTGGGCATTCTCATGCTGCGGCCTCCAGAAGACCTTTGACGGCGGAGCAGATGCTGCCGATTGAGGTGAACGTGCATTTGGAAAGTAGTTCGTCCGGAAACTCGATGTCGAAGGCATCCTCGACGGCGAGCATGACGTTGACACTCGCGTTGGAGGTCATGCCGGCTGCATACAGGTCGGCGTCCTCGGCCAGATTGGCCACGTCCGCCTTGAGTTTTCCGTGCTTGTCTATGACGTGACGCACGGTGTCGACGGCCGTCACGCGGCGAGCGCTTCCACCTTGACCCCGACGACCGCAGCGGCGACCGCCATGGCCAGGCCAGCGTCATGGCTGAGAGTGAGTTCGATCACCGACACCCCTAAGGTGGCCGCGATCTCGGCGGCGCGACCGGTAAGACTCACGGTTGGAGCTCCGCTGGTCTCGGCGCCGATCTCGATGTCGGTCCACGGCACAGCAACCTCGGCCGGGACCTTCAGGAGTTTGAGTATCGACTCCTTCGCTGCGTATCGTGCGGCCAAACGCTCGGCGAAGGCAACGCCCTCACACGCCGCCTGCTCGGCGGGCGTGAACACTCGCGCGAGGTAGCGGTCGCCAAAGATGTCGAGGCTCTCGACGACGTTGAAAACGGGATGGATGTCGCAGCCGATGAGAACACCGGGGTGCTCCATCGTCGTGCCAGCTCGGGTGCTGTGCATTTTCGGGTTCCTTGCGATGGTTCGCCGTCGACGCGCGGTGGGTGGCCGTGCGTTGCTTGGTCCGGGTGAACCGAGCGGGCGAAATCGGGTAAACGAGTGGGTAACTCATGAACAGGCTAGGGGGGATAGTCCATGGCCCTCCACGGTGGGGCACCCGAAAGGGGGCATAGGTCTGAGGGTTAAGCCCGGGGTTAACTGCGGACCCTCCGGAGGTGTGCCAGAGTGGTGCGGTGCCCCGCCTCAGCGTCTTGATGCCCGCCCGCAATGCGGAGCGCACCATCGGAGAAGCGCTCAGGAGCACTCTGCGAGATCTGCCCCGTGATGCGGAACTGATTGTTCTCGATGACGCGAGTTCCGACCGAACTCTCGAGATCGCGTCGTCCACCGGTGACTCACGGGTGAAGATCGACAGTGTCACCGAGAACCTCGGGGTCGCACTCGCCGCTGAGCGACTGCTCGAGGCCGCGAGCGGGGAGCTCATCGCGCGCATGGACTCCGACGACGTGTGCTTACCTGGCCGTTTCCGCTCCGAGATCGGCGCGATCGATCGTGGCGCAGACATCGTGTTCTCGATGTTTCAGGTGATCGGTGCGAATCGCCCCAAGCTCATCCCGCCGATCAGGTTTGGCGCTGCCGCAGCCCAGCTCGCGCTGCTCATCGACTGTCCCTATCCGCACTCGACCTCGCTCGGGCGAGCCGAGGTCTTGCTCGCTGCGGGAGGTTACCGCGAGGGCGCGATCGCCGAGGACTACGACCTCTGGCTGCGTGCCGCCGCGAACGGCGCGAACATGGTTCGCCTCGGCAGGCCAACCGTTCTCATCCGCAAGAGCGCCACCCAAGTGACCGCGGCTGTCGGCTGGCGCGAGAGTCTCGCCTACGATCCGGTGCTTGAACGGTCGTATCAGGAACTCACGAACGTCGTGTGGGGAACGCGGGAGACACCGTGGTTTCGCGACCTGGCATTCACTCGCGCCGGCCCGCTCTCGGCCGAAGGTCGCGCCGCCGTCGAGCCATTCGTCCAACGCTTCCTCGGCTCATTGTCGGGCCTGTCACCGCTCGAACACTGGTACCTCGGCCGGCGCGCTCGGCAAGAATTGGGCTGGCGCTCGCGCTGACGTCGGTCAGCGATGCAGGGCAGCGGTGGGCACCCTCAGTGATGCAGGGTCAGGCAGCGGCACCACGGTGTAGAGGCACGCCGCGAGGCCGATCCAGATCGCGGGCGTAGAGAGGTCTGGGATCGCGACTATCGCGGCGACGAGCACCCCCGCTAGTCCCCAGCCAGCGGGTTCGATCGGGCGATGGGCGAGTGCCCGCTTCAGGGCAAGAACGACAAGCACTGTCACGAGCGCGAATCCGACGATGCCCAAACAACTCAGGATGAGCAAGACGAGACTGGACGGACGATTGCCCCCGAGGCCGATTCCGAGGCCCACACTCTCGAGGAAGATGTTCCACGACCTCACGTTGGATGCGGTGCGCGCGATGAAACTATCGGAATCAGCTTTGGTGGCAGCGGATCCCACGGTCAGCTGCAGGATGACCGGGATTTGGGTTAGCCCTCCGCCGATGAGTGCGACAGCACCTACGATCGCGAGCGGCCGTACCCCGAAACGGCGCGATCGTAGCTGACGCACGAGGCCAACAACACCGGCGAGCGCGAGCAGGATCGCGAGCCCGAGCAGGGCCGTGCCCGATCCGTTTCTCACGAAATCAACTGCGACGAGCACGAGCGCGATGAAGGCAGCGACTCGACCCGCGCGGCCCGACCACAGCAAGCGCGCGCCGAAATACCCGGCCGCAGCCGTCAGATACAGCCCGAGCACAGACGGTTCATAGAAGGTGCCGGAGAGCCGCTCAGGGGTTGCATAGTGGAACGACGGCATGTTTTGGAGCAGAGCGTGAGGCCAGACCGGCTCGGCCACAATTCGTACGGCGGCGAGCACAACCGCGACCCACAGCGCGGAACCGATGAGTCGTGCATCCACCGGGAAGGTGCGACCAGCGACGAGCAGAAAGATGACGCCAAGGCTCACATACCCGAGCTGCGCAATGTTGCCGAGCGACGGATGCAACGTCGCCATGTTGTACACCTGCGCATCGACCCCGAGCTCGGGGGCGAATACCCGCATCCCTTCGAAGATGCGAGGGCCCGCCACCGTGATGACCGCGGACCACGCCACGAGCGCGAGCCCGATCAAATCCGGAAGCAGGCGCTCGCGGCGAGTATGGGGCGCGCGTCCCATCCGTGACAGGCCGAGCAACGCATACGGGGCGGCAAGCACCACGAGGATCACGACCGCGAGATAGAACAACGGGAAACCGTTGCCGGCGACTATCAAGCCCGCCGTCTGCGGAAAGGCCACGGTCGCGCCAACCACATATTGGGTCCACTCGCGTCGAACGAACCAGACCACAACTATCGCGACGAGAGTCACGACGCCGAGTACTGTCACTCTCCCACTGCCCTTGTGCCGACCCTGCGTGCCGGGTTGCCCGCCCAGACCTCATCGGCGCCCGTCGACTCGAGCAGTACCGCGTTGGCGCCGACAATGGTTCCCGGCGCGATGACGAGTTCCTGACCCGGCTTGAAGAGCACCTTCGCTCCGGCGCCCACCGTGACGTTATCGCCAATGACGACACGACCGGTTGCGGTCCCAGCCTGTTCGGGGATGTACGAGTCCGACCGTCCGATGACCACCCCGGGCATAAGGGTCACACCAGAACCGATCCGCGTGCGGGAGTGTACGACAAGCCCAACTGCACCGTGTGCGAGCTCGAGCGGTACCGACCACTCCACACTGCGTGGGAACTCAACCCCGAGAGACTTGAGCATGAGATAGGCAACTCTGCCCAACAACCGCGAACGAGACGCGTGCAACAAGCGATCCTGCACACTCACGACGCTGCCCGATCCATCTCGAGAAGCTCCTCGTACAGTGCCTCGATGCGGCGTCCATGGGTATCGAAGTCGAGGGCGAGGGCGATCTCGCGGGAGCCAGCGGCGAACTGCCCCCGAGTCACCGGATCGAGCAACTCGAGCAGAGCCGAGCGCAGGGCCGCGGCATCCGGTTGAGCGAGAAGTCCGTTCACACCCTCATGCAGAACCGGCGGCGCGGCGATCGTCGTGGAAATCAACGGCAACCCGGCCAGCACCCCCTCGGCGGCAGAAAGCGGAAAGTTCTCGGGCCACGTCGACGGGAGCACGAGCACGGATGCCGCGGCCAGGGCCGCGCGGCGCCCGGTGTCGTCAAGCCATCCGAGATACCGCACACTCTCGTGAGCCTGCACCACCGACTCGAGCTCGCCGGCGCCTGCTACCCACAGTTCTGCGCCACGGATTCCTTCGGCCCACGCTGAGAGCAACAACTCGATGCCCTTCGGGGCAATCAGCTTGCCGAGAAACAGGAAGATGACGGGTCCGTCGTGCTCGGTGAATGACGGTGCGGAACCACGCCAGCCGTGCGGTATCACGTCCGTCTTCGTCGGCAATTCAAGCCCCCATTGAGCATGCTTCTGACGAAGTCGTTCAGTGGGGAAGATGAGGCGCGCCGACCGCACCGAGCGGTTGGTGATGCTCGTGCGGATGCGCTGCACGAGCGGCGCTTTCTCCACCTCGCGACCGTGCCGCAGAAGCGTCGTGGAGGTGTCAACAAGCCCATAGTCGTGAACCGTCATGACGGTGGGTCGACCTGACCGCAACATCGCCGCACCAAACCCCGCGAACCGGTGAACGTGCACGACATCCCACGGTTCGGCGAGCACACGACGCAGTGGTGCGGAGACGCGGAGGCCCCCCACCAAGTCGAGAGCGTGGAACACCACGGCGGATGGCTTGGATCCCTTGCGGTCGGGCGGGTATGGCCGTCGGCTGCGCACGAGGCGCACCGTCAGGCCCTCGGCCGCAAGGGACTTCTCGATTCCGGGGGATACCCACCCGGTGATGATCGTGACCTCATGTCCCTGATCGCGCTGCCAGCGCGCGAGTTCGAGACAGTACTGCTCGGCGCCGCCAAGCGGTTCGAGCAGCGAGCCGACGAACTGGGCGATTCTCATCGCGTGCTCCTCGCTCGATCGTCTGTGGCGAGCGCCAGCAACGTGGCCGCTGTGGAGTCCCAACTGAACCGTGTCACATTGGTGTGCCCGCGCTCGACCAAGGTACTGCGCGTGTCGGCATCAAGGGCCTGGACCAGCGCAACAGCCTGTTCCGGGTGACGCGCGTCGAAATACAGCGCGCCATCGCCGGCAACTTCGGGAATGGATGCCGCGTCCGACGCAATCACCGGGCACCCCAGTGCCTGAGCCTCGACGAGAGGAAGGCCGAATCCCTCATAGAGCGACGGGAACACCAGCGCCTTCGCACCTCGCAGAAGCGTTGCCAGCTCGTCGTCGCTCACCCGACCCGCCAGTTCGACGCCGGGAATATCGAGGCCGACCTGACGCGCGTACACGTTGCTCGAGCCCCCGGCACCGACCACCACGACAGGGATTCCCGCGGCGGCGAGCGCCGTCGCCACCGGAACGAGGTTCTTGTTCGGAGTGAGGTTTCCGATACACAGCACGTAGTCGAGCCCGCCGGATCGCGCGAATCCTCCAGGCGCGCGCGTATCGAGCATGTGCTCATGACCGTTGGGGGCAACGGTGAACCGCTCCACGCCCAGTACGTCGGCCAGCTCACTGCGGCTGAACTCCGAGACGGTCGCAAGGTGACGCGCTCGCCGAGAAAGCACCCGGTTCATCACCGAGTACCACGCGACGAACCGGCGCGAGAAGGTCTGCGGGAAGCGCACCGGGGTCACATCGTGCATGACCACGAGCTGATCGCGCTTCACCAGTGGTGCGGCGCCCGCGAGATTCAGAAGCATGCTGCCGCGCGCACGCCACGGCAACTCCAGCTGCTCGAACGGTACCCCGCTCAACGTGGAACGGGTCACCCGCTCCGCTGGTAGCCACTCAGGCAGCACCGCATTCGCGGGAGCGATCACGCGAGCATCCGGGGTGAGGGCAAGAATCCGGCGAGCTACCTCGCCCGCATAGCGTTGCATTCCACTCTGACGTGAACCGAGCCACTTTCCGTTTATTGCGAGCGGAATCGCTGGTGAGTACAACTCGCGCAACGCGGCGGCCTGCTGTTCTGCGCTGTTGCCGGCCAGCAAGTCGCGCCAGGCGAGAAGGTTTCGTTCACGAGCCTCTGGCCCACCGGCGAGCAACGCTTCGACGGCGTCGGCAACGTGGGCTGGAGTCATGAGACCGGGCGTCGCGAGCGCACCAGCGAGCGTGGGAACCTCGCGAGCGACCACCGGAATCCCGAGTTCGACCGCTTCGAGGATGGAGATCGGGAAGCCCTCCCATGCGGCGGTGTGCACGTACACGGCAGCGCCAGCGACCGCCGACTGGGCTCCCGCCGACGACAGCCAGCCGGTGACACGGATGCCGCGGCGCTCGAGGTCGGCGCGGGCATCCGTGTCGTCCCCATCGCCGACCCACTCAGCGGCCACGGCGGGGCGCCGCGCTCGCAGAAGGTCGACGACGTCACCGTAGAAGCCCGGGTCTTTCTGCGCACCGATGCGTCCGACGGCGACGACCCCCTCGGTAGAGGTCACCGCCGCCGGACTTCCGGTGCTCGGCACGTTCGGAACATAGACGGCGCGAGCACCGAGCCGCGACGCTGTCGCGAGCTCGGCACGCGAGCACGTCGCGACCGTATCCGTGTTGCGGGCAAGTATGGTTTCGACTGCGCGCGCTGCCCATCGAAGTAGCGGCGACAGGTCATCGCGCTCGAAGGCGAAGCAGTGGGGGCTGTACACGATGCGCTGACGCGAGGTGCTCCGGAGGGACATCCGCACGAACACTCCGGCATATGACGACTGAGCGTGCACGACATCCGGTCGGAGCTCCCGCGTTGCGGCTCGGATCGCACGCCGTGCCGCGAGCGCACCCGAGGGCAGGTCCCGCACGCTCGCGAACACTTCTTCGCCATCGGAGGCGAACTCACTGCGGCCTACTCCGCGCAACACATGATGCTCACATTCCGGGGTTGCTGCCGCGTAGCGGATCGTCGCTGCGCGTACCCCGGCACCCCAACTCTCAACAACATGCATCACGACTACCCGCCGCGCGTACTGCGTGGCGGGCGTCTCAGTGATGCGGGTGTCGAGAGAGGTCACGTCAATAGGCTCCGTCGTGGGCGAAGACGGCCTTCGCCGTGCGCATCAGAATGACCAGATCGCTCGTCACCGACCAGTTCTCCACGTAGTAGAGGTCGAGCCTGATGCTGTCCTCCCACGACAGGTTGGACCTGCCGCTCACCTGCCACAGGCCGCTCATTCCAGGCTTGACGGCAAGACGACGGCTTGCCTTGGAGTCGTAGAGTCGCACTTCGCCATCAACCTGAGGCCGAGGGCCGACGAGGCTCATCTGCCCGGCGAGCACGTTGAACAACTGCGGGAGTTCGTCGATCGAATAGCGACGGATGATGCGTCCGATCGGGGTGATACGCGGGTCGTGCTTCACCTTGAACAACGGAGTCGAACCGTTCCCCTGCTCCGCGAGAAGCGCCGCGAGGCGGCTGTCCGCGTTCACCACCATGCTGCGGAACTTGAGAATGTGGAACGGCTCACCGCTCATCCCGATTCGCTCTTGGCGATAGAAGACCGGGCCGGGCGATGTCAACTTGATGAGGATCGCCGTCACCACAAATATCGGCGCGAGCACGAGAAGAAGCAGCGACGTGCTGACGATGTCGAAGGCACGCTTCGCAAAGCGTTTGGCTCCGTCGTATGACGGCGTCTCGACGTGAATGAGCGGAAGGCCCGCGACGGGGCGGGTGTGGATGCGCGACCCCGCCACCCCGACGAGCTGTGGCGCAACAACGAGCTGCTGACCCGCGTCGAGCCGCCAGCTCAACTCGTTGATCGCCGCCGCGTCGAGGTCGTCGGACCCCACGACGATTACGGTGTCCTGAGTCGACTCGCCAAGGCGGGCGAACAGGGTGTTGCGGGTCACCCGCGTGGCGGGAACCCCCTCGATCGACCCCGACGTCCCGTCGGTGACGAGGGCACCCACCACGCGATACCCGGCGTCCGGACGCTGTGAGAGCGAGGTCGCCAGCTCCCGCACGCTCTCCGAGTTGCCGATGATGAGCACCCGGAATGAGAACTCACCACGTCGGCGACGCACATGCAGCCAGCGCCGCCAGCCCCACCGCGAAGCGAGCAGAATCCCCAGACCGAGTGGGAAGGCTGTTAGCAGGTAGCCCCGAGCAAGGTCGGTTTGAGTCATGGCGGCGAAGACACCGATACTGCCGAATAGGAGAAGGGTCGAGTTCACCACGCGGCGGTATTCGGTCGAGTCGGTGCCGAGAATGCGCGTGTCACGCGATCCGGAGACTGAGAGTGCGACCATCCACGCGAGCATGAGTCCCGCCGAGAAGAACAGGTAGTCGATGCCGAACTCGATCGGCGCCGCGACCGGAACGCGTTGAAAGCCGAACCAGATCAGGTGAGTACTCACGGTCGCGGCAAGCACGGCAAGGCCATCGCTCACCGTCACGAATCGGGAGAAGGTGGTCGCCCATTCGGTCGGGCGGGAGCGAGCGCGCTGAAGCTCAAGGCCGGGACTGCCGGCAATCTGCCACGGGTAGCCGCGGTCGACTGTGTGAGTCATGTCGGGTCACATTCCTCGTCCCGACCGGCACTCGGGAAGACTGCCGGTCGGGTCGTCGGGTTTTTCGGGTTTGCCGACCGGTAGTACATAGGGGTAAGCGCTACCGTCGGGTATCGGCAGTGTTCAGGTTATGGGTCCCCGAAAGAGGGGACCCCCGGTCGAGGGGGCGCGAACGGGGAGTAATCCCTACCGCTCCGTGCGGGTTAAGCGGAGGGTTAAGACAGCAAGTCGTGCCGCACGATGATCGCCTCGCGGTCTGGTCCGACGCCGATCGCCGACATCCGTGCGCCACTCATCGCCTCAATAGCAAGCACGTAGTCCTGCGCGTTCTTGGGCAGGTCCTCGAACTTCCTGGCGCCGGTGATGTCTTCATCCCAGCCGGGGAACTCTTCGTAGATGGGCACCGCGTGGTGGAAGTCGGTCTGCGAGACGGGAACCTCATCGACACGGACGCCGTCTACCTCGTAGGCGACGCACACCGGGATCGCGGTGAGGCCGGTGAGTACGTCGAGCTTGGTGATGACGAAGTCCGTGACGCCGTTGATTCGGGCCGAGTATCGAGCAATGGGCGCGTCGTACCACCCCGTGCGACGGGGTCGGCCCGTCGTCGTGCCGAACTCGAAACCACGAGAACGCAGCCATTCACCCGACGCGTCGTTGAGTTCCGTCGGGAACGGACCCGCCCCCACCCGAGTGGTGTACGCCTTGACAATCCCGATAACGCGATCGATGCGGTTGGGTGCAACGCCCGAGCCGGTCGCGGCGCCGCCGCTCGTCGAGTTGGATGACGTCACGAACGGGTAGGTGCCGTGGTCGACATCCAACATCGTGGCCTGACCACCCTCAAAGACGATGGTCTTTCCGGCGTCGAGTGCCTGATTCAGAATGAGGCCCGTGTCTGCGACCATCGGGCGCAACCGGTCTGCATAACTCAGCAGGTCTTCGACGACCTCATCGACCGAGATCGCGCGGCGGTTGTAGATCTTCACGAGCAGGTGATTCTTCTGGTGAAGAGCACCCTCGACTTTCTGGCGAAGAATGTTCTCGTCGAACAGATCCTGAATCCGGATGCCGACGCGGTTGATCTTGTCCGCATACGCCGGCCCGATCCCACGGCCCGTCGTGCCGATCTGACGCTTACCGAGGAATCTCTCGGTGACCTTGTCGAGCGTGCGATGGTACTGCGTGATGACGTGCGCATTCGCGCTCACGAGAAGCCGGGAAACGTCCACACCGCGGCTCGTCAGTGCGGTCAACTCGTCAAAGAGCACCTCGATGTCAACGACGACACCGTTTCCGATCACGGGGATTACCCCGGGCGTCAGAATGCCAGAGGGCAGGAGGTGCAGGGCATACTTTTGGTCGCCGACGACGACGGTGTGCCCGGCGTTGTTGCCTCCGTTGAACTTGACGACGTAGTCGATGCCTTCGCTCAGGAGGTCTGTTGCCTTGCCCTTGCCTTCGTCGCCCCATTGGGCGCCGATGATCACGATTGCGGGCATGGGGGATCCCTTCGAAGTGGTGGGGTCTTGCAACTCATTCTAGAACGAGTGGTGCTGCGTCACCCACGCGTGCATCACGACTGCCGCTGCCGCCGACGCGTTGAGACTCCGCGTCGAACCGAACTGGGTGATTTCCACGGTCAGATCAGCGGCCGCGAGCGCCTCGGCCGAGAGCCCCGGACCCTCCTGGCCAAACAGCAAGACACACTCCAGCGGCATCGTGTGCGTCTCGATTGGCACGCTTCCTGCCACATTGTCGACAGCAACGATGCTCAACCCCGCGGTACGGCACCAGGTCACGAAGTCATCGACATCAGGATGATGCAGCACATGCTGGTAGCGGTCGGTGACCATCGCCCCGCGCTTGTTCCAGCGCCGCCGCCCGATGATGTGCACCGTGCTGGCCCCGAAGGCGTTGGCACTGCGCACTATTGACCCGATGTTCATGTCGTGCTGCCAGTTCTCGATCGCGACATGAAACGGATGCCGCGTGGCGTCGAGCTCTGCCTTGATCGCATCGATTGTCCAATACCGAAACCGATCGATCACATTTCTCGAGTCGCCGCGCTCGAGCAGTTCGCGATCGTAGCGGGGATCATCCGGAAGCTCGCCGCGCCACGGACCGACGCCGTACGTCGAGAGCTCGACGCTCGGGTTCGGCTCCTCGTCCACCTGTCGAGGCTACCTCCTGTTAATCTCGGCACATGCAGTGGACTCCGGATGGCCCCGACCTCGTCATCCACGGCGACAATGTGCGCGTGATTGAGGCTCTGCCCGACGCAAGCTTTCGCCTGATCTACCTCGATCCACCGTTCAACACCGGCCGGACCCAATCACGTCAGGCAATCACGACCAAGCGCTCCACGGAGGGCAGCCGCACCGGCTTCCAGGGTCGCAGCTACGAGACGATCAAGGGCACGCTCACGAAGTACGACGACACGTTCGCCGACTACTGGGCATTCCTCGAGCCGCGGCTCATTGAGGCGTGGCGCCTGCTCGACGACAGCGGAACCCTTTACTTGCACCTCGACTTTCGGGAGGCGCACTATGCGAAAGTCGTGCTCGACGCTCTATTTGGTCGGGAGAATTTTCTCAACGAGATCATCTGGGCGTACGACTACGGTGCGCGTGCGACTCGCAAGTGGCCTTCGAAGCACGACACGATCCTCGTGTACGTGAAGAACCCGAAGTCGTACTACTTCGACAACGAGGCGGTCGATCGTGAGCCATACATGGCCCCGGGGCTGGTGACCGCGGAGAAAGCCGCGCGCGGCAAGCTCCCCACGGACGTGTGGTGGCACACGATCGTCTCCCCGACCGGTCGGGAGAAGACCGGATATGCCACGCAAAAGCCGGAGGGGATCATCCGGCGCATTGTTCAAGCCTCCAGCGCACCCGGCGACTGGGTTCTCGACTTCTTCGCGGGCAGCGGCACGACCGGGGCCGTCGCTGCGGCACTTGGCCGTCGCTTCGTACTCGTCGATCAGAACCCGGAGGCGATCGAGATCATGCGGCAGCGCCTCCCCGCCTCGACAACGTTCGAGTCCTAGTCCGGCGCCGCGCGCACCGCACGCACCGCGCGCACCGCACCCCCGCACCCCGCACCCCGCACCCCGCACCCCGCACCCCGCACCCCGCACACCCCTACCGCCCCCCTGCCGCCCCCCTGCCGTTGCGGAGGATGACGCACCGCAGAGCGCGCCCGGAGCCCTGGTCGCGGCGCGTCGTCCTCCGCAACGGCAGGGCCGGGGGTGCGGGCGCAGGGCGGGGGGTGCGGGCGCAGGGTGGGGGTGCGGGCGCAGGGCGGCAGAGACATCCGGGAGCAGCAGTGTTAGTTCAACCGCGCCGGTACGCTGGGACGCATGAGCGACCGACGCGAAATCGAGTGCTGGCTCACTGACATGGATGGCGTGCTCGTGCACGAGAACCGTCCAGTGCCCGGTGCGTCCGAGTTGCTGCAGCAGTGGCGTGACGAGGGCAAGCCCTACCTCGTGCTCACCAACAACTCGATCTTCACTCCCAGAGACCTCAGCGCTCGGCTCAAGGCCTCTGGGTTGCACGTGCCCGAGGAATCCATCTGGACTTCCGCTCTCGCGACTGCCGACTTTCTCCATTCACAAATGCCCGGCGGTAGCGCGTTCGTGATTGGTGAAGCAGGTATGACGACGGCACTGCATGAGGTCGGCTTCATCATGACCGAAAGCGATCCCGACTACGTGGTGGTCGGCGAGACACGCAACTACTCATTCGAAGCCATCACCAAAGCAATCCGGCTGATCGGGGCCGGCTCGCGCTTCATCGTCACGAATCCGGATGCCACGGGCCCGAGCGCCGACGGACCCCTCCCGGCCACGGGGGCGGTCGCAGCGCTCATCACCAAGGCAACGGGCAAAGAGCCCTACGTCGTCGGCAAGCCGAACCCCATGATGTTCCGGTCGGCGATGAACAAGATCGGCGCCCACAGCGAGAACACCGGCATGATCGGCGACCGGATGGACACCGACATCGTCGCGGGAATCGAAGCCGGTCTGCACACGATTCTGGTGCTGACCGGCATCAGCGACCAGGCCGAAATCGAACGCTACCCGTTCCGCCCCGACGAGATCCTGAACAGCGTCGCGGACCTGCTGTCGGCCGAACCTATCGAGTCAGACGGATAACCGCCCTACGGCGCGGGCGTTGCCGTGGGAAGCACCTGTGGCATGGCGATAGACGTCGTGAACATGGCACCGCCGGTCGCGTTTACGAAGCAGTAGAAGGTGCGATTGCCGTCGAGCCACTCTTGCTCGTCTGCCGCGAAACTCCCCAGAATCTGAAGATCGTTGCTCGAGCCGGCCGCTGCGTAGTCGATGACCGAAGGGACCGCACACAGTGATGCCGCGAGTTTTTGCAGAGCATCGACGCCCGGGTAGTCCGGGTCATCGGTGACCGGGAAAGTCCCCTTGTAGACGAGTTGGGCCGGATGCGGCTGAGAACACGCCACCACGGTGAACGTGTTCTCCCAAGGTGAAACGAACGGCGCGATGCACTCGCCGCCGAGCAGGCTGTCCCAAGGGTAATCCCCCGGCGGGACCGGACCCACGACCGGGCCGACCGTTGCAGACGGGGTTGGGTCAGCGGTAATGGCGGGCGCTGGAGCGTTCTCTGCGATCCGGGAACCCGCGAGGAACAGCACGATGAGAAGCAGGATGCCGACCAGCCCACCCGCAACGCTCATGAGTACCTTCTGGAGGGGCGGGATCGGGCCGCGCCCGCCACCCCCGCCCCGCGGTCGATCTACTACTACGAGCTCGGAGCCTCGCGCCGGAAGTGTCGGGACGAGAGTGTCCTGGTACTCGACGAACGCGCTGTCGCCGAACAGGGAGTCGATAGGTGACACCTCAGCGCCTTCGGCTTCCGGTGCGGTGAGCCCGACGGGCTGCGCTCCGAGCACCTCGGTGACGCCCTCAAATGACGAGTCCACTGGTGCGCCGAAACCGGGGAACTCCTGCCGTACGAGCGCAGCGCCGCCGAACTCTTCAGTCGCGGGCTCGGGGATGACGGGCGTGGCGACGGTGGGCACATCCCACTCGGAGCTCGACGGTTCAGCGGTAGCGGGCGGTTCAGCGGTAGCGGGCGGTTCGGCGGGAGCGGAGGGTTGCGCAGGAGCTGGGGACGGAACGACCGCTGGCTGCACGGGAACATCAGGCGTCGAACCACCCGGGGTCAGGCCCCAGTTGAAGCCGCCGCCGAAGGATTCCTGGGGTGCCGGCGGAGGCGCTACTTCAGGCTCTGAAACCGGCTTAGCGAAAACCGTAGGGACGACGGGCTCAGGCGCCGGTGGAACGGGTGCCGGATCGACGGGCAGACCCGACCGGGCTGGCTGCTGCCGCGCGGACTTCCCTCGCCGGCGCGTGGGCTTCTCAGGTTCGTCCTCCCCAAACTGGCTCGAGAGCCAGTCGGACGGGTCGATGTCGTCAGCCATCAGGAGAGGCCCAAATCGTCGAGTCCGAGCGCAGCGAGGTACGGGTATCCGGCAGCTTCGATGCGCTCGCGGGCCCCGGTGTTGCGGTCGACGACAACGGCAACCGCGGCGATCTCGGCGCCGACCTTGAGCAGCGCCTCAATAGCGGCGAGCGGCGAGCCACCCGTCGTCGACGTGTCCTCAAGAACGATTACTCGCTTTCCGGCGAGTTCAGGGCCCTCGACTTGCCGTCCGCGGCCGTGGTCCTTCGGCTCCTTGCGCACGACGAAAGCGTCGTAGCCGAGCCCGCGGGCTGCGCCCTGGTGCAGGATGGCCGTGGCGATCGGGTCCGCACCCATCGTCATGCCACCCACGGCGCTAACGTCAGCAACCTCGGCGATGAGGTCCAGCATGACCTGTCCGATGAGCGGTGCGACGCGGTGGTCGAGACTCACCTTGCGCAGGTCTACGTAGTATGTGGCTTTCTTGCCGCTCGTGAGCGTGAAGTCACCGTGGAACACAGCGTCGGCAGAAATGTAGTCGATGAGCTGCTGCTTCGCGTTGGTCACCAGTAAAGACTACTGATTCACACGACACCGGTTCAGGCGGTGATGCCGCCCAGGATCACCAAGGCGCTCGCGGCGAGAACAGCGGCAAGGGCGACGAGCGTGACGATCACCGCGCTGCGCGTGTCGTGCCGATTCGCCGTTGCGGCGTCCTCATCGAGAAACTCGTCGGGTTCGGGCACATCTGCACCTTAGAACGTAGAGGGTTGTCTTGTAACTGCCCCATTAGGGGGAGGGACGGGCGTGGTTCCACCTTCGGTTCAGGGTCGTCGGTGCGAACGATTAGTTTTAATCACATGCGCGTCGGCACCTGGAATGTGAACTCAATCCGCACTCGCGTCGGTCGCGTGGTCGACTGGCTCGTGCGCGAGGACGTCGACGTCCTCGCTCTTCAGGAGATCAAGTGCACTGAGGAGCAGTTCCCCTACGACGCTTTCAGTGAGGCTGGCTACGACGTGGCCGTCCACGGCCTCAACCAGTGGAACGGGGTCGCCTTCGCGAGCCGCCTGCCGATGACGGATGTCGCCCTCGGCTTTGATTCAGCGCCCGGTTTCGGGAAGCCCCTCGACGATGGCACACTGCCGAGAGAAGCCCGCGCACTGGCCGTGACCGTTTCCGGTGTTCGGCTGTGGAGCCTCTACGTGCCCAACGGCCGTGAACTCGAGAACGCGCATTACCCATACAAGCTCGAGTGGTTGGGGAACCTTGCCAGCGAAACGGCGACATGGCTCGCGGCCCACCCACAACAGCCGCTGGCACTCATGGGTGATTTCAATATCGCGCCCCTTGACATCGATGTATGGGACATTGCGCTGTTCGCTGGCCGAACGCACGTGAGCCCGCCCGAACGGGCAGCGTTCGCCGCGTTCGAAGAAGCCGGCCTTGTCGACGTGGTGCGCACGCGCGGGATCGAGGGCTACACCTACTGGGATTATCAACAACTACGTTTTCCGCGGAACGAGGGGATGCGCATCGACTTCATCCTTGGTTCGCAGGCGTTCGACGAGCTCGCCAGCCAGCCGAAGATCCACCGCGAAGAACGCAAGGGCGATGCGCCGAGCGATCATGTTCCCGTCACGGTCGACCTTGCGATCGACACCGAAGACGACGACGATCGGCCCATGTTCCTCTAGCGCGGGCTCGAATCGGGTGACATTTTCGGTCCCGGCCCAACTCATCACCCCTATGATCAAGGCGTGATGGACGAGGAGGACGACAAGGTCACCACCAGCAAAGTCGTCGTTACCGTCTTCGAACAGATCCTCTCGGCCGTGCATGAGGGAACGCTCTTGCCGGGCCAACGGATCAGCGACGCCGCGCTTGCTCAGGAGTTCGGGGTATCCCGCACACCGGTGCGGGAAGCTTTACAGCGGCTTCGCGAGATCGGAATCATCGAGGCATCCCCCAGTCGCTTCACCCGCGTCGCCGTTGTCACGCCCGATCAGACCGCTCAGGCTTACGTCGTCTGGCTCGCTCTCTACCGCGCGCTCATTGAAGAGGTGGTACCCCGGGCTCCGGACGGGATCCATGTCTTTCTTGAACAGGAGCATGAGCGGTTTCTCGGAAGCCTCGAGGCGAAGGATGTCCAAGGCATTGCGACGGCCAATTTCCTGTTCTTCAGCCGCCTCTCGACGGAGTCGACGAATCCTGCCCTGCAACGCGCCATCGTCTCCGTCGTGCACATTGTGCGGCTCGGAAGCCTGAACCTCCCCGAGTACATCGACGTCGAGGCGCTCGGTCGCGCGCAGAAGATCCTCATCGAGGCTGTTCGGCTGCGCGACGTGGTGATGGCGCGTGCCTCGTTGAAGCTCCTGGCCACCATCCGGGTGCCCTTGAACTAGGCCTGCCGCTAAGCTCTCGACATGACCGACGACATCATCGTTCAGTCCGAAGAGGAGAAGCCGCCACGAACGTGGGACTTCTTCCTCACCGTGTTTCTGCTCTTCCTGTTGCTCGTGCTCACAGCGATCTTCCTTGTGCTCGGCCTCGGCCTGAGCGTCGCGACGTTGACCTGCGCCGACTCATCTCAGGCCTGCAACGGCACGGTGATTAGCGTCGGAACCCTTCTGGCGACATTCGGTGTCGCGATCATCACGCTCGCGGGAATCGTCACGACTGTGGTGTTCATCGCGCGCCGCAAAGTCGCGTTCGCGGTGCCGCTTGTCTCGTGCCTTGCCGTCATCGGAGTATTCCTCCTGGGGTCGTGGCTCGTTCGGTTGGCAGTTCCCTAACGGGTTAGATCACGCTTCCATCCTCCGGACGGTGAGGTCGTCCCCGTCCGGATCGATCTCGACGAGCACGGTGTCTCCATCGCGGATCTCCCCGGCGAGCAACGAGCGCGCGAGCTTGTCGTCAATCTCGCGTTGCATGAGCCTGCGGAGCGGACGCGCGCCGTAAATCGGGTCGTAGCCACGCACGGCGAGCCAGGCACGTGCATCCGGAGTCACCGCGAGTTCGAGTCGGCGACCCGCGAGACGCTTGGAGAGGCGTTCGATGTAGAGCTCGACGATGAAGCCGAGGTCGTCGGTCGACAGCGGCGCGAACACCACGATGTCATCGAGGCGGTTCACGAACTCGGGCTTGAACGCCTGTCGCACCAGTTCGTTGACCGCTACCTTGCGCTCCTCCCACGGGATGTCTTGGTCGGTGATGTATTGACTGCCCAAGTTGCTGGTGAGAATCAGAATCACGTTGCGGAAGTCGACGGTTCGCCCCTGGCCATCGGTGAGTCGACCATCGTCAAGAACCTGCAACAGGATGTCGAAGACCTCCGGATGCGCCTTCTCCACTTCATCGAGCAAGATCACCGAGTACGGGCGACGGCGTACCGCCTCCGTGAGCTGTCCACCCTGCTCGTAACCGACATAACCGGGAGGGGCACCCACGAGCCGGGACACTGAATGCTTCTCGCCGTACTCGCTCATGTCGATGCGCACGAGCGCCTTCTCGTCGTCAAACAGATACTCGGCGAGCGCTTTCGCGAGCTCGGTCTTGCCGACGCCGGTAGGCCCGAGGAACAGGAACGAGCCGGTGGGCCGATCGGGGTCGGAGATGCCGGCGCGGGTGCGGCGCACCGCCTCGGAGACGGAGCGAACTGCATCCTTCTGGCCGATGAGTCGCTTGCCCAACTCGGCTTCGAGGTGGAGCAGTTTCTCGGTCTCGCCCTGAGTCAGGCGATCGATCGGGATGCCCGTCCACTGGGCGACGACGGACGCGATGTCGTCTTCCGTCACCGAATCGTTGACCATGCGAGGGCCGGTCTGGTCCTCCGACTCCGCAGCCTTCAGCGCCGCCTCGATGCCGGGAATCGTCTCGTAGTTGAGCTGGGACGCTTTCTGGTAGTCGCCCGTGCGCATTGCCCTGTCGAGCTCAATGCGAGCGTCGTTGAGCTGCGTCTTGAGATCACCAACACCCGTGAGTGTGGCCTTCTCGACCTTCCATCGCGACTCGAGTTCGGCAAGTTCGGCCGACCGTTCGGCCAGGTCGGAACGGAGCTTCTCAAGCCGGGCCTTCGAGGCGTCGTCCTTCTCCTTCTTGAGTGCCAGTTCCTCGATCTTCAGGCGGTCGACCGCCCGCTTGAGTTGGTCTATCTCAACGGGAGAGGAGTCGATCTCCATCTTTAGGCGCGACGCGGCCTCGTCGATGAGGTCGATGGCCTTGTCGGGAAGCTTGCGGCCCGTGATGTACCTGTTGCTGAGGGTCGCCGCGGCGACGAGCGCGGCATCCGTAATCGCGACCTTGTGGTGGGCTTCGTAGCGCTCCTTGAGCCCGCGAAGGATCGCAACAGTGTCTTCGACCGACGGTTCGCCGACGAACACCTGCTGGAAGCGGCGCTCGAGGGCTGCATCCTTCTCGATGTATTGGCGGTACTCGTCGAGCGTCGTTGCGCCGATGAGGCGCAGCTCCCCGCGCGCGAGCATGGGCTTGAGCATGTTCGCTGCAGCGACGGAACCCTCGCCGCCGCCCGCACCCATGAGCGTGTGCAGCTCATCGATAAAGGTGATGATCTGGCCGTCGGAGTCGTTGATCTCCTTCAGAACAGCCTTGAGGCGTTCCTCGAACTCCCCCCGGTACTTTGCGCCCGCAACCAGAGCAGCAAGGTCGAGTGAGACGAGCTGCTTGTCTTTGAGCGAATCGGCGACGTCGCCCGCGACGATGCGCTGGGCGAGGCCCTCGACAACGGCGGTCTTGCCGACTCCGGGTTCGCCGATGAGTACGGGGTTGTTCTTGGTGCGCCGCGTGAGCACCTGGCTCACCCGGCGTATTTCGGCATCTCGACCGATAACCGGGTCGAGTTTGCCGCTGCGCGCGATGTCCGTCAGGTTGACCCCGTAGCGCTCGAGCGCGGTCTTCTGCTCCTCGTCGGTAGCGGGAGCTCCCTGCATGTTGGCCATGATTCTCCAAAGTTGAGTGCGTGTGACTCAAGTTTAGCACCGGAGTCGGTCTGGTGCATTCTCGAGCCAGAAATGGCCGTTTACCGCTTACGGGACGCCGTCACCGTGAACTTCGCGGTGCGGTGCACCTGCCGCGTTTCGCCGACGATTCGCGAGAGCGTGGGCCGATAGTCCAGGTGTGAATTCCATACCGCCCAGAGTTCACCGTCCGGCCGCAACACACGTGCCGCGGCCTCGAACAGTTTGAGGGAGACGCCGCTGTGCACGGCCGCACCCGCATGGAATGGCGGGTTCACCACCACGAGATCGACGCTGCTATCGGAAACCTGTGAGAGCGCGTCGTCCCGTGTCACCTCGATGTCGAGTCCGTTCGCAGCGACTGTGAGGCGAGCGGATGCCACGGCAGCCGCCGACTGATCCGACGCCAGTACGACAGCCTCAGGCCGCAGCCGCTTGAGCCCGGCGGCGAGAATACCGGTGCCGCACCCTAGGTCGACGGCCCGGGAGAACGTCGGCAGCGAGTCGAACACCCCCAGCAGCGCGCGGGTGCCGATGTCGAGGGAATCCCCCGCAAACACACCACCGGTTGCCACCGCCCACAATCCCACGTCGTCGTGGAATCGACGGCGCGGGGGCGCAAGATCACCGGGAGTCGGCTCGCGTGCAATCAGCAGTCGAGACTTCTGACGCGCCAACGACACGTCTAGTCGCCCAAAGTGTCGCAGGAGCACCTGATTCATCGACACGGTCATGTGCTTGAGCCGGCCACCTGCGATGACAACAACTGCCGGGTCTGCGTGCGCCGCGATGAGGGCCGCGATCTCCTCGAGGGCATCCAGCGACCGCGGTAGTCGCAGCAGCACCAGCGTGGCGTCCCTGACCAGTGAGCTCTCGAGCGGCAGGTTCTGGTAGGAACCGCTTCCGTTCGCGCGGAGGGCCAGTTCGCCCGCGAGCGAGTCTTGGTGCACACGAACGCTGGCTGCTCCGCGTTCCAGTGCGCCGAGCGTGAGGGCGCCGTACTCGTCTCCGATGACCGCGAGCTCGGCGGCGCCCAGAAGCGCTGCGGCCTCGTCGAGGATGAGGAGATCTGCGGCATCCCACGCGCGAAGCTCTGGTGCTTCGAAATCTGGCCAACGGCGCAGTGAGTCGAAGAGGTTCGTCATCCCCGGCCGAGCTGTCGCCAGACAACCACGGCATTGTTGCGCTTGGCGCGCTCACCCGCCCGAAGGGAAACGACATCACCTTCGGCCCCCGCCGCAAAGACTCGACTGCCGGGACGTGCGAGCAGTTCATCCGCGAGAGCGTGCTCGAGTTCGCGCACCCGACTCGCGAGTTCGGACACACGATTCTCGAGCTCAAGAATGCGACTGATCCCCATGAGGTTGAGACCCTCAGCAGTCAGCGCCGAGATCTCACGCAATTGGGCAACATCACGCAGCGAATAGCGGCGCGATTGCCCGGCGGTGCGACGCGGGCTCACGAGCCCGAGCCTGTCGTACTGCCGGAGGGTCTGCGGATGCATGCCGGCGAGTTCGGCAGCTGCCGCTATCGCAAAGACTGGGGTCTCGGCATCCATGTCCATCAGTGGTCGGCCTTTGCCCTTTCGAGCAGCTCGTCGCGGGGGTTCTCAGTCGGCATCGCCTTCGCGAATGCCTCGAGGTGCTTGAGTGCTTCGGCAGTGAGGTGCGCGGGCACCGCGACCTGCACTTCGGCGAGGAGGTCGCCCTCGCCCTTGGCGGACGTCACACCGCGGCCCTTCACTCGAAGGATGCGCCCGCTCGGGGTTCCCGCAGCAACCCGCAGCTTCACGGGCTCCCCACCGAGGGTCGGCACCTCGATTGTCGCGCCCAGCGTCGCCTCTGCGAACGTCACCGGAACAACGACGCGCAGATGCTGCCCGTCGCGCTCGAACACCGGATGCTTGCGCACCGAAACGGTCAGGACAAGATCGCCTGCCGTGCCACCGTCGTGGCTTGGTTCACCCTTGCCCTTGAGCCGAATCTTCTGTCCATCGGTGACACCCTCGGGGATCTTGACGTTGATCGCTTTACCGCCCTGGGGCTGGAGCTTGATCGTCTCACCCCGAATTGCCGTGACGAAGTCGAGTGTGGTGTTGGCGGAAACGTCCCTGCCCTTAGTCGGCCCGCCGGATCCGCGGAACCCGCCCGACGTGGAGCCGAAGCCGCCGCCGCCGAACATGCCGCCGAGCAGATCTTCGAAGCTCGCACTCGACTGGGCGCGACCGCCCTGATTGAACATCCCACCGAACACGTCCTCGAACCCGCCGCCCTGGGGGCCGCCCGCCTGGAAGCGAGCGCCCGAACCCATAGCGCGAATCTGGTCGTATTCCTTGCGGAGCGCGGGATCGGAGAGCACCGAGTGCGCCTCGCTAATCTCCTTGAACTTAGCCTCAGCCTTGGCATCGCCGGGATTCGAATCCGGGTGATACTGCCGCGCGAGCTTGCGGTAAGTCTTCTTGAGGTCGGCTTCCGACACATTCTTTGCCACGCCGAGCACGGCATAGAAATCCCGGTCGAACCAGTCCTGGCTAGCCATCGCGCTCCTACCCTGTTTCTCGAATGACTAGGTGGCCGGAACGAACACGGCGACCTTCGCGGGACGCACAAGGCGTTCGCCGAGAACATAGCCGGGTTCGATCACATCCGCGATCGTGTTGACAGTGACATCCGGATTAGGCAGCTGCACAACCGCCTCGTGGAACGCCGGGTCGAAGGGCTCGCCCTTCTCGCCGACTTGCGCGAGTCCGTACTTCTCGAACGAGCCGCGCAGTTTCTGGGCGACGATCGTCATCGGCGCGCCCTCGGTGAGGTCGCCGTGAGCCTCCGCCCGGGCAAGGTCATCAAGTGCGGGGAGCAATGAACGGATGACCTCAGCAATCACCGCCTCGCGGTTGGCCGCACGATCGCGCTCAACTCGATTGCGGAAGTTCACGAGCTCGGCCTGTGCGCGCAGCATGTCAGAACGCATCTCGGCAACCAGATCGGTCGCAGCCTGATCGAGTAGCGCCTGATCGGCTTCGCTCAGATCATGCTCTAGGTCCGGTTCGCCCTCGGGGGCGTCGGCCTCAGCCGCCGCCCCCTTAGGCTCGCGAACGTCACCGGTTTCCGGATCGATCCGTCGCTTGTCGCGAATCACCGGTTCGTTGGTCTCGTCTGGACCTGTCGATGGGTTCTCTTCGTCAGTCATCTACTTCTTGGGCTCTTCCTCATCATCGACAACCTCGGCGTCGACGATGTCTTCGTCGGACTCGGCCGCGGGCTGCTCAGGAGCCTCGCCGCCATCGGCGGGCTGCTCCTGCGATGCAGAGTAGATAGCCTGTCCGAGCTTCTGCTGGCTCTCGTTCAGCTTGTCGAAGGCGGTCTTGACCGCTGCCTCGTCGTCTCCGGCGAGCGCCGTCTTGAGTGCGTCCACGTCGGCCTGCACGTCGCTCTTCACGTCTTCGGGGAGCTTGTCCTCGTTGTCCTTGATGAGCTTGTCGGTCGAGTACGCGAGCTGTTCGGCGGTGTTGCGAACCTCGGCAGCCTCACGGCGCGCCTTGTCTTCGGCAGCGTGCTCTTCACCTTCACGCACCATGCGCTCGATGTCTTCCTTCGACAGAGAACTGCCTCCGGTGATCGTCATCGACTGCTCCTTGCCAGTGCCCTTGTCTTTTGCAGACACGTGGACGATGCCGTTGGCGTCGATATCAAAGGTCACCTCGACCTGCGGGATGCCGCGAGGCGCTGGAGCGATACCCGTGAGCTCGAAAGTTCCGAGGTTCTTGTTGTCCCTCGTGAATTCACGCTCGCCCTGGAATACCTGGATCGCCACCGACGGCTGGTTGTCGTCTGCCGTGGTGAAGGTCTCGCTGCGCTTGGTCGGGATCGCTGTGTTGCGCTCGATGAGCTTCGTCATGATTCCACCCTTGGTCTCGATACCGAGGCTCAGGGGTGTCACGTCGATAAGGAGCACGTCCTTGCGCTCGCCCTTCAGCACGCCAGCCTGGAGAGCGGCGCCGACGGCGACTACCTCGTCCGGGTTGACGCCCTTGTTGGGCTCCTTGCCGCCGGTGAGCTTCTTGACAAGCTCAACGACAGCGGGCATACGAGTAGAACCACCGACGAGAACGACGTGCGAGACCTCCTCGAGCTTGACTCCGGCCTCCTTGATGACGTCGTTGAACGGCTTACGGGTGCGCTCGAGCAGGTCGGCCGTCAGCTCTTCGAATTTCGCTCGCGTGAGCGTTTCGTCGAGGTTGGCCGGGCCGTTCTCGGTGAGGGAGAGGTACGGCAACTGAATTGTCGTGGAGGTCTGGGAGGACAGTTCCTTCTTCGCCTGCTCGGCAGCTTCCTTGAGGCGCTGCTTTGCGATCTTGTCCTTCGAGACATCAACTCCGGTCGTGTCCTTGAACTTGCCGATGAGGTAGTCGACAACGCGCTGGTCCCAGTCGTCGCCGCCGAGACGGTTGTCACCGGACGTGGACTTGACCTGAATGGTCGAGAAATCGTCGTCCTTGCCCACCTCGAGGAGAGAGACGTCAAAGGTTCCGCCACCGAGGTCGAAGACGAGGATGAGCTCGTCTTCCTTGCCCTTGTCGAGACCGTAGGCGAGTGCCGCGGCAGTGGGCTCGTTGATGATGCGGAGCACGTTGAGTCCCGCGATCTCACCCGACTCCTTGGTGGCCTGACGCTCGGCGTCGTTGAAGTAGGCGGGAACGGTGATGACCGCATCGGTTACCGGCTCACCGAGGTACTGCTCCGCGTCACGCTTGAGCTTTGCGAGGATACGGGCCGAGATCTCTTGCGCCGTGTACTTCTTGCTGTCGATCTCGGTCGTCCAGGTCGTGCCCATGTGGCGCTTGACCGAGGCAATTGTGCGGTCGACGTTGGTAACGGCCTGGCGCTTCGCGGTCTCACCGACGAGCACCTCCCCGTCTTTGGTGAAGGCCACGACGGATGGGGTCGTGCGGAAACCTTCTGCGTTCGCAATCACGGTGGGTTCGCCACCCTCGAGAACGGCGACCACGGAGTTCGTGGTTCCGAGGTCGATACCTACTGCTCGAGCCATGTGCTCTTACTCCTTGAATCGGTTGGTGCTGGTTGTGAAGCCTTCGCGACAACTTGAGTCACGGTATGTCAAGTTTGTAGGGTAAGGATGAGCGTGTCAAGCCAGCTGGCTGAAAGTTGAGTGTGAGTGACTCAACTAACCAGACACCCACAGTTCACCATGAGCCGCTAGCGTGTGAGCATGACGGACAAGCCCGACGCTGTGCACCCGACCGACAAGACCATCCCCGCCACCGCGAACACTCGCGCGGTCGGGGTTATGGGGCTCGATCTTCAGGAGGGCCTTCAGGTGCCGCGGCGGCGTGTATTCGCCTGGGCCTTCTGGGACTGGGCGACCCAACCGTTCAACACAGTGCTGCTCACCTTCGTGTGGGTGCCGAGTTACCTAACGAGCACGTTCTTTGTTGACCCGGCCGTGGTCGGTACACCCGGCGAAGAAGCAGCGCTCGGCCAACTGGCGAGCTCCCTCGGCTACGGCGTCACCGTTGCGGGCCTGCTCATTGCACTTCTCGCTCCGGTGCTCGGCCAACGAGCCGACCGTGCCGGCCGCCAGAAGCTTCAGCTTCTGGTGTTCACCGCGCTGCTCATCCTGGCCCAGCTCGGCCTCGTGTTCGTGCAGCCGGGCATGGAATGGTTCTGGATGGGTGTCAGCCTGATCGCCATCGGCAGCGTGTTCGGCGAGATTGCGGGCGTCAACTACAACGCCCTGCTCATCTCCGTTTCGACCCCCAGAACAATCGGGAAAGTATCCGGGCTCGGGTGGGGCTTCGGTTATCTAGGCGGAATCGTCGCGCTCGCGATCGTCGTGGGCCTCATCCTCGGCGGAGTACTCGACGGCACGGCGGCCTCCACTTTCCAGATGATCGCGCTCGGCTGCACCATCTGGACTGTCGTATTTGTCATCCCGATCTTCCTCAGTGTTCCGGAGCCGCCCCACCGGCTGACCGCCGAGAAAGTTGGGTTCTTCCGCAGCTATGTCGAGCTCGTTCGGGGGATTGTCCGTCTCTACAAGGAGACCCGCCCCACCTTCTGGTTCCTTCTGGCCAGTGCCGTCTACCGTGACGGGCTCTCAGCCGTATTCACCTTCGGCTCGATCATCGCCGGAATCGTCTTCGGGTTCGGATTCACCGATCTGGTCATCTTCGGCATCGTGCTCAACATCGTCGCCGGAATCTCGACCATCCTCGCCGGCCGTCTCGACGACCGCTTCGGTCCAAAGCGCGTAATCCTGGTGTCGATATTCGGCCTAGTCGCGTGCACCCTCGTGGTCTTCTTCGGCGCAGAGCTCGGCAAGCCGCTGTTCTGGGCGGCTGGCATTGTGCTCGCCATCTTCGTCGGGCCCGCCCAGGCTGCGTCGCGCTCGTTCCTCGCGCGGGTCACCCCCGCCGGTCGGGAGGGCGAGATCTTCGGCCTCTACGCGACGACCGGACGCGCGGCGGGATGGATGGCCTCCCTGCTGTGGGGTGTCTTCATCGCCCTGTCTGGCAGCCAGACCCTATACGGAATTCTTGGTATCTCGCTGGTGCTGCTGATCGGCGGAATTCTGCTCCTGTTCGTCAAGCCCCCGCAGTCGATCCCGTCACGAGTAGGTTGACCCACGCTGTCGGATAATCACTGGCGTTGGCGGTATCCGACCGTCAGGCTTTAGGTATGACGACACAACAAGACAAGGCCGTGCTCCTCGACTCGCTGCACGTGCCCGGTGAGCCGCTGATCGTCACGAACGTGTGGGATGCGGTTACCGCCCGCACTGTCGCGGCCGCAGCTGGAGTACGGGCGATAGCCACGGCAAGCCACGCGGTGAGCTTCGCGCACGGAGTCGCCGACGGCGAAGGGCTCACCCTCGACGAGGCTCTCGCCGCTGCTCGCCGCATCGTGTCCTCGGTCGAGCTGCCGGTCTCGGTCGACTTCGAGCGAGGCTATGCGACGGATGCCGCGAACCTGCAACGCAACGTGGAGGCACTGATCGCAACCGGTGCCGTCGGGCTCAACCTCGAGGACAGCGCGTCGGCGACCGAACTGTTCCCGCGTGAGCTCGCCGTGGCACGAGTCGCTGCGGTGCGGCGCGCGGCGGCGTCTACGGGCATCCCGATTGTGCTCAATGCGCGGGTGGACGCGCTGGTTCGCGGGAGCAATCGCGACGATGCGGCGGATCGCGCCAACGCCTACCTCGAGGCGGGCGCCGACGTCATCTTCATGTTGGGTGCCCGCGACGAGGAGTCCATCTCCTGGGTGATCGAGGCGGTCAACGGGCGGGTATCGGTGATCGCGAATCCGAGTTCGCCACCGCTGACAACGCTGGCCGAACTCGGGGTCTCTCGCGTGAGTTTCGGACCGGGAACCCTCGGCCTCACGCTCGCACACCTGCAGGCGGCAGCCGCCCAGCTCACGGTGCTGGGCGACTACCCGACCGAGCTCGGGTTCTCGTACTGAGCTCGGGCTTGACTCAGGGCGTTGCCCCTCTGTGCCGAGGTGTACGTCTCGTCGTCGTTCGGCGCTGGAAGGCAGCGAACAGGAGCATGAGAAGTCCGATCAAGAAGGCGACGGATGCCACGCTCAGCGTGACTCCCACCTTGGCGTGCTCGACGTTCGTATAGGCGAGAGCGAGTGTCGGGTAGAACACCGAAGCGTTCGCGGTCACCGTGTTCGATGCCGTGTCCGTGACCCGGTAGGGAATCGACGCGGTTCCGGTGAAGCCGGAAACCGGCGTGAAGTGTAGTTCACTACCGACGATCTTCCAGTTGCCGACCGCGGAGATTGTGACGTCTGTCACCCAGCTCGAGGTGGCCGGATCGAAAATGCGCAGTGTCGCCGGATCGAAGGTCGACCCACCCGTTGGCGTGTCGTTGGTGAGCGGCCGAAGAATGGTGGGTGTGTTCGGAGTACCCGTGGCTTGGTCGTTGGCGGCCATCGCAGCGACGGTGATCGTGACGGTTGCCGTCGCAGTCTGGCCGTTCGTGTCGATCGCCGTGTAGTCGAAGGTGTCAGGTCCTGTGTATCCGGCCGTCGGCGTGTACGTGACCGTGCCGTCGCCGTTGAGCACAGCGGCACCGTGCGTCGGGGTCGTGACGGACTGAACCGTCATCGTCGTCGGAGTGTCATTCGCGGTCAGGTCCGAGATCGTCAGCGGAGTGTCTGCAGGCGTGGAGTAGCTATCGTCGGCTGCCACCGGCTGTACTTGGATGGTCGCCGTCGCACTCGACGTCGTGCCGTTGGCGTCGGTGATGGTGTAGTCGAAGGTGTCCGTGCCGGTAAAGCCGGAGTCCGGGACGTAGCTGAGGGAGCCGTCGGCCGAGACCGTGACCCCACCGTTCGTCGGTGCAGTATTGGCGGTGACGGTGATGTCAGCGCCAGTGTCATTGGCGAGCAGACCAGCGGCCGCGTTCACCGTCAGCGTCGTGTTGATCGGCGTGGTGTAAGCGTCGTCGACTGCCAAGGGCAGCACCGCGGTGAGGAAGGTGCACACGACATCGGTTCCCTGAGAGGTGACCGTCATCGGATTCGTGAAGCTCGCTGTATTACCGGTGCCCTTCGCGACCTGAAGTGACGTTGTCAGGTTCACACACGTCCAGCCCACCGAGTACTTCGAGAGGTCGGTTGTGCCCGACGCGGTCTGGGTCACGCTGTAGTTATCGCCACCGAGAGTCAGATTCGGCCCGGCAACCGCCGACTGGAGCCCCACGCTGGTGCCGGTGGTTGTTGCGGTGTTACCCGACGAAATCCCACCGCCAGAGTTGGTGAGCGTGAACTGGTCGGTGGAGGCAGCGCGGCTGCGCACATCCACTTCCCCACGGAGCGAGTTTGCGTAGTTGCAGGTAGCGAGGTCGACCACGGGCTGGGCAGTGGAAATCGTCAAGGTGGCCACGTTTGCACCGGAGCTCGGGTTGATCTTGTAAATGGTCGCCGAAGCACTGCTCGCCGCGAGGAACAGGTAGCCGTCGGACGAGTATGCGATACCGGGGCTATTCGATCCGCCCGGAAGCGTGAGGATCTGGCTGGCCGGCAGGTTTCCCACTCCGGCGACGGACGGAACCGACCCCACCTGGTAGACCTTGTCTCCATCCACGACGTACAGCGTGCCGTCGGTACCGAACGCCATGTCGCCGTTGTTGCCACCGAGACCGGTGATCGTGCCAACCTGGCCAATCGGAGTGCCGTTGGTGATGTCATACCCGGCAATTCGTGCACTGGTGCCGCTGCCGGCGTAGTAGTAGATATTGTTCACGGGGTTGACCGCACCGCGAATGGCAACCTGGTTGCCTTCGGGGTCTGGCGCAGCGATCGTGGTCGATACCCCCGTCACCGGATCGTAGGCGACGATCGTGTTGGCACCGCTCTCGAAAGCCCACGCCGAGGTGCCGTTGTAGGTGATCCCGAGGCCGTTGGTCGCGGGCGCCATGCCGCTGACTGCAGTCGCTGCACCGGTAGTCGCGTCGATCTCGATAACGTCACCCGCAGAGGTAATGCCGTAGAGAGTGTTCTGATCACACGACAAATTCGACCCAGCGGCGCTTGCCTCGTCGGTCGCGGTAGGTGGTGCGATGGTCGAGGATGCCCCGACAACGGTGAGGACTGCGACAGCGACTAGCGCGAGTCGGGTGCGCAGGCGAGCGTGTGAATCCATAACAGCTGTTCCCCCCGGGACAGTGATTCTGGGCAAGATCTCCGATCGTGTGATCGATACTTCTATCTTGCGAAGTCACCGTGCGTTACACAGGTCCCAGTGCAGGTCCGACTCCACCGGGGGAAGACAGGATGATCTTCCCTCATCGGGGGGTCACGGCGAGATGCCGGATTCCGAACCAGCTAAAGCGGTCGGTGACCACCATCGTGTTTCGTCCATCCCGCGACGAACCGGTTGAGGAGGGCGGCAAACTGCGCGGTCTCTTCCGGAGTGAAATCTGCCACCGCGTCCGTCACGGCCGTGCGACGAGAGGCATTCGCCGACGTCAACATCGCGCGCCCGGCATCCGTGAGTTCAACAACGCTGCGTCGCGCATCCTTGTCGTCAGCGCGACGCGTGACGAGGCCGCGCTCCGCTGAATCATTGACAAGTCGGCTCGCGCGGGGCTGATCGACGCCAATGACGTCGGCGATTTCCGAGACGCTCATGCCGTCCCCATCCCGGAGCGCACCGAGTAACCGGAAGCGGGCGGCACCACCCATCGAGCGGTCATGCGACCCGCGGAATCCTCGCGGCGAGGGCATCCGTTCCGTTGCTGGCCCATCGTGCTGTCCTTCGTGGGCACCGCCATGCAATCGGAGTGGTCCTCCTTGGCGGGTGCCGGGCCCGCGGGGTCGGAAGTGTCGCAACGCTACTACCGCTTGTTCGATCTCGGCAATGGGGTCTTGACGTCCTGCATCCATGTATGTAATCTTACAACTGTTGTCATATGACATACATACAGCTCACACAAAGGAATCACCTATGACTGCCCCCAACACCACAGATGCCCGCCGTCCGAACTTCTGGCTTCATGCCATCGAGTCTCGCAAGCACGAACTCATGCGCACGTACCGCGCGTCCCTCAGCGACAGGGCCCGCGAAGGGATCTCCGACGCGGACTATGCAACGACCATGGCCACCCTGGAGAAGATGGCTGGCAACCTCGGCTGGGATGACGCCCAGCGGCCCGATCGAGCATCCGACCGACACGATGGTCACGGACACCGCCACCACGGCATGATGCGCCGATTCGGCAACCACCCCCGGCACCCCGAGGAGCTCAGCAGCGACTCGACGACGTCGTCGGACACGGAACGCTAATGGCAACGACCACCCCTCGACCGATTGGATTTTGGCTGAAGCTCGTCGATCGCCTGATCGACGAGCAATTCGCCACGACCCTCGAGGAGCACGGGGTCACCCGTCGCCAATGGCAACTCCTCAATGTGCTCACCAGTGAATCCGCGACGCTCGAAGCGCTCGATGCGGCGGTGGCGCCCTTTCTCGATCCGGGGAACGCCGAGTCATCAGCCGAGCACTTGGCCGAACTCGTGGACAGCGGGTGGGTCGCCATCGCTGCGGCAGGCTATGAGCTCACCGAGCGCGGTAAGGGTGCCCTCGAGCGGCTCTCCCAAGTTGTCGCCGGGCAGCGCACCCAGATGACCGAAGGCCTCACCGTGGAGCAATACGACGAGACCCTCGCCGTGCTCGAGACGATGGCCCGCAATCTCGGGTGGCGCGACTAGCCCAACACTCTTGCGAGCACGGAACGGGCCCGATCGTAGGGCTCGGAACTGCCGAACAGTAGTGACTGGTCGTTCGCGCCGTCGAGCAGTGAAGTGAACTCGAACGTGAGTTGAGCGGCATCCGTACCCTCGGGGAGATCCCCATTCGCCACCGCGCGCTCGATCGTGCGGCGCACGAAATCGTGCCAGTCACGCATGAGTTGAGCGACCGCGTCGCGCAACGGGCCTTCCCTCGAGCCGAGCTCCGCTGTCGCCGCGGCGAAGAAACACCCTCCACGGAACACGCGCGACTCGCTGTAGCGCAGCCAGCTATCGAGCAAGACCTCAAGTCGCTCTAGCCCCCCTCGCACCTCAAGGGCTGGCGTAATAACGTTCGCGACGAAGATCTCGGATGCCGCGGCAATCGTGGCGAGCTGCAACTGCTCTTTCGTGCCGAACAGAGCGACGACACCCCCTTTGCTCATGGCTGTCTCGCTCGCAAGCGCGCCGATGGAGAGGCCCTCGAGCCCGTTTACTGAGGCGAGATCCACGGCAACGCGCATGATGGCCCGCCGGGAGGAGTCTCCCCGCAGTTTGCGGCCGTCGAGTGTGGTCATGGTTGTCATTCTCTCCCCTTCACCCTACTATACGAACGATCGTATTTATAGTTTGGAGTTCGGATGAACCCCCTCAACCTTCTCTGCCGCATCGCGCCGCCCGTGGCCGCAGAAGTCGCCTACCGGCTGTGGTGGAATCTGGGTCAGCCCGAAGCCGTCCACGCGAGAGACCGCGACGTCCACGCCGAGGCAGTAGTAGGCGAGCTCGAGGTGAACGGCAAACCGGTCGTCACGTACTCCTGGGGAAACGGGCGCCGGGTCATTCTTCTCGTGCACGGCTGGCGAAGCCGGGCATCGCGATTCTCGACACTGGTGAGAGCCCTCGAAGAGCCGGGCCGCACCATCATCGCCTTTGACGCCCCCGGAAACGGCGCCTCCCCAGGGTCGCGCACGAGCGTGCTCGACTACGCAGAAGCCATCGCCCAGCTCCATGACGTGCACGGTGAGTTTGAGGCGATCATCGGTCACTCGTTCGGCGTGCTCTCGGCTTTCGTGGCGATACGCGAGGGCGTACGCACGGGTCGCATCGTCGGTGTTGCTGGCATGCACGACGCGAGCGCAATCCTCGGCCAGTTCGCTCGTCAGGCCGGTCTCACCGACAGAGTCCGCGAACTCTTGCGCGACACAGTCGAGCGGCGCACCTTCACCGTTGTGGATGACCCCTGGGCGAGGTTTGTCACACGCATCGACGATCCGCTTCCCGTGCTGCTCGTGCACGACACCACCGACCGGATCGTGTCGCCGTCGGAGGCCGACCTCATCGAGCTCAGTCACATCGGACCCGTGCGGCGAATTACCACAACGGGGCTGGGACACATGCGCGTCCTCGGAGACGCCAGCATCGCGGCCGAGATTGCGGGATTCGTGTCACCGGTCGAGTTGGAGCCTTCGCCAGGCCAGCACCGTGAGCGTGATGAACGCAGCACTGACGGGAACCACCAGCATGAGTTGGCCGGGTGATACAGCGAGCCCACCGGAGATCGCCCATAGCCCGGGAGCCGCAAACGGAACCCAAGCACCGAATCCACCGATCGCGGCGACCTGCGCCAGCACCACAGTGCCGATGGTCGTTCCGATGCCCGGAAGCAGTCCGCGCCCGAGCGTTGCAACCCACGCGGCAGGTAGCGCGAGCAACGCGGTGAGCAGTGTGACGATGAGTTGACGCGCGATCGCGGGCCATGCGCTCATGGGCAGGGCGCCGAGACCGAACACGAACCCGAGCCCGACGAGGGCGACCACGAGACCGATGCTCACGATCACTGCCCACGCGAAGAAGATGCCGACCTTGGCGAGGGCGAGCGTGCCACGACCGACCGGCAGCGCGAAGAGGCCTGTGATCGTGCCATCCGCGAACTCCCGACCGAACAGCCAGGACAGTACAACACCGAAGCCGAGGAGCGCTGCAACCGCTGTGACCTGCGAACTGGACGTAAGGTAACCGGGCCATCCCCCAGGATTCGCGAGTGCCCCGAACTTCGCGATCGTTTGCGCATCCGCACGCTGAACCGCGAGCAGCATCGAACCCAGCAAGATGCCGATGCCGAGCGTCTGCATTACCGTCGTGGCGAGTGTGACTCGCGAACGGAAGAACTTGTCGGCCTCCGTCGACAGCGCGGCAATCACAGCACTCCTACTCGGTCGTCCGTGTGCACGAGCTCGAAGAACGAGCGCTCGATATCAACGCCGCCCGGGTCGAGGGAACCGATCACGCGACCTGCATTGATCACGGTGATCCGGTCGGCGATGCGCGCCACCTCGTCGAGGTGATGGCTGGAAACGAGTACTGCCGCACCCGCCCGTGCGCGGCGTAGCAACGCCTCCCGCACCAGAATCACCCCGGACGGGTCGAGCGCGTTCGTCGGCTCATCGAGCACAATGAGTCGCGGTGTGTGCTGCAGAGCAGAAGCGAGCCCGAGGCGCTGCCGGTTGCCTAGCGACAGCCTTCCCGATCGACGTGAAGCGTACTGCCGAAGGTTCAACTCGTCGAGCACGGCGTCGACCATCGCCCCGATATTTTCCTTCGCGACCCCGTGTAGTCGCGCCCCGAGTTCGAGGTTCGCACGACTCGTGAGTTCGCCGTAGGCAAGGGGATATTCGACGAGATGCCCGACTCCCGCCCAAGTGCGCCGCGGGGCGACCCGGATATCCAGACCCTCTATCTCGACGAATCCCGCTCGAGGCTGCAGCATGCCGAGCAGCAACCTCATGAGCGTGGTCTTGCCCGCGCCATTGAGTCCCACGAGGGCGTGGATCTCACCCGCCTGAACGGTCAGGTCAACGCCCCGGATGCCGGCGCTCCGGTCAAAGGTGCGCACAAGCCCCTCGGCGCGAAGCCGCGGCTCAGTCATCCGAGGCCTCCAACACATCGAGAGCTTCATCGATCAGTTCGCCGAGGTCGCCCGACCCCAGGCCCCACTCCAGCAGGGCAGTGTTCAACGCGGCGATCGCCGCGGCCGCGGCAACTCGGGAGGCGAGGCCGTCGCCTAGCGCCTGCGCAATCACCTGCTCGGTTTCCGCTGCGTTTCGCCACATGCTCGCACGAAGGCTAGGCGTGTTCGCAATGATGCGGACGCGATTGCGCACGTCCGCGGAATCTGGCACCGGCAATGAGTGCCAAGCTGCTCGGATGCCGCGTACCGCCCGTGTCAGCGGGGGCAGATCGCGCGGCTGCTGCGCTACGGCCGCCACCATCAGGGGGTCGTAAGGGTCGTCCAACAGCAGATCTTCCTTCGCCGGAAAGTAGCGGAAGAAGGTCATCTCGCTCACGCTCGCACGGGCAGCAATCTGCGCGACGGTGGTCTGTTCATAACCCTGCTCCGCGAAAAGCTCAAGAGCCGTCGCGAGCAATCGCGCGCGGGTCAGTTCGGTCTTGGTCGAGGTCACGTGCCAAATGTTAGTCACTAACATTCCGCGCGTCAAGTCACGCCGTGAGGAACGCCCACCAGATCATGAGCATCGTCACCACGAAGCCGGTCACGAAGTTGAGCAACAGAAAGCGCCGCCAGCCGCGGTTGGCGGCCTCTGACCTGGCATCCGTGACATTCCAGAAGGGTGCGCAGACCGCCGCGTAGGGGAGGACGAGTACCGCTGCGAGCGGTCCTGGCCAGTTCACCAACAGCAGTAGCCCCCCGCCCAACAAGTAAGCGATGACCGCCAGCCGGACGGTCGCTCGTGCGCCGATGACCGTCGCTGTCGAGGAAATGCTCGCTTCGCGATCGGCAATCACATCCTGCACTGCCCCGAACGCGTGCGACGCGATCCCCCACAAAAAGAAGGCGGCGAGCACTGCCCACAGGGGCAGGCTGAACATGGCGCCCGCGAGCACGAGGCCGTAGATCGCCGGTGAGACGAAGTGCGTGCTTGAGGTCACCGAGTCGAGGAAGGGCTTCTCCTTGAATCGCAAACCCTTCGCTGAATACGCAATCACCGCGAAAACGCTGATCGCGAGCACGAGCCACGAGAGCGGACCACCGACGACGACGAGGTAGACGAGAAACGGAAGGTTGGTGACCACGGCCGCGACAATCGTGGGGCGGTGCATGCTTCGATCGAGCAAGGCGCCCTCGACGCCACCCTTTCGTGGGTTGCGGAGGTCAGACTCGTAGTCGAACACGTCGTTGATGCCGTACATCGCAAGGTTGTACGGAATGAGAAAGTACAGGGTTCCGACGATGAGCGTCGCGTCGATCTCGCGCGTCGTCAGGAGGTACGCCGCAGCAAACGGGAACGCCGTGTTGACCCAGCTCAGCGGGCGGGACGACACGAACAGGGCCCTAAGCACGAGGCTTCCTCTCAAGCAGCGCCCACAGCGCGGGCAACCCAACGATCGCCGCGACCGCGTACGCGAAATCTTCGACCGGGGCTACCCCGATGAACGCTCCGCTGATCAGTGACTCGTTGTATGCGACCAGCCCCACCGAAATCATGATGTTGTCGAACACCGCAGTCATCACGAGAAGAATCGCGGCGGTCAGACCGATTGCCGCCCACCGTACTCGGCGGAAGGCGAGGAGAGCGACGACCGCAACGATCATCAGGAAGATCGCGTTGAGGGCCCAGTAGGTCACGGGGCACCCCGTCGATGAGACGTCGCCAAGCTCACTCGACGAGAAGCAAAGCCGTAGACGTTCATGGTCAGGTAGCAGAGCAGCGTGAGGAAGAAGACCTCCTCCAGCGGAACCTCTGGGGCGACCTGCAGCCCCGTCATGAACGACGTCTCGCCGCGAAAAAAGATGCCGCCACCCACGCCGGCCAGATCCCAGACGAGAAAGAACACGAGGCCGGCAATGAGCACGATGGATGCCCGACGAGCGTCTCGCCAGAAGAAGAGCTCACATCGTCGGTCGAGCAGAATCATGCCCGTCAGGGCGACGAGAAGCGCCAGCAAGTAGAGGAGGATCACAACGGCTCCGGCAGGGCACCCGTCGATACGTCGCCGCGCAACCGCTTGACGAGCAACTCCGCGCTGATGAGGCACATGGGCAGTCCGATTCCAGGGATAGTCGAGCCGCCGACGTAGTAGAGGCCCTCAACCTTCTTCGAGACATTGCCCGCTCTGAAGAATGCACTCTGCCGCAGAATGTGAGCGGGACCGAGTGCGGTTCCGCGCCACGCGTTGAGATCTTGCTCGAAGTTTCCAGGGCCCACCGTGCGTCGAACGGTCACCCGGTCGGCGAGATCATGGATGCCCGTCCACTCGCTAATCTGCTCGATGACCTTGTCGGCCATCACTTCGAGCCGGGTATCACCGTCCCCGTCGACGTCGCCCCGCCCAATGGTCGGGTCGGCGGGAATCGGCACCAACACGAAGAGATTCTCGAACCCTTCGGGAGCGACATCCGGATCGACCCCACTGGGCTTGCAGATGTAAAGGGACGCCGGGCTCGGCACCGACGATTCTTCGCCGAAGATGGCGTCGAAGCCCAACTTCCAGTCCGCGGTGAACAGCAGGTTGTGGTGCTCGAGTTCGGGAAGTTCGCCTTCGATGCCCAGGTAGAGCAGAAGCGCACTCGGCCCGGGCGTCTTGGTATCCCAATACTCCTGCGGGTAGGTGCGGTCGCCGTCGAGCAGCAACTTGGTCTCCGTGTGATGCAGATCGGCGGCCGACACGACGATGTCGGCATCCTCGAATTGCACTGCGCGGTCCCCGTCCAAATAGGCAACGCCCGTCGCAACTCCTTGCTCCACGACGATACGAGTAACCTCGGCGCGGGTAATGATCGTGACCCCCTCGGCTCTCGCGAGGTCGGCGATGGACTCGATCACCCGGGTGAAGCCACCCATCGGATACAGCACTCCGGCAGCGAGGTCCAAGTGGCTCATGAGGTGGTACATGCTCGGCGTCAGGTACGGCGATGATCCGAGGAACACCGAGGGGTATCCGAGCACTTGCCGTAAGCGGGTGTCTCTGAACCTGTGCGCCACGAACGTGGCGAGTGGCTCGATCAGAAGCTTGACGAATCGGGCGGCCTGACCCACGACGTCCCGCGTCAGTAGAGGGCGCAGATCGGCGAACGTTGTGTAGAGAAAGCGCGCCTTGGCCAACTCGTACACCTCACTTGCCGACTTCAAGTACGCGCTCAATCGCGCGCCGGCACCCTTCTCGATGCGCTCGAACAGTTCGATGTTGTCGTCGACTTCGGCGGAGATATCAATCGGGGCTTCGACGCCCTCGAAGAACACGCGATAGCCCGGATCGAGCGTGACCAGCTTGAGCTGCTCCTCAGCACTTGTGCCGAGGAGCTTGTAGAAGTGGTCGAACACTTCCGGCATCAGGTACCAGGAGGGGCCGGTGTCGAATCGGAAACCGTCGTGCTGCCAAGACCCCGCACGACCGCCCACTTCGGGCCGGCCTTCGAGCACCGTGACGGTGTGGCCTTCGCGCGCGAGCAGAGCCGCACTCGCGAGGCCGGCGATCCCGCCGCCAATAATCACCACCGAACTCATCGGCGCACCGCCGCGGCGAGCGCCAGCCGCGCCTTCACCGGGTTGGGCACGCGTACGCGCGCACGCACGAGTTCGCTCGCGGGGGTAGCGCGAAGGCGGGAGGACAGTTCCGCAAAGAGGGACTGAGCGAGGGCAACGGCACGGCGTGAGCTCCTGGGCAGGTCGGGCACGACGGCGCCCGACACCGCGAGGTCGGCGTCGATGTCGTCGAGCAGGCGGGCCTTGGTTTCTTCGTCAAATGAGTCGATGGCGACATCCGGAAAGTAGCTACGCCCGAGAGTGACGAAGTCCGCAGAGAGATCTCGCAAGAAGTTGACCTTCTGGAAGGCTGCACCGAGTGCGCGCGCTCCCGTCTCGAAACGTGGAAGGTCGGTCACCGGGTCATCCACCAAGAATGCGCGGAGACACATGAGCCCCACGACCTCCGCGGAACCGTAGACATACTTGTCAAAACTCGCCTGATCGTGCTGGGTCTGTGTGAGGTCTGTGCGCATGGACTCGAAGAACGGCGCGGTGAGCTCGGTGCCGAACGACACATCGCGAGCAGTCAGCGCGAACGCGTGCACGACCAAGTTCGCGCTAAAGCCGGTGCTGATCGCGGTCTCAGTCTCCGCCTCGAGGTCGTTGAGAGCACGAGCCGCCTGGATGGTGTCGATGTCCGCACCGCCGTCAACGATCTCGTCAGCGATTCGAACCAGAGCGTAGATGTTCTCCACATGCTGGCGCACACTCGGGCCAAGCAGACGGGAGGCAAGGCCGAACGATGTCGAATACCGTTGGATGACAATGCTCGCGGTCTCCTCGGCGACCCTGTCATACAGTGCCGGGCGCACGCTCACTTGACCCTCCCTAACACTGCATCGGCTACCGGGTCTAACTCGGTGCGCAACGCTGGCGGGATGTGCGGCTCGGCGAGACGTGCAGAACCCCGGTTGGCGTAGTACCGGGCGAGGCCCTCGGCGAACGACTTGGCGCCACTGGAGGTCAGCAGGCTCCGCGCTCGCGCCGCTCCCTCATCGGTGAGATCCGGGTCACCGATCAGACCCTCGATCTCCGGCCACTCCCGAGTGGTGGTCGCGTAGGCGATGAGCACCGTCCGTTTGCCTTCGCGCAGATCACCTATCGTGGTCTTCCCCGTCTCCTCCTCGAGGCCGAACACGCCAAGCAGATCGTCGACGAGTTGGTACGCGATCCCGATCTCGCGACCGAAATCGCCGAGGGTGTGCACCACGTCCTCGCTCGCCCCGGCGAGAATTGCGCCAGCCTGCAATGGGCCCTCGAACGAGTAGACCGCGGTCTTGAGTCGTTCCATGGTGAGGATGTCGTCGACGCGAGGTACCTCAGTGGCAATCTGGAAGTCGACGTCGATGAGCTCGCCCGCCGCCGAGGCGAAGAGGGCTTCGTCCATCACGTCGAGCAGTCGCGCGCGCGTGACATCAGCAACTCCACTGCGGTCGATCAGTCGATAGGAGTTGAAGAGCGCGAGGTCGCCGGCGATGACCGCCGCCGAGATGCCGCTGTGTTCGGCCACGCGTTCGGACGTTCCTGCGGCGGCAGCGGCATCCCGATAGCTGCCAGAAATGTTGGGAACACCTCTTCGCACAAAATCATGGTCGATGACGTCATCGTGCACGATCAACGCGGTATGCAACAGCTCGAAGGCCGCACCGATGTAGGCAGCAGCTTCGAGGTCGGTTCCGCCCAACGCCTGATACGCCGTCAACACCATTTTGGGGCGGAATCGCTTGCCGCCAGTCGTGTTCTGTTCGAGGGTTTCCCAGAGCTGAACATACTGCGGACCGAAGGCTGCGGCACGGTTCTTGGATAAGGTGAAGAAGCGCTCCAACACAGCGTCAACCTGCGATTGTCTCTCTTCGGAGACACTCGGTTGGTCAACAACGTCCATTGAGGCAGACTACCGCGATGACCCACCCCGAACAGGTCGTGCTCGTGGATGCCACGGGCTCTCCGATAGGCGTCGCCGACAAGATCGCCGTCCACACCGCAGACACCGCGCTGCACCTCGCGTTCTCCTGCCACGTGTACAACGAGGACGGGAACGTGCTGGTCACCCGCAGGGCAGTCGGGAAGCTCACCTGGCCCGGAGTGTGGACGAACTCGTTCTGCGGGCATCCGGCCCCCGGCGAATCGATGGAGGCTGCGATCGCCCGCCGCGCGGACTTCGAACTCGGGATCACCGTCACCGACCTGCGCGTGGTGCTCCCCGACTTTCGCTACCGAGCGGTTGATGCCTCGGGCATTGTCGAGAACGAGGTGTGTCCGGTCTATCGAGCCCATACGACGGATGCCGTGACGCCGAACCCTGACGAAGTCGCCGAGTTCGAGTGGGTGACCCCCGAGTCGCTGCACACCGCCGCGGTTGCCGCGCCCTACGCGTTCAGCCCGTGGCTGGGGTGGCAGTTGGAGCAGCTGGGAAGCTAGGGGGCGTTCAGCCGCCGGTCGCACCCGCGTCTGTCGACCGCACGTCGGTGATGTGGAAGTTGAGCGCGCTCCGCGACGCCGTCGGGCCCCGCTGGCCCTGGTAGCGATTGAGGTAGTTGCCCGAGCCGTAGGGGTTTTCCACAGGCGACGAGGTACGGATGAAGCACAACTGCCCGATCTTCATACCGGGCCAGAGTTTGATGGGCAGCGTGGCGACGTTGCTCAGTTCGAGGGTGACGTGCCCCGAGAATCCGGGGTCCACGAAACCCGCCGTCGAATGTGTGAGCAGGCCCAGGCGACCGAGCGAGCTCTTGCCCTCGAGCCGCGCGGCGACGTCATTCGGCAGGGAGACGAGTTCGAACGTCGACCCGAGCACGAATTCGCCGGGGTGCAAGATGAACGGCTGTCCCTCTTCGACCTCGACAAGATGGGTGAGATCGGGCTGCTCTTCCGCCGGGTCGATGAACGGGTATTTGTGGTTGTCGAACAGGCGGAAGAACCTGTCGAGGCGCACGTCGATACTCGACGGCTGCACCATGTCGAGGTCGAGCGGTTCGAGGGCGATGCGCCCCGTCGACAGTTCGGCACGGATGTCACGGTCGGAAAGCAGCATGCCGTAAGACTAGCCAGTCGAGCCGATCGGAATCAGAGCCCGAGCGTCGGGTTCGCCGCGCGCATCGCATCGAGCACCTGAGCGGCGATCACTCCAGAGAACGCGATCGACGATCCGTCCACGTGAATCCAGGCGTCGCCCGTGAACAAGTGGGTGAAACCGAGCGATGACACCTCGTTCATGCCGTCAAGTTCGTAGGCAGTGACGGTGCCTGTCGTCGTTTGGGCGTAGCCGGCCGCCGCGAGGTCGGACTCCAGAGCGGCTCGCTGGCCAGGGTTGATGAATGCCACCGTGACGAAAAAGAGCCCGTCAGAATTGGGCACACCCCAGTAGCAGACTCGCGAGGAGCTCGCATTCGAGAGGACCACTCGAATTGTGGCGACATCCTCGCGGCCCTGGAAGTCGCTCGCCGCGGGTTCGCCGAGAAGTTCGGTGCTTGCGCTGAAGTTGTCGCGTGCCACAGCAAGGGGAAGCAGCGTCAGGCAGTCAGGAATCGAGAGCGGCTCGACGGTCGGCGTCGGGGTCGGGGTAGGCGACGCGATAGTAGCCGTGGGCGACGGGGTGGCGGACGCGGTCGCTGTGGATTCGGGAACGACGGGCACGCACGCCGCGAGCGCCCCGACGAGAATGAACGGCAGGGCGAGCGCGTGAATGTGCTTCATGTGTCGAGGGTAGCGATGATGCATCCGGTGCCGATAGTAGGGGATTGCCACACTGGTAAGCTCTTCTATCGGCGGTCACCGCCACACGCGGATGTAGTTCAATGGCAGAACTTCAGCTTCCCAAGCTGATAGCGCGGGTTCGATTCCCGTCATCCGCTCGAATGATCAAAGCCGGGTTGCCCTCTGGGGCGACCTGGCTTTTGTCATTCGAAGACAAGCACGCGAATCGATTGGGCCCCCGCTGAGCAGTCCGCTGGATCGCGGAGCTTGCGAAGCGATCTGGCGGCGGCTCAGTAGGGGATTCCCGTCATCCGCTCCACAAACCCCCGGACTGGGGTTACCCGCACTGGGGCTCTCGGCAAGCTCATAGGTTTCGTTAGCGTGAACACCATGTCAGCACCGCACATCATGGTCCCACGCGTCATCCTCGGCTTTGCCGTGGGTGCGGCCGTGGTCGATACCGTGCTCTATGCGATCGCGCTGTCTTCGCTCGCCGCGGGGCCGAACATTTTCGGCTACGAGATCCTGCTGTACGCAAACAAGGCCGCAGGAATTGCAGCGGTGCTAGGAGTGGCCGTCATCGCGGCGAGAACACTCCTCGGTGGGCGGATTCTTGTGCCGTGCGTGACTCTGCTTATCGCAAGCGCCGTCGCCGGTGGGATCGCCCTCGGATTGTTCCTACTCGGCAACACACTCGCCTCGGTGGCACCCGACCTTCAGCCCGCCGCACTCAACTCACTCCTGCTCGCACTCCAGGGAACCGGACAAGATCTCGCCGTCGTCCCGGTGTTCCTCGCCGTTGGCGCGGCCGTGTTGCCGCTTGTCGCTCACCTGCGCGACAGCCGGGTGATGCCAGCGCTGAGCCGCCTCTAGGCCTCGGGCGGCGCCGTGCTCGCACCGGGCGTGCGACCAGTGAGCAGTTTGTAGATTGCGAAGCCCGCACCGGCGATCACGGCGAGGTCATCCGCGAACCCGAACGGGCCCGCGATGAGCTCGGGGATGATGTCGACGGGCGAGATGCCGTAGACGAGTGCACCCACCCCGACGAGCACTGCAGCGAGTATCCGGCGGCCATTGGTCATGTGATCAGGCTACCTTCCGCTCTAGGCTTTCAACATGAGCCAGCTCGTCCCGATCCCCTCTCCCGGGGAATCGCTGTTCTACGGGGAGCCCGGCAATCCGGTGGTCGTGGTGCTCCACGACACTTATGGACGGTTGCCCTGGCTGGAGCCGTTCGCCGAAGCGCTCGCCAGCCGCGGCTTCCGAGTCGCGGTCCCCGATCTCTTCGACGGTGTGTGCACCATTGACGAAACCACTGCCCAAGAACTGATGACTGGCCTCGACATCGGCACCGCTCTTGCCGAAATCGATGATGCCTTGGTCGAGGCGCAACTCACTGGCACCGAGCGAGTGGGTCTCGTTGGGTTCTCTCTGGGCGGATGGCTCGCCCTCCTGCACGCGCAGGCCGGAGCCGCTGATGCCGTGGTCGCGTACTACGCGAGCCTCGGACCGCGCGACCACGGCGTCATCCCCTGCCCACTCCTGCTTCAGTGGGCGGAGATTGACGACTGGGAGGAAGGCGAAGACCCGGAATCATTCATCGCCCGCCTCAAAGATCACGGCACGCCCGTCACCCAGCACGGGTACATCGGAACCGTTCACGGGTTCGCCAACGCGAGCGTGGCCACCCACGTTGACCTTCAGGCCGCGGCGCTGGCATTCGCTCGCACCAGCGTGTTCTTGGAATCGAGCCTGCTGGACTGACCTACTTCGTCACGTCGTACAGGTGGTGGATCACGTCGTGAATAAAGTATTTCGAGAACGTCTCGATGGTGAACGAAGCCCCGTCACTTCTGCGTCCGGCGCGCGACCAGTCGTCCACCTTGTCGAATGCATCGGCCAAGGATGCCCCGGCCGCGACCAACTCGTCTGACACGACCGCCGGGTCCTGATCGTTGTACCGATCGGCGACGGCAGCCTCATCCTGATCCCAGTTGGGGAAGAGCGGGTCATCCTGTTCGCGCATGAGCGCCAGCCGGAACTCGTAGAGCCGGAACACGTCACGCACGTGGGCGGCGTACTCCAAGGCCGACCACGTCGACTCGTTGGGGCGCGCGCGCACGTCGGCGCGGCCGAGCACGGCAGGCCAAGCCTCGAGATTTTCGCGAACTAGCGACGCGACATCCGTGCCCTCGAAAGTTGAGGGGTCGAAGCCGCATTCGGGGCACGGTCGCTCGATGACCCAGGTCCAGTTCTTTGTGTCGGGAGTAATCGCCATGCCTCAATGGTGGCGCACCCGTACGACCAGCTACCGTAGTTTTCGTGCCAACCTTCGCAGCAGAGACCATCGAGGCCGTCCTCGCCCACATGAATAGCGATCACAACGATGACAACCTGCTCATCGCGCGGGCATTCGGCGACGTGGATGCAACCTCCGCAACCATGACGACCCTCGACGAGTCAGGCGGCACTTGGGTGTACCACTCGGTCGGGGGCGAGTCCGAGCTGACCGTGCCTTGGAGTACCACGATCGCGGAACGGCCTGAGATCCGGCGCGAGATCGTCGCGCTTTACGATGCCGCGTGCGTGAAGCTCGGCATCACTCCCCGAGTTCATTAGCCCGGTACACTTAGGGTGACCTAACCTCATCGTCAGGAGCGCCCCGTGAGTGTCACGCCCTTTTCTCAAGCTCTTCGTGAGCGCACCCGCCCGAACCACGGCGAAAGCGAGGGCGCCGACTTCATGAAGGATCTGATGACCGGTCAGGGCACCAGGGAAGATTACGTCGCACTCGTCGCCCAGCACTACTTCATCTACGAGGCCATCGAGCGGGCGGCAGACACCTTCGCTGGTGATCCCGTCGCGGCTGCGTTCATCACGCCGCAACTCACTCGGCTGCCGGCCATTGCGGACGACCTCGAGTTCCTCATCGGTCCGGACTGGCGCGCACAGATTGCGCCGCTACCGACAACCGTCCGCTACGCGGCGCGTGTCGACGAGATCGCCGCAGAGGGGTGGGCGGGCGGTTTCATCGCCCACCACTACACGCGCTACTTGGGTGACCTGTCGGGTGGCCAGGTCATCCGCACCCTTATGCAGCGCCAATTCGGCTTCGAGACGAACGGCGTCGGGTTCTACCTCTTCGACCAGATCGCAAAGCCGAAGGAGTTCAAGGAGACCTACCGCGACCAGCTCGACGCCGTCACGTGGGGCGACGCAGAGCGCGAACGTGTGATCGATGAAGTCGTCACGGCCTACCGGTTCAACACGGATCTGTTCGTGGACCTCGCCGAGGCGAAGGCCGCCTAGCTCACCCGCCCCCGCGCCCCGCGCCCCCGCCCCGCGCCCCGACCGCCCGCGCACCCGCGCCCCGACCGCCCGCGCACCCGGTTCAGAATTCCGGATGTCGCGTTGAACGAGTGACGCTCGTGGCTGTGGGGAGCCCTCACG
>JAHBSZ010000005.1 GCA_019638845.1 Salinibacterium sp. | reverse complement strand
ACCGGTTCCGCCATCGTCAAGAGACCGTCCCTCAGGGGCGGTCTCTTCGTTTTGCTCGGCGGTCTTTTGGCGCTGGCGGAACGGTGTCACTTTTCACGCGCCGGGCCCCGACCCGCGCAGTCCGGATTATTGCGCGCTCACCGAACTCAGGACGTCCCCAGGAGCGGTCTGTTCGTTTCATGCGCAGGGCCGCGCTTGAGTCCTAACAGGCGGACAATGGCCCCATGGGTACACACGTGCGGTCCGGGCTCACTTGCGATTGGGGCATCCAGTGATCGCACGGTTCGAGGAACTCGATTGGCAGTCGACGCCGATGGGCGACCTCATGCTCCGTCGGCGCACCGACCCGGAGTTGGGGGTGGAGATTTTCGAGGTGAAGCTCGGCGACGAGTTCCTGATGTCGAGCCTCTTCACGGTCGCAGAGGAGGAGCTCGCGAACCTGGGATTGGCTGCTGCCGACGGTGACGACCTTACGGTTCTCGTAGGTGGGCTTGGCCTCGGCTATACGGCGATCGCCGCGCTGCGGGATCCCCGGGTCAGCGCGATGACGGTCATCGACACGATGCCGGCGATCATCGAGTGGCACAAGCGGGGTCTGCTGCCCGTCTCTGCTGCACTCACGCGCGATTCGCGCACACAGCTCGTGCTCGACGACTTCTTCGCGGTGATGCGTCGCGAACCCGAAACGCCCGTCCGGTACGACGCCATCCTTGTGGACGTCGATCACTCGCCCCGCCACCATCTCGATCCCAGCCACGCCGACCTCTACACCGAGTCCGGCTTGCGCGCCCTCCGCCGCCACCTCAACGATCGCGGGGTGTTCGCGCTGTGGTCGGATGACCCGCCCGACACCGACTTCATGGCCACGCTGGGCCTTGTCTTCTCCGAGTCGTCCGCGCACGTCGTCGACTTCGACAACCCAGTTACCGGTGGAGTGTCATCGAACACCGTGTATCTCGGGCGCTGACCTTAGGGACGTGGACCTCGCCGGGCAAGCGCCCCGGCGAACAGCGCATGCAGCAAGGGGAGGGCCGACACCGCCATCAGCACGGTACCGAAGACGACATCGTCGGCCCGCAGCATGATGCCGCCGACGAGCAGAGCGGCGAAGAGGATCGCGGAGATGACGCGGCGGCCGATCCGTTCCAGACTGCCGAGGCGACGTTCCAGTTTCGGAACCTGAACGGTGACCTTGCCCTCGTCGATGCGGGTGAGAACCTCGTCGAGGCGCTGGGGCAGCCGCGCAATTACTCCAGCAGACGTCACCAGCCGTTTCGCTACATCCTGAACGAGGTTTCCGCCTTCTGTGCGAATGAGCTGGGCTGAGTACGGCTCAACGGCGTCCCAGATGTTGAAGGCGGGGTCGAGCGAGCTGCCCATTCCCGAGGTCAACGCCATGGCGCGGATGATGAGCAGGAAGTTCTCGGGCAACTGGAAAGGCAGGGATCGCACCACGTCACCGAATTCGGCGGCGAAAGCGCGGAATTCGCGTGGATCCACCTCTTGCAGCTCGGCGAATCCCATGCCGCCAAACCGCGCGAACAACTTCGTCATCGCCTGCTCGAGTTCAGCCGTGTCTGCGGTGGGTAGAAGCACCCCCACCTCCCGGATGCCCGCCACCATGCCCTTGCCGTCGCGTGAGGCCGCAGCGATGAGGAGTTGGCGCAGACCCTGCCGGAGGGTGCTGGGCACTTCGCCCATCATCCCGAAGTCGATGAAGGTGAAGCTCCAAGGTCGGCCCTCGGTGCCGCTGCGTGGGGTGACGAAGATGTTGCCGGGGTGTGGGTCGGCATGGAAGAAGCCATTGACGAAGAGCTGGTCGAACATGACGGCGGCGAACTCCACTGACACGACCGACGGGTCGATTCCCGCCGCCCTCAACCCGTCGACATCGTTGATCTTGATCGCCGTGACGTCTTGCATGGTCAGCACCCGGCGGGTCGTGCGCTCCCACACCAGCTCGGGAGCGCTGACGCGGGGGTCGTTCGCGAAGTCTTCCGCAAACCGTTCCGCGTTCGCGGCTTCGTGCAGGTAGTCGATCTCCTCGAGGCTCGTGCTGGCGAACTCCTCCACGAGAGCAGGCATGTCCACGCGGTCGGAGACCAGGCGCACGCGGCTCAGCCAGCCAGCGACCCGTCGTAGGGCTCTGAGGTCGACCTCGACGATCTGCTCGATCCCCGGGCGCTGGATTTTCAGGACCACGTCGCGCAGACCCGTTTGTGCCGCGTCCTCGTCAGAGAGTCGCGCACGGTGCGCTTGGCCAAGGGATGCCGCGGCTAGCGGTGTTGGCTCGACGAACAAGAACGCCCGCTCCAACGACACCCCCAGTTCGGCTTCGGCGAGCTCCCGGATCGCGGGGAACGGAACTGGCGGCACCTCGTCTTGAAGCCCTTCGAGCTCCTTCGTGATCTCGGGTGGCAAGACGTCGAGTCTCGACGACATGAACTGGCCGACCTTGATCATGAGGCCAGCGAGGTCGATGGCAAGAAGGCGGAAGCGCTCAGCGATGCGTTGCAGTCGTGCCGGTCGACCGCGTGCTGCCAGTCGTGCGAGCCCAACCCGAGGTAGCACGAGTTCGTACCACCACGCTTGCGCCAGATATCGCGCTGCGAATCGCAGAATCCTGCGGTAGCGGGCGCGCATGTGTGCGGCGTCGGTCATGTGGTCTCGGTCATCTGATCCCGCCGCGCCGTCGTGCTGGGGGCACGGTCAGTCTTGGGCGAGGATGGAATAGAGCTTACGACGCGCATCCTCGAGCACAGCGACGGCCTTGTCCACCTGCTCGGGGCTACCGGATCGTCCCACCTGGGCGGCGGCTTGAGCGAGGTCGATGCCAGCTTTGGGGAGTGCACGAGTTCGTCCGGTCGGCCGACCGTCTTGGGCTTCCCACGGTGCGGAGTTCCCTGCCGCGGCCTCTGCGGCCTTGCGGCCCTCGTCGGTGAGGGAGTAGGTCTTTCGACCGTTGGACTCCTCTACTCCGATCTGACCTTCGTCCGCGAGCAGTTGAAGCGTCGGGTAGACCGAGCCGGGGCTCGGCTTCCACGCACCGCCGCTGCGCTCCTCGATCTCCTGGATGATCTGGTACCCGTGCATGGGCTTCTCCGTGAGGAGCGAGAGTACTGCGGCCCGAACGTCGCCGCGGCCCATTCTCGTTCCGGCCTTCTGCTCAAACTGTCCGCGCAGTTGCTCCATCGCTTCCCAAATCGCGCCCGCGGGTCCTCCCGCACCGGCACCGCTCCGGTGCCCTGAGAACTTATCGCCCATGAATGGACCGCTCATGATGACCTCCTTTGCGTCGCAACCCTTCACGGTTCGACGATACTTAACGATATATCGTTAACGCCACTGCACCAATAGCGGACTCTGCTCGACGCGCATCCGGAGTTCGGTGACCGACTACGCTCGGACGTGGTGAGCCGGGAAGTCTGGTCGGCACAGTCTTCGTGCTGTCTTCCAGAGGAGCCCTTGTGCACGCATCAGATATTCAGAGCAAATTCCCCGTCGTCGGTCGAGAAACGAGCGCCGTAGAGGCGGCTCGACTCATTGCGAAAGACGGCCGGCCCGGCCTCGTAATCGCCGACAAGGAGGGCAAGCCGGTCGCCGTCGTCTCCGCGGTCGACGTGCTCGGACTGCTCGTTCCCCCGTATGTGCTTGACGACATGTCTCTCGCGGGCGTTTTCGACGAGAACGCCGCCGAAGAGATGTGGAACCACGCGTCGGAGCACACGATCGGTGAGTTGCTCGACAACGATCGGGTGCGGATCTACGACCTGCTCACAGTCGATGCGGATGCGACGATCCTCGAGGTCGCCGCCCAGATGGCTGATGCCCGCACTCAGGTGGCCCTCGTGGCGTCTGAGGGCGAAGCGCGTTTCGTCACCCTTCCCGCCGTCATGGACGCGATCCTGCGCTTCTGCACGCCGGAGAGCAAAAAAGCATGACCATCCAAATCGTCCTCGCCCTGGTGATCTTCGCCGCGGCCTACTTCTTCATCGCGACCGAGAAGCTGCCGAGGGTGATGGTCGCCCTGTTCGGGGCGGGTCTGATGGTGATCATCGGGGCCACCGACGATCACGGGATCTTCTTCTCCGAGGAATCCGGGATCGACTGGAACGTCATCTTCCTGTTGCTGGGAATGATGATCATTGTCGGCATCCTTCAGCAGTCCGGGGTGTTCGAGTTCCTTGCGATCTGGGCGGCAAAGCGGGCCAAGGGTCGGCCGTTTGTCATCATGGTCATGCTCGTGGTCATCACGGCGGTGCTGTCGGCCTTCCTCGACAACGTCACGACAGTGCTCCTCATCGCACCGGTGACCCTTCTTATCTGTGATCGCCTCGCCGTCAACCCGGTGCCGTTCCTCATTGCCGAGGTGATGTCGAGCAACATCGGCGGTGCGGCGACCCTGATCGGCGATCCGCCGAACATCATCATCGCCAGCCGTGGCGGGCTCACCTTCAACGACTTCGTCATCAACATGGCACCGATTATCGCGATCCTGCTCGTGGTTTTTGTCGGTATGTGCTGGCTCATGTTCCGCAAGCAGTTGCAGTACAACCCCGACCGCGTCGAGCGGGTTATGGCCCTCAACGAGCGCGAGGCGATTCGCGATGTGCCCCTCCTCATCAAGTCTCTCGTCGTGCTCGTGCTCGTCCTTTCCGGATTCATCCTGCATTCGGTGATCCACTTGGAGCCCGCGATCGTCGCGCTTCTCGGCGCGGGGTTGCTCGTGCTTCTCACGCGACTCGAGACTCGCAAGATCTTCGCCGACGTCGAGTGGGAAACTCTGCTGTTCTTCGCAGGGCTGTTCATCATGGTCGGGTCGCTCGTCAACCTCGGGGTTATCGAAATGGTGGGCAAGGCCGCTACGGAGGCCGTCGGCACCAACTACTTCGGCGCGGCCGCTGGTTTGCTGTTCGGTTCTGCCATCTTCTCCGGCATCGTCGACAACATTCCGTATGTCGCCACGCTCGCACCCCTCACGAACGACCTCGTTCAGGCGGGTGGCCCGGATGCCCAACCCCTGTGGTGGGCATTGGCCCTCGGTGCCGACCTCGGTGGCAACGCCAGCGCTATTGGTGCGAGCGCGAATGTCGTGGTGCTCGGGATCGCGGCGCGCAACGGGCATCCGATCTCATTCTGGATGTTCACCAAGTACGGGCTCATCGTGACCGCTGTGACGGTTTCGCTTAGTTTGCCGTATCTGTGGCTGCGGTACTTCGCCTAGAAAGGGCGGTCGGAGCGAGGGTGACTGCAGCCGGTCGGTAGGATGACGGCCATGGAGATCCTTTTAAACGTCATTCTTGCCATCCACATCATCGGAGTTGCGAGCCTTCTCGGTGGCGTCATCGTTCAGATTCCCGCGATGCGTGCAGGAACGGCAACCGTGATCCCGGCGATTCGGCACGGCGCATGGACGATGCTCGCGACCGGCCTGATCCTCGTGGGACTTGTCTACGCAGTGGGCGAGACCGTCAACAACGCCAAGATCGGCCTCAAGCTCACGATTCTGGTCGCCATCATCGTTATCGCACTGGTCTACCGCAAGCGCGAGAAGGTCGCAGCCTGGGTGCTCCCGACGCTCGGTGCGCTGACCACGATCAACATCCTCCTCGCGACGGTCTGGACCAGCCACTAACAATTTCGGTCGGGGGCGCACCTAGGCTGAAGGGGTGCCCCACAGCGATCTTCTGGCCACCGCCCAACGCATAGCCCTCGAGGCCGGTGCCTTGGCACTTCGGCGCAGAGCAGAGGGCGTCGAGGTCGCCGCGAGCAAGTCGTCGTCGGTTGACATCGTGACCGAGGCGGACCGCGAGACCGAAAAGCTGATCAGGGATGCCCTCGCCTCCGCTCGGCCGAACGACGGGTTCTTCGGTGAAGAGAGCGGTGCCGAGAGGGGCACTTCTGGGCTTACGTGGATCGTTGACCCGATCGACGGGACCGTCAACTTCCTCTACGGCATCCCGCACTACGCCGTGAGTATTGCTGTCGTCGAGGGGGAGCCTGATCCGCTCACCTGGTCCGCACTTGCAGGAGCCGTCGTGAACCCGGCGAGCGGAGAAACGTTCACCGCAACCGCGGGTGGCGGGGCCTTCCTCAACGGCGAGCGGATTCACGTTGCCCCACCGGTCGACCTGTCGGAAGCGCTCGTGGCGACGGGTTTTGCGTACGCATCCGAGGAGCGCAGCAGGCAAGGCCGGGTAATTGCCGGGTTATTGCCGCAGGTACGAGACATTCGGCGCATGGGCACGGCCTCGCTCGATTTGTGCTTCGTTGCGTGCGGGCGGACCAATGCGTACTTCGAGCGCACCTTGAGCCCGTGGGATCATGCGGCTGGCGCGCTCGTTGCGATCGAAGCGGGAGCGACGGTAAAGGGCCTTGGCGACCGGGCGCCGAGCCGCGACTTCATCCTCGCGGCCGAGCCGAAGCTGACCGTGCGCCTCGAAAGGGAGCTTGTTCGGCTGGGTATTTAGGCACAAACTGGAGAACTGAGTAACCAGCCGTTACCCTTGTGTTACCTGTTGCATGCTCGATTTCGCCCCAGTTGAGCGCAGGAACCCGAACACCAGACCCGGGAGAACCATCTTGTCACTGCGAGCGCCTAGCACCGCCGTGACTGCGGGGACGGCGTCGTGAGTGACGACCGGACTGGGTTCGACCCGGAGTCGTCACCGGCGCCCGTCCCGCTGACGCGCCGTGAGATCCGTGAGCTCGAGGCCCTGCGCGACGCACGCCCTCCTGTGTTGACGAAGCGCAGCGTGAGCGCTCCCCAAGGCCGGGACCGAATGAGTCGCTCAGCACGAAGGGCGATCGCGAAGTCCGTCCAGTCGACCGGCGGCAAGAGCCGTACCAGTGTCGCGAGGAAGCTCGCCTCTGTCGTCGCGCTGGCGTTCGCTGGAACGTTGGTCGTTGCGGTCTCCATTCCCTCAAACCTTTTCATGACCGACGCAAGTGCGGTGGCGGAAGATGCCGCGGTGGTTCCGGTCGAAGGCCAGAGCCTTCAGGTCTCCGCTGATGCCCGAGCGGCGACTACCGCTCGCGACAGCTTTGAAGCAATCTCGTATGCTCAGGCTCTGGCCCTCAAGTACGCGGGTGTCGACTACAGCTATGCGGTGACCTCGGGTGCTGTGCGATGGCCCTTCCCGTACGCGGTTCCGATCACCGATGGTTTCGGCCCTCGAGATGGAGGCTTCCACAAGGGCGTCGACTTCGTGCCCGGTGCCGGAACTCCCATTTACGCGATCGCAGACGGCATCGCAACGACGGCGACCTACGACAACTCCGGGTATGGCCAGCATGTAGTGCTGCAACACAACCTGGGTGGCGTGGATGTCGAAAGTCTGTACGGTCACATGATTGCGGGCTCGAGCCCGATCGTCGTGGGACAAGCGGTCAAGGTGGGGGACTTTCTTGGTCTCGTCGGAGACACCGGCATTGCCTATGGCGCCCACCTGCACTTCGAGATCCACATCGACAAGGTGCCCGTCGATCCCTTTGCCTGGCTCCAAGCGAACGCCGTCAACTAGATCCCGTTAGCTGCGGATCCAGACCGTCGTATCGGTCGGCAGTGCGCCACCGACGATCGGTTCGCTCGATAGCAGGATGTCCCCAACCGGCAGTTCGACCGCGACCTTGCCAAGATTGGTGATGACGGTGACGTCGCCGTTGCGGAACGCCACGACCTTCTTCCCGTAATCGTGCAGCCACTCGAGTGACCCAGTGCCAAGGCGGTGCTGCGACCGAAGTGCGAGCGCGGACTTGTAGAGCTCGAGGGTGCTGCCGGGAACACCCTCCTGTGCGTCGCGAGCATAGGGCGCCCAGTCTTGGGGCTGCGGGAGCCAGCTCTTGCCCGACCGGTTGAAGCCGTAAGACGGCTTGTCGGCCTCCCAGGGAATCGGTACGCGGCATCCGTCGCGTCCGTACTTCTCGCCGTTCGTGCGGAACCACGTCGGGTCTTGGCGGGCGTTGTCGGGAAGCTCCATATCTTCGGGCAGGCCCAGTTCCTCGCCCTGATACAGGTACGAGCTGCCGGGTAAGGCGAGCATCAGGGATGTCGCGGCGCGCGCGCGACGTAGGCCGAGCACCGGATCCGGCTTGCCGTGTGTTTTGGGGCCGATGCCCGCGCCCTGAGGGCTGTCTTTGGTGAGAGCGAGGCGGGAGGCGTGCCGCACCACGTCGTGGTTCGACAGCACCCACGTGCTCGGGGCTCCCACGGCGGAGAATGCCTCGATGGACTCCTTGATGACGCGACGGAGGGGCTTGGCCTTCCAGGCGGCAAACATGTAGGCGAAGTTGAACGCTTGGCTCATCTCATCCGGGCGAACCCACAGCGCAACCTTGCTGAGCGGGTCGACCCACGCTTCCGCGCACAAGACGCGATCGCCCTCGTACTCGGCGAGCACCGTGTGCCACCCGCGCCAGATGTCGTGCACTCCGGGCTGGCCCCAATATGGCGGGTCGGGAATCGACTCTGGGTCGGTGATCCCGTGGATGACGTCGCTGCCCACGGGCCCACCCATGCTCGCGCCTTCCTCCGGGGGGGTGTAGTCCGGGAGGCCCGCCTCCTTGATCATGCCGTGAGCGACATCGACGCGGAAACCGTCAACGCCGCGGTCGAGCCAGAAGCGAAGGATGTCGAAGAACTTCTCCCGCACCCATGGGTTCTCCCAGTTCAGGTCGGGCTGAGACTTGTCAAAGATATGCAAGTACCACTGGCCGGGAGTGCCGTCCGGGTTGATGATGCGCTCCCACATTGGGCCGCCGAACACCGATTCCCAGTTGTTGGGCATGATGTCGCCCTTGGGTCCCTTGCCGTCACGGAACATGTAGCGGTCACGCTCCGGTGAACCTTCGGGCGCGGCAAGGGCCGCCTGAAACCACTCATGCTGGTCTGAGGTGTGATTGGGCACCATGTCGGCGATGACCTTGAGGCCCAGGCCGTGAGCGGTCTCAAGGAGCTTGTCGAAATCGTTGAGCGTGCCGAATAGCGGATCGACGTCGCAGTAGTCAGAGACGTCGTAGCCGGCGTCTTTCTGAGGACTCTTGAAGAACGGGGACAGCCAGATCGCGTCGACACCGAGCTCAGCGAGAGCCGGAAGACGGTGCGTAATGCCAGGGAGATCGCCGACGCCGTTGCCGTCAGAGTCCGCAAAAGAGCGCGGGTAGATCTGATAAATGACAGCACTCCGCCACCATTCGGAACCGGTCGCTGTAATGATCGTCGACGTCTCGGGCAGTTCTGCGGACGCGACGGAGTCCGGAATGTTCTCGAGGGCCATGCGAACACGATACGGCATTCGGCCCGTGCTGTAAGCGCTTGCAAACCGAAGCGTCACAGGGTCGTCATCTGGTCGAAACAAGCCCTGCCACAGGCAGGCGCGGGCGTGATGACCACGGGGCGAGAGGTCGCGGCGCCACCATCCATCCGACCCCTCTCGCGGATGCTAGTCTCTTACGGTGCCAAAAGGATATTGACCCTTTTGCGCGCCCCCTTAGCTCATTGGTAGAGCACTTCCTTGGTAAGGAAGAGGTAGTGGGTCCGATTCCCACAGGGGGCTCGGTCATCCGTTCTTTTCAACACGGGTGCCGTGGCTGAGTAGCTCAGTTGGTTAGAGCGCACGACTCATAATCGTGAGGTCGCGGGATCGTGCCCCGCCTCAGCTACCACGAAAAGTACCGGAATTCCGCCGTTCTTCTGCCGCTTCACCCCCGCTCAGAGTGACCTCACGATTTGCGCGTTTGACGTGATCGCCCACTGCCAGAGCAGCGTCGACATACGACAGGCGCGTGTAGTTCTCGGTGGTCGTGATCGAGGCGTGACCGGCGACCTTTTGGATGTTCGCCGGGGAAACGCCGAGTCGGGCGAGGCGACTCAGGAACGTGTGTCGAAGGTCGTGGAACCGCAGCGGGGTGCCGTCCGCGAAGGTCGCAATCTTGGTGCGGGTCTCGGGCCACTGGACCGCGCGCGACAGGTTGCCCGAGTCGAACGGGCCACCACGCACGCCCGTGAACACGTGCTCGAAGCCGGTCGCCCGCGCGGCGTCGAGCCACGGGAGCAGTTCGTCGAGCAAGGGCACCGAGCGGATTCGGCCGCTCTTGGTCGGCCGCAGTTCCAGACGCCCGTGCCCATCGGGGGAATACGTGCGGCGCACGGTGATCAGACCGCTCGTGGTGTCGACGTCATCCCAGCGCAGACCGACCAGTTCCCCGAGGCGCAGGCCGGTGAAGACGAGCCCCGCTAGCGAGCGTTGCCCGAAGGGGTGGGAAGCGGTGAGTTCGAGCATCCGCGCGACCTGGCGGTCGGACAGGGCTCGTGAAACCACATCTGTTTCGTGGGCTTTGCCGCGTGACCGGGGGAGCGAGCGGCACGGGTTAGAGGCGATCAGCCCGTCGAGCACGGCCAGACCGAGCAGGCGCGAGAGCAGCGCAATGGCGTCCTGCTTCGTCTGAGCTGCGCAGTCCCACATGGAGCGGGCGTTGGCGATGGTCAGGGGCCGCAGGTCAGCGATCGACACCGCACCAAGGCTGGGCTCCACCCGGAGCCGCCACGCGCGATCGTATGCGGCGACCGTGTTGGAGGTCAGCCCTTCGCGCACAAGCGCGACGTAGGCGGCATGGAACTCCGCTAACGTGGCCGACTTCTCTACTCGCATAATGCGAGAGTAGCAACGAAGTCACGTTAGACGCAAACTATGCGACTACTTCGGGCGTTCAGCCTTCAAGCGAACAGCCATTCCCTCAAGGAACTCTGCGGGGTTGATCGTGATTCCCGGGAAGTCGGCAGTGTCCGGATGCTCCCCGAAGGCCTCACGGAACAGGGCGATTCGCCGGTACATTTGCGACTTGCTGATGCCGAGCGCCTGTTGGGTGCCCTCGAAGCCGCCCGCGACCTGCCACATCATCCAGAAGCCGAGTAGGTCCAGAAGTCGCGCCCCGGCGTAGCCCCGCAGCATTTCGCGCAGCTCGGGGAACGCGCCGAAGATGCGCTTGTTCACCGACTTGTTGACGCTGAAGTACGTCTCGTATGCGGATTCCAGCGAGGACTTCGCTCGACCCTCGCCCTCAGGCGACGGCATCCGTTCAGCTCGGAAGTCAGCCACACCACACCATCCCTAGTTTCGTCTTGTGCGACTACCAGAGTAGGCCCGACCACTGAGATGGTGTTGTCCTCCCGAAATTTCCCCTACAAGATCAAGAGCGCGGCTTCGCCGCGTGTTCCCCAAGGAGGGCATTGTGCGATTCGAGTACGACGGGCAAGAGATCTGTCAGGTTGCGTTCGGGCCCGGAGACCTGCAAATAGGGGCGACGAACGACGTCCGCATCATGCTCGAAAATCACGCAGAGCTGACGCTCAACGGTAAACGGTTTGAGTTCGTCGTGGGCGAGTGGCGCGGTGTGCCTGAGGTACTGGTTGGGCTCTTGGGCCAAGGCCTTCGTTCGCTGCAGATCGACGGTGCCGTGCTCACGGTGGAGTTGTCCGATGGACACCTCGTTGCGACTGACTCAGGGCTCGAGCCCTGGACCCTGAACCTGCCCGGTTCACCGTCGTTCATCGTCGGGCGCGGCGGTGACGAGCCAATGATCTGGGACTAGATGAGCGTGGAGGCGACTTCCTCAGCACACGCGCTGCACTGGCCTCGGCCCTAGGGACTCCGCGCCGCGGAAGCGCGCTCAAACGACCGCCATACTGTGGTCATGGTTCAGAAGAAGCCCGGCAATCTCTTTGCCGCGTGGTGGAACATCATCATCTGCGGAGGGCTCGTCGTTGGCGCTACAACGTTCGCGATAACCACGTCGCCGTTCGGATTTCTCGTCGCTGCCGTGGGCATCGCATTGGAGGTGCTATTCGTGCGCATCCTCATCGAGATTCACAAGGAGCGGTCGTTAGCCTCTCGGTTGACCGAAGATCGCGATGAGGATGAAGACCACTCCCATAACGATGCCGCCGATCGCGGGGACGCCCACTCCTGACATTGGAGTGGCGCCCTTCCCCATCTTGTCAGCTGCCCAATTGCCGTACATCGAGCGGTTCTGGCGGATGACGAACCGCAGCGCGGCCTCTCGATGACGAAACAGGAACGAATTGCCGACAATGGCGACAACTCCTATCGCACCGATGAAGAGGTTTGACCACGGCGGTTCCATTGACAGCTCCCTGATTGCGATAGAGCAAGCGAGTCATTCGTCACAGAATTCTGGCAGGGAAGTTGGGTCCCTGCGATGCGCTCGGCCCTGACGGGCCACCGCGCATGCGCAGCCACCCCAAGCAAGCCCGGTCGGGCATTCCACCGACGCCGTGAGCCTCGCCCCTCTCACTCCGGGCGTCAACCCTGCTGCGCATCCATCGGACTCCGGGGTTGACGCCCTCCGCTGCCGGGACGTGCCTCTGGCTATCGGTGAAATGCCCTAGCGGTCGGTACAGCTAAGGCAAGCAGTACCCGCAGAGCTCGCGCCCCGCAGGGCTCGCCTCGAGATTCGCGGGGAACACGACGTTCCCGCACTCGTCACACGCCCGGAAGCCCATCGCCTCGCACATTGCGCAGTCAGCTGCAGCCATTCGATCACCCCCTCCCCGTCATGGGAGCACGGCCATGCGTGCCACATCGATTCGTCGGGTGAGGAGCACCAAGGCCGCGCGAGCGTCCTGCTGCTGTTCACCCGACGGCGGTGCCGGTTCTTTCGTCTCCTGCGCCTGAGCCCACGCCGCGCGTGCCAGCCTCTGCCGACCGCGGGTGAGTCCCGAGAAGGACCAGCCGCTCCGCGTGAGCGTCTGCCGCGACGCGCTGACCACATGGGAACGGGACCCGTAGCGGTCATGCACCCTGCTGGGGCATTCCCCTGGCACGCAGTCGACCGAGCAGCGCATCATCCGCGCCGCACGCCCCAGCTCAGTCAGGTGGACCCAAGCGAGGTTGCTCCCGCGCCCATCCATCGCCGCGAGCGCGGTGTCCTTCATCACGTAGTTCAGCGCCTTGGAGAGATACCAGATCGTGCGCGCGGCATCGCCGTCAGCTCGAAAGACCTTGGCGTCGACCTGCTCGCCCCACGCGACGATGGTGCCATCGACCGGCGACGCTGCCTCAGCGGTACGAGCTGCCTCACGGAGCGCGCGAGCGTCCGGGGCTTCCTCGCGGGCCACCCGCACCAGCACATGCAGGTGCAGGACGCCCCGATCCTGCCACTCGCGCACCAAGAAGAACTCCCCGGTGACCCAGCGATCCCGCAGACGACGCCGCGTGCGATCCCACAGCACTCCCGCATCCCGGTTCCATGCGACCTGACCCGCGTAGTCGTACCGCGACGGATCCAGCGGAACCCCCCGCAGGCCGGCGTCGGCTGCACCGTGTGTAGATCCGCACCCGCACCGCTTCAGCCGGCCACCGGCAGAACGCGGGACGCGGTGAACCCGACCGAAGGAGGGAGCCGTCAGCGTGAGCAGATAGAAGCGGAACCGCTCCACCCGAGCGTCGAACACGCCCGATCGAGCAATCGCCGCCCAGTCGCCGCGATACAACTCAGCGCACGAGGGGCAGGACGAGCGAACGCGCGAGCCGCACCGCACGAATTGCCCGGACTTCGTCTTGAAGGCCCGGACGCATCCCCTCGGGAGAGCATCAGGAGCATCGGCCATAGCACGCGGCTACGGAGGAGAGCGGAACTCATAATCGTGAGGTCGGGAGATCGAGCCTCCCCTCAGCTACCACACTTAGGTCCCGATATTTGCTGTTCTTCTGCGTCGGGCAGGCTTGGCCCCGCCGAAAGCTCGCTCATCGTCTGCTGGAGTGCAATGCAGGTCACAGACTCTCGGCGTTCCCCGCGCTTATCGTGGCTGCGGTTGTGACTCCCCATTGCTGCGGGAAGGGATGTCACTGAAGCGGCGATGTCGCCGCGACCACCCGCGTAGACGATGAGGAGAAAGTCACATGGTCGAGAAAGTCGATGTTGTCGTTGTGGGCATGGGCCCCGGTGGTGAAGCGGCGGCCACAGAACTTGCCAAGGCCGGACTCTCGGTGATCGGCATAGAATCCCGCCTCGTTGGTGGGGAGTGCCCGTACTACGGGTGCATACCTACCAAAATGATGGTCCGCGCCGCCAACACCCTGGCCGAGGCCGGCCGCGTTGCTGGTCTGGCCGGAGAAGTAAAGATCACCAAAGACTTCGCGCCGGTCGCAAAGCGGATCCGAGCTGAAGCCACGGACAACTGGAACGACCAGGTCGCCGTTGATCGATTCGAGCAGGCCGGTGGGCGATTCATCCGGGGTACGGCAACGGTGACCGGGCCCAAGACGGTCCGCGTCGGTGACGTAGAGCTGGAGGCGGGCAAAGCGATAGTGCTCAACACGGGTACTGAGCCGGCGGTTCCGCCGATTCCGGGTCTCGCAGGCACCCCTTTCTGGACAAACCGTGAAGCCGTCACTGTCACGGAAGCGCCGACTTCACTCATCGTGCTTGGCGGCGGGCCGATCGGGCTGGAGATGGCTCAAGCCTTTGCTCGCTTCGGAACCCAAGTTCAAGTTCTGGAGGCGCTCGAACGGTTGATGCCGTTAGAGGAGCCCGAATCCAGCCAGCTCATCGCGGATGTTCTCGCCTCCGAAGGTATAGCTATCAACACCCGGACGATCGCGCGGGCGGTCAGCTACGAGTCGAACACCTTCACTGTGAGCTCAGAGGACAAGACCTTCACCGCGGATCATCTGCTGGTGGCAACGGGCCGACGCAGCGACTTCGCTGGTCTCGGATTGGCAGCAGTAGGTGTCGACACCACCCAACGCACCCTCGATACCGACGCCAACCTCCAGATCGCTGACGGCGTGTACGCGATCGGTGACATCACCGGCAAGGGCGCATTTACCCACATGTCGATGTACCAGGCGCGAATCGTTGCGACGCACATCCTCGGCAAACAAGGATCGGCCGCGGAATACCATGCTGTCCCGAGGGTGACATTTACTGATCCGGAAGTCGGCTCGGTAGGAATAACTGAGCAGCAAGCACTCGAACAGGGCATCGCCGTCGGGGTTTCGATCTCGCAGTTACCCAACTCCTCGAGGGGCTGGATTCACAAATCCGGCAACGAAGGCCTGATCAAACTCGTCGCTGATACCGACCGGGGAATTCTGGTGGGTGCCACCTCAGTCGGCCCGGCCGGCGGGGAGGTCCTTTCGATGCTCACCCTTGCCATTCACGAGCGAACCCCCGTGAATCGGTTGCGGGAGATGATCTACGCCTACCCCACCTTCCATCGGGCGATCGAGGATGCCCTAGGTCGTCTCCCATGACGCCCGCCGCGTGTCCTGAATCGTCTACTCGGGAGGTGTAGGTCATGGACTGGACCATCTACTGGTTTATGCTGCCGGTCTGCATTGTTATCGCAGGAATTGCCATGTTCTCTGGCATCAGTGGCGCTGCCATGCTCATCCCAGTCTTCCTCATTGCCTTCCCGCTGCTCGGTGTGCCTCGGCTCACCACGGTCGAGGCGATTGGGGTCTCGCTTCTGCTGGAGACCTCCGGTTTTGGCACGGGGCTATACCGGTACTTCCGGCTGCGTCTGGTCGATACCTCGACGGCGTGGCGCCTGATCGCCATCACTCTGCCGCTCGGAATGCTTGGTGCCCTCGCGTCGGCACAGGCACCCGTGCAGGCACTCCGACTCGGCTACGGCGTGGCAATGATCGGCCTGGCGCTGCTGCTTGTGCGTGAAGCAAACCCCGCCAAATCGCTGTCCGTATCCTCCACGGGGAGCAGGAGGAACGAGCTCGCGGGAGTACCCGGCTTCGGCGTGGCACCCGGGGCCGCGTTCGGCCCAACCAGGGATTCGACTCATCCGTCTTGCCCCCTCGGGACTTCACGGCGGATCACCGCCGCCGACGGGACTACCTACGTCTATTGCGCGCACGGGCTCCGCGGCCAGCAACTCATTTCAGGTATCGGCGCCTTCTTCGCTGGACTCATCTCAACGGGCGTCGGAGAAGCGACACTGCCCGGACTAGTCCGTCGTTCCCACTTCCCCATTGCCGTGGCCGCGGCCACCTCGACGGTCGTGGTTGCCGGCACCGTTGTCGGCGCTGCGACTACGCATATGGTTCAGCTTGCTGCACACGGTGGTCTCGCCGCCATCCCTTGGAATCTCATTGTTTGGTCCGTACCCGGTGCCATCCTCGGTGCCATCCTCGGAACCGGCCTTCAGGGAAAGGTGAGCCCCCGCATTACCCGATGGTTCTTCAGCGCTCTCTTCCTCACGATTGGTGTCACATTCCTGTTGGCCTTCACGGTTTTCAAGAGCAGCTTCAGCTGACCGATAAGTGATCACGACATCGTGCAACAAGTCGCCGTTTTCCGTGAACCCGCCCTAAGCTGACGCCAACCCCAACGATGTGGAGAAAATCATGGCTGCCATTTCCCGTTCGCGTCGTTCGACTTCCGGAATCGCCCTGATAGTTGCAGGGGCTTTGTTCCTGCTGGCGGTCCTTCTTCCACTGGTGTCAGTGAGCTTGCCGTGGCTCGTCCTGCTGGCGGACGCCGCCATGGTTGTCGCATTGGTCATCCTCGCCCTCGGCGCGGTGAACAACACGGTCGCCAAGGTGTCGCTCTTCGCCGGGGCGGTCGGTTGGGCGGTGCTCGCGCTCGCCGGCCTCGGCCTCGTGCTGCCGGCACCTCTGCCCGCCATTGCTGCACTCGTTGCGGGAGTCGGTGGACTCATCGGCGCGATCGTGCTCTACGTCGGCAAGGAGATCACCAACCGTGCCGCTGTGATCTTCATCGTCGCAACCGCGCTTGGCCTTCTCTACCTGCTCGGCGCCATCGGCACACTCGCGCTCGGCACTTTGGGCACTGTCGTCACCGTGCTGTTCGGCGCGGCACTCATCGTGGCTGGGGTGTACTTCCGACGCACGGAGGGGCGTCGCTAGTCAGCACTCCACGACGTTGACCGCGAGCCCACCTTCGCTGGTTTCCTTGTACTTGGTCGACATGTCGATGCCGGTCTGCCGCATGGTCTCGACGACGGTGTCGAGCGAGACGTAGTGCGCACCGTCGCCGCGCATCGCGAGTCGCGCCGCGGTGACCGCAGTGGACGCTGCAATGGCGTTCCGCTCGATGCAGGGGATTTGCACAAGCCCTCCGACCGGATCGCACGTGAGGCCGAGGTGGTGTTCCATCGCGATCTCGGCGGCGTTCTCGACCTGCTCAGGGGTTCCACCCATCACGGCAGTGAGTCCGCCCGCGGCCATCGCGCACGCGGACCCGACTTCCGCTTGGCACCCACCTTCAGCGCCCGAGATCGAGGCGTTGGCCTTGAACAGCGAGCCCAGTGCGGTCGCGGTGAGTAAGAACTCCCGCATACCCGGCCGCGGGTCATCCGTGTCACTCACAAATTCGACCCAGTACCGGGCGACCGCGGGAAGGATGCCCGCCGCGCCGTTTGTCGGAGCGGTGACCACTCGCCCGCCCGCAGCGTTCTCTTCGTTGACGGCGAGCGCAAAGGTGCCCAGCCAGTCGCCGGGCAGCGCCTTTCCCGAGCCGGCCTCGTTGTCGAGTTGCTCCCGGATCGCACCCGCGCGGCGCCGGACCTTCAGCAGGCCCGGCAGCAAACCTTTCGCGTGGAGGCCGGCGTTGATGCAGCTGTCCATCGCTGTCCAGATCGCATCGATTCCGGCGTCGACCTCGTCCGATGTTCGGCGCGATTCCTCGTTCCGTCGGGCGATTTCGGCAATCGTCAGACCGTGTTCCGCACACAGGGCGAGCAGCCGGTCCGCGGTGGCAAACGACAACGGAAAGCTCTCGGCGGCGACCGCGTCTGCCTCTCCCTCACGACGGATGAATCCGCCGCCGATCGAGTAGTACACCTCACTCGCGAGCTCGACTCCCTTGGTGTCCGACACCGTGAGCTTCATGGCATTGGGATGCCCAGGCAGCCGCGTGAACGGGGCAAAGGTGATGTCGTTCCGGGAGAACGGCACCGGCTGGACCCCAGCGAAGAGCAACGGCGCGCCATCGGCCCACTCCTGCCAGGCATCGCGCACCAGAACAGGGTCGACTGTTTCGGGAGCGAATCCAGAGAGTCCGGCAACCACGGCACCGGGGGTACCGTGCCCGATTCCGGTTGCCCCGAGCGATCCGTACAGCTCACACGTGACGTGCGCAACCCGCTCGGGATGAGGCACACGAAGGGCGAAGTCGCGGGCGGCACGCATCGGCCCCACGGTATGGGAACTCGACGGTCCCACACCGATGGAGAAGAGGTCGAAGGCCGAAACGTAGGCGGTCACGTCGCCACGCTACGCCGGAAGAGGTAAAAGGTCACTGTCTCGCGGATTGATAGGTTCGCGGTATGGCGAAGATTCTGGTCACCGGTGCGGGCGGCACCATCGGGCGAGGACTTGTCTCACCTCTCGAGGCGGCCGGGCATGAACTGGTCGTGACGGATCTCGCTGCGCCATATCGGGTTGTCGATGTGCGCGATGGTGCGGGGCTCGATGCGGCCGCTGAGGGCTGTGACCTGCTGATTCACCTGCCCGCGTGGCACGGGATCCATCGAGCGGTTCGCAGCGATGAGGAGTTCTGGCAGCTCAACGTTCAGGGCACCTTCCGCGCTCTTGAGGCTGCGCAGCGGGCGGGCATCCGTCGCGTCGTCTATCTGTCATCGCAGGCGTGGCACGACGACCGATATGGGAAGTACGGGTTCACGAAGCGCGTGGCCGAAGAGCTCCTGGAGTATCGCCGGCGGGCCCACGGGGTTTCGTATGTGAGCGTGCGACCTGGAAATCTGACCCCGTGGGGAGACGACTGGCCGGGTGAGTATGGTCGCGGCCTGCTCTACGGCAGGGTGGACCGCGAGGACGTGCTTGCTGCGATCGTCGCCAGCGTCGCCTTCCTGCAGTCGACGGACGCGGGAGTGGCTCTCGACGTCGTGCGCCCCAACCCCGACCCGCTCGATGCGCTCGAGCGGTGGGCATCCGATCCGGTGGGTACCGCCGAGCAACTCTACCCGGGGGCGAGAGAGGTCATCGAAAGGTTCGGGCTCGACGTCACGGCGCAGCCGCGTATCTCGCCCACGGGCGGTTGGGCCGAGATCGGATATCGCCCTGCCCACGACTTCGGCACCTTCGTCGCGGAAGCGCTCCGTATGAGCGAGTCCGAAGCGCGCGCATTGCGCTGCCCATACTGATGAAGATCACGCCACGGCGTACAGGCCCTCCAAAGCGAGCTCGATCGACGCGAAGTTGCCGACAGTGCGTGCGTTCTCGTTCTTGAGTCGAAAGCCGCCCGCCGTGCGCAGGATCGTGCCGGCCGGATTGTCGGTGATCTGGTGCCGGATCGTCCAGCGACCGTGCCCGTCTTCAGTCAGGTAGAAGTGCTCCGTGTATGTCACCGGGCAATGTTGCCCTACCGCGGTGACATTCACGTGAACAGTGGCGGTGTGTGTCGCGTGTCCTAGAACAACGGGAGTGGGGGGACACCCGCGGCCACGACCACAGCGAGGAGGAAAATGACCACCGCCGTGCCACCCATGATGAGCTTGATGCGGAAGGCGCTGACGACTGCAGCGATACCGAGCAGAAACAGGGAGACCGCCATAATCACGGTGGCCAGTGTCAGCCGGTCGCCATTGGCGTTGGCCTGGTCGCCGGCCGCAATGGTCTTTACCGCGAGATCTTTCTTGTCTGCATAGTCGCCGAATAGCGTTGCTTGGTAGTCGGTGTCGTCTGTCGGGCTGACGTAGAAGTCAGGGTTGGCTTCGTTCTCCGCGTCGGCCCGTTCGATTGCGGCACCGAAGGCGTCGGAGACGGACTGGAAATAGATCGTGTCGTACTTGATCTGCGCGGCATGAGCGATGCTGGTGTCGGGATTTGCGATATCGAGGCGGAGCCCGGTGAGGGTCTCCCACAACTGCGAGTCCTGAACGTACTGCTGGTTGCCTTCAAGGTAGATCGACTCCGCCTCGGTGGCGAGGTTGGTTCCGACCGTGTAGTTCTGTGCCTGCTGCCCGCCATAGAGCGAACTCTGGAACGACGAGTATGCGGTCGCGATGGAGACCACCCCGAGAAGAATGGCAATGATGATTTCGGTGTGCTTGCGCAGGAAGGAAAGGCCCTGACGGCCTTCGATGGTCGCGTCGGATGACACTGGTGCTCCGGTCTGTGGGGTCGATATGAGAGCGCCAGTCTAGGGTGATTTACGGGGGCCTCCCGCGCGCGACGGCAGAGGCGTTACCGCTCGAAACTCGCCTTCGCTGCCTCGACGGTCGGAAACGACCCGAGGTACTTTGCGCGATGGGTTGTTGCAGAGAACCCGGCATCGCCATGAGCTTCGATCATGCCGGCGAATTCGCCGTTGGCTTTGCCAACCCAGAGACCTGCCTGCACGATCGTCCACTGGATCGAACTGCGGGCGAGAGAGGCTTCAGTCGACCGTTTCGGGGTCGTCATCGTCATGTCATGCTCCTTCACTTTCACCATTGAAAGCTGCAGGACACCGGTGCGTGGTGTGAGTGGTACGCGTACTGCGTGCTGTACCCATGAGTAAACGCCTCTGTCGCCCGGTTGTCGAGCCGGGTTGGGCAAACTCAGAGGAATGTCAGTGGATCGACCTACAGTTAAAGAAACTTCGGCGACACGCCGAACCACTACATCTAGGGGAATGACACGGGTGTGATTCCGGTTATATAGTGAAACACCGCGCAAAGCGCGGGTTAACTAAGAAGACTTGGGGAGGTTCGAAAATGGAGAACGAAGACAACGTGGGCGGCTACGCAGTTCCCGTCGATCCGATGGATCTTCTGCAGTGCGACAGCTGCCAGTAGGCAATCGCATCTAACAGATTCCGTGAAGCCCCGGCTGACCATCAGGTCGCCGGGGCTTCACTGATTTGGCTCGCAGCTGTGCTCCGAGGGGTCGAGGGGCGTGACCCTCGGTAGGCTGATGAGCGTGCCAGTGAACCCCGAACTCCAGGGCCGCGTGTTCCCGCCTACGGCCCCCTACCTCGTCGGCCGCGAGAAGGTACGCGAGTTCGCTCGCGCCGTCTTCGCTACGAGCCCACTCAACTTTGACCCTGACGCAGCCCGCGATGCCGGCTACGACGATGTTGTCGCGCCCCCGACGTTCCCGGTTGTGGTGCAGGAGGCGACCCTCGCCCAGCTTCTTGCGGAGCCGGACGGTGGCATTGACTTCACCCGGGTAGTGCATGGCGAGCAGGGGTTTTCCTACACTCGGCCCATCGTGGCGGGCGACGAACTCGTTGCCACGCTGGCGGTCACCAGCATCAAAACACTTGGCGGCAATTCCATGATCACCGCCGAGTCCACGATCGTCGACGCGAGCGGAGCCCACGTCGTCACGGCGACCTCGACGCTCGTGGTCAGGGCAGACGCATGATCGTCGGAGAGATCGTCGCGGAGCGCACGTTCCACCTCACTCGGGATTCGCTGGTGCGTTATGCAGGAGCGTCGGGCGACTTCAACGCCATCCACTACCGGGACGACATCGCGGAATCCGTCGGCCTGCCCGGTGTGCTCGCGCACGGGATGCTGACGATGGGCCTCGCGGTGCAGCCGGTCGTCGACTGGCTCGACAACCGCGGCATCGTCCTCGGCTACGGCGTGCGGTTCACGCGTCCGGTTGTCGTCGACCCGACTGATGGCGCGACCGTTACTGTCGTCGCGAAGGTCGCTGCGCTCAACGAAACCGAGACCCGCATCGATCTGACCGTCACCTGTGCCGATGCGACCGTACTGGGCAAGGCGCAGGTTCGCGTGAGTCTCGTCTAGTGCTGCTCTCTGAGCTCACCACGATGCGGGTAGGTGGTCCTGCCAAGTCTGTGGTGACGGCGACCTCGCGGGACGAACTCACGGATGCTGCGCTCGCGGTGTGGGAGACCGGCGACGAGTGGCTCGTGCTCGGCGGTGGCAGCAACGTGATCGTCGGTGACGACGGGTTCGGGGGAACGGTAATCCGGGTCGCCACGAAGGGGATCGAGCGCCTAGACGGCGACGGAGTGCTGCTGCGCGTGGAGGCCGGGGAGTCGTGGGACGGCCTCGTCGAGTACACCGTCGGTCAGGGCTGGTCGGGCATCGAGGCGCTGAGCGGCATCCCCGGGTCGGTGGGTGCTGCCCCGATCCAGAACATTGGCGCTTACGGTCAGGAACTCTCCGACGTGCTGGTTGCCGTCGATTTTCTCGACAATATCTCGGGGCAACAGGAGCGCATTCTCGCGGCGGATCTCGGCCTGGGCTACCGAATGTCGAACATCAAGGCAGGGCGTCAAGGCGTCGTGCTCGCCGTCGAGCTGCGGCTCGAGGAGTCGGCGGAGGGTGTGATCACGTACTCGCAACTCGCCACTGCCCTCGGTGTTGAGTCGGCACCCGTCGCAGACATCCGCGCGGGGGTGCTTGGGCTGCGCAGCTCCAAGGGGATGGTTCTCGATCCGGCGGACCCAGATTCGGTGAGCTGCGGATCGTTCTTTACGAACCCAATCGTGGGCGAGAACTTTGCCAGATCGTTGCCTCCGGAGACTCCCCAGTGGCTCGTCGACGACACCGACGTGAAGCTCAGTGCCGCGTGGTTGATCGAGAAGGCCGGGATCACCAAGGGCTTCAGTTTGCCCGGATCGCGGGTGGCGATCTCGTCGAAACACACGCTCGCCATCACGAACCGCGGTGGGGGAACTGCCGAGGAGGTGGGCGAGCTCGCGCGCTACATCCGGGCAATGGTGCTCTCGCGCTTCGGGGTCTCGTTGCAACCGGAGCCGGTCGCGGTCGGCGTCGAGCTATAGTCCAATTTCCTTCATCCCGGCCTCCGGACCAATCAGGACGTTCACCGTATTCAGGACATTCGGCCCGCGCGCATATGTCCTGAATACGGTGAACGTTCTGGCGTAGGCCGTTATGCGGTAGACGTCGAGCTAGAGCAGCCCGAGCTCCATTGCTTTCGTCACCGCACGGGTCCGGTCGCTCACACCGAGTTTCTCGAACACGTGCAGCAGGTGGGTCTTGACCGTCGCTTCGCTCAAGAAGAGCGTCTTCGCGATCGTTGGATTGCTCGATCCTTGCGCCACCAGGGCGAGAACCTCGGTCTCGCGCGGACTCAGGGTGACTGTCGGGCTCGCGACGCGCTGGACGAGCATGGCGGCGATCGACGGAGCTAGGGCCACTTCGCCGCGGGCAACCGAACGAACGCCCGCGAGGATTTCCTCCTGCGGTGCGGCTTTAAGCAGGTAGCCACTCGCTCCTGCCTCGATGGCAGTGAGGATGCTCGCGTCAGACTCATAGGTCGTGAGAATCACGATGCGCGCTCCGGGGCTCGCAGCACGGATGCGCGCGGTCGCTTCGTCGCCGTCGAGGCCCGGCATCCGCAAATCCATGAGCACGACGTCCGGGGTGAGTTCGGCCGCGAGTCGTACAGCCTCGAGGCCGTCTGATGCCTCGCCGACCACCTCGAGATCATCGGCTGCCGAGAGCAGTGCCACGATTCCGCCTCGCACGATAGGATGGTCGTCGGCCACGAGAACGCGGATCATGCGCTGACTCCGATCGGCAACGTTGCAGTGAGCATGGTTCCGGCGGGGGAGCTTGTCACGTCGAGGTTCCCGCCGACAAGGGCCAGTCGATCACGCATTCCACCCAGTCCAAATCCGTCGGTAGCCGCCCGAGGGTCGAAACCGGTCCCGTCGTCGGTGATGCGCAGACCGACCGATCCGTCTCCACTCCAGGCGTCGAGAGATGCGCTCGCGGCGCCGGCGTGCTTGCGGACATTGGAGAGACCTTCCTGCGCGCAGCGCAACAGCACGACCTCGGTGTCGCGGTCGAGCGGAGGCAGGTTGGCGTTCACGGTCACGGCTACGGACGTCTCGCGCTCGAAACGCTCGCCGAGGCGGGTGAGGGCTTCCGTGATCCCTCCGCTGGTGAGGGCGACGGGCGCACTGGACGCTACAAGTGCGCGTGTCTCGGCGAGGGCCGTCCGTGCACTCTCCTCAAGTAGCGCGAGTGTCTCGTGCACCGCGGCGCCGGTGGCGAGCTCACGCTGGGCGCGCTGGGAGAGCATCACCAGGCCAGTGAGATCCTGGGCGATGGTGTCGTGGATCTCGCGAGCGAGACGTTCGCGCTCACTGGAGATCCCGGCATCCCGGTCCAGCACCGAGAGTCGGTCTTGAGCGGAGCGCAGTTCGTCGAGGAGTCGCTGCCGCTCGTGGCTCTGGTTGGCGATGCTGGTGATCCAGAGTCCGAGGCCGACACTCACTGCGAGCGAAATACCCTCGATGGCGAGCGTTTGAGCAAGAGAGTGAGTGCTCAGGTAGGAGCCGACACCCACCGAGAAGGCAAGTGCGACGCTCGCAAGGATGCCGCGAGATCGACCGTGAACGAGCGTCCAGAGCAGCGGGAAGGCGATGCACTGCACGGTCGCGAACGACGGTTCGAACGCGGTGCCGACTCCGCTGGCGAGGATGAGTAGCCCCATGAAGAGATACCGAGCCGGTCGGTTGCCCCGAGCCATGCGACCCAGCGTGAACCACGACACCACGATCACCCCGACCGCTGCCATGGCCCCGGTGGGGAAGATCCCGACCGGAGCGCTCGCGAGGCTGAGCGTGGTGAGCAGCGCCGCGATCCCGAGGATCGCGACGTGCCACCAGCGTCGTTCCGTCATCTAGCTATCCTTGCGGATCCAGCGGAAAGTGATGCGGGTCACGATGAGTCCGACAACGAGCCAGATCGCTGTGACGAGTGCGACACCCTCGAGGTTCCAGACCCCACCGACCTCAATCGACTCGTAGCCCTCTGGGAGGAAAACCGCGCGCATGCCTTGCGCCATCCACTTGAGCGGGAAGACGCTCGCAATGTTCTGCAGCCACGAGGGCAACTGGGCGAAGTTGAGGTAGACGCCCGAGATGAACTGCAGAACGAGCACGATCGGGATGATGACCGCAGTCGCGCTCTTTCCGCTGCGGGGCAATCCACTGAGCGCGATTCCCAGAATGGCGGCTGTCGTCACGCCGAGCACGAAGACCCACCCGAAGGTGAGCCACGCCTCGAAACTCGTCGGCAGAGACACCTGGAACACGAAACGGGCAACGAGCAGCAAAGCCACTGCCTGCAGCACTCCCGTGACGAACACCTGGCCGATTTTGCCGATGAAGTAGCTCAGCACCGGAAGGGGCGTTCCGGCGAAACGCTTGAGCGTGCCGTCACCTTTTTCCCCCGCGATATCGATGGCCATGTTTTGCAGGCCGCTGAGCAAGAGTCCGGCTGCGAGCATTCCGGGTAGGTAGAACGCGGCAGCACTGAGGGGCGCGTCATCCGGACCGAAGTTCTGTTCGCTGAAGGCGACGGAGAAAATCGTGAGCATGACGAGCGGGAACAGGAAGGTGAAAAACACCGAGTCTCCCTGGCGGAAGTAGGTCTTCACCTCGTAGCCGATGCGGCTGACGCCAAGGCGCAGGGTGCGGCCGGCGGGCAGGTGGGGAATGGTTGTGGTGGTCACAGTGCTGCTCCTTCGTGAGTCAAGCTGGTCTCACTGGCGTGATCGCCGACGAGCTTGAGGTAGATGTCTTCGAGGCTGGGTCGGATGACCTGAAGGTCGTCGGGCTCGCCGAGTCGCGCGACAAGCGCGCCGGGAGTGGTGGTGCGCTCCTCATGGAGCACGCCGTTCTCCCGCCAGCGCACAACCGGAGTGCGGGCATCCGCACCGCCCAGCTCGTCGATGGCGCCGATGTCGATGAGGCGTCCACCTGCGATCACCCCGGCTCGATCGCCCAGGTGGGCGGCTTCGTCGAGATAGTGGGTGGTCAGCAAGATCGTGGTGCCCTCTGTCTTGAGGGTGGTGATGAGGTCCCAGAATTGGCGACGAGCCTCCGGGTCGAACCCGGTCGTGGGCTCGTCGAGGAACAGCAGCTCTGGCCGACCGATGATGCCGAGAGCGACATCGACGCGTCGCCGCTGGCCACCCGAGAGCTTGCGGATGAGCGTCTTCTGCTTGTCCTCCAGCCCGACGGCGGCGATCACGTCATCGACATCTCGGGCATGGGGGTAGTAACCGGCGAAGTGGGTTAGCTGCTCCCGTACCGTGACATTGCCGCTCTCACCGGTCGACTGGAGGACGATGCCGAGCTGAGCCTTCCAGTCGAGACCGCCCTTGCTCGGGTCGATGCCGAGCACACTCGCCTCGCCGCTGGATCGGTCGCGGTAGCCCTCAAGAATCTCGATGGTGGTCGATTTCCCGGCGCCGTTGGGGCCGAGGAGGGCGAACGTTTCACCTCGTGCGATATCGAAGCTCACGCCGTCGAGGGCGGTGAAGCTGCCGTAGGTCTTGCGCAGGTCGCGAACACTCACGACGGGGGCTGAAGTTGTCATAGGGCAATAGTGCCCGCGCGCGTCTCAGCCCGGCAGCGGTAGACCGGATGAATCCGGCATCAACCGGTCGGTGGATGGGGGCGCCTAGTGCGGCAGTACGAGCGAGACTGCGATCACGACCATGACGACCGCGATGATGCCATCGAGCACGCGCCACGCGAGGGGCTTGGCGAAGACCGGGGCGAGCAACCGAGCGCCGAGACCAAGTGCGGTGAACCAGAGCACGCTGCCGAACATTGCACCCACACCGAAGGCCCACCGTTGATCCCCGTGCGTGCTCGCGACAGAGCCGAGAAGCACGATGGTGTCGAGATAGACGTGCGGGTTGAGCCAGGTGAGGGCGAGGCAGGTGCCCGCCACCGCTGACAGCGAGGCCGTAGCGCTGGGCCCGACGGATGCGGGATCCAGGGCCATGGGCTTGATCGCACGCCGCGCGGCGAGGGCGGCATAGGTGAGGAGGAAGAGCGCCCCTGCCCACCGTACGGCTTCAACCAGCCACGGAAGCTGGCCGAATACCCATCCCGCACCCGCGACCCCAAGGGCGATGAGAACCGCGTCGGAGGCCGCACAAATGACAATGACAACGAGGAGATGCTCGCGACGGAGCCCTTGCCGCAGCACGAAAGCATTCTGCGCGCCGATGGCGATGATGAGCGAGAGGCCGAGGCCAAGGCCCGCGAGGGCAGCAAGTATCACTGTGTCTATGAGGTGAAGAGCCGCTGCAGGCGACGGATGCCCTCGAGCAGGGGCTCGTCGCCGAGCGCGTACGACAGGCGCAGGTAGCCGCTGGGGCCGAATGCCTCTCCGGGCACGACGGCGACATCGGCCTGATCGAGGATCAGGTCCGCAAGCTCGAGCGACGTCGTGGGGGTGACCCCTCCCCAGGTGCGGTTCAGCAGGCCCGTGACATCCGGGTAGACATAGAAAGCACCTTCGGGGAGGGGGCAGATCACGCCATCGATCTTGTTCAACTCGGCGACGATGAGGTCGCGGCGCCGTTCGAAGGATTTGCGCATGACCTCGACCTGGTCCTGAGGGCCGGTGAGGGCTTCGATCGCCGCGCGCTGCGAGATGTTGGAGACATTGCTCGACAAGTGCGACTGGAGGTTCGCAGCGGCCTTGATGACGTCGGCGGGGCCGACCATCCAGCCCAGCCGCCAACCGGTCATCGCGTAGCTCTTGGCGACGCCGTTGACGAGGATCGTCGTGTCGGCAAGGGCGGGCACGGCCTCGACAATCGAGATGGCTTTCACGCCATAGACCAAGTTCTGGTAAATCTCATCGGCGATGACCCAGATTCCGTGCTCAAGTGCCCACTCGCCGATGGCCTTGGTCTGCTCGTGTGAGTACACCGAGCCTGTCGGGTTCGACGGCGAAACGAACAACAGCACCTTCGTCCTGGCGGTGCGCGCGGCCTCGAGCTGGTCGACGGTCACGAGGTAGTTCTGGTCCGCGCCAGCGAACACCTCTACCGGGACACCGCCCGCGAGCTTCACCGCTTCCGGATAGGTCGTCCAGTAGGGCGTCGGGAGCAATACCTCGTCGCCCTCGTCGACGATCGTCGCGAACGACTGGTACACGGCTTGCTTGCCACCGTTCGTGACGATGACCTGGGATGCCGCAACAGCCCAGCCACTGTCGCGAGCAGTTTTTGCCGCGATCGCCTCGCGAAGTTCGGGGAGCCCGGCGGCAGGTGTATAGCGGTAGTTCTTCGGGTCGAGCACCGCACGGGATGCCGCATCCACGATGTTCTGGGGGGTGGAGAAGTCGGGCTCGCCCGCCGCGTAGCTGATGACCGGACGGCCCTCAGCTTGAAGCGCTTTGGCCTTCGCGTCGACCTTGAGAGTCGCGGACTCTGCGATGGCTGCGATGCGGGCTGCGATGCGGTGCTGGTTCACGTGCATCATCGTAAGTGAAGAGTGGCCGGAGCCGCCTGCGTGAAATTTTGGGTTCGCGGGGGATGACGTACACTGGTGGAGGTAGTTGAAATCTGCCATGCTTTTGCGCGCCCATGCGGTGTTGAGAGCACGTGTAATCGTCTAGCGATTACGCAAAGGGCGGTGGCTCAATTGGTAGAGCAGCGGTCTCCAAAACCGCAGGTTGCAGGTTCAAGTCCTGTCCGCCCTGCTGGACCACTCCCGCGACAAGCGGGGATGGGACGTCAACAGAAGGTAGTAACAGAGTGGCAAGAAAAGTAGTCGACGAGCCCAGCGAGGACGTCGTAGCGAACGCCAAGAAGGACCGCGCAACGCGACGCGGGCCTTTTTCGCGCGTCGCGCTCTTCCTGCGCCAGGTTGTGGGCGAACTCCGCAAGGTAGTCACCCCGACCCGTAAAGAGCTCTTGAGCTACACCGGTGTTGTGCTCGTCTTCGTGGTGATCATGATGCTTCTGGTGTCTGGCCTCGATTTCGGATTCAGCGCCCTCGTCAACTTCCTGTTCGGCGACCCGACGATCACGGGCTAGCGCCACACACTCCCGCGGCGCCGTGCTTCACCGAGCGGGCGTCAGTACGCAACGAAAAGAGATTCAGTGTCTGAGAACCACCGCGACGATTTCGAGCTCGCGACGGCCGCCGAGCAGTCTGCTGAGGAGGACGAGGCCCAGACGGGCAACACGCTCGCCGCCGCCGACAAGTCGGAGGACGCAGCCGAGCACGAGGCCATGCATGTGGTCGAGGACGATGACGACGACAGCGAGCTCGGCTCCGATCTCGCCGGGCTCCTCGAAGCGCTCGATGCAGCGATGGACCCCGAAGCCGACGCCGTTGTCGCCGATGCACTCGAGGTGGACTCGATCGACGAGGCTGATGCATCCGTAGCTGCTACCGATGACGAGGCTGACATCGAGGCTGAGGATGAGGCGGCCGAAGAGCCCGACGTCACGCCCTACGACGGACCCGACCCCGGCGATGCGCTCGATGCAGCGGAAGCGGATCCTTACGACGAGTTCCGTACCGAACTGCGCGCCAAGCCGGGCAAGTGGTACGTCATCCACTCGTACGCGGGGTTCGAGAAGCGCGTGAAGCAGAACATCGAGAACCGCAAGGTCTCGATGGCAATGGAGGACTACGTCTTCCAGGTCGAGGTCCCCATGGAGGACGTCGTTGAAATCAAGAACGGTCAGCGCAAGCTCGTCAACCGCGTGCGGATCCCGGGTTACGTGCTCGTGCGCATGGACCTCAACGAAGACAGCTGGTCTGTTGTGCGCCACACCCCCGGCGTGACCGGGTTCGTCGGCAACTCACACAACCCGCGCCCGTTGCGTTTCGAAGAGGCGTTCAACATGCTCAAGAGCCTCGTTCAGATCGTTGAGGCTCCTGCGGCAAAGGGATCGGCGACGAAGGGCAAGAGCGCTTCGCGCGTCATCCCGGCGGAGATCGATTTCGAGATCGGCGAGACCATCACGATCAAGGAGGGTTCGTTCGCGGGCCTTCCCGGGTCCATCAGCGAGATCAAGGCGGAGAGCGGCAAGCTCATTGTTCTCGTCTCGCTGTTCGAGCGCGAAACCCCGGTCGAACTGTCCTTCGATCAGGTCAGCAAGCTCTAGAACCCAGCCGGTTCGGAGGATGGCGCGCCGGAACGCGGTCGCGCGCCGACAGTCCAGCGGCGTGTCATCCTCCGCACCGGCTCACGCGCCGCGCTTCGGGGTGGCAGTCGACTAGTTCGACGTGTAATCTAGGGAAGTTGTTCCGGCGTCTTCGCGCGCCCGCAACCACCTCACCGCATCCCATCCGGGGATGGCGGGAGAGCTCGTCGGGGTATCTCGACAGGCTCGATCACCGAAGGAATCACAATGGCACCGAAAAAGAAGGTCACAGGTCTGATTAAGCTTCAGATCCAGGCCGGCGCCGCCAACCCCGCACCGCCCATCGGGCCTGCGCTGGGTCAGCACGGCGTGAACATCATGGAGTTCTGCAAGGCGTACAACGCCGCGACCGAGTCGCAGCGTGGAAACGTCATCCCCGTCGAGATCACCGTGTACGAGGACCGCTCGTTCACGTTCATCCTCAAGACGCCGCCCGCCGCAGAGCTCATCAAGAAGGCTGCTGGCGTTGCCAAGGGTTCGCCCACTCCCCACACCGTGAAGGTGGCCAAGCTCACCAAGGATCAGGTTCGCACGATCGCCGAGCAGAAGATGGTCGACCTCAACGCGAACGACGTCGAGGGTGCAATGAAGATCATCGCGGGCACCGCCCGTTCGATGGGAATCACGGTGGAGGCATAATGTCCAAGAATTCCAAGGCATACCGCGCCGCCGTCGAGAAGATCGAAGAGGGCAAGTTCTACAGCCCCTCAGAGGCTGTGGCCGTCGCGAAGGAGACCGGGTCGAAAAAGTTCGATTCGACTGTCGAGGTTGCACTCAAGCTCGGCGTCGACCCCCGCAAGGCTGACCAGATGGTCCGCGGAACGGTCATCCTTCCCCACGGCACGGGTAAGACCGCCCGCGTCATCGTCTTCGCGACCGGTCCCGCAGCAGAGGCCGCTCTTGCGGCTGGCGCTGACGAGGTCGGTGGCGCAGAGCTCATCGACAAGGTGGCAGCGGGCTACACCGCGTTCGATGCCGCTGTCTCGACTCCTGAGCTCATGGGTCAGGTCGGTCGTCTCGGAAAGGTGCTCGGCCCGCGTGGCCTCATGCCCAACCCGAAGACTGGCACCGTGACGCAGGACACCGGCAAGGCCGTCTCTGACATCAAGGGCGGAAAGATTGAGTTCCGCGTCGACAAGCACGCCAACGTGCACTTCGTCGTCGGCAAGGCTGGCTTCTCGCACGACCAGCTCAGCGAGAACATCAAGGCTGCGCTCGACGAGGTAGTCCGTTCGAAGCCGAGCTCGTCCAAGGGGCGCTACATCACTAAGGGCACGGTCTCCACGACCTTCGGCCCGGGCATCCCGCTCGACGTCAACGCGATCTAACACTCGCACGTGAAAGGGGTCGACTTCGGTCGGCCCCTTTCTGCATCCCCCTCGCCCTCCGAAAACGCAGGAGATCTGTCATGACTGAGCCCAGTTCAGCCCCGATCGGCACGCCAGAGGTCGAATCTCCTGCGTTTTCGGTAAGGCGCGCGGATGCTACGGATGCCGCTGCGCTCGCCGCGGTCGCGGCCGAGACTTTCCCGCTCGCGTGCCCGCCAGACACGCTGCCCGAGTCGATTGCAGCGTTCATCGCAGCCCACCTCTCGGTGAGTTCCTTCAGCGCCTATCTCGACGACCCGGAACGCGCGTTATTCTTGGCAGAGGCCGACCCTGGCTCAGGGCGGACGGCTGAGGCTGCCGGCTACACGATGATCGTCTTTGGCGAGCCCGCCGATGCCGACGCCGCCGCGGCAGTGACCACACGTCCCACCGCCGAACTCAGCAAGGTCTACGTGCGCCAGATGTTCCACGGTGCGGGGCTCGCACGTCTTCTGGTGGCGGCCTCTGTGGATGAGGCCCATCGACGGGGAGCCGTGAGTGTGTGGCTCGGCGTAAATCAAGCGAATGAGCGTGCAAATAGGTTCTACGGCAAACAGGGATTCGACCTCGTGGGATCCAAGCGATTTCGTCTAGGGGAACGCTACGAAGAAGACTTCGTGCGTGCGCGGGTACTTTAGCGCCGAGCCATGCTGTCTGAGGGAGTTCCGAGTGCGGCCTCAGCGCGGGGGCCTACACCCCGACTAAACGACGAGTGGCCGAAGGCGTATCCGCGGTAGGTGGGCGGGGTTGTGACGTCGCCCACGGCAAGCAAAGATTCGGTTCCGACATCGAGGTACCCGAACGATTGCATATGGTCGGAGTACAGGCGGTCGCGCACTGTCACGTTGGTATAACTCATCCATAGCGGTGAGCCCGGGTCGTCGTTCCACGGCGAGTGCACGATGGGCTCATGGCCGGTCACGGGCTTGAGGCCCAGCTCGTCATCCCCATTGACGGCGAGGATCGTGGCACCGAAGTCGGCACTCGACGGATTGGTGCGCTCCATACGACCCCACCTCGCTTGAAGGTCGGCGGAGGATTCGCCACTGAACACTTGCTCGACCGCGAGGTCTGCAGCGGTACGGAATGACGCGTCAACGCCGGCAGATCCAAGCATGACAAGCGTCCGAATCCCGAGATCAGGTGAGAGTGCCTTGGCGGCCGTCGCCGTCCCATAGGAGTGCGCAATGATGTTTATGACCGGTTGTCGCGCGTCTCCCCGCGCCGCGCGAATCCCGAGGATGTCGCGCCGCAACAAGGTCGCGCCTCGATTGGCGTAGTTGTCCCTGGTGGCTTCGACACCGACGGGCGGGGTGCGGTAGCCCATCCATGCGATTACTGCTTGCTTGTGCGCACCGGCCGCCGACTGGGCGTCGTAGATGTTGCTGGCGGCCCGTGTCCACAGTTGCATATCGGTACTCAGCGTTCCCATCCCGGGAACCGCGAACGTCACCAGTAAAGCGGCATCGAGATCGCCGATGGAAATGGCAGCGAGGGGCGGAGAGTCGGTGGTGAGTTCGATGAGGAATCGCGGCACCGTTTTCGAGGCGAGCGCCCCCTTGATGGCGTGAAGTGCCGCGAGCTGTTCGGCCTCCACTTCGTCAAGGGGGTGACGGGCCGCGCTATCGAGTAGGGCAGCGAGAGCAAGCTTGAGCTGTGCCCGATTCGCAACGTCGCGGGTCGCGTAGTCCACACCCGCTAAGTTCCCCACGATCTCGGGCATGCGCCTCGCGATACTGTGGCGCTCACCATCCGATAGTGACTGCCACCAAGCCGCGACGACTGCCGGGTCACTGTCGAACGACGCCGTCTGAAGTCCCGGATGTGCCTGGATGAAGGCGTCACGCCCCGCCGACATCACCTGCTCGCCAAGGATCGCGTGATCGGTGACCCGCAAACCTTGCGGAGGTGGCGCGAGTGCGGTCAGAAAGAGCACAGCAAGCAGACCTGCCACGAGGTGACGAATGCGTCGGAGTGCGACCACGGTGCGGCCATCCTCTCGTCAAGCACGCGGGAGGCGGCAAATGAAAAACGGGTGTGGTCATCATCGGACGCAGAGACGTGTTTGGCAAGTCGCCGCTCAGCCGTCACTCACCTTGAGCACGATTTTGCCTCGTGTGTGTCTTGTCTCGACTGCGGCATGTGCATCCGCAGCGTTCTCGAGGTCGAACACCTGGTCGACGAACACGTGCACGTCACCGGACTCCATGAGGCGAGTGATCGTCGCGAGAGTCGCGCCGTCAGCCGGGACCCGATACCCGGATGCCCGCACACCTGCTGCCGTGGCATCCGCGATGAGCGTGGGCCAACTGTCGGGGGGCACATTCACCAGCAGACCACCGGGCCTCAGCACGCTGAGGGAACGGGTGCCAGTGTCGTCGTAGTCGTTGCCGACGAGATCGATGACCACGTCGATGTCGCTCAGCACTTCTTCGAACCGGGTTGTCGAGTAGTCGATGACTTCGGCGGCACCCAGTTCGCGTAGCCAGCGCGAGTTCCGTGAGGATCCCGTCGTGATGACTCGAGCGCCGAAGAAGCTGGCGAACTGAATCGCGAAGTGGCCGACTCCGCCGGCACCGGCGTGGATCAGCATCGACTGACCGGAGTGGGCCTTCGCCACGTCGACGACCGCACCCCACGCGGTAAGGGCCGCGAGTGGCACTCCTGCGGCTTCGACGTGGGAGAGCGTGCGCGGCTTGCGGGCGATGCCGGTGCCGGGAACCGTGATGTATTCGGCGTACGTTCCGCCGAAGCGCGGGACCATCGTCAGGCCATACACATCGTCGCCCGGCTTGATCGGGTGCGCTTCATGGGACGACTCCACGACGGTCCCGCTGAAGTCGTTGCCGAGAATCACGGGAAAACCGCTGAAGGCTGCGGCGGTTCCTGCGCCGGAGCGGGATGCGGCGTCGATGGGATTGACGCCCGCGGCGACCACCTTGACAAGGAACTCGGCATTGACTCTCGTCGGCAGTTCAACGTGGGCGAGGTGCAGGACTTCCGGCCCCCCGGTTCCGGTAATGATGCTCGCGCGCATCGTGGTCATTCTCGGCCTCCCCAGCCTGTGTGATGACCAGTCAACGACGGCAATGAGTCGGCACTGTTTCGGTGGTGTCACTTCGCCGCAAACTCTCAGCCACCGCTATTCTTCGAGCATGAAGATGCTTTTCGCTGCGGCCCGGGCGGTCGCTGGGGTGGCCGGTCTCGTCGCGGTTGTCGCAACGTTCCTCGATACCGCCTCACGTACCACAATCAACCCCTTCAACTTCTTCGGGTTCTTTACGACTCAGAGCAACATATTGACTGCGCTTGTTTTTCTGATGCTCGCGGTGGTGGGGTTCGCGGGCCGCACGCCGTCCCCCGCCCTTCGGTTCGCCCACGCGAGCGTGACCACGTACATCGTGATCGTCGGGATCGTCTACAACACCCTGCTCGTAGGTCTCGAGGGCGGGATCACGCTGGCATGGGCCAACGTGGTGCTGCACGCGGTGATCCCGGTATATGCGGCGATCGACTGGGTGTTCTTCGGTGATCGGGAGCCGTTGCCGTGGAAGAGCGTGTGGGTGGTGCTGATCTACCCGGTGGTGTGGCTCACTGTCGTCATCATTCGCGGCGCGACCGACGGGTGGGTGCCATACCCGTTCCTCGACCCAGGCCTCGGCTACGGTGTGGTCGCGATGTATGCGATCGGCATCGCCGTCGCGATCGGTGTGGTTGGGATTGGCGTGTGGGCGCTCAGCCGCGTGCGCATTCTCACACCGTAGTGAGCGCGGACAACTGGTACCCCGTGCACAGGACGACCTCGCGGGGTCCCTGTGCGAAGGGTTGAGCTCGGGGCATCCATCGCGGGGTGCCTGCTGGTCTTGGTCGCGCTCGTGGTGATCTGGGTGGCACGGTTGTCCATTCCTCGGGCGTTGTATGTGAGTGAGCTCGGTGCGCAGGGAATGCCGACCGCCCGCTGGTTCGAGATCGCCCTGCTGCTCGTGGTCGTGGGCGGCAGCGCCGTCGCGTGGGCGGGTCGGCGGGTGCGGTCAAACGCCCGCGGGTTACGCGCGTGGACCCCGGCGGTGTCACTGTGGATCGCCTGCGGCCTCTTCCTCTTCGCATCTCAAGTCACGTGTACGGCCGGGTGCCCACTGCCGTACGGCGTGACGTTCAACCTCCAGGACTTTCTGCACACGCTGGCCGCTGTGCTCGCCTTTGCCGCGGCCTGTTGGGCGATGCTGCAGTCATCATTCGCCCACAACCATCGGGTGCTTGCGCTGTTCTCGCGAACTACGGGGATCGGCGTGGCGATCATCGCCGGGGCCGGCGGGCTGCTGTCGCTCTTCCGCTATCAGGTGGTGTTTGGTAGTCAGCTCGAGTTTGTGGCGACAACCCTCGCGATCGCGTGGCTGATCGTGTTCGGTTCAGTGCTTGCCGCGCGGATCGCCACGCATCAGCCGCAGGAGGCGATCAGCTAAACCGACGAGCACGTGGATCTCATTCTCGTCGCGGTCGACCCACTGCGCCTTCGGTTCCGGGGCCACTGGCACGAAGTCTTCGTGCTGCTCCCACACCACGAGAGTTCGCTCGGCACCGAGCACGTACTGCTGCCACCAGACCTGGCGCAGGTAGGAGCGCGGGATGCTCCGCCAAGCGTGACCCGTGGTCTTGATCTCCGACAACACCACAACGCCATCGTGAACTCCGACGCCGTCGGGAGTCGCGAGGTGCAGTGGCTCGCCGTGCGCGTGGAACAGGGTGGAACTCGGTTCGATGCGATGGTGGGCTCGGACCCAACGGGCGATCTCGGGTTCGCGTGCGCGGCCGTGATCGGTGAAGGCGTTGCCGCCAAAACCTGAACCGAGCAGCTTGTCCTGAAGCACGGACTGAAGCGCACGCTCACTGGAGAGGCGTGCGGCATCCGTCGCGGTAACGCCCCGGCTGCGAGCGCGGATCCACGCAACCCGATCTTCGGACCGTGCGACTACCCGATCCCGATGGTCTGCGGGGGGACGCTCCCACAGGTCGAGTTCTGGCTGCACGGTCACCTGTCCATTGTGCGCCGCCGCGGGGACAAACCCGACCAGGCGGGTCGAGCCTGTCGAGACTCCCGTGCCGGCGCTACTTCTTCTCCGTGACCTTTCCCTGCTTGATGTGCAGGCGTCGCTCGGCTCGCTTCGCTACCGCCGAATCGTGGGTGACGACGATAAGGGTAAGGCCGCGATCGCGCCAAATGCCCTCGAGCAAGTCCATGATTTCGTCACGGGTTTCTTCATCAAGACTTCCGGTCGGTTCATCCGCAAGAAGCACGTCAGGCTCCTTGACGAGGGCGCGTGCGATGGCAACTCGCTGCTGTTGTCCACCGGAGAGTTCGTCGGGCCGGTGGCTCGCACGATCGCCAAGGCCGACACTCTCCAGCGCGGCGGCCGCGCGCGCCCGCCGCTCGACACCCGGCACGCCCAGTGGCGCGAGTGCCGTCTCGACGTTTTCTTGGGCGGTGAGCGTGGGGATGAGGTTGAAGCTTTGGAACACAAATCCCACCTCCCTGGCACGGATGCTCGCGAGCTTGGTATCCGGCAACGCAGACAGTTCAGCGTTTCCCAGTACGACGGTGCCTTTGGTGGGCCGTTCGAGTGCCCCCAACATCTGCAACAGAGTGGACTTGCCCCCGCCCGTTGGCCCTTGAATGGCGACCATCTGTCCGTCGGGTATCGACAAGGACACGTCGTCGAGGGCAGTGACCCTACGTCGGGTCTGCTCGTAGCTCTTGCTGACATTCTTCAGTTCATACACGGTGGTGTCCTTGGTTTAGGCGACGCTACGGAGTGCTTCTGCGGGGCGAAGGCGCGAGGCACGCCATCCGCCGATCGCACCGGCGAGAATCCCGCCGAGGATCGCGAGAGCAACGGCGACCAGGATGATGGTGCCGGTCACAGGCGCGTGGAGGGTGATATCGGTGGTCGTGGCAGCGGCTGCCGTCTCGCCCGGCGCCCCGCCTCCACCGGCACGAGGACCTCCGCCGAAGCCGGCAACACGTTGAACCGTCGCCGATGCGGTGAGGGTTGGCGCGAAGAGGTTGATGAGGAGAATCCCGATGAGGCCCCCAGCAACACCAAGGATGCCGCCGATCGTTCCCTGAACGAGGCTTTCGCCTGCCACCTGCCCGACGATCCGTCGATTGCTCCACCCGATCGCCTTCAAGGTGCCGAACTCACGAGTCCTGCGAGTGACTCCCGAGATTGTGAACAGGATCGCAATAAGGAACGCGGCGGCCAGCACGAGTACCGAGAGCCACGTGCCGAGGCTGGAGAGCAGACCAGACGCTGTCGACAACGACCCGGAGACGCTGGACGCGAGGTCAGCTTGCGTGTCTACCGTCGCGTCGGGCAGAGCGTTCTTGATGTCGGCTTGCACTTGCGAGATGTTGTTGGACGACGCCGCCTGCACGTAGATCGAACTGAGCTTGCCGTCGAGTCCGGCGAGGGACTGTGCAACATCAAGCGGGATGTAGGTGTTCGACGCGGTCGCCGCACCTGATCCGGATGCCACGAGCCCGATGATCTCGAAGTCGGTACCGCTGATCGACAGGGTGCCGCCGACCGCCAGGCTCGCGCTCGTTGCATAAGCAGAGTCGACAACCACGACATCGGATCCGGCATCGGCAGCGGTAAAGGTACGGCCATCCGTCAGGGTGACTGCAGTGAGGGGACCGACGGCCGCACCGGCAACGTCGAGGCCCAGCACGGTGAACGTGTCGACGTTGAACGAACTGCCACCAGCTCCGTCCAAACCGCCGGGCGGGGGCGTGGTGTCGGTGGTTCCGCCCGATTGGCGCTGCGTGGGGATCGTGCCGTTGAAAGTGATGTTGTCGAGCGCGAGTGTCCCGGTGGCCGCGGCTACGTTTTCCACCCCGACGATCGTGTCGAGCGAGGAAGCGTCAAACGTCTCGGTGCCCCGGACTACGCCGAGGTGTGTCTGGGAGAGCGTGGTGGATCCGTCTGCTGTTCGTCCGTCTGCCGCGCCGAAGTCGAAACCGGGCCCTCCGCCCGCGCGAGTGCCGTTACTCCCCTGGGTAGGTGCGGTCGGGGTCTGGGTCACAGTGATATCGGTGCCGACGCCGTAGACCGAGGCAAGCACGCTGGTCTGGGCGGCGCTAACGCCGGCCGCTACCGCATTGACGATGATGACGAGTGCGATAGCGAGAGCCATGCCGGTGGCGATGATCGCCGTCTGCTTTCGCCGATTGGTGAGCTCTCGCACGAGATAGGTGCCAAACATGGGACTCCTAGGGAGGGGGTTGATGGTGAGCCGAAGCTAATGACGCTCTCTATGTCTCGCCCATGGCGAACCTGTGTATTGCATGTGCTTATGTGGTTCACAGGAAACTCATAGAGACCTCCGAATACTTGGGAGACATGACCAATTCGCAGCACAGCCCGACGGCCATCGCCCCTCGTCGGCTCACACGCGCCGATGGAAGCCCGGTGCGGGTCGTCGTCGTCGATGACGAGGATTCGCTCAGCGACCTCTTGTCGATGGCGTTGCGCTATGAAGGCTGGGACGTCCGACTCGCCGCGGACGGCCAGAAGGCGCTGTCGACTATCCGCGAGTTCCGCCCGGACGTGGTCGTGCTCGACATCATGCTGCCGGACATCGACGGGCTCACCGTGCTCTCACGGTTGCGAGCCGATGGCATTCAGGTTCCCATCCTGTTCCTCACCGCGAAGGACTCGGTCGACGACCGTGTCGCGGGTCTCACTGTCGGGGGCGATGACTATGTCACCAAGCCCTTTAGCCTTGAGGAACTGGTCGCGCGGTTGCGCGCGCTCATCCGTCGGTCGAGCCTCACACTCTCAACGGTGGAGGAGTCAGTGGTCGAAGTCGGCGACCTCAGTCTCGATGAGGAGAGTTATGAAGTTCGTCGTGGTGGCACGCTCATCGAGTTGACCGCGACCGAGTTCGAACTTCTGCGGTTTCTCATGCGCAACCCACGCCGGGTGCTCAGCAAGGCCCAGATTCTCGATCGGGTATGGAGCTATGACTTCGGCGGCCGATCGAGCGTGGTCGAGATCTACATTTCCTACTTGCGCAAGAAGGTTGATTCGCTCGGACCAGCGATGATCCATACCGTGCGTGGCTTTGGCTACGTGCTCAAGCCCGCGGAGTGACGGTGCTGACCCGCAAGCGGTTGACCCTTCGCCGCCGCCTCGTGCTCGGGATCGTTGCGCTGCTAGCCGCGGTGACGTTGGTCATCGGAGTTTTGAGCGTTGTGGCGCTCAACGGCTTCCTCACCGCACGCCTCGACCGGCAACTCACCTCGGCGACCGACCGATCGCAGGATGCTTTCGACGGGCGTGGCTCGCTTCCGGATGACAACCTCCGTCCGCCCGCCTCCGGGTTTCTCGCACGCTCCGGCCAGTCCGTCGGAACGTTGGGTGCGATCGTGAATGCTGGCGAGATCTTCAACGCCGCGGTTCTCGATTCTGATGGAAGACCAACCCCGATCGACAGCGCACAGCTCGGGGCGCTGCTGTCCTTGGCCCCTGACAGCGCCCCAGTCAGCCTCGACCTAGGAACGAGTCTGGGCGAGTACCGAGTAATTGCGCGCACGGCCCCCAACGGTGACTACCTCGTGATCGGCCTTCCACTCAACGATGTGAAGTCCACGGTGTTCCAGCTCGGAGTGCTCATCCTCATCATCGGGATCGTGGGGGTTTCCGCAGCAGCAGTTGCCGGGGTGATCATCGTGCGATCCGCGCTCCGGCCGCTGGAGCGGGTCGCGGCCACCGCTACCCGGGTCTCGGAGCTTCCGCTTGACCGTGGGGAGGTGGCGCTCGCGGTTAGAGTTCCGGAAGCCGATGCTGACCCGAGCACTGAGGTGGGAGCGGTGGGCTCGGCATTCAACCGGATGCTCGGGCACGTGGCATCCGCGCTCGAAGCCCGCCAGGCGAGCGAAAACAAGGTGCGCACCTTTGTCGCGGACGCGAGCCACGAATTGCGCACTCCTCTCGCGTCGATCCGCGGATATGCGGAACTCACGAGACGCGGCAACCACGACCTTCCTGACGATGTCGTCCACGCCATCGGACGAGTGGAATCGGAGTCGGTACGGATGACCGCGCTCGTCGAAGATCTGCTCCTGCTCGCCCGGCTCGACGAACACCATCAGCTCGAGGCGCTCGATGTTGACCTCGGCAGGATGCTCGTCGACACCGTGAGCGATGCGCGCGCTGCCGGTCCCGACCACACCTGGGCACTGGACCTCCCCGATGAGCCGGTCTATGTGAGCGGAGACGCATCGAAACTTCATCAGGTGGTAGCCAATCTCCTCACCAACGCGCGAACGCACACTCCGCCCGGAACACTCGTTACTGCGTCGCTCTCGGTGAATGGCAATCGGGCCGTCATCGAGGTTGCCGATACCGGCCCGGGAATCGATCCAGCCCTCGTGCCTACGATCTTCGAGCGGTTCGTGCGCGGAGACGGCTCGCGCTCGCGCGCATCGGGCAGTACCGGCTTGGGGCTCGCCATCGTTTCCGCAGTCGTGGAGGCGCATGCGGGCCGTGCCGAGGTGGAAAGTGCCCCGGGACGCACGGTGTTCCGCGTCATCCTGGCGCGCGACATCGGCTGAGCCTCGCGAGTCTGCATCACTCGCGGTGGCACACTTGACGAGTGTTGATCCGGGTCAGAGCGATTGCGGCCACGGGCATCGTCGCCGTGGGGATCCTGTTCTGCGCACCCACCGCATCAGCCACCGAGGGCTCGATACCCGTCGAAGTATCGGCGTTCGTAACTGAACCCGGCGGGCTCATCGCCAGTCTCGATGACTTCTTCGGCCCTGGTATCGGCGGAAAAGGCATCGCGTTCGACGAGAGCACCGAATTCGGCCGGATAGACCGCGTGTTTCAGTTCTCTCCCGCGTGGCTTGCCGGCGAGAGCACCGATCAACCGGTGTCCCTCGAGAATCGGTGGACAGTTCCCGTGAGTGTTGGGGGAAATTCGATCGGGGTCGCAATCGTGTGGATCAATCCCAATACCGTGCGACCTCAGCTTGCCGATTTCGAGCCGGACAGTGCATTCGCGGCCGCACTGGCCAGCATCGATGACGGGGTGTATCTGGTCAACGATGAAGCGCGTGGAGCGTGGTTCGTGCTCGACCAGCCCCGCCTGCTTGTTGTCGTGCGCGGGAGTTCCGGGGTGGCATCGCAGATCCCGCTAGCGAGCTATCAGGCGCAGGTCACCGCACCCACTGGGGCCGTGGCCCCGGGTGATCCGCTCAACCTGGGCTCTGTGCTCTCGGTTGGCACGATCGTGGCTGTTTCTCTCGTGGTCATCCTCGTGCTGCTGGTTCCTATGGCGTGGCGACGACGGAATGCCGACGCCGAGCCGGATGACGTTGCGCCCGACGACGACTGAAGTTGCGTGTCATCCGGTGATCACTTAGTCTTACCGAAGCCAAAGACCGCAGGTTTCGTCGTGTACACGATGACTAAGGATTCTCACGAATCGCCAGCGCAGGTGTGTGAAGCAGTTTCTCTCGCTCCGTGCCCTGTGCTGAAAAGCAAGGCTCGGAGCTTTTTCATTTCTGCCCCGGGTTGTTGATGGCCAACGAATCCAACCATTAGGGAGCACCATGGCGAACAAGGAAGCATCAGTCGCCGAGATGACGGAGTTGTTCCGTAGCTCGACTGCTGTCCTGCTCACCGAGTATCGCGGACTCACCGTTGCTCAGCTCAAGACGCTGCGCAAGTCGATTAGTGAGAACGCAACATACGCCGTGGTGAAGAACACGCTGACCAAGATCGCGGCGAACAACGCGGGAATCTCGTCATTCGACGAGGAACTCGTGGGTCCGTCTGCAATCGCCTTCGTACACGGTGACCCGGTCACTGTCGCGAAGAGTCTGCGTGACTTTGCCAAGGCAAACCCTCTGCTGGTGGTGAAGGGCGGTTACTTTGACGGTAACCCGCTCACCGCGGCCGAGGTAACGAAGCTCGCCGATCTTGAGACCAGGGAGGTGCTCCTCGCGAAGTTTGCTGGAGCCGCCAAGGCCTCGCTGTTCGGCGCCGCATATCTGTTCAACGCACCGCTTGCCCAGGCCGTTCGCACGGTCGAAGCGCTGCGCGAGAAGCAGTCCTCCGCGCAGTAGCGCGAACCAGGAAAACTCAGTCGCGCACAGTGCGACACGTTTAGTAAACCAAGGAGAAAAATCATGGCAAAGCTGACCAGTGACCAGCTGATCGAGGCATTCAAGGAGCTCACGCTCATCGAGCTCAGCGAGTTCGTCAAGAAGTTCGAGGAGACCTTCGAGGTCACCGCTGCAGCCCCCGTGGCCGTTGCGGCTGCCGGTGGCGGCGCTGCTGCCCCGGCCGAAGAGGTGGAGGAGAAGGACTCGTTCGACGTCGTTCTCGAGTCTGCCGGCGACAAGAAGATCCAGGTCATCAAGGAGGTGCGCACCCTCACGAGCCTCGGTCTCGGTGAGGCGAAGGCACTCGTTGATGGTGCTCCCGGTGTCGTGCTCGAGGGCGCGAACAAGGAGACCGCCGAGAAGGCCAAGGCCGTTCTCGAAGAGGCCGGCGCGACGGTTACCCTCAAGTAACTTCGCTCGACATCGTCTGTAGAGATACAGCAAAAGGGGTACCCGGCTGATCGCCGGGTGCCCCTTTTTCGTTCCCAGCAGTTGCGCACACCCGAATTCGACCCCCATAATGGGGACTGCTCACGCTAAACCCGATTGCGTGGGCTACCCGATCAGTCTTGCGTTGGAAAAAGCGTGCCCTACCACGTTTGCTCCGAACAAACGCGAGGCTGGCTTAACCGAAAGCGGCATACCCGATGCAGCCTTTAATTTCCCGACTCCGTTCCCTGCGCCGTGCGCGTTTCGACAGTTCTACTGGTCGACGCCGACGTGGTGGTATTGCTCTTGCAGCGGGTGTTGTGCTCGCTCTCTTCCTCGGTTCCGGCATTGCCGTGGCCGCGGTCTCCTCGGTTCAGGCGCACACGCCAGCCATCAACTCCGATTGCGCAAGCGTCTGGGTCGATGCGTGGGACTACAACCCCGCGCTGGTCAACACCGTCCAGGTCACGATCTTCGGGGGCAACCCTGATGGATCCGACCGGGTCGAGAACCGCACGTTCGGAGCAGAGTTCCACGAGAAGTTCTTCTTCCCCGACTCGAGCCTTGCATGGTCATATACCGCGACCATCGACGCGCCGGACGGCACCAACGGCACACAGTTCGACTACAGCTGGTCTGACACCACGGCTGGGTGTGCCACCCCAGACATCGGGGTTACGGCATCGCAGTGCATCAACACCGGTGATCTGACGTCGGTCACGGCGACCATTTCTCCGCTCGATGCCTCGCACGCCTACACGGTTCAACTGACGGGCACCAACGGTTACGACAGCGGCGTCGCGGCAGTCTTGACGACCTCCGCGGTCTGGAACGATCTCGAACCGGGCTACGACTACACAGCCGAACTCATAGATACGACATCGGGTCTCTCTGACTCCGATACCGTGCACGCGATCGGTTGCCCGCAGCCGCCTGAGTTCGACGTCACTATCACCCAGTGCACGACTGTGGGCGGCAGTGGAGTGTTCGATGTGACGGTCTCGTCGCTCGTCACAGGCCGCAACTACATCCTCGCTCTTCACGATGAGGCTGGTGGCGCTCCGGTCGAAGTGCCGTTTACCGCAACGGGTGCGACCTTCTCCTACTCGTTCACTACGGCGCCCTCGGGCAGCTACCACGTGGCGATTGGGGATGTCGCGGACGGCTCATGGAAGATGAGCAACACCGCCCACTACCTCCCGTGCCCTGGCACCCCAAACCCCGTGCTCGACCCCACGCAGTGCACCACGGCTGATGGAACGTCGAACGCGTCGATGGTGTCGAGTGTCGACCTCCTGATCCCGGGACGCTCGTACACGATCGCGATCACTACGGGCGCTACGACGGTCTACTCGGAGTCGCTTGCTCCCGCGGCGTCATCGAGCTGGACGAAGACCCTCTTCAACCTGGCTCCGGGCGACTACGTGCTGACGGTTACCGACACGACTGATCCGGCGTCAGCGGGCTTTACCGCGTCGACGTCAACCACGATCAAGGAGTGCCCGAGCCAGCAAGACGTTTCGCTCGAAGCTGTGCAGTGTGAGGTACCGGGCGGTTCCGGCACCCTCACCGCGACGGTGACCAACTTCACCATCGGACGCAGCTACACGGTCACGCTCACGCAGAACGGACTCCCGGTCACGGGTCAGCCGGCGTCGGAGAACTTCGACCCGACGACCGCAGCACCGGCTGTCTTCACCTACGCGGGGCTCGCTCCCGGGCTGACGTATCGCGTGCTGGTTGAGGATGTGACTCCGCCTGCTGTGGCCGGCGGTGGCACGCTTCCGATCGCGGCGAACGACATCCTGCTTGCAGATTGCCCCGGAAACCCTGACGTGTTCTTGACGCAGCCCACCTGCACGGTGTTCACGACGTCAACGATCACTGTCGGTGTGGGCAAGCTCATCCCCGGGGAGACGTACACCGTCGCAGTGACGACAACCAAGGACGGCAAGCCGGTTTCCGGTGTAGCCGACCAGCAGATTGTTGCCACCGTCCCGACGGCGTCTCTGCAGTTTACGGATCTCCCCGTCGGCTCGAGCTACACGATCACGGTCACAAACCTGACGAAGACGCTGAGCGCCACGGGAGATATCATGTTGACCCTGTGCGATCTACCCACGCTCGCATACACAGGCGCAAGCACAATGACGCCGACGTTAGCGGGACTCGGGTTCCTGCAGTTCGGTCTCGTGCTTGTGGGGATCAGCCTCGTTCGGCGCCGTTCGGGGGCGCGCGAGGTCTGACTCCAGAGGACTCGGCCGGCGGACTTTTCGGACCGCCGGTCGAGTTTCTCGAAGTGGCTAGGCGTACACCGGTGCGGTGGTGCTTGACCGCACGTCAAGCCGAACCGGGTACGGCATCCACACGCGTTCGTGAGCACCATTGCCGTCCAGTTCGGCCATGACCAGCTCAACTGCTGCAGTGCCCTGTAGGCAGGGGCTCTGAGCGAGGGTCGTGAGTCCGAACATGGGTGCGAGCTCGTGGCCGTCGATTCCGACCACTGAGAGCTGGCCCGGAACCTGAATACCCAGCTGACGGGCAGCGACGATAGTTCCGATCGCGACTTCATCCGAGCCCGCCACGATTGCCGTGGGTCTGGTGCGAGGGTCGGCGAGGACGGCGAGTGCCGCCTCGAAGCCGCCGGGCATCGAGAGGTCGGTGGCCCGGAACGTTTCTTCGCCCGAGGCCAGGCCCGCGGCATCCATGGCATGACGGAACCCGTCGAGGCGGTTGGAGTGAACCCGGAAGTCCATCTCCCGGGACTGGTCGCCACCGAGGTGCATGATGCGCGTGTGGCCCAGGCTGATGAGGTGTTCGGTCGCCAGCGCGGCGGCCGCGGAGTCGTCGATGCTCAGGGTCGAGATTCCGTCGATCGGACCACCGATACCGACGATCGGCTTGGTGAGCGATCCAAGGAGCGTCACCTCGTGGGGAGTGAGTTCGATGCCGACGGCGATGACCGCGTCGACCCGCTTGCGCACGAGGAAGTATTCGAACACGCGGCGTCGTTCAGCGGCATCCGCGCTCAGTTGATAAAGCGTGAGGTCATAGCCCGCAGCAATGAGCGCTGACTCGATTCCCTCGAGAACGTCGCCGAAATACCAGCGGTTGATGTGAGGAATGACGACGCCGACATTGCGGGTTCGACCCGTGACGAGGCTCGAGGCGTTGGACGAAACCACGTACCCGATCGTCGCGGCGGCGGCGATCACGCGATCCCTCGTTTCGGCGGAAACATAGCCGTTTCCACTCAGCGCGCGGGACGCCGTGGCCTTCGAAACTTGGGCGATTCGGGCAACGTCGCTCAACGCGCTCACGAAATCTCCCTTCGCCGATGAGTGGACGTTGCACAGCATAGCCTCGAACGTCACGGTGTGGAACCGGTTCCATATCCAGCGTGTCCTCCACTTTGCGGACAAGCTGGAAGCGCTCTCACATCGGTTGGTAACGGCTCGGACTCGATAGACAACAGTTCATGCCAAGCGCTTGCATTGAGACTTGCGGTGCCTTAGCTTGTGACATGGAACCGGTTCCCGAAATGGGGCGGTATCCACCCTGCAATCACCAACCCCGCGGTCGACAAGCGATTCGCGGTGACCTCAACGAGGAGGAAGTATGAGTTTCACAGTGCATCGCCGTCTCATCGCACCGCTGGCACTGCTGGGAGTTGCCTCGCTGGCACTCTCCGGTTGTGTAGAAGGTGGAAACACGGGCGGCTCCGATTCGCTCGTAGGACAGACCGTCCAGATCGCTGGTGGCATCACCGGTGGTGAGGCCACTGCCCTCCAGGCGACATTCGACAAGTTCACCGCAGACACCGGCATCAAGGTCGTCTATACCGGTGACAAGGGCTTCGAAGGCAACATCGTGACCAAGGTCACCGGTGGTTCGGCTCCCGACATCGCCATCGTGCCCCAGCCCGGTCTGCTCAAGACGCTCGTCGACACCGGCGAAGTCAAGCCGGCACCTGACGCCGTCTCGGCAAACGTCGACGCCAACTGGTCTCCCGACTGGAAGCAGTACGGCACCTTCGACGGCGTGTTCTACGCCGCGCCAATGCTCGCGAACATCAAGGGCTACGTCTGGTACTCGCCCGCCGCTTTCAAGGAGTGGGGTGTCACAGTACCCACAACGTGGCAGGAGACCCTCGACCTGACCAAGACCATCCAGGAGAAGACCGGTTCCGCCCCGTGGTGTGCAGGCTTCGCTTCGGGTGACGCTTCGGGCTGGCCCGGCACCGACTGGATCGAGGACCTCGTGCTCCGCCAGAGCGGCGCTGCTGTCTACGACCAGTGGGTTGCTGGCGACGTCAAGTTCACCGACCCGCAGATCAAGGACGCGTTCGACGCTGTCGGCCAGATCCTCCAGAACCCTGACTACGTGAACGCCGGTTTTGGTGACATCAAGAGCATCAACTCCACCGCGTTCGGTGACGTTGCGGCGAAGGTCGCCGATGGCACTTGCCCCCTGACCCACCAGGCGTCGTTCCTGTCGGCGAACTTCCTTGAGGCCAAGACCGCCTCGGGTGCGACCCCGACAGTTGGCCCCGACGGTGACGTCTACGGGTTCGTCCTCCCAGGCATCAAGGCCAACGCGGCCACGATCGAGGTCGGCGGCGAGTTCGTTACCGCCTTCTCCGACTCGGCCGCGACTCAGAAGGTTCTCGAGTTCATGTCGACGCCTGAATGGGCCGACCTGCGCGTCTCCCAGGGTGGAAGCATCTCGGCAAACCTGAACGCTGACCCGACGCTCGCGTCGAGCCCGCTGCTCACGGATGCCATGAAGCTCCTCCAAGACCCGAACACCACGGTCCGTTTCGATGCATCTGACCTGATGCCGTCGACTGTCGGCGCTGGTTCGTTCTGGAAGGGAATGGTCAACTGGATCGACGGCCGCGACACCGATACGGTGCTCTCGGACATCCAGGCTGGCTACGACAACTAGCAGTACCGCACCACTCGCTCAATGAGGTGAGGGTTTCCGCTACGGCGGGAGCCCTCACCCTTGGGCTAGCGTGATTGTTCACAGAGTCCGACGTCGTACTCGAAAGGTAAGTCATGACCGCCACACCCTCGGTAGTGGATGCCAGGCGCAAGGTGCCTTCGCGCCAGACCGCTGCGATCGTTGCCGCTGTCGCGGTGATCGCCGTAGTCGCCGCCTTTATCTTCCTCATCACACAGGAACCGAATCCGGATGCCCGGCCGGTGTCGCTCGGCGTCTCGCTGAACGGCATCTTCCAGTGGATCGGAAATCTGTCCCCGCTCGTGCAGATCCCGATCATCCTCGCCATCTTCGGCGCGGTGGTTGCACTGATCCTCGTGCTCATCGAGTACGCCCCTCGCTCCGGTAAGGGATACTTCTACCTCCGCCTCGGTGCCAGCTTTCTCATCCCGATCCTGGCCTTCATGCTTCTTCGCCCGTACCAGAACTCGTTCATCCTTGTTCTGATCATCGCGGTGGTGCTCGGCGGTGCACTCTTCTTCTTCGACTACCGCGCCCGAAAGGGAGCGGGATACCTGTTCCAGCTCGTGATCTTCACGGCTCCGGCGACGACCCTGCTGCTCGTCGGCCTCATTTACCCGACCATCGCGACACTGTTCCAGTCGTTCTTCGACAAGACGACCACAACCTTCGTCGGCCTCGAGAACTACGTATGGGTGTTCACGAACCCCGAGGGCTTCTGGTCGGTCATCAACACCGTCATTTGGGTGCTCATTGCACCCGTGTTCGCGACGGTGATCGGCCTGGCTTACGCCGCCCTGGTCGACAAGTCGCGTGGCGAGAAGTTCCTCAAGATCGTTGTCTTCATGCCGTACGCGATCTCGTTCGTCGGTGCAGGCATCATCTGGAAGTTCGTGTACGACTTCCGCCAGGGCGAGCAGATCGGTCTCCTCAACGCCGTTGTGACCGCCTTCGGCGGGGAGCCGGTGTCGTGGCTCGACGCCCAGCCCCTGATCAATACGTTCATGCTGCTCGTCGTCTTCGTGTGGAGCCAGACTGCCTTCGCGATGGTCATCCTCTCCTCGGCGATCAAGGCTGTGCCTGCCGAGCAGCTCGAGGCCGCAGCGATCGACGGCACCACGCCATGGCAGTCGTTCATCAACGTGACCGTGCCGGGCATCCGTTCCTCTCTCATCGTGGTCTTGACGACCATCGCGATCGCGGCCCTGAAGGTCTACGACATCGTCGCGGTCATGACCGGTGGCCGGGCAAACACCTCGGTGCTCGGGTTCGAGATGGTCAACCAGCAGCAGCGGTTCCAGAGCTACGGGCATTCCGCAGCTCTCGCGGTAGTGCTGTTCCTTTTCGTGTTGCCCCTCATCATCTACAACGCACGGCAGATCAAGAAGCAGAGGGAGATCCGATGACCGCCATCACTACGCCCGTGCCCTCAGTCGACCCCCGGTCGAAGCGTCAGGTGGCGCGGCAGACTGCGAAGCACGAGAAAGACGCGCAGCGGCGACTCAGTTCGCGCGGGGCGACTCTCATTGCGATCCTCATCGCCATCCTCTGGACAATCCCGACCTTCGGGCTCTTCGTCACGTCGTTCCGACCCGGCGCGGACAGCAACACGAGTGGGTGGTGGACGGTGTTCACCGACCCGTCGTTCACGCTGAACAACTACTTCGAGGCACTGAACTCGGGGGGAACGGCGCTCTCTCTCGGCCAATCGTTCATCAACTCGCTCGCGATCACGATTCCGGCAACACTCATCCCGATCGCCCTGGCATCCCTCATTGCGTACGCGTTCGCTTGGATTGAGTTCAAGTTCAAGAACATGCTCTTCATCTTGGTCTTCGCGCTGCAGATCGTGCCCCTCCAGATGGCGCTCGTGCCCCTCCTGAGCCTCTTCTCTCGGGGCCTCACGATCAATGGGGTGGGTATCTTCCCCGGTCTCGAGCTACGCGATGTCACGCACAGCTTCGCGACGGTGTGGATCGCACATTCGATCTTCGCCTTGCCGCTGGCGATCTTCCTGTTGCACAACTTCATCAGCGAGATCCCGGGTGACGTTATCGAGGCGGCGCGCGTTGACGGTGCGGGTCACGGTCAGATCTTCTTCCGGATCATCCTGCCGCTCGCGACGCCGGCAATCGCCTCGTTCGCGATCTTCCAGTTTCTCTGGGTGTGGAACGACCTCCTGGTCGCGACGATCTTCGCGCCAACGTCATCACTGCCCATCACCCAAACGCTCAACTCGCTGTCGGGCACGTGGGGCAACCAGTGGTACTTGCAGTCGGCGGGAACCTTCATTGCGATCATCGTGCCGCTCATCGTGTTCTTCGCACTGCAGCGGTTCTTCGTGCGCGGCCTGCTCGCGGGCGCGACCAAGGGCTAACGGCACTCGGGGGCATCCCGTGTCGGGCGTGCCCCCGGCTTCGCTGGCACGAGCCGGCGTTTCCTGAGCCCGCCCGTTCATAACTCCGGCGGAACGGCAGCGGGGCTGGCGGTCAACCGCGTGACCGACCCGTCGGCGGGAGATCTGCCGGAGTTGTGAACACGGCGGCGGCCGGCGACCGAGAGTAGTGCCGTCAGCGAACGCGGCGAGAGGCATCGTGGGTGCGGCATAAGGTGAAGCAATGAGCGGCATGCGCGGCGGTACTACGGGTGGTTCTCAGGTCGGTCAGTATGGCAAGCAGCGCACCAGGATCAGCGGCGGAGATGTCGAGGCACAGAAGGCCGCGAATGCAACCGCCCCGAAGATCCCTGACCTGCTGAAGCGGATCGCGCGCCTGTTCGCGCCCCATCGGGCCGCCCTCACCACCACCATCGTGCTCGTGCTCGTGAGCGCCGGACTGAGTGTGCTCCCCCCGTTGCTCACGAAGCAAGCGTTCGATGTCGGCCTGTTTCCCGCGACCGGCAGACCGGACGTGCCGGTGCTGATCGAACTCGTGTCGATCATGGTCGGGCTGTGGATCGCGTCCGCGGCGATGGGCGTCTGGCAGACCTGGCTGACCGCCAACGTCGGCAACAAGGTGATGGGCGCGTTGCGCATCCGGCTGTTCAGCCACCTTCAGGCCATGGAACTCGCGTTCTTCACCCGCACGAAGACCGGGGTCATTCAGTCCCGCCTCCAAAACGATGTCGGGGGCGTCGCCGGAGTGCTGAGCAACACGATCTCCAGCGTCATCGGCAACACGGTCACAGTGATTGCCGCCTTCGTGAGCATGTTGGTGTTGAGCTGGCAGCTCACGATCGTGGCGGTCATCCTGTTGCCCCTGCTGGTGATCGCCCAGCGAAAGGTGGGTCAGGTGCGCGCCCGCATCGCGACGAAGACCCAGGAGTCGCTGAGTGACATGACGGCCATTACGCAGGAGGCGCTGAGTGTCTCGGGCATTCTGCTGGCCAAGAGCTTCAACCAGCAACACGCCGAAACGGCACGCTACGAGGCCGAGAACCGGAATCAGGTGTCACTTCAGGTGCGCCAGCAAATGAGCGGCCAGTGGTTCTTCGCCATGGTCAACATCTTCCTGTCGATCATCCCGGCGGTGATCTACATCGTCGCGGCGTACCTCATCACGGGTGGCACGGATGTGACGGCCGGAACCATCGTCGCTTTCACCACGGTGCAGGCGCGCCTCATGTTCCCCCTGCTCGGACTGCTTCGAGTCGCCCTCGACCTGCAAACGTCGTCGGCACTGTTCGCCCGAATCTTTGAGTACCTCGATCTCGTGCCCGCGATCACCGACCGACCCGATGCGCATGCCGTGCGGCCCGACAAGCTCGGTGACATCGAGTTCGACACCGTCGTGTTCAGGTATCCGGATGCCCCGTCCGACTCTCCGGCGACCCTCGGGGGTGTTTCCTTCCGAATCGAGGCGGGGCAGTTTGCGGCGTTCGTCGGCCCGTCCGGCGCGGGTAAGACGACAGTGAGCTACCTCATACCGCGGCTGCACGACGTAACCGACGGCCGGGTGCTCTTCGCGGGCGACGACGTGCGCGAGCTCGAAGCCGATTCGCTCGTGCGAAATATCGGAATCGTGAGCCAGGAAACCTACCTGTTCCACGCAACGATCGCGGAGAACCTGCGGTACGCAAAGCCGGACGCCACCGACGAGGAGCTTGAAGTGGCGGCTCGCGCCGCCAACATCCATGACACCATCGCGTCATTCCCCGATCGGTATGACACGGTCGTGGGGGAGCGCGGATACCGTCTTTCGGGCGGGGAGAAGCAACGGATTGCCATCGCGCGCGTACTGCTCAAAGACCCAGCGGTACTGATCCTCGACGAGGCGACGAGCGCTCTCGACTCGATCGGGGAGCGGCTTGTGCAGGATGCCCTCGACGCCGCGTCACAGGGCCGCACGACAATCGCGGTGGCGCATCGGCTCTCGACAGTCGTCGATGCGGACGTGATCTTCGTGGTGGTTGCGGGCCAGATTGTCGAGCGCGGCACGCACGCGGAGTTGCTTGCCGCGGGTGGCATGTACTCCTCTCTCTACGCGCAGCAGGCTTAGTCCGCAGTTCCCGCACTGTCGCTGGTGACACGGCAGTGGCTAAGGTGAACGAATTACACAGTTTGTTGTGCCCGCAGCCAGGAGCATCAGTGTCCACCGTCGGCCCCACCCCGCCTCCCGCCCCGAACGTGCTCCTGCTTCCGAGCGCCAGCGCAAAGGGCGGGTTGAGCATCCGTTCGTTGCTCCTCATCATGTTGTTGTTGGTGAGCACGACGTCGAGTGTCGTGGTCGGACTCATCGGCTATGTGAACGGTCGCGACTCCCTGCGCGAAGCGGCGTTCAATCGCCTCATCGAGGTGCGTGATTCGCGCGCGAGCGAGATGGTGAGTCTCTTCGATTCGATCGAGAGCACGCTCTTGCTGAGCGCCAGAGGTGACAGCGTGCGCGAAGCGGTTGTTGCCTTCTCCGCGGGATTCGCCGCGCTCGAAGACACCGGACTCAGCTCTGAAGATCGAGCAGCTCTTGAGTCGTATTACACGGGGACCTTCCGGGCGCAGCTCGAGGCGGCGACCGGCACGAGTATCGACGCGTCGACGCTCGTTCCGACAGACCCGGCGCAGGGCTACCTTCAGTTGCGCTACACGGTTCCGTTCTCCACTTTCGACGAGGCGATAGCCACCAATGACGCCGGTGACGGGAGCGACTGGTCGAAGGCGCACGAGCTGTACCACGACTACTTTCGTCGGATGACCGAGCTCTTCCACTACGAAGACGTGCTGTTGCTCGATACCAAGGGACACGTGGTCTATTCGGCATACAAGGGCATCGACCTCGGCGCCGACCTCGACACCGGACCCCTGCAGCGCACGAATCTCGCCGCGGCGTACGCGAAGGCACTGACCGGCAACGTTGCAGGCACCGTCGAGTTCACCGATTTTGCGCCGTACCCACCGTCGCTCGGCGTGCCGGCCGGATGGGCGGTCACCCCCGTGGCGGTTGACGGAACCATTGTCGGAGCTCTCGCTGTCGAGATGCCCGTGGCGTCGATCAACGCGGTCATGACCGGCGACGGCAAATGGGAGGAAGGCGGCCTCGGCAAGACGGGTGAGACCTACATCGTGGGTGCCGAAGACAACCTGATGCGCTCGACATCCCGCGACCTGATCGAGAATCCCGCTCTGTACGAGCAGCTCGCAGTCAAGGCTGGCACTCCGCCCGAGGCAGCCCATCGTGCGGTGGAGACCGGCAACACGCTGCTGCTACAGCCCGTGCATACGGATGCCGTGCAAGGCGCTGCCGAGGGGCAGTCCGGCACGACTCTCGCGGGCGGGTATTTGGGCACCGAGACCATTGCGGCGTACGCCCCACTCCAGCTCGACGGGTTGGACTGGGTGATCGTGGCGGAGCTCGACAGTTCTGAGGCGTTCGCGCCCGTTGACGACTTCACTCGGAACCTCGTTCTCTCGTCGGCAATCATCGTGCTGTTGGTCTCGCTGCTCTCGCTCGTCATCGCCGGGGTGATCGTGCGCCCGTTGCGCCGGTTGCGTGATGCCGCTCGCCGCATTGCGGCGGGCGAGACCGGGGTGCAGGTCGACGCCGGAACGAGTGATGAGTTGGCTGACGTGGGTGCCGCGTTCAACGACATGAGTCGCAGCCTCCAGACGAAAGCAACATTGCTCGCGGAGCAGCAGGCCGAGAATGATCGGTTGCTGCTCTCTCTCATGCCCGAACCGCTGGTGAAGAAGTACAAGGAGGGTGCGGCGACGATTGTCCTCGACCATCAAGAGGTGTCCGTGTTGTTTGCTGACATCGTCGGGTTTGAGGCATTCGGTCGGGGCATGCATTCGGAAGAAGCCCTCGCGAAGCTCAACGAGATCATCCGTGCCTTCGACGATGTGGCGGATCGGCACGGGGTCGAGCGCGTGCGCACCACCCGCGCCGGCTATCTCGCGAGCTGTGGTCTCACGATCCCGCGCGTGGATAACGCGCGCCGCATGGTGGAGTTCGCAATGGACCTCGAGCGGATCGCGAATCGGTACGGCGGAAAGCACGGCACGAAGCTGAGCATCCGCGCGGGGATCGACACGGGCACCGTGACAAGTGGGCTCGTCGGCCAGTCGCACATCGCCTACGACTTGTGGGGCGACGCTGTGAATCTCGCATTCCAGTTGCAGGGCACCAACGGCGACTCGGGCATCTTCCTCACCCAACAAGTGGTCGACCGGATGCCCGACAACATCCAGGTGCGCGACTGGGGATTCGTCAATACGGCGTCTGGGCCGCAGAAGGTGTGGCGGGTGGACGTGCCTGAGGCCCCGACGGGGTTTGACGCGTGACAGCATTCTGGATGCAACCGTGGTTCTGGCCCGCGGTGGGGGTGGTTGTCGGGTTACCGGTGACGTTGCTCATCCTGACCGAGTTGCACAGCACGCTCGAGCGGCGGGGAAGTCACGCAACGCGCATCGTCATGTTGCTGCGCAACTATGTCGCGCCGGTGGGTGCACTGCTGCTTCTGATGAGTCAGGCCCACTACGCGAACGTCGAGTTCACCTGGACTCGCGTGGTGGCCACGGTCTTTGGCTTCCTGCTCATCCTCGTGCTGCTCAACACCATCAACTTTGCGCTGTTTGTGACGGCGAAGGAGGGAAGTTGGCGCAGCCGAACGCCGTCGATCTTCGTGGACATCGTTCGGATAATTCTGATTCTGATCGCCCTCGGGGTGCTGTTCTCCGTGGTCTGGAGCACGGACATTGGCGGTCTCTTCGCTGCCCTCGGGGTCGGGTCGATCGTGATCGGGTTGTCGCTGCAAACTGCAGTGGGCTCGGTAGTCTCTGGCCTCTTCCTGCTCTTCGAACAGCCTTTCGGGCTCGGGGACTGGCTCGAGGTGAATGGCGCGCGCGGGCGGATCGTCGAGGTCAACTGGCGAGCCGTGCACATCAAGACGGCTCGCGGAATCCTGGTGATACCGAACTCGTCGCTGGCGGGCGGATCGTTCCTCAACCTCAGCCGAAAGCCGTCGCCGTTCGAGCTCGATATCGTCGTGAAGTTCTCTACCGATGACCCACCTCAGCAGGTCATCGACGTGTGTATGCAGGTTGCCGCCGATCTGCCCGCCGCCGTGGCGGGGGAACTGCCGACCATCACCCCGATGTCCAAGGCTAAGTACGAGGTGGAGATTCCCATCGCGAGCCCGGGAGACAACGGGTCGTCAATCAAGCTGTTCCGAACACGGCTGTGGTACGCCGCTCGACGCGCAGATCTACACCTTGATGGTGACCTCACCGACAACTTCAACACTCCCGCGAATACCGAAGCGGCCGTACGGAGGGTCGCTCCGGCGCTCTACCTCACCCCGGAGGATGTGCCCGTAATTGCCCCACAGGCTCGGCTGGAGCGTTGGGGCGAGGGCGAGGTGATCCAGCAGCCGCAGAGCATCCCCGAAGGCATGCGCTACATCATCAGCGGCACCGCCCAGATCGCCACCCCCATCGAGGCGGGAGCGGAGGTACGCTTCGCGACGCTCGATCGCGACGATGTCGTGGGGCTTACCGCGCTTACTCGGCAGGGTGTTGATGCCCGGATCACCGCCACGAGCGATCTCGCGGTGCTGTTCATCCCTGTCGCGGTTCTTGACGGCCTGGTGGGCTCGCGCCCTCGACTTGCGCGCGACATTGGCCAAGAGATCGACAATCGACGGACTCTCGCCATCGCCGCACTTGAGGCTGCGGGAGTCGTCATACCACCGGGCACGCGCATTTTCGGCTGACGGGCCGCAAGGGGTTACTGACGCGCGGCGAGCATGCCTTCCATCACGGTGATCTCGCTCGACTGCGCTTGCACGATACTGTTCGCGAGATCGACGACAACGCGATTCTGCGTGCGAGCGAGCACCGCCTCGGCCATGTCGACCCCGCCCTGATGATGCGCGATCATCAGAGTGAGAAAGAGCTTCTCGGCTTCAACCCCAGAAGATGCCGTGAGTTCGGCGAGTTGAGCGGGCGTGGCGATCCCCGGCATTGCGCCGCCCGGTGTGATCGCCATGTCGGCCATATCGTGATGGCTACCGGCGAGCATCGGTCGAGTCATCCAGGTCATCGGTGGTTCGGAGGGCGCCTGATTGAGGCCCCAGTCGGCGAGCCAGCCGAACATCTGACCCGACTGCTGAGCTTGCGAGGTAGCTATGTCGTAGGCGAGCAGCCGTATGTCAGGGTCGGTGGTGAGTTCGCGCACCGCCATGGCCATGTCGACAGCCTGATTGTGGTGCACCTGCATGTCCCGCGCGAACCCCGCCTCCACACTGCGGTCGAGTGGCGCGTGGCTGGCAGGCGCGCTGAGGCGCCCGATGACGAGGGATGCCGAGACCAGCAACAATGCCGTGAGAACCGCGGCGACCGCGACCCGGGTGCGACGACCCGACTCGACGGCCAACGACTCAGGAGACCTTGCCGGGACCATCGAGGGCACCCGTGCACGCGGCCCCAGGCTCAGGTGCGGTCGCCGACTTCCAGAACTTCTGGATGAACAACTGCAGCCGGGGGTCATCGACACCGTCGAGCTGCACCTGCGCCGACCATGCGGAGATAACCACAGGTGCCGGGAGGGCGGGGTACGGCGACAAAATGCTGTACGTGCCCGGAACCTCGCCGCGCAACGTGTCGATCTCTGCGGGGGTGAGCGCACTGGGGTCGTAGGTGATCCAGACTGCGCCGTGCTCGAGCGAATGAACGGCGTTCTCGTTCTGTTGGGGCTGGTCATAGACCCCGCAGTTGAGCCATACCGCGTTGTGGTTACCACCCGCGGGCGGGTTCATCCCGTAGTCGGCTTGGTAGTCGACTGCACCGTCGACGTGCGTGGGGGTGAGGGTGCCAAAAGTGGTGAGGCCCGGAATGTCGATAGCGCTCGGGTCGGGCTTGGGAGTGGCACTGACGACCACGAAGGTCACGATGAGGCCGATGACTAAGGCTCCACCCGTGATTGCTGCTGTAAGTCCGATGCGCCGATTGCGCTTCTGGGCGGCCAGTTGCTTCTGCATCGCCACAACTTTCACCGCCCTGCGGGCGTCTCGTTGCTGTTTGACGGTCGGCTGGCTGGGATCGGGCACGGCACATCCTGTCAGGATTGGGTCGGTCGTGACTCCATCATGGTGCCTGTCTGCTTGGAATCCAGTGTGAACGACGGTCCCGGGTGACACGGAGGGGCCCGCTGATAGATTTGCCGGACCATGAAGTACGCCAACAGCGTTATCGACCTCGTCGGAAACACCCCTCTCGTGCGCCTGAACAAGGTCACCGAGGGCATCGCCGCGACAGTGCTCGTCAAAGTCGAGTACCTCAACCCCGGGGGCTCATCCAAAGACCGAATCGCCACGCGCATCATCGATGATGCCGAACGGCAGGGGCTCCTCAAGCCGGGCGGCACCATCGTCGAGCCCACGAGTGGCAACACAGGCATTGGCCTGGCCCTCGTCGCTCAGCAGCGCGGGTACCGGTGCGTGTTCGTGCTCCCGGACAAGGTCGGTGAAGACAAGCGCAACGTCCTTCTCGCGTATGGCGCCGAGATCGTCGTGACGCCCACCGCCGTCGAGCCGTCGAGCCCCGAATCGTACTACTCGGTCTCCGATCGCCTTGCGCGCGAGATCCCGGGTGCGTTCAAGCCCAACCAATACTCGAACCCCAACGGCCCGCTCAGCCACTACGAGACCACCGGTCCCGAGATCTGGGCCGACACCGACGGCAAGATCACCCACTTCGTGGCGGGAGTCGGCACGGGCGGAACCATTAGCGGTGTCGGCAAGTACCTCAAGGAGGTGTCGAACGGCGCAGTGCGGGTGATCGGCGCTGACCCCGAAGGTTCGGTGTACTCGGGCGGCACCGGGCGGCCCTACCTCGTCGAAGGGGTGGGCGAGGATTTCTGGCCCACCGCGTACGACCCGTCCGTTGTCGACGAGATCATCGCATCGTCTGACGCCGAGTCGTTCGACTTCACTCGGCGGCTCGCTCGCGAAGAGGGGCTGCTCGTCGGCGGTTCGAGTGGTCTGGCCGTGGCATCCGGGCTCAAGGCCGCTGCCAGCCTGAGCAAAGACGATGTGATGGTCATCCTGCTCCCGGACGGCGGCCGCGGCTACCTGGGCAAGGTGTTCAATGACAAGTGGATGCGCAGCTACGGTTTTCTCTCCGACGCCGAAGAGCGCACGGTGGGCGATGTGCTGAGCTCGAAGACGGGCCAGCTACCCGACCTTGTGCATGTGCATCCGACCGATACTGTGCGCGACGCGATCGAGATCATGTCGAAGTACGAGGTTTCGCAGATGCCGGTGCTGACTGCTGAGCCGCCCGTCGTGATGGGCGAGGTGATCGGTGCGATCGATGAACGGTCGTTGCTGGAGTCGGTGTTCTCGGGCGGTGCGCAGATGACCGACGCGATCAAGGAATTCGTGGGTGCGCCGCTCGGTTTGATCGGTGTGCACGAGTCCCTGAGCGCCGCCAAGGCGGCATTGGCAACCACGGATGCCCTGCTCGTCACCAACGACGGCAAACCCGCCGCCGTCCTCACGCGGCATGACCTGCTGACGTTCCTCTCCGAGTAAAGGCCCCACACGTGACCGAGCAGTTCGCATTTCCCACCCGCGCTATTCATGCCGGGCAAGAGTTCGACCCCACGACCGGGGCGGTGGTCCCACCCATCTACATGACGTCGACTTTCGTGCAAGACGGCATCGGAGGCTTTCGCGGCGGTTACGAGTACAACCGGGGTGGCAACCCGACCCGTGACTCCCTGCAGGAACTCCTCGCGTCACTGGAAGGCGGACTGAAGGCATTCAGCTTCGCCTCCGGCCTAGCGGGCGAGGATGCGCTGCTGCGTGCCGTGCTCGCCCCCGGAGACCACATCGTCATGGGCAACGATGTCTACGGTGGCACCCACCGTCTCGTCAGCCGGGTGTTCATCCCCTGGGGGGTCTCCCTCTCCACTGTCAACATGAGCGATCTCGATGCGGTGCGTGCGGCAATCCGCCCTGACGCCACGAAGGTGCTCTGGATCGAGACTCCCAGCAACCCGCTCATGAAGATCAGCGACATTGCGGCTCTCGTCGCGATTGCGAAGGAGACCGGCGTTCTTGTCGTCGTCGACAACACCTTTGCCTCGCCGTACCTGCAGCAGCCACTGTCGTTCGGGGCGGATGTCGTCGTGCACTCGGCCACCAAGTACCTGGGCGGGCACTCCGATGTGCTTGGCGGTGCCGTGATCGTCAATACCGAGGAGCTTGCCGAGAAGGTCGGATTCCTCCAATTCGGGGTGGGCGCGGTATCTGGTGCCATGGATGCCTGGCTCACCGTGCGCGGAATCAAGACTCTCCCGGTCCGTGTCGAACGGCACTCGTCGAACGCCCAGTCCCTTGCCGAGACCCTCGTCGGTCACCCGAAGCTCGACGCGGTCTACTACCCCGGTCTCCCGGACCACCCTGGACATGACATCGCGGCGAAGCAGATGAAGGCCTTTGGCGGAATGATCTCGGTCGCGGTCAAGGGCGGCGTGGGGCCCGCGAAGACGTTTGCGGAGAGCATGGAGTTGTTCCAGCTTGCGGAATCCCTCGGCGGCGTCGAATCCCTCGTGTGCTACCCCTCCGAGATGACGCACGCTTCGGTGCGCGGCACTGACCTCGAGGTTCCGGAGAACGTCGTGCGTCTCTCCGTGGGTATCGAGGATGTCGCGGACCTGACCGCCGACGTGCTCGCAGCGCTCGACCGGCTGTAGGTATCAGCCCAGTCGACTCACAGCGGAGCCGAAGGCGGCGTAGGGCTGGGTTCCAGACAGCAGGTCGATAGTCAGCGGAGTGAGAACTCCCGAGGGCCTGCGCCTCGATATCGTCGTGCCCGTCTTCAACGAACAGGATTCGCTCGAGAGCAGCATCCGTGTGCTCCACGCCACGCTCGCTGACCAGTTCGACGAATCCTGGCGAATCACGATCGCCGATAACGCGAGCACAGACGACACTCCCCAGATCGCCGCACGGCTCGCTGCCGAGCTGCCGGGCATCGCGGTGCTGCATCTCGACGAGAAAGGTAGGGGCCGCGCCCTCAAGCGCGCGTGGCTCGAGTCCAGCGCCGAGGTGGTGGCCTACCTGGACGTTGACCTCTCCACCGACCTCAGAGCGCTCCCGCCTCTTGTCGCGCCGCTTCTGTCTGGTCACTCGGATATCGCCATCGGCACGCGCCTGGGTCGCGGATCGCGCGTTGTGCGCGGGATCAAGCGCGAGTTTGTCTCCCGCAGTTACAACATCCTGCTGCGGCGCGCCATGGGTGTCACCTTCAGCGACGCCCAATGCGGATTCAAGGCCATGCGCAGGGATGTCGCGCAGCGAGTGCTTCCGCTCGTAGAAGACACCGGCTGGTTCTTCGACACGGAACTGCTGATCATTGCGGAGCGCGCCGGACTGCGCATCCACGAGGTTCCCGTCGACTGGATCGACGATGAGAACTCGAGTGTCGATATCGTCGCCACGGCCGCTGCCGACCTGCGAGGCCTCGTGCGGGTGTGGCGGTCGATTCTCACCGGGCGGATCCCCCTCGAGGAGGTCTATGCCGAACTGGGCCGCCAGCCCTTCCCTCCCGCGCGCCCGCCGAGCTTCTTCGGACAGGTGGTGCGGTTCGGCATCATCGGCGGACTCTCCACGCTCGCCTACGCGGCGCTCTACTTCGCGCTCCAGTTTGTGATGGCCGAACAGGCCGCCAACTTCGTCGCACTTCTCGCTACTGCCATCGCCAACACCTGGGCGAACCGCCGGTTCACTTTCGGCGTGCGCGGGCGGCAGTCCGTCTTGCGTCACCACGTGCAAGCCCTCGTGGTGTTCGGGGTGGCGTGGGCTATGACGTCGAGTTCGCTGGCAGTTCTGCACAGTTCGTTCCCGGATGCCGGACCGCACCACGAACTCGCCGTCCTCACGGTGGCGAACCTTGCTGCCACGGTGATGCGGTTCCTCGCGTTGCGACTGTGGGTGTTCCGCGGCCGCGCCACACACGCCCGCCAGGAGACGTCGACCCGCGTGCTCACCTCGCGTGACAGAGTGCTCAGTTCGTGACGGCCATCACCGAGCGCGGTCCCGTCGGGATGCGCGTCCTGTCGGCAGCGCGCGTCTTGGTGCGCGGTCGCACGGATGCCCCAGCCTGGGAGCGCCCCGCCTTCATCGGACTGCTCGCGGTGGCCGCTGCGCTATACCTCGTCAACCTCTCGGTGAGCGGCTGGGCAAACTCGTTCTACTCGGCGGCGGTTCAGGCAGGCTCCGTGAACTGGGAGGCGTTCTTCTACGGTTCCTCGGATGCGGCAAACTCGATAACCGTCGACAAGCCGCCCGCGAGCCTGTGGTTTATGGCGCTCTCGGTGCGCCTTCTGGGCCTCAGTCCGTTCGCCATCCTGCTGCCGGAAGCCCTCATGGGTGTCGCCACGGTCGGCGTGCTGTACGCGATCGTGCGCCGCAGGTTTCCCGCGGGCACCGCTCTGCTTGCTGGACTCACCCTCGCACTGACCCCCGTGGCCGCGCTGATGTTCAGGTTCAACAATCCGGATGCCTTGCTCGTGCTCCTGCTCACCCTTGCTGTTCTCTTCACGCTCAGGGGCATCGAAAGCGGACGGCTCCGGTGGGTGCTGTGGGCCGGCGTGATGGTGGGGCTTGGCTTCCTCACCAAACAGCTACAGGCGTTCCTCATCCTGCCGGTGCTTGCTGGGGTGTACCTTTACGCCGCGCCGCGCAGCCTGCGCGTGCGGTTCGGCCACCTGTTCGCGGCACTGGGCGCCGTGATCGTCTCCGCGGGCTGGTGGGTTGCGATCGTGGCACTGGTACCAGCAAGCGAGCGACCCTACGTCGGTGGGTCACAGACCAACGACTTCCTGGAACTGACTTTCGGTTACAACGGATTCGGGCGCCTCACCGGCGCCGAGACCGGGAGCGTCACGAGCGCCAGCGTGGGATCGCACTGGGGCTACACCGGAATCGACAGGCTGTTCAGCGGGGATATTGGCGGCCAGATCACCTGGCTCATGTTCGCGACACTCGTGGCGCTCGGCGTCATTCTGTGGCTCATGCGAAAGCTCCCGCGCACGTCAGCCGCGCGCGCCACCGCTTTGCTGCTCGGCGGCACGCTCGTGTTCACCGCGCTCGCCTTCAGTTTCATGGCTGGAATCTTTCATGCCTACTACACGGTGGCCATGGCTCCTGCCCTCGCGGGGAGTTTCGCGATCGGCGCCGGGATGCTGTGGGCTCGCCGCAGCACGCGCTGGGTTCGCATCCTGATGGCCGTGCTCATTGCGGGCACAGTGGCGTGGGGGTTTGAGCTGCTGTACCGGTCCGCATGGTGGCTGCCCTGGTTGCGCTGGATAGTCGTGCTGCTGGGTGTTGCCGCTGTCGTGCTGGTCATCGTGCGGGGTGGCCGCGCCCGGGGCGTAGGCGTGGCATCCGTGGCGCTCGCCGCTGTGTTACTTGGACCACTCGCCTTTACGCTCGCAACGCTCACGGTCAGTCACACCGGCTCGGTGGTCACCGCGGGGCCAAGCGCCTCGGTGCCTCGACTGTCGGCCTCGAACCCGGCATCGGCCCTGCAAATCCGCGGCGCAACGGGTGGCACTCTGCTCAGTGCGGCCGAGGTCAGCCCAGGGCTGGCCAAGCAGCTCTCGGCCGGTGCAACCGACTACACGTGGGTCGCGGCGTCGCTTGGCTCGAATCAGGCCGCAGGCTACCAACTCGCGACGGGATATCCGGTGATGCCGGTCGGCGGATTCAACGGAAGCGATCCCTCACCGACCCTCTCGCAGTTCCAGCAGTACGTCGCTCAACGACAGATTCATTGGTACATCGCGGGTCGCATCGGCAAACCCAACGGAGGATCGAATGACTCATCGCGCATCGCATCCTGGGTGGCGGCGAATTTCGAAGAAGTCACCCTTCAGGGCGTGCACTTCTATGACCTGACCCGGCCTTTGTCATGAACTCGTAGTGACCTGACGGTTTGTCGCGAGACGGGAGGCGTGGCGCACAGCAGGATAGGGACGTGACCACAATCGACGCACCTGTTCATGCCGGGCGGCTCGGGCTTGCACAGGCGTCGGCGCTCTACATCGCGGCGGTGCTCGGAACGGGCATCCTTGCACTCCCTGGCTTGGCCGCGGATGCCGCGGGGCCCGCGTCGATAGTTGCCGTCGTCGCGGTATTCATCGCCTCGATCCCTCTGGCGGGTACCTTTGCCGCGCTCGCCGCGCGCTTTCCGGATGCGGGCGGCGTCGCCACTTTTGTTCGCCTCGCACTGGGCTCCACCGCGGCCAGAATGAGTGGCTACTGGTTCTTCTTCGGAGTGAGTTTTGGCGCCCCGGTCGTCGCGATCCTCGGTGGCGAGTACGTCGCCGCGGCGCTCGCAGCCCCCCGCGAGGTTGTGCCGTGGCTCGGCCTCGCCTTTCTCGTGGTTCCCCTCGTCGTCAATGCCTTCGGTCTGCGATTGACCGGAACCATCCAGCTCGGCCTCACCGCACTCCTGCTCGTTGTTGTCATCGGTGTCGTCGCTGTCTCCGCTCCCGGAGTCGAGCCCGCGAACTTCACGCCGTTCCTGCCGCGGGGTCTGGCGGGAGTCGGCCTCGCGATCAGCCTCTTCGTCTGGGCGTTCGCGGGGTGGGAAGCGGTGACGCACATCGCGGGGGAGTTCCGAGACCCGCGGCGCACGATTCCCGTGGCCACCGGCATCGCCATCGTCGTCGTCGGGCTGTCGTACCTTGCCCTACAGATCGTGACCGTGGGGGTACTGGGGTCGAGTGGCGTGCACAGCCAGGTGCCGCTCATCGATCTTGTTGCGCTGACCGTTCCGGGCGTGGGCCCCGCGGTCGTTGCGGTGATCGCAGCGGTCGTCGCGGTTGGTGTGCTCAACGCCTACATTCCGGCATTCGCCAACCTCGCGGCATCCTTGGGTCGCGACGGCCATCTGCCGCGGTGGTTCGCCAAAGGCGCCGAGGTCGGTTCCGTTCCTCGCCGCGCACTTGTGCTGTGGGCGGTCATCGCCCTCGTGTACTTCGCGGCGATGGTTGTCACGGGGTTGCGCTTGGAGCCGTTCATCTTGATCCACACCAGCTCGATGGTCGCCGTGTATGCGCTCGGCATGACCGCTGCGGTTCGGCTGCTCGAACGGGGGAGTCTCGGGTGGTGGATGGCCGTGGTCTCCGTAGTCCTCGTGGCCGGGTTGCTCGTGCTCGCGGGAGTGCACTTGCTCATTCCCGCTGCGCTGGCGATCGTTGCCGTGGGCGTGACCGTTGTGCAGCGCGTGCGGCGCACGGTGCCCGCCGGAGCGCGGCAGAGGTAAGGCCCACCGTTTCCCGCGGGCTCAACGAGAGCCTGAGCGAATTTATGGGGCCTTCGTCTATTCGTGGGCCCCAAGGCCCAAGCCGTAGGCCCTAGGCCCGTCCGGCAGCCGCACGCGATCGTCGCGAGAGCGAGTCGATCACGACGGCCAGAAGCAAGACGGCACCGGTCACGATGTACTGCACGTACGACTCGAGGAAGAGCAACGCGAGACCCGAGTTGATCGACATGATGACGACGATGCCAAGCACGGCGGAGAATGCCGATCCGCGCCCGCCGAACAGCGAAGTGCCACCAATCACTGCCGCGGCTATCGCGTTGAGGTTGGTGTCGCCACCACCACTCGAGGAGTTTGCGGAGGCCGCGCGGGCCGCGGCGAGCAGCCCGCCGAGCGCCGCGAACAGTGAACACAGCACGAACACCGAGATATAGACACGGTTGACGCGGATGCCCGCCCGCCTGGCCGCCTCGACGTTGCCGCCAACGGCGAAGACCGAACGCCCCCAGCGGGTGCGGGTGAGAAAGAAGTGCATGATCACCACGAGCAACAGGAACAGGGCGAACGGTGCTCCGACCCCGCGGGAGAGATTGAGATACCAGGTAGCGGCACCGAGAACGGCGAGCAAGCCGGCGCTGCGTACGATGATGATGCTTGCCGGGGTCGACGACAGCCCGGCACCCTCCCTTCTGCGGGAAAGTGAAAGTTGGTTATAGGCGAATATCGCGACCGCGATCACCACGAGGGTGTAGCTCGCCCACGCAGGTAGGAACCACTGCTGTCCGAACTGAACGATCACCGAGTCGAACGGGATGTTTATCGACTTGGTCTTGCCAAGAACGAAGAGCTGCAAACCGAGGATACCCAGCAAGCCCCCGAGCGTGATCACGAAGCTCGGCACGCCGAAGAGCGTGCGCAAGAACCCGAAGGCCGCTCCGGCAACGACTCCCGCGACGAGGGATGCCAGCAGCACAACGGGCAGTGGGAGGCCGAGTTGCACGAACCCGACGGCGAGGATCGCGGAGGAGAGACCGCTCACCGACCCGACCGAGAGGTCGATCTCGCCGAGCAGCAGCACCAGCACAATGCCGATCGCGATCGTGCCGACCGCTGCGCTCTGCATCGTGAGGTTGACCAGGTTTGTGCTCGAGAGGAAGTTGGGGTTGAGCACCTGGAAAATCGTCCAAATGATGATGAGGCCGAGGACCACGGGGAGCGACCCTAGATCGCCCCCGCGCAAGCGCTGCAGGAAGTCGCCCACGGCACCGCGGAATCCCGAGTGATGGAGGAGTCGTTCATCCTGCTGGTCGAGTGGTTTCGCCGAGTCGATGGTCATGAGTCGTTCTCCTCTTGCAGCGCAGCACGACGGCTGACCGAGTTGTCGGTGGCTCCCGTGATCGCGCCGATGATCATTTCGCTCGTGACATCCGCGATTCTGAAGTCGCCGTTGTTCCTGCCAAGTCGCAGCACGACGATGCGGTCGGCGACCGCCTGCACATCGGCGATGTTGTGACTGATGAGGATGACCCCGAGCCCGCGCTCGCGCAGGCGCTCGATGAGGTTAAGCACCTCGGCAGTCTGGGCAACACCCAGTGCCGCCGTTGGCTCATCGAGGATGACGACACTCGGTTCGCCGATGAGCGAGCGCGCGATCGCTACCGTCTGCCGTTGCCCGCCCGAGAGGGACGCGACAGGAATCCGCACCGAGGGAATGCGGGCACTGAGTTCACGCAGCAGCGTCCATGATCGCTGCTCCATCTCGACCTCGTCGAGGGCGCCACCCTTACGCAGTTCGCGCCCGAGCCAGAGGTTGCTCACGACGTCGAGGTTGTCGCACAGCGAGAGATCTTGATACACGGTCGCTATGCCGAGATCTCGGGAGTCGGTCGGGGTCGGGATCGTCGTCATCACGCCGCCGAACGAGATGGTGCCCGCGTCTGGCGGGTGCACACCGGCAAGGATCTTGACGAGGGTCGATTTTCCCGCCCCATTGTCACCGACGATCGCGACTACTTCGCCAGCAAACACGTCGAGGTCGACGCCGGTGAGAGCCCGAACTGCTCCGAAGCGCTTGGTAATTCCGCGCAGCGAGAGCAGGTGCGCGTCAGTTCGAGAGCGTGGCGTGGTGTGGGAGAGAGTGGGCATGCGGTCCTAGCGGATTCCCGCCGCAGCACAGGCTGCGGCGTATTCGGGGGTGCAGATCTCGGCAACCGTATAGATTCCGTCTGCGACAACGGTATTCATGATGTTGTCGACCGTGACGACAACCGCCGAGAGCAGGGTCGCGGGGGCCCCGTTGATCTCGATATCGCCCGTGACGGGCTCACCTTTCGCCAGTTTGACAGCGACCTCGGCGGCAAGGGTGGCCTGTGCTTTCATTGCCTTGTAGATGGTCATGTACTGGTCACCCGACACGATGCGCTGGATTCCCGCGAGTTCGGCATCCTGGCCCGTAACGATGGGCAGCGGGCTGACGTTGGCAGCTTTGAGCGCTGCGATCGCGCCGCCCGCCGTCCCGTCATTTGCCGCGTAGACGCCCGCAATCCGTCCGCCGAACTGCACGATCTGGCCGGCAACCCAGTCCTGTGCCTTGTCCGGGCTCCAGTCGGGGGAATCGAAGTCGGCGAGAACGGGGTAGTTGCTGGGTTCGATCTGGCTGAGCGCACCCGACTTGAACTCCCCGGCGTTGCCGTCTGTGGGTGAGCCGTTGACCATGAGAATGCCGCCGCTGGCACCGTCTGCATCGAGCTTGGCCACGAGCGCCTTGCCTTGCAACTCGCCGATGTTCCTGTTGTCGAAAGACACGTAGTAGGCGAGCTTTCCGCCGTTCACTATCCGGTCGTACGCGATAACGGGAACGCCCTGCGCGTTGGCTGCGGCGACAATACTCGCCGCCGCGGACGAGTCGACGGGGTCGAGCACGAGAACGCGAACGCCGGATGCCAGCGCCGCTTCGGCCTGCGACTGCTGCTTTGCCGCATCCTGGTCGGCGTTCGAATACAGAACGTCGTAGTTACCCAGTTCGCTGACTCGTTTCTCGAAGAACGGACGGTCGAACGCCTCGTAGCGTGCGGTTTTCGATTCGGGGAGGAGAAGCGCGATTTTCACCGCGTCACTTCCCGCGGTGCATGCTACAAGTCCAGTCGAGGCGACTATCGCGACAACCGCAATCGCTGCGAGTCGGACGAGCCTGGACTTCAGTCGGGTGCCTCTCACTGGGACCGCCTTCGTTGGTGGCTCGAGTGTTGCTGTGGATAGGGGATTCAACGGGTGCTGCCTCTTACCTCGGCCTCAAGACCGACGTTATCGCTGGCGAGTGCGAGTGCGCCCAATACCTCCGCGCGCTCGCCGAGTTCGCCCTGCACTATCTCGGGAACGCCCCCCGCGCCCGCAAGTGCGGATCGCTCGAGAGCGTGCCTCATGGGGGCAAGGAGGATCTCGCCAGCCTGCGCCAGCTCGCCCCCGATCACAAGCCGCTCCGGGTCAAGGAGGTTGCATAGGCTCGCGGCTGCGATACCGATGTGCCGACCAGCATCGGCGATCACCCGGCGCGCGCTTGCGTCGCCGGAGTCGGCGCGCACCAGTAGGTCCCGCAGACGCTGCATTCCCGGATCATCGCGGAACAGTTCGAGTAGGGCTGGGCCGCCCGCGAGGGTATCGAGGCAACCCCTGCTCCCACATCGGCAAATCGGCCCGTTCTCGTCGATGGTGACGTGACCGATTTGACCGGCCTTGCCCGTGACGCCGCGGTAGATGGCGCTGTTGATCACGAGCCCAGCGCTCACGCCGTGACCGACGCGAATGTAGACGGCACCCCGCGCTCCGCGTGCGGCACCCGAACGAACCTCGGCGAGCGCGCCGAGATTCGCTTCGCTATCGACAAAGGCGGGAACATCGATGCGATTGGTCAGGACTTCGGCGACCCGCACGTTTTCCCAGCCTCGCAGCAGTCCAGGGGTTGCAATCATGCCCGTCGCCTCATCGACGGGTGCCGGAAGGCCGATACCGACGGCGAGGAGGTCGGAGAAGCTCGCGTTGACCGAATCGAGCATGTCACTCATCAGGAGGGTGGCGCGGTCGAGTTCACGGTCGTGCCGGTGATCGAGTGCCAGCGGCACGTGATTCTCGGCGACGACTGTCCGCCCCACGTCAGAGATCGCCACGCGAAGGTGTCGGCTAGAGAAGTGCAGGCCCGCGACGAGGCCGAGCTTGCGAGCGAGCGTGACTTCGGTCGCGCGGCGCCCGCTTCGCGAGGTCACCGAGGTCTTGAGCACCCCAGAGGCGGCGAGTTCCTTGACGATATTCGACACTGTGGCCGGAGAGAGTCCCGTCGAACCGGCGAGTTCGACCTGTGTGAGATGACCGTGGTGCATGAGCGACTCGACGATACGCGCGCGGTTGGCTTCGCGTAATGAAGTCTGGGAACCCGGCGTTGGGTTGCGGCTTTGCACCACCCAAAGATACACGTGAGCCGCATTCTTATGGTACTTCCCTGTATTTATGCGGGTTTGGAACACAAACCCATCTTTCAATACGGTCACGATTTTCTCAGGCTTGTGTTCAATATTTGACGCCAAGCATTCCGAGGGTTAGGTTTTCGATGCAGGCCGCACCAGAAACGGTGGTGCGAACTCATGACGCGGAGGTCACAAGTGGAATTGGCAGGCAAACCTGAGCCGATGAACGCTGTGCCGACGATTCTTGAGATGCGCTCGATCACCAAGGAATTCCCTGGCGTCAAGGCGCTGGAGAATGTCACCCTCAAGGTTCGTGCTGGCGAGATCCACGCCATCTGCGGCGAGAACGGCGCTGGCAAGTCCACTCTTATGAAGGTGCTCTCGGGCGTTTACCCGTACGGAAGCTACACGGGACAGATCCTGTACCAAGGCGCCGAAGTTCGGTTCAGCAATATCCGCCAAAGCGAGCATGCCGGTATTGCCATAATCCATCAGGAGCTGGCGCTGATCCCGCTGCTCTCGATCACCGAGAACATCTTCCTGGGCAACGAGCCGACGAGGTACGGGGCGATCGACTGGATCGCCGCGAAGAACCGTGCCACCGAACTTCTCGCGCGTGTCGGTCTCGACGACGATCCAGAAACCCTGGTCAAGGACATCGGCGTCGGCAAGCAACAGCTCGTCGAGATCGCAAAAGCACTCAACAAGTCGGTAAAGCTGCTGATCCTCGACGAGCCCACCGCGGCTCTGAACGAGTCAGACTCGCAGCACCTCCTCGACCTCCTGCGCGGCCTCAAGGGGCGAGGGATCACGAGCATCATGATCTCTCACAAGCTCAACGAGATCGAGGCGATCGCCGACGAGATCACGATCCTGCGCGACGGAAAGACCATCGAGACCCTCGATGTCGCCCGCGACGGGGTCGATGAAGACAGGATCATCCGGGGCATGGTCGGTCGGGTGCTCGAGAATCGCTTCCCGAAGCGCACCTCGACGATCGGCGACGTGTTCTTTGAGGTAAAGAACTGGATCGTTCAGCACCCCCACTCCGCAGACCGTCTCGTGGTCAAGAACTCCAGCTTTACCGTGCGCAGGGGTGAGGTCGTCGGATTCGCTGGTCTCATGGGAGCGGGGCGCACGGAACTCGCGATGAGCCTCTTCGGCAGGTCGTACGGCAACTTCGTCTCCGGTGAGATCTTCAAAGACGGGGAGGAGATCCGTCTCCGGACTGTTTACGACGCGATCGACAATGGGCTGGCGTACGTGAGCGAGGATCGCAAGGCCCTCGGATTGAACCTCCTCGACGACATCAAGACGTCGGTCACCGCGGCCAAGCTCTCCAAGATCTCGACACTCGACGTCGTCGACAAGGTCGCGGAGTACAACGTCTCCGAGAAGTTCCGTAAGAGCCTGCGCATCAAGACGCCGACAGTGGACGAGGGAGTGAACAAGCTCTCGGGAGGCAACCAACAGAAGGTTGTCCTCGCGAAGTGGATGTTCACGGACCCCGACCTGCTCATCCTCGATGAGCCCACGCGCGGGATTGACGTCGGGGCGAAGACCGAGATCTACGGCATCATCAACGACCTCGCGGCCGCAGGCAAGGGCATCATCATGATCTCCTCCGAGCTGCCCGAACTGCTCGGCGTATCGGACCGCATCTACACGATCTTCGAAGGCGCCATCACCAACGAGATGACCGCCGAACAGGCGAATCCAGAATCACTTATGCGCAGCATGACATCCTCGAACAAGAAGGCCTCTTAGCGATGACGAACACCACCAAGAGCGACACAGCAGCCGTCGAGAAGGCCCCGTTCCGGTTCCGTGACCTCGGCAAGGTCTTCGGCGGCGGCCCTGGCGGCGTCCGCCAGTTCGGCATCCTCGGCGCACTCGTCGTGATCATCGTGCTGTTCGAGATCCTGACCAACGGCAAGACCCTCGACCCGGTCAACCTCATCAACCTGGTCAACGGCAACGCCTACGTTCTCGTGCTCGCTGTCGGCATGGTCATGGTCATCGTGGCCGGCCACATCGACCTGTCGGTCGGTTCGGTAGCAGCGTTCGTCGGGATCGTCGTTGCGCAGTCGATGTTCGTCTGGAACTTCCCCTGGCCCCTCGCGATGGTGCTCGGGCTCGTCGTCGGCGCGCTGGTCGGTGCTTGGCAGGGTTGGTGGGTCGCCTACGTCGGGGTCCCCGCGTTCATCGTGACCCTTGCGGGAATGCTCTTCTTCCGTGGGGCTAACCAGTTCGTGGGCAACTCGACGTCGATCCCGGTGCCCCGTGACTTCACCTTCATCGGTGGCGGATACCTTCCGGACTTCGGCCCGGACTTCGGCTTCTCCAACCCCACGCTCATCCTCGGACTCCTCGTCGGGATCGCGATCGTCTGGCAGGAGCGCCGCGGGCGCAGCAACCAGCGCAAGATGGGCGCCGTTCCCGCCCCGCTGTGGGTGAGCATCGTGAAGGTAGTCGTGCTCCTGCTGGTCGTCGCCGGCGCCACCTACCTGTTTGCTTCGGGCCGAGTCGGCACGAGCTATCCGATCTCAGGAATCGTGCTCGGCGTGCTCGTGCTCGGGTACTCCTTCCTCACCAACAACACGACTATCGGTCGCCACATCTACGCAGTTGGTGGCAACTGGCGAGCCGCCGAGCTCTCTGGTGTGAACATCCGCCGCGTGAACTTCTTCGTCATTGCCAACATGTCGGTGATCGCCGCGATCGCGGGCATGCTGTGGATCGCCCGGTCCGTGGCATCCGGTCCCGGCGACGGTGTGGGCTGGGAGCTCGACGCCATCGCAGCAGTGTTCATCGGTGGCGCAGCGGTCTCCGGCGGCATCGGAACTATCGTCGGTTCGATAGTCGGCGGTCTCGTGATCGCCGTGCTCAACAACGGACTCCAGTTGCTGAGCGTGGGTGCCGACCGAGTCCAGATGATCAAGGGACTCGTGCTGCTCGTGGCGGTCGGCGTCGATGTCTACTCGAAGCGCCAAGGCAAGCCGTCGATAATCGGCCTACTGACGCGAGGCCGCAAGTCCGACGTCGATCTGACGCCGGTACCTGCGGCCCCGCTAGGTACACAGACTCCCACCCCTACGGGTGGGGCCCAGGAAACCTCTCGCCCTCAGGACCTCACTCCCGAAGGCTAAGAACAACGTGGTTTCCACCTATCCAGATGCACCAGGAAAGAGAATACCAATGAAGAAACTCGTTATCGCGACGGCGAGCTTTGTCGCCATCGCGGCGATGACCCTCGCAGGCTGCTCTGCGCGCACTGACACCGGTACAGGCACAGAAGCCGCCGCCGGGTTTGCCGCTGACGCCAGCATCGGTGTCGCACTGCCCGACAAGACTTCGGAGAACTGGGTCCTCGCGGGCCAGCTCTTCACCGACGGTCTCACCGCGGCGGGCTTCAAGCCTGACGTGCAGTACGCGCCGGCCAGCAACACGGTGGCCGAGCAGCAGAACCAGATCACCTCGATGGTGACCAACGGCGCCAAGGTCATCATCATTGGTGCCAAGGACGGCTCGCAGCTTTCCTCGCAGGTTGAGGCAGCGCACGCCGCGGGTGCCACTGTTATCGCGTACGACCGTCTCATCCTGAACACCCAGGCCGTTGACTACTACCTCGCGTTCGACAACTTCAAGGTTGGCCAGCTCCAGGGCCAGGCACTCCTTGATGGACTCAAGGCGAAGTTCCCGGACAAGAAGTCCTACAACATCGAGCTGTTCTCGGGCTCGCCCGACGACAACAACGCCGGCGTGTTCTTCAAGGGCGCAATGGACGTTCTCCAGCCGAAGATCGATGACGGAACCCTCGTCGTCGTGTCTGGCCAGACCGCGGTTGCCCAGACTGCTACGCAGGGTTGGCTTGCAGCCAACGCGCAGAGCCGCATGGACACCCTTCTCGCTGCGAACTACCAGAGCACGGACCTCGATGGCGTTCTTTCCCCGAACGACACCTTGGCTCGCGCGATCATTGAGTCGGTCCGCAGCGCTGGCAAGCCGATCCCGGTCGTGACTGGCCAGGACTCCGAGGTCGAGTCCGTCAAGTCGATCATGGCTGGCGAGCAGTACATGACCATCTACAAGGACACCCGCTCGCTGGTGTCTGCAGCAGTTGACATGGTCAAGGAGCTGCAGGCTGGCAAGGCCGTTTCCGAGATCAACGACACCACGTCCTACGACAACGGTGTAAAGGTCGTTCCGTCCTACCTGCTCGCCCCGGTCGTCGTGACCAAGGACAACGCAGTTCAGGCGTACGCCAACAACCCCACCCTCGAGGCAGCCGCAAAGGGCTAATTCGTCGGCACAGTGAGGCCGGTCGGGGGACTGCCCCGACCGGCCTTTCTCATCCCACTACCGTTTAGGAATCATGAACACCCTCACTGTTGCGATGATCGGCCACGGTTTCATGGGCGCGGCCCATTCCCAGGGCTGGCGTGTAGCCCCGCACTTCTTCGACCTGGATGCCCAGCCCGTCATGGAACTTGTCGTCGGGCGTTCGAACGTGGAAGCCTCCGCCTCACAATGGGGCTGGAACTCGACGGCCACCGACTGGCGTGAAGCGATCGAGCGGGACGACATCGACATCGTCGACATCGTGACCCCCGGCGACTCGCACGCCGAGATCGCCATCGCCGCGCTCGACGCGGGCAAGCACGTTCTCTGCGAGAAGCCGCTCGCGAACACCGTCGCCGAAGCAGAAGCGATGACGGATGCCGCGACCCGGGCCGCCGCCCGCGGAGTCTTCGCCATGACCGGGTTCACATTCCGCCGCGTTCCCGCAGCGACCTTCGCCCGCGACCTCGTCGCCTCCGGCAGGCTCGGCCGCATCTACCAGGTGCGCGCGAGCTATCTGCAGGACTGGCTCGCCGATCCGAACGCGCCCTTCGTCTGGCGCCTCGACAAGTCACGTGCGGGCTCCGGCGCCCTCGGTGATATCGGTGCGCACGCCGTTGACCTGTCCCAGTTCATCACCGGCTCGCGCCTGACCCAGGTGTCGGGCATCATCGAAACCCTCGTACCCGAGCGCTCAGCGCCTGGTGGGGGGACCGCGCCCGTGACCGTAGACGATCTCGCGCTGTTCACCGGGAGATTCGATACCGGCGTGCTGGCGAATTTCGAGGCGACTCGGTTCGCTACCGGACGCAAGAACGCCCTGCGCGTGGAGGTGTCGGGCTCGGAGGGGGCGATCTCCTTCGACCTGGAGAACATGAACTCGCTGAACTACTACGACGCGACAGCGCCCGAAGGCGAGCGCGGCTTCACCTCGATTTCCGTCACCGAGGCAGTGCATCCGTACATCGACGCATGGTGGCCGCCAGGCCACATCCTCGGGTACGAGCATGGATTCTCGAACCAGGTGAAGGACTTCGTCGACGGCATTACATCGGGAACCCAGCCGACTCCCTCGTTTGCTGACGGGCTCCAGGTACAGCGCGTGCTCGCCGCAGTGGAAGCTAGTTCGGCCAACGGGAGTGCGTGGTTAGCCGTCTAGCTGCTGTGTCCTGCATGTCGATATTGCTCACGGATGACGCTGCGGAAGTCGACCGCAGGTTCGGCAGCCAGCGGCACTAGCCAGGTCGGGCGCACGCCGTTGAGGGCCCACGCGGCCTGGGCTGCGGCGCCGAGCGCGACGTACTCTCCCGGCTGCGGAACCACCACAGGCTCCGCGAAGACCTGCGCGGCGATGGCCGCGACCGCCGGATTCTGCGCGGCACCGCCGATGAGTAGGATCCTGCGCGCGTCGACACCCTGTGCGCGAAGAGCGTCCAAGCCATCGGCGAGGCCGCACAGCAGCCCCTCGATCGCTGCGCGCGCGAGGTTCGGGCGGGTACTCGAAGCGAGGGTCATCCCGAAGAGGGTGGCCGTGGCATCCGGAAGATTGGGCGTGCGCTCGCCCTCGAAGTAGGGCTTCAGTACGAGTCCGTCGGCGCCGGGCTCCGCCTCACGAGCAAGGTCGCCGAGGCCGGAATGGTCAACTCCGAGAAGCCCAGCGATCGAGTCGAGTACGCGCGCGGCGTTGAGGGTGGCGACGAGGGGGAGGAACAACCCGCTCGCGTCGGCGAATCCGGCGACTGTACCCGAGGCGTCGCGGGTCGGGGATTCAGTAACCGCGAACACGGTGCCGCTCGTGCCGATCGACACGACGACATCTCCGGCCACCGCGCCCAAGCCGAGCGCGGCGCCCGCGTTGTCGCCAGCGCCGACGCCGACGATGAGCTCACCGGCGAGCCCGGCACGGTCGCCCGGGCCGAGCACCCGCGGCACGATTGCCTGATGCCCGAGGGCGAGCCCGAGCACGTCGAGGTCGTAGTCGCCGGTCGTGGGATTCCAGTAGCCCGTGCCGCTCGCATCCGAGCGATCCGTGGTGAGGGCGTCGAGTCGCGGATTCTCTGGCCCGAACCCGCGCAGGCGCCAGGTCAGCCAGTCGTGGGGGAGGGCGACTGCCGCGACATTCTCGGCGTTGACCGGCTCGGCGTCGCGTAGCCAGCGCAGCTTCGTCGACGTGAAGCTCGCGACGGGTCGCGAGCCTGTGCGGTCGACGATGTCGGGGATCTCGGTGGCGAGCTGCTCGGCTGCAGCCGCCGACCGAGTGTCGTTCCACAGTAGGGCGGGCCTGATAACGCGACCGGCATGGTCGAGCACGACCATGCCGTGCTGCTGTCCGCCCACGGAGATCGCCGCCACGTCGTCGAGCCCGCCGGCGTCGGTGATGGCGGTGTGGAGCGCCACCCACCAGGCCTCGGGGTCGACCTCGGTGCCGGCGGGGTGCGGAGCGCGGCCCGAGCGCACAGTGGCCCCGGTTGCGGCATCCACGATGACGACCTTGCAGGACTGGGTCGACGAGTCGACCCCGGCGACGAGCGTCATCGGTGACCTTTCGTGTTGGTAACTCAGGAGACGGGCGCGGGTTGGTTCCCGACGCCCAGCAAATCCGGGCGAGGGCATACCGACTCAGGCCGTTTGTCCTGAGTTATCGACATCGACAGACTGTGTCAGCGTGCGCCGAGCAGGTGCTCGGTGGCGAGCTGCTGCAGACGCACGAACCCGAAACCCTTGCCGTCGAAGTAGGCCTGGTGGTCGAAGTCCTCGAACGATGCACGGTCGGCGAGCAGGTCGTCGTAGGTCTCCCCCTCGGCGAGCGTCGGCACCGACAGTTCGGGAACGCGCGAAGCGACGAGAGCCTCCTGTACCTCGGGATCTGCGCGGAACGCGGCGGCCCGCTCCTTGAGGAACAGATAGGTGCGCATGTTCGCGGCTGCGGAATCCCAGACACCGGTCTCGTCCTCCGTGCGGCTCGGCTTGTAGTCGAAGTGACGCGGCCCGTCGTAGGAGCGACCACCCTGCGGGCCACCGTTCTCGAGCAGGTCGACAAGCGCGAAGGCGTTGTGCAGGTCGCCGTGCCCGAAGACGAGGTCTTGGTCGTACTTGATGCCGCGCTGGCCGTTCAGGTCGATGTGGAAGAGCTTGCCCTGGTAGAGCGCCTGCGCGATTCCGGCGGCAAAGTTCAGCCCGGCCATCTGTTCATGGCCGACCTCGGGGTTGAGTCCGAAAAGTTCCGGGCGCTCGAGGGTCTCGATGAAGGCCATAGCGTGACCGACCGTGGGAAGCAGGATGTCACCGCGGGGCTCGTTGGGCTTGGGCTCGATCGCGAACCGGATGTCGTAGCCCTTGTCGGTCACGTAGTCGCCGAACACGTTGAGAGCTTCGCGGTAGCGCTCAAGGGCCTGGCGGATGTCTTTGGCGGCGTCATACTCGGCGCCCTCGCGGCCACCCCACATGACGAAAGTCTTCGCGCCGAGCTCGACTCCGAGCTCGAGTTGACGCATGGCCTTGCGCATGGCGAAGCGACGTACGCCGCGGTCGTTCGATGTGAAGCCCCCGTCTTTGAAGACGGGCGCGCTAAACAGGTTGGTCGTCACCATGGGGATGATCAGTCCGGTGTCGGCGAGAACCTGCTTGAGGCGGTCGATCTGCTTCTGGCGCTCGGCGTCGGTAGACCCGAACGCGAACAGGTCGTCGTCGTGGAAGGTGAGGCCGTATGCTCCGAGCTCGGCGAGCTTCTCGACGGCGTGCACTACGTCGAGCGGCGCACGAGTGGGTCCGCCGAACGGATCGGCCCCGTTGTATCCGATCGTCCACAGTCCGAAGGAGAACTTGTCGGCGGGGGTGGGCGTGAGTGCCATTGTGGTTTCCTTGGTTGTGGTGGTGACTGGTTGGGGAGTATTAGACAGACGGGGCTAGTTAGCGTTTGTGGGAGTGCGGGTGGCCAGCTCGAGCACGGCGACAACGTCGAGCGCCTCCTCGGGGCGGACCGGCTCCGGCCCCGTGCCACGGACGGCAGCAGCGACCCTCCGGTAGAACTCGGCGTAGTCGCCCGGTTCTGTGGGGATTTGTGATGTGATGCTGCCGCCCGCGGTGTGCTCGGTGAGGGTGCCGTAGTTCTGCGGCGAGACCGTCCCGAATCCCTCGTCGGTGGGCAGTGCGCCTGCATCGAGCGCGGGTTCTTGCGGGTCAAGGCCGAACGAGATGAAGGATCCACGGGTGCCGAGCAAGCGGAAACGCGGTCCATGGCCGTCACTCAACCGACTCATCAGCAGTCGGGAGACGACGCCGGATTCGTGGACTATGTGGATTTCGGCGTGGTCATCATTGCCGCCGCCCTCGCGGACCGTGCGCAACCGTGATGTCACCGATGCGGTCGGGCCGAAGAGCACCAGAGCTTGGTCGACGAGGTGGCTACCAAGATCCCACGCAACACCCCCGGCGCGCGAGGCGGGGAGTTGGTCTTTCCAACCTGGGGTGGTTGTCGGTGACCAGTGCTCGAAATTTGATTCGAAGTGGAACACATCACCAAGACGCCCACTGCGAATCAGTGACTGAATGGTGACGAAGTCGCCGTCCCAGCGACGGTTGTGGAAGACCATGAGCGGTCGACCGGCGACGGTTGCGGCGTCGATGAGGAGCTGGGCATCCTCGGTCGAGGCGACGAAGGGCTTGTCGACAATGACCGCGGCCCCCATTGCGAGTGCTTTGAGAGCGAGTTCGCGATGGGTGTCAGGTGGTCCGGCCAACACAATAAGGTCGAACGACTCGCCTGATGACTCTAATTCCTCAAAGCTTTGATAAATACGCGCATTTCGATGCTCCCCCGAGGCCTGAGCGCGCCTAGCGTCATCTCCGGTAACAATTGCCGCGAGTTCAAAGTTACTGTCCGACTCGAGGAACGGGGAGTGAAAAACACGACCAGACAGCCCATATCCTACGATCGCTGCTCGAATGAGCGTACCTGTGGAGGGCGGGACGTTGTTGGCCATGCAGGTGATGTTACCCGTGAACGCTCATTTGTGGCAAGCATGAAATAAATATCGGATGGTATTGTTTTCTGCGAAGGCTGCCAGTGCAGGGTGGAATTGTTCACAGGGATGCGGAGCAAAGGTGTCGATATCCGACGAAGCAGTAGACGGAACTGTCCCCGATCGCTTCCGTAAGACACTCGGCTCGAACCTCGATAGTCTCCGCGTGCACAACCTGTCCACGATTCTCACTCGCATTCACCACGACGGTCCGCTCTATCGCAGCGACCTGGCTGCGGCCAGCGGGCTTAACAGGTCGACCATCACGATCCTCGTCAACGAGCTCATCGATCGTGGGCTTGTCGTCGAGGCCAACGGCAGCGATGAGGGCTCCAAGAAATCTGTGGGCCGCCCCAGCATGTCGCTGCACCCCAGCGGTCGGATCCTCGCAATCGCCGTCAATCCGGAGATCGATGCCATCACGGTCGGTGTTGTGAGCCTAGGCGGCCAGCTGCAGCGCACTATCCGCTACGAGACCGATGAAGCCCCGACCATGCGGCGTGCGGTTAAGATCACTAAGGCGATCATTGAGGGGATTCAGGCGATGCTCCCTGCGGACGCGCGGATCGTGGGTATCGGTGTCGCCGTCCCCGGTCTAACTGACGATATTGACGGGTCCGTCGCTCTTGCGCCCCACCTCGGTTGGCGGCAGGAGCCACTCGCGCGCGTTCTCGCTGAGGAGACCGGCCTGCCCGTCTGGGCAGCTAACGACGCCCACCTCGGTGTGCTTGCCGAGACCGTGTTCGGCGGCGGGGCCCACGTTGGCAGCACGCTGTACCTCAACGGCGGAGCGAGCGGTATCGGTGGTGGCGTCGTGTCGGGTGGGATCATGCTGAAGGGGGCGATGGGCTTTGCGGGTGAGCTTGGACACTTCCGGATTCGCAGCGGAGGGAAGCGCGACTCCGCAGGACTTCAGGGCACGCTGGAATCGGAGGTAAGCCGCGACGATTTGCTCCGTAGCCTCGGTCTTGAAGGTCGCGACGTCCTGAGGCTTGACGAGGTCCTCGCAGCCCCCCGGTCGCCCGAGGCGCAGGATGAGATCGACCGCCAGGTGCGTGCCCTCGGAACAGCACTCGGCAGCATGGTCACGATTTTCAATCCGGACCTCATCGTGCTCGGTGGATTCCTCGGATCCCTGCTTGATGCGGAACCCGAGCGGTTGCGTCGCGTTGTCGCCCAAGAGTCCCTCGCTCCGCAGTATGCGGCAGTGAAGATAAGGCGCCCAGAGTTGCGCGACAATATTCTGTTAGTGGGTGCCGCCGAACTAGCCTTCGGTGCACTTCTGCGCGATCCGACCGGTTACGACGTCGTCGCAGAGTCATCGCTGCTTCCAGTCGCTTCGGTCGAGATGTAGCTGATGGCCCTCGTCGCTCTGAGCAATGACCGTGGTACATCAGTGCTGCTCTCGACCTTCGGTGCCCGACTGGTCGAGTTGATGGCCCGGGATCGCGACGGCGTGCCCGGCAACGTAGTTCTCGGACATACTTCCGAGCAGGAGTACCGCAACGATCCCGGCCCGTATTTCGGGGCGACGGTCGGTCGCGTCGCAGGTCGCCTCGCTGACGCGCGCTTCGTGGGTGGTGGACTTGACTTCCGTGTTACGCCCAACGAGGGGTCGACCCATCTCCACGGTGGTCCCACGCGCGCTCTCGATCGCGTCGAATGGAGCGTCGAGCAGGCTGAGGACGCGCAAAGCGTGACTTTCCGCTACGTGAGTCCGGCGGGTGAGGAGGGCTATCCCGGAACCCTCTCGATCGCATCTACGTACCGACTAAATGAGTCGGATGAGGTCGATTTCCAATTCCATGCGACGACGGATGCCCCGACCCCGGTGAATCTGGTCAACCACTCCTACATCAACCTGAGCGGGGACGCGAGCGGATCGATAGTGGACCATGTGCTCGCCATCGAGGCCAGCGCTATTCTCGGCGCCGACGACAGGCTGCTGCCTCGTGGCGGAGTCGTGCCTGTGGCGGGTACCCCATATGACTTCCGCACCGAGCGCCGCATCGGAGACGACTTGCCATTGGGGGGTAGTGAGCCTTGGCCCGGCATTGACAGCACCTACGTGCTCGATCGTGCTGTCGGTCCGGTGGCGCGCTTGTGGGATCCGAGGAGCGGCAGGACGCTCGAGATCTCAACCACGGAGCCCACGCTGCAGGTCTACACCGGCAATCGCATTGCGGAATCAATCGGACGTCGCGGGGCGCAACATTCCCCCGGCAAGGGGATCTGTCTTGAGCCACATCGGGTGCCCGACTCGCCCTCGCTGCCAGACTGGCCGTCAATTGTCCTACAGCCGCAAGACGCGTACACCCAGCGCACCGTGTGGCGGCTGGGCGTACGCTAAACCACTAGGCGGCGTTGTGCTTCGCAATTGCCGATCGCATGATCTCGATGTCCTCTTCCGTGGTTCCGCCGGAGATGCCAAGGCCAAACCGCTCGCCGCTTGAGACCACAAACGGTGCGCCGCCACCAAAACCGATGAGCTTCGAACCGGAGTTGACGGCTAGGCCGAAGAGTGGTCCGCCCGGCTCGACCTTTTTCGTAAGTTCCTCGGTAGCTACGGCGAAGGTCGCGGCAGTGTAGGCCTTACGGAACGCCATCTCGAGTGAATGCATGGGTGCGCCGGTCATCCTGTGTAGCAGAGCCGGGTTACCGTGTACATCGACGATGCTCACGACGACGGCGAGTCCCCTTTCTGCCGCCTCGGCCTCTGCATGCGCGGCGATGGTTTTCAGTTCCTCGAACATCTCGATCTCCTGTATCTGGTGGTGGTGTTTACGGCGTGTCGTCGAGCTCGGCGAGCGCGAGCCAGAGTTCGTCGGGGATAACGGCGCCCATCCAGCGGAGGTTCCGTTCCTGTTGCTCGGCGGTGCGCGCGCCGAGACAGACGTTCGCGATCGCCGGGTGCGAGCCTGCGAAACGAATTGCAACTGCGCCGAGCTCGACTCCGAACTCGTCGCAGAGGAACTCGATGCGGCGCACCCGGTCGACGATGTCGGTAGGTGCTGTCGCGTAGTTGAAGCGGGCGTCTTTCGTGGTGCCCGTGGCGAGGATGCCTGACCCGAAGGCCCGACCGTTGATGACCGCTACGCCGCGACGGGCGCACTCCGGGAGTAACTCGTCAAGCGCGGTAGTGGAAAGCAAATTGTAAGTGCCGGCGATGAGCATGCAGTCGATATCGACAGCCTCAAGAGCCGCGAGGCACACGTCAGACTCGTTGACGCCGATACCAATGCTCCGGGTCACGCCCTCGTCGCGCAATCGCAGCAAGGCTTGGAACGCGCCATCGACGGCCTCCCGGAAGCGTTCGGGTTGCGCGTCGCCGTGCGTGAAGCGATCGGTATCGTGCACGAGTAGCGCGTCGAAGTAGTCGGTGCCCATCCGCTGCAGACTCGCCTCCACTTGGCGCAACACGCCGTCGTAGCTGTAGTCGAATCCCATCGCCATCGGCGGGGTCGCGAGCCAGGGGGAGGTGTCGCCAGGGTCGGCTGAAGGACGCAGGGTGCGGCCGACCTTGTTGACCAGGAAGTAGGAGTCTCGCGGGTGATCGCGGAGTTGCTCGGCGAGACGGTACTCCGCGAGGCCGTGGCCATACATCGGAGCGGTGTCAAAGAGCCGCACGCCGCCATCCCATGCTGCGTCGATCACGGCACGGGAGTCGGTGGTGGGAACGATCCTGCCCATGTTGCCTAGGGCGACGGTGCCCAGACCCGCTAGGGTCACGTCGACCCCGACGCGTCCGAAGGTGCGGGTAGCTGGTGGCGTTGTCATGTGGTCTCCATAACCGTGGCGCGGGCGGGAGCGTCTACGCACCCCCGCCCGCCCCCCGTGCTATTTAGAGGAGTTCTCCATCAACTCGAGGAACTCGCGCGTCGACATCACGTCGGCGTACTGAGCCTGCATGTTTCGCAGGCCCTCCCAGTACTGTCCGTATCCTTCGGGGACCTCGTGGTCGTACTCGGGGTTGCGGCCGTGCGAGTTGAGCGGAATCGCAGTGCCGGAGTCGGCGACAACGATGACCTTGTAGCCTTGCTCGAAACCGTCACGGGCCGTCGTCGGCACACAGTTGCCGGTCGATGACCCGACGATCACGAGATACTTGCAGTCGTCCTGCTTGAGCCACGAGTTGAACGGGCTTTCGAAGAAGCTGCTGTTGCGGTGCTTTCGGAGTACCGCCTCGCCTTCCTCGGGCACAAAGCCGTCGCACAGGGCGCCGTCAAACGTACCGTGATTGAACGGGGAATCCGCGTTCTTCCAGGCGGGGTACTTCTCGCCCCACAGGCCGATATCGTAGCCGTTCGGGTCCATTCCCCACATCGACCAGTTGACCTTCACGCCTTTGGCACGTGCGGCGTCGAGGACCTTCTTGGCCTGAACGAGAGTTTCTTCGCCCGAAGGGGCACCGCCCACGCTCTGCACATAGTCGGCGCCGCGCTTGTCGAGGCACAGGTTCTGCACGTCGAGCATGTGCACGACGGTGCGGGACAGGTCGATCTTGTTTGGGGTGTACCGGTAGGTGCGGTCGACCCATTTGTTGAGTTTTTCTTCGAAGTTCGACATTGATTCTTCTTCCTTTCTGGAGGTGGTCACGACGCGGAGTAGGTCCGCGTTGATTTGGTAGTTAGGCTGTTTCTGGCCCGTCGTAGGAGAGCAGCAGGTCGCGCCAGTCGTACTCCTGCACGAAATACGGCGCCGTCGTATAGGTGCCGTCCATGGTGTCCTTGAGCGAACTCGGCCCCGGGAACCCGATCACCTTCCAGCCGACCTGGTCCTTGTTGCCGCCGTAGACTGGATCCGCGTAGAACCCTTGCCGCACATGGAAAGCGAGAGTGTCGAAGAAACTCTTGCCCGTGTCGGTGTTCCCTTGCAATCGCGAGTAGAACACCTCATGCTCGTCGAGGCGTACGTGGCTCGGCTTCGGCGCACCGCTGACCTCGACGAGGATCTTGTCCTGCGTCGCCTCGTCGGCGCTCACGAAGTCGGCGGCGCCGTGGCGCATTGCTACCGCATCGAGCTCACCCACTCCCTCGCGGTACATTCGCTGGAAGTCGTTGGTTCGTGCGCGCGCGGCCCGTGCCTCCTCGCCTTCCATGCGGAGGAAGCCGCTGCCGTCTGCAGCCGCGTAGTGGTAGTCGATCCCCGACAGGTACCTGTCGATGAAGACGATCACTCGTGCCTCGCGGGCACCAGGATCCTGGTCCGTCGGGATGATCCGCGCCGCAGCCGCCTCGATGGTGTCCCATTCGTGGTCGCTGAAGAACAACTTTTCATTCGAGTCGGGGTCGATCACGAGATCGAGCTTTTGCCATTCGGATTTTGAGGCCATGGTGGTTCTCCTTCCTTACTTCGAGGCAGAGATCGGGTCGAGCACGAGGCGCTCGCTCCGTCCCTTGAGATAGGTGTTTGCGATGTAGTCGGCTGCACGCCACGAGTGCGCCATGATCGTGAGCGTCGGGTTGACCCCCATTGCCGTGGCGAAGCCAGAACCGTCGAGTACAAAAAGGTTGTCCACCGAATGAGCTTGAGCCCACTCGTTCAGTACGGACCTGTTCGGGTCGGTCCCCATGCGCACCGTTCCGTGTTGGTGGCAGGCGTTCCCCGTGAACTCCTTGCCCAAATAGACCGGCATGGTGCGCACCGCTCCGGCGGCCTCTAAGATTTCCACATTCTTGTCGATCTGCCACTTGCTCATTGCTGTGTCGTTGGCATGTGGCTTGTTGGTGATGCGCGCGACGGGCATTCCCCAGCGGTCCTTGACAGTTGGGTCGAGGTCGACGCGATTCGTCTCCTGCGGAAGATCCTGCAGGATCATTCCGATCTTCATTGAGTGCAGGAAGTAGTCGCGGTCCGCGTCCTTGGCCGCTTCGCCCCACACGGGTTTTCCGGGCAGGATCGGGTTGATGGGCTGGCCGATCTGTGTGGTGGCAATGATGCCGCCACCGATATGGCCTCGGTCAGGGTCAGTCTCGTAGAAGTGCATCGACCCGCCGCTCTGGTAGTTGCCCGTGAACCCGTTGAGGGCAGGCGACACTTCGCGGTCGAAGAGGCCGACGGCGAATAGGTATTCGTGGAACGTCGCGTTCTTACCTACGAGGCCTGAGTCGTTGGCAAGCCCGTCGGGGAAACGCGGCGACTTCGATAGCAGCATGAGGCGCGAAGATTCGATGGCGCCGAGAGCGAGGATGACGACCCTCGCCTGCTGTTCGTGCTCCGAGCCGTCGGGCGCGATATACACCACGCCCGTCGCCTTACCGTCGCGGTCGACGGTCACTTCCTTGACGAAGGAGTCGGCTCGCACCTCGAAATTACCGGTGGAGAGAGCCTCGGGGATGTACGTCGTAGCGACCGTCGAGCGCGTCTCGGTCGGGTCGCCGTACTGGTTCCAGAAGCTCGTGCGGTTGACGGCCTTGCGACCGAGCTCGTTTCTCTCGGTGAGGTGACTCATCGGGAGTGGCATCGCGTTGATGCCGAGCTTTCGGCATCCCTCGTAGAACTTCTCGCCGAACTTAGTGGGCTCCAGGGGGCCGCTCGGATAGCGCTTGGACCGGAACCCGGCACCCACCTCGGCACCATCAAGGCCCGAGATGCCGTAGCTCCACTCGACCTTGGTGAGGTAGGGCTCGAGGTGCTCATAGCGATAGGGCCAGTCAGCGAGGCTCGCGCCCTCGATGTCGCCGTGCAGCGACTGCATGATGAAGTCGGAAGGGCGAGGGCGGGGGGTCCAGCCCGCCATGTGGGTAGTTCCGCCGCCGACCGCGGAAGGCACGGGGGAAAAGTTGAAGATGCGGCCCTCGGTGGTCTCGTCGCTGCGCACTGTACGTGGCATGAGATCGACGTCCGGCCACAGATAGCTGCGGTTCTGGAACTTGAGCTCGTCGCCCGAGTAGTGCTCGCTATTGCGTAGCCAAGGGCCCTTGTCGAAGCCGACTACAGAGTAACCAGCCTCCGACAGTACCTTTGCGGCCGGACCTCCTCCGGCTCCTAGCCCGACGATCACGACGTCCACTGGGTCATTCTTTTTCACCATGAGAATCGAGTCCTTTCATCCGCGTCTCTTCGACGGTGCTCTGGTGGGGTGGGGTGCCCCGCCGGCTGGCGGGGCACCCCGATGGTGCTGGTTGTTAGTACTTGCCCGGTCCGGCCTGCGACGCGGCGATCTTCGCCTCGGCCCAGTCCACATTCGTCTTGTCGACGACGACCGTGGGGACGGAGATGAACTGTGCGACGGTCATGCCGAGGATCTCGTGCTGGAACAGCGTGTTGACCATCGTCGTGCCCATGTCGACGGAGTTGACATCGACGGTGGCGGTGAGCTTGCCCTGGCGGATCGAGTCCATACCTGAGATCAGACCGTCAGCGCCGATTGTGATGATTCCCGAGGTACCGTCCCAATGCTTGAGGCCGGCGAGATCGATCGCTTGCGAGGCACCCAACGCCATGTCTTCGTTCTCACCGTAGATGGCTGCGATGTCTGGGAACTTGGTCAAGAGATCCTGCGCGGCAGTCAGGCCCTTGTCGCGAACGTAGCCGCCGTCGGCGGAACCGACGATGGTCATGCCCGGGAACTCGCCGATCGCGGCCTCGAAGCCTTGCTGGCGCAACTTGGTCCAGTCGGAGCCCGACGGGCCGAGGATCTGGATGATCTGACCCTTACCGCTCAGCGCCTTCGCGAGGTACTGGCCCGCGATGTAACCCGACTGCCAGCGGTCGTCGTAGCCAATGTTCGAGATCGTGGAGAGGCCGGCGGTGGGATCAGTGGCCTGCGACGGATTCTCGAGCTCTTCCGTCGAGTTGAACTGGTAGAAATTTACTCCGGCGGCCTCGCCTGCCTTGAAGATCTCCTGCATCGTGGCGTGCGGTGCTGCGGAGCACACGAAGACGGCGTCGAACCCGTTCGAGATGAAGTTCTCGACGATACCGACGGCCTCCACGCCCGAGTGAGCGTCATTGAGGGCGCCCTGACGGGACCACTCCCACTTGATGCCGTAGCAGGTCTCGAGTTCATTCATCCGGTTGAAGGCGGCCTTCTCGACCTGAGTGTAGAACTCGGAAAGGATTGGCGGGGTGAAGCCGACTTTCAGCGTGCGGCCGTTGACGGCAGCGGTGATTGCCGCTTGCTCATCGGCACTGCCACAGTTCGTGGAACCGGCGGTGCCGGTGCCGGTGCCGGTATCGGTGGATCCAGTCACTGTGGAACACGCAGCCAAGCCAGCCAGGAGCACGGCGCTGGCACCCAGCGCGATCGCGCGACGCCAGGGTCGTGTGATCGTCATCGTTGTGGGACTAGCATTCTGTTGAGACATCTGCATTTCCTCTCGATGGGCGCCAGCGCTGAAACGCTGGCGCTTTCGGTTTCTTGGTGCACTCAAGCGTCGATGCTTGAGAGTCGTTTGGCCCTTCGGCGCTGGGTCGCGCCCCGGGCGAGTTCGCTCAGGTAGTTGGCAATGACGGCGAGGATGAGGATGACGCCGATCACGATTTTCTGAAAGCTCGAAGGCACCCCCGCTAGGTTGATGATGTTGATCGCGAGGGCGAGGGTCAGTGCGCCAAGCACTGCGCCAAGCACCCGGCCGCGACCGCCCATGAGGGATGCGCCGCCGATGATCGCTGCTGAGATGGCCTGGATTTCGTAGCCGGTGCCGAGGTCGGCGGGAACGTTGTTATTGCGGCCCGCGAGGATGATGCCAGCGACCGCCGCGCAGGTGCCGCTCAGCATGTACGCCTGCGTCTTGACCCACCGGACCGGGATGCCCGACTGGCGGGAGGCGACGGCGTTGCTGCCTACCGCGAAGAAGTGGGTGCCCAGCTTCGTACGGCTGAGGACCCACCCCACGATGAGCGCGAGCACTACCGCCACGAGGATCGGGAAGGTCACTGGGCCGACAAGGGGGTCGAGCCCGCCAACGATGTAGTACTCGCTCGTCATGTATCCGATAATCGGAACGCCCTGAGTCGCTATGTACAGCACGCCGCTCGCGAACCCCAACATCGCGAGGGTCGCGATGAAGTCGGGAAGGCCGACCCTGGTTACGAGAAGTCCGTTGAGCAAGCCCGCCGCGATGCCGACGAGGATCGCACAGACGAACGCTACGAACAAAGGGGCACCCATCTTGAGGACCGTCGCAGCGACTCCCGCGCATAGTGCCATGACAGCGCCAACGGAGAGGTCGATGCCCCCGGAGATAAGTACGACGGTCATCCCGATGGAGAGAATCATGACCGTGATGCTGCTGCCGACTAGGTTGTAGATGTTGTTGCCTGCGTAGAAGACAGGGAGAGCGAAGGCAGCGATGAGCGCGAAGATCAGCAGGAGCGAGATCACGCCCAGTGTGGGGTCGACAAGCAGTCGTTCCCAGAGGTTGCGGATCGTCTCCGTGGCAGACCGGGGCTTACTTGTCATTGTTATTGCTCCCCTCGGAACTGGCGACCACAGACTCATCCTCGGTGGCCCGTGGTTGGTCGGTGGAGAACAATGCGGTTCGATGTAGCGCGGCTCGGAGGATGACCCGGCGCACCTGGCGCTCGAACACCACACCAAAGACGATGGCAAGCGCGGTAACGATGCTGAAGTAGACGGGGTCGACGTTGTTTAGTCGCAGTCCCTGTTGCAGTGTCGCAAGAAATAGCCCTCCGACAAAGGCGGCCCAGACGCTTCCGCCGCCCCCTGCGAGGCTGATACCACCGATGACCGCGCCCGCGATGGCGATGAACTCGTACCCGATACCGAGGAAGGCCTGCACCGCACCGAGGCGCGAGGCGAGCAGCACGCCCGCGACGCCGGCCAGCAGTCCGGATGCGGCGAAAGTGAAGAGACGGAGGTGAGGCACGCTAACGCCAGCGACGTTCGAGGCTTGGCTCGAGATACCCACAGCGTAGAGGCGGCGCCCAATGATCGTCTTAGCGAGCATGATCTGCGCAATGACAAACAGCGCTCCTGCGATGAAGAACGAGGTCGGGATGCCGAACAGGTCCCCCTTTGTGAGCTCAGCGAATCCCGGTACGCTCACACCCTGCAGCGGCTGCACCTGGGAAAGCACCACGAGCAGGCCGGCGGCGATGTTCAACGTGGCCAGAGTCACGATGAAGTCGTTGATTCGCATGTAGGCGACGAGGAAACCGTTGATGAGACCGAACAGAAGACCGGTCCCGCAGCCGACAGCGATGCCGGCAACGAGCGGTGCGCCCTGGACGAGTGTGAACATCGTAGTTCCCGCGCTGAGGCCCGCGACTGTCCCGACCGAGAGGTCGATTCCGCCGCCGATGATTACAATCGCGACACCGAGCGTGATGAGCATGATCGGGATGCCGTTAGTGATGTAATTGCCGACCGTCTTGCCGTCGAGGAACACCGGATTGAGCACCTGAAAGATCACGACAGTCAGGATGAGCACGAGTGTCATGGGCATGCCGCGGATCGCCATGATCCTGGCAAGGGGGGATGAGGATTTCATGAGGCTTGTCCCGCCGCGCTCAGGGTGAGAACTTCCGACTTGATGCGGGCGAACTCGCCAGCCTCGATTGCAGCCGGGATGTTCCGTACTTCGCCGACGATCTGTCCTTTCTTCAACACGAGCACGCGATGGCTCAGTTCGAGTAACTCCTCGATCTCCGAGGCGATGAGGATCGCCGCACCGCCGTTAGCGGCGTAGTCGCGCACGAGGGCGTGCACTTCGACCTTCGCCGACACGTCGATGCCCTGGGTCGGCTCGTCGAAGATGAGCAGTTTGGGGGAGGTATTGAGGCAGCGGGCCACGATGGCCTTCTGCTGGTTGCCACCGCTCAGGTTTCCGATTCGGGCATTGACATCGGGGGTCTTGATGCCGAGTTGACCACGGTAGCTTTCCGCGAGGGCGAGTTCCTTGCGACGGCTCATCCAGAATCCGGCCGCGGTGACAGTGGAGAGGCGCGAGATCGAGATGTTCTGCGCCGTCGACAGGTCGGCGAGTATGCCTAGCTGCTTGCGGTCCTCCGGGAGCATTGCCAAACCCGCACGGTAGGCGGCAGTCGAGTTACGCAGCGACAGTCGCCGCCCGTTGAGTTCGACCGATCCGGAAGTGAGGGCGTCCAGGCCCATGAGCGTTCGGACGACCTCTGTGCGTCCCGCGCCTGCGAGCCCGGCGAGCCCGACGATCTCTCCCTCGTGCACGTCGAGCGAGATGTCGCGTACGACCGAACCGCGTGTGAGATTGCGGGCCCTGAGTATCACAGGGCGTTCGCTGCTCGGCTGGAGGTGCGCGATCTTGCGGGTATCACCGCCGCCGAACTCCTCGCGGTCGGCGCCGAACATGAGCGTGATGAGCTTGTCGATCGAGGTCGACTCCGTCGCGACCGTCGCGACCGTACGGCCATCCTTGAAGACTGTCGCCTTGTCGGCGAGCCCGAACAGTTCCTCCAGATGGTGCGTAACCCACACGAGCGAGACACCACGCTCGCGCATGGAGCGCATGTAACCGAATAGCACTTGACGCTCGGCGTCCTCAAGGCCCGAAGTCGGCTCGTCGAGGATGAGCACCTTGGGGTCGAAGGCGAGAGCCTTAACGATCTCTATGGAACGCTTTTTGAGAGCACCGAACTCGGAGACCGGAGTGTGAAGCTCATTTGCGGTAACTCCGAAATCTGCGGCGAGGTCACGCACTGCAAGTTCCATACTGCGGCGGTCCGATGTGAGGGGGAGGCCGAGCGTCTTCCGCTTGATCTCGCGGCCGAGGAATATGTTGTCGAGTACCGAAAGTGCGGGGACGAGCGAGAGCTCTTGGTAGATCGTCGAGATGCCCGCGGAGATCGCGGCGAGCGGGCCGGAAGCCGGCATGACCTCGCCGCCGAGTAAGATTTTTCCGCTGTCGGGCTTGGTCACCCCTGAGATGATGCTGATGAGGGTGGATTTGCCGGCGCCGTTGCCGCCGAGCAGCGCGTGAACCTCGCCCGGGCCCACGGCGAGGGTCGCATGGTCGAGCGCGGTGACGCCTTCGTAGTGCTTCGTAACGCCTCGTGCTTCGAGCACCAATGACTGTGCCGACGGTGTTTCAGCGCGGTCTGTCATGTCATAGCTCCTTTGCCATGGGCGGGTCGTGGGGCGTTGGGTTGAGATACCCAAGTGGCCAGCTATACAAATAATCCACACTTCAGCCGAAATAGCAAGAGTTATCTCCCAAGTACACCTATATGAGTACTTATCGGTTATGCCGATTCGCCCCGAAAAGAGCGCGCTAAGCCTGAAAAATAAGGCGAAAAGTCGCGTATCGGCAGCCCCGACGCTGAGTACCCGTGCGCCACAAACTCACCGAAACGACGGGCTCTCAAATATTTTTGGAATTGAATCAATCCGCTATTAGGAGGACTCGCGAGGGGACCCTAGGATTGATTACTTGACAACCGTCCTACATCCGGGGGACTCCCTCGCGCCCCGCCAGCGTCTCGTCTATGTGCTCGTACTGGGTGGGCTGACCGCGCTCGGGTCGTTCACAATCGACCTGTATCTGCCTGCGTTCCCCGTGATCGAGGGAGAGTTGGACGTATCGACGGCACTGATCCAGCTAACGCTGACGGCGACCACGATCGGCTTCGCTGTGGGTCAACTGCTTGTCGGCCCGTGGAGCGACCGCGTGGGCCGACGGCTTCCGCTGCTCGTGGCGACGAGCATCCATGTCATCGCGAGTATCGGTGTCGCACTAGCGCCGGGCATCGAATGGTTATTCGTGTTCAGGGTGCTGCAGGGCGTCGGGTCAGCGGCCGGCGCCGTCGTGGCGATGGCCATCGTGCGCGACCTGTTCGGTGGGCTTCCTCTGGTGCGGATGCTCTCGCGCCTCGCTCTCGTTAACGGCCTAGCGCCCATCCTCGCGCCGGTCATCGGCTCGCAGCTTCTCTTGCTCATGCCGTGGCGTGGCATGTTCGTGTTCCTGGCCATCTACGGCGCGATCAGCCTGACCGCGTCGGCCATCTTCCTCGTCGAAACTCTGCCGCCTGCCCGTCGTGTCGACCTTGGGCACAGTACGGCGCGGGAGCGATACCGGGCGCTGTTCTCCGATCGAATCTTCGTGGGAGTAGCGATCATCGCGGGCATGACCTTCTCGGGGCTGTTCGCGTACCTGTCGTCGTCGTCGTTCTTGTTCCAGCAGATTTATGGATTGAATCCACAGCAATTCGGGTTCCTCTTCGCCATCAATTCCCTCGGCATCGTCGGCGGCGTTCAAGCGAGTGCGTTCCTTGCCAGATTTATTGGTCCGCAATGGATTCTGGCGGGCACACTGGTAGCACTGTTGCTGTCGGCCTCGGCAATCGTCGTGCTCGACTCGTTGCACGCCGGACTCATCGGCATCTTGGTGCCGCTGTGGTTCTTCATCACGGCGTGCGGGTTCAGCTTTCCCTGTACACAGGTGCTCGCGCTGGCCAACCACGGCAGTGAAGCGGGAACTGCCGCGTCGCTCCTTGGCGCGCTCAACTTCGGACTCGCAGGAGCGATCTCTCCCATAGTCGGACTGTTCGGGATCGACACCGCGATTCCGATGGGGGTGATCATGGCGTGCACAGCGCTCGTCTCGATCACCATCCTGTTGTCCCTCGTACGCCCGTGGACGGTGCCGGCTCTCACCCGATGATCTGACGAGATAGCGTGTGACCATGAGCCAGCCGATCTCCGCGCCAATCGCTCATCGAATCTCGCGCTTGTGGCCGCTCGTGAGTGGTGGAACCGCGGTTCTCGTCGCGCTGGCATTGGGAGTCATCGTCGGTGTGCGGAGTGGGCAATACGGTATCGACACCGAGTGGCTCGAAGAGCTCGTGGAGCACCGCAGTCCGGTCTGGGATGTACCCGCGTACGTGATGAGTTTCCTGGGTGGGGGATGGTTCGGGGTGATCCTGGTCCCGGTGGGGGTCGCGATTGCGCTGCTCATAGCGCGCAAGCCATGGTCGGCCCTGTACTTCGTGGTTGCATCGGCGCTCAGCGCCGGGACCGTCCAGCTGCTCAAGAGCCTGTTCGCACGAGCCCGCCCCGAAGAGATCTTGATCTCGGCTGACTTCGGTTCGTTTCCCTCCGGCCATGTGGCGAATGCAGCGACGATATCGGTGGCATTGGCGATCCTGCTTCAGCGTCGTTGGGTGTGGTTTGCCGGCGCCGCGTGGACGGCGTTGATGATCTTCAGCCGCACCTATCTCGGCGCCCACTGGTTGAGCGACACCGTCGGTGGCCTCCTTCTCGGGGGCGCGGGTGCGGTGTTCGTCTGGGCACCGCTCGCCGCTCGTCTGCAGAAGGAGTGGTCACGAGCATCACAGTCACCATGATCTGCCCGCGCCTTAGGCTTGCTCCATGACGGACGCAGCAGCCCAGGTCGAAGCAGCGAAGAAAGCCCTCGCCGAGGCCGAGGCCGCGCTCGCCGCCGAACGGGATGCCTCGCGGGCAGAGCCCGTCGTGGCCTCGGCTGCCCACGACGCCGGCTCGATCCGCGGACCACTCACCGAGGAGCAGGTCGAAACCATCAAGGCTGGTTACAGTTTCGATGCGCCAGCGCTCGAGATGGGCGCGCTCGTCAACGGCGATCCGATCGCCGAAGTACCGGTACGTATCCCGCTCGCGATGGTCAACCGGCACGGTCTTGTTGCAGGGGCAACCGGTACGGGCAAAACGAAGACTCTGCAGGTCTTGGCCGAGCAACTCTCCGCGAACGGCGTGCCGGTCTTCGCCGCGGACATCAAAGGCGACCTTTCGGGTATCGCCACTCCAGGGGTGTCCAGTGACAAGCTCCTTGAACGAACGAAGAGCGTCGGCCAGCACTGGGTGGCGACCGCGAGCCCCACCGAGTTCTTCACTCTCGGCGGCGTCGGCACCGGCATCCCGGTCAGGGCGACGGTCTCAAGTTTCGGGCCGCTTCTGCTGTCGAAAGTGCTGGGTCTCAACAACACTCAGGAGTCGAGCCTCGGGCTCGTCTTCCACTACGCAGACCGGGCTGGTTTGCCGCTCGTCGGTCTGGACGACCTCCGGGCCGTACTTCAGTGGCTCGTCAGTGACGAGGGCAAGCCTGAACTCAAAAACCTCGGTGGGCTCTCTGGAGCGACTACCGGGGTCATCCTGCGCGAACTCATCGGGTTCTCCGATCAAGGTGCGGATGTGTTTTTCGGCGAGCCGGAGATAGACACGTCTCTGTTCCTGCGCACGACAGCCGATGGGCGCGGCATGGTGAGCCTGCTCGAGATTCCCGGCGTGCAGGATCGCCCGGCCGTTTTCTCCACCTTCCTGATGTGGCTGCTGGCAGACCTGTTCAACGACCTTCCCGAGGTTGGCGACATCGACAAGCCCAAACTCGTGTTCTTCTTCGACGAGGCGCATCTGTTGTTCAAGGATGCCTCGAAGGACTTCATCGCCTCTATTACTCAAACTGTGCGCCTTATCCGCTCGAAGGGGGTGGGGGTGTTCTTCGTCACTCAGACGCCGAAGGATGTCCCGAGCGACGTGCTCGCCCAGATCGGATCGCGCGTGCAGCACCAACTCCGAGCGCACACACCCGACGACGCACGTGCCCTCAGGGCGACGGTCTCCACCTATCCGACGTCTGGATACGAGCTCGGCGAGGTGCTTCAGGAACTCGCGATCGGCGAGGCCATCATCACCGTCATGAATGAGAAGGGCGCGCCTTCGCCGGTCGCCTGGACTCGCCTGCGGGCCCCCCAAGGATCGATGTCTCCCACCGCGGCCGAGGCAATAGCCGCGACTGTGAGTGCCAGCCCGCTCCTGAAGACGTACGGCACCGCCATCGACCGGCAGTCGGCCTACGAGATTCTCTCGGTCAAGATGAACGCCGCCGCGCAGGCTGACGCCTCCGCCGAGGCGGAAGCGGCGGCGAAGCAGAACAAAGCCGACTATGACCGAATGATTCGGGACATGAGAAAGTCGGAACAAACCTCGCGCCCGAAGACCACGACGCGAACTACTGCCCGGAGAAGCACCCGGAAGCCCGACAACCCCATCGGAGACATGCTCGGGTCGCGTACCGGCCAAACCATCGTTCGAGAAGTGTTGCGTGGAATCTTCTCCACTCTCAAGCGGAAGTAGGCCGCTCTAGGTCATCCCGGAAATGTCGAAGAGTGCCCAGATGACGAGGCCCACCAGCCCGACGAGCGCCACGAAGGCGAGCGCGGCAATTACCGGACGCCGTTCGAACCAGTAGAGCAAGCCTGGATAGCTGTCGCGCAACTCCCGCGTAGACACGGAATCCTGTCGAGTGTGCTTGGGTACGTCCAGAGTCGCGACCACGATGTCCATGCTGGCCTTGGACCAGTATTGGCCGCGCATCCTGACTACCTGCTTGCCCTGCTTGTCGCGAACGAAGAGTTGCGGCAGCGATGTGGTGCCGGATGCCTCGAAGACGGTCGCCACGAACACCGACCCGATCTCGTCGGCCTCAACCCGCTTGATGCGGCCCAGGATGCCGATCTCGGTGATGCTCGTGCGGTTCACCCAGATGCCGACCCGAAGGTACAAGATCAGGGCCACCACGACGACGATGCTGGCGAGAACCTGCGTCGCCAACACTGCTTTCCACGGTCCGTGGGGCACGGTGAGGAAGTACAGCACGATGAAGACGGGGGTGCTGAAGGCGACCACTCCCAACAGCCCCTGGCGCAGGACGCTGACGTGCGGACGAAGCTTGACGCTGTCGGTATCGCTCGGTCTGGTCACAGTCCCCCCCACGGGTCCGTCCATCTCGGTATTGATCTGGCGGAGAATGGGGGATTCGAACCCCCGAGGGCTTTCACCCAACACGCTTTCCAAGCGTGCGCCATAGGCCACTAGGCGAATTCTCCTGGCCGGTCTCAGACCGCACGTGACTGATGACCTCAGGGAATCATAACCGCTCTCGCGAGCGAATCGCCCCACCCGCGCCTCGCGCGAGCGGGCTACAATCGTCATGGCTCCTCGCGTGGCGCCATCCAGGCCAACTCCCCCAGGACGGAAACGTAGCAAGGGTAACCGGGCTCTGGCGGGTGCGCGAGGGGTCACTTGCGTTACACGGCCCGTAGGCTGCAGGGGTGGCTCGCAGCATCTACATCACCTCGGCCGAAGGGCATTCGGGCAAGTCGACAGTGGCTTTGGGCGTGCTTGACACGCTTCTGCGCGGCGTGGAACGAGTGGGAGTCTTTCGTCCGGTCGCCCGGTCCACGGTCGAACGCGACTTTGTGCTCGAACTCCTGCTCGCGCACGAGGGCGTCGCTCTCGATTACGACGAGTGCGTCGGCGTCACGTACGAAGAGGTGCACGAGAATCCGGATGCCGCGCTCTCGCGCATCGTCGAGCGATTCAAGGCTGTCGAGCGCCAGTGCGACACGGTCGTCATCATCGGTTCCGACTACACGGATGTCGCGACTCCCACCGAACTCGCGTACAACGCGCGCATCGCGGCAAACCTTGGCGCACCCGTGCTGCTCGTGCTCACCGGGCGCGAACCTGAGGAAACCCGTGCGCGCACCGCGGACGAGCTCAGGCAAGTCGCCGAGCTCAGCATTCCCGAGTTGTCGACTGCCCACGCCGCCCTGTTCGCAGTGATCGTCAACCGTGCCGACTCCAACAAGCTCGACGAGATCATCGCTGCCATTGGTGCAGTAGTTCCTGTTCCCGCTTGGGCGATCCCCGAAGACCCCTACCTCGTAGCGCCCACGGTGGAGGCCGTGATGGCGGCCGTCGATGGCACTCTCATCAAGGGTGATGCGGCGCTCCTTGGGCGCGAAGTCGTTGGCGTCGTGCTCGCCGCCATGTCGATGGAGAACGTTCTGCCGCGATTGACGGAGGGCAGCTTGGTGGTCATCCCGGGGGACCGCAGCGAAGTGCTGATCGCCGCCCTCACCGCGCACGCCTCTGGCACCTTTCCGTCGCTCTCGGCGATAGTGCTCAACGGTGGTTTCGACCTTGCGCCGGTCATCGAAAGACTCATCGATGGGCTCGATCCCACGATCCCGATCATCTCGACCAACCTTGGGTCCTACGAAACTGCTCAGCGCATCGGTCAGACGAGAGGCAGGCTCTCGGCGACGTCACAACGCAAGGTCGACACGGCCCTTGCCCTGTTCGAGCAGTACATCGACACCGAACGACTTCTCACCGAACTGGGGGCGGAGGAGTCGACCGCCGTGACACCGCTCATGTTCGAGTACGGGCTATTGGAGCGTGCCCGGTCGGACAAAAAGCGGATAGTCCTGCCAGAGGGTACTGACGACCGCATTCTGCAGGCCGCGGGAACGCTGCTCAGCCGCGGTGTCGTGGAGCTGACGATCCTCGGCGACGACACGGAGATACGCAAGCGAGCGGCCGGCCTCGGCGTCGACCTCACTGCGGCGACCGTGCTGAGCCCGACAGATCCAGACCTTCGCGAACAATTCGCCGTGGAGTACGCCCGGCTCCGGGCCCACAAGGGAATGACCCTCGACAACGCGCGAGACATCGTGACGGATGTCTCATATTTCGGCACCATGATGGTGCATCTGGGCCTCGCCGACGGCATGGTCTCCGGCGCTGCGCACACCACGGCGCACACCATCACGCCTGCACTGCAGTTCATCAAGACCGTCGAGGGCGTCAACATCGTCTCGAGCGTGTTCTTCATGGCGCTCGACGACCGGGTGCTGGTCTACGGCGACTGCGCGATAGTCCCGGATCCCACAGCCGAACAACTCGCCGACATCGCGATCTCGGCTGCCGAAACCAGTGTGCAATTCGGCATCGAACCGCGCATCGCGATGCTGTCCTATTCGACGGGTGAGTCGGGCTCTGGCGTCGACGTGGACAAGGTCCGCGCAGCCACCGCCTTCGTGCGGGAGCGTCGCCCCGACCTCCTCGTCGAGGGACCTATCCAATACGACGCGGCGGCAGACGCTGCGGTCGCGAAGGCGAAGATGCCGGAATCCCAGGTCGCAGGGCGTGCAACGGTGTTCATCTTTCCCGACCTCAATACGGGCAACAACACCTACAAAGCTGTGCAACGAAGCTCCGGAGCTGTCGCGATCGGGCCGGTGTTGCAGGGCTTGCGCAAACCCGTCAACGATCTTTCGCGCGGTGCCCTTGTGCGCGACATCGTCAACACGGTCGCGATCACGGCGATTCAGGCTCAGGCGGTTGAGACGAAGTGACCGTCGCGTTCATCGTTAACTCGGGCTCATCATCTATCAAGTGGGAGCTTCTCGACGCCGAGTCAGGTGCGAAGCTGCGTGGCGGGATCGTGGAGCGTATCGGCGAGAGCGGCAATTCTCCCGACCATGACGCGGCGATGCAGTCGATCCTTGGTGAACTCGGCGACGTGCATCCATCGGTCATCGGTCATCGTGTCGTGCACGGGGGGAGCGTGTTCACCGCAGCGACCCTCGTCACCGATGACGTTATCGCCGCGATCGACGAGCTTTCCGCCCTTGCTCCCCTGCACAATCCAGCGAACCTTGCGGGGATCCGTGCCGCGCTCGCGGCCTTTCCCGGGGTACCCAACGTCGCGGTCTTCGATACGGCTTTTCACCAGACCTTGGCGCCGGAGGCGTTCACCTACGCAGTCGACGCCGCGACGGCACACGAGCACGGCATCCGGCGCTATGGCTTCCACGGCACGTCCTACCAGTTCGTGTCGGGGGTTGCTGCGCGGCTCCTCGGGCGCGACGACGCCAAGCTCATCGTGTTCCACCTGGGCAACGGAGCGTCGGTTGCGGCCATCAATGCCGGGAGATCCGTCGAGACGTCGATGGGCATGACGCCTCTCGAGGGTCTCGTCATGGGCACCCGCTCGGGCGATATCGACCCTGGCGTGCTGTTCCACCTCGGCCGCGCTGGCGCGACCCTCGAGGAGCTCGACGTTCTCCTCAACCGCCGCAGTGGGCTTCTCGGGCTCACCGGGATGCGCGACATGCGCGATGTGGCCAAGGCGGCGGCGAGCGGTGACGCGACCGCTGTGCTTGCACTCGAGGTTTACGACCACCGCCTACGCCACTATCTGGGCGCATACCTCGTTCTGCTGGGCGGGGCCGACGCGATCGTGTTCACGGCAGGGGCGGGCGAGAATAGTCCGGCGACTCGAGCGGCAACCGTGCGGGGGCTCGAATCGTTCGGCATCGTGCTCGATGAGGCGCTCAACGCGGCGCCATCGAAGGATGCTCGGTTCGTGTCATCCGCCGACTCGCCTGTTGCCGTGCTCGTGGTGCCCACCAACGAGGAATTCGAGATCGCACGGCAGGCGGCCGCACTGGTGGGATTGTTACCCGATTCATAGCCGGAACAAATCTGTGAGAGAAGGCGCGCTGGAACGATAGACACATGATTCTCAACACAGTGGTCGCGCGCAGCGCGCTCCTCATCGCTGGCGTGATGCTTGCCGCCGGTTGTACTACTCAAGCCGACACCACCGATACGCCCACGACGGCGCCCACGGCGACCGCGGCAGCATCGGGTGAGTTCGCCGCCTCGTCAGGGGACTGCGCGGCGATGGCCGCGACCTTCCGCAGCGTGGTCAGTGCGAACCCAGGCGACGAGGCTCCGACGCTGAGTGCCGACTGCAGCGGCGAGACCTTGGTGGTCGCGAGCAACAGCATTCCCGACTACCTCTATGTGGCAACCACTCCTGAGGTGCTGCGGGCGTCGGAGCAGACGGTGTCGATTGCGGTGAACCCGGTCGAGGCAGCGACTCCCTCCGCCGTCCCGATGCTCGGCACGATTGCCGTTGCTGTTGATGGCGTCGCCATCTACGGGCCTACCGAAGCAACCGGTGGCGATGTCTTGTCGCTGGTCGGTGCGCTCTCCGAGTGCGGCAGTCACTCGAGCCCCGTCCAGTTCCACCTGCACCTCTTCGGTTGGGCTGACGGGGTGGATTGCCTCTATTCCGCGACCGAGGCCGAATCCGGAAAATCGATAGTGGTGGGCTGGTCTCCCGACGGCTACCCGATCATGTCGGGCCTAGTCTGCGCGGATGCCGCGTGCACCTCGACGACGCAACTGACAAGCAGCTGGCAGCTCACCGACTCCTCCTTGTTCGCGTCAGACACGTGGTCAGCACACAGCTATGTCGCCGGATCGGGTGACCTCGATCAGTGCAACGGTCGGGTGGATGCCGATGGACAGTACCGCTACTACACGACGACGACGTTCCCGTACTTCCTGGGGTGCTACCACGGCGTGGTGGCCGATGGCGCAATTGTCGGCTCCGGGGCCGGCGGACCGCCCGGACGCGGCTAACCGTGACGGGGCACACTCCGGTGGGCGCTGGCGGGTCGACGCGTCGCGCACTTCTGGGTGGTGCAGCGTTCGCGATGGCGGGTGCGGCACTCGCCGCGTGCGCGCCGACGCAGACGGCTGTCGCTCCCAATGAGGTCGACATTGGGTTCTGCCAGGACATGGCTTTCCACCACGAGCAGGCCCTCGCGATGTGCCAGCGGGTGCTCGGCCGAGCTACCGGTTCGTCCGTGCAAACGGCTGCGGCAGACATCCTGCAAAACCAGTCGTACGAACGCGGCATGATGCATACCTGGCTTCAGTCGTGGGGCGAGAGCACGGCGCCGCCCACAACGGTTATGGGGTGGATGGGCATGGGGATGCCCGCTGCCGACATGCCGGGCCTTGCGACCGTCGAGCAGATGCGGGAGCTCGCGACCGCAGAAGGGCTCGCTCAGGGCCGACTGTTTCTGACGCTCATGCGCTCACACCATGTCGGCGGCGTGCACATGGCAGATGCCGCGACCGGAGCCGCGACTGCTCCGGTTCGCCACATCGCCAAGCAGGCCTCGGCCACTCAGGCTTTTGAGATCGCGATGTTCGACGAACTTCTGCTCACCACCTACGCGACCTAGCTGCCTGTCCCTGCCCGCGCCCTCCGCCCCGCTCGGGTCAGTTGCAGCGACTAACCTGTACACGTGGTCGCTGCCCTGTATCGCCGTTATCGGCCGGAGACGTTTGCCGAATTGATCGGCCAGTCTCAGGTGACGGATCCGCTGCGCACGGCTCTTCGCACCGACCGGGTGAGCCACGCCTACTTGTTCAGCGGGCCACGCGGCTGCGGCAAGACCACGTCAGCTCGCATCCTCGCCCGTTGTCTCAACTGCGTTGAAGGCCCGACGGATACCCCGTGCGGTGTCTGCCCGTCGTGTGTGGAGCTCTCCCGCGACGGCAGTGGTTCGCTCGATGTTGTCGAGATCGACGCCGCATCGCACAATGGCGTCGATGACGCGCGGGACTTGCGCGAGCGAGCGGTCTTCGCTCCCGCGCGTGATCGATTCAAGATCTTCATCCTCGACGAAGCGCACATGGTGACGCCGCAGGGGTTCAACGCTCTCCTCAAGATCGTGGAGGAGCCGCCGGATCACGTGAAGTTCATCTTCGCGACAACGGAGCCTGAGAAGGTCATCGGCACAATCCGATCCCGTACACACCACTATCCGTTTAGGCTCGTGCCCCCAGCACAGATGCTCGACTACGTGCAGCAGTTGTGCACGTCAGAGGGTGTCGAGGTCGAACCGGGAGTGCTCCCGCTCGTGGTGCGTGCGGGTGGCGGTTCCGTCCGGGACACCCTGTCGTTGCTCGACCAGCTCATCGCCGGTTCCGAGACGAACACGATCGAGTACGAACGAGCGGTAGCTTTGCTCGGCTACACGCATGGAGCGTTGCTTGATGACGTTGTCGAGGCGATCGGTGGGCGGGATGCTGCGGCGGCTTTCGGTTCCGTCGACAGGGTGATTCAGACCGGGCAAGACCCCCGTCGGTTCGTTGAAGACCTGCTGGAGCGTCTGCGCGACCTGATCATCGTCGCCGCGACCTCGGGGAACGCGGCATCCGTACTTCGGGGTGTTCCGCAAGACCAGCTCGATCGCATGGCGAAGCAGGCGTCGACGTTCGGTACCGCGGAGTTGTCGCGGGCTGCCGATGTTGCGAATGCTGCTCTTTCTGAGATGACGGGAGCGACATCACCCCGATTGCATCTCGAGCTCATGGTCGCGCGTATCTTGGTCCCGGCGAGCGATGACTCCGAGCGTGGTGCTCTTGCTCGCGTGGAACGACTCGAGCGCCGTGTCGGTGTCGAAGGCACGGCCGTCACTTCTGGGCGGGTCGAGCCGCCCGCGCGGGTCGCGTCTGTCGTCACTTCGGGCTCTGCGACTTCGGCTGATCCGACCTCCACCGCCGCGACCCCCGAAACTCCCGCCCCCGCCCGCGAGAAGCCCATTGGCCCCGTCACGCTCCAGCAGGTCAAAGACGCATGGCCCGAGATTCTCGAGGTCGTCAAGAACGCGAAACTCAACGCGTGGTTGGTCGTCTACACGGCGCAGCCGCTCGAATTGCGGGACGGCAAGATTCTGGTTCTTTCGTTCCCCAGCCAGAAAGATGTCGTCGAGCTCAAGAAGCCTGCGTCACCTGGCCAAGGTGTCGGCGACATCCTGAAGAAGGCATTCGTCACGGTCCTAGGGCTAGAGCCGGCATTCATCGCCCGGGTGGACACGAGTTCCGCGCCTCCTGCGCGCCCCGCTGACGCGGTTTCGGCTGATCGGTCCTCGTCAGTCGATGATGCACCTCCAGTCGAGGATGCACCTCCCGTCGACGAGTTTCCGCCCACTGAAGGTGGATGGGCAGTCGCCGCGATCCCCGAATCCGAACCTGCCGATGCACCGGCCCCGACTCGGGTGCCCGCCCGCAACAGGCCCGCCAACCCGGATGCGGCATCAGGACAGCCTGTAGCGCAGCCAAAGCACGCCCCAGAGGTTCTTGCTACGGACGCACCTGCGCCGGAAGATTCTGCCTCGGAAGTACCTAGGCAGACCCAGCCAGTGCGGGCCAATCCTGAGAAGACCAATCCCGAGCAGCACGCGCCGACCGCGGCAGCCACGCCGTCACGGACTGCTGCCGAGAATGCGCGGTACGGCGAGTCGGTGGTGCGCGAGCTTCTCGGGGCGAGCTTCATCGAGGAGCAGTCCGTCGCGCCGCGTGTTGTCCCAACGGCTCGGGACGAGTAAAGCGTGTACGACGGAATTGTTCAGGAACTCATCGACGAACTGGGTCGCCTTCCGGGTATCGGGCCCAAGTCGGCGCAGCGTATCGCTTTCCATATTCTGCAGACACAGAGTTTCGACGTAACTCGTCTTTCTGAGGTGTTGCGTGAGGTCCGCGACAAAGTGCGGTTCTGTTCGATCTGCGGAAACGTCACCGAACAAGAGACGTGCTCGATCTGCCGTGATCCCCGTCGGTCCCACGCGACTATCTGCGTCGTGGAGGAGGCGAAGGATGTGGTCGCGATTGAGCGAACACGAGAGTTCAAGGGCCTCTACCACGTGCTCGGCGGAGCGATAAGTCCTATCGATGGCATCGGGCCCGACGACCTGCGGATGAAGCAGCTCGTCGGTCGCCTCGCCGACGGTACTGTGACCGAGGTCATCATCGCTACGGATCCGAACCTTGAGGGCGAGGCGACCGCGACCTACCTCACTCGTCTGCTCAACTACCCGAATTTGCGCGTCACCCGTCTTGCTTCGGGGCTTCCGGTCGGCGGTGACCTCGAGTATGCCGACGAGGTCACTCTCGGTCGCGCCTTCGAGGGGCGCAGGCTCGTCGAGAACTAGGCATCCATAGCCGCTAAACTCGCTCGTTGGGTCTGAATACAGGCTCCAAGCCAGCCCGCAGGAGAACCACGTGAGCCTCATTGTCCAGAAGTTCGGGGGCTCGTCGGTCGCCGACGCTGAGAGCATCAAACGCGTGGCGAAGCGCATCGTCGAAACGCGCAAGGCGGGCAACGAAGTCGTTGTCGTCGTCTCTGCGATGGGCGACACGACCGACGAGCTGCTCGATCTCGCCGAGCAGGTAGTGCCGTTGCCGTCCGGTCGCGAGCTCGACATGCTACTCACGGCTGGTGAGCGTATCTCGATGGCCCTCTTGGCAATGGCCATCCGTAGCCTCGGCATTGAGGCTCGCAGCTACACCGGCAGCCAGGCAGGCATGGTCACGGATGCCCAGCACGGGTCCGCGCGAATTGTAGAAGTCTCGCCGAAGCGAGTACGCGAAGCGCTCGACGATGGTGCAGTTGCTATCGTCGCGGGGTTTCAGGGGTTCAATCGTGGAACCGGTGACATCACCACCCTCGGCCGAGGTGGATCCGACACAACCGCGGTCGCTCTCGCTGCTGCTCTCGGGGCCGATGTCTGCGAGATCTACACCGATGTCGATGGCGTCTTCACCGCCGACCCGCGGGTGGTGCCTTCCGCGCGAAAGCTTGACCGCATCACGAGCGAAGAGATGCTGGAACTCGCTGCCACCGGCGCCAAAGTGCTGTATATCCGTGCAGTGGAATATGCGCGACGTCACGGCGTCACGATCCACGTTCGATCGTCGTTCAACAACAACGAGGGCACGCTCGTCGTGAACCCCAAGGATGGAGAAATCGTGGAAGAGCCGATCGTCACCGGTGTCGCCGCCGACCTCAGCGAAGCGAAGATCACCGTTGTGGGCGTTCCCGACATGCCGGGTAAAGCCGCGCAGATCTTTACCCTCGTCGCACGCGCAAACGTGAACATCGACATGATCGTGCAGAACGTGTCGTCGGCGTCGACCGGCCTGACCGACATTTCGTTCACGCTTCCGAAGAACGACGCACAGAAGGCCATGGCCGCGCTCAACGCCGAGAAGGAAGACATTGGTTTCGAGTCGCTCCAACACGACGACCAGATCGCTAAGCTCGCGGTCGTAGGTGCTGGTATGCGCACGAATGCTGGCGTCTCCGCCCGCCTCTTCACTGCACTGTTTGAAGCCGGTATCAATATTGAGATGATCTCCACGAGTGAGATCCGAATCTCGGTTGTCACGCGCGCGGACACCGTTAACGATGCTGTCCGCGTCGTCCATACCGCGTTCGACCTCGACGGCGAATCCGATGCCATCGTGCACGGCGGCACCGGCCGCTAACTCGCGACGGCCGGTAATAACCGGCGCAGCGCGGGGCTCTTCTGACTGAGCGAAATCGGCCTCCGCTGGGGGTCGTGCGAACCAGGAGGGATGAGGTCGTAGCGCGCACCCGTGCGCACGATGCGCCAGCCGTTGTTGTGGAGCAAGAGATGGTGGAATCTGCACAAGAGCACACCATCGTCGACTGTCGTATTGCCGCCCTCGCTCCACGGCACTATGTGGTGAACCTCGCACCAACCCGGCGGTCGTTCGCACTGCGGAAATCTGCACCCGCCGTCTCGTGCTGCGATGATTTTGCGTTGTTTCGGGGAGTGATATCGCTCATCCCGACCAAGGTCGATCCCCTGTCCATCGTCGGTGAAAAGTAGTGGCACGACGCCCGCAGTACACGCGTGCCGCTCCACCGTCTCGAGCGAGACCGGGTCTTGCTGACCTTCGAGATAGCCGGCCCCCGTTCCCGCCTCAAGGTCGCTGAGCGCCACGAGCACGCGAACTCTAGGCTGCTGTTTGCCGAAGAGCGTGCCCGAGGGCGCCTGGGTAGCAACGCTCACCAGGTCGACGAGAGCGTCGAGCACGAGCTGGTCGATGGTTCGCGGATCCGCCTGCGGCGCGGGTTCGCCCTCGTCCGCGACGAAGCGAGGCCCACCCCGCCGTGGAGAGGTGATCGCATCGACAGCGCCGACGACGATCGCCGCGGACTCCGGATCGAGAAGGCCCGAGATGCGAGTCATCCCGGTCGAGAGTGGTGTGAGCCTGAGGAACCGCTCACTTCGCCGCTCTTCTTCCCGCAATCCGACGGATGAGATGTCGAGGTCGTCGCGCACCTGACGAGCCCGGCGGGCGAGCGCGTCGATGGTGAGCGTTGGCGCCTCGGAGGCGAGTGTTCGGGCGGCATGCGCAAGGGCATCCGAAGGCACCGCCGACGTCGGAGAGCCGAGGCCCGAGCGAATTGCATCGACGGAAGGAACGTCGAGCCCGAGCGTGGGTTTTAGCCACGGTTGCTCTGCTGCGTCAGTGTCGACGAGAGTTCCGACGCGAACAAGCCGATTCGCATCGCTTGCGCTGGCCCCGGTGAGGAATTGCACCAACTGCACGGGGGAGCGTGCGCCGTGTCGGGCAGCGAGCCCGCTGTGCCCGACATCGCGGCTCGATCGCCGAGCGATCTCTGCCGCGACAAGTGCCGAGGCCGACTCGAGAGCACGGCGCGCATCGGCGAGCTCGCGCTGGGTGTGCAGGAGCGCGTCATCAGCGAGGTTCGCGGGCGCAAGTGCCGCAACGTCTGTGCTGATGAATCGCATACATATATTCTCGCGAGAATCGAAGATGTATTCGAATATTGGCGGCAATCTGTGGACAACTGGCAGATCGGCCTGAAATAGAATCGCTGCAGTCACAGTTGGGAAAAATCATGAGCAACAGCAGCGGAGTTCGTATCGGCGTCGTCGGCGCCACCGGTCAGGTCGGCGCGGTGGTGCGCCAACTTCTCGAAGAGCGCGACTTCCCGATCGCCGAGATCCGGTTCTTCGCGAGTAGCCGCAGTGCTGGCACCACTCTGGACTTCAAGGGCGTCCCTGTGGCGGTCGAAGATGCCGCCCTCGCCGATCCCACCGGTCTCGACATCGCGATCTTCTCGGCGGGAGCCACGACGAGCAAGGCGCAGGCGCCGCGTTTCGCCGACGCGGGGGTTTTGGTAATCGACAACTCGTCGGGCTGGCGCATGGATCCCGACGTCCCGCTCGTGGTGAGCGAAGTGAACCCACACGCCATCACGCAGGCAACCAAAGGCATCATCGCGAACCCCAACTGCACGACGATGGCTGCCATGCCGGTGCTTAAGGTGCTCGACACCGAGGCAGGCCTTGAGCGACTCATCGTCTCCACCTACCAGGCAGTCTCCGGAGCCGGGCTTGTCGGCGGCGAGGAGCTCATGAGTCAGATCGAGGCGGCAGGGGATGCCCGGGGGCTCGTCCACGACGGCCAGGCGGTGACCATGCCCGAACCGACGGTCTTCGCCAAGAACATCGCTTTCAACGTTCTCCCGCTTGCCGGGAACCTTGTCGACGACGAGACCGACGAGGAGAAGAAGCTCCGCAACGAGAGCCGGAAGATTCTCGAACTTCCCGACCTGCGAGTGAGCGGTTTGTGTGTGCGCGTGCCCGTCTTCACCGGTCATTCGTTGGCGATCAATGCCGAATTCACGAGGCCGTTGAGCGTCGAACGGGCGAAGGAACTGCTGCGGGATGCCCCGGGCGTTGTGCTCACGGACGTGCCCACTCCGCTCGAGGCGGCGGGCAAAGACCCCAGCTTCGTTGGTCGCATCCGTCAGGATGAGGGCGTCCCGAACAACCGTGGACTCGCCCTCTTCATCAGCAATGACAACCTCCGCAAGGGGGCGGCCCTCAACGCCGTGCAGATTGCAGAGTTGGTGGCCGCCGAGCTGACGCAGGTGGCCTAGATCGCCGGTCGTATCGTCACGGGAGTCCTCCTCGGTCTCTACGTGATTGCGCTGGCCATCATCGCGCTCTCGCCGGTGAGCCCCATCCGAGGTGTCGACCTCAGTCAAGAGCTCGACTCGACTGGCTTGGGCTGGGTGACGTACACGCAGCTCGAGTCGTTCGCGAACGTCCTGCTGTTCGTTCCATTCGGACTCCTGATCGCCCTGCTCTCGCCGACCCGCTGGTGGTGGGCGGTGATTGTCGGGCTGGTTCTCGTCTCGATCTGCATCGAGTTGGGACAGGCCACCTTCCTCCCCGGGCGCGTTGCTTCTGTTGGCGACGTGATCGCCAATAGCACCGGCGGTGTGATCGGCGTGGTCATCGCTGCGATCATCCGTGGTATGGCGTGGGCAACCCGCAGGCTTCGACGCGGCGAATAGCCAGCAGCTGAACATCAGGTGACATACCGGAATCTCGCCGCGCCCTCCCGGTAAAGTCGCACCTATCGACGTCATTCGAATGTGAGCCCTCATGAAACTGTCCGTCATCGGCTGTGGCTATCTCGGCGCTGTGCACGCGGCGTCCATGGCCCAGCTCGGCCATGAGGTGGTCGGGATCGATGTAGACGAGGCCAAGATCGCCTCTCTCACCCGGGGAGAGGCCACGTTCTTCGAGCCCGGCCTGCCCGAGATACTCGCAAGCGCGATCGCGACCGGCCGCCTTCGCTTCAGCACAGAGATGAGCGATGCGGCAGGGGCATCCGTGCATTTCGTTGCTGTAGGTACTCCGCAGCAGCGCGGTAGCTACGCGGCAGACCTTACCTATGTCGATGCCGCAGTGAATGCCCTCATTCCCTTTCTCTCCGACGGCGACTTGGTCGTGGGAAAGTCGACGGTTCCGGTTGGTACTGCCGAAAGGCTTGCGGGGATGATCACCGCAGCGTCCGGAGCCCAACTCGCCTGGAACCCCGAATTCTTGCGGGAGGGGTTCGCCGTCAAAGACACGATCTCGCCCGACAGACTGGTGTACGGACTGCCGGCCGGTGCCGCGGGAGAGCGAGCCAAGGCGCAACTGGATGAGGTCTACGCGACGACGCTCGCGAACGACACCCCACTTGTCGTCACCGATTACGCGACTGCCGAGCTCGTCAAGGTCTCCGCTAACGCGTTTCTCGCGACGAAGATCTCGTTCATCAATGCGATGGCCGAAATAGCCGAAGTCACGGGTGCCGATGTGACTCAGCTAGCCGACGCGCTCGGCTTCGATGCACGCATCGGTCGCCGGTTCCTCGGGGCCGGAGTCGGATTCGGCGGTGGGTGTTTACCCAAGGACATCCGGGCGTTCACTGCGCGCGCGGAGGAGCTTGGGCGCGGTGAATCCGTCGCCTTTCTCAAGGAGGTCGACAAGATCAACCTCCGTCGCCGAGATCGCGTTGTCGATCTGGTGGTGGATGCGCTGGGGGGAGAGCCATTCGAAAAGAAGGTCGCCGTGCTGGGGCTTGCGTTCAAGCCGTTCTCTGACGACGTCCGTGATTCGCCAGCCCTCGACGTCGCGGTTCGGCTGCATGGTCTCGGCGCCGATGTCACGGCCACCGATCCCGAAGCGATTCCCAATTCTCGCCGCATGCATCCGCAACTCACCTTCGCCGAGAAGCTCGAGGATGCCCTGCGCGACGCTGAGGTCATCGTGCTCGTGACCGAATGGAACGAGTTTCGTCACCTGCTGCCCGCTGATGTCGAGCCATACACGTCCGGCCGCACGATCATCGATGGGCGGAACGCGCTCGACCCCGTGGCTTGGCGTGCGGCGGGATGGACCTATGTCGGTCTCGGACGTCCATAAGAACCACCATTCTTGCCGACCCGTCCGCGCGGCTCGCTGGCGTGTCGCGGCTAAGCTGAACTAGTGAACAAAACCGTCGACGTCGCACTCATCGGCGGCGGAATCATGAGCGCCACCCTCGGTGCGCTCATTCGCCAACTTCAGCCCGACTGGAATATCCAGATCTACGAGCGCTTGGGTGACCTCGCACTCGAGAGCTCGAATCCGTGGAACAACGCTGGTACGGGCCACTCCGCACTCTGCGAACTCAACTACACCCCCCAGCGGGCCGATGGCAGCATCGACATTGCAGGCGCCGTCAAGGTCAACGAGCAGTTTCAGGTGTCTCGCCAGTTCTGGTCGCACCTCGTCGATTCGGGCGCGCTGCCGGATCCGGCGGCGTTCATCACCGCGACCCCGCACATGAGCTTCGTGTGGGGCGAGTCCAACGTCGAGTATCTCCGCAAGCGCTACGAGGCACTCAAGGACCACCCGTTGTTTCAGGGCATGGAATTCAGCACGGATGCCCGCACCATTCGCCAATGGGCCCCCCTCATGATCCCTGGCCGATCCAAGAACGAGCCCATCGCCGCTACTCGTATCGCGGCGGGCACCGACGTCGACTTCGGAGCGCTCTCTCACCTCCTGACGCGGAATCTTGTCGAGGGTGGTGCGGGCCTCACCACCGAGGTCGTCGTAAAGAACCTCACGCGCCAGCGCGACGGACTGTGGCGCCTGACGATGCGCCGCGCGATCGGCGGAACCCCCGTGGCGCCGGTTGCTGCACGCTTCGTATTCGTTGGCGCGGGTGGCTACGCCCTCGGCCTCCTGCAAAAGTCGGGCATCAAGGAGATTCGGGGCTTCGGCGGGTTCCCGGTAAGTGGCGAGTTCCTGCGCACCGACAACCCTGACCTCGTTGCGCGTCACCGCGCAAAGGTCTATGGCAAGGCAGCCGTCGGATCTCCCCCCATGTCGGTCCCGCACCTCGACCTTCGCGTCGTGGACGGCACGGGGAGCCTCATGTTTGGCCCGTACGCTGGCTTCAGCCCCAAGTTCCTCAAGAGCGGATCGATCCTCGATCTGTTCGCCTCGATCCGCTGGCACAACCTGTTCCCCATGGTCGCAGCGGGCCTCGGCAACCTTGGCCTCGTGAAGTATTTGATTAGCCAGCTCGTCGCGTCGAAGCAGACCAAGTTTGCTGAGCTGACGCGGTTCTATCCAGACGCCAAGCCCGAGGACTGGTATCCGATCACGGCTGGCCAGCGCGTTCAGGTCATCAAGAAGGATAAGAAGAAGATCGGGGTCCTGCAGTTCGGCACTGAGGTTGTCGCTGCGAAAGACGGCACTATCGCCGGACTACTCGGTGCCTCCCCGGGCGCGTCAACCGCTGTACCCATCATGTTGAGCCTCATCGAGAAGTGTTTCCCGGATCGTATGGATGCTTGGAAACCCCAGCTGGTCCAGATGATTCCGAGCTACGGCACGCAACTCACTGACAACCCGAAGCTCGCGGAAAAGACTCTCGCGCGCACGGCGAAGTCCCTGAAGATCAAGGCTTAACGGCTCCTTGCTCGGATCGCGCCGATGCGTACCCCGGTTGTGGGGTACAAATAGGGGTAGACCGGGTGACATAGTTCTCTTATGACTGCAGATCCCGTCTCGCCGACGTACCCCGCGGAAACGATGGCAATAAACCGCGTACGTCTCGCCATCCTCGACGACCACGAGGTGTTGCTCGACAGCCTGAGTAGTTGGATCTCGACGAACGCTCCCGACTTTGACCTCGTGCTGAGCGCGAGCACGTGGCTCCAACTGGTGCACTCCGACAACTTCCCGACAGACCTCGTGTTCATCGATTTTCAACTCCGTGAACCAGTCTCCATCGAAGCGCGGGTGCGCACGTGCCGCGCGGCTGGGGCCAAGGTGATCGTGCTCTCGAGTCTCGACACTCGCGAGTCGCGTGATCGTGCCCTCGCGGCCGGTGCTGCCACATTCCTCTCCAAATCACTGCCGATGCGCGATGTAATGGATGCCGCTCGCACCGTGATGGGTCTCGAAGCGGGCCCGTCATATCAGCGTGACTGGCGTCCACCGCCCGTCGGTGTTACGACCCAAGCCCGCCCCAAGTTGAGCGCGGGAGAGGTACAGGCGCTGACCCTGTACGTCTCCGGATTGAGTACACCGGAGGTCGCGGAGCGCATGAATGTGCAATATGAGACCGCCAAGACGTATCTTCGTCGGGTGAGAGAAAAATACGCGAGAGCCAATCGACCGGCAAGCAAGAAGGCGGAATTGATCAGGCGGGCGGCCGAGGACGGCTATCTCGCCTGATGAGCAAGCTGTATTTCCGCTACGGCGCGATGAATAGTGGCAAGAGCACCGCTCTGCTGCAGGCCGCCTTCAACTATGAGGAGCGCGGCCAGCAGGTGTTGCTGGCCAAGCCTGCGATCGACACCAAGGGTGAGGCGACCATTGTTTCGCGCCTGGGGATGACCCGCTCGGTCGATTTCACGGTGGCCCCTGACGAGGACATCTATGAGAAGTTCCGGATGATGCGAGCGCTCGTTCTCGAACGGACCGAGTCTCCCGTGAGCTGTTTGCTCGTCGACGAGGCGCAGTTCCTCACCGAGGGCCAGGTCGACGACCTGCTTCGCATCGCGATCCTTGAGGGCGTCCCGGTGCTCGCTTACGGCATCCGCACGGATTTTCAGACTGTGGCATTTCCCGGCAGTCGCCGATTACTCGAAATCGCGCACTCGTTGGAGGAGCTCAAGACCATCTGCCGATGTGGCCGCAAAGCGGTGTTCAACGCTCGGAAGGTCGGTGATCGGTATATCTTCGACGGCGATCAGGTTGCCATTGACGGCGTGGACGTCACTTATGAGTCGCTGTGCGGTTCGTGCTACCTCGAGGAGAGCGATGGTGTGCTCAACAACGGGTACCGTCCGAGAGCGGAGTTCAGCTATGGCTCCGCGCCGGACCCCGACTTCGCATAGCTCGGCTGCAGCTTAACCGAAGAAGGACCGCCTCGCTGGGCGGTCCTTCTTACTCTGTCGGGGTAGCGGGATTCGAACCCACGACCTCTTCGTCCCGAACGAAGCGCGCTACCAAGCTGCGCCACACCCCGATCGCTCGCACCTTGCGGCGTGAACCTCATCAAGAATAGCTGAAATCTCCGGGTGCCAGTGTCACGACCACTGCCTCGGGGGCGCAAGCGAACCGCACAGGCGCGTAGATCGAGGTTCCGATACCCGCGCTCACCTCGAGGAATGCGGATCGGCGACCGCGAGACCACACGCTCAGGCCCTGCGCTTGTTCGCGTGGGATGTCGCAGTTGGTCACCAGCGCCGGCAGTCCCGGAATCCGGACCTGGCCGCCATGGGTGTGTCCGGCGAAAATCACCTCGGCACCATGATTTACGAACGAATCGAGCACTCGCCGATAGGGCGCATGCGTGACCCCGATGGCTACAGGGTCGGGACCGGAGGTGTCATCCCAGCCCGCATTTTCTCGCATGTCATCGATAGCTCCCGGGAGCGCCTCCAAGCGATCCCAGTTGCGGTGAGCGTCGTTGGTGCCGAATAGTTCCAACCGCGAACCGCGAACCTCGAGCGATTGCGCAGCGTTGTTCAGCGAAAGCCAGCCAAGGGAGTTCTCGAAGAAGCGTTCCATGCGCTCGGTGTCGAGCTTCTTCGGCTTTTCGAGCTTGCGCGATGGACCACCAAAGTAGGTGAACGGGTTCTTGAACTGCGGACCGTAGACATCATTGGAGCCGTGGACGAAGACGCCAGGCACTCCCGCGAACACCCGGAGGGCTTTCTCGAGTCCTTCGATGCCGTCGGGGTGCCCGAGATTGTCGCCTGTGTTGATGATGAGGTCGGGTTCGAGAAGGGCGAGCGAACGCACCCACTCCTGCTTTCGGCCCTGCCACGGCGCCATGTGCAGGTCTGAGATGTGGAGCACGGTCAGCGACCGCGCTCCGGGGTCGAGCACCGGCACCGACTCATGTCGAATGGTGAACCGATTGCGCTCGATGAGCGAGCCGTACGCGAAGGCTGCCGCGCCGACGGCCGCCACGGCACCGAGTACCGTGCCGGCCGTCCGCGCGGACGAGGGCGTCAAGGGCAGGCGATCTTTCCGACGGCGAGTGTCACCGGTGCGTTGGGCAGCGTGTATTGACCGGCTGCCGGGGTCGAGGACTGCACCTTGTCGATGCGAGGGTCACCCGGCAGTACAGCCGGGTTTCCTCCCGTCGGCTGGAGCACCACACACGACTGGCTGACCGTTGTGTAGCCGGCCGTATTCAGGTCGCCCTGCGCGGTCGTGAAGTCATTTGTTTGCCCGTCCAAGACGACATCGGGGAACGCGACCTTGTTGCCCTTGCTCGTGAACACCGTGATGGTTGCGCCCTTGGCCGAGTTTGCGCCGGCAGGGGGGTCGGTTGCCGCAACCTTCCCCGCTGGGAGCTCGGAGTCGATGGGGCCGCCGTCGGCGTAGCTGAAGCCGAGCCCCTCGAGCAGCGCCTTGACCGACTCCGGGCTCAGCCCGATGAGACCGTCCGGCACGTTGAGGCCACCACCCGTAACGAGGGCAGGGTCTGGCGCGGGCCAGTCGGTGCCGCCGTACTTGTTGTTGAGTGCCGTAACGAGAGCAAGTGAGATGTAGTGCCGTAAGCGGATGCCCGAGACCCCCGCATATTCGGTGCTCAGGATGTTGTAGTCGCCAATGCTGTTACCAACCCACACCACCGATCCACCGGACGTCGTACCGGACGCCACCCAGGTCTGGTTCGCGGAGTCGGTAGTTCCCGTCTTACCGAACAGGGGGATGCCATCTTCTGGGTTGCCGTAGATCTGGTTGCCCGACGTCATGACGCCCTTCATGACGTCGATGGCCGTGGCGGCGATGTTCTGCGGGACCGCTTGCTTGCACTGTGGCGTCTGCGCGACCTTCGTCTCCTCAGTGGAGGGGTCGTAGTACGTGTCGACGATGATGGGCTTGCACCACTTTCCGAGAGCCGCGATCCCCGCGTAGGCAGAGGCCATGCTCAAGGGCGTGACCTCGTTCGTACCGATGATCGACGATGGAACGACGGCGAGTGGATCGCCGTCAGCGCGCTCGACGCCGAGGCTCACCGCGACATCTCGGATGTCGCACAGGTCGAGCTGTTTTGCCATCGAGAAGAAGACGCCGTTGATGGAGTTAACGGTGCCGTCGCGGATCGTATAGATCCCCTTTTCTCCAGCGTTGTTCTTATAGGAGAAGGTGCCGCTGCCGGAGGGCTCACCGCACACGGTGAACTTGGAGTACGGGGCCTTCGAGTCGGGGTCACCGCTCACTCGCTCTTCGGTTCCCTTGCCGTGCATGAGCCAGTCAAGGAGAGTGAAGACCTTGTAGGTCGAGCCAGGCTGGATACCGCTCGATCCGCCGTAGTGATAGCTCGTGGAGTAGTTGACCGCCGAGGTGGTGGGCCCACCACCCTCAAGTGTGTCGTTGAAGATCATGTTCTCGGCCATGACGAGCACCCGACCCGTGCCGGGTTGAACCGTGTCGACGGCGCTGCCCAGAGAGAATGCGGTCTCAGTGTTCGGGGCGTAGGTCCAGACCGCGTTCTGAACGGGAATCTGAACGTCGAGGTCGAGCGTCGTGTAGAGCTTGTACCCGCCGCGCTTCCAGTTCGCCTCGCGCTCCTGCTCGTTGGCCCCCAAGAACGTAAAGTCCTTCACGCTTTTGACGACATAGTCGCAGAACCAGGTCGCGTACTGCTCGGCGGCGATGCATCCATTGCGCGGGTCGGACGGCACGATGGTCGTCTCGTCGACAGGGATGGCGATGGCCTCGTCATATTGGGCCTTCGTGATGTCGCCGACGCCCAGCATTGCGCTGAGGATGTAGTCGCGGCGGTCTTGGTTTGCCGAGAAGTTGTCCGGATTCCCCAGGTTGCGCTGGTTGGGGTACTGCACGATCGCGATCAGGCTCGCGGCCTGCGCGAGAGTGAGGTCTTTGGCGTCGACGCTGTAATAGCGCTGCGCGGCGGCTTGGATTCCGTAGGTCGCGTTGCCGAAGTTCGCGATGTTGAGGTACGCGGTGAGGATTTCCTTCTTGGTGTACTTCTTCTCAAGCCCGATAGCGAGCTTCATCTCGCTGAGCTTGCGGTCGAACGAGGTCGCGGTCGCTTTGTCGTAGGCAGCCTGTCGCAGTTCCTCGGTCGGCTGATCGAGCGCTTGCTGCACGAAGATGTTCTTCACGAGCTGCATCGACAGAGTGGATGCACCACTCTCCACGCCGCTGGACACCACGTTGTCCACCGCAGCACGAATGACCGAGGCCACGTCCACGCCACCGTGCTCGAAGAAACGAGCATCCTCGCCATCGACCGTCGCGTCGAGCGCGAAGGTGGAGATCTCGCTGTACGGGACCTCCTGGCGGTTCTGGTCGTAAATGGTGGCGATGAGGTATTTGCCGTCAACGTTGCCTGGGCCCGTGTAGTTCGCCCACAGTTCGTTGCGTTCCGGCTGCTGCCCGATTTCGATGTATTCGGGGAGGCTGTCGAAGATTCCGATCGTGCTCGACGCGGTGATGCCTGTGACGGCGAGCGCCGGCGCAACCATGACGGTGACAAGGAGGCCGGAAAGGACGCTGAAACCGAGAATCCCGGCGATCGCGGAGAACACACCTCGACGCGGAGTTTTTTGGGCAGACATAGAATCAGGGTACGGGATGAACCCGTGCCCCAAGCTGAACGGAAGCCGACAAATGCCCCAGTGGGAGTACCTCACAACCCCGCTCATGATCCACAATACTTCCGCCATCCTGAACAACTGGGGCTCGGAGGGTTGGGAGCTCGTGCAAATCGTCACGGGCCCCGAGGGTGGGCTGGTCGCCTACCTCAAGCGTGAGAAGACGGAGTCTTGATGTCGAAACTTGATGAGCGCCTCGCCGAGTTGGGAATCACCATCCCCACGGTGTCCAAGCCCGTTGCCGCGTACCTGCCGGCAGTCGTCACCGGCAACCTCGTCTTTACCGCTGGCCAGTTGCCGTTCGTCGACGGCGCACTTCCGGCGACCGGCAAGGTCGGTGCCGAGGTTGATGCGGATGCCGCGAAGCTCATGGCCCGTACGTGCGTGCTGAACGGCCTCGCGGCCGCCCATGGGGTCATCGGATCCCTCGAGCGCATCACGCGCGTCGTGAAGGTCGTGGGCTTCGTCGCTTCCGACCCCAGTTTCACCGGGCAACCTGGAGTGATCAACGGCGCGTCAGAGCTGCTCGGCGAGATCTTCGGTGAGGCTGGCGCCCACGCGCGCAGCGCGGTGGGCGTGGCAGTGCTGCCGCTCGACGCGCCCGTCGAGATTGAGTTCGTCTTCGAGTTCGCGTGACCGAAGTATGGTCGGACGGCAAGTCCGGCACCAGCGCAGTCCCGCATGACCTAGACCTCGGCGCATACGACCCCGACCTCGTCGGTTTTTCGGTGCACGGCCGCCGCCTCGTGCAAGACACCCGCGAACTTGAGCCGGGGGACATCTTCGTCGCTATGGGAAGGCCGGAGGCCCCAGCCCTCCCGTTCGTCGAGGATGCATTAGGTCGAGGAGCCGCCGCGGTGCTCATTGACGCTGCCGAGGCGGTCGGCCGGGTCACGCTGCCCGACGTCTATCGAGTTGCGGAACTCGCGTCAGTACTGGGAGCGATGGCGGACGATTTCACCGGGCATCCTTCCGATCGGCTGCTGATGGTCGGGATCACGGGGACCAATGGGAAGACCTCGACCTCGTTCTTGTTGACGCAAGCGTGGGAGGCCATCGGCGTGAAGTCGGCAACGATCGGCACTCTGGGTGCGGGAATCACGGGCGAGCCTCGCATCAACATGGGCATGACCACGCCACAGGTCACCACCGTGCACCAATACCTCGCCGACTTTGTGGCGGGTGGAGTCGAGGCCGTCGCCATGGAGGTCAGTTCGCACGCCTTGCACCAGAAGCGCATAGCGAACGTGAAGTTCGACACCGTGGTGTTCACGAACCTCACCCGCGACCACCTCGACTACCACGGCACGATGGAGGAGTACGCCCGACAGAAGGCGAAGATTTTCACGTTACCCGGCGTGACCACCGCCATTGTCAATGTTGACGACGATTTCGGGTACGAGCACTTCGAGAAGCTGCCGGAGTCGATGCGGCGAATCGGAGTCAGCTCACGCGGCCACGAGTCGGCGATCGTCCATGGAGAGAATGTGCGTCTCACCCCCAACGGCATCGAGTTCGAACTCGTGATCGAGGGGTCGCGGCATCCGGTAGCCAGCTCGCTTATCGGGAGATTCAACGCGGACAACCTGCTCGCGTGCGCCGCAGTGTTGTGGTCGCAGGGAGTGCCGGTAGGGCGAGTGGCTGAGCTGCTCGGGCCGTTGCAGCCGGTCTTCGGACGGATGACCCGCATCCAGCCCTCGGCTTCGCTGCCCCTGGTCGTGGTCGACGCGGGGCACACTCCCGACGCGATGAAGCAGGCCGTCACCGCGTTGCGCGAGTCCGGACACGCCCGCATCGTGACGGTGTTCGGGGCGACCGGTAGCCGGGACCCCGGCAAGCGACCGGAGATGGCCCGCATCATCGAGGGGGGTTCCGATCTTGTCGTGGTCACTGACGACGATGTGCACGACGAGGACGGCGACGAAATCCTTGATGACATCCGTGGCGGCTTCGAGCACCCGGAACGTGTGATCGAGATCCGGGACCGAGAGACAGCTATCGCCTACGCGATCGATGCCGCCGGCCCCGAGGACGTCGTCTTGCTGCAGGGTAAGGGGCACGAGCCGTACCAGATCGTCGCGGGCGGCAAGCGAGTACCGTTCAGTGACATCGAGACTGCCGAACGGCTGTTGCGGGAGCGCGCGCCGGAGCTGTGACCCCTACTTCACCTGACCGGTGATGATCTGCATCACCGTCGTGTCGGTCAGGGTTGTCGTGTCGCCCAGCTCTCTGCCCTCGGCAACGTCCTGAAGCAGCCGGCGCATGATCTTGCCGGAGCGGGTCTTCGGAAGTTCCGCCACCACAAAGACCTGCCGCGGTCGCGCGATGGCGCCGATCTGCTGCGACACGTGCGCGCGAAGCAGGGTGGATGCCTCCTCAACCGTTTGAGCGCTCTCTTGGTCTGAGCGCAGGATGACGAACGCCACCACTGCCTGACCGGTGGCTTCGTCCGCGGCGCCCACCACGGCAGCTTCGGCAACGATCGGATGCGAGACGAGCGCAGACTCGATCTCTTGTGTCGAGAGTCGATGTCCCGAGACATTCATGACGTCGTCGACGCGACCCAACAGCACGATGTCGCCATCGGAGTCGACGTGCGCACCGTCGCCCGCGAAGTACTTCCAGGTGTTGCCGCTCGAGAAGCGCGTCCAATACGTTTCGCGGAACCGCTCGGGGTCGCCCCAGATGCCGCGTAGCATCGCGGGCCAAGGTTCGCTCACGACGAGGAGTCCGCCCTGTGGTGGGTCAACGCGAGTGCCGTCCTCGCCGAGGATGTCGATCTTGATGCCCGGGATCGGCACCTGGGCGGAGCCCGGCTTGAGGGTCGTGATGCCCGGAAGTGCGGAGATCATGATGCCGCCGGTCTCGGTCTGCCACCACGTGTCCACGATCGGCGTCGCGCCGGCACCGATGACATCCCGATACCAAATCCAGGCTTCTGGGTTGATGGGTTCCCCGACAGACCCGAGCAGACGGATCGACGAGAGGTCGAAGGTATCCGGAATCGATCGCCCGAGTTTCATGAACGAGCGGATTGCCGTCGGCGCAGTGTAGAAGATCGAGACGCGGTACTTCTGGATGAGCTCCCACCAACGACCAGGATGCGGCGTGTCTGGGGTGCCCTCGTACAACACCTGGGTCGCGCCATTGGCGAGTGGACCGTAGACGACGTAGCTGTGCCCCGTGATCCAGCCGACATCGGCAGTGCACCAATAGACATCGGTTTCGGGGTGGAGGTCAAAGACATTGCGGTGGGTGGAGGCCACCTGCGTGAGGTAGCCGCCACTGGTGTGCAGAATGCCCTTGGGCTTTCCGGTAGTGCCCGACGTGTAGAGGATGAAGAGCGGGTTCTCCGCTTCGAAACCTTCCGCCTCATGCTCGGCATCGGCCTTGGCGAGTTCGTCATGCCACCACAGGTCGCGACCCTCGATCCACTCGACGTCGTTCTCACCCCGCTTGACCACGAGAACGTGCTCAACCGTGCTCGTCCCGTTCTCAAGTGCGCCGTCGACCGCGGTCTTGAGAGGGAAGACCTTGCCCTTTCGCCACCCACCGTCCGCTGTGATGACGAGTTTCGCATCCGCGTCGTCGATTCGGCTGCGCAGACTCTCGGAGCTGAAGCCGCCAAAAACCACCGAGTGCACGGCACCGAGTCGGGCTATCGCCAGCATCGCCACGACCGCCTCCGGGATCACCGGCATGTACACGGCGACACGATCGCCCTGTCGGATGCCCAATCCCTTGAGCACGTTTGCGGCACGCTTCACTTCCGCCGTCAACTCGGCGTAGGTGATGCTGCGGCTGTCGCCAGGCTCGCCCTCCCAATGGATAGCTACCCGGTCACCGTTGCCCGCCAGAACGTGACGGTCTAAGCAGTTGTACGCGACATTGAGCTCACCGTCAGCGAACCATCGTGCGAATGGCGCGTTGCTCCAGTCGAGTGTTTCGGTGAAGGGTTTGTGCCAGTGCAGCAGCTCTCTGGCTTGGTCGGCCCAGAAGCCGATGCGGTCGGCTTTTGCATCGTCGTAGATGCTGGGTTTCGCCGTCGACTGGGCCGAAAACTCGGCGGCCGGGGGAAAGCGGCGGTTCTCGTGAAGCAGGCTGTCAATCGAATTGGTGGGCATCAGATCCTCGTCGATCTCGCGGACTGCCAGGAACCGCGAACTGTGTGTACAGGTGAACCATCCGATCCTACAGAACCGGTCATTGACCCCGAGGCACCGTGCGATACACTAAGTCCCGTCAAATGCAAATTTGGCTGGCCGTGCTCGTGATTCCCCCCAATCCCGCACGGCTGTGGCGGCGCCTGTTCCCCCCAATAGGCGCCGCCCCTCTTTTTTAGGCCCGGCCCGGCCTTCGAAGACAGGTGATCGGTGGTCTTCGCGGGTTCCGGCGGCTCCTCCCGGCAGTGTGATCGGCGACGGTAACTCACTGGTCGACCATCACATGCAGAACGGGTCGGCATCGATTCGTAGCGTGGCCGCATGGATGTGGCCCAGTTCGTTGCGCGTCGCGCAGGTGCGCGCGTCGCGCGAGCCGTGCATCCGGAGTTCGGGGTGCTCGCGCGCTATCTCGCAGACCCCGCGGTCACGGACGTCTTCGTGAACGGGCCGCACGAGGTCTGGGTGGATGGCGCAGCGGGGCCAGCACGACAAGCGGTCGCCGAGCTCGACGAGCCGGAGATCCGTGCGCTCGCCGTGCGGCTCCTTGCCCTCGGTGGGCGGCATGTTGACGAGGCGACGCCGTGCGTCGACACCAGGCTGCACGACGGAATCCGGGTGCACGCGGTTCTGCCTCCCGTCTCCCCGCGCGGCACGCTCTTGTCGATCCGGGTACCGAATGCGACGCCCTTCACGCTCACGGAGTTGGAGCGGTCAGGGTTCTTCGATCCGGTGCCGGTGGCCGCGGTGACGACACTTATCGAACGGCGAACGAATCTGCTCATCACGGGCGCCGCAGGGACGGGAAAAACTACCCTGCTGTCCGCTGTGCTCTCGGCCGCCTCCTCGATCGAGAGGATCGTCGCGATCGAGGATGTCGCCGAACTTCGTGTGCAGCATCCGCACTTTGTTTCGCTTGAAGCGCGGCAGGCAAATCTCGAGGGCGCCGGCGAGATCGGGCTGGCACGTTTGGTGCGGGAGGCACTGCGTATGCGCCCCGATCGGCTGGTCTTGGGGGAATGCCGGGGCGAGGAGATCCGCGAACTGCTCGCCGCGCTCAACACAGGTCACGATGGCGGAGCGGGAACCCTGCACGCTAACTCGCTCGACGATGTTCCAGCCCGACTGGAGGCACTCGGAGCGCTCGCGGGGCTGGGGCCGACAGCAGTTGCGCGGCAGGCGGTGAGTGCGATCGGCGCGGTGCTGCACCTCGAACGCCGAGAAGGGATGCGGCGGCTCACCGGCCTCGGGACACTTGAGCTCGACGCCCGCGATCGCCTGATCGTGAGGGGGTCGGCGTGAGCGGGTCTCCCAACCTCGCCGAGGTCGCCACGGTCACCCAGCGTCTCGCCGTGCTGCTCGCGGCAGGAGTTGCCCCGGCCTCTGCCTGGGGTCACGTCGCGGCATCCACCGATTCCCAGATCGCTCGCAGAGTCGCGACCGGAGTCGATCTAGCGGCGGCTGCGGGCGGCACGACCGGTCTTCAGCGCGAAGCGTGGCAGGGGCTCGCCGCAGCATGGTCGGTCGCCACCGAGTGCGGCTCACCGCTAGCTCCGGCCCTCCGGGACTATGCCGTGTCCCTTCGTGACCTCGGCGATGCGCAGCGCGACGCTCAGGTGGCGCTCGCGGGCCCCGTCGCGACGGCCCGAATGGTGATGATGCTTCCGGCAGTCGGCGTGCTCTTCGGCCTCGCGCTCGGCTTCAATACCCTCGGCACCCTCGTCGGCACCCCCATCGGCTGGGGGTGCCTCGTTGTCGGCGGCAGCCTCCTCGTGCTCGCGGCCCGCTGGAACCGACGACTGGTGGCGGCGGCTCGCCCGGTGCGCGCGACGCCGGGCCTCGCCTGCGAACTCACCGCGATCGGTATGGCGGGTGGGGCGTCGCTCGACCGGACGCGATCGATCGTCGATAGCGCCCTCGTGCAGTTCGGTATCGAGCCCGAGGGCCACGTTGACGAGGTACTGCGGCTTTCTCGTGCGGCCGGGGTGCCCGCTGCTGAACTGCTCCGCGCCGAAGCGGTCGAGCTGCGTGCTGCTGCGCGAGCGATGGCCCGCGAACGCGCCGCAGCTCTTGCGGTGAAACTCATGCTGCCGCTCGGCCTGTGTGTACTTCCCGCGTTTCTCGCGCTAGGAGTGGTGCCCCTGCTCGTGACCGTAATCAGTTCGACGGTGCGGAGTTTTTGAGTCGTTCGATGGCCTCGGTGAGTACCTCCGGGCCGCAGGCAAGGTTGAGTCTCGCGAAGCCTGCGCCCTGTGATCCGAATGTCGGTCCCGGGTTGAGCGCGACCCCGGCGGCAAGCGCTCGTACGCTCGGGTCGTCGCCCCACCCCGGTGCGTCGCGGAAGTTGAGCCACGCGAGATAGCTCGCGCGAGGTGGCACGAAGCCGACGTCCGGCAAGCGTTGGGCAAGCAGGTCGGTGAGCAACCGCGACGACTCCTCGATCGAGCTGGTGGCGCCCGCGAGCCAGTCGGAGCCATGCTCAAACGCGGCGACACTCGCGTGAAACCCGAGCAAGCTCGTGCGGAAGCCGACCTCGTAGGGCAGGGTGGCGAGAAGACCCCCCATCCGGTCGCTGGCTGTCACCATGAGCGCACACTTGACGCCGGCGAGATTCCACGCCTTGCTTGCCGAACTGACGGCGACTCCGTGGTCGCGCGACTCGGCTGAAACACTGAGGTACGGCGTGAACGTGACGCCGGAGTGCACAAGAGGTCCATGGATCTCGTCGCTGACGACGATCACCCCGTAGCGATCGGCAAGGGCAGCTACTGCCTCGAGTTCTAGGGCGGAATGCACGACGCCGAGTGGGTTGTGTGGGTTGCACAGCAGGAAGCCTTTGGCGCCGGCAGCGAAGGCACGCTCGAGGCCTTCGAGATCCAGCCGGGAGTCGACGAGGGGAACCTCGACGGCGACACCGCCGGCCTCGGGTATGAGGTCGAAGAATGGCGGATAGACGGGCGGAGTGATGACGACTCCGTCACCCGGCGAAATCGCGACGCGCAGCGTCTCGACGATGGCAACACTCACATCGGTTGTCATCAGCACACCGGAAGGATCAAGCCTCCACCCCCACGATCGCCGGGCAAACCCGGCAAACGCGGTGCCCAGTTCGATGGGACTCGAGACGTAGCCGGTGTCGGATGCGCGCACTCGATTGATGATCGCCTCGGCGACGACGGGAGCAAGCGGGTAGTCCATCTCGGCTACCCACAGTGGCAGCACGTCGGGAGGGTAGGTCGTCCACTTGGCGCTCGTGCGGGTGCGCAGCAGCGGCAACGAATCGGCGGTCACCTTTGTCATGGGTCAAGCTTCGCACCGAACGGCGCGGCCTAGACTTGACGAGTGAGTGACATCGAGATCGGCCGCGCCAAGCGGGCCAGACGCGTGTACGCATTTGACGACATCGCGATCGTGCCCTCGCGGCGCACCCGTGACCCGCAGGATGTGTCGGTGAGTTGGACCATCGACGCATACACCTTCGAAATCCCGGTCCTCGCGGCCCCGATGGACTCGGTGGTGAGCCCGACCACGGCCATCGCGATGGGCAAACTCGGCGGTCTGGGTGTCCTCGATCTTGAGGGTCTCTGGACGCGCTATGACGACCCGGAGCCGCTTCTCGAGGAGATCCGGTCGCTCTCGGTCGAGGGCGCGACGAAGCGCATGCAAGAGATCTACGCCGAGCCGATCAAGCCCGAGTTGGTTGCTGCTCGTCTGGCCGAGATCCGCGCCGCGGGGGTTCCTGTTGCCGGGGCGTTGAGCCCTCAGCGCACGAAGGAGCTCCACAAGACGGTTGTCGATGCTGGCGTCGACCTGTTCGTCATCCGCGGAACGACGGTGAGCGCAGAGCACGTCTCCAAGACCGTCGAACCGCTCAACCTCAAGGAATTCATTTACGAGCTCGATGTGCCCGTGATCGTGGGTGGCGCTGCAACCTACACGGCGGCGCTCCACCTGATGCGCACCGGTGCAGCGGGTGTGCTCGTCGGCTTCGGAGGCGGTGCGGCATCGACGACGCGCGCGAGCTTGGGCATCCATGCACCCATGGCGACGGCTGTTGCCGATGTCGCTGGCGCGCGTCGCGACTACATGGATGAGTCGGGCGGCCGTTACGTGCATGTCATCGCCGATGGTGGGCTCGGCACGAGCGGGGACATCGTGAAGGCGATCTCGGTGGGGGCGGACGCGGTCATGCTCGGCAGCACGCTGGCGAGAGCCACGGATGCCCCAGGCGGAGGCTGGCACTGGGGGGCCGAGGCCCGCCACCCCGAGTTGCCCCGAGGCCATCGCGTCGAGGTGGGCTCGGTCGCGCCGCTCGCGGAGATTCTCTACGGCCCGTCCACCGTCGCCGACGGCCGAGTCAACCTGATCGGTGCGCTGCGCCGATCAATGGCCACCACGGGCTACTCCGATCTCAAGGAGTTCCAGCGCGTCGAGGTTGTCGTAGCGCCATACAGCGCGGTCTGAACCGAGAGCTAGACCAGCGCGAGCACTGTTGTCGCGATGAGCGAACCGGCGGTGAGCGCGCCGAAGACGGCACCGATCACGATGCCGGCGATTGCCCAGCCGCGTCGCCGCAGACTTCCGTCAGCGGTCTCGCGAAGCCCGAGGACTCCCGAGCGAATTGCCATCGCGGCGAGCCCACCCACGACGAGGAACTTGACGCTGTCGAGGACGACCGCCATTTCGGGCAGCCGCGTGCTGTCAACGATGAAGAACAGGGCGGCGATCGACGCGGCGGCCAGAAGCAGGTTCGCTACGATCACGAACGCGCCGAAACGCAGGCTACGGGTAGATGCGACGCTCGTCGGGTTGCCGAGAGTCATGGCCCCCATTGTAGGGACCCCCGTTCGGGGGCGCCACCTCATGTTCACGTTCGCCCTCGGCGCAGGTCCGGCCACGCCGACAGCGCGCGCCTACACTGGTGGCATGGTTGACGTCCGACGTGTGAAGCTCCCCGGAGTCGGCGTGCTGCACACTTTCGTCACCGATGATGGCGGCAAGGTCGGCGTCATCACCCACCGGTCGGGACACAGCGATCTCATTACCTTCGCGGACGCCGAAGGGGCCTCCGAAAAGAGCAAGGTTTCGTTGCGGCTCGACGAGGACGAGGCCCACACTCTCGCCGAGCTGCTCGGTGGCACCCGCATCACCGAGTCGCTGTCGAGCCTCGAGAGCATCCCCGGATTGTCAATCGACTGGTTCCCGGTGGGTTACGAAGACCACATCGCAGGCAAGAAGCTCGGCGAGCTTCCCGCCCGTGGCATCGTCGGTTTGACGGTGGTCGCCGTGGTGCGTGGCGAGTCGGCAAACCCGGCCCCCGCCGATGACTTCACAGTCTTTCCCGGTGACACGCTTGTCGTGGCCGGCTCCCCGGAAAAGGTCGCAAAGGCGTTCTTGTTCTACCGCACGGGGGAGATGCATAAGGCGCCCGTTGACGCACCCCCGGGCGGCTAGGCAGTGCACATAGCCGAAGATCTCCTCATCCTTGGTGTCCTCTTCGTTATCGCGTATGCGCTCGGTCGGCTGGGCAAGCTCATCGGCTTGCCGGCAATCCCGATCTACATGCTCGTGGGTCTCATCGCGAGTCCGCACACGACGCTCTTCCCGATCAGTTTCGAATCAGCGGATGTCGAACTCATCGCCGTCTTCGGGCTCATCATGCTCCTGTTTAGCCTCGGTCTTGAATTCGATCAGGACGAGTTCTACGGCAACGCTGGCAAGCTCGTCATCTCGGGGGGCACGAGAATCGCAATAAACCTCGCCGTCGGATTTGGGCTCGGGCTGTGGGTCGGCTGGGGCACCCGCGAAGCGTTGATCATCGCGGGCATCACCGCTACCTCGTCCAGCGCTATCGTGACGAAGTTGCTGATCGAGTTGCGTCGACTCGCCAACCGAGAGACGCCGACGATCCTCGGGATCATGGTGCTCGAAGATGTCTTCGTCGCGGTCTACCTCGCGATCGTCGGGGTGATCCTGGGCGGGCTGACGAACGGCTGGGCGATCGTGCTTCAGCTCGCGATCTCGTTCACTTTCCTCATCGCGATGTTCGCTCTCGCCCGATGGGGCGGCAAGGCGGTCTCGCGCCTGGTCCAGACGAAAGACGACGAGCTCTTCACGATTCTGTTCTTTGGCCTTGCCGTCGCGTTTGGCGGTATTGGCGAGCTGCTCGGCGTCTCGGATGCGATCGGGGCGTTCCTCATTGGTCTGGTTCTCGGGGCATCCCGGTACCGCGCTCGCATTGAGCAGCTCGCACTCCCGCTGCGTGACGTATTCGGGGCGTTCTTCTTCCTTAACTTCGGTCTCGCACTCGATATCTCGACTTTCGGCTCGGTGCTCTGGCCGGTCGCGGTCGCGGTCGTCCTCACACTCGTGGTCAACACTCTGGGCGGCCAACTCATTGCCTGGCAGAACCGGCTCACTCCAGCCGAGGGCCTCAACGCGAGTGCGATGTTGCAGAACCGCGGCGAGTTCGCTCTGATCCTCGCGACCCTCGCCACGGGTGCGAGGCTCGACTCCCGGCTGACACCGTTCGCCGGCCTCTACGTGCTGTCGATGGCGATTGTCGGTCCCGTGCTCGCCGTGAACTCGGAGAAGATGGGCAGAGCCCTGTTCCGTACCCGAACGAAGCCGGTCGACATCGAGCGCGATCGGATGAGGGCAGAGGAGATCGCTCTCGTCGAATCAGTGATGGCGGGCACGGAGGTGCCAGAGTCGGCAATCCCCGATGACATCGTTCAGACTTATCCTCTGAGCGAGCTGGACGAGGTGGAGCCGACAGGCCCCCTCGAGGAACAAGCATCGCAACAGTCAGACGTGCAGTACGAGCGCAAGAGGGATCCAGAATATTGAGCACGACAGTGTGGGCAGTCGCACGACGCCCTAGGTGGATCGCAGCCCTCGTGCTCTCGCTCGCGATTGCGGGCGGGTTCGCGGCTCTCGGTCAATGGCAACTCGCTCGCAGCTTCGAGGCCGCAGCCCCGCGCGATGAGCAGACCGAGGTCGTTGTTCCGCTCGACGACGTGTCGCAGCCGCAGCGGTTCGTACCCGATTCCGCGACGGGACAACTCGTGACCGTGCGCGCGGACTTCGTGGTCGGCGACTACACCGTTCTCTCGGATCGGATCAACCTCGCGGCGCCGGGCTACTGGGTGGTCGGGCATGCGGTGGTCCCTAATGGCGCGAGTCTCGCGGTCGCGCTGGGGTGGGCAGCGACCACGGATGCCGCGGCCGAGGCGATCCGGTCGCTTGAGCAGTCACCCCCCGACGGCACGCTCACCGGCAGGTACCTGCCGACGGAGTCGCCGCAGGAGAGCGACTTCGAGCACGGTGTCCGCAGCTCGATGGCGGTACCCGAGCTCATCAACCTGTGGACGGAGGCACCGGCCGGGGTCTACGGCGGCTACCTCATCCTCGACGATGCCCCTGCAGGGCTCGAGCTCATCGACGCTCCCGCCCCCATCACCGAGGTGAGTTTGAACCTGCTCAACGTCTTCTACGCGGTGGAATGGGTGATCTTCGCGGGCTTCGCGATCTTCCTCTGGTACCGCCTCGTGAAGGACGCATGGGAGGAAGAGAACGCCGCCGAAGCGGGTGCCGAGGCGACCGTAGAATAGGCCCATGCCCCTCGGACCCCGGCCACAAGACGTTCTCAGGATCAGGCGCACGGTCTCCGTGTACAAGGTGTCCTCGATCATCACAGGAACCTTCCTGCTGCTGCTCGTGCTCATGATGGTGCTGCGCTACGGGTTTGGTGTGGACATCGAACTCAACCCGGTCTACGGCCTGCTCCTGACCCCCAAAGAGCTGATTACCGGGGTCAACGTCTCGACCGCGATCCTGATCCTGCACGGTTGGCTTTACGTGCTGTACCTTGGCACCGACTTCGTGCTGTGGCGCAGCATCCGGTGGTCGTTCGGCAAGTTTCTGTTCATCGCGCTCGGCGGCATCATCCCGCTGCTCTCGTTCTTCCTCGAGCGCCGTGTGCCGCGCGAGGCGCTCGCCGCGATCGCCCACCTGGAGAAAGCTGACGCATGACAACCGCTCAGCCGAAAACCACCGAGGCCAGCCCGGTTCTCGTCGTCGACTTTGGCGCTCAGTATGCTCAGCTCATCGCGCGCCGCGTACGTGAGGCGAGTGTCTACAGCGAGATCGTGCCGCACACGATCACTGCTGCAGAGGTTGCGGCGAAGCATCCGGTGGGCATCGTGCTGAGCGGTGGCCCCTCGAGCGTCTACGAGGCGGGTTCGCCGAGCCTCGATCCAGGCATTCTTGAGCTGGGCATCCCGGTGTTGGGCATTTGCTACGGATTTCAAGTGATGGCGCAGCAATTGGGCGGCGAAGTCGCCAAGACCGGCCTGCGCGAATATGGAGCCACGGATCTCACGGTAACTGGCGATGGTGGTTACCTGTTGGCGGGCCAGCCGGAGGGCCAGACCGTATGGATGAGCCACGGTGACTCCGTGTCCAGAGCTCCCGAGGGCTTCACTGTGCTCGCCATGAGCGGGGCGACCCCGGTCGCCGCGTTCGCCTCAGACGAGCGTCGGCTCTATGGCGTGCAGTGGCACCCAGAGGTCAAGCATTCGGAGTTCGGGCAGCGCGTACTCGAGAACTTCCTACACACGGCGGCGGGCATCCCGGCGGACTGGAACAGCGGCAGCGTCATCGCCGAGCAGGTTGAGCGCATCCGTGCGCAGGTCGGAACCGCGAAGGTCATCTGCGGTCTCTCCGGCGGCGTCGACTCGGCGGTCGCGGCAGCGATCGTGCACAAGGCGGTCGGCGACCAGCTCACCTGCATCTTCGTCGACCACGGGTTGCTTCGCCAGGACGAGCGCCGCCAGGTCGAAGAGGACTATGTAGCGTCGACGGGCGTGCGTCTCGTCACTGTTGACGCAGTCGACCAGTTCCTCGACGCGCTGGCTGGCGTCACCGACCCCGAGGCCAAGCGCAAGATCATCGGGCGGGAGTTCATCCGCAGCTTCGAGGCGGCCGCCGCCGATCTCGTCGCCGAGGCGGCATCTGACGGCGCCCCCATCGAGTTCCTCGTGCAAGGCACCCTCTACCCCGATGTCGTCGAGTCTGGCGGCGGAACCGGCACCGCGAACATCAAGAGCCACCACAACGTGGGAGGGCTCCCCGAAGACCTTCAGTTCGCGCTCGTCGAACCGCTGCGCACCCTGTTCAAAGACGAGGTGCGCGCCATCGGCCGCGAGTTGGGCTTGCCCGAAGTCATCGTCTCCCGTCAGCCGTTCCCGGGCCCGGGCCTCGGTATCCGCATCGTCGGCGAGGTTACGCGCGAGCGGCTCGACCTGCTTCGTGCGGCCGACGCCATCGTGCGCGCCGAGTTGACAGTCGCTGGGCAGGATGTCGCGATCTGGCAGTGCCCCGTCGTGCTCCTCGCAGACGTGCGCAGCGTGGGCGTGCAGGGCGACGGGCGCACCTACGGGCATCCGATAGTCCTTCGCCCGGTGTCGTCCGAAGACGCGATGACTGCCGACTGGACGCGCGTGCCCTATGAAGTTCTCGCGAAGATCTCCAACCGCATCACTAACGAGGTGCCCGGCGTGAACCGCGTGGTGCTCGACATCACGTCGAAGCCGCCGGGAACCATCGAGTGGGAATAGCGCGCTCGGGACGGACGCGCTAGCGCTTAACAACGTGGATGGCTGCGCCGTCGAGTTCGATACCGCTCCATCCGGTGTCGGTGGTGACGGCGACTCCGCCGATGGCTTCTGTGAGAGCAAGGCAGGCCCGATCGGCAAGGGAAAGCCCTTTGTGGTGCGTGACGTTCCAGAGTTCGGCGGTGCGTAGCGCCATGTCGCTGTCGAAGGGCACCACCCCGATCTCCAACTTCTCCAGAAGTGTCTGCACCGATGACGCGGACATGCCGCGATGGTCGGCCTTCTGCAGAATCTCCGCGAGGTTGACGGTGCTGATGAGCGCATTGTCGAGGTATCGGGCTACTTCTTGAGCACCTTCTTCGCGGTCGACAAACGCGATCACGGCCGAAGCGTCGAGCACGTTCACTCCGCGGCCTCTCGTGCTGCCTCGAGCCGTCGTTCAGCGATGAGTTCGTCAGACGCACGCAATCCGGAAGGATTCGGGTGAGCGGCGAACATCCGTTGAAGTTCTGCGATCGCAGTCTCTCTGGTGCTCATGATGACCTGGCCGTTCTCCGTGTGGAAGGTCAGGGTGACCCCTGGTTCGAGACCGAGTTGCTTGCGGATGCTCGCGGGGATCACCACCCGCCCCTCAGAGCTCAGAACTGACGTCTCCTTGCGCAGCACAGTTACCATGAAATGAATTCTATGGCAGGAAAGCGGAAACATGGCAATGGTGAGGATCTCAACGACAGGGGATTGTGCGGCATGCTGTTCACGTGACTGATTCCGCGACGGCGCTCACCTCCCTCGAGCGGCTGCGTGCGTCCCTCGCCGATGTCGGGCTGTCGTTGCCGCTCGATGGTGCGGCCGCACAGCGGGAGGCGGCCGCCGCTGCTGTGCGGCAGATCGATGACTACGTCCGCCCGCGACTGGCCGATCTCGACGCGCCCCTGCTGGCCGTGGTCGGCGGCTCGACCGGCTCGGGCAAGTCAACGATCGTCAACGCGCTCATCGGCACGCCCACGACCCGTGCCGGGGTCATCCGGCCCACGACGCGGCAGCCGATTCTCGTGCATGCACCGGTGGACGCCGGCTGGTTCGCGACCGACCGCATCCTGCCCGGTCTGGCCCGGGTGCGTGGTCGCATCACCGAACCCGGAACCCCGGCTTCCTCAGCGGGGGATGCTCCGACCTCAACTCGCATCAACGAACTGATGCTGCTCGGGCACGACAAAGTGCCGACCTCGCTCGCCATCATCGACGCACCCGACATCGACTCGGTCGCGGACGACAATCGTGCGCTCGCCGCCCAGTTACTCGCGGCGGCCGACCTGTGGCTGTTCGTCACCACGGCGAACCGGTACGCCGACGCGGTGCCGTGGAAGCTGCTTGACGGCGCGGCATCCCGCTCCATTACTGTCGCTGTCGTGCTCAACCGGGTTCCGCCGGGTGCCGCCGCCGAGGTGCTGCCCGACCTGCAGTCGATGCTCACCACGCGCGGGCTCGCCGACGCCCCCGTGTTCGTCATCGAGGAACAGCCGCTGGATGACCTCGGCATGCTGCCCGCGGAGGCCGTCGCGGGCCCGCGCGCGTGGCTCACCGGAATCGCTGCGAATCGAGCCGAGCGCACCCGGATCGCGGCACGCACTCTTCGCGGCGCGATCGTCGACCTCGACATTCGAGTCGCGTCGATCGCCACGGCACGCCAACAACAACTTGATTGGGTGAGCGGCACTACCAAGACCGTTGCGCACGACTACTCCAGCGCGGCGGAAGCCGTCGACGACGCGACTCGGGATGGCGCCCTCCTCCGCGGTGAAGTGCTCGCCCGCTGGCAAGACTTCGTGGGCACATCCGACCTGTTCCGCAGTGTCGAGCGCTGGTTCTCCCGCGCCCGTGACACAGCGACGGCCTGGGTGATGGGCCGTCCGCAACCGGTCATCGACGTCGAGGTGCGCATCGAGCATGGACTGCATGCGGTCATCGTCGATCAGGCGGGCCGGGCGGCAGCGGCATCCTGGGCAGGGTTGCAGCGCAGCGAGGCCGGGCGGTCGATCGCCCAGGCGCATCCGGAACTCGGCACAGAGAGCGCAGGTTTTGTCGACCAGGCCGCTGCGATGATCCGTGATTGGCAGGGCGCGCTGCTGCGCCTCATTCAGGAGAACGCCGGCTCGAAGCGCATCAAGGCGCGCGTTCTCTCGGCGGGCCTCAACGTCGTCACGGTCGCCCTCATGATCGTCGTCTTTGCGTCCACGGGAGGTCTCACCGGTGGCGAGCTCGTCATCGCGGGGGGCTCGGCGGTTGTCGGTCAGAAGCTTCTCGAAACGATCTTCGGCGAGGACGCCGTGCGTCGTCTTGCCAGCGAAGCGCGCAAGGATCTCGCCACGCGAGTCACCGCACTGTTCGATGGCGAAGCCGCACGGGTTACAGCAGCTCTCACAGACGCGAGCTTCGGTTCGTCGCCGGAGGCTCTGCGCCGCGAGTCTGCCGCCTTGCTCGAAGATGTCCGCCGAGCGAGCGAAAGTGGGGATGCCTCGTGAGCTCCAAGAACACCATCAGCCTCGATGACCGGCTCGCCGCCCTGCGAGCCGTGCGGGAGACAGGAGCAGACCAGCTCCCGGATGCACTGCGCAGCACTCTCGATGCCGTATTGAGTCATGCCACGGAACGACGGAGACGATCTCCCGATCACACGGTGATCGGCATCTTTGGGGCCACCGGTTCCGGCAAGTCCAGCCTCGTCAACGCGCTCGTCGGCTCGGAGGTCGCGAAGACGCATGTGCGGCGACCCACCACGTCGGAGGCCCACTCGGTCACGTGGGACCCGGTCGGCGCCAGCGATCTACTCGACTGGTTGCAGGTGCGCGAACGTACCGTTCTCGAAACCCCACTCGACCCTCGCGCGGTGAAACTACTCCTGCTCGACCTGCCGGACTTCGATTCCGTCGATCGAGCCAACCGCGAGATCGCCGAACGACTTGCCGGTCAAGTCGACGCGCTCGTCTGGGTCGTCGACCCGCAGAAGTACGCCGACGAGGTGCTCCACGCTCAGTTCATCGCTCCGCACGCGAAGCACTCGGCGGTGACCCTTATCGTGCTCAATCAGATCGACCTCCTTCCCGCCGCCGACCTCCCCCACGTCGTTGACTCCCTGCGCGGGATCGTCGAACGTGACGGCATTCCCAAAGCCCGTGTTCTCACGGTCAGCGCCCGCACCGGTGACGGTATCCCGGCCCTCCGGACAGCGCTCGGGGACCTTGCCGCGGCAACCGAAGTGCGGGAGGCCCGTCTCGCCGCGGACGCGACGACGGTCGCGGCTACCGTGCCGGATGCCGGTACCGCCACTCGTCCCACCAAGCGCGCGATCGACACGCTCGTGACCGACCTCGGCTCTGCGGCAGGCGTCGAAGTCGTCGCCAACGCCGTAGCTCGCTCGTACCGCAAGCGTGCCGGCCAAGCCACCGGCTGGCCCGTCGTCTCGTGGCTGCTGCGTCTTCGTCCCGACCCCCTGGCCCGCCTTGGCATCGGTCCCCAGCGCGCGGGTCAAGATCCCGCAGTGCACCGCACGAGCATGCCCGCCCTGGACGCGGGTGCTGCGGCACGTGCATCCCTCGCCGTGCGGGGGTTCGCGGATGCCGCGGCCGCAGGCCTCACGGACACTTGGCGGGCGGGCATCCGGTCCACCGCCGATCGCGCTATTGCGGAGTTGCCGCCCCAGCTGGACCTCGCGATCGCTCGCACCCCATTGCCGGCGAAGGGATCGTGGTGGTGGGTGATCTTCAGCGTGCTGCAGTGGGTGTCGATACTCGCCGCTCTCGTCGGGATCGGCTGGCTGCTCGGTGCGGCCTTCCTGCCCAACTTCGGGCTTCCCGCCTTCGAGGTGCCGAAAATCGAGGGCTGGGCTGTCCCCACTCTGTTGATCGCCGGGGGAGTTGCCCTCGGCATTCTGCTCGGTCTGCTGGGTGCAGCATTCGCCGCAGCGACCGCGGCTGCCCGCCGCCGTCGCACCCGCAAGCTGTTGCTCGCATCGGTGGGGGAGGTCGTCAGGAAGACCGCAGTTGCGCCACTACTTGCCGACCTCGACCGAGCCCGCGACTTCTCCGCTGCGCTGAAGATCGCACGGTAATTCCACCCTCGCTCCACCCAGTATTCTGAGCCTGCGTGGCGTCTCACGCGTTTTGCGTGTCGATCGGACTCCCATGCCTTCCAACCCCCGTGCCAGTGTGGCGAGCGTCAGCATCCTGCTCACCGCCCTCATGCTGGCGGGATGCGCCGCGGCGGCAACCCCCGACGTTATCGAGACCAGCGCCCCGTCGTTCATCACCGATGACCGTATTGCCGATGACGCGCTCGCGATCCTCGGGGTTTATGAGGTCGATGGAACGGATGTCGTCGCCGAGATCGATCCTGCATACGAAGCCGTCTGGACGCGTTTCACGGAACTCGTCGATGTGACTCAGTGGCCACAGATCACGCTTTTCGTCGCCCTCGACCGCGACGCCTCCCCGGGGGGAACCGAGGGTGCTGTCGGCCCACTGGCGACCGACCCTTCGCTTTATTACGTCGCTCTCGACGTCACCGGCGTCGAGCCTGCGGCGGAGTTGGATTCGACAATGATTCACGAGTTCGGCCACTTGGTGACTCTGAACCCCGGGCAGATTCCGCTGGACATCGGCGGGGCCGACACCTGCGAGGTCATCACCTACAACGATCGCTGCCCGCCGGAAGGGTCGTACCTTCGCGCCTGGCTTGACGAGTTCTGGCCGGGATACGTCGATTCCGAGGCCGACAGCGAAGGTGATACTGCCGCGGCCGATCGATTCGCCACGGGCGACTTCGTCACGGAGTACGCGGCGAAGAATCCCCTCGAAGATGTGGCGGAGACTTTCGACGCGTGGGTGCGGGAGAAGTCCGAGCCGGCCGGATCCGGCGTCGTCGATGACAAGTTGCGCTTCTTCGACAGCTACCCCGAGATCGTCGAACTCAAGCAGCACGCTCAGGCGGCGCTCGCGGGCTAGCAGATCACCCACCCTTCTCTGCGCGGAATCGAGATCTGTTCCCTCTGGTTGCGGACCTAAGACGTACTTGGGTACGTTGAAACGTGACCAACACCCGTTAGCGGGTGTCAAAGATCAATATGTCTCGAGCTGGGGTGAGACTGATGCGTGGTCCAATTCGTTGGATTTTGGTGTGGTTCGTGCGGTCATTCGCCCGAGCGCGACTGCTAGATCCGAACGATGTGCCCTTGCCTCGTGATGCACCAGAGGGACATGCTCTTGGTCCCGATCCGCAGCGGGTATTCCTGATCGGCGGGGGCATCTCCGTCGGGTGGGGAGTGATGACTCACCATCTGGCGCTTGCTGGCGCACTGGCACGAGCGCTGACGGCACTCACCGGTCGGGGCACCGACGTCGATGCCCGCGTGGGGCTCACCGTAGGGCCACTCGACGCGATCGCAGGTCTCAAACGAGCGGACCTATCGCCGTACGCCGCGGTCGTCGTGACCCTCGGCACGTATAGGGCATTCCGCCTCGTATCGCTGAGAGTGTGGAAGCGTGATTTCGCTCGGGTCGTGGCGCAGGTCACAGCGAGCGCGCCGAACGCAGTGGCCGTATTCACAGGGATGCCCCCGCTGCGATCGACGAACGCTGCGAACGACATTGTCGATGCGGTGGTAAATGTGCATGCCCGTCGGATGAACCAGATCACCGAGAACGTGTGTCGCGAGGCGGGCGTCGAGTTCCTGCCCCTCCTCACGAGTCCGGCCGACAAGGTTGTTGCGGACTGGAATTCAAAGGCCTACAAAGCGATCGGGGAATTGATAGCGGAGCGACTCGCTATCGAGCTGTCGCATGCCGGCTCGGCACGGGGTGTCGATTCAGAACTCAGAGAAGACAGCGAGAACGGCGATCACCTTCAGCGGTAGGGTGCGGGCACGCTATGAGCCGGGCTGCCTGATCCCGCCGACGGGAGATCCGAATGCCCACGCGCCGTGCCTACAGACGACGAAGGCCGCCCCCACAGGGACGGCCTTCGTGACTCGCGGTGCAGCGGCTAGCGTCGCGCGATGGCGAGCATCCGCAGGATCTCGAGGTACAGCCAGATGACGGTGGCCATGATGCCGAAGGCGCCGGTCCAGCCGTACTTGCGAGGAGCCTTGTTCTGCACGCCGCGTTGGATGAAGTCGAAGTCGAGCACGAGCGAGTACGCGGCGAGGATCACGACGAAGACACCCAACACGATGCCGAGCGGAATCCCGAAGATCTCGACGCTGCCGCGCAAGCCGTAGGGGTCGCTGTTGACGCCGAACGCGACGAGGCCGAAGTTCACGACAGAGAACACGAGGTAGCCGACGATCGCGATGAGGAAGACCTTGGTGGCCCGCTTGGACGCCCGGATCTTCCCGCTCGCGAACAACGCGAGCGTCACGCCCACGACGACGAGCGACGCGATGACTGCCTGGATGACGATCCCGGAGAACAGCGACTCGTAGAAGGCGGAGATTCCACCAACGAACACGCCTTGTACGGCCGCATAGCTGAGGATCAGCGGGGGAGACGGTTCCTTCTTGAATGCGTTGATCAGCCCGAGAACGAGCCCCACGACTGCAGCGCCGATCCACAGCAAGGGGATGGTCGGAGCGAGGATCCACCCGACGCCGGCCCCCACGAGCAGCAACGCGAACGCGCCGACGGTCTTCGCGATGGTGTCTTCGACAGTCATCACCTCGCCCTCGACGGGTGCAGATGCGCGGTTGTAGATTTCGTCGAGCTGCTGGCTCGAGATGTTCTGAGCAGCGGCAACGCCACCCTGCGCAGTAGTCGCGAACGCTGGGTTGCGGCTGAATGCGAATTTCGCCATGAGGTTCTGCCTTTCGGTGAAGTACTACAAAACTAGCGGGACTGGCTGGGCGATGGCAGGGATTTCGGCTTCGTTCGCTCAGGGCTCACGGCGAGCATTCGCGCCACCCACGCCGACGCGACGAGCACGACGGATGAGATCGCCAGAGCAGGAAGCATGTCCGAGTACTCGGTGAAGAACTGGGGAAGGATGAATCCGTTGGCGAGCGGAAACAAAACGGTCACATAGCTGCGCAGCGGACGGTGCCGCACCAGCAGCCAGCACAGGAAGGGAACCGTCAAACTCCACACGGCGAAGGGCCCTGCGAGCAGCAACCACAGTTGCCCGGATGCCGGTACGACCGCAACGAAGCGTCGCCATCCGCTGGCAGGCATGATCGCCCAACCCGTGGCGTGCGCCACGGATCCGATGAGCAGGAGCGGGAGGGTCCACGTGTTCGAGCCTTGTAGTTGAAGCCCGCCGCCCACGATGAGTACAAGTCCGGCCAGATAGCGGTCGTTGTAGCGACCCCATCGCAGCTCGAGCGCCCGGCTCGGCTCCACCCAGTGGTGGTCAGAGTCCATTGGCGAATCTCAGGAGGAGCACGATGCCAACTGCGAGCCACGCGTAGCCGAGCGCGGTGGCGATGATTGCGATGATCCTGCCGCGTTCGTGCGTCTTCTTGATCTGACCCAGCGCAATGTGCCCGAAGGCGATCGCGGGGATACCGCCAACGAACGCGAGGATGAGCGCGATAATCGCAATCGAGTTGACGCGAGCAGGGGCCTCGGCGGCCGCGTCGTCCACTGCCGTTGGGGTGACGGCCGTGCCGCAGAAGACGCAGAAGCGCCACTCGGGACTCAGTTCCCCAGAGCAGGTCGCGCACGTGGCCATGTTCGAATGGTACCGGGATGCCGACCGCCTAGCCTTGAGGGGTGAGAATCCCTTCCCGCCCGATGGTGATCGGCCACCGTGGGGCGAGCGGTTATCGGCCCGAACACACCCGCTCTGCCTATGAGCTGGCCTTCGCCCTCGGTGCCGATGCTGTCGAGCCGGACATCGTCGCCACGAAAGACGGCGTACTGGTCTTGCGGCACGAGAATGAGGTCTCGGGCACGACCGATGTGGCCGAGCATCCGGAGTTCGCGCATCTCCGCACGACCAAGGTCATCGATGGTCGAACCCTCACGGGCTGGTTCACCGAAGACTTCACGTGGAGCCAGCTCGCGACGTTGCACGCCCGGGAACGGATTCCGGCCATCCGCGGCGACAGCGCGACATTCGGTGACCGGTGGGGAGTGCTCCGACTGTCGGATTTGTTGGGGATCATCGACGACCAGTCGGAGCGCCTGGGGCGGGAACTCGGCATGGTTGCGGAGATCAAGCACGCGACGTACTTCGCGTCGCTCGGGCTCCCGCTCGACGAGTTGTTCGCTGCCGAAATCGCGGCGTGGGCGACGCCCACCCGGCTCGTTGTCGAGTCCTTCGAAGAGACGGTACTGAGCTTGGTTCGGCAGCGAAACGTGCCAGCCCGATACATCTATCTCGTCGAGGCATCCGGGTCACCCGCCGATCTTGTCGCGCGCTTCGGCCGGAAGGCGCTGTCGTATTCGGCGCATCTCACGTCGGCGGGACTTGCACGCCTCGCGAACAGCGTCGATGGCGTGAGTGTCGACAAGTCCCTGCTGTTGCGGAAGGATTCCGACGGCAACGCCATCGGCACGACGGACCTCGTCCAACGCGCTCATGCCGTCGGGCTCCAGGTCTTCACGTGGACCTTGCGTGCCGAGAACAAGTTCTTGTCGCCGAACTTCCGGCGAGGCTCGACGCCCCGTGACTATGGCGACTGGCTCGGCGAGTTCCTGCTCATCCTGGGCTCAGGGGTCGACGGTGTCTTCGCTGATCAGCCCGACCTCGTGCTGGACGCTCTCGCGCACTGAGGCTCTCGAAGGGGTCGGTAGCGCCACGTAGAATCGCTGGGCAATGACCTATGTTCTGGAGCCGTTCGACAACCACACCGATCCCACGCGGGGCGGCCGCATCGACGACTCCCTGCTCGCCGACCTGAACCCACAACAACGGGAGGCGGTGGAGTATCGGGGCAAGTCGCTGCTCATCGTGGCCGGTGCAGGGTCGGGCAAGACAAGCGTGCTCACGCGGCGGATCGCGGGACTGCTTCAGACCCGGGAGGCGTGGCCGAGCCAGATTCTCGCGATCACCTTCACGAATAAGGCTGCGGCCGAGATGCGCGAGCGCGTTCGCGCCCTGGTCGGCGACGACGCCACGGACGGCATGTGGATCTCGACGTTCCACTCGGCGTGCACGCGCATCCTGCGACGCCAGGCCGAGCACTTTGGCATGAAGCAGAGTTTCACGATCTACGACACCGCTGACCAACGGGCACTGCTCAAGCGCATCATCAAAGATTTGGATGCCGACACTGTGGGCTTCACGCCCGGCGGGGTCTCCAGCCGCATCTCCAAGCTCAAGAACGAACTCACCGACATCGACGCATTCGCTCGGTCGGTGAACATGGACGACCCGAAGGAATCTGGCTTCGTCGAGATCTTCAAGCGGTACAGCGCCGCGCTCCGCCGAGCGAACGCGCTCGACTTCGACGACATCATCGCGGAGACCGTCTACCTGTTTCGGGCCTTTCCGGATGTTGCGGCGCTCTACCAGCGTCGTTTCCGGCACGTTCTCGTCGATGAGTACCAAGACACCAACCATGCGCAGTACTCACTCATCCGCGAACTCGTGCGGCCGGTTGCGCCGCAGAACGTGCCGCAAGACACGCGGATCCGGCTCGACCCGAGTGGGGGCATCCCGGCTGCATCGCTCACGGTCGTGGGTGACAGTGACCAGTCGATCTATGCGTTCCGCGGGGCTGACATCCGCAACATCACCGAATTTGAGCGGGACTTTCCGAACTCCAAGGTGATCTTGCTCGAACAGAATTACCGGTCGACCCAGAACATTCTCGATGCCGCGAACGCCGTCATCTCGAACAATTTCGACCGCAAGGCGAAGAACCTCTTCACGACCGTCGGTGCCGGCCAGAAGATCGTCGGCTACACCGGGTACTCGGGTCACGACGAGGCCCAGTTCGTCGCCGACGAGGTTGATGCGTTGCGCAAAGCAGGCTCGAGCCTCAACGACATCGCGGTGTTCGTGCGCACCAATTCTCAGACGCGACCGCTCGAAGAGATCTTCATCAGGTCGGCGATCCCGTATCGCATCCCCGGTGGCACGAAGTTCTACGAGCGTGCCGAGATCAAGGATGCGATGGCGTATCTCATTCAGGTCGCCAATCCGGACGACGACCTCGCGCTGCGTCGCATCATGAATGTGCCCAAGCGCGGTATCGGGCCCGCAACCGAAGCGGCGCTTCAGGCTCACGCGGACCGAATGGGTATGCCTCTACGGGAGGCGCTCGTCGACGCGGGCCAGCTTGGTCTCGGACCGAAAGTCACAGCGGCGATCGTCGACCTTGGCGAGTTGCTCGGCGAGCTCACCGCCGTTGCCACGACGGCGGCCCCGCATGACATCCTCACCGACATTCTGACGAAGACCGGCTACTTCGCGTCGCTGAAGAACAGTGGGGATGCCCAAGACGAGGCTCGCGCGGAGAATCTCGAAGAACTCGTCTCACAGACCAAGGAGTTTCGCACGGTCACGCCCGAGGGCAACCTCGTCGACTTCCTCACGAACGTTGCCCTGTTTGCGGCGACCGACGAAATCGATGACGGCGACGGCACGGTCTCGATCATGACCCTGCACACGGCAAAGGGGCTCGAGTACGATTCGGTATTCGTCACGGGTGTCGAAGAAGACCTGCTGCCGCATCGGATGTCGTCGAATGAGCCTGGTGGCCTTGCCGAAGAGCGGCGCCTCTTCTACGTGGGCATCACGCGGGCACGCAAGCGTCTGTTTCTGTCGCTCGCCGCGTCCCGCGCGAGCTTCGGCGAGGTGAACGTGGCAATGCCGAGCCGCTACCTTGGCGAGATCCCTGCCGACCTCATCGAGTGGCGGCAGTCGGGTGGGGGTGGATTCCGTCCGGGTGGTCGGGCGCTCAATGCGCGCGCACCGCGCATGCGCGACAACTATTCATCGAACGAGCTTCCGCCAGCTCCACCTCGCGCCAAGACCGAATGGACGAGTGCCGTCACTGGCCTCGTGCGCGACAACGGAGACCTGACGCTCGAGGTCGGCGACCGCATCCGGCACACCGACTTTGGCGATGGCAGCGTGACCGCGGTCACCGGTGAGGGAACCAAACGGGTGGCCGAAGTGCAGTTCGACGTGGCCGGTCGCAAGCGACTCCTGATCAAGATTGCACCCATTGAAAAACTCTGAAGCGGCCAACAGCTCGATCTATGACTATCTCGAACGGGTGATCGTTCCTCGAGCGCCCAAGCCGACCGAGATTCTTGCCGCCACGCTCCGGAAAATTCGGGAGGACATGGAGCTTCCCCAGTCGTTCCCGCCCGCCGTCGAAGCGGAGGCGGAGGTGATCGTCCGGGAGGTCACGCTTCCGGAGCTGGATCACACCTCAATCCCATTCGTCACTATCGACCCTGAAGGCTCAACGGACCTCGACCAAGCCATGCAGCTCGAGCGCGTGGGAGACGGGTATCTGGTGCGGTACGCGATCGCGGATGTCCCCGCCTTCGTGCGTCCGGGCGGACAGATCGACGCGGAGGCGCGCGAGCGCGGTCAGACGCTTTATGCACCGGATGGTCGCATCCCGCTGCACCCCACCGTGATGAGCGAGCACGCGGCATCACTGTTGGAGGGGGAGGTGCGCGGAGCCTACGTGTGGGCGTTCACTCTCGATGCCTCCGCGAACGTCATCTCGACAGCGCTCGAGCGTGCGCGCATCCGGTCGCAGCACCAGTACACCTACGCGGATGTGCAAGCGCAGCTCGACAACGGCACCGCCGACCTCTCCCTTCAACTGCTCAACGAGGTCGGCACCTTGCGGGCGGCACTCGAGCGCGAGCGCGGAGGTGCGTCGCTCAACCGACCGGACGAAGAGGTCGAGTTCATCGATGGCCGCTACGAACTGGTTCGGCGCAGCCCACTGCCGGTCGAAGAGTGGAACGCTCAGATCTCCCTCATGACGGGAATGGCAGCGGCTCGCATCATGCTCGACGGGTCAGTCGGCATCCTACGTACTATGCCCCCGCCGCAGGACGACACGATCGAGCACTTTCGCACCCAGGTCGCGGCTCTAGGCTGCCCGTGGCCTGCAGGCCAGCCGTACGGCGAGTACCTGCGCGGTCTGGATCGTTCGACCGCGGCCGGTCTCGCCGCGATTCATGCGGCAGCGTCTTTGTTCCGTGGTGCGGGGTATACCGCGTTCGACGGTGCCCTGCCCGAGAACACGACGCAGGCAGCCGTTGCCGCCCCGTACGCGCACGCGACGGCACCGCTGCGTCGGCTTGTGGACAGGTTCGTGCTGGTGACGTGTGAGGCGCTCGTCGCGGGGCGACCGGTGCCGGACTGGGTGCGGGAAGCCCTCCCGACACTGCCGAAGATCATGGGAAGGTCCGACGGGGTGGCATCCCGGCTCGAACACGCGTCGGTCGACGCGATTGAGGCGGCGCTGCTCTCACATCGAGTGGGGCAGCAATTCGACGCCGTCGTCATTTCGGCGAAAGAGTCGGGCGGCGTCATCCAGCTGACCGACCCGGTGGTGACTGCGGCCATCGAGGGTGCGGTGATCCCCGGCGAGTCGGTGCGCGCGACTCTTGTCACCGCCGACATCGAGAGCGGCACCACGCTATTTCGGGCCTAGGGTAACTCGCGGGCACGGAAGGCGCGGAGGTATCGCCGCATCGGTGCGTGGCGGATGAGGCGGGGCAGGCGTGGATAGACGATCCGAGCCGTACGCACGAGCCGTTGGAATCTCCTTTCGTTGAACTCAAGGCCGTAGGCGGCACGAAGCTCGGGCGGGAGTAGTCCTGCGGTGATGACTCGAACGGTCGGCATGAGCACGCGCATCCACCACGGCACATTCGTTGGATGCAGCAGCGCCGACGCCATCCCGCGTGCGATGTCGTCCACCGCCAGTGCCTCCGAGCTCCAGTAGGCAGCGAACGCCGCGCGGTCAACGGGCCAGCTCGACCGCGGAACGCCGAGCGCGGTGCCGACCATCGCGTAGTCCGACAACAGGGATTGGCCGTCCTCAGCGGAGAGGGGACCGTAGACGAGTTCACGCACCTGCATCGCCGTGTCATACAGGGTCGCCGCGACCCACAGTTGTAGCTCAGGATCGGACGCTCCCGTGACCGGTCGGTGTGCTTGCCCAACTGCGCGTGCGACGGACCGCGCCTCGTCGGGACTGCCGTACACGGTCACGTACAAATAGGTGAGCGTACCGTGGAGCCGGTCGAGGGGGCGATCCACGAAGTCACTGTGCTCGGCAACGCCGTGCCCAACGCCGGGATTCGCGAGTTGCAGCAGGATTGCCCGTGCGCCCCCCGCCAGCAGGATGGCATCGGCCGAGACATCCGTGATCCGCAGCACCATGTCACTGCACGAGATTCAGTCGACGGTCGCTTAGCTCGACAGTGAGGCGCTGTCCCCACCCGACCGCCAGGTAGTCACCTTCGATGCCGTCGCCGAAGGTAACCAAGGAGTCCGACTCGACGACGAACTGAAGCTGATCGCCGCTAGCCAGCAGACCGGAGGTGAGAGTGCGACCAGTGGAGCGGGAGGGCCACGCCTCGCGGATGTACCAGCTCAAGACCTCCGAGTCAGCGGGCGGCAGGATGCTCTCGAGCGCGCGATCCGTCGCGATCGACGCTGCCCATCCCGTGCTGCCGGTGCCGGTGGCGACAATTACTCCCGACGACGACTGACGCTCGGTGTCACCGCCGGGTACCGTGACGACATAGCGTGACGACTGATGTCCTTCATCACCGAAGTACAACTCATTGAGGGCCACGAGAGTCTGGCCGTCGTCGAGCGTTGCGCGAACCATGCTGCGGGGATGGACGACGGCTCGAGCCGCGATGGTCGCAGCGATCAAGTCCGCGGCGTCCGAGGCCGCGTGGGTGACGAGCACTCCGGCGTTGCGGCCCGGTTCAGGATCGATCCCGATTACGGGTTGCCCGGTGAGGTATTTCGCGACGTTGGCGACGAGGCCGTCCTGGCCGACGATGACGACGATGTCTTCCGGCGCGAATGCGTAGCGGTCGAGGTCGGATCGCTCGACCCGAGCCTGCCGCGTGTCTTCGGGAAGAGAGCGAGAGACGAGCGCAAGACTCGCCTCAAGCTCGTCATGGCGCTGCTTGACCTCGGTGATGCTGCGCCCTCGCGACGAAAGAAAGAACTCGGCCTGCCCACGCGTGGCGTGGCGATCGAGCAACTCCGCGTACTCCGTGCGTCGGTGAACGAGCACGATCCGCGGTGCGAGCGTCACGGACTAACCCTGCTGGGGCTTTGGCTCTTTCGGAGCCTCCCCGGATGCCGCGGCTCCGGCCGCCGAAGGCGCCGGAGTGCTACCGAGCCGAGACAGTGCCTGCGAAATCACGTCCGGGGTCAGGTTGAGCGTGCCGATCGGAGGTAAGTTCTGCGCCAAGCCTTGTGCGGCCATCGCGAGCAGTAGCGTCGGATCAGCATCGGCGAAGGCGGCGAGCCGGGCGGCCTCGGCGTCGGCGGTCGCGATTCCGAGCATCCGCGTGCTCTCGGCTCGAGCGGTCGTCTCGACCTTCTTGACGGCGGCGGCTTCGGTGGCGCGCTTCTGTGCGTTCGCACCCTCCTGCTTGACGAGAAGCTCCTCACGCTTGGCGAGCTCGATCTTGGACTGCAACTCGTTCTCAGCGATCGTGCGCTCCCGTTCGACCGCGGTGGCGCGACGTTCGTAGGTCGCCTTGTCGGCATCCTGCTGTACCTGCTCGCGCAGGGGAGTCTCCAGAGCCTTCTCGAGGTCGGCGACGGGGCGGATCGAGACGACCCGCACTCCGATGACGACGATGGATGTCTCGGCGAGGCGAGGGTCTTGGGCGAGCCCGTCGACCATCGCCTTGCGCACGGTCGGGATGCCACGCGACAGAAGTTCGACGAGCCCGCTGGCGGCGATGTGCTCAACCGCGTATTGCTGACCGAGCTCCGTGATTCTGGCAGCTACCTTCTCCAGCGGATCGGAGAGCCACTGACCGGTGTACGGGTCGATGGCGAAGTTGAGACGCCGAGCGGTCACCCCCGGCTCGTCGAACCGGTAGGTGACGGTGACCTGCACACTGACATCCTGGAAGTCGGCGGTGCGCGCGTGGAAGATTGCCGGAAGCTCGGTTTCGGCGGTCGGAACCTCGCTGATGGCAGCGTTCAGTGCGCGAAAGTAGAACGCAATGCCGACACCCTCGTGAGCGACCTTGCCGCGCCTGAGGTGCACTACGTGCATTGTCGGCATTGACCGAAGGTGTCGGGCGAGAGAGATGCGTCGGATGTCGGCCAAAACTCGATCCTTCTGTTGCCGGGCGTTCGTGCCTCAAGTGTAGGGAGGCGAAACGAAAGAATGTAGGAAGTTTCGAGCCAGCGATGGGGCTCACGAACGAAGCGTTCAGGCTGAGCGGGTAGAGTTCTCGTAGGCCAAAGTGTCTTGACGTCGAGCTATTCGGCGGGCGACCGGGCCCCATTAAACAGCTAAACCGACGCGCGATTGCGAGAGTTACGTGGATCTTTTCGAGTACCAGGCTCGGGACCTTTTCGAATCCTACGGAGTGCCTGTACTTGCCGGCATCATCGCCGACACCCCGGAAGAAGCGAGGGCCGCGGCCGCGAAGATCGGCGGCACCGTCGTCGTTAAGGCGCAGGTGAAGGCCGGGGGTCGAGGTAAGGCGGGCGGCGTCAAGGTCGTACACAACGCCGATGACGCCGCGACCGCGGCTGAGGCAATCCTCGGGCTCACGATCAAGGGACTTCCGGTAAATCGGGTCATGGTCACGGCCGGCGCGAAGATCGCTCAGGAGTTCTACTTCTCGGTGCTGCTCGACCGGGCCAATCGCTCCTACCTCTCGCTCTGCAGCGTCGAGGGAGGCATGGAGATCGAGGAACTCGCTGTCGAGCGTCCCGATGCTCTCGCGAAGATCGAAGTCGACCCGATCGCCGGTGTCGACCTCGCCAAGGCCACCGAGATCGCCATCGCCGGGCACTTCCCGCCCGAACTGGTCGACAAGGTCGCCCCCGTGATCGTGACCTTGTACGAGGTCTATGCGGGGGAGGACGCGACGCTCGTCGAGGTCAACCCGCTCGTGCTCACCGAAGACGGCCAGATTCTTGCGCTCGACGGCAAGGTGTCGCTCGATGAGAACGCCGGGTTCCGCCACCCGAACCACGAAGCACTCGAAGATGCGGCCGCTGCGGACCCGCTCGAGGCCAAGGCCAAGGCCAGCGACCTCAACTACGTCAAGCTTGACGGTCAGGTCGGGGTCATCGGCAACGGCGCTGGTCTGGTCATGTCGACACTTGACGTCGTGAGCTACGCGGGCGAACGTCACGGGAACGTCAAACCCGCCAACTTCCTCGACATCGGGGGTGGCGCCTCGGCCGAGGTCATGGCTGCCGGCCTCGACGTCATCTTGGGTGACCCGCAGGTCAAGAGCGTCTTCGTCAACGTGTTCGGCGGAATCACCGCGTGCGACGCTGTCGCCAACGGCATCGTCAAGGCACTCGAGATGCTCGGCGCCACCGCAACAAAGCCTCTCGTCGTGCGTCTCGACGGCAACAAGGTCGATGAGGGCCGTGCCATCCTGCGCGACGCTAACAACCCGCTGGTCACGCTGGCGGACACCATGGACGAAGGCGCCGACAAGGCCGCCGAGCTCGCGAACGCGTAAAGGGAACCAACAATGTCGATCTTCCTCAACAAGGATTCCAAGGTCATCGTCCAGGGCATCACCGGCGGCGAAGGCACCAAGCACACGGCCCTCATGCTGAAGGCGGGCACCCAGGTCGTCGGTGGCGTCAACGCACGCAAGGCGGGCACGACCGTCAGCCACGACGGCGGCATCGAGTTGCCCGTCTTCGGCACGGTAAAAGAGGCGATGGATGCCACGGCAGCCGACGTCTCGATCGTGTTCGTTCCCCCGGCCTTCGCGAAGGACGCCGTCGTTGAGGCGATCGAGGCCGAGATCCCGCTCGTCGTGGTCATCACCGAGGGCATCCCCGTGCAGGATTCCGCCGAGTTCTGGGCGCTCGCCAAGGCCAAGGGCGGCAAGACGCGGATCATCGGCCCGAACTGCCCCGGCATCATCACCCCTGGCGAGTCACTCGTTGGCATCACCCCCGCGACCATCACCGGTAAGGGTCCGATCGGCTTGGTCTCGAAGTCCGGCACCCTGACGTACCAAATGATGTACGAGCTGCGGGACCTCGGCTTCTCCACGGCCATTGGCATTGGTGGAGACCCCATCATCGGTACCACTCACATCGACGCCCTACGCGCTTTCCAAGACGACCCCGAGACCGCTGCGATCGTCATGATCGGCGAGATCGGCGGCGACGCCGAAGAGCGTGCAGCCGACTTCATCCGCGAGTACGTCACGAAGCCGGTCGTCGGGTATGTCGCGGGGTTCACGGCTCCCGAAGGAAAGACGATGGGCCACGCCGGCGCGATCGTTTCGGCGGGCGCAGGTACCGCGCAGGGCAAGAAGGAAGCCCTCGAAGCTGCCGGGGTCAAGGTCGGCAAGACGCCGAGCGAGGCCGCGGCGCTCATGCGCGAGGTGCTCGCAGCGCTCTAGTCTTCTAGGGTGATACGTCGTCTGCCCCTGCTCGTGGCCATGACGGCCGTCGCCATGGTGGTACTGGCCGGATGCCAGTTGCTCCCGACCTCGTTGCGCCCGAGTGACCCGCCGGCAACGACCAGCGACGGGTTCTACGCGCAAACCTTGACGTGGAAGAGCTGCGGCAAGGGTCAAGAGTGTGCGACGGCGAAGGCGCCCATCGACTGGAATTCGCCGGCCGACGGAGCGATCGATCTCGCACTCGTGAAGCATCTCGCTACGGGGACTAAGCAGGGCTCGATGCTGCTCAACCCGGGCGGGCCGGGCGGCTCCGGCTGGGACTTCGTCTACTACTCGGGCGACTCGGTCGCCGGGCCGGCGGTGGTGGACGCTTTCGACATCGTGGGTTGGGACCCGAGAGGGGTCGGCCGGTCGACGGGCGTGACGTGTTTCACCGACGACAAAGCGAAGGACGACCAGCTCTACGGCACCTTCGACAGTCCCTATGACACCCAGGGCTGGATCGACGAGTTGACGGTCGAGATGGAGAGCTTCGCCGCGGCGTGTGAGAAGAACACTGGCGAACTGCTCGGCAACCTCGACGCGGCGAGCAACGCCAAAGACATGGATATGCTGCGGGCACTTTTGGGCGACAAGAAACTCAACTATCTCGGCTATTCCTACGGCACGTACTTTGGTTCGGTGTACGCCGAACTGTTCCCGCAGAACGTCGGGCGCTTCGTGCTCGATGGCGCGGTCGACCCGCTGCAGACCGACTTCGAGTCGCTCAAGTTCCAGATGGTGGGCTTCGATAGCGGCCTGCGCGCGTACATGGAGGACTGCCTCTCCCGCAGCGGTTGCCCTTTCAGCGGGAGCGTGGACAGTGCACTCGCTCAGGTCCGCTCCGCTTTGGACACCGTCGATGGGCTGAAGCTCGTGAACGCTGACGGCCGCGTTCTCGACTCCGCAACTCTCGCGACCGCGATCATCGAGAACCTGTACTCTCAATCGTTCTGGGTGGACCTGAGCAACATGTTCGCCGACCTCCGGGGTGGCAATCCGGCCCTCACCTTCAAGAGTGCAGACGACTACAACCAGCGCAGTTCGAACGGCACCTATGAGTCGAACGCGAACGACGTCTACATCGCGGCAACCTGTGCCGATGGGGATTTCGCGAGCGACCCCCAGTCGACTCTCGACCGGATCGCCGAGATCGATGCGGCAGCCCCGATCCTCGGCAAGTACGCGACCTACGACGACTTCGCGGTGCTCGACACGGCGTGCACCCACTGGCCATATCCGCGGGGGGTCGACCTGCCCACGACTTTCGAGGCAGTGGGCGCTGGCCCGATTCTCGTGATCGGAACCACGAACGACCCGGCTACCCCGTACGCCTCGTCGGTGTCTCTCGCCCGGCAACTCTCGAGCGGCGTGCTCATCACTCACACGGGCGAGGGTCACACCGTGTACAACCAGGGGGTCTCGTGCATCGACGATCTCGTAGACGCCTACTTCGTCAACGGCACGGTACCCGCTGCCGACCCGATGTGTTGATCGTTACCTTGCTCCGGTAACGTGCTCCCATGCCTAGGGTTTCCCGACTCCTCGCGGCAGTCGCGGCCGTAGCCCTACTGTCGGGATGTGCGAGCGCGCCGGCGTCGTCGCACCAGTCGGGTGCGCCCGCCGGATTCGAGGCCATCTACGAGCAGCAAGCATTCTGGAACCCGTGCACGGACAACCCTGGGTTCGACTGCACAACGGTTAGTGCACCGGTCGACTGGTCCAACCCGGATAGCGATCGGATCCAGCTGGCGGTGATCCGGCAGGAGTCGACGAACACCACGAAGGGCTCATTGCTGACGAATCCCGGTGGCCCAGGGGCATCCGGTTTTGATTTCGTTGCCTACGGGTACGCGGTAACGCCAGCAGCAAAGGCCGACTACGACGTCATCGGATGGGACCCCCGCGGCGTTGGCCGTTCTTCGCGGGTGACCTGTTTCACGGATGGGCGGCAGAACGACGAGTTGTTCTATGACGGCACCGACGACGGTTCGAGCCAGTGGCTCGATGAACTGGCAGTGAAAGAGAAGGCCTACGCCGATGCGTGCGAGGCCAACACCGGCGAGTTGCTCGCGCACATGGATACTGCGAGCAACGCCCGCGACATGGACTTGATTCGCGCTGTTCTCGACTCAGACAAGCTCAACTACGTCGGCTACTCGTATGGGTCGTTCCTCGGCACCGTGTACGCCCAGCTCTTCCCGCAGAACGTGGGCGCGATGGTGCTCGACGGACCGTACGACCCGACTCTTGTCGGATTCGAACTCTTCAAAGGGCAGATGGTCGGCTACGACCTCGCCTTCCGTTCCTACCTCGAGACCTGCCTTCAGAACGACGGATGCCCGTTCACGGGCACTCTCGACGAAGCCGCGACCCAAGCGCGGGAGCTGATCGCAGGTACCGACGACTCGGCTCTCGTGGCCAACGATGGTCGAGTGCTAGACAGCGCCACGCTCGGCGTAGCGATCGCGTTTGAATTGTTCGCGCCCGCCTACTGGGAGGCACTCTCAACACTCCTGTCCGCAGTGCAGGTCGGGGACCCCGAGCCAGCGTTCGCCGCCGCGGATTCGGGATGGGGACGATACGGCGACGGAAGCTATGGCAACGGGATCGACGTTTACACGGCTGTCTCCTGCGCTGATGGCGGGCTTGTGGGAGATTCGGTCTCGGTGCAGGAACACCTCACTGACATCGCGGCCGCGGCTCCGATCGTGGGAGCGTTCTACGCCCGCGCTGACTACGCGCGCGTGGCCGAGGCGTGCGCACAGTGGGCGGTTCCTCCCGCGACGCTACCCACCTCGTGGAGCGCGGACGGCGCGCCAACGATCCTCATCGTCGGATCGACGCGCGATCCGGCGACTCCCTATGTCTGGGCGCAGGCGCTCGTCACAGAGCTGTCAAGCGCCGCCCTCATCACGCGCAACGGCGACGGTCATACCGGCTACAACAAGAGTGACACCTGCGTCGACTCGGCAGTAGACGCCTTCCTGCTCGAGGGTGTCGCGCCCGCATCCGATCCGAACTGCTGACGGGCTTTTCCCGGATGAACAGACAGCTCACCGTGCTCTTCGCAGCGTTCGAGGCGATCCTCGTTGCAGCAATCGGCATTGCCATACCGCTCTTGCCGCTCACGCTGTTGTGGGGCATCCACTACGGGCTCGCCATCGACTGGACAGTGTTTTGGCGGGCTGCAGTCGACATGTGGCTGCTCGGCCACGGCGTCGATATCACGATGACACTCGACCCGGCTACCGCAGCAGCCCTGGGATTCGCAGGGGCGGGAACCCCGATCACGCTCACGATCGCAGCCCTCGGGTTTGCACTGGTGACAGCTTTGTTGGGCATCCGGGCGGGTCGTCGGGTGGCAGAGACACGGTATCGGCTCCTCGGCCTGATCGTCTCCCTGTTCACCTTCGGCCTCGTGTCGTTCGCGGTCACCTTCTCGGCACTTCACGTGTTCGCACGACCGTCGCTCGTGCAGGGCACGCTTCTGCCGACGATCATGTTCGCGGTGGGTGCACTCATCGGTCTGCGCCGGGCTCGTCGACAGGCGTCACCGGTGGCAACCCCGGTGCGGGACTGGCTGGGCGACCGAACTATCACCACTCGCACGATTCTCACCACCGGGATGCGGGGTGCCGTAGGCGCTGTCGCGGGCGTCGTGCTCCTCGCGTCGCTCGTGACCGCGGGTGCCATCGGGTTTTCGTATGCCCGCATCATCTCCCTCTACGAGAGCCTGCACACCGAGGTTCTCGGCGGTATCGCGATAACGCTCGGCCAACTCGCGTTTCTGCCGAACATCGTCATCTGGACGGCGAGTTGGCTGGTGGGCCCGGGATTTGCTCTCGGCACCGGTTCGGCCGTGAGCCCGCTCGCGACGCAGCTCGGTCCCGTTCCCGCCATCCCGCTGCTGGGGGCGTTGCCGCAGGGCCAACTCGCCTTCGGATTTGTGGGCCTCCTGGTTCCCGTGGTCGTCGGCTTTCTGGTCGGGGCGATTCTGGGCCCGACTGCGCGCCGCAGCCTCGAGCGGCGCGAGCTCGTCCTCGTCGCGCTGCTGCTGGGGTTCGTCGCCGGAGTGCTTCTCGGACTGCTCGCGTGGATCTCCGGCGGCGCCGCCGGACCGGGTCGATTGGCTGAAGTCGGACCGAATCCGTGGGCGGTGGGCGGCTGGGGTGCTCTCGAGCTCTTCCTGTCGTCTCTGATCGGACTGTTCGCGAGCCTACGTCGGCCCCAGCGCTAGGCTGTTCGGGTGCTCTCACTCGTGGTCCTGATCTCGGGCGGCGGGTCGAACCTCCGCGCGCTACTGGAGGCGTCGCAGGACGCGGAGTTTCCTGCGCGAGTTGTCGCGGTGGGAGCGGATCGTCCGGCAGATGGACTCATCCACGCCGAGGAGTACGGCGTCCCGACTTTCTCCGTGGCCATGTCGAATTTCGCAGATCGTGACGCGTGGGCCGACGAACTCCTGACTCAGGTGCTCGCCTGGAACCCAGATCTCGTTGTGTTGAGCGGCTTCATGAAGCTCCTGCCCCCTACTTTTGTCGCCGCTCTGGCTCCCAACCTCATCAACACCCACCCCGCCTATTTGCCCGAGTTTCCGGGTGCCCACGCTGTGCGGGACGCGATCGAGGCGGGAGTTGCCGAGACCGGCGCAAGTGTCATCGTGGTCGACAATGGTGTGGACAGCGGGCCGATCATTTCGCAAGAGCGGGTACCCGTGAAGCCTGGCGATACCGAGGCAACCTTGCACGAGCGCATCAAGCCCGTCGAGCGCCGCCTTGTCATCCAGGCGGTGCTCGACATCGCCAACTCCCACATCACCTTGAAGGACATCTAAATGGCCGGGCCCACCCACGACATTGCCGACTACCGCGAGCGGGACGTCGTCCCGATCAGACGCGCGCTTGTGTCGGTCAGTGACAAGACCGGTCTCGTTGAACTCGCCACGGCTCTTGTCGGGGCCGGGGTCGAGATCGTATCGACGGGTTCAACGGCAAGCACGATTGCCGCGGCCGGCCTCGCAGTGACCGAGGTCGCGGCAGTCACTGGATACCCCGAGTCGCTCGACGGGCGCGTGCGAACCCTTCACCCCGCTATTCACGCAGGGCTTCTCGCCGACCTGCGACTCGAGTCGCACGAAGCGGAGCTCGCCGAGATGGGAATCGAGCCGTTTCAGCTCGTGATCTCGAACCTGTACCCGTTCGTAGCGACCGTGGCATCCGGCGCGCCCGTGCATGAGGTTATCGAGCAGATCGACATTGGCGGACCTGCCCTGGTGCGTGCGTCCGCGAAGAACCACGCGAACGTCGCGATCGTCACGAGCCCCGACAGCTACCCGCAGGTGGTCAAAGCGCTTGCACTCGGGGGCACCACGCTCGCTCAGCGCCAGCGTCTCGCCGGGGAGGCCTTCGCCCACACAGCGGCCTATGATGCAGCGGTCGCCGCATGGTTCGCGCGTTGGAGCTTGGGGAAGCGCGCCAGCGCTTCTGCGACGCCAGAGTCGAGTGAGCGTGCGAGCGAGGACGAGGGCGCGAGTACCCGTAGCTACGAGATCACCCTCAAGCAGACCCTGCGTTACGGCGAGAACTCCCATCAGCCGGCCGCGCTATACGTCGAATCTGACGGCGCCGGCATTGCGCAGGCCACCCAACTCGGTGGCAAGGAGATGTCGTACAACAACTACGTCGATGCGGATGCGGCTTTGCGTGCCGCGTACGACTTCGACGAGCCTGCGGTAGCGATCATCAAGCATGCGAATCCGTGCGGGATCGCCGTGGCGCGCGGCTCTGGCGACGCCATCGCTTCGGCGCACGCCCGGGCGCACGCATGCGATCCGGTATCTGCCTACGGTGGCGTCATTGCGGCGAATCGGTCGATCTCGCGCGCCGCAGCCGAGTCGATCAAAGACATCTTCACCGAAGTCGTTGTCGCACCAGGCTTCGACGATGATGCCCTGCCGATCCTTCAGGCCAAGAAAAACCTGCGACTGTTGCGGCTCCCTGAGGGGTATCACCGTGCCAGTGAGGAGTTCCGCCAGATCTCGGGCGGCGCGCTCATTCAGGCTCCAGACACGTACGACGACTTCACCTCGGATGCCTGGACGCTAGAGGCGGGCCCGGAAGCGGACCCGGCGATGCGTGCCGACCTCGAGTTTGCCTGGCGTGCTGTGCGGTCGGTCAAGTCGAACGCCATCCTGCTCGCACATGACGGAGCGTCTGTCGGCGTCGGGATGGGGCAGGTCAACCGAGTCGACTCGTGCCAGCTCGCCGTCACGCGCGCTGGCGATCGGGCCAAGGGGTCGGTCGCGGCGAGCGACGCGTTCTTCCCGTTCGCCGACGGGGCCGAGATTTTGATCGCGGCAGGGGTGCGGGCGATAGTGCAGCCCGGTGGATCGATCCGCGATGATGAGGTCATCGCCGCTGCGAGACTTGCCGGCGTCACGATGTATTTCACGGGTCAGCGTCACTTCTTCCACTGACAGGCTCCGCCGAGGTTCGGCGCAGTAAGTTGTGAGGATGACCGCGCGCGCACTCACTCGCCCCCTGCCCCTCGGACGCCGCATCGTCGCGGCACTACTCACGGGGTTCGCAATCGCGGCTGTCACGCACGCGGCGACCGTGTTCCTGTTTTTCACAGTGAACGGAGCCTCGTCAGATAACCTCCCGGCGATCAGCGACTACTTCACGGCGACCAGCCTTTCACTGTTCGTACTCGCCTCGCTCGCGGCTGGCGTTGGGCTGCTGCGTCGTTGGCCCATCGCGGCACTGACCGGTCTCGTCGTGGCGGTGCTCGCGGCGGTAGCGGGAACCACCTACGCCATCGTGACGACCACCGCATGGACTGCCGATGCTCTCGGCTTCGTGATGGCGAGCCTGATCGCCACGAACCTGCCCTTCCTTGTGCTGGGCACGATTGCTGCGGCGCTCGTTGGTCCGTGTGTGTGGCGGGCAGTGGCATCCATGCCCGGTCGACCGAAGGTGCTCGTCCGCATGCCGTCCTCACGGCTTTCGGAAGGCCAGATCACCCACATCGACCGAGTTGCCGTCGACGATGAGCTCGCGGACACCCAGTGGGAGAACTACGTCGAAACACTCGCGGCCGAAGGATATGAACTGGTTGAGGTGCCTTCGAGCGACGACCACCCCGACTCCGTGTTCGTCGAAGACGCCGTGGTGATCTTCGGCGGGACGGCCGTCGTGACGAGCCCGGGCGCCGAGAGTCGACGCGGGGAGACGGATGCCCTGCGCCCGCTCGCACGCCGCCTCGGCTATGCCGTGCGCGAGATCGAACTGCCTGGCACTCTCGATGGTGGCGATGTGCTCAAGGTCGGGATGACCGTCTACGTCGGTCGTGGTGGTCGCACCAATGGTGAGGGAATCGCGCAATTGCGGGACATCATCGCCCCCCTCGGTTACACGGTCGTACCGGTTCCTGTCACAAAGGTGTTGCACCTCAAGAGTGCCGTGACCGCGTTACCGGATGGCACCGTGGTGGGCTTCGCCAAGCACGTCGACAACCCGCAGTTGTTCGGGCGCTTCCTCGCGCTGCCGGAACCGGGCGCGGCTGTGGTGGTGCTCTCCGACGATGCCGTGCTCATGGCGACATCCGTGCCGAAGTCGATCGCGCTCGTGGAGAGTCTGGGCTACCGCGTCGTCTCCGTCGATGTAAGCGAGTTCGAGAAGCTTGAGGGCTGCGTCACCTGCCTCTCGGTCCGCCTGCGCTAGACACACCGAGCTTGTCGAGATCTCTCCTTGTGGAAGGCTCGACCCAAGTCCTATTCTGGAGGGCTGCGCCGCGCCGATCGGCCCGCACGCACCACGACCACGGGAGGGCATCATGACAGAGACAGAGAACGCCACGGCGCGCAGGATCGCGACCACGGGCACTGTCGTCGGTGCGCTGCGGTTCCCGCGAATCCGGCTTACCTAGGGCAGTTTCGCCCCCCGAACCGCCCCTCGACGGCGTACCCTCGCCAGCCCCACTTCGTTCACACAGTGACGCGTCTCGACGTCGCGCTCCCACAAGGAATCCTCAATGTCGTTTTCCACGGCCAAACCAGGTAAGAGCAAGTCGCTCGGTACCTTCGCGGCTATCCGCCGCCTTTACCCCTATGCCAGACCCGCCATGCCCCGCATCTATTTGGGGATGGTCGCCGCCCTCGCGGCAGGCGTCGTCGCGCTCCTGATCCCACAGGTGCTGCGGTCGCTCGTCGACGGGCCGCTGCGGTCTGGTGACTCCGCCCAGATCTTCCCGGCTTTTGCCCTCGTGCTGGGTCTTGGCGCGGTTGAAGCCGTGATGGTGTTCCTGCGTCGTTCCTTCGTGCTGACGCCAGGCACTCACATCGAAGCTCGGTTGCGCAACGCCCTGTACGAGAAGCTTCAGAACCTGCCGGTCGGGTTCCATGACAGCTGGCCCAGCGGCCAGCTCCTGTCTCGCGCCGTCAGCGACCTCAACCTGATCCGGCGGTGGATTTCGTTCGGTCTGGTGTTGCTCGTCGTCAACGTCGTGACGATCGTGATCGGGTTCGTTTTTTTGGTGAACATCTCGTGGATACTCGGGGTGCTGTTCATGGTGCTCTCGATCCCGTTGTGGATTTACGGCTACCTGTTCGAGAACAAGTACTCGGTTGTCGCGCGGCGCAGCCAGGACCAAGCGGGTGACCTCGCCACCGCCGTGGAGGAATCGGTCCACGGCATCCGGGTGCTCAAGGCGTTCGGCCGCGGGAAGCATGCGCTCGAGAACTTCGCAACTCGGGCCGAGGAATTGCGTGGAACCGAGATCGAGAAGGCTCGAGCGATTGCGGGTATCTGGCTGTGGCTGCTTCTCGTGCCCGATGTGACCTTCGCGCTGTGCCTCCTGGGTGGCGTGTGGCTTGCGGTGGGGGGTCAGCTCACGGTTGGCGAGCTCGTCGCATTCTTCGCTACTGCGACAGTGTTGCGCTGGCCGGTGGAGTCGATCGGGTTCTTGCTGTCGATGACCTTCGACACGCGCACCGCGGCCGACCGCTTCTTCGAGGTCATGGATTCTGAGAACACCATCGTCGACCCCGAGGACCCCAAGACAGTCACAGACCCGAAGGGCCGCCTCGTATTCGACGACGTGCACTTCCGCTATCAGGACTCACCCGAAAACGTGCCGGATCTCATTAACGGGGTCGACCTCGCAATCGAGCCGGGAGAGACCATGGCGCTCGTGGGGCTCACCGGGTCGGGAAAATCGACGGTGACAGCTCTCACGACCCGCCTGTACGACGTGACGGGTGGAGCGATCTCGGTCGACGGGGTCGACATCCGCGACCTCAGGCTTGTCGAACTGCGCTCGCTGCTCGCCATGGCGTTCGAAGACGCGACTCTGTTCTCGGCGAGCGTGCGTGACAACGTACTCCTCGGTCGACCGGATGCCACGGAGGACGACCTCGCGGAAGCACTGGAGATCGCCCAGGCGTCGTTCGTCTACGAGTTGCCCGACGGACTCGACACACGAGTGGGCGAGGAGGGCCTGTCGCTCTCCGGCGGACAGCGCCAGCGCCTCGCCCTCGCTCGCGCTGTTGCGGCCCGACCGTCGGTGCTCGTGCTCGACGACCCCTTGTCGGCACTCGACGTCGACACTGAGGCGCTCGTCGAAGCTGCCCTCCGCAGAGTGCTCGCGTCGACAACGGCACTCATCGTCGCTCACCGACCGTCCACGGTCATGCTCGCTGATCGGGTAGCGCTGCTCGAGAACGGCAAGATCACCGCCGTGGGCAAGCATTCGGACCTGCTCGCGACGAGCGAGCATTACCGGTTCGTCATCTCGAGTCTCGAGGACGAACAAGAGCGCGAGCGAGCGGAGGTGACGTCATGAGTGTCACGGGCGTGGAGGGGGAAGAGCGCAACGACTACTCGAAGCAGGAGAGCCGCCAGATCCGGCGTCGCTCGCTGAGATTACTCGGCTCATTGATCCGCCCGGTTCGCTCGAAGGTCGTCCTCACCATGGCGGTGGTGGTCGTGAGCACGGCTGCCCAAGTGGCCGGTCCCGCATTCATTGCATTCGGTATCGATAGGGGACTACCCGCGGCGCTCAAGCAGGACTGGATGCCACTCTGGCTCACGGTAGTTGGCTACCTCGTGACCGGGGTGATCGGTGCGACTCTCATTGCGTGGTACACCGTGCTGACGGCCCGCGTGAGTCAGGCGATCCTGTTCGACCTGCGCAAACGGGTGTTCCTGCACACGCAGCACCTGTCGCTCGACTTTCATGAGAGTTATACCTCCGGCAGGATCATCGCGCGCCAAACGAGCGACCTCGACGCGATTCGCGAGCTCCTTGATTCGGGGATCAACCAGCTCGTTCAGGGCGCCCTGTACATGCTGTTCATCGCCATCGCGTTGTTCTCGCTCGACTGGGTGAGTGGCCTCGTGCTTCTCGGGTCGCTCGTGCCGCTCGCGGTGCTCACGCGCTGGTTCCAGATCAAATCGCAGATGTACTTCCGCGACACCCGCACGGCGTCCGCGCGGCTCATCGTGCAGTTTGTCGAGACCATGACGGGCATCCGGGCAGTCAAGGCTTTCCGTAAAGAGAAGCGAAACGAGACCGAGTTCGGTGGGCTCGTTGAGAACTATCGGGTCACCAACTTCAAGGTCATCCAGTTGTTCGGCATCTTCGACCCGGGCCTCGTGTTCATCGGCAACCTCGCGCTCTCGGTCATCCTGTTGGTGGGCGGATTGCGCGTCGCCTCTGGAGGGCTTGAGATCGGTGCACTGCTCGCGGCACTGCTGTATTCGAGGCAGTTCTTTGCGCCCGCGCAGGAGATGGCGATGTTCTACAATTCGTACCAGTCCGCGGCCGCGGCACTCGAGAAGATTTCTGGCGTGCTGGAGGAGAAGCCGAGCGTGGCGGACCCCACCCGACCCATCGACCTTCGCAAAGCAAGTGGACGCGTGAGCTTCACCGACGTCGAGTTCGCGTACAAGACGGATCGGGTGATCCTTCCCACCTTCGAGCTGGAGATCCCGGCCGGTCAGACCATCGCCCTCGTCGGGTCGACGGGAGCGGGCAAGTCCACCCTCGCCAAGCTCATTTCGCGCTTCTACGACCCCACCACGGGAACCGTTGCGCTTGACGGGGTTGACTTGCGCAAGCTGCATCCCAAGGACCTTCGCCGTGCGATCGTCATGGTCACTCAGGAGGCGTACCTGTTCTCGGGGACCGTCGCGGACAACATCGCGCTCGGCAAGCCCGACGCGACGCGCGACGAGATCGTGCGCGCGGCCAAGGCAGTCGGCGCGCATGAGTTCATCGAGTCGCTACCAAGCGGTTATGACACCGATGTGAATAAACGTGGCGGTCGCGTCTCGGCCGGGCAGCGTCAGTTGCTTTCGTTCGCGCGCGCGTTCATCGCCGACCCGGTGGTGCTTATTCTCGACGAGGCGACAGCATCGCTCGATATCCCGTCGGAGCGCCTCGTGCAGGAGGGCCTGCAAACTCTGCTCGCCGACCGCACGGCGATCATCATCGCGCACCGGCTGTCGACCGTTGCTATTGCGGATCGGGTTCTGGTCATGGAACACGGCATCATCGTCGAAGACGGTACGCCCCGTGAGTTGATTGCGGGGACCGGCCGGTTTGCGCAGTTGCACGCGGCGTGGCGAGATTCCCTAGTCTGACTGACATGACGACCATCACTCCCTTCCTGTGGTTCGACAACAACGCTGACGAGGCCATCGCCTTCTACTCGAGGTTGTTCCCCGATGCGGTGACGATCGACGAGAGCCGTGGCCCCGATGGGACGCTGTTCTTCGCGACCTTCGAGCTTGCGGGGCAGCGCATCATGGCACTCAACGGTGGACCGAACTTCGCGTTCACGGAGGCGATCTCGCTCTTCGTATCGGTCGACACCCAGGAGGAGGTCGACGTGCTGTGGGATGCCCTCACCGCAGACGGCGGCGAAGAGTCGCAGTGCGGCTGGCTCAAAGATAAGTACGGACTCTCGTGGCAGATCATCCCCACGGCACTCGGGCGACTGCAGTCAGGCCCTGATCGGGAGAAGGCGGGCAGGGTGATCCAGACGATGTTAGGAATGCGCAAGATCGTCATTGCCGAGCTCGAGGCCGCCTACGCGGGCTAGAGCGTACCGGCGGCTAAGGTGTGTGTCGCGCGATCGCGAGGTCAATGCGGTAGGTGTCTCCGCTCCACTTCAGCGGGGTCCCTTCGACGCGGTAGTGCTGCAGCGCGCGGGTTTCGTGGTCGAGTGGGGGATGCCCGCTCGCACGTACCACCCGCCACCACGGTGCATCCGACCCGTAGTGCGACATGACCGTGCCGACAGCGCGGGCCGCACGCGAACCGATCGCCGCGGCGACATCGCCGTAGGCCATGACCCGCCCCGACGGGATGGACTCGACCACCGACAGCACAGCCGCGATGAAGTCTTCCGGGGGTTTACGCACTGAGGGCGAGGGTTCCGATTTTCTCGCCGTACTGTGTCTCGCCTTCGACAACGAAGCCCACCCGCAAAAAGAATTGCTCCGGGCCGTCTTCGCCAGGCTCCCAGATGGCGGAGATGCTCTCGAAGCCTCGACTTCGGGCTTCGTCGGCGAGCGCCCACACAGCGAACTTGCCGACACCCTTGCCCTGCGCATCCGACGCGACGGTCACCCGCCACACACAACTGCGGAACTCAGGTTGCAGTGCTTCTGGGTCGAAATTGCCCCGGATGAACCCGACGACCGTGTCGCCCTCAAGCACCACGCGCGGCCACGAAGTGATCGGGTTGAGGTAGCTGTCGGCGATCGCGTACGACGGCGGAGTCACGTACTGTTCCTGTCCGCGCCGCAGGATGAGGTTGTTGGCCGCGACGATGGTCTTCGCGGAGAGTTCTTCCAGTCGCAGTTCAGCCATGCCCTCAGGCTAATGCTCACGCGTAGCGGCACGCCAAGTTATCTCGACATCAAGATACTTCTTTCAGCGAGTATGCTGTTCTCGGCCCAAAAGACTAAGGAGTTCAGCTTGTCCAAGATCAAGGTAGAAGGCACCGTCGTCGAACTCGACGGCGACGAGATGACCCGCATCATCTGGCAGAAGATCAAGGACACCCTGATTCACCCGTACCTCGACATCAACCTCGAGTACTACGACCTCGGCATCGAACACCGGGATGCCACGGACGATCAGGTCACGATCGACGCAGCCCACGCCATCCAGAAGCACGGGGTCGGGGTCAAGTGCGCGACGATCACTCCTGATGAGGCGCGCGTCGAGGAGTTCGGCCTCAAGAAGATGTGGAAGAGCCCGAACGGCACCATCCGCAACATCCTCGGTGGTGTGATCTTCCGTGAGCCGATCATCATCTCGAACATCCCACGTCTGGTCCCCGGCTGGAACAAGCCGATCATCATCGGCCGTCACGCGTTCGGCGACCAGTACAAGGCCACCGACTTCCGGTTCGCGGGCAAGGGCAAGCTGACCGTCGAGTTCACCCCGGAAGACGGCTCGGAGCCCCTCAAGTTCGAGGTCTATGACGCTCCGGGCGACGGCGTCGCTCAGGTGCAGTACAACCTCGACGCGTCGATAGTCGACTTCGCTCGCGCCTCGCTCAACTATGGCCTGAGCCGCAACTACCCCGTCTATCTGTCGACGAAGAACACAATTCTCAAGGCATACGACGGACGGTTCAAGGACATCTTCGAGGAGATCTTCCAGAGCGAGTTCAAGGAGAAGTTCGAGGCAGCAGGCCTCACCTACGAGCACCGCCTCATCGACGACATGGTCGCTTCGGCGATGAAGTGGGAGGGCGGCTACGTCTGGGCCTGCAAGAACTACGACGGAGACGTGCAGTCGGACACCGTGGCTCAAGGTTTCGGTTCGCTCGGTCTGATGACCTCGGTGCTCTCGGTTCCGGATGGCTCCGTCGTCGAGGCGGAGGCCGCGCACGGCACGGTCACTCGTCACTACCGGATGCATCAACAGGGCAAGCCCACCTCGACGAACCCGATCGCGTCGATTTACGCGTGGACGCGCGGCCTGGCCCATCGCGCCAAGCTGGACGGCAACCCGGCTCTCGCCACCTTCGCTGGCACCCTTGAGGACGTCGTGATCAAGTCGGTCGAGGCCGGCCACATGACCAAGGACCTTGCGGCCCTCGTCGGACCGGACCAGAAGTGGGAAACCACCGAAGAGTTCCTCGACACGCTCGACAAGAACCTCGCCGCGCGGCTCGCCTAAGCCAGCACCATGACGAAAGGCCGAGACGGATGTCTCGGCCTTTCGTGTTTGCGGTTTACTCGGCTGAGGCGACCTCGGGTGCCGGGGCCATACCGGCCACGGCTACCTTGCGCGGCTTCGCCTTCTCGGCAACCGGAAGGGTCACGGTGAGCACGCCGTTGGCATAGTCCGCAGCGATGCTGTCGGTATCGATGCTCTCACTGAGGCGCAGCTTGCGAACTACTGCACCGGTCTGGCGTTCGCGCGAGAGCCAGGTCGCACCCTCAATGCTGGGTGCGGTGCGCTGCGCACGCACGGTAAGGATTCCGCCGTCCACGTCGACATCGATGGATCCGGCGTCGACGCCAGGGAGGTCGACCGACAGTACAACGCTGTCATCGGTGCGGTAGAGGTCGACCGCGGCCAGACGAGAGGCCGGGCTGAACTCGGGGGAGAAGGCGACGCGGCGTGCGTCGCGGAACGGGGTGTAGGCGACTGTCATGGAAACTCCTGCGGTTATGTCCAAACTTGAGCCGGAATGACTCAACTCTTGGATTCTAGGAGTGTGAACCTCGAAGTTCACCCGAAAAGTCCCGGTGTTCGCCGAAGGCGAATGACTATGGTCGAGGACTCTGCGGATAGACGGTTTCACCGCGAGCGAGCTGGTCGACGAAGCGCGCAATGTTGCGCTCGCGGGTGTCAGCGCGCTTGACGTTGCCGATGCGGAACAGGATCGCGAACCGGTTCTGGGAGCTCAACGCCTCGAAGCTGGCGGCCGCGGCCGGATTCGCGTCGAGAGCGGCGCGTAGGTCATCCGGCACCGGGGCGTCTTTGACGCGGTAGGCCGCATCCCACCGTCCGTCGGTCTTGGCCCGGTCGATCTCGGTCTGCCCGCCTTCGCGCATGCGACCCTCGGCGATGAGTCGAGCCACGTGGCCAACGTTGCGTTGCGACCACGGGCTGTTCTTGCGGCGCGGGGTGAACGCCTGCAGCACGTCGTCGTCGTCGAGCCGGGCTACCTGTCCGTCGATCCAGCCGTGGCACAGCGCGACATCAAGGGCGAGATCGTAGGTAAGCCCGGGGGCGCCGGAGAGCTTCTTGCGCAGCTTGAGGCGCACACCGTCGTCCGGGCCATGGGCGACGAGCCACGCCTCCCACTCGTCGGGGGTGGCGAACTCGAGCACGGGCTTCTCGGCGAATGAGGCCATGCGCTGATCCTACGACCGGGCACCGACCCCGGCGCCTGCGTCAGTAGCCGGAGAAGTAGTCCGAGTGAACGCGCTTGGTTCCTTGGGAGCGCAGCGCTCGCCGCAGGTCGTTGACAAGGGCCGGCGGTCCGGAGACGAACGCCCGGCGTCGAGCGGCGTCGGGCACAGCGGCGAGGAGACGTTCACCCGTGATGCGCCCCTCTCCGGCATATTCCCACCCCGGGGGGAGTGTCGAGGGTGGCTCCGGCCCGAACAGCACTACGCGCGCGCCGGACTTCTCCAGCAGGGCGGAGTACGGCAGCGGTCCTCCTGCGCTCGTCGCGTAGACGACGACGACGTCGCGCGTCTCGCCGCGTTCTGTCGCGTGCGCGAGCTGACTCGCGAAGGGCGTGATGCCGATGCCTCCGGCGACGAACAGCAGAGGTTCGCTGACGTTCCTCGGTAGGGCGAAGTCGCCACCAACGCTGGTGCCGTGCACGAGCTGACCAGGCTCGAGATCGAGAAGTGCCTGTTTGAAGCTGCTCGACTTTGCTGGCACCGTTATGGCGAAGGTGAGGCGTTCAGTGTTCGGGGCGGAGGCGATGCTGAAGTAGCGACGGCTACCCCGGAAGTCGGCCTTGCGATGCGGTATTCCGAGTTCCATGTACTGTCCGGGCAAGAACCGCACCGGCCGCGCGGGTTGGAAAGTGAGCTCCCAGGTCGCGGCGCCGATCTGCTCTTTACCGAGATAGGTGAGCCGGATGCCACGACGCTGCCCCACGAGGAAGGCGAGCAGGTTTCCGACCAACAGCGCGAACAGCGGGCTGTTCGACACTGGACCCAGTGGCAGCGGGATGGTGAACAGAACCGCGACGACGAGAGCCTCGGCGAGTTGTTGCCAGCGCCGCGGCGGAAGCGTGAGCGGCTCACTGAACATGAACCCGGCAAAGAAGATGATCGGCGAGCTGAGCAGCGCGCTCGACAGCGCGTCGGGGAACGCGGCACCCCGCACGACGTACAGGTCGGTGAGGATGGCACCGGCGAGCACGATGAAGGCGAGCCCGAGGGTGAGCCGCTGCGTGCGGTAGAGCACGAGGAAGGCACCGATGACCGTGACAGGGATGAGTAGGGGCGTCCCGATCCACCAGGCTCCGAAGCTCATCCCTGGAACGAGACCGGTGAAGACGAGCAGCGTGGGAACGATGGCTCCCAGTGCCGCGGGGTTGAAGATGTGGCGCCCGCGCACCGCGACGAGCGTCTTGGACAGTCCCGCCACCAGCCCCGCGAGGGCGAAGCTGGAGAGGCCGAGAAGATCGATCTTCGGCTGTAGCACGAAGAACACGAGCAACGCCGTGATGAACGATGACACGAGGTGCGCGTCGACCCGCATGATTTTTGCACCCAGCCAACTCGATGCAACGGTGAACAGAATCGCCACGAGTGCCGAGGCGAGCAGCGGCAGTGGTCCGTACGACAACTGACCGATCAGCGACAGCACGAGTGCGTTCACACCGATGGCGGCGAGTACAACCAACACGAGCGTGTACATGGTGACCATTCCGGTCATCCGGTCGAGCCATTGCTTCATATGAACATCTCTCCGTCGAGGTGTGGCGAGTACTCTACCCGCCCGGTCGAGTGCATACGGGCGAACGTGAAATCGAACGACTCCGCGAGCCGGGCCGGGTCGGCGAAGAACAGAGCGGTAGCAAGGCCGTCCGCCACGAGTGCCGTCGCTGCGATCGCCCAGGTGGCGACAATCCCGTGAGTCGGGAGGCCCGTGGTCGCATCGATGACGTGATGTAGGCCGTCACCCCAGGCGCGGCGGTTGGTCGCCGACGAGCAGATCGCGCCCTCGCCGACGTTGGCGATGCCGATCGCCTTGGACGCATCCCACGGATGCTCTAGTCCCACCCGGATGATGCTGGGACCGTGGTGTCGAATGTCTCCACTGCCGTCCACGATGAACTCGCTGTGACCGCCCTCGTGGAGCAGTTCACTCACGATATCGACGAGGTACCCCTTGCCTGCTGCACCCACGTCGAGGCAGACGGGGCGCACGGTAGTGAGGGCGTGGCCGTCCCACGCGATCGCGTCCGCCCACGCCGGAACCGGGGCGGGGTGTGCGGACGCGCGCAACGAGTACGTCCTGTCGTAGCCGAGGGACTCGAGGGCTGTGCCGACGAGCGGGCTGACCGCGGCATCCGTGGCGTCGTAGAGACGGCGGTACAGGTCGAACAGCGCGGGAGCGTCATCCGGAAACTCGTACACACCCGGGGTGGCGGCGAGACGTGAGACGAGCGAATCCCCCCGAAACCGTGACCAGGTGCGGTCGAAGGTTTCGATTCGCTGCCGGATCGCGCGTTCAAGATCCGCCGAGACCGGCTCGGCGGTATCGAGCTGCCAGCCGGTACCGATCGCGTCGAAGGCGAGGCAGTGCGGCCGCACGCTAGCTTGCAGCGTCAGCCTTGATGAGTGCGACGGCCGCGGTGAAGCCGCCGCTGGTCAGCGATGATCCGCCCACCTTGTCGACCTTGATGTCGTCGAGATTCTTGCCGACGACAATCCCGGCGATGCCTCCGGCGAACTCGCCTTGGTGGGTCTTGGCCTGTGGGTCGGTGGCGTGACCCGTGACCTTGACCGCCGTGATGACGTTGCTGGCAAGGGTGAGGGTGACGTCGACGGTTTCCGTGCCGCTGGGCGCCTGATAGTCGGCGCTCTCCGTGTACGTTCCGTCGGTGTAAGTGCCGTGAACCCCGCTCGAGTCGGCCGCGCCGCTTGAGCAACCCGCGAGGGCGCCCACGAGCGCCACACCTCCGAGTAGGGCGACAGCGGTCTTGTTCTGGTCGAGCAGCCTCATGAAGCTCCTTGGTCGAGAGACAGATGTGAGATCAGCATGTCGTAACTTGACGAAAACTTCCCGAGAAAGGCTTGCAGTTAATTAGTTCGTAAGCTTTACTAACAAACATGACAACGGGGTTCACGACCGGCCGGGCGCTGCGTCCTACGACGAAAGTGTTGCCAGAGCATGCTCGTGGCCACAACCGATCGCTCGTGTTGCAGACGCTCTATCGGGCTGGGCAGCAGAGCCGTGCGGATATCGCGCGTGAGACCGGCCTAACCCGCGTGACCATCTCTGACCTTGTCGCCGAGCTCATTGCCGAAGGTCTTCTGATCGAGACCGGTCAGCGCGAAGGGGTGCGGCCCGGCAAGCCGGCGACCCTTCTCGACCTTGACCGGTCGGCCTTCCAGATCATCGGTATCGATCTGAGCGAGTACGCGATCTTCCGCGGGGCAGTGCTCGACCTCGACGGTCAGATCCTGCACCGCGCTGAACTTCCCCTCGCCGGCGCCACCGGCCCGGATGCCACGGCGCTCGTCATCCGACTCGCAGAGTCGCTCGTCGCGCAAACCACCTCACCCATCCTCGGACTGGGTGTCGGATCCCCGGGTGTTGTCGATCTCGGCGGAGTCGTGCTCTCCGCGCCCAACCTCGGCTGGGTCGGTGAAGATCTGCAGGGCACGCTGTCAGCGCGGTTTGGAGTTCCCGTAGTCGTGGCGAACGATGCGAATGCTGCGGCGCTCGCCGAGCACAGCTTCGGCGACGCGGACAGCGACATGATGCTCATCAAGGTCGGCCACGGCGTCGGTGCGGGACTCCTGCTCGGCGGTACCCCGCTCTTCGGAAGCCGCTTCGCCGCCGGTGAGATCGGTCATGTCGTGGTCGGCACCGACGGTGGCCTCGAGTGCGTGTGCGGAAAGCGCGGTTGCCTCGAGACCTGGCTAGCCACTCCCCGACTCGAGAAGGCGATTACCGCCGCACCGGAATCGCGGGACGAGATTCTCACGGAAGCAGGACAGCGCCTTGGCATTGCCCTCGCACCGGTTGTCGGAGCGCTCAACCTCGCTGAGGTCGTGCTGAGCGGTCCGACCCACCTGCTTGATGGCCCGCTTGCTTTGGCGACCATCGAGACGCTCCGCAGCAGAACGATGGCCGAATTCCACGGTGATCTGACGTTGCGGATGACGACGCTCGGAGAAGACATCGTCATGCGCGGCGCTGCCGTCATGGTTCTCTCCGCGCAACTCGGGGTTTCCTAGCCCCACGCACCACTGCCTGCACCACCCCCTCCAAAGAAGGAAGACACAATGAAGCGAAAGATCGGATTGGTCGCAGCCGCGACCGCCGCACTCGTCGTTCTTGCCGGGTGCTCCACTCCGGCGCCCGTCGAGGAATCAGCCGATGGCCAGAACATCACCCTGTGGGTCATGGGCGGTGACACCCCGGATGCGCTGCGCGACTACCTTAAGACCGAGTACGCGAACGCAACCGGGGGCACTCTTACCATTGAGCAGCAGGACTGGTCGGATGCTCTTTCGAAGCTGACCACCGCGCTACCTGATGCCGAGAATACCCCGGACGTGACGGAGATCGGCAACACCTGGTCCCCCACATTCACGACAGTGGGCGCGTTCAGCGACATCAGCGACATGTACACCGAGCTCGGCGGCGACAAGCTGCTTCCCTCGTTCGTTCAGGTCGGCGAGGTCGACGGTGCGAACTACGCGCTGCCGTATTACTTCGGTTCGCGCTACATCTTCTTCCGCAAAGACGTCTGGGCCGCGGCCGGCCTCGACGTTCCGACCACTCTTGCGCAGTTCAACGAGGATGCGGCGAAGCTGAAGACCGCCACGCAGTCCGGCTTCTACATCGGCGGCGAGGACTGGCGCAACGGCATCTCGTGGGTGTTCGCCAACGGCGGCGAGCTCGCGAAGAAGGACGGCGACACCTGGAAGTCAACGCTTTCTGACTCCAAGACGATCGAGGGCCTCAAGCAACTGCAGAAGCTGTACACGGATTCTTCGCTCGCCCCCGTCACGGAAGCTGACAGCACCCCGTGGGTCAACATCAACAACAACGCGGCAACCGGCGCACCCGAGGCCGCGACGATCATCGCTCCCGGATGGGCGCACTGGTCGATCGGTGACCTGACCGCTGACCCGAAGGACAGCACGAAGACCGTTGCGACGTGGAACGATGACACCTTCGGCGTCTTCGTGCTCCCCGGCGTCGATGGTGGTGCTGCCCCGGTGTTCGCCGGTGGCTCCAACATCGCGATCTCGGCTGCCAGCAAGCACCAGGCCGGTGCCCGCGAGTTGATGAAGATCATCTTCTCGGGTGACTACCAGAAGATGCTCGGTGCGAACGGCCTCGGCCCGGCGAACCTGGACTACGCGTCCTCGCTCGGTGATGACCAGTTCGCCAAGGCGCTCTCGGAGTCGGCTGCCAACTCGAAGCTCACTCCCGCCGCTCCCGGCTGGGCTGCAGTCGAGGGTTCGGGCTTGCTCGAGGAGTTCTTCGGCAAGGTCAACGGCGGTGGCGACATCACCGCTCTTGCCAAGGAGTATGACGCCAAGATCGACGCACTGATCAACGGCTAGCTCTACCGGCGGGTCGAGCCCATCGAGACTCTCGGCCAGGGAGGTCTCGATGGGCTCGATCCGCCAACCTCGATCCGCTACTCAGCTACCCGAAAGGAGGACTAGCCATGTCTGCTGACGCACTGACTCGCACGAACGGACGCCGTGGCTTCCGCGCCCCACACCTCCTCCTGATCCCATCGATTGCCGTCCTCGTGCTCGGAATGGGCTATCCGGTCATCTGGCAGATCGTCACGTCCTTTCAGAAGTACGGCCTGCAGCAGCAGTTCGGCAAGGCGGCGGAGTTCGTCGGTCTCGACAACTACATCACGCTCGCCACCGACCCCCAGCTCTGGGTGGTCGTGGGCAAGTCGCTCGCATTTTGTCTTATCACCGCCTTCGTGACGCTCGTCATCGGAACGGTGCTTGCGCAGCTCATGGCAGCGGTCACCAAGACTGCGCGGCTCGTTCTTCAAGTCGCGCTGTTGCTCGCGTGGTCGATGCCTGTCGTCTCGGCGATGACCGTCTGGATCTGGCTGTTCGATCGCCGCCGCGGAGCCATCAACTACCTCCTCGACATGATTCCGGGCGTCGCCATGAACCGGTTCGACTGGTTGTCTACTCCGCTCACCTTCTTGCTCGTGGCATCCATCATCGTCGTGTGGATGAGTGTGCCGTTCGTCTCCTTCTCGGTCTATGCCGGGCTCACCCAGGTCTCCGATGAGGTCATGGAAGCGGCTCAGCTCGACGGCGCGAACGGCTGGCAACGGTTTTGGGGGATCATCCTGCCGATGATCCGACCCGTGATCTCGATTGTGCTTCTGCTCCAACTCATCTGGGACCTTCGGGTGTTCACCCAGATCAAGCTTCTGCAGGATGCCGGTTCCAAGTCCGGTGACTACGATCTGCTCGGCACCTACATCTACAAGCTCGGCACGAGTGCCCAAGACTTCGGGATGGCCTCGGCAGTCTCCATCCTCGTGCTCGGGATCACCATCGCCCTGAGTTGGTTCTACATCCGCAGCCTGTTGAAAGAGGACGAAGCGTGAGCCGCCGTCTTGCGAAAGGGCTCTTGAGCGCCCTCGCCATCCTTATCGCCCTGATCTGGGCCTTCCCGGTCTACTGGATGGTGAGTTCATCGTTCATCCCCACGGCGATCCTGCAATCGTTCATCCCGACCTTCTTCCCGATCAACGGCACGGTCAGCAACTATGCGGGTGCGATTGCCGACGGGTCGTTCTTCAGCGCGCTCGGCATGAGCGTTGCGGTGACCCTGACTGTGGTCGTGTTCTGCATCATCTTCGCGTTCCTCGCCGCCGTCGCGATCAGTAGGTTCCGGTTTCGTGGGCGCCGCAGCTTTGTGATCGCGGTCCTCATCGTGCAGATGCTCCCGGCGGAAGGCCTGTTCATCGCGCAGTACAAGATGGTGTCGAGCGTGCACCTTCTCGACAGCGTCATCGGAGTGAGCATCATCTACATTGCGGCGGTCGTGCCGTTCACCATCTGGATGCTGCGCGGCTTCGTGGCAGGGGTCCCGGCCGATCTTGAGGAGGCTGCGATGGTCGACGGCCTCAGCCGGTTCGGGGCCTTCATGCGGATCACGTTCCCGTTGCTCGCACCGGGGCTCGTGGCATCCGGTGTCTATGCGTTCCTTCAAGCGTGGAACGAGTTCACGGTGGCGCTCGTGCTGCTGCCCTCCGAAGCCGCCCAGACCCTGCCGCTGTGGTTGCGTGGGTTTGTGCAGGCCTCTGCGACGAGGGAGACCGACTGGGGTCAGGTCATGGCGGCCTCAACACTGGTCGCCGTGCCGGTCATCATCTTCTTCCTCATCGTTCAGGGGCGCCTGACGTCGGGCCTCGTCAGTGGCGCGGTCAAGGGATGAGCGACGCCCTTCGCATCGGAATTGATATCGGCGGCACGAAGACGGATGCCGTCGCCATCGCCCCCTCCGGGCTCATCGTGCAACGCCTCCGGCTCCCCACGGGCTTCGGCCCCGAGGCGGTCGTGGAGACTGCCGTCGCCGCAGTCAGCCAACTCGCCGAGCTTGCGCAGGCGCAGATTGCGAGCTTCGCCTCCATTGGTATCGGAATTCCCGGAGCCGTCGACAACGCCACCGGGCGCGTCACGCATGCCGTCAATCTGGGTCTTGAGGGGCTCGAGCTTGGCGCCGAACTCTCCGCCCGTCTCGGCCGGCCGGTCCGCATCGACAACGACGTGAATGCGGCAGCTCTCGGGGCATTCCACCTGCTCGAGAAGCATGAGTTGCACTCGATGGCGTTCCTCAACCTCGGCACGGGGCTCGCTGCCGGAATCGTCATCGACGGCCGGGTCTGGCGTGGGTCACGCGGTACGGCAGGGGAGATCGGTCACATTCCGGTCGATCCGAAGGGGCCCGAGTGCCCGTGCGGCCAGCGTGGGTGTCTCGAGATGGTGGCATCCGGGTCCGCTATCGCCCGCCAATGGCCGACCGACGACCCGACGCCGGCGCGGGCGCTTTTTGCTGCAGCGGCCGCCGGTGACGCCCGTGCACTAGGCGTGAAGGCACGCTTCGTGGAGAACGTTGCTGCGGCGGTGCGGATTCTGGTGCTCACCGTCGACGTCGACAGCGTCGTGATCGGGGGTGGGCTTTCGTCGCTCGGTCCCGTACTCCTCGACGAGGTGCACGACGTTCTCGCGTCCTGGGAGTCGACGTCACCCTTCCTTGCCTCGACTGGACTGAGCGATAGAGTCGCCATCGTGCCCGTCGACTTCCCTGCCGCTGCAGTGGGCGCGGCATTGGTCGGGGAGGGCTGATGGCTGAGGTAGTGATTGTCGAGACCCCGGATGCCGCGGGCGAGGTGGCCGCGGACGAGATCGAGCAACTCGTCCGGTCCAACCCGCGGGCGGTGCTGGGGCTGGCCACCGGTTCCACGCCCCTGACGACGTGGCGTGCACTTGCTGCGCGCAAGCTCGACCTCACGCAGGTGAGGGGATTCGCGCTCGATGAGTACGTGGGGCTTCCTGTCGGGCATCCGGAGAGTTACCGGTCTGTCATCAGCAGGGAAGTTGTGGAGCCGCTGGGGCTCACGCCATCGCTCGTTCGCGTACCTGCGGATAGTGGACCCATCGAGACCGCAGGCGTCGACTACGAGGCGGCGATCACCGCCGCAGGCGGAGTCGATCTGCAGGTCCTTGGTATCGGGAGCACCGGTCACATCGGCTTCAACGAGCCGGGGTCGTCCTTCGCCTCACTCACCCGCGTGAAGACCCTCACCGAGCAGACGCGGCGCGACAACGCGCGCTTCTTCGATTCACCCGACGACGTGCCCGTGCATTGCATCACCCAGGGACTCGGAACGATCATGCGGGCGCGACACCTCGTGCTCCTCGCGTTCGGCGCTGGCAAGGCCGCGGCGCTCGCGGGTGCGGTCGAAGGGCCGGTTACGGCTTCGCTGCCGGGTTCGGCGATCCAACTGCACGCCCGCGTGACGGTCATCGTCGACGAGGCCGCGGCGTCGCAGCTCGCCTACGCCGACTACTACCGGTACGCGTGGGCGAACCGGCTCGACTGGGAGAAGCTTTAGCCCGGGCTGCGGCCATCTAGTCGGGGCAAACGCACCTCCCGCGCGCCCAAAAGGGTCATATGGCCCGAATGACGCGGTCGGAGGGGGCGCGCACGGCTAGGAGAGTTGCTTCCCATCCCCCCAGACTCCCGCGACGTGCCACTCGTGGTCGAGCAGCACTGCGTCCGCGACGAACCCAGGGGCGAGCAGCCCGTGCCGGTGCTCGAGGCCGAGGGCCCGCGCTGGCGTGAGCGTGAGCGCCTCGACGGCAATGGGCGGGGCGATGTGAGTGTCGCGCATGGCGATGCGGAGTGCACGGTCTTGGGTGAGCGTCGATCCGGCGATCGTCGTCGTGCCCCGCAGCATCGCGAGCCCGTCTCGTACGGAGACGTTGAGATCACCGAGCGTGTAGTCCCCGTCGCTCGAACCGGCCGCAGCCATCGAGTCGGTGATGAGGGCGATGCGCCCGGGTGCAGCCGTGAAGGCGAGGTGGGCGACACTGGGATGCACGTGCTTGCCATCGAGGATGAGTTCCAGAATCACGCGCTCGTCTTCGAACGCTGCGACTATCGGGCCGGGGTCGCGGTGATGGATGCCCTCCATCGCGTTGAACGCATGGGTGAGCAGTCGCGCGCCGCGGTCGAAGGCCTCATGGGCAAGCTTCTCGTCGGCCATCGTGTGTCCGACGGCGACCGCGACCCGTGACTCGACGAGCACGTCGATCGCCTCCATCGCACCGGGGAGCTCGGGGGCGATCGTGAGTTGTCGGAGGGTTCCGCGTGCGGCGCCGATGAGCCGTTCAACCTCGAACGGGAATGGTTCGATCAGGTGCGCCGGATTGTGTGCGCCGCGGTTGCCCGCCGCGAGGAAGGGCCCCTCGAGGTGTGAGCCGAGGATGAGCGGGTCGGCGCCCGCCGCGTCGGCGACCATCCCGAGGCTGACGACGAGGTCATCGACGGGATTGGCGACGAGACTGATCACCGAACGGGTCGTGCCGTGCGCGCGGTGAGTAGCAACGGCGGCGAGCAAGTCGTCCGGCCCGTCGTCGTAGGAGTGGCCGCCGGCACCGTGACCGTGCAGGTCGAGGAATCCCGGGACCAGCCAGTGTCCGGCGACGTCGACGTGCGCAGCGGCATCCGGATGCTGCGGGCCGCTGCCGGTCGACAGGATTGTGTCGTCGTCAACGAGCATCCAGAAGTCGTCGACCTGACCGTGGGCGTCGAGTTTTCGGGCGCCGTGGAAGAGGATGCTCACGGTTCTCAGGCTACTGCTCGAACCGTCCGAAGCCGGGAGAACGCGACCATGGCGACTCCACTGAAGAGGAGCAGAAAGGCAATCAGAAGCGGGCGGGGCGTGAGTTCGGTGCCCGTATGGGCGAGCGCCGGGTGCCACTCGACGGCGCCCATGTCGAGTCGTTCGAAGACGCGCGCCTGACCGCGCTGGTCGAACAGGCCGACGCCGGTGAATGCGGGGTCGCCCGCGTTGTAGGCGGGGGAGCCGGGAGCGACGAGACGGGTCATCGTGGAGCCGCCGTTGTTGGCGAGCGGCGCGAGCTTCGGGTCGACACCGAGGATGTTGCCGCCGACCGCCGAAATCGGCACTCCGGGGCGCGGCGCCTGCACGAGGCTGAACGTGGCGATGAGGGCACCGCCGACGTCGAGATCGTCGGGGGTGTTGCCATTGTTGCTGAAGGCGCCCGACAAGATCGAGTTGTCGAGCTGCAGGGTATTGGGGTCCGCGGCGACGCCCCCGGAGGTGTGCGCCGAGTTGTCCGCAATCGTGGAGTGGCTGATGACGATTGCAAGGGGGCTCCCGGACGCGTCGAATCCACCGCCGACCTGGGCATCATTGCCAGAGATGGTGGAGTTGAGGAGCTTCACCACGGGAGCGGTAAGCCCCGTCGGGTTGCGGACATGGATGCCCCCGCCACCGTATGGGGTGGTGTTGTTCGACAGGGTGGAGCTGTCGATAAGCACCTTCGGCAACCCGGATGTTTCGGGGCTAATGCCATCGATCGCTAACGCGCCGCCGTAGCCGCCGCCGTTGTTGCCGTCGAACGTGGTGCGTTGGATGACGACCCGGGCGGTGTTCGTTGTCCCCCCGCCAATGTCGTGCAGGTAGACGCCGCCGCCGAAGTCGACGGAGTCATTGCTCGAGATCGTGGAGTCGCTGATCGTGACGACCGTACCGTCGTCAGCTACGGAGTCGACGTCGATTCCCCCGCCGTCATCCGTGGCGTGGTTGCCGGTAATCGTCGAGCGGGTGACTGTGACTGTGGAACCGTTGGTGACGCTCGCGGCCTCGATGCCGCCTCCAAAAGCCGCCGTGTTTCCACTCGACGTCACGCCGTCGAGGGTGACGACGCTGTTGTCCGCATAGAGTTCGACGCCCGACCCGCCACCACAGCCACAACCGCCGCCGAGGCCGTTTCCACTCGACGTTGAATTCGTGAGTTCAATGGTGCTGTCGCTTGCGTCGAGAATGAATCCGCTTCCCGAGCTGCCCGTCACGGATGATGCCGTGATCGTCGCGCGCGAGCCGTTGACGGCCGTGAGGTCGACGCCGTCGCCGTCCGTGCTGGCGATGTTCATGTCACTGACAGTGAGGTTGGCGTCGTCGAGCACGTTGACGTAGAGGCCAGACTGCGTGCGGTTGATGGTGAGATGGTTCACGGTGGTCGTCGAGCCGCCAGATGCGGCGAAGTTGATGCCGATAGGCGAGTCCTCGACGGTAACGGTGTCGAGGGAGACGTCGCCCACGTCACTGCCGATCGCGAGGCCAGCGGTGTCGGTGAAGACGGAGTTCACGTTGCTGAGCGACATCATCGCCCCAGACCCGAACAAGACGGCGCCAGTGTCCGTGTGCGCACCTGCGGTGCCGCCGAGCGTGACATTCGTCAGGGAGAGCGGGTTCGTACCGACGGCGTCGGCGAAGTAGAGGCCGATCGTCACGTTTTGGGTGAGCGAGACACCGGTCGCCATAAGAGAGCTGTCGGTCGCTGTGATGCCGTAGTCGAATCCCTGAACGCTCACGCGGGTGAGCGTGACGTTCGAGTCCGTAATCTCGATGCCCTCGTCGATGCCGCCAAGGTTGGGTCGGATATCGATGTCGGTCATGCTGACGGTTGCGCCGTCGATAGTGACGTGGTCGATCGTGTCTGTTGTCTCGATAGTCACCCCACCGGCAGGGCCGACGATGTCGACATCCTCAGTAATGTCGGGGATGACGCCAGGGATCGTGATGGTGCCGACCGCGGTGATAGTGATCGTGTTGCCGCCGGGAACCAGATTGGCGAGCGCATACGTGAGGCTGCCCACGAGGCCGTCATCGGCGTTCTTCGTCACGGTGAACGTGGCCGCCGCCGCGGGGGACGCCACGACGAGTGCGCCACCCAGTCCGAGCGCGAGCACGCCAAGGGCAGCAAGGACGCGGGGCAGAACGGTCACGGGCGATCCCGAGCTGAGGGGGGTGAGGGTAGCTCAGTGTAGCCCCGCAACGGAGGCTGCGAAATCCGGGACTACTTGAAGATGATCGTGCGTGCACCGTCGAGCAGCACCCGACGTTCCGCGAACCATTTGACGGCCTGGGTGAGGGTGCGTGACTCCTCGTCCTGACCGATCGCGACGAGCTCCTGCCAGCTGCGCGAGTGGTCGACGCGCACGACGTTCTGCTCGATGATCGGACCCTCGTCGAGGTCGCTCGTGACGAAGTGTGCGGTGGCGCCGATGAGCTTCACGCCACGGGCATGGGCTTGCCTGTAGGGGTTGGCACCCTTGAAGCCGGGCAGGAACGAGTGGTGGATGTTGATCACTCGGCCGCTGAGCGCAGCGCAGAGATCCGGCGACAGGATCTGCATGTAGCGAGCGAGCACCACGACCTCAATATCGTGCTCCTCGACGACCTCCAGGATCCGCTGCTCGAACGCGAGTTTCTGCCCCGGACTCGTCACCGGGTGCGCCTCGAACGGCACGTCATAGAACGACGCGAGCCCGGAGAGATCGGCATGGTTGCTGAGTACGAGCGGGAGCTTTACCGACAACTGGCCGGCCCGTTCGCGGTAGAGAAGGTCGTTGAGGCAGTGCCCAGCTTTCGAGACGAGAACGAGCGTTCGCAATGGTCGGCCGACGACGTCGAGTTCCCACGTCATGTCGTAGCGGGCGGTGACGGGCGCGAGTGCAGCCTCGAACGCGTCACGGGATGCTTGCGACTCAACTTGCAGGCGCATGAAGAAGCGCCCCGTGTCATCCGAGGAGAACTGCTGTGACTCGGTGATGTTGCCCTCGGCCTCAACGATCGCACCACTGATGGCGTGCACGATTCCGGGTCGGTCCTCGCAGACGAGGGTCAAGATCCAATGGGTGGGAGCATCAGTCACCGCTCCAGCGTAGGGCTTAAGCTGAAGGCGATGACTCAGGGAACCACCTCCGCGAAGCCGTTCCCTTGGACCGGGCTCTTCGTGCTCTCCGCCCTCATCTTCACTTCGGTGACGAGCGAGTTCCTTCCCACCGGTCTGCTCCCGGATATTGCCCGGGACCTGAAGGTGAGCGAGTCCCAAGTGGGGTTGCTCATTACCCTGTTCGCGGCAACCGTCGTGGTGTCAGCCGCACCGCTCGCGATACTCACGCGTCGTTTCCCCCGGAAACACCTCGTGATTACCGTCTTGTTCGTCTTCATCATCGCGAACGTGCTTGCGGCGCTCGCACCAACCTACGAGTGGCTAGCGATGGCACGCGTGCTCGGCGGTCTCGCGCACGGCTTGTTCTGGGCCGTGGTGGGCGGGTACACCGGTTATCTGGTTCCGAAGCGCCAACTTGGTCGCGCCGTCGCCATCACGGCGGGAGGTGGCACTGCCGCCTTCATCCTCGGGGTGCCGGTCGGCACTGCCCTCGGCCATGCGGTCGGCTGGCGTCTCGCTTTCGCGGCGATTGCGGTGATCATCCTTGCCCTCACGCTTGTCGCAGCACGCCTGCTGCCGCATATCCAGCACATCGAAAGCCTCGCGACGGGCGAGATTGCGCTCCCGCTGCGCCGTGATCGTTCGATCCCCGGTGTGGTCCTCATCTGCGTGACCGTGATCCTCATCATGCTCGGCCACAACATCTTCTACACCTACATCGCGCCCTTCCTCATCTCTCCGGTCGGCGTCGACCCCTCGGCGATCGCGGGGGTGCTCTTCCTCTACGGCGGCGCGGGTGCGATCGGTCTCGCTCTCGCCGGCTTCTTCGCCGATCGGTTTCCGCGCGCAGGGCTTGTCGGGGCACTCGTGATCGTCTCGTTGGCCGTGCTCGTGATTGCGTTGTTCCCGTCGCAGCCGGTGATCGTCATCAGCACCATGGTGATCTGGAGCATTGCGTTCGGCGGAGCCCCTGCGATGCTCCAGACGCTCCTGCTCCACACGGCGTCATCGCGTATTCGCGACGTCGCGTCGGCGTACCTCACCACGTCGTTCAACATCGCGATCGGCGGCGGTGCGTTCGTGGGCGGCATCCTCCTCGACAACACGAGCATCCTCGTCTTGCCCTATGCGGATGTCGTGATCACGCTCGTGGCAATTGTGGTGTTCGTCGTCGGCGACGTCGTTGTGCGCCGCGGACTCACTCGGTCCCGCTAGGGCGCGTCACTCGGCGGAACGGGCGTGTGCCGGATGCCCGCCGCATCCAGTCGCGCGCCGAACCCGTTGAGGCGCTCAGCGAACTCGCTCCAGTCGCGGGGTCGGTCGGCGGCCGACCACCCGATCTCGGCAACGGAAGCGATTCGCGGGAACGCCATCGACTCAACGTCTTCCATCGTGACGATGGTCTCGGTCCAGAGCGGGGCCTCGACGCCGAGGAGCTGCGCCTCGCCGAGGCCCGGCACGATGGCTGCCGGATCCCAGCCATAGGACGAGCGCGTACTCGTCGGTCCTTCCGCCCAGACGAGGCCGAGCGGTGACTGGGTGTCGTACTTGATGTCAAGGTAGGCGACATCCGCGGGCGACATGATGACGCGGCCGCCCTGCCGAACGAACGAAAGGGTGTGTTCGGCAGCCCCCTCCTGCGGAGTGGTAAAGCTCCAGTACTGACCGATCGTCCCGGTCGGCAGCGCATCGCTGCGCCCCATCTCGTGCCAGCCGATGAGGGTCTTTCCGTGCTTCGCTGCGATAGCCGTGGCGCGCCCGATGAAGTACCTGAAGTCTTCGTCAGTCGTCGCGAGCGACTCATCGCCACCCAAGTGCAGGTACGGCCCGGGCGTCAGGGCGGCGACCTCCCGAACGACGTCGTCGATGAACTCGTAGGTGTGTTCGCTTCGGATTGCGAATGAGCTGAATCCGACCTCGATGCCTTCATACGGCTCGACCGCACCGTCGCCGAGTTCCGGGTACGCGCTGATCGCCGCGTTGGTGTGCCCGGGCATGTCGATCTCGGGCACGATCGTGATGAAGCGTGACGCCGCATACGTGACGAGGTCGGCATAGTCCTGTTGGGTGTAGAAGCCCCCGCCGCCGCCGTTCACCTGCGTGCTCGCGCCGATGCCGGTGAGTCCTGGCCACGATTCGATGGCGAGGCGCCAGCCCTGGTCATCCGTGAGGTGCAGGTGCAGGTGGTTGAGTTTGAGCAGCGCGATGTCGTCGATGTAGCGCTTGACCTGTTCGACAGTGAAGAAGTGTCGCGCCACATCGAGCATGGCGCCGCGGTAGGCGAAGCGCGGGTAGTCCTCGATGTGGGTGGCGGGTACGGTCGCTGTCGTCACGCCGACGAACTGGTCCGGCGGCAGGAGTTGGCGCAGGGTTTGTGCGCCCGCGAAGAGTGCTGCCGGGGTATCCGCTTCGATCCGGATGCCCGTTGCCGACACGTCGAGCGTGTAGCCCCCCGGGCTCGGCGCGACTCCGATGACCAGCTCGATCGCGGGGTGTGCATTGCCGAGCTCAAGCCCGAGCACATCGGAGAGGTAGGCAGCCACCGCGGGCTCGCCCCCCACGGTCGACGTGCTGGTGAGGTCGAAGCTGCCGTCGCCCTCGAGGTGGAGGACGGGGGCGGGGATCACGGAGGCCATGGCTACCTTTTGTCAGGAGTCCTAACTAATTGTGTTGCCATTCTGCCAGAGTCCACCGGACAGGTACACTGATCAGGTCGCAACTGGCGTTGAGATGGGCAACCATCGGGGAGCGACCGCATACACGATTGGGCCGTACGCCTGGGCCCACCGGATACCGTTATCTTTATCCGTCGAGTGTTATGAGGAGCGCCAGTGTCTTCCACGTTCAATTCCCCCCTGTCTGAGGTCGACCCCGAGATCGCAGCGGTTCTCGAGCAGGAACTCGGCCGCCAGCGCGGCACCCTCGAGATGATCGCCAGCGAGAACTTCGTTCCACGCGCAGTCCTCGAGTCCCAGGGCTCCGTGCTCACGAACAAGTACGCCGAGGGATACCCCGGCCGCCGGTACTACGGCGGGTGCGAGTTCGTCGACATCGCCGAATCGCTCGCGATCTCCCGCGCGAAGAGCCTGTTCGGCTCGGCCTACGCGAATGTGCAGCCGCACTCCGGTGCCTCCGCCAACGCTGCAGTTCTCGCGGCTATCGCATCGCCGGGCGACCGGATCCTCGGCCTCGAGCTCGCGCACGGCGGTCACCTCACGCACGGCATGAAGCTCAACTTCTCCGGCAAGCTCTACGAGGCTCACGCCTACGGAGTTGACCCTGATACGTTCCTCGTCGACATGGACGTCGTGCGCGAGAAGGCGCTCGAGGTTCGACCGCAGGTGCTTATCGCCGGCTGGTCCGCCTACCCGCGCCAGCTCGACTTCGCGGCGTTCCGCGCGATTGCTGACGAAGTGGGCGCGACCCTGTGGGTGGACATGGCGCACTTCGCCGGTCTCGTCGCAGCAGGACTGCATCCGTCGCCCGTGCCGCATGCGCACGTCACTTCGTCGACCGTGCACAAGACCATCGGCGGGCCGCGCTCGGGCTTCATTCTCACCAACGATCTTGAGCTGCAGAAGAAGATCAACTCGAACGTGTTCCCCGGCCAGCAGGGCGGGCCGCTCATGCACGTCATCGCGGCGAAGGCGACCGCTTTCAAGCTCGCCGCCGAGCCCGAGTTCAAGGATCGCCAGGAGCGCACGATCCGCGGCGCCCAGATCCTTGCCGAGCGCCTCACGGCTGCTGACGCCGTCGCCGCTGGCGTCGATGTGTTGACCGGTGGCACCGATGTGCACCTCGTACTCGTCGACCTTCGGAACGCGGCAATTCACGGCCAGGACGCTGAAGACATCCTGCACTCCGTGGGAATCACCGTGAACCGCAACGCCGTGCCGTTCGACCCACGCCCGCCGATGACGCCCTCCGGTGTGCGCATCGGTACGCCCGCCCTCGCTACGCGCGGTTTCGGCGACGCCGAGTTCACCGAGGTCGCCGACATCATCGCGAGCGCCCTCATGCCGACCCCGGATGTCGCGGCGCTCCGCACCCGGGTACTCCAGCTGACCGACGGCTACCCGCTCTACCCGGGCCTCACGTCGCCGGGGTCGTGGAACTGAGCGCAGACACCATGACAGCAGTACGACTCGACGGGGTTGCCACGGCGACCGCAGTCAAGGGCGAGCTCGCGCAACGCATTGCTGCCCTCAAGGCGCGCGGGGTCGTGCCGGGACTCGGCACGCTCCTCGTCGGTGAAGACCCCGGCTCGATCTCGTACGTCGCCGGAAAACATCGGGACTGCGCTGAGGTCGGTATCGAGTCGATTCGCGTGGATCTTCCGGCCGCGGCATCCGGCGACGATGTGCGCGCCGCGATCGCCGATCTGAACGCCAATCCGGCGGTCACCGGCTACATCGTGCAGCTTCCGCTACCGGCGGGGCTCGACGAGAACGCGATGCTCGAACTCATGGACCCGGACAAGGACGCCGACGGACTGCACCCGACAAACCTCGGGCGTCTCGTGCTCGGCGTCGGCGGAGAGATCAACTCACCCCTGCCCTGTACACCGGCCGGAATCGTCGAGATGCTTCAGCGCTACGACGTGCCGATCTCCGGTCGCCACGTGGTGGTCGTCGGACGAGGGTTGACCGTCGGCAGGCCGCTCGGGCTGCTCCTGACCCGTAAGGGACTCGACGCCACCGTCACGCTCACGCACTCGCGCACCCACGATCTCGAGAGCTACGTTCGTCGCGCCGACATACTGGTCGCGGCGGTCGGGGTGCCCGGGCTTATCCAGCCCGATTGGGTCAAGCCGGGCGCCGCAGTGCTCGACGTCGGGATCACTCGCGTCGTCAACCCGGAGACCGGCAAGGCGCGACTCGTGGGGGACGTCGATCCGGGTGTCGCGGACATCGCCGGGTTCCTGTCGCCCGTACCGGGTGGAGTCGGGCCCATGACGCGCGCGATGCTCCTCAAGAACGTCGTGGACGCCGCCGAGCGGCTCTAGCGTCCGGCCGCGTCCGGGCGTTCCGTTCGCCGCGGTCGTTCCGTCCCGGGCTGCCGCCCTGCCGTCCCCCGGCCCTTCCGTTCCGGAGGACGACACTCCGCGCCGAGGCCGCACGACCCGCTTCGCGCGGCGCGTCGTCCTCCCGAATGGCTCGTGGGAACGGCGCAGGCCCGCCCTAGACCCCGGGGTGGTTCACTTCACACGACCCCGGATGGGAAATGTTGCTGCTCGTCCACTTCGCGGCGATCGCACTGAGCTGTTTCCCCAACGCGGTGACCGTAATCGCGCAGTCGCTCAATTGCGTGTATTGCGGATCGGTCGCGTCGGTGCCCGGCTCCGTGGCAATGCCGAATCCGTAGGTGATCGTGCCCCAGCCTTCTGCCGAGTCGGGGGATCCGCCAGCCGGAACCGGCGTGACCCCGCGGATAGTTGCGGGGATGAGAGCCTGGACACTCGTGCAGTACGACTGGAACGGGGTGAAGTCGCCCTGATATACCGCCGTCCCCGCCATCGAGACGACAACCTGCCCGGCGGGTGACCACTTCTTGCCGCCAGTGGACAGGTCGGTGGTGGTGATGATGCTGACCACGTAGTCGGGCTGGCCGAACCGAGCGCGCCAGCCGTCGCATTCTTCGTCGAGTTGCGCTGTCACGCTGGCGACGTCGCTGAGTTCAGAGGTCGGGGCGTGGACTACCTGCTCGATGTGTGCAATGGCGCCCACCGGGGAGGTGAGTGTCGCCGAGATCGTGAAGAGTACGTCGGATGCGGCCGAGGTCGCGGTCGGACTCGCGCTGGGAGTGGCCACGCTTGCGCTGGGGGAAGGCGATGTCGTTGGCGTGCCTGAGCCGGTCGGGACGGGCATTACCCCGCACCCGGCTAGGGCGAGCACGGATGCGACGATGGCGACGTGAATGGGCCTCATGTGAAGGAGACTAGCGCGCTCGCCGTGCGTTCATTCGGGTCATGTGGCCCTTCTCGACGAGCGGGGCGCGCTTTTGCCCCGAGTCGATGGGGGTGAGCGTGCCGAGTCGATGGGGGTGGGCGTGCCGTGGCGGCGGGGGTGAGCGTGCCGTGGCGGCGGGGGTGAGCGTGCCGAGGCGATGGGGGTGAGCGTGCCGTGGTGGCGTGAGTGCGCGCGTACAGCGATGTGGGTGAGCGTCCGCGAGCATGTGCGGTGAGGGTGTCACCCGACCGGTAGCCTTTTCCTGTGAGTGCGCGCAGACGGTTCCCCTGGGCCAGGTTGTGGGTGGGGGTCGCGAGCATCCTTGCCATTGCGCTCGCCGGATGGTTCGTGCTGAAAGTGTGGGTCTGGCTCTAGTTGCGACCCGCGCCGCCGCTGGCGACGACCGTGAAGGTCGTGGGTTGCGAGAATCCGTGCTCCGCGAAGGCGCCGTCGAGCGCAACCTGAAGCCGCGAGATCCCGTCGGTCGGCACGAGGGCGATGGCTGCACCGCCGAACCCGCCCCCGGTCATCCGAGCGCCGATCGCACCGTTCGCCTGCGCGGTCTCGACGGCCAGGTCGAGCTCGGGCACGGAGATCTCGAAATCGTCGCGCAGAGAGACGTGTGAGGTATCGAGCAGCTCGCCTATCGCGAGGGGCCCCTCGGAACGCAGAAGACGAACGGTGTCGAGCACCCGCTGGTTCTCGGTGATGACGTGTCGCACCCGTCGATAGGTCTCGTGGTCGAGCACTTCGCGTGCGCGCGGGAGGTCGACGATGCCGAGGTCGCGCAGGGCGGGAACACCCATCAGCATGGCGCCCATTTCGCAGGATGCCCGCCGCTCGGCGTAGCCGCCGGTGGCATGGTCGTGCGAGACGTCCGTGTCGATGACGAGCAGTTCGAGGCCTGCGCGAGTGAACCCCAGTTCCACGAGTTCGGACTGCAGCGAGCGGCAGTCGAGAAACACTGCGTGGTCGGGCGTGCCGAGCAGCGATGCCGACTGATCCATGATGCCGGTCGGGGCGCCGACGGCCTTGTTCTCGGCGAGCTGTCCGACCCGCGCCAGTGTCGGGCGGTCGAGTCCGAGCCGCCACACGTCGTTGAGCGCGACGGCGACCGCGCTCTCGATCGCCGCGGACGAGGAGAGCCCGGCACCCACGGGCACGGTCGACTCGATGTAGAGGTCGACCCCAGGAACGGCGGCGAGGTCGGCCCCGAATTGGCCGAGAGCCCAGGCGACTCCGAGCGGGTACGCCGACCAGTCTTGGAGGCGGTCGGGGGTCAGGTCCGCGAGTGAGATCTCGGCGACTTCGTCGGCGAATGCCGAAGCCACTCTCAGGATGCCGTCATCGCGCGGCCCGAGGGCGACAACCGTGCGGCGGTTGATGGCAAACGGAAGCACGAAACCCTGGTTGTAGTCGGTGTGCTCGCCGATCAGGTTCACGCGGCCGGGAGCTGACCAGATGCCGGCGGGCGGGCTCCCGAAGATGTCCTCGAACCCCTGAGCGACCTCGTCGCGGATGTCGAGGCTGTTGCCATTAGCAGGCACGGGCGATCCCTTCTCGGATGAACTGTGCGGACTGCTCCGGTGGGATGTCGCCGATCCATGCCCCCATCGCGCTCTCTGAACCCGCGAGGTACTTCAGTTTAGATTCAGCGCGACGTGGGGAAGTCACCTGCAGCATGAGACGGATGTCGGCGCGAGACTCGACCACTGGTGCTTGGTGCCACGCCGCGATGTACGGCGTGGGAGTGCTGTAGAGGGCGTCGAGGCCGCGCAACAGTCGGAGGTAGAGCCCGGCGAGCTCGGAGCGCTCCGCGGAACTCGTGGCCGCGAAGTCGGGGATCTGCCGGTGGGGAAGCATGTGCACTTCCAGTGGCCAGCGGGCAGCGAACGGAACGTAGGCAGTCCAGTGCTCGCCCTGGAGTACGACTCGCTCCGAGGCGATCTCGAACTGAAGGATCGACTCGAACAGGCCGGGGCCGAAGGCTTCGATCGACTCGATAAGGCGCCTCGTGCGCGGAGTGATGTACGGGTAGCTGTAGATCTGGCCGTGCGGGTGGTGCAGCGTAACCCCGATCGCCTCTCCGCGATTCTCGAAGGGGAACACTTGCTGCACGCCGGGCAGGCAGGAGAGGAAAGCGGTGCGATCGGCCCACGCCTCGATCACGGTGCGCGCGCGCGACTCGGTGAGTGATCCGAACGATCCCTCGTGCTCCGGGCTGAAGCTCACCACCTCGCACCGGCCGTGGGAGGGCGCGGTGCGACCGAGTCCGATGCCGGTCAGGTCGAGCTCCCCGAGGGCTGGACCGAACGAGGGGGAGCGGTTTTCAAACACCACGACGTCGTAGTTGCTCGGCACCTCTGACGGGTTGGACGGCGTCGCTGGCGCGAGTGGGTCCTGGTCGGTCGGCGGGAGGAACACGCGGTTCTGGCGGGCCGCGGCGATGGAGATCCACTCACCGGTGAGCGGGTCTTGGCGCATGGTGGCGGTGTCGGGACGGGGGTCGAGGGTTCGGGCATCCGTGACGCGATCGGCGGTGAGGCTGGTGTCAGCGTCGTCGTAGTAGATGAGGGCGCGCCCGTCGGCAAGCGTCGTCTCGTGTTTCGTGATCCCGGCGGTCAACATGGCATTACGATATCGAAAGTGACGGTTTCGAATAAGAAAGAATTCGTAAGCGCCGAGGTTCGCCGTGAGCAGCTAGCACGACTGGTCGGAGAGCGCGGCTTCATGCGCGTCGTGGACGCGAGTCACGAACTCGGGGTGAGCGAAGTGACCGTGCGCGGCGACCTGAGCGCGCTGGAGTCCGACGCGCGTGTGGTGCGGGTTCATGGCGGCGCCATGGCCGCCGGGGTCATCCCCGACCTCGAGTCACCCATCGAATCTTCGACGGAACGGGATGCTGCGGCGAAACGCGCGATCGGGCGAGCATCCGCGCGCATGGTGGCATCCGGCCACGGCATTTACCTCGATTCCGGCAGCACGGCGATGGCGCTCGCTCAGGCGCTCGTCGAACGGCAGGACCTCCGCGACCTCACCATTGTCACGAGCGGGCTGACGATCGCGCTCGCCCTCGAGCCCGCGGTGCCGCGCTACACGGTCGTTGTCACGGGAGGCACCCTGCGACCCCTTCAGCACTCGCTCGTGAGCCCGTTTGCGGTACCGATGCTCGAAGCCCTCCACCTCGACATTGCGTTCATCGGCTGCAACGGCGTTCACGCTGTGGGAGGGGTCACCAACGTGAACCTGCCCGAGGCGGAGATCAAGTCGCGGGTTCTCGCGCGCGCCCAGCGGCGTGTACTCATCGCGGATGCCACGAAGCTCGGGCGCACCGACTTGGCGGTCATCGGTTCCCTCGACGATTTCGACGAACTCGTCACCGCAGGCGAGGCGGGACCGGGCATCGTGGAGGGCCTTCGTGCTGCGGGTCTCACGGTCGAGCGCGCCGATAGGGTTGACGGGTGAACCAGCCCACCACTGAGCCCACCGGTACGCAGCACGTCCTGACGAGGGGTGATGCGCGCGCCGTGATCACGGAGGTGGCGGCATCCGTGCGCGAATACAGTGTCGGCGGCGTGGACATCGTGCAGCCGTACCCAGAGCTGTCGTCGCCTCCGTTCGCCTCCGGGATCATCCTCATGCCCTGGCCGAACCGGGTCGCCGACGGTCGGTGGAACCTCGGCGGTGTGACGCAACAACTCGACATCACCGAACCCGCGAAGAACAACGCGATCCACGGACTTCTGCGCTACACCGGCTATCGAGTCGACGACCGAACCGACGAGAGCATCACCCTCGCAGCGACAGTGTTCCCGCAACATGGCTATCCGTTCCACCTCGAGACGACGGTGCGGTACGAGCTCGTCGACGGGGGTCTCGCCGTCACCCACGGCGTGCGCAACCTCTCGAGCGATACCGCCCCCGTGGGGATCGGCGCCCACCCGTTCCTCACGATCGGCGACGTGCCCACCGAAGACCTCGTGCTGACCGTGCACGCTTCTACCTACTTTGACGTGGACGCCCGGCTCCTGCCGCACGGCGAGCTCTCGGTCGTCGGCACGCGGTACGACCTCCGCAACGGCGTGCGAGTCGGAGACCTCGAGCTCGACACCGCGTTCGGTGGAGTCAGCACCCGAGACGGTGTCGTGGCAGTCTTGCAGGCACCCGACGGTCGCGAGGTACGACTCGTGCAGGACGACGCCCATCCCTACGTTCAAGTGTTCACGACGCGCACCTATCCCAAGAAGGATGGCGCGGGACTTGCCGTCGCCATCGAACCCATGACGGCAGCTCCGGATGCACTCAACTCGGGTCTCGGGCTGCACTGGGTCGAGCCCGGCGCCACCTGGAACGCCGGGTGGGGGATCCAGTACTCGGGATGACCACGACTCCGACCGCAGCGGAACTCCGGCGCTGGCGAAAGTATCTCGCCGCAGAACGCGCAGAGGCCTCGGTGTATCGAGACCTCGCGTCGCGGCGCACCGGCGAGGAGCGGGAAATCCTGCTTGCCCTCGCGGACGCCGAGCGCCGACACGAACAGCACTGGATCGACCTCCTAGGCGACAATGTCGGCAGACCCCGTCGGGATCCCCGCGTCGGGATTCTCGGATTCTTCGCCCGCCGTTTCGGCTCGGTCTTCGTGCTCGCACTCGCGCAGCGGGCAGAGTCCCGATCGCCGTATGCGCGCGACACGGATGCGACGGACGCGATGGCGGCTGATGAGCATATCCACGCCGAGGTTGTGCGTGCCCTCGCCGCACGGGGTCGCCAGCGGCTCTCGGGCACGTTCCGCGCGGCGGTATTCGGCGCGAACGACGGCCTCGTGAGCAACCTCGCGCTTGTCCTCGGGGTCAGCGCGTCGGGTATTGACACGCGCATCGTGCTTCTCACCGGGGTTGCCGGGCTGTTCGCGGGGGCCCTGTCGATGGGTGCGGGTGAGTATGTCTCGGTGCGTTCCCAACGCGAGCTTCTGGATTCCACGACCCCCAACTCGACCGGTAGCGAATCCCTCGCTGCACTCGACGTCAATGCCAATGAGCTCGCCCTCGTCTACCGGGCGCGGGGAATGTCGGCCGCTGAGGCGAACGCTCATGCCGCCGAGCTCATCGCCGGTCGAGCGACGATGCCCCAAGGGGGCGCCGACGGTCACGAGGCCGTCGGTGGTGCGCTGCCAGCGGCGGTATCGAGCTTCCTCTTCTTTGCCTCCGGCGCGGTCATCCCGGTGCTCCCCTATCTCTTCGGGGCCACTGGGCTGCCGGCGGTCATCGCTGCCGCAGTGCTCGTGGGGATCGCTCTCGTGGTGACCGGGTCCATCGTGGGCTTGCTGTCGGGCACGTCGCCGTGGCATCGGGCGCTACGTCAACTCGCCATCGGGTACGGCGCGGCTGCGGCCACCTACCTGCTCGGCCTGTTCTTTGGCGTGGTTGCGAGCTGAGGTCTGGGCCGAGTCACAGGATGGGAGTCGCCGTCAGTGGTTGGATGGTGCCATGCGCCCGTTGAGTATCCCCAGCCCTGACCCGATCTTCTCGCAGTTTCAGGTGGGACCGCTTACGATCCACATCTATGCACTGTTCATCCTTACCGGGATTATCGCAGCGGTAATTATTACGCAACGGCGGCTCTCAGCGCGCGGCGGTCATCCGGGTGCGGTGCTCGATGTCATCATCTGGGCGGTGCCGCTCGGCATCGTGGGCGCGCGTTTTTATCACGTGTTCACGCACGGCGGTGACTACTTCTATCCCGGCGCGAACCTCTGGAACGTCATCGCGATCTGGGACGGCGGAAACGCCCTCTACGGCTCGCTCCTAGGTGGCGCCGTGGGTGCGTACATCGGCTGCCGTCGCCTCGGCATCAAACTGTGGTCGTTCGCGGATGCCCTAGCACCGGCCATGCTCGTGGCCCAGGCGATCGGGCGTCTCGGCAACTGGTTCAACCACGAGCTGTTCGGGCTTCCGACCACGCTGCCGTGGGGTCTCGAGATCCTTCCGACAGACACGATGTTTCCGGATGGCCTTCCTGCGGGCACCCTGTTTCACCCGCTCTTTCTCTACGAGATGATCTGGAATCTCATCGGAGTCGGGATCATCCTGTTGCTCGAGAGGCGCATCGCGCTCCGCTGGGGTAAAGCTTTCGCCCTCTACCTCATCTGGTACGGGCTCGGCCGCAGCTGGCTTGAGGCGATTCGCATCGACCCGACGAGCGACGCGTTTCTGGGCATCCCCGCCAACATCTGGGCCTCGTTCGCGGCGATCGCGCTGGGCGTGATCCTGTTCGTGGTGCAGTCCCGCCGGCACCGAGAGCCCGAGCTGAGTATCTATCGGACCGGTCGTGATCCTGCCTCACAGGACGAGGCGTCGTCGGAAGAGCAACCAGCCTAAGGGGCGGGAGCGGGCCGGAGGGCGTTGGTATCGTCGGCGACCGCAAGGGTGCCCTCGCGGTCGAACGCTGCCTGCAGTCCGAACATCGACGTGCCCACTCGCACGATCAAGGGTGTCGGGAATGGCGCGACATCGACCGAAATTCCAAACCTGCGCTGTCCATCGATGGAGATGTAATCGGCAGCTTCGACCTTGCCCAATTCGCTCCACTCCATGATCAGGATTTCGCGCGGTCGGAATCCGCCGGTCCACGCGGCCAAACCTCGTTCGTCGATCACCGCGGGAACCCACCGATCGCTGACGTCGGCAGAGATGTCTTTGCGATGGAGGTACACGGGTAGGTCTGGTGTGAGGGTTGGTTCACGCCGGGCGAGGAACACGAGCGCGTCGGGCTTGAGGCGCGCGATCCGCATGAGACCAATACCGTTCCAGATCGCTCCGCCGCCGAGGCCCATGAGCAGGAGGACCACCGCGATAAAGGCGACGAGTGGGCCGAAGCCCGCGTCCGAGTCAGGAGTGTGCAGCAACAGTGAGACGGTCGCGGCGATACTGCCGGCTGCAACGACGCTTCCCAGGAGCACGAGGAGCGACCGGCGAAGAAACCGGGTGCGTGCAGCAATCATGGTCCCAGCGTAGCGATATATCGGCGTGCAAGCCTTGCCTGCTAGGAGAGATGACGCAGAGCCGAGAAGCGGCGTCCGGTTATGGAAGTGGGTGCGATTCGCACGTAGTTCCACTTGTCGGTGGCCGTCATCGTGGCGAGCTCGTGAACTCCGGCGGCGGTGATGTCGGCGTCGAAACTGAGTCGCGTCGCACCGCCGCGAACGACCACGCTCCATCGCTTTCGGTCGTGCACGCCGTCAGCCTCGAAGGCGACAACGGGTTCTGCAGTAAGTTCGACGAGTTTCGTACCGGGCGCACTGCTGAAGAAGATCTCTCGGTCTTTGACGAGAAAGTTGATCGGGAAGATATCGGGACCCTCTGCCGTCGAGATGGCGATCCGCCCGAGATCGGTCGTCGCCAGCAACTCCCAGCAGGTGGACTCGTCCAAAACTTCGGGTGCGGATGCCTGCGGTGTAGTCATGCGTCAAGTCCACACCGGCTCATCCGTAACGGGGAGGGTCGAAGGTCCCTTCGCGGCAGGGCGTTTAGCGAGCGATCAGCACCGGTGAGTTGATGTTCAGGAGCACGTCGTGGGTAACCGAACCCAGCATGTCCGAGTGGGGGCGTCGACTCTCACCCAACACCAGCAACCCCGCAGTTCGGGAGGCGTCAAGAAGTGTTTCGGAGGCGCCTCGCTCTGACACTCGGCTCGTCACCGGCAGATCTGGCGCGACCGACAAGGCGCAGCGCACCGCCTCGGCGAGCAGAGCCCGACCTCCGTCGCGCTCGGCAGGGCCGCCGGACAAAGCGTGAACCAGAGTGAGGTTCTGACCCCGTCGGGTCGCTTCGGCTGCCGCGATCTTCACGGCGGTAGCCCATCCCGGTCCGCTAGCAACCCCGACGAGCACTCCGCTGCGGGAAGATACCCAGTTCTCTGGGATCACAGCGACCGAGCACGGAGCCACGGTAGCGACGACAATGCTGCGTGTACCCAATACTCGACCGCGGATATAGCCGGTCTTGTGCGTGCCGACGACGAGCAGGTCGTCGGGGCCCGCCTGGGCAGCGAGCTGATGCGCGGCACTGCCCTCCTCCATGCGTTCCTCGACAGCGAGGGACGGCGCAATCTTCGCCACCCGCCGGGTGGAGTCGGCGAGGAGTTCTGCCGCTTCGTGCCGTTCCTCGACCTCGACATCCGGGCCAGCCTGACCCCATTCGCCGTCCAGCACGTGCACAAGCAGAACTGGGTCGTCTAGCGCTGCGGCCCACCGCGTCCCCCAGAGCAGCGCGGCATTGCTCGGGCCAGACCCGTCGATGCCGATGATCACTGTCCTCTTCACAATGAGCCAGTCCTTTCCGAGCGAACAGTGACAGACTTCCAGCGGAACGCCCCGATGGTCAGGGTCGAAGGTCCCAACGAGAAAGGATTGTTGATGGATAGTGACGACGTCGAACTCGTCTTCCCCGACGTGCCGCGGTCTCGGCTCGATCTCGCCATCCGCGATCTCTTGGGCAGCGCCCAAGAAGTGCTCGCTACGGAAGGGCGGCTGCGAAGTCTGCTGAAGGCCAGTCGCGTGGTCGCAGACGAACTCGAGCTGCCGGTGGTGCTCCGCACGATCGTGGAAGCGGCAGTCGAACTGGTCGGGGCACGATACGGGGCAATCGGTGTGGTGAACCAGGAAGGGATGCTCGAGCAGTTCATCCACGTGGGTATGCCCGATGAACTCATCGCGCACATCGGCCACCTTCCGGAGGGTCACGGCGTGCTCGGTGCGCTCATCGCCGATCCGCGACCCATCCGGCTCGCACATCTGTCGGATGATCCGCGATCGGTGGGATTTCCCGACGGGCATCCGGCCATGGACAGTTTTGTCGGGGTGCCCGTGCGCGTGCGCGGCGAGGTGTACGGAAACCTCTACCTCACCGAGCAGTTGTCTGGCCAGTTTTCGGCCGAAGACGAGCAGCTACTGAGCGCGCTTGCCGCGACCGCTGGTGCCGCTATCGACCACGCGCGCCTCTATGACGAGAGCGAACGCAGGCGCAAGTGGTCTGCCGCGTCGGCCGAGATCACAGCAACGTTGCTGTCGGATGACTCGGAACAGTCTCTGTCGATCCTCGCCGAGCGGGTGGCAGTGCTTGCCGATGCCGATGTGGTGTGCGTCGTAGTGCCGCTCGGCGCCGAGAACATGTCGGTCGAGATGGCCGGCGGAGCTCTCGGGGAACGTTTCGTGGGGAGCACCTTCCCGGAGCAAGGCACGCTCGCCGCTCAAGCACTGGCGAGCCGCCAACCGATTCTCGCCGACAGAGGGGATGACAGCGCAGCCGCCCCGGAGTTGTCGATCGGCCCGACCATGGCGGTCCCGTTGACCTCCGCCGACAACCCGATGGGCGTGCTCACCGTGTCGCGGCGTGCGGGTAGCACGCGCTTCACGGTCACCGATCTGGACATGGCGGCGGAGTTCGCCACGCAGGCTGGGCTCGCGCTGCGGTTGGCGGCCGGTCGACGGGACGCACAAACTCTCGCCCTGCTCGAGGATCGCGGCAGAATCGCGCGGGATCTCCACGACCACGTAATCCAACGGCTCTTCGGCGCCGGATTGAGTCTGCAAGCGGTCGCGGGCAGCATCTCCAATCCGACGGTTCGTGCCAAGCTCGACGAGCAGATCGAATCGCTCGACGATGCCATTGCCGAGATCCGCACGGCGATCTTTACTATGACGGCGCAAGCCAGCGCGCGCCCGCTCTCGCTGCGGCACCGAGTTATCGACACCGTCGGCGAGATGGCGGCGCTGTTCAGCGATTCACCCCAGTTGTCGTTTGGGGGCGCCATCGACCTGCTGGTGCCTACCGCGCTGTCCGACGACATCATCGCCGTCGTGCGGGAAGGGCTCACGAATGTCGCGCGCCACGCGAACTGCACCCAGGCCTCAGTCGCGATTGTGGCTACGACGACGAGCGTCACCGTTGTGGTGGAGGATGACGGAGTCGGCCTCGACCCCCAAGAGCAACGACGAAGCGGCTTGAGCAACCTCGACACGCGCGCCGCCAACCACGGCGGTGGGTGCCTCCTGACCGCACGCGTGCCGTCAGGAACTACCCTGAGTTGGTCGGTGCCACTGAGCCAAGGGAGCGAGGCGTGACTTCTGTCTTCCTCGTGGATGACCACGAAATTGTGCGCCGCGGCATTGCCGATCTCATCAATGCCGAGTCAGACCTCGATGTGGTGGGCGAGGCGGCAACCATCAAACAGGCTTTCGGCCGGATCGCGGCTACCCTTCCCGATGTTGCGGTACTCGACGTGAGGTTGCCCGACGGCAGCGGGCTCGACCTCTGCCGTGACATCCGGTCCGCGCACCCGACAGTCGTGTGCCTCATGCTCACCGGCTATGACGACGACGAGGCGAGCTACACCGCCGTACTCGCTGGGGCCGCCGGGTACGTCTTGAAGGACATCCGTGGACAGAACCTGATCGACAGCATCCGACGCGTCGCTCGCGGCGAGATTCTCATCGATCGATCGGTGCCGCTGCGCATCGTGAGCACCGCGACAACCCCCAGTGATCCGACGACCGATCTCAGCATGCGCGAGAGGCAGGTACTCGAACTCATCGCCGAAGGGCTCACCAACCGCCAGATCGGGGAGCGGCTGGAACTCGCCGAGAAGACCGTCAAGAACTACGTTTCGGGTCTGCTCGGCAAGCTCGGTATGGAGCGTCGCACACAGGCCGCGGTCTATCGCACCAGACACCGCGACGACAGCTAGGACCTTCGGCCCTGTAGTCCGACACCGAATAGCAGCAGAATTCGGATGACGTCGAATGAGGAGCTGAGTGCCATGAACAGTGCCAGTAACATCGAGAAATTCTGGGAATCTGCCGTCGGGGATGACTCCATCGCCGAGATGTCTCCTGACGCCTGCCTGCTTGCGCTCGAAAGCAACACTCTCGGGCGAATTGCGATCGCGGTAGCGGGGGAAGCCGAGATCTTCCCGGTGAACTACGTGCTTCATGAGGGCGGTATCTATTTCCGCACGGCCCCTGGTTCCAAGCTGCTCGGACTCACGGCGAACCCCAACGTGGCATTCGAGATCGACGGGTTTGACGACATCACCGCGTTCAGCGTGGTCGTGAAGGGAACCGCCGAGCGGCTGGAAATGCAGTCGGAGATCGCCGCGGCCGACCTTCTCGAACTAGCACCGTGGGCCCCCACCGCGAAATATCGGTGGGTGCGCATCGTGCCGAACACCATCGGCGGTCGGATCTTCCGACGCGGGCCAGAGCCCGACCGCGACTAAGCCAGCTCATCAACCACGCGCAAGGAGAGACACATGGAACTCACCAGTAAAGTCTTCGTCGTCACTGGAGGCGGCAACGGGATGGGGCGCGAGGTCGTTCTGGGCCTGCTGCAGCGTGGCGCGAAGGTGGCGGCCGTCGACTTCAGTGAGGACGGCCTCGCTGAGACGAAGAGGCTCGCGGGAACCGCATCCGGGCTGAGTCTTCACCGGTTGGATGTCAGCGACCGCGCGGCGGTACTCGCCCTGCCAGACGCCGTCGTGAAGGAACACGGCGCGGTGGATGGCCTGCTCAACGTCGCCGGGATCATTCAGCCGTTCGTGAAGATCGCGGAACTCGACTTCGCCCACATCGAGCACGTGATGAACGTCAACTTCTGGGGAGTCGTGAACACGGTCAAGGCGTTCCTGCCCCTCCTGCAACAGCGGCCCAGCGCCGCCGTGGTGAATGTCTCCAGTATGGGTGGGTTCCTACCGGTGCCTGGACAGGCCGCCTACGGCGCGAGCAAGGCTGCTGTGAAACTCTTCACCGAAGCTCTCTACGCGGAGACTCAGGGCACGAGCGTCGCCGTGACTGTCGTCTTCCCGGGCGGGGTCGCGACCAACATCACGGTCAACTCGGGTGTGGAGATGCCTAAGATGACGGGCGGCTCGGGGAAGATGCCCAAGACCACGAGCCCGGAGGAAGCCGGACGTCTCATCATCGAAGGCCTCGAGAAGGGCTCGTACCGCGTGCTGATCGGCAGCGATGCGAAGTTCATGGACCGGATGGCACGGCTCGCGCCTCGCCGTGCGACTGAGCTCATCGCGAAGCAGATGAAGGCGCTACTGGGCTAGTCCGCCAGCATGGCGACGAGCTGCGGACGCGCTGCATCGAGAGCCACGCGAGCGCGTTCCACGAGTTCGTCTGTCATGCGGGCCGCGGGGCCGGATACCGACACCGCCATGTACGTGTCAGCCACAAACGGCACGGCGATGCACCGCACACCCTGTTCCATTTCGCCCTCATCCATCGCGAAACCATGTGCACGGATCGTCGCCAGTTCGACGAGCATCTGCTGCGGGGTAGTGATGGTGGTGGGGGTGAACTGCACCATGTCGTCGGGCCGGAGCAGTCGCAGCGCGTCGTGGTCGGGCAGTAGCGAGAGCAGCGCCTTGCCGACCCCCGTGCTGTGGAGGGGAACCCTGCGTCCGACCTCGGTGAACATTCGCACGGAATGAGAGCCGGCCGATTGGCCGATGTACTCGGCACCGTCGGGAGTCAGCGTGGCCAAGTTGACGGTCTCTTGCAGTTCGCGGGCGAGTTCACGGAGCAGTGGCTGGGCGCGCGAGCCCATCATGGCTCCCGCGCGCGAACCGAGTGCCGCGAGCCGCGACCCGAGGTAGTAGCGACGGTCGCGGAGTTGGCGAAGGTACCCGCGAGCGACCAAGGTCTGGGCGAGACGATGGATCGTCGCGGCCGGGAGCCCAGTATTCGACGAGAGCTCGGTCACTCCCATCGGCCCACTGTGTTCACCCAGCACTTCGAGCAGGTCGAGCGCGCGCTCAACCGAGTGCACGCCGGATCCGCGAGCGTTGGGGCGGGCGTCACTCATGGGGTCCTTCCTCGACCGCGCTTGACACGACAGCTGGCTAGCGGGTGTAATTCTATTATGCGAAACCAGCATTCCACAATACGGAAAGAGACTGGGCAGCCACCATCGGTATCGGATCTCGTGGCGGGCGTTGGAGGCGAGGTAGTCACCACGGCTGCAGAGATTGAGTCGTACCGACGCGACCGTGCCCACGATCCGAACGTGGGCACACCGATTGCAGTCGTGCTTGCGGAGTCGACCGCCGACGTGCAGGCGGCGGTGCGATGGGCGGCGCTTCACGGCGTCGTGGTGGTGACGCGAGGCGCAGGCACCGGGCTTTCCGGTGGATCGAGCGCAATCGACGGTGGCATCGTGATCTCGACCGAACGGATGCGCGCTCACTCCATCGACGTGCAGACCCGTGTCGCCGTGGTGCAACCGGGACTCCTCAATGCCGAGGTCAAGGCCTTCGCTGGAGAGCACGGGCTGTGGTACCCGCCCGACCCTGCATCCTTCGAGATCTGCTCGATCGGTGGAAATGTCGCGACGAACGCTGGTGGCCTGTGCTGCGTCAAGTACGGGGTTACCGCTGACTACGTGCTGGGGATGGAGGTCGTTCTCAGCGATGGGCGAGCCGTGCGCTTCGGAGGGCCGCTCGTCAAAGATGTCGCCGGGCTCTCCCTGCTCAAACTGTTCGTCGGCAGCGAGGGCACGCTCGGGATCATTACCGAGATCACCTTGCGTTTGCTTCCCGCGCAGCCGGCGCCCCGAACGGTCGTCGGGTGGTTCTCCAGCACCGAGGAGGCGGCGGCCGCGATCCTCGAGATCGCCTCGCGCCTGCGGCCATCGATGCTCGAATATCTGGATCGCACGTCGATCAACGCCGTGGAAGACATGCTGGGCTTGGGGCTCGACCGGGGCGCGGCCGCACTGGTCGTTGCTCGATCCGACATGCAAGGTGCGGGGGATCCGGAAATTCCCACGATGCTCGACGCCCTTCTACGGCACGGCGCTACCAGTGCATTCGAATGTGCGGATGCCGCCGAGGGCGAGCGGTACGCGCACGCACGGCGCATGGTGATTCCGGCTGTCGAACTGCAGGGCTCGCTCATGCTCGAGGATGTCGGTGTGAGCATCACCCGCCTTCCCGAACTCGTCGCTGGCGTCGAGCGCATCGCCGCTGCTCACGACGTGACCATCGCCTTCATCGCCCATGCTGGCGACGGCAATACGCATCCGCTCGTCGTCTTCGACCCTGCCGATCAGGACCTCACAGCGCGCGCGACCCTCGCGTATGGCGAAGTAATGGACCTCGCGCTCGAACTCGGAGGCACCATCACGGGCGAGCATGGTGTCGGACGCCTCAAGCGGCCCTGGCTCGTCAACCAAATCGGCGTCGACGTGCTGGAGATCTCCCAGCGAATCAAGGACGCCCTAGACCCGGCCGGGCTGTTCAGCCCCGGCGTCATTTTCGAGGGCACGACTGCCCGCAATCCGAAGGAGCTCTCATGAGCGAACGCACCACAATTGGCGGCCTCCAGATCGCTCCCGAGCTCCGCGACTTCATCGAGAATGAAGCCCTGAGAGACTCGGGCATCACCCCTGAGACCTTCTGGTCTGGCCTTGAGTCCATCGTTGATGACCTCGCGCCGCGCAATCGCGAGCTGCTTGCCGAGCGCGATCGACTGCAGGACGCCATCGATCGCTGGCATGGGGAGCACCCCGACGCGACCGGGTACCTCGACTTCCTCGCCGAGATCGGCTATCTCCAGCCCGTCCCCGAGGAGGTAGCCGTCACGACAGTAGACGTGGACGACGAACTCAGCCACCTCGCTGGCCCGCAGCTCGTCGTACCGGTGTCGAACGCGCGGTACGCGCTCAACGCGGCGAATGCCCGCTGGGGTTCGCTCTACGACGCCTTCTATGGCACGGATGCCCTCCCAGGGGTTGCGGCGCCCGGTGGCTACGATCGCGAACGCGGCGGACAGGTGATCGCTCACGTGCGTGGCCTCCTCGACGAATTCGTGCCTCTCGCGTCGGGCAGCCATGCCGACGCCACGTCCTATTCGGTGGTGGACGGCGGCCTCAACGTTGCCCTGGCGGACGGCTCGACCGTCCACTTCGCTGACCCGGCGGCGTTCGCCGGCTACCGGGGTGACGCGGACTCGCCGACAGCCGTGCTGCTGCGCCATCATGGGTTGCACCTCGACGTACGCATCGACAGAACAAGCGTGATCGGCGCCGACGACAAGGCCGGCATCTCGGACGTGCTGGCGGAGTCCGCTCTCTCCGCGATCGTCGACTTTGAAGACTCCGTGGCGACCGTCGACGCGCCCGACAAGGTCGAGGCGTACCGCAACTGGCTCGGCCTCAACCGCGGCGACCTCACGGAGACGTTCCGCAAGGGCGACCGCGAGGTCACCCGTCGGCTGGTGGACGATGCGCATTACACGGCACCGGATGGCTCCGCCCTCGAGCTCTCCGGTCGGGCGCTCCTACTCGTGCGCAACGTCGGTCACCTCATGACCACCGACGCGATCCTGGATTCCCGTGGTGAGGAGATCCCGGAGGGCATCCTCGACGCCGTCGTCACGAGCCTCGCCGCGCTACCCGGCCGCGACCCCAAGAATCCTCACCGCAACGGCAAATACGGCTCGATCTACATCGTCAAGCCGAAGATGCACGGACCTTCCGAAGTGGAGTTCGCCGTCGACCTGTTCGCCCGTGTCGAGCAGCTTCTCGGGCTTCCCGTCGAAACCATCAAGATCGGCCTCATGGATGAGGAACGCCGCACGTCGGCAAACCTCGCGGCGTCGATTGCCGCGGCATCCACGCGTCTCGTGTTCATCAACACCGGGTTCCTCGATCGCTCGGGCGACGAGATCCACACCTCGATGGAGGCGGGCCCGTTCGTGCGCAAGGCCGACATGCGCAATCAGGTCTGGATCAAGGCGTATGAAGACCAGAGCGTCGACGTGGGTCTTGCGGTCGGGATGCCCGGCCACGGCCAGATCGGCAAAGGAATGTGGGCCGCCCCCGACCTCATGGCTGACATGCTCGAGCAGAAGATCGGGCATCCGCGCTCGGGCGCAACGACGGCCTGGGTGCCGTCGCCCACCGCCGCGACCCTGCACGCGATCCACTACCACCGCGTGGATGTCGCGGCCCGCCAGCACGAGCTCACCGCGGGGAAGGCTCGCTCCACCCTTGCCGAGCTGCTGACCATTCCCGTCGTCGCCAAGCCGACGTGGACCGAGGCGGAGATTCGCGAGGAGGTCGATAACAACGTTCAGTCGCTGCTCGGCTATGTCGTGCGCTGGATCGACCAAGGCGTGGGTTGCTCGAAGGTTCTCGACATCCACGATGTCGGGCTCATGGAGGATCGCGCGACGTTGCGCATTTCGAGCCAGCACCTCGCGAACTGGTTGCGGCACGGAATCGTGACCCGCGAACAACTCGATGAGTCGCTCGCACGCATGGCGGCGATCGTCGATGCGCAGAACGCCACCGATCCGCTGTACCGACCGATGGCGGCCGACTTCGACGGGAGCATCGCGTTCCAGTCCGCGAAAGAGTTGATCTTCGACGGGCTCCGCCAGCCCAACGGATACACCGAGCCGATCTTGCACCGCCGCCGCCGTCAGGCGAAAGCGGAGCACGCATCATGAACACTCACATCGACACCGTCTCGATCAGCCATGAGACCGCACTCGACGCCGTTCGGGCATCCCTCGATGCCGGGGCCGCGATCGGAGTTGCCGTCTCAGTCACGGTGGTCGACCCCGCGCTCGGCATGGTCGCCTACGCGCGGGCCGACCGAACGCCACCGCACAGCGTCGAGACCAGCCGACGCAAGGCAAACACCGCGGCATCCACCCGTCGACCGAGCGGATGGATGCAGGGCGACCTCGCCGTGGCGCTGCCTTCGGGCACCGGTAACTTGCTGACGAACATCCGTGGCGGCGTGCCGATCTCGTTCAAGGGCATCCTCGTCGGAGGGCTCGGGATCGCTGGAGGCACCCCAGACCAAGACATCGAGATCGCGACCGCGGTGCTCGCGACGATCGGTGCCGACAGGCTGCCTGGGTGATTTGCGTTCGGTCGTTTCTGGTCAAAACTAGTAAGGACGTCGGTCACAGATACGATCGCCCCCGTGCGCTCCCGTCGAACCATCGCTGTCTACATTGACGGCTTCGCACTCTATAAGGCGCTTCTTCAGCACACATATCCGCAGTACAAGTGGCTCGATCTCGAGGCCTTCTCTCGACGACTTTTTCCGCACCGCGACGCCACTCAGGTGAAGTACTTCTCGGCCCAGCTAAAGCCGAGGACCAATGACCCCGGCGTCGGTCAGCGACAGCAGATTTTCTGGCGTGCTTTGCGCACGACCAACGTGGAGATCATCGAAGGTAAATTCTCGTTCGTAAAACAGCGGTTGCCAATTCATCCGGAGCAGCTCGACGCGAAAGGCAAAGTCATCACCACGCTCATCAAACGTCCCGAGGAGAAGGGCACTGATGTTGCTCTCGCATCGCACCTCATACTCGACGCGCTCGATGGCCTCGCGGACCCGTATGCCGTCCTCACCAATGACTCAGATCTCGCGCCACCAGTGGAGATGCTGACGCAGCGCGGGCACGACGTTGCACTTGTGTCAGTCGCCGGAGCGAGCTACAACAAGGCGTTCGACGTGGCCGGTATTCGAACCGTTCGGCAGATACGTCGGGGAACGCTGCACGCTTCACAGTTTCCGGCGACCCTCGTTGACGGCGAGGGCAGAACGATTCGGAAGCCGCCGAGTTGGCCCTGAAATGAAGCAGGCCCCCGGCTTTCGCCGAGGGCCGCGCCCGGTAGTCGAAACATCCGGGTGGTTATGGCTTTGATGGTAGCAGCGGTCGCTGACGAACCGCTTGAGATTCTGCATCGGGCGAGATCGGGCCTGTGTAGCTTCGGGG
>JAHBSZ010000004.1 GCA_019638845.1 Salinibacterium sp. | reverse complement strand
AGGGCACTTCAGTAATACAGTGGCGAGTATGACTCGTTTCGTTGGAGCCGGCCTCGCTGTGGTCGCTCTCGCCGCCATGGTGCTCTCGGGCTGCACGGCTCAGACCGGGCCGACGGTGGTCACGTTCAAGATCGCAGGTCAGGAGACGTATCGGATCGAGCTCATTACGCCCGAGCAGATCCAGCACGTCAAGGACCTTATGGCCGGTGGTGAGACTGGACGCATCCCGATTGGCACAGTCGTACGCGACGACCCCAGCGTCAATGCGCCGTGGTCGTGGCACATCGACCCGACCACGCTCGAATTTGCGGATCAAACCATCGAAGTGTGTGACGGATTGCCCTCGTATGTAGAGGACGGCACTGTGACGTCGGACAGCTACTGCCCGTGGAGCGCGGTGCCGATCAAGCTTGAGGGGCCCGGCTCTTAGGCAGTAGGAAGCACCGTGGTTGGCTGCTCGTCAACGGGGTGATTGGCGTTCCACGCCGTCTGCTTGGTGGTGAGGTCGTCTGGCGAGGTGGCGGCTTCGTACTTCCACGAAGCGAGATCTTGAGCGAACAATTTGCGTGCACGGGAAGGTTTCGCGTGCCACGCGATAAGGCCATCTTCAAGATCAGAGAGACCCTGATCGGCCTGAAAGCTGTAGTTGACGGAGTTGGTCTTCATAGAGGCGAGTTGGTGAGCGGCCCAGTCGGCGGCGAGGCTCGCTCCGGCGGCCGGAAGCAGTCGGATTCGCACCTCCGCCTCGCTGATCTGATGGTCAACGTGGTCCTTTTCGGCAGCCGACAGCGTGCTCCATGTTGCTGCACGGCGGCCCGACGCGATCAGCGTTGCAATCGCTGATGCCTTTTGTTCGCGGTCCTGCTGAGCGATCAGGCGCTTGATCGAACCCCGGGCGATGAGCGTGGCGATAATCGCGGCAGCGAGGATCGCGAGAACCGGCAGAATCGCATTCAGAAACACGCTCTGGCCTGTCGCCGAAGTGAACCACCGGACTATGTCATTCCACCATGCCTGGACCATGTTGGCACTGTAACCCCGCATTTCGGGCGGTCCGCACAGCGACAGGCGGACTTCTAATACCGGAAACACTCCATGGCCGCGTCAAAGTCCCAGAATTCGCCGACGGGCAGGAACCGGCGTTGGCGCTGAAGCATGCGTTTTGCCAAGAATCTCACGCCCGCTGGCGTTGCTCGACACTCGACATAGCCGAGAACCTCGCCGTCGGGTCGAGTAATGCGCCACAGGTCGTCGTGCAGCTGAATCGTTGCGATGCCTTCGGTGCTTCGAGCAGGTCTGGTGCCTGCGGTCGGTGCGAAATCAAGAATCGTCATGTATTCGAAACTATGTTCGACCACCGACATTCGCGGTCGCTAGGGACGCAGACCCGTGCCATGCACTGCGAACGGCTCGATCGCCTCGATTTCGTCCGATGTCAGCGGCGGTGCATCGAGAGTAGCGAGATTGTCGTCGAGCTGCGCAACGCTGCTCGCCCCAATGAGCGCCGACGTGACCTCGGGCACCCGAAGCACCCAGGCGAGCGCGAGTTGGGCGAGGCTTTGCCCACGGCCGGCGGCGATCTCGTGGAGCGCGCGAACCCGCTCGAGGTACTCAGGAGTGATGTTGCTCGCGCCGAGGAACGGACTATTTGCCGCGCGCGAGTCTTGCGGAATCCCGTCGAGGTAACGATTGGTGAGGAGGCCCTGGGCAAGCGGTGAGAACACGATGCTCCCGATACCTAGCTCGGCGAGCACGGGAAAGAGGCCGTCTTCGATGTGGCGATCGAACATGTTGTAGCGCGGTTGATGGATAAGCAACGGGACCTTGTGCTCAGCAAGGGCGGCGTGCGCCGCTCGTGTCTGCTCGGGGTTGTAGTTGGAGATGCCCACGTAGAGCGCCTTGCCCGCGTGAACGGCGCTGGCAAGAGCACCCATGGTCTCTTCAATGGGTGTCTCGGGGTCGGGACGGTGGGAATAGAAGATGTCGAAGTAGTCGAGACCGGTTCGCGCGAGGCTCGCATCCAGGGACGAAAGCAAGTACTTGCGAGATCCCCAGTCTTGGTAAGGGCCGTCCCACATCCGGTAGCCGGCCTTCGACGAGATCACGAGCTCGTCGCGATAGGGCAGGAGATCCTGCGCGAAGATCGTGCCGAAGTTGCTCTCGGCCGATCCGGGCGGTGGCCCGTAATTGTTCGCGATGTCGATGTGCGTCACACCGCGGTCAAAGGCGCGCCGGATGATCGCACGCTGGGTCTCGAGCGGTCGGTCGTACCCGAAGTTGTTCCAAATACCGAGAGAAATCCGTGGCAGTGTGAGGCCACTGCGGCCTGTCTTCACGTATTCGAGCTGGTCGTATCTGTCGGCATCTGCGTCGTAGGGCATGCTCCCGAGCCTAAGCCTCCGGCTTCCTGAAAAGCTCGCGCGCGCAAGGGGGTAAGGCGTAACGTCGAAACGCATGCGAAAGGAGCTCGACGATGAGCGACATGACATTGACCGGCCAGACCTGGGTGGCCTTTGGCCCCGCGGGTGCAGTGGGTTCCGTGCATCGAGTTGGGGGAGGATTCACGTTCAAGCTGCTGACGGATGACGACTTCCGAGCCGTCTACCCGACACTCGAAGCCGCACAGGGCGCGCTGTACGCGGCACTGCTGCCCGGCTCGGAGTGGCCGGAGTTCCGGGAGCACTGACCGCTACTCCCCATTTCGCGCGACGGCGATCGTTCCCCCAACGGGGACCGGTCGCCGTTTCGTCGTCCTCCTCCGGATGACACTGGCTGCAGGACCCCGGGGGCGGCTATCCCGGCACGAGCGCCGAGCCCTGGGGTCCGTCCATCCACGACCCCCCAGGAGAAGCCATGCAAGACATCATTACGATCACGGGTCTCGTCGCCACAGATCCTCGCCACATCGTGACGAGCGAAGGACTTTCGATCACATCGTTCCGGTTGGCATCGGCGCAGCGGCGCTTCGACAGGTCTCAAGAGCGCTGGATCGACGGGGAGACGAACTGGTACACGATCACGTCGTTCCGGCAACTCGCACTCAACTGCGCGAGCTCGATTCTCAAAGGCCAGCGGGTACTCATCACCGGTCGGCTTCGTATCAGGGAATGGGACAACGGCGAGCGGGTGGGCACCACCATCGATATCGAGGCCGAGGCGGTTGGTCACGACCTAGCTTGGGGCACTGCCACGTTCTCGCGCAGCATTGCGTCCAGCGCCGCAGCCGAGCCGGAGCAGCCCCAGTCGCCGGCAGCCGAGGGTGCCCAGTCGCCGGAGGTGCCGTCCCCGGCGACACCCGTGCCAGTACCCGAACCCGCCGCACCCTTCTAAGGTGCTCCCGGCCCTGCCACCCTAGAATCACACAGGACAAGGGAACGATGAAGGGGATCATGGACAAGAGCAGGCAAGCGCCGCTTATCGCGCTCGCGCTCGGGTTCACCGTCGTGATCTCCGGATGTGCGTCCGTGGTGCCGACGCCGCTGCCGACCGCGACACCGGCGGCACCGGTCCACACTCCGACCTCCACCGAACCGGCGACTCCGGCGGGGCCTGCGATCGTCGAGGGCGGCACCGCCAAGGAGAACCAGCCATACTTCGACAAGGTCAACCTCGACTTTTTCGCGGCAAACGGCACGGGCACGAGTCTCGGCATCGTAGAGAGCCTTGCGGCCGCGGGTTTCCGCAAGCAAGACATGCAGGTTACGGCTGACCACACGTCGATCGACTTGGTTGCCGATTCGATAATTGTGTCCGTGCGGCTCAAAGGCCAGTGCCTTATCGGCGACTTCCAAGCCTCCGGCTACAAGAGCATCGTCGCGCCCATTCTCGGTACCGGCGGTTGCCTCATCGGCACGACCGTGCCGATCCAGTAGAGGCGCCCGACAGAGGGTGCTCTCACGCCCTCGTAGAATCGACTCATGGCCGAATTCATTTACTCCATGGTGCGCGCCCGAAAAGCGGTGGGCGACAAGCTCATCCTCGACGACGTCACCATGTCTTTCTTTCCGGGCGCCAAGATCGGCGTCGTCGGCCCCAACGGTGCCGGCAAGTCCACGATCCTCAAGATCATGGCCGGGCTTGATACCCCCAGCAACGGTGAAGCACGGCTGAGCCCTGGCTACAGCGTGGGCATCCTCATGCAAGAACCGGAACTCGACGAGACCAAGACGGTGCTCGAGAACGTGCAAGACGGCGTGCGTGCCATCAAAGACAAGGTCGACCGCCACGCGGCCATCGGTCTGGAAATGGCTGAGCCGGATGCCGACTTCGACGCGCTCCTCGCCGAGATGGGCTCGCTTCAGGAAGAGATTGACGCGGCCGATGCGTGGGATCTCGACTCCCAGCTCGAGCAGGCGATGGATGCCCTCCGCACGCCACCGGGTGATGCGGGCGTAGCGAACCTCTCGGGTGGCGAGAAGCGCCGTGTGGCGCTGACCAAGCTCTTGCTCCAGAAGCCCGACCTGTTGCTGCTCGACGAGCCCACCAACCACCTCGACGCGGAAAGCGTGCTCTGGCTCGAGCAGCATCTCGCAAAGTACCCCGGTGCTGTTCTCGCCGTGACCCACGATCGGTACTTCCTTGATCACGTTGCCGAGTGGATCGCCGAAGTCGACCGTGGCCACCTCTACCCCTACGAGGGCAACTACTCCACCTACCTTCAAAAGAAGGGCGAACGCCTAGAGGTACAGGGCAAGAAAGACGCGAAGCTTGCCAAGCGTTTGTCGTCCGAACTCGAGTGGGTGCGCAGCAACGCCAAGGGTCGCCAGGTCAAGTCGAAAGCCCGCCTCGCGCGCTACGAGGAGATGGTCAACGAAGCGGAGAAGACGCGCAAGCTCGACTTCGAAGAGCTCGTGATCCCCGTAGGACCTCGACTGGGTTCGCAGGTCATCGACGCGAAGAAGCTCAAGAAGGGTTTCGGCGAGCGAGTGCTCATCGACAATCTCACCTTCACTCTTCCGCGCAACGGCATCGTGGGTGTCATCGGCCCCAACGGAGTCGGCAAGACCACCATGTTCAAAACGATCACCGGCCTGGAGCCGCTCGACTCTGGCGAACTCAAGATCGGTGAGACCGTCGACATCTCTTACGTCGACCAGGATCGCGGCGGCATCGACCCCAACAAGACGCTGTGGGAGGTCGTTTCAGACGGTCAGGATTTCATCCAGGTCGGCAAGACCGAAATCCCCTCGCGCGGCTACGTCAGCCAGTTCGGGTTCAAGGGCCCGGACCAGCAGAAGAAGGCTGGCGTGCTCTCCGGTGGCGAGCGCAACCGCCTCAATCTCGCGTTGACGCTCAAGCAGGGCGGCAACCTACTTCTGCTCGACGAACCGACGAACGACCTGGATGTTGAGACTCTCGGCAGTCTTGAGAATGCGCTCCTCGAATTTCCCGGATGCGCGGTGGTCATCACCCACGATCGGTGGTTCCTCGACCGTATCGCGACGCACATCCTCTCCTACGAAGGAACCGAAGAAGATCCGGCCAACTGGTACTGGTTCGAGGGCAACTTCGAAGCGTACGAGGAGAACAAGATCGAGCGCCTCGGTCCTGACGCAGCAAAGCCGCATCGGAGTGCGTACCGCAAGCTCACCCGCGACTAGCGCGAGCCGCACACGACAAAACGGCGGTCGCCCCGAGGGGCGGCCGCCGTTTGTTGGTGTCTAGTGCTTAGGAGGTGAGGCCGTCTACGTAGTCACGGTTCTCGTCCATCCACTGCTTGACCAAGTTGCCGTAGTCGTTGGTGTCGTTCTCAACGAAGAGCAGGTTCTCGAGCGAGTACAGCTGGTCGAGGTCCATCTTGAAGTTGCTCAGCCAACCGGCGGCCTCGCTGTGGTCCTTCTCGAACGTGCTGCTGCTGAAGGTGTGCAGGCTCTCGATGCTGGAGAGGATGCCTTCCGGGTCCTCGAGGTTGCGGATCGGGAACGCGCCGTATGCCCAGTGCGGCTCCCAGAGGGTGACGACGATGTTCTCGCCGGCATCCGTTGCCGCGGTGAGCTCGGTGAGCATCGCCGCAGTCGAGGAGGTGATGTAGTTCATGTTCTCCAGGCCGTAGGCCGGGATCACCTCGTTGGTGGTGATCGCGGACAGGCCCGAGCCCGGCTCGATTCCGACGATGGTGTTGTTGAACGCGGCCGCGTTGTCGGCCAGCTCCGCGAGGGAAGTGATCGGAGAATCCTCGTTGACGGCGATGGTCAGCTTGGACTCTTCGTTCCAGGCACCGAGATCGACGATCTTGTCGCCGAACTCTGCGATGTACTCTGCGTGGGTGTTGGGAAGCCAGACATCCATCGTGAGGTCATAGTCGCCGCTCGACAGGCCGGCGAACACGGGGACGACATCGGCGTACTGGAGCTCGACGTTGTAGCCCTTCTCCTCCAGTACTGCTTTCCACAGCTCGGACGCGGCAATGCCCTCGTCCCAACCGTTGAAGACGGCAAGGGTGATGTTCTTGTCTTCGATCGTACCGTCGGTGGAGTCTGCGCCTGCGGCGCAGCCGGTGAGCGCGAGAGCCGTGATGGCTCCTGCAGCAATGACTGACGTAATTCTCTTGTTCACTTTGTCCTTTCAGGACTGCTTGGTGCGCAGTCTCGGGTGACGTCGTGCGCGCGTGCGCGCACGTACTCGAGGGCGTGGTTCGCCCCCGAAGCTGAGGGGTGGTGCGGCAGGGTTACCCTGCGTTGGGCACTGGGCGAGCGTCGTCCGACTTCCGCGAAGGGGCAAGCCGGGAGCGCACCCACGCTGAGACGCCGCCGAACAGACCTCGCTTTTGACCGAACGACGCGGTAAGCCGATCCAAGACGATCGCGAGGATCACGACGCTCACTCCCGCCTCGACACCGAGAGCGATGTCAATGCGATTGAGGCTCGCGACGACGTCGCCACCGAGGCCACCCGCGCCGACCATGCCGGCGATGACGACCATGGATAGCGACAGCATGATGACCTGGTTGACGCCAGCCATGATCGTGGGCAGAGCGAGTGGCAGCTGAATCTGGCGAAGGATCCGCCACTGCGAGGCTCCAAATGCCTGGCCAGCTTCGACGACCTCGGAATCCACGCCACGGATGCCGAGTTCCGTCAGCCGCACGCCCGGCGCGAGCGCGAAGATCACTGTCGCAATGATGCCGGGCACGACTCCCACCCTGAAGAGCAGGAGTGCTGGGATCAGATACACGAAGGCCGGAGTGGTTTGCATGAAGTCGAGCACGGGCCGAACTATCGACGAAACGACGTTTGACCGTGCTGCCGCAATTCCGAGCGGAATGCTGAGGATGATCGCGATGGCCGAGGCGACGAGGATCAGCGACAGCGAGTCCATCGCGTTCGCCCACTGGTCGACTCCGACAATGAGGAGAAGGGCGACGGCGGTTCCGCCAGCGAATACCCAGCCCCGGGCCAGAAGTCCGAGCAGAGCGACCACAGCAATGATGACCCAGAACGGTGGGCTCGAGAGCACGAAGTCGACGGCGCTGTAGATCGCGAGGAAGAATTCGCGCAGAGCGCTGAAGATGAAGCCGACATGGGTGATGACAAAGTCGAGGATGTCCTCCGCGACCGTGCCGAGCGGGATTCTGACGTCGTTCACTGTGCACTCACCTCCGTCTCGGCGGTATCCCGAAGGGTATTGGTGATCGCCATTTCGGAGATCGTGGGCGCGGGCTCGATGAGAGTGATTTCCTCGGTGGGGGTGACGTTGCCGAGGGCGGCGAGCAGAGTCACCCGCGGTACCACTCCCATCAGGCGACCTTCATCGTCGATGACGGCAATCGGCAGGGTTGAACCGATCGAGGGCTCGACGAGATCCAGCAGCGGCGCGTCCATAGCGACGATCGTGATGTCGGAGGTCAGGATCGATGCCAAATCGGTTCCACCGGCCCGGACGAGGGCGAGGGCATCCTTGTCGAGTACCGCTCCGGCGAGCACTCGTCCCCGTCCCACAACGAAGGTGGCCGAAGTCTGTAGGTCGCGCATCGTGCGTAGAGCCGCGCGCGGACCCGCTGACATCGTCGTGATTGCGCGGGCAGGCTGCATGACGCTACTGGCCGTGAGTACCCGCGAACGGTCGACGTCGTTGACGAATTGGGCGACGTAGTCATTGGCGGGGTCCGTGAGGATGTCCTCGGGAGTCCCGATTTGTACGATTCTGCCGTCGCGCATGACCGCGATCCGATCACCCAGAAGCATCGCCTCGTTGAGATCGTGGGTGATGAAAATGATGGTTTTGCCGAGTTGACCCTGCAACTCAAGAAGCTGCTCCTGCATCTCCCGGCGGATGAGGGGATCGAGCGCGCTGAACGCTTCGTCCATGAGCAGGACGTCGGTGTCGGCAGTGAGTGCGCGGGCGAGTCCGACACGCTGTTGCATGCCTCCTGACAGTTGGGAGGGCATCTTGTCCGCCCAGCCGTCGAGGCCGACCACCTTGATGGTGCGTTGTGCTCTTGCCACCCGCTCCGCCTTGGGCATGCCCTGAATTTCGAGACCGTAGGCGACGTTGTCGAGCACCGTACGATGCGGCAACAGGGCAAAGTGCTGAAAGACCATCGAGACCCGCAAGCGCCGTATCTCGCGCAATCGAGCGGCCGACGCGTCGGTCACTGAATCGCCGCCGATGGTCACTGAGCCGGAGGTAGTCGGCAGCAGTCCGTTGAGCATCCGGATGAGGGTCGACTTGCCGGAGCCAGAGAGGCCCATGACGACGAAGATCTCGCCTACATTCACGTGGAATGAGGCGTCGATAACGGCGGCGGTGCCTAGCGCTGCGATGTCGGCGCGCGATGCTCCGGCGGCGAGTTGTGCGACGGCATCCTGGGGATGACGCCCAAACACTTTGTAGAGATGGTCAGCCTGAACTGCAATGGTTTCGGTCACGTGCTCCTGAATATGGCGCAGCATAAAGCTCCGCGTCATATCGGGTTACGGTCCGGGTTGCCGACGCCACTCGATTCCTGTCAACCCGTGCTCTGGCAGGGGAGGAAACGTGGGGGTAGCCGCTGTGGAGCAGCTCCAGAGTCATGCGACCATACGATCGATCCATCGCGAGACGGAGCGAGCGCGGCCTAAATGTACGCAGCCCGTCGCCGTCTTGGCGGTGGGCCGTGAGCAACTATGCCACGCAATCCGGGTAGAGCCGAACCGTCGCTTTGCCGTGACTCGCCGTATGTTCAGGCTCTGATCAGGGGTTTTCCCGAAGTCGGCTGGGATAGAGTCGTTACTCAACCGATACCCGATCGAGGGAAAACAGTGAGACTCCATGTCCTCATTCCGCTGCGCTGGAGCGACTTCGACGCGTACGCGCATGTCAACAACGCAGAGATGCTCCGCATTCTTGAGGAGGCGCGAATCCAAGCATTCTGGCGCCCCGACGAGGGCATCGGCTTTGATACTGCGATTCTGGATGGGCGACCGGGTGCTGAGACGATCGGACTCATTGCTCGCCAGGAGGTCGAATATCTTGCTCCCATCCCATACATGCGTTCACCCATCGACATTGAGTTGTGGATCGGTCGCATTGGCGGCGCCAGCATAGAGATCTGCTACGAAATGTTCTCGCCAGAGGGCGTGACGCCCCGGACTCTGTTCACCAAGGCCGCGACGACGCTCGTCATGGTTGCCGCCAAGTCCGGGCGACCCGTGCGGATTACTGACAGCCTGCGCGCGGTGTGGGAGCCGTACGTCGAGGAGCCTGTTCGGTTCACCAAGCGGGGCTAGCTCGGAATCCGAACCGTGATCTCCTGCGCGACTGTGGCGAGGAGCACACCAGCGCGGTTATAGATCCGTCCCTGTGATAGCCCCCGGCCGCCCACAGCGGTAGGGGATTCCTGCAGGTAGAGCATCCATTCGTCGACCCTGCCGAACCGATGCAGCCACATTGCGTGATCGAGGCTTGCCACTTTGAGCCCCGGTGTTGCCCACGGCAGACCGTGCGCGCGTAGCACCGACTCTTGAATTGAGTAGTCGCTCGCGTAGACCAACGCTGCCCTATGGAGGTCGGGGTCGTCAGGCATCGGGCCGATCGATTTGAGCCAGAGCGCTTGATGCGGCACAGAGCCACCCTCGACGCTCATGTAGATCGGGCTGGTGACGTAGCGCAGGTCGAATGGGCGGCCACTTGACCAGCCGCGGGCCACCGGATGATCGAACCCGGCGAGCACGTCGGCAGCGGTCGGAAGCGACTCGGGGTCGGGGAGGTCGTGGGGCATGTCGATTTGGTGATCGAGTCCACCGTCTTCGTCCTGAAACGAGGCGATCATCGAGAGAATCGGCTTTCCTTCTTGATACGCCTGAGTACGGCGGGTCGAGAACGAACGACCGTCGTGGATCCGGTCAACCGAGAAGGTGATGGGTTGAGCGACGTCCCCGGGGCGCAGGAAGTAGCCGTGCAGGGAATGGGGGTGTCGTCCGGGTTCAAGAGTGCGCTGGGCCGCGACAAGCGCTTGAGCAAGAACTTGCCCACCGAAAACCCTGCCGTGGGGCATCCATTGCGACGGTCCGGTGAAGATGTCCTCACTGGTTCGGGCGCCGGTATCTGTGAGATCGAGAGTCTCGAGGAGGCCGCTGAGAGGGTCGCTCATGCCCTGTAGTTTAGAAGACCTATGAGCCGTTCATTCACCCTCGTGGACTCCCTCGCCCTCGGCGACCTGCACGTGTTCCTCGGTCGCGCCCTACGCGTCGAAGACGGCTCGGTGCGCCTCATCGCAGGGTCGGGAGTTCTCGCGGTCTACGTCGCGGTGCTGCATCCGATCGGTCTTCTGGATGAGAGCCCGACAGTGCTCGGTCTTCGCACCTTCGCCTTGGAAGAGACCCATTCCGCGGCCCCCGCTGTCTTCGACGTCGTGGTGCCGGTGCGCTCCTTGCTTATGCGGGTGGAGGGATTGCTCGAAGCGCCCGCTGTGGGCGATCCGATCGCGGTTCGCCTTCCTCTTGAAGTCAATTCGGTCTCGTGGGCAGCGATTTCCCCACCGCGCGGCGGGTGGCACGCCCTCGACACCGTCGATGCCGCAGTGCTCGATGCAGTTGCCCGCGCGGGAATCGAGGAGGTCGCCGCGGCGATCCCGATGGGAACGGGGGAGCAGATCGTGCACCGCGTGCGCTCCGAGATCTGGGGGCGCCCGCTCACCGGATTCGATCACATTCCCGGCGGCGCGGCGTTCGCCGCAGTGAGCCTAGGGTTTCTCGGTGAGAGCGATTCGGTAGCGGTATATGAGTCGGGACCGTGGACACGCCTTACGACGAAGCGTGGTCACGTGCTCGTCAAGCGGCGAGCGTGGACCATGGCACGCTAGCTGAACGTGAACTGGCTCATCATCGATCCGAAGAGTGTGACCACCCACACCACGGCGATGATGAAGCTGAGCACCAAGGCTGCGATCGTGACCCACAGCACCGCGATGCCTTGGCCGGTCCGACGACGCGTAACGACAGCTCGTCCGATTGCGTAAACGGGGTAGCCCGCGAGACTGATGAAACCGAAAGCCCAGTGGAATGGCTTAGGGACGCCGGCGGCAGTGAGCCAACGCCAGTCCAACCAAGAGAACAGGACGGCGGCCGCCGCGGTGACCCAGCCGCCAAGGCTCAAGAGAACGAATGCCGGCGACGACATCATCTGCAGTTGGGCGTTCGTTGAGGCGCTTGGGTCGGTGAAGTCGAGATTGAAGTAGCTCGAGAAGTCGATGGTGAACAGGAACGGGAGCGTGAGGTACGGCGCGAAGATAACGAGCCAGATCCACACGTTGTAGACCTTCGTACCGGCGGGCGCTGTCAGTGCGGGGGCAGTGCTGTACGGCGTGTTCAGCCTGTCCGTCCATTGCGTGCCATCCCACCAGCGAGTGTTCGGCCCGCCCGCGGGGTCGGGATACCAGCCGGCGGGTGTGCTCATGGTTCGTTCCTCTCGAGGGGGTGCAACTGCACCACGGGGATGATTCTGTCAGTCTTCTGCTGGTAGCTGGCAAAACCGGGCGCGCGCTCCGAAAGGCGAGAAAAGAGGGTAGTTCGCTTGGCCGCGTCTACAGTCTCGGCGATGGCATCGAAGATCACGATGCCGTCGGCGGTTGCCTGTTCGACAGTGACTTCCGGGTGCGCGGTGAGGTTGTGGAACCATGCCGGATTCTCGGGCGCGCCGCCTTTCGAAGCGACAACGAACAGCCCCTCGGGTTCGGCGAAATACATCATGGGTGAGACACGCGGTTCACCCGTCTTTGCTCCCGTGGTGTGGAGCAAGAGCAGTGTCGGCCCGCCGAACCGCTCAACCCGGCCTTGGTTCTCGCGGAACTCCGCGATGATCGAGTCGTTCCAGTTCACGAGAGCAACGCTACAGCCCGCCCGGCAACCCGGCCGGTAAACAGACAACCACCCAGGAACGTGCCCTCCAGCGACCGGTAACCGTGAACACCTCCGCCGCCGAAGCCGCTCGCCTCACCTGCCGCATAGAGCCCCGGAACCGGTTTCCCCGAGGGGTCGAGGGCCCGCCCGCTGAGATCGGTTTGGATGCCGCCGAGGCTCTTGCGAGTGAGAATGTGCAGCTTCACCGCGATCAGCGGTCCCGCTGCGGGATCGAGGATGCGGTGCGGCTTCGCCACTCGAATGAGCTTGTCGCCGCGGTAGTGCCGCGCCTGGCGGATGGCGTTGATCTGCGAATCCTTGGAGAAGTCGTTGGTGAGCTGGCGGTCGCGCGCCTCGATCTCGGATCGAACGAGCGCGGCGTCGATCGTGACATCCGGCGACTTCTTCTGCATCTGTGAGATGAGTTCCTCCAGCGTGTCGGCGATGATGAAGTCCTCGCCCTTCTCCTTGAAGGCCTCAACCGGTCCCGTCGCACCTTTCCCGAGGCGCTGCTTGAGCAGTTCGCGAATGCTCTTGCCGGTCAGGTCGGGATTCTGCTCGCTGCCGGAGAGGGCAAACTCCTTCTCGATGATGGATTGAGTGAGCACGAACCACGAGTAGCCGTAGCCGGTCGTGACGATGTGCTCAAGCGTGCCTAGGGTGTCGAAACCAGGAAACAACGGCACTGGAAGGCGTTTGCCCGTGGCATCCAGCCAGATGCTCGAAGGACCGGGGAGGATGCGGATGCCGTGTCGCTCCCAGACCGGTGCGTAGTTCGTGATCCCCTCGCAGTAGTGCCACATCCTGTCGCCGTTGACGAGCCTCGCACCAGCCCTTTCGGCGATGGAGAGCATGCGTCCGTCGACATGCGCGGGCACTCCGCTGAGCATGTGTTCCGGCGCGGGAGCCATGGTCTTCGGCCACTGCTTGCGCACGAGATCGTGATTGCCGCCGATGCCTCCGCTCGAGACGATCGTCGCCGTGGCGCGCTCGTCGAACTCGCCTACCGCGTCACGGTTGCTGGGCGCACCACGTTCGGCGGGGTCATCCGCAAGAATCGTGCCGCGGGCGCCGATGACCGCTCCTTCCTCCACCACGAGTTCGTCGACCCGATGCCGGAACTTCAGGGTGACGAGCCCCTTTTCGACGCCATCGCGCACGATCGTCACAAACGGCTCGAGGATGCCCGGCCCGGTGCCCCACGTGATGTGAAACCGGGGCACGGAGTTGCCGTGACCGCTGGCGGTATACCCGCCGCGCTCAGCCCAGCCCACGACCGGGAAGAAGCTCACGCCCTTCTCCTTGAGCCAAGAACGTTTCTCGCCGGCCGCGAAGTCGAGGTAGGCCTCCGCCCACTTGCGTCCCCACTCGTCCTGTCTGCCGGATTCGTCACCGTCGCGGTCGAACCCTGCACTGCCGAACCAGTCCGCGCGGGCGAGTTCTGGTGAGTCTTTGATCCCCATGCGGCGTTGCTCCGGTGAGTCAATGAGAAACAGTCCGCCGAAGGACCACCAGGCTTGCCCGCCGAAGCTTGCCTCCGGTTCCTGCTCCAAAATCGTGACGCGTTTGCCCGCAGCGACGAGCTCCGAGGCGGCGACAAGACCGGCGAGACCGGCTCCGATGACGATCGCGTCCGTGTGCGGCGTGGTGTTGGTGGATGCCATGGAAGTGAGGCTAGCCGACCCGCCCTCTTGCCACGAGGCGATCTCGTGACTAGCGTCAAGACGAACCCGCGCAATGGCGCCCGGGTCCAGCCACGGTGCAATCCACCACGGCTGTGATTGATCGCTCTGCCCAGGCTTACCCGCCGGCGGTGGTGCAGATCGGAGTGTGCATGAGTACAGCAGTGTCCGCCCAGCGTCAGCAGGTTGCGCTCGATTTCGAGTCCGGGGATGTCGTCCAACTCCTCGATCCGGCAGGGAATCGTCTTGCCGACAGTCACTATGACCCGCTCATCACCGATCTGACCGATGACCGGCTCACGGCACTCTATGAAGACCTCGTCATCGTCCGTCGCATCGATACCGAGGCGACGGCGCTGCAACGCCAGGGCGAACTCGGTCTTTGGCCTCCCATGCTCGGACAGGAGGCGGCCCAAGTCGGTTCGGCGCGGGCACTGCGCAGCGACGACTTCGTCTTCTCGAGCTACCGGGAGAACGGGGTCGCGTACTGTCGCGGTGTCGAGTTGGTCGACCTTGTGCGTACCTGGCGAGGGACCGCGGCATCCGGCTGGGACCCGTACACGGTGGGGATGGCGACACCCGCGGTGATTATTGGCGCGCAGACGTTGCACGCAACGGGCTACGCGATCGGCTGCAAGAAGGACGGCGTCGATTCGGTAGCCGTCGCTTACTTCGGTGACGGCGCGACGAGCGAGGGTGACGTCAGCGAAGCGATGGTGTTCGCCGCGAGTTTCGCGGCGCCGGTTGTCTTCTTTTGCCAGAACAACCACTGGGCCATCTCGGAACCGGTTGGCCTCCAGGCCGTGCGGCCGATTGCTGACCGGGCACCCGGGTTCGGCATCCCGAGCGTTCGGGTCGACGGAAACGACGTGCTCGCGGTAACCGCGGTCATGCGGGAAGCCCTCAAGCGCGCGCGCGAGGGCGGCGGACCGACCTTCATCGAGGCCGTCACCTACCGGATGGGGCCGCACACGACTTCGGACGATCCCACGCGCTATGTCGATCCACTGCAGCGGGAGGAGTGGGCGGGGCGGGATCCGCTTGCCCGCGTCGAGAAGTACCTCGAGCTGTCCGACGAGGTTGCTGCGGGAATTGCTCAACGAGCCGACCGCGTGGCGGCAGAGTTCCGCGCCGGGTGCCTCGAGCTGGACGACCCCGAACCCCTGAGCCTTTTCGACAACGTGTACGCAACACCGCACTCCGGCATCGCCCGCCAACGCAGTAGGTATTCCGCCTATCTCGAAGGGTTCGAGTCATGACCGAACTGACCCTGTCGAAGGCGATCGGTACCGGCCTGCACCGTGCGCTCGCCGAGGATGATCGCGTCGTTCTGCTCGGCGAGGACATCGGCACGCTCGGAGGAGTGTTCCGAGTCACCGATGGTCTGCTCGCCGAGTTCGGTTCCGACCGAGTGATGGACACCCCTCTCGCCGAGTCGGCGATCATCGGCACGGCCGTGGGGCTGGCATTCCGTGGGTTCCGTCCCGTCGTGGAGATCCAGTTCGACGGCTTCATCTACCCCGGTTTCGACCAGATAGTGGCACAGGTCGCGAAAATGCACTACCGCACTGGCGGCAAGGTGCGCATGCCTCTGACCATCCGAGTGCCGTATGGCGGAGGTATCGGCGCAGTCGAGCACCACAGTGAGTCTCCCGAGGCGTATTTCGCACACACCGCAGGGCTTCGGGTCGTGACCTGTTCGACTCCGCAAGATGCCCACACCATGATCCGCGACGCGATCGCGTGTGACGACCCGGTGCTGTTCTTCGAGCCCAAGCGCCGGTATTGGACGAAGGGCGACGTCGACGAGGACGCCTCGTATCCGCTCGAGAAGGCTCGCGTTGTGGTCGAGGGGTCGGATGTCACGCTCCTCGCCTACGGTCCACTCGTGCAGACCGCGCTCGACGCGGCGATCGCCGCCGGCGACGAGGGAATCTCGATCGAAGTCATCGACCTGCGCTCGCTCTCGCCCCTGGATTACGACACGATCGAGGCAAGCGTGAACAAGACAGGTCACGTGATCATCACGCATGAGGCCGCGGAGTTCGGCGGAATGGGCGCGGAACTCGCGGCAGGGATCACTGATCGCTGCTTCTTCCGCCTCGAGGCGGCACCGCAGCGGGTCACCGGGTTCGACATTCCGTATCCGCCCGCGCGACTCGAAGAGCACTTCCTGCCCGACCTCGACCGCATTCTGGATGCCGTCGATCGTGTGCTCGGACGTACGAACAGCTTGACGGGGTGGACGAAATGAAGGATTTTGCACTGCCCGACCTGGGCGAAGGCCTCACCGAATCGGAGATCGTGGAGTGGCATGTCGCTGTGGGCGACCAAGTCACGCTCAACCAGCCACTTGCCGATGTGGAGACCGCCAAAGCGATCGTTCAACTGCCGTCGCCGTTCGAGGGCGTGATTGGTGCCCTGTATGCGGAGCCCGGGCAGACGGTGCGCGTCGGTGCTCCGATCGTGGGTTTCGAGAGCGCGGATGTCTCCACTGCCGCGCCGATCGTTGAGCGCAACGCCGTCCTGGTGGGCTACGGGCCCGCCGTCGAGTCGGGCGATCGACCCAAGCGGAAGGCGCGCTCAGCGCCGTCGACCGCGTCAGCACCATCGCCGGTGTTCACGCCGCCCAGGGGCGCTGCACTTTCCACGCCGCCCGTGCGCAAGCTCGCGCACGACCTCGGGGTCGATCTCGAGCGTCTCGCCGGTTCAGGGGAGGGAGGCGCTGTCACCCGCGAAGACGTCATGAGCGCGGCATCCGTGCAGCCTGTTCGTCAGACGGGAGGGGAGCGACGCACGCCGATCAAGGGCGTGCGCAAAGCGACTGCGGCAGCGATGGTCGCGAGCGCGTTCACCGCTCCGCACGTCACTGAGTTCCTGACCGTGGATGTGACACGGTCGAGCGAGCTTGTCGGACGGGTCAAGGCCGGCGGTGAGCGAGCCTCCATGCTGGGCGTGGTAGCGAAGGCGCTGTGCCTTGCCGTCGCCCGGAATCCGAGCGTCAATTCCCGCTGGGACGAATCGAGTCAGGACATCGTGGAGTTCGACTCCGTGAACCTCGGGATCGCGGTCGCGACCCCGCGCGGGCTCATGGTACCCAACATCCCGGATGCCCAAGCGCTCGCCCTCGGAGAACTCACCGCCGCGATCGCCGCGCTCGCCGAGACTGCTCGTGCGGGCCAGACGACTCCCGCAGCACTGTCGGGCGGGACCATCTCGATCACGAACGTCGGAGTCTTCGGGATCGACGCCGGTACGCCGATCCTCAATCCCGGCGAAGCGGCGATTCTCGCGATGGGCGCCGTGCGGCGGCTGCCGTGGGAATTCGAAGGCGAGATCGCGCTCCGGGATGTCATGACGCTGAGCCTCTCGTTCGACCATCGCCTTGTCGACGGCGAGCAGGGTGCGAGGTTCCTCACCGACATCGGTCGAGTGCTCGTCGACCCCGCGACAGTTCTGACGCTGGTATGAGCGCCCGTGGGTCGAGTGGCGTGAAGACGCCCATCGGGGGTCAGTTTCAGGTCGCCTCCGTAGCCGACAACTACCGCACCTACCTCGAACCTGTGCTCTTCTCGCCCTGGGCGCATCGCCTCGTCGCGTACGCCGGAGTCAGACCCGGCGACATCGTCGTGGATGTCGCAGCCGGAACGGGAGCGGTTGCGCGTGTGGCGGCCCGGGCCGGTGGCGAGGTCACTGCCACCGACGTGAGCGCGCACATGCTCGAGCACGTTCCGGCGGGCATCCGTACCCTCGTGTGCCCAGCAACCGCGCTCGACCTCGCCGACGAGTCGGTGGATGTCGTGTTGTGCCAGCAGGGGTTGCAGTTCATGCTCGATCCGCTCTCCGCGTTGCGCGAGGCTTTGCGCGTGCTGCGTCCCGGCGGCGTCATCGCGGTCTCCGTGTGGGCGACGGACGAACGTCTGGATCCGTTCGACGCTTTCGCCGAGGCGCTACAGCGGGATGCGGTGGCCGCCGGTTCCGGTCGCACGATCAGTAACGCGCCGGTTGCAACCACCGTGCACGGCATCGTCGATCAACTCATCGTCGCCGGTGCCGCAGAGGTACGAGCCACCCGTCAAGAGCTTGCGGTGCGCTGGCCGACGGTCGACTCGGAGATCGCGGCGCTGTTCGGGACGCCTTTCGGGCCGTTTCTCGACTCGCTTCCGGGCGGTCGGCGCGAAGGGGTGCTTGCCGACGTGCGGCAGCAACTCGACAGGGACGGACACACGGCGACGCACCTGACGACGTCGGTGCTCGGCCGCGGCGTGAAGCGCTAAGCGGGCCGCGATGGCGCGGGAGTGTTGGTAACTCAGGACCGGCGGGGTTTCGGGGGCGGGCAAAGCGCTTGACTGCGGATCCCGGGGGGTTGTTGTCCTGAGTTGTCGACGCGCGGTGGGGTGCGGGCCGGGTCGACGCGCGGTGGGGTCGGGCCGGGTCGACGCGCGGTGGGGTGCGGGCCGGGTCGGGCCGGGTCGGGCGGGCCGGGTCGGGTCGACGCGCGGCGCGGGCCGCGGCGGGTCAGGCGCTGAGCGCTGCCGCCGCCATCCGCTCGAGGATTGCCCGCGTCTGAGCGGTGCGACCGCTGTGCGGGGTCGAGTTGATGAGGCCGAACGTTGCGTGGGCTTTGGTTCGCAAGGCCGCGCGGTCCTCGCGGGGATGCAGTTCACCCAGGATGTCGACCCACAACTCGACATACGTGCGCTGGAGGGTGCGGACCTCGTGCCGATCCGCTTCCGCGAGACTGCTGAGGTCGCGGTCTTGCACGCGGATGACATCGGCATTGGTGAGGGCAAAGTTGACGTGGAACGCGATGAGGGACTCGAGGGCAGCAGCGGCATCCGAGGCCGCCTCGACGACGGAGCGGCCGCCCCCTGCGAGACCCTCGCTGACGCCGACGAGGAGTGCGCCGAGAACTGCCTGCTTGCCCTCGAAGTGTCGGTAGAACGCGGGGCCGCTGACGCCGACCGCCGCGCCGAGGTCTTCGAGGGAAACCCGTTCGTAGCCGCGTTCGGCGAACAGGTGCGTGGCAGCGTCGAGCATCGCCTGGCGGCGGTCCGCCTTGGCGCGGCTACGGGTCGTGTCGGTCACTTCCGGCGGCCCTCCCTGTCTCGGTGTGCACAACTCCGGCAGGAAGGGTCCCGCCGAGCTCGTTCCCCGGCGTGTTGGGCTCCGGGCGAGGAATCTGCAGGAGTTGTGCACGCGGGACGACGGCCCAAGTCTAGACAGTCCAGTTAATTGCGGCTAACCTAAAAACGGTTAATCAGCACTAACTCAGCAAGGTTGTCGATGGAGACCCTCACGAGCTCGGTTGACCCGGCCAGCGCCGGGTTCGCCGCCAACGACGCCGCACATCGTGCTCTCGTCGCCGAGCTAAGACAGCGGCTGGCTGTGACGGCACTCGGCGGCCCTGAGCGATCGCGGGAGAGGCACGTCGCGCGAGGCAAACTCCTCCCGCGGGCACGTGTGGACGAGCTCCTCGACGAGGGCAGTCCGTTCCTCGAGCTCGCACCCCTCGCCGCCAATGGGATCTACGACGACGAGGCCCCCGGCGCGGGCATCATCGCGGGGATCGGACTCGTGCACGGTCGTCAGGTACTGGTGATCTCCAACGACGCCACGGTCAAAGGCGGCACCTACTTTCCCCTCACCGTGAAGAAGCACCTTCGGGCGCAGGAGGTTGCGCTCGAAAATCGGCTGCCGTGCATCTACCTCGTCGACTCGGGCGGTGCCTACCTTCCGCTCCAAGATGAGGTCTTTCCGGATCGCGATCACTTCGGCCGCATTTTCTACAATCAGGCGCGGATGTCCGCCCAGCGGATCCCGCAGGTCGCCTCCGTCATGGGCTCGTGCACGGCGGGAGGTGCGTACGTTCCTGCGATGAGCGACGAAACGGTCATCGTGCGCGGACAGGGCACCATCTTCCTCGGGGGACCGCCGCTCGTGAAGGCGGCGATCGGCGAAGTCGTCTCGGCCGAAGAGCTGGGCGGCGGCGAGGTGCACTCCCGCGTCTCGGGAGTGACCGATCACCTCGCCGACGACGACACTCACGCCCTGTCGATCGTGCGCGACATCGTCGCCACCCTGCCGCGACCGTCGAGCCCGGCATGGGACGTTATCGAGAGCCGCGAGCCGGTGATCGATCCCGGGCAGCTCTACGGCGCGGTGCCGACGGAGGTGCAGCAGCCCTATGACGTGCGCGAGGTGATCGCCCGGCTCGTTGACGGCAGCGAGTTCCACGAGTTCAAACGCGAGTACGGCACGACTCTGGTGACGGGGTTCGCTCGCTTGCACGGGCATCCGGTCGGTATCGTCGCCAACAACGGGGTGCTGTTCAGCGAATCCGCGCTCAAGGGCGCGCACTTCATCGAGTTGTGCGACCAGCGCGGTGTGCCCCTGGTCTTCTTGCAGAACATCTCCGGCTTCATGGTGGGTAAAGATGCGGAGGCGGGCGGCATCGCCAAGAACGGCGCCAAGATGGTGACCGCCGTTGCGACCACCCGGGTACCCAAACTGACGGTCGTGATCGGGGGTTCATTCGGCGCGGGCAACTACTCGATGTGCGGTCGCGCCTACTCGCCCCGCTTCCTGTGGATGTGGCCGAACGCCCGCATCTCGGTGATGGGGGGCGCGCAGGCGGCGTCCGTGCTATCCGCCGTTGGCGACGCCGACCCGGAGGAGATCCGCGCTCTCTACGAAACTCAAGGCAGTCCGTACTACTCGTCCGCCCGGCTGTGGGACGACGGGATCATCGATCCGCTCGACACTCGTACGGTGCTGGCTCTTGCGCTCGACGTGTGTGCGGCGGCTCCACTACCCGATCCGGCCTTCGGGCTCTTCCGGATGTGACGGCCCATGTTTGAGTCAGTGCTCGTCGCCAACCGTGGTGAGATCGCGTGCCGAGTCATGCGTACGTTGCGGGAGTTGGGCATCCGGTCGGTCGGCGTGTACACCGAGTCCGATCGCGGGGCGAAACACGTCGGGCTCGCCGACACCGCGATGCGGATCGACAGCTACCTCGATGCTGCGGCGCTCGTGCAGGTCGCCCTCGCGAGCGGGGCGCAAGCCGTGCATCCGGGCTACGGGTTCCTCTCGGAGAACGTCGAGTTCGCGCGGGCTTGTGCCGAAGCTGGACTGGTCTTCGTGGGGCCGAGCGTGGAAGCCATTGAGGCGATGGCGGACAAGATTCGGGCCAAAGAACACGTCTCGGCGCGCGGCGTGCCTGTGATCCCCGGTGCTGGCAGTTCCAACATGACGGATGCAGAACTCATCGTCGCGGCCGAATCCGTCGGCTTTCCGCTGCTGATCAAGCCGTCGGCGGGCGGCGGCGGAAAGGGAATGACGGAGGTCTTCACAAAGAAGGACCTACCGGATGCCCTCGCCAGCGCCAGGCGCGTTGCGACGAAAGCGTTCGGTGACGACACCCTGTTGCTCGAACGGCTCGTCACTGTTCCGCGGCATATCGAAGTGCAGGTGCTCGCCGATACCCACGGTCACGTCATTCACTTGGGGGAGCGGGAGTGTTCCCTCCAGCGTCGCCACCAGAAGATCGTCGAGGAGGCACCATCGCCGCTGCTCGACGCTGAGACCCGTCGGGCGATCGGCGAGGCCGCGTGCGAGGTAGCCCGAAGCGTGGACTACGTGGGCGCCGGTACTGTCGAGTTTCTGGTGTCAGATGAGGCACCGGGCGAGTTCTTCTTCATGGAGATGAACACTCGCTTGCAAGTGGAGCACCCGGTGACCGAACTGGTCACCGCCATCGATCTCGTCGAGTGGCAGTTGCGCATTGCAGCGGGTGAGCCGCTCACCGTCGATCACGTCGAACTCCTGGGCCACGCGGTCGAGGCGCGGCTGTACGCGGAAGATCCGTCGACCGGATTCCTGCCCTCGACCGGAACTGTGCTGCTCCTCAACGAGCCCGAGGGCGTCCGCGTCGACAGTTCTCTCGTTCCTGGCCTCGTGATCTCGCCCGACTACGACCCGATGCTCGCCAAGATCATCGCCTGGGGCGCCGATCGAGCCGAAGCACTCGCGCGGCTCGACCGCGCTCTCGCCGACACCACGGTGCTTGGCCTGCGCACCAATCTCAGTTTCCTCCGTGCACTGATCACGAACCCCGAGGTGCGGGCCGGCCGGCTTCACACCGGCCTTATCGAAAGCGTGTTGCCCTTCGAGCCAGTGCCCCCGGATGCCGCGGCCATCGCCACTGCGGCCGAGTTGCAGCGAGCGTTCCGGGTGCGGCCGGGCTCGCGCTGGGGCGCCGCCGACGGCTGGCGACTCGGGCAAGACCGCCCGGAGGCCGCCAACGTCCGCCACGACGAGTCCACCGCCACGATCGAACTCGACGGGGTGACGTCCACGTTCCGCTGGGCGAGCGACGGCGGGTCGCTGTGGCTCTCGCGTGACGGGGGGTCTTGGCAGTTCGCCACGCCCACGAGGGATGAGCGCATGGTCGTGCACCGGGCATCCCTCGACCGCGCAGGGGTTACGGCGAGCCCAGAAGTGCGTTCCGCGATGCCGGGGACAGTCGTCTCGGTCAGCGCGCGAACGGGAGATGTCGTCGAGGCGGGTCAGCCCCTTCTCGCGATCGAGGCGATGAAGATGGAGCACACCATGCTCGCTTCCGTCGCCGGAACGGTGACCGTCGTGGTCGCCGAGGGTGACCAGGTTCGTGTGGACCAGGTCGTCGCCACTATTCATCCCCACGAAGGAGACGCAGCATGACCATGACCCTCGATCTCGAAGTCACCGACTTCCAGGAGAAACTGCGCAAGGAGGTGCGCGAGTTCGCCGATACCGTCGTCGCTCCCGCTGCCTACGAGTACGACACGAAACGTGAACTGCCCTATGACATCATCGCGACGATGGGGGAGATGGGTCTGTTCGGGCTGCCCTTCCCGAAGGAGTACGGCGGGCAGGGTCGCACCTACGTCGACTTCTGCATTGCTATCGAGGAGCTCAGCCGGGTCGACCAGTCCATCGGTGTCACCCTCGAGGCCGGTGTCGGTCTCGGCGCAATGCCCGTGCTCAAGGCGGGTACCGAAGCACAGAAGCAGGAGTGGCTTCCAATGCTCGCGCAGGGCAAGGCACTGGCTGGCTTCGGGCTCACCGAAGCGGACGCGGGGTCGGACGCCGGAGGCACCAAAACCACCGCCGAGCTCATCGATGGCGAGTGGGTAATCAACGGCACCAAGCAGTTCATCACCAACTCCGGGTCGAAGATCACGCGACTGGTCACCGTCACGGCCGTCACTGGCCGCCGCGACAACGGGGCGCCAGAGCTCACGGCGATTCTGGTGCCGAGTGGTACCTCCGGCTTCACCGTAGAGCCGAGCTATGACAAGGTCGGCTGGCACACCTCAGACACGCATCCTCTGACGTTCGTCGATGTGCACGTACCGGAGGCGAACATCTTGGGTGAGCGTGGCCGCGGGTATGCCAACTTCCTCGAAAGCCTCGACGAGGGCCGCGTGGCGTTCTCCGCGCTCTGCACGGGGGCAGCACAGGGCTGCCTCGAAGAGGCAATGCGCTACGCGAAGTCGCGCAACGTGTTCGGGCGGGCGATCGGGTCGAACCAGCACATCGCTTTCAAGATCGCCCGGATGCAGGCGCGCGTGCACTCCGCACGACTCGCGACTTACGACGCTGCTCACAAGCTGGTGGCGGGTCAGCCGTTCAAACTTGAGGCGAGTCTGGCGAAGATGATCAGTAGTGAGGCGGCAATGGACAACGCACGGGACGCAACCCAGATCTTCGGCGGCTACGGGTTTCTCAACGAAAACCCGGTTGCCCGGCACTATCGAGACTCGAAGATTCTCGAGATCGGTGAGGGAACCACCGAAGTGCAGCTCATGGTCATCTCCCGGGAGCTGGGCTTCTGATGCGCGATGTCGAACAGCGCGGGCTGTACTTTGAAGAACTCGAGCCCGGCGTGCGCTACCTGCACCGACCGGGCCGGACCCTGACGGAGTCTGACAACGTGCTCTTCACTACGCTCACGATGAACACGCAGGCGTTGCACCTCGACGCTGCGTGGGCGGAGACCCAGCCGTTCGGCCAGCGTCTCGTCAACTCCATGCTCACCCTCTCGACGATGGTCGGAAGCTCCGTTGCGCAGCTCACGCAAGGCACGATCGTCGGCAATTTGGGCTTCACCGACGTCAGGTTCCCGCACCCGCTCTTTCACGGTGACACCCTGTACACCGAGACCGAGGTCGTCGAGAAGCGGTTGTCGGAGTCACGGCCAGGGCAGGGGATCGTCACCCTCAGGCACACGGGCAAGAATCAGGACGGCGTCGTGGTTGGGGTCGCGACCCGCTCCGTTATGGTGTGGTGTGAGGGGAAGCGGCCGTGACGTTCGACCTGGGGCCGGCGCTGCTGTTCTGTCCCGCCGACCGGCCGGAGCGGTACGCCAAGGCGGCAGAGCGAGCGGATGCCGTCATCCTCGACCTCGAGGACGCGGTGGCGCCACGCGACAAAGTCGCCGCGCGCGAGACGATGCTGAGGCATCCAGCGGATCCCGACCGGACCATTGTTCGGATCAATCACGCCGGAACCGACGATCACGAGCTCGATCTCGAGGCAATCGACAGCACTGATTACCGCTACGTCATGCTCGCCAAGACCGCAGGGGTGCGCGACCTCGACCGGCTCGAAGACTACGAGGTCATCGCGCTCTGTGAGACAGCCGCGGGAATCGTCAACGCTCCCGCGATCGCAGCGGTCAGGTGCGTCGTCGGGCTCATGTGGGGTGCCGAGGACCTCGTCGCATCCCTCGGGGGCAGCTCGAGCCGAAGCGCCGATGGTCGGTATCGGGGTGTTGCTGCACAGGCCAGGTCGAGTGTGCTGCTCGCGGCCGGCGCGCACGGCAAAGCCGCGATCGACTCCGTGTTTCTCGACATCCCCGACCTCGACGGCCTTTCCGCTGAGGCCACGGATGCCGCGGCAGTAGGTTTCACGGCTACCGCGTGCATCCATCCCAACCAGGTGGCGACGATCCGTGCGGCGTATGCGCCGACCGTCGACGAGCTTGATTTCGCGCGTGACGTCTTGGCCGCCGCCGAGGGCGAGCGTGGGGTCTTCGCTTTTCGCGGTCGCATGATCGACGAGCCGATGCTCGCGCACGCGCGAACTGTGCTCTCCCGAGCGCGTTAGCCGCGAGGGGAAGTGCGCGCGTTCCCGCGGGAGTTGTAGCCATCCGCGGGAGAAGACTTCTGCCGCGCATGCCCGCAACTCCCGCGCACGCAGCAGCCGGAGCTCTTCGGGCAGACTTGGCCCGTGAATGTGCTCTTCGTTTGCAGTCGGAACCGCCTGCGGAGTCCCACCGCTGAGCTGGTATTCTCCGGGCATCCGGGGATCGAAACAGATTCGGCGGGGCTCGCGCCCGACGCCGACGTTCAACTCGATCGCGACCAAGTGCGCTGGGCCGACCTGATCGTCGTGATGGAGAAGCGACACCGCAGCGCCCTCAACCGCCGGTTCGGTCGGCTTCTCGCGGGTACGCGAGTCGTGTGTCTCGACATCCCTGACAACTACGAGTTCATGCAACCCGAACTGATCGCCATCCTTGAGCGAAGGATGGCGCAATACCTACGGTGAGACCTACTCGTCGAAGGTGTTGACCATGGCGTGGGCGGCACGATCGAGGTACGCCCACAGCGTCGCGTCCTGCAGCGGCGGCAGGGCGAGGGTGTCGAGCGCGGCGCGCATGTGGGCGAGCCAACGATCCCGCGCGTCGGGGTTCACCTTGAAGGCCGCGTGGCGCATCCGCAGTCTCGGGTGGCCGCGCTCCTCGCTGTAGGTAGTTGGTCCGCCCCAGTACTGCTCGAGGAATCCGGTCAATCGCTGGATCGCGCCTTCAAGATCGGGTTGCTCCGGGTACATCGGCAGCAGCACCTCATCGGTGGCGATTCCCGCATAGAACGCCCGCACGAGCTTCTCGAACGTCTTGCGTCCGCCGACCTGTTCCCAGAAGTTGCCCTGTACCGCTTCACCCTGAGCGCTCAAACGGAGCGTGACGGGATTCGGTTCGTGTGCGTTACTCACTCGTGTGCCTTCTGTACGGCGACCGGCCTGGTCTTCGGTGGGCGGGCCCCACGAACGCTGGTAGCGCCATCGGCCCCGGTGAGGATGATCGAGTTCAAGGAAGGCAACTTGACACCGATGTCGTCGAGAGCGCCCTTGAGACGGGCGCGAAGCTCTCGAGCAACATCGTCTTTTGCCACGGACGCGGTCTTGACCACGAGCCGCAGCACGATCGCTTCGCCCGAGATCGACTCGATTCCCCAAATTTCGGGCTTCTCAAGAATTCGACTGGCCCACTTTGCGGTGCCGGCCAAACTCATTGCGGTCTCCAATATCGTCGACTGTACGGTGTCGAGATCAGCGTCGTAGGGTACAGCGAGATCAACGATGACCCGGGCCCAACCTTGCGACATGTTGCCGACTCGCAGAATTTCACCGTTGCGCACGAACCACAGTGTTCCGTTGACATCGCGAACTTGGGTAGTCCGGATGCCCACGCCTTCGACCACGCCGGTGGCTGGCCCGAGATCGACGACATCTCCGACTCCGAGCTGGTCTTCGGCAACCATGAACAGGCCGCTCAGCACGTCCTTGATGACGTGCTGCGCACCGAACCCCAAACTTGCACCGAACGCGGCGGTGATGAGGGCGAAAGCTCCGGTCGCGCCCGGCATGATGTCGACGAACAAGATCAGCACGGCGATGATGACGATGACCGCAGTCACGATGTTGCCGAAGACGCTGCCGAGAGTTTTCGTGCGCTGCACGATTCGCACGGCCGCAAGCGGGGACATCAGCAACGCTTGCGTGTCTTCGAAGTTCTGCTTCCGCTTGGCACCGTTGACGATGCGGCTCACCACGCGCCGGATGATGAACAGCAGTATCGCGCGCAGGATGAACGCGCCGACGAGCACGAAGAGGACTGTGAAAAGGTGCCAGTCCGCGTCGAAGCTTTGCAGGTCTACCCAGATCGTGTCCCAGTCCATGAGAAAAGACTAGGGGGAGCGCCTGAACATCGCTCGGACGCTCCCCACACGATCAGGCGCGATCGCGCTCCTGTGCCTTGAGTGCGCGTTCGACGCCCGCGAGGTTCTCGATCACGAGCCTGCGCAGAGCTGGGATGTCCGGGTTGGCGGCAAGCCAGGCGTTGGTCGCATCCACGAGTTCTTGTGAGGCCAGCGGGGCCGGATAGAGACCGAGCACGACGTACTCCGCGATCTTGTACGACCGGTTCGCCCAGATGTCGTTCAGCATCGCGAAGTACGGCTCGACGAGTCCTTCGAGAACCGAGGGGTCGTTCACGTGCTGGTAGCCCATCGTCACCATGCGCACGATTGCGTTTGGCAGGCTGTCGTTCACGACGAGTGAGTCGAAGGCCGCACGCTTTCCCGCGGCGGTAGGGAAGGTTGCGTGGGCGCGTGCGGCGGCCTGCGCGCCGTTCGAGGTGTTGTCGCCCGCGAGTTCGCTGTCGACCTCGGCCGCATCCGCAGCTCCGTTGAGCACGAGCCCCTCGAGGATCTCCCATCGCAGGTCGGTGTCGATCTCGAGCCCGTCGAGTACTACGGAGCCGTCGAGCAGACCGCGCAGAGTGGTCACGTGGTCGGGAGTCGACGCGATATTCGCGAAGAACTTGGCGAACTGGAATTGTGCATCCGACCCGGAGTGCGCTTCCTTCGCGAGTAGCCACAACCCGTCGCCGACGAGCTCGATGGTCTCGTCACGGCGGGAGGGCGTCACGTAGTAGCGAGCCACCTGCGTCAGCTGGGAGAGGGTCGTGCGGATCGTCGTGGACTCGGTCTCCGCCGCGATGTTGTTCAGCACGAGCTGCACGTAGTCGGACGGCGAGGTCTCGGCGTCGCGCGTCGCGTCCCACGCGGCTCCCCACACGATCGAGCGTGCCAGCGGGTCGTCAATGTCCTCGAGGTGCTCCATCGCCACACTGAGCGACTTCTCGTCGAGGCGAATCTTCGCGTAGGCCAAGTCCTCGTCGTTCACGAGGACGAGGTCTGGGCGACCCAAACCGACAAGTTGCGGTACGTCGGTGGAGACGCCGTCGACGTCGATCTCCACTCGGTGGTCGCGCATGAGTTTTCCGCTACGCAGGTTGTAGAACCCGATAGCGAGACGGTGCGGGCGGATCGTCGGGTAGTCGGCGGCTGCCTCTTGCTGGACGACGAATGACGTGATCGTGCCGTCGTCGGTGGTCTCGATCAGGGGGCGCAGTGTGTTGACGCCCGCGGTTTCGAGCCACAGCTTGCTCCACGTTCCCAGCTCGCGTCCGCTTGTCTTCTCGAGCTCGGCCAGCAGGTCGGAGAGCTCGGTGTTGCCGAACGCGTGCTTCTTGAAGTACGCGCCCACGCCGTGCATGAATTCGGGCAGACCAACCCATGCGACGAGCTGCTTGATGACCGAGCCGCCCTTCGCGTACGTGATCCCGTCGAAGTTGACTTGCACGTCTTCGAGGTCGTTGATGGTGGCGACCACGGGGTGGGTGGAGGGGAGCTGGTCCTGGCGATAGGCCCAGCTCTTCTCCATCGCTTGGAAGGTGGTCCAGGCCTCATTCCACTCGGTGGCTTCGGCGGTGGCGAGAGTGGATGCCCACTCCGCAAAACTCTCGTTGAGCCAGAGGTCGTTCCACCACTTCATGGTCACGAGGTCGCCGAACCACATATGCGCGAGCTCGTGCAGGATCGTGACGACACGACGTTCCTTGATGGCATCCGTGACCTTCGACCGGAACACGTAGCTCTCGGTGAACGTGATCGCGCCGGCATTCTCCATGGCGCCAGCATTGAATTCGGGCACGAAAAGCTGGTCATACTTCTCGAAGGGGTAGGCGTAGTCGAACTGCTTCTCGTAGAACTCGAAGCCCTGCTTGGTCTTCTCGAAGATGTAGTCGGAGTCCAGGTACTGGCTCAGCGACTTCCGCGCGTAAATGCCGAGCGGAATAGTTCGGCCGTCACTCGAGGTGAGCTCGTCGGTCACCGCTACGTAGGGACCGGCGACGATCGCCGTGACGTAGCTCGACAGGATCGGGGTGGGGGTGAAGGTCCAGGTCGCTGAGTCGCCAGAGATTGCCGGTGACGGGGTGGGGGAGTTGCTGACCACTGCCCAGGCAGCCGGAGCGGTGACGGTGAACTGGAAGGTCGCCTTCAGGTCAGGCTGCTCGAACACCGCGAAGACGCGGCGGCTGTCGGGAACCTCGAACTGTGAGTAGAGATACACCTCGTCGTCTACGGGGTCGACGAAGCGGTGCAGGCCTTCGCCCGTGTTCGTGTACGCGGCATCCGCGACGACTTCGAGCACGTTGTCGGCGGCGAGATCGGTGAGCTGGATGCGCACCCCGTCGCTGACGGTGGCAACGTCGAGCGCTGTGCCGTTCAGGGTGACGGAGTGAACTGCGGCGGTGATCGCGTCGATGAAGGTCGACGACCCTTCCTTTGCCGAGAAGCGGACCACGGTAGCGGTTCCGAAGGTCTCCGGCCCCGTAGTGAGGTCGAGGGCGATCTCGTAGCTCGTGACATCCACGAGCGCCTTTCGCTCCTGTGCTTCGACTCTCGTGAGGTTCTCTCCTGGCACCGCGTGCTCCTTTGCTTGACGGATCGTGTCCGACCACCAAGCCTAACTGGAGCAGCCAGTTCGAGACCGCTTCTATCGGGCAAGAATGAACTGTGCGAGCTTCTCCCGTGCAGCAGTTCTCATCGCGTCCTCTGCCGCCTCGATCGCCTCACGAAGGAGCGAGTGGAGCCGGGCATCCGCGTCGTCGATGCACGCGAAGGCTATGCCGCTCACCGAGGTGTGAATGATCGACTCGACGGTGCGACGGGTGTGCTGCGGTCGCAGTCGGGCCGATGCGAGATAGGTTCGCGCCCAACGTTCGAGGTCTGGCGACTGATCGAGAGCTGAACGAGTTGCGGCTCCGACCTCTGGGTCGAACGAGAGTAGCGCGACCGCGAGGGCTCGTTGGCGTTCCATGCTCGCGATCGGGAGGGCAGCGCGGGCGGCCTGCAGTGCCACAGCCATACCGAAACCCGGGTCGTCTGAGGTGAGACCGACGACCCGGTGAATGAGGGACGTCAGGCGTGCCCGGCCGTCATCGCTCGACAGATCGTTGATGTCGCGAGCGAGCGCGGCAATGGCGCCGTGGGTGCAGGAGGGATGATCGCTCCACCGCTCACCGGCGAGATACGACGCGAACTCCATGAAGCACGCGCCCTGTTTCGGACTGCGGTGCTTGCCTCGGGCGAGGGTGGGCATGAGGTCTGGGGCTGAAGAGAGCAACATACCCCAGTGTGCTCCCGATCGTGAAACAAATCCAGATGTGGGAGGCCGCTGCTAGTTTGGCGTCCATGACAGCAAAAGACCTGTTCCTTCTCGCGGATGCAGCACTTCGCGAGGTAGTCGATCGCATCACGTTTGAACAGCTCGACCTGCCTGTTCCTGCCGCGTGGAGCCGTGACCATGTGCCAACGCTGCGCGGCATTCTCGCCCTGCACGCGAAGGACGAAGCTTGGGTTCCCGATGTGATCGCCGGTCGCACCATGGAAGAAGTCGGTGACGCGTGGGCTGGTGACATCCTCGGGGACGACCCTGTCGCTTCGTACGACAGCCTCAATGACCTTGCCACTGCCGCGGTCCAGGCGACGATCGACCTCGATGCCGTTGTGCACCTCAGCTATGGCGACTATCCGCTAACGGTGTTCTTCGAGCACACGAGTTACTACCGCGCATTTCAGGCCGTCGCGATAGCAAAGCTCATCGGCGTTGATTTCCGGATGTCGGATGCTCTGGTCGATGCACTGTGGGAGTCGGCGGTGCCTCAGGCCGAGCAACTGCGCGAGTGGCACGTCTTTGGGCCCGAGGTCGAGGTGCCCGCCGGGTCAGACAAGCAGACCCGGCTCCTCGGCATCACGGGCTTCTACGACCCCTCCTAAACTTGGCTCCATGCGCATCCATATCGCGACTGACCATGCCGGCCTTGAGTTCAGCGAAGATCTCCAGCGGCACCTGCGCGCGGCCGGCCACGAGGTCATCGATCACGGGCCCACAACCTATGACGCGCTTGACGACTACCCGAGTTTCTGCATCAATGCGGCCCTCGCCGTCGTCGCGGACCAGACCGCGGGCATCGAGTGTCTCGGCATCGTCTTCGGTGGTTCCGGCAACGGCGAGCAGATCGCGGCCAATAAAGTGAGGGGCGCGCGCGCTGCCCTCGTCTGGAACGAGTCCACTGCACTGCTTGCGCGCCAGCACAACGACGCGAATCTCATTTCCATCGGTGCGCGCCAGCACACGGTGGAGGAGGCCAAACACTTCATCGACGTGTTCATCGCCGAACCCTTCTCTGGCGAAGAGCGTCATGCGCGCCGCATCGCGCAACTCGCCGAGTTCGAGTCCACCGGCCTGATCGCGGGCCACGAGATCGACGCCTAGCCATGCCCGAGGGGCATTCGGTTCATCGCATCGCGCGCCAGTTCGCCCTGCATTTCGTGGGACATCAGGTTGCGGCATCCTCACCGCAGGGCAGATTCGCGGCCGGGGCTCAGCGCATCGACGGTCACGTGATGACCGCGGCCAAGGCTGTCGGCAAACAGATGTTTCTTGAGTTCGACAATCACCTGTGGCTGCGCGTGCACCTCGGCATCTATGGCGCATGGGATTTCGCGGGAGACATCACCGCAGATGCGACGATGGCGTCATCGAATGGACGCATGGGTCAGACCAACCAGAGGGGTACGGTCGTCGGAGCCCATGAGGATTCGCTCGCGAGCATTGGTGCCCCGCGCCGCACGCGTCTGCGGATGGCTGAGCAGGAGGTGGAGGGAACGCTCGACACTTTTCCGCCACCGCCCATCGGCGCAGTGCGGGTGCGACTACTGACAGATGCGACCTGCGCAGACCTTCGCGGGCCGACGGCGTGCGACATCTTGCTCCCGGAAGAGGTGCAGATCGCCATCGACAAGCTCGGCCCTGACCCGATCCTCGACCCGGGGAAGGCCGCGGAAGATCGTTTCGTTGCGACAGTGTTGCGCAAACCCACACCGATTTGCCTGCTGCTGATGGACCAGTCGGTAGTCGCTGGGATCGGCAATGTTTATCGCGCAGAACTGCTGTTCCGGGCCCGACTGAACCCGCACACTCCCGGTCGCGAGTTGTCTGAGACGACAGTTCGCGCGCTGTGGAAGGACTGGACGAAGCTCCTGAGGATCGGAGTAGAGACCGGCCAGATGATGACGATGGACGGTCTCAGCCCCGAAGCGTACGACGGCGCGATGGCGAGCCGGGCCGACCGGCACTGGGTGTATCACCGCGCAGGCGAGCCGTGCCGAGTGTGTGGAACCCCGATCGTCCTTGAAGAGATCGGTGGCCGAAAGCTCTACTACTGTCCGAAGGATCAAGCATGAGACACACCCCTAGCTTCCTCATGACCGATCCGGAGGAGGTCAAGCGACTGGTTCGGGAGAACCCGTGGGCGACGATCGTCTCGAATACGTCGAACGGCCTCGTTGCGTCGCACTATCCGGTGATCCTCGAAGAGACCGCCGACGACACGATCAGCATCGTCAGCCACGTCGGGCGACCCGACGAGCAGCTGCACGAGTTGGGGGAACACGAAGTGCTCGTGATCATCCAGGGCCCACACGGCTACATCTCGCCCGGCTGGTATCACGACGAGAAGTCGGGATTCATTCCGACCTGGAACCATGTCACCGCCCATCTCTACGGCGTGCCGCAGCTTCTGTCTGAGGCAGATAATTTCGAGGTGCTCGACAGGCTGGTCGACCACTTCGAAGACCGGATGCCCGCACCCATCACTCTCGACATCGATGAGCAGGCAGCTCGGCGCATCGCACAGGGCACTGTGGGCCTACGGATCGTGGTGTCACACTTCGATGCGCGAGCCAAACTGAGTCAGAACAAGACCCCCGAGGTCGTTGATCGCATTATTGACGAGTTGCAAGCGGGCGAACAGTATTCGAACCCCGACCTGGCACGCGAGATGCGCAGGGTTCATGGCCATGCTCCTCACTGATCTGCGCCTTGGTGATCGAATTGTCGATCTCCGGATCGACGAGGGCGTCATTGTCGAGATCGGGCCGGCGCTCGGCTCGGGAGACTCGTTCGCTGGCCGCTGGGTGTCGCCGGGTCTGTGGGACTTTCACGTGCATTTCACGCAATGGACTCTCACGTCTCAGCGCATCGACCTTTCAGGGGCCGGATCTGCAGCCGAAGCCGCGCAGCTCGTTGCTGGCGCTGATGGGCAGCTCATCATCGGGGCGAACTTCCGCGACGGGCTGTGGCCGGATGCCCCCTCCCGCGCGCTTCTTGACGCGACGACCGGTGCCGTGCCTGCTGTGCTCGTGTCGGCAGATCTGCATTCCGTGTGGCTCAACACGGCAGCCTTGGAGCGCTACGGTCACGGCGATCATCCGACCGGTCTGCTTCAGGAGGATGACGCCTTCCGCGTGCACGAGCATCTCGCGACCATGCCCGACGACATCGTGGACGAGTGGGCGCGCACCGCGGCGATCGCTGCAGCCGCGCGCGGAGTGGTCGGGATTGTCGACCTTGAAATGGCCTGGAACCTCGATGTCTGGCAACGGCGTATCGCCGCCGGGCATGACAGCCTTCGAGTCGAGATCGGCGTGTACAGCCAAGATCTCGAACGTGCACTTGCTGAGAACCTGCACACTGGCCAAGCCCTAGGTCCGCTCCTCACGATGGGGCGCTACAAGGTGCTGTCGGACGGATCGCTCAACACCCGAACCGCGTACACCTGGGAGCCCTACGAGGACGGCACGCACGGCATGCTCACCGTCCCCACGGAGAAACTCGTGCCGCTCATGAACCGCGCGTCCGAGGCCGGAATCGTCCCCACGGTTCACGCGATCGGCGATCAGGCCAACACACTCGCACTCGACGCCTTCGAACACCTCGGCATCGGTGGGCGCATCGAACACGCCCAACTTCTCGCCGAGAGCGATTACCCTCGGTTTGCCGAACTGGGGGTGGAAGTGAGCGTGCAACCGGAGCACGCAATGGATGACCGCGACGTGTCGGAGAAGTACTGGGCGGGCAGAACCGCGCGGCTGTACCCGTTCCGAAGCTTGCTCGATGCCGGAGCAACCCTGCTATTCGGATCGGATGCTCCGGTCTCGCCGCTCGACCCGTGGATCGGCATCTCGGCGGCCGTCAGTCGTGAGCGCGACGGACGGGCGCCGTGGCATCCGGAACAACGCATCTCGAACGCGGAAGCGCTCGCCGCGTCGACCAGGACGACGGTCGAGGTGGGGCAGATCGCCGATCTCGTGATCACCGAACGAGACCCACTTGCGGCGAGTGGTGATGAGCTGCGACACATGCCCGTAGTGGCCACCCTTCTCGGCGGCCGCTACACGTACCGAGCCGACTGAGCCCGTCGAAGGCTGGCGCGAACTACTTTGTCGCGACGTGCGCGAACAGGAACCAGCGGTCTTTCTCGAGACCGCGCGCGATCTCGATGGCGACGTCTTGGCTTACGGGGTCGAGGTCGGCGAGCTCATCGATCGCCGTGCGCACGGTCACGAGGGTCGCGTCGATCGCGGCGATAACCTGCCCGATGACAACGTCGGCCTGCTGGAAGCCCGCAGACATCTTGGGGGTTGTGGCCTTCGACCCAACGGTTTGGATGCGCGCATCGAGGGGCAGGCCCAGCGCGACGACACGCTCAGCGGCGGTGTCGGCGAAGGTGCGGGCGTTGGTGACGACGAGGTCAAGAAGCTCGTGTACTGCCTGAAAGTTCGGGCCGCGCACATGCCAATGTGCCTGCTTGCCGTCAACGGAGAGCGCGGTGAGGTCGGTGACTACCGGCGCCAAGAACTGCGCGACGCCCGAAGTGACATCCGGGTCGGCTGACGTTTGCGAAACTGCGGTGATTTCGGTCATTGTGTGACTCCTTCGATCTGCTGTAGTCAACGCTAGCTACGTCCGAAAATTCCGCAACCGAACACCGGTGGGGTTAGCCCCCGCAGCATCTCGTGAGCTTGCCGGATGGGGCGGTAGTGTGTGGGCCGTGAGACTGGCTCCATGACCACTGAGATCACCCCCACCCTCCGCAACGGCGGCTACCTTGGCTTGTGGCGCACGGTGCCGCGCGAGCTGTTCTACCTCATCATCGCGTTTCCGGTATCGGTGGTCGGGTTCGGCCTGACCATTGGACTGTTCTCCGCCGGGCTCGGCACGATCGTGACATTTTTCATCGGGGTCATCCTGATCATCGCCTGCCTCTATATCGCGCGTGGATTCGGCACCGTGGATCTCACGCTGCTCGAGTTGTCGGGCAGGCCAGCGATCGCACGACCCGAATGGCAGGACGCCCGCGCTCGCACCGGATTCTTCGGGTGGCTCCGTGCCGTGCTCGGCAATGGGCACTACTGGCTGTACCTGTTGCATGTCATGATCATCGACTTCATCGTGCAGACCGTCACGTGGACGCTCACCGTTGTCTGGTTGGCTGTCGGGTTCGGTGGCATCAGCCATTGGTTCTGGGATCTGTACTTTCCTGCTGATTCCTCCGACTTCGTGCTCTCTCAGTGGCTGTGGCCCAACATCGCGAACCCGCGGCTCGTCGAGAACCTGCTTGCCCTCGCGGTTGGACTGGTCTTCGTGGCAACCCTGCCCCTCGTGACCCGCGGTCTCGTGACCGTGCACTGGTTCATCGCTCGGGGTGTGTTGGGTGCATGGCGGTCGGATGCGCTCCAGCGCGAGGTCACCGTGCTCGAAGCGTCTCGCGGTGCTGCCCAGAACGCGGAGGGTCACTCGTTGCGCCGGCTCGAGCGCGACATCCACGACGGACCGCAGCAGCGCCTCGTGCGGCTCCAGATGGATCTCGCGGCCGCCGAGCGACAACTCGACTCCGATCCGGACAAAGCCCGCGGTCTCATCGCCGAAGCGATGCAGCAGTCTCGCGATGCGCTGGAGGAGCTGAGGGCATTGTCGCGTGGCTTCGCTCCGCCGATCTTGCTCGACAGAGGTCTTGTGGCCGCGCTCGAGTCGGCGGCCGTGCGCAGTGCAATCCCAACCCGCATCGTCAACGAATTGCCCGAGGGTTTCGAACTGCCCCAGGAAGTGGAACGTAACGCCTATTTCATCGCTTCAGAGGCACTCGTCAACGCGGGTAAACACTCGGAAGCCACCGACATCGAGATCCGCGCGTCGCTCCGTGATGGCTGGCTGGACATCGTGGTGACCGACGACGGGCACGGTGGCGCTGCGGCCGTCGAAGGTCACGGCCTTGCGGGACTTGAAGAGCGACTGCGGGGCCTTGGTGGAACTCTCGAGGTCCACAGCCCCGAGGGCGGCCCGACCATCGTCAGTGCGCACGTGCCCTTCTCGGGGACCTAGTCTGGACGACGTGCTGGGTCTTCGCGTCGTTGTTGCCGATGATTCGGTGTTGCTGCGCGAAGGCCTCGTCCGGGTTCTCACCGAGGCCGGTGTCGAGGTACTCGCCTCCTACCGTGACGCGGATGCCCTGCTCGCCGATCTCGAGGGGCAGCAGCCGCAGCTCATCGTGCTCGATGTGCGGATGCCCCCGACGTTCCGTGATGAGGGTGTTCGGGCGGCGATCCGTGCCCGCGAACTGCTTCCCACGGTGGGGATCCTCTTGCTCTCGCAGTATGTCGAGGTCGCCTACGCCCAGGAGCTCCTGTCGTCGGGGCGCGGCGGAATCGGCTACCTCCTGAAAGATCGGGTCGCCTCCCTCGCCGACCTGAGCGATGCCATCGAACGCATCGCGGCGGGGGGAACGGTGCTCGACCCGGAAGTTGTTGCCCAGCTCATCGGTCGCCGCAACGATCCGCTCGCCACTCTCACCCCACGGGAGCACGAGGTGCTCGCGTTGATGGCGGAAGGTCGGACCAACGCCGCGATCGGTGCGGCTCTCGTCATCGGAGTGGGTGCTGTCGAGAAGAACGTCACCGCGATCTTCCAGAAACTCGGGCTCGACGATTCGGGCACAGATCACCGTCGCGTTCTCGCCGTGCTGGCCTGGCTCCAGCGTTAGCGACTACCGGAGTGCTGCGATGCGGCTCCCGACCGACGTGAGGTCGCGCATCCGTCGCTCGAAGGTCACGGCCACGAAGATGATGATCGCACCACCGACGACGGCCCACACCCACCACTCGGTGAGTTGATAGACGGCGACGAGTTGCGGCGCGAACGTGCGAATCGCGTGGATGAGCACGACGACGGTACCGATGAGGAGGGGCGCCTGCAGCTTTGCCAGCGCGCCCACGAGGATCGCTGCCACACAAACGACACCGATTCCCACAAGGCGCCAAATCGGCTGGTCGCTGAAGGTTGCGATGAGCGAAGGCCCAAGCACGACAAGTAGGCCGGGGGCCAACCACGGCCAGCTTCCCGCATCGGCACGGCGACGGAGCATCACCGCACCCACCGAGAGTAGAGCGACCGCGAGCAGCACCGTTCCCCACTCGAATGGATCGAGAGCGCCAGCCAACGAACCGGCAAGGGTCGCGAACAACGCTAGCCCGAGTGAGATCCACGCGATCACACGCGTGAACGGAGCACGGTCGAGAAGCATTCCCACGACATGGATGCCCGCCAGCACCGCCACGACAACGAGTGCTCGAACCGTGCCGAGGCTAGAGTCGCGCAGCACCGAAACCTCGACGAGCGTTGCCAGCCCGAGGGTGATCGCAAGCACGGCTTGTGCAGCAACCTTGCGGGCAACACCCTCTCGCCCGGCCTGAGCGACGGCCGCGAGTAGCACCACGCACACGGATCCTGCGACCCAGAAGTCCAGACTCGTGTCGGTACTTGGCCCCGTCAGACTGAGAGCGATGGGTCGCGCGAATCCGGCCACGAGCACTCCGGCGGCTCCCGCTGCTGCGGCGACATCGAGATAGATCGATCCCCGCAGAAAAGTGCCCGCAAGCAGGAGTAGCGCGGCCACGCCCGTAACGATGACAGTGCGAGTGACGGGGCCATCGGCCCCCACAACGCCGAGCGGGATGAGCGACACCACCAGCGCGCCGAGCGCGATGAACGCGGGCGCGATGCTCTCGCGGTGTGCACGCCACGCGAGCAAGGCAATGAGCAGAAGTGCGCCAGTGAGGGGGAGCACGTAGGGCTCGAGGTCGCGCACCCCGCGATCGACCATCGCCCAGGTAAGCCCTCCGAACGCGAGGGCTAGGGCCACCCAGCCGAGGTGCTTGCGCGGTGAGGTGGAGGAGAACAGCCCATCGCGTGAGGTAGCGACGACAAGTGCAGCGACACCGCTGAGCAGCAGGACGAGCCAAGCCGGATCGGCGCTCGATGCGAGCGCCAGGATGAGGACCGGAACGACGATGATCCCCACGCCGATATCGCGCGCCACCCGCGAACCCTTCGCCACGAGCGATACCGCTGCCACGATGAGGGCGGCCGTGATTGGTGCGATCCAGGGGGCGGGATCGGGCAGAGCGAGCATCCGTACCAGCGAGTCGGCGAGCCACGCCGCGGCGGGGGCAAGGGCGAGTGAGGCCGCGAGACGTTCGGGGGCGAAACGACGAGTGGCAGCCCAGGGCACAAGCACCGCAGTGAAGAGCAGCGCCAGCACGACGCTGGTGGCGAACTCCGGCAGCACGAGGGGCAATGCGGTACCGAACGCGCTGGTTGCGGCGTTCGTGATCACGCTGACAGCAGCGGTGACCAGCGCCGTCACGAAGGAGATCCAGAACAGCACGCGCGTCTCGACCACCGAGAGTGTGGTGGCCAACAGGAATGCCACTCCCACCAGCACGATCGCAAGGAATCCGACAGCGTGCGCAGACTCCAGTCCAGCGCCGGCGCCGGCCTGGAATCGCTCGTTGACATGCCATCCCTCTGACCCGATCGCCACCAACGCGAGAACACTGGCGACGCCGAGTAGCCCCGCTCGGAACGCCAGCAGAGTGGTCGCGACGCGCGCGACCACGAGCAGCGCGACGGTGCCGACCGACGCGAACCACCAGGTGTCGATGCTCGCCCACGACGATGAGTAGGCGAGAGCGAGGGAGCTGACGCCCGTGCAGAGCAGCGCGATACGGATGCCCGCACCCCACGACAGTCGTCGGGCCACGATCAGCAGCGCGACTGCTATCGCGCCAACCACGAGCCACGCCAGTACGGCGAGCCACAGTTGCCCGAGCAGTGGAACCGCGAGCACCACCACCCCCAGGGCTGCCGCGACGACGATGAGGTAGCGCCGTCGGAGAACGCCGCTGAGAGCCCACGCCGCGGCCGCGATGCCAACAACTGCGGCGAGCGCGCCCGCCGCCGCCACGTAGCTGGGCTCTGTGTCAAGAGGCTGCCCGCCGCCAACCGACCAGCGTTCGGTACCGAGCGCGGCGACCACGAGCGCTCGCCCGAGGGCCCCGATCGTGACTGACGCAACGAACACGCCAGCGACCGCAGCCGCTGACCAAGCGGCAACAACGGCCACCCGCGATGACGTGCGGCGAGCGACCAGCTCGAGCACGAGAGCGACGAGAGCGGCCACCACCATCGGGACCGCCACAAGGAACATGCGGTCATCGAGACGCACCGCAACCGGCAATACCGACACGGCAGCGACCAGCGCGCCGAGAGACGCCAGAATCATCGAGAAGACGGTGCCGACCGCGAGTCGGACTAACACCCAGACGTGCGCGGCGGTGACCAGCACGACGAGCCCGAGCGTGACGAGCGGCGCCCAGTCGACCTGTGGCTGCACGAAGAGCGCGGTGACGCCGGCAAGTATCACGCCGAGGATGGCGATGGTGAGCGAGAGGGAACGCTCGACAACCTTGCCGCGCGCAAGGGGGTGAACGAGTCCACCAGCTCCCAGCGCGAGAAGGCCAGCGAACACGCGGACATCATCGTCCCACGCGGTGCTTGCTCCGCCGACCAGCAGCGCGAGTCCGGGCGCGAACGACGTGAACGCGACAACGTTGGGCAACCGCAGCCCCGAAAGGCGGTGCCACGCGGCGAAGCCTGCGGCCGCGATCAGCAGCGCGAATCCCCAGTAGAGCACCCCGTCGACGTTCTGAGCGTCGAACAAGTTGTTGGCGCGGATCGCGAACGCATCCAGATACACGAACACGACCGCGAGCGCCGAGATCGCCTCCGAAGTGGCGAAGAGCTTCCGCCGCCGCAACAGTGATGCCGCCACGAATGCCGCAACCGTCACCGCCCCGATGATCACGGAACGCCACACCAGACCGAAGGTGATGAACGCGTAGACGAGGAAGAAGATCGCGCCAACCGCGAGAAGGGAGACGCCGACGATGAGCAGGATCACCTGCACACCGAGGTGGCGGGCAGGTGCGGCGGGTGCGGCAGGTGCGGGGCGTGGCGGTGCTGCGACAGTGGTGGGCGCGGCGGCCGCGGCGGCCACCGGCTGGGGTGCAGAAGACGGCGGTGCGGCGGCGGGCGCGGCGAGAGTGGTCTCGTAGCGGATTCGGCCGATCAGCTCGAGGCGGCGGTCGAGGGATTCCGCGGCATCCGTGCTCGCAGCATCCAAGTCGGCGATCGCAGGATTCGCGAGGTCAAGGCCGCAGGTCGGGCACAGGGCGAAGGTGCGCGCAGTGAAGCACGCGGGACACACTGCAGCGGTGAGGTCATCGGGGCGGCGGGGAAACTGCACGTAGCCCACGTGGGGTAGGTAGCTATCCATCGCCGCTCAGGCTAGTGGCACACCGTAGTGACGCACGAGAGATACGCGCGTGATTGTGGAACCCAGAGACGGGTTAGGAAGCGACCTGTCCGACGAATGCGGCTGCGCTCTGCACCTCGGGGCGACGGAACTCGAGGCGGTCGGTCCACGCGGAACCGTCCCACCAGCGAAGCATGGTGGTGCCGGAAGGATCCGGGTACCAGCCAAACGGCGCGATTTCGGGCGTGGGGGAAACGTTCTCAGACATTCGGGTGTCCTGTTGTGCCTCGTCGCCAGGCAATTTCGGGTTGCGACGGCTTGGTCTACCGCGAGAGACCGATTCGGGTGCGGTGTCCCCATAGTAGAGGACACGACCGGGTTACGGCATACCCCCCAAGGGAGGTACGACCGGGTGATGGATAGGATGAAGCCGTGAACATCATCGCTTTCGTCATCTCGCTGGCACTCTTCGTCTTGGGGCTGTACATGATGGGGGAGGCCTTCTACGTTGTCGGCGCGGAATACCCCGTCTTCATCGGGGGCATCCTTGTCACATCGCTTGGCCTTGCCATCCCCGCGCACGTGCTCAAGCGCATAGACGGTTAGTTTCGTCTTGGCGAGCCTGCTGAGTCGGCTCGCGCCGCTCGTCATCACCCTTCGAGGGTCGAAGCGGATGTTCCGGTCTCCGCAGCGCACCCTCGACAAGATCGCTCGGCTCCAGGCCCGACCACTCTCGTTCGCACCGCCCGCTTCACTCTCGCGATCTGCGACGGTCTCGCTTCGCGAGGTCGACGGATGGCACGTCTACGAAGTCACGCCCCGCACCGATACCCCTGTACGCCACGTCGTCTTCCTGCACGGGGGCTGCTACGTGTTCGAGATCGACCCCGTGCACTGGAGGCTCATCCGCAATCTCGTGCTGGAGGCGGGCGTGCGGGTCATCGTGCCGATCATGCCCTTGGCCCCGACCGGGACGGCAAGCCTCGTCGTTCCGCGGGTGGCCGACCTCGTGGCATCCGTGGTGGCGACGGAAGGGGCGGACAACGTGAGCGTGCTGGGCGACTCGTCGGGCGGTGGGATGGCGCTCGCCGTCGCCATGGAGCTGCGCGACCGTGGCGTGCCGGCGCTGCACGCCACTGTGCTGAGTTCGCCCTGGCTCGACATCAGCGGAACCGACCCTCGTCTTGCGCAGATCGCCCCGCGCGACCCCTGGCTCGCGGTACCCGGAACGCACGCGGCCGGTGCTCTCTACCGCGCCGAACTCCCTGAAGACGACTGGCGCGTGTCGCCACTGCACGGGACGCTCGAGGGCCTCGGGCCGATCACGATGTTCAGTGGCACGCGCGACATCCTCAATGCCGACGCGCACCGGTTCGTGCCGCTCGCGGCGGCCGCCGGTCTCAACCTCGACTTCCACGAGGGGGAGGGCATGATCCACAACTACCCGATCCTGCCGATGCCCGAAGGGGATGCCGCGCGCGCCGTGATCGTCGCGGCGGTGCGCTAGGGCTCGCTCGTCGGTCTCGGAGGATGCCGCGCGGGGGTTTCGACGCCGCGCGCCCGGAAGTAGCGCCGCGCCCGGTCGAAACCCCCGCGGTGACCGTGGCAGGTGGGGAAGTCGGTGGTTGCGCGGTCAGAATTAGTCGGGTAATCTACAACCAAATGGTTGTATCAGAGCTTTCCGATCAGGATGTGAACCGCATCTTCCGTGCGCTCGCGGACGCTACGCGACGCGATATCGTGCGCCGCACGCTCGTCGCCGACGTCTCCGTGTCGCAGCTGGCGGACAGCTACGCAATGTCGTTTGCGGCTGTCCAGAAACACGTTGCACTACTGGAGGAGGCGAGCCTCGTGACCAAATCCTCGCGAGGTCGTGAACGGATGGTGCGCGGAAACCTCGCCCGCATCCGCCAGGCCCAGCGCCTGCTCGACCACTTCGAAGAAGTCTGGCGTTCACGCATCGACCGCCTCGACGCCCTTCTCGCCGAAGACGATCCCGCTTCATCCGACACCTAACCGAAAGGGGCCTCATGCCCGTCACCTCCGTCGAGAAGGATCTCGACCAACTCACGATCACGATCGTCGCCGACTTTGCGGCGCCCCTTCAGCGACTCTGGGATGCCTATACCGATCCACGCCACATCGAGCGGTTCTGGGGGCCGCCGACCTATCCGGCGAAGTTTCTGCGGCATGACGCTGTCGCTGGTGGCCGCAGCGTGTATGTCATGACCGGCCCCGAGGGCGATAAGCACTACGGCTGTTGGGAGTGGACGGCGGTCGATGCCCCTTCGGCGTTCGAAGTACTCGACCGGTTTGCGGATGCCACAGGCGAACCGAACGTCGAGCTCCCAGCCATGCGTGCGACCTTCGCGTTCGAACCGACACCCGAGGGTAGCCGCCTGACGACGACTTCGTACTTCGACTCGGTGGAGCAAATGCAGCAACTCCTCGACATGGGAGTGCTCGAGGGCACCCGTGAAGCGATGGCCCAGATCGACACAGTGCTGGCGGACCTCGCCTCCTTCGCGCAGGACCGAGCCGTGGAGGCGCAGCTCCTCAGCGACACCCAGGTGCGGGTGGCACGGGTCATCCGGGGCACCGTTGACCAGGTGTGGCGCGCTCACAACGATGCCGACCTGATGAAGCAGTGGCTGCTCGGGCCAGACGGGTGGTCGATGCCCGTGTGCGAAATCGCCACCGCGGTTGGCGACAGCTACCGCTATGAGTGGCAGCGTGACGGCGGCGACGAGCGGTTCGGATTCACGGGCGAACTGCTCGAATCGGAGGAACCGTACCGTGCAGTCACCACCGAGGCGATGATCGGGATGGACTTCCCGGCAACCCTCAACGAGTTGACCCTCACGGCTGTGGAGGGCGGAACTCTGCTCTCGCTCGTCATCACCTACGCCAATGCCGAGCAGCGTGACGCGGTGCTCGCGACCGGCATGACCGGTGGCATGGAAACGAGCTACCAGCGACTCGAGGGGCTGCTGCAGCCGACGCCGGCGTAGCGGTGTGGAGAGGGGATGACGGGAATCCCTGCTGAGCCGCCGGCAGACCGCTCCGCAGGCTTCGCTGTCCGCCGGTCTGCTCAGCGGGGGCCCATTCGATTCGCGTGCCGTTGTCGAATTGAGAAAGGCGCCCAGCCCTAGAGGGCCGAGCGCCTTTCTCAATTCGAGAGGGGATGACGGGAATCGAACCCGCGTAGTCAGTTTGGAAGACTGAAGCTCTACCATTGAGCTACATCCCCGGAGGCCGGTACTTTCGCTCGTCTACCGAGGAATACTGTACCCGACTCCTGCGGCCCGGGCTGCGCTATACGCTGCCACTCGCACAGTTTCGCGACGCTGTGCCAATCTGGTGCGAGCACATGCCGAACCTGCCACAACAATTGAAGGACCCCATGAACAAGCCCTCCGCCGGCGAGCGTTTCCGGTACTGGTTCGACAACTGGATGGCGAAAGGCACGATCGCCCTCATTGCACTCCTCGGGATCGCGACCGTGGTGCTCGTGCTCGTGGTGTTCGGACTCGTCCAGTTGTTCACGCTCTTCGGTCAGTACCCGAACGACGACGCCAACACGAACCCACTCGACACCCTGTGGGGCAACCTCATGCGCACGCTCGACCCCGGAACTATGGGCGGTGACACCAACTGGGTGTTCCGGGTGTTCATGCTCATCATCACCATCGGTGGACTCGTCATCGTGGCGAGCCTCATCGGCATCATCTCGGGCGCGTTCGACAGCAAGGTCGAAGACCTCCGCAAGGGTCGCTCGAAGGTGCTCGAGAGCGACCACACGCTCATCCTCGGCTGGAGCCCCAAGGTATTCCCGATCATCAGCGAACTCGTCATCGCCAACGAGTCGCGAGGCAAGGCGTTCATCGTCGTGCTCGCCGACAAAGACAAGGTCGAGATGGAGGACGAGATCTTCGCGAAGGTTGGCAAGACCGGCAAGACGCGCGTCATCTGCCGCACCGGTGACCCCATGGACCTCGCGGACCTCGACGTGGTGAACCCCTACAGCGCGCGCAGCATCATCCTGCTCGCGCCCGAAGGCAGCCCCGACCCCGATTCTGACATCATCAAGACGGCGCTCGCCCTGACCAACAACCCCCGCCGCAACCCCGAGCCGTACCACATCGTCGGCGAGATCGCGGATGAGGCAAACCTCGAAGCGGCGCACCTGGTCGGTCGGGACGAGGCGCACTGGGTGCTTGGCAGCGATCTCATTGGGCGCATCACCGTGCAGAGCTGCCGCCAGAGCGGCCTGAGCGTCGTGTACTCCGAGTTGCTCGACTTTGACGGCGACGAGATCTACTTCACCGACCAGCCGTCGCTCTACGGCGCGACCTATTTCGAGACGCAGCTGCGGTTTGTGGATTCCACGGTCATCGGCATTGTCAAGGCCGGCGTGGTTCAGCTCAACTGCACCGACGACGCGCTGTACGAGGCCGGTGACCTGCTCATCGTCATCGCCGAGGACGACAGCACGATCAGGCTCGCGGCGGCGGGTGTCCCGGATGCCGCATCCGTGAGTACGGCGAAGACACCCAAGGCCACCCCGGAGCGCACTCTCGTACTCGGGTACAACTCGGGCCTGCCCGGAATGTTGCGCGAGCTCAACGAGTACGTGACCGCGGGCTCGGTCGCTACGGTGCTGGCCGACGTGGATGAGCCCACATTCCCGACGTTCAGCAATCTCAGTGTCGAGTTCAAACGCGGCGATTCCACGAACCGGGCCACCCTCGATGGACTCGACGTGGGCAGCTACGAGCACATCATCGTGCTCGCCTACCGTGACACCCTCGACTCCCAACGCGCCGACAGCAAGACGCTGATTACGCTGCTCCAACTGCGCGACATGGAAGAGCGCACGAACACAGATCTGAATATCGTCAGCGAGATGCTCGACGACCGTAACCGCGAGCTCGCCGAGGTGACCAACGCTGATGACTTCATCGTCAGCGACAAGCTGATCAGCCTCATGCTCTCGCAAGTGTCCGAGAACAAGACCCTCACCGCGGTATTCCAGACCCTGTTCGATCCGGACGGCGCTGAGGTCTACCTCAGCCCCGCCGAGCTGTATATCGCTGAGGGTGCCAACGTGGACTTCTATACGGTGCTCGAGGCTGCGCGCCGTCGCGGGGAGACGGCAATCGGCTATCGAATTGCTGCAAATGCGCACAGTTCAGCCGACGCTTACGGCGTTCATGTCAACCCAAAGAAGAACGAGAAGGTCACGTTCCACGCGGGCGACAAGGTTATCGTCGTCGGTGAGGGCTAGACTCTCCTAGGTCCGGAAACGGCTCCAGCGCGTCACGGGGCGTAGCTCAGCTTGGTAGAGCGCTCGGTTTGGGACCGAGAGGCCGCAGGTTCGAATCCTGTCGCCCCGACAGATTCACCTCGAAGCCAGAACAACCCTGAGACCACACACAACAGGAGAAGCACTTTCGTGAAGACCACCGTTGAGAAGCTGACACCTACGCGCGTCAAGCTCAACATCTCAGTCACCCCTGAAGACCTCAAGCCGAGCATTGCGCACGCCTATGAGCACATCGGATCGCAGGTGAACATCCCGGGCTTCCGCAAAGGCAAGGTGCCGCCGCAGCTCATCGACCAGCGGGTCGGCCGCGGCGAGGTTCTCAACCACGCCGTCAACGACGGTCTCGACAAGTTCTACCGCCAAGCGGTCACCGAGGAGAACATCCGCGTTCTCGGTCGTCCCGAGGCCGACATCACCGCGCTCCCCGAGATCACTGACTTCTCGGGTGACCTCGAGATCTCCATTGAGGTCGACGTGCGTCCGGAGTTTGCGATGCCCAAGCTCGACGGGCTCAAATTGACCGTCGATGCCGTCGAGGTATCTGCCGACGATGTCAAAGATGAGCTGGATGCCCTCCGCAGCCGTTTCGGAACCCTCGTGACCGTCGACCGCCCGGCCAAGAAGGGCGACTTCGCCCAGCTTGACTTGGTCGCGAAGATCGGTGACACCGAGGTGGACTCGGCGACCAGCATCTCGTACGAGGTCGGTTCTGGTGAGCTCATCGAAGGCATCGACGAAGCACTCGACGCGCTCAGCGCGGGCGAGAGCACCACTTTCGAGTCTGTGTTGCTCGGTGGTGACCACGAGGGCGAGACCGCGCTGATCAGCGTGACGTTGCTCGCAGTGAAGGAACGCGAGCTTCCCGAAGCCGACGATGACTTTGCGCAGATCGCTAGCCAGTTCGACACGATCAAGGAGCTCAAGGCCGACATCAAGGAGCAGGTCGAGCGCTCCAAGTCCTTCGGCCAGGGTGCTCAAGCCCGCGACCAGATCGTCGACGAACTGCTCAAGGCCGTCGAGATCCCGGTTCCGGCGAAGCTCGTGGAAGACGAAGTCAACCGTCACCTCGAGAACGAGAGCCGACTCGAAGACGACGAGCACCGCGCCGAGGTCACGGTGTCGAGCGAGAAGACTTTCCGCACCCAGATCCTGCTCGATGCGATTGTTGAGCAGGAAGAGGTCAAGGTCACCCAGAACGAACTGACCAGCTACCTCGTGCAGGGTGCATCCCAGTACGGTATGGAGCCCGGTGAATTCATCAAGGTTCTCGACCAGAACGGCCAGATCCCCGGGATGATCGCCGAAGTCGCTCGCGTCAAGGCGCTTGCCGTCGTGCTCGCCAAGGCGAAGGTCGTCGATTCGAAGGGCAAGGCGGTCGACGTCTCTGCCTTCACCGCGACCGCTCTCGGCGGCGAGAACGATGACTCAGAAGAGATCACCGCCGCCGACCTTCAGGGCGGCGGCAGCGAGGGCGGCTCGAAAGACAGCCACGGACGCAAGGCCGGTCACGAGCACTACGGTCACGACCACAAGTAGTTCATGAACTCAAGAACGGCCGCCCTCCTGCGAGGGCGGCCGTTCTTGTTTGGGGGGACGGAAAAGCTCTAGGAGGCCTGGGCCACTTCGGCGGTGCGTGCGGCCGTTGCGCAATCGTGCGCCTGCTCCCACGCGAAGGCGAGGAATGAACTGGTCTCGATCGGGCCCGTCTCGCCGCACTCGATGCAGTACGGCTCGTACGCGCGAAGCTCGCGGATGTCGATGTCTGCCATGCCCACATTGTCACCCTAGCCACCGACATTGTTGACGGAGGCGCGCGGACTGCACCTACGACGCCGTGCAGAGTGTTCCCCGTGCGCGCCACGCGCACTCTGCCGTAGGCGAACACGGGCATCCGGTCGGGCGCGCTCCGATAGATTCGTCAGCAAGCGATAACGCAATACCGATTAGAAACAGACGGAGCGCACACAATGGCCCAACCGGCATTGGTCTCAAGCATTTTTGACCAACTCCTCAAGGACCGCATTATCTGGCTTGGGTCAGAGGTGCGTGATGAGAACGCCAACGAGATCTGCGCGAAGATCCTGCTGCTTGCGGCGGAAGACTCGAAGCGTGACATCTTCCTTTACATCAACTCGCCCGGTGGTTCGATCACCGCGGGCATGGCGATCTACGACACCATGAAGTTCGTGCCGAACGACATCGTGACCGTGGGCATTGGCCTCGCGGCATCCATGGGGCAGTTCTTGCTGTCGTCGGGCACGAAGGGCAAGCGCTACATCACGCCGAACGCGCGCGTTCTGCTTCACCAGCCGTCTGGCGGATTCGGCGGAACTGCAGCAGACATCCAGACGCAGGCCGGCGTCATTCTCGACATGAAGAAGCGCATGGCGGAGATCACGTCCGAGCAGACCGGCAAGACCGTGGAGCAGATTCTCATCGACAACGACCGCGACAACTGGTTCAACGCCCAGGAGGCGCTTGAGTACGGCTTCGTCGATCACCTCCGCGAGTTCGCATCCGACGTTGTCGGCGGCGGCGGCACCACCGATTCCACCAAGAAGGACTGACCATGAACGACTTCACATTCGGTGGCGTAGCGAAGGCTCCCGAGTCGCGCTACATCCTCCCCACGTTCGAAGAGCGCACGGCCTACGGCTACAAGCGCCAAGACCCGTACGCGAAGCTCTTCGAGGATCGCATCATCTTCCTCGGCGTGCAGATCGATGACGCTTCGGCCGATGACGTCATGGCTCAGCTCCTCGTGCTCGAAAGCCAGGACCCGGATCGCGACATCGTCATGTACATCAACTCACCGGGTGGCTCGTTCACCGCAATGACGGCGATCTACGACACGATGCAGTACATCCGCCCGAACATCCAGACTGTGGTGCTCGGTCAGGCGGCCTCGGCAGCTGCCGTCATCACGGCCGGTGGCACGAAGGGCATGCGTCTTGCGTTGCCGAACGCTCGCATCCTCATCCACCAGCCCGCGGCGGGCTCGGACGGCGCTAGCCAGGCCTCCGACATCGAGATTCAGGCACGCGAGATCCAGCGCATGCGTACGTGGCTCGAGGACACGCTGTCGTTCCACTCCAATCGCACCTCGGAAGAAGTACACAAGGACATCGACCGCGACAAGATCCTGAGTGCGGAGGAGGCCGTCGAGTACGGGCTCATCGACCAGGTGCTCGCGCCCCGCAAGAACACGCCGGCGCTCACGGCGAAGTAGCACGACAAAGGCGGGTCGAGCTCTGACGGGACCATCACCTTGGTGAGGTCTCGGCAGGCTCGGCCCGCCTTTGCTATGCCTTCTTCTTGCGCGTCACGATGAGGAACGTCACGAACCCGACCAAGAGCAAGGCCCCGATCGTGCCACCAATCCACAGCACGTCGCCGAGATCAGCGTTGCCGTGCGTCGTCTCTGGCCCGGATGCCACGGGCACAGCGGTGCTGTTCCCACAGGTGGCAGGGGCCGACGTCCCCTCCGAGGGCTGGAACGTGGCATCCGGCGCCCAACTGAAGTTCACCTCACCGGATACGGTGTGGCCGTCCTCCGAGATGAGCTGCCAGACCATCGTGTAGTCCCCGGCGGGTCCCAGCGCGGCCTTCTCGGAGATTGAGGCGCCCAGCACGGTGACACACCCGTCACCGTAGTAGAGACCGTCGGCACCCTTGATCTCGAGGCCGAAGCCGGTTATCGACCCCTCGATCGTGAGAAGTGGACCGTTGGTGGTCACCGAAAACTCGGTGGGGAGTTCGGTGAGGGTCTGGCCCTCGGAGGGTGTTGAGGATACGAGGTAGTTGTGCGCCTGTGCTGGGGCGGCAAACCCCAGCACAGACGCGACGACCACCAGCGCACCGAACGCGGCTGCGCGAGTTGCGGTGATGGTCACGATGGCTACTCCGCGCTCTTGCGTCGGCCCGCGACCGCGATAACCAGGGCGACAACGCCAAGGACCAGCCCGCCGATGCCGAGCACACGTGCCAGGACATCAGCCGACGATGCGCTAGATGCGTGCTCGTCGGAGACACCGACGGCCGCGTCATCGGCACCGGCGTGGTGGTCGGCAGCAGGTGCGTCGTTGACGAACAGCACGGGAGCGGGGTGTTCCGCACCGTCACCGGTCTCGCTCCAGTTCACGACGGTGCCGTCGGAGTAGGTCTGCGCAACGGGCAGCACAATCGATCCGGTGTCCGGGATCGGTCCAACCGAGAGTGGGAAGAACTGCAGTTGGCCGTCCGTGATCTCAGAGCCGGCAGCTGCGGTCCAGGTGACCTTCGTGGTCGCCTCGGTGATCGTTCCGTCCTCGCCCTCGATTGGCGTGTCCAGTGGTTCGACGGTGACCTCCGTGGTCCAGCCCGGAACCGGTACGTAGCTCACGTAGGCGAACGGAGTGTCGGTTGGTAGAGAGACCTCGACCTTCGTGGTTCCTTCCGTGGCGGACTCGTTCGGCACCTTGAAGGTCAGGATCGCGAACGACCCGGCTTCAGCGGTGTTGTTCTCCAGCGACACGTGGGCGCTGGCCGCGAGTGGCGCGGCGAGCGCGAGGGCGGTACCGGCGGCAAGCGCAACGGCAGTTTTGGCAAAGCGGTTCATGGAATTGGTTCCTTAGATGAGAAGTGGATGCTGCGGAAGTTCGTTGGCCTAGGCCAGCAACTCCAGCGGCGGTCCACGGTGTCTCATCGAGGAGAGGAAGAGCGCAAGGTCGCGCGGCACGAAGCGTCGATCGATCCGCACCACGGGGCGCGGCACCTCGAGCACGGGAATTGCGATGACAAGGAGGCGCGAAAACAGGAGCCGCGCGGTGCGGATGACGCCCCAGAACGCCTGCTCGCCGAAACGGAAGGCGACCACGGTGACAAGGGCGGCGACGGCATGAGCCGCCCACATGGTGGGGGAGCCGTGGAGGTGGGCGGCCGGGACATCCGTGCTCATCGCGTTCATGTTGTGGGCGACGGTGACGGGCGTGCCTGCGGAACTGAACAGCCAGTGGAAGAGCACCTGGCTGACGCTCACGGAAGTGGCGAGGCGCCACAGCGAGAGGGTGCGGATGGTGAGAAGAGTGCACACCATCGCCGAGATGATGAAGGAGGCGGTGATGCCAAACATGGATGCACCAACGCCGCCGGAGATAGTGTGCGAGAAGGCGGCGACGAAGGTCGCGAACGCCGCGGCGGTAATCCCGCGCGCGACACGTGCCCATCTCGAATCCATTGTCACCTTTCTACCTCGTGTCGAAATTCTATTCGTTGCCGACTCGCCGCGGCGATTCGGGTAACGGTGCCCAAGTCTGTCGCCGTATCGGGTTAGGCTCGTCCCAGCCCGAAGTTCGGGGGCTCCAGCAAGGGGAGAGGAACGACGAGATGGCCAGGATCGGGGAAAGCGCCGACCTTCTCAAGTGTTCGTTCTGCGGCAAGAGCCAGAAGCAGGTTCAGCAGCTCATTGCTGGCCCGGGCGTGTACATCTGTGACGAGTGCGTCGAGCTGTGCAACGAGATCATCGAGGAGCGTCTCGCCGAAGCCGGCGAAGAGACCTCCAGCGAGTTCGATCTGCCGAAACCCAAGGAGATCTACTCCTTCCTCGAGGAGTACGTCATCGGTCAGGAAGCCGCGAAGCGCGCCCTCTCCGTTGCGGTCTACAACCACTACAAGCGCATCCGCGCGCGCAACACGATCACCTCGGCCGACGCCATCATCGACGACGTCGAGATCGCCAAGTCGAACATCCTGCTCATCGGGCCGACGGGTTGCGGCAAGACCTACTTGGCGCAGACCCTCGCGAAGCGCCTGAACGTCCCGTTCGCGGTCGCGGATGCCACGGCACTCACTGAGGCCGGCTACGTCGGTGAAGATGTCGAGAACATCCTCCTCAAGCTGATTCAGGCCGCCGACTACGACGTCAAGCGCGCCGAGACCGGCATCATTTACATCGACGAGATCGACAAGATCGCGCGCAAGGCAGAGAACCCGTCCATCACCCGAGACGTATCGGGCGAGGGTGTGCAGCAGGCGCTGCTCAAGATCCTCGAGGGCACCGTGGCATCCGTGCCGCCGCAGGGTGGCCGCAAGCATCCGCACCAGGAGTTCATCCAGGTGGACACGACCAACGTGCTGTTCATCGTCGCTGGCGCGTTTGCGGGTCTCGAAGACATCATTTCCCAGCGTGCGGGCAAGAAGGGCATCGGCTTCGGTGCCCCCCTGCACAGCAAGGGCGACGACGTGAACCTGTTCGGCGAAGTTCTGCCGGAAGACCTGCATAAGTTCGGGCTGATTCCCGAGTTCATCGGCCGCCTGCCCGTGGTGACGACCGTCACGCAGCTCGACCAGGTCGCGCTCATGGACATCCTCACTCGTCCGAAAAACGCCCTCGTGCGCCAGTACCAGCGCATGTTCGAGATCGACAACGTCGAGCTCGAGTTCGAAGAAGATGCCCTCGAAGCCATCGCCGACCTCGCCGTGCTGCGCCAGACCGGTGCACGTGGCTTGCGAGCGATCATGGAAGAGGTTCTCGGGCCGATCATGTTCGACGTTCCCTCCGACGATCAAGTCGGCCGTGTTGTGGTGACGAAGGCTGCCGTTCTCGAGAACGCGGCGCCCACGATTGTGCCGCGCAAGCAGCACCGTGCGGAGAAGTCCGCGTAGTTTCGCGCTCTGACGCCGTCCGTCGATGACGGCCGCGATCGCCTCGGTCTCGACGAGCTGGTCGGCCTAGCCGACAGCACTGCCTGCGGGCGCCGCGCCGCGCGGTCACCCGGGCGCCCGCCGCGCCGCGCGGTCACCGCACGGCGTCGACTCCCGTGTCGGCAACTCAGGCGGCGTCGGCAACTCAGGACGATCGACCTTGGGAGCGCGCCCACGGGCCGATTTGCGTCAGATGGGGGCCGATCGTCCTGAGTTATCGACGTCCGCTTGACGCGACCCGGCACATAGTTCTATGGTTTATTTAGTTCTGAACAAAGCCGATCAGTTAGGCACGACCAATGGCGTCTCGTCCCGCAGCTCGCACCGACGTGAATCGGTCCGCGATTCTCGCGCACCTCGGCGCGCACGGTCCCGCGTCGCGTGCAGACCTCGCTCGCGCGCTGAATGTCTCGCCGGCCCTCATGACGGCCCTCACCAAAGACCTCATCGCCGACGGGCTTCTCGTCGAACTCGAGACCTCCCCTTCCCAGGGCGGTCGCCCGGCCCGGATGCTCGGCCTCGTGTCCTCCGCCGGTCGGGCGATTGGCGTGAAGGTCGTCGCTGACCATGTTGCATTCGTCGAGGTCGGAATCGACGGCGCTGTCCGTCGCTCCGCAATCGAGCCCTTCAACGCGTCGGCCAAGACGTTCCTCGCCGATCTCACGACCTTGCTGCGCCGCTTCATCGCGGGCGGTTCGAACGAGCCGCTGCTGGGCATCGGCGTGGGTGTTCCCGGAAGCGTCGATCGCCAGGGCAGCGGTCTGGTCGACTCGTCGCAGCTCGGCTGGTCGCAGGTGCCCATCGGGTCGACGCTGCGTCGCGAGTTTGCTCTCCCCGTGCTAGTCGAGAACAACGTCAACGCACTGGCTGTTGCCGAGCGTCTCTACGGTGTCGGTCGGCAGCACGAGAACTTCCTGGTCGTGACCATCGGAACTGGAGTCGGTGCCGGCATCGTCGTCGACGGTGTCGTACTGCGCGGCAATGCCGGGGGAGCGGGCGAGATCGGCCACATTCCGGTGAGTGAAGACGGCCCGGTGTGCTCCTGTGGAAACGTGGGATGCCTCGAGTCGTTCATCGGTGAGGCCGCGCTCGTGCGGATGGCTCGCGAGCGTGGCGTCATCGGTGAGCGCAGCGGAATGGCTGCTCTGCGTGCAGAGGCAGACGCCGACAACGCGGCCGCAACGGCGATCTTCAGCGAGGCGGGGCACCGACTTGGCCGTGCTCTGGCGGGAATCATCCACACGCTCGATCCCGAGATTGTCATCGTGCTCGGCGAGGGCACGGCGGCCTGGAAGCACTGGTCGTTCGGGTTCGAACCCGCGTTGCGCAGTGCGCTCGTCCCGTCCCGCAGGGGAGTCGGAGTTGCCGTGGAGACGTGGCAAGACGAGAGCTGGGCACAAGGGGCCGCGGCGATCGTGCTCGCCACCCCGTTCGACTCCGACGATCTGGCAGGTGACCAGGGTCGGCTCGTGCGTGCGCGTCTGGTCGAGCAGTCATCCCCCCAGGAGAACGGATGACCCTATCCACAGCCCGGCCGGGGCTTGCCGATAGTTCGACCCCGCCGAAGGTGACCTACCGCGTACGCCGCGGGAAGGGACGCTACACGCTCACCGTGCTCGCGTTCCTCTTGCCGAGCGCGATCCCGCTCACTCTCTTCGTGCTCGGTCCGATGGTGGCCGCCGCCTGGATCAGCCTTCAGAAGTGGAACCTTCTGGCGCCGATGTCGTTCGTCGGCTTCGACAACTATGCGAAGCTCCTGACCGACACGACCACCCGTGACGTGTTCTTGCACACGGTCTACTACATTGCCGGATACCTCCCGCTCGTCTACATCGGCGGGCTCGCCCTCGCTCTCGCGCTCAATGCGGCGTTGAAGGGTCGCGCATTCTTGCGCGGCATCTACTTCCTCCCAGTCGTGACGAGTTGGATCGTGGTGGCCCTTGTCTGGCGTTGGCTTCTCAATCCCAGCAACGGCATCGTCAATTCGACCCTGGCGGTTTTCGGGATCGACGGCCCAGGCTGGTGGACTGACCCCGTGTGGGCGATGCCGTCGATCATCATCGCGTCGGCGTGGAAAGACCTCGGATTTGTGATGGTCATCCTGCTCGCGGGCCTGCAGGCCATCAACCCCGACATGTACGAGGCAGCAAAGATCGATGGCGCGGGCTGGTGGCGTCGACTGGTAAGCGTCACCCTTCCGTTGCTGTCACCATCGACGTTCTTCGTCTTCGTCATCTCACTCATCAACGGCTTCCAGGTCTTCGATCAGGTGTACGCGATGACGGGCGGCGGCCCGAACGGGGCCAGCGAGGTCGTGGTCCAGCAGATCTACGACCTCACCTTCCGTTACGGAGCTGCCGGGGAGGCATCAGCCCTCTCGTGGATCCTGTTCATCGTCATCCTTGCCATCACGCTCATCCAGGTTCGCGGCCAGAAGCGCTGGGTGAACTATGAATAGCCGGATGACCGGTCGGGCCCTCGCCGGCTGGATTCTGTTGCACGTGGTCATCGTCGCGGGTGCGATCGCGATGTTCTTCCCGTTCCTGTGGACCGTCATCACGTCCATCAGCCCGGGAGTCGGTCTTACCGTGACTCCCGCACTGATCCCGGAAAACCCGAGCCTCGACGCCTACGCTCGGCTCTTCGCCGAGCGACCGTTCGGCCGGGTCATCCTCAACAGCTTCGGTCTTGCGCTGGTCACCACTGTGGTTCAGCTCATCACGAGTTCGACTGCTGCATACGCGTTTAGCCGACTGCCGTTTCGAGGTCGGGGGATCGTCTTTGCGGTCTACCTAGCGACCATGATGATTCCGCTCCAGGTGCTCATCGTTCCGCTGTTCGTCGAGCTCAAGACCTTCGGGTTGCTCAACACCTACCTTGGGGCGCTGCTTCCTACGTTCGCGAGCGCGTTCGGCATCTTCCTCGTGCGGCAGGCGATCAACCAGGTGCCACGTGACCTCGATGAGGCGGCGACCCTCGACGGCGCGAGCCACTTCCGGATCTTCTTCTCGGTCATCATCCCGAACATCCGACCCGCACTCGCTACCCTCACGATCTTCGCCTTCATGGGGAGCTGGAACAGCTTCCTGTGGCCGCTCGTCGTGCTCCGCAAGCCTGAGCTCCAGACCCTGCCCATCGCCTTGGCCGGCCTGCAGGGGCAGTACACCACCGAGTGGGACATCATCATGGCCGGCTCGGTCGTGAGCATCCTGCCGATGCTCGCGCTCTACATCTTCGCCCAGAAGTACGTCATCCAGGGCGTCGCAAGCTCGGGGATCAAATGATCCTCGCGGCGAGACCACAGCACCACCCGAGGAATATCGAAGGAGATACAGCACCATGAAACGCAACGTCATCGCAACAGTCGGCATGCTGGGCATCGCTGCCCTTGCACTGTCCGCCTGCGCAGCCCCCGCGGCCGACGAAGGCCCCGTCACCATCACGTACACCAACTTCATCTCGAACGACGGCAACGAGGACAACCTCCAAACGATCGTCGACGCCTTCGAGAAGGAGAACCCCGACATCACCGTCGAGGTCACCACCCTGCCCTACGGCGATTACGGTACTGCGCTGCAGACCGACCTCGCCGCAGGCACCGTTTCGGACGTCTTCGACATCGAGTTCTCGAACTACGCCTCCTACCAGGCGAACGGCGTACTCGCGCCGCTGACTGTCGCGAACCCGGAGGCCTACCGCCAGTCGCTTCTCGAGGCGTACTCGACGGATGGCACGTCCTACGCTCTGCCGAGCTCGTTCTCCGACGTCGTTCTCTACTACAACGCCGACCTGTTCGACGCCGCTGGCGTGGACTACCCGACGAACGACTGGACCTGGGCCGATGAGAAGGCCGCGGCCGAGAAGCTCACCAACCAGGCAGCAGGCGTGTGGGGTGACCACCAGCCGATCAGCTTCTACGAGTACTACAAGGCACTCGCGCAAAACGGCGGCCAGTTCCTTAACGCCGACAAGACCGCGGTCGCGTTCAACACCCCCGAGGGCCTTGCGGCCGCCGAGTGGCTCGTGAACAAGAGCGGAACCGTCATGCCGACGATCGAGCAGGGTCAGGGCACGCCGGACTTCGACACCAACCTGTTCAAGGATGGCAAGCTCGCGATGCTGCACACCGGCATCTGGGTGTTTGGCGCCGTAGCCGATGTCCCCTTCAACTGGAACATCGCTGTCGAACCCGGCAACACCGTGCAGGCGAGTGCTGTCTTCTCGAACGCGATCGGCGTCTCGGCAACGAGCGAGCACATCGCGGCAGCCACGAAGTGGGCGGAGTTCCTGACCTCGTCCGACACGATGGTCCAGACCCGCCTCGACGCTGGTTGGGAGCTTCCCCCCATCTCGGATGAGGCTCAGCTCGCGTCCTACCTCGACAAGGGCGCCCCCGCCAACCGCAAGGCGGTGTTCGACTCCCTCGACGGAATTGCGCTCCCGCCCGTCGTGGCCGCGGGCCAGGCCGAGATGCAGGACATCATGGGCCAGGAGCTCGTCGAAGCTCAGGCCGGTCGCAAGACCGTGCAGGAGGCACTCAACTCCGCTGAGGAGCGCATCAACGCAGTAATCGGCGGCTGACACACCCAGCCACCGGGGGTCCCGAGGCAGCGCCTCGGGACCCCACCACACACTTTCACTCACAAGGGGAGCACCACGATATGACCGCCGTCGAGAGCCGCGCTTGGACGCTGACTGAGCTCGCCGCGCTGGCCGACAGCAGCCTCGACACCATCGTGTCGTTGCAGGACCCTTCCGGCGCCTACCCTGCGAGCCCGACCTTCTCCGCCTACCGGGGCTATTCCTGGTTCCGCGACGGAGCCTTCATCGCAGACGGAGTGTCTGCCTGGGGCGACACTGCGTCCGCAGACCGATTCCACGACTGGTGCTCGCGCATCCTCGTGTCACGGCGCGCGCACATCGAAGGGATCGTCGCGGCGGCCGCGGCGGGCATCCCCGTTCCCGATTCCGAGATGCTTCCCACCCGGTTCACGCTGCAGGGCGAGGAGGGGGCCGACGAGTGGTGGGACTTCCAACTCGACGGTTATGGAACCTGGCTGTGGGGCGTCGTCGAGCACGCGAACCGGCACACACTCTCGCTCGAGAGCTGGCAGGACGCAATCGAGCTGACCGTCGACTACCTCGTGAGCTCGTGGCGCCGTCCGTGTTTCGACTGGTGGGAAGAATCCGCCGACCAAGTGCACGGATCGACACTCGGGTGCATCGCCGCGGGACTTGCCGCAGCGTCCCCCACCCTCACCGGAGATCGCGCCGATGCCACGCGCGCTGCACTGCAGGAGATCCGCGGGCTCCTGCGCCAGCGCGGCGTGGTCGATGGGCACCTGACGAAATGGCTCGGGTCACCCGAGGTTGACGCGAGTCTGCTGTCGGTCATCCGGCCGCTCGGAGTGTTCCCGGCTGAGGGGTCGATCGGCGCTGCGACCATCGCGGCGATCGATGCCCAACTCAACGTGGGCGGCGGCGTACACCGTTATCTCGCTGACACGTTCTACGGGGGCGGGCAGTGGCCCTTATTGAGCTGCTTCCTCGGACTGAATTTTCTCGCGTTGGGTGATCGCGATCGTGCGCTCGACGAACTGCGTTGGGCCGCCGCGACGGCGACCGCGCTTAATGAACTTCCGGAGCAGGTGCAGCAGCACCTACTCGAGCCACGGAAAATGCAGGAATGGCTTGACCGATGGGGCACAGTGGCGACCCCGTTGCTGTGGTCGCACGGAATGTTCCTGCGTCTTGCGGCAGACCTCGGACTCAAGGCCACCTCGTGATCCGCCACCGTCCGTTCGGCTCGGGCCACCCGTATTCCGTAGACACCGAGCAACGCCATCCGGTCGACCCGGTGGCGGCCGAGCCGCTCACGCTCGGCGTTCGCACGTCGGGGTCGATCGAGGGCGTAACCCTCGAGTACACCGTGGATGGCGAGTTCCACACCGATCAGCTCAGCCCTGCCCTTCGGCAGTCGCGGGGGCAAACGGTCGACGGAGGCCACCTCGCTTCCGCCCAAGCACGGCTCGCGCGAGCATCGAGCGGCTGGTCGATCACGCTCGCCTCGCTCGCACAAGGCCAGCGCTACCGGTACCGCTTCGTGGCCGACACGATGGAGAAGACGCGCTGGTTCGAGTTCACCGTCTTCGGGTGGGAAGCTCGCGGCGACCGGTTCGTGCTGACCGATGGCGTCAGCATCGCTCGCGTCCGGATGCCCTTGCCCCTGAAACCTGGCGAACATGTCACCGGGTTCGGCGAGCGCTATGACACACTCGATCACCGCGGGTCGTCGCTCGATTCCGTCGTCTTCGAGCAGTACAAGAGCCAGGGTGCTGAACGTAAGACATATCTGCCGATGCCGTTCGCACATGTCGTAGGTGGCTCCGGCTGGGGTTTCCATGTGCGCACCTCGCGGCGGGTCTGGTTCGACATCGGTGAGAGCGATCCGACGACCCTGTGGATCGAGGCCGAGACTGCTCCCGACGGCGTTCTCGACGTCGTGCGTTACGAAGGGACGCCCACGCAGGTGCTGGACGCGTTCCTCGCCGAGGTCGGTCGTCCCGAGGAACTGCCCGACTGGGTGTTCCGGCTCTGGGCTAGCGGCAACGAGTGGAACACGCAGGCGGAAGTGATGCGCCAGGTCGACGCACACCGCGACCACGATATCCCCGTCGGATCGGTAGTCATCGAGGCCTGGAGTGACGAGAGCACGTTCACCGCGTGGCGCGGATCCCGGTACGAGCCGGGGGAGACGCCACACAGCCTCGCGGACTTCGAGTTCCCCGCCGACGGCCCGTGGCCGGACCCGAAGGGCATGGTCGATGAGCTTCACGCCCGCGGCATCCGGCTGCATCTCTGGCAGATCCCGCTGATCAAGATGCGTCCGCACCCGACAGGGCAGGCCGCTCTCGACGCCGCTGAGGCGGTGCGGGAGAACGTGCTCATTCAGGAGGTCGCTCCCGACGGAAAGCTGCGACCGTACCGCAACCGCGGGTGGTGGTTTCCGTTGGGGCTCATGCCCGACCTGACCGACGACCGTGCAGCTGCATGGTGGACCGAGCGTCGCCGATACCTCGTCGACGAACTCGGTATCGACGGTTTCAAGACCGACGGCGGCGAGCACGCGTGGGGTCGGGATCTGCGCTACCTCGACGGACGCCACGGGGATGAGGCGAACGGCACGTTCCCGGTGAGCTACGCGAAGGCATACGGCGACCTGTTGCGCTCCGCCGGGAAGGCCCCCGTCACCTTCAGTCGTGCGGGATTCACCGGCAGCCAGTCCCACGGGGCGTTCTGGGCGGGGGATGAGAACTCGACGTGGGAGGCATTCCGCTGGTCGATGTTCGCAGGGCTCTCTGCCGCGTCGAGCGGAATCCTGTATTGGGGTTGGGACTTCGGCGGCTTCTCCGGAGAGATCCCGACTGCGGAGCTGTATCTGCGCTCGACCGCTGCAGCCGCTTTCGTGCCGATCATGCAGTACCACTCGGAGTTCAATCACCACCGCACACCCTCGCGTGACCGCACGCCGTGGAACATGGCCGAGCGTACCGGTGACGGTTCCGTGCTTCCGGTCTTCAAGAAGTTCGCCGACCTGCGGGAGCGGCTCGTGCCGTATCTCGCCGAGTCCGCTCGCGAATCGATCGCGACGAGTTCGCCGCTCATGCGGCCGCTGTACTTCGACCACCCCGCCGACCCGCTCGTGTGGGAGCATCCGCTGCAATGGATGCTCGGCCGGGACCTCCTCGTCGCGCCCGTGCTGACCGCGGGGGCTACGCAGTGGCAGATCTACCTGCCCGAAGGGGAGTGGGTCGACGCGTTCACGGGCGCCCCGCACGGAAGCGGCCTCGTCACGCGCGACACTCCGATCGACGAGCTTCCGGTCTATGTGCGCGCCGAAGCGTGGGAACGCCTGCGCCCGGTGTTCGCGCCGTAAACGTCCCCGCGCACCCAAAACGTCCCCGCGCACCCAAAACGTCCCCGCGCACCCAAAACGCAGGAGATTCGTGCCGGATGCCGCGCTAGCAAGCCGCACATGCCGAATTGGCCACGATCTCCTGCGTTTTCGGAGGTGTCGGGAGCCCTAGGCTGGCTGGATGCTCCAGCCGATCACCGCGGGCTTCGTCGCCACCATCTCGGGATTCGCGTCGTCGTTCGCACTCGTGATCGCAGGCCTCGTTGCGGTAGGAGCGAGCGACGCGGAAGCGGCATCCGGACTGCTTGCACTGTGCCTCGCCACCGCAGTGGTCAGTACCATCGGTGCGCTCTGGTTGCGGATTCCCCTCGCCGTGGCCTGGTCGACACCGGGTGCTGCCGTGCTGCTCGCGGCTGCCGGGCACGGGATCACGTTCTCGAACGCGGTGGGGGCGTTCCTCGTGAGCGCAGCGCTCATCTTGCTCTGCGGGTTGTGGCCAGCGCTCGGCCGAACCATCACGGGCATCCCAAAACCCCTCGCGAGCGCCATGCTCGCGGGAGTGCTCTTCCCGATCTGCCTTGCTCCGATTCAGGCCGTCGCGACCTTGCCCCAGTACGCCGTTCCGATCGTTGTCGTGTGGTTGGTGCTCTATCGTCTTGCGCCGCGGTGGGCGGTGCCGGGCGCTATGGTCGTCGCGGTCGTCGCGATCCTCATTTCTGCCGGAACCGAGTGGATCGGGGCGGCGACAGTGACCCCGCAGCTCATCTTCGTGGCGCCGACCTTCGACCCGTTCACCATTCTGAGTGTGGGGCTCCCGCTGTTCCTCGTCACCATGGCCGGGCAGAACGTGCCCGGATTCGTGGTGCTCTCGAACAATGGGTACACACCGCCACCGCGCTTCGCCCTCGTGAGCACCGGACTGGGCAGCGTCGCGGGCGCGGTGTTCGGGGCGCACTCCATCAACTTGGGAGCGATCACGGCGGCGATCATGTCGGGCCCGGAGTCGCATCCCGACCCGCAGAAACGCTGGATCGCCACCCTCACGAACGGGATTCTCTACATTCCGCTCGGGCTCGCTGCCGGGGTTGCCGTTGCGCTCGTGAGCGCCGCGCCGGCCATCCTGATCATTGCTGTCGCGGGCCTTGCCGTGCTGGGAGCGCTCATCACAAGTCTCGTCAACGCCGTCGAAGACCCGAAGCACCGGATGACGGCCATCTTGACGTTCCTGGTCGTGGCGTCTGGGATCGCGCCCTTCGGCATCGGGTCCGCGTTCTGGGGTCTCGTTGCTGGCGGTGTGGTGATGGCATGGCTCGGCTGGCGCCGGTCAGCCGTCGCGTAGCGCCGCGGCCTGTTCCCGGGCGACGCCGCGCATCCTGTCGAAAATGACGAGAACGGTCTCGAGCTCGGCTTCAGACTTGTCGGCAAGCGCGCTCATCCAAGCGTGGGACATCTCGGCGTAGAGTTCACCAATTTCACCCCGGCGGGTCTTCTTCATGACGACCAGCACTCGGCGCCGGTCGCGGGCATCCATGAACCGTTCGACCCAGTTGGCCTTCTCGAGTCGGTCGACCATGCGTGTCGCCGCTCCGCTCGTCAGGCCGGCCGCATCCGCGAGTTCACTCGTCGATACTGTGCCTTTGCGCATGAGCAACGTGATCGCGCGCAAGTCGCTGGTCGTGAGGCCGAGTCGGGTTGCGAGCGCCTCCTGAAGGGCGACGCCGTCGGACACAGTTCCGGCGACATCCGCCTGAAGACGGGCGACGAGTTCAGCACGCGTGGGCTGGGCCATGGCCCATGCTAAGTCTGCTGGCTGCCGATCGGCTCAGCCCACGCCGTTGGCTCACGTTGCGGAGGACGGCGCGCCGGATTCCACGGCGCAACGGGCCCGGCGGCGGCGTGCCGTCCTCCGGAACGGTTGGGGTTGGGGTGGGGGTATGCAGGACGGCGGGTGCGGGTGCGGGTGCGGGGGTGCGTCGCGCAACGTGCACCCGCCGCGTGCACCCCGCCGCGCTAGTTGAGCCCGCGCCGGTCGAGGAGCGGCTGGATGTCGGCGTCCCGACCGCGGAAGTCGCGGAACGCCTCGAGCGGATCCTTCGAGCCGCCCACCCCGAGCAGTCGCGAACGGAACCGGTCGCCATTCTCGCGCGTGAGCCCGCCGTTTTCCTTGAACCAGTCGACAGTGTCGGCGTCGAGCACCTCACTCCAGATGTACGAGTAGTACCCAGCGTCATAGGCGGACGTCGACATGACGTGTTGGAAGTACGTGCTCGAGTAGCGAGTGGGCACAGCGGGATTGTCGAGTCCGACGGCTTTCAGCGCCTCGGCTTCGAAGGCGGGGACGTCGGTGATCGCGGCATCCGGGCCGATGGTGTGCCAGGCCTGGTCGAGCAGGGCCGCGGCAAGGTACTCGCTCGTCGCGAATCCTTCGTTGAACGCCGACGACGCCTGAATCTTCTCGACGAACTCCTTAGGCATGGGCTCGCCAGTGATGTGATGCACCGCGTAGTTTTCGAGGACTTCGGGCCAGAGCATCCACATCTCGTTGACCTGGCTGGGGAACTCGACGAAATCCCGGTAGGTGTTCGTGCCTGCGAACTTCGGGTAGGTCACGCGAGCGAACAGGCCGTGCAGGGCGTGGCCGAACTCGTGGAAGAGCGTGTTGACCTCGTCGTACGTGAGCAGCGTGGGCTCGCCGGCCGCGGGCTTGGGCACATTCAGGTTGTTGGTGACGACCACCGGATGCCCGAGCAGATCCGACTGGGAGATGAGGGAGTTCATCCACGCGCCGCCGCGCTTCGAGTCGCGCGTATAGAGGTCGAGCGTGTAGAGCCCGACGGGGGAGCCATCGTCGTTGGTGACCTCGAACACGCGCACATCGGGGTGGTAGGCCGGAATGTCGTGGCGCTCGGTGAACGTGATTCCGTAGAGCTTCGTCGCCGCGAAGAAAACACCGTCCTGAAGCACGCGCTCGGCCTCGAAGTAGGGCCGCATTGCGACCTCATCGACGTCGTATTTCGCCTGCCGCACCTTCTCGCTGTAGAAGGCCCAGTCGTGGGCTTCGATGGGATGCCCGGCCTGGGCCTCGAGGTCGGCCTGTTCCTCCCGGGCGTTCCGGGCGGCAGGGATCGCGAGCTTGTCGAGCATTGTTGCGACGTTTGCGGGAGTCTTAGCGGTCTCGTCGGCGATCACCCATTCGGCGTGCGAGGCGAACCCGAGCAATGTCGCGCGCTCGGCCCGCAGTCGCGTGATGTCGAGCACGAGCTGCTTGGTGTCCCATTCGCCACCCCGGTTGCCTCGGGCGCGGGACGCCGCCATGATCCGCTCGCGCACGTCGCGGTTCGTGAGGGAAGATAGCCAAGGATGCCCCGTCGGCAACACGAGCGTCACGAGGTACTTGCCCGCAAGCCCGCGCTCCTTCGCGGCCTCGGCCGCGGCGGAGATCTCGCCGGGCTCGAGCCCCGCGAGCTCCGCCGGGTCGTCGATGACCACGGCCAAGTCGTTCGTGTCGGCGAGCAGGAATTTCTCGAACCGTGTCGTGAGCGTCGAGAGCTGCTGGTTGTAGTCCCGAAGCTTCGCCTTCTCGATCTCATCGAGTCCAGCACCCGCGATCGTGAACTCCATGTAGTAGCGCTCGACCAAGTAGCGCGATTCTGCGTCGAGGCCGAGTTCGTCGAGCTGGTCGTAGAGCCCCTTAATTCGCCAATGGAGCTGGGAGTCGAGTTTGATCGCATCCGAGTGCGCGGCGAGTAGAGGAGCGATCTCCTCCTCAAGTTGCGCGGTCGCGTCGTTGCCGTCGGCCGACGCCTTGTTGAAGAAGACCGTCGCGACGCGCTCGAGCACCTGACCGGCCTTCTCGAGCGGGATCATCGTGTTCTCGAAGGTGGGCATGTCCCGACGCTTGGTGATCGAGCGGACCTCGGCGAGGTGCTCTTCCATGCCGATCTCGAAAGCGGGCTTGTAGTGCTCGTCTCGGATCTCGGCGAAGGGCGGCATGCCGTAGGGGAGAGTGCTCGGCGCGAGGAAAGGGTTGCTCATGACGCAAGCCTATGCAAGCTTGCGGGCGATCTAGCTCCGTCGGCGACGTGTGGCGAGGGTGGATGGTGCCGCTCATGTCGATAACTCAGGAGATTCGCACGGATCGCGTCCCGCAAAGCGCTAAACCGGCCGAGCTCGGGGGAAATCTCCTGAGTTATCAGCGCGGGCGGGCGGGCGGGCGAGCGCGGGTAGGCGCGCAGGCAGGCAGAGGCGGGCGGGCGAGCGCGGGTAGGCGCGCAGGCAGGCAGGCGGAGCACCCGAATGCAAAGACTATGTTGCAAAGAAGTCTTTGCAATGGTATCTTTGCACCATGACCGAGAACGACAGTGTCGACCCCGCGCCTCACGGCCCCGAGGTTCGCCAACTGGATATGGAAAGCCTCAAGGCACTCGCGCACCCGTTGCGCGTGCAGATTCTTGACACGCTCTCCACCTACGGTCAGTTCACCGCGAGCGGCCTCGCCGAACGGCTTGATGAGTCGAGCGGAGCGACGAGCTACCACCTACGTCAACTTGAACGACACGGCTTCGTGCGAGAGGTGGAAGGCAAGGGCACGGGTCGAGAGCGATGGTGGGAACGAGTGCCCGGCGCCATCAACCTCAACGCACATGATCTCGAGAACACTCCGGCAGCAGTCGCGGCAACGAAGACTGTCATGCGGCAATGGGAACGTTCTCGATCAGCCTTGCTCGGCGACTTTCAGGAGCGCGGTTACGACGTATTGCCCGTCGCGTGGATGTCAGCCTCAGTAATCTCCACAACCAACCTGCGACTCACTCCGGAGCAGCTCAAGGAGATCACCGAACACTTCGAACGGTTCGTCGATGAGCGCCTCGAGCGGTATCGCGGCCAGAATCCGCCGGGCTCTCGCCCGGTGCAGATCCACTTCAATGCATTCCCAGTACTCGACGCCGAAGAGACCCCAAAACCATGACAACACTGCTTGAAAACCCAGCCCAGGACTGCGCCGAAATGTCGGTGGCTGCCCATAATTTTGAGCCAAGAGATGAGGCGAACACGATGACTACAGTCCCCACCGACTACGTTCAGCCCGCGCGTCGGGTGCGCCCTCATGGCCTCGACCGTGCACTCATGCGCCTCAGCCTCGCGACGCTGTTGTGGGCGCGCCGCCACGCAGAGCGCACCTCCATCTCCTACGAAGAGCACACCAGAGTGCACCAAGAATCCGTGGCGCGCGAACGCCGGGAGCACGAGGCCCTCCGCCTTCTGACGCGCCGGTTCTGACCGGTCAGGCAGGTTCCTCCACCGTCACCGTGCCAGCGTGATCGACCCGGATGACCGTGCCATCGTCGAGCTCGACGACGGGCCGTCCCTCGAGCCAGGTGAGCGTCCAACGCCACCCGTCCGTCGACACCCCGGCAAGCTCGCCCTCGACTTGGGAGATCGCTGCCAGCACGGGTTCCGGCAGGCGCGCGGGCGGTTCGCCGCCCACGTTCCAGCGAGTACCGAGCTGCATCAGGTTTGCTTCTCGTAGGTCACCCAAGTAGTTCGTGTCGCGATCTTGTCGTACACGCTTTGAGCCGTGGTGTTGTCGGCTGCGGTGATCCAGTGGAGCGTGCCGCCGCCGTCCGACCCTGCACGCTCGGCGACTGCGTCAATGAGCGCGGAGCCTGCACCGGACCCGCGGTGTCCGGGCTCTACGTAGAGGTCGTCGAGGTGCCACGCGCTCGCGGCGGTGAACGTGTCGGGCACGCGTCGATAGTGCGCGAATCCGTAAGCACGGCCGTCATCCACTGCCACTACCGCTTCAAGAGGTGACTCGGCGTTCATGAGCCAGTGCCACACGCCGTCGAGCACGGCATCGCTGAAGTCCGTTTTGTAGAACACTCCATACTCCCGAAACAGCCGACGCCAGGCGTCCTGATCGTCTTCGTGGATGTCGCGAACCTCGGTCATTGCTCCGCCTGTTCCGCGAGCACGATGTCCCGCACTTCAATTGACTCTGACAGCACGAACTCTACGCTCGCGATCCGGCCGACTGCGCGGAGGTCGCCGAGACCCTCTTCGAGGATTGCCGGACCGGCGATTGTGGCCGATGTGACGTCCGTCTTTTGCGACGCCTTCGCATCGGTTTTCGCACGCCGGATGGAGATGAGCGCCTCGCCCACGGCTCCGAACAGTCCCCGAGGCGCAACCGAAACACCGAGGTCATCAAGGATCGGCCAGCTCGCGGTGTGAATCGAGCCCTCGTGCGTCCAGCTCCACACTTCTTCTGTCGCGAAGGGGAGGTACGGGGCGAACAGTCGAAGGAACACGTCGATCGCTGCGCGCAGGGCGATTGCAGCACTCGCTTGCGCCTCGGCGGTGCCGGCACCGTACGCGCGTTCCTTGACCAGCTCGAGGTAGTCGTCGCAGAACGTCCAGAAGAACTGCTCGGTAGTTTCAAGCGCCTTGGCGTGGTCGAATTCTTCGAGTGCCGTCGTCGCCGTGGTGATGACGCGGCCCAGCTCAGCGAGCATGTCGAGATCGAGTGGCTCCGTCACGCGAGAGAGACCCGCGCCGACCTCGCCGGTGGGCACGGGGAACGAGTACACGAACTTCGAGGCGTTCAGCACCTTGATGGCCAGGCGCCGCCCGATCTTGATCTGCTTGGGATTCTGCGGGTCGAACGCGGCATCCGTGCCCAACCGGCTCGAGGCGGCCCAATAGCGCACCGCGTCAGAGCCGTGATCGTCGAGCATCCCCTTCGGAGTGACGACGTTGCCCTTGGATTTCGACATCTTCTTGCGATCCGGGTCGACGATGAAGCCCGAGATTCCCGCGTTCTTCCACGGAATTGTGCCCTCTTCGAGCTCGGCGCGAAGCACTGTCGAGAACAGCCAGGTGCGGATGATGTCTTGGCCCTGGCTGCGCAGCGAATACGGGAATACCAGCTCCCACAGCGACGGGTCGGTCACCCACCCTCCTGCGATCTGTGGGGTGAGGGATGAGGTCGCCCAGGTGTCCATGATGTCGAGTTCACCGGCGAAGGTGATGCCGCGATCCGCCTCGGTGTAGCCGGGAGGAACATCACTCGACGGGTCGATCGGAAGCAGGTCTTCGGGGGGCAGGATCGGCGCCCCCTTCTCCCCGTCTTCCAACTCGTACCAGACGGGGATCGGCACACCGAAGAACCGCTGACGTGAAATGAGCCAGTCCCCGGTGAGGCCACCCACCCAGTTCTCGTACCGCACGCGCATGTGCTCGGGGGTGAAACTGATCTGCTGGCCCGCAGCGATGAGGCGCTCGCGCAGCGCTGCATCCCGCGCACCGTTTTTGATGTACCACTGGCGCGTGGAGATGATCTCGAGGGGCTTGTCGCCTTTCTCGAAGAATTTCACAGCATGCATGATGGGCTTGGGGTCGCCGATCATCTCGTCGCTCGCACGCAGCAGCTCGACGATCTTCGCTTTGGCGCTGAAGACCGTCTTGCCCGCGAGTTCCGCGTACGCCGCGCGTGCGGCCTCGGTGGTGATCACGTCCGGCGCATCGGCAACGATCCGTCCGTCGGCGCCGATGATCGTGCGGTTCGGAAGGTCGAGCTCACGCCACCACACCACGTCGGTTACGTCACCGAAGGTGCAGATCATGGCGATGCCAGACCCCTTGTCTTTCTGGGCGAGGTGGTGCGCGAGGATCGGCACTTCCACGCCGAATAGGGGCGTCGTGACGGTGGTTCCGAACAGTCCTTGGTAGCGCTCGTCATCCGGATGCGCGACGAGAGCCACACACGCCGGGAGCAACTCGGGTCGGGTCGTCTCGATCTCCACGGTGGAGCCATCGGGCTTGTGGAACGACACCCTGTGGTACGCCGCGGGCTGCTCCTTGTCCTCAAGCTCGGCCTGCGCAACCGCGGTACGGAAGGTGATGTCCCACAGCGTCGGGGCCTCGGCCTGATAGGCCTCGCCGCGGGCGTGGTTGCGCACGAATGCGCGCTGGGCCGCGAGCTGGGCTTCTCGACCGATCGTGCGGTACGTGAGATTCCAGTCGACGCTCAACCCGAGTTGGCGCCAGAGGTCTTCGAACTGCTTCTCGTCTTCGGCGGTCAGGGTCTCGCACAGCTCGATGAAGTTGCGACGCGAGATGGGCTGTTGGTCGGCCGCCTTGGACGAAGCAGTGTCTCCACCCTCCAGCGGCGGCACGAACGCCGGGTCGTAGGGCAGCGTTGGGTCGCAGCGAACCCCGTAGTAGTTCTGCACGCGGCGCTCGGTCGGCAGACCGTTGTCGTCCCACCCCATCGGGTAGAAGATGTTGCGCCCGCGCATGCGCTGAAACCGCGTGATGAGGTCCATGTGGGTGTAGCTGAACACGTGCCCGATGTGCAGGCTGCCCGACGCGGTGGGCGGCGGGGTATCGACGGAAAAGATGTTCTCGCGAGTCGAAGAGCCCCGGTCGAACCGGTAGGTGCCGTTGGCTTCCCACGCGGGCGACCACTTGTCTTCCAGGCCCTCGAGCACGGGCTTGTCGGGGATGTTATTGGTCGCGTCTGTCGACATTGTCGTGCTCCGGTTCGATATGTGCGGCACCGTGTCGTAGTAAGAGGTGCCTGAGTGTGGGGTTGTGCGTCCGATCGTACCGGAGGCCGCACCTATGCTGAGGAAATGCCCACGCGTCGCGTCTCGATCGACCTCCGCGGAAAGGCGTGGAGATTGCTCGGCGTTCGCCCCACCGTGGTCGTCGGAGGACGGGCCCAGCCTGCCCAGTGGGGCGTTGGAACATGGAAGCTCCCGGCCGACACTGACGCCGATCTCTCGGTCTACCTCTACAGGTTCGGGGTCACTTGGGGTCGTGCCGCGGGTACTCTGCGACCGAAGGATGCCCCGACCCTTCGCTATCGGGCACCGTGGTTCCCATTCCAGCGGGGAAAGATCTCTTAGCCGGTCACCGTCACCGTGCTCGTGTCTTTCTGGCTGCCATCAGCGCTCACGGCGGTGATGGCGTAGGTGTGGCTGCCGTTGCCGCAGGTGTACTCGAACGGGCGATATCCGTTGGGGAAGTCATTGGTCGATGTTCCGCTTGCGGGTAGCGATTCGCTGAAGAACGGCGCGGCTTGGGCGTCGTTGGTGTCGATGCCGAAGTAGACGTTGTTTGCGTTCGACGTCGACCACTTGAGTGTGATCACGACACTGCTCACCCCTGAGCAGTCGACGGTTGTCGGGTTGATCGTAAAGCTCTCGACTGCGGTGTCGGTGCTGGGGGGCGGGGCAACGGTCTGGGTCACCGTGGGGGTGGGCTCCGGGGTGGCGCTCGGCGTCGTCGACGCGGTCACCGTCGGTGTTGGCGTGACCGAGGGTGTGGCGCTCGAGGTGGGAAGGGCGCTCGGCGTTCCACCGCGCGTGAGCAGCAGGATGAGCACGATGAGCAGGGCGAGCAACAGCGCACCACCGATCGCGGCGAGGATCACGATCAGTCGGCGTGACCGGCGCTTCTCCGCGGCATCCAGCGGCAGCGTTGCGGCGGGCGCCTCGAACCTCTCGGTCGGGGTATCGCTGCCTGCCGCATCGAAACGTTCGGTCGGAGTTTCGTCGCTCATTCGGCCCCCTTGACGGCGCAGTTCCGGGGTGAATGCCCCGGACGAGAGACAGCCTAGGGCTATCCCTCGTCCGGCGACAGCGGGTAATGAGTGGTTTTCGTTACTCGGCGATCTCGTCGACCGGCCGCTTCCAGCGCGATGCGACGAGGGCGCAGACGAGCGTGATGAGCGAGATCGACGCGAGCACGATGCCCGGGTGCCACCACGCGGCATCCGTTGCGATCGACAGGCCCTGGGTGAGAGCCGGGATCGCGCCGGAGAGAGCCGCTGCTACCGCATAGGCGATCGCCATGGCGCTGTATCGCACCGGACCGCCGAAGATGTTCGCCATGAGTCCGCCGAGGCCAGCCCACGCGAGCGTGGGGAGGATTCCGCCGATGATCATCGTGCCGACCAAGATCTGGAAGGTTGCGAACTGGAGAAGGAAGTACATCGGGAAGGCGACCAGGAGTGTTCCGATCGCTCCGATGACGACGACCTTTGCCGACCCGATGCGGTTGGCGAGCAGGCCGAAGAGCGGGATCGTCACGAACTGGAGGAGGCTGCCGATGAGTGTGGCGAGCGCGAGATCGGGATACGAGAACCCGAGCACGCTGATGCCGTAGCCGATCGTGTAGGTGTTCATGAGCGAGTACGACCCGATACCCAGCAGGGCAGCACCGATCGCGACGATGATGCCCACCGGGTACTTTTTGAACGCGGCGAGCACGGGGATCCGCTCGCGCTTGTTTGCGGCGAGGATCGTCTTGAACACGGGAGTCTCATCGATCGCGAGTCGCAGGTACAGCGACACCGCGAGCAGCGGGAAGGCGAGAAGGAACGGGATGCGCCACCCCCACGTGGCCATGTCTTCGGCCGGAATGAGCAGCGGCAGGATGATGAGCAGCGACGCGGTAAGTGTGGTGCCCACGGGCGAGCCGAGTTGCGGCAGCGCGGCGTAGAAACCGCGACGCTTGGGCTCGACCTGCTCGACGGCGACAAGGATGCCACCGCTCCACTCCCCGCCGAGTGAGAGCCCCTGCACGACCCGCAGGAGCAGCAGCAGCGCGGGTGCCGCGAGCCCGATTGTCGAGAAGTCGGGCAGGAGCCCGATGACTCCGGTTGCGATTCCCATGATCGTGATGGTGATGATCAGGGTGTTCTTGCGACCGATCCGGTCACCGAGGTTGCCGAAGATTATCGCGCCGATGGGGCGGACGACGAAGGCGACGGCGATGAAGGCGAACGAGCCGAGGAGGGCGGCGGCTGGCTCTAGGTCCGGAAAGAACAGGGCCGGAGCGAAGATCGCGCTGAAGTAGGCGAAGACATAGAAGTCGAACGCTTCGAGGGATGAGCCGACAAGTGCGGCCCAGACTGCCTTACGAGCCTTGGTGGCGTCGTACTGCGGGGCGGGTACTGCTTCTGGTGTAGTGGTTGGCGCTTTGCCACTGGTGTTAGTCACGCACACAGTCAATCAGTTTGTCGGCACTCCCATTCCTGCACTTGATCTAGTTCAGCTAGAACAATACAATGAAACTATGTACCTGTCCGTTGACCCGAGTTCCTCGACGCCGCTGTTCGAGCAGTTGGTGGCGGGCATCCGCGCGCAGGTCATCGACGGCTCGCTGGCCCAGGGTGAGCGCCTGCCCGCGGCGCGCGACCTTGCCGACTCACTCGATGTCAACGTGCATACCGTGCTTCGCGCATACCAGGTGTTGCGCGACGAGGGCTTCCTCGACCTGCGTCGCGGCAGGGGAGCGGTAGTCACCGCCCGTGCCCGCGACTACGCCCAACTCGGCCGGGACATCGATCGCGTCGTTGCCGAGGCGCAGAAGCTCGACCTCACACCCTCCGCCCTCACGGCGATGATCAGAAAGGCTTTCGAATGAAACCACATGCCCGGATGCTCGTGGCAGGCGTCATCGTCCCTCTCATCATCGCCGCGGCCGCAGCAGTGACAATGCTGTTCACGCTGCCGAGCCTGCCCGACCCGGTCGCTGTGCATTGGGGGCCGTCCGGCGCCCCCGACAACTTCGGTTCGCCCGTGAGTTTCATCGTGGTCATCCTCGTGGCAGTTCTCGCCTACTGCGCGTTCGCCCTGGTGATCAGTCGCGCCGCGGGCCCGCAGACCGCTAACCTCCGAGCTCTCCTAGCCATCTCTCCATTTCTTGCCACGGTGCTTGGCGTGCTCGGTGCCGGCTCGCTCATCATCCAACAGGGTCTCGCCGATGCGCACGATGCGCCGTCAATCCTGCCGCTGGTCATCATCGGGTTCGTGGTGGGTCTTGTCGTCGGCGTCGCTGCGTGGTTCTTCCTTCCTGCCAGTACGCCCGTGCCGGTAGTCGACGAGGCGGAACTCCCGTTACTCGACCTCGGCGCAGACGAGCGTGCGACGTGGATACAGCGGGTGGAGCCAGCCCGCTGGCTGGGCATCCTGCTCGTCGCCGTGGGGGCGATCGTCGTGGTCGGGGGCAGCCTCGCAGTCTGGGTCTCGGCGCCCACCTCGACCTTCGTCGGGTATCTCGTGACGATGGGTGTTCTCGTGGTGCTCGTCACGAGCACGCTGTTCTGGACGGTGAGGGTAGACGCCCGGGGCTTCGCCGCGCGATCGCCGCTCGGATTCCCGCGCTTCACAGTGCCGCTGGCGGACGTCGAGTCCGCGACCACCATCGAGCTCAACCCCGCCACCGGGTTCGGCGGGTGGGGTCTGCGATGGGGTGGTCCGGGACGGTTCGGCATCATCCTGAACTCGGGGGAAGCGCTCGAGATTCGCAAGAAGAGTGGAGGTTCGCTCGTGGTGACGACGGCTCAGAGCCGCCAGGGCGCCGCGCTGCTGAACTCCCTTGTTCGTCGCGTAGAATAGGCGCACAGGCAGTGATCCGCTATCGACGGGGAGCCTCCGGAAGAACAGCGGGTCGAGACCCACTCACTAGAACCGGGCAAGCAGTTTGAGTGGCGCGGTAACGCGCAAGCGGGGTGGTACCGCGGCACGTGTTTAATCACACGGGTCGTCCTCGTGTAGCAGCGCTTGTGAGGAGCGCCGACACCAGGAGCCGAATGTCGTACCCCCGCAATTCCGAGGAGCCAATCCAGCCTTCGCCGTCCTTCCCGGAGATCGAGGAACGCGTGCTCGCGTTCTGGAAGCAGGATGGCACGTTCCAGGCGTCGATCGACCAGCGCGAGGGCGCGCCCGAGTGGGTCTTCTACGACGGACCACCATTCGCCAACGGCCTCCCGCACTACGGGCACCTCCTGACCGGATACGCGAAGGATCTGTTCCCGCGTTTCCAGACCATGCGCGGCAAGCAGGTGCATCGTCGGTTCGGGTGGGACACGCACGGGCTCCCGGCCGAACTCGAGGCCATGCGTCAGCTCGGCATCACCGAGAAGGCGCAGATCGAAGAGATGGGAATCGCGACCTTCAATGCGAAGGCCCGCGAGTCCGTGCTCGAGTACACGAAGGAGTGGGAGGACTACGTCACCCGCCAGGCTCGCTGGGTCGACTTCGAGAACGACTACAAGACGCTCGACGTGACGTTCATGGAATCCGTCATCTGGGCGTTCAAGCAGCTTCACACGAAGGGTCTCGCGTACGAGGGCTATCGAGTGCTGCCGTACTGCTGGCACGACGAGACGCCCCTGTCGAACCACGAATTGCGCATGGATGACGACGTCTACAAGATGCGCCAAGACCAATCGGTCACGGTCACTTTCCCGCTGGACGGAGCAAAGGCCGAGAGTCTGGGGCTCACCGCTGTGAGAGCTCTCGCCTGGACCACCACACCGTGGACGCTCCCGACCAACCTCGCGCTCGCCGTGGGTCCCGACATCGAGTACGCGGTGCTGCCGTCGGGCCCGCTCGGTGCCGGCGACGGTTCCGCCGAGGGCGTTGCGGAGTTCCTGCTCGCGACGGACACCGTCCCCGCCTACGCGAAAGACCTCGGATATGCGTCCTCTGAGGAGGCGAGAGCAGCAGTTTCACGTACTCTCAGGGGCCGGGAGCTCGAGGGCGTGCGCTACGCGCGGCTGTGGGACTACTACGCCGACACCGAGGAGTGGGGGACCGAGAACGCGTGGCAGATCCTCGTCGCGGAGTACGTGGCGACGGGCGAGGGAACCGGAATCGTGCACCAAGCTCCCGCGTACGGCGAGGACGACCAACTCGTGTGTGCGGCGGCGGGCATTCCGGTCATCCTGTCCGTTGACGACGGCGGCAAGTTTCTTCCCAACATCACGGATGTCGCGGGCCTCCAGGTCTTCGAGGCCAACAAGCCGCTCACCCAGAAGCTGCGCACCGACGGTCGACTCCTTCGTGTGGCGAGCTACGAGCACAGCTACCCGCACTGCTGGCGCTGCCGCAATCCGCTCATCTACAAGGCGGTGTCGAGCTGGTTCGTGAAGGTCCCGGAGTTCCGTGATCGCATGGGCGAGCTGAACCAGGAGATCAACTGGGTTCCGGACAACGTCAAGGATGGCCAGTTCGGCAAGTGGATCGGCAACGCGCGCGACTGGTCGATCAGCCGCAACCGGTACTGGGGCAGCCCGATTCCGGTGTGGAAGAGTGACGACCCGAACTTTCCCCGAGTCGATGTGTACGGTTCCCTCGCCGAACTCGAAGCTGACTTCGGCGCGCTCCCGGTGAACGAGAAGGGCGAGCCTGACCTGCACCGCCCCTACATCGACGACCTCACCCGCCCGAACCCGGATGACCCGTCCGGAAAGTCCACCATGCGTCGCATCGAAGACGTGCTCGACGTCTGGTTCGATTCCGGTTCGATGCCGTTCGCGCAGGTGCACTACCCGTTCGAGAATCAGGAGTTCTTCGAGAGCCACAACCCCGCCGACTTCATCGTCGAGTACATCGGTCAGACCCGCGGCTGGTTCTACTTGTTGCACGTGCTGTCGACGGCGCTCTTCGATCGTCCAGCCTTCAAGAACGTCATTAGTCACGGCATCGTGCTGGGCAGCGACGGCCAGAAGATGTCGAAGAGCCTGCGCAACTACCCCGACGTGAACGAGGTCTTCGACCGCGATGGGGCGGATGCGATGCGGTGGTTCCTGATGTCGAGTTCGGTCATCCGGGGTGGCAATCTCGTAGTCACCGAAGAGGGAATTCGCGAAGGCGTGCGTCAGTTGCTGTTGCCACTGTGGAGCACCTACTACTTCTTCACTCTCTACGCCAACGCTGACGACTATGAGGCGAAATGGACAGTGGATGCCTCGACGAACGTTCTCGACAGGTACATCCTCGCCAAGACGGGCGAGCTTGTTGACGCCGTGACGATCGATCTTGAGAAGCTCGACAGCCCGGTCGCTGCCGCGCGGTTGCGCGACTTCGCTGACGTGCTCACCAACTGGTATGTGCGCCGCAGCCGTGACCGCTTCTGGCAGGGCGACAAGGATGCCTTCGACACGCTGTTCACCGTGCTCGAAACCGTTACGCGGGTTGCCGCGCCGCTCTTGCCGCTCGTCGCGGAGGAGATCTGGCGTGGTCTCACCGGTGGCCGCAGTGTGCACCTCGAAGACTTCCCGACCGCAGCGGACTACCCGAACGACCCTGAACTCGTCGCCGAGATGGACTACGTGCGTGAGATCGCCTCGGCGGGCCTCGCACTGCGCAAGGCGCGCAGCCTGCGAGTGCGACTTCCGCTGGCAAGGCTCACCGTCGTGACGGCACGCGCCGACTGGTTCGAGGGCGTCGAGGCGATCTTGCGTGACGAACTCAACGTCAAGCACGTCGCCTTCGAGCCGCTCGTCGAGGGCGCCGTCGAGGCGTTCGGTATCACCCGCAAGCTCACGGTGAACGCTCGCGCCCTCGGCCCGCGCCTGGGTAAGCAGGTGCAGCAGGTCATCCAGTCCGCAAAGGCGGGTGAGTGGGCCTCGACCGGCTCGACCAGCGTCACCGTCGGCGGGGTGGAACTCTTCGAGGGTGAATTCGATCTTGAGTTGGAGGCTTCCGACGAGTCCAGCGCTATCGCGTTCCTCGCCGATGGCGGTTTCGTGCTGATCGACACCGAACTCACGCCCGAACTTCGTGCGGAGGGGTTCGCGCGCGACGTCATCCGGGCGATCCAAGACACGAGAAAGGCCGCAGGTCTCGATGTGAGCGATCGCATCGTCTTGTCGATCACGGGTTCGTCGAAGCTCGATATTGCGGCACTGGGCGTGTTCGTCGAGATGATCGCTGGGGAGACCCTCGCGATCGAAGCCACATTCACGGAGTCCGCAGACCCGGAGTCGAGCGCGGCGCTGGCGGGGGCATCCGGCGGTCGCCGAGCGGTGCTCGCCGTGGGGCAGTCCGCGAATGCTGGTGTACTTGTCATCGACGTATCGAAGTCGGGAGCTGTCAGTGTCTGAGAACAACGTGTCTGATGACACCGGGTCTGATCGCGAGGGTTTCGACGAGCTCGACGAGGGGGATCCTTCCGAGAACCCGATGGCCGACCTCAGCCCCTTCGCGGACGGCAACGAGGGCACCAACCTCGACGAAGATTCGGATTACGAACTCGAGGATGCCGAATACCAAGAAGATGCCGACCGCGTCTACGAGGAGCTTCTCGCTCGCATCGGGGAGGCCGCTCCGCAACCGCGTCTCGACGCCACGCGACGTGCGCTCGAGCTGCTGGGCGACCCCCAGCGGAGTTACCCGATAATTCACATCACCGGCACGAACGGCAAGACGTCGACGAGCCGCATCACCGAGAGCATCCTGAGGGCCTATGGGCTTCGCACGGGGCTCATGACGAGCCCGCATCTCGTGCGCGTGAACGAACGCATCGTGATCGACGGGCTGCCGATCTCCAATCGTGCTCTCGCCGCGAACTGGAACGACATCAGCCCGTTCCTCGATCTCGTTGACTCCGAACTCGAAAAGAAGAGCGAGGAACCGCTCACCTTCTTCGAAGCCCTCACCGTGCTCGCCTACGCGAGTTTCGCCGACGCCCCCATCGATGTCGCAGTGGTGGAGGTGGGCATGGGGGGCGAGTGGGATTCCACAAACGTCGGTGACGGCCAGGTCGCGGTGTTCGCCCCGATCGCTCTGGACCACACCCAGCGCCTCGGATCGACCGTCGCAGAGATTGCTCGCACGAAGGCCGGAATCATCAAGCCCGCCGCGGCAGTCGTCTCGGCGGCGCAGACCCCGGATGCCCTCGCCGAGCTGGAGCGCGCGGCAGAGCTCACCGAGAGCACCCTTGCGGTGGAGGGCTCGGCGTTCGAGTTGCTCTCCTCCACGGTCGCGGTCGGCGGACAGGTCATCGCCGTTCACGGTCTCGCCGGCACCTACAGTGACCTGTTCCTCCCCCTCTTCGGCGAGCACCAGGGCCGCAACGCGGCGCTCGCAATCGCGGCGGTCGAGTCGTTCCTCGGCGGAGGCACCCAGCCGCTCGTGGGTGACGTGCTCGCCGAGGGGCTCGCGACTGCGACCTCGCCCGGCCGCCTGCAGATTATCGGCACCGACCCCACAGTTCTCGTGGATGCCGCACACAACCCGCACGGGGCAGCAGCGCTGGCAACGGCGCTCGCGGCGTATTTCACGTTCGACGAGATCGCGATCGTGCTCGGTGTTCTGCAAGACAAGGATGCCGGGGGCATAGTCGAGGCACTCGCCCCGGTCGCCGCACTCTTCCATGTGACGCAGTCGCAGTCCGAGCGCGCGATCCCGTTCGACGAGCTCGCGGACCTCGTGGCCTCACACGCGCAACCGGAAGCGGTTGTGCCGTACGAGTCATTCGAGCATGCCGTGCAGGATGCCCGGGTGTGGGCATCCGCCGCCCCCCGCCGCGCGGTGATCGTCACCGGCTCGATTACCCTCGTGGGTGAGGCGATCGAACTCGGGCTGTCGGAAAAGTGGAAGCCGTGAGCGCCCCCGCGAGTGGAGCGTCGAGACCTCCCCGGCGGATGCGCACCACCACCGAAACACTGCTGAGCATCGTGCTCGGGCTCGAGGCCACTCTCATGTTCTTCGTGACTCTCACGGCGTTCGGGCTCAAGGCGGTTCCGCCGGTCACGGCGTTTGTTGGCGGGGGAGCCCTTATCGTGGCCCTCGTGCTCACCGCCGGCGCGCTGCGGTTCCGTTGGGGCGTGTGGCTGGGCTGGGCGCTTCAGGCGGTACTCGTCGCCACGGGCATCCTGCTGCCCATCATGTTCGTGGTCGCGGCGGGTTTCGTCGCGATCTGGGTCTACTGCTTCGTCAAGGGGCGGCAGATCGACCGGGCCCGCGGATTGAGCTTGGCGAAGTCCCACAACTACAAGGAGAACCCATGACCGTCGAAGAAACTCTCGTCCTCGTCAAGCCCGATGGCGTTGCCCGCAACCTCACCGGCGAGATCCTGCGTCGCATTGAGGCGAAGGGCTACCAGCTCGTCGACCTCAAACTCGTGCAGGCCGATCTTGAGCTGCTCGCCGCACACTACGAGGAGCACCAAGGTAAGCCGTTCTACGAGCCGCTCGTCGAATTCATGCAGAGCGGACCGGTCGTCGCCATCCGTGTCACGGGCAATCGCGTGATCGAGGGCTTCCGCTCGCTCGCCGGCACGACCGATCCCACAACGGCCGCCCCCGGCACGATCCGCGGCGATTTCGGCCGGGATTGGGGCCTCAAGGTACAGCAGAACCTCGTGCACGGTTCGGACTCCCCGGAGTCGGCCGCGCGCGAACTCGCCCTCTGGTTCTAGGGGCGGTCTGGGCCGGCGGCCCTAGACCGAGAGGATTGCGAGCACGTCGAGGCGTACCTGCGCCACGATCGCGATGATGATGTACCCGACGACCGTGATCACCGGAACCCACGAGTAGAGGCGCTCGCCGACCGGTTCTAGTGCGTGCCCAAGACGACCGGCGCGGGCGTTCGCGAGCGTGAGCGTCCAGAACATCGGAATCGTCATCGACCACACGAGCATGCACCACGGGCAGAGCGTGCCCAGGTTGAAGATGCTCTGGTAGGCGAGCCACAGGCAGAACGCGAAGGCGCCGAGTACGCCCACGTTGAAGAGGATCCAGAACCAACGGGCGAAGGATGCCCCTGCGAGCAACGCCACCCCGACAGCGATCGGGGCGACGAACCCGCCCAAGCCGATCAGCGGGTTGGGAAATCCGAGAATCGCGCCCTGCCACGAGCCGAGGTTGACGCCGCACTGCACGATCACACTGAAGTTGCAGTCGAGGTCGGCCTGGGGATTCACCAGGACCGCGATCTTGTCGAGTGTCAATGCGAACGAGGCGTACCAACCGACTGCGCCCGTCACGATTAGCAGGATGGCCAGGGCTAGGGGGCGTCGGGAGGCGACCGCGTCAGTCATGCCTCGGATTATTGCACGCGGCAAAACCGGACTTACTGGGAATGCGTGCGATAATGACAGTCAGTCAGTCGAGCCGCGCTCGACACGACGCCAAACAGTGCTTACCGAGCTGCACTCACACCATGTGTGGGTGCGAACCGGACCGAAGTCGGATAGCCAGTTCCGAAGTGTGGTGACAGTACACAACTGCTTGCGCAGCAGTCCCCAGGGAGGGACAGGGCCCGCAGCAGGACCTGAAGAATTAGTAGCGGTGCCGCCAGGATTGGCGGGATAGCGCACGAGAGAGTACCCGGTGGGTGGCGCGGTTGCCCACCCGGGCAAGGAGTACACCAGCAATGGTGAACACAAACGACGTAAACACGAATAACGGCGACGAGAACCCTAAAAAGCGCAATCGGCTGTTCGGTGGTCGAAAGGCTGTGGCGGATGCCACCGCCTCGACCTCTCCGGCCGCAGAAGCGCCTCAGGCGCAGGCCGCAGAGCCCAAGTCTTCTGAGCCCACAGCCGCCGAGCCCAAGGCCGAGCCACGAAAGCGGACCGCCAAGGCGACCGCCCCAGCCAAGAGTGCCGCCGATCACGTGAGCGCGGGCGGTTCCGCACTCGGAAGCGCAGGTGGAGCTGCCGGTGAGGGCGAAGCCGAGGCTCCGAAGGCTGCCCGACGTTCTGCTCCGAAGAAGGCTGCTAGCGAGGCATCCGTGCCCACCGTCGAGAAGCCCGAGAAGAAGGTCACGGGGCGTCCGACGACGTCGCTGCTGTTCCAAGCCCCCGACCTCCCGCCGCTGCCACCGGTTCGTTCGTCCCGCGGTGGCGGAAGTGGCAACAACAACGGCGGCAACAACTCGGCGAATGACCAGAGCGATGATGCCGGCACCGTACGTCGCCGCTCGCGCCGTCGTCCGGGCGAAGACGCTCGCCCCGGCGATGAGGCTCCCAACACTGTTGTTCGGGTGCGCCAGCCGCGACCGGAACCGGTGCTCAGCAACGAGCCCACCCGGGTCAAGGGTTCGACCCGACTCGAGGCCAAGAAGCAGCGCCGCCGCGACGGTCGCGATGCAGGGCGTCGTCGTCCGGTCGTGACGGAGAGCGAGTTTCTCGCACGCCGCGAGAGCGTCGACCGCGCCATGGTCGTGCGGTCGAAGTTCGATCGCATCCAGATTGCCGTGCTCGAGGATGGCGTGCTCGTCGAGCACTACGTCGCGAAGTCGCAGGACGCGAGCCTGATCGGCAACGTCTACCTCGGTCGCGTTCAGAATGTGCTGCCCAGCATGGAAGCCGCATTCGTCGACATCGGCCGTGGCCGCAACGCCGTGCTCTACTCGGGTGAGGTCGACTGGGAAGCCGCGGCCGCCGAGGGCGATGGCAAGAACCAGGCCCGTCGCATCGAGCTCGCGCTCAAGCCGGGCGACCGCGTACTCGTACAGGTCACGAAAGATCCCGTCGGACACAAGGGTGCTCGCCTCACCAGCCAGGTCTCGCTGCCCGGTCGCTACCTCGTCTACGTGCCCAATGGCTCGATGAGTGGCATCAGCCGCAAACTCCCAGACACCGAGCGTGCCCGGCTCAAGAAAATCCTCAAAGAGGTGCTGCCCGAAAACGTGGGTGTCATCGTCCGCACGGCGGCCGAGGGCGCGACGGAAGAGCAGCTCACGCTCGATGTGCAGCGCCTCACGAGCCAGTGGGCCGAGATCAGCCGACAGGTCGAGACGCAGCAGGCGCCGGCGCTTCTGCACTCCGAGCCGGACTTGCTCATCAAGATCGTGCGCGATGTCTTCAACGAAGACTTCGGCAAGCTCGTCGTTGCCGGCGACGATGCGATGGCGACGATTCAGGGCTACTTGAGTGCGGTTGCCCCCGACCTCGCCGATCGCGTCGAGCGCTACGAAGACGAGCAGGTCGATTCGTTCGACAAGTACCGCGTCACTGAGCAGATCGAGAAGGCCCTCGACCGCAAGGTGTGGCTACCCTCGGGCGGCTCCCTGGTGATCGACCGCACCGAGGCCATGACGGTCGTCGACGTCAACACCGGCAAGTTCGTCGGCTCTGGCGGAAACCTCGAAGAGACGGTGACGAAGAACAACCTCGAGTCTGCCGAAGAAATCGTTCGCCAACTCCGACTCCGCGACATCGGCGGCATCATCGTCGTCGACTTCATCGACATGGTTCTCGAATCGAACCGTGACCTCGTGCTGCGTCGGCTCGTCGAGTGCTTGTCGCGCGACCGGACCAAGCACCAGGTGGCCGAAGTCACGTCTCTTGGTCTCGTGCAGATGACGCGCAAGAAGCTCGGCCTCGGGCTTCTCGAGACGTTCAGCGAGCCCTGCGAGGTCTGCTCGGGACGCGGCGTGATCGTGCACCATGATCCCGTCACGAAGCACCGCCAGCAGCAGCAGACTGCCCAGCCCGAGATGACCGGTGGCGGTCGCCGCAACCGTAACCGTGGCGGAAACAGCGGCAGCGGGAGCGGCGGCAACAGTGGCGGCAACGGCGGCGGCGGTGGAGCCGCGGCATCCAGCAACACTGTCAAGAACGGCATGGGTTCGGCCGGCACCCATGCGATCACTGAAGACGTGCGCAACGCCCTTGCGCGGGTCGCTGCCAGCACGGTGCACACGACGGAGATCCCGGTGCAGGAGTCACAGTCCACTCGGGCTGAAGAAGCTACGGTCGCCGCTGCAGAGGCCGCCGTCGCCATCCTTGACCTCCCGCCCACCAAGGCTCCGCGTCAGTCCCGCAAGATTTCGACCCACGACGCCGAGCAGATCCTTGACTCGGTGCTCGAGGCGCTGCCTCAGCCGAAGCAGGCGGGCCAGGGACGATCGCGTGTCTCCCGTCGTGTCACCTCGTCGGTCATCACCACCGAAGAACCTTCGTAGCGAGCGTGAGGATGCACCCAGTGCGTCCTCACGCTAGTTCTCGTGTTGTGGGCGATCCCGCTGGGGCACCCTCAGTCCGCTCGCCTGCAGTCGCTGCACGAACTCGCGCACGCTCACGGGCTCTGCGCCGAGCGCGACGAGCTCCTGCCACTTGTGTGCGGGAACGTCGTAGTGATCAAGGTCGAAGCCGCGGCGAGGGATGCCCGCCCGCTGCGCAAACGCGTGCAATTCGTCGAGCGAGCTGTCGCTGACGATATGCGCCCACACAGTGTTGTGTGCGGGCCAGATCGGCTGATCGATCAACACGGCCATGGCCCGATTGTAGGCTGGCTCCGTGGCACTCACCGTGAAGCAACTCGTCAAGCGCCATGGCGCGTTCGTGTCGGCAATGACCGCGCTGTTCGTGGGTGCGGCGCTCATCGTGCAACGACTGTTCGAGATTCTCATTGCATCGCTTCATGTCTACGGCCAGCAGTTCGGGGTCGGCCTGTGGCAGATTTTGCTACCGGCGCTGCCCTTTGCATTTGGGTTCTTCGTGAGCCTCTGGATCGTCGCCCCTATTGCGGAAGAACTGCGTATTCCACACGTGGTCACTCGAGCTGTCATGGCGACCGGGGTCGCCTCGACCGTTGTGTTCATCGTGCTCACAGTCGTCGGACTCGCCACCGCAGTGAGCTTCGACGGATACCTGTTCGGGCAGTCGTTCCCCGCAATGAGGTTCGATGGATCGTGGGCGATCAACGCGATAGTGAGTGCCCTCACCAACGCCGCCCTCACCTTCGTGTCGACACTCCCGCTGGGTGTACTAGCGGGCGTGCTGCTGTGGATTTGGCGCAAAGACCACCCGCCGAGGCATCCGTTGTCTGGACTCATCGACGAGGTTTGACCGTAGGGCCCGACACCACGTATGCTTGACCCTTGGTGTCTGCTGGGCCAAGCCCGCATCTGGATCACCGTCAGCTTTCAAGAGGTAGGAAAACCAAGTGGTTTACGCAGTTGTGCGCGCCGGTGGGCGCCAGGAGAAGGTAGAAGTCGGCACGATCGTCGTTCTCGACCGCATCGCGGCCGACAAGAACGGCAACATCGAGCTCGTTCCCGTGCTCCTCGTTGACGGTGACAAGATCACGCATGGCGTGAAGGACCTCGCCAAGGTGAAGGTTGTCGCGGAGGTGCTCGGCGACGAGCGCGGCCCGAAGATCGTCATCCAGAAGTTCAAGAACAAGACCGGATACAAGAAGCGCCAGGGCCACCGCCAGGAGCAGACCCGTATCAAGATCACCAGCATCGCGTAAGGAGCCGACTACTCATGGCACACAAAAAGGGCGCAAGCTCCACCCGTAACGGTCGCGACTCCAACGCCCAGTACCTCGGCGTCAAGCGCTTCGGCGGCCAGGTCGTCAAGTCGGGCGAGATCATCGTTCGCCAGCGCGGCACGCACTTCCACCCGGGCGCCAATGTCGGCCGCGGTGGAGACGACACGCTGTTCGCCCTCGCGGCAGGCGCTGTCGAGTTCGGTGCGAAGGGCGGCCGCAAGGTCGTCAACATCGTCACTGCTGACTGAAGTTTCTAGCTGTACCGCGAAGGCGAGCTTCGGCTCGCTTTTGCGCTTTAACGCAGTGTTCATTCACGACAGGAGGAGAGCGCCATGGCATCATTCGTCGACCGGGTAACTCTTCACCTCCTTGCCGGGCACGGTGGCAACGGCTGCGTGTCGGTCAAGCGCGAGAAGTTCAAGCCGCTGGCCGGCCCCGATGGCGGCAACGGTGGTGACGGCGGCGACATCGTGTTGGTGAGCGATGCGCAGGTCACCACGTTGCTCGGCTACCACCGCGCGCCGCACCGCAAGTCTGGTCACGGCCAGCCCGGGCAGGGCGACCACAAGAGTGGCACGTCGGGCGAAGAGATGGTGCTTGCGGTTCCCGTGGGTACCGTTGTCAAAGACGCCGAAGGCAATGAACTTCTCGACATGGATGCCCCAGGCATGCGCATTGTCGTCGGCCCAGGTGGCCAGGGCGGGCTGGGCAACGCTGCGCTCGCGACCACGAAGCGTAAGGCACCGGGGTTCGCCCTGCTGGGAACGCCCGGCTTCGAAGGCGACATCCTCCTCGAACTCAAGACCGTCGCCGACGTCGCCCTCGTGGGCTATCCGTCGGCGGGCAAGTCGAGCCTCGTCGCTGCCATGAGCGCGGCGAAGCCGAAGATTGCCGACTACCCGTTTACGACCCTGCACCCCAACCTTGGCGTCGTCGAATCGGGGGAGACCCGCTACACGATCGCCGACGTTCCCGGCCTCATCGAGGGCGCGAGCGAGGGCAAAGGCCTCGGGCTCGAGTTCCTTCGTCACGTCGAGCGTTGCACGGCGCTCCTGCACGTGCTCGACTGCGCCACTCTTGAGCCCGGTCGCGACCCGATCAGCGATCTCGACATCATCCTCGGTGAGCTCGCCGCGTATCCGGTTCCGGATGGCCAGCTCCCGCTTCTCGAACGCCAGCAGCTCATCGCCCTCAACAAGATCGATGTACCCGAGGCGCAAGAACTCGCCGACCTCGTGCGCCCCGAACTCGAGGCGCGCGGCTACCGGGTGTTCGACGTCTCCGCTGTGTCGCGCAAGGGGTTGCGCGAGCTTTCCTTCGCCCTCGCCGATCTCGTGCTCGCCGACCGGAAGGTGAAGGCGCTTGAGGCGCCCAAGGCGCGCATCGTCATCCGTCCGCGTGCTGTCAACGAGAAGGAATTTGCGGTCGTCGTCTCGGGCGGTTCGTTCGGCAACCTATACACGGTGGTTGGCGCCAAGCCAGTGCGCTGGGTGCAACAGACCGACTTCAACAACGACGAGGCAGTGGGCTTCCTCGCGGACCGCCTCGCGAAGCTCGGTGTTGAAGACGAACTCTTCAAGGTGGGCGCCGTACCTGGTGCCAGCGTGTCGATCGACGGTCGGGAGTTCGGCTGGGAGCCGACCCTCTCGTCGGCAGCAGAGCTGATCACGAGCCCGCGCGGCACCGATTCACGTCTCGACGACAACCAGCGCGACACCAACCGCAAGCGACGCCTGAGCTATCTCGAGCGGATGGATGCCAAGGCCGCAGCTCGTGCTGAGCTCGAGGGTGAGCGTCGCGCCGGCATCTGGACCGACGACGAAGGCTTTGCCGTCGAGAAGCGCGACGAGCCCGACGACGAAGACTAGGCGACGAGGACTGAGCCCAGCGACTGGCAGAATGGTCACACCATGAGCATCCAGCAATCCGCAGGCACCGCCCCGCTGCTCGTTGTGAAGCTCGGTTCGAGTTCCGTCACGCAGGACTCGGGCCCGGATACCTCGATCCTTAGCGATGCCCTCGACGAGGCCATCGAGGCGATGAGCAAGGGGTGGCAGGTCATCCTCGTGTCGTCCGGCGCGCAGTCGGTCGGGCGCGCGGTGCTCGAGCAGGCCGGACACCACGGTGTCTCGCCCAAGCTCGCCGCAGCGTACGGTCAGCCGATCCTCATGGAGTTCTACCGATCCGAGAGCGCCCGCCGCGGCAGCGAGGTGTGCCAGGTACTCATCGGCGAGTCAGACCTCCGCTCATCGACGCGCATGACGGCGATCGCTGCTGTGTTACGCGATTCGCTCGCGGCAGGGATCATTCCGATCGTCAACGGCAACGATCCGACTGACGATGGCAAGACGAACAACGACCTCGTCGCGGCGGGTATTGCGCTTATGACGCAGGCGACGCATCTTCTGCTCCTCACGGACGTCGAGGGGGTCTACGAGGGAACGCCCGGCGACGGTGACCCCATCGGCGAGCTGCACGTCGACAGCATCCACGGGATCAAATCCCACTCCTCAGGCTCCGGCACGGGAGGTATCAAGTCGAAGTTGCGCGCCGCCGAGAACGCAGCACGCAACGGCATAGAAACGCGCATCGGCAGCGCCCGGGATCACCGCGCGATCGGATCCCTCGTGGCAGGCGAGAACGTCGGCACGCTCATCCGTGCCGCCGCAACGGACACCAACTCTGGCTCACGCAAGTGGATCTCGGGTGGCGCGATCGCACGCGGCGAACTCTCGATCAACGTCGAGGCCGAGGTGAGTATCGCGGCGGGTTCTAGCCTCTTCGCATCGGGGATCAAGCGAGTCAAAGGCCGATTCGTCGCGGGCGACGTGGTTGAACTCGTGAGCCCTCGCGGCAAGCTCCTCGGTCGCGGCACGGTTCGCCTTTCAAGCGACCTGATCACGCTCATCCGGGCTCTCAAGGTCGAAGACATTGCGCGCGTGCTCGTGCAGATCATCCGGTTCGGCGCGGACATCCCGGCTGACCGCAGCGGTACGGATGCTCGGCTCGCAGCCGCGTTCGACCAGTTCGCGTCCCTGGGCCGTGACGCGCGACGTCGACTGCTCATCGAGGTCACCGGGTTGTTCCCGGAAGATACCGCCGCCGCTCTCGCGGGAACCCGCAGCGTCGACCCCGCCGATCTGGTTGCCCACTACACGAATCTGGTGGCGAGCCTCGCGGTCATCCACAACAGCTACCTCGTGGAGTTTCCCGTAGATGCGGCGCGCGCCGAGCTCGCGCGCTGACCCCGCTGACCCCACGCCCTAAACTTGTGCCATGGTTGACACCCTTCTTGACGCCCCGTCGTTCATCGACAAGCTGACCGCGGCGCGCGATGCGTCACGGATGCTCGCCACCGCGACCACGAAGCAGAAGAACGCCGCGCTCAAGGCGATCGCCGATGCGGTCATGCGCAACGCGAGCCGGATTCTTCCGGCCAACGAACTCGATCTCGCCAATGGCCGCGAAAACGGCATGGCCGAGGGGCTCCAGGATCGCCTCCGACTCGACGAGAAGCGTCTCGCGGCCCTCGCGAAGGCCGTGCTGGAGATCGTCGCGCTCCCCGATCCCGTGGGCGACGTGGTGCGTGGATCGACCCTCGAGAACGGGCTCCAGCTCACCCAGACGCGCGTGCCATTCGGCGTTGTCGGCGCGATCTACGAGGCGCGACCCAACGTCACCATCGATATCGCCGCGCTTGCCCTCAAGAGCGGTAATGCGGTGGTGCTTCGCGGTGGTTCCGCTGCCGAGAACACGAACCGGGTGCTCGTGGAGGTCATCCAGTCCGCGCTCGTGGAGGCGGGGTTGCCCGCCGAGGCAGTGCAGACGATCGATGAGTTCGGCCGTGAGGGTGCGAAGCAGCTCATGCAGGCGCGCGGGTTCGTCGACGTGCTCATCCCTCGGGGCAGCGCCCAGCTCATCAACTCGGTCGTGGCCGACTCGAAGGTGCCGGTGATCGAAACCGGTGCCGGAGTCGTGCACGTGTTCCTCGATGAGTCCGCCGACGAGACGATGGCCGTCGAGATCGTGCACAACGCCAAGGTGCAGCGCCCGAGTGTGTGTAATGCGCTCGAGACGCTGCTCGTGCACGCGGCATCCGCCCCACGCCTGTTGCCCCCGGTGCTCAAGCGCCTGCGTGACTCGGGAGTGGTGATCCATGCGGATGACCGCGCCCGAGCGATCTTCCCCGACTCCGTTGCGGCGACCGACGAAGACTGGTCAACCGAGTACATGTCCCTCGATCTCGCGGTGCGGGTGGTGGATGACCTCGATGACGCTCTCGCGCACATCCGGGCTTTCTCGACCCATCACACGGAGTCGATCATCACCAACGACCTCGGCAGAGCAGAGCGATTCCTGGCCGAGGTGGACTCCGCGGTCGTGATGGTGAACGCTTCGACAAGATTTACCGATGGCGCCGAGTTCGGCTTCGGCGCGGAGGTGGGCATCTCGACTCAGAAGCTTCACGCGCGCGGGCCGATGGGTCTGCCGGAACTCACGAGCACAAAATGGGTAGTACGCGGCGCGGGCCATGTGCGCTGACCTAGCTCAGTCGCGGCTAGTATTTTCTGAGAACCCCCGAACGGAGAACTGATGTCCCTGCTGGTCACGCTCGCTACTGAGACCGAGGCGCTTGCGCCTCTCATCCTGCCTGCGATCGTCTTCGCAGGCATCGCGGTGGGCATTTTCATCCTCCTCGGGTTCGTTACGTGGAGTTTCCGCGATGTCGCGAACCGTCACAGCAACAAGACTGCGACAAGCGGCGACGCTCACCACGGCGCAGGCCACTAGGGTCTCGCTCAGACGATGGCCGAACCAGCCGAGCGACGTGCGCGTGTCGGCGTCATGGGTGGCACGTTCGACCCCATTCACAATGGGCATCTGGTAGCCGCGAGCGAAGTTCAGCAGAAGTTCGACCTTGACGAAGTTATCTTCGCGCCCACCGGCGAGCCGTGGATGAAGACGACAGTCACCGAGGGGGAGCACCGTTATTTGATGACGGTGATCGCCACGGCAGCGAATCCACGTTTCACGGTGTCTCGGGTCGATATTGATCGTGAGGGACCGACGTACACGATCGATACCCTGCGCGACATCCGCAAGGCCCGGCCAGAGGCCGACCTCTTCTTCATTACCGGGGCCGACGCAGTCGCCCAGATTCTCGAATGGAAGGATGTCGCGGAGGTCTGGTCGCTCGCCCATTTCGTAGCAGTTTCACGGCCAGGGCACCCCCTTACTATTAGCGGTTTACCTGAGCAAGGCGTAAGCTCGCTTGAAGTGCCGGCGCTGGCGATCTCATCAACAGATTGCAGAATCAGGGTCAGCCGGGGGTTTCCCGTCTGGTATTTGGTTCCTGATGGTGTGGTTCAATACATCGCCAAGCACCACCTGTATCGGAGTATGTCATGACCACTTTTCACGACCCGCAGCCGCCTTCGCGGCGCGCGGTGCGTCAGAGTGAGCGTGCCGACAGCTCCGAGACGCAACCCGGATTCGCCGAAGGCCAGAATTCAGCCCCCCAGCAGTACTCGCCCGCAGGAGATATGTGGGACACGGTTTCACGCCGCGCAGCCCAACTTCCTCCAGTTTCGACGCTATCTGACGAGTCTCAGCCCGGTCGTCGGGCCGCCACACCGCCCTCAACGCTCCCGGAGCCGCTGAGCTATTCGACCCAATCGCGTTCAGCGGCACCGACCCACGAGGGCCCCACTTTCCGGTCTCGCGGGTCATCCGCACCACAACCGGTGCCGTTCGACCCCTCGACATCGCAGCCAATCGCTGCAACTCCACAGCCAGCCGATCAGGGTGCGTTCCGAGTCCGCGATTTCAGTCCGCCACCGACCAACGCGCCTGAACCTCGGTGGAACGAATCTGCTCCGGCAGCGACATCCTCGGCTCCGTCTGCGCCAGTTCCCACGGTGCCGGCGAGCGATCTCGACTATCAGACGGAAGCACGTTTCCGGGCGCGAGCGGCTGCCGCTCCTTCGGCACCGATTTCCGAAGTACCGGCAAACGTGGCGCCGATCAACAAGATGTGGGCTCAGCCGATCGCCGAGGCAGAGCCTGCACGGCCGATGCTTCCGCCCTCGTCTGACTTCCCTCTCGAGCAGACCTACACCCGTCGTGAACTGCGGGCCATGCAGCAGGCAGAGGATGCCGCTGCCGGCGCCTCACCCCAGCAACAGCATCCAACGCCCCAATCGCCGGTGTTCCAACCCCAGCAGTCGGCCGCGCCGCAGACTCAGGTGCAAGCTCCGGCCTATCCGTTGGTGGAGCCGCGTCAGAGCTCCGCACCCGCGATGCCGCCGGTCGCCTCGCCAACGTTTACGCCGTCGGTCCCTGCCGCTCCGGCCGCTCCCGTGTCGTCGTCACCGTTCGAATCGCTTTTTGCCGCGACGTCACCTGCTCCGGCTCGGCCTGAGCCTGTCGCCCAAGTTCCCGTCGAGATCGCCCCCCAACCCGTTGCTACCCCTGAGCCCGCGCCGTGGACGCCTCCGGCCGGTCATTGGTCCACTCAGCTGACAGCTGAGGAGGAGGACGACATCGAGAGCACCTTCAGTCGTCGTATCGGCAGCGGCATGACGACCACGAGTGCACTCGTACTTCCGTCGATCCCCTTAGGGAATGACATCCGCGGTCCGCTCACGTCAACCGGCGAAATCATGCTTACCGGGTCGATTGACCTGCCCCGGATGCTCGCAGCGACAGGTCAGTCCGATCGCTACGACCACGTCGGGATCGATGACTTGCTCGACGTCAACGATTCCGAGATCATTTCGACGGATTCGTCACCCGTCCGCGCCATCCGTGCCGTGAGCACCCACACTTCGGGTCACGGCGTTACTCACACCCAGAAGCCCAAGGGCACTCGCGGACTCACCGCACTGCTGATTGCGGCCTCGTCGATGGCAGTTATCGTCGCCGGGCTGCTCATCGCAGTGTTCGCGTTCAACGTGTTCTGATCCGCTTGATCTTCTCGACACTCCCACTAAGGAAACAGTGACTGCATCCTCGCGCGCGCGCGAACTACTTCAGGTCGCAGCTCTTGCTGCCGACTCCAAACAGGGTGAAGATCTCATCGCCCTCGACGTATCGGGGCCTCTGCCGCTCACCGACATATTTTTTCTGGCCACGGGGCGCAATGAGCGCAACGTCCAGGCGATTGCGGCTGAGATTGAGGACAAGCTTCTCGAGATCGGCGCCAAAGCTCTCCGGCGAGAGGGTCGCGCCGAGGGCCGATGGGTCTTGCTCGACTTCGGCGATATCATCGCCCACATTTTTCACGAGGAAGACCGCATGTACTACTCGCTCGAGCGCCTCTGGAAAGACTGCCCTGCGATTCCGCTCGAGCTGCCCGTCGGCAAGAGCGCCGAGTAGGGCCGCCTCGCGGGCCGGCACGGAAAACATCCCCGGCCGGTTAGGGCAGCGCACGATGTGTAGTAATCTTGGGGAGTTGCTTTCCGCGAGGAAAACGATGGGTCCATGGCGCAGCCCGGTAGCGCACCTGCATGGCATGCAGGGGGTCAGGGGTTCGAATCCCCTTGGATCCACCAGAAGTACTGTTTCCGAACCCCGTCCAAGAGAATCTCTTGGACGGGGTTCTTTATTTGCCAAACCAGTTGGGCCGTGACTGGATCGTGTCAGGCTCTGCATGGTCGAGGTCATCTCCCCGTCGATGTTCTCCTCTGTGACCAGAATGCGTGTGAAGAACGCTTGGTTGAACCACCTTCGAACGTGGTCTGGCGCGTTCTTATAGGCGATCCAGCAGTCCTCAGCGAGGTCCAGCGCCTGGCTCAACCTGCTCTGGAGTGTCTCAAGTCGCACATCGCTGATCGCGAGTCGTTCCTCGATTGCGGCGATCTGCCTTGCGATTGCTTCCTGCTCGGAGCGAAGCAGTTCCAAGGGGATCGCGTCGGCATAATGCGCTTCGAGGAGCTTGCGCTGCTTGTTCTGCAAGGTTGTCCTCTGCCGAGTGAGGGTTGAAGTGACGAGGTGCGCATCGTCCATCGAGCTGCTGAGGAGCTCCGATAGGTCTCTTTCTGCCTCTGCTCGAAGGTCCGGTCCGAGTTGGACTGATCGGTAAAGGTCGGACACCCGATCCTCGACCTCATCGATGGGCAGGGCTCCCTGCACGCAGTTGGTCTTCTTGTCGTGGCGTCCGGCGCACACGAAGTACTCGTAGGTCACGCCGTGCCGGTTGGTGGACATCTGGACGCTCAGGCGGCTACTGCAGTTCCCGCAGTAGATGCTGCCGTTGAGATAGTGCCGATGAATGCGTACTTTCTCGCCCGCAACGTGCGCAGCCATGACCTCTTGGACCTTTTGCCACAGAGCGACGCTGACTAGCGGCTCATGTCGACCTTCGTAGCTGACGCCTTGGAACTGCACCTCGCCCTTGTAGTAGGCATTCTGAAACATCTTGTGAAGCTGGGTCGCGTACATGGGGCGGCTGGCTCGCTTGGGCGTTCCGAGGGTGGTGAGCCCGCGAGCTTCGAGCTCCTCTGCCAGTGTCTTGATGCTCACGTCTCCTTCGGCGTATCGCTCGAAGGCCCAAGTGATTAGCGGTGCTCGCTCCGAGTCGATCTCGACACTTCGGTTCTCACGACCAAGGTCATCGATGGTTCGGACGTTGCGATATCCCATGGGCGCACGAGAGACCGTCCCGCCGGACCGGGCCTTCTGGTTCAAGCCCTTGAGCACTTCGTTCGCGAGGTTGCGAGAGTAGAACTCGGCGATCGAAGACATGATGCCGTGAAGCAACATTCCTGATGGTGTCTCGTCGATGTTCTCGGTGGCGGAGATCAGCCGAGCCCCACCTTTGGTGAGGGCGAGATTGATCTCGACATCGTCTGCTCGGTTTCGCGCGAGGCGATCGACCTTATGGACGATGCAGAAGGTGATCGGTTCGGCTTTGACGAACTCGAGCATGCGTTGCAGCTCGGGGCGGTCGGCGGAGCGGGCCGATTCTCCGCGATCGACGAACTCTGCGACGATCTGGGCGCCGAGGGCCTCGGCCTTGCGTCGGTTCGCTTCGCGCTGGGCGGGGATGCTGTAGCCCTCGGGGTCACCGTCTCGTTCGGCTTGTTCCTTGGTTGACACGCGTAGATACGAGACCGCGAGGGGCGTATCGGGGATGAAATCAGTGGTTGTCATCGGTCCTCCTTTCTCTAAAAATTGCCGGTCAAGCTAGAAATTCTGCTTCCCAGCCTCAATGGCCTCCTGAAGATAGCTCTCTTGCTGAGGGAAGTCGAGACATTCGGAACAAGCTTCTGATGCGGAATTGTCTTCAGTCGCGACTGCCGGCCTCCGGTTGAGCCCTGATGAGTGGGACGAGCTCATCGGGTGCCACGACGGAGAAGAGACGGCTGTCCAGCCGCGCATCGGCGCTGATCTCCGTGGCGAGCCGACGCCGACGGTGGGCGTCGCTGAGAATCCAGACGACGAGTGGGAAGACACCGCTTCGCGCTTGCTCTTGCCCGCTGCTGCGGTAGGTGTTGTAGGCGTGGCATTTGCGCAGCATGGTCGGTAGTGACTCCGTGCCTTGGTCGATTTCGATGAACCAGTGGTCCTCGTAGTCACCGCTGGCGGTCAGGACATATAGGTCTGGCTTGAGGAATCGTGGTTCGCCGCCCGGCCCTGAATGGCTTCGCCAGTTCGCGGGCTCGGTCACGATCTCGACGAGCTCGAACGGGTGGGTGCGGGCAGCTTCTTCGAGCAGGACGTGGGTCTCGGTGATTGCCAGCGTGTGAGCCAGGAACAGCCGGGTCGGTTCGAAAGCCCTCATCCGCTTGTCGTCTTCCGCCCCGGAGGTCCGGGTGGCGCGATCTCCGGCAGTGTCGAGTCCCCACACGAAGGCACCGGAGCCACCCTTGATGCCGCCGATAGGGCGTTCGATGCGGTAGAGGAACCGCCGTTCTCTGAGGCGCTGAAGGACTCGGTTGCAGGCGCGTGTTCCTGCATCAATGGTGGCGTGGGCGAAGAACAGGAGGCGTTGCAGCTGCCGGGTGGTGACGAATTTGTGTTGCCGGACGAGTTGCAGGATTTGAAGGTCTCGCTCGCTGAGCATTGTCATGAGGGTGGATCGGTTGTGGCTTCCGGCCCGATTGTTGGGCCGTTGCGCGGCCACCGCTGGGGGCGGTGGAGGCTTTGACGGGGCCGACATAGTCGGCTCCCGAAGCGGCCCCTCTTGGGCGATTTGCGGGGGCAAGGCTGGGGCGTAGTTCGACCCGGTCGGATGGGCGACGGGATGGTCTGCACTCTTGGAATCGGGCGTCACGGGCGGGCTCTCTTCCTTCGCCCGATGACGTCATCCGGTCGCTGCGACAGGGCGGAGGGTTCCGGGGTCGCTTCTCCGGCCTCCACCAGTCCGTACCTTTCTTGACTTGAGGCGATGATCTCCAGCGGTTCGGACGTGATCGGTGGCGGAGTAAGTGTTCGCCCAGATGCCCACCCGTTCCGGCGTCCGCCGCGCATGAGGTGGGCATAGACCTCGAACTGGTCGAGGGTCATGAAGTCCTCAGCTTCCAGTTCCGGTGCCATGGCAGCGACTTCGCGAGCGTCCCTATTGCCGAGGGTGAAGACAATCTTGTTGAGCGTGTTGGCGTCGACTGCTGCCCGCGTGTCCGGCGAGAACTGCTCGCGGAACTGATGAGCGAGATGCCAAGCCACTCCAAGCGACCGGCTGCGGGCGAGCGCGTCGGAGAGGTCGCCGCCGAGGCGAAGAAACTCGTGGGTCTCGTCGATGAACACCGACACGACGTGGCGGCGCTCGGGAGCGACATTCGAGCGCGCCAGGGCGAGCTGCCACAACTGCCCGACCAGCAGAGAGCCAAGCAGTCGCGCCGAGTCGCCACCGAGGAGTCCGGTGTTCAGCGGGACGACGAGGATGCGTCTGGCCGTGAAGACCTCTTGCAAGTCGAACCGAGGCTGGCTCTGGTCGAGCACTCTGCGTAGCTGTGGGCGCAGCAGGAACTGTCGCAGGCGAGAAAGCACCGGGCCAACGAACTGACCTTGTTGCGCGACGGACATTGCGTTGAAGCTGGCCCAGAAGCCGTCCAACCCGTCAGGGTCGTGGAGGTCCCCGATGAGACCTGCACGAAAGGAAGCATCGGTGAGCAGGCGAGGCAGCCATGCAAGCGTCGCATCTGGTCGTCGCGCCAGCGTCAGTAGCGAAGCGTGCAGGACGTCACTGGTGCGGGGCCCAAATAGAGTCGGGAACAGATCGCGAATCACCGACAGAATTCGGTCCGCGACCAGCTCAGGACTCGAGCCGGTCGTTCGAAGCGGGTTCAGGCCAACTGGCCGGGGATGAGTTGGATCGAGCACAACGACATCTGCGCGGCGGTGAGTAGGAATCCGCGCGAGCACGTCGTGGGCGAGATCTCCTTTCGGGTCGATGACGACGACGCTGCGGCCGGCCTTCATATCGGCGGTGATCAGGTTCAGCAGCACGGTCGACTTGCCGCTGCCCGTCGCCCCGAGGATGGAAGTGTGCAGCAGGGAGTCGGCGGCGCTGATGCCAAGCGGAACTGGCTTGCCGGGAGCGTCGGAGGTTGCGAAGGTGCGCTTGTTCTCGGGGAGCGGCGGTGCGGGTGGCAGCCGCTTCGGGTGCGCTGTTGGTAGGCCGGGATAGTCCTCGTCGCCGAGTGGCCAGGCGAGCAGCGACAGCATTTCGGAACTACTCAGGGCCGAGGAGCGAAAGCCTGGTGGGCTCGCTTCGTACAGGCGGGCGACGCTCTCACGCACCAGACCGATGCGCAGGCCGGGAGACTGCAGTGTGCGCATCGCTGCCAGCACCCCGCGGATCAGGTCGCCTTGGCGAGCCTCCGATGCCGCCTTCGCGCCGATTCTGATGGCAACCTCGCAACCTGGTTCCGCTCGCTTGTCGCGTACTTGTCGGGCGACATCTCGAGACGCGGGTCGGGCAGGGGTCGCGAGCTGGTCGAACCAGCTTCGGGTTGGGTCCGGCATGTCGCCGGTAGCGCGGGGCGGTATAGCCCGCCCCAGCACGACCTGCACCACCACCCACTCCTCAGGCCGGTTGGCGCGGACCAGGGCCGCCAGCACTGCGCGAATGGCGCTGACCTGCCGGTCGACGGCCAGTCGCATCTGCGGCGGTTCGATGCGCAGGCGCGCCACGCGGGCAACTGGGATCCGCGCGCTCGCGTCTCTGGTCAGTTCGCTGCCGGGGACAAGCGAACGCACCAAGCCTGCAGTCGCTGCGGCATCCTCAAGTGGAGCCGCGAGATGGTGCGAGACCTGCCCATCCTGGCCACGCGTCTCCCAAACGATTCGACCACGCGAGGTTTCCGACGCTAGCTGGTAGAGCAGCGCCAATGCGTAGTCGGGGTGAAGAGGAGTCGGCCAGTGCACACGGTGCCAGCGTAATTCGCTACTGTTCATCGCTGGCCCCCGGACCCTCGGCTGCTCGTTCGGCTTCCGCCTGGGCTTGTGCCTCCGCTTCGGCCTGCGCGATCGCGAGTAGCGCCCGGCTGAGCTTGCGAAGATCAGGTGGGTCGCGTCGAACACCATGCACAGAAATGCGTCGCTGAGATCGCCGCGGCTGTCGTCGTCCTTTACTCATTGCCATACCCGGCCTCCATGTTCGAAGGTCTCGGTCCCCACCCTTTGCTTTGTTTCCACCCTTGGTATGAGGAAGTCATATTGAGATGTCAACCCTCGTTGTCGATTCCGCAACAACGAGCGGACGGCCACTACCTCGACGTAACGGGAGACGGCGACGCGAGGACGGGCAGACCTCACCAGCGCCGTTGCCGCCAGCGCCACCACACGACCGCGGACCAGGCCGCGACCCCGATCACTGCCCCCGCGACCAGCCAAGGCCAGATCGACTGAAGTAGCCGGACCGACCACCACAGAAGCAGGCAGCCGCCGAGGATCAGCACCGTCGCGCCCCAGAACCCGCGTATCGGGCCCTTCGGCTCGCTCACGCCGCATCACCAGCTTCTCCTCTCGTAGCGGGCGAATCCGGGACCGGGAAGCCCACGAGATCGACGTCGGAACGGACCTCGTTGCCCCAGACATGCCAGCCCGGACGGGGTCTGCGGGCGAAGAGCTCCAGACGTGGACCCTCCGGCGAGACCCGCTCGATGATGTCGTGAATTTCCTCGGGCTTATGCGAGTGATCCTGGACGGGAGCGAACATCCACGTGCCCTGTCCGCGGAATCGGACGGGAGCTTTGCCGCGCGTTCCGAGCAGCACGTGCTCGGTCATGTTCCGCAGGTAGGGGCCGAGTCCAAGCCGCGGCTTGATCCAGGTCAGCATCGAACGGTATTCGAAGCCCCAGGCCCGGAGCACTTCTTGCCCTTGGGCGACGGTCGCGTTGGTCACCCACAGCCAGCAGTGGGCGTCGTCGGCGACGAGCGGGTCGAGCGCGATACCCAACTGCTTGATCCTCTCCAGCGGCAGGGTCAGGTAGTGGGCCTCACCGGACTGGTTCGGCCAGGGCGGATCCGCGTGCAGAGTTGTGTATTTGATTGACGTCATAGTGGTCCTCCTTCTGCTGCCGGTCTTTGACGCCCCCTGAGGGTGGGCGGACAGCCTCCTGAGTGAAAAACGAACTGAGAATCGGGGCAACTGTCCGGTCGCCTCGCGAGTTCAGCGACCGGACAGCTGTCATCCCTTATTGAGCGGGTGCTACGGGAGCGAGATCTCGGTGTTGTGAGATCGTCACTCCGGTTCGGTCGGCGTCCGTCCCGACGCCAGGTACGACTCCCGGATCAGCGCCTTCCGAGCCTCATGTGCGTCGGCACCGAGTTCCGTCGCCAGCCGCAGGATCGTCGCCCGCAACTGGGCCTGCTGACGGTCAAGCTCACGTTCGATGGCACGACGACGACGCTGGCGCCTATCCCTAACCCAGTCCACGGCCTGCTCCACCCCGTACCAGGTCAGCGAGAACAGTCCGCCGGCCAGCACGAACGGCAAGGCCAGCAACGCGAAGTACTGCATCGCTCACCACCGCGAGACAGCGCTAGCGGCACCCATCGCGTAGGCATCCACGATGTGCTTGTACCGGGCTTCACCCAGCGGAGCTACCTGGATGAGGTGCTGCTCGAGCGCCGTCAGCGCGCCGACGTTCTGCAACGCCGTATTGGCCAGCAGCGCGCGACCCTGCTCACGAGTGTCCGCGATCAAGGCCTGCGCCTGCACACGCTCGATCTCGCGGCCAGCTTGGCGCTGCGTGCTTCCGCTCATCTGAGACAGGGCCTGCTGGCTAAAGGCCCCACCAAGTGACGCCAATTCTGTGCTCGATCCAAACACGAAGTCTCCCTTCCTTCAATTAACGAAATCCGATCTCGAATCTCTGGAATCATCGAATCAAGCACGGTCAGTGTTGGTCGTGACATGAAAGTGACATCCATGCCAGAGGTGCCCTTAGTGGAGCGGGTCCTCCACGAACTTCGTGCGCTGCGACGGGACAGCGCGGGCGTCCGCGTCGAGACGCTCGCTAGAGCAACCGCCATATGTCAAGTGCTGGGCGCAGGCGACCCCTACCTCGCTTACACGCGTTTGCAGCACGCGCTCCTCGATGCGTCGCTTGACCGCACGATACGCGCCGCAGCGGCGTCGCTTGGATTCGCCGGTGACGGCGACACTCACCTTGATCGATTGGTGGAGGGCGGCGAGGATCTACACCTAGAACAGCGGCAGGTTCGCCGCCTTAGCGACCAGGGCCTTACGGCGCTCGCGCGGATGATTGCCACCAACTGGGCCGTCGAATCAGTCCCACGGCTAACGGCGATTCTCGTGTCGTATGGCGCGGGGGCCGAGCTTCACGTCAGCACGCGGCAGTCTGTCGTCGTCCAGATGCGGGAGCCGGTCATCGAGCTGCTTTCTGGTCCGGAGCGTCTGACGCCCACGCTCGAGTGGCGCTCTGATGAGGACCTTGAGGCTAAGGAAACGTCCCTGCTCACGCCTGTCCGTGTCGACGCGGAGCATTCTGAAACATCTCTCGTCATCGTCTGGAGGGGAGAGCTGTGGCCTAAGTTCGCGTTCTCGTGGCAGGGTGTGGATGGTGGGGTTGTGGAGACCCTCGGCAACAAAGCGATGTTGCGGTTGTTTCTGCCTCGCGGGTGATCCTGCGAGCGAGGGTCGAATGTGAAAGGACGCGCGCCGTTGACTGCCACCACTCAAGTCATCCTCGTACGACACGGAGAAACGGACTGGAACCGGGAAGGTCGATTCCTCGGACGATCCGACATTCCTATGAATAAGGAGGGCGAGCGCCAGGCGGAAGCAATCGCCCGTGCGCTCCTGCTTGTGGGGTTTAGTCATGTGTATGCCTCTCCTCTGCAGCGGGCGTACCGCACAGCCACAACCATTGCGGAGGTATCGCGTGTTGGGGGCGTAGTGCTGGATCATCGATGGAACGAACGCGACTATGGACCCCTTGAGGGCCTCACCTTTGACGACGCCGAGAAGCGATTTCCCCGGCCCCGATCAGGTGTCGAGAGTAGGGCCAGCGTACAACTCCGGACGGGCGAAGCATTAGCTGCGATTCGGGACGCTCACACTCATCAAACGGTGGTGGTTGTGACTCATGGCACCGTAATGCACGTTCTAGCTGAGTCGATCTCCGGCAAAGGGCAAGCACGCCCAGCGAATGGTTCAACTCTCACGCTGCTCTCCACGGCCGGCGGATGGAGACTCGACTCACAACAAGAAGTGAGCTAAAATCAAGTAATGAGTCTGCCTCAGAGAGCAAAAGTTGTGAGGATGCACCTGAATCGGGATGCTTTTTCTGCATTCCTAGCTCAGCGCAGGAGCGTAGAGCTTCGTCTTTCGGACTCAAAGCGTAGGCAAATAGCCATCGGAGACATCATCGAATTTGTGTCCCCGAATCACGATGTTCTTAGCGTCGCGGTCATGGGCGTTGTGACATATCCGAATGAGCGCCTCGCGGTCCGATCCGTGGGACACTCGCGCCTCGGGTGCGATAGCTTGCTGGAGGCAGCGGAGGCCTTTCGGCTAATCTATGAGTTGGACCGCCGCATTAGCACGCCTGTTGTAGCGCTGTCTGTTCGGAACATCGATTAGACCTTCTCGATCTCGATCGCAATAACGCCGAGTGCTTCCTTGTCCCGAGGGAAGATTCTCCTTATTTCCTGGATCTGACTCGTGACGTCCTGACCTGGATTCACTGCGTCGGGGTCCTCGGCGGTAAACATCTCCTCAAAGGTCGAGTACGTGGCAACTCGGATGACCTTCGTGAGACAAGATTCGTCGCGACAGACGAACCGCAATAACTGACCCGGCTTGATTCGCTTCATGGATGAGTAGCCGACGCGAACCTCGATCGTTTTGTCTCCTGTTGCGATTTGATCGAAGTACTTCTTGTAGATGGCCATGTCGCGCGCGCGCGGCTGATCTCCGAAATTTGGACGGTTCTCCATCAATCTACCTAGCTCCTTTGTTGTGAACGATCGATAAAAGTGCTTGGGATCACTCATGACAGCGTCCACCAGCCACGCCAACGAGTCGACATAGTTGTCAATTCCCGCGCTCCATCGAGAAGTATCGAGCATCCAAGGTTCAACGCCTTCCGGCAGCGCCGCGTCGTGCTGCTCGCGAATGAGACTCTTCGAGAGCTTCGCACCCGTATCTGCGAGCACCATCGGGCTGAAGATACGTGGTGGGATCGCCCGCATGTCGGTTCCTAACGCTGCGTGAGCGCCGTCGACAAGCTGGCATCCGAAGGACCAATCACCTCCCTTTACCATCACGTAGAGAGTGCTCTCGTCCTGGGCGAATACACGCTCCTTGACAAGGTTCCGGTACAACGTCGAGAGGTCTAGGTAGTTGCCGGTGCCTGGTCCGATCGAAGCCTCATAGGGGCCGTGGTCGAGGCAGACGGCCTCGAACCGCGCCTGGCTGCCCTCTATATCTACTAACTTGGTGCGTTCTGAGCGCTTCTCGGCCCAGTCGCAATGCGGGCACGGGATCCGTATATGGACGGTTCCGTGAGACGGCGCTAGCCACCAGCGGATGTCGTCAAGACGCGTGACTGTTTCAACAAAAGTCTGCCGGAAGACGTCGTCTGCCTGCTGATCTGTGTAGGTCTCAATCGAGTATTCGGCGTCAGTGAGGTCGAAAAGTGACTCGAAGAACGAGCGGTAGTGCTTGTCGATTAGTTCATCCACGCCTTGAGGGCCAAGCGCATGCGCGTAGACCTTTTGGTAAGCGTGGAATGACTCGGGATCCACAATCACATCGTGGGGAGCATTATCCAGGGCGGAGAATAGAACGCGCGTATCGATCGAAAAAGCGCGGCGGGCGGCGCGTGCTAGTAGAAACGCTGCGGTCTGCACGATGCCTGTTCCAAGGTGTGGCGCACCGTTGATCTGAGTCCCTACAACGAACGTGATGCTCCGCGGCGCTCGAGCTGCGATACGCGGGCGAATCATGTCGATCGTGCGAAGCAGCGCGTTTGCAAGCACGCTGTTGGGTGAGATTAGAAGGGAATCAGTCGGGTCGTCCATCGGTCATCTCACTTCGGAAGGTTGGCCAGTATGAATTTGACGCGCGCATCTGCGGAGTTAGCTGGAACAAAGACGGGCTCATAGCCGGCGTCGTAGTAGCCCTGAACGATAAGTTCGTGCACGCGACGGATCTCTCGTTCGCGTGCCCACACCACGTCGGACTCATCTTCCAGTCGATCAAGAGAATCGAGCACAAAGACGGCGTCGTAGCGGTACACCCGACTTGCTTCCTCGAGATCTTTCGACGGGCTTAGCCCGAAGAAAGCGTCCCATCCGAACCCATCGGGGATGCCTCGATTGTAAAAACGAATCCCATGTTTGTGACGGGAGAACTCATCGATGAATACGGCCAGAACCTCGGCCGAGTATTCGCGTCTATCACCAACTTCGAGGTGGCGACCAAGCCGCTCTCGGTGCTGACGGTAGACCTCACGTGCGGACTCGCCTTCGGAGCATGGCAGCCCCATTTCCCGAAGAATGTCGAACACCGCCTCCTTCCCCGCGCCGGGTCCGCCAGTAATGGCGAATCGCTTCGCTGGCCCCGTAGCTGTCGAACTTGCAGACATGCGTCTCTTCTTCCTAAGAATCTCTATCGGTGGATCTGGCCGGTAAGGGAGTCAGTAGCTCCCGAATATGCTCGCGCGCGCTTGGACTCTGTGCTTTGTCAGCTAGCGCGAACAGCTGCGAATCACTGACCGGACGATCCAACCCAGCAAGCTCGAGGATCCGTCGCAGGTCCAAACTCCCTGTGGAGGTGAGGGCTGAGGTCGAATACGATGCCTCGTAAACCTGCACTAAACGTATGAGGCTGGCCGCTCGCTCCAATACTGGGTCCGCGATGCTCAGAGCATCGGAGGCAACACTTTCCATGCTTTGCGAGGATCTGAGCTCGAGGATCGAAGCTCGAAGGGCGTAGAGGGCTGCCCAAAGCTCCGAGCTAAGTTGCTCATGAGCGGCGGCCTCCCAAGCGAAGAGGTCCGCCTCGATCGAGCGGGATATCGGACCCAAAGATGGTTGCGGTGGAAGCAAACGTTCGAGTTCTTGACTGTCTACTTGAAGGGACCAAGCGAGCGAGTCGATTATTCGAGGCTCGACTCCTTTTCGGAAATGGTTCGCCTCGTAGCCCGAGCGACCAGCGGCTACTTCTCGTCGGCTCATCAGGGGAGTCCCGGCGGTAGCTGTGTCCAGACCAAACAGCGCGGCAGCCGCAGGACGCAACCGAGGTACGTCTAGCCTCGAGAGCTTCTCTCGGATGAGGTCATCGAGAGACACCGACAGATCCTCTGGCTCACTTGAGCGGGCGCGGCCGCGAACGCCTGGAAGATTGAAGAGGTCGGACCCCGAGCTGCGGCTCGGTAACCCGACACGGATCAATCGCTTGAGAGAGGCAACGACATCATCGTGCGAGAGCGCCACCATCACCCCAATCGATCACCACTTAACCACCACTATTTCACCACATGTCGCGCGGCGAATCAAGATTGGGCACCGCGATGATGTCGAAGCCTGGGCCGACTGAGGCCTACCGAGGATTGTTGCGCGCCCGTTGGTCCAGTCGACGAGCATTTCTTGGCTGCGATTCCTAGGCAAGCGGGCAGATATCGCTGTGGCCTGCGATCGGGGCTCATGCGTCGACTGCAGCTATCGCTCGTCGCACCGCTTGCAGCTCACCAATCGTGCCGGGCCCCACGGGCTTTGGACATACCAGTACGCCATTCGCGTGCCGCACTCACAGACCACCAGTTCGAGTAGCTCCATCCCAGCAAGGTAGATACCCAGAGCCGACCACGCCGGTGGTTATCCACAGCTCCTGATCTGCATGAAAAGGCCCCCACCCGAATCGGGTGGGGGAGTTAGTCACTCGCTGGCAACCACATTCACATCGCCGGGAGGGCTCCAGACCTCCATCAGGCGAAGCGCACGGAGCGTGGCTTCGAAGAAGTCGTCGACGAGCTTCCCGATCGGGACCCATGTGTCGAACTCCTGGCTGAGCCGCACCTGGACCTGGAATCGCTTCGACTCCAGGATCAGGGCGACGATCTTTTCCGGCGCGCTGGTGATCTCGCCGCGCTTGATCGGCCCCAGCAGCACAACATCGCCGACGAGTTCATCGCCGCCAAGTCCGGCCGGGTTCAGGAGCCACCACAAGCACGTCGCACGCTCATTCAGCGGCAGGCGCCCAATCTTGCCTTCTTCGTTGGCGACGATCAGCAGCGGGTGATCATCGAGCTGGATCGTCTCGATGTAGCCGCCGACTGCCGCTTGGTAGTCGGCCAGGTTCTGGAACTCGACCTTCTGTAGTGCCTTGGTGATGTCGTGAGGGATCACGATGCCTGTGACCAATGGAGTGCTTCCTTTCGTGAGGGGTCACTCCAGCCGTACTCGGCTGGAGAGTTCCCGCCACGCGAACCTCTCTCGCGGTCATGGTTGCTGCGGCGATCCTGGCGGCGAAGCAGATGCCTCGAGCCGCCAGGATCAGCCGGTGTGACCGTCAGCTACCCTCCTTCGCCGCCGACGAACGCGTCGGCGTCTTCGGTTTGGCGGTGGCTCCGTCGAAGATCGCCGAGATCGCGTTGCGCTTGGTGGTCGCCTCGCGCTCGATCTCTGCTCGGACCGACTCGGCGCGCTTCAGCACGCTCGGGTCGGACTTGCTCTTCTCGATCCATGCCTCCAAAGCGAGCCGGATCTCTTCGGTGACCGTGCGGTCGTTGAGCTGGGCAATGATGTCCAACTGCGCTCGCAGATCCTCCGACACCCGGACGGCCAAGGTCTTCACCTGACCGTAGGTCTGGGAGTAGCTGGGTGGTGTCGTTTCGCTCATGGCTGAGCTTCCTCCTTGATGGGGTGCGGCCGGCGAATCCCGATTGGATTCCCCAACAGAAGCCGCAGGTCATCAAGGAGTGCGTGAGCCAGAGCCCGACACCCGCGCCGAGTGCTCTGGAGCTCTCAAGGCGCTCTCCGAGTGAAACTCGAAGGGGCGGGAGAGTCAACCGTCCGGTCGCTATGTTGCGACGCGGCGCATATCAAGGTCGGCGGATGCGAGGGGTTCGCGCGCCCGACTACCTGCCGAGGTGGGACGCGATCAGAGGCGGTACGTCCGGAAGGACATCATGGATTGGCGTCCCAAGCGCCTGGCAGATCGCGAGAAGCGTCGCGAGACGCGGGTTGGTGGCGGTACCGCCCTTGGTTGAGGCACCGCGCTCGTACTGCTGGTATGCGTACAGCGAGATCCCGACCAGTTCAGCCATTTGCTCTTGTGTCAGGTCTTTGGCGTGCCGCGCCCGCCTCAGATTCAGCCCCAACTCTTGGGCAAATTCGGGCCATTTGGCGCTTGCAGCGGGCCCCGAAACCATTAATCCAGCCTGTGCGCAATAAGAGTTGGTAAGAACCAATAAAAATTGGTAAAGTCCGTTCGGGAGCCCTTCCCCTCCGCCCCAGGTTTTGGTGGCAGGAGCGCCGTTACCGTTCTAGGGGGTCGCACGTTGCGCTGCACCGCGACCCATCGCCACGTCCGTAGCGGATTTGGCGGGCGCGCTTGAGCCAGCTGCTCGAGTCCCCAGCGCGCGACGTTACCCACTTCCTGCAGTCCGAGGCGTGGGCACGCTTTCAACGAGCGCGAGGAAGAACGGTTGTCGAGGACGCGGGGGAGGGGTGGCGTTGGATGGCGATCCTCGAGCATGGTCGCTTCGGCTCTCGTCTTTATGTCCCGTATGGTCCTGTGGTCACGAGAGAGAACGCCTACGCTGATGCCGCAGCGTCGCTCATCCACCATGGAAGGAACGTCGGTGCGATGTATGTTCGGGTCGAGCCGATCGGGGTTGTCACTCGCGAGGAAGTCCTTGCGTTCGGCGGCCGACGTACGCAGCAGGTACAGCCCTCGCTTACCAACCGTGTCGATCTTCGGTCGGACTGGGACGCGATCGTCGGACGGATGAGCCAGCAGACGCGTCGAGCGGCGACTCAGTTCGACCGACGCGGGATCCGAGTGCGCGCGAGCGATGACCCAGGCGAAATCGAGGTGCTCCTCGGCTTCCTCGATGAAGTGTCGCATCGAACGAGCATGCGCCTCCATCCACGGAGCTACCTGAGCGCCCAGGCACACACGTTCCTTCCCCGCGGGGACGGCAAGCTGTACATCGCTGAGCTTGACCGCACGCCGATTGCTGCCGCCCTCTTCTACGACGACCCAGTGCGCCGCTACTACGCCCATGCCGGCGCGGCGGGTACCTTCCGCTCGCTCAACGCCGGGACCGCCATTCTTGCGACGGCCATGCGGGACGCCAAGGACAAAGGTCTCAGCGAACTTGATCTCTACGGCGTCTCCCCGCAAGCCCTGACAGACCACCCTTGGGCGGGGTTCAGCCGCTTCAAGCGCACCTTTGGCGGGAGCGATGTCGTCTATCTCGGGGCGTGGGAGCACACCGTTCGACCAAGTGCGGACAGGCTCCGCCGTATTGGAGCCTCTGCAAGGGCGCTTGTGAGGCACGTGCCTAGCGCGCGGTAGTAGCGTCACACGCATCACAGTGATCAGCGCTGAAAAGCAGGATACGCGGCCCTCAAAGTCTTGCATGAGGGGGCCGAGCTGAGCGTCTACACCAGAGCTTCCGGTCGCGCTTGGAAAAGTATATGTAGCAGAGTGGCTACAGCTTGGGCGTATCCGAATGGCCCATGAAGGCCATTTTGGAAGCTCGCATAGCATCGATGAGCCGATGCAGGTCCGAACCCGGACTCTCAGTTCCGATGGTGATCGCTCTGTCTCGCGCTACGTCGTACTTCCCGAATAGCCGATTCTCCTGATGCCGAAGGGAAGTGAGGTCCTTGTCGAAGTGCGAAGCCAATCTGCGCGCGAGCTCGGCTTCCGGCTGCGGCGCCGAAACGTCTTCGAAGTGCAGGAGGAACCAGAGGTCGACGTTTGGGTCGCAGATCGTCAGTCGGATTCCTTTGGATTCGGCCAGTGCCTTGGCCTCGTTCAGGTCGGCTCGCTCCGACCTATTGAACGCGCACCATACCTCGTTGTAGTCGGCGTTCTTCTTACGAGCAGTCGCGCGCATCACAATTGCTCGTTGCACCTCAGCTATCGCCGGCCCCGATTCCATCGGTTCAAGGTCGGCGTTGTTGTGCTCGAGCAGCCGTCGCATCCACGCGAGGTACTCGCCGAGAGTGCCGGGCTCGTGGAGGATGAGAAAGAGCTTCTTCTGCTCGAGGTGGGCGGCGGTCCGCCGAAGGTCAATCCTGTTTCGGTTCGGCATCGGTGCCCGCGCCGTCGATGCTAAGGAGATCCACGAGGTCGGGATCGGTTTCACTCAGGATGTCGACAAAGTTTGTTTCGTCCATTCGAGGAAGGCCCCCGTAACGCCCCATCAGATAGTTGCGGCTGTAGACCTCGTCCTTGCGGGGCTTGTAGCGCCAGATTGAGTACACCTCGCTGCGACCCTGCCGATCCTTCTCGACCAGCCAAAGCTCATCGCGCTCTAGCGCACCGTACCCATTGACGTTCATCATGACCGTCACGTCGTGTGTGGACAAGAGGAGTTGGGCTTGATGCGGATTCGTCTTGGGCGAGATAAAGAGCTTTACAAGCTCGGATACCAGCCTTGGGTGGAGACTCGTGTCGAGTTCATCGACGACTAAAACGCCGCCGGTCGAAAGCCGATCCAGGATTGGACCAAGTATGGCGAGAAGATTGCGCGTGCCGACAGATTCCCACTCGAAAGGAATCCCGACCGCCGCGCCGTCCTCTCCGCTGTGAGTGAGGTTCGGCCGAAGGATCGATAGCAGCACCTGGGCCTGGATTTCTTCGGGCGAGGCCTCGGGCATCATGGTCTCGTAGAAGCGTTTTGTGGCCTCTTGCACCACGGGAGGGATGCCGCCTTCGTCAATAGATAGGGATGCGATTCCTAGGTCTGCTCGGCGGAGGAGCTTTGCGACGTCGTCGCGCCGCTTTGGGTCGCGGGAGAGCGACTCCAGCGTGACCTGCAACGTTCGGTCTATTGAGTCGGATCGGAGTACTCGAACTAGAGTGCCGAATTGCTCTTGCAGTTCGGACAGCACTTTGTGATTTACCAATCGCGCGGTCGACAAGAAGAGTGCGTTGTCGCGGGTAGCCTCGGCGAGCGCCTGCGTTCCGCCCCTTAGAGAATCCCCGAAGTACCACTCTTCTCCGAGACCGCGCTCGAAGATCGTTCGTTGCCTGCCATGCGGTGATGAATAGAGCCACTCGCTCAGAATGCGCTCGGCGTCGTACTCGAATCCGTAGTCGTAGCGAACGCCGTCGAATTGCACCGAAGTTTCGAACAGCGTCGGGCCAGGATCTCCGCTGCCTAGTAGGAACGGTTGGTAGGGGAGGTTCTCGGTTGGGTGGGCGGCTGAATTGCGGATCATGTCGAACATGAGCTCAATCGCGCGTAGGAGATTGGATTTCCCCGAAGCGTTGGCGCCCAGGACTGCGAGAGCAGGGAGTATCTCCGGATGGAGCATGCCCTCGGAGCTTTCTCGGGGGGAGTGGACCAAATGAAGGACCTGTTCGTCTAAGAACGAACGGAAGTTTCTCAGTTTGAAAGCAAGCAGCATCTATTTCCCCTTCGGCACCCCAACACTAGCGATTTAAAGCCCAGATTTGGGTGTTTCTCGCAGAAATACTCTTCTGATCCGATAGCATGGTGTTCTCGGCTTGACCGAGGATTTGACAACTAAAGACGAAGGCCCCGATCGATCCGTCGAGCGAGGCTCTTCGGGCAGATCAGGGTCCTTGTGTGTCTGTAGGAAGACACTTCGACTCTAAGGCCTCCGTGGGCCTTACGGAAAACTGGATTCATCGTCAGTTCCGTGCATCTGTCCTTTCCTTCTATTGAAGAAAGGAGCGCCGATCGTGGCGAAACCCTCGAAGGCTGCGCTCTCGAAGGCGGGTGCGACCCTCGCGTCGAACTCGTCGAGTTCGTCTGCCAAGTCGCAGGCCGGCAAGACGCTCGGCAAGGGATAGGTATCCCGGGCGGTGACCGGCAAAGTCGGTCACCGCCTCCGCAGTACCGCAACCCGAAGTCGCGGTAGCCGACAAGACAGTTGGCCCAGTATCAACGGGTTCGTCCGAGCCTCCTCTCCTTCTGGAGAGAGAACATCTAGCACGTGACCCTAGTCACAGTAAGGAGTAACTCATGAGCGCGCTGCTCATTACATACGACCTCAATCGTCCCAGTCAGGACTACGAAGCTGTCCACAAGGCCATCAAAGGGCTCGGAGGAGCGTGGCTTCACCCGCTCGAGTCCACCTGGATCGTCACCACGACGCATACACGCAGCTCTGCATATGACGTCCTCAAGCCGACCTTCGATTCCAGCGACTACTTCTTCGTCGTGGACATCACCACCTCGGCACGGCAGGGATGGCTCAAGAAGACGAGCTGGACCTGGATCAACGAGAACGTGTAGGGCACCAGGATGAAGAAGCACACCGCACGAGCGATCGCGTACGTTGCTGCACGACTCGAGTCGGGGAAGACGGCTGGTCACATCTACGACTATTCAACGTCGAACCACACGTCCATGAGCGGCACGGTCACGCCGTCCACTGTCAATGTGTACGACTACGACCAGTCGTGCTACCTGAGCGGCAGTGGGAGCGGCGGAAGCTTCAATCTGTACCACTATGGCAACGGTGCCCACGTCTCCCTCAAGTACAAGAGCAAGGGAGACTTCTCCGGTTACGACTACGACACCTCCTCACACTTCACGGCGAAGGTCAACGGCAAGAGCGTGTCCCTCTATGACTACGAGCACAGCTCGTGGACGAACTTCACGGTCTAGGGCACCCAGTCATGGCTACTCCTGAAGATCAGATCCGCGCGGCCGCGACCAACATCTCAGACAACATCGACGCGCTCTCCGAGGACCGCGCTCTCCTCGCTCAGAACCTACTTTCGCAACTTCGCAACCTGATGGAAGCTGTGGCGGTGCGACTTCATCGAGGGAACGGCGATGTGGTTTTCGACTACGACCTCACCGGCGCTGCTATCGGATGGGCAGGGATGCAGAACAAGAGGATCAGCTTCCTCTACCGCTTCCACAAGCTCCTGCAGATGAGCGCCTCGCACTACACCCTTGAGGGCGACGCCTCTGAGCGACTGATGTTGAAGTACTTCGAACACCTCCTGCGCACGAGAGCTCTCCTGAAGGATGAGCTTGGCCTGGAGCTGCTCGGGAATCTGGAGAAGTTCCCGGTCGATCTCGACCCGTCGCTCAGCGTCTACTACGAGAAGATCGCTCAGAGGATCGACGCTAATCGTCTGCTCCTTTCGTCACCGGCGCGAAGGGACCGCTACTACGTGAAGAAGTCGCGTCCGTTCATCACGGGCGGGCGAATTCTCTACGAAGTCACGTTCACCAACATCAGCGACCGGCTGGCAAAGTCCGACCGCATTATCGCGTTCACCGACATTGACCTGACCGACAAGTACGCGGCCAACCTCACCTTGGTACACGACTCAATCGACATCCTGGGGCAAGTCATGCCGATTACGATCATCACGGAATGGTCGGTGTCGATCCGCCCCTGCGAGCTCGAAAACTTCGCGCGGATCTTCGGGCAGGTCGTTCGGGTCGACGTTCGTGGCCCGGAGTACACCCGACTCATGAAGTACCTCACGGACACGTCGGGGAGCCTCCTCGACCTGATGGACATGTCGGACTCGAACTATGCGCGAACCATGGACTACATCGTGGCTCGGACTCAGCGCCCCGTCATTCGCCCGGCTCTCGACGCCGCGCGGGAGATCATCCGCGCGAAGAAGGACGGCCAAAACGTCCTCCGCTACCTCATGCTCGAGATGAACAACCGGCTCATTAAATTTCAGTTCGAACCTGAGAGACTTCGCATTCTGTCGGGCTTGCGCCTCTCGCGCAGCTCCAAGCCATTTGACGTGATGCCCTTCTGCACGTCCCCTGCGAAACACAACCCGCGTTTCTGGGACCTCGTGGCGAGCATCGACCCTAGCGAGCGGATGCATGAGCTTCTTGTCCGCCGAGTGAAGAACAACGTCAACCGCCGCGGCATGCTCTATACGCCGTTGGAGGACGTGGCGCATTTCGACGAGCTTGACGATCTCAAGGAGACGTACAACTCGCTCGTGCACCGCAATCACCCTGGCCGTCAGCTACTGAAGGACAAGGGGCATCTGTTCCTCCGTGAGCACGAGGACGGGACGGTGGCGATTTTGGAGAAGCTGCAGGAGCGCGCGCAGGGTGGCGTTAAGGGGTACGCAGACGCCATGACGCGCTGGTTGGATGAAACCAAGCTTCTTATCGACGACGACGGGAAGAAGGACGCCCTGAAGGCGCTCTTCATCTCCTCGCGAGTTGCCCTGATATACGGCGCCGCAGGCACAGGAAAGTCGACGATGGTCAACTACATCGCGAACTATTTTGCGGGCAACCCGAAACTGCTGCTGGCGCATACCAACCCGGCGAAAGCCAACCTCGAGCGCAAGGTGTCGGCACCCAACACAGAATTCCGTACCATCTCGAGCCAGATCGGTCGTGCTGTGCGGCCCGACTATGACGTTCTCGTGATCGACGAGTGCAGCACCGTTAGTAACGCCGACATGATCAAGATCCTTGAATCTACTTCGTTCAAGCTCCTGGTGCTCGTCGGCGACATCTACCAGATCGAGGCGATTCAGTTCGGCAACTGGTTCAATATCGCGCGCGCTTTTGTGCCAGCAGCATCTGTCACCGAGCTAGTGAAGCCACACCGTACCAAGAACGTCGAACTCCTCAACCTTTGGGACAAGGTGCGTCACCTCGACGACGGTATTGAGGAGACCATTGCACGGAACGGCTACTCGGCGGTCCTAGACCCTTCGTTGTTCGAGCCTCAAGGCGAGGACGAGATAATCCTCTGCTTGAACTACGACGGTCTCTACGGGATCAACAATGTTAACCGGTTCCTGCAGAGCAGCAATGGTGGCAAGTCGGCCGTCTGGGGCGTCTCGACGTATAAGGTGGGCGACCCCGTGCTCTTCAATGAGTCCGGTCGGTTTCGGCCCCTCATCTACAACAACCTCAAGGGACGAATCGAGGACGTGCAGCTATTCGATGACCGTGTCCAGTTCGATGTTTGGCTCGACAGACCGGTGACCGAGTTGGACGTGGACGGGGTAGACCTCAAGTACGTCGGCGACTCGACTGTGCAGTTCAGCGTGTACAACCGCCCAAGTACTGATGATGACGACGAGGTGGACAACACGGTGGTTCCGTTCCAGGTCGCGTATGCGGTCTCGATCCACAAGGCTCAGGGCCTGGAATATGACTCGGTCAAGATCGTGATCACCGACGCGAACGAGGATGACGTCACGCACAACATCTTCTATACGGCAATAACGCGGACCCGTGATCGGCTGCGGATCTTCTGGACGCCGGAAACACAGTTGGCCGTACTGAGCAACCTCAAGTCGACGACCAAGCAGCAAAAGGATGTTGCGCTCCTGTCGGCCCGACGCGGTGTGACGCCCGCTCGTGAGTGATGAATCTTTTCGACCGGATAGGAGCGACGTTGCTGTCAATCGCAGATCGGACCCACGCCTCTGGCGTCGGTCCGGAGCACTAGGGTCTTGGCTTGTGACGGACACGCATGCAACCGAGCCGGCGTATCAGACCTATCTCGAGCATTTTGAGGTGCTGGACGAGGCGATGGCTGGCGCGCTAACTCGAATCCTCAATGAGCTCGAGCTCGCGAATCAAATGGCCTCAGAAATCCTCTCGGTTGTCCCTGATCCAAGCGCCTCGAAACTGATCATCACGGGCGACCTGATACAGAGCGTGAACGAACATGAAGCGCGTGCCGACGACGACCCCTACAAACTAGAACGCGGGTCTGGGCAGGTGGGTGCGCGCACCATTAATCTTGGAGACGGAGAGTTCGCATTTATTGTCTCCGCGGAGGCGCTGTTCGCCGCCGATCACGAGTTCGAATCTGCAGAGGAGCTCGTCGAAGATGCAATGAAGGTGGGCCGTCATCTGGCGCTCCACGAGGCTGGTCATGCCGCTCTCCATATTCGCGGCGAGGATTCGGGTGCATATGAGGATCTAGCCGCGGGCGACACCATCCATCGGTCCTGGCGGAAGCACCTTGCAGCCCACATGGATGACTTTCGTATTGAGTTGATGGCGAGGCGTGCTCCGAATCCCATGTTGCAGGTCAACCACATTGGCAGCGCAATCGCACACCTACGGTCCGAAGCCAACTCGGCTCACGCGACGTGGAGGACTGACATTGACGCGTCTGTGATCCAGACTATGGAGGCGTCGAACTCGCTTGTTCGCGTCATGGCCTATCTGGCCGCTGAGCTCGCCCCTCCGGCGGCAGGGGTCGTACCCCGACCCGACCAAATCCCGGAGGGATGGGACGAGTACCTCGAAGACGTCTGGAACGCGTGGGTATTAACACTCCATCGTCTCAGCCCGGCTGATGAGCCGATGTCGGTGGACAGCATTGCCTCAGTGCTCAGTGATCTGTGCGCCTTGGTGATCGCCTGGCAACGGTCCATCGGCTTCGAATACGTAATGCACCCAGACTTGAGACAGGAGTTCTATTGGACGCGTCCGCTTTACTGAGGTCAGCGGGAAACGACCTAATCGACTGGCTAGCGACATGGAACCAGAGTCAAGGCTTCTGGGCGGCCGTGCAAGGCGTAGGAACTGTGCTGGCGGCGATTGCAGCCCTCATCGCCCTGCTAATCGCCAGATCCCAACTCGCAGAGTTGATTCGTTCGAACAAGCTGCTGGCGTCTTCAAACGACGCTATGACCCATTCGAACGTCGCATTGACGCGGCCATATGTGGTCGTTGACTTCGAGCTAATGCCGACCATGCACAGGACAGGGAGCGTCAGCGGGTCTTTGTTGAACGTCCTGATTGAGAACGTCGGCCGTACGCCCGCAAAGAACCTTCGTCTGAAGGTCGATCACCCATTCGCACCGTCCAAGGAGCCCGACAATCTCGGCTGGAAATCAGCGATCGAGGAGCTGAACCGGGTGATGAACGGTGACACTGCCATCAAGCAACTCACGCACGTCAAGCCGTTGAGATACTACCTGGACGAGGCTGGCGACATCATGGGCAGCGAAGATCCACTGCAGTGGCCTTCATGGAATGTCACCGCAAGCTACACCGACGCTGACGGTCATGAGTTCAACGAGACCTTCACTCTCGAAATCGGCTTCTGGCGTCGCGCGCTCGCCATCGCCGACCCGCTCGTGCAAATCCGCAGCGTGATCGAGGGTGTGGCTTACGAGATCAAGAATATGAAGCTCTCCTAATCGTCAGGCTTCGGCCACTCGCCGTGCTGATGTGTCGTGTGCTGCCAGACTGATGTCGAGCGGAGGTTTCTATGGTGCGAGCTTCCCCGACGGTTGTCGCCCGTGCGTGGGACTCTGACGGCGTGATGGCCGCGGCTGAGTTCAGTAGGGTGATCAGCTTGCATCGAGGGAGCAAGGCGACCCTCGGCCATCTCCCGTTCGCGGCTTTCGAGGAGGCTGGCCGACTCGGGCACTTGGTGCTAGGTATCGTCGACGGCGAGATCGAGGGCTACGTGCTCTACGGCACACCTCGGCATCACACTTTGAAGCTTGTGCACGTATGCGTGAACCCGGACACAAGAGGCCTTGGCCTGGCGCGATCAATGGTCGAGTTCGCGGTGGCATCGAATCCAGAGCGTTCGACTATTACGGCACATTGCCGGTCCGACTACGGTATTGACGACTTCTGGCGATCGCTTGATATGACGCCATCTAACGAACGACCGGGACGAGCTCGTAAGGGATCCACGCTGACAATCTGGACCCGCCGGATCGGCCAGCTAGATCTATTGGAGGAGGCGCTCTACGCCTCGTCACTACCGCTAGCCGTCCTAGACTCCAACGTCGTCATCGACCTCTATTCGTCGGATGCTGTCGACCGCCACGACCGGCAGGAGTCGCTCGGCCTCACCGAGGACTGGGTCGTCGGGTTGCTGGAACTATCGGTGTCGCCAGAGGTCAGCGTGGACGTTAACGGGTTCACCCCGGAGGCTGAGCGCAAGCGCATCCAAAGCGGCCTGGGTGAGCTGGTGCCGGTTCGACGGGGCAGCGGCATGCGAAGTCTCGCGGACGCGCTCGTCGCACAGATGCCTCCAGATGCGGTCCGCAGGGACAGCAGTTTGTTTAATGACGCCAAGCATCTCGCCGACGCAATTCTCGCGGGCGCCGACTATTTTGTGACCCGCGATCAGGTCCTGCTCGAGGCCACCCGCGACTGGATTCAATCTGAGCACGGTATAGAAGTTGTACGGCCGGTTCAGTTGCTACAGCGGCTGATCCCTCCTTCTGCCCTGAGTGAATTCCGGTCGGACCTGCTTGAATCCGTTGGGCTTAGCTGGCATCGAATTGCCGCCAGTGATCCGACAGTGGAGGAAGCGTTCCTCGATTACGTCGGCGGGGAAAAGGCAACTTTCTTTCGCAAGCAACTGCAAGCGATCTTGGCGAAGCCGGCCACCTCGCGTCTTGAAATGCTCGCTGATGAGCGCGGTCGACGCTGGGCGCTACTTGGTACTGACGTCAGCGGGGACGTGATGACTGTTTCTACCATCAGAGTCGGAAGAGGGAGGCTCGGCTCAACCATCGCTTTCCAGCTAATTCGCCACATTCGCGCGTTGGCCCTCGCAGGGCGCGCGACGTCAATCACCGTGAAAGAGCCGTCCCTAGCCCCAATGCTCAGAACCGCACTTGAAGCCGACGGCTTCGACAGCACTACGTTGTCGGTGGCGATAGCTAGCCGCCCCGATGATGCGCTCACGGCAGAGCTCACTTCTGCGGAAGAAGTAGCTGGCTATGAGCGGATGAACTGGCCGCAGCTGATCCTGGATCGCGACGTACCGCTGTGGGTGATCCCAATCCAACCCACCTACGCACGAGGTCTGATCGGCTACAACGACACGCTTCTGCAAGGCCGAGACAAACAAGCACTTGGCCTCGCCCGTGAGTTCGTGTACTTCGGAGCTCCGACGATCAGAAACTGGTCTTTGCCTGCTCGCGCACTTTGGTACGTGACTAAGGACGATGGCGCGAAGGAAGCGACTGCCGTACGTGCACTAGTAGCACACTCCCGTATCGTGGACTGCGCCGTCATCGGAGTCGACGATGCCGTTGAGCAGTATCGTTCGTTCGGAGTTTTGAAGGAACGTGAGATCAGGGCGCGTTCCCGCAAGGACAAAGTGCAGGTGCTTCGATTCGAGGACACTCACATTCTGGATGCTCCGGTAGGTCGACGCACCCTCGACGAAATTCTCAAGAAGTACAAGGTGAACCCTCCATTGCTGACGACACGTGCCGCTGCACCCGGTCTCTTCGACGAAATACTCAGGTTGCAGCCGGGATATGAGTCGCGATGACCAAAGTGTTGTTTCTTTCCGTGAAGCCGCGTTTTGCTCGCGCGATTCTCGAGGGCCGGAAGACAGTCGAGGTGCGCCGAAAGTTCCCTGAGGTGCCAGCAGGCACCGTCATCGTGCTCTACTCAAGCTCGCCGGAGCGTGCCGTCCTTGGCACGGTTCGTCTGAAACAGATGACCAGAGTCGACTCAAGCGAAGTTTGGGAGTTGTACTCCATGGAGATAGCCCTGCCCCAAGATGCTCTCGCCGAATATCTGCACGGTGCACTCGAATCGACGTTACTTGAGGTGGAGAACCCGGAGACCTGGCCTATTCCGGTCACCCTTGGGGCGCTCCGTAAAGTACTAGGCGTCGAGCCTCCGCAGAGTTTTCGCTACCTCGCGCCGGAACAGCTAGAAGCAATCCGGACCTCGTAGGAGACGCGGTGCGGCGGCTGACAGGCCGAAGTGAACATGCGCCAGCCTAGCTAGCTCAATCGGTAGGAGGAGTCCGCAGCTGATACGGCCGCTTCGGCGCCCGACGCATCATCACGCCGTGACGCTGCATGATGGCGCTCACTGTGGTGCGGTGGATCCCGAACCTGGCGCCTATTTCGTAGACGGTCAGCCCGGAAAGGTAAGCAGCGATCACCTCGAGCTCCTCCTTCGCGTCGAGTCGAACCTGCACCTGCTTTCGTGACGAGGCTGGGGGAGGGGCGATATCCCGCTTCCGCCGATTCGGGTCAACAAGCCAGGAGTGCGCGTTCTTCATCGGGGTCGAAGGGTTCGGACCCCTTGGATCACCAGCAGTAGTGTTTCCAAACCGCGTCCAAGAGAATCTCTTGGACGGGGTTCTTTGTGTGTCCCTTCGCGTTGACGGGCCTCACGCCAAAGGGGGGCTTTGTCGAGGGTCGCCCCCACGCGTCGAGGCCGGGGCCGTCGTGGATCCGCTGTTGCCTCAAGTTGGCTGTGGTGTTCCCGTGAGTTTCCCGATAGGTTGTTGTCGCTCACTGATCTCGGCTCATGTTTGACCCCCTGCGTGGCCGGTCTGGCGGTGGCGTCTGGGAGCTTTGATGAGCTTGTTGGCTGTGCGCAACGCGGTTTCTGCTGCGATGGTTGCGGGTGTTTTGGTGGCGACGCTGTTGACGCCTGTTCCTGCTGTGGCTGCGGAGGTTGTGCCTCCGTCGGCGGCGGATGTGCCGGTGTTAGCTTCGGCTTCTTTGGATTCGGAGTTTTTGCCCGCGCAGTCGGGTGATTTCTCGGTTCAGCAGGATGTGCCTGTTCTGAAGTCTGATGTGGTGGTGCGTGGTGCGGGTTATCGGGGTAGTCCGGGGGGAACGTTAGATTTTGTGCCTGGGGCGCAGGCGCCGGTTGATCAGACGGAGTGGACGAACACGTTCGATTTGGGGGATCGGATGGTCACGCAGGTTGGTGCTGAGCCGATCAATGTGATGGTGGATGGTCAGTGGCGTGACGTGTCGACGACGCTGTCATCCAACTTTTCACCGGAGGCTAATGGGGCCTGGGGTGTGGAGGCCAATCCGTTGCATCCGGAGTTTGGTAGGCGTGCTGATGAGAGTGGTGCTTTCACGGTGACGCGGGATGGTTACACCGTGTCGACTACGTTGTTGGGTGCTGCGTCGTCGGCGGGTCAGGTCCGGAATTCGCAGGATCCGGGTGCGTGGTTTGACGAGGTTGTGTACCCGAATGTTTTTGATGATGCGGATCTGACGTACAACGTCGACGCGGGCAAGGTCAAAGAAGCGATTGTCCTTAAGTCGGCTCCGGCCGCGGGGGATAACCGTTGGGTATGGGAGATTTCGGCGCCGGGTTTGACTTTGGTGCAGGGCCCGGGTGGGGAGATCCGGTTCAAGGATGCCGATAACAAGGTTGTGTTGACCATCCCGGCGATGGTGATGTGGGATTCCTCGGGGGTGGAGGGTGTACGCGAGAATGCGTCGTTCCCGGTGGCGACGTCGTTTGCCCGGTATGGGGATGTGTGGCGGTTGACGGCAATGGCCAGCGCGGCATGGCTTGATGATGCGTCGCGACAGTATCCGGTGTTTGTTGATCCCTCGTATTGGTACTCGGGTCCGGATAATTTTCAGGCGTATAAGTCTGATGGGGGTACGAGTTCGAGTTATGTGCAGGTGGGAAATACGGCCGAGTCTGCCGGTAACCGGTATTGGCGCACGGTTATTCACTATCCTTACTCGGCGTTCTTCGGCAAGCAGATCCTGAACGCGGCGATTTACGGCGACTATCTCACGGGCAGCTCCGGGACGTTTACCGGTGGGCTCTATTCTGCGAACTGCTGGGGTTATAGCTGCACGGGCACATCCATGTCGCCGTTGACGTTCGGTGGGAGTCAGTGGGCGACCGACCTGGGCAATATTTCGCACGGGTCGTTGGCGTGGTATTTGGCGTATTGGTCGGCGCAGTCGGCTCCGGGTGGCACGTTGGTGATGACGGGCAACGAGGGTGGTACCTATAGCTATAAGGGTGTTGCGACGACGTTGTATGTGTATTGGCAGAACATGCCGAGCACTCCGACGGCGGTGACGCCGTATTCGACGGTGAATGGTGCGGCGACGGGTGCGAAGTTCCAGGTGAGCTCAACCCAGCCTGGCGATGCACTCGAATACATGTACAAGGTGGGCGACAGCGTCGCGTCGCTGGGCACCGGCGGCACCCCCGCCTTTGTGAGTTCGTGGTCTCCTCGGCCGCAGTTCCAACTGCCGTCCAGTGTGGTGCTGACGGCGGGGCAGCTGTATTACTGGCAGGGCTGTGTCCGGGATCCGCTGACCGAGGGGCGTCTGGATCAGACCACGGTCCGGTGCAGCACCGTGAACTCAACAACCTCGTTCACCGAGCAGGCCCGGGTTCCCGCACCGTCGGCGGTCGGAGCGTTGCCTGCGGACAACCAGACGGTCACGACACTGGTACCGGTGTTCTCGGTGGACCCGGTGACGACCACTGATGGGGACACTCCCCAGTATCAGTTCCGGGTGAGCACGGGTAGCGACGGGCAGTCGGGTGCCATTGCAACCTCCGGATGGCTGACCACGCCGGAGTGGGCGGATATCCCCGAGGGTGTATTGCAGGACGGTGGAACGTACACCTGGTCGGTGTCTACGTATGACGGGAAGGATGTCACTGCGCCTGCGTTTGTGAACCACTTCACGGTGAACCTGCGCCTGGGCGCTTCCGGGCCGTCGCCGTTCGATCAGGCCGGCGCCGTGAGCGTCAACCTTGCCAACGGCAACGGGAACCTCAGTTTCGCGTCCCCGAGTGTGAACACTCTGGGCGGCACGATGGGCTTGTCGTTCACCTACAACTCTTTGCGCACTCCGCTGAGCTATCACGGTCTGATCGGTTCCTACTACGACGCGGTCGCGCCCGGCACGAGCACTCCCACTTATGATGTGACCGGAAAAACCCCGGTTCTGGTGCGTACGGACCCGCAGATCAGCTTCAACTGGGGCGACAAGTCACCAGCTATCGGCACGGTTCCTGTCGACAAGTTCCTGGCCCGGTGGAACGGATATTTGACGGTTCCGACCGGCAGCGGTTACCCGTCGGGCAACTACACGTTTGGTGTCACCCGAGACAACGGGGTCAAACTCACTTTCGGGCCCAGTAACACGGTGCTGCTCAACGCGTGGACTGTCGGGGACGTGTCCCCCACGAAACAGTGGGCGACACCGACAGCAATCACCGCAGGAACACCTTACAAATTCCAGTTGGACTACTTCGAAGACACCGGTGATGCGTCGGTGGACTTGTGGTATCGGCCGCCGGGCGGTTCCACCAGTGGTGCTGACGATAAGCCGGTGCCGTCGGAATGGTTCTCGCCCGAGATCCGCACCCTCCCGGAAGGCTGGTCCACGTCGACTGCGATCGCCGGTGCCAGCAGTGTCTACGCGTCGGCGCGGATAACGGAGAGCGCGATCATCCTCACCGACATCAGCGGGGGTGTGCACACCTATGCGAAGAACAGCGACGGTGGATACACCGCACCGTGGGGCGAGTACGGCATTGTGTCGCTGGATAAGTCGGGTCAGGTTGTTCTCACCGACGACAGCGGCACCGTCTACCAATTCAACACGCAAGGCAAAGTTGCCAGCATTACCGGCGCGGCAGACGCTCTGAAATCGGCGGCGCCGGTGGTGGCATACCGGGCGACCGGGCAGGTCGACAAAATCTCCGACGCTGTCTCGTTGACTCCGGCGAGCATCGAACGGAAGGTCCAGTTCGTCTACGGCGGCGACCTGATCACCAACACATCCTTGGGGCTGACAACAGCAGATGCGGGTAGTGCAAGTTCTGCTTGTAAGACGCCTTCGGGGATGTCGTCGGCTCCGGTGGGGATGCTGTGTCGGATCGTGTATCCCGGGCACGTGCCGGGAACGGAGGACACCACCCAGCTGTTCTACAACTCGACCGGGCAACTCGTGCGCATCCAAGACCCCGGCACAACCGTGACGGGCATGAGCATCGTCAGCTTTGTGTACAACAGTCAAGGGCGCATCGCCGAAATAACTGACCCCCGCGTGACGGAATGGTTGGCCACCCAACCGTCCGGCACCGAGGAGGCGATGCACCATACCTCCATCAGCTACGACAGCATCGGTCGCATCACGTCGGTCACGTTGCCTGACCCCGACGGGGTGGCACCGGTGGAACGTCCGCAACACAGTTACGACTATGGGAAGACCGAGAACGAGGGATCCGGCACCACCGTCGTCACCGCAGCCGGCATGGTCGACTCGCTCGGGGCGAGTGTGCCGGTGATGACCGTCGCCTATGACGCAGCGTGGAGGCAGACCAGCACCACCAGTGCGCTGGGCGTAACGGCATCTCAAACGTGGACGACGAAGGATGCCATCGCTACCACCACCGACCCGCAGGGGTTGGTGACGACAAGGACCTACAATGACCAGGACCGCCTCACCGATACCACCGGCCCGGCACCAGCTAGTTGCTTCGACCCGACACCGTCGTGCCCGATTACTCCAGCGCACAGTTCCACCACCTACGACACCTTCACCGGGCTGCATGCTGCGTACTACACGAACGCGAAGCTCTCTGGCCAACCCAAACTGTTCAGCCTTGGGCTGACCGGGGCCGCGGCGGTCGATATTGATGACGGTGCAGTCGACGAGGACTGGGGCACCGCGGGCCCCTACGGGCTCGGTGTTAGCGACAACTTCTCTGTGCGCATGACCGGCCTGATCACTTTCCCGGAAGCGGGAACCTACACGTTGGCCACGTTCTCGGATGACGCCACCCGAGTCTGGGTCGATGACCTTCTCGTGGTGAACAACTGGAACCCCAGCACGACCGTCATAAGCTCCCCGACGGGCATCCCCATCACCACAACGGCCGGCCAAAGCCATCGCATCCGTCTGGAATATGCGGACTTCACTGGCACGGCACGACTGAGGCTGGATTGGAAGGCACCCAGCGCCCCGGACTACGCTCCGGTGCCGGTGGCACAACTGAAGCCGGACTATGGGCTTGCGGTCAGCTCCACCACCGACGATTCAGCGCCGACCGGATACTCCAGCAGTGCCGTGCCATCCATGACCGTCGAGAACGGGTACGGAACACAACCGTGGATGCGCACCGCCCTGTCCACCACGGTCGACCCGGGCGGGCTGGCACTTCGCACCGAAAACACCTACGAGTCGCTCGGTGCCATCGATGCCTTCCAGGCTGGTTCCGGTGTGCCGGTCAGCACCGGTTGGGGCGGCTACAAGACCGTTCTCGCGCCGGGCGATTTCAACGGTGATGGTAAGTCGGATCTGATGGCAATCCAGACCGACGGAATCCTGAAGCTGTTCCCCGGTGACGGCAACGGCGGCTACGGCACCGGCGTTCAGATCGGTACCGGGTGGGCAGGCTTCAAACAGGTTCTCACCCCCGGCGACTGGAACGGTGACGGCAAAGTCGACCTGCTCGCCATCCAAACTGACGGTGCCCTGAAGCTCTACCCCGGCAACGGCACCGGCGGGTGGGGATCCAGCTACCAGGTGGGTTCCGGTTGGCAATCGTTCACAACTGTTCTCACCCCTGGTGATTTCAACGGCGACAACAAATCCGACCTGATCGCCGTCTCCACTAGCGGGGCGCTCACCCTGTATGGCGGCAACGGCACCGGCGGCTTCGCCTACCCCTACCCGTCGATCGGTACCGGATACTCGAGCTACACCACCATGATCGGAGTGGGCGACTTCACCGGCGACGGTCGAGCCGACCTGCTGGGTCTGCTTGCCGATGGCACCCTCAAAGTGCATGCCGGCGACGGCACCGGCGGGGTTAACGCCACCGGCACGTTGTTGGGTTCCGGGTGGACGAGCCTGAAAGATGTGGTGTGGCCCCGCAGCACCAACGGGTCCGGACAGATGGCCTTGCTCTCTGTTGTGACCTCCGGCCAGCTCAGTCTCTATACCGGTGACCCCAAGGGTTGGATGCGTCGCCTCACCAAGAGACTTCCCGCCGCGGTCGCCCAAGACCAGCCCGCCACCACCGCAGGCTCGACCTTCACCTACTGGGGCGACAACCAACAACTGGGTTCCGTGATCTGCGGGCTGCCCGCGACCACACCCCAGTACGGGTTCCTGAAATCCAGCACCGGACCAACCCCCGCCACAGGCACTGCGATCGTCACCGAATACGTGTATGACCTGTTCGGGCGCACGGTCGGCACGAAACGATCCGGCGACACCACCTGGTCCTGTGTCACCTTCGATGTACGCGGTCGGGTCAGCACTAGCTACTTCTCCGCCTTCGGAGCATCCCCGGCACGCACGGTCACCTACAACTACGCTTCCGGCGGCAACCCGCTGGCCACCTATGTGGAGGACGGTGCGGTTGCGGGCTCGCCGAACGGGTCCCGGATCAGCACCACCGTCGACCTGCTCGGTCGCACCGTGTCGTACACCGATGTGTGGAACACGGTCACCACCCCGAGTTACGCGGCGTTGACGGGTCGGGTCACTTCGGTGTCGACAACCCCGCCCGGTGGGGTGGCGTCGGTGCAGGCGTTCGAGTATGACCTCGACGGCAAAGTCGAACTCGTCAAACTCGACGGTGTCACCTATGCCGACCCTGTTTACGCAAGTAATCAACTGCTGCAGTCGGTGTCTTATCTCAATGGCACCAGCCTGTCTGCGATCGGCAGGGGAGTGACCGGGTCGACCGACTCGATCACGTGGTCGTTCCCGGATATCACGGTGCCCGGTTCCACGGTCGAGCACCCGGCAGCCACTGCTTACAGCACCGGGTTCGAGACCGACTTGGATTCCTGGTCGAATGTGAGCGCCAGCACGGATGCCCACACCGGGTCGGGGGCGGCAGCGCTCGTGCAAACTTCCACCGATCCGGCGATCGCCACCCGCACGGTCACTGGTTTGACTGTGGGGCACACGTACACGCTTGAGGCGTGGGTGGCCAGTGCTAACACGTCGGCGATCACCGACACTGTCACCCTCGGGGTTGCCGGTATCGGTGACAGCACTCCGACCGCTGCCGACCCTTACACCACGACCCCGGTGTGGGCGAAGCTGACCTACCCGTTCACGGCGACGGCGACCAGCCACGACCTGCAACTACAGGACACCTCCACCGGCACCACCGCGGCAGGTTCCCTGCTCATCGATGATGTCACCCTCACCGAGGATGCGTGGACCGAAACCATCCCAGCAAGCACCACCGCGCAGGCGGCGGTGACCGACAGTGTCATCCGCTCCCAGTCGGGGCGGATCATCCAGAACACCCTCACCGACGGTGCGACCGTCGAAACCTCCACCTACAGCTACGACGCTGCTGGCCGACTGAGCACCGCCATCATCCCGCGCCACACCCTCACCTACACCTACGCCTCCACCGGCGGGTGCGGCGCGAATCCGGCGGCGGGGATGAACGGTAACCGTACGGGTTTCTCTGACACGAAGGATGGTGGTACTCCGTCGACGGTGTCGTACTGCTACGACAACGCCGACCGCCTCACCTCCACCAGTGTGGTGAATGCGCCGGTGGGGGCGTCCCCGGTCGCGGGTGGTGCCCTGTCGACGGTGGGTCCATTGCCTTCGCTGGTGTATGACGTGCACGGCAACACGACCGTGTTGGCTGACCAGGCTCTGGGGTATGACGTGGCCGACCGGCATATGACGACGACACTCACGGATGGCACCACGGTCAGCTATGTGCGGGATGTGACGGGGCGGGTGGTGTCGCGGGTGACGGATGCTCCGGGCACGGTCAACGACACCACCTTTAGGTACAGCTTCGCCGCGGGTGGTTTGTTTGCCGTGTTGGATGGTTCGAGCCAGGTGCTTCAGCGTGAGCTGTCACTTCCGGGTGGGGTGTCGGTGTCGATCACTGCAGCTACTGGGGTGGCGGTGTGGGCGTATCCGAACCTGCACGGTGATGTGATCGTGACGGCGGATGCCACGGGCACCCGTCAGGGCATCCGCGCAAGTTTTGACCCGTTCGGGCAACCCATCGACCCGACCAACGGGGATATTGGTACCGCCACAGCGGATGATGCGGTTGCGGATATCTCGCCGGGCGATGCCGACTACGGGTATGTCGGTCAGCACAAGAAACTGTATGAACACCAAGGCAGTGTGGCGACCATCGAGATGGGGGTGCGGCAGTACGTGCCCGCGCTGGGACGGTTCTTGTCCGTCGACCCGGTAGAGGGCGGGGTGAGCAACTCGTACGACTACCCGGGGGATCCGATCAACGGGTACGACCTAACAGGCGAGATGACCGCCGACCATTTCGATCGTGTCTATGCGAAAAACCCTGCTCAAGCGATTTCGGAGTGGATTCCTCTTTCGATTAGCAATCAAGAGCGACGGGACGCGAATACTTGGATTACTGGTCTCGCATTGGGTGTCGCGAACTCGTTCGCGGCGGATTGTCGTCAGCAAGCGAGCCTCGTGTGGGTCTGTGCGAGGATGCGCGGCATGAAGGCCGGGGAGGGCCTCACCGTCGGGGACGTGGTGTTCGCCGGGGGATACTACGAGGACATTCCGCAGGCCTTCATCGACCATGAGACCGTACATGCCCAACAATGGGCTCGGGATGGCGGTGGATTCCTCGCGAATTGGACTGCGATGACCTTGCTATCCACGGTGATGAGCGGCAATTACTCACAAGTCGGAGGCGGCGGATGCAACAATCTCTACGAGGTCGAGGCGAAGGCCTTCAGAGGCTCCGGCTATTGGGCGTGTCAATGGGACGACGAATGGCGAAGATGAGATTGCTGGTGTTCGTCCTCGCGGTGTCACTCTCGCTAGTTGGCTGCACAGAGAGGTTCGGCGGAGGACCCAATTCTCTCTCGCGGTCCGGTAATGATCTTCTTGTTGCGGTATGCGAGCCCATCGACGTTCGCGAGATTTATGGTGCGGCAAGTGGCGAAACGGGGCGTCAAGTCTTTCTAGATCTTCATGGGGAGGCGAAAGTGGCTCCCGAAACGGTGCTCAAATCCGGAGTTGCGACCGAAGGTCTCGACGGCTACTTCGAGCAAGTGGATCTCGAGAAAGTTAACACGATCTCGATCAAGTTCGAAGGCGTTGGAAAGGGAGCAAGTTGGAGCTCGATTTTCGACAGTAGCGGGCCCATCGAGATTCCGAGCGAAGGGTGGCTCCAGACAAGCGGCGAGGTCACGGACGATCCCTGTCGTTGAGGACACCAGACGTGCCAGTCGATCGCCGACAGCACTTCCCGTTCCGAGGCGCGCCACCCACAGCTCGCTCTGCGGCGGCAGCGTCAGCTCCTTCGACGCCAGACGCCTCTGGAACGGGTCGTCCTGACCACGGATGCCACGGGCATCCGTCAGGGAATCCGGGCACGTTTTGATCCGTTCGGGCAGCCTATCGACCCGTTCGGGCAACCTATCGACCCGGTGACCGGGGATATTGGTACCGTCACGGCGGATGATGCGGTTCCGGATATGTCGCCCGGCGAGGCGGACTACGGGTATGTCGGTCAGCACAAGAAGCTGTATGAACACCAAGGCTCCGTGGCGACCATCGAGATGGGGGTGCGGCAGTACGTGCCCGCGCTGGGCAGGTTCCTGTCCGTCGACCCCATCGAGGGCGGGGTGAGCAACTCGTACGACTACCCGGCGGATCCGATCAACAAACTGGACCTGACCGGCGAGATGACCGCGGACAACTTCGAACGCGTTGCCGCACGTTCCGGGATCGTCGCCGCGAAGGCGGCGTGGATCCCGCTGAGCAATGGCCGGACTCCGTCCAACCCACCCCGACCTCCTGACCCGATAGACCCTGTCGGACCGATTAGTTTGCCGCCGCAGTTCCAAGACGTCCTGAGCAAGTTGAGTCTGGACATTTCAGTGGAATGGTGCAGTTTCGCGTGCGGGAACGTGGGCGTTGCGATCTCAAAGAGCCATTTCGACATAGTGCTGGGCGCTCAGGTTGGCCCGAAAGCTGGAATTGGCGGCTCGCTGGGGCTGGGCTGGAACGCAAAACCAGGCTGGGCGCTTCTAGCGAACTGCACTATCGCAACCCCGAGAGGGGGAGGATATATTGAGATAGGTGAGGGAGAATCGGGAAATGTATTCGGGGGCGCCGGTGTCGCGGTCGGGGCAGAGGCAATTTGCGGAGCGGGCGTCAGCTACACAAAAGGATTATGGTGAACGCGGCGTCGATTGGCGGCCACGGATTTGGAGTCTCTAATGAGTGACTGGTTCCCCTTCGTTGTAGGGGCCGCAACGATAGTCGCCGGGATATTCACCATTGTGAACCGAGCGAAATTCGCGACGCATACGGCGAAGCAGCAGGCGAAATTGGGATCGATGGGCCGTCGGACTGCTCAAGGAGCGACGCCCTCAGTCGTCGGAATGTTCGGAATTTTCGCGGTGATTCTGGGGATTGTGATCCTCTTCGCCTCGTGGCTCGCTTTCGCTCGAACTTAGCCGTTTCTTTCCTTCGACAGATTCTTCGATGCGTACGGCACAGATGTTGGATGCCACCTGAATCGCCCTGGGTTTGCTCGTCGTATTCATGCCCATATTTGTCTGGGTAGATCGGGCGCGGCGACGGAACCCGGATAGGAAGCGGACCATGTCATTTGAAGGCGGGGTCCTTCTTCCCGTCGTTGCTGGAACGGCGCCGTCGGGTCGATCAGTCCACGGCGTCTCCACGAGGAAGGTTGACGATCTGGTGAAGGCGCTCGGCGCTGACACCGGGATCAGCAAGTCCGAGGTCTCACGGATCTGCGCGAACCTCGACGAGGACGTCGCCGCGTTCCGGGACCGGCCCCTCGCCGACACCGGCTACCCGTACGTGTTCCTCGACGCGACCTATTGCAAAGCCCGCGTCGGCCGGCGAGTCGTCTCCCAAGTCGTCGTCGTCGCGGCTGACGGCAGAAGGGAAGTCCTCGGCTTCGAGGTCGGAGAAACCGAGTCAGAAGACCGTCGGGCCGATGGTCGCCTCGATCATCCGCACGATCTTCGCGCAACCCGACAAGAAGCACGTCCACGCCCAGTTCGACGAAGTCGTCCGCATGCTCGGCCGCTCCCACCCGAAAGTCGCCGGAATGCTCGATTCGGCCCGTGACGACCTCCTCGCGTTCGCGCCGCTCCCGTACGCGCACTGGCGTCAGATCTGGTCCACCAGCCCGCTGGAACGTGGCAACAAGGAGATCAAGCGTAGCAGCGACGTCGTCGGCACGTTCCCCAACCCCACCGCACTGCTCCGCCTCGCGGGGCACGTCCTCATCGAGCAACACGACGAATGGGACGGCGCCGACCGCCGCTACTAGGAGGTCGAGAGCTATAGCTCTTGCACGCTCGATTCGTGCTTGTCGAACAAACGATTCTCTTGCTGGTGCAAAGGCGTCAGATCCTTGTCGAAGTTCAGAGCTAGTTGATGCGCGACCAGAGTCGACTCAAGCGAAGTTTGGGATCTGTTTCCACAGAGATGGCCCTGCCGCAAGATGCTCTCGCTGAATATTTGCACGGCGCGCTCGAGTCGACGTTGCTTGAGGTGGGGGATGGCCTATTCCGGCCACCTTGGGGCACTCCGCAAAGTACTCGGTGTCGAGCCTCCTCAGAGTTTCCGCTACCTCGCGCATTCGCCAGCTAGCTAGAGCACTGCTGGCCGTGGTGGAGAAACTCACTCGGGAAGGCGGGCTCGCAGACGATAGGGCCGTTTTGGTGCACGACGCATTCTCACCCCCTGACGCCGCATGATTGCGCTCACCGTTGTCCGGTGGATCCCGAATCGCGCACCCACCTCGTAGACGGTGAGGCCAGAGCGGTAGGCAGCGATCACCTCCAGTTCCTGGGCCTCGTTGAGTCGAACCTGCGCTTGCTTTCGCGGTGAGGCCGCTGGAGTCGCCCGATATCGTTCCTGGCGATTCGGATCTATCAGCCATGCATGGGCGTTCTTCACAGGGGATGAAGGGTTCGGAAGCTGTTCGCTTAGGACCACCAAAAGTAATGTTTCCGAACCCCGTCCAAGAGAATCTCTTGGACGGGGTTCTTTGTTTGTCCGCTGGTGGTGTGTTTGCCGTGTTGGATGCCACCAGCCAGGTGCTGCAGCGTGAGCTGTCACTGCCGGGTGGGGTGTCGGTGTCGATCACCGCATCCACCGGGGTGGCGGTGTGGGCGTATCCGAACCTGCACGGGGATGTGATCGTGACGGCGGATGCCACCGGCATCCGTCAGGGCACCCGGGCAAGTTTTGACCCGTTCGGGCAACCCATCGACCCGACCACCGGGGACATTGGTACCGCCACAGCGGATGATGCGGTTCCGGATACCTCGCCCGGCGATGCCGACTACGGGTATGTCGGTCAGCACAAGAAACTGTATGAACACCAAGGCAGTGTGGCGACCATCGAGATGGGGGTGCGGCAGTACGTGCCCGCACTGGGACGGTTCCTGTCGGTAGACCCGGTAGAGGGTGGGGTGAGTAACTCGTACGACTACCCGGCCGACCCGATCAACGGGTACGACCTGACGGGTGCTGCAATGCTCATCGATGGGGTTGGCGGGAAATCTGCGTTGGCGCAGGCGAACGCGTTCAGATCGCGGGTGGCGACGAAGGTGGCAGTATCAAACCAGCCGGTGACCTTGTACTGGTTCAACAAGGCCCAGGCGGCGGGATACAACTGCAGCACGATGACCGCAAATTTGCTGATCATCTGCACGAACCCAGGTGCACCACCCCGACTTCAGGGGGGACTCTATCTCGGGGGTGGTACTACGTACGGCAACGTGTACGTTACCTACAAGCCGCTTGCGTCAATTTCCCCAAACGAGGTTGCCCACGAAGAGCGGCATATGGCGCAATGGGCTGCGTTGGGGAACGTCAAATTTCAAACAGCGTACGCACTTGAAGCATTCAGCTCGGTTCAACAGTGGGCCGCAGAGGGTCCAGGCAACCACGGCAACTGCACCCAATTCGCGTCCACCGGGTGCTACAACGCCTTCGAGATCTATGCTGGACTGCACGACGGCGGGTACAAGCGATGAGCACGCAATCCAGCAACAAACGGGCCGGGCGATTGGCCCTGCTAATACTTCTCGGCGCACTTTTCTCAGGATGTTCAGCTCAGTCGTCAACCCTCGCAGGACTGTTGGACGGGTCTCTTGCGTTCAAGGTATGCGATGCCATCGCCGTCGACACGATCGTAGTCAGCAAGTTCAGCACGGCGGACACGTCGAACCCGGACTTGACGGAGGTGTGGGTCGCGAGTGGGACGGGCCAGAGTCTCCCTGCCGGGAGCGTGGTCGTCCTTGGCCAAGCACCATCAGGTTTCACCGTCGACGTTCCCTATACCGAGGGCACGATTGACTTTGCTCGAGATGGTGTCGTCATCTCGCTGCTCCAGGTGGGAGGCAACAACGACGTCGCACAGTTCAACCTCACAGAACTTAAGGAGGGATACTGGACCGACATGGCAGGGGCGACGGCCCAGGACTGGTGCTGAGCGGACCCACCGCGCTTGATTGTGGTGTTGGATGCGACGGGCCAGGTGCTGCAGCGTGAGGTGTCGTTGTCGGGTGGGGTGTCGGTGTCGATCACTGCAGCTACTGGGGTGGCGGTGTGGGCGTATCCGAACCTGCACGGGGATGTGATCGTGACGGCGGATGCCACCGGCATCCGTCAGGGCACCCGGGCAAGTTTTGACCCGTTCGGGCAACCCATCGACCCGACCACCGGGGACATTGGTACCGCCACAGCGGATGATGCGGTTCCGGATACCTCGCCCGGCGATGCCGACTACGGGTATGTCGGTCAGCACAAGAAACTGTATGAACACCAAGGCAGTGTGGCGACCATCGAGATGGGCGTGCGGCAGTACGTGCCCGCACTGGGACGGTTCCTGTCGGTAGACCCGGTAGAGGGTGGGGTGAGCAACTCGTACGACTACCCGGCCGACCCGATCAACGGGTACGACCTCACGGGTAAACGGGTGTGCATGGGGAGGGATTGTGGAGAACCGCCGGTGCAGAAAAGGAATCTTGCCAAGGCGCGCTGGAATGCGATCGGACTAGCGTTGGGCGGGGTGAGCGTCGTATCGGGACTTGCGGCCGCCGGTTGCGTTGAGTGGTGTCCAGTGCTTTCCAAACCACTGGCAGCCTTGAGCGTACTAACAGGCGCTATCTCGACAGCAATCGAGTGCCTCAACAACGGAATGACAAGCGGTTGCATAGTCGGCACAATTGCAACCGCGACCGGGGCGACTGGGATGGGAGGCGCCATGTACTTGCGTGGCCAGAGACTTGCAGAAGTGGCGGACTCTTTGGGTCTAAGTCAGCAGGCAGGTCTGGCGATTGATTTTCTCCGCCATCTAATGCCGGGGAGCGAGGAGCCATACTGTATTGCAATGGCATGCCCCCCGTACAATTCCGGCTCGTTCCTAGATTCGATCGGGGTCACTTGATGAAGCGGTCTATCGCCTATTGGGCGACACTTGTTGCGCTGGGACTTGTTGTCGCATCCCAACTAATTCTGATCTTTGCCCGTGTAGGGCGTGGCGACGATGTCGAGCCACTTTCCCTCGGGTTAGGAATCGGAATTGCGGCCACGGGCACGATGGCGCTGGTTGTTTTTCTGAGATCCGCCTGGACTTCGGGAAGGCTGCGGGACCTGGCGGGGAAGTTTCCCGATGACCTTGCTGTCGTGGCTTGGCTCGACCGAACTTCTCGGGAGCGTCTCGGTAGAGTTCGGAATGATGGTTCTTTGCCACCTTCCCGTATCTCGGTCCTCAGCGTTGGACAGCGTGGAATGGCGTTCTGGGGCTCGGCGTCCGTGTCGCCGATACGTATCAGCTGGCCAGAGGTCACCGATGTTCACGAAATCTTTGTCGAGATGAACGGTGTTGGATTTCCTGGACTCTCGTTGGAGTCTCCGGTGACGGGCAGAGTTGCGTTCATGGTCGGACGCGGCGGGAAGAGTGCGATATCTCCCGCGAAGATCGACGAGGTGCGAACACTTCTCGCGCGAATACAGCTTGAGCGTGGCCCGTCAGGCGATAAGGATGGCCACCCTGAACTCAGCTGACTGGCAATGGCCATACAGCAGATCCAGTCGAGGGGCGTCGTGGGCCGTTCCGCCCCGACCGCGACCTACCGTACTGGTTTCTCTGACACGAAGGATGGTGGCACCCCGTCGTCGGTGGCGTATTGCTACGACAATGCCGACCGCCTTACCTCTACCGCGGTGGTGAACGCACCGACAGGGGCGTCCCCGGTAGCTGGTGTGCACTGTCGACGGTGGGTCCGATCCCGTCGTTGTCGTATGACGGGCACGGCAACACGACCACGCTGGCGAACCAAACGATGTCGTATGACGTGGCCGACCGGCACATGGCCACCACCGTCGTCGACGGCCTGGTGACCAGCACTGTCGTCTACCAGCGGGATGTCAGCGGCCGGATCGTGGCCCGCACCTCCGACCCTGATGGGTCCGGGCCGACGGTGGCGACGACGGTGCGGTACACGTTCGCCGCAGGCAGCCAGTTCGGCGTGCTCGACGCCAGCGGCGCCGTCATCCAACGGGATGTGTCGTTGCCGGGTGGGGCATCCGCATCGATCACCGCGACCGCGCAGACGTGGGCGTATGGGAACTTGCACGGCGACACCATCCTGGTAACGGATGCTGCAGGCCTCCGCCAGGGCGCCCGCTCCACTTATGACCCGTTTGGGCAACCCATCGACCCGGTCACCGGCAACATCGGAACCGTCACCGCCGACGACTTGGTTGCCGACACCTCACCAGGTGATGCGGACTACGGGTGGGTTGGTGGTGCACGCAAACTCCTCGAGCACCAGGGGTCGATCGCGACCATCGAGATGGGCGTGCGACTCTACGTCGCAGCGCTGGGACGGTTCCTATCCGTGGACCCGATCGAGGGCGGGGTGAGCAACTCGTACGACTACCCCGCGGACCCGATCAACATGTTTGATCTATCAGGCGAGATGACGGCTGATAGCTACGAGCGAATGAAAAAGAGCGGTCAGAGGCCGGTCTGGATTCCGATCACGAATTCTGCCAACAAATCGACAGCCAATACGCTAGCGCCGCCGACTACTTCCTGTGGAAGTTGGAATGCATGGTGTGCGCCGCCTCTCACGGCGCGGCAGCAAACTCTAATCGCCGAGGCGGCGCAAGCTCGCGATGAAGCCTGGCGGGCATTCGGAGATTTTCAGATCGATGGCGTCTCTTTGCGCGATTATGGGGCTGGCTGTGCGGCTGGTGCTGCGGTTGGGCTGGGAGTTGCTGCGTTCGGGCCGGGTGAGCTCACGGCGGGCGTCGGCTTCTTGGCGGGCGCAGCGAGCGGCTGCGGGATCACCGTGTCCACAATGGCTATCGCTGGGGCTTTTGGGGAAGGATGGGGTGCAGCCATCGGCTACACAGAAACCGGCTTTGAGTGGTGGTGCATGTTGCTGTGTTGACAAAGGAGATCTTGGTGGGACTCGTATTTATCCTTGTTGTTGTTGGATTGACTGTGCTCGCTTTGATCGCAACTTTCTATGTCCAGCGTCGGGCTGTTGAAAAAGCCCGACTGTCTGGTTATCAAGTCAATCCGAGTCAGGTCTTGGCGAAGCGAATACTCATATTGGTTCTAGCGTGCGGTTGCCTCGGGATTGCCCTGGTTCTACTCACATCGCGCTGAACGCCACTAGGCCCGGCGAGTCGGCACCTGTGCTCTGGATACTTTCAGGCTTGGCCGGATACAAGAGGGGGTGACAGATGGAAGATTCTCTGGGAGCCGGGCCGCGCGGTGCGTTGACCGAAACTGCCCGCAGGCGCACCTGGTTCGGCGCTTGGTTCAGCGTGCCGACCCTGGCACTTGCTATCGCGGCGATGGTCGGTCGGGGGGCTACTGCCGCAAATTCTGGCGACACGGTGGGGACTGCTGGGGGTTGAGGTGACTCCTCACGTGTGGTGATTTCGATCCTGAGCCGAGGAGTAACCGAAACCCTCAGCAGTCCCTCTCGAGGTTTGTCTACCGCAAAGGTCTCAGTCCTATCGGGGATGTTCTCTGTCGAATTCCTTGCTGGCGACATCGCTTTGCAATTCAATGGAGGGTGATGTTGAGTCAAAGAACCCTTGGGCTAGTTTCCGGACTCGTGCTGGTTGCGTCCGTTAGCGCCCTTCAGATTTCGCGTTTGGTCAGCTCCACGCCGAGCGTGACCGATGTGACTCAAACCGTGCTGGGATTCGTCGCGATTGTGTTGATCGCAGGCGGTGCAGTGATTGCCCTGACAGTGAGGGCACGAAATCGACTGAATCGCGCAAGAAATGTGATTCCGCACTTGGACGTGCTCCTCACTGGCACGTACGTGGATAGCTTGCGCGGTACGTCCGCCGTGTTCCTAGGAATCGACGCAACCACACTTGTTATTGGCAATCTGGCAGGCGATACAGAGAAGCAAATTCCGCTCAGGGACATCAAAGAGGTTTCCACCGTGCAGTTAGATTCATTCACATCGTGGGAGACCATCCTCACGATTGACACACGCACAGATTCATCGATTGATATCACCTTGGACGACTGGAGATGGGACTCGAGACACAAACTCTTTGCCCGGTCCGAGAATGCTCGCCAGCTCATCATCGAAATGCGTGACCGACTTCCCCACCTGACTGCGTAGAGAGTCTTCTACACCTTCCGCGGCGCTAACCACAGCCCGCCGAGCGGCGGCAGCGTCAGCTCCACTGACGCCTGACGCCCCTGGAACGGCTCGTCCAGCGCGGTGACAGAGCCGTAGTTGCCGACGCCCGGGTCACCGAATTCCGTGGCATCCGTGTTGAAGATCTCGTCCCAGACTGCGCCGAAGGGCAGGCCGATGCCGTACGGGCCGGAGGGGTTGCCTCGGAAGTTGAACAGGCCCACGACGGAATCGCGGGAACGAGACCACCGCGGTAAGGCGATGAGGTGGGCGAAGCTGACCTACCTGTTCACGGCGACGGCGACCAGCCACGACCTGCAACTGCAGGACACCTCCACCGGCACCACCGCGGCAGGTTCGTTGCTTGTGGATGATGTGACCCTCACTGAGGATGCGTGGACCGAAACCATCCCAGCAAGCACCACCGCGCAGGCGGCGGTGACCGACAGTGTCATCCGCTCGCAGTCGGGGCGGATCATCCAGAACACTCTCACCGACGGAACCACTGTGGAGACCTCCGCCTACAGCTACGACACGGCTGGCCGACTGAGCACCGCCATCATCCCGCGCCACACCCTCACCTACACCTACGCCTCCACCGGCGGGTGCGGCGCGAACCCCGCAGCAGGGATGAACGGCAACCGTACTGCGTACTCCGACACCCAAGACAGTGGCACCCCCACCACAGTCTCGTACTGCTACGACAACGCCGACCGACTCACCTCCACGAACGTCGCCAACGCTCCGACCGGGGCGTCCCCGGTCGCCGGCGGTGCCCTGTCGACGGTGGGCCCGTTGCCGTCGTTGGTGTATGACGCGCACGGCAACACGACCGTGTTGGCCGACCAGACCCTGGGATACGACGTGGCCGACCGTCACATGACGACGACTCTGTCGGATGGGACCACGGTCGCCTATGTGCGCGACGTCACCGGGCGGGTGGTGTCGCGGGTGACGGATGCTCCGGGCACGGTCAACGACTCCACCTTTAGGTACGGCTTCGCCGCCGGTGGTGCGAAGGGAAATGGTTGGATCGCAACGGGCAGCTTCACGAAACACCCTGTGACTAAGGAAGTTCGCGACGCGTTGCGAGCTCGACTGCGGGCGCACGGAAACCCAACTCCAACATTGAGGCCTCACCTTTAGGACCCTCTGGTGGAGGTCGTCACCGGGGCGACATTCGTTGTCGATACCACCAGCCAGGAAGATCACGCTGGCGGTGAACTCGTCGCCAGCGGCCCGCGCCGTAAATCCGCGAGCCAGCATGGCGAGCACAGCAAGAACTACCACCGATGCCGAGCGACGTCATTCGAGAGTCTCGAGGACCTGGTTCGTGGGCTGCAATCTAGACTGTGCACGACCGGCGAATGGCTCGGATCCAATAAACGCCTAGGACCGTGACGTCGAGGTAGGCGCACGGTGGAGAATGACTGGTGCGCAGAGTGCGGATGGTTCACACGCAACGGAACCAAGATTGCTCTGAGGGCACCTAATGGAGATGTCACCAATGATCAAGAATTTATCTGGGTTCATCTGTCTGGCGGCCCTGAGCGTAGCGGTTCTTGCGGGTTGCACGAGTCAAGGACGGGCAGCGTCATGCTCTGAGAGCATTGCAGATGTGACCCCAATCGAGCCTCTACCGGGCATGCTATTTGTTACGAGCGAAGAACTCGCGAAGACCATTCCGAGTTGTTCCTCGGCTGCCGAGTGGATGCAAGAGTTGACTGCACATCCCCAGGTTATCGGGGTGGGTGCGCTGTCAGAACAAGATGCTCAGGTGTATCTCGTTTCAAGCTGTTCACTCTTGCCAGCGGAAGGCTCGGGTGTGACTGTGTGTCAAGAGGCACTGGCTCTGGGTTCGCGCTAGTGATGTGTTGCCAACATGCGCAACGAGATCGCTGGGCGGGAGGTCCACCGGGTGGCTACATCACCTTCTAGGCGAGGGCGACGGCTTCGACGAGCCTCATGGATACTCCTGGCCGCTGCACTCGTCTACGCGATGTGTCTAGTTCTCCTTGTTGTCATTGGAGTACATCTGCCAGCATTCGTTTCGGCCATAGTCTTCGTCCTGCTCCCCGCAGCGGCGTTTATTGCTCGATATAGGTCGGACCCGGCCTATGACATCCAACCCAACGAGGGGGACTGACCCGGCCCGAGCCCCGGACTGATGCCGCTGAATTTATGACGACTAGGGGCACCGGCAACTCAGTCGATATAGATCGAACTCTCGTGGAGTTCACCGCTCGGCTGCGATAGTAGGCGTGATGGATGCACTCCTCTTGATTCTCCTGGTCGCCGCTGGCACGGCCACTTCATACTGGCGATATCGAATACTCCGAAAGGGAGCCGACGAGAGGGCCGCAAAGGGAGAACCCCCACAAAGGACGACCCCTCGCCAGTGGATAGTGATCGGGGTGGTCATCATCGTGATCTTCGGAGCGGTGGCTCTCTTGACTACGGTGTGAAGGCGTCGGCGGTTGGTGGCCTCGGATTTGGAGTTGCTTATGAGTGACTGGTTCCCCATAATTCTGGGCGCAGCAACGATAGTCGCCGGAGTATTCACCATTGTGAACCGAGAGAAGTTCGCGGCGCGTGCGGCGAGGCAGCAGGCCAGATTGGGCGCGATTGGCCGTCGGACTGCACAAGGAGCGACGCCCGCAGTCGTCGGCGTGTTTGGAATCTTCGCAGTGACTCTGGGAGTTATAATTGTCTTCGTCTCGTGGCTTGCCATCGCGAGAACGTAGCTGGAGAAGGTCTTGATGATCAGGAGTCTGTCGGCGCCCTTTCACCTGCTAGCAGGCCCAAGGTGAGACGTCGACAACTTGCGGCTGCAGGACTCTTGGCTGCAGTTCTCGGGATCGGTGGATGCTCATTCCTTGTTGCTCCGGAAAGACTCCCCGTCGCAATCCAGGGTGCTGACTCTGGCCTTGTCCTTGCTGTGTGCGGTGACGTTCACGACGCCAAGCTCACACTGGAGCAAAGAAACCTATCTGAGACGGAAGTCTGGACTACCTTCTGGGAGCGCTCGTCGATTTCAGTCGTCGACGGCGAAGTGATTGCAATCTCTGGCGAGCGACCGCAAGTACTAGATTTGGCGCCCGGAGATATTCTCCGAGTCACCGTCTCCCGCCCTGCGCCCGAGGGAGGCATCATCGTCGCACGCGAACAGTTCTACGTCCCGCCGAATGGTCTAGATCGCAACGAGTGGCAGCAATCGGACGATAGTTTCAGCAAGGATCCATGCATTCCCAAATAGTGGGCGGCTGCGAGGCACCGGGAGCACCTGGACGATGCAGCGCAATGATGAGATAGAGAATTGATTCCTACTCGTTCAAACGTCGGGCGTGGCGTGGAATGTGACCAAGTTTCTGGTTTCGATCCCCTGGATGACGTCTGAGATCAAGGCGAGAACCGAGTGGGGGTAGTGGGGCACCAAACGGTATCTCCCTGAACCCGGCCCGCCGGCGAGTGCCATAGCCTGAGCACCATGGACCACGCAGCGCTCAAACAGTTTGTCACTGCGGCGCGGCACCTGCACTTCGCCCACGCGGCGCGAGCGCTGAGCATCCCGCGCTCGGAACTCATCGCGACAATGAGGTCGATCGAATCGCAACTGGGCTACGAGTTGTTCGACTCGAGCGCGAGTTCGACGCAACTCACGGCTGAGGGTGAGGCATTTCTTGTGGACGCGGAGCGGCAGCTGGCCAGCTCGGCGAGGGCGGCTGCGGCGTCCGCGGCGAAACCCGGCGGAAAGGCCAAGGCGTCGAAAGGCAAAGGTCGCGCCCCCGCGGTTAAGGGTCAGCAAAAGCCGGGTCGCAAGCGGCAATCCCGCTAGCGGTCAACTTGGCGGAAGTTAGCCTGCAGAGACCGCGTGCAGCGCGGGCCATTCGCGTGCGTCAAGAAGAAGGGACTCTTCGAGCATGCGGCTCAACGACTCGGTGGTCAGTTCAGCGGCCTGCTGGGCATTACGGTCGGGCGTGTGCAGTCGGTTCGTCCAACGATTGGCTTCCATGACTGCCCCCTCACCATAGAGTCCGGTCGGTAGACCGGTGTTGACAAAAATGTTACTCCTCTTTTGGCCCCCATTTGTGTGACGCGCCTGCGGCGTGTCGTGTGCCAGCGAGATCACCTGGTCACTGGCTGTGAGATACCGTCGGGTCGTGCTCGTAGAACACCGTGGCAAGGCGCCGACGATCCACCCCGACGCGTGGGTCGCCCCGACAGCGACAGTCGTGGGTGAGGTGAGTGTGGCATCCGGAGCCCGCATCCTGCACGGGGCGGTCGTGAGTTCTGAGGATGGTCGCGTGACCATCGGCGAGAACACGATAGTGATGGAAAACGCCCTCGTCCGTGCTCGCGCCGGACACGACGTGACCATCGGTGCGAGCGTCATGATCGGTCCGCACGCGCACGTGAACGGCGCCATCGTGCACGACGAGGTGTTCATCGCGACCGGAGCCTCGCTCTTCCCCGGCAGTGTGATCGGCGAGGGAGCTGAGGTGCGCATCAACGGCGTTGTCCAGGTCAACACGACTGTGCAGCCCGGAACAGTGGTGCCGATCGGGTGGGTCGCGGTGGGGGATCAGATACTGTCGCCCGACAAGCACGACGAGATCTGGGCGATGCAGCGCGAACTGGACTTTGCCGGCACCGTTTACGGGGCGGGCCGCGGCACCACCATGAAGCAACTCATGCAGCGCCAGTCAGAGTTCTACGGCGCCCATCGAGACGATCACGAGCTCTAGGTGCCGTCCGTCCCGGTCTAGACGGGCTCGCTGGCCTCGGTCGCCAACCGTCGATTGCGCACGGCGTTCTTGAACCACGTCGCATCCGGGATTCTCGCCAGCAGTGGGCCGGCGATCACGGTGATGAGCACGTAGGCGGTGGCGAGCGGGGCGAGCATGGGCTCGATGCCCGCACCCACGGCAAGCCCGGCGATGACGATCGAGAACTCGCCACGCGGCGTGAGGGTGAGGCCGGTGCGCCAGCTACCGGGAACGCCGATTCCCGCACGCCGGGCCGCGATGTACCCACCGAGCGTCTTCGTTGCGATGGTGACGACGGCGAGTGCAAGCGCGGGAAGGATGACCGGCACGATGTCGGCCGGATCGGTGGCGATCCCGAAGAACACGAAAAACACGGTGGCAAACAGATCCCGCAGGGGAGCGAGCACCACCGTCGCGTTATGGGCGACCTGACCCGAGATGGCGATACCGACGAGGAATGCGCCGACAGCCGCCGACACACTCACCTGCTCTGCGAGCCCGGCGACGAGCATCGTGAGCCCGAGCACCCCGAGGAGCAGCGGTTCGGGGCTCTGCGCCGGAAACAGTCGCGAGAGAACCTTGCCGAACCGCAAAGCAGCGAACAGGATGACCACGACCACCGTCACCGCAACCACGACGGTCGTTGCGCCCTGCAGTAGACCCGCACCGATCACCAAGGCAGAGAGCACAGGGAGGTAGAAGGCCATCGCCAGGTCTTCGATGACCAGCACGGACAGGATTACCGGCGTCTCACGGTTGCTCAGTCGACGCAGGTCACGCAACACCTTGGCGACAACCCCGGATGACGACACCCACGTGACCCCAGCGAGTGTCACAGCGGCCACCGGCCCCCACCCGAGGAGCAACGCGAACGCAGCCCCCGGTATCGCGTTGAGCAGAGCATCAAGCACTCCTGCCAGGCGGGACTGCTTGAGGTTGCGGACGAGCTCCGAGGGGGAGTACTCGAGCCCCAGCATCGCAAGCAGCAAGATGACGCCGATCTCCGAGCCGACCTCGAAGAAGTCCTGGCTCGCTTGCAACGGGAGAACGCCGCCGTGGCCCACGGTCAGCCCCGCGAGCAAATAAAGGGGGATGGGCGAAACGCCGAAGCGCAAGGCCACGCGACCCAGCAAGCTCAGCACGAGCAGAAGCGCTCCGACTTCGATGAGCAGCAGGGTCGTATCGTGCATAGTCGGCTTAGCTCGGTCCGCGGTCGATGAGCTTGCTCAGCGCATCGAGACCTTTGCGGGTGCCGACAGCAATGATCACGTCGCCGCTCTCGAAGATTATGTCCGGGGTCGGCGACGCGATGATCTCGGTGCCGCGGGAGATTGCCACGATCGACGAACTGGTGAGGGTGCGTGCTTTCGTATCACCCATCGGTCGTCCCACGTACTTGGAGTCCGGCGGCAGGGAGATCTCGTCGGTGTAGAGCCCGACGGCCCTCTCGCTCAGGCTGGAGAGCCGGCTAAGAGCAATCGACGCGCCCAAGAGCTCTGCGATCGCGGCCGCCTCATCGTCGGTGAGCGGGATGGTGTCGGTGCTGGCATCCGGGTCGTCGACATCGAAGAGTGCGAGGTCGCGCTCACCGGTGCGCTGCGAGACGACGCTCACCCGTCGCCCACTACGGGTGATGACATCGGTGCGAATGCCGATTCCCGGCAGGTCAACTCGTTCGACGCGGACTGTCACGAGCTACGCAGCAACCGCGGCGGGGGCAGAGACGCCATACTTCTTCATCGCGGTCTCCACGATGGTGAGGCCCTCGAGTCCGGGCATCCGTGAGATGTGCTCGTCGAGCTTGCGGATCTCCCGCATGCCCTCCTCGCCCGCGAAGATGTGGCCCATGACGTGGGTGACCTCGATGGGCGCCATGACACTCGAGCCGACCGGACCCCACGCGTTCTTCAACGCGAAGCGGGCCAACACCTGTGCCTTCTTGCTCTTGGCAAGGCGGTCGCGCGCCTGAGTCGCATAGAACGCGACGTGGCGTGCCTCCTGCTTCGCGATGCGGCGCAGCAGTTCGGCCAAGACGGGGTGCTGTTCGAGGTCGGCCATGCGGTTGTAAGCGGCGACAGCAGACCACTCGTTCGCGGCACCCCAGATCATGTGCACGGCGATGAAGTCTTTGCCCACGATGTTGCCGAGCAGCGACTGCTTGATCGGGTCGAGGCGATCCTTCCAGCCGAGCTTCAGGCGGGTGGCCTTGAGCTGGTCGAAGTCGAGGGTCACCCCGTGTGCCGCAAGCACTGCCGATAGTGCTTCGCCGTGCCAGAACTCCTCACGGTTCCACATCGTCATGAAGGCCGAGACATCGGCCTCCTTGTGCGACGGGGTGACGAGCAGATCGCGCAAGTAGCAGACCGTGTGGTACTCGATATCAGCCATGTATCGGATGCTGCGCAACGTCGCTTCGGGAAGCGGATTCGTCGTGAACTGATCGAAGTCGAGATCGCCCCAGACCACCTTCTTGGAGGTGCTGGTGTATCTGTCGATGTCAAACGCCATGCTCGACTCCTTCCGTGCTGGTCGATTCATTCTTAGCTGATTCGGAGCCAGCGCTCGCAACGCTTGTAGCCCTGCGCTTCCAGTCCAACACATTCCAGTGCTTTTCCTTGGCGTGACGGTACAAATTGATATCCGGATTCACGGCGTTCGGGTTTCCCACGAGCTGAAGCCACACGAGGTCGGCGTGGTTGTCGCCGTAGCCGTATGAGTTCTCGAGGTCGAATCCGTTCTGGGCGGCATAGTGGCGCAGCCATGCGGCACGGGCTTCGTCGACGAGCGGCGGGTCGGCGAGGAAGCCGGTGAGCACTCCGTCAACGTCGTGCATCCGGCCCGCGACGACCTCGTCGAAGTACGGCAAGAATGGTGTGACCGTGAGGTCGATGGATCCGGTCACCAAGATCGTGCGGTGGCCGGCATCCCTATGCTCCTGCACGCGACGCAGCGCGTCCGGCAGGGCACGACGCAGCATCGCCCGGCCAAACGGTCCGCGTACCTGACGCTCGATCTCGCTGACCTTGAACCCCTTGTAACGGCGCATAAACGTACGGATGAACTCGCCGCGGTCACGGCGCTCCGCACGCCAGTACTTGCGCAGCGAGAAGGTGAAGTTCGCCAGGTCGTGGGCGACGCGGGATCGGGGGACCGTGCCTGCCCACAGCGTGAGGTACTGCTTCACGAGGTTCGATTCGAGCACGGTGCCCTCGAGGTCGAACACGGCAAGCACGTCGGTGCGAGCGGGCAGCACCTTCTGGCTCTTGGCCTTCGCCGAGGGGCGCTTGCCGAACGCGCGCGTGAGCGTGGTCACCGCCGGGAAGTGCACTTGCTGCCAGTAGTGTTCCCAGTCGATGTCGTTGACGTCGAAGCCTTCGTCGGCCTGCACCTTCTTGGGCAGCGAGGCGAGGAGCGCGCGTGTGTTGGTGTCGTCGAAGATGATCTCCGTCTGCACATACGCGCGGTACAGCTCGGTGAACGCTCGCAACTGCTGAAGGCCGTGCTTGCCCTTGCGCACGGTGTCGAGCCACTCGCGCGTGCGCTTGGTTGTCGGCATCCGTTCGATGAGTTTCTCGGCGCGGACCACCTGGTGCTCGCGCTTCTCGAGCGCCTTCTCGACTTTTTGGCCACCAGGGAAGCGCCACTTGGGCACAATGATGTCGCCCTTCTCATCGGGCAGCGGGTTCTCGGTGAAGTAGCGGTTGACGTTCTCGTACATGCGGTGGAACGGCAGCGGGTTGGTCTTGCCGGAGACGACCTGGAAGTATTTCGCATCGTTGGGCTTAGCGGGGCGACCAGCGGCCGCGAGTGCGGCGTTCACCACGAAGTCCACGGGGATGACATCGAGGATCGAATCGGGAAGCCCAGGAAAGTCGGGGAGCTGGCCGCGACCGTAGGCGATGATGAGCGGGTCTGCGACCTTGAACCCGTCGATCCAGCCGGGAAACGGATGCGTAAGCGCGCTCTCGATGATCGACGGTCGCACTATCGAGAGCCGGTGGCCGGCTTGCGACCACAGCTCTTCCGCAGCGCGCTCGGCGAACGCCTTCGTGAGCGTGTACACGTCGGTCCAGCCGAGGCTCTCGGCGCGGGTGCGACCGTAGTCGACGAGGCGTTCACGAACCCACTCGGCGCGTGCGGTTTCGGCGAAACCGGCAACTGCTTGCGGGCCGGTCTTGCCGTGGCGCGCTTTTGCGCGCTGAAGCTGTTCGCGCAGCGCCTCCGGCTGTCGTGACTCCATCTCCACCCGAAGGCGCGCAGACTTCGCGGCTTCGTATTCGGCACGCCAGTCGACGTTATGAGTGAGGGATGCCTCGGGCGCGATGCCTTTGCGAATGCCGCCGACGTAGGCAGTAGAGATGTGCACGACGTGCGGGTCGCTCTTGGATGCGAGTAGCGCGCCGTACACGCCGTAGGCGCCGCCCACGTTCGTGTCGAAGGCTTCGTCGATGGGCGGGTCGAACGACACCGTCGACGCGGAGTGCAAGACGATGTCGATATCGTCCGGAAGGACGCCGACGTTGCTCAGGCTTCCCTCGTGGGCGGTGACGCGGCGCGCGAACTCGGCGGCCGCCTTCTCTTTGCCGCCGACGGACTCGACCCAGCCCTTGAATACGGGTTTGCGCAACAGCCCTTCGAGTCGGGCCTCGCCAGTCTGGCTGCCTTTGCCGCGCACGAGCAAGGTCATTCGTGTGCCGGGATGCGACGACAGCAGCCGTTCGAGTATCGCCTGACCGAGGAAGCCAGTGCCTCCGGTGAGGAAGACATGCTCGTTGGTCAAGGTGCGTGTGGTCGTCGCGCGTGTGGGAGTCACAGCTGGGCGGCCTTTCGGATGAGCGACAGGCCGGTCTGGCCGGGGAGGGTGTCGATGCGGGCGTCGAGTTCGGCGACGAGCTCGCGGGCAGAACCAAAGAGACGGTCGAAGAAGTAGACGGTCTCCTCTCGCGGTTCTGCCTTCGCGCCGATCGGCCACGGGGTCTTGATGAGTCGCTTGCGCGTGAGCTTGCGTGCCTGCTTCGATTCAGTAAGGCGATAGCGGGATTGTGCTTCGAAGAAGGTCAGCTGGCGCTCTTTGAGCTCGGTGAACTTCTGCATGGTTCTAGCCAGCTGGGGGTGCTGTTCAAGAGCTGCAAGCCGTGCATAGGCCGCTTGGCTGAGCCAGGCGTCGATGGTGCCCAGAGTCATGTGCACCGCGATCATCGGAAGGCCGATGATGTTGGCGACAATCGACTCCCGGATCGTGCGCTCTGCGGGGGTAATGAAGGGTGCGCGGTCAACGTCGGTGCCCTCGGGCTGGTGGGCGAGGCCGATCTGTTCAAAGGCGTCGGCGATCCAGTACTTCTCGAACGCCCACGTGGTGAGGAACGCCGTAATCCTGGCGTCTTTGTGGGTCGCCGTGACGAGCACGCTGCGCAAGTGCGTCATGGTGGCCCGTTCGATCACCTGGAGGTAGCGGATGAGGCGCAAACCCTCCGCGCTGAGCGGGTTCTCGCGGTACTCCTCGAGACCCAATTCGTCCCGGTGCGAGCCGGCAGCATTGCGCGCATACTCCCGCACGTCAAAGTCGGGGGCCGGGAATCGCATGATGTCCACGGACGCCTCTTTATGATCCGGCATCCGTGTTACCTCCGAGAGCGGTGAAGAGTCCAGTGAAGTCTACCCGAGCGGCGCTACGGGACCCGTAGCGTAATGTATCCGTCATGGCTACGGCTCTCATCACGGGCGGCACTTCCGGCATCGGCGCCGCGTTTGCCCGACAGCTAGCCGCACGCGGGTACGACCTCGTGCTCGTCGCCCGCGACCCGGATCGCCTCAAGGCTTCAGCAGACGAATTGCATGCCGCTTCGGGCATCCATGTCGAGACCATGAGCGTCGACCTCGCAGACCGCGCAGATGTTGCGCGCGTCGTAGCCCGAATCGACGATCCCGAGCGGCCCCTCGACCTGCTCATCAACAACGCAGGCTTCGGAGTGCACACGCCCCTCACCTCAGTTGACACCTCGCACCACGAACATGCCTTCGAGGTTATGTGTCGCGCTGTGCTCGTGCTCGGGGGCGCCGCTGGCCGGTCGATGGCCGGTCGTGGCGGGTCGATCATCAACGTTTCGAGTCTGCAAACGTATTTGGCGACAGGGTCGTATGCGGCGATCAAGGCGTGGGTCACTTCGTTCAGCCAAGGGCTCGCCGTGGAACTGCGCGGAAGCGGTGTCACGGTCACCGCAGTGCTGCCAGGGTGGGTGCGTACCGAATGGCACGAACGTGCTGGGATGCGCCGTAGTTCTGTTCCCGACTTCCTGTGGAGCGACCCCGAGACTGTCGCGCGCGCTGCGCTTCGGGATGCGCGGCGAGGTCGCGTTGTTTCCATACCCACAGTTCGATACCGGATGATCGGGTGGTTTGTGCGGCACCTCCCGTTGCGCACCATTCGGTCGATCTCGGCCAGCATTTCGTCGAGCCGCACTACAGACTCCGAACAGAGTTCCGTGACGTCGGAGAAGCGCTGATGGACCGCTTCACTTCGCCGGGTGTGGCGCGGGTGCGCCGGGTAGCCCAACGCGGCCTCCTCAAACCCCTGGTGTGGCGGCTGGTGCGGGTGACTACCCAAGGCGAAGAGGACATCAAAGATCTGGATGCTCCGTTCATCGTGGTCGCGAACCACTCGAGTCACCTCGACGCGCCGCTCGTGATCGGTGCACTGCCGTACCGCCTTGCTCGGTATCTCGCGGCCGGCGCCGCCGCCGACTACTTCTTCGATGTGCAGTGGCGTAAATGGCTCACGACGTTGTTCTTCAACGCGTTCGCGATCGAGCGAAGGTCAGAAGGTAAGCGAGGCGGTTCGTCGAAGGCGCTGCTCGATCGGAAGGTCCCACTGTTGATCTTCCCCGAGGGTGGGCGTTCGAAGACCGGTGTCATGGGCCGTTTCAAGCCCGGCGCCGCGGCCCTCGCGATTGCGACGAAATCGCCATGCCTGCCCATCGCGCTGGTGGGCGCAAGTGCCGCAATGCCGCGCGGGGTCAGCTGGCCCAAGCGCGGAAGATTGCCCGTGACAGTGGTCTTCGGACCACCGATGATGCCAGAGTCTGGTGAGACTGCAGACAAATTCTCGACTCGATTGGCGGACGAGGTCCGTCGATTGCATGAAACCGTGTCGCCGATGCCGGCGCACTCTCAGAAGGGACACGCACATGACTGACGTCAAGCACATGAAGTGGTGGGGCTGGGGCGTCGACGGTGTCGGCTTCCACTATGAGGACAAGCCCGGCTTCGCGCCGTTCGTGAAGTATGCGGTCGGGCTCGACCTGCTCACCGCGACTCGCGCGGGGGAGCCGTCGTTCTCCGACCTCAAAGTGGGCAAGTCGAACGCGACCGCAGCGTTCGTCAAGACACTCACCGGCGTGGTCGGTGCCAAGCACGTCACCACGGACGACATGGCACGCGTCGTGCACACCTACGGCAAGAGCATCCGTGACCTCATGCGGGTACGCGGCAACCTCATTCTGCGGAGCCCGGATGTCGTTGTATACCCGGCAGACGAAGCCGAAGTCCAGAAGATCGTGGATGCTGCGGTCGCCGCGAACGCCGTGATTATTCCGTTTGGCGGCGGAAGCAACATCGGTGGAAGTCTCGAGCCGATGCCTGAGGAGAAGCGCACCATCGTGTCGCTCGACCTCGGTCGCCTGAGCAAGGTCATCGACATCGACACGGACTCTGGCCTCGCCCGCATCCAGGCCGGTGCTCAAGGCCCCGACCTCGAGGCGCAACTGAACGCCCAGGGGTGGACGATCGGTCACTTCCCCGACAGCTTCACACATTCGACAATTGGCGGCTGGGTCGCCACTCGCTCATCCGGAATGCAGTCAGACAAGTATGGAGACATTGCCGACATTGCACGCGGCCTGCGGGTCGTGCGTCCGGGCGGTGCCCTCGTGCTGCGTCCGCTGCCGTCGACCTCCAGCGGCCCGTCGGTTCGCGAGATGATCCTCGGCTCGGAGGGACGCCTCGGCGTGATCACGGAGGTCACCGCTCAAGTGCACCGTATTCCCGCCAAGCGCGACGTCTATGCCTACTTCTTCCCGAACTGGGAGGCAGGCATCGCTGCCATGCAAGAGATCTCTGAGTCGGACGCAGCCCCCTCGATCACCCGCATCTCCGATGCGCGGGAGACGGGCTTCTCGCTCGCGACGTCCAAAGACCGCAAGGGGCTCGACAAGTTCATGGCGGGAACGCTCCTGCCTTGGATCATGAGTGTGGCGTGGGGCAAGAAGAACCTCGATCAGATCTGCCTGTCGTTCATCGGGTACGAGGGCAGCCCCTCGCACGCGAAGCGTCAGCGCAAACTCGTGGAGAAGATCATCCGCAAGCACAAGGGCCTCACCATCATTGGAACCGGCCCCGGGGTGCTGTACGACCAGAAGAAGTTCGACACCCCGTATCTGCGCGACTTCCTGCTCGACATGGGGGCAGCGGGTGACGTGTCGGAGACCGCAGCGCCGTGGTCGAAGCTCAATCAAGTGCATGACGCGGCCTACGCAGCGGCTCAGGGCGCCTACGACCAGATCGGCATCCAAGGCTGGATCATGTCGCACATGTCGCACTCGTATCACTCGGGCGCGTGCCTGTACTTCACCTTTGCGTTCGTGTTCGACAAGGATCCGATCGCCGAATACGACGTCGTCAAGAAAGCCATCCAGCAGTCGTTCGTCGACAACGATGCGACGATCTCGCACCACCACGGGGTCGGGCTCGAGCACTCGCCGTGGCTGAGCGAAGACATCTCTCCCGAGGGCGTCAAGATTATGGCCGGACTGTTCGCGAGTTCTGATGCGAACGACAACTTCAACCCCGGCAAGATCCTGCCTCGTCCGAAGGTGACGACTCCGGCCACGCGCAAGCCTGCTGCGAAGAAGGCTCCGGTGGCACGAAAGCCCGCATCGAAGAAGTAGTTCGCGCCCTGCTCAGGCCTCGAACGCCGGCCAGAGCAGGGCGAGTACTGCCTCCACCCAGTCGTCTTCGGTCGCCCGGCCACGGATAAGTTCGGCAACGACGACCCCGAGCACAACGCTCATGGCAAGTTCGATGTCGAGGTCGGCCTTGATCTCTCCCGCGAGGGCACGTTCGCGGAGGTCGACGCGCAGAGGACGGGTCGAGTTGCGGATCATCCCGAGCAGCAGTTCTGTGAATTGTGGGTCTTCGTTCATGATGACCGCAGCGATGGTGCCGCGCCCGACGACGTTCTCGATCGTGTCGCGCGCGTGTCGCAGCACCCAGCGCAATGAGTCCTTCGCCGAGAGGGCGGACGGGAACTCGACTGTGGTCGCGGCGGACATGATCGCCGCAGTGAGTAGCGACTCGCGGTTCTCGTATCGGCGGTAGATCGTCGTTTTCGCGACGCCGGATGCCGCGGCGACCGACTCGACGCTCACCGCGAGTGGTCCCTTGCCTCGCACGATGTCGAGGGCTGCGGTGAAGATGCGCTCATCGACATCGGGGTGCCGAGGGGTTCGAGCGACGGCGACCTGCGACACCCGAGCCTCCCAACGTTGTGGACATGATACGGCCCAGAACTCGGAGAGACCGGGGTACGCCGCCAATGCTCGACGCTTGACTATTGGGAGTAGACAACTCAGTCTTGGGGGAGACCAGCTGAGACAACCCGTGGGATGCACATCCCTGCTGATCATGAACGGTGCGCTACACCCTCATGAATCGACAGGAATCCCCAATGGTCACGTATCGCCGCACTCTTCCCTCGCTGACACTCGCCTGTGGACTCGCGTTCGCCGTCTTCCTGCCCGTCAGCGCAGCCCACGCCGCTGCTGGCGTAGCGGGGGACTCGGACTTCCTCGGCTCTGCCCAGAGCCTCGCAGTTTTAGGCGGACTTGCCGTGTCGAACACTGGACCGTCGGTCATCACCGGCGATGTCGGACTGTCGCCCGGTCTCGCTGCCGCCGTGACCGGTTTTCCGCCGGGACTCGTGAACGGCACCATCTACACGCCGCCCGCGGCGCAAGCGGTGAACGGCCAGAGTGATGCGAGCAACGCGTATGACGCGCTCGAAGCGCTCGGCGGAACCGCAATACCCAACGAGTTGGGCGGGCTCGAGTACGGCCCGGGGGTCTATCACGGAGCCCCGGCGGCAAATACGCTCCAACTCACGGGAACTGTCGTTCTCAACGGTGGCCCGGACGACGTCTTCGTCTTCCAATCGAGTTCGACCCTCATCACGAGCTCGAACAGCGTCGTCGCGCTCGTGGGTGGAGCCCGGGCGTGCAACGTGTTCTGGCAAGTCGGCAGTTCGGCAACCCTCGGGACGAGTTCGCTGTTTGCGGGCACTCTCATCGCCCGGACGTCGGTCAGTGCGACCACGGATGCCACGGTCGGCTCGGGCACGGCCGAGGGCGCGCGCCTGCTCGCTCTCGACGGGTCAGTCACGCTCGACAGCAACGTCATCCGTACCCCGAGCACGTGTGCGACCGCGACGGGAGGACTCACACCGGGCGCCGCGGGCACCCCGATCTCCGGGCCCACGATGACCACGGTGTCCGATGCCGCGGCTATCTCCTTCGCGGCCGCGGCAGCCGCTCGTGCCGCTAACACTCCCGTGGTCGTCGCGGCGGGACCTTCACTCGCGGAAACGGGGCTCGATGTCCGGCGTCCTGCTGCCGTCGCGGTACTGGGGGTGTTGGTCGGCGTGATCCTGGTCACCGGTTCCGCTCGTCGGCGGATCGGGCTAGCCTCCCGGTAGACCGATTGAGGGGGCATCCGTGTTCGTCGATTCTGACCGCGCCAAACTGACAACGATTGAGCTTGCTCAGGTACCCATTGCGGCACCCACGTTCCAACTGCGGCAGACGATCGGCTATTACGAGGGCATGGGCGAGGCGCCGCCGAGTGCCGAGATCACCTGGGCGCATCGACACGAGCCAGACCTGCACCCGGAGCCAGGCAATCGCACAGACCTCGCCTCCGTGCCGACGCTCTTCTGGAGTTTGATCGCGTCCTACGGCCGACAGACCGCGCCTGCCGTCGTTCACGACAGCGAATGCTGGAAGGTGTACAGCGATCACCAGTCTGGGCTCATCGACAGTCGGGAGGCCGTGGCGCGGCGGGTGCGGATCGACCGCGCGTTCCGCCTGGGCCTGCGAGAGCTCGAGGTTGCCCCATTCCGGTCGTGGCTTATGTGGACGTTCGTCTCGCTCGAGAGATACCAGAAGCATGCCGTGGCGGCCTTCGTCGGCTACCTCGTGCTCGCGGCGTTCGGTTTAGCTCTGATAGTCGGTGCCCCCGTCGCGGCGCTTGCGTTCGGCCTGCCGTGGTGGGTCGGTGCGGTAATGCTCACTGCTCCGCTCGTGACGAGCCTGCTCGGACGGCAGTGGCGTGTGCTCGTGTGGGCGAGCTACGCGGGAGCGCTCCTGGTCCCGGTGGTCATCCTCCAACTCGCGGCGTATGTGCCCTACGTGCTGCTCGAAAACGTGATTTGGTTCGCGATCGACGGTCGGAAGAAGCGCGGATCGCCGGTGATCGGTCCGATCGACGTCAAGAACATCCGCCGCGCGAGCACGACCTAGTGGTCAGCGTGGGCGTGGCGCGGGTGGCGGCGGAACCTGCTTGGCTGCGATGACGTCATCCACGGCGATCCGCTCGACTCCCCGTTTGCCGTCGACGACGAGGTGGGTTGGTGTTGCCTCCAGGAGAATGCCGAGGGCATCCGTCGCTCGTCCATCGGCGAGGCGGTAGCGCACGACGACACGGTCGCCGACTTTCATTGCCTCACCACGAGCCCGGGGCGTAGTCCTTCAGGAAGACGCCGAACACATCGTCGCCGGCCTCGCCACGCACGATCGGGTCGTAGACGCGGGCGGCGCCGTCGACGAGATCGAGCGGCGCATGGAACCCCTCTTCGGCGAGACGCACTTTCGTCGGATGCGGTCGTTCGTCGGTGATCCAGCCGGTGTCGACACTCGTCATCAAGATTGCGTCGGTCTCGAACATCTCCCGCGCGCTCGTGCGGGTGAGCATGTTGACCGCGGCCTTCGCCATGTTCGTGTGCGGATGCCCCGGGCCTTTGTAGCCGCGTCCGAACACGCCCTCCATGGCGCTCACATTCACGACGTACTTGCGGCGGGCGGGGGAGGCAGCCATCGAGGGCCGCAGCTTCGAGATGAGGATGAACGGCGCCGTCGTGTTGGCGAGTTGCACCTCGAGCATTTCGAGCGGATCGACCTCGTCCACGTGCTGCGTCCACGAGTTGACGTGCTCGAGATCGGGGAGCAGCCCACCGGCGTCGATCGCGGTTCCGGCAGCGAGCCGTTCGAGTGAGCTCGACCCCGGTGCGAGCGCCTGCTCGGTGAGTTCTTCGGCGCGCGCGGCAGCAGCGGCGAGGATGGGGTGGGCAGCCACGGACTGCTGAAGGGCCTGGGGGTGTGGATCGTTGGTGTGCCCAAAGGTGACGAGTTCGGGCAGGGGGCCGTTCGGCAGGGGTGCGAGTTCGCCGTCGACGAGCGGCTGGTATGCGCCCGCAGTGCGACGCACGGTCTGAGTCGCATTGTTGATGAGAATGTCGAGCGGCCCTTGCTCGGCAACGGACTCGGCGAGCCCGATCACCTGAGCAGGGTCACGCAGGTCTATCCCCACAACGCGAAGGCGGTGGATCCAGTCGGCGGAGTCGTCGAGTGAGGTGAAACGTCGTACCGCGTCGCGTGGAAATCGCGTGGTGATCGTGGTGTGGGCGCCATCCCGCAACAGCCGCAATGCGATGTACATGCCGATCTTGGCTCGGCCACCGGTGAGCAGGGCTCGCTTGCCGGTGAGGTCGGCACGGGCGTCACGCTTCTCGTGGCTCATCGCCGCGCAGTCGGGGCAGAGCTGATGGTAAAACGCGTCGACGATCGTGTAAGGCTGCTTGCAGATGTAGCACGAGCGGGGCTTGATGAGGGTACCGGCGGTCGGGGTCTCGATTCGGGTGGCGATCGGAATACCGCGCGTCTCGTCGTCGATTCGGTCGGGGGCTCCGGTCGCCGTGGCTGCGATGACGCTGCGGTCGGCATCGGCGATACCCGCACGCTTCTCGAGTCGGCGTTCCTTCTTGACAGCCTTGAACATCTTTGCGGTTGCTTGGCGAACGGCGATGAAGTCCGGGTGCTCGTGATCCAGTTCGGCCATGCTCTTGAGCACGCGGAGGGTGACCTCAAGATCAGAGGGGTCGATGGAAGAGGGCACAAAAGATTGTACGTGAGACGCTTAGGCACATGGCCATCGCGGTAGTCCTCGCTCTCTTGTGTGCCGTGTCTTATGGCGCTTCCGATTTCCTCGGTGCCGTTGGCGCGCGGCGCCTCCGCGTACTGCCCGGTACGACGATCACCTATGCCGTGGCGTGCCTCGTGCTGTTGATGGTGCTGCCTCTTGTCGGAGGCACGTGGTCGATAGAGACGATTGTGTGGGGCGCCATTGCAGGGGTCGTAGCGATCCTGGGATTTCTACTGTTCTATGCGGCGCTCGCCGCGGGACCGATGAGTCTTGCCTCGCCGCTTATCGCCGTTGTCGGTGCCCTCGTTCCTGTCGGCATCGCGGTGGCGATTGGCGAGCGGCTGGAACTCCTCGCGTGGGTCGGGGTCGCGCTGGCGATCGTGGGCGGCTCGCTCATCTCGGTCACCCGGAGGGAGGGAGCGCCGGGCATCCCGCGTCGCACGGTCGTGATGAGCGTATTCGCTGGTGCCGGCCTCGGCTTGTCGATAGTCGCATTGGACCGGGCGCCCGCGGATTCCGGAGTCACGGCGGCCGTCGTGGAGATCATCGTCGGGTTCGTGCTGCTCGGAATCGTGCTGCTCGCGGTCAGGCTGCTGCCCCGCGCGAAGCGGGCTCTCGCGATTCTCGATGAGGAGCAGTCTGGGCCGCAACCGACAATTGCCCGTGCGCGGGTTGCGAGTGCTGCGGGAGGCGTGTTGCTCGGGCTCAGCAACGCCCTTTTGGTGCTCGCGCTTCACGCGGGGAGCCTCGCGGTGGTCTCAGTGCTCGTCGGGTTGTATCCGGTCGTGACAATCGTGCTTGCGGCGATCGTGCATAGGGAACGGATGTCCGTCGTGCAGTTGGCCGGAGTCGCTGCCGCGATCGGCGCTTCGGTGTTGCTCGCCGCGGCCTAGGCTCGTGGCATGCCCTACAAGCTCCTTCTCGACTGCGACCCCGGCCTCGATGACGCGCTCGCGCTGCTGCTCGCGCACGGCGACCCCAACATCGAGCTTGTCGGAGTAACGACCGTCGGCGGTAACGTCAGACTCGAGAACACCACACGCAACGCGCTACAGCTGCGGGAATACCTCGGTTTCGCGACGGTTCCCGTCTCGGCAGGTGCGGCTGAGCCGCTGACGCGACAGCACCGTGACGCGACTCACGTGCACGGCACCGGAGGACTGGGTAGTGTCGTGCTCCCTCCTGCCACGCTGCCTGTCACGGGCATCCATGCGGCCGATTTCATCATCAACACGCTCAAGGCGACACCCGGCGCCATTCACCTCGTGGCAACGGGACCTTTGACCAATATCGCTATCGCGCTCGAGCGGGAGCCCGCGATCGCCCGCTGGGCCGCTTCGTTCACGATCATGGGCGGCTCGTACACCCGAGGCAACGCCACCGTGGCCGCCGAGTTCAACATCTGGGCAGATCCTGAGGCGGCGAGGATCGTGTTCGACGCCGACTGGCAGGTGACCATGATCGGTCTCGACCTCACCCTTCAAGCGCAGGCCAACGGTTCTGTAGTCGAGCGCCTCACGAAGCTCGGCACTCTCGCAGACGAACTCATCGTTCCGCTCGCGACCTTCTACTTCAACCCGAAGGTGCCGGACTGGGACGGACAGGCCGTGCACGACGTGTGCGCGGTGGCGTACGTCGCGCGGCCTGACCTGTTTCTCACTCAGCCCGCGCGAGTCGACATCGAGACCCGCGGGGAGTTCACCGACGGGATGACCGTGGTCGACTTCGACCCGCCGGCGCCCAACGCACTCGTTGCGACGAAGTTGGACGTCGATGGTTTCTGGGCCTACGTAGAGACTGTGTACGCCCGGGTCGCGGCCGAGCACTCCTAGGCGCTGACCCGACTCCACTCGCCGAGCGACAGGCGCAGCGCGGCGACGAGCCGTCTGAAAGTCAGGTCGACGTCGCGGGGCATGCCGAAGCCGCCCACGGCCTCGAGTGCGATGAAGCCATGGATAGCTGCGCGGAACGACCGAGTCGCATCGATCGCGTCGTCACCGGTGAGCCCGTACCCGGCGAGCGCATCGAACATGACGCCCACCGCGCGTCCCGACGCCTCCATTGAACTCGGGTCGTCAGCGGACGGCGCAGTAACAGTCGCTTCGTAGCGACCCGGATGCCGCCTGGCCCAGTCGCGGTAGGCGAAAGCCAGCGCGTCCAGTGCGTCATCGCGAGACCGCCCCACGGTTGCACGGGCCAACACATCCGCGATCTCGGACTTCGCGCGCACTTCGACGAGCCTGTGCAGGGCTGGCAGGCCATCCACGTGTTTGTACAGGCTCGGCACCTTGACACCGAGCCGTTCGGCGAGTGCTGCGAGTGAGATGTTCGCCAACCCGACCTCGTCCGCGAGGAGTTCAGCCTCGATGACCACGCGATCCTGGGTGAGCCCTGCCCTAGGCACTGTGGGTCACGGACTGGAGGAAGCTCGTCACGGCGGGGAGCATGACATCGGGTCGCTGGGATTGTGGGTAATGCCCGGCCTCGGGGACCATCACGATCGACCCGCCGAGCTGATCCACGATCCACTCGGCCTCAGCCTGCGGCGTCGAGAAGTCCGGGTCGAGTTCGCCCATCACCACGAGCACCGGAGTGTCGACTCGGGACAGAGCGGCCTCGGCGTCGTCATGACTCGTCCGCATGGTCTTCGACACAGCTGCAGCGCTGCGCTTCAGCGTTGCGATGAGGGTGGCGCGATACTCGGCAAAGTCCGCAGGCTTGCGTCCGGCGTAGAGGGAGGGAAGGTACGCGTTCCAGACTGCAGCAACGAGTGGCCGCGTCGTGAGCACCCGCATGAGAGCTTTCATCACCCTGGAGATCCTTCCGTTGCGCACAAATGGGCCGACGAGCACCAGACCGGAAACCAGCTCAGGATGCTCGGCAGCGATCAGAACGCCGATCGCGGCGCCCATCGAGTTGCCGAGCACGACCGCGGGCCCGCCGAGGTGGGCGATGAGGGCTGCGGCATCCGCGGCATTGCTCGAGTTGTCGTAAGAGGCGGCGGGGTCCGCAGCCGCAGTGGAGTCGCCGTGACCGCGGAGGTCGATGATCGCGACGCGGTATCCGGCCGCGACAAGGGCGGGCGCGAGGAAGCGGAAGGTCGACCGTAGGTCGGCCATGCCGGGGATGCAGAGCACGAGGGGGCCTTCGCCCGAGACCTCGTAGGCGATGGTGCCGAGGAATTGTGTAGTCATAGCCGTAAAGCTAATCTACTTAGCTAAAGCTGTCAACCACTGTACGGTTGAGGCATGCCCGCTCTCCTCGACCTCGCGCCGAGCCCGTACCAAGCGGATGCCGCCTACACGGCCTTTGCGGGGTGGGCCGAGGGCCGTGGGCTGCCGCTCTATCCCGCGCAAGACGAAGCTCTCATCGAGATCGTCTCCGGTGCGAACCTCATCCTGTCCACACCGACGGGTACGGGCAAGTCGCTGGTCGCGATTGCTGCGCACTTCACTGCCCTCGCACAAGGTCAGCGTACGTTCTACACTGCCCCGATTAAGGCGCTCGTGAGCGAGAAGTTCTTTGCTCTCGTCGACATCTTCGGCGCAGAGAATGTCGGCATGGTCACCGGGGACTCGAGCGTGAATCCGGATGCCCCGATCATCTGCTGTACGGCAGAGATTCTCGCCAACCTCGCCCTGCGCCAGGGGGCCGATGCTCCCGTCGACCAAGTTGTCATGGACGAGTTCCACTTCTATGCGGACCCCGACCGAGGCTGGGCGTGGCAGGTTCCCCTCCTGACACTGCCGAAAGTGCAGTTCGTTCTCATGTCGGCGACTCTCGGCGACATGAAGCCGATCGCCGATGACCTCTCGCGCCGTACCGGTCGCGAGACCGCACTCATCACCGGGGTCGATCGACCAGTGCCGCTGCACTACTCCTATGTACTCACACCGGTGCACGAGACCGTCGAAGACCTTTTGCACACCGGCCAATCACCGATCTACATCGTGCACTTCTCCCAGGCGGCAGCCCTTGAGCGCGCGCAAGCCATGACGAGCATCAAGGTCATCAGCCGCGAGCAACGCGACGAGATCGCTGAGGCGATCGGCGGGTTCCGGTTCACCACCCGGTTCGGGCAGACCTTGTCACGACTTATCCGTGCCGGCATCGGGGTACATCACGCGGGAATGCTGCCCAAGTACCGTCGACTCGTCGAACAACTCGCCCAGCGCGGACTGTTGCGAGTGATCTGCGGCACCGACACGCTGGGCGTGGGTATCAACGTGCCGATCCGCACCGTTCTGCTCACGGCCCTCACCAAGTACGACGGCACCCGGATGCGGCAACTCAGCGCCCGCGAATTCCACCAGATCGCGGGTCGGGCTGGCCGGGCCGGGTATGACACCGCCGGCTCGGTCGTCGCGCAAGCTCCCGAACACGAAGCCGAGAACGCTCGTCTCGTGTCGAAGGCTGGCGATGACGTCAAGAAGATCCGCAAGATCGTGCGCAAGAAGGCACCCGAAGGATTCGTTTCGTGGGGTCAACCGAGTTTTGAGCGGCTCATCAACGCGGAGCCCGAATTGCTCACCTCGCACCTGAACGTGAGCCACTCGATGATCCTCAACGTGATCGGTCGCGGCGGGGATGCGTTCCAGATCATGCGCGACCTCATCTTCGAGTCACACGAGACTTGGCACTCCAAGCTCGCGCTCGCCCGGAAGGCACTCGCGATTTACCGCACGCTACGCGCGGCCGGAGTCGTCGAGCAAATCACCGTGCCGATCATGGCGGCGTACGACGGTGAACTCGTCGAGACACTCGATGAACGCATCGAGATCCGTTTGACAGTCGACCTGCAGCCCAACTTCGCCCTCAACCAGCCTCTGTCGCCGTTCGCGCTCGCCGTGTTCGAGCTGCTCGACCCCGAGTCGCCGACCTATGCACTCGACATGATCTCGATTCTCGAGTCCACGCTTGACGACCCTCGCCCGGTGTTGCAGCAGCAGCAGTTCATGGCGCGTGGCGAGGCCGTCGCGGCCATGAAGGCTGAGGGCATCGAATACGACCAGCGCATGGAACTCCTCGAGCAGATCACCTGGCCTAAACCCCTTGAAGAGTTGCTCGATGCCGCGTTCGAGAAGTACTCGGCGACGCAGCCGTGGATCGGGGACTTTGAGCTCAGCCCCAAATCGGTGGTGCGCGACATGTACGAACGCGCCATGACGTTCGCCGATTTCACCGGCTTCTACGGTCTCGCGCCTCGCGAGGGTTTGGTGCTGCGATATCTCTCCGACGCGTATCGGGCCGCGCGCCAGACCATCCCTGACGATGTCAAGACTGAAGAACTGCGTGACGTGATCGAATGGCTTGGAGAACTCGTGCGGCAGGTCGACTCCAGCCTGCTCGACGAGTGGGAGTCGATGGTCAACCCCGCCGATGACCCGACAGCCCCGGTCGTGCCGCCCGCGCCCCCTTCCGTTCTCGCGAACCCGCGGGCTTTCCGCGTACTCGTCCGCAATGAGATGTTCCGTCGCGTGCAGCTCGCGGCGCTCGAGAATTGGGAGTCACTCGGGGAGCTTGATGCCGCGGCTGGCCTCGACGCCGATGCGTGGGCGGATGCCATGGACCCGTACTTCGACGAGCACGGCTCGCTGGGCACCGGGGGAGACGCGCGCGGCCCCTCGATGATCGTGATCACGGAAGGGCCGCAGGCGTGGACAGTGCGGCAGATCTTCGATGACCCCGCGGGCGACCATGACTGGGGTATCAGCGCGACTGTCGATCTCGCGGAGTCGGTCGAGCAGGGGCTCGCCGTGGTGCGCGTGACGAGTGTCGGGATGCTCTAGCTGACGCGCTAGCCGATTCAGAACACGTTGCGGTCGAGGAAGGTGTTCCGGAACTTGCCGTTCGGGTCGAAATCGTGGGCGAGGGCCACGAAGTCGTCGAGTCGCGGGTAACGCTCGCGACGCACGGAAGCGAACAGTTTTCCCCAGTGCGGGCGGGCGCCGAACGGCTCCAGCGCGGCCTCGATCACCGGGAGGAGCGGCAGCACCGCAGAGGGCTCGTTCTTCCAGGTGAAATGGATTGCCGTGGCATCCGTGCCATACGCACCGCTCAGCCACAGGGAATCGGCGGCCATCGTGCGCAGTTCGGTGATGTGCAGGTGCGGGGTGATGCGATCGCCGAGCGCTCGAACCGCCCTCAGGGCCGCAATCGCGTCCTGACGGGGCACGAAGTACTCCGTCTGGAGTTCGTCACCGTTGCTCGGGGAGAACCCCATCCTGAAGTGCGGTAGGCGTTCGTTCCACGGTCCGGGCTCCCCGCCCTGACGGGTTGTGTTCTGGGCGCTGCCTTCGGTGAGGCGAACATCATCGGCGAGCGGTTTCGCGCCGTACACGTCTTGCGGGAGCGCGCGCTCGTCGAGGCGCCCTTTGAGCCACACGGTGGTGCGGGCATCATCCGACCAGTCGGTGAAAATGCTCACGCTGTAGGCGCGGGCGGTGATGGCGTCGTAGTTGTCGAGGAGGTGCTCCCAGGTGATTCCCGAATAGACCTGCTGACGCATCTCGTAGCTGGGTTCAATGTCGAGAGTGATGCGTGCAACGACACCGAGGGCGCCGAGTGAGACCACCGCGCCGTCGAAAGCCTCATCGACGGGCGTGACCGCGAGAAGCTCGCCGGTTGCGGTGACGAACTCGAGACCAGACACCGCTCGCGCAAGGGTTCCGTTTCGATCGCCGGAGCCGTGCGTGCTCGTCGCGACGGCCCCAGCCACGGAGATATGGGGCAGCGATGCCATGTTGCGCAGTGCCCAACCCTGCAACTCCAGCTCCGCCGCAAGGTCTCCGTAGCGAACGCCCGCGCTGAACGAGACGGTCTCGCTTTCCTCGTCGATCCGGATGTCCGGGGGGAGTCGATCAAGAGACACGAGTTCGGCGGAGTCGGCCAGGTCGTTGAACGAATGCCTGCTCCCGAGCGCCCGGATTTTCGGGGCCGTGGCGACGATCTCGCTCAGCTCGTCAATAGTTGAGGGACTGTGCAAGGTGGTCGCCGCGTACTCGTAGTACCTGGCCCAGTTTGTTCCGATGCTCACGAGGCTATTGTCCACCGTTACCGACGGACTGACTGCGGCCATCGACCCGGCGGGTTGTCTCCGTCAGGGTGTTGAATGGAGCATGACCCGCCCGCAGCGACTTGTTTTGATCATTGCCATCCTTGCGTCGTTCGTTGCGTTTCTCGATAGCTCGGTGATCAATGTCGCACTCCCGGCGATGAGCGCGGATCTCGGTGGGGGGCTCAGCACCCAGCAGTGGGTCGTGGACGCCTACCTGATCACACTGAGCTCGCTCATGCTGTTGGCGGGTTCGTTCTCGGATGTCTTCGGGCGCATCGTCGTCCTGCGCGTCGGTCTCATCGCGTTCGGTGCGGCTTCTCTCCTCATCGCGCTCTCGCCGAGCGCAGAGTTCCTGATCGTCATGCGTGGGGTTCAGGGTATTGCGGGGGCGTTGCTCGTGCCGAGTTCCCTCGCGCTCATTATCTCCACGTTTCGCCACGCCGAACAGGGCAAGGCGATCGGACTCTGGACCGCATGGACGAGCGCGGCGTTTCTGGCCGGCCCGATCCTCGGTGGTCTCTTCGTCGACTACCTGAGCTGGCGGTGGGTGTTCGTCATCAACGTCCTCCCGATTGTCGCAGCACTCGTGCTGCTGGTCATGCTGGGGCAGAAGGATGCACGCAAGGCGGGTGTTTCGATCGACTACGTCGGAGCCGTGCTCGGGGCCGTCGGGCTGGGTGGGCCCGTCTTCGCGCTCATCGAGCAGGGCAACTACGGCTGGGGGAGTCCTGCGATCGTCCTGCCGTTCGGTATCGGCATCCTGTCGCTCATCGCTTTCATCCTGTGGGAGCGCCGCGCGAAGCACCCCATGCTTCCCCTCGGCATCTTCGGGGTGCGCAACTTCGCCTGGGGCAACGTGTCGACGGTGTTCGTTTACGCGGCCCTTTCCCTCGGCGGCTTCATCATCGTCGTGTTCCTCCAGCAAGTTGCTGGATTCCCTGCAACGCTTGCCGCTCTCGCCCTGTTACCGATCTCGCTTGGCAACATCCTTCTGTCCGGTCTGTTCGGCACTCTTGCCGGAAAGCACGGCCCGCGCTTGTTCATGACGCTAGGGCCAATCGTCGGGGGTATCGGGTTCCTGTGGTTCCTCACGATGGGCAACGAAGTCAACTACTGGTGGAACGTACTTCCGGGAGTCGTGATCTTCGCGGTTGGGCTCTCGATCACCGTTGCCCCCCTTACCGCCGCGATTCTCGGCTCGATTCCTTCGGCCCAGGCCGGTATCGGGTCGGCGACGAACAACGCCGTGTCGCGCGTGGCGGGTCTGATCTCGACGGCGATGATCGGCGTGATCGTCGCGGGTACCCTCGACGTCGAAGGCTTCCACCGCGTCATCGTGGTGACGGCAGCCTTACTCGTGCTCGGCGGGGTGGTGTCGTTCGCGGGCATCCGAAACCCTGACAATTCGCAGCCGGTCACGTCACCGCCGGCGATTTAGGCGAGCAGGCGCGTCCCTGACATCGCAAGCAGTGCGACGTCGATGAGCGCCCCCGCGATGATGAGTCGAAAAATCAATCGTGTCGATCGACCCGCAAGCACGAGCGCGGCACAGGTGACGGCGAGCACGACACTCAGGCCGAGTCCGATCCAGCCCGGGAATTGTGGGTAGCCAAGCCCGAGGACAACGCTCGTCGATGCACCGGCCAACGTGCCAGCAATCACGAGTCCGGCGGTGCGAGCTCCAGCGCGGTGGGCGAGTCCTCGGATGCCGGTGGCCGCGTCATCCGTGAGATCGGGCAGGACATTCGCGAAGTGTGCTGCGATGCCCAGCAACGCTCCCGCGAGCATTGCCCACGGGGAGGCGATGGCCGGATGCGGTAGCGAGAGCGTCACGACGAGCGGGAGCAGACCGAAACTGATGATGTACGGGACAACCGAAATGACCGTGCTCTTGAGTCCCGCGTTGTAGCTCCAGGCCGAGAGGATGAACGTGGCGTGGGCCACCGTGGCAGCCCATCCGAGCGGGACCGTGAGGGCCACCGCGAATAGCGCAGAAGCGAAGGCCGCGGTGCGCACGGCGCCCGCGCCAATGGCTCCGATAGCCACGGGTTTGTCCGTGCGTCCGACGGCGCGATCTCGGTCCGCGTCGAGCCAGTCGTTCGACAGGCCGACGGATACTTGATTGGCGAGGAGGGCGAGCCCGAGCAGCAGCAGACGCCACCATTCCAGCCCTACGCTGAAGCCGAGAACCACGGTGATGAGGGTGACAGCGATGGTTGGCCCCGGGTGGGTGGAGAGCGCCAACGCCGCCAGTTTCCGCATCTCCCGATGGTAGTGCGACAGTCCAGCGAACCAGATCGGCTGGCTGATGAAGCTCACCGGCGGATAGCATCACGGGATGGCCTCCTCGGTTCTTGGTGAGTGCCTCGACTTGGTGCTCGAGGCGAAGCTCGACGAGGCACTGTCAAAACTTGCCGCCGAATTCGCAGCGGCCACGCAGCAGGGGGCTGCGTCGCGTATCGCCGGCGTCGCGGCGTTTGCATCCGCAATCGCGGGGCGGCACGAGGCGGCGAAACGGTGGAGCGAACTCGCGCGTGGCGGTGCCGACGACGTGGGATCCCGCGCGATCACGAGTGCTGTCGAACAATTTTCGGCATGCGTCGCGCCCCCGGGCGAGGGCGGGACGCGACATGGTGAGGTCACGTTTGACCCCGCATGGCCGGACGAAGATGGCTGTGTTGGCGGGTATCTTGCGATCGAGGCATCCATGTCGTCCGGTCGTCTTATCGACGCCGAGCGCTGGGCGAACGAGTACGTGGCTCGACGTTGGACTTCATCGCTGCAAGCGCCGATCTTTGCCCGCATCGGGCTCGCGCGTGCGCTCGCCTTTCAGGGGAAGGTCGGCGAGGCCGTCGACGTCGTCTCGCTCGCGCAGGAAGAGGCCGAATCGTACGGCGGTCTCGCGGCGCGGATGCTCGCCGCAGCGACCGGCGCCTACATCGAAGCGCAACGAGAGAACGGCGCCGAAACCGAGCGACTTGCGACGCTCGTGGTCGCGCTCGACCCCGATCCGCGTTCGTATGTGCCGGTCGGCGCGCATATTCTGTGCGCGTACGGACTGGCTGCGGTCGGCAACACGGATCGCGCGGCCCAGATCGTGCTCCACGCGTCGGGTGGTGCCGCATTGCCGCGGTTGCAGACCGTGGATCGGGCGTATGCGTACGAACTTCTCGCAACCGCGGCTATCGAGAGTGGGGACCTGCGCGCGGCGCGCGGCTGGGGTCGACGTGTCGCACCGCTGCAGATCCACGACATGGCCGCAGCTGCCGTCGAGCGCACGTTGAGCCGTATCGATGTGGCAAGCGGGAATAACGAAAGCGGTGCCGAGCGAGCCGCGATCTCGGCGGCGCGGGCACTCATCGCTGGCGGTCGGCTGGATGCCACACGGGCCCGGGTGCTCGAGGCAGCCGCACTAGCCGCGACGGGGGCTCGGGGAGCAGCGGTTGCGGGCTTGCGGGATGCGGCGGACGAAGCGACGCTCTTGGGAGCTATCGCGGTGCGCAACTGGTCCGCACGGGAGCTGCGTCGTCTCGGGCGTCGATTGCGTCCCGCGGCGGGTGCCGGCTGGCAGGTGCTTTCGGAACGCGAACAACAAGTCACCCTGCTTGCAGCCGAAGGTTATTCGAATCGGATGATCGGCCAAGCGCTGTTCCTCTCGGGACGCACAGTACAGAACCACCTGTCCCGCGCCCTTATCGCCCTCGGTGCGACTTCCCGATCCGCGATCCCCGCTAGCCTCGGCAGGTCTCGGATCTCCTCAGAACTCGACGGATTGACCGAGCGTCAGCGGCAGGTGGCGAGTCTCGTCGCGCAGGGCCGATCGAACCGAGCAATCTCCGAAGAACTGGGCATCAGCAATAAGACGGTGGAGAAGCACATTCAAGCGATCTTTTCGCGTTGGCACGTTTCGTCGCGTACTGGAATTGCGAACCGAGTGCTCCTGCCGCTGCCGACGGATCAGAGCAAGCCAGCGTGAGGGTCTTTGTCGCAGCGATCGTGACCACAATGATCTTTCTCGCCGGGTGCACAGGCCCCCCGGCCCCCGTGCTCATCTTCGGGGCCCTGCCGACGCGTGCGGTCGTGGACCCGGTGCAGTTATACGCCGATGACCGACTGGGCACCATGAGTCTCGACGAGAAGATCGCGAGCATGCTCATGGTGCATGTTCCGGGCTTGGACCCGTACGCAATTGGTGGGTTCGCGCGTGGACAGGGCCTCGGCGGGGTCATCCTGATGGGCGACAACATTCCCGACCCTGCAAGTATCCTCGCGAACTGGGCACCGGTAATTGCGGGCGAGCAGGGGCTTCCGGTGCTTATCGCCACCGACCAAGAGGGTGGTGTGGTTCGCCGAATACACCCCGACGACGGACCGTCGGCGGCAGAATTGCGCTATGCGGATCCTGCCGCGGCGGAGTCGGCTTTCGCGGACCGCGGGGCACTGCTCAAGAGTGACGGCATCTCGGTGAACTTCGGGATCGTCGCCGACGTCACCGGGGATCCGAACTCGTTCATCTTCGACAGGTCGATGGGTTCGACGCCGGCGGATGCCGCGCCGCGGGTCGCCGCCGCGGTCACAGGGGAGCGGGGCGAAGTGCTCTCCACCCTCAAACACTTTCCCGGGCACGGGGTGGCTCCGGGGGATTCACATTCGAGCATCCCGACCACCGGTATGAGTCTCGACGACTGGCGCACCGGCCACGAGCAGCCATTCGCTGCCGGCATCGACGCGGGCGCAGAGCTCGTCATGTTCGGGCACCTCGAGTTCGACGCGATCGATCCCGTACCGGCAACTCTCTCGCCGCTCTGGCACGAGATCTTGCGCAACGAGCTTGGATTCGAGGGCATCGCTATTACCGATGACATGAACATGCTCGAGAACTCGGGACGCCCGGAGTACACCAACCAGGTGCAGAACGCTGTGCTCGCCGTTGCGGCAGGCAACACAATGCTGCTGTACGTGCAGCGCGTGGACGTTCCCGCAGTCGTCGCCGGAATTCACGCAGCGGTGGACGCGGGCACGATCAGCGAAGCAACAATCGACGATGCAGTTCGACGGCTACTCGTGTTACGTCGAACGCTCTCGGGAGAGACGACCACGTATCAGCACTGTTTCGAGGAGTGCCGCGCGATCATCGACTGAGTTCGCGGACATCGTGTCGAACCCCCGTCGGCCACTGCTGCTGGTGATCGGGTAAGCGAATCACCAACGGGCAGGGCGCAACGTGGTTCATGGTCTCGCGTGCTGCGGGCCTCTTCGGGTGAAGCCCCTGCTCCGGTCCTCCATCTGGGGGACCAAAACGCCAGCGAGGAAAAAGTATCAGCGCACCGATATACCGTCAAGCGCTGCGATCACCCCCGTTTGGGGGCGATCACGGGTGATGAGAGCGCTCTCAGGACGATATCGCCACTGATTGCGCGCGCAAGTTGATGGAATTGGTTCGTTTTGCGCTTGACTAACTGCGGAATCCGTCGAAATCAGTGTCGAGGTTTTCGGCGCGCCCCGCTCTTTTTCTCCCGCCCCCACCCGCCCCGCTCCGAAAACGCAGGAGATCGGCACCGATCGACGCCGAAAACGGATGCCCGGGGGCTCGCCGCGCGCAATCTCCTGCGTTTTCGTACTGCGAGGTGGCGGGGGCGGGCATCACCGCGGGCCGATGGGGCTGGTCAGCGAGCGGATGCCGCGGCGATGGCGTCGGCGGCGCGCACGAGCGCGAGATGGCTGAGAGCCTGGGGAGTGTTGCCCGCTTGACGCTTTTCGTCCACGTCGTATTCCTCACTCAACAGGCCCACATCGTTGGCGAAGGAGCACAGCTTGTCCATGAGTTCGACCGCGTCAGAGAGACGATCGGAGTTGGCGTACTGCTCGACGAGCCAGAACGAGCACGGGAGAAATGTTGCTTCACCCGCGGGCAGACCGTCGACACCGGACTCCGTGAGGTACCGCAGCAGTAGTCCACCCTGGAGTAGTTCATTCTCGATAGCGGCGACGGTGCCGAGCATGCGCGGGTCGTTGGCGTCGAGATAGCCCACCTGGGAGAGCTGAAGAAGCGAGGCATCCACTCCCGTGCTGCCGTAATACTGCGTGTAGCTATTGCGCGCGGTATCGAATCCGCGGGCCTCGATGTCGGCACGCATCTCGTCGCGCAACTGCTCCCAGCTTTCGACAGGGCCGTCGAGGCCGAATTCGCGTACCGCATTGATCGCACAGTCGACTGCAGCCCAAAGCATTACCCGTGAGTGCGTGAATTCGCGTTCCGGACCTCGGATCTCCCAGATTCCGTTGTCGGGTCGATGCCAGTTCTCCTCGACATAGGTCATGAGTGCGCGCTGGAGCGGCCAGGAGAAGTCCGATTCCTTCTCGCCTTGGCGCCGGGCGGCCTGGAGCGCGAGCATGACGTAGCCGAACCCGTCACCCTGGAACTGCGTGTACGCGCCGTTGCCAATCCGCACCGGGCTGGCGCCGTCATAGCCAGGCAGGCTGTCGAGTTCCCACTCCTGAAGTCGTCGCTCGCCCGAGAGACCGTACATGATCTGCACGTCGTTGGGGTCTCCCGCAATCGCGCGCAAGAGCCAGTTGCGCCAGGCATCGGCCTCACCGATGTAGCCATGTTCGAGCAGCACATGCAGGGTCAGGGATGCATCCCTCAACCATACGTAGCGATAGTCCCAGTTGCGCTGCCCACCAAACTTCTCGGGGAGGCTGGTAGTCGCGGCAGCCACGATGCCTCCCGTGTCTTCGTGAGTGAGGGCACGAAGCACGAGCAGCGACCGACGCACCTCTTCGGTGTACAGGGGGGATTGCTGAGATGCAGAGGCCCACGTGCGCCACCATTTCGTCGTCTTCCGCAGCCGCTTGCCCACCGGGATACGACCGGGCGCGTGGCGATGTGCGGGATACCAGGTCAGCGTCAGGTCGACCTTCTGACCCGGGGTCACGGCGAAATCCGCGGCGTGAACGTGGTCGTTGGCTCTCAATTCCGGACCGCGCACGATGATGGCGTCGGGGCCGGCCACGGCGATCAGGGCGTGGTCGCCTTCCTCAGGCATTTGTCGGATCCACGGAAGCGCGCCCGCGTATCCAAATCGCACGCGCAACTCGACGTGCATGTCAACGTGTCCACTCACACCCCGCACCCGTCGGATGACGTCAGCACGACGATCCCCATAGGGCATGAAGTCGGTAACCTCCACGACGCCGGTGGCGGTTGTCCACGTGGTGATGAGGATGAACGTGTCTTCGAGGTAGCGCCGAGTGCTCGTCGCTTCGGGATCGGTCGGCGCGAGCATCCATCGACCGTGGTTTTCATCGCCGAGCAGGGCGCCGAAGGTGGAAGCGGAGTCGAAGCGGGGCAGACACAGCCAATCGATACTGCCGTCTTTTCCGACGAGAGCTGCGGTGTGGCAGTCGCCGATGATCGCGTAGTCCTCGATGAGCAATGCCATTAGTTCTCCAGGAGTCCTGCGCCCTCGAGCGCGCGTGAGAGTTCTGCGCCGTTCTGACCGTAGAACCAGCGTACGGACGAATGCTTCTCTCGTTCGGCGGCATTGGTGCGCCGACCGGCGAATACGGCTTCACCCGTTGACAGCTCTCGGATGGCGACCGCGGCGACGTTCTCCGGATGCGCCGCAGCGAACTCCCCGTAGAGGGATTCGTCGTGCTGCCCGTCGTCGCCGATAAGCAGCCACCTCAGATCGGGAAACTCCTCAACGAGTCGGGCGAGGTTCGAACGCTTGTGTTCCTGCCCACTGCGGAACCATCGATCGTGCGTGGGACCCCAGTCCGTGAGTAGCAGCGCCCCCGCTGGGTACAGGTTGCGGTCGAGGAAGCGGGTGAGGGTGGGTGCCACATTCCACGCTCCGGTGGAGAGGTAGACGACAGGCGACGATGGATGCTCGCGCCGCAGGCGCTCGTACAGCACGGCCATTCCTGCCACGGGGGTGCGCGCATGCTCGTCAAGCACGAAAGTGTTCCATGCCGCAAGAAACGGGCGAGGGAGTGCGGTGACCATGACCGTGTCGTCGATATCTGAGACGATGCCAAAACGGGTGGCGGGATCGACGATGAAGACGGGTGCGGTGACCGGCTCGGTGTCGTCAGTGCGCAGGATGAGCGTGTGCCACCCGGGTGTCAGCTCGAGGGGTATCCGGGTGTCGACGACACCGCCGCGGCTCGGAGTGACTCGCTGCTCGACGCCGCCCGCAGTCACACTCACCTCGGTATCGGAGACCGGGATGCTGAAGAACGACCGCCAACCGCGAACCTTGTCGCGAGCGGGCACGCTGGGGCGAGTCAGGACAACCCGGCAAAGGACCCGGGTCCAGCCCGGGGCTCCGTAGCCGGTATAGGGAACGATCGTGGTCACGAGACCTCGCCTACGACCCCATCGTTCACGCCACCGGTGGAACGCATCTTCGATACGAGCCGCCCGGTGCATGAGCTGCGCTGCGGGTTCGGCCATTCACCCAGCCTAGGCGCGTGATTACGGCCCGACCGGTTCGACGAGCGCGGGCGAGTTGTTTCGTACGTTGCCGACCGCTCGGTCGACCGGATGGAATTCGACCCGTTCGGCCATCTCTTCGCCGCCATAGGCGATCTCAGCGAGCAGGTCTTCTCCACCCTCGGTGTGTGGATCGAGCCATTCGTCGAGCAGCACGGGGGAGAGGAAGACGGGCATCCGGTCATGGATGCTTGCGAGCTCGCCGGTCGCCTGGCGAGTGAGTATCGATGTCGAGAGCAACCATTTGCTTGCCGAGTCGTCGGCCTCGGCTGGATTGCGCCACCATTCGTACAGCCCCGCGAAGATAACTAGTTCGCCCTCAGGCAGATGAATGAAATAGGGGGTCTTGATGTCGTCGACGGTCTTCCACTCGTAGTACCCCGTCGCGGGGACCATGGCGCGGCGTCTGCGAACTGCGTTCGCGAAGTGTGGCTTCTCTGCGGCCGATTCGATGCGTGCGTTGAACGCGGTGACGCCGGTCTTGATGTCTTTCGCCCACGGGGGCACCAGGCCCCACCGCGCGGCTTCCAGCCGCCTGATTGGCTCCGCGTCGGGTTCCGCGTCTTTGGCCACTGTGTCGAGAATGAGCGGCACCCGATCGGTCGGCGCTACATTGAACGACGGCGGCGGCATATCGTCGGCGGTCCGGTCAATGTCAAACATCTCGACCAGGTCGCTAGCGGCCCCCGCGACAACGAATCTTCCACACATCTTGGAATTCTCTCAGGGACGTAGGACTTATGACCTCGCTCCCTATCGGAGGTCAAGGTAAGATTTGGCGAAGTTAAGCGCGTAATTTGAGCAAGGAGGGGTTATGGCTGCCCAAGAGATCGTCGACAACACCCTTGATGCCCGCATCACCCTAAGGAACGAACCGGTTCAGGCCCGCAGTGCTGCGCGGCTCTCGGCCCTGCTTGACGCAGCGGCGAGCATTGTGGACGAGATCGGCTACGAGCGCCTTACCACCGCGATGGTCGCCGAGCGCGCAGGCGCCTCGATCGGAACCGTCTACCGCTACTTTCCCGACCGCATTGCGGTATTGCAGGCCTTGGCCGCACGCAACCTTGAGCGTGTGCTGGAGAATGCGTCACTGGCGATTCTCGATCCACAGCATGTGGACTGGACCGCAGCGCTGGATGCCTCGTTCACCGTCCTCGTCGATGCCTTCCGGAACGAGCCTGGATTCCGCGGTCTCCGCGTCGGCGACGTCCTCGACCTTCGACCGGCCCCACAGAAACGCACTTTCAACTCGATAGTTTCCGATCGACTGCTTGACGCTCTCGTTGAGCGTTTTGGCTTCGAAGACTCCGCTGGACTTCGCTTCCGGTTCGAAACCGCGATTGAGATCTCCGATGCGCTGGCCACTCGGGCATTTGCCCGCAACCCCCGCGGCGACGAAGAATTCTTGAACGCAAGTCGCGATGTCGTGACGCGACTGCTCTCTGAGGACTTCGGTCGCCCGTAGCGGTCGATCTTGTGGGCAGTGCCCACACTGCGCGGCGCACAAAACTTTTGCGCAATCGGGAATGTCAGTGGCTCCGAACACTGTTTAGCTGATGACCGCCATGGCAAGTGTCGATCCGCGCGTGCGCGAGGAATGAGCCGCAATACATGATCGAGTTCCGTTCTGTCTCGAAGTCGTTCCCCGATGGCACCGTCGCCGTCGATGACTTCAGCCTCGTCATCCCCTCCCGAAAGACGACGGTGCTTGTCGGCTCATCGGGCAGCGGCAAGACGACCCTGTTACGCATGATCAACCGGATGGTCGAGCCGAGCGCTGGCGCAATCGAGATCGACGGCGAAAGCATTCTCGAGCGCAATCCCGTTCCCCTGCGTCGCAGCATCGGCTATGTGATGCAGAACTCGGGCCTCTTACCCCACCTTCGAGTGATCGACAACGTGGCGACGGTTCCCGTGCTCAATGGGGTTCCGCGCAAGGTCGCCCGCGCACAGGCCCTCGAGTTGCTTGACACGGTCGGACTCGACCGCGCGGTCGCGAACCGGTACCCGAACCAGCTCTCCGGTGGGCAACAGCAGCGCGTGGGCGTTGCCCGGGGTCTTGCGGCCAATCCCAACATCCTCCTTATGGACGAACCCTTCGGTGCCGTAGACCCGATTGTCAGGGCTGAACTTCAGCAGGAGACGATCCGACTTCAGCGCGACCTCGACAAGACAATCGTCTTCGTTACGCACGACATCGACGAGGCCTTTCTGCTGGGTGACCAAGTGGTCATACTCGAGCAGGGTGCACGAATCGCGCAGATCGGCAGCCCCACCGAGATCACCGAGAATCCTGCTAATGACTTCGTCGCGACGTTCATTGGTGTCGAGCAGGGCAAGCGAGCACTGTCGATCAAGAAGACTCCACGCGGTTCCGTGCTCGTCGATAGCCAGGGCCGCGCCCAAGGAGTTCTCGTGGATGGAGCGCACACGTGACGTGGCTCCTCGACAACTTCGATCTCATCGGCAGGCTCACGGTCGAACACCTAAGGCTTGCCATTCCCCCGATCGTTCTCGGTTTCCTCATCTCGATTCCACTCGGGTGGCTCGCATACCGCTACAAACTCACCCGAGGGTTGTTGCTCACCATCGCCGGGCTGTTGTACACGATCCCGTCTCTCGCCCTCCTGCCGATTCTGCCCGCCATCTTGGGGATCAGCTTCCTGAGCTCCGTCAACCTCACGATTGCACTCACTATCTACGCGGTCGCGATCATGGCGCGCTCCGTCGCTGATGCGCTTACCTCTGTCGATCCGGCGATCCGTCATGCGGCGACGGCGATGGGGTACGGCGCATGGCGCAGGTTCTGGGCTGTCGAATTTCCGCTCGCGGGCCCCGTCATCCTCGCGGGGCTTCGGGTTGCGGCGGTGAGTACGATCAGCCTCGTCACGGTCGGGATCCTCATTGGCGTCGAAAGCCTCGGCTACCTCTTCACCAACGGGTCGCAGCGCCGCATCATCCCCGAGATACTGACGGGAGTGATCTTGGTCGTGCTCATCGCCCTGCTGGTCGACTTCCTGCTCGCCCGCCTCGGCCGGGTGCTCATGCCGTGGGCTCCACGGGGCCGCCGGCGCGCCAATGCCCTCTCTAGCGGTCCCGCAGCGCAGGGAGCCGGAGCATGAACCTCCTCGCGGATGCCATCGCATGGATATTCTCGCCCGACCGACTCTCGGGCTCGTCGCCCTTGCCCGCCGCCATCGGGCTGCACCTGTACTACACATTCCTCGCCGTGCTCATTGCGAGCGTCATCGCGATCCCGCTCGGCTACTACATCGGTCACACCGGCCGCGGGCGCAACGTCGCGATCGGTATCTCTGGAGCCGCGCGAGCCATCCCGTCGTTCGGGCTCATCCTGTTGCTGGTGCTCGTGATCGGGGTTACCCAGAAACCGCTCGCGGCGACTATCGCGTTTGTGTTGCTCGCCATTCCTTCGATCCTTGCCGGCGCCTATTCGGGCCTCGAGGCCGTCGACCGTCGCGTTGTTGACGCGGCACGCGCTGTCGGGATGACCGAGTGGCAAATCCTCGTGAGAGTGGAGATCCCGCTTGGCCTTCCCCTGCTCATCGGCGGCATTCGCGCGGGTGCGCTCCAGGTGGTGGCCACCGTCGTTCTTGCTGCGTATGTGACGCTGGGCGGGGTCGGCACGTACATCATCCAGGGCATCCCACTGCGTCGGTTCGACATGATCCTCGGGGCGGCGATCGTCATTGTCGTTCTCGCCCTCGTGCTTGACGGACTGTTCGCCCTCCTTCAGCACGTCGTCGTCCCACGCGGTGTAGCCGCCGGGCGACCCAAAGAACTCCGCACGTCGTCAACCCGACGTCGCGCGGTGGTGGAATCTCCCACCGTCTAAGAAAAGAGAAACGAATGTTCACAGCTAGGAACAAGGGCCGGCTCGCACTTGGTGCGGTCGTGGTCGGGGCGGCATTGGCCCTTTCAGGGTGCGCATCCGGAGATCCGCTGGACTCGGGTTCGGAATCGGTTGCCAGCGAGACGATCACGGTCGGATCGCAGGCGTACTACTCGAACGAGATCATTGCGGAGATCTACGCACAAGCACTGGAGAACGCCGGCTTCACCGTCGAGCGCAAGTTCAACATCGGTCAGCGTGACGCCTACCTGCCGTCGCTCGAGAACGGCGATGTCGACCTTTTCCCTGAGTACACGGGAAACCTTCTCCAGTACTACAGCCCCGACACCACCGCGACCACGGCTGATGCTGTCTACGCAGAGCTGAAAGATGCGCTGCCGGCAAGCCTCACCGTGCTCGACCAGTCTGCCGCGACCGATCAAGACTCCTACAACGTCACAAAGGAGTTCTCGGACGCGAACAACCTCACCTCCCTCGCCGACCTCTCCAAGGTCACTGTTCCCTTGACGCTCGGTGGCAACGCGGAGCTCGAGGAGCGCCCGTACGGCCCGGCCGGTTTGCTCTCCGTCTATGGCGCTACCGTTGGCTTCTCGGCAACAGGTGACACGACCGTCGAGGATCTCCTCGCCGGCACGATCAACATCGCGAACGTCTACAGCGCAGACCCGCGGATCCAGACAGAGAACCTTGTAACGCTCGCCGACCCCAAGGGCCTCTTCCTCGCGTCGAACGTCGTGCCGCTCGTGAACAAGAGCATCGCGGACTCCATCGCGACCGTCATCAATGCGGTTCAGGCGAAACTCACGCCCGAGGGCCTGGTTGCTCTCAACGTCCAGTCGACGGTCGACCAGAAGTCGTCGGCGGACATCGCCAAGGCGTGGCTGCAAGATAGCGGCCTCCTGAAGTAACACCGGATGATGCGGGGGCGGGGTGCGCGAGCATCCCGCCCCTTCGTCGTTCGAGCACGCCCCCTTCATCGTTCGAGCACGTCAGACGGGCGGCTCGGACTCTCGCTCCATGTGCCGACGCTCGGCGCGCTCCAGTACTCGCTTGATGACCAGAACTGCGACGGCGAACAGCGCCACTATCGCGACGAAGACATAGCCGGCGTAGTGCAGGCGGCTGAGTAGCGCTTCGAAACTACCCGCAGCGAAGGTACCGACTGACACGTAAGCGAAGCTCCAGATCGTGCAGGCCGGGAGGGTCCATGCGATGAATTTGCGGTAGCTCATCGTGCTCATCCCGACTGTCACGGGAATCAAGGAATGCAGAAAAGGCAGGAAGCGCGACACGAAAACCGCGATGCCACCACGACGGTCGAGGTAGTTTTCGGCACGAATCCACCACCTCTCACCAATGCGGCGGCCGAGGCGAGAGGCGCGCAGCTTAGGGCCGAAGTATCGGCCGAGGAGGAATCCGATGCTCTCGCCACACAGGGCGCCGAGAATCACGGTGACTGCGAGGGCGACGTACTCCGGCACGCTGCCCACCGCGGTCGCGGCGACGACGACGATCGTGTCGCCCGGCACCACGAGACCGACCAGGATTGACGTCTCGAGCAGGATTCCGAATCCCGCGAGGGCGGTGCGCACCACCGGGTCGACGGACTGCACGATGTCCAGAATCCACCCGAGCGCTCCGCTCAGCAGGCCGCCAAACCATTCGATCGGGTTCGGGGCCGCGGCGGCGAGGAGTTCAAACATGCCTAGGCACCCGCGACCGGATCAAGCGGGCGGCGTAGGGCGTCGAGCCGAGCTCGCCACTGGGTGAGCCGGCCGGGCTTCTCGGCAAGTTCCGGGCCGTCGATCCAGCGAGTGACGATCCGGATGCCGTGCAGCGCGCTGAGCGCCCACAACTCGGTGCCGTCCAGCTCACGGGGGGTGACGGCCTCCTCGTGGGTGTCGATACCGAGCGCGCGGGCAAGGGTGAGGACGCTGCGAGCGGTCACGCTGTCGACCCGGTTGAATGTTTCGGGCGGTCCACACAGAATTTCGCCCCGCCACCACAGCAACGCCGAGTACGCGCCCTCCACGATGTAACCGTCGTCGGTGAGGATCACCGCTTCGTCGGCTCCCTGTGCCTGCACCGCGGTTCGGATGCGCAACATCGACGCGAGGTCGGGGCCCTTCACCCTCGGCTCGGTTCGCGGGTCGGTACCGGTCCAGGTAGCGAGAACCGCTGAGCGGGTGCGGACGGGTGCAGACCTGAGCCGGAACACGAGTCGCGGGGGAGAGTGCAGCTCGACGCGGGGGAACCAGTCTCCTTCTCGCGGAATCGCGGCGACCGCGGCATCCCAGAAATCGGCGTGCCCCGGCGCGGCGGCAAGGAAGCGGTCACGGTGCAGTCCGAGGGCGAGAGCCGTGCCCTCCGTCACCAACCAGGAGTCGGCGGCGACGATCCGGCTCTCCGTCATATCGCAGTAGTCGAGAGCCTCGAGCTCGCCGTCGCGCCACCGGAAGATTGACTCCACACTCATAGGCTTAGGTTATGCGCCACCGAGTACTCGCGGGTTCCCTCGGCCGCTGGGTGGACCCCGCGGTCGCCTATGCCGCGATCTGTGGCGATGCGGATGCCGCGTTCTGGCTCGACAGCGGACCGAACGCGACCACCGGGATGAGCTACCTCGGGCTCGCGGCGGAACTCGTCACCGATTTCGACGTTCCCGTCCTGGATTGGCTTCAGGCGCAACTCCATGCGCAGGATGTCGACACCGCGCAGCCGCCTCCCGGATTCCGTCTCGGCTGGGTCGGCTGGCTCGGCTACGAGCTCCGTGGCGAGACCATGGGCATCGAGGTAGCTCGCACCCCGCGTTATCCGCGAGCCGCGTGGATGCGCGTGGATCGTGCGCTCGCTTTCGACCACGAGCGCCACGAGGTGACGCTGATGGCCCTCGATGACCTCGAGGGCTGGCAGAGCACCGTGATTGAGGCGCTATCTCGGCGGGTCGAGCCAGTCGCGCCGGTCCAACTCGACCACCCCGAGGCGACCTGGGCCTATTCGGATGACGATTACCTCGCCATGATTCGCGCGTGCCAGGAGTCGATCAGGGAGGGCGACGCTTATCAGCTCTGCCTCACGACCGAGGTCTCGGTCGACATCAGCCCCGATCCGCTGGCCACGTATCTTGCCCTTCGCGAGTCGAGCCCCACCCATCACGGAGCACTACTACGCGCGGGCGAGGTCTCGCTGCTGAGTGCGTCGCCCGAGCAATTTCTCTCGGTATCCCCGAACGGCGTCGTGCTGACGAGCCCGATCAAGGGCACGCGGCCCCGGGGAACGACGGAGACCCGTGACGGGAGATTGCGCGACGAATTGCAGACGAGTGACAAGGAGCGCGCCGAGAACGTCATGATCGTCGATCTCATGCGAAACGACATCGCACGCGTGTCGAAGCCCGGAACCGTGGGGGTGACGAGCCTCCTCGCCGTGGAAAGCTACGCGCAGGTGCACCAGCTCGTCAGCACGATTCGGGGCGACCTCGCCGACGGCCTCGACGGAATCGATGCGATTCGGGCGTGTTTTCCCGCGGGGTCGATGACCGGCGCACCCAAGCTGTCGGCGACGCGCATCCTTGACGCGCTCGAGCAGCGTGCGCGCGGGATCTACGCTGGGGCTTTCGGATACCTCGGGTTCGACGGTGCGGTTGACCTTGCCATGGTCATCCGGTCGATTGTCGTGGATGCCGCGGGCTCGACAATTGGTACAGGGGGAGGAATCACCGCGCTCTCCGTTCCGGAGGAGGAGCTCGCTGAGGCGCATCTTAAGTCCGCCGTGCTGCTCGAGGTGCTGGGGGTTGGGTAACCTTGACGGGGCCCACGGCGTTGTCGTCGGGGCACGCGATCAACGGCGATCGGTACAGCCCCACCGAAACACAGTGAATTGAGACTCCAGTGACCGACCTTCGCGGAACTTCCGATGAGCGCGACGAGCGCGACGAGCGTGATGACACGCACGGCTATGACATCGAGGCCATTCAGGCGAAGTGGCAGCCGATCTGGGACGAGCTCAAACCCTTTGCGACCGACGACCCGGGTGACAATCGACCGCGCAAGTACATCCTCGATATGTTCCCGTACCCGTCGGGCGACCTACACATGGGCCACGCGGAGGCCTACGCTTTCGGCGACATCGCCGCGCGGTACTGGCGTCAGCGTGGGTTCAACGTCTTGCACCCGATCGGCTGGGACTCATTCGGCCTGCCCGCAGAGAATGCGGCGATCGAGCGTGGGGTGAACCCGGTCGGGTGGACCTACGACAACATCGAACAGCAGAAGCAGAGCATGCAGCGCTACGGCGTTTCGTTCGACTGGACTCGCGTTCTGCACACGAGCGACCCCGAGTACTACAAGTGGAACCAGTGGCTGTTTCTCAAGCTGTACGAGAAGGGGCTCGCCTACCGCAAGGAGAGCTGGGTCAACTGGGACCCGAAAGATCAGACCGTGCTCGCCAACGAGCAGGTGCTGCCGGATGGCACGTCCGAGCGCTCGGGCGCAGTGGTCGTCAAGAAGAAGCTGACCCAGTGGTACTTCAAGATCACGGAGTACGCCGACCGGCTACTCGACGATCTCAATCAGCTCGAGGGATCATGGCCGTCGAAGGTGATCTCGATGCAGCGCAACTGGATCGGTCGCTCGATCGGGGCTGACGTCGACTTCGAGATTGAGGGCGCGGGACAAGGTCCCGCGTTCGGCGCCACCGCGCCGAATCAGACCGTCACGGTGTTCACGACCCGTCCCGACACGCTGTTCGGTGTGACGTTCATGGTCGTTGCGCCCGACTCTGAGCTCGCTGCCGAGTTGGCGGCCGGATCGACGCCGGAAGTGCAGGAGGAGTTCAAGGCCTACCTGGAGCAGGCGCAGAAGAACACTGAGATCGAGCGTCAGGATGCCACCCGCGAGAAGACCGGAATTTCGCTTGGCCGATTCGCGATCAACCCCGTCACGGGGGAGCGCATCCCGATTTGGACGGCCGACTACGTGCTCGCCGATTACGGACACGGTGCGGTGATGGCTGTGCCCGCGCACGACCAGCGCGACCTCGACTTCGCACGCAAGTTCGATCTCCCCGTGCGGGTGGTTCTCGACACGAACGCGCCGATCACCGGATCGATCCCGGTGCTCGAGCTCGATGAGAACGGGCACGCCATTCTGCCCGACGATCTACCCCCACTCGACCCGGCCGCAACGGGCATCGCCCTTGTGGGTGATGGCCGGATGATGAACTCCGGTTCGCTCGACGGCATGAGCAAGAACAATGCGATCAAGAAGATCGTCGAACAGCTCGAGGCGGCAGGAACCGGTCGCGCAGCCAAGACCTATCGCCTGCGTGACTGGCTCATCAGTCGCCAGCGATTCTGGGGCACGCCCATCCCCATCATCCATGGCGCTGACGGCGAACTGATTCCCGTGCCCGAGGACCAGCTTCCCGTTGTGCTGCCCCCGACCGATGGTCTCGACTTGAAGCCGCGGGGCGAGTCACCGCTCAGCGCAGCGACGGACTGGGTGAATGTGCCCGACCCGCGCGACGGTAGTCCCGCCAAGCGCGACGCTGACACGATGGATACCTTCGTCGACAGCTCCTGGTATTTCCTGCGCTTCATCTCGCCCAACGACGACACCAAAGCCTTCGACATGGCCGAGGTCGACAAGTGGCTTCCTGTCGACCAGTACGTGGGAGGCGTCGAGCACGCGATCCTGCATCTGCTCTACGCGCGCTTCATCACCAAGGTGCTGTTCGACCTCGGTTACGTCACGTTTACCGAGCCGTTCAGCGCGCTGCTCAACCAGGGCATGGTCCTCTCCGAGGGCAAGAAGATGTCGAAGCGCAGCCGCAAGAGCACGACGTTCACCGGCGAGGTCGATACCTACGGCGCCGACGCTCTGCGGCTCACTCTCGCGTTCGCCGGGCCGCCCGCTGACAACATCAACTGGGAAGACGTCTCGCCGGGGGCCTCCGCAAAGTTCCTCGCCCGGGCCTTCCGCCTGGCCACGGATGTCACGAGCGCACCCGAAATCGAATGGAAGACCGGCGACGCGGCCCTCCGCCGCCAGACGCATCGGTTCCTCGCTGACGGGCCGGGTCTTGCCGAGTCCCTGAAGTTCAACGTTCTCGTGGCGCGCATCATGGAGCTCACCAACGTGACCCGCAAGGTCATCGACTCGGGCGCTGGGGGTGGCGACGCAGCAGTCCGGGAGGCCGTCGAGGTCATCACGATCGCACTGAGCTTGTTCGCCCCGTTCACCGCTGAGGAGATGTGGGAGAAGCTGGGCTACCAACCGACCGTCGCCCTTGCCGGCTGGCGTAAGGCCGACCCGACACTCCTCGTCGAGGAGTCGGTGACGGCAATTGTGCAGGTCGATGGCAAGGTGCGCGACAAGCTCGAAGTCGGTCCCAAGATCTCGACCGAAGAGCTCGAGGAACTTGCGCGCGCATCGGCAGCAGTGGTGCGAGCGGTCGGGGATCGTGCGATCGTCAACGTCATCGTGCGCGCTCCGCGCCTCGTCAACATCGCCACTCAGCCCTCGTAAGCCACCGGTCGCCGCACCCGACAACCTTCGAGGGCGCGGCGATCGTAGCCTCGGCGGGTGGACTTCCCGCTCTCTCCTCGCGCCAAGGCGGGTGGCGTCGTCGTGCTCGTGTTGGTGGGGTTGGGTTGTGCCGTTGTGGTCTCGGCCTTGGGCGACCACGGCACCGTCACTCCCGTCCTGCCGGTGTCCACGGCCTCCGCGGCGGGCGGATCGGGAACGGCAATCTACGTGCACATTCTCGGCGCCGTCGCGCGCCCGGGGTTGTACGAGTTGCGCGACGGAGACCGTGCAGTCGACGCAGTGGCGGCCGCGGGCGGTTTCCTCGAAGACGCGGATCAGGCGCAGCTGAATCTCGCACGATTTGTCGTCGACGGCGAGCAAATCGTGGTGCCGGTCGTTGGTGAGGTACCGACCACGGCACCGGGCACGACGTCGAACGGACTCGTGAATCTCAATACCGCCGACGCTGCGACGCTCGATACTCTCCCGCGAGTGGGGCCAGCGATGGCAGCTCGCATCATCGAGTGGCGCGAGGCGAACGGGCCTTTCGTCGTCATCGAGGATCTCTTGGGCATCACGGGCATCGGCGACAAGACCTTCGAAGGTCTCCGCGATCTGGTGACGACGTGAACCGATCGGATGCCCAGCTCGCGGTCCCTGCAGTGTGCGGTTGGCTTGCCGCAGCGATACTCATTGGATTTCCCGCGTTGTCGATCCCGGCTCTCGTCTGCGCCTGGCTCAGCGCGGGGGTCTTGGTGCTGCTGCGACCGCGCCTTGCACTGGTGGCACTCATCGTCGCACTGTGCTGCACCTCGATTGCGCTTCACTCTCCGAGTCGCCAGCCACAATCACTGCGTGATGCAGCTACTGCGCACCACAGTGTTTCCGTGATCGTGAGCGCGACGCAGACTGTCCTCCCGGGTGGCGATTCGTTTCGGGCGACCCTTGACGAGGTTGACGACGTGGCGGTGTCCGTGCCGGTGGTGGTCTTCGGCGGCACAGCGAAAGAGCGGTTGGGCATCGGCACCACACTCGCGTTCCAGACGACACTGGTGGCGACCGATCCGGCTGACGATCGCGCCTTTCTGCTCTTCCCGAGAAACGACCTCGCGGTTGTCGGTGATCCACCGTGGTGGCTGGACTGGGCGAACGCACTGAGAGCCCGGTTCCTCGCCGCGACCACGCACTTGCCCGGTGACGGCGGGGACCTTCTCGCGGGCCTCGCGATCGGGGACACGACTGCCGTGAGCGACGAGCTCTCCGACGCGATGAAAGCATCTTCGCTCACCCACCTGACGGCAGTCTCCGGCGCCAATTGCGCCGTCGTGATTGGGCTGGTCATGCTCGCGGGTGGGGCGGCCGGTGCCCCACGCGGTTTTCGGATCGGGGCATCCGGGGCAGTGCTTCTCGGCTTCGTGGTGCTTGTCACCCCGGAACCGAGCGTGCTGCGCGCCGCCCTGATGGCCGCTCTTGTGCTCCTCGCTCTTGCCAGTGGACGCCCGGTGCAGGGGCTTCCCGTGCTCTCACTTGCGGTCATCGCGCTGCTGGTGGTCGACCCCTGGCTCGCCCGCAGTTTTGGCTTCGTCTTGTCCGTCCTCGCGACCGGCGGCCTCTTGCTCATTGCCGCCCCGCTCGCTCGCAAACTGGAGCGTTGGCTGCCGCGATGGCTCGCCCTCGTGGTCGCAGTGCCGCTCGCTGCGCGGTTGGCCTGTCAGCCGGTGATCATCATCCTCAACGCCGCGATCCCGACGTACGGCGTTGTGGCCAACATGCTCGCCGAACCTGCGGCCCCTGTCGCTACGGTCGTGGGCCTCGCGGCGTGCATCGCCCTCGTGACCGTGCCGCCCGTCGGGGAGTTGCTCTGTGCGGTTGCGTGGCTACCCTCGGCGTGGATTGCCGCGATTGCACACTTCTTCGCGGGTGCTCCCTTCGCGCAGCTGCCGTGGCCGGAAGGACTCGTGGGCGTCGTCCTCGCCGTGGTCGCGAGCGTCGCGGTGGTGTTGGCACTCCGCTGGCGCTGGGCGGTGGTGGGCGTGGCGCTCGTGGCGGTGATCTACGCGGGGGTGTTCGGCGGTCTTCGGCTCGGAGAACTATTGACGCGCCCGACCGACTGGCAGTTTGCGGGATGCGACGTTGGTCAGGGTGATGCCGTCGTCGTGCGCAGTGGCGGCCAAATCATGCTTATCGATACCGGACCCGACTCGGCCCGGTTGACGCACTGCCTGTCGGAACTCGGCATCGATCGAGTCGATGTGCTCGTTCTCACCCACTGGGACAAAGATCACGTCGGCGGTGTCGATGCCATGGTGGGTCGGGCCGACCGCGTGCTTGTGGGTCCCGCTGACGGGAACTCGGAGCGCGTGATCGCCGACCTCGTCGCGGGAGGGGCGGCTGTGGAACACGCGAGGCAGGGGCTCAGTGGCGTGCTCGGGAGCCTCGACTGGCGAGTCGTATGGCCGCCGACGCGCATGGTCGGAATCGAACCGGGCAACCCGGCGAGCGTGACGATCATGGTCGACTGTGTGTCCGGATGCCTCAGCGCGGTCTTTCTCGGAGATCTCGGGGAAGCGGCTCAAGAGCGGCTCCCGCACATCGGACACGTCGACGTGGTCAAAGTCTCTCACCATGGATCTGCTGACCAGTCCGAGGCGTTTTACCGGGAGTTGGGGGCAACGGTTGGCATCATCGGTGTCGGCGCTGACAACGGATACGGGCATCCCACCGACCGGCTTCTCGACATCCTAGGGAGCGCCGGCACAGTTGCCGAGCGCACCGATCTGCATGGGCTGATCCTCGTTTCATCGGGGGACTCTCCGGGCGCCGTCAGTGTCTGGACAGCGCGGTAGCGTTGGGGCATGGCCACGGCAGCAAAAATCCCGACACTCGCGTGGAACAAGGTGCGACCGGCGCCAGTGGTACTCGTGAGCGGCACGGAATCCTTCCTTGCCGAACGGGCGATCCGCTCGCTGCGTGACCTGCTCAAGGCCGAAGACCCGAGCCTCGAAATCCATGACCTCGAGGCCGATGGCTACGGGCCGGGCGAGCTCATCAGCCTTGCGAGCCCGTCCCTTTTCAACGAGCCCCGACTCATCCGCGTCGTCAATGTCGAGAAGTGCACCGATGCGTTCATCACCGAGACGCTCGCCTATCTCGCGTCTCCCGCAGATGACACCTATCTGGTGTTGCGGCACGCCGGAGGAGTTCGCGGCAAAAAGCTGCTGGACGCGATTCGTGGGGGAGCGGGCTCTGGCATCGAAATCGCGTGCCTCGAACTGAAGAAGGATCAGGAGAAGAGCGAGTTTGCCGCCGCCGAGTTCACCTCCGCCGGTCGGCGTGTGACTGCGGGCGCGGTCCGAGCCCTTGTCTCAGCGTTTTCAGACGACCTCGCAGAACTCGCTACCGCGTGTCAACAGTTACTGGCTGACGACGCGGATGAAATCACCGAGGTGACGGTCGAGCGGTACTACTCCGGTAGGGTCGAAACCAACGCATTCAAGGTGGCCGACGCCGCGATCGCCGGTCGACGTGGGGAGGCACTCGTGCTTCTGCGTCATGCACTCTCCTCTGGTGCGGACCCGGTACCCATCGTCGCTGCCTTCGCGTCGAAAGTCCGCACGATGGCGAAGATAGCCGGCTCTACCGCGCCGGCGGGGCAGCTCGCCTCGAAGTTCGGCCTCGCGCCGTGGCAGGTAGATCGCGCGCGGCGCGACCTGCACGGTTGGAGTGAAGAGGGCCTAGGGACGTCGATCGAGACGATCGCGGAAACCGATGCGCAGATCAAAGGGCTCGGCCGCGACCCGGTTTACGCTCTCGAGCGCATGATCGGGATCATCGCCAATCGCGGTTCCTAGAGAACGAAAAAGCCCCCGTCGTCGACAGGGGCTTTTCGAAGAGTGCGACTGGTTACAGCGCGGCTACCTGCTTGGCGATCGCCGACTTGCGGTTCGCTGCCTGGTTCTTGTGGATGACGCCCTTCGACGCGGCCTTGTCGAGCTTCGTCGACGCGGCGACGAGCGCGGCGGTGGCGGCGGCCTTGTCGCCAGCGGCGATCGCCGCGCGGGTCGCGCGAACGGCGGTCTTGACCTCGCTCTTGACGGCGCGGTTGCGGTCCTGCGACTTCTTGTTGGTCAGAATGCGCTTGATCTGCGACTTGATGTTTGCCACGTGGCTGTACCTTTTCGTTGAGGGGATGTCTGGGCGACACGGCTTCACAAACAGCGGAGCCGGTCGCAATTCGCGCTGCAAGAAACGGCGCGTAAGCCAACAGACAACATTACCGTGTTTCGGGCGTAGCCGCCACCTTGCGGGCTGTCCACACTGTGATTTCGGGGGTTACCCGGATGCCGCGGCGACACCATCAACCGTAGCGTCATATCCATGACACTTACCGACTCCACCCCCACCACTCAGACCACCGCCGCCACCGCGGCGCCAGTTCGCACCCTGGGGATCGTTTCCCTCGTGCTCGGCATCGCCTCGATCGTGACCGGCACCGGCCCGATCATGGGCGTCGCCGCCATCGTTGTTGCGATTCTCGCGTTGCGCCAGGAGCCCGCGAGCAAGAATTTTGCGATCGCGGGGCTTGTTACTGGTGCCGTCTCGGTCGCGACCGTCACGATCGGAATCGGCGCGTTCTTGGCGGCTCTTCCGTTTCTCGGCGTCATGAGCGCCTGGGGCTGGTGAGCGCCGGCCCTATCGTCTCGTAAACTCGTAGTCGGCCCGCGCGGGGCCGACACGAGAGGCATTCATTGAGTCCCAGGGCCACCACGTCGCTTCAACCGGCCTCCACCGACCCCGCATTCATCCGGAACTTCTGCATCATCGCGCACATCGACCACGGAAAGTCGACGCTCGCCGACCGCATGTTGGGGATCACCGGCGTCGTCTCTGATCGCGACATGCGCGCGCAGTATCTCGACCGTATGGATATCGAGCGAGAGCGCGGCATCACGATCAAGAGTCAAGCGGTGCGCATGCCGTGGGCCTTGCCTGATTCTGCGACGGGTGCCGTGCAGACCTACGCGCTCAACATGATCGACACCCCCGGCCACGTTGACTTCACCTATGAGGTCTCCCGCAGCCTCGCGGCGTGCGAGGGCGCGATCTTGCTGGTCGATGCGGCGCAGGGCATTGAGGCTCAGACGCTTGCCAACCTCTACCTCGCCCTCGAGAACGACCTGACGATCATCCCCGTTCTCAACAAGATCGACTTGCCGGCGGCCGACCCTGACAAGTACGCGAGAGAGCTCGCGAGCCTGATCGGCGGCAAGCCGGATGACGTGCTGCGCGTCAGCGGGAAGACCGGGCTTGGCGTCGAGGAGCTTCTCGATCGTGTCGTCGAGCTCATCCCATCACCGCAAGGCGATCCGAACGCTCCGTCACGGGCCATGATCTTCGACTCCGTGTATGACTCATACCGCGGCGTTATCACCTATGTCCGGATGATCGATGGCAAGCTCACCGGTCGTGAGCGCATCCAGATGATGTCGACGAAGGCCGTGCACGAGTTGCTCGAGATCGGGGTGAGCTCGCCCGAGCCCACCCCGACCAAGGGACTCGGCGTTGGCGAAGTGGGTTACCTGATCACGGGCGTGAAGGATGTGCGCCTGTCCAAGGTCGGCGACACCGTCACCAATGCCGCGAAGCCCTCCACCCAAGCACTACCGGGGTATACCGACCCCAAGCCCATGGTGTTCTCCGGCCTGTACCCGATCGACGGCAGTGACTACCCGGTGCTGCGCGAGGCGCTCGACAAGTTGAAGCTGTCGGATGCCTCGCTGAACTACGAGCCCGAGACATCCGTAGCTCTCGGCTTCGGCTTCCGGTGCGGCTTCCTCGGTCTCTTGCACCTCGAGATCGTGACCGAGCGGCTCGAGCGCGAATTCGGCCTCGATCTGATCTCGACAGCTCCTTCGGTGACCTACGAAGTCACCACGGAAGACAAGAAGCAGTACACCGTCACCAACCCCTCCGAGTTCCCATCGGGCACGAAGATCGCACACGTGAGCGAGCCGATGGTTCGCGCGGCGATCCTCGCCCCGAAGGACTACGTGGGCACGATCATGGAGCTGTGCCAGTCGCGACGGGGAACCCTCCTCGGCATGGATTACCTCGGTGAAGATCGTGTCGAGATCAAGTACACGATCCCTCTGGGAGAGATCGTCTTCGACTTCTTCGACCAACTCAAGAGCAAGACTGCCGGATACGCGTCGCTCGACTATGAGCCCAGTGGTGAGCAGGAAGCCGACCTCGTGAAGGTCGACATTCTGCTGCAGGGTGAGGCGGTCGACGCCTTCAGCGCGATCGTGCACCGCGAGAAGGCGTATGCCTACGGCGTGCTCATGACCGAGCGTCTCAAGAAGCTCATCCCTCGCCAACAGTTCGAAGTGCCGATCCAGGCCGCCATCGGTGCGCGCATCATCGCGCGCGAGTCGATCAGCGCAATGCGCAAGGATGTGCTTGCGAAGTGCTACGGCGGTGACATCACCCGCAAGCGCAAGCTCCTCGAGAAGCAGAAGGAGGGCAAGAAGCGCATGAAGATGGTGGGTCGCGTCGAGGTTCCTCAAGAGGCGTTCGTCGCAGCCCTCACGGGCGACGTCGAGGCCGCGAAGAAGACGAAGTAGGTTTTTCCCATGACGAACGCAGCACCTCCCGGTTGGTACACGGATCCCGGGAACCCTGGCCAGGAACATTTGTGGGACGGAACCCAGTACGTGCAGTCCCGTCCCGTCGGTCAACAGGTCGTGTACTACGCGCGCCCCGCCGGCGCCTCCCCGAAGAGCCGCACTGCAGCATCGCTCCTGAGTTTCTTTCTCGGCGGGTTCGGCATCGATCGGTTCTACCTCGGCAACATCGGCACGGGTGTCGCGAAACTCCTGCTCGGCTGGGCGACCGCGGGCATCTGGCCACTCATCGACTTCATCATCATCGTCGCGGGCGCGGCGCACGACGGTGAGGGACTTGCGGTCACCGAGTGGAGCTAGCTTCGCTGACCTACACTGCAGCCGGAGCGACGGCGCACGTCGATCTGCTCAGCAGCCCGCCTGCGGGCTACCGCCCGCTCGTGCGGTCGGCACGCCTCGGCAACGGCCGCGAACTCTTCGACCGCGCGGTCGATTCCATCCTGCACTGGGGCATGCAGACCGGCAGTGGGATGCGCGTCGATGGCGCGAGTGGTGAGCGGGTCGCGGTAGGAGACACCGTCCGCCTCGCGATACCGTTTGGGCCGTTCCGGGTGTTCGCCCCGGCCGAAGTCGTCTACCTCATCGAGGAGCCGCGCCGCGGTGGTTTTGCGTACGGCACCCTGCCCGGGCATCCGGAACAGGGCGAAGAGGCCTTCCTCGTGACTCTCGACAGCGACGACGCAGTCACCGTCTCCGTGCGCGCCTTCTCGCGCCCGGCCAACTGGTTCTGGTGGCTCGGGGCGCCGATCCTGCGCATCACGCAGGAGATCTACACTCGGCGCTACCTGCGGGCCCTCGCGTGATGGACAACGCGGCCCTGACCACAGCGCCCGTGACCTATGGCGCCGTGGGCGCCAGCCAAGCGCCTGATCTGCTCTCGTTCCCGCCTGCGGGGTTCCGACCGTTCGAAGGGCGGGCACGGATCGGCCACGGGGAGGCTCGTTGGCGATCCGCGAGGCTGCAGGTGTTGAGCTGGGGCGTGAAGCGGCGATCAGGATTTCGGGTCGAACTCATCGCCTCCGATGCGAGCACTCGGAACGAACAGGTCTATTCGCCGGACGGCTTCGAGCTCGTGCATCCCGGCGATACCGCGATGCTGCATTTCGGCCCGCTGCTGGAGCCCGTGCGGGTGGTGTACGTCATCGATGACGCGGACCGTTGCGGATTCGGGTATGGCACGCTCGAAGGTCATCCGCTGCAGGGCGAGGAGAGCTTCATGATCGAACACCGGGCAGACGACTCGGTGTGGATCGTGGTGCGGTCATTCTCCCGCCCCAGTACGCGGTGGTGGAAGGTGCTCGGTCCGGGAGTTCGGATCGCGCAATTGATCCTTACGCGACGGTATCTGGCGGCCCTCGCCGGACGACTCGAGACTTAGTCCCGCCAGCTGTGTTCCGGCGCGTAGCCGAGCATCCGGCGCGCCTTGGCGATCGACAGCATCGTGTCGTGCTCGCCGAGTTCGCCCCGAATCTCGACGCCGGGGAACACCTCTGCGACGAGCTCAGCGTTCGGACGAGACATGACGGTGTCGGCGGCAGCGATGATAAAGGCTTCGAAGCCCGGGGTGGCCTTCGCCAGGGCGAGGCTCACCGCTTGGGCCCCATCACGCGCATCGATGTAGCCCCACAGATTCCACTTGCGCAGCAGCGCGTCCGCGTCGAACGACGGGAAGTCGGCGTAGCCGTCAGCGGAGATGACGTTCGAGAACCGCAGGGCGGTGATGCTCAGCGTCGGATCCCACCGCACGTAGGTGCGCGCCATGTCCTCTTCGAGCCGCTTGACCATCGAGTACACCGACTCGGGGCGGGTGTCGTATTCCTCGTCGACGGGGATGTAGGGCGGCGGGGTATCGAACGGAAGACCGAGCACGGTCTCGCTCGAGGCATACACTATGCGACGGATGCCCGCCCGCTTCGCCGCCTGAAACACATTGAAAGTCGTGAGCATGTTGTTGCGAAAAGTCTCGGCGTCCGGTGCGATCCCGGGCGCGGGGATCGCGGCGAGGTGGACAACTGCGTCGAGGCCACCGTGGCGATCTTCCACACCGAGCAGCGCCTCTACGGTCTGCCCATAGTCGGTGAGGTCGACTGTCGTCGCGCCGCGACCGCGGGTGACGACCCGATCGAGAACGACAACATCGCGTCCCTCGCCGCGGAGACGTTCGACCACCGCTTGGCCGAGCTTGCCATGTCCTCCGGTAACAGCGATCACAGGTTCCCACTTTCTTCGGTTGAGTCGTTGATGGAGGCGCTGATCGCCTCGAGGATGCTGCCGAGTCCGCTAGAGAGGTCGTCGGCTACGACGAGCGCGCTCGTCGCGCGCAACTGGTCTGCCGAATAGATCCCCGTGGCGACAGCGATGAACGGGATCCCCGCGGAGTCGGCAGCGAGTCCGTCGTTGGGTGTGTCTCCGATGATGACGGCGTCGTGATCGGAGAGTGCGCTGCGCGCTCCAGCGGTGAGGTGGTGACGGGTGGGCGACTGATGGCCGAAGTACGAATGCTCCCAGTCGAAGTCTTCGGGGTCGTACCCTGCGGCGAGAAGCTTGTAGCGGGCGCGATTGGGTCCGTTGCCGGTGAGGAGCGCGTTCGTCCAGCCTCGGGAGGCGATTGCGGCTATCGCGTCAGCAGCTCCGAGGCAGGCGTCCCGAGCCCAGCCGCGTTCGTGTTGTTCGCGCGAAAGTTCATCGAGTTGGTAGAGCACATCTCCGAGGCGGCCCGCATCCAACTCGTTGACCTCGAGGATCGCTGCCAACAGTTGGCCCTCCGTCATGCCGTGTGGATCGGGCACCGGAACCGTCGGCCGGGTGCCCGTGACGTGCTCGATCGCTTCGAGGTAGAGTGCGCCGGCAGTGGGTGTGTTGTAGATCAGGGTCCCGTCGATGTCCCACAGGATGTACGTGCTCATGGACCCATCGTGACAGATGGGAGAATCAACCCATGAATCGCACAGTGCGCGCAGCTACCGCAGCCCTCTTGCGCGGCCCCGCCCGGCACGCGCTTGGACCGTTCATCACCCGATTCGACAGGGTGCTGTTTCATGTCTCCGATGGACGTTGGAAACTCAGCGCGCCGTTGATTCCGTCCCTCATGCTGTTCACGATCGGTGCCAAGTCGGGCATCAGACGGGAGACCCCGTTGATGTGCTTTCCCCAGCCAGACGGTTCCTGGTTCGTTGGGGCGAGCAACTGGGGTCTCGAGAAGCATCCGGGCTGGAGTGCGAACCTGTTGGCCAACCCCGACGCCGAGGTGCACTATCGTCGCAAACTCATCGCGGTGCGCGCGACGCTGCTCAATCAGGCCGAGGCAGATGCGCTGTGGCCGGAGCTTGAAGAACAGTGGCCGCACTACCGCGGCTATGAAAAGACCGCCAAGCGCAGCATCCGCGTGTTCCGGCTCGCGCCGGGCCCGACGGAGAACTAGTGCCAAGCACCCTTCCGATCGCCGACCCCGCGCCTCTCGACGGGCGCCTACCCGCCGCCGTCGTCGAGGGCGCGGATCGTCGCAATTTCGGCGTCTATCTGCATGTGCCGTTCTGTCGGGTTCGATGTGGGTATTGCGATTTCAACACCTACACGAGTGACGAACTGCGCGGCGCGAAGCGTGCTGACTACGCGTCCCAAGCGATCGCGGAGGTGGCGTTCGCCAGCACAATCCTCACCGAGGCCCGGATGCCCGCCCGCCCAGCCTCGACGGTGTTCTTCGGCGGTGGAACACCGACGCTGCTGCCCGCATCCGACCTGACCGCCATGCTGCACGCGGTGGTGGACACCTGGGGGCTCGTCCCCGGCGCCGAGGTCACGACGGAAGCCAACCCCGACTCGGTCGACCTCGAGTACCTGCTCGCACTCCGCGCTGCAGGATTCACACGCGTCTCGTTTGGAATGCAGTCCGCGGTACCCCACGTTCTCGCCACCCTCGAGCGCACGCACGACCCGTCCCGCATTCCGCTTGTCGTGCAGTGGGCTCGCGAAGCGGGACTCCAGGTCAGCCTCGACTTGATCTACGGCACCCCGGGGGAGTCGCTCGATGACTGGGAGACGTCTCTCGATCAGGCGCTCGCCCAGCGGCCGGATCACATTTCCGCCTACGCGCTCATCATTGAGGACGGCACCAAACTTGCGGCCCAGATCAGGCGGGGCGAAGTGACGATGCCCGACGACGACCGGCAGGCCGACATGTATGAGCGCGCCGAACAGAAGCTGCGTCGCGCAGGCTTCGAATGGTACGAAGTCTCCAACTGGGCCCGATCACCGGAGTTTCGATCCGACCACAATCTCGGCTATTGGGTGGGTCACGACTGGTGGGGAATCGGTCCGGGGGCGCACAGCCACATGGGCGGAGTCCGCTGGTGGAATGTCAAGCACCCCGCAGCGTATGCGGATCGGATGGCGGCGGGGCACTCTCCGGCTGCCGGGCGCGAGACGCTCGACGCAGAAACGCGCCGGGTTGAGTCGGTGCTGTTGCGGACGCGCGTACGCGAGGGGTTCCCGATTGGCGAGCTCGCGGCATCCGGTCGCACCGCAGTAGCGGGGCTCATCGCTGACGAACTCGTCGATGCGAAAGTCGCTCTTGCCGGGCGAATCGAACTTACGCTGCGCGGTAGGTTGCTCGCCGATGCGGTAGTGCGCCGTCTGCTCGAATGACGAAAGGCCCCCGGAGCCGAAGCTCCGAGGGCCTTGACGAGTCGAACGACTACTTGATGAGTCGGATCGAGACCGGGTAGCGGTACGAGCCACCCTGGTTGACCTTCTGGAAGCCCATGATCGACCAGATGAGCGACATGACCCAGACGGCGAGCGGCAGCAGCCAACCCACGAGGCCCCAGAACCCGAGGGTGACCGCGGTCAGAATCGCGTTGAGGATGAAGATCGCGACCTGCGCGATCGCCACGGCGATCTGGAAGTTCAGAGCTTCCTTGCCCTCAACGTTGCTCTTCGGACCGCGGTCCTTGAAAACGAGCCAGATGACGAGGGCCGGGATGAACCCGAGAATGCCACCGAGGTGAGCGAATGATGCCCACTGCTGGTCCTCAGCCGGAGTCAGGGGAGCTGCCGCGGGGGCGGCGGGGGGAGGAGTTGCAGTCATAGTGTCGTGCCTTTCCAAGGGTGGTCAGGGGTACCGGAGGGGTACCCACACAAGTTAGTGCCTTGGCTCTTCTGTATGCAACGGTTTGGTCACGGCGTGTCACGAGCCTTGTTCAGTTTGCGAGGGGCGCCATGACCATTATTGAGGCGAGAACGCTCACGAGAATGATCCCGCCGATGCAAACTTCGGCGTACCCGATCGCGAGGCCGGCGGTGGCGGTTCCCCACCCCGGTTCCCCTGTGCGTCGGATGCGCGCGCGAGCTACGTATCCGAAAACAATGCCGAGCACGCCTCCCATCACACCGAACCAGAGGGCGAGTGTGGCCAGCGGGGTAACTGCGTCGTCGTCGTTGTCTTGGGTGAGCACGTCGAGAAGTTCACGCCGCTTCTGGGCAGCGCCAACGCCCACGAAGGGTATCGACAAGGGATAGCGCCAGCTTTCTCCGCGCCAGACTCGGATGCCCGCCCACACGGCGAATACCACCCCAACCGCCCACGGCAGCAACAGGATCCACGCGATCAGGCTCACCGCGTGGAACGCTCCCGCGCTGAACGCCACCGTCGACGAGACGAAGTCGATGATCACTACCGCGACGAGCAGCACCCCGAGGGTGAGTTGCCAATTGAGTGCCAGCCGAGCCTGTTCGGTGGTCTTCGTATCGTGATCGCGCAGCAGGAGAAACATTCCGGCCGACGGAGCTATGCCGAAGACGCCGGCAGCGTGCGCCACCGTTGCGAGAATCCGCGCTTCGCGATCGGCTGACGGGGTCGCCTGGAGTGCGGGGTGCGCGAGGGCCATAGCCGACACGGTACCCGTGCTCTCCACTCCCATCGACGGACGGCGTTGCACGGCGTGTCACGGTACAATTAGCAGTCAGCGTGAATGAGTGCCAACCACGGGAGGCGGTGTCGGCATGGTGTCAGATCGTGGTCTCGAGGTGCTCCGAGTCATCGTGCAGGACTACGTGGCGTCTCGTGAGCCGGTGGGATCGAAGTCGATTGTCGACCGGTACTCGTTCGGGGTCTCGGCTGCGACCATCCGCAACGACATGGCTCTCCTCGAAGACGAAGAACTGATCACCGCTCCCCACACGTCGTCGGGCCGGGTTCCGACGGACAAGGGCTACCGGGTTTTCGTCGATCAGCTTGCGGACCTTCGTCCCCTCACTCCCGCGCAGCGCCAAGCCATCGAGTCGTTCCTCGGGCAGTCAGCCGATCTTGATGATGTGCTGGCCCGCACGGTACGGCTGCTCTCGCAACTCACTCATCAGGTGGCCCTCGTGCAGTACCCGTCGTTGACATCGGCGCGAGTGCGACACATTGAACTCGTGAGTCTCGCTCCGCAGCGGTTGATGACGGTGCTCATCACCGATTCAGGCCGAGTCGAGCAGCGCCAATTCGACATTGTCACCCCGATCGACGATGCGCTCGCCGGGGAACTGCGGGCAAAGCTCAACGCCACTCTGGGTGGACTTGGGCTCACGGATGCCGCAGCACGGCTGGGAACTTTCGCCGACGGATTCCCCGCCGAACATCGCCCCGTGGTCGCTCAGATCGTGGCATCCCTCTCGGAGCAAGTGCTCGCTGGCCGCCAAGACAAGTTGCTCCTCGCCGGTACGGCGAACCTCGCTCGCACCGAGGAGGACTTCAGTGGCAGCATCTTCCCCGTTCTCGAGGCGATCGAGGAGCAGGTGACGCTCCTGCGTCTGTTCGGCGAGATGGAGATCGATCTGGGCGGGGTTTCCGCACGAATCGGCCGTGAAAACGCGACGTTCGGACTCGGCGAGACGTCCGTCGTCTCCAGCGGTTACTCGTCGGCGGGAAGCGTTGCGCGACTCGGGGTGTTGGGCCCCACGCGGATGGACTATTCGAACAACATGGCCGCAGTGCGGGCGGTAGCGCGCTACCTGTCCCGGCTGCTCGGTGAGGAATAACACGGAATTGGCAGATCATTACGAGGTGCTCGGCGTTGACCGCAGCGCCACACCTGACGACATCAAGAAGGCGTACCGCCGACTCGCGAGGGAACTCCACCCGGACGTGAACCCGAGCGCGGACGCTTCCGAGCGTTTCAAGTCGGTGACCCACGCCTACGACGTGCTGAGTGATCCGCAACAGCGCCAGCAATATGATCTCGGTCCACAGCCAGGATTCGGCGGCGCGAATTTCGGTTTCGGGGACATCTTCGAGACATTCTTCGGCGGGGGCGGCAGACAGAGCGGACCGCGTTCTCGTCGCGAGCGCGGACAGGACGCGCTCGTGCGCGTGGAGATCGACCTCGACGAGGTGATCTTCGGCACCAAGCGCGATCTCGAAGTGAATACCGCTGTGCTGTGTGAGACCTGCCAGGGTTCGTGCTGCCTTCCCGGAACCTCCCCCGTCACCTGCGACATCTGCCAAGGCACCGGACAGATCCAGCGCACCATGCGCAGCCTGCTGGGCAACGTCATGACGTCGAACCCGTGTGGAACCTGCCGTGGCTACGGCACGATTATCGCCAACCCGTGCGTCACCTGCGCGGGTCAGGGTCGGGTGCGTGCCTCGCGCACGATCCCTGTCGACATCCCCGCGGGTGTCGAGACGGGCATCCGGTTGCAGATGCCGGGCCAGGGCGAAGTGGGGCCGGCTGGCGGCCCCAACGGCGATCTGTTCCTCGAGATGAAGGTGCGACACCACGAGACCTTCAGTCGCAACGGGGATGACCTGCTTGCGACCATCGAGGTGCAAATGACCGACGCGATCCTCGGGACCACGACGACGCTCAAGGGACTCGACGGCGACGTTGCGGTTGAGATCAAGCCGGGCATGCAGAGCGCAGAGGTCATCACGATCAGGGATCGCGGCATCACTCACCTTCGCGGTAGTGGTCGAGGCGATCTCAAGATCGGCGTGCAGGTGATGACGCCCACGAAACTCAATGGCAAAGAGCTGGAGCTGATTCGGCAACTCGCTGCTGCCCGCAAGCAGCAACCGCCGCATTTCGCGCACTTCCAACAGGGACTGTTCACGAAACTCCGCGACCGCTTCCTCGGATTCTGAGCCCGGAGAGACGCCGTGGCGCACTTCTACATCTCGGAGCAACTCGAGTCGGCGACCGTCGGTGACCGCGTGGTCCTCACTGGCCCGGAGGCGCGGCACGCCGTTACGGTGAGTCGCCTGGCGGTAGGGGAGAACATTGCCATCGGCAACGGGGCAGGACTGGTTGTCGCCGGATCGGTCGTCACCGCGGAACACACCGAGCTTGCGATCACCGCCGAGACCGTCACCCGAGAGCCGCGGCGCCAACCGGCGGTTTTCCTCGTGCAGGCGCTGGCCAAGGGCGACCGGGATGAGCTCGCGGTTCAGGCGGCAACCGAACTCGGCGTCGACGGGGTAATCCCGTGGACCGCGGCTCGCAGCATCTCCCGTTGGGAGGGTGCCAAGGTCGCCAAGGGTCGCGATCGGTGGAGCGCCGTCGTCCGCGAAGCGAGCAAGCAGTCACTGCGCGCCTGGATTCCTGATGTGCTCGACCTCGTCACCACGAAGCAACTCGTCCGACTTGCCGAGGGTGCTCGGATGCTCGTGCTCGAGCCCACCGCAGAGCTCGCGCTTAGCGCACTAGAGCCAGACGGGCGCGACCTCCTCCTCGTCGTGGGCCCGGAGGGTGGCATCACCCCACAGGAACTCGACACCTTCGCGGCGGCGGGGGCATCCGTCGTCCGGCTGGGGGACGAGGTGCTCCGCACGTCCACGGCGGGGCCAGCCGCGCTCGCCGTGCTCGCTGTGAAGTTGGGCCGGTGGTGATTGTGAGGTCTCGACGCGCTCGACCCGCTTAAGCTAGTCATATGACCACGGCCAGCCCCTCGATCTTCACGCGCATCATCGCGCGCGAGATTCCGGCGGACATCGTCTTCGAGAACGATTCGATCATCGCCTTCAAGGACATCGCGCCCCAAGCGCCAGTTCACCTGCTCGTGGTACCGAAGACCGAGGAATACGCAAACGTGAGCGAGCTCGCCGAGGGTGATCCTGCGCTTCTCGCCGAGGTCGTCGCTGTGGCACGCCAGCTCGCTGCCGAATACTCCACCGGTGAATACCGCCTCGTCTTCAACAGTGGGTCGAGCGCGGGCCAAACTGTCTTCCATGTCCACGCACACGTTTTGAGCGGGCCCATGACGGAAGGTTCCCTTGGTTTCTAGCGACAGCGCCAGCCCCATCGATCGGGTCGACCTCGAAGTCGATGGTGTGGCCATGGTCCGGTTGCTCGGCCCGCAGGATCGACTCCTCTCGACCATCGAAAAGCAGTACCCCCTGGTCGAGGTGATGGTTCGAGGCAACCTCGTGACGCTGACTGGTGATCCGGATCAGGTGGAGGCGGCGCGCGCGCTCGTTGACGAACTCACACGGATGGTGCGCGACGGCGTGGATCTCGGTCCGGTCGAAGTAACCTCATCCGCTCGAATGTTGGCGGACAAGTCGGGGAGCCCGGCTGAATTGCTCACTCAAGCGATCCTCACGACTCGCGGCCGGAGTGTCAGGCCGAAGACCCTCGGGCAGAAGGAGTACGTCGACGCCATCGACGAGAACACCATCGTGTTCGGGATCGGGCCCGCGGGCACGGGCAAGACCTACCTGGCTATGGCCAAGGCCGTGCAGGCACTGCAGCGCAAGGAAGTCGAGCGGATCATCCTGAGCCGCCCTGCTATCGAGGCAGGGGAACGACTGGGATTCCTTCCGGGCTCGCTCACCGACAAGATCGACCCGTACCTGCGTCCGCTCTACGACGCACTCAACGAGATGATGGATCCCGATCTCGTGCCCAAACTCCTCGCGTCCGGCACCGTCGAGGTAGCGCCACTCGCCTACATGCGCGGTCGAACGCTGAACAATTCGTTCGTGGTGCTCGACGAGGCCCAGAACACCACTCCCGAGCAGATGAAGATGTTCCTCACTCGCCTCGGGTTTGGCTCGAAGATGGTCATCACGGGTGACGTCACGCAGGTCGACCTGCCCGCTGGCGCGTCTGGGTTGCAGCTCGTCACGCGCGTGCTGAGCGACATCGACGACATTCACTTCGCTCGACTCACGAGCGCGGATGTCGTTCGACACAATCTCGTGGGGCAGATCGTTGATGCCTACACGAAGTACGACGCCGAGAGCCAGCTCGCGAAGTTCGAGAAGTCCCATCAGCGCGACCGGAGCACGCCATGAGCATCGAAATCAACAACGAGTCCGGCGTCGAGGTCGATGAGCAAGCGATTCAGCGGCTCGCGATCTTCGCGCTCGATCAGATGCACGTGCATCCGGACGCAGAATTGGCAATAGTTTTCGTCGACGAAGCAGCGATGGAACAGCTTCACGTGCAATGGATGGACGAGCCCGGGCCCACCGATGTCTTGAGCTTCCCCATGGACGAGTTGCGGCCGGGCAGCGAAGACAACCTCACTCCCGCTGGTTTGCTCGGTGACATCGTTGTGTGCCCACAGGTGGCGATCGCTCAGGCCGAAACCGCAGGGCACAGTCCACTCGAGGAGATGCTTCTGCTCACCACCCACGGTGTGCTGCACCTTCTCGGTTTCGACCATGCAGAGCCCGAGGAGGAGAAGGAGATGTTCGGCATTCAGCGCGACATCCTCGTCGGCTTCGCCCTCGCTGAACGACGACGGTAGTCGACGATGGTCGGCATCTTCATCAGCGTCGCGGTGCTGCTCGTCGTGCTCGGCGGCCTGCTCGCGGCGGCCGACTCCGCGGTGTCCGTTCTCAGCCGCATTGACCTTGTCGAGCTCGCATCGCAGAGCCGTTCGAAGCGATCGCTCTTGGCGATCTCGCGCGATCCAGGCGCGCACGTTAACGCGTTGAACTTCATGCGTATCGTCGCGGAGACGACAGCAGCGGTGCTTGTGACTCTCGCGCTGTCGACAGTATTCGTTGACTGGTGGTGGGCCCTTCTCGCGAGCGCGCTCATCATGACGGCGGTGTCGTTCGTCGTCGTCGGATCGAGTCCGCGCAGTGTCGGCACGGTTCACGCCCGACCCGTCATGCGATTCGCTGCACCGCTGGTGCGTGCGACGAGGGTGATCCTCGGACCGATAGCGGACGCGCTCGTGGCCCTCGGCAACCGAGTGACGCCGGGGCGGCCACCGAGCGCGACCTTCTCCAGCGAAGAGCAACTGCTGAGCATGGTGGATGAGGCGACCGAGCTCGAGGTTCTCGAGGAAGTCGACCGCGAGCTCATCCACTCGATTTTTGAGTTCAGTGACACGGTGGTGCGCGAGGTGATGATTCCCCGAACCGACATGGTCACCATCGATGCCGACGCGACGATGGGCACTTCGATGGGGCTCTTCCTCAGCAAAGGCTTCTCGCGGATGCCCGTGATCGGCGAAGACATCGATGAAGTCTTGGGGGTGCTCTACCTGCGCGACGTTGCCCGGGTTGTGTATGAGCAAACCCTCGATGCCGAGACCCTAGCGGCCGCCGAGCTCGCCCGCCCAGCGGTCTTCGTCCCCGAGTCCCAGAAGGCGGACAGCCTGCTGCGCCAGATGCAGCTCGAGTCGAACCATCTCGCGATGGTTGTCGACGAGTACGGCGGGATCGCAGGTCTTGTGACCCTCGAAGATCTCATCGAGGAACTCGTCGGCAATATCTCCGACGAGTACGACCACGACATCCCCGAGATCGATGATCTGGGCGACGGACGGTATCGCGTCAGTGCACGCCTCGCCATCGATGAGCTTGGCGACTTGTTCGGCCTCGAACTCGAAGACGACGAGGTCGACTCGGTGGGCGGCCTCATCACGAAGGTGCTGGGCCGACTGCCCACCTCAGGTTCGACCGCCGAGTTCTCGGGTCTGATCCTCACTGCCGACCGTACCGAGGGGCGTCGAAAACGCCTCAGCACCGTGCTCGTCGAGCGTGATGCCTCGCTCATCGACGTCCAGGACGCGTTTCCGAGCAAAGACTCTCCAGAGAAGGACATCGAATGACCGACACATTCCGGGCGGGATTCGTTTCTTTCGTTGGACGACCCAACGTGGGCAAGTCCACGCTCACCAATGCGCTCGTCGGCGAAAAGGTCGCGATCACGTCATCGAAGCCACAAACCACTCGCCGGGCCATCCGCGGCATCGTGCATCTCGACGACGGCCAACTGATCATCGTCGATACTCCCGGAATGCACAGGCCGCGAACCCTGCTGGGCGAGCGCCTCAACAACATCGTGCAAGACACCCTCGCTGAGGTCGACGTTATCGGGCTCTGCCTGCCCGCGAACGAGAAGATCGGCCCAGGGGACAAGTACATCAACGAGCAACTCGACTCGTTCCCGCGAGCGAAGAAGGTCGCGATCGTCACGAAGATCGACGCGTCGTCGCGCCCCGGTGTTGCAGAGCAGCTTCAGGCGGTGTCTGAGTTGCGGGATTGGGACGCCATCATCCCCATCTCCTCGTTCGACAAGGTGCAGCTCGACATCCTCGGTCGGGAACTCGTGAAGCTCATGCCGGTGTCTTCTGCTCTCTATCCGGATGACGCGACCACCGACGAGACCACGGAGTCGCGGGTTGCGGAGCTTATCCGCGAGGCAGTCCTCGAAGGCGTGACGGACGAACTGCCCCACTCAATCGCGGTCACGATCGACGACATGATCGAAAGTTCCTCGAAAGATCTGCTCGAGATCTACGCCAACCTCTTCGTCGAGCGTGACAGCCAGAAGGGCATCATCATCGGCCACCAAGGCCAGCGGTTGCAGGATGTCGGCGCTCGCGCTCGCGTCGAGATCGAGAAGCTGCTCGGCCGCAAGGTGTTCCTGTCTCTGCGCGTGAAGGTCGCCAAGGAGTGGCAGCGCGACGCGAAGCAGTTGGGGCGCCTCGGCTTCTAGACAGGAACTGCCTCCCGTCCCGTCCCCTCTCGTCCCGTCCCGTCTCGTCCCGTCTCGTCTCGTCCCGTCTCGTCTCGTCCCGTCTCGTCTCGTCTCGTCTCGTCTCGTCTCGTCTCGTCTCGTCTCGTCTCGTCTCGTCTCGTCTCGTCTCGTCTCGTCCCGTCTCGTCCCGTCCCGTCCCGTCCCGTCCCGTCCCGTCCCGTGAAACGTCTCAGAAGCCACTTCTGGCGGGGAGCGGGCACTAGTCCGCCACAACTGGCTTTCGGCGCGCGATGTGCGCCGGTGCGGGCCACCCGCTCCGCTTCACGGGGCGCCTACGCGACGCTCGGGTCATGCCGATTCCGCCGCCGCTTCCCTCCCCGCTCGATCTCGGGCCATTCAGCGTCGCCGAAGCGCGCGCGCTCGGGGTTCCGCGGTCTCGACTTCGGCGCAGCGACTTGGTCACACCGTTCCGCGGTATTCGAGCGACGGATGCTCCGCGCACGCTCCCCGAACTGTGCGAGGCGTACGCCCCGCGACTCGGCGCAGGGCAGTTCTTCAGCCACGCCGCGGCGGCGGCGCTCTGGGGGATGTGGGTTCCGCGCCGGATTCTCGACCACCTCACGCTCGACGTGATGGCGGTGCATCCCGCTCGCCCGGCCCGGCTTCGCGGGGTCACCGGTCACCACGCGCAGGCGGGGACGCAGACGGCGATGCTCGACGGCTTGCCGGTAGCGTCGGCCACTGTGGTCTGGCGCCAGCTGGCAACGAGGCTCACCCTCGACGAGCTCATCGCGGCGGGGGACAGTCTCGTGCGCCGCAAGCATCCCTTGTGCGCCCTCGCTGACCTGGAGTTCGCAGTGGCGGCCCACGCTGGACGGCCTGGGGCACCCCGACTCGCCCGCGCGATGCCGCAGGTCCGCGCTCGCGCGGATTCACCGCGCGAGACCGTGATTCGGCTGCTGCTCGCGAGAGCCGGGCTGCCCGAGCCCGAGGTGAACGGCCTCGTCTCACGCCCGGGCGAGCGTGAGCGTTTCGGCGACCTCGTTTACCGCGCGCACCGGGTGATCGCCGAGTACGACGGCCAGCAGCACTGGCGCTCGGCCCAGCGTATCGCCGACGACGTCGAGCGCCTCGAGCAATTGACGCGCGGGGGATGGACGGTCATCCGCATCGTCGCCCCGCACCTTGCCGACCCCGAGGCCGTCGTCGGGCGGGTGGCTGCCGCACTCCGTGCTGGCGGTTGGCGCGGAAGGCTCTCGAGAGGCCAGTTGTGGCGACTGCCGTAGGTGGATCCGCACCAACTGGCTTCTGGCGCCGGGTTCGAGGCTCCCAGAACTGCGCCCGCGGATCGCGCGAGTTGTCGCCCTCGCCTCCGACTAGGGCAATCCCAGCAGCGAGAGTGCTGTGGGAATACTGTGTGCTCACGGTGGATGGCATGTGAAGCGGGCGCGGGTGCGTCGGTCGGTCGGATACTGGGCTCCGAGCTGAACCGGAGGAGGTGTGGTGGGCCCGTCTCTTTCCGCAGTCCAGGTGATCGGAGGGCCGCTGCCCCTCGTGCTCGAGATTCTCGCAGCGCTGGCCGCGCTCGCCCTCATCGTGCGACCACTGCCGCGGGGATCCCGGATGCGCTGGCTCGTGACCGTCGCAGCAGTGCTCGTGCTGGGTGCCGCCGTCGGCCTGCTGACGTGCTGGGTGGTCGGTGACCTGCTCAACGCCTTCGACGTGACCCTGTCGTGGATCACCCGGGCGTGGGTCGCGACGGCCTTCGCGGGGCTCGGGCTCGCGATCGCGAGTCTCGTGCGGACTCGCGCCCGCCGCCGGATGGGAGCGATCGCCGCCGCCGCCGTCTTCGCCCTACTCGGGGCGGTGGGCGTGAACGCCGATTTCGGCCAGTACCCGACGCTCGCGAGCATGGTCGGCGTCAGCTCGTTCCCCGACCTTCCCGCGTTGATCGCCGACACCCAGCACGCGGCGGCCGGTTCTGGCACGTCCACGGCGGTGGACGCCACCTGGACTCCGCCCGTCGATCTGCCCACGAAGGGCCTGGTGGGCGGGGTCACGATCCCGGCGACCGTCTCGCACTTCGCCGCCCGCCAGGCCCTCGTCTATCTACCCCCGGCCGCGCTCACCGCGCATCCGCCGGCCCTGCCCATACTCGTCATGCTGTCTGGCCAGCCCGGCAGCCCAGAAAACGTCTTCGTCGCGGGCCATCTCGACACAGTGCTCGACAGTCTCGCGGCGCAGCACCAGGGTCTCGCGCCGATCGTCGTCGTGCCCGACCAGTTGAGCGCGCCGTCGACGAACCCGATGTGCGTAGACTCGCCGATCGGCAACTCGGCGACCTACTTGACGGTCGACGTTCCGGCGTGGATCAGGGCGCACCTCGACGTTCAACCCGCGAGCGCGGCGTGGGGCATCGGCGGCTTCTCGCAGGGCGGCACGTGTGCGATACAGCTGGGGGCCGCGCATCCCGAACTCTTCGGCTCGATCATCGACGTGTCGGGGGAGCTGGAACCGAAGTCCGGGACGCCCAACGAGACGATCGCCGCGGGCTTCGGTGGGGATGCCGCGGCCTACGTCGCAGCAACACCCCTCTCGGTGATCGCCGACCATGCGCCCTATGCCGACACCGTCGCGATCTTTGCTGCGGGTGCCCTTGACACCAAGTACACCCCGTGGGTGGCGACCGTGGCGAAGGCGGCGAAAGCGGCGGGGATGCACACTACCCTCCTGAGCTCGCCGGGCACAGCGCACGACTGGCGCACGGTGATCTATGCGTTCGAGCACGGCCTGCCGGCGCTGTACCAGCGGTGGGGGCTCGCCCCGTGATCCGGTTGCTGAAGCGCGTGCCCTTTACGTTCGCCTTGGTGCTGCTGCTCGCGCTCCTCGCTGTTGTCACGGGGCCGCTCACCGGCCCGTCGGCGCTCGTACGGCACGCTGTGGGGGTCGACCTCGCGGCCCTCGGTCGCCACCAGTGGTGGTCGCTGCTCACTGCGGATTTCTTTGTCGACAACGCCGCGCAGCTCGTCATCGTGCTCGTCGCGGCGGCCGTGGGGGTCGGGGCCGCTGAGATGCTCATGGGAACGGCGCGAACGGCGCTGGCCTTCGTGACGGCCGGGATCGCGGCCTCCGTCATCGGGCTCGGTATTGAAGCGCTCGGCGTGCTCGCGGGGGAGTACTGGGCCGAGGCCGTGCGCAACCTCGTCACCGTCGACCCGCTGGGCCCCATCCTCGGTACCGTCGCGGCAGCGAGTGCGTTCGCGTCCGTGCTCTGGCGCCGCCGCATCCGGTTCGTCGTCGTGGCCTCGATAGTCATGTTCCTGCTGTACTCGGGGCAGCCGTCTGACTTCTTCCGGCTCATCGCCGTTCTCATCGGGCTGCTACTCGGTTCGGTACTCGCCCGCAGGCGCCTCCGCCTTGAGCGTTGGACGAGTTCGCACCACGAGACGCGCGTGCTCCTCGCGGTGCTCGCGACGATCTTCGCGCTCGGCCCTGTGATCACCCTCGTCGCCCATGGCCGGTTCGGGCTCCTCTCGCCCCTCGGCGACTTCATCGCCGACGGCATGCCGCCGGTGCACCCTGGTGGAACTGCCTGTACCGTGGCCGGGCCGAGCCAGGCGTGCAACGTGCAACTCGCCGCGCAGGCCGATCACGGGGTGGCGACGGTGGTGCTCGCGCTTTTGCCGTTGGCTGTCGTTCTCGTCGGCGCATACGGCCTACTTCTCGGGCGCCGAGTCGCTGTCTACGTGGTCGCGATCGCCGCCGCGGCCGACGGCATGCTCGCGGCGCTCTACTTCGGGGTGATTCCCGCGCTCGGGTACGCCTCGCGTGTCGTCGACCGCGTCGGCAACTCACCGGAGTACGGTGCGTGGCTCGTGGCCAATGCCGTCCTTCCGATCGGCTTCGCCGTGATCGTGCTCTCGCAACGTCGCCACTTCCCGAACCGGTCGTCGCCGGATGCGCGGCGCAGGTTCCTGACGACGATGGGGGTGGCAGCCGCGGTCGCCGCAGGCGTGTATCTCGGGCTGGGGTCGATTCTCGCCACCCAGTTCCGGCCCGTTGTGGGTGTGCTCGACCTCGTCGCCGACCTCCCTGAGCGTTTCATCCCGGTCTCGTTCCTGAGCGCCGAGCGCAGGGACTTCGCCCCGGTGACGCTGGCCACCCGCCTGCTCTATCACGGCGTCGGGCCGCTGCTGTGGGTCGTGCTCCTCCTCGCGCTCATAGCCCTGCTGCGCGGTCAGCGGCCGTCGCTCGGCGATCCGGGCGACGCCGCCATCTTCCGTCGTCTTGAGCGCGAGGCGGGCAGCTCGATGGCCTTCCCGGGAACGTGGGCCGGCAACTCATACTGGTTCGACGCCGAGCGCAGAATGGGCATCGCCTACCGCGTCGCCAACCAATGTGCGGTGACGACGAGCGACCCGGTGGGCGCGCCCCGTGATCGCCGGGAGTCACTCTCGCAGTTCATCAGGTTCTGCGACTCCAACGCATGGACCCCGGTTTTTTATGGCGTGCACGGCGACTGGGCCGAGCTGCTCACCGAGGCGGGATGGTCGACCCTTGTGGTTGCGGAGGAGACGATCATCGACCCCACGACCTTCCAGATGACGGGCAAGAAGTGGCAGGACGTGCGGTCCTCCGTCAATCGCGCCGCCCGCGAGGGCGTGCGGGTCACGTGGGGTCGCTGGCAGGATCTCGGCCCGCGCGTGATCAACCAGATCGCCGAGATCTCAGAGCTCTGGGTCGTGGAGAAGAAGTTGCCAGAGCTGGGCTTCACCCTCGGCGGCCTCGACGAGCTACGCGACCCTGATGTGCTCCTGGCGGTCGCTTCCGACGACAGCGGCACAGTGCAGGCCGTGACGAGCTGGCTCCCGACTTGGCGCGACGGGGTGGTCGTCGGGCGCACCTTGGACTTCATGCGCCGGCGGGCGGACGGCATGAACGGCGTCATGGAGTTCGTGATCGCCGAAGCGGCGGTGCGGGCCCAACTCGACGGGCTCGAGTTTCTCAGCCTCTCGGGCGCGCCGCTGGCCGTCGCTCCCTCCGACGAGAAGCATGCGGCCCTCGACGGGGTGCTCGCCATGCTGGGTCGCTCGCTCGAGCCCGCGTATGGTTTCCGCTCGCTCTTCACCTTCAAGCAGAAGTTTCAGCCGCGACTCGAGCCGCTTGAGCTGGCCTACCCCGACGTGCTTTCGCTGCCCGCGATCGCGGTGGCGCTCTCGCGCTGCTACGTCCCCGACCTCACACTGCGGGAGTCCGCCGCTCTGGTGCGCAGCCTGAGGTGATGCGGTGCTAGGCTAAAAGTGTGTTCGGTCTGCTCCTTCTTAGCTGCCGCGACGGGGCCTAACCTCAGGCCCTCCCCGTCGCGGCCTTTGCTGACTCAAAACAGCGTCGTTGGTCTGAATCTCACTCCTCAGACGAAAGATAAAGAGACATGAAGAACACACAATCGGCTTCTGCAATGCCGATCCACAAGTACCGCCCGTACCACGAACAACTGAATGTTGATCTGCCCGATCGCACGTGGCCGTCGAAGCGCATCACGCAGGCACCGCGCTGGTGCGCAGTCGACCTGCGCGATGGCAACCAAGCGCTCATCGACCCGATGAGCCCGGAACGCAAACGGATCATGTTCGATCTGCTCGTGAAGATGGGCTACAAGGAGATCGAGGTCGGCTTCCCGTCGGCGAGCCAGACGGACTTCGATTTCGTGCGCAGCCTCATCGAGGAGAACCTGATCCCCGACGACGTGCGCATCCAGGTGCTCACCCAGGCGCGCGAAGAGCTCATCAACCGCACCTACGAGTCGATCAAGGGCGCGAAACAGGCAATCGTGCACCTCTACAACTCGACGAGCATCCTGCAGCGCGATGTGGTGTTCCGCACTGACAAGCAGGGCATCATCGACATCGCACTCAACGGAGCGCGCTTGTGCCGGGCCGCCGAGAGCATCGCCGAGGGCACAACGATCTACTACGAGTATTCTCCCGAGAGCTACACGGGTACCGAGTTGGAGTTCGCACTCGACGTCTGCAACCAGGTGATCGAGATCCTCGAGCCGACGCCCGACCGCAAGGTGATCATCAACTTGCCGGCGACCGTCGAGATGGCGACTCCCAATGTCTACGCAGACTCCATCGAGTGGATGTCGCGTCATCTGGTTCCGCGCGAGAACATCATCCTGTCGCTGCATCCGCACAACGACCGTGGCACTGCGATAGCTGCGGCCGAGCTCGGGTACATGGCAGGCGCGGACCGCATCGAGGGATGCCTCTTCGGCAACGGGGAGCGCACAGGCAACGTCGACCTGGTCGCCCTCGGCATCAACCTTTTCACTCAGGGAATCGATCCGCAGATCGACTTCAGCGACCTCGACGAGGTCAAGCGCACGGCGGAGTACTGCAACCAACTGCCCGTTCCCGAACGCAGCCCCTGGGCGGGCGACCTCGTCTACACGGCGTTCAGCGGATCACATCAGGACGCCATCAAGAAGGGCTTCGAGGCCATGGAGGCCGACGCCAAGGCGCAGGGCAAATCTGTCGACGACCTGCTCTGGGCCGTGCCGTACCTGCCGGTAGATCCGAAGGATCTGGGCCGCGGCTACGAGGCTGTCGTACGCGTCAACTCCCAGAGCGGCAAGGGCGGGGTCGCCTACTTGCTCAAGGCCGACCACGCGCTCGACCTGCCCCGCAAACTCCAGATCGAGTTCAGTGCGGTTGTGCAGCACAAGACCGATGTCGAGGGTGGCGAGGTCACGAGTGACCAGATCTGGGAGATCTTCCACGACGAGTATCTGCCCGCACACGTTGCGACCGAGAAGTGGGGACAGTTCGAGTTGCACTCCACTCGCACCGCAAGCGACATGGCGGGCTCGACGAGCCTCGATGTGAGCCTGCGAGTGGGTGAGCAGGTGCACGCGGCAACGGGCACCGGAAATGGTCCCATCGCCGCGTTCCTCGCGATCATGGCTGAGCAGGGCGTCGACGTGAAGCTGTACGACTATGTCGAGCACGCGCTCTCCGCGGGCGGCGATGCGCTCGCGGCCGCCTACGTCGAACTCAACGTCAACGGAAAGCGACTGTGGGGTGTGGGTATCGACGCCGACATCTCGACGGCATCGCTCAAAGCTGTCGTGTCGGCCATCAACCGCGCCGTGCGTGCGGACGCCGATGACCGTGAGCTGGTCACCGCATAACGATGGACTATCTCAGGCACCTCGAGATCGTCACAGGAGCATTCCTGAGCGATCTCGAGGTTGCCGATCTGGCGGCTTCCTGTGCATCGATCGGCTGGACTACCGCGGAACTTGCTTACCACCTCGGCGGTGTGCACGGGTGGGCAGCCGACTGCGCGCGGGAGGGCACGCGCGCTCACCGCGAGAACGTCCCCAAGCCCGGGATGCCCCCGCTCGAGTTCTACGCCGCGGAGCGAGCAACCCTGCTCAACACGCTCCGCACACTCGACCCTGCCGCCGCGACGTACACGCTCAGTACGTCTGACAAGACTGTCGGATTCTGGCACCGTCGCCAGCTTTTCGAGACCCTCGTGCATCTGTGGGACCTGCGTAGCGCCGCTGACCGGGATGCTCCACCGCCCGTGGAGGTCGGGCCGGAGGTTCATGCCGACGGTGTCTCGGAGCTCTTCGACGTCTTCCTGCCGCGCGCTGGCCTGTTGGCGCCGTTGGGAGGGGTCATCCGGCTTGATGCGACCGATTCAGGCGACACGTGGGTATTCGGCAACGATTGGCAGCGGGACGACCCCGAGCCGCCGACGGCGACAGTGAAGGCGGCCGCGGGAGATCTTCTGCTGTACGTCTGGAATCGCGCCGACCGAGTCGAACGCTCGGGTGACCTCGACGCGCTGCGACGGTTCGAGAAGGCTCCGGTGCGGCCCTAGCGAACGAGAACGCGGGAATCCTTTCCAGTATTCATTGCCGTTCGGATACCTGCGCACTAGGTTCAAGGCATGAAAGGCACGCGCGTCGCTCTCGTAACCGGATCTGCGAGCGGCATCGGTCGTGCGATCGCCTTGGCCTTTCAGGATGCTGGCCTCACCGTGATCGGCGTCGACCGCGTGCCGCAGACCGACGGGGCGCTGAAGGTTACCGAGGTTGTCGATCTCGCCGATGCGGTCGCGTGCGAAGAGCTCATGCGGGGCGTGGGGCCCGTCGACATCCTCGTAAACAACGCGTCGCTGCTCATCGTGCGTCCCCTCGAGGAGTTCGAGTTGGACGATTTTCAGTCACTTTTCGACATCAATATGCGCGCGCCCGTGTTGCTTACCCGCGCAGTGCTGCCCGGGATGGCGGAGCGCGGCTGGGGACGCGTCATCAACTTGTCGAGCGTGGGAGCTCGCACGGGAGGCGTTTCGCAGTCGGCCGTGTACAACATGACGAAGGCAGCGATCGCCTCGTTCTCGCGCTTCGTCGCCCGGCACTATGCGAGTCACGGCATCACCTGCAACAGCATCGCACCCGGTGCGGTGACCACCGGGATGACCAGCGATCTTTCCGAAGCCGAGATCGATGCCATCATCGCTCAGGTTCCGACGGGCCGGATGGCGCGGCCGGAAGAAGTGGCGTCTGCCGCAGTCTTCCTCGCGAGTGATGGAGCGGGTCATGTCAACGGGGTAACCCTCGACGTCAACGGCGGATGGGTAATGGCCTAGTTCGCGTCGGGAACGAGCACTAGCTTTCCGCGAACCGATCCACTGCTGACCTGCAGCATGGCTGCGGCGGCGTCACCGAGCGGGTAGGTGCGCTCCACCCGGGGTACGACTGTCCCTTTCGCCAACAGCGAGGCGAGTTCCTCGATGGCCGCGGGTGTGTTGAGCGAGAGCAGAGTGACAAAGCGTTGACGTGAGAGCGGGGCGAATACGAGCTGTCGCTGCATCCCACCGACAAGTGCGCCGCCTCCCTCGCCACCGATGAATACGAGGGTTCCCCGGGGGGCCAGCAGTGCCCGCAGTTCGGCGACAGGACGCCGGCCACCGATGTCGAGCACGACGTCGAACTCGCCGACAAGTGGTGCGGTGCGGTAGTCGATCACGTGAAGGCCTGCGCCGAGGGATGCCACGAACTCGGGTGCACTGGTCGCCGCCGTCACGCGCGCGCCGGCCGCGGCGGCGACCTGTACGGCGAAGTGACCCACCCCGCCACCGGCGCCAATCACAAGGACTCGCGTGCCACTGGTGACGCGACCCCGCAAGGCATCGAGAGCGGTGATGGCCGAGGTGATTGCCGCGGCGGCCTGGGTGAACGACATCCCGGGTGGAATTGGCCTGAGCTTCTCTTCCGCTCCGACCGCGAGTTCGGCAAAAGCGCCGCGGACAGTTCCGAAGACCCGGTCGCCCACCGTGAGGCGCGTGACGCCGTCACCGACGGACTCGACGATTCCTGCGGCATCCATGCCGAGTTGTGGATCGCGAGGTTTTCGAAGTCCAAATGCGAGTCGCGCGAGGTAAGGCGTGCCGGTCATGAGGTGCCAGGCGCCACGGTCGAGCCCGGCGGCGTGAACTCGCACGACTACCTCGCCCTTGCCGGGGGTTGGGTCGGGGAGTTCTTCGAGTTGAAGCTCGGATTCCGAGCCATAGGATCGGCGAACTATCGCCTTCATGAGTCAGCTCCTGTCGGGTACTGGAATACGTCGTCGAGGGGGGTCTCGAAGACCCGGGCGATCTGGAATGCAAGCTCGAGTGAGGGGGAGTAGCGTCCTTGTTCGATCGCGATCACGGTCTGCCGGGTGACGCCGATGCGCTCAGCCAAGTCGGCTTGCGTCATCTCGCCGTGGGTGAACCGCAGGGTGCGGATCGAATTCGTGACGCTCGTCGGCTTCACCATGCGCGGACGATCCCTCGGCGGTAGGCGACGATCTTGGCGACCGATGCGACGATCGCGGACAGCAGGAACGCGAGATAGATGACGTTGGCGATCCAGAACCAGTCCCACTCGAGCCAGGCCATGACGAGCGCGACGAGCGCGCCAGCCACGAGGAATCCGTGGCCAACCATCTCACCGAATCGGTAGAACTCGCGGTCGCGCTGGTCCTTCTTGTGATTTCGCGAGGTGATGCCAATCCCGATGTGGATGACGATCGATCCGACTATCGAACCGCCAATGGTCCACAGCATGGTGGGGACGTAGGGTGTTTCGGTGAGCGGCATCGTGGCCGCTTGGCTGAGGGTGATGCTTGCGTAGACCGCGAGGGAGGCGATCGCCAGCAGGCCCATCACCCACGAGCTCTTTTCTTCGTACGACACAGGCGCTCCTTAAGTAAAGAATGTTTGACAGAGCCAAAGTATGACAAACCATACTTAATGTCAAACATTACTTACTCCACTAGCGGCGCCGGATCCTGGGCATGCTCGCGATCGCACGCTGTTCCGGAAGGGTCCAGTTAAAGGCGACGGCCAGGATGCGCACGCCTGAGGTCAGAACAACGCAGAGCGTCGCGGCCAAGAACACCGGAACCTCAAGGTCGAGCATGATCGCGAGGCTTGTGCAGCCGACGACGGCGGCGATGGCATAGAGCGATCCGACGTGCATGAGTGCGATGGGACGGTTGAGGAGCAGGTCGCGCAAGATCGACCCGCCGACCGCGGTGAGCACACCCACGAAGACGGCGGGAACCTCGGGCAACCCGGCCGAGAGTGCCTTCGTGGTGCCGATTGCCCCGAACAGCCCGATCGTGAGCGCATCCAGCACAGTCACGAGCGGCCCGAGACGCGAGATGAGCCGCTCCAGCAGCATCCCGGTGAGTGCTGCTGCGGTTGCAACGATGAGGTACCAGTTGCTCGTTAGCGCTGCTGGCACCTGCGCGAGAAGCACATCACGAAGGATTCCCCCGCCAAACCCGGTAGAGATGCCGATGATCGCGACACCGAGCAGGTCGAGGCGGCGGTCACGGAACTGTGCGGCGAACATGGCGCCCTGTACCGATCCGATTCCGATCGCTAACAAGTCGGCCCATAGCGGGATGATGAAGGTAGCGGTCACGGGAACATTGTCCACGTTCTCGGGCCGCAGTGTTGAGCTCTCGAGGTTTAGCAGTCGTACCAGCGTGCGGCCGCGCGGGTGAAGTCGGGTGATTCATTCGGGATACCGCCGTGAGACATGGCGAAGCCGATGCATGCCCCGGAACTGTTCGCATCCGGTCGGTACAGCGAGATGCGGTGTTTCTCGGAATTCCACCACTTCAGCGCCACAGTGGCTCCAGTGTTCGCGGGGCCGCCGGCGAGATTTCCGTCGCATCCGACGCTCGGTACTCCGTCGCTGCGGACAGAGCCCATGTGGCCCCACGCGCTCGCTGGATCCGTACTCGGGTCTTCGGCCATCCAAAACAGACGTTGCTCCATGCACGAATCCCACGTGAAGTTGCGCCACGGGATGGGCTCGAGGCAGTTGGCGACTCGGATCTCATTGAACGCGATCGCAAAGGTGACGAGGTCATCCTGGGCGGTGCCGCCTACCCCAAGCGGAGAGGTGGTGTCGCCAACCGCGTCAGTCGGGAATCCCGGAACGAATGAGGGGCAGCTGTCCCCAGCGGCTGCCGCGGCTCGGCGCCGGTCGACAGTACCCGAGGCGAGGTCGGCGGTGGTGAGCCGGATGACCGAGCTCGTGGGCACCGCTGGGATCGAATCGGCACGCGCAAGTGTGATGAGGCCGGGGCCTCCGCCACCGATGAAGGGGAGGGCGAGCACGACAAACGTCGCGACCGCCGTTCCCCACAGTCTGGTCCTACGCATTGAGTGCCCCCTGGTCCCCATCGCGACACCCTTCCCCCGAAGGATCTCGCGACGCCCACGGTAGGTCGCTCCCACGGCGACCTGTATCCCCCCAAAGGGTCAAATCGGCGTTTTCACCCGTCAACTGGGGGCGAATTACAACGGTGTTCACACCCATCCGAGGGGCGAATATGCGCGCGCCGCGCGGTCTGGCGATCATCGTGCGACGGTGGGGAAGGGGATACTTGAGACGTGCCGACCTACCGTGATGAAGCCGTTGTGCTGCGCACCCACAAGCTGGGTGAGGCCGACCGCATCGTCACGATGCTGTCCCGACAGCACGGCAAGATCCGCGCGGTAGCGAAGGGTGTGCGCCGAACCGCGTCTCGATTCGGTGCTCGTCTCGAACCGATGATGGTCGCCGACGTGCAGTGCTACGTCGGCCGCAGCCTCGACATCATCCAGCAGGCCGAGTCGCTCGGCTCCTACGGTGCCGAAATCGCCGACGACTACGCGAGCTACACTGCGGGCAGCGTCATGGTCGAGACCGCGGATAAGGTCACCGACGACGACGGCTCACTCCAGCAGTACCTCCTCCTGGTGGGCGCTCTGCGGTCACTCTCGCGCCGTGAGCACCATCCGTCGCTCACGCTCGACTCGTACCTGCTGCGTTCCCTGTCGATTGCGGGCTGGGCGCCCAGCTTCGTCGATTGCGCGGTAACCGGGGCCCCCGGTCCCCACACTGTCTTCGTGCCGCAACTCGGCGGGGTCGTGGCGGATGACGTGGCACCTCCCGGCGCTCCGCGCCTCGATCTCGACACGCTGTCCCTTCTCGGAGCGTTGCTCGAGGGACGCTGGGACGTCGCGGAAGCTGCCGAGGAACGCTCCCGCAACCAAGCAAGCGGGGTTGTCGCCGCGTACACCCAGTTCCACCTCGAACGCACTCTCCGCTCCCTGGAACACGTGGACCGTTCCGCATGACCCAAAAGACCCACAAAGACGCCGTCGATTTCAAACCCATCGACTGGACTGGGATCTACCCGCCGGAGGTGCCGCGAAAGGCGGTACCCGAGCACATCGCGCTCGTCATGGACGGCAACGGTCGATGGGCGAACGCCAAGGGCCTCACCCGCGTCGAAGGTCACAAAGCTGGCGAGGCGTCACTGCTCGATGTCGTTGCGGGTGCTATCCAGATTGGCGTGAAGCACCTCAGCGTGTACGCCTTCTCCACGGAGAACTGGAACCGGTCGCCCGACGAGGTCCGCTTTCTCATGGGTTTCAATCGGGACGTGTTGCACCGCCGCCGTGACCAGCTCAACGACTGGGGAGTGCGAGTGCGCTGGGCCGGCCGCACACCCCGGCTGTGGGCATCCGTCATCAAAGAACTGCAGTTCGCCGAGCAGCTCACCAAGAACAACAGCGTGCTCACCCTCACGATGTGCGTGAACTACGGGGGCCGGAACGAGCTAACGGATGCCGTACGCGCGATCGCGGACGACGTCGCGCGCGGCAAGCTCAAGCCCTCCGGGATCACCGAGAAGACGATCCAGAAACACCTCTACACGCCCGATCTTCCGGACGTGGACCTGTTCGTGCGGAGCTCAGGGGAGCAGCGGATGAGCAACTTCATGCCGTGGCAGAGTGCCTACGCGGAGATGGTGTTCCTCGACACCCTGTGGCCGGATTTCACGCGTGAGCAGCTCTGGCAGGCGATCTCGATCTACGCCTCGCGCAATCGCCGCTTCGGCGGAGCGGTCGACCTGCCAGGCGCCTAGCGGCGGAGTGTGATTTCGGGGCAGTCCTCGCGCGCCCGAATGCAGGCGGCTGGGGAGCGGCGGCGTCCGCGGCATCTGCCGGTTGCTGTTGGCAACTCAGGAGAATCTCCGCTCCGCGCCCCGACACGCCGCGAGTCGCAGACCATCGGGGCCCGGAGTCCTGAGTTGCCAACGGGGAAGGGTTTTGGTCACCGCGACCCTAAGTGCTAGGATCGGTTCAGGTCACAGTGACTCTTACAGAGGCGGGGAGCATGGCACGGGAGCGACAGGACATTGCGCTGGCAGTGTCGACGGTCATTTTCGCACTTCGCCCGCACCCGGAGACGGGTCTCAGCGCGCCGTGGATCCCTCTCGTGCGCCGAATCGCCGCGCCGTTCGAGAGTCGGTGGGCGCTACCGGGCGGTTGGGTCGCACCCCGCGAAAGCCTTGAGGATGCCGCGGCCCGCAACCTGCTGGAAACGACGGCACTGGAGCCGACCTACCTGGAACAGCTGTACGCCTTCGGGGCCGTGGACCGCTCGCCCGAGGAGCGCGTGGTCTCGGTCGTGTACTGGGCGCTCGTGCGTGCCGACCAAGCTCAACAGTCGCGCGAGGGCGAGAATGTGCGCTGGTTCCCAGCCGACGACTTGCCGCAGTTGGCTTTCGACCACAATGTCATCGTCGACTACGCACTGTGGCGGCTGCGCACAAAAGTCGAGTACAGCCGCATCGCGCGTGCCTTTCTTGGTGAAACCTTCACGCTCACCGAGTTGCGCGAAGTACACGAAGCCGTACTGCAGAAGCCGCTCGACGCGGCAAACTTCCGCCGTCAGGTGGAATCCTCGGGCACACTCGTGCCCACCGACAGCGTCGTCACCGGGGGTCGCCACCGGCCACCGCGGCTCTACCGGTACAACGAGACGATCGAGCTCGTTGACAATGGCCCGCTCGGCCACGAGAAAACAGGGAGCACCCGTGTCGTCAGTTGACAGCATCATCCGCAGCGATCCGGGAGCGAGTTGCGCGCCCGAACTCGCCCAGGGGCCATGGACGTTTGACCTCGGCACCCCCGGCTATGGCCCGGGCGCATCGATGGGTGATGTCATCCCTACCGGTTCACCTCGGCAGGGCCAGCTTCCCGTCGAGTACCAGCAGGCATCGAACGAGGAGCTGCACGAGCGGATCCGAGTGGCCAAGGCCACGCTGGGTGAGCGCGTAGTCGTGCTCGGCCACTTCTACCAGCGCGACGAGGTAATTCAGCACGCCGACTTCGTGGGGGATTCGTTCCAGCTCGCCAATGCGGCGCAGACCGTGCCTGACGCCGAGGCGATCGTGTTCTGCGGCGTGCACTTCATGGCAGAGACCGCCGATATCCTCGCTCAACCCGGGCAGAGCGTCATCCTGCCCAACCTCGCCGCCGGATGCTCGATGGCCGACATGGCCGATAGCGACTCCGTCGAGGAGTGCTGGGAGCAGCTTGACGAGCTGTATGGCACTGAACCCGATGCTGAGGGCCGGATGCCCGTCATCCCCGTTACCTACATGAACTCGTCCGCCGCGCTCAAGGCGTTCTGCGGGCGGCACGGGGGAATCGTCTGCACCAGCTCCAACGCCTCGACAGTGCTCGAGTGGGCGTTCGAGCGCGGCCAGCGCGTGCTGTTCTTCCCCGACCAGCACCTCGGGCGCAACACAGCGAAGGCCATGGGTGTGTCACTCGAGCAAATGCCGATGTGGAATCCGTACAAGCCACTCGGAGGCAACACCGCGGACGAGCTCGACCGTGCGCGGGTAATCCTCTGGCACGGGTTCTGCAGCGTGCACAAGCGCTTCAGCGTCGATCAGGTTGAGAAGGCGCGGGCCGACTTCCCGGGAGTGCGAGTGATCGTGCATCCGGAGTGCCCGATGGCGGTCGTCGATGCCGCTGACGAAGCGGGCTCGACCGACTACATCCGCAAGGCTGTCGCCGCAGCTACGGAACCGACGACCTTCGCGATCGGTACCGAGGTCAACATGGTGAATCGGCTTGCCGCGGAGTTTCCGCAGCACACGATCTTCTGCCTCGATCCGGTGGTGTGCCCGTGTTCGACGATGTACCGCATCCACCCCGGGTACCTCGCGTGGGTGCTCGAGGGTCTCGTCGCGGGAGACGTCATCAATCGCATTACGGTTCCGGATGCGATCGCCAACGAGGCGCGGGTCGCACTTGAACGCATGCTCGCATCGAAGCCGGGAGTCTGACAATGGCACGAGTTGTCGTCGTGGGCACCGGGATCGCCGGGCTTATCACCGCCTATCGAGCGAGTCACGAGCACGAGGTGATTCTGGTGACCAAGGACGAGTTGGCCGAGAGCAACACGAAGTACGCACAGGGCGGGATTGCTGCTGCGCTCTTTCCCGATGACAGTGTCGCGAGTCATGTCGAGGACACCCTGCGGGCAGGGGCTGGCCTGTGTGATCCGGCAGCCGTCGATGTGCTGTGTTCGGAGGGCCCAGGCCGCGTGCGCGACCTCATCGCGCTCGGAGTCGAGTTCGACCGCATCAATGGCGAGCTCGCCCGCGGACACGAGGCGGCTCACTCCGCGCGTCGGGTTATCCATGCCGGTGGCGATGCCACGGGGCTCGCGATCGAGGTAGCACTCCTGCACGCGGTTCGGAAGCTCGCTGTCGAGGTGCACGAACATACCTTCATGCGTGACCTTGTCGTACAGAACTCGCGCGTCGTCGGTATCGAAGTCATCATGCCGGATGGCACGGTCCAGACCATCGCGGCCGACATGGTCGTGCTCGCCAGCGGGGGCGCCGGTCAGTTGTACAGCCACACAACGAATCCCACAGTGACGACCGGGGACGGAGTGGCTGCTGCATGGCGCGCGGGCGCCGTGCTCGCCGACGTTGAGTTTTACCAGTTTCACCCGACGTCGTTGGCTGTACCGGGGAATCCGTTGGTCTCCGAGGCCGTTCGCGGCGAAGGCGCAGTGCTTCTCGACGAGAACGGCCACCGATTCATGCTCGACGTGCACCCCGACGGCGAACTCGCTCCACGTGACGTGGTCGCACGCGGGATCGCGGCAGCGATGGAACGTCAGGACGGCAGGCCCGTACTCCTCGATGCCACTGCACTCGGACGGGACTTCCTCGGTGAGCGTTTTCCGGGAATCACCCAGGTCTGCGAGCAGCACGGTTTCGACTGGGCGGAGCAGCCCATTCCGGTGACGCCTGCTGCGCACTACTGGATGGGTGGCATTCGCACCGATATCGAGGGCCGGGCATCCCTCGCGGGGCTGTACGCGGTCGGGGAAGCAGCATGCACGGGAGTGCACGGCGCCAATCGACTCGCTTCCAACTCACTTCTCGAGTCGCTCGTCTTTGCCTGGCGCTGTGCGGATGCCCTCGGAACGGACGCCGTCGATCTAGCCCCCGGTCGTCCCGTGGTTCGCTCAGAGCTCCCTGCCGTACCGACCGGTGACGTGCCGGTGTCCCGTCATGAGCTGCAGAAGCTCATGTGGAGGCTCGTGGGGCTCGAGCGGTCGCTCGCCGGGTTGCGGGAGGCGGCATCCGTGCTTGCCGGGTGGGTTGCCGTCGGTGACACCGCGGATGACGGTGAAGACCGAAACCTTCTCGCCCTCGCCCAGATCGTCGTCGAGTCGGCGATCCGCCGTGAAGAGTCTCGAGGCGCCCATGATCGCATCGACTTCCCCGAGACGAGCAGCGACTTTCTGTTCTCGCTCGAAGTGTTCCAGCCTGTTCACGAGAAGGTGCACGCATGATCGCGGCGATCGACGACATCATCGAACGTGCGCTTCTCGAGGATGCTCCGTGGGGGGATCTCACATCGGAGGTGTTCGTTCCGGTCGACGCGCGGGCTTCCGCGACGCTGTCTCCGCGCGAGGCTGGCGTGCTGAGCGGGATCGACGTCTTCGCGCGAGTCTTCACGCTCGTCGATCCCACCGTGACGGTGACCGTGCACGCGCACGATGGCGACCGATTCGAGCCCGGGCAGAAACTCGCAACCATCGAGGGTAGTGCGCACTCGGTGCTCCGCGCGGAACGCATTGCGCTCAACCTGACCCAGCGGATGTGTGGCGTCGCGACGCTCACGTCCAGCTATGTGGCGGCAGTATCGGGGACGCACGCTCGGGTAGTCGACACGCGAAAGACCACGCCAGGGTTGCGGATTCTCGAACGCCAGGCGGTGCGCGATGGTGGAGGACACAACCATCGCTACTCCCTCTCGGACGCGGTGCTCGCGAAGGATAACCACCTTGCAGTACTGGCCGCTGCGGGCGTGTCGATCGGTGACGCGATCCGTGCAGCGCGCGCCAAACTCGGCCACACCACCCACCTCGAGGTCGAGGTCGACACTCTCTCCCAAATCGAGCCGGTTGTGAGCGCAGGGGTCGACACGATCATGCTCGACAACTTCAGCACTGCAGAACTCGTCGAGGGAATCGCGATAGTTGCTGGTCGCGCAGTCGTGGAAGCGAGCGGGGGAGTGAATCTCAACACCGTCGCCGCGATCGCAGCGACGGGTGTCGACGTGATATCGGTTGGAGCCCTCACCCACAGCGCACGCGCGATCGATCTTGGGCTCGACATCGAGATCACATGATCTACCTCGATGCTGCAGCCACGACCGCATCGCGTCGGGAGGTGCTCGAGGCGATGTGGCCCTACTTCACTGCGGAGTTCGGCAATCCCTCCAGCCAGCACGAGCTGGGTGAGGCCGCTGCCAGTGCTCTCGCGGATGCCCGTGCGCGCGTCGCCCGGTGGTGGGAGGTGCGTGCATCCGAGGTGATCTTCACCTCCGGTGGCACGGAGGGTGACAACCTCGCGATCAAGGGCATTGCGCTCGCGAATCCGCGCGGACGACACCTGGTGACCTCGGCCATCGAACACGAGGCGGTGTTGGAGTCGGTGGCCTTTCTCGAACGAGTGCACGGTTTCGAGGTATCCGTCGTACCGGTGGGCCCGGATGGCGTGGTCGACGTCGACGCGCTCGAGTCTGCATTGCGCCCCGATACGACCCTCGTCACGATCATGCTCGCCAACAATGAGGTTGGCACGGTGCAACCGATCGCCCGGATCTCCGCGCTCGCCCACGAGCATGCAATCCCGGTGCATACGGATGCCGTGCAGGCGGCCGGAACGCTCGACGTGCGCCCTCACGAACTTGGGGTCGACGCGATGACGATCTCCGGTCACAAGCTCGGGACGCCGAAAGGTATCGGCGCACTGTGGGTCCGTGGTCGGGTCGGGCTCGAACCTCTGCTGCATGGTGGGGGTCAGGAGCGCGGACATCGCTCCGGTACCGAGAATGTCGCGGGCGCAGTCGGGTTGGCGACTGCCGTGGAGCTTGTCGATCTTCCGGCGGCGGCCCAGTTGGCCGACCGACGGGACACCTTCATCGCCGAGGTTCTCGCAATCGTCCCGGGAGCCGTGCTCACCGGATCACGCGACCGCCGACTGCCCGGCAACGCATCGTTCTGCTTTCCCGGAACCAGCGGGGAGTCGATCCTGTTGGAACTCGGACGCCGCGGCATCGTGTGCTCGGCCGGCTCCGCGTGTGCCGTCGGCCGCGACGAGCCATCTCATGTGCTGATTGCGCTCGGAATTGATCCTGCTGTCGCCCAGACCGCAGTGCGTTTCAGCATGGATGCAGCAACCTCCGCCGCCGATCTACACGAAGCCGCAGTACGCCTGGCCGAAGCCGCGGGCGTGGTGCAAGCGTTAGGGTCGCTTCCGCATCCCTAGATCGGTCGAGTGACCACCGAGGCGCCGTTGAGCGTGTAGATCGCGACGGACGAGGGGTCGCCGATGGGCGCCCCGCCGCTGACGCTTCGAGTCAGACGCACCACGCGTCCGCGCCCGCCCACCAGATCGAACCCAGAATCCTCGGCAGTCCATCCGGTCGACTCGACAGTCACGAACTGAGCAAACTCCCGCGTAGACAGGATCAGGTTTGCCGATAGGTCGTCGACCGTCTCGATGACGGCGGCAAGACCGATGTCCCGACGGCTGGGCCTGGCCAGACCGCCCGGGAGGTGAACTGCCTCCGACAGCGATTCGCCGGAACTGTCCACGAGCCTGACACCGATGACGTCATAGGTCAGTGGACCGAACCGGTGCGACCAGGTCAGGTCGCGGAATCCGTCGAAGAGCGAGTCGATGGTGACCTGTGTGGAAGATCGCGCGGGCAGCGTGATCGCGCAGTTCGCTGCATCCACCCGTAGTTCCCCGTCGATGAAGAGTTCTACTTCGAGGCTTGCTTCGAGCGCAGCGGGGGAGTCGTTGTGGATGTGCGCGATCAGCCCGTTAAGACCCTCGTCGGAGAGGGTTAGCGCGAGCGGAGCGAGCACGCGGCGGAGGGCGTACCACGACGCCTTGGGGCGCCCGAGGGCATCGATGAGGCCCATCCCCGCGCCGGGAAGACTGTCGCGAAGGTAGAAGGCGAGCCCACCCGCCGACGGTGCCGCAGATCGTCGCCACTCGCCGAACACCCGTTCGTAGAGCACTGACACCGTGGCCCTACCCAGATCGAGATAGCGTTCCGGGTCGTAATAGCGCACCGCTGTCGGGTCGCATCCGAACAGCTCGCGAACGTAGTGGTCGCGCACATCCTCGAAATCCCACGACGACCCGCCGTCACGGAACACCGCGCGCTTCCATTCCGGGGTGTGCCCGGCAGCATGGGCGTCGCCGAAGGTCTCGTCCACGGTCAGGCGCGAGGGCGGCACCGCGAACGCGAGGCACTCCGCGGCAAACCGCGGGCTGGCTCGTCGGGCGTCATCGACACCACGTAGGTACCCGCCGACTCCGTAATAGTGCGAAACCCCGGTGTCGGGTCGGGTGGGAATGTCGCCGCCCCACGGAGAGGTCGGAAGATAGGCCATGCCGGGCAGCACGTCGTTGACCACCGCGGGCAACGTCGAGGTCAACAGCGGCAACCCTTGGTCGAGGGAAATGCCTGCATACGTGGCCTGCTGGGCGATTTCGCTACCGCCGCTGACGAGTGCGAGACAAGGATGACCGGACAGCCGTTCCAGTTGCTGACGCGTCTCGGCGACGACGCTGGCGGTCCACGCGTCATCCGTCGGCGGATCAGCAAACGCCAGCATGCAGTCTTGCCACACGAGAATTCCGAGTTCATCGCACAGGTCGTAGAACTCGTCGGACTCGAAGACGGTATCTCCGGTCACGCGGAGCATCGACATGTGGGCGCCCACGACGAGATCGAGTGCCGCGCGCAGTGCTGCGGGATCGTTCTGCAGCCCGATCGGATCGACGGGCATCCAGCACGCACCCCCGACGAAGAGCGGAACGCCATTCACGACGAACCGGTGACCGCCGTCGCTCGTGTCGACCTCGATCTCCCGGAAGCCGGTGCGACCGAGCGCAACGGCGGTGCCATCGACGTCCAGCGTCACCTCGTACAAAGGCTGTTCGCCACCAGCCTGCGGCCACCACCGTCTCACCGCGGGAAGATCTAGTCGCGCCGTAAGGTGCCAGAAGCCGTCGGCATCCGCGGCGACGGTAGCCGCGACAGACTGACCGTCGCAGTGCAGTTCGACCTCGCTCGGTGGTGCAGCCGACCAGAGGTGGGCATCCACGATGATCTGGCCGGTCTCCGCTGGCCCTGTGGTGCTGAGAATTCGGCGGCGAACCACGGTAGGTCCGTCCGTGTGCACCCGTACCGGTCGCCACGGGCCGACGGGCGCCGGAACCGGCACCGCGCCTCGTAGACGTCCCCACAGCGACGTGCGAAGCCACCGCAGATTCTGGTGGACGAGCCGGGCTACCCGCCAGCGCGGACGAGAGCGGCGCACGCCCAGTTGTGAGGCAATGCTGGCGAATCGAATGACGACGTCGTTCTGGGCAGTCAGTGCGCTCAGGTTCACCTGCGATGACGTGAACATGTCGGATGCAGCGGAGACAAGCTGACCATTGACCCACACCTCGGCGGCGCCGGCGAGCCCGTCGAGGGAGAGCAGTCCGTCGGCGTGTGGGGCGGAGAATGTCGCACGGTACCACCAGATATGGTCGTCGATGTTCGCGGATTCCCATGCGACACCGCGAGCGGCCAACGCCGACGCAACGGTTCCGGGAACCGGCGCGGGCGCCCAGTCGAGGTCGTCAATGTCATCGTTCGCTCGATGATCGACGTCGCGGGCACACTCCCACGCCGCGCCCAAGAGAACGTCGTCAGCGCTCATAGCCACTGACCAGGGCTGTTCGTGCGGTCGCCCAGCTCTGCTCCATCTCATCGAAGGTTGAACTGACGTCTACGGTACGACCGCGGGCGGCACGTGCCATCGAGAATTCGAGCGACTTGCAGCCTTGCGCGATCGAGCGCAGCGCGTCCGCGGCGATGAGAAAGCCGACTTCATCACCACCGTTCGCGCTCAGCCAGGTCAGATGCTCGGCGGCCACCTCCGCGCTCGATCCACACTGACGAAACATGCCGAACGCCCAGAGGTGGAACCCGTCCAGCCCCACGGATTGCAGCCATTCGACGTCGCCTAGTGTCCGCTCGCGCAGGCGGACGATGGGGTTCTGGTCCGGCATGAGTTCGAGCTGGCGAGCGAGCGAGCGTTTCGCTCTCTCGATGAGTTCGTCGTGTGATGGACGTTCGAGCAAATCAAGTCGGATCGTCTCGACGTAGGGAACCAGCACGTCGGGGCTGAAGTCGCCGAGTCGGAATACGCCGTCGAAGTCGTCGCCCTCGAGTTCGAAATACGAGGCGTTGTGGAAGTAGCCCAGCCGCCGTTGCTCAGGATCGACGGCATTGGGCACGATTGTCGTCTTCGTGTGCGCGCGGCGATAGGCGACTCCCGCCGTGTCGGGGAGGTACCACGCGTCGACTTCCACGGTGATCAGACGCCCAGACGCCAAGTGATCGATGACATGCTCCAGCACGGTACGCCAGGGGTTCATTTCGTAGACCCTGATGCCGAATAGCGTCTGCAGTTCTTCCGGAGGGAACTTGAAGAACGTCCACTGCTCGGTCTCGAAGTCGGTGGCGAGCGTGAACGCAGCTGCGGCCAGCGGTTCCAGCCCGAGAGAATGGAGGACCTCGATCCACAGATCGACGTAGCAGTTCGTCTCGTTCCAGATACGTTCTGACTGGTGCAGACGATGAGGCTCGTAGGTCGTGGGATCGAGTTCGAGCAGCTTGGTCAACGCCACAGGGCGCTCCGCACACTCTCCGGCCACTGATCGGGGTTCATGCCGTGGCGCGCGAGTAGGGCGAGGCAGATTCTCTCGAGCCCAAACCCGAAGCAGGAGGAATGCGCGACCCCACCGTCAATAGCGGTGAGGCCGAATGTGCCTCCGAAGTGCGACTCGTGGTAGTTGGCCGATGCGATCGCTGTTCGCACCTGCGAGGTACTCACGGGACTGGTGATCTCGAACTTCAGGGTCATCTCACGTTGATTGGCCGCCAACATGCGACCGGCCCGACCGAAGAACGGATCGTTGGCCTCCTCTGCCTGAACGTCGAGTCCGAGGCCAGCCAGCACCTCCAGCCCACGCTCGAGCCACGCGTTGCGATGAGTGACAGCATCCTCTGCCTCGCCGACGCAGACGAATTCGTGCATCCGGAAGCTCTGCATGCGAACCGGATCGATGCTCGGCTCGTGGCGGAAGCAGTACCCCTGTACCTCGTAGCGCAGTCCACCCTCGGGGATCGTCGCGGGAAGTGTCGAATAGAGGGAGTGGCACGCCGCTGAGCACAGCGCGACGTCCGCTGGGGTGAGGAAGGCGGTCCAGTCCTCGCCTGCGTGTGCGGCACGCAAGAGCGCAGTGTGGTCGGCATCCGTGCCCCGGAAGACTCCGATCGCGCCGATGAGGTCGGGAAAAGATCGCAAGTAATCAGTGCGCTCGAAGGCGGCCTTCGCCATCAGGGGGGAGAAGTAGCGCTGGGGGCCACCGATGCCTGCGCCCGCCTGCGATGCGACTGCCTCGACACCACGGACGATCCGCTCGAAAGCACCCGAACGTTGATAGAGGCCGTCAACTCCGCCGTCGATAAGCATGCCGCTCGCGAGCAGCTCCGCGCGGAATGCGGCGCGCTCGGTCTGAGCAACCTCGTCGGGGACCGTTTCCTGTGCCACGGGGTGCTCTCAGTCTGCCTTCGGGGCCACGATGCCCCGCACGGCGTCTGCCATCACCGAGATCGACCGGAACGTGCCTTTTCGCAGCAAGGCGTCGGGGAACTCGACATCGAAGGCGTCTTCGAGGCCGAGCATGACGTTGACGCTCGCGTGGGAGGTCAATCCGAGGATGTAGAGATCATCATCATCGCCAACCGCGGCGATATCCACAGGGAGCTGGGCATACTCAGCGAGAACCTGTCGGATCGTCTCTTCCATGGGGCATGTCCTCCTCAGCGACCCCGGGTCCATCCAAGGCGCTCATAGCCTAGCGGCAGGCCGCGAGGCGGGGCCCAGCTCGTGGGTTCACGATCGCGATCGCTAGGCTGGTCGGATGCCCACCACAGATCCCATCCGCACCGGCATCATCGGCTTCGGTCTTTCCGGTCGGGTGTTCCACGCTCCTTTCGTGGCCACCAATCCGGCATTTCGACTCGACCTGATCGCCACGGGCAACCCCGAACGTGCTGCAGAGGCACGGGCCCAGCATCCCGGTGCCGAGATCGTCGAGACCCCGGATGCCCTCCTGGCCCGTGCGGCAGACCTCGACCTTGTCGTGCTCGCGTCTCCCGCACACACCCATCTCGAACAGGGTCTTGCCGCTCTGGATGCTGGCGCTGGAATCGTCATCGACAAGCCCTTCGTGCCCACGGTGGTGCACGCCAAGAACCTGATGGCCAAGGCCGAGGAGGTCGGCAAGCTTCTCGCCGTCTTCCAGAACCGGCGATGGGATGGCGACTTCCTGACGATCAAGCGTCTCGTTGCCGAAGGGCGTCTCGGTGACATCCATCGCTTCGAGTCGACGTTTGAGCGCTGGGGCGGACCCAACCGAGTGCGCTGGCAAGACACCACGACGATCGATCAGGGCGCGGGAATTACCTACGACCTCGGAAGCCACCTCATCGACCAAGCGCTGAACCTCTTCGGCCCGGCGATTGTCGAGCATGCCGAACTGCTCACCGTGCGGGAGGGGAGCGTGAGCGACGACGACGCGTTTATCTCGCTCCAGCACGCGAGCGGGGTGCGTTCGCACCTCACCATGAGTCGTGCTGCCGGGCAAAGTGGGCCGCGCTTCCGCGTGCTCGGCTCGGAGTCGGCGTACAGCGTGTACGGACTCGACAACCAGGAGCCGTTCCTCAAAGAGCAGCGGTGGCCGGGATCTGACGGCTATGGCATCACTCCCGAAGCGGAGTGGGGGACCATCGGAGTCGGCGACGAGATCGTCCCCGTGCCGACGGAGGCGGGGAACTACCCGGCTTTCTACGAGGGCGTGGCTGCGAGCATCCGTGACGGTGCGCCGTCGCCCGTGGACCCGCGCGACGCGCTTGAGGTGGTGCGCATCATCGAGCGTGCACACGCCCTCTCGGCGGCCGTAGCCGACTGACGATTCCGGGGGATCCGCCCGGCAAGCTGCATCGGCTCTGGCCGGTAGGCTTGAGTCTTCGCCGACCGGGCATCCAGCTCGGCTGACTCTTGGAGCACATTGTGGCAACGCCCAGCAATCTCGACGCCGTCATCAACCTCGCCAAGCGCCGGGGGTTCGTCTTCCAGTCGGGAGAGATCTACGGCGGTTCGCGCTCCGCATGGGACTACGGGCCGCTCGGCACCGCGCTCAAGGAGAACATCAAGAAGCAGTGGTGGCAGACGATCGTGCAAGGCCGCGACGACGTCGTCGGACTCGACTCCGCGGTGATCCTGCCGAAGCGAGTGTGGGAAGCTTCCGGCCACGTCGAGGTCTTTTCTGACCCGCTTGTGGAGTCCCTGTACACGCACAAGCGCTATCGCGCGGACCACCTGCTCGAAGCGTACGAGGAGAAGCACGGTCATCCGCCCGTGAACGGGCTCGCCGACATCAAGGATCCAGACACCGGCCAGCCCGGTTCCTGGACCGAGCCGCAGAACTTCTCCGGTTTGCTCAAGACCTTCCTTGGCCCCGTCGACAACGAAGAAGGGCTGCACTATCTCCGCCCCGAGACCGCTCAGGGCATCTTCGTGAACTTCGCCAACGTCATGGGCGCTGCCCGGATGAAGCCTCCCTTCGGTATCGGTCAGGTCGGCAAGTCGTTCCGCAACGAGATCACACCCGGAAACTTCATCTTCCGCACGCGCGAGTTCGAACAGATGGAGATGGAGTTCTTCGTCGAGCCGGGCACGGACGAGGAGTGGCAGCAGTACTGGATGGACGAAGCCATGCGCTGGTACGTCGATCTCGGCATCAACCCCGAGAACCTGCGGTTCTACGAGCATCCCCAAGAGAAACTGAGCCACTACTCGAAGCGCACCGTCGACATCGAGTACCGGTTCCGCTTCCAGGGCAGCGAGTGGGGCGAGCTCATGGGTGTGGCCAACCGCACAGATTTCGACCTCAAAACGCACTCCGAGGCATCCGGAACCGACCTGTCGTATTTCGATCAGACCAAGGACGAACGGTGGATCCCGTACGTGATCGAGCCCGCGTTTGGCCTCACGCGCGCATTGATGGCGTTCTTGCTCGATGCCTACGCCGAGGACGAAGCGCCCAACGCCAAGGGCGGGGTGGACAAGCGCACAGTCCTTCGCCTCGATCGCCGACTTTCTCCCGTCAAGGTCGCGGTGCTGCCGCTCAGCCGCAACGAGCAGCTCTCGCCGCTGGCCAAGGAGGTCGCGGCCGATCTCCGCAAACTGTGGAACGTCGACTTCGACGATGCGGGAGCCATCGGCCGCCGATACCGTCGCCAAGATGAGATCGGCACACCATTCTGCGTGACGATCGACTTTGATTCGCTCGACGACAAAGCCGTGACGGTGCGTGAGCGGGACACCATGGCGCAGGAGCGAATCCCGCTCGAGGGCTTGCGCGCGTACTTGGCCGCGCAACTCATCGGCGCCTAGCGACGGGTCGAGCCGCCCGTGCTCGCATCCGCAATGCCGGCGTGTTGGCAACTCAGGACTTTGATCCTGTGTCGGGCCCTCGACGACCTCCCAAAGCGCTTGACTGACGCCCGAGTCCTGAGTTGCCAACACCTCCACTGTTGACATCGCCCTGAACTACCCACATCGGCGGTCCCGAGGCTTCCCGTGGTGCACCGCAGGACAACCCTTGGCGGATGGTTGATGTCCCGAGGCTGGTGGAGTCCCTTGGAGGTTTCGCGGACAAGACTCAACTGGTTGCGCGCGGCGCCCGGGACCGCGATCTGACCCGCGCCGTCGGGCAGCAGGAGGTCTCGCGGATTCGGCGCGGTTGGTACACGACGCACCCTCCCGATGCTCCGGCAGTCCGAGCGGTGCGCATCGGGGGCCGCCTCACTGGTGTTTCCGCGATTGCAGAGTGGGGTGGGTGGGTTCTGCGAACGCCCACTCTGCACGTCTCCGTGCCAGATAATGCAGCGCGGCTGCGTCCGACTGGAAAGAATGTGCGAATCCATTGGGACTCTCGAGCACTGAGCACTCGAGGCACCACGACCGCGGTCGCGTTGATCGATGCACTGGTCCGCGTCGTGCTCGACGAAGACCTCGAGACCGCGGTCGCAGCCATCGACTGGGCACTGCACACCGGTCGCCTAGATCGCATCGACTTCGAGAAGTTCGTGCTTGCGTTGCCTACAGACAGAAGGTGGGTGGCGACGTGGGTCGACGGTACGTGCGAGAGTCTCCCCGAATCTCTTTCGAGGACGAGGCTTCGGCTTGCTGGTCACCACGTGCTTTCCCAGGTCCCGCTGGGCTCACAGCGGATCGATCTCGTCATCGACACACTGGTCGCGCTGGAGACCGATGGCGACGAGTTCCACCGGGAGCACTTCGAACGTGATCGTCGCAAAGACTTGGCGATCGCGACTGCTGGCTATCTCTCGCTGAGGGTTCCCGCGCGAATGGTGTTCAACGAGTGGCCAGTCGTCATCCTTGCCGTCGAGCGACTCCTCAACACCCACGCGAATCGTCCGCATTCCCCAACCCGGACCAACTCGCACGAGCGACGGCCGTGAGTTGCCGACACTGTCGGGATGCGCCGACTCCTCGTCCTCGTCCTCGCCGTACTCGGCCTCGTACTCGTGGGCGCGATCCCGGCCAACGCAGCAACTAAGCATGCGGGGATGCCCACGCTCACGCCGTACGGCGGCTACATCGGCAACTATCTTGCTCCCGATGGATTCCGCGTGTACTGCATCGACTCGCCGCTGCCGTGGCCGTCCGGCTCGACGTCCGGGCCGTCGTCCGTCGACTCTCTCGTCACCACTTGGGGATCGACCCTGTCACCGACCGAGCTGCGCAAACTCAACTATGTGCTGCTGACCTACGGGCAGACGGATGACCCGGTGCAGGCCGCGGCCGTTGCTGCCTTCGTGAATGCGTACACGAGCGGTTGGGCTCGCGATCTCGGGGCAGGCTATGCGGCCGGAGCGTGGTACCTGAGTGGGAATGTTCAGGTGCTCAGCGTCTATGACGTCATTTGGGCGGATGCCGAGGCGCACGCCGATCCGAGGGGCACCGCGACGGTCTCGCTGGAGATGACGGACTCAATGTCGGGCACCGTGGTCGTTCACGCGTCGAGGGCCACGGCGACAGGAACGCTCTCACTCGCCGGAGCAGTACACGCCGATACGGGAGAATCGGTGGTGGCCGTCACTGCCGACGACAGGATTCCGATTCGAGGTACCCCCGCTGATGACGCGCGGGAGTATGTCATCTCGGCAGCTGCCACGTTCACCGACTCGGTTCCGGCCGCGGCCAATCTCATGCTGTACTTCACTCCTGGTCAGCAGCGCACCATTCGCGGAGCTACCACGGGCGACATCCAGTTCTCGGCGAGTACTATCAGCAGCCCGATCCCGATGGACTTCTCGCCTGTGTTGACCACAGTTGTCGCCTCGGCGTCTGCGAGTCCGGGTACCCCGCTGGTCGATCGAATCACGGTGGGGCTCGCCGAGGGATCCAGACCGTGGCGGCTGCGAGCCGACGGCTCCCCGGTGGTTCTCGTCGCGGATGGGGTGCTCTACGGGCCGTTCAGCATGCCACCGGCGCAGTCCGATGACGTGCCAGACTCGGCACCTATTGCCGGTGTCGAGACCGTGACGATCGACGGCCCGGGTGAATACTCATCCGCCGGAACGATCACCGCGTCGGCGCCCGGCTTCTACACCTGGGTGTGGACTATCGACAGCGCGCGACAGGATTCCGTGGGGGCGGCCTCGCTGCCAGCGGAATATCGCTTCGCGTCGCCATTTGGCCTGCCTGAGGAAACACTGACGATCTCGATTCCCCCGCGCCGCCTCGCGGCGACCGGCAACGCCCCCGGAGATGTTTCAGCGGTAGCCGTGGCACTCCTGGGGTTCGGCGTCTTCCTGAGTGTTGGGTCGGGAATATCGCGGCGAGCCGAGCGTTGGCACTGACGTGAGTGAACCCATCAAGGTCGACATCTGGTCAGACGTGCAGTGCCCCTGGTGCTATATCGGCAAACGCAAGTTCGAGGCGGGAGCCGCTGCTTTCGGTGGCCAGGTCGAGGTCGTGTACCACTCCTTCGAACTGGCGCCCGACACTCCGGTCGACTTCGACGGCACGCCTGTCGAGTACCTGAGTCAGCGCAAGGGGCTCCCGATCGCGCAGGTCGAGCAGATGCTCGAGCGGGTTACGGGCATCGCGGCATCCGTGGGTCTCGACTACGACTACGACCACGTGCATCAAACGAACACGGTCATCTCGCACGAACTACTCCACTTCGCGAAGAGCAAGGGTCGCCAACTCGAGATGAAAGAGCGCTTGTTGAAGGCGTACTTCATCAATGGCGAGCATGTCGGTCGTATCCCCGACCTCGTGGCGATCGCCGTCGAGCTGGGCTTCGACCGCGACGAGGTCACGGAAGCGCTTGAGAGCCACCGGTTCCTTGCCGATATGAAGGCGGATGTGGCACTCGCTCAGGAGTACGGTATTCAAGGGGTCCCGTTCTTTGTCATCGATGGCAAGTACGGGGTGTCCGGGGCACAAGACGCGACGACGTTCGCTAACGTGCTTGAACAAGTGCAGAACGAGAGAGAAGTCGTCTGATGGATGCCGTGACAATGCCGTTGCCGATCATCAAGCTCGAACAGCTGGGTGACCCGAACGCGGCTGCGTGCGTGGGAGACTTCTGCGAGATCCCGGATCATCACCAGCAGGCGGTCATCAACCGCAGACTCGACGAAGACGCCGTTTAGCTCACATACCCTCGCTGCGACCATTCGATGAGGTCGCGAGCGGATGCATCTGCGGGCGCTTTCGCCGCAACCCGCGGTGGCACCCGCACGAGGAACGGCGTCGTTGGTCGCTCCGGAAGCGAGACGTGCGCCGACTCGGGCGTGATTCGTTTGTTGACGAGCGCGCCGAGAACGGCACCGACCCCGAACCCGATGGGCAGAGCGAACAGATAGATCACGGGCGGGACGGCCGTGGCAGTGCCGAGCGCGAGTGTGAGCACAACGCCCACCACCGCACCGATCGCGATCGCGACCCACCAGCGCTGCAGCTTGGCGTTGAGTGCGTCCCATTCCCGCTGAGCCCGCAGTTCACTGACTGCACGCTCCCTGCCGGTCTCGCTGACCCAGAGTTTGCCCTCGTATCGGAACACCCACGGATTGTCGTCTAATGCCATCGGTTGCCTCTTCTCATCCGTCGTGTGGGCTCAGTCGCTGATGTCGGCGACAGTCGCCTCGAAACCGCGCACGAGATCGCCGGTGTCGACCCATGCGCTGAATCCGTGCTCGCCAGCCCCCATCGCGACACGACCGGTGACCTGTGAATCCACGAATACCGGCCATGCGGTTGTTGATCCGAACGGCGTGATTGTTCCGCGCTCGTACCCCGTCGCGTCGAGGGCGACCTCCGGGGAGGGCAACTGCAGCTTGTTGACACCCACCACCGCTCGCAACTTCGCCCACGAGATCTGGCGGTCGCCGGGAACGAGGGCGAAGAGGAACGTTCCGTCGTGGCGCTTGACCACGAGGCTCTTCACGAGCGCGGAAGGGTGGACTCCGAGCAACTCCGCGGCCTGCTCGAGCGAGTCGGCGTTCGGGCGCGCGACGATCGCGACAGGGATACCTCTGCCCGCGGCATCCGTGCTCACGCGGTCTCGGCCGGAAATGTCTGGGAGAATTGCCACATGACCATTCTCGCCGCTGGAGTACCAACGCTGAACATCGGGCCGCTCGCCCTTGATGTTCCGGTTGTACTCGCGCCGATGGCCGGAATCACGAACACGGCGTTCCGTCGGTTGTGCCGGGAGTATGGCGCCGGTTTGTATGTCTCCGAGATGATCACGAGCCGTGCGCTGGTCGAGCGCACCCCGGAGAGCATGCGACTCATCCGCCACCACGAGTCGGAGACGACGCGCAGCATCCAGCTCTATGGTGTCGACCCGAAGACGGTCTCCGAGGCGGTCACGATGCTTGTCGCCGAAGATCGTGCAGATCACATCGACCTGAATTTCGGATGCCCGGTGCCCAAAGTTACTCGCAAGGGCGGGGGAGCAGCCCTGCCGTGGAAGCGCGACCTCTTCCGGGACATTGTCGAGGGAGCTGTCAAGGCTGCCGGCGCCGTTCCGCTCACGATCAAGATGCGCAAAGGTATCGACTCCGACCACCTCACCTACCTCGAGGCAGCGAAGGCAGCAGAGGGTGCAGGTGTGGCGAGCATCGCCTTGCACGCGCGCACCGCCGCCGAGTTCTACTCGGGCACCGCCGATTGGTCGGCGATCGAGAGGCTCAAGAACACGATCACGAGCACACCGATTCTGGGCAACGGCGACATCTGGAGCGCCGAGGACGCGCTGCGCATGGTCGACGAGACCGGATGCGACGGGGTGGTCGTCGGTCGCGGGTGCCTCGGTCGCCCGTGGCTCTTTGGCGATCTAGCCGCAGCATTTCGGGGCGAGACACTCAAGGCGATGCCGAGTCTCGGAGAGGTAGCGCAGGCGTTCAGGCGGCATGCCGAACTTCTCACCGAATTCTTCGACGAGGAGGATCGTGCGTGCCGTGACATCCGCAAGCACGTCGCCTGGTACTTCAAGGGGTATGCCGTGGGCGGGGAGTTGCGGGCATCCCTCGCGACCGTGCACGATCTCGAGCAGCTCGACGAGCTGCTCGCGCAACTCGATTGGACTCAGCCGTACCCGGGGGCTGACGCCGAGGGACAGCGCGGACGCGCGGGCACGCCCAAGAGCCCGTCGTTGCCGCAGGGCTGGCTCGACAGTCGGGAGCTGCAGGAGACTCACCGCGCAGAGCTCACCGAGGCGGAATTGCATCACAGTGGCGGATAGCCCCGTGCCCCCGGGCTATTCGGAGTTCGACGCTCAACGCTGGTTCCCCGAGGAGCACTCGAGCCGCCGTAGCGACTTTGCTCGTGATCGCGCCCGCGTTCTGCATTCGAGCGCGCTGCGCCGCCTCGCGGCCAAGACCCAAGTACTGAGCCCAACCTCAGGGTCGGACTTCTCGCGCAACCGATTGACCCACTCGCTCGAGGTCGCGCAGGTGGGCCGTGAACTCGCGGACAGTCTCGGGCTCGACCCTGACGTGGTCGACACCGCCTGCCTCGCACATGACCTGGGTCACCCGCCGTTCGGCCACAACGGGGAGCGGGCACTCAACGACTGGGCCCACGACATCGGAGGGTTCGAGGGAAATGCCCAGACCCTGCGGGTACTCACGCGCATCGAGCCGAAGGTATTCGGCCCTGACGGCGCGAGCTTCGGGCTCAACCTCACTCGCGCCTCCCTCGACGCGAGCTGCAAGTACCCGTGGCCGAGTGCCCAAGGGATCCCCGACCCCAGCGGCCGGAGCAAGTTCGGGTTCTACGACGACGACACGCCTGCCTTCGAGTGGCTGCGGCAAGGCGCCCCCGATCGTCAGCGCTGCATCGAGGCTCAGGTCATGGACCTGTCGGACGATATCGGCTACTCGGTGCACGACTTCGAGGATGCAATCGTCAACGGATACATCGACGTGACGGCTCTCGGCGCGCGCGTCGACCACGACGACCTCGTCAACTCGATGTTCACCTGGATCGGTGGCGAAGTCACGCATGACGAGCTCATGGCGGCATTCGATCGCCTCGACGGTCTGGATTCGTGGCTAGATCGCTGGGACGGCTCGCGCGAAGCGCAAGGGCGGCTCAAGAACCTCACGAGCCAACTTATCGGCAAGTTCGCTGGCGCGGCCGTGCAAGCGACGAAGGATGCCCATTCCGGCAGTCTCGCGCGGTTCGGTGCCGACCTCGAGGTGCCCCGCGAGATCCAGGCGGAGATCGCCGTGCTCAAAGGCATCGTCGCGGCGTTCGTCATGTCGACGAACGCACGCCGACCGATCTACGCACACCAGCGAGACATCCTGAGCGAACTCGCCGACGTGCTGCTCTGGTCTGGGCCGGCCAACCTCGACGCGGGCTTCACGGCTGACTGGAACGCCGCGGCATCCGACGGACAGCGCAAGCGCGCGGTGGTCGATCAGGTCGCATCGCTCACCGACCAATCCGCGATGAGTTGGCATAAGCGGCTGATTAGGTAGGGCTGATCTCGCGGGTCGCGCTTGTCGACCCCTCAATGGTGAGATCTCGAAAGGCTCGGCGCGCTTCGCGACCTACAATCGAAGCTGTGGCAGGCCTGATCCGACGAAGCGATATCGACGAGGTTCGGTCGCGCACCAATCTCGCGGATATTGTCGGCGACTACGTCTCGCTCAAGAACGCGGGCGTCGGTTCGATGAAGGGCCTGTGTCCGTTCCACGAGGAGCGCAGCCCCAGTTTTCATGTGCGACCGCAGGTCGGTTTCTACCACTGCTTCGGCTGCGGCGAGGGCGGTGATGTCTTCACCTTCCTGCAGAAGATGGACCATGTGAGCTTCTCCGAGGCCGTGGAGCGGATGGCCGCTCGCATCGGCTACGAGCTGCACTACGAAGACGGGGCAGCGGCGACCGATCACGGCAACCGCGCGCGCATCCTCGCGGCCAACGAAGCCGCCGCCGCGTTCTATGTGAGCCAGCTCACTACTCCCGACGCCGAACCGGCGCGTGCGTTCCTCGGATCCCGTGGGTTCGATCCGTCGTCGGCAGAGCGATTCGGTGTCGGCTTCGCGCCGCGTGGTGGTGCACTGCGCACCCACCTCAAGGCTGCAGGCTTCAGCGAAGAGGAACTCGTCACTGCCGGGCTGCTGGGCAAGGGCGATCGCGGCGATGTGTACGACAGGTTTCGTGGGCGGCTCGTCTGGCCGATTCGGGATGTCACGGGCGCAACGCTCGGCTTCGGAGCACGCAAGCTGCTCGACGACGACAACGGACCCAAGTACCTCAACACCCCCGAGACGCCGGTCTACCACAAGAGCCAGGTGCTGTACGGACTCGACCTCGCCAAGCGCGACATTGCGCGGGGCAGGCAAGTTGTCGTCGTCGAGGGCTACACCGATGTCATGGCGTGCCACCTCGCCGGAGTCACAACCGCGGTTGCAACGTGTGGAACCGCGTTTGGGGTGGACCACATCAAGATCGTTCGGCGTGTGATCGGAGACGTCGACAATTCCGATACGACGGGCACGGGCGAGGTGATCTTCACCTTCGACCCCGATGAGGCCGGGCAGAAGGCGGCGAGCCGAGCGTTTGCCGAAGAACAACGATTCGCTGCCCAAACGTTTGTCGCGGTCGCACCGGACGGCCTCGACCCGTGCGACCTCAGGCTCAAGCAGGGCGACGGCGCCGTGCAGCGACTCATCAAGGGTCGCAAACCCATGTTCGAATTCATGATCAAGCGGCAGCTCGCCGCGCACGATCTGGAAACTGTCGAGGGCCGGGTCGCGGCGCTCCGGGCGGCGGCTCCGGTTGTCGCGGGCATCCGGGACCAGTCGCTTGGCGTCGGCTATGTGAGAAACCTTGCAGGCTGGCTCGGCATGGATCCGGGCGAGGTGCAGCGTGCCGTGGCATCCGCTCGATCGCACATCAGATCGAGCGCGAGCGGATCGACCCCGTCGAGCGGGTCGAGCGAGTCACGACACGCAGGGGACGGCGACGACGCACCCCGCGCAGCTGACGAGCCGTCCATCACCCGATTGCGCACCGATACCACTACTCGAACCGAGCGTGATGTGCTCATGGCGATCTTGCAGCACCCAGATTTCGTGGGCGGCACTCTGCTGGAGAAGGCGATCCGGATCGGGTTTCACGATGCCGACCTAGGCGTTGTGCGCGACGCAATCGCCGTGAACATTGCAACTGCGACGTCGGCCGACTGGGCCGCACGGGTGACGGCAGAAGTACCCCAGCGCTACGCCAAGCTCGTGAACGAATTGACGGTCGCGCCGATCCCAGAACGAGCGGACAAGCTCCAGAGCTACTGCAAGCGGATCGTCTCCGACTTCATCGACCGCGATCTGCTGCGCGAGAAGGTCGAGTTGATGGGCGCGATGCAGCGTTTGCACGCGACCAACGACGCGGAGCGATACTCGGCGGTACAACGTGATCTTGTGCGTATCGAGAGCGAACGGCGTGTAATCCGCGACGAATAACGCTATTTGGCGACGAAAAGTTGCTTTCGCATAAACATCACGCGACCGATGGCAAACGAGCTGTCTATGTGTGTTAGGACTAAAGCACAGCAACGCACGGAGCAACTTTTTTGGTGCCCCGGCGCGTTCCTTGCCACTAATAGGAAGAGGTAGACGGATATGACATCCGCATCCAAGAAGCGCATTCTCGGCGCTCTCGCCGGCACAGCAGTGTTCGCACTCGCTCTCGCCGGTTGCACCCCGACGGGCGGTACCGGCTCGGGCGAATCGCTCATCGTCGGCACCACCGACAAGGTCACCTTCATCGACCCCGCCGGATCGTATGACAACGGATCGTTCGCGATCATGAACCAGGTGTATCCGTTCCTGCTCAACTCGAAGCAGGGCACCTCTGATGTCGAGCCCGACATTGCGGTCTCGGCCGAGTTCACGAGCCCCACCGACTACACGGTGGTTCTCAAGGACGGGCTGAAGTTCGCCAACGGCCACGACCTCACCTCCTCTGACGTGAAGTTCTCCTTCGACCGTCAACTCGCGATCGCGGACGAGAATGGCCCGTCGGTGCTGCTCTACAACCTCGATAGCGTCGAGGCTGTGGACCCCACGACTGTGGTCTTCCATCTCAAGAACGGAAATGACCAGGTCTTCCCGCAGATTCTGTCGAGCCCGGCAGGCCCGATCGTTGACGAAGAGGTGTTCTCAGCGACCGCAGTGACGCCCGACGCCGACATCGTCGCGGGCAACGCCTTCGCTGGCCAGTACGTCATCAAGAGCTACGACTTCAACAACCTTGTTGAGTTCGAAGCCAACCCTGAATACAAGGGTGTCCTTGGTGCCGCAGCGACGAAGAACATCACGCTGAAGTACTACACGGATGCGTCGAACCTCAAGCTCGACGTGCAGGAAGGCAACATTGATGTCGCGCACCGCAGCCTGTCTGCGACCGACATCGCTGACCTGCAGGGCAACGACAACGTGAAGGTCATCGTCGGTCCCGGTGGAGAGATCCGCTACATCGTGTTCAACTTCGACACGCAGCCCTATGGCGCGACGACCGCTGAGGCCGACCCGGCAAAGGCGCTCGCTGTCCGTCAGGCTGTTGCTGACCTCGTTGACCGCAAGGCGATCTCTGACCAGGTCTACAAGGGCACTTACCTTCCGCTCTTCTCGTACGTTCCGGACGGCCTCACCGGCGCCACGCAGGTTCTCAAGGACCTGTACGGCGACGGCAACGGTGGCCCGGACGCCGACAAGGCAGCCAAGGCTCTCGCCGATGCAGGCGTGACGACTCCGGTCGCCCTCAACCTGCAGTACAACCCGGACCACTACGGTCAGTCATCGGGTGACGAGTACGCGCTGGTGAAGAGCCAGCTCGAGGCGACCGGCTTGTTCACGGTCAACCTGCAGTCCACGGAGTGGGTCACCTACTCGAAGGACCGCACGGCCGACCTGTACCCGGCATACCAGCTCGGCTGGTTCCCGGACTACTCCGACGCTGACAACTACCTCACGCCGTTCTTCGCGACGAATAACTTCCTCGCGAACCACTACGACAACGCAGAGGTAAACCAGCTGATCCTTGACCAGGGTGTCGAGACCGACCCGGCAAAGCGCCAGTCCGACATCGAGGAGATCCAGGCGAAGGTTGCGGCTGACCTGTCGACTGTCCCGCTCCTGCAGGGTTCACAGATTGCCGTCACCGGCAAGAACGTGACCGGCGCAGTGCTCGACGGTTCGTTCAAGTTCCGCTACGGAAGCCTCGTCAAGGGCTAACACCACGCGGCTAGAGTCGTTCTAGCGCAGCGAGGGGCGACCCGCACCAGTGCGGGTCGCCCCTTTTCCTTTGATTGATGCACGATAGGTACCAATGACGTCAACCGCCCCCGCAGATCTCGACCCCGTCGAGCCAATCCCGACAGCGCGCCGCTCTCGCGGATCTGGCGGAGGTTTGCTGCGATTCATCATCGTTCGGTTCTTGTTGATCATCCCCACGATCTTCATTCTCGTGACCATGGTGTTCGTGCTCATGCGCAGCATCGGGGATCCGATCACGGCGGCCCTGGGCGGCCGCCTCAGCCACGACCAGCTCGCGGAACGCATCCACTCCGCGGGGTACGACCGCCCCATTCTCGTGCAGTACTTCGAATACATCGGTCAAATCTTCACGGGCAATTTCGGCACCGCCATCAGTGACGGACGGCCAGTGACCGAGCTCTTGGTCACCTACGGCGCGGCGACCCTGGAACTCGCGTTCTATGCCCTGATCATCGCGTTTATCGTGGGTATCCCACTCGGCATGCTCGCCGCGTACCTGCGGGACAAGTGGCCCGACGCGATCCTTCGGGTACTCGCCATCCTCGCCTACGCCACGCCCGTCTTCTTCGCAGGACTCCTGCTCAAGCTGGTATTTGCGGTGTGGCTCAAGGTGCTTCCTGTTGCAGGTCGGGCGACGACCCGCACGGAACTCGATATGACGAGGCTCGGCGATCGTCGCACGGGCATCTACCTCATCGACGCCTTCCAACTCGGCAGTTCCGCAGCGATCGGAGACGTGTTGCAGCACGCGGTGCTTCCGGGGCTCGCACTCGGGTTGCTGACCGCAGGCCTCTTCTTGCGACTGGTGCGCACCAACGTCATCGGGACTCTCTCGATGGACTATGTGGATGCCGCGCGCTCACGTGGAGTGAGCGAATTCCGCCTCGTGGGCACACACGCCTACAAGCCCGCGCTCGTGCCGATCATCACGGTGATGGGACTACAAATCGCCCTGCTACTCGGGGGTGCTGTGCTTACCGAGACGACATTCGAATGGAAGGGGCTCGGCTTCAAACTCACCGAGTACCTGAGTGCGCGTGACTTCGTCGCCGTTCAGGGCATCGTCGCTTTGCTCGCTGTCATCGTCGCGCTCAGCAATTTCATTGTCGACATCATCGCGGCGATCATCGATCCGAGGGTGAGGTACTGATCATGGCGACTCTTGCTACCGACCGGCCCCGACGCCGAGTGACCCTCTGGCAACGGTTGCCTGTCGTCCGTGAGCTACGGCAAAGCGTGGGCTTGCAGCGCGGAATGCTCATCGTCGGCCTCGTGATTACGGGCATCTTCGTGTTCATCGCGATCTTCGCCCCGGTTCTCGCCCCCTACGGGTTTGCGCAGCTCAAGGACGAAAATGGCTTGTTTGGCGCGCAAGTTCCCCCGGGTGGGGAACACCTCCTCGGAACAACGGTCGGCGGATTCGACGTTCTCTCTCGAGTGATTTGGGGCAGTCAGACTGCCCTCGCGGTGATCGTGGTCGCGGTCATCCTCTCGATCTTCGCCGGAGTGTTTCTCGGACTGCTCTCCGGGTATCTCGGCGGCTGGCTCGACCGGATGCTCGTTGTGATTGCGGATGCAGTCTTCGCCTTCCCCTCCCTGCTTCTGGCCATTGTCGCCGCAATCGTGATCAGTGGCGGGCAGTCGAGCTTGTGGGGAGGCATCGTGGCAGCGGCTCTCTCGATCACGGTGGTCTTCATCCCGCAGTATTTCCGTCTTATTCGGGCCGAAACTGTTCGCATCAAGGCCGAGGCCTATGTGGAGTCGGCCAAGGTCGTTGGCTCTAGCACTGGTCGCATCATGTTCCGTCACGTACTGCGGAACGCCACGCGCACGCTGCCCCTGATCTTCACTCTGAACAGTTCGGAGGCGATCCTTACCCTCGCGGGTCTGGGGTTCCTTGGTTTCGGTATCCAGCCCACTGCGGCAGCCGAGTGGGGCTACGACCTCAACCGTTCGATCTCGGACGTCACGAGTGGCATCTGGTGGACCTCGGTGTTCCCGGGGCTCGCGATCGTGCTCGTCGTGCTCGGGATCACGCTTGTCGGCGAAAGCCTCAACGACCTCGCGGATCCTCGCCTTCGTACGCGGCGCAAAGCCACTGTCGCGCCGACTGCTGATGCCGAAGTGTCTGCGATGCCCGGGGGCACGTATGACGACTCGGTCGATATCGACACCCTGGAGGCGCGCCCGTGACCCACGTCGTGGAGATCTCGAATCTCGAAGTTACGTTCGCCACCGATGGTGGTTCCGTGGTCGCGGTCGACGACGTCAGCCTGTCCGTTGACGCCGGTGAGGTTCTTGCGATTGTCGGGGAGAGCGGTAGCGGCAAGTCCGTTACCGCGAAGTCGATCATCGGTCTGCTCCCAGAAACGGCCGTGACGACGGGCGCCATCCTCCTCAACGACCGTGAGGTAATCGGGCTCACCGGTGAGAAATTGCGATCGATCCGAGGGACCGACGCGGCGATGGTCTTCCAAGAGCCATCGCTCGCCCTCAACCCGGTGTTCACCGTGGGCTGGCAGATCATCGAGGGCTTGCGTGCACACAAGGGCATCAGTCGCAAGGATGCCCGTGCGAAGGCGATCGACATGCTGAATCGTGTCGGCATCCCTGACCCGGAGAAGCGCATCGACTACTACCCGCACCAGTTCTCCGGCGGGCAGAAGCAGCGAGTTGTGATTGCGATGGCACTGGTGCTTGAGCCTGAGCTGATCATCGCCGATGAGCCCACGACGGCCCTCGACGTGACGGTTCAGGCCGAGATTCTCGATCTGCTGCGTCGGTGTCGTGACGAGTTCGGTTCGGCGATCATCCTCATCACTCACAACATGGGAATCGTCGCCGATCTTGCGGATCGGGTCGTCGTGATGCTCGAGGGCAAACTCGTCGAGGAGGCGCCGGTCGAGAAGCTCTTCAACGCGCCCGAACACCCCTACACCCAGAAACTTCTCGCCGCCGTTCCGCGCGTCGGTACCGGCGGTGCTCGCGCACGTGCACGAGCCGCCGCACGCGTCGAGTCGGGCACGGTGAATACCGCGGCACCGGTGGTCGTGGCGAGAGACCTCGTCATCGACTATCCCGGTCGTATCGGTCGCGGCAGGTTTCGGGCCGTGGACGGGGTGAGTTTCACCATTTCGCCCGGTGAGGTTCTCGGCCTCGTCGGCGAGAGCGGGTCGGGCAAGACGACGATCGGCCGAGCGATCGGTGGCCTGACTCGGATCACGGGCGGGTCACTTGAGGTTCTCGGTCATGAAATGCTCGGTATCAAAGAGCGCGCGTTCAAACCCGTGCGCAGCCAGATCGGTTTTGTCTTCCAAGACCCAGCCTCGAGCTTCAACCCGCTTTTGACGATCGCCGAGTGCGTGGCCGAGCCTCTCATCGTGCACGGCAAGGCGAAGGATGCCCGCTCCGCCCGGCCTCGGGTCAACGAGTTGCTCGAGGCTGTGCAGTTGCCGCGCGGTTTTGCGGATCGATACCCGCACGAACTCAGCGGCGGACAACGACAGCGTGCGAGTCTCGCCCGGTCACTCGCGTTGGAGCCGAGCCTGCTCATCGCCGACGAGCCCACGAGCGCCCTGGACGTTTCCGTTCAGGCTCGTGTGCTCGAACTGTTCGCGGAGCTGCAGAAAGAGTTCGGCTTTGCGGCGCTCTTTATCAGTCATGATTTGGCGGTCGTCGACATGTTGTCGGACCGCATCGCGGTGTTGTACCAGGGCAAACTCGTGGAGGAGGGAACGGGGGACCAGGTACTCGGTGCCCCGCAGCATCCGTATACCCAGCGGCTGCTCGCGTCACTTCCAGTGCCGGACCCCGCCGACCAGGCGCTGCGTCGCGAGCATTTGCGTGCGCTCAAGGCCGCAGAATGACCGCCACACCGATCGTCAGCGCTCGTGATATCTCGCTGCGGTACCCGTCGAGCAATCCCCAGACCCGTTCGGTCGCCGTTAACGGGCTCACCTTCGACATCCCACCGGGCGAAGTGCTCGCAGTGGTCGGAGAGACCGGCTCGGGCAAGAGCAGTCTCGCGAAGGCCGTCGCCCTGCAGGCGGACCTTCAGGATCTGGACTCACCCAAGATCACGGGCGGCAGCCTTCGGGTTATCGATACGGAGCTCCGAGGAATCTCGGCGCGCAAGCGCGATCTGCTGAGCCTCTATGTCGGGTATTTGCGTCAGGAGGCCGGTGACTTTCTCGAGCCCAGACTGACAATCGGTGAGAACGTCGCGGAGCCGATCTTCTCGCGCGACCGTCATTTCGATCAAGACGAGGCGGGCGAGGCAGTTGCCACGCTCATCGACGCCGTGCGTCTACCCCTCTCAACGATGAACAAGTATCCACATGAGCTCAGCAAAGGCCAACGACAGCGAGTCGCTATCGCCCGCGCGATGATCTTGGAACCGAAGCTGCTCGTTGCTGACGACCCCACCGCCGGGATCGACGTCACCGTGCGCGGGGCGATCCTCGACATCATCGTGTCGCTTCAGCGTGAGCGCGGATTCTCGGCGTTGGTCGTAACCGCTGACCTCGGCGAGGTGCGGCGCGTGAGCAACCGGGTTGCGGTGATGCACCGTGGTGTCATCGTGGGCATCGGTGAACTCGAGGAAGTGCTCGCCGACCCCCACCACCCGTATGTGCGTGACTTGGCGCGTTCGCTCGACTACCTCACCCAGGAGGATGAGTTTGTCCACTAGCAAGGAGACCGCCGAGTTCATCGAGGATCAACTCGGCGACCTGCCGATCCGCACGGGTCGCATGTTCGGTGAATACGCGCTCTACCTCGGTGACAAGGTTGTGGGTTTCATTTGCGACGACACCCTCTTCATCAAGCCGAGCGACGTCGATCCCGCCATGCTCGCCGGAACATTCCCGGGTCAGGCGTACCCCGGTTCGAAGGATTACCACACGGTGCCCGGCGAGCTGCTCGAAGACCGGGAGTGGTTGCAGGCCGCGATAAGTGCTACCGCCGATGCCCTGCCGATGCCCGCACCGAAGAAGCCGAAACAACCGAAAGCGAAAGCAAACCCGTGACCGCACGACTCCCCGGTGAGCACAGGGACCCCCTTGCTCCCGTTGATCTCCTCGGCGCCCGGCCGACGCCAGGCCCCATCGCCGTGCTGCCCTTCCCGCACGAGGTCTTCGAGGCGGCTGTCGTCGCGGGCGGCGGGATCGTCGAGCCCCTGTCGGATGCAACGCGAGGTCTTGTGTGGCTGAACGTCGACGGTCCGGCTCTCGCGAGTGTGCTGGCCGAGTATCCGGGAATCCAGTGGGTTCAGCTGCCGCTGGCCGGTGTCGAGCGCCTTTCCGAGGTGTTCGCCGCTCAGGAGGATGCCGACCTGCCGGTGTGGACGAGTGCGAAGGGGTCGTTCGCGGAGCCCGTCGCCGAACATGCCCTTGCCTTGGTTCTGGCGGTGCTCCGCGGTATCCCGGAGAAGGCGAGGGGTACGACGTGGTCGGACCCCAAGATCGGCATCTCGCTCTACGGTCGCCGCGTCGTGATCGTTGGTGCTGGCGGCATCGCGGTCGAACTGTTGCGCCTGCTCGCGCCGTGGGAGGTCGACGTGACGATCGTGCGGCGGGGGAGCGATCCGCTACCGGGTGCGACTCGCACGCTACCGGTCGCGCGTTTAGCTGAGGTTCTGCCCGAGGCCGACGTCGTCATCCTTGCCGCCGCGGCGACCGCGGAGACCACCAATCTCATCGGCGCCCGCGAGCTTGCGCTCATGAAACCGGAGGCCGCACTCGTGAACATCGCGCGCGGACGACTCATCGATCAGGAGGCGCTGCTTGCCGCCCTCGAGTCCGGGCACCTGTGCGGTGCTGGGCTCGATGTGACGTCGCCCGAGCCGCTTCCGGACGGGCATCCGCTGTGGACTGCGCCGCGCATCGTCATCACGTCGCACTCCGCCGACACTCCCGAGATGACTGAGCCGCTGCTCGCGGAGCGCATTCGTGCCAACGTCGCGGCGCTTGTCGGCGGCACAGGGTTCGTTGGTCGAATCGACCCTGTTGCCGGGTACTAGCCGCCGGATGACGAACTGGTGGGTGGGCGGTTACGGCCACGACATGGGTGGCACGATGTCGGGCATCCAGTCGATGCGATCGACGGATGCCGGAACCCTCGAACTCGTCGGAACCGCAGTCGAGGCGCTCTCGCCGTCGTACCTACTGCAGCGCGGTGAGCACGTCTACGCGGTGGCCGAGGGTGCTGGAACTGTGGACTCGTTCCGCATCAGCGGTGAGCACACTCTCGTGCGCGACGGTTCCGCGAGTTCGGGCGGCACTTGGCCGTGCAATCTCGAGGTGATCGGCGACGGGATCGCCGTCGCCAACTACTTCGACGGTGTCGTTGCCCTCGTCGGGCTCGATGACGACGGCGCTGTGACCGCACTCCGTGACTCCGTGCAGGGCGCGGGGAGCGGGCCGAATGAACGGCAGCAGGGTCCCCATGCGCATACAGTTCTCGCCGTCGACGAGGAAACGCTACTGAGTGTCGACCTCGGTGCGGACCGCATAGTCGTGCACCGGCCGGGACTGGAGGTCGCGGCATCCGTCGCACTTCCACCGGGAACGGGGCCGCGGGATATCGTGCGGCATCCGTCAGGGCTGTACTACGCACTGAGCGAGTTGAGCCACGAGCTGTTCGTGCTGCGCTGGATCGGTTCCACGCTTGAGGTCGTGTCGAGCGCTGCGGTGCCCGGAGCGCTCGACGGGGACAACGATTCCGGTATCAGCCTCTGGGGAAATTACGTCTACACCGGCCTGCGCGGCAGCAACCGGATCGCGACGCTGCGCGCCAGTGACGACGGAGCGCAGGTCGAGCCGGTCGGCTGGGTGTCGAGCGAAGGGGAGTGGCCGCGCCACCACGCGGTCGACGGCGACATGCTGCACGTTGCGAACGAGCACTCCAACTCGGTGGCGAGCTTCCGGCTCGCCGAGGACGGCACGCCGCGCCTTATCGGGGAGCCGACCGCGGTGCCGTCACCCAATTACCTGCTTGCTCGCAGCTAGGATGTTTTTGCGCTGGCGGAACCTTTGCTAAAGTAGGCAAGCTGAAACGCAATCCTCGATAGCTCAATTGGCAGAGCAACGCACTGTTAATGCGTAGGTTCATGGTTCGAGTCCATGTCGGGGAGCACAGAGTTCGCTCTGCGAGAGCTAGGCCCAGACCCTCAACGGTCTGGGCCTTTTTCGTACTCCTACGGGAGTAGCCGTGTCACACCGTCGGGCCGACGCCGCGCCAGACCCCCGCAACTACGATCGAGGCATGCCTTTCCACGGTCGCGCGCGCCAATCTCGGTGGGAAGTTGGCTACCACCAGTGGCAGCGCGACCAGTTCATGGAGGAGCTCGCGCTTCGACCGCCGCACCAGTTCCGGTCGTCGTCCAGCGCACGACTGCTCATCCCGGTTGTTGCTTCCCTGATAATCCAGCTGCCGGCGGCCCTGTTCTGGCTTGTCCGCACGCCCGGCCCTGCGGTGCTGGCCATCGCGATCCTCGCGATTCTCGGGCCACTGTCGCTGCTGCTGCGGCGCCGATTCCCGGGGCCCGTTGTCGCATTCGTCGCGGCGGCCGCGTGCGCGGACTTCTTTCTCGCCACTCAGTTCCAAGGTCCGCCGTTCATGGCGCTCGCATTCGCGATTGTGCTCTCCATCGTGCATGGCGCGCGTGTGTGGGCATGGATCTCCGTCGGTGCCGCGTGGGTGGGAACCGTCGCCGTCGGGGTCATCCTCGGCCTCGACTGGCATCCGGCGCGCATCGCGATCACGACTCTCGGCATTCTCATCACCTTCGGAATTGGTGAAGCAATTCGCACGCGTCGCGAGCACGACGACGAGTTCCGGCGCGCGGTCGCTCAGCGCAAGCAATCCGAAGTTCAGGCCGAACGCGTGCGGATCGCGCGCGAACTCCATGACGTTCTCGCCCACTCGCTCAGTCAGATCAATGTGCAGGCGGGCGTGGGATTGCACCTGATGGACAAGCAACCCGAGAAGGCCGCGGAAGCGCTCGCGAGTATCAAAGAGACCTCGAAAACGGCTTTGGATGAGGTGCGATCGGTGCTCGGGGTGTTGCGCGCCGAGGGTGGACAGGATCCGTCGGCGCCGCTCGTGCCGGAGCCCGATCTGTCGAGACTCCCAGGGCTCGCCGCTTCCGTGACGTCTCAGGGCGTCGAGGTCGCGCTCACGAACACGCTCGACGACGTGCCCAAGGCCGTGCAACTGGCGCTGTACCGAATCGTGCAGGAGTCCCTCACCAATGTGGTGCGGCACGCGAAGGCGACCCGCGCACGGGTCGACCTCCGGGTGGATGGCCCGGACTACGTCGTCAGCATCGGGGACGACGGTACGGGAATCGTTGACGGCTCCAACGGCGGTCGAGGTCTGCTCGGAATGAGCGAACGCGCTGAACTTCTCGGAGGCACCCTCAGCACGGGCAACTCTCCCGCGGGCGGCACACTCGTGACCGCGCGCATCCCCGTCAAGGAGCACGATTCATGATTCGCGTAGCAATCGCCGACGACCAGCAGCTCATCCGAGGCGGGTTCCGCAGCCTCCTTGAGGCTGAGCCCGACATCGAGATCGTCGGTGAGGCGGGGTCCGGTGCCGAAGCGGTCGCTCTCGTCACCGCGACCCGTCCCGATGTCGTATTGATGGACATCCGGATGCCCGACGGCGACGGTCTCTGGGCGACCGAGCAGATCGTGCAGAAGCCCGAGCTTGCCGGCACTCACATCGTGATCGTCACCACCTTCGAGCTCGATGAGTACGTCGGACGAGCAATTCGGGCCGGCGCGAGCGGCTTCCTCGTCAAAGACACCGAACCCGTCGAACTGATTCGTGCGGTTCGTGTCGTCGCGGGCGGTGACGCGCTCCTCAGCCCTGGCGTGACACGGCGGCTGCTCGAGCGCATCTCCGGCCAGTTGCGCGAAGCACCCGACACGACACTGCTCACCGCGATCACCGAGCGCGAACGGGAGGTGCTCGCCCTTGTCGGCCAGGGTCTCACCAACGACGAGATCGGCAAGTCGCTGTTCCTCAGCCCCCTCACCGCCAAGACTCATGTCTCGCGCATCATGTCGAAGCTCGGGGCTCGCGATCGCGTGCAACTCGTCGTGATCGCCTACGAGACCGGATTGGTCCACGCCGGGCGTACGGAGTAGCGCCTCGCTGCACCCGGGGGAGTACCCCACGTGTCACCGCAGGGCAGATTCCGTTTCTGTCGCACTCGACGAGTGTTGAGTTATCGGCCCAGTCAGGGCCCTAACGGAATGGACACCTCGTGTTTACAGCTATTGCTATTGCCAACCACATGGGCGGCGCCGGGTTCGGCTTCGGCTGGCTCTTCCTCCTTGTACCGCTCTTCTGGATCGGCGTCATCATCTTGATCGTGAGCCTCGTGCGTCGCCGTCGCGGCGGCTGGGGTCCCGGCCACTACGGTCACGGACACTACGGCCCCTGGAGCGCTGCCGCACGGGGCGCCGAGTCAACCCTTGCGGAGCGTTTCGCGCAGGGCGACATCGACGAGAAGGAGTACCGTGCGCGCCTCGAAGTGCTGCGTGCGAACAACACCTTCGCGCCGCCCACGAAGTAGCCACAGCGCGCCAATTGGCCGGCGGTGACGTCGGCCGACACGCGATAGAGTCTCCCTTCGGACCATCGGTCCGGAGGGAGTTCTTCGTTGTCTGACCCTGCCGTTATCGAGCGTCGCGCCGCAATTCGAGCGAGTTTCGCCGTCGGTCTTGCCGTTGCGGCATACGGTATCTCGTTCGGCGCGCTGGCCGTGGCATCCGGGTTGGATCTTTGGCAGACCTGCTTTCTGAGTCTCGTGATGTTCTCCGGTGGTTCCCAGTTCGCCGTCATCGGCATTCTCGCGTCCGGCGGCGCTGCAGCCGGCGGTGCCGCGATCGCCAGTGGCGCTCTGCTCGGCACGCGCAATGCGCTCTATGCCCTCCGCGTCGCGCCGTTCATCGGTGGGCCGTGGCCGAAGAAGATCCTCGCCGCCCACTGGACCATCGACGAAACGACGGCCGTCTCGACGGCGCAGAAGACTCTCGTTGGCCAGCGTGCCGGGTTCTGGTGGACCGGCGCCATCATCTACATCGGCTGGAACCTCACGACCCTCCTGGGCGCCCTCATCGGCGACTTGCTGGGCGATGTGAGCCAGTTCGGGCTGGATGCCGCGGCCGCAGCCGCATTCCTCGGTCTCCTGTGGCCCAGACTCATCCAGCTGCAACCCGTCGCCGTCGCGATCGGTGCTGCCGTGGTGGCCGCGGCACTGCTGCCCTTCGTTCCGGCGGGGATCCCCGTGCTTGCCGCCGCTGTCGTCGCCGTTGTGGTCGGTCTCACGAACTGGCTCGGCGGACGGGAGGCCACCTCGTGACCATCTGGCAGACGCTCATCCTTGCCTCGATCGCGGTGCTCGCCCTCAAACTGCTGGGCTATCTGGTGCCGCCGTCGCTCGTCGAGAAGCCCACACCGGCGCGCGTCGCCAATCTGCTCACGGTCGCATTGCTGTCGGCGCTCATCGTCGTTCAGACCTTCGGGGGTTCGACCGGCATTGTGGTCGATGCGCGCATCCCGGCTCTACTGCTCGCGGCTGGGCTGTTCGCACTGCGTGTGCCGTTCATCATCGTGGTTGCCGCGGCGGCGGTAACCGCGGCTCTGATCAGACTCTGGACCTAGTCTTCGAGGTGGTCCTCGCCGGGAAGCCAGCTGATGCCGGGAACACCCCAGCCCTGCTTTTTGATCGCTTTGGCGACTGCTTTGTCGTAGCCCGCTTCGAGGCGGTCGACATAGAGCACACCGTTGAGGTGGTCGAACTCGTGCTGGAAGATGCGGGCGAGCCAGCCGTCGGCGACGATCTCGAACGGCCGGCGGTCGAGGCCGACAGCACGCAGTATCGCCCGTTCGGAGCGGATGACCGGAAACCGCTCACCGGGCAGGGAGAGGCATCCCTCGGAGTCCTCATCCTCATCGGCCTCGCCGGTGCGCGGCGGAGAGATCCACAACTCGGGGTTCGCCGCGACGCCTCGCCAGAGAGTGCCTTCGTCGTCAGTCCAGTTATAGACGAAGAGGCGAAGCGGCACGCCCACCTGTGGCGCCGCGAGCCCGACACCGGGCGCCTCCCGCATGGTCTCGAACATGTCGTCGACGAGCGTGTGGAGTGAATCGCCGAAGTCGGTGACCTCCTCGGCAACGGAATGCAGCACGGAATCGCCCGTGATTCGTATCGGGAGAACGGCCATTCACCCAGAATAATGGCACCGATGCGGGTAGATTCGACGGGTGCCAGACCCGTTGCAAGACCTTGCCGCGCAGTTCAGCCAATTGGACACGAACTCCGCCGTCGGTATCGGGCTCGCGCTTGTCGCGGCGGTGGGCCTGGCTCTCGGCACTCAACTCCAGCATCGCGGCGTCGAATTGGTGGGGGAGAAGACCGGCGGCAAGGGCAAGACGGGCCTCAGCCTCGGTCAACTCGGTTCTTTGGTTGCGCGCCCCTCATGGGTGATCGGCACACTGTTGCTGGGGGTCGCCATCGTCCTGCAGCTCACCAGCCTTACCTTCGCGCCCCTGATTGTGGTCCAGCCGCTCGGGGCGATCGCGTTGGTCATCACGGCCATTGTCAATTCACGGGTGACCCGCATTCCGCTCGATCGGGTCTCGATCCGGTCGATCATCGTCTGCGTGGCCGGTGTGGCAGCGTTCGTGACCATTGCCGCCTTCGTTGCAAAGAAGCACCCGGTGACAGCGACGCAGTTGACGGCCGTGCTGATCATTCTGGGCGTCGTACTGGCCATCTTCATCGCGCTGTTCCTTCTCATGCGTCGCCGCACGCCCCGGCCGATCTTCTACGTAATCTCGGCGGGCGTGCTGTTCGGTTTCGTGGTCACGCTCGCCAATGTCGTCATCGGCCGCGTTCAGACGATCCTCACGGGAGCCTTCAGCCTCGACTCCGCGGATATTCTGACGATCCTCTGCATTATCGGGCTCGCGATTGCGGGCCTCCTCGGCACGTATTTTGTGCAGACCGCGCACTCGTCGAATCCGCCCGATCTGGTCGTGGCAGGGCTCACCGTGATCGACCCGCTCGTCGCCGTCGCTCTCGGCATCATTGTGCTCGGCGAGGCCGCCGATGCTCCGTGGTGGGCGATTCTCGCTTTTGTGGCAGCCGCCGCTGCCGCAGTGTGGGGCGTCATCACCCTCTCGCGCAACCACCCGCAAGCTCTCGCAAACACAGCGTTCGCCGCCGTGATCGAGAATCCAGCACAGCATCCGTAAGGTACGTTGATAGTCAATATGACTTCCGCTTCACTACCCTCCCCGCATGAGGGCAAGCCGCGACTGCGCGTGCTCATCGGCGCCGACACTTTCTGGCCCGAGATCAACGGTGCAGCGACCTTCATCGCGCGCCTTGGGGCAGGCCTTGCCGCCCGCGGGCACGATGTTCACATTGCGGCTCCGTCATACACCAACAAGAAGCTCGGTGCTCAGGTCGAGGAGCACGAAGGTCAGCTGATGACGGTGCACCGCATCTATTCGTGGCGCTGGTACCCGCACCCGTGGCTTCGTTTCGCTCTGCCGTGGCGCATCCGTCAGAACAGCGCCAAGATTCTCGATCTGGTGAAGCCGGATGTCGCGCACTTCCAGTCGCACATCATCATCGGTCGCGGCATCACGATCGAGGGTCTCAAGCGCGGTGTGCGCCTCATCGGCACCAATCACTTCATGCCGGAGAACCTGCTCGAGTACACGCTCATCATTCCGCCGTTCCTCGAAAAGTGGGCGGTCAAACTGGCGTGGGCTGCGGCCGACCGCTCGTTCCGCCGAGCCGAGCGTGTGACGACCCCGACGCAGAAGGCCGCCGATTACCTCGAGGCGAACACGTCCGTAGATCATGTTCTCGCGATCTCGTGCGGTATCGACGCTCACAACTACACGCCCAACCTGAAGCCGCGCACTGACAACCTGATCGTCTTCCTCGGTCGGATGGTCGAAGAAAAACAGATCGACAAATTGGTGCGCGCGTTCGCCAAACTCGACCCCAGCCTTGAGGCGAAGCTGGAGATCGTTGGAGGCGGCGACCAGGAGAGCAAGCTCAAGGCCCTCGCCGCGTCGCTCGGTGTTGCCGCGAACGTCAAGTTCACGGGATATGTCGACGAGGCCTACCTCCGTAACGCTCTCACCCGCGCGACGGTATTCGCGATGCCGTCCATCGCCGAACTTCAGAGCATCTCGACGATGGAAGCTATGGCGTCCGGGCTGCCGGTCGTCGCGGCCAACGCGATGGCGCTTCCGCACCTCGTTCACGACGGAGAGAACGGGTTCCTGTTCGAGCCCGGCAACGTCGACGAATTCGCGGACCGCCTGACGCGCATCCTCACGATGCCCGAAAAAGAACTGCTCAAGTTCAAGAAGGCGAGCCTGCGTCTCATCGAAGCGCACGACATCCAGCGCACCCTCGACACCTTCGAGAGCCTCTACCGCGGTGAGCCCGTCGAGGGCGTCGTGGCGGATGCCGCGCGGGAGCGCAGCAGCAAGTAGCGCTGCGTTCGCGTCCTTCCCGCGCCCCCGGCCCTCCCTGTCCCACCCCGACCATTCCGGAGGATGACACGCCGCGCAGTTCGGCCCCCGCGGACGGTTGGCGGCGCGTCGTCCTCCGCAACGCCACGCTGCACGGATGACCCGTCCCGCTCGCTGTATCGTAGGTACGCGTCCGCGTCTCGCGGTCACGGGGCGGTAGCTCAGCTGGTTAGAGCAGCGGACTCATAATCCGTCGGTCACGGGTTCAAGTCCCGTCCGCCCTACCACAACGG
>JAHBSZ010000003.1 GCA_019638845.1 Salinibacterium sp. | reverse complement strand
GCCCTACCACAACGGCGCCCAAGCACACCGAGCTTGGCGCGCGACGTTCCCGGTTCACCGATCAGGCGCGGTCGTGGAGGGTGATCTGGTAGCCGTCGGGGTCGGCGAATGTGAATGTTCGACCGAAGGGTCCGTCGATTGGTCCGGAGACGATGGTGCGCCCGTCCGCGACGAGAGCGTCGTGAATGGCCTGGACATCTGTGGCGTGGAGCCAGATCGCGACACCGATGCCGGGTTGAGTGACGGATGCGAGATCGGTCCCAGGGATGACGTCGCGGAGCGCGAACGCGATCGGCTTGGTCTCGAAGACAACCGCGTGCGGGGGCCCAGCTTGTGAGCGGACAAGGCCGAGGTATCGCTCGTAGAACGCTTGCGAAGCGTCGAGGTCTCGCACTTGGAGCGAAATAAAGTCGGGGCCGGTCGCGGGCATGATGCTCCTCTGTTGTGTGTCAGGCTTCTGACACACAACAATCTATGTCAAAATATTGACATGAGGCAAGACAGTGTCGGCGTCGACCTAGAGACGTCACTGGGCTACCTGCTGAAAGTGGCGTCCAGCACGCTCCGCGTAGCCATGGAGGCGGCGCTGCGGCCGCTCGGGATGAGCGTGACGCACTACTCTTGCCTCGAATTGTTAGCTCAGCGACCAGGTTTGTCGAGCTCCGAGCTCGCGAGGGGCGCGTTCGTCACACGACAGTCGATGAACGTGCTGCTTCAGAACCTCGAACGCGAGGGCTACGTATCAAGACCTGCACGGGCTCCCTTCGGCAAGGTTCTTCCCGCCCAGCTCACGCCTCTCGGCCGACGGAGCCTTGAAAAGGCGACCGTGGCGGTTAGATCAGTCGAGGTCACAATGTTGGCAGGGATGACCGAGATCGAGCAGTCGGACGCGTTCCGAGTTCTGCAGAAGATGATTCACTCGCTGCGCAGTGGCACTGACTGCAGATAGCGGCCCTCGCGCCACAATGACTGGTGTTTCAAGCGTAATAGGCGTAATCTTCCCTAATGACTGATATTTCGGGCATGAATGTCTCCCTCGACGAGTGGGAGCAGCGAGTCGGCGCTGCCATTCGTCAGGCTCGCATTGACGCGGGCTATGACCAGATCGCGCTGGCGGAACGAGCCAACATCTCCCGTTCTGCGGTGCAAGCGCTGGAGCAGGGGGCGGGCACGCGGCTGCACACACTGTTGGCGGTGCTGCGCGCGCTCGATCGGCTCGACGTCTTCGACAGCCTCATGCCCGACCTGGGTCCCACACCGCTAGAGCTGTTGGCGCAATCGCGAGGCGCCACCGCCCCGCGGCGAGTGCGCAAGGCGCAGGGGTAGCCCATGCCATACCAACCGACAACCGTCGTCGAGGTGCGGGCGTGGGGTCGATCGGTCGGCGCAGTGAGCGCCACGAGATCGGGCTATGGATTCCAGTACACCCCCGAGTGGAAGCGCTCGGGTGTCGAGCTCAGCCCCATCCTGATGCCGACCACCGACCGGCGCTCGGTGTTCACGTTCCGCGGCCTCAGCGAGGAGACGTTCCACGGACTACCGCCGATGCTCGCGGATGCCCTTCCCGACAAGTTCGGCAACAGCGTCGTCGACGCGTGGCTCGCGTCGGAGGGCATCGACCGGGCCCGCATCACGCCACTCGATCGTCTTGCATATCTCGGGCAACGGGGAATGGGCGCCCTCGAGTTCGTCCCCGACCTCGGGCCCGCCGATCCCATCCCGACCGCCCTCGACCTGGGGGAGCTCATCCTCACCGCCCGGTCAGTTCTCGCGGGCACCCTTGACGACGACCGACATGCGGCGGATGCCCTCAGCCAGATTATCTCCGTCGGCACCAGCGCTGGCGGCGCCCGTGCGAAAGCGCTCGTCAACATCAACGACACGACGCGGGAGATCCGGTCGGGGCAGAACGCTCCCGGCCCGGGGGAGGAAGCGTGGCTGCTGAAGTTCGATGGGGTCGGACTGGATCGCCAATTGGGTGACTCCCAGCAATACACGCGCATCGAGTATGCCTACTCGCTCATGGCACGCGCCGCTGGCATCACCATGGCCCCGACGAGGCTACTGGCCGAGAACGGCCGCAGTCACTTCCTCACCCGAAGGTTTGATCGAAGTGCCGATGAGCGCATCCATATGCTGTCGCTCTGCGGTCTTGCCGCTGTCGATTTCAACCTCATCGCGGTCAACGACTACGCGCAACTGTTCACCGCCGCGCAGTCCTTGCAGCTCGGCGAGACGGCGATGACGGAGATATTCCGGCGGATGGTCTTCAACGTTGCGGCGGCGAACCATGACGACCACTCCAAGAACCACGCGTTCCTGCTGCGCGAGGGCGGTCAATGGGAGCTTTCGCCGGCCTATGACATCACCTATGCGCGGGATACTGCCAGTGTCTGGCTCAACCAACACCTCATGGCCGTCAATGGCACGTTTTCCGACATCCGCAACAAAGACCTTCTCGCAGTGGCAGATCGGTTCGCGGTTCCGGGCGCGAAACGTGCAATCGCTGACGTGGCAGACGCGCTCACCTCGTGGCCGCAGTTCGCGGGCGAAGCCGGTCTCGATGTTGGGGCGATCGACGCCATCGGGAGGGAGCTCACCGACCCTCGGATGTGACGGGACTAAAGTCCTGCAGCGGCGACCGGCCGCGGCGTAGCCTCCGAACAAGACTAAGGAGGCCAGCGTGCACGCTCTGCTCGCGGTGGCAAACGAGGACATACCCACGATCTATCTGGGCTGGGGTGCCTTCACCATTCAACTCGGCAACTTCATCGTCATTTCGGTGATGATCCTCTTGTTCGTTCTCGCTCTCGTCCTTCCCTTCCCGACAGGGAGGAAGCGCAAGTGAGTACCGTTAAGACGGGCCCCGTCGCACCGCCGACGGACACCACCGACCCCGAAGAGTTCTCGACCTGGACCGGCAAGGCGCGCCGCTGGGTGCTCACGATCCTTCCGCCCGAAAAACTGCTTCCCGAAGACCAGCCGAGCTACGTAGCATCTTGGATCTATGTGTTCGGGATGGGTGCGATCGCCTCGCTCGTGGTGATCATCGCGTCGGGCGTCGTGCTCAGCCTCAACGGTCCGAGCTGGTGGCATTTGTCGTCGCTGGGCCACTTCGTCAACAGCACCCACCTGTGGAGCGTCGAGTTCTTCTTCCTCTTCATGGTCGTCCACCTGTGGGGCAAGTATTGGATGGCCGCCTGGCGCGGCGGGCGCGCCCTCACCTGGATCACCGGGGTGATCTCGTTCGCGGTGTCCATCGGCGCGGCGTTCACCGGGTACCTACTGCAGACCAACTTTGAATCAGAATGGATCTCCTTCGAAGCGAAGGATGCACTCAACGCGGCGGGCATCGGCGCATGGTTCAACGTTGCCAATGTCGGCCAGATGTTCATGTGGCACATCACGCTGCTCCCGCTTGCGGTTGCCGCGATCGTGGCCCTGCACGTGCTGCTGGTACGTAAGCACGGCGTGGTTCCACCACTCGATGCGGCCGAGACGGATGCACAGCTCGTCGCATCGCATCAGGCAACCTCGAGCGAGGCAGGCAAATGAGCAAGAACCTGAGTAAGACATCGTGGCGCACGGGAAACGGCATCGCGGGGCGACCCTGGAAGGGCAGCATCCGCGAATACGACCTGTTCAAGGAACTGACGATCGGCGTCATCGCCGTGTCCGTTCTCGTACTCGCGGCTTCCGCGATCTTCGGCTCGCCGGATGACGCGAGCGTCACACTCAAGTCGTGGGCGACGACCCAGCCCGCTGACTTTGTCGCCACTGCGACCGCAGAACTCGGCGGCACCAGCGAGACCGCGCAATACGGCCCGCCGTACAACTCGACACCAGATGCGACCCAGACGATCGGCGCGCTCGACCTGCAGAGCTTTGCCGGGGTGAAGCTACCCATCGACACTGCGAACGACTTCGTGGTCGGCCCGCTCAGCACACTTCCGTCGCCGCCAGCGTCGGTCGCGGTCTGGAACAGCGCGACCGAAACCGAGCGCGCTACCTGGACCCAGGCCTATGGTGACGCGTTGAGTGCAGCGCCGAACAACGATCCCGCTCAGGTCGCGGCCGGCGACTACGGCCCGGTGCCGGCATTGACCGGGTCGCTGTTGGCCATGGCGAAGCAGGGCTCACTCGATAGCGTGCTCGAGTCCGGCGGATCCTTCTACAACTTCGACTACACGAAGTCCGTATTGTTCCTCGGCGACGGCGCGTATCTCAACGACCTCGCGACATCTCTTCACCTCAGCGGTGATCAATGGGGGATGTTGAATGAGACGGGCAACTACCCTGGCCAGTCGTGGCTGTGGCTGTTCTCGTTCTTCTACCAGATCGAGCCGTTCGCATCGGCGCCGAACGCCGATATCCTCGTGGTGTTCGTCGTCGCGATTCTGACGCTTCTGTTGGTGCTCGTGCCGTTCATCCCAGGTCTCAGGGATCTGCCCCGGTTGATCCCGATCCATCGGCTGGTCTGGAGAAACTACTACAAGCGGCGGTGATGTCCGGTGGCGGAGCTACCTCGGTCGTCCGCCCGCTAGTCGTACACCCGCACGAGCTCCCAACTGCCGTCGCGTAGGACGATCTCGAACATCCGGGATACCCCATCTCGGTCTGTGCCCTGAAAGCGCCAGCCGGTCAGGTCGATCGGGTGGGTGAGGCCGTAGGTGAGCTCCTCGAGCGGCGTAGGGGTGTCGGTGACGACGTACCGCTTTCCGCTCCACAGGATGCGGTTGGGCACACCCGACACCAGCAGGGGAACCACCGTGTTTCCGCTGAGCAGACTCATTTGACTCTCCTTGCCATTCGAAAGTATGTTCGAGAGTGTCGAGAATAACCCCGAGTCACGCGACACGCCAAGAAGGAGTCGTGGGCACCAATAAACGCTATGCCGACGCGATCGATCGTCGGAGGGATGCACAGACGCGAGACATCGTCGCGAGCGATGGCGAGCCGGATTCCCTGACCGACGAAGAACTCGAACTCGACACCCACGACCTCACGCGCACGCGCCGTCCGCAGCACGTCATGGCGTGGGTTCGCTACGGAAAGACCGGGATGAAAGTCGACGCGCGCGTCGTGGCATGGACGACGAAAGCGGTGGCCATCGAGTGGACCACCAAGACCGGTGCCGTCCACCACGCCTGGGTGTGGGCATCCGCCGTCGAACGGAGCTAGTGGGCGCCCGTAACCCCGCCGCTCAGTCGCCCGTGCAAGATCGTCGTGGCCTCGTTCATGCCTTCCAGCACCACGCGCTTGCCGTGTCGCTCGTACTTGGTCACGATCGCGTCGAGGGTCGCAACGGTCGAGGCATCCCAGATGTGGGAGCGGGACATGTCGATGACGATGCGCTCCGGGTCATCCGCGTAGTCGAACTGAGTGGTGAGGTCGTTGCTGGAGGCAAAGAACAGCTCGCCGTCGACCGTGTAGAGCGCAGTCGGCACGTTGGCCGTCTCATCGATAGTGCGGGTGACGGTCGTGAAATGCGCGACTCGCCGAGCGAACAAGACCATCGCTGTCACGACACCGACGATGACGCCGATCGCGAGGTTGTGGGTCCACACCGTGATGCCGACCGTGATCACCATCACCACGATCTCGCTCTTGGGCATGCGCTTGAGGGTGGCGGGCCGAATGCTGTGCCAGTCGAACGTTGCTACCGAGACCACGATCATGACGGCGACGAGAGCGGCCATCGGGATGATCGCTACGACGTCGCCCAACGCGAGCACCAGCACGAGCAGGAACACGCCAGCGAGGAATGTCGAGATTCGAGTGCGGGCGCCGGACGCCTTCACGTTGATCATGGTCTGGCCGATCATGGCGCAGCCGCCCATGCCGCCGAAGACACCGGAAAGGAGATTCGCAACGCCTTGTGCCCACGCCTCACGCGTCTTGCGGGAGTGAGTGTCGGTGATGTCGTCGACGAGCTTGGCGGTCATGAGCGATTCAAGAAGGCCGACGACGGCCATCGCTGCGGCGAACGGCGCGATGATCTGAAGGGTTTCGAACGTGAGGGGAACGTTGGGCACGAACAGCTGCGGGAGGCTGCGTGGCAGTGCGCCCTGGTCGCCGACAGTCGGCACGTTCATCCCGAATACGACGACGGCCGCAGTGAGCAGGATGATCGCCACGAGCGGTGCAGGCACCACCCGGGTGACGAGTGGCATCAGGTACATGATGAGCAGCCCGATGGCCACGAGCGGATAGACCAGCCACGGCACGCCGATGAGCTGAGGTAGCTGCGAGATGAAGATGAGGATCGCGAGGGCGTTGACGAAGCCAACCATGACGCTGCGGGGGATGAAGCGCATGAGTTTCGCCACCCCTAAGACGGCAAGAACAACCTGAATGAGGCCGCCGAGTAGCACCGTCGCGATCAGATAGTCGACGCCGTACTCGCGGGCTATCGGTGCGACCACGAGTGCGATCGCACCGGTCGCAGCAGTGATCATTGCGGGGCGGCCGCCAAGGAACGCGATGGCCACGGCCATGACGAACGAGGAGAACAGTCCGACCCGTGGGTCGACGCCCGCGATGATCGAGAAGGCGATCGCTTCGGGGATGAGGGCGATCGCGACGACGAGTCCGGCGAGAACCTCGCGCGTGAGGATCCGGGGGCTGCGGAGCGCCTGCAGAACTGTGGGTTCGCTGCGATAGCGCGACGGACGGTCGGCGGGCGTGGAAATAGCAGTCATGGAGCGCTCCTGGGCGGTCAGAAAAAGAAGGACGGACGCCCCATTGCAGCCTCAGTCTACGCGGGGGTCATCCCAGAGCCTTTTTCAGGAGCTTCGTGACCATCTCTTCCTCCTTCTTGCCAAGCTCCAGCACCGCATAGGACGAGGGCCACATGCTGCCGTCGTCGAGCGATGCTTCCTCGCTGAACCCAAGCGTCGAGTAGCGCGTTTTGAACTTGGCGCGGTCCTGAAAGAAGAGCACGGTCTTGCCATCTCGGTTCCACGCGGGGGAGCCGTACCAGGTCTTCGCCGAGAGCTCGGGAGCTACCTCTTTGACCAGTTCGTGTATCCGCGTAGCGATGGATCGGTCGGGCTCTGGCATATCGGCGATCTTCGCGAGCACGTCCGCTTCGGCCTCCGCTTTCGTCGCGGCAGTCTTCAATTCCTTGGCCCGCTCCTTCATGGCGGCCTTTTCTTCCGCGCTGAACTCGGGCTTCTTTGATTCGCTCATGCCCCGACCATAGCCCCGTCGGCCTAGGGGGTCTTCTCCGATCCTGCTCGCCAGTCTGATGCCGTCAGCGACGATCGGGCTCGGTCGAGATGCGTCCGGGGGAGTCTTCGAGCACCGCCTCGTCGGCGAGTTCCAGCGTGAGGAAGTACCCGATGAGCTCGCGCCCCTCGGAACCAGGGGCCCACGTCACGGCGCGATAGTAGGCCGGCCGGGCGGCCGTGGCGTCGAAGAACCGCACCACCGCTTTCGGTAGCGACGGACTATTGCGCATGATCACCCATTCGTTCTCGGCAACCTGAATCGGCGGCCACGGCCACGCTGTCAACCCTGCTCCTCTCCCAGTGCGCACCGACCAATCCCACAGCCGATCGCATGCCCGCTCGAGCGACCACGTGTAGCCGACGAGCTCGCCCGTCGGCGTCACGGCACGAAAGGCCCGTCGCTGCCGAACCTTGCCGTATTCGATACTGCCGACCCGGCGCCCGCGCTCCACGAGCAGCCACACGCCGCCTTGCGGTGACCGTTCGAGATGATCGCTGGGTCGCCAGTGGTGCGGCATGTCTCGAACATACGTTCGAATCTTGACTACGTCAATCACCCGGCAGCGCATGGTCGTACGATCAAGCATGAACTTCCTTGCAACCGCGTGGTCGTCTCTCGGTGAAGACCCCGCCGCCCTCGATCTCGTTCGTCCCCACGAGGTTCCGTTGGACTCGGTGCTGCCCGTCGCCGCCCTCGTGCACGATGCGGTCGCTGCCGCATCGCTGTCGGCCGCCCTCTTGCTCGCGCGGCGCGCAGATTCGGCGGTGCCGCCCGTCGAACTCGACCCTGTGCGGGTCGCGACGGCAGTGACAAGCGAACGCCACTACCGGCTGGCCGGCGAGCCGATGAACGCGTGGGCCGAACTTTCCGGGTTCTGGCCCACAGCCGACGGGTGGGTTCGTACCCACGCGAACTACCCGCACCATCGCGACCGACTGCTCGGCGCGCTGGGGCTTCCGAACGAGACCACGGCTGACGAGCTGCTGCGACACCTACACGGTCGGAACGCGCTTGAGGTCGAAGAAGTTGTCGCGGCCGGGGGAGGAGTCGCGATCGCGGTACGCACGGAGGCTCAGTGGCGCGAGCACGAGCAGTTCGCGGCCGTGGCGCGTTCCCCGCTCGTGTCGGTCGAGCGGATCGGCGACGCGCCCGAGCTCGAGCTCGCCGCCGCGGATGCCCCCGCCACGGGCATCCGGATACTCGACTTCACCCGGGTCATCGCAGGACCGGTCGCGACCCGCACGCTCGCGCTGTGGGGTGCCGATGTGCTGCGCGTCGACGGACCCGATCACCCCGAGATCCCGGCACAGCACCTCGATACGGGAGCGGGCAAGCGCTCAGTGATCCTCGACCTGGCGGCCGACCGCGACGTCGTGGAGTCCCTGCTCGCCGACGCACACGTCGTCGTCACGGGCTACCGCCCCGGCGCGCTCGACCGGTTCGGCCTGTCGCCCGAGGCCCTCGTCGAGCGCCACCCCGGGCTCGTCGTCGCACGCTTGAGCGCGTGGGGCACGACCGGGCCATTCGCCGTCCGCCGCGGGTTCGACAGCATCGTTCAGGCCGCGAGTGGCATCGGGTGGATCGAAAGTCCGGATGCCGCGAAACCCGGTGCACTCCCGGCCCAGGCACTCGACCACTCGGCGGGGTACCTGCTCGCTGCCGCGATCACATCCGCCCTGCGTCGACGACTGGACGAGGGTGGTTCTTGGCTCGTCGAGACGTCGCTCGCTCGTGTCGCGCAGGAACTACTGGATGCACCGCGCAGCCCGTGGATCGGGCATCCGTCATGGGAACCGACCGTCGGCACGCACGACGAGCTCACGACCGCGCTGCCTGCTCCGCACTACGACGGGGGACCGGGTGAATGGCCGTCGCCGGTCGTTGCGTGGGGGTCGAGCGAGCCGCGCTGGAAATAACGCCGTGTCGTCGGTGGTTGGCATCGTGAGACTCGATAAGGATGGACGAATGACCGACACCGCCGCTGTGACGCCCGAAGCCCGACTCGCAACGTTCCGCTCGCGCCGCGAAGAATCCGTGGTTCAGCCCAAGGGCAGTCTCGCGCTCGTGAACACGCAATGGGTCGACTCCGAACAGACGATCTGGGGCGTGCCCGGCACGTGGGCGCCCGCGGCGGGCGGCTTGACGGTCACGGCAGCGGCATCCGACAACATCATCGTGGATGGCACGGTCGTGGATGGCACGGCACTCGTACGTGCCAAGAGTGACGCGGACCCCAGCGAGGTTGTCTTCAGCGACACCGTCACCGGCTTCGTGATCGCCGGTGATGGCAACTATGCACTGCGGGTGTGGGATGCGAACTCGGAGGGCATCCAGGAATTCGGCAGTATCGACGCCTACCCCTACAACCCCGATTGGGTGATCACCGCGACGTTCTCCGCCAATCCCGATGGTACGACAATGGGATTTGAGCACCTCAAAGACGACGGCAAGACCAAAGAGCAGGTCATCCCCGGCGAGATCACCTTCACGAAGGACGGGGTCGACTACAACCTCGCAGCCTTCAAGTCGGGCCGCGCCCTGCAACTCGTCTACGCGGATGCCACGAACGGAGTCGACACCTACAGCGTCGGTCGTTTCCTGTTCCTCGCACCCAACCCTGACGGCACGATCACCCTCGACTTCAACCTTGCTGTGCTTCCCCCGTGTGCGTTCAGCTACGCGTTCAACTGCCCGATGCCGCCCAAGCAGAACCGGTTTGCGGTCGCGATCGAGGCCGGGGAGAAGAACGTGCTCAAGAAGGATGGCACGCTGCTGCACGAGGTCTGACGTTCGCACGGATCTGGCGGCGCGGATCGCCGCTGCCTGCTGCCCGCGTGCTGCATCCCCGCCCGCTGCGCCCGCCCGCTGCGCCCGCTGCGCCCTGCCCGCCGCGCCCGCTGCGCCCTGCCCGCTGCGCCCTGCCCGCCGCGCCCGCCCGCCGCGCCCCACCCGCCCGTGAAACGTTCCAAACTCCACTTGCGGCGAGGGGAATGTCTGTGCGCGCAATAACTGGATTTTGGATCGATTCATGTGCGGGGCGGGACGGCGGGGCGGGACGGCGGGTCCGGGTGGCGCGGCGGGTCGGGTGGCGTGGCGGGTCGGGTGGCGCGGCGGGTCGGGACGCGTGGCGGGTCGGGTGGCGCGGCGGGTCGGGATGCACGGATCGGCAGCTACGGGCTGTGGGTCTCCAGGAAGGTGTACACCTCTGTCGAGTCGACGCCGGGATACATCCCGGTCGGCATCGCCGCGAGCAACGAGCTGTTGAGCCGAGCGCTCGGGAGCGAGTGACCCTTCCAGCGCACTTCAAGCCCTTCCGGTGGCCGTCGGCAGCAATTCTCGTTGGGGCAGGTCGAGGTCGCCCGATGCCCCGTATCCCGACCTCGGAACCATTTCACGTGGGCGAACGGCGTCCCCACACTCACCGAGAAGTCGCCGCGAGCAGTGGACTGGATGCGCGAGGTGCACCAGTAGGTGCCGCCCGGCTTGTCCGTGTACTGGTGATACGGGCTGAACCGGTCAGCGACGTCGAACACTTGCCGCGCACTCCAGTAGCGACACACGAGCTGTCCTTCGACCGCGCCGAGGGCATCCGTGGGGAAGGCCGCGTTGTCGTTCTCGTAGGCCTTGGAGATCGTGCCGCTCTCGTGCACCTTGAGGAAGTGAAGGGGGATGCCGAGATGCTCGGTAGCCAGGTTCGTGAAGCGGTGGGCCGCGGTCTCGTAACTCACCGCGAAGGCGTCGCGCAGGTCTTCCACAGAAAGCTCGCGCTTCTCCTTTGCCGCCTCGAGGAATGAGATCGCCGTGTGCTCGGGAACCATGAGGGCGGCTGCGAGGTAGTTCGTCTCGACGCGTTGGCGCAGGAAGTCGGCGTAGTCCTTCGGCTCAGTGATGCCCAGCACATGGCTCGCGAGTGCCTGGAGCAGGGTTGATCGCGGGTCGCTACCGGCGGCCTGTCCGACGGGCAGGTAGATGCGACCGTTCTTGAGATCGGTCACGCTCCTCGTCGAACCCGGCAGATCGGGCACGTAGTGCAGCGAAAACCCGAGGTGGCTGGCGAGGTCTGACGCGACGCGTTGGGAGAGCGGTCCCCCTGCGTGGCCGACGGCATCGAGCAGGCTTCGCGCAGTGACTTCCAGATCGGCGAAGTAGTTGTTGCGCTTGCGCATGGCCCGGCGCAACTCGGTATTCGCCCGCCTCGCCTCCTCGGGCGTGGCGGCACGCTCGCGGTGCAATCGCTGAAGTTCGTCGTGCAGCCCGAGGATCGTCTCGATCGCCTCGTCGCTCAGCGATTTGCGAACCGGGAGCGCGGGGAGCGTCAGCGACGAGTACAGGGGTCCCCGTTGCGCGCGCTCGAGGGCGATCTCGAGCGCAGCACGTTTGCTCGGGGCATCCGGGCTCAACAGAGTGTCGATCGATACGCCGAGAATGCGCGCGAGCTTTTGTAGCTCGCCGAGTTTGAGTTCGCGCTTGCCGTTCTCGATCACTGAGACCTGCGACGCGGCGCGTCCGAGTTTGGCGCCGAGGTCGTCGAGCGTGAGCCCGCGATCGGTGCGGAGTTGCCGGATGCGACGTCCGACGGTCAGGGAATCGAGCACGTCTTCATCCTGTGCCGCTTTCGCGGTGTCCAACCCGGTCACGGGGGCCTCCTCGGCGCTCTTCTTGCGAGAAATAGAAGAATGGCAAGAATTCTGCCCTACTTCTTGGAGAAGAACCACCGTGCCGGCCACAGAGTCGAACCAGACGCCCCACCGAAGGAGATGGATATGACCAGCACGACCCGACCGGGAGACCAGACCCAGACTGCCGCTGAGCTCGAGAACGAGTGGAAGACGGATGCGCGCTGGAACGGCATCGAACGCGAGTTCAGCGCCGAGGATGTGATCGCCCTGCGCGGTACTGTTCGGGAGGAGCGCACGCTGGCCAAGCGCGGCGCGGAAAACCTGTGGAACCTCATCCATTCGGAGGAGTGGGTGCCGGCCCTCGGAGCCCTCACCGGCAATCAGGCGGTGCAGCAGGTGCGGGCGGGGCTCAAAGCGATCTACCTGAGCGGCTGGCAGGTTGCCGCCGACGCCAACCTCTCGGGCCAGACCTACCCCGATCAGAGCCTCTACCCGGCGAACTCGGTTCCGGCGGTCGTGCGCCGCATCAACAACGCATTACTGCGTGCTGACCAGATCGAGTGTTCCGAAGGGGATGCGGGTACAGACTGGCTCGCACCGATCGTGGCCGATGCTGAGGCAGGCTTTGGCGGGCCGCTCAACGCCTACGAACTCATGCAGTCGATGATCGAAGCTGGCGCAGCGGGTGTGCACTGGGAGGACCAGCTCGCCTCGGAGAAGAAGTGCGGACACATGGGCGGAAAGGTGCTGATCCCCACAGGGCAGCACATCCGCACCCTCAACGCGGCCCGTCTCGCGGCCGACGTGGCGGGAGTATCGACGCTCGTGATTGCGCGCACCGACTCGCTCGCCGCAGACCTCATCACGAGCGACGTCGACGAGCGCGACAAGCCGTTCCTCACCGGGGACCGTACGAGCGAGGGTTTCTACCGCACCACGCCCGGCATCGACACCGTGCTGGCACGCGGCCACGCCTACGCCCCGTACGCCGACCTGCTCTGGGTGGAGAGCGCGGAGCCCGACCTCGAGCTGGCGCGCACGTTCGCGGAGAGCATCCACAAGGAGTTTCCCGGCAAGAAGCTCGCCTACAACTGCTCGCCCTCGTTCAACTGGAAGAGCCACCTCGATGACGCGACGATCGCGACCTTCCAGCGTGAGCTCGCGGCCATGGGCTACGCGTTCCAATTCATCACTCTCGCTGGATTCCACGCGCTCAACCACTCCATGTACACGCTCGCGAGGGACTACTCGCAGCGCCACATGAGCGCGTACGTGGAGTTGCAGGAGGCAGAGTTCGCGTCCGAACAGGACGGCTACACAGCCACGCGCCACCAGCGCGAGGTCGGCACCGGCTACTTCGATCGGATCGCCACGGCGCTCAACCCCGACAGCGAGACACTCGCCCTCGTCGGCAGCACCGAGACCGCACAATTCCACTAAAGAGACCTAGGGACACAGAAATGACCACATCACACATCGAGATCCTCGCTGATCTCGACGACCGATACGACGAGATGCTGACCCCGGATGCCCTGCGCTTCCTCACTCGGCTGCACGATCAGTTCGGGGGCCGCCGGCACGACAGGCTGTCTGCGCGCATGGAGAAGCGCAAGCACATCGACAACGGACGGGACTTGCGCTTCCTCCAGGAGACCGAAGCGGTGCGCACCGAGCCGACCTGGCGGGTTGCGGGGGCGGGCCCAGGGCTCGAGGACCGGCGCGTAGAGATCACCGGCCCCACCGACCGGAAGATGACGATCAACGCGATGAACTCGGGCGCGAAGGTGTGGCTCGCAGATCACGAGGATGCCATGAGCCCCACCTGGGCGAACGTCATCGGTGGTCAGCTCAATCTGCACGACGCGATCCGACGCCAGATCGACTTCACGTCGGCGGAGGGCAAGGAGTACCGGCTCGGGGAGACCACCCCAACGATCGTGATGCGTCCGCGGGGCTGGCATCTGGTGGAGAAGCACCTGCGATACACCGACCGGGCGGGCCAGCGTTCACCGGCTTCGGCCTCGCTAGTCGACTTCGGTCTGTACTTCTTCCACAATGCGGCTGAGCTCATCGCACGAGGATCCGGGCCGTACTTTTACCTGCCGAAGCTCGAGAACCACCTCGAGGCTCGGCTGTGGGATGACATCTTCACCTTCTCGGAGAACGCCCTGAGCATCGAACACGGAACGATTCGCGCGACTGTGCTCATCGAGACGATTTCGGCGGCGTTCGAGATGGAGGAGATCCTGTACGAGTTGCGCGAACACTGTGCAGGCCTGAACGCCGGCCGGTGGGATTACATCTTCTCGATCATCAAGAACTTCCGCGGTCGGGGGGCAAACTTCACGCTGCCGGACCGTTCCGCCATCACGATGACCGTTCCCTTCATGCGGGCCTACACCGAACTGCTCGTCGCCACCTGCCACAAGCGTGGGGCGCATGCGATTGGGGGGATGAGCGCGTTCATCCCGAACCGTCAGGACCCTGAGGTGACTGCTCGGGCGCTTGACGCGGTGTCGAGCGACAAGCTGCGCGAGGCTACTGACGGTTTCGACGGCACGTGGGTCGCGCATCCTGGGCTTGTGGAAACCGCGCGAGCCGAGTTCGATGCCGTGTTGGGCGACCGACCGAATCAGCTCGATCGCCAGCGCGACGATGTGCACGTCACGGCAGCCGATCTGCTCGACCTTCGCATCGACGGCAGAGTGACGGACGCGGGCGTTCGCGCGAACGTGTCGATCGCCGTGCGCTACATCGAGAGCTGGCTGCGGGGCGTGGGCGCTGCGGCCATCGACAACCTCATGGAGGACGCCGCGACCGCCGAGATCAGTCGTAGCCAGCTCTGGCAGTGGATGCACCAGCGCGTGATCACCGCAGAGGGCACACCCGTCACGCACAGCCTGGTGGAGCACGAGCTCGCGGCGGAACTCGCGTCGGCGCCCGCCGACGGTCGGTTCGCGGAGGCGGCGGAGATCTTCCGGGCGGTAACGCTCGAGGAGGACTTCCCGACCTTCCTCACGATCGCCGCGTATGCGCGCTACCTCGTGGAGGACCGCCAGCCGGTTGCCGCTTAGTTGGCCCCTGCGTAGTTGGCCCCTGCGTAGTGGGAGCTGCGTAGTGGGAGCTGAGGCTCTCGAAGCGATCCTTCGAGGGCCTCAGCTTCGCGTGGTTCTCTCCACAGTCCCTCTGTGACATTCGAACAAAGTTTCGACTGACTGATACAATACCTGTATGACGATCGCCTCCGTGATCGTGCCGGATCACCAAGAACTTGCTTCACTCGACGATGCCACCTTGCTCTCGCTGCAGGCTGAGGTCGCCGAGTCGCGCCGACAGCTCGACGCTCTGAGCGTCCGGCTGTCTGCCGAGGTGGGTCGCCGTTCGGCGCCCGAGTTGGGGTACTCCGGGCTTGCGCAGCGCATGGGGTTGCGCACTCCGGAAGCCCTTGTGCAGCACGTCACCGGTGTCACACGTGGAGAGGCTCGAGCGCTCATCCGGGTGGGCGGTGCGCTCGACGGTTCGTCGCCATGGCTCGCCCCCGTCGTCGCGGCGATGACCGCAGGCGACCTGTCGATTGCCGCGGCCGACGGCATCGTGGCCGGGCTCGGCGAGCCAGGCAGTTCGGTGAGCAACGACGACCTCACCGAGGCTGCCCACCGTCTTGTAGCCGCGGCAGAGCAGACGACTCCGGAGCGCGTGGCCGCGGCAGCGCGTTCCATTCGCGACGACCTCGATCGTGAGGGTGTTGCCAACCGGGAGGAGCAGCTGCGCGACAAGCGATTTGTGCGACTGAGCCCGCAACCGGATGGCATGACCAAGATCTACGGTCTGCTCGACCCTGAGTCGGCAGCGGTAGTCGTTGCGGCCGTCGACTCGATCACGGCCCCGCGCCGCGGTGGGCCGCGATTTGTCGATGCCGAAGCGGTTTCGCGCTCGGAGCGGGTCGTCGATGACCCTCGCACCACCGACCAGCTCACCGCCGACGCGCTCGTTGACATGGTGAAGCTCGCGACAATGGCAGACCAGGGGTCGCTGTTCGGGGTGACTGCACCCACGGTTCGCCTTCACGTCACTCTCGCCGATCTGCAGGCGGGCGTCGGCTCAGCGCACCTCGAGGGGCAGTCGGCTCGCGTGTCGATGGCCACCGCGGCTCGGCTAGCCTGCGCCGGCGGATACGTGCCGGTCTTGTTCGACGGATCACAGCCCCTCGATGTCGGTCGATCCGAGAGATTGTTCAACTGGCGGCAGCGGGTCGCGTTGGCAGCGCGTGACGGCGGCTGCGTGTTCCCCGAATGTGACAGGCCACCGAGCTGGTGCGAGGCGCACCATATCGACTTTTGGGCACGCGACGAGGGCAGCACAGACATTTCTCGCGGGGTACTCCTGTGCCGACATCACCACATGCTCATGCACAACAACGGCTGGGAGATCGATGAGAGAGCGGGCGAGCACTGGTTGATCCCGCCCGTGTCGATCGACGCATCCTGCACGCCCATATCAGCGCAGCGTTGGGGTGCCCGACAACGCGCAGTCGCTGGCAGCATGCAGTATTGACCTGTGTTCATCGTTCTCGCGCGCGTCGACTCTCGCACGATGGCGGCGAAGATCAGCGACGACGGTGGGGCGCTCGGCATCGAGTACGTGTCCGACCTCGCAGAGTTCGTGAGGAAGGAAGAGCCGCAACACCCGCGCTGGGTGTGGGATGACACGAGTACCTGGTATCCGGAACTGCTGGCGGCGGGCATCCGGATCGAGCGGTGTTTCGACCTGAGACTGTGTCACGCGATCTTGCGTTCCTCTGCACTGACCGCCGAATCTGCCCTCGCCACGGCACCGCAGGGCGTGTGGGATGCCCCCGCCTCCGTCGTGACGCCCCGACCGGAGCGGGGCGCAGCCCTCTTCGACCTCGACGTCGACCCCGGGGCGGTGCCCGTCCTCGCCGACCCGCTCGCGGAGTTCACCCTCCAGCGCGCCGCCGTCGCGGGGTCGGCGGAACCCGGGCGCATAGGGCGACTGCTCGCTGCCGAGTCCGCCGGAGCCCTCATCGCCGCGGAGATGCGTTTCGCTGGCCTGCCGTGGCGGGCGGACGCTCACGACGCGATCCTCACGAGCATCCTCGGTTCGCGCCCCCTCGAGTCCGCGCGCCCACAGAAATTGCAGGAGATTCTCGAGATTGTGCGCGAAAAACTTGAATCGCCCGACCTGAACCCCGATTCTCCTGCAGATTTGTTGAGGGCGCTCGGGGTTGCCGGGCTCCAAGTCGCCTCGACGCGGTCATGGGAACTGAAGCAGCTCAAGCACCCGGCCATCGCCCCGCTGCTCGAGTACAAGAAGCTTGCGCGCTTGCTATCGGCCAACGGATGGCACTGGCTCGACACCTGGGTCGTCAACGGCCGGTTCCGTCCCGACTACGTGCCGGGCGGTGTCGTCACCGGTCGATGGGCAACCAGCGGTGGGGGAGCGCTCCAGCTCCCGAAGCAGGTGCGGGGCGCCGTCATCGCGGATGAGGGGTGGAAGTTCGTCGTCGCGGATGCTTCGCAACTCGAGCCGCGAATCCTCGCGGCCATGGCCGGCGATCGAGGAATGGTGGAAGCGGGCGCGACGGGCGACCTCTACGCCGGAATTGTCGCGAGCGGCGCCGTCGAAACTCGCGATCAAGCCAAGATCGCGATGCTCGGCGCGATGTACGGGGCGACGACCGGGGAGAGCGGCAGGCTCATGCCGCGACTTTCGCAGGCTTATCCGCGCGCGATCGCGAAAGTCGAGGAGGCCGCGCGAGCAGGCGAGCGAGGCGAGGTCGTCACGACCCAGCTCGGTCGGAGTTCTCCGCCCGGTCAGCGATTCGAGGGCTGGAACGAGGCCCGGTCGGAAGCCGATACGTCGCGGGCTCGGGAGCGTTCCCGCGCGTGGGGGAGGTTCACCCGAAACTTCATCGTGCAGGGCACAGCGGCCGAGTGGGCGCTGTGCTGGATGGCGAGCATCCGTCGACGTCTGGGCGAACTCGACGATCGCTGGCTTACGGATGCCCCGCACCTCGTGTTCTTTCTCCATGACGAGGTTGTCGTGCACACCCCCGCAGAGCTCACCGTGCCCGTGAGTGTCCTCCTCGCCGACGCAGCTGCCGAAGCCGGACGCCTGCTCTTCGGGGAGCTGCCCGTAACCTTCCCACTCACCATCGCCACGGTCGACAACTACGGCGAGGCGAAGTAGCGACTCGCGGGCGGAGCCTGTCACCGGCTCGCGCCGCCAACACATACCGTGTATGTATGTCGATTCGTCAGAGCCTGCTCGCGATTCTCGACCTTGGACCGTGTTACGGCTACCAACTGCGCCTCGAATTCGAGCGTCGCACGGCGCCATCCTCACCACTCAACGTCGGTCAGGTCTATGCCACCCTCGATCGACTCGAACGGGACGGGCTGGTCACCAAGCGCGAACCGGATTCCGCGGGTCACGTCTACTACGAGATCACGGATGCTGGGCACGATGCCGTGCGGGAATGGCTCGCGGCCCCCGTGCCGGCGCCCGCGCGTGACGATCTCGCCGCGAAGCTGGCTCTCGCGATGACGCTACCGGGCGCGGATCCGGCTGCGTTGATCGCGGCGCAGCGTTCCCGCGCAACAGCGGCGATCGCAGCACACCTCGCCCGGGAGCACACCACGCTTGCCGCACGTCTCGTGGGGGACGCCCGGACGCTCTCCACCCAAGCCGAATTGCACTGGCTTGACCGTTGCGAGGCGCTTATTGGTGAAGCAGAGCCCTACGGACTCGAGATCGATCCGCCTCGCCGCGGGCGACCCGCCACCGCCACGGTGTCGTAGGCGTCGGGCATCCGTTTCCCCCTCGAAATAACACGCTTGTCATTCCGTGGTGGTATAGGTCATAATTACCCCAGCGGTTCGCCGCACAATTTCACACACGCAGTCAAGAAACCGTTCCACGGGTCGATGGGGAAGTCGCATCCAACGGAACGGAGAAATCGTGACTGCACACAGTGTTGCCCAACACCAGGCTCGCGGAGTGCTTTTCGTGCACTCCGCTCCTCGCGCGCTCTGCCCACATATCGAGTGGGCTGCTGGTCGCGCCCTTGAGCGTGCCGTAAATTTCGATTGGGATCAGCAGCCAGTGCTGCCTGGTTCTCAGCGCACGGAGTATTACTGGGAGGGCCCGCGAGGCACCGGGGCGAAGCTCGCCTCCGCGCTACGTGGGTGGGAACACCTGCGCTATGAGGTCACGGAAGACGCTGGGCTCGGCACTGACGGGGGTCGGTGGATGCACACGCCCGACCTCGGCATCTTCTTCGCTCAGACGGATACGGTGGGCAACACTGTCATCCCGGAAGATCGGGTTCGCTACGCGATGGACGTCGCTGGTGCGAGCGCGATCGAGCTGCATCGCGAGCTTCGCCTGGCACTCGGACAGGCGTGGGACGACGAGCTCGAGGCATTCCGCCACGCGAGCCAGGACTCGGCAGTCGTATGGCTGCATCAGGTGGGTTGAGCATGGATACGTTGAACAGGGAGCTCGAAGAGCTCATCGAGCAGGTGGCTCCATCACTGATCGACATGCAAGAGCTTGAGCGACTGGTCACAGAGGATGACATGCTCAGCTTCGGGGGCGAATGCTTCATCCACGAGGGGTGTCGACCGATCTGACACACCCTCATCATTCGGGAGTCGATGAGGCTGGAGATAGGCCATGGATGGCCGCTCCAGCCTCATCGAGTCCTTGATGATGCCTAGTAGCTGCTCAGTAGCTGCTCAGTAACTGCGGAACGCTGCGACCGAGTTGTGGCCGCCGAAACCGAACGAGTTGCTCAGTGCGAGCAGTGGCCCGTCGCCGAGCGACCGGGGTGACGTGACCACGTCGAGCGGAATCGCCGGATCTTGCTCGGTGATGTTGATGGTCGGCGGTGCGGTGCGGTGGTGCAGCGCGAGGATCGTGAAGATCGCCTCAAGAGCTCCGGTGCCGCCGAGGAGGTGGCCGGTAGCGCCCTTCGTTGCCGAGACGGCAATCTTCGGGAGGTGATCGCCGAACACGCGCAGCATGGCGTTGTACTCGGCGATGTCGCCCACGGGCGTGCTGGTGGCGTGGGCATTGATGTGCACGACATCTTCGATGGATGCTCCGGCTTGAGCCAGCGCCGCGAGCATCGCGCGGGCTGCCGCCGAACCCTCCGGGTCCGGAGCCGTGATGTGGTACGAATCGCTCGTGACCGAACCGCCCGCAAGTTCGGCGTAGATCCGGGCACCGCGGGCGAGCGCGTGCTCCTCGGTCTCCAGCACGATCGTGCCCGCGCCCTCGCCCAGCACGAAGCCGTCGCGGGAAATGTCATACGGGCGCGACGCAGTCGCGGGGCTGTCGTTGCGCTTGGAGAGCGCCTGCATCGAGGCGAAGGCAGCAATGGGCAACGGATGCACGACCGCCTCGGTGCCGCCGGCGAGAACCACGTCGGCCAGACCCTCCTGCAAGTGCATGTAGGCGTTGGCGATGGCCTCGGTGCTCGAGGCGCAGGCTGAGACATCCGTGCGGGCGTATGCGCGCGAGGGAATCGACATGCTGATGGCAGCGGCTGCGGCATTCGGCATGAGCATGGGAATGGTCATGGGGAGGACGCGACGAGGGCCCTTCTCGCGCAGGGTGTCCCAGGCGTCGAGGAGAGTCCAGAGGCCACCGATGCCGGTGGAGTAGTCGACTCCGACGCGGGTGGGGTCGATGTCGGGGGAGCCAGCGTCAGCCCAGGCTTCGCGAGCGGAGATCAGAGCGAACTGACTTGACGGGTCCAGTCGCTTGTACTCGACGCGCTCGAGCACCTCTTCCGGGCGAACTTTCGCCTCGGCGGCGAACGTCACGGGCAGGTCGTATTGAGCAACCCACTCGTGCTCAAGTGTGTGTGCGCCCGACTCACCAGCGAGCAGCGCCTGCCACGATTCGGGGGCAGTGCCGCCCAGCGGCGAGCTAGCGCCGATGCCTGTTACAACAATCTTCTTGGTCATTTTTCCACTGTCCTCTGGAGCCCAACACTGCATGCCTGCGGGGTGACCAGCCGGGAGAAGTCCCCGGCTGGCCGACCGCGGACGGTACTTAGCCCTGTGCGCCGGTGATGAAGCTCACGGCGTCGCCGACGGTCTTGAGGTTCTTGACCTCTTCGTCGGGAATCTTGACGTCGAACTTCTCTTCGGCGTTGACGACGATGGTCATCATCGAGATCGAGTCGATGTCCAGGTCGTCGGTAAACGACTTGTCCAGCTCGACCGTGTCCGTCGCGATGCCGGTCTCGTCGTTGATGAGTTCGGCCAGGCCGGCCAGGACTTCTTCGGTGGACAATGCCATGTTTTTTCTCCTTGGGGATGTGTTTTTGACCGTTAGCAAGTTTAGGGTGCGCCGACTACGGCAGGGCGACAACCTGTGCGCCGAAGACGAGACCGGCCCCGAAGCCGATTTGCAGGCACAGCCCACCGCTCAACTCGGGATGTTCCTCCAGCAACCGGTGCGTCGCGAGCGGGATCGAGGCGGCGCTCGTGTTGCCCGTTGTCGCGATGTCACGGCCGATGATGACGCTGTCGGGAAGCTTGAGCTGCTTGGCAAGCTCGTCGATGATGCGCATGTTCGCCTGGTGTGGAACGAACGCGGCTAGATCGGCGGCCTCAATGCCGGCCGCCGCGAGTGCCTGCTTGGCGACCTTGGCCATCTCCCAGACCGCCCAGCGGAATACGACCTGGCCGTCCTGGCGCAGAGTCGGCCACTCGGCGTCGCCGTCGCGGAACTGCACAAGGGTGGCGTTCATCCCCACGGCGTCGGCCTTCGAGCCGTCAGAGCCCCACACGGCAGCGCCGATGCCCGGGGCGTCGCTGGGGCCGATGACTACGGCGCCCGCGCCGTCACCCAGCAGGAAGGAGATGGAGCGATCGGTGGGGTCGACGATGTCGGAGAGCTTCTCGGCGCCGATCACGAGGGCGTAGTGTGCGGCGCCGCTGCGGATCAGGGCATCCGCCTGGGTCACGCCGTAGCTGAAGCCAGCGCACGCGGCGTTGGAATCGTAGGCTGCCGCCGGATTTGCCCCGACTCGGTCTGCGACGACAGCGGCCATCGAGGGTGTCTGCTGCACATTTCCAATGGTCGCGATGATCACGAGGTCGATCTTGTCGGCGGGGATGCCCGACTTCGCGATGGCCTCCTGCGCGGCGTCCGTGGCGAGGTCGACGGCGAGAATGCCGGCCGACGCGCGCGTGCGGGTGATGATTCCGGTGCGCTGCTGAATCCATTCGTCGCTCGAGTCGATGGGGCCGACGAGCTCGTCGTTCGGCACCACCAGATCGCCGCGGGCTGCGCCGTAGCTGTAAATGCGCGTGAACTCCACGCCGTGGGACTGCTTGAGGGTAGGCACGGTTCTACTTTCCGTCGATCATGTCGAATGCGGCTGCGAGGTCTTCCGGGGTCTTGACGGCCACGGACGGTACGCCCTTGAGGCCGCGTTTGGCCAAGCCTACGAGGGCACCGGCCGGCGCGAGTTCGATGAGGCCGGTAACTCCGGCAGCGGCGAACGACTCCATGGCGCGATCCCAGCGTACGGGGGAGGAGACCTGACCGACCATCAGTTGCACGAAATGGTCGCCGCTCTCGATGCGTGATCCGTCGCGGTTCGTCCAGATCGGAAGGGTGGGGTCGTGTTTCTCCAGCCCTGCGGCGAAGAGCTCGAGACTCGCCACTGCGGGCTGCATATACCGCGTGTGGAACGCGCCCGCCACCTGCAGCGGGATGACCCGCGTTCCGGCGACCGGGTTCTCGGCGAGAGCTGCGAGGGCCGGGAGAGCGCCGGCGACCACGATTTGCCCTCCACCATTGAAGTTGGCGGGCTGGAGGCCGAGTTCCGCGAGTCGCTCGAGCAGGGCGGCTTCATCGCCGCCGATCACTGCGGACATTCCGGTCGACTCGAGGGCCGCGGCATCCGCCATCGCACGACCGCGTTCACGCACGAAGCTCACGGCGTCCGTCTCGCTCAGGATGCCCGCTCCCGCGGCCGCGGTGATCTCACCAACCGAATGGCCAGCGATGCCGCCGACTTTCGCGCGACGACCATCGGCGAGCAGCGCGGTGAGGGTCAGGAGTCCTGCGGCAACAATCAGCGGCTGTGCGACCTTCGTGTCGCGGATGGTGTCGGCGTCGCTGAGTGTGCCGTGTGCGAGGAGATCCATCCCCACGCTGTCCGAGATGGTGCCGAGTTGGTCGCTCGCGCCAGGCAAGTCGAGCCATGGGGCGAGGAAACCGGGAGTTTGGGAGCCCTGTCCGGGCGCGACGATGACGATCACTTCTCTAGTGTGCCAACTCTTGGGGCTCCCCGCAGGGGGCAACATCTCAAGAACTTGCCGAATCGTTGTGCAATGTCTTCAGAGAGACCCGACAGTCGAGATTTATGTGTTGTGTAACATAATCCGTATGACAGTGACCGTTCTGAGCACGGGAAGCGTGCGGATTCGTCCCCAGCATGTCGAAACCGATGGCTCGCCTTTTGCGTGGTGGCTACTGACCTCCCGTCGCTGGACGGCCCCGCGCCCGATCAACGTGTATGTCATCGAGCATCCGGAAGGGCTCGTGCTCTTCGACACCGGGCAGGATCGCGCCTCCCTCACAGATCCGGAATACTTCCCGCGCGGCCTCGTCCGGTTTCTGTATGGTCGTCTGGCGTCCTTTGACCTGGGACCGACCGACACGCTGACCGCTCAGCTCGCATCCATCGGCCACGACATCGCCGACGTACGCACGGTGATCCTCTCCCACCTCCACCAAGACCACATCGGCGGCCTACCCGAATTGGGTCATGCGGAGATCGTGGTGAGCGCGACCGAGTGGGCGCAGGTGAGCGCGCCGCTGCCAGAACTTAACGGAGTACTTGCTGACCACGTGACACTCCCGGGGCTTCGGTGGACTCCCGTGACCACCGATCCGGTCGTCGACCCGACGATCGCCCCCTTCACCTCCGCACACGATGTCCGAGGGGACGGGAGCCTCGTCCTGCTGCCGACACCCGGACACACCCCCGGGTCGCTCTCCCTTTTCGTGCGGATGCCCGGGCTACGTCCACTGCTGCTGGTGGGCGACCTCACGTACGACGTGGACCTGCTCTGGGCAGGTCGAATCCCCGGCGTCGGTTCGCGTCGAGGGTTGCGCGATTCGACTCGAATGGTCGCGCAACTGCGTGCGCACTATCCCGACCTAGTCGTGCTGGCCGCTCACGACCCGGCGGCCGGTGCGCTCCTCGACGGGGCACGCAGTTGAGGCGAGCCGAGCAGGTGCGCTATCTAGTTCTTGCCGCGCAGCGCGAAGGCAATCGCCTGCTGGCCGCCGCGCTGCGGTCGATCAACCTCACCCCCTCGCAAGCGGAGGTCTTGAGGCTGCTCGGAGATCATGCTCCGCTCACGATCGGCCGGGTCGGCGAGTTGCTCGTGTGCGAAAGCGGCGTCAACCCGAGTCGCCTCATCGACCGGCTGGTGACGGCAGGGCTCGTGCACCGGCGGCCGGGGGATGACCGTCGTCGCGTGCTGCTCGATCTCACTGAGGAAGGACGGCGACGAGAGCATCGAGTGCGGGTGATCGAGGATGCCCTGTACGACGCGATCGACGCGGCGGGCGATCCGAGCGCTGCCGTGGACTACCTCCACCTTCTGGTGGCGGGCAGTCCGGCAGGCAATGCCATCGCTGCGCGGCAGATGACCGCCCCCGGACTGGTGGTGCCGCCGGCGTGAGAAGAGCGGGAAACTGGTAAGACGCGTGACCCGATGCGCCAGCCGATAGGACGCCATGACGACCTCCAACGACCTCCCGCTTGTCGTTGATCTGGACGGCACGCTCCTGACGGGGGACATGCTGTTCGAGTCGGTGAACGAATACCTCTCGGGCAAGCCCTGGCGGGCGTTCGCTCTCGTTGGGCCACTCTTCGCCGGCCGACCGAAATTGAAGGACTTTCTTGCTCGCCGGGTAGCTCCGGATGCCTCGGTGCTCCCGTACAACGAAGAACTCCTGCGTTTTCTGCGCGACGAGCGAGAGGCCGGCAGACGTATCGTGCTAGCCACGGGCACGAGCCACCTCATCGCGGAGCGCATTTCTGCCCACCTCGGGCTCGTCGACGAGGTCATCGCTTCGGACGAGATCACCAACCTCACAGCGTCACGCAAAGCAACAGCACTGGTTGAACGGTTCGGCGAGCGTGGCTTCGACTACGTCGGCAACGATGCAGCGGATCTCGCGGTCTGGAAAGTCGCGTCGAAGGCCTACGTCGTGTCGGACAGCTCCGCGCTGATCACCCGGATCGGCGGTGTCGAACGGGTGTTCCCGTCGGGGCGCCGAGGGCGGCTCCGCTCACTGGTGCGGGCGGTTCGGCCCCACCAATGGACCAAGAACCTGCTGGTGTTCATCCCGCTCATCGCATCGCATCGGTTCGGCGAGCCGGTCGACGTGGTGCGGGCACTTGTCGCCTTCCTGCTGTTCTCGCTCGTGGCATCCGGGGTGTACGTGCTCAATGACCTCGCGGATGTCACGGACGACCGTCATCATCGTCGCAAGAAGTTCCGTCCGTTCGCCTCGGGGGATCTTGGCCTCGGGGCGGGTTGGCTCCTGTGGCCGACGCTCCTTGCCCTCGCCATCATCGGTACGGTGCTGTTGCTGCCGCCGATGTTCCTGCTCGTGCTCGCGGGCTACTTCCTGCTGACGCTCGCCTACTCATTCGTGCTCAAGAAGCGCGCGATGTGGGATGTTCTGGCCCTTGCACTGCTCTACCTCGCGCGACTCATCGCCGGGGCTGTGGCAATCGGGGTCGAGCCGTCGTTCTGGCTGTTGTGCTTCGCCATGTTCTTCTTCCTGAGTCTCGCGCTGGTGAAGCGCTACAACGAGCTTCGGGACGACATCAGCCTTCCGGCCATACCAACTCCGGCGAAGCTTCCGGGCCGTGGCTACTTTGCAACGGACCTTCCGCTGGTCGTCAGCTTGGGTCCCGCGGCGGGATACGTCTCGGCGCTCATCGTCGCGCTGTACGTTTACGACGAGCGCACGGCGAGCCTGTATCCGAGTCCGCAGTTTCTCTGGGTGACTGTGCCGCTACTCCTGTTCTGGGTCTCACGCGTGTGGCTCATCGCGCACCGGGGTGAGATGCACGACGACCCGCTCGTGTTCGCGATCCGCGACAAGACGAGCTACCTCGTCGGGGCCTTTGTGGTCGGCGCTTTCGCACTCGCGACGTTCGTGGGGGCGTGATGCGCGGAGTGGTAGCCCGCCTCGCAGAGTCCACTCTCGTGCGATTCTTCGTCGTGGCCCTTGCCGGGGTACTACTGGACGTGGCGATCTTTACCCTGCTGGTGGCACTGGGCGCCAGACCGTCGGTGGCATCCATCATGAGTTCGTCGATAGCTGTCTGTTCGACCTATTTCGCGTCGAGCAGGCTCGTCTTCCGGGTGCGGTACTCGCCGAGACGGATGCTCGCCTACGTGGTCTGGTACGCCATCTCGATCACGGGTTTCGCTCTCGCGATCGACACGGCGTGGGTCCAGTTCGGCGGAACACCCACGCTCTGGAAGCTCGTGAGCCTGCCGATCTCGTTCCTGGTGAATTTCGCGGTCGTCAACTTCGTGGTGCTGCGGCGCGCGCCCGGTGACCCTGAGCCGCGGGCATCCCTTTAGGATCGCCCTGTGACAGCAGCCGCACCTGACGTCGACCGGCCACCGACCGACACCACACGAGTCTTCCGCGCAGTCTTCGCCGTCGCGCTTCTCGCTATCGAATTCGGTTACCTGCTCTACTATCGGGCCCTCGACACGCGCGACGGGGGAGCGGCATACCAGACCGCCGATTGGCTCATCAGCTACGCCGACGGCTTTGTGCGTCGCGGGCTGTTCGGCGAGGTGTTCCTCGCGCTCGCGCCATCGGGCAGCGCCGGACTGTGGGCGCTCTTCGCGGTTCAAGGGCTTCTGTACGCGGTGGTATTCGGGTTCGCCGTGTGGGCGCTCGCGCGCGCCCGATTCTCGTGGCCGATGATCGCTCTGGTGTGCGGGCCTGCCGCGCTCGGATTCTTTGCGTGGGACCCGGCCGCAGCCTTCCGCAAGGAGGTGCTGGCCTACGTGTCTTTGTCACTCGTGGTATGGGCGCTTGTTGCAGTGCGGCGCCGCTTGATCGCGGTGGTGCTTACCGTGCTGTCGCTGCTGGTCTTCGCTCTCGCGGTTTTCTCATGGGAGACGAGCGCACTCTTCCTGCCCGCGTTTCTCTACCTTCTGGTGCGTCGGGGGGATGACCTCGGCCTGAGCCTGCTCTTCAGACGTGTTCTCGCGGGCGCCTTCCTCCTCGTCGGTGGCACGGGGCTCGCACTCGGCACGCTCTTCCACGGCTCGGTGGCCACCGCACAGGCGATCTGCGACGTCGTGCGGGAGCACGGGTTCACTCGCGCCGACCTGTGCTCCGGTGCGATCGACGCCATCGGCTGGACCTCTCAGTACACGCTCGATTCCGTGACCGCGAGCTTTCCGCTGTACGTCGGCTACCTCCCGTTGGCGCTGCTGGCGATCATTCCCGTGCTCACCACGCCCTGGATTCGCCGCAACTGGGGCTGGGCGCTGCTCATCGCCTTGGCCTTCCTGCCGTTGTTCGTGATCGTTACCGACTACGGGCGCTGGATCAACATGATCGTCATGGCTCTCGTGTTCTGCATCGCCGCGGGCCCCATTCAGAACACGTTCTCCCGAGCGTGGACCTGGCTGACGGTCATCCTGTATACGACACTCTGGGGGTTGCCGCATTGGCTCCCTGCCGACTTTGCCCAGCCGTGGCCGTGGCTCGGCCTTGCCAAAGTGATCGGTTCTACCCTGATCGATACTGTTGCGCGGTTCGTCGGCTAGCGTCGTTTGGCAGAGTCCGGGTCCGCGATCGATCCGACGATGAGGGCGGATTGCAAGATCAGCGCCTCACGTGCGCCCGTGGCATCCCACCCGATCACGTCGCTGACCCGCTTCAGGCGGTAACGCACAGTGTTCGGATGCACGAACAGCTCGCGCGCCGTCGCCTCGAGCGATCGGCCGTTGTCGAGGTAGCACCACAGCGTTGCGAGCAGATCGGTGGAGTGGGCCTGCAACGGACGGTAGATCTTGTTGATGAGGGTCGAACGCGCCAGCGGGTCACCGGCGAACGCGCGCTCGGGCAAGAGGTCGTCAGCCAAGGTGGGTCGCGGGGCGTTGCGCCACGACCGAGCTACGGCGAATCCGGCCAATGCCGCCTTGGCGCTCTTGGACGCGTCGACGAGAGTCGGAACCTCGTGACCGAGAACGAGGTGTCCCGGGCCGAAACCCGGCTCGAGTTGCTTGGCGATGTCGAGGAACGGCATGGGGCTCGCGACATCAGGATCGTCGACGCGGGGGCTCGCCCTGCCGATCACGAGAACGAGGCGACTGCCCTGCACCCCGATGAGCACGTCGGCATCGAGGTGACGCGCTGTGCGGCGCAGCTGGTCGACATCGAGCATCTTCGGGGCCGTGCCCACGAGAACGCACACCTCACCGTGGCCGTTCCAGCCGAGGGCGGCGATGCGCGAGGGTAGCTCGTTGTCGTACTCGCCGCTGAGGATCGAGTCGACGACGAGTGCTTCGAGCCGGGCATCCCACAGCCCTCGCGCTTCGGCGGCCCTGGCGTACACGTCGGCCGCGGCGAACGCGATCTCACGTGAGTACAGCAAGATGCCTTCGCGCAGCACGTCGTCATCGTTCTTGATTCGGTGCTCGACGACTTCCACGGTGAGGCGGATGAGCTGGAGGGTCTGTGTGAGTGAAACGGAGCGGAGCAGCTCTCGTGGTGCGGCCCCGAAGACGTCAGCGGCGATCCATGGTGTCGACTTTGGATCTTCGAACCACGAGATGAAACTCGTGATGCCCGCCTGCGCCACGAGGCCCACGGCAGAGCGGCGCCCCGGTGGCATGTCGCCATACCACGGCAGGGTCTCGTCAAGCCGTTTCAGGGTCGCTGTTGCTAGCTCACCCGAAATCGTCCTCAGCCACGCAAGGGTTTGCTCCTTGGTCTTCTGCACCGTCGTCATCGGCTTCGCGAAGGCGTTTCGCCTAGCTCTCGCCGCCGGCCGACCCGGTGGTTCCGGCGTTCACATCGTGGAGGCGGTACTTTTCGATCGCCTGCGCGGGAAGTGACCGGTCGACCAGGCCGCGCTTGGCGAGCGACTGGAGGGTGCGGACAACAACGGACGGTCCGTCGATCTTGAAGAACCGACGGGCGGCGGCACGAGTATCCGAGAATCCGAAATCATCGGCACCCAGAGTCGCGAAGTCACCCGGGACGAACTGACGGATCTGGTCGGGGACCGCATGCATGAAGTCGGTAACTGCGACGAACGGGCCATCCGAACCGGAGAGCTTCTGCGTGACGTAGGGCACGCGCTCTTCGGCATCGGGGTTGAGGAAGTTGTGTTCTTCAGCAGCGATCCCGTCGCGACGAAGTTCGGTCCAACTGGTCACCGACCAAACATCGGCCGAAACGTCCCAGTCGGTGGCGAGCAGCATCTGAGCTTCCAACGCCCACGGCACGGCAACACCGGACGCGAGTAGCTGGGCGCGTGGTCCTTCGTTGGTCGCGGCCTTGAGGTGGTAGATGCCCTTCACCGCGCCTTCGACATCGAAGTTCTCGGGCTCGGCGGGCTGCTGAAGTGGCTCGTTGTAGAGCGTGAGGTAGTACATCACGTTGGGATTCGGATGGGTCTCCCCATACATGCGCTCAAGACCAGCCTTGACGATGACACCGAGCTCGTAGCCGTATGCCGGGTCGTAAGAGACCACCGCAGGGTTCGTCGAGGCTAGGAGCAGCGAGTGGCCATCAGCGTGCTGAAGACCCTCACCCGTAAGGGTCGTGCGACCGGCCGTCGCGCCCATGATGAAGCCACGGGCCATCTGATCGCCGGCCGCCCACATGGCATCACCCGTGCGCTGGAATCCGAACATCGAGTAGAAGACGTAGACCGGGATGAGTGGCTCGCCGTTGGTCGCGTACTGGGTTCCCGCGGCGGTGAACGCCGCGAAGGCGCCGGCCTCGTTGATGCCCACGTGCACGATCTGGCCCTGCGGGCTCTCCTTGTAGGCAAGCAGGAGTTCGCGGTCGACAGACGTGTAGTGCTGCCCCTGCGGGTTGTAGATCTTCGCGGTGGGGAAGTACGCGTCCATGCCGAACGTGCGCGCCTCATCCGGGATGATCGGGACGATGCGATGACCGAAGTCCTTCGCGCGGAGCAGGTCTTTGAGCAACCTGGCGAACGCCATGGTGGTGGCGATCTCCTGCTTGCCTGAACCCTTCTTGACGATCTCGTAGGCTTCCGGCTCCGGAAGGGTGATCTGGGTGTACTTCGACCGACGCTCCGGCACGAAGCCGCCGAGCTCGCGGCGCCGCTCGTGCAGGTATTGAATCGCCTCGTCGTTGTCGCCGGGGTGATAGAACGGTGGCTGGTACGGGTCGGCCTCGAGGGCCGCGTCGGTGATCGGAATGCGCATCACGTCGCGGAACTGCTTGAGGTTATCGAGGGTGAGCTTCTTCATCTGGTGGGTCGCGTTGCGCCCCTCGAAGCTCGGGCCTAGGCCGTAGCCCTTTACGGTCTTCGCGAGAATGACGGTGGGCTGACCCTTGTGTTCCTGCGCTGCTTTGAACGCCGCATACACCTTGCGGTAGTCGTGGCCACCGCGCTTGAGGCCCCAGAGTTGGTCGTCGGTGTAGTCCTTGACCATCTCGAGGGTGCGCGGGTCGCGACCGAAGAAGTTCTCGCGGACGTAGGCCCCGCTCTCGGCCTTGTAGGTCTGGTAGTCGCCGTCCGGAGTGCGGTTCATGAGGTCGCGCAAAGCGCCCTCGGAGTCGCGGGCGAGGAGCTCGTCCCATTCCCGGCCCCATACGACCTTGATGACGTTCCAACCGGCACCGCGGAAGAAGCTTTCGAGCTCCTGGATGATCTTGCCGTTGCCACGCACCGGGCCATCGAGGCGCTGCAGGTTGCAGTTGATCACGAAGTTGAGGTTGTCGAGACCGTCGTTCGCCGCCCATTGAAGGGCCCCCCGACTTTCGACCTCATCCATCTCGCCGTCGCCGAGGAACGCCCACACTTGCTGGTCGCTCGCATCCTTGATGCCGCGGTTAGTCAGGTAGCGGTTCGATTGCGCCTGATAAATCGCGTTGATGGGACCGAGGCCCATCGACACGGTCGGGAATTGCCAGAACTCCGGCATGAGGCGCGGATGCGGGTAGCTCGACAGGCCGTTGGGCGCCTGCGACTTCTCTTGGCGGAAACCCTTGAGCTGATCTTCCGTGAGCCGGCCTTCGAGGTAGGCACGGGCATACATGCCGGGAGAGGCATGGCCCTGATAGAAGATCTGATCGCCGCCGCCGCTGTGATCAGCACCACGGAAGAAGTGGTTGTGGCCCACTTCGTAGAGTGCGGCGGACGATGCATAGGTCGAGATGTGACCGCCGACACCGATCCCGGGACGTTGTGCCCGGTGCACGGTGATCGCAGCATTCCAGCGGATCCAGGCGCGATAGCGTCGCTCGAGTTCTTCGTTGCCGGGGAACTCCGGCTCGTTCTCGGGAGCGATCGTGTTGAGGTAGTCCGTGGTCGGAACCATCGGCACGCCGAGATGCAGGTCTTTGGAGCGCTTCAAGAGGCTCAGCATGATCTCGCGTCCACGCTCGTGACCGTGTTGGGCAACGAGGCTGTCGAGGGATTCCTGCCATTCGGCGGTTTCTTCCGGATCCCGATCGATGTTATTCACCGAGTACGGATCCTGGTCGTTTACCGTCACCCTTAACCTCTTTCTTGAGAGTTGGTGGTCACGGAAGTCGGGTTACGACGTGCCGTGATCTACTACGACTATCGATCTTAGTTGTGGGAGCCATACTGTCCCGCACCAGCGTATGATTGCGGATCGTGTGTGCCCGAGATCAGTGAATCTCTCCACAAATGGGCACGAAAGGATTAGCCAGATCATGGCCCTCGAAAAAGCCACGACCGCGCCCGACTTCGAGTTGGCGAACCAGTTCGGTGAACATGTGCGGCTTCACGACTTCCGCGGCAAGAAACCCGTCGTTCTCGTTTTCTTCCCTCTTGCCTTCTCCAGTACCTGCACGACAGAGCTGTGCGACCTGCGGGACAACATCGCGCTGTTCAAAGCCGACAGCGTCGAGCTCATTGGCATATCGGTTGACTCAAAGGCGACCCTCCGCGCATTTGCTGAGGCGGAGGGCTATGACTTCACCCTTCTTGCCGATTTTTGGCCCCACGGGGAGGTCGCTCGTGAATATGGTGTCTTCATCGAGGAGAAGGGATTCGCCAACCGGGCGACCTTCCTCATCGACACCGATGGCGTGATCCGCGCGACATTCGTCACCGCGCCGGGACAGGCTCGTTCAATCGACGAATACACCGAGGCATTGCGCGAGTTGCACGCCGAGCACGTCTAGCGTTCTTCGGCGGCGGGCCGCACGTCGAGGCGGTGGAGCACCTCCTGCAGTTCACAGATGATGACGAACTGCTTGCGATTGATCTCCAGAAGCGTCTCAATGTCGGTCTTCGCTGCGACATTCGTCTCGTAGTCGTGCTGTGAGAGGGCTGCGGCAAGGGCATCCTGTCGCTTTGCGGCGATCAGCAAGATCGCGCCCTGCAACCCCGCCAGCATGCTCAAGAACAGATTCAGCAGGATGAACGGGTAAGGGTCCCACTTGAGGTTAAAGCTGTTGATCGTGGCCCACGCAATCATGAAGACCACAAAGCCGCCCACGAAGGGCCAACTTCCCATCGTGTTGCGCATGACGTCGGCGGCGCGCTGGCCGCGGGTCAGCGTGGAGTCGTGTTGTGCGTGCCAGTCGTAGGGCTTTCGAGCGCTCATGGGGGGAGTGTATTCCCGTTGAACCTCACCCCAGCAGTGAAACCGCCCGGGCGATGACCAAGACGAGGATGACGTAAGCAACGAATGCCTGAAGCCCGACGAGGATCTTCACCCGACCGCTGAGTGGCATCGCGTCGGGAGGGCTGAACGCCATTGAGTTCGAGAGCGCGAAGTAGGCGTAGTCGACGAAATTCGCGGTCCAGTCCGACCGCGCGGATGACCCCTTTGCGACCTCAACAACGGCGTCCCCGTCTTCATCCTGTGGGAATCGAATATCGGCGGGCGGCAGCTCTGCCCGCGGCATGGTGGTCCGCACGACGGGTCCGCCACGATCCATCTCCCAGTAGATCAGGGCGAAGGTAACCACGAGGGTGAGCCAGACCTGAGCTGCGGCAAGAAGGAGTGTTCCGCTGTCATCCTTCTTCGCGTGCAGCAGTTGAATGATGAGTTGGACGACTGCGACGTGGTTGGCAACCGCGAGCACGACCGTCAGCGCTATCGAGAATCGACGGGACCACGGAGTCTGCCGAGTGAGCCGCACCGGATTCATCGCGACCATGGGGATGAGAAGTAGGGCACACACCGCGACCACCGAATAGCGAAACAGCGGGAGGAAGCTGCTGGGGAGCAGCGCGTACAGGGCGAGGGCGAAGAGTACGGATCCGACGGCCGGCCACCGGTGTTCGGTGCGGTCTCGGCGTTGTGCAACGGAAGCCATGACGCAGAGTGTATGACGCCGAAATCGCCTAGGTAAGGATATTGACGGCGCGCGATATCACCAACGCTAGAAGCACGAATCCGGTGAGTGCTTGGTATGCCATGAGACCTTTGGCGCGCAGGGTCAGCGGCATCGTATCGGTGGGGCTGAAGGCCATCATGTTCGACAGCGAGAAGAACGCGTAGTCGAAGAACACCGGGTTCCAGGCAGACCCGTCCTCCTGCTGCGGAAAGCGGAAGTCTTGGGGTGCATCATCGCGCACACCCTCGATCCGGCGTGCGTAGGGACCGCCCTGATCTAGCTCCCAATACACGAGGGTGAACGCGATCACATTGGTGATCCAGACTGCAAATGCGGCGAGGAGGATGGTCGGGCCCTTGATCTGCCCGTCGACCAATCTGGTCACGATCACGACGACATACACCTGATTGACGAGGGCAAGGGCTATCGCGAACCCGGTGGCTATCCAACGGGACCAGACGGTCTCGCGGTGGATCCGTCTCGGGTTCATGAACACGAGCGGAGCCAGAACTACGAGGCCGATCACCGGGACCAGCCAGCCCGGAAAGAACGAGATCTCGGCGGGGAGCAGAAGGTACAGCGCGAAGGCGCCCAGGGTTGTGATCAGCATGGGCCACCGGTGCTCGAAGTGTTTCTCGGGCGCCTTCGGTTTTGCCATGGGCCGAGCCTATGCCTGCGAAGGTCAACGGGCCTGTAACATGGTCACGCGTCGTCCCGGATATGCCGGGTGACGGGCCTTTAGCTCAGTTGGTAGAGCGCCACGTTTACACCGTGGATGTCATCGGTTCGAGCCCGGTAGGGCCCACTTCACACTGCTATTGCGAGCCCACTAGGGGCACGCTCCGAGAACTGCTCCGCCGCCCCCATGCGGCGCGCCCCGCGATTGCGAGCAGAGCTGGAATGAGTACGAGTATCACGACAGCCGCATAGACGGCGATAGCCACGGCCAAGCCAAAGCCAAACATCGTCACGGTGCGTTGATCGTTGAGAATGAAGCTGCCGAAAACGACCACCATCACCGATGCTGCGGCCATAATGACTCTTGCCGTGGCGGCCAGTCCATCGCGAACCGCCCTGTCGGGGTTCGAGCCGCCGACCAATTCCTCTCGAATGCGGCTGAGCAGAAAGACCGTGTAGTCGGTGGACAGGCCGAACAACACTGCGAAGAGCATGACCGGCACGAATGACTCGACCGGGCCGGGGACCACCCCGAGGACGTCTGCGGGCCACCATCCCCACTGGAACACCGCGACGACCGGCCCGTAGGCCGCCCCGACCGCGAGGAGGTTCATCAGCACTGCCATCGCGGCGATGAACGGCGCCTTGAACTCGATCAGCAACACGATGAACGCCAATCCAACGACGATCAGAATGAACCAACCGATCTGTGCGAGGAGCGTATCGGCCAGATCAATGCTCGTCGCTGTCGCACCACCGACGTGGCTCACGGCTCCCGCCGCCGCCGCGGGCAGCACCCTGTCGCGCAGGATGTGCACCAGCGTTTCGGTGGCCGCTTCATCCGGCGAACTGGTGGGTATCACGGTATAAACCGCGGTCGTGCCGTCGGTTCCGAGGCGCGGCTGGGTCACCGCACTGACCCCGTCGACCGCGGCGAGCTCGGTGCGCAGCTCGGCGCTCGATGCCTGGATCTGATCCGGCGAGGAATCCGCGCCGAAGTCGGCGGTGATCAGTAGCGGGCCAGCCCATCCTGCCCCGAACCCGTCGACGATGAGGTCGTAGGCCTTCCGTTGCGTTGTGTCGGCGGCTTGAGCACCACCGTCGGCGGTTCCGAGGCGCAGCGAGAGCAAAGGCACGGCCAGAATCGCCAGAACCACCAGAGCGGCAAACGCGGCGATCCAACGCCGTCGCTGGATGCGTCCGACCCAGCCCCTCCAGCCTGCATCCTGCGACGGATCGCCCTCGTCTGCGGCTGCTCCCAGAGGGCGCGTGATCCCCATCTTGCGCACGCGGACGCGGTCAAGGTTCCGACCGAAGATGGCCAATAGCGCTGGCAACAGGGTGACCGCCGCCAGCATCGTCGCGCTGACCACCACGGCTGCGGCAAGCCCTAGGGACGACACAAAAGGGATACCGATCGCGTACAGGCTGAGAATGGCGATGATCACGGTGGCACCTGCCACCAGGACCGAACGTCCAGCGGTGGTCATAGAGATAACGATTGAATCGTTCGGAGCGAGTCCCTGAGCAATCCCCTCTCGATGTCGCGTGACGATGAGCAGCGCGTAGTCGATGCCCACGCCAAGACCGATCATCGCCGCAACGATGGGGCCAGACGTGCCAATCGTCACAAACGAAGCCACCATCGACATCGAGGCGAGCCCGACCCCTAAGGCAACGATTGCGGTGAGGAGAGTGGCCAGCATCGCGAACAGAGAACCGAAGACCAGCAACAACACCAACGCTGCCGCGAGCAGACCGTAGGCCTCGCTTCCTGACGGCCCCGACTCGGCTTGCGTCGCAGGACCTCCGAATTCGACCTGACCGCCGACATCGCGCACCCCATCGAAGGCGCCTTGTGCCGCCGCCAACGTCGCGGCAGGGATGTCCTTGGCTCGATCGGTGAACTGGATCGTCACCATCGCCGTCGTCGAATCCGCGGAGATCATAGGAAGGGGCGGGCTATAGGGCGACCGGGCGGCGGCCACGCCGTCCAGGGCTCCGACCGTGGCGACGGCCTCCTCCACGGCGGCCCGCAGTGCCGTTGACGTGACGGGATTCGCGGTGTCACCGCTGTGTACGAGCACTTGCATTCCGTCGCCCGAGAGTTCAGGGATCTGCGCTCGGAGGGTGTCGTAGGCCGCCTGCGAGTCGGTGCCGGCGAGGGTCAGATCATTGCTGAATGTGCCGCCGGCCGCGCGGCTACCGAGGAGTGCCCCGAGGATCAGCAGTAGCCACATCGCCACGACAATCCATCGGTGGCGAGTTGAGAAGCGAGCAAGCGCGGAAAGCATGGGGCTGTCCCATCACAGTTCATCGGTGCGGCATCCCGGTCGGGTGCCCGAGATGAGACTAGATGAAACGAGACACGCTTGTCTAGTTTTATGAATCGACTGCCGCTCGTCCTGTCGAGATGCCACCGATGAGGGTTCGGCTGATTAGGTCGGCGATGTCAGAGTCTGACTGATTCGCTATCGGCGCGCCCCGCACCGCGGCAACGAGCAGGGACGCAAGGACGGTAACTACCCACTCCGGCGATAGGTCGGTGCGAATGTCACCTTCACGCTGACCTCGCGTGACAACGTCAATCAAGGGGGCGAGAATGTGGTCGCGTTGCGTGAGAAATCGCGCGTTATCGGACACTCGCATCAGGATCATGCGGAACCGCATGCCCTGCGTGCTCAAGGCGGTGATCACGCGCTCGATCGCTTCCAAAGCGCTTCCTTCATCGAGACGACACGCGATGAGTGTCTCCGAGGCACGAGTGAAGGCCTCCGCTTGAATCGCCTTCAGCAGGGTCTCACGGTTGCGAAAGTGACGATAAAGGGTTGCCCGCGTCAAATTCGCCGCCTGTGCGACATCCGACATTGACGAATCGGGATTGCGGGCGAGCTCATCCGCAGCGGCCGCAAGTAGCGCCCGCCGGTGGCGTTCCACATCGATGCGCGAGACCGCGGGGTCTTTGGGGCTGGCCATGGCGCCTTTCTCTGGGGTCGTCGACCTCGACAACCATCACCCTATGGGGCACAGATTCTGGATGCACCCGAGTCGCCGCCCCAGAAGGCTCTTCGTCACGAAACTATCCGTTGGAGCCCGGTAGGGCCCACCAGCATCCGGCATGGCGGCCACCCGTTCCCATGGCCGCTAATCTCGCATCATGACCACCAGCTCACCGTCTCGCGGTTCGGGCGCATGGGCGTTGGTACTCGCCTCCCTGCTGTGGGGTACGACGGGCACGGCCGCAAGCTTCTTCCCCGATTCGGTGAGTCCGCTCGCAGTGGGGTCGTCCACGATGACAGTCGGCGGACTGCTGCTGTTTGCCGCGTCACTTCGTCCCGCCCTTCGAGCGATCAGGGATGCCACGAGCCGTCGTTGGCTCCTTCTGGGTGCCCTCGGGGTGTTCGTCTATCCGCTCGCCTTCTACAGCTCGATGAGTCTCGCGGGTGTGGCGATTGGCAATGTCGTCTCCCTGGGCACTGGCCCCGTGTTCGCCGCTCTGCTGGAGTGGGTGGTCGAGCGGCACAGACCGTCCACGCTGTGGGCTGCGTGCACCGCTGTAGCGATCGCCGGGATCGTGCTGCTCTCCCTCGGCGATGAATCGACGGATGCCCCGGCAATCGTGCCCGGGGTGCTTCTCGGCCTCGTCGCCGGGCTGGCCTACGCGCTGTATACGTTTTGCTCGAGCAGGGGCATCCGTGCGGGGCAGTCATCACGTGGAGTGATGGGCGGCATGTTCGGTTTGGGAGCCGTGGCTCTCGCGCCCGTCTTGGTCGTCTTCGGGGCACCCCTGCTGCAGTCGTGGCAATCGGTGGGCATCGCGGCCTATCTCGCTTTGGGCCCGATGTTCGTGGCCTATCTGCTGTTCGGCGTGGGCATGCGTACATTGCGTTCCAGCACGGCGACGACCATTACCTTGCTGGAGCCGGTGGTCGCGACCGTGCTCGCAATCGTGGTCGTGGGGGAGCGTTTGGGCGGCATCGGGTGGCTCGGACTCGCACTGATTCTCGGTGCAGTAACTGTTCTTGCTACGGCTCGGCGCCCCGCCTCAGGGAGCCTGTCGCCGTAGTATTTTGGCATGGAACGTGACGACGAGGTCGACGAGGAAAACTCGACCGATCCCACCGAGGCCCCCACAGGCCCCCGTCGGTCGACGTTTACACCGCCGACGGGCCAGCAGCCGACCGTGCCCCCTCCGTTGGTTTCGCCGATCGATGACGACGCGCTCGCGGATGCACTTGCGGCTGATCTCGGCCGAATCGCTTCGGGACCGATCACTGTCGTCACCGCAGATACGGTAATCCCCCCCGGCCCGGCGATGGCTCGGCCTGCGCCAGAGCTGCCTGCGGCGGATATTCCGGCAGCAACAGCGCCCGCACCAGCAGCCCCCGCACCGGAACCGGCGGCAGCAGCTTGGAGCGGATTCCCGCCACCAGACCCCACAACTCAGGCGGTCCCGGTTGTCGATGGCCCACCCGTGCGTAAGTCGCTTCCCGACGACGAACTCTCACGGTGGGTCGCGGACGCCGGCCAGAACCCCGGGGGAACGCTCGATGTGATCGAGCAGTTGCAAAGCCAGATGAAGCTCCGCGAAGAGGAAGCGCGCGAATTTCGCGCGTGGGAAGACCGCATGCGCTCCTTGGGCACACCTGATGCACTTGGTGTCGTCGACGAGGCGAAAGCCCAGTTCCGCGGTGTTCTTCCGGATGCCCCACCGGCGCCTGCCACGGATGCATTCACGCTTCCCGGCGCACCGGTCGCCCAATGGCCGGCTCCCGATTTCCCCGAGCCCGCGCCCGCGCCTGAGCCTGAGCCTGAGCCTGAGCCTGAGCCTGAGCCTGAGCCTGAGCCTGCGGCGCCCGCGCCCGAGCCCGAGCCTGCGGCGCCCGAGCCAGTTCGCCCTTCCCTTCCCGCGTGGGACGTTCCGGCCCCGAGCGCGAACTGGTCGCCCGCGGCGTGGGACCAGGAGGTCCCCGCGGTCAGCCCCGAGGACCTCGCTGCGGCACCCGCGCCGGAACCCGCAACGCGAGCCCCGTTCGACTGGTCGCCCGAAACCGAACCATCGCCTCTTATCGAGCCCGCGCCCGCAGCCCCGGCGCCCTCACTCCCCGTGGCAGATGACGACGAGATCGTCGTGCCGACTCTCGAACCGGACGCGACAGCAGCGTTCACCGAAGTGCCTGAACTCACCGTCGAGCCCTTACCTGACACGTTTGTTCCGCCGCCCCTCGTTGAACCGACTGGCGGCGCTGCCGTGCTGCCGGATGCGACTGCGGCGCTCGACGCCGACGACGAGGATGACGAAGATCCGGAGCCCGGCGCTCGAGCCTTCGACTGGACGATGCCTGGCCCTCCGCCCAGGGTTGCGCAGCCCACACCGTTCGGGTTCGACGAATTGCTCGCCGAAGAGCCGCTTCTCCACCCCGACGCCGCGGCGCAGACGGGTCGGGTTGAGGATCTCTTCATCGAGCCCATGCCCGTCGCCGCAGGCGAACCGGTTCCGACGGACACCGGCTCGATTTCCGTGGTCGATCAGGCCTATGACGAAGACATCGAAGATGATGTCGACGAAGCGATCTCGCCGCCGTCTGGTCCCATCTCAACGATGCGGATTCCCCTGGGCGAACAGGTGCTCTTTGACGACGAGCCGGTGCCCCTCCCGGTGTTCAGCATCGAGGAAAGCGATGTCGAACCGACACCGGTCGATCACCGGGTGGGCCGGGCAGCCCGTCTGTTCTGGCTTTGGTTCGCTGCCAATTCATCGATCCTGAGCATCGGGCTCGGTGCTGCGGTCTTTGCCGTCGGGATGAGCTTGCGCCAGTCCATCGTTGCAATCCTCGCTGGAATCGCGCTCTCCTTCATCCCGCTGGGGTTGACGACCTTGGCGGGCAAGCGCAGCGGCCAACCGACGATGATCGTTTCGCGGGCATCCTTCGGGCTCATCGGCAATGTAGTGCCGGCAATCGTCGCCTTGGTGACCCGCCTGTTCTGGGGTGCAGTACTGCTGTGGCTGTTGGCGTCCTCGATTGCGGTGGTTGTGGTCGGTGCCCAACTCGACGGCACGCTGGGCGAACGGCAGATCCTGCTGATTTCACTCGCGGCAGCGTTCCTCATCGCGGTGCTTGTCGCGTTCGCCGGGTATCCGATGATCGCGCGCATTCAACTGATCCTGAGCATCATTTCGGGCATCTTGATCGTGGGTCTGATCGCCATGACCTATCAGTACATCGATATCCCGCAGGCGCTCACCACACCGGATGGCCCGTGGCTCGTCACGATCACCGGCGCCGTGCTGGTCTTCAGCTTCGTGGGTCTCGTGTGGGCGAACAGCGGTGCCGATCTCGCGCGATACCAGCGGGTCGACTCGAGCGGAGCTTCGTCGATGCTGTGGGCGACCTTCGGGACCACGGTACCGACGTTCATGTTGATCGGTTACGGTGCGCTTCTGGCCGCCTCGAACAAGGGAATCGCGACGGGATTCCTTCTTTCCCCGCTCGACACGCTTGCGGCCATGTTGCCGAATTGGTACCCAGTGCCACTCATTGCCGCGACGGCCCTGAGCCTGCTCTCCGGAATCATCCTCTCGCTCTACTCGGGCGGCTTCGCCCTGCAGTCGGTGGGCGTACGTGTCAAGCGTCAATGGTCGATCGTCATCGTGGGTGTGCTTCTCGGTGGCCTCGCGCTGCTGCTGGGATTCGGAGTCACCGGCGGACTTACCGAGCTGTTCCGCGACGCCGCGACGACCCTCGCGGTGCCGACGGCAGCGTGGGCGGGAATCTTTGCTGCGGAGATGATGATTCGCAATCGTCGGTTCGAAGGCCAGTCGCTCGTGCGTCGTGGCGGCGTGTACGCCGACATTCGCTGGGTCAACCTGATCGGGTTGCTCGTCTTCAGCGCGGTCGGCTATGGGCTCACCACGGCTACCGTGTCTTGGTTGAACTGGCAGGGCTACGGATTCCCGCTTCTGGGCATCCCGCTCGACAGCGATCTCGCGGCCACCGATGTGGGCGTTCTCGTCGCGCTCGCGCTCGGACTCCTGCTGCCGATCGTGGCCGGAATCCCCGCCATCCGTAAGCAGGAGGCAGCGCGGGCCTGACCCGTGTGCCGCTAATAGACTGAGGACGTGTCCACCACCGTTGCCGATGTCGCTGCTGCAGTCGAACGGCTCTGGCCCGCCGCCGGTGCCGAAGCGTGGGATGCGGTTGGGCTGATCGCGGGCGACCTCGATGCCCCAGTCGAATCCATTCTCCTCGCGGTCGATGCCGTGCTGGACACGGTCGACGAGGCACTCGAGGCGGGCGTCGGCATGCTGCTCGTGCATCACCCGCTGCTGTTGCGCGGTGTGACAACGGTAGCCAGCGACCGCTATAAGGGTGCAGCCCTGACCCGGCTCATCCGTGGCGGCTGTGCATTGCTGGCCGCTCACACGAACGCTGACGTGGTGGAGAGCGGCACTTCCGGGACGTTCGCCGCGAAACTGGGGCTGCTCGACGTGCGTCCGATCGTGCCGGCGGCGAACCCGGCGCGCGGAATTGGTCGCGTCGGCATGCTGCCCACTCCCGCCACGCTCGGTACTCTGGCTCGGGCCCTGGGAGACATCCTCCCTGCGACGGCAAGTGGCATTCGCGTTTCCGGAAGCTTCGAGCAGCCCGTGTCGACAGTGGCGCTGTGTGGCGGGGCGGGCGACGCCTACCTTTCGGCGCCCGAGGTACTCGCCGCCGACGTTTACATCACAAGCGACCTGCGCCACCACCCGGCGTCCGAGGCCCGCGAGAACGCCCGAGCGTCCCGAGGCCCGGCCCTCATCGACGTGTCGCATTGGGCGAGCGAGTGGCTCTGGCTCGACGCCGCCGCAGCGGAACTTCGCGAGGCACTGCCCGGCGTCGTGGTCACGGTGAGCGAATTGCGCACCGACCCGTGGGATTTCACGATCATCCAATGAGAGAAGTGTGACGATGGCCCTGAAAGCCGCACCAGAGACCCAGGCACTGCTACTCGATCTGCAGGCATTCGACACGAAGCTTGCCCAGCTCGATCACCGCGCGAAGAGTCTTCCCGAGCTCGCCACGCTTGCGGGCTTTGCGAAGGACGCCGACGTGCTGCGGCTCAAGCTCGGGGAGCAGAACGGCGCCGTCGAAGACGTCAAGATCGAACTCCGGCGTATCGAGTCCGACGTCGAGGTGGTCGAGGCGCGGATCGCGCGGGACGCCGAGCGGCTTCAGGTGAGCTCGTCGGTGAAGGACGTTTCGGCCCTCGAGCAAGAACTTGCAGCACTGCGGAAGCGTCTCAATGACCTCGAAGAGATCGAGTTGACCGTCATGGAGAAGCTCGAAGCCGCTCAGACAGAGGTCGACAACACGACAGCCGCATTCGAAGCGCTTCAGGCCCGTACCGCCGAGGTGGAGGTCGACCGCGATGCTGCGCTCTCGTCGATCGGCGCCGAGCGCGCGACTGCAGCAGGCGGTCGAGCGGCGCTCGAGGCGAAGATTCCAGCCGATCTACTTGCACTCTACGAGCGTCAGCGCGCCCGGTACGGCACGGGAGCGTCGATGCTGCGTGGCGGAGTGTCTCTGGCATCCGGAGTGAAGCTGCTGGAAAACGAGATGCAGGCGATTCGCGCCGCCGCGCCCGACGACGTCATCATGTGTGCGAGCAGCGAGGCGATTCTCGTGCGTACCGCGGAGTCTGGTCTGTAGCTCTTCCAGAGGTAGGCTTAGCGACCGAATGGGTCGGCAAGACGGCCGCGTGAGCCGCAGTGCTTTTCGAAGTGCTACAGCTCCCGAGGAACGTCCGGGCTCCACAGAGCAGGACGGTGGGTAACTCCCACCCGGGGCAACCCGCGAGAACAGTGCAACAGAAAGTAGACCGCCGGTGCCGCAAGGCGCAGGTAAGGGTGAAACGGTGGTGTAAGAGACCACCAGCGGCCGCGGTGACGTGGCCGGCTAGGTAAACCTCGTCCGGAGCAAGGTCAGACAGGAAGCGCTACGGGTGGCTCGCCCAGCTTCCGGGTAGACCGCTAGAGGCGTGCGGCAACGTACGTCGTAGATAGATGGCCGTCCAGCGCACTCGTTGCGTGGACAGAACCCGGCGTATCAGCCGGCCCATTCACTCACAGCGCTAGCCCCGCTCGAGGATGCCCTTGAGGGTGCTCAGGTCTGTGATTATCGCTATCGCGTCGGTTTCGAAACTGTCGTCAGACATCCCGGGTTGGCGGCGCAGGGTGAAGACCACTTCGCAGCCGTGGCCGGCCTCGATAACTCGCATCGGGTTGTAGAACACACTCCCGTCCGACGTTGTGACCCAGTGGTCGAGAACGCCTAGGTCATTCGGCTCGATCATCTCCACGATGACTTTTCCCATGGGCGAGATCGACGTCCAGTCACCATTCACGAGTTCGATGCCGGAGGAGAGCCCTTCCGCCCACGCGGGAAGGTTCGACGGGTTCGCCGCGTAAGCGTAGACGTCATCGACGCTGCGCCGGATGTACACGCTCAGGTGCTGCGATTCCATAGGTAGATTGTGCCTGTGACTGGGAACCGTGTCGACGAACTGGTGCTCCGTCTTCGGGCCGCCGGGTGTGTCTTCGCGGAGGATGAGGCAGCGCTCCTCCTTGCGGAGACCGACGACAGCGCCGAACTCGAGCGCATGATCAAGCTCCGTGTCGACGGTCTACCTCTCGAGCACGTGCTCGGCTGGGCGGAGTTCTCTGGACGTCGCTACGCAGTAGCTCCCGGAGTCTTCGTACCGCGGCCGCGAACGGAGCGCCTCGTCGACCTGGCGGTCGCACGCGGCGGGCGCACGGTGCTCGACCTGTGCTGCGGAAGTGGAGCCGTAGGCGCCGCCGTCGCCGCGGCGCTGGGTGCTGACCTGTATTCGACCGAGCTCGACTCCGTGGCAGTCGCTGTTGCCCGTCAGAACGTGTCGCGCGTATTCGAGGGCGATCTCTACGACGCACTCCCACGGGGCGTGGTGTTCGACCTCATCGTCGTGGTCGCTCCCTACGTTCCGACGGACGAGATTGCACTCTTGCCCCACGAGGCGCGCGACTTTGAGCCCTCACTAGCGCTGGATGGGGGAGCGGATGGCCTCGACCTCGTGCGTCGCATCCTCGCTGAAGCAGCGCAGTGGCTCGCGCCGAGCGGCACGCTGCTCACCGAGGTGAGCACGAAGCAGGCGCCTCTCGTGGCAGAAATCGCTCGGGGCTATGGCCTGACAGCAAGCATCAGTACGACCGTGGTCATCGTGACCAGGTGACTTTGAGCCCGTCTTTCTCGGCGAAACGTTCGAGGTGACGGCCGAGCACGTCTTCGACCCGTGCCAGGTCCTCCGCGCTGTCGGCATGAGCCTCAAGCACGATCGACCCTGATTCCACGATCACGACGCCGAGACCGTCGCCGATTGCCAGCTCGTCGCCGCGCTCGGTCTTCTCGTGGCTGACCTTGTTGCTCAGGTGCGACACCAGTTGCTTGGCCCAGCGACCGGGGCGCTCCGTCACGACGTCCGCGCGAGAGTTGAGGGTATACATGTGCGACCTCCGATCAGTTGGACGCGAGAGCTGCTGCCCCGAGGATCCCAGCGTTGTTCCGGTGCACGGCGGGCACAATCGGTGTGTCGAGGGTGAGCAGGGGCAAGAATTCCTCCGGGGTCTTCGAGACACCACCACCGACGATGAAGAGGTCGGGGGAAAACAGCAGTTCGAGGTGCTCGTAGTACACCTGAAGGCGCTTCGCCCAGTCCTTCCAGTCGAGGTTGTCCCGTTCTTTGACGGAGTAGGCGGCTCGTTTTTCCGCGTCTTTGCCGTCGATCTCGAGGTGCCCGAGCTCGGAATTGGGGATGAGTACACCGTTGTAGATGAGGGCGGAACCGATCCCGGTGCCCAGAGTGGTGAGGATGACGAGTCCAGTCACGTCCTTCGCGGCCCCATACCGCACCTCGGCATAGCCGGCAGCATCAGCATCGTTGACGAAATGGATGTCTCGACCGAGAGCCTTTTCGAAGAGCTTCTCCGCCTTGAGCCCGATCCACTTCTTGGAGACGTTTGCCGCCGACATGGTGCGCCCGTTCTTGACGATCGCGGGGAAGCAGACGCCCAATGGCACGGCGTCCTCGACGCCGCCGAGCTGAGCGATGAGGTCAACGACCGTGGCGATGATGTCGTCGGGACTGCCGCCGTCCGGAGTGGCGAGCTTGATGCGATCGGTGAGTAGTTCACCGGTGGCAGTGTCGACGAGGGCACCTTTGATGCCCGTGCCGCCGATATCGATGCCGAGCGCCTTTGCCATGGTGGTGTCCTTCGTGCGTTACGGGAGGGTGAGGATGTCGGCGCCGCGCTCGGTCACCACGAGGGTGTGCTCGAACTGTGCGGTCCAGGTCTTGTCTTTGGTGGTGACAGTCCAGTCGTCGTCCCACTGGTCCCAGGTGATGGATCCGGGGTGTTCAGGAGTGCCGATGGTGAGCATGGGCTCGATGGTGAACACCATGCCTACCTCCATGACCGTGTCGAAGTTGGGGGCCGCGTCGTAGTGGGGCACGATGAGCCCGGAGTGGAACGCGGCGCCAACGCCGTGGCCGGTGAAGTCGCGAACGACGCCGTACCCGAACCGACGAGCGTAGGACTCGATGGCCCTGCCGATGACGTTGATCTGACGGCCCGGAGCAACGGCCTTGATGCCCCGCGTGAGGGCTTCCTGCGTCCGCTCGACGAGCGCCGTGACCTCCGGAGTAGCGGTACCGACGATGAACGTCTTGTTGAGGTCTCCGTGCACGCCATTCTTGAAGGCGGTGATGTCGAGGTTGATAATGTCGCCGTCTTCGAGGACGGTGTCATCGGGGATGCCGTGACAGATGACCTCGTTGAGGCTCGTGCACACCGACTTCGGGTAGCCGCGATAGCCCACCGTCGACGGGTAGGCGTCGTGGCCGATGATGAACTCGTGCGCGATCACATCGAGATCATTGGTCGTGATACCGGGCCGGATCGCCGCACCCACGACCTCGATAGCTTGGGCGGCGATGCGGCCCGACTCACGGATGAGTTCGATGTGCTCGGGGGAATAGACATCAGACCCGGTGAACTCACGAGGACCCGGTCGACCGACATACTCCGGGCGGGTGATCTTCGCGGGAATGGGGAGTGCGGGGGAGACTCGTCCGGGGACGAGGTGTCCCTGTTCGTCCCGAGGCATAGTCTTGATTCTAGACGGAGGCTTACATGACCGAGTGGTGGTACAACAACAAGACCGGTGCTGTCGAAGAGGGACCGCAGTCGCTAGGGCTCGATCGTGACGGACCCTTCGCATCACGCGAGGATGCGGCACGCGCTCCCGAAATCATCGCCGAGCGCGCTCGCAAGTGGGCGGCCGAGGAAGCCGCCGACGACTAGAGAACGCGGCTAAAGGCTGAAGATTCCGGGCGTGTCGTCCGGGTCGTAGGTGAGCCGCTCGATAAGGCTCATCGCGTCGATCGGCGCACGCACCTTGGTGTCGTTGTCGAAATACACGTACGCGTCGAGGCCATCGTCGAGCCAACTCTCGATGCGCTGCGCCCACTCTTCGATGGCGGCGTCGTCGTAGACACCGCCCTCGCGCATGACTTCGTCGGCGTGCAGCCGCGCGTATCGAAAATCGGAGGTCGTCGCGTCGATCATGGGCCACTTGCCGGCGTTCTCGCCGAGCACGGCGGCGACACGGTGCTTCTCCAGCAGTGCGATGAACTCGGGCGTGTCAAAACTGTGGTGTCGCACCTCAAGCGCGTGGCGCACCGGACGGTCGGCGTCGGTGTCGAGGTACTCGCGCCCGGACATCCGTGCACCGCGAAGCCGGGCGAGAGCGACGGCTTCGGTCGTGGTGTGGGGGAGTTGGGCGAGAAACTGCTCGATCAGGGTGGCATCGAACGCGAGCGAGGGGGGAAGCTGCCACATCACCGCGCCGAGCTTGGCACCGAGGGAAAGGATGCCCGAGGCGAAGAAGTTCGCGAGAGGCTCGTGCACGTCGTCGAGCTTGCGAATGTGCGTGATGAATCGCGGAGCCTTAACCGAGAAAACGAACTCGTCGGGAGTTGCATCTCGCCAATTCGTCCAACTCGTCGGCTTTTGGAGTGAATAGAACGAGCCGTTCAGTTCGATCGAGGTGACGTGGGTCGAGGCGTACTGCAACTCGTTCTTCTGGGTGAGCCCCTTCGGATAGAACGTGCCGCGCCAGTCGGGATAGACCCAGCCGGCCATGCCGACAACCGCCCGACCGCTCACCGTGGGCTAGCCCTCGTACGAGTGCTCGGGGCCGGGATACGCTCCGTCCGCGACATCGCCACGGTATTCGGTTACGGCATCGGTCAGGGTCTGGCGCAGGTTTGCGTACTGCTTGACGAACTTGGGGATGCGGCCCTTGGTGAATCCGGCCCAGTCGGTCCAGACGAGGAGCTGCCCATCGACGTGCGGGCCCGCGCCGACACCGATGGTCGGGATGCGGAGTTCTTCGGTGACCCGTGCTGCGGCATCCGCTGGAACCATCTCGAGCACCACCGCGAACGCGCCGGCATCCTCGACGGCGTGCGCGTCCGCGAGAAGCTGGTCGATCTGATCGCCGCGACCCTGGATGACGTGCCCGCCGAGTCCGTGCTCGCTCTGCGGGGTGAACCCGATGTGCGCCATGAGGGGAATGCCCGCACTCACGATGCGGCGGATCTGCTCGGCACTGCGAACGCCGCCCTCGAGCTTGACGGCATGAGCGCCGGTTTCCTTCATGAAGCGGAATGCGGTGTGCAGCGCTTCATCCGCACCCGTTTCGTACGAGCCGAACGGCATGTCGGCGACGACGAAGGCGCGCGAGACCGCGCCAGCGACCGCGCGGGCGAGAGGGATCAGATCATCGATCGACACCGGCAGCGTCGTGTCGTAGCCGTAGACGTTGTTTCCCGCCGAATCGCCGACGAGCAGAAAGTCGATCCCCGCTTCGTCGAAGATGCCGGCGGTGAGTTGGTCGTAACTCGTGAGGCCGGTGATCTTGATGCCGTTCTCCTTGGCGCTCTGAAAGTGCCTAGTGCGAACGCGTTTGAGGTTTGCCTGTGCTGCCGCTGCGGCGGCGGTGTCGCTCATGGCGCAAGTCTAACTACGGGTAACCTTGGAGGTGATGCCTGTGGCATTGTCGAACCCTGACAGAGGAGCTTGATGGACAAGCAGCGCGACTTCGTTCTACGTACGATCGAAGAGCGGGGCATCAAGTTCATTCGACTCTGGTTCACCGATGTCGTGGGCACGCTCAAGAGCGTCGCCATCGCGCCCGCCGAGGTCGAGGGTGCGTTTGCCGAGGGGCTCGGCTTCGACGGCTCGGCGATCGAAGGTTTCACCAGGGCCTACGAAGCCGACATGCTTGCGCATCCGGATCCCACAACGTTCCAGATCCTGCCGTGGCGCGGTGAGATCGACCCCACCGCGCGCATGTTCTGCGACATCACGACGCCTGACGGCCAGCCCTCGGCATCCGACCCCCGAAACGTACTCAAGCGCGCGCTCGCGAAGGCTGCGGACCGCGGATTCACGTTCTACACGCACCCCGAGATCGAGTTCTACCTGCTCAAGTCCTCGAAGCTCAAGGGCGGCCGCCCGGAGCCCGTCGACTCGGCGGGATTCTTCGACAACGTTCCCGGCGGCACCGCGCACGACTTCCGTCGCCGTTCCGTTCGCATGCTCGAAGACCTCGGTATCTCGGTTGAGTTCAGCCACCATGAGGCCGGTCCCGGTCAGAACGAGATCGATCTTCGCTATGCCGATGCGCTGACGACGGCTGACAACATCATGACCTTCCGCACGGTGGTCAAGGAGGTGGCGATCGAGCAGGGTGTCTATGCGACATTCATGCCAAAGCCGCTCTCCGGTCAGCCCGGTTCAGGGATGCACACGCACATGTCGCTGTTCGAGGGCGACAGCAACGCCTTCTTCGATGCGGCGGGTCACTACCAGCTTTCGAAGATCGGTCGCCAGTTCGTTGCCGGACTGCTGAAGCACGCGCCGGAGATCACGGCCGTCACCAACCAATTCGTCAACTCCTACAAGCGGTTGTGGGGTGGAGACGAGGCGCCGAGTTTCGTCACGTGGGGTCACAACAACCGTTCGGCGCTCGTTCGCGTTCCGCTGTACAAGCCCACCAAGGGCCAAAGCGCTCGTGTCGAGTACCGCGCTATCGACTCCGCAGCGAACCCGTACCTGACTTTCTCACTTCTGCTTGCGGCGGGTCTCAAGGGCATCGAGGAGGGCTACGAGCTCCCGCCAGAGGCCGAAGACAACGTATGGGAACTCTCCGACGCTGAGCGTCGGGCACTCGGCTACAACCAGCTTCCCGCGTCGCTCGACCACGCGGTCTCGATCATGGAGGACTCAGAGCTCGTCGCCGAGGCACTGGGGGAGCAGGTCTTCAACTACGTGCTCCTCAACAAGCGGCGCGAGTGGAAGGAATACCGCGCCCAAGTCACTCCGTACGAGCTGGAGAGCAACCTCGAGATCCTGTGATTTTGGCGTAGCCCTACCCCATCATGTCCCGCAATCAGACAACACTGACTGAACTCGCGAGACTCGGCTTTGCCGAGCTCGGTGCGACAAGTGCCCGTTTGGTGGAGCTCGATGCGCCCGATCTCGTCCCGCATTTTGCCTCCGCGGCAGACCCGGATCAGGCACTGCGCCTACTGGTGTCGTTACGGGACAGCGCACCGGAGGAGATCGCAGCGCTCCTAGCAAGTCCGGATGCCACGGCGCGCCTCATCCGTGTTCTCGGTGCCTCGAGCGGCCTCGGGCACTTCTTCGAACGTCGCCCGTCCGAACTCTCGTCGCTCATGTCTCCCCTGAACGGACTGCCAACCTCCGAAACGTATATCGCGGACCTGCTCGCGACCGTGGACGGTCTCGAAGGTGATGAGGCGTGGGTCGCGCTGCGGGTTCGCTATCGCCACCACCTCGCCATGCTCACGGGGTGGGATCTCTCCCAGCCAGACCCGCTCGCGGTCGTGGACGCAGTGGCCGCAGCTCTTGCCGATCTTGCCGGCGCCGCACTCGACGCTTCACTTGCGGTCGCGCGCAGGGACGTGAACTATCCGGAATCCGAGGTGGCTGACACCCGGCTCGCCATCATCGGTATGGGCAAGTCTGGTGCGCGTGAACTCAACTACCTTTCCGATGTCGATGTGATTTACGTCGTCGAATCCTTCTCGGAGGAAGGCAGCGACAAGGCAGTCGAGATCGGTACGAAGTTGGCGATGCTCACGATGAAGGGCATCAACGAACTCGCCACGGAACCCGGGCTCTGGGAGGTTGACGCGAACCTGCGGCCGGAGGGCAAGGACGGCGCGCTGGTTCGGACTCTCGAAAGCCACCTCGCCTACTACGACCGGTGGGCCAAGAGCTGGGAGTTCCAGGCGCTTCTCAAAGCACGACCGCTGGCAGGTGACCTTGAGCTGGGGCAGCAGTATGTCGAGGCTCTGGCACCCAAGGTCTGGTCCAGCGCGGCGCGGGAGGGGTTCGTCGACTCCGTACAGAGGATGCGCGAGCGCGTGACCGACAACATCCCGAGTGCCGAGCTCGACGTGCAACTCAAGCTCGGCCCCGGAGGACTCCGCGATGTGGAGTTCACCATCCAACTCCTCCAGCTTGTACACGGGCAGTCGGATCCGCTGGTGCGGCAGCGCGCAACATTGCCCGCCTTGCAAGCCCTCGCTGATGAGGGCTACATCGGGCGCGTCGAGGCAGCCGAGTTCTCTCGGGACTACCGATTCCTGCGCCTTCTCGAGCACCGGCTCCAACTCTCGCGCCTGCGCCGCACCCACCTCATGCCCACCGAGCCGGAAGCGCTTCGCGTGCTGGCTCGCGCGAGCGGTCTCGCGACCAGCGCCAACGATCTCACCGAGCAATGGCAGCGAACCAAACAAGCTGTGCGCCGACTACACGAGCGCTTGTTCTATCGCCCGTTGTTGTCGGCGGTCGCTGCGCTGCCAGATGGCGGAATCGCCCTGTCGAGCGCGCAGGCGGAAGCACGACTCGCGGCAATCGGATTCCGTGACCCGAGAGGCGCGCTCAAGCACATCGGCGCACTGACGGGGGGAGTGTCGCGGAGGGCGAGCATCCAGCGGAATCTGCTTCCGGTCATGCTCGAGTGGTTCGCTGAAGGTGCTGATCCCGATTTTGGGCTGCTCGCATTCCGTCGCCTCAGTGACGACTTGGGGGAGGCCTACTGGTTCCTTCGGATGCTGCGCGATTCATCGGGCGCTGCCCAACGACTCACCCAAGTGCTCTCCGGATCGAGATTCGTCGGCAACCTGTTCGAACGGATCCCGGAGGCCGCCGCCTGGTTGGAGCACGAAAAGGAGTTGCGACCGCGACCGCTGCCGCTCTTGCTCGAGGAGTCTGCGGCGACCCTTGCCCGCTACGACGGTGATGATGCGGCGGCAGCGCTCGCATTGCGCACCGGTCGTCGGCGTGAGGTGTTGCGCACCGCGCTCGGCGCCATTCTCGGGATTACAACGATCGAGGAGATCGGTTTCGCGCTCACGGATATCACCACCGCGGTTCTGAGCGGAGCCCTCGCACTCGCGCACCGCTACGGCGACGGGATCGAGTTCGGCATCGTGGCTATGGGGCGGTACGGCGGTTCCGAGCTCGGATTCGGGTCGGATACCGACGTGATGTACGTGTACCGAGCGGTCGGCGCGACCGACGACGAGGCTCAGCAGCGGGCCGAGGCGATCGTGCATGCGCTCGCGCGCTTCACGGAGGACCTCCTCATCCCGCTGGATCTGGACATCAACCTCCGCCCCGAGGGCAAGAACGGTGCGATTGTGAGATCGCTCGAAAGCTATCGCGCCTACTACGCCCGCTGGTCGCTCACGTGGGAGGCGCAAGCGTTGCTGAGGGCTCGACCTGTGGTGGGAGACGTGTCTGTGCTGCGTGACTTCACCGCGATTGCCGACGAGATGCGTTACCCACAGGCGATCGCGGAGCAGGACGTGCGCGAGGTGAAGCGGATCAAGGCGCGTGTCGAAGCGGAACGGCTGCCTCAAGCAGCGGACCCGGCCCGTCATCTCAAACTCGGTCGCGGATCGCTCAGCGATGTCGAGTGGTTCGTCCAGTTGCTTCAGTTGCAGCATGGGGCTCATATCGCGGGATTGCGCACGACATCAACCCTTCGGGCGCTGGCGGCCGCCGAGGAGGAAAGGCTCGTGACCGCTCCGGATGCGAAGAAGCTCAGAGATGCTTGGATTCTCGCCTCCCGAGCGCGCTCGGCGATGACACTCTGGACCTCCAAGACATCTGATGTGCTCCCCATCGATCGCGCGCAACTCGAGGGGGTCGCGCGCTTGCTGGAGTACCCGCCCGGGGCCGCCTCCCAGTTCGAGGAGGATTACCTCCGCGTCACCCGGTTGGCGCGACAGGTGTTCGAGAAGAATTTCTACGGCGGCCGCTGACCTCCTGCCAAGATTCGATCGGAATACTGCCATCGCCAGTCTTCGGTGAGAATGACCCGGCAGTATCAACGCATGACCTCCTCTGCGCTAACAACGGCCGCCCTCGATCTCGCGACCGCCCACGAGATCCCTTCGGTGCTCAACCACAGTGTCCGCACCCACGGATACGCGCTCCTTCATGCGCAGAAACTCGAGCTCGTGGCATCCGTCGACTACGACCCGGAGTTGCTCTTCGTCGCGTGTGTTCTCCACGATCTGGGTGCTTCCGAAGCCTTCGATGGGCCGCAACGATTCGAGGTCGAGGCAGCGGATGCCGCGGCATCCCTTCTCGAATACCACGGTCGAACGCCCGCCGACACCGACCAGGTCTGGCAGGCGATCGCTTTGCACACCTCGCCCGGCATCGTGGAGCGCCGCGGCCCCGTGCCCATGCTCACCCGCCTCGGGGTGCGCACCGACTTCTTTAGCGTGTCGATCCCCGACGAGCTCCGCATCGCCGCAGAACGCGAGTACCCGCGCCTCGGACTCGACCACGAGCTCGGCGCACTGCTCGTCGAGCAGGCGCTGCGCCAGCCGGAGAAGGCGCGCGAGTCGTCGTGGGTGTCAGATCTCGTGCGCGAACACCAGCACGCGGGCTGGCAGCCGCCCGCGGGGCGGCTCTAGTCGCGACCCCTAGGCCGAGATCCGCACGAGATTGCCGGACGGATCGCGGAATGCGCAATCCTTCGGCCCCCAAGGTTGCTCGATGGGCTCCTGCAGCACCTCGGCACCGGATGCCCGCAGTCGCTCGAACGCGGCATCCACGTCGTCCGTCAAGAACACGATGCTGGGAAGCATCCCTTTCGTGAGCAGCTCCTGCAGCGCGTCACCGTCGGACTGTGAACGGCCCGCGTGCGGTTCGGAAAGCACCACGCCAAGCCCGGGCTGGTCGGGGCTGCCGACGGTCACCCAACGGAATCCTCCGTTGGCGACATCCATCTGGACGGTCATCCCGAGTCCGTCCGTGTAGAACGCGAGGGCCTCGTCGACGTTATTGACTGTGACGTTGACGTATTTGAGTGCGATGGTCATGCGGCAAGCCTAGGGAGGCTATGCGCGGGAGACTTCTCGATTCCTGCTCGGTCTCGTCTGGGCCTTCACGACGTGGGTCGGCATCGCCATCACGGCGTAGTGGATGCCCGAGCGATACACGGTCGGCGTGACGCCCACGATCTCTGTGAAGCGCGAGCTGAACGATCCGAGCGAAGTACACCCCACGGCCATGCACGCGTCGGTCACGCTCGTGCCCTCGCGGAGTAACGCCATCGCGCGCTCAATGCGACGGGTCATCAGGTAGCCGTAGGGGGTCTCACCGTAGGCGGCCTTGAACTGGCGCGAGAAGTGGGCGGGCGACATGAGCGCGTGCCTCGCCATCTCGGGAACGTCGAGGGGACGGGCGTACTCCCGGTCCATGAGATCGCGAGCGCGACGCAGGTGCGTCAGGGTGGCGATCTCCTCGGGGCTCATGCACCGAGGCTACAACGACAGCGGCCGCCTTCCCCAAGGAGAGCGGCCGCTGAGGTGCTGTGGCGCTGGAACTACACCGAGAAGTACAGCTCGTACTCGAACGGGTGCGGACGCTGTGCTGCCGGGATGATCTCCGCGTTGCGCTTATAGGAGATCCAGGTCGAGATCAGGTCAGGCGTGAACACGTTGCCCTCGGTGAGGAAGTCGTGGTCGGCCTCGAGCGCATCGAGCGCCTCCCCGAGCGATCCGGGAACCTGGGGGATGAGCTTGGCTTCCTCAGGCGGCAGCTCGTACAGGTCCTTGTCGACGGGCTCATGCGGCTCGATCTTGTTCTTGATGCCGTCGAGACCAGCCATGAGCTGCGCTGCGAACGCGAGGTACGGGTTACCCGAGGCATCCGGTGCGCGGAACTCGATGCGCTTGGCCTTGGGGTTCGTGCCCGTGATCGGGATACGAATCGAGGCCGAACGGTTGCCGGCCGAGTAGACCAGGTTCACGGGAGCCTCGAAGCCGGGGATGAGGCGGCGGTAGGAGTTGAGCGTCGGGTTCGTGAACGCGAGCACAGCGGGAGCGTGCTTGAGCAGGCCGCCGATGTACCAGCGAGCGATGTCGCTCAGCCCGCCGTAGCCCTTTTCGTCGTAGAAGAGCGGCTCGGAGCCGTTCCACAGCGACTGGTGGGTGTGCATACCCGAGCCGTTGTCGCCGAACAGGGGCTTCGGCATGAAGGTCGCGACCTTGCCCCACTCGAGGGCGGTGTTCTTGACGATGTACTTGAACTTCAGGATGTCGTCAGCGGCGTGAACCATCGTGTCGAAGCGGTAGTTGATCTCCGCCTGGCCACCGGTGCCCACCTCGTGGTGTGCGCGCTCGAGAATAAGGCCCGCATCGATCAGCTTGAGGCTGATGTCGTCGCGCAGGTCGGCTTGCTTGTCGACGGGGCTCACGGGGAAGTAGCCACCCTTGTACGGCGTCTTGTTGGCGAGGTTTCCGCCCTCTTCGACGCGGCCCGAGTTCCAGGCGCCTTCCTCGGAGTCGACGGCGTAGAAGCTCTCGTTCTGCTTCACGCTGTAGCGCACATCGTCGAAGATGTAGAACTCGGCCTCGGGTGCGAAGTACGCGGTGTCGGCGATCCCGGTCGAGGCGAGGTACTTCTCCGCCTTCTTCGCCACCTGGCGCGGGTCGCGACCGTAGATCTCACCGTTGCGCGGGTTGTAGATGTCGAACACCATGATGAGCGTGCGCTCGGTGCGGAACGGGTCGACATACGCCGTCGTCACATCCGGGATCAACTGCATGTCCGACTCGTGGATCGAGGCAAAACCGCGGATGGACGAGCCATCGAACAACTGGCCGACCGAGAAGAACTCCTCGTCGACTGTTGAGGCCGGGATATTGAAGTGCTGCTGCACGCCCGGAAGGTCGGTGAAACGGATGTCGAGGAACTTGACGTCGGTGTCCTTGATGAACTTCAGGACCTCGGAAGAGTCTTTGAACATGGGGGAACTCCAGGGCTTGGTACTAGTCGGCTGCAGACGCGGCCAGTTAATAGGGTACGGGTGCCCAGTTTCGCACCTGTCACGCGATTGTTTCCGGGAGGTTACACGTCTGTCGCTCGGTAGGATCGGATGATGCCAAGCACTCCGACACCGTCACGCGACTGGCCGGGGAAGCGTCTCGGGCTCCCCGAAAATGGTCCACGTTCGATTGCCCGACCCGGCCGACGACTCATCGCTCTCGCCCTCGACTGGGGCATCGCGATCCTTATCTCCGTCGCGTTCTTTTCCTACGAAGCGTGGGCAACTTTGGCGATCTTCGCCGTCGCCCAGGTGGTGTTCCTTCTCACAGCGAATGGTAGCGTCGGTCACCTCGTGCTGGGCATGCGGGTAGTTCCGGTCGCGGGCGGTTATCTGGGCCTATGGCGTCCCTTTGCACGCACGATCTTGCTGTGCCTGGTCATCCCTGCCGTCATCTGGGATCGTGACCAGCGCGGGATGCACGACCGCTGGCCAGCGACGGTACTCGTCAGGCGCTAGCGGGGCCGAGGGGCGCGGGCTTTGAGCGGGTCCATGCCTTTGGGGATGGGAAGCCCGTTGCGGCCCAAGGAGTTCAGCCGGTTCGACACCGCAAGGATTTCCGGCTTGCGCAGAACGGACTTGATGCCCCGCAACTTTGTCGGCAGCTTGTACAGGGGTGTCGCCTCGGCATCGGGGCCGACGTACAAGAAAGTCACGGGTACGTTCGGCAGGATGCGCGAGACGTTCTTGCGCTCCGCTTCGAGCATGGTTTGGGTGCGAGACTTCGGGCCTTCACCGATAAGGGCGACTCCACCCTTGCCCACGGCGCGGTAGACGGCATCCTGGGTCTTCGGGCTCACGGCCACGGGCATTTCGCTCGCCGTCCAGCCACGACGAAGCGAGCTCTTCAGCACGGCGCCCACGGCACCCGGCTGTCCGGCGATCTGCGAGTAGGCGGCCCGTTCTGCGCGGCGGCCGAGAATGATGAGGAAGACGAGAACACCGCCGAGCACGCCCGAGACGATGTAGAGCACGAAGCCGAGCACCTGATCGCGCGACAGGATGAATGCGAGCGCCAATCCGGCCAATACCGGCAACAGGAAGCCGGCGAGAAGCCACCAGATAGCCAGCTTGTCGTACCGGATGGTCATCGTGAAGACCTGGTACATCTGCTTCAGGCGTCCGGGCTCCTTGGGAGCCTTTGCGGCGGGGGCAGGGGTCGTGGTGGTGCGTGCCATGCTCCTAGGATAAGGCCCTTCCGGAGACCGCTTGCGCGAATCCGCGTTCGTTGTCCGCGAGGTGCGTGAGGTGCTCCGGGATGTCACGGCCCTTGGCGAGCATCGACCGGGCCCACAGGCGCCCCGCGCGATAGCTCGAGCGCACGAGCGGCCCGGCGAGCACGCCAAGGAAACCCATCGCTTCGGCCTCGTCGCTGAACTCGAGGAACTCTTGCGGCGTCACCCACCGAGCAACCGGCAGATGTCTCGCGGTGGGCCGCAGGTACTGGGTGATGGTGATGATGTCGGTTCCCGCATCGTGAAGGTCGCGGAGGGCGGCGCTCACCTCATGCGGCTCTTCGCCCATGCCGAGGATGAGGTTCGACTTCGTGATGAGTCCAGCGGCACGCGCCTGGGTGATGACATCCAGCGAACGCTCGTATCGAAACGCCGGCCGAATTCGCTTGAAGATGCGCGGCACCGTCTCGACGTTGTGTGCGAATACTTCTGGGCGAGAGTCGAAGACGACGCCCAGGAGCTCTGGATTCCCCGAGAAGTCGGTGGCGAGGATCTCAACGCCTGTGCCGGGATTCTGATCGTGGATCTGGCGCACGGTTTCGGCGTGGAGCCAGGCACCCTCATCGGGCAGGTCGTCGCGCGCGACGCCGGTCACCGTGGCATACCGGAGGTTCATCTTCGTGACGGATTCCGCGACGCGTCGCGGTTCATCCGTGTCATAGTCCGCGGGTTTTCCGGTGTCGATCTGGCAGAAGTCGCATCGTCGCGTGCATTGACTGCCACCGATGAGAAATGTCGCCTCCCGGTCTTCCCAACATTCGAAAATGTTTGGGCATCCGGCCTCCTGGCAGACGGTGTGTAGGTTCTCGCCTTTTACGAGATCCTGCAGTTGACGGTATTCGGGACCCATCTTGGCAACGGTCTTGATCCACTCAGGCTTGCGCTCGATGGGTGTCGATGCGTTGCGTACTTCAAGGCGCAACAACTTGCGTTCGGTCATCGCATCCCCACCATCGTGTCGATAAACGCCGCTTGCACGATCGGCACGACGTGCGTCGTCGGGACGTCGCGACCGAGTTCGCGCGAGATCGATGTGACGCCGGCGTCAGCAAGCCCGCACGCGACGATCCGGTCGTATGCCTCGAAGGTGTTGTTGCAGTTGAGCGAGAAGCCATGCATGGTCACCCCGTGTGCCACTCGGATACCGATCGCTGCGATCTTGTCGGTTCCGCGCATCCATACCCCGGATCGGCCTTCGACGCGGTCAGCTTCGATCTGTAACCGCGCGAGCGCATCAATGAGGATGCCCTCCAACCGTCGCACGTACCCGACGACGTCGATCGGCTCTGGCAGGCGCAGGATCGGGTAACCCACGAGCTGGCCGGGACCATGCCACGTGATCTTTCCACCACGGTCCACATCGATGACGGGTGTGCCGTCCGTGGGACGCTCATGGTCCTCGGTGCGCTTTCCCGCGGTATAGACCGACGGGTGCTCGAGGAACATGACGGTGTCGGGGGAGGCCCCGGTCACGACGGCATGATGGGTTGCGCGTTGAAGCTCTAAGGCTTCGACATACGGCACGGAGTTGGCGCTTAGCCCCGTGACGACAAAGTCGACCACCTGATGAGTCTACGTCCTCCCCAGCGCAGACCTTCCGAGCTGTTCCCCGGCGTCGGAAGCATTCGCCACCAGCGGGCCTCGCTCGCAGGACACTCGTGGCGTGCCTCATTCTTCCCACCCTCAGATCATCGGCGGCTACCGGCTTCTGCGTGTCATCGGAGCGGGCTCGCGGGCAGAGGTGTTCATCGCCCACCCCGTGGTCGACCTGCCGCATGCCGTCCCAGTTGTGATGAAGATCTATGGCCCGGCGGTCACCGACGAATCGGTATACCTCGAGGTCGAGTCACTCTCTCGTGCCGCGGGGGAGCACGTCGTGCGGGTCATCGATGTCGCGTCCACTCTCGAGGGTGCTCCCGTACTCATCCTCAGCCGCCATGCAGCGAGCAGTCTCGCTCGTGTCCTTGTCGATCGCGCAACACTCGAAGCGGGTGAGGCGATCACGATTCTTGCGCCGATCGCGAGTGCTCTCGCTCGACTGCACTCGGCAGGCGTAGCCCACGGCAGCCTCGGTCCCGGATCGGTGCTCTTCGACGCTGCGGGCGCTCCGACACTTGCCTGTTTCGGCCGGGCGAGTATATTCACGCCGCACCTCCCCGTCGCACGGATAGAAACCGAGCCAGCAGTGCTTGCCGATGTTGTTGCCTTCGGTGTGCTTGCCGCGACAGTGCTCGATCGGGCGAACGCAACTGAACTCGCGCAGAGTGCACGCACGGAGGCTGCCCCGGGCGCATGGCTGGTCGAGTTCGCTGAGCGGCTTTTCGAGCTGGCGCAGCCGCTCCCGGTTGACCTCCGCCCGCGCCAACTCGACGGTGCAGTGCTGCCCTCGCGAGTGATCGAGACCTCCCGCGCGATCACCGAGAACGTCGCCGACATCGCGCCCCAGACGCCAACATGGCGCGAGCGCGTCGTCAACGCGCTGCGTCGCGTGCGTCGACCCGTGTGGATAACGGCGGGCGCGTCGCTTGCCGCGCTGCTCCTTGCGGTCGTGGCTCTTCCGCGCGCGGAACCGGAAGCCGCTCAGCCAGTCCACGCCGCCACTCCTGAGTCGGTCTCTGTGCGGGAGGGGCCGGTCGATGGGGACGATCCGATCGCCGCCGCACGCGTGCTTCTCGAGACGAGGGAGCGGTGCATCCGCGACCTCGACGAGCTGTGTTTCGGGGATGTTGATCAACGGAATTCTGCGGCGCTTGACGAGGATCGGGCACTCGTGCGGTCGATCGTAGACGGTGGCGCCGCAACGCTCCCGTCCCTCCAAGACCTTGAGCTTGTCCAGCGACTAGGGGATTCGGCACTCATCTCCTTGGGGGCGGACAGCGAACCGGCCTCGGTCCTTCTGGTGAAGGGCGAGGCCGGTTGGCGTATCAGGGACTACCTGGAGGAGTAGGCCATGCGGAACAACTGCAGGATCAGATGCCGAGTTTCGATGCGAAGTCGCCGCTCTCGAGGCGATCCTTGACCGCGACGAGGAACCGCGCGGCGTCTGCGCCGTCGACGATGCGGTGGTCGTAGCTCAGTGCAAGGTAGACCATCGAGCGGATCGCAATCGCATCGCCGCCAGCGTCGCTTACCACGACGGGTTTCTTCGTGACGATACCTGTTCCCAGAATCGCCGACTGGGGCAGGAACACGATTGGAGTGTCGAACAGCGCTCCGCGAGAGCCGGTATTCGTGAGAGTGAATGTTCCGCCGGCGAGCTCATCGGGCTTGAGCTTGTTGTCGCGAGTGCGCTCCGCAAGATCGGTGATCTGCGCCGCAAAACCTGCCAGGTTGAGCGATGCGGCGTCGCGGATGACCGGAGTCAACAGTCCACGCTCGGTATCGACTGCGATGGAGATGTTCTCCTGAGCCGGATACACGATCGTGTCACCCTCGATGGTCGCGTTGATGATCGGATATGCCTGCAGCGCTTCAGCGGCCGCCAGCGCGAAGAACGGAAGGAATGAAAGCTTCGTCCCGGTCTTGGCCTGGAAGTCGGCCTTCACCTGATCGCGGTAGTGCGCAACCAACGTGACGTCGACCTCGACCACCGAGGTGAGCTGGGCCGAACTCTGCATCGAGATCACCGCACGCTCGGCGATGACCTTGCGTAGCCGCGACATCGGAACCGTCGTACCGCGTAGCGCGGAGACCTCGAGCGGCTTGGCCGGGGCAGCGGCGGCAGCAGGGGCCGAGGAAGCCGACGCGGTCGCGGATGACGCGCTCAGCACGTCTTGCTTGCGGATACGTCCACCAACACCGGTACCGGCGACGGCGGCCAAGTCAATGCCCCGCTCGTTGGCGAGCTTGCGGACAAGCGGAGTCACGTAGCCCGCCTGAGAATCAGGCGTCGCCTCGGCAGCGGGGGCGGCAGCGGCAGGCGCTGTGGCGGCCGGGGCCGCCGGGGCAGCGGGTGTCTCGGGTGCGGCAGGAGCTGCCGCAGCAGGGGCTGTCGCAGCAGGAGCTGCCGCAGCAGGGGCTGCCGTGGGTGCGGCTGCCGCGGGCGCCGGCGCAGGTGCTTCGGCGGCGGGTGCAGCGGCCGCAGGGGCTGGAGCCTCCGCTGGAGCCTCCGCTGGAGCCTCCGCGGCGGGAGCAGCGACCTCTGCGGGCTCGGCCGCGGGAGCTTCCGCAGCGGGAGCTTCGGCAGCAGGTGCAGCGGGAGCCTCGGCAGCAGGAGCCTCGGCCGCTTCGGCGGCAGGTGCCTCTGCAGCGGGAGCCGGAGTCTCGGCAGCGGCGCCCGAGCCATCACCGATGGTGACCAGTGCGGTTCCGACCTCGACGGTTTCGTCTTCGGCAACGAGGATGGCTTCGATCACGCCGGCGATGGGCGAGGGAATCTCGGTATCGACCTTGTCGGTGGAGACTTCGAGCAGAGGCTCGTCAACCTCCACACGGTCGCCGACCTTCTTCAGCCAGCGGGTAACCGTACCCTCGGTGACACTCTCGCCGAGTGCCGGAAGGTTGACGGATTCGCTCATCAGTGATGCTCCTTTGTGACGCTTCTTCTCAACAGCTTAGTTCGGGGCTAGATCGCGTGCAGCGGCTTGCCCGCGAGGGCGAGGAATGCCTCGCCGAGGGCCTCGTTCTGCGTGGGGTGGGCGTGGATCAGGGGAGCGATGTCCTCCGGGTACGCCTCCCAGTTGACCGCGAGCTGAGCCTCCCCGATCAGTTCACCCACACGAGCGCCGATCATGTGTACTCCGACGACGGGGCCGTCGTTGACGCGAACAACCTTCACCAGACCGGAAGTGCCGATGATGTGGCTCTTGCCATTGCCTGCCAAGTTGTAGTCGTACGAGCTGACCTTGTCGGCGCCGTACTGCTCAGCAGCCTTGGCTTCGGACAAGCCGACCGAGGCAACCTCGGGGTCGCTGTAGGTGACCTTGGGAATGTTGACGTCCTCGATGACCACGGGCTTCAGGCCTGCGATTTCCTCGGCGACGAAAATGCCCTGTTGGAACCCGCGATGCGCGAGTTGGAGGCCGGGAACGATGTCGCCCACGGCGTACACGCCAGGGATGTTCGTGGCGAGACGCTCGTTCGTGATGACGAAACCGCGATCCATGGTGACGCCGACTTCCTCGAACCCGAGGCCGGCCGTCTGCGGTCCGCGCCCGACCGCGACGAGAAGAAGTTCACCCTCGAACGTTTTGCCGTCTTCGAGAGTGACGACCACTCCCTGATCGTTCTGGGTGACGGACTGGAATCGAACGCCGAGGCTGAACTCGATGCCGCGCTTGCGGAAGGCGCGCTCGAACTGCTTGCTGATCGCTTCGTCCTCGTTCGGAACGAGGTGAGGGAGGGCCTCGACGATCTGGACTTCAGCGCCCCAGCTCTTCCAGACGCTGGAGAATTCGACTCCGATGACGCCGCCACCGAGGACGACGACCTTCTTGGGCACGAAATCGAGGTCGAGGGCCTGCTCGGAGGTGATCACCCGACCGCCGATCTCAAGGCCGGGAAGCGAGCGGGAGTAGGAGCCGGTGGCAAGAATGACGTTCTTTCCGGTGACCGTGTCATCGCCGACCTGAACGGTCGTGGGCGAGATGAGCTTGCCTTCGCCCTCAATCGTCGTGATCCCGCGCGCCTTGATGAGGCCCTGAAGGCCCTTGTACTTGCTGGCTACGACCTCTTGACGGTACGCGGTGACGTTTGCGATGTCGATGCCGCCGAACGTCGATGAGACGCCGTACTTGGCTGCTTCGCGCGTCACGTCCGCTACCTCAGCCGAGTGGAGGAGAGCTTTGGTCGGGATGCACCCGACATGCAGGCAGGTGCCGCCCACCTTCCCCTTCTCGATCAGCCCCACGGTCATCCCGAGTTGGCTTGCGCGTAGCGCTGCGGCATAACCACCACTTCCGCCACCGAGAACGACAAGATCAAACGTGTGCTCAGACAATCCCAGCAACTCCTCTGTAAGGATTTGTGCACCGGCACGCCAAGGATGTGTGGTGGGCGACCGGATCGGGGCGGAGAAAAGCCCGCCTCAAAAACCTTACTACGGACGGCTAAATTCCCCGGCCAGTTCGATGAGCGCGCGTACCGCCACTCCGGTCGGTCCTTTAGCTGTGAAGCCCCAGCCGTTTCCGCTGTTGTTGGCGGGACCGGCGATGTCGAGATGAGCCCAGGGGATCGTCTTTTTCTCGTCGCCTTCGCCGGTTGTTCCGATGAATTCGCGAAGGAAAGCGGCAGCGATCATCATTCCGCCAGCAGTGTTGCCGGGTTTGATATTCGCGATGTCGGCAATATCGGAAGCGAGGAGCGGCCGTAGTTCCGCTGCGATCGGCATGTGCCACAGAGTTTCGCCCACACGGTTGCCCGCGGCTACGGCACGCTGGGCGAGTTCCGCGTCGCCCATCGTTCCGACGTACCGGGTTCCCATTGCGACGGATGCCGCGCCAGTGAGCGTTGCGACGTCAATGATGGCGTCCGGCTCTTCCTCGCTTGCGGCGACGAGCCCGTCGGCGAGCACGAGGCGTCCCTCGGCATCCGTGTTGAGTACTTCGACGGTCTTTCCCCCACGAATCCGGATGACATCGTTGGGTCGCATTGCGGCGCCCGACGGCATGTTTTCCGCAATACACAGCCATGCCGTGACGCGTATGGGCAAGGCGAGTTTTGCGGCGGCGAGCGCCACCGCGAGCACCGTCGCTGCACCGGTCATGTCGTACTTCATCCCGATCATCGAGGCCGGCGGCTTGAGTGACAGGCCACCGGTGTCGAAGGTGATTCCTTTACCCACGAGCGCGAGGTGTTTCGTGGCGCCGCTAGGGGAGTAGCTGACCTTGACGAGACGCGGGCCACGTGTCGAACCCTGCCCGACCGACAGGATGCCGCCGAAACCGCCCGCGAGCAGTTCCTTCTCGGCGAGCACCTCCACGGTTACTGGGGCGTCCTTCGCCAGCGCCTGTGCAGCGTCAGCAAGAGTCGCGGGGTAGAGATCGCTCGGGGGAGTGTTGACCAGGTCGCGCACGGTGTGGACGGCTTCTGCCGTGATCGTCGCGCGGTCGATGAGGGGCTGCGCCGAGGCATCCGTGGCGATCACGATGCGCGTTGCCGGGAGCTTCGTGGCTTCGAGCGAGGATGCCCGATACGCGGTGTAGGCATAGGCGCCGAGGGCTGCACCCTCGAGCACCGCGGAAAGCTCGTCATCCGACGTGATGGGGAGACCGAGCACGAGCGAGGTGATTCCGCGCAGCTGGCGGGCAGCGGAACCTGCAGCGTTGCGAAGCGTTGTCGTGGTGAGTTCTCCGCCGCCGAGGCCGACGAGCGCGATGCTCGACGCCGCGCCATAGATGCCGGGGAGTCGCTGAAGTTCATCTTCCGCGCCCGTGACTCCGATTGACGCCAGTGCGCTCTGCAGGCTAGCGAGCGAAGGCGCGTCCGATGCGAGTTGTGGACCGCTGTCGCTCTTTCGTACACCCAAGACGAGCACGTCCCCCTCGATCTCGAGCAACGGTTGAGCGGACGTGGAGAGGGAGGGGACGGTCATCCCCACATCGTATAGAAGGCACACATCTGTGTTCGCTGTGGGCACCATGGGTCGCGGCCGTTTTGAGCGATGGCCATCGAGGCCCGGGATTAGTCTGGAAACATGCGCGACCCGGACGGCTTGTACGAACTCTCTGCGACAGCAGACGGCATTCCGCGCGGGCTCCCTCTTGTTGCAGCGTTGACCGGATTCGCCGATGCGGGTAGTGCGGTGACTCAGGTCAGCGAGTACCTGCTGGCGACTCTCGACCATGAGACGGTTGCCGAGTTCGACAGCGACGAACTCCTCGACTATCGGGCGCGGCGACCCACCATCTACTTCGACCAAGACCACCTGAGCGACTATCGACCGCTAGCGCTGAACTTGTATCTCGTGCAGGACGATCTCAAACACCCGTTCTTGCTTCTCACCGGGTACGAGCCGGACTTCCAGTGGCGGCGTTTTGTCGCCGCAATCCTCGATCTCATCGACCGATTCGAAGTCTCGACGACGACGTGGGTGCACGCGATTCCCATGCCCGTGCCACACACCCGTTCGATCGGGGTCACGGTCAGCGGCAATCGTTCGGAGCTCATCGAGGCGATGTCGGTGTGGAAGCCGCGGACTCAGGTTCCGGCAAACGCCCTTCACCTGCTCGAGTACAAGCTGCAAGAACGAGATCACCCGAATGCCGGGTTTGTGTTGCTCATCCCGCATTACCTCGCCGACACCGAGTACCCAGCGGCCGCGGTCACTGCCCTCGAGAGCATCAGTGCCGCGACAGGACTCATCTTCCCCACGGACCGGCTTCGGGAGGAAGGTCGCGACTTCCTGACGAAAATCGACGGTCAGGTTGAGAACAATCATGAGCTGGCGAAACTCGTGGGAACTCTCGAGGAGCGCCACGACAACTACATGCAGGACAACCCACTGCGATCGCCCCTGACCGACATCGACGGTGAACTGCCGACCGCTGATGAGATCGCTGCCGAACTGCAGAATTTTCTCGCCACCCGGCGCACCGGCGACGAGGACTCGGCGAACTGACAGCGTCGATAGGCTTGGCCCGATGAATTCACGGCGGGCCTGGGTTATCTACGGCGTCGTCGTGTTCGCCTATATCGTCGCCTTCCTTCAGCGCAGTTCCCTCGGGGTCGCTGCAGTCCAAGCGACCGAGAGGTTCGATGTCGCGGCCACGGCGCTGTCGACACTGGCAGTCGTTCAACTCCTCGTTTATGCGGCCCTTCAAATTCCGACGGGCGTGCTGCTCGATCGTGTCGGTCCGAAATTCCTGCTGGCAGTCGGTGCCGCCCTCATGATGCTGGGCCAGACGACCCTTGCGCTGTCTGACACTCTCGGCGTCGCTATCGTCGGGCGAGTTCTCGTGGGGGCGGGCGACGCGATGACCTTCATCTCGGGCATCCGGCTGCTCGCGTCGTGGTTCACCGGGCGGCGCCTGACTTTCGTGTCGCAACTGTTCGGTTCTCTCGGCCAGTTCGGACAACTGCTCTCTACTTTCCCACTCGCGTTCGTCCTCCACGCCGTCGGCTGGACGCCTACCTATCTCTCGGCCGCTGCACTCTCGGCGATCGCTCTTGTCGCGCTGATCGTGATCGTGACGAACGGACCCAGTGGGCAACTCGAGGCCCGCGAGGTGTTAAGTTGGGCGGACTCCGCGAGCCACCTTCGCACCGCGCTCGCGAGGCCAGGCACTCAATTGGGCTTCTGGTCCCATTTCGTCACCCAGTCGTCCCTGACTACCTTCGCCCTGTTGTGGGGATTCCCGTTCCTTTCGGTCGCGCTCGGGTACGGCCCGTCGGCCGCAGCAGGCTTGCTGACCGTCACCGTTGCGAGCGTCTTGGTGACGGGTCCGATCATCGGCATCCTGTGTGCCCGCTTCCCGCTGCGTCGGAGCAACGTCGTGATCGGGATTGTGATTGCCATGGCGGTGGTGTGGACCGCCCTGCTTTCGTGGCCCGGTCAACCGCCGTTGTGGCTCGTCGTGTTATTGCTGCTCGTGATTGCCGTGGGCGGACCGGGATCGCTCATCGGATTCGACTTTGCCCGCAGCTTCAACCCCATGCGGGCGATGGGGTCGGCAAGTGGGATCGTGAATGTGGGCGGATTCCTCGCCTCGTTCATCATGATGTTTCTGATCGGGGTCGTACTCGACTTGATTGATCGCGCGCACGGCGGCACGGGGTTGCCAGCGGAGCTCTATTCGCTCGCGTCGTTCCGGGTGGCCTTCCTCGTGCAGTTCGGTGTGGTCGGCATTGGCATGGTGTTCCTGATCATCGCGCGTCGGACGACACGTCGGCGACTCCACGAGGAGGAGGGCATCGATGTCGGCCCGCTGTGGGTTGCGCTGGTGAGACGCTGGCGTCACCGCCGCGGCTGACCGGGCATTACCACGATATGGGCACCTCGTGTCAAGTGCTTCACGGGAATCGTGTAATAATTGAGTACGAGACCCGGTCTTCTCCCGCTGGTCGCCGCATTGCTGTGTGATGTGCCGAGCAGGGGACTTGACAAGGGTCTTAGTGCTGCCCACAAACCCTGAAAGGCGTTCGAATGGCAACCCGAACTACTGCTGCACCTGCGGCGAAGACTGCATCCGCGAAGGCGGCACCTGCGAAGGCTGCGTCAACGAAGACGAAAGCTGCCGCAGCGAAGGACGAGACCGTCGAGGTTGAGGAAGCCCTGCCCAAGGCTGCGGCCAAGACGAAGGCGGGCGCGAAGAAGGCACCCGCGACGCGCAAGTCGAAGGCCCCTGCAGCCAAAGACGATGACGCAACTGAGGACGATTCTGTTGACGACGAGACGGAAAAGATAGTCGTTATCGACTCCGACGCGGATGGCGATGACGTCAAGGATGATTCCAGCGATGACGATGACGACGACGAGAAGTCGACGGGCAAAGACGAAGCACTTCCGACGGGTGCGCTACGGCTCTCCCTGGTCGACGATGAGGACGAAGTTCCTGTGTACTCGTCCGCGATCACCGGGGCAACCGCCGACCCCGTCAAGGACTATCTGAAGCAGATCGGCAAGGTCGCACTGCTGAATGCGGCCGAAGAGGTCGAGCTTGCGATGCGGATTGAGGCAGGTCTGTTCGCGGAAGACAAGCTCTCACACATGTCGGCAACCGAGTTGCGCTCCGCACTCGGTCGCGAATTGCAGTGGGTTGCCAAGGATGGGCAGCGCGCGAAGAGCCATTTGCTTGGCGCAAACCTTCGTTTGGTGGTTTCCCTTGCCAAGCGGTACACCGGTCGCGGCATGCAGTTCCTCGACCTCATCCAAGAGGGCAACCTCGGTCTCATCCGTGCTGTCGAGAAGTTCGACTACACGAAGGGCTTCAAGTTCTCGACGTATGCCACGTGGTGGATCCGACAGGCGATTACTCGTGCCATGGCCGACCAGGCTCGCACCATCCGAATCCCCGTCCACATGGTCGAGGTGATCAACAAGCTTGCCCGCGTTCAGCGTCAGATGCTTCAGGATCTCGGCCGTGAGCCCACCCCTGAGGAGCTCAGCCGCGAACTCGATATGACGCCGGAGAAGGTCATCGAAGTACAGAAGTACGGTCGCGAGCCGATCTCACTGCATACGCCGCTCGGCGAGGACGGCGACAGCGAATTCGGTGACCTGATCGAGGACACCGAAGCCGTCGTCCCGGCTGATGCTGTTGGCTTCACCATGCTCCAGAAGCAGCTCGAGTCGCTCCTCGATTCCCTCAGCGAGCGTGAGGCGGGTGTTATCCGGATGCGCTTCGGTCTCGGTGACGGAATGCCAAAGACTCTCGACCAGATCGGCGACACGTTTGGCGTCACGCGCGAGCGCATCCGCCAGATCGAATCGAAGACTATGGCGAAGCTTCGCCACCCGTCCCGCTCGCAGTCGCTGCGCGACTATCTCGAGTAAACCGGTGGTTGCCAAGCCCAACGAGGGGAAGAACCTCGAAGTCAGCGTCGACGGCGTCACCTATGAACGGATTCCGATCCGTACCCATGTCGTCATGCGCGACGATGTGCTGCTCGATGTCGTGGCGAAGTATGCCGGCGAGCTCGTGCAGGACGGCGACGTGCTGTTCGTGACCGAGAAGATCGTGGGAATCACCCAAGGTCGGGCATTCCCCCTCGACGAGATTACGCCGCGCAAACTTGCTGTGACCCTCTCGAAGTACGTCACGAAGACCTCGCATGGCATTGGGCTTGGCATTCCCGAGACCATGGAGATGGCACTTCGGGAGTGTGGGACCCCGCGCATCCTTCTCGCGGCGGCGGTTGCCGCAGTGACGAAAGCCTTTGGTCGTCGCGGGGATTTCTACCGCATCGCGGGTTCGAAGGCGCGGGCTATCGACGGGCCGACCAAGAACACAATCCCGCCCTACGATTCTCAGGTCGTACTCGGTCCGGATCGGCCGGACGGGGTCGCTGCCGACATCAAGAACATGCTCGGAAAGCAACTCGAGGTTCTCGTCGTCGATATCAACGACTTCGGTGGCAACATTCTCGGATCGACCTCGAACCGGGCCCTGAGTGACCTGATGGTGCGAGTGCTCGACGACAATCCGCTCGGCCAGGATCGCGAATCGACCCCGATGGGAATCATTCGCCGCGTGGCCTAGCTGCCTTCGGTGAGATCCGGCCAGTCGGTCGGTACCAGGTCTTCGAGTTCGACGTCGAGCACTTCGGCGAGCGACAAGAGCGTGAACAAGCGCGGATTCATAGGGGTGCCCGGTTTTGATTCACCCTTTTCGAACTTCTGGTACGTGTACGAAGAGATTCCGGCCATATGTGCGAGACGTTCCTGGCTGTAGCCCCGTTCGAGTCTGAGCCGCTGGAGCGTGAGCCCGATCGCTCGAGAGAAGTCGGCCTTACTGCGATTTGATCCTGTGCGCACGATCCCAGCCTGAGAGGGTGGCACGCTGTCATGAACCATATATGTATGGGAATATCTGCGTGCTCATACTAAAGCTCATTCGTCGATCGCGTGTGTCAGTGGCGCGTGATGAAGTTCCGGTGTCGTGCCATCATCCGAATGAAGGGGAGCGACAGTGCAGAGTCGACCATCGTGGCAGGCCGATGCCTGTCCGCCATGGTGCCGGGGCGACCACGAGGAGGGCGATCACCCCGATGACCGGGTGCATCGCAGCGACTCTGTCGCGGTGCCGATAGTGGCGCGACGCACGTGGTTCGAAGGCGCGGGCATCCGGAGAGAGGCGCTGGGCACCGAGTTCGAGGTCGCGCTCTCGCGAGTCGACGGCGAGCAGGAAACCTGGCTCTATGTCGGTTCCGGAACTCAGATGTCGTGGGATGTGTCTGTGGAGAGCGCAGAGCGCCTTGTGCGTCAGATCACCGACGTGCTCAGAAGTCGATGACCTCGCGGAACCGCGGTAGTAGGCCGATCTTGTTTCCGGTGAGGCTCGGCTTCATCTGGAAAACTCCGGTGTTGTAGTTGCCCTCGATGATCACCGGGCCGTGAATTCCTATCGCCACGTCCCAGCCCACATACGGGATCTGCGGCACGATACGGGAGATCGTATCGAGGGTCGCGAGAACCTCGTCATAGAGCGGCACCTGAAACCCGACGATGCTAGTGCCGGACACGGGATGCACCGCGTAAGTCTTGGCGTACTTGTCGAATGCGCCGTAGTGAGCGATGCCGGTCTTCTCGTCGATCACGGTGTACATGCCGCCGCGCCCGTAGTTGTCGACATCGGCCCCGTTTCCCATCCGGAGGACTGCCTCCATGACATGTACGTCCGTGCCATCGAAGAACGTGATCATCCGCAGTGAATTCACGCTCGTTGGCGACAATGACGCCATGACGGGATGTTGCTCGAGAAATGTTTCGACGAGGAACTGCTTGTTGTCGATGAGCTCCGACTGGAATCCAGCGACGTCGGTGATGGACTCAGACAGGTGTTTCTCGATGCCGGCACCGCTCATGCCGTCGATGCGTTTGACCATGATGACCGGATTGCGCCGAAGGAAGGCCGCAAGGTCGTCGGACGAGCACTCCCGAACATCGAGCCACTCGCGGCCGAGGTACTCGCGGAAGAGTTCGTTGAACCGGGGCTTATCCCAGAACTGGGCCCGGTAATCGCGCTGGTTGTACTTCACGACTATCGCGTTCGCGTTGCCGCTCGTGATCCAGGTGCGACGTTCACGGGCAGTGAGCGACCAGAATTCGAATTCCTGATAGTCGAGGTAGCCGGCTTGATAGACGAGCGAGCACCAGATCATGTCGAGAACGATGGCGACTCGTGGCTTACCGCTTTCGGCCGAAACCGCCCGGGTTACCGCTCGCATGTTCGCTATGTCGAGGGTGAGGAGTCGTGAGAGGTAGTGCCTGATGCGCTTCACGACTCTCCCGGACGAGTCAGCCAATATATGAAAAGAAGGGCCGAGATACCCGGCCCTTCAAATCTATCGCGGTTACTGAGCCGTGCGGTCTTCGAGAAGACGGGCCGACTCATCGTGCCAGTGGAGGGCCGTCGGGAACAGCTTGTCTTTGAATTCGTTGCCGTGGTGAGCACAGAACAGGAGGTCGCCACTGTTGAGGGTCACGCGAATGTAGGCCTGAGCTCCGCAGCTGTCGCAGCGGTCAAGGGCGGTCAGCGAGTAATCCAGCTCGTCGACGGAGCTGTCCTCGGTTGCGATCTGAGACATGTGCGGCTCCTTGGGGCTGGCGGGGTGAAACATCCGTGGCTCAATACAAGCACGTCGGTGTTGTTGGAATGCGTCAATTGCGGGGTATTTCGCTGAACGCGTACGGAGCAATCGGATGCCCGTGTCACGTCGGGGTCGGGAGTTCGAGGGAACGTAGTGTTGAGCACGGCTATCGCCACGACGTTCCCGAGGAGTTCATTCATGTCCAGTGCCGACTACTCCGCCCGGCATCTCTCTGTTCTGGAAGGGCTTGAGGCGGTTCGCAAGCGTCCCGGAATGTACATCGGGTCCACGGATTCGCGCGGTCTCATGCACTGCCTGTGGGAGGTCATTGACAACTCGGTCGATGAAGCGCTCAGTGGTCACGGTACTGAGATCAGTGTCGTTCTCCATCGAGACGAGAGTGTTACGGTGCGGGACCGCGCCCGGGGCATCCCGGTCGATATCGAACCGAAAACCGGCCTCTCGGGCGTCGAGGTTGTCTTCACCAAGCTTCACGCGGGCGGCAAGTTCGGCTCAGGATCGTACGCGGCTTCGGGCGGGCTGCACGGGGTCGGTGCATCCGTCGTCAATGCACTTTCAGAGCGGCTTGACGTCGAGGTCGATCGCGATGGAAAGACCTGGGCGATGTCGTTCCACCGGGGGGAACCTGGCACCTTTGACGACCGTGGGGGAGAACCCACCCCGGACGCTCCTTTCACCCCGTTCGTCTCGAACAGCGAGTTGCGCGTGGTCGGCAAGGTCGCAAAGAACATCACGGGCACGCGCATCCGGTACTGGGCAGACCGTCAGATCTTCACGAAGGGCGCTACGTTCCAAACCGAGGAGTTATTGGATCGCGTGCGGCAGACCGCTTTCCTCGTTCCCGATCTGCGCCTCGACATCACGGACGAACGCCCGGCCGAGCCCACACACGAAAGCTTCCACTTCGAGGGCGGCATAGCGGAGTTCGTCGACCACCTTGCGACGGATGCCCCACTCACCGACACCTGGCGGATGACCGGGAGCGGGACCTTCACCGAAACGGTGCCGGTGCTTCAAGACAATGGGCACATGATCCCGACCGAACTCACCCGCGACTGCGAGGTCGATGTAGCTCTGCGCTGGGGTACCGGGTACGACACCGTCTTCAGGAGCTTCGTCAATATCATTGCGACGCCCAAGGGGGGCACCCACCAGGCGGGATTCGAGCAGGGGATGCTCAAATTCCTCAGGGCGGAGGCGGAGAAGAACGCGCGAAGGCTCAAGCTCGGCAACGACAAGCTGGAGAAGGACGACATTCTTGCGGGGCTCACCGCGGTGCTGACCGTGCGCGTTCCAGAGCCACAGTTCGAGGGTCAGACTAAGGAGATTCTTGGGACCCCGGCGGTGCGCAACATCGTGTCGCAGGTGATCAGCAAGGCCATGAACGAGAAGTTCACGTCCTCCAAGCGTGACGATAAGGCGCAGTCCGCGCTCGTGCTCGACAAGATCGTCTCCGAGATGAAGTCGCGAATATCTGCGCGCGCCCACAAGGAGACTCAGCGTCGCAAGAATGCTCTCGAGAGTTCGTCGCTGCCGGCCAAGCTCGTTGACTGCCGTTCGAACGATGTTGCGAACAGCGAGCTCTTCATCGTCGAGGGTGACTCGGCCCTCGGCACGGCCAAGCTCGGCCGGGATAGCGAGTACCAAGCCTTGTTGCCGATCCGCGGCAAGATCCTCAATGTGCAAAAGGCATCGGTGAGCGACATGCTCTCGAATGCCGAATGTGCGTCGATCATCCAGGTCATCGGTGCCGGTTCCGGTCGCAGCTTTGATCTCGCGTCCGCTCGCTACGGCAAAGTCATCATCATGGCCGACGCGGACGTGGATGGCGCTCACATCCGCACCTTGCTGTTGACCCTGTTCTTCCGGTACATGCCGGAGATGATCCGCGATGGCCGCGTCTACGCTGCCGTACCGCCATTGCACCGGGTAATGGTGATGAACCCGGGATCGAAGCCCAACGAAACGGTCTACACCTATTCCGAGGCGGAATTGGCTGGTGTCCTTGCCGGGCTCAAGAAGTCGGGGAGGAAGTACCAGGACCCGATTCAGCGCTACAAAGGCCTCGGGGAAATGGATGCTGACCAACTTGCGTCGACAACAATGGATCGTCGTCACCGCACTCTGCGCCGGGTGAATGAAGGCGATGCAGAGATGGCGGCGAGGGTCTTCGAGCTTCTCATGGGCAACGACGTTGCACCGCGCAAGGAGTTCATCATCGCCGGTGACGGACTCAACCGGGCGCGCATCGACGTCTAACGCGCTGCCCTCGCCTGGCTGCGGTTAGGGGCGACGTTTCCGCGGACTCGTTGTTTCACGTCGACAAAACCGCGACCGAAACATTGACATCTGGGGCAAATAGCAGTTCACTCGGGCTAGGGAAGTAAAGTTTACTAACATCGCACCGGAGGTCGACTTATGGCAATACGGAACATCCGCAAAATGGCCGTGGCCGCCGCAGCAATAGGTGTCACGGTGGTTCTCACCGTGTCCGGCTGTGCGCCAGCATCCAACTCCGACGTCGTTATCCGAATCGCCATGGGCGCATCGGGTGACGCCGTCGACAGCAATTTCGACACGCTCAAAGACCAGTACGAGACCCTGTATCCCGACCGCAAAGTCGAGATCATCGTCCAGGAGGACGACGTCTACCAGACCACCGGACTATCGACGCTGCTGTCGAGCCGTGAGGCGCCGGATGCCTACTTCGAGTGGTCGGGACCCCGCATGCGCAATCACGTGGCAGACGGCGATGGAGCCGATCTCAGCGAGTACTTGGCGGGCGATGCGTTCGCGGGTCGCTTCGATGAGGGTGCCTTTACCGGCATGGATGTCGATGGTTCTGGAATCTACATGGTGCCGTGGACCGGTGATGTCACCGACGTGATCTGGTACAACAAGACCATCTTCAAGGACCTCGGCCTCGAGGTTCCCCAGACGTGGGACGAGTTCATGGCAGTCTGCGCCGCGATCAAGAAGTCCGGTGTGACTCCGATCGTCGAGGGCAACAAGGACCAGTGGACAGTGGGAAACTGGGCCTCCCACATCTCCTCCAGAGTCATCGGGGAAGACGTTTATGCCGACACGATGAACGGCGACGCTCCGATGAACTCGCCGGCAATGGTCGAAGCAATGACCTATCTCGCTGACATCGCAAGCAACGGTTACATCAACGACAGCGTCAACGCACTTCCGGATGATGAAGCCAATACTCAGTTCTTCTTGGGTCGCGCCGCGATGATCGTGATTGGCAGTTGGCTCATGGCCGACGCGGTAACCGACGCCGAGGGGCTCGACTTCGGATACTTCAACACTCCGGCACTCGACGGTGCTGGCGACCAAGCCAGTGTCTTGGGCATCTCCACGGGGTTCATGGTCAATGCGAAGTCTTCGCACATCGCAGAGACCATGGACTTCCTTGCTCTGGTGGCCTCCGCCGATGGCACGAAGCTGTGGGCTCAGGCGGGTCTGGCGCCTATGACCGTCAACCCGTTCGATGGGGTCGACGCGGATGAGCGCACAGTCTCGCTCGCCACGCTCATGTCGACAGCGCCGACCGTTGTCGCGCCGTCCGACAGCGGCTACAACATCGAGGTTGCTGCGGCCTTCTACGACGCAGTCGCCAACATCATCGGTGGTGGCAATGTGCAGGATGCCCTCGACACCGCGCAGAAGCGGATAGAAGAGATCAAGTAGACCGCGTCGTGCGGAGGCAGGCGCTAGTGCCTGACCTCCGCACGACAGCTTCTTCGAGAAGGGCCAACCGAAGTGAAACCCGACAGGGTCTGGACGCCGTATCTGCTGGTTGCTCCGGCGTTCCTCGTGTTCGCATTCGTCGTGCTCCTTCCCGCGCTCCTCAACACCGGACTGAGTCTCGTTGACTGGTCGGGTACGAACCAGATGGTCTTCGTCGGTATCGACAATTTCACTCGCGCTTTTCGCGACGACATCTACCTCACCGCTTACCGCAATACCTTCGGGTACATCGGGCTAACCCTGATTCTTGAGGTTGCCGTGGGTCTGATCATGGCGGGCGTCGTCACCATGCCTGGCCGCAAAACCGCGTTCTACCGGGTCGCGTTCTTCGTTCCGGTCATGCTGCCGATGGTTGTGATCGCTGTGCTGTGGTCATTTGTGTACAGCGACGACATCGGTTTGATCAACACCGGCTTGCGTGGCGCTGGGTTGGACGGTTTGGCGCAGGTCTGGCTGGGAAACCCGGCCACGGCGCTCATCGCGGTGAGCGTTGTCTCCGGCTGGATCTACGCAGGCTTCTACATGGCGATCTTCTACGCAGCGCTCCAGCGCATCCCGACCAACGTTCTTGAAGCGGCGATGCTCGACGGAGCGTCCCCGTGGCGAATCTTCTTCTCGGTGAAAGTGCCGATGATCCGGCCCATGATCGAGATCGCAGTATTGCTCTGTGTGACGGGAGCATTCCAGAGCTTCGACCTGTTCTATGTCATGACCAACGGTGGTCCGGACCACGCGACAGAGATCGTGACGACGTACCTCGTCGAGGTCGTCTTCCGATTCAACAACCTGGGCTACGGCGCAGCGTTGGCGACGATCATGACCGTGGTGGTGCTGGTCTTGGGTCTCATCTTCAGCCGGATCCGCTCCAAGGTAGGAGGTGTCGACGTTGAGTACTGACACTCGTAGGCGCCCAGTCCGGGTGAATGTACGCCTCAGCTCGATCGTGTACCACACGGTGCTCACGACCGTGTCGCTGGTGTTCGTGTTGCCACTGCTGTGGATGATCGTCTCCTCGTTCAAAACCAAGCGCGAGATCTTCGACAGCCCCTTTGCGCTTCCGAAGACGCTGGACTTCTCTGTGTGGACGAGCGCATGGGAGCGTGGGGATCTCGGCGTCTATGCGGTAAACAGTGTCATCACGACGGTGGTCTCGGTCGCGGGCATCCTCATCTTCGGCCTGCTCGCCGCGTACGCGTTCAGTCGACTGAAGTTTCGATTCAGTCGATGGCTTCTGTTGCCGTTCCTCCTGGGCCTCCTGTTGCCGGTGCAGAGTTACCTGACCGCGCAAAGTCGACTGCTCGACGCGTTCTACATTCTCGACACTCGGTGGGCGCTCATCCTGCCCTACATCGGGCTCGGACTCTCGCTCGCGGTGTTCCTCCTCAAGGGCTACCTCGACTCGCTGCCTCGGGAGATGTTCGAGGCAGCCCGCATTGACGGCGCAGGAGACTTCCGCTTGCTTGCCCAGATCGTGCTGCCGCTCATGCGTCCGGGGCTGGCGACGGTGGCAACCTTCTCGGTACTCAGCGCCTGGAACGAGTTCCTCCTCGCGACCCTCTACATCCAGAGCGATGACCTGCGAACGATCCCGGTCGGTCTACTCGCTTTCACCGGAAAGTATTCGACCGACTATCCGACCCTGTTTGCCGCGCTGTCCATCATCACCATTCCGATGGTCGGCATCTACGTGATCTTCCATCGGCAGGTAATCAACGGAATCACCGAGGGTTCGGTGCACTAGGTGAGGTTGAGGCGTTTCCCCATGGTCGTGGTCGTGTCGTCGTGAGCGAGCTCATCGAATCCAAGGTGCTTGTAGAAACCGATGGCGCGGATGTTCGCGGTGCTGACTCCAAGGTGCACGCCGATGCTCCCTCGGGCGGTCAGTGCGTCGAGGAGTTTCGCGACGAGAGCGCCACCCAGGTGCAGCCCTTGAACTTCGGGGACCAGGTCAATGTGCAGATGCGCGGGGAAGCTGGTCACCGTCTCGGGCAGGGCGGTGGGCGGTGCATGGATGAGTCCGACAACCTCCTCGTCGGTCGAGGTCGCGGGGAAGCTGCCGAGCGGATAACGCCTGCGCAATTCGGGCCACCACTCCCGTTCGCACTGAGCCTCGAACGCTCGCGTATCCGGGGCGCACAGGATGTAGCCCGCCGCGGTCCCGTCGTTGTCGACCACCCAAGCGAGGTCGGGGTGGAACTCGAGGTAGGGTCCGACGAACACAGAGCCGAGCAGCCGCGGATCGTGGTAGCGGTCGGTAGCATCGTCGCCGTCCGCTCCCGTGCGCAGGCACACGTCATAGAGTGCGTCGCGATCGCTCGGGTGATAGTGACGAACATGTGGCATGAATTGCCTTTCCTTGGGTCCTCTCAGCCTAGGTACTCCGGCGGCCCGGTTCAGCTTCGCGGAAGGGTCGGCGTTTCATGAGGGTGGACGTTGGCGTCGATGGAGGTCAATCGCAAGTGCGGTTGAGCGTCGTGGGTCGGGATGGGGTCGCCACAAGCGAAGGTGTTGCGCACAGCGATGGCGATGCCGTCGAACTTCTCGTCGCTGCGGTCGCCAACGCGTGGGCACAGGTGCGCCGGGACGAGGACGAGATTCATCGAATCGTGCTCGGGATCACGACGATGCCTCCGGATGCCCCAACCCGCGAGAGGCTCGCTGCTGCGGTGTCAGCGGCGACCGGGGCGCAGGAGGTGTGGCTCGTGGGCGATGCTGTCACCGCGCACCTGGGGGCGTTGCCGAGCCGACACGGGGTCGTCCTCGTCGTGGGGACAGGTATCGCGTGCCTCGCTATCGACGCCGGAAGCGGGCGCGTACGGCGAGTTGACGGGGATGGATACCTGCTCGGTGACGGCGGAGCGTCATTCTGGATCGGCCGACACGGGCTCGCCGCGGCCCTCGCCTCCTACGATGGTCGCGGCTCGGCAACGACACTTGCGGCCGCCGCGGTGGAACGGTTCGGCTCGCTGGAGTCACTCGCGGCCGCCGTGCACGCTCTCGAGCGCCCCGTCAACGCTGTCGCCCAGTTCGCCGCGGTTGTGCAGGATCATGCGCGGGATGGTGACCCGATTGCTCGTGGCATTGTGCGAGACGCCGCCAGCCAGCTTGTGTCGACCGCGCTCGCGGCAGCCACGATCTGCAATTCGGACCCGGTGCCCGTTGCACTGCTGGGACGCGCAGTAGGACCGGGAACGCCGCTTCGAAGCGAGGTGGAGCGCTCGGTCGCACAACAGACCACACTGGTACTCGTAGAGGCAGCGGGTGGTCCGCTTGATGGAGCTCTCCGGCTCGCGTCGGGCGCCGCCCCCGAGGCCTACGAGCAGTTCCTCAGCAAATGGAGCACACGATGAGTCCTTCGACAGACCCGCTCGCCGACTACACCGCTGATCTCGCTGTCCGGCTTGGGGCGCTTTCGGAGCAGGCTGCCGTCATCGATGCCGCAGCGCAAGCGATCGCTGACACGATCTCAGCTGACGGGATGCTGCACGTTTTCGGGACGGGGCACTCCCACCTCTTGGCCGCCGAATTGTTCTATCGCGCAGGTGGACTCGGCGCCGTCAATCCTTTGCTCATCGAGGGTCTCCTGCTGCACGCCGGGGCAGAACTGAGCACGTCGATGGAAAGAACACCCGGACTGGGCCCAGCGATATTCGCGAAGATGGATGCCCGCCCGATCGACACCCTGCTGGTGATCTCGAATTCGGGCGCAAACGTCATTGCGCGAGAGCTGACGCGGCTGGCCAACGATGCGGGCCTGACCACGATCGCGCTGATAAGTACAGCGCACGCGACCTCGGCGGCATCCCGCGGCGCCACGGGGGAGCGAATCGACCAACTCGCCCGCTTTGTGATCGATAACGGAGGAGTGCCGGGAGACGCGGCACTCGAGGTTGCCGGGGTCGACAGGCCGATGGGACCGACGTCGACGGTGCTCGGTGCCGCTATCGTCAATGTCCTCGCCATGACGGCTGCGATGAAGGTGGCGCAGACCGGAATCCAACCGTCGGTGTTCACGAGTAGCAATGTTTCGGGCGGAGACGAGGAGAACCGAGCCACTCTCGCCCGATATCGATCCCGAGCCCGATCCCTGTGACCGAAGCATTCGCCGTTCGCGGGATTATCGAGGGCTTCTACGGGGTGCCGTGGACCCACGATCAGCGACTCGACATGATCGACTTCATCGGCGGCCTCGGGATGAATACGTTTGTCTACGGCCCGAAGGACGACGCATTTCTTCGCCGTGACTGGCGTCTTGCGTTCGGAGAGCGAGAGTTGACTGGGCTGCGGGAGCTCATCGAGGCGTGTAACCAACAGTCGGTGGTCTTCACGTTCGCGCTTTCGCCCGGATTGTCGATGCACTACTCCAGTACCACCGATGTCGAGATGCTCGTGGCCAAGTACCAACAAGTAGCGTCGCTGGGAGTCTCGAGCTTTGCCCTTCTCCTCGACGACATTCCCGGAACTCTGCAGCATCCCGAGGATGTGGCAGCATTCGATTCACTCGTGGATGCACAGATCGCGCTCATCACGGGCATCCATCGCACGCTCGGCGGCGATCTCATGGTGGCTCCGACCACCTACTGGGGCAGAGGTGATGAGCCCTACCTCACAAAACTCGGGCGCGGAATCGACCCGGCGATCGACATCTTCTTCACAGGCCGCGCGATATGCTCCCCGACGCTCGAAAGTGTCGATGCTGAGCGGTTTGCGGAGGCAACTGGCCATCAGCCGTTGTACTGGGACAACTTCCCCGTCAACGATGTGGCGATGACGCACGAGCTTCATGTGGGCCCGTACCTTGGCCGTGACGGATCACTCGGTGCGGCGTCCCGGGGAATCATCGCCAACGCGATGCCATTTCCTGAAGCGTCCAAGATCGCGTTCGCGGAGATCGCGAACTACGTATCGGACCCAATGAAGTACGACGCCGAGGAGAGCTGGAATCGGGCTCTGAAGCTCGTCGCCGGAGCTGATTACGAGACCGTGCGCGCTTTTGCCGACGCATTTCGAGGTTCGGCCCTGTGCACGGACGATTCGCCTCGATTGGGCGCTCAGCTCGAGCGGTTCGCTTTCGACCATGCCTTTGGCGATAGTGCCACGGCTAGTGCCGACCTCGCGAACATTGCCGAACGTCTCGTGGAGGTTGCCGCCCGGATGCCGCATATCGCCAACCGCGCGCTCGCAGCGGAAGTCGCGCCCTGGGTGGCACAGTACGAACGCGCAGCCCAGGCGTTGCGGCTCTGCGCGGAGATTCTGGCGGCTGGGCCCGTTGACGCCAGCGGTCGCGCGAGAGTCATGTCAGCTCTCGCCGAATTGCGGAGCCACCGACTGCGCGTGCACGGAGACCTTGTGGATATGTTCCTCTCCGATTTTGCGAGAGAATTCGAGCGTTAGAAGGGGACTCGCTCGGATCGTTGGTACGACCGTGAGGTCGCCTCGAGCGCGCGGGCCAGCTGCCACGGCTCCTCTGTGGCGTAGCGCCACGGTTGTTCGTTGCGCACGGCGCGCGAGAACCTCTCGATCTGGGCGACATAGTGGTTGGTTTCCGGTACGTCTTGCACATGGTCGTTGACGGTGAAGTCGCCCTGTCCGGGGCCGCACAGGAATGCGTGTGGCACCACGATTCTGCCGTGGGCGCCGATCACCTCGATCGTGTCTGTGTCGGCGCCAGCCATGTCGACGTGGAACAACAGGGTTGCCTCGGGGAACTCGACAAGCGCCGACGTCGTGATGTCGATATTGCCGTGCAGGGCAGAGATTGTCGATCGAGCGGTCACCGCATGGGGCTCTGCGCCGAGAAGGAGGCGCGCCGAATGAATGGCGTAGCCGCCGACGTCATAGACCGCACCGCTGCCGGGCATTCCTTGGAAGCCCGAGTGGTCCAGGTCGGCGCTGGCATCGAACGAGAAGGTAGTGATGACCGTATGGGGTTGTCCGATCTGGCCCGCCGAGATCATCTCCCTCATCCGGTCGAATCGTGGATGATGCGCGTACATGTATGCCTCACCGAGCACGACGCCCGCTGACGCGCAGGCAGCGATCATCGCCTGAGCGTCGGTCGCGGTGACGGCCATCGGCTTCTCGCAGAGCACATGCTTGCCCGCCGCCGCGGCCTTGAGCACCCATTCCTGATGTAGCCAGTTGGGTAGCGGGATGTACACAGCCTCGATCTCGGGATCAGCGAGCAGGGCGTCATAGCCCTCAACACCGCGCTCAGCACCGTAGCGAGTAGCTGCCGCGTGCGCTTTCTCGTCGGTGCGGCTCGCGATCGCGACGAGCCGAGCGTTCTCGGCGAGGGAGATGCCGGGCGCTGAGGCTTCGAGGATGCCTGCCGCGCCGAGAATTCCCCAGCGTACGGGTTCGGTCATGGGGCCAGTCCTGTCCAGTCGAAAAGAGTACCGAGATGCGCGGAGCGATCACGTTGCAGCTGTGCGTAGACCTCGGGAGCTTGGTCTGGGCTGAATCGGTGTGACACGAGACCGTCTACATCCATTCGTCCGGTCCGCAGAAAGAGAAAGAACAGCTCGGTCATTGCCTCGAGTGTCCACGGATCTCGCAAGGTGGCGTGTGCCGGAGCAGAAGATGCGTGCACTCCGAGAATCGAGATCGAGTCGGCGACGATCCGTGGACCGAGCGTTTGCAGACTGGGTGACGGGCTGTCGCCGAGGAGGACCAAGCGACCCAACGGTCGCAGCAGGGCGGACGCCGGCGCGAGAACGGAATGGTGTCCCGTGATATCGAAAACCACGTCGACCATTCGGCCGCCGGTCAGCTTCGCAACAGCTTCCTTCGCCTCGACAACTCCGGCGCAGATCAGGTCGGTTGCGCCGTGCTTCTCTGCGAGTTTCAGTCGTTGCGGCGATGTGTCGATGCCGATGATGCGGCCCGCACCCGCGAGGCGCAGATATTGGACGGCGAGTTGACCGAGCAGTCCGAGTCCGACGACGGCGACGGTCTCGCCGAGGTGAAGTTCCGCCCGTCGAACTCCGAGTTGTGTCGTGCACGCGAGCGACATCCACGCAGCTTGGTCGCACGTGATGTCGTCGGGAATCCGCACGGCGTCCTCTGCCGGGACTGTGAATCGCTGGGCATGCGGGGTCTGACTGGCGACTCGATCACCGACGCTGAAGCGAGTGACGCCACTACCGACCTCGATGACGGTCGATGTCATGGAGTATCCGGGCGCGAAGGGGTACTCCACCCACTCCTCCCAAAAGGTTCCCGCGTCGAATTCTCCCGCGAGGCAGAAGGTTTCGGTGCCGGTGCTCAACAGTGAGACTTGCGCCTCGCAGAGCAACTCGCCGTCGCCTGGTTTTGCGACCGTCGAGGTGACGAGCCGGACAGTGTTCGGTGCGGGGAAAATGATGTCCAGCGAGGTCATCGGCTACCTCGCGAGCTCGGTTTCGACGGCGGCCAGGATCGCGACCACATCACGACCGAAGGAGATGTCGCAGGGGTGGCTGGTGGTTCCACTTCCGATATTTGCGACCAGCTCGGTGAGGGCAAGTTGCATTGCGGCTCCATCGTCGACATCGTCAACCGGGAGCCACTGACGGCCTGTCGGTCCCCACATCTGAGTAGAGAATCCGTCGGCCGCGTCGGTGGCGAACAGCGTCATCGTGGTGGTGCTCGTGGCGCCGCTCGCGTGAGTGAAGGCGGCGTGCACCAGATCGCGCTCACCCGCCGTTGCGGACACATCGACAATGGGCCCGAGGGTGGCCAACAGTACGGAAACCGCGTGGGGACCGAGATCCCACAGGGCACCCTTCTCGTGGCGCCAGGGGGTGTTGAAGGGGTTGTCATCCATCAATGCGGATCCGAGCCACAAGCCTTGGGCTCCGGACCACGCGTCGCTCTCGGCTCGGGCGGCGATCGCTCGCATCCGAGGGTCGAAGAGCAGGGTGAAGAACACTGCGGTTGACACACCGCTCGCCTCGGCGGCAGCAACGAGTTCCTCGGCGGCAGCGAGCGAGGTCGCGATGGGTTTCTCGAGGAGCACGTGCTTGCCGGCGGCAATCGCGCGGAGGGCAATGTCGCTCTGTACGTGCGGTGGCACGGCAAAGCTCACGGCGTCTACCGAGTCGAGAAAAGCGTCAACGTCGGAAAAGGGCTGTGCACCGAACTCGGCGGCGACGACGGCGGTTGCGTCGGGGTCCCGACCCCACACTGACCGCAAATCGACCCCCGGCGTAGCGACGATGGACGGAGCGTGAGTCTCCCGTGCCCAGAATCCAGTTCCGACGAGTCCCCAACGAATCTCAGCCACGTGCTGCTCCAAACTGTTGTCTTACCTTCTCCAGCGCAGCACTCCGCGCCACGCCGCGGTCCTCGGCCCACACCTGTTCGATCCCGAGCAGGGCGGCCCCGATCACCGGCACACCCTCAAAGATCGTGATGCGTCCTCGTGGTGCCGCGGTCGCGAGGTCCGCTCGGACTGCGTCCAAGAGAGTCGGATGCCGTGAGCCGAGAATGCCCCCACCCAGGACGATGTCCGTCTCGACCTCGACGAGCCCGAGCCGGTTCAAACTGGCCGACACCATGAGTGCGATCTCGGCAGCCTGTCGTTGAACGAGACCGAGAGCGACGGGATCGCCAAGCGCGGCAGCATCGAACAAGATCGGAATGAGTTCGTGGCTGCGCTCGCGATCGATGTCACCGAGGTGGATCGCCTCGGAGACCGAAACGGCAGTAGGTCGGTCGAAGTGCTCAGCGACTCGTGCCGCGAGCGCGGTGGCCGGACCCCGTCCGTCTTCGGCACGGGAGGTCGACCACAGCACCTCTTTGGCGAGGCTCACGCCGCCGCCCCAGTCTCCCGTGATGCGCCCGAGTGCGGGAAAGCGGATGCGTCGTCCGTCATCGGCCACGGCAATACAGTTGATCCCTGCTCCACAGACGACAGCTACCGCGTTCGGTGAATCAGTGCCTGCGCGCAGCAGCGCCACCGTGTCGTTCTCGACGAGAACGGTCGTCGCCCAGTGGTGGGCGGAAATCGCATCCCGAATACGCGCTTCCTCGATCGGAAGGTCCGCGTTGGCAAGGTAGGCCGCGATGTGATCAACTCGGCCGAGCTCGCCCAGAGCCTCAAGGATGGCTGGCGCAAGTGAGGCCACAGCGGCTACTGGCCCAATCAGGTGGGGAACGAAGGGGCCACCCCGCGCCCGACGCAGGAGCGTGCCGTCCCCGCGCACGATGGCGATGTCGGTCTTGCTGTTGCCTCCGTCGATCGCGAGGATCGTGCTCTCTGCTGGAGTCACTGGGCCCACCCGAGCCACGAGGCGTTCTCAGCGATCAGTCGGTCCGCAAGAGCATCCGCGCTATCGAGTTGACCGACAAGCGGATGCGCGAGCAAAGCCCTGACGACGCGATCTCGTCCGCCGTGGCGGGCCGCGTCAAGGGCCAATTCCTCGTAGGCCGAGGTGTGCGCGATGAGCCCTGCGACGAGAGGCGGCACCGGTCCGACCTCTAGTGCTGTAGGGCCGGCTGGTCCCACGAGCGCAGAAACTTCGATCACCGCGGAGTCCGAAAGGAACGGCAAGATACCGCCGTTTCTGACGTTCACCACCTGCCGTGACGGGGCATCCTCGCCCAGAAGCGCTCCGAGGAGTGCTACTGCGGCTTCGGAGTAGTACGCTCCGCCCCGTTGAGTGAGTTTCTCCGGCTTGACGTCCAGTGCTGGGTCGGCGTACAGCTCGAGGAGTTCGCGCTCGATCACTGCTACTGCGGATGCCCTGGTCGGCTGCTCGTGGCCAGCTCGCACGAGTTGATCGTGCTGGTAGAAGAACCGCAAATAGTACGAGGGCAAGAACCGCTCGGAACGAAGCAGCGAAATCGGCAATTCGATTTCCTCAGCGAGTTCGGTGCCGAATTTGGTCAGTAGATCGTCCAGCACTGACTCGCCCGAGACCGAGACATCCGTTTCCCAGCTGAGGTGATTGAGCCCCACATGGTTGAGTTCGACCGCAGCCGGCGACACCTGCAGCAGGCCCGCGACGAATCGTTGCAGGCCGATGGCCACGTTGCAGAGTCCGATCGCGCGGTGTCCGTCGTCCACGAGGGCCCGAGTAACGATCCCGACCGGATTGGTGAAGTTGACGATCCACGCCTGCGGGTTGATATTGCGAACCCGCTGCGCGATTCCCAAAATGACGGGAACCGTCCGCATCGCTTTGGCAAGACCCCCGGCGCCAGTGGTCTCCTGGCCAATGCATCCGCATTCGAGAGGCCAAGTCTCGTCACGATGACGGGCGGCTTGACCGCCGACCCGAAGCTGGAGGAGTACAGCGGTGGCGTCCGTTACGGCTTCTTCGAGGGACGGGGTTGTCGTGATCCGACAGTTGCTTCCGGCGCGGGCGAGAATCCGTCGGCAGAATTCGGCAACGATCGCGAGGCGTTCGCCATCGGGATCGGTGAGTGCGAGCTCGGACACCGGGAGCTCGAGACGCGCTAGGCCGTCGACGAACTCCGGGGTGTAGGTGGATGCCCCTCCGACGATTGCGATCTTCATGTACTGAACACCGCGTTCCGGGTGTGGTTCAGACTCACGAGGAGCGCTCCCGCAGCGACCGGATCGTCGACTACCGCGCCCAGAACGAAGCGAGGAGTTCGGATAGCGACCACTTCGACGTGATCGCGGATGAGGGTGAGCAGCTCAGGACCGCCTGCACTCAAGACTGCCCCGGCGAGAACGATGACGGGGGGATCGATGAGGGCAATGATCGATGCCAGTCCCAGGGCATACCGACCAGCGAGTTCCGACAGGAACTCGTGAGCGCCGGTGGCAACGGCAGCCGCAACGACCTCGGGGGCGGTTGCCTCGTGAATCCCGTGCTGTGCGCCGAGCGCGACTACCTGCGCAGCGCCAGCGAGATCATCGAACCCACCATGATTCTCCCGTGCGGGATTGCGCACGATCGGAACCCCGGGCACGAGCAGGAACGCGACCTCACTTGCACCTCCGGTGCTTCCTCGATGGATGCCACCGCCGAGCATGAGCGCTCCACCGATACCTTCGTCGCTCCACAGCAGGAAGAAGTCTTTCTGGCCGCGGACCGCACCGATCTGCCGTTCTGCGATTGCCACGACGTTGACGTCATTCTCGATGTGGCAGTCGACACCGGTGGCGGTTTCGAGCCACGAGACCAACCCGGGTTCCTGCCAGTGCGGAAGGTGTCCGGCGAATCGCAGAGTGTCGGCATCGGGGTCGTAGGAGCCGGGCACACTCACGACAATCGACGATAGGTCGCTCATGGTCAATTCTGCGGTGGCGAGTGCCAGCGCTAGGGAGGCGATTGCGCTGGCGGGTCGCGGTTCGCCGAAGTCTCGATGCTCCCCGAGCACCGAGCCAGCCAGATCTGCGACCGACGCGTGACTGCCGGCAGCGGTGACATTGATCGCGGCAGCAAACCCGGCGCGAGGATTGAGCTGGTACATGGCTGAGGCTCGTCCACCCCTGTTGTGCTCCTCCACGCCGTTTTGAATCACATGACCGCTCTCCTCCAGCCGAGTGAGGAGCTGTGAGGCTGTTGGCTTCGATACGCCGGTGAGACGCCTCACGTCCCCGCGACTCAGGGTTGCGTGCTCGAGGAGTAGCTCAAGAACGACCCTGTCATTGATCGACCGAAGAAGCCCCGGCGTGGCGGGGGTGGGAGTACTTTCGATAGGCAGTGCCATAGCTACCCCAGCGTGGTTAGGAAACTTTACTATCTATGCAACCTACCACTGTCTTTCGGCCTGTCAATCGTCGAGGTTCGCTCGCGCACAGCCATTTTTCGCGGGTCGTGGCTAGACGCTCTCGCCGATCGATCCCACGACGCCGTCAAGGGGGGCTCCCGAGGCGTCACGTTTGGCGCCAACGTCCGGGAGCGAGCGGACCGAGCCATCCGTACCGACAGCCATGGCAGGGGAGCGACCTACCCAGGCCGTACCGAGCACATCTTCGCCTTTGAGGAAGGAGTGTGCGCGAACGCCTCCGGTGGCGCGGCCTTTGGCAGGGAATTCGGCGATCGCCGACACCTTTGCGCGACCCGGGTCTGCGCCCGCGATGGTGGTCATGGAGGTCGAGACGGTTGCGACGACGTTCTCGACGCCCGGGTCGATGGATCCGAAGAAGATCGCTGTCGCTTTCGCCGAGAGGTTGATCCCGGCCATCCCACCGGCGCTCACGCCTTGGGGGCGCACGGCGCTGGCCGAAAAACGCAGGAGTTGCGCGTCGGATGTCACGAAAACGAGTTCTTCGGCGTCACTTCCCTGCGAAACTCCTGCAATTTCGTCACCGGGCTTGAGGGCGATGAGCTCGAAGTCGGGCCTCGATGGATATCCGCCGGGTGACACGCGCTTCACCACGCCCTGACGGGTGCCGATGGCAATCGGTCGGTCCGAGTCGAGCGAGACGAAGCCCAGTACTCGTTCCTTCGCGCCGATGGCGAGGTACTCGTTGATCTTCGCCCCGGCGGCAAGTTGGATGGAGTTCGCAGGAACGCTCGGCAGGTCAACCGCCGTGAACCGGATGAGGCGGCCCAGGTTCGTGACCGCTCCGATCTCGGTGCGACTCGTCGTCGTGACACGGGAACGGATCGCGTCGTGCTTTGAACGGCGCCGCGTCACCGTGGTGGACCCTTCCTCGTTCACGTCCACGCGGATCGCGCGACCGGTCGTGGAGAGCAGCACCTCGCACGGGGCATCCGCGATCTCCAGCACCGGAGTCGACTTGCGAGCCGCGGCCGCGGAAATCGGAACTCCCCGTGCCTCGGTGAGCAAGGTACGTCGCGGGGTACCGAACTTCTCTGCAACTTCCTCGAGCTCATCCGAGACGAGTTGGGCGATGCGTGCCGGTTCGGCAAGGAGCCCTTCGAGAAACGCGATTTCGGCGCGAAGCTTGTCAGCTTCGGCCTCGAGTTCGATGCGGCTGAACTTTGTGAGGCGGCGCAGGCGAAGTTCGAGAATGTATTCGGCCTGCAGATCGCTCAGGTCGAAAACGTCGATAAGTCGAATGCGTGCCTGCTCGCCGTCGTCCGACTGGCGAATGACTTGAATAACCTCGTCGATGTCGAGGATCGCAATGAGAAGCCCCTCAACCAGATGGAGGCGTTCCCGTCGGCGGGCCAGCCGGAACTCGCTGCGTCGACGGACAACCTCGAGTCGATGATCGAGGTAGACGCGCAACAGTTCCTTGAGGCCGAGCGTCTGGGGGCCACCGTTGACGAGGGCAACATTGTTGATCGAGAAGCTGTCTTCGAGGGGCGTGAGGCGATAGAGCTGCTCGAGTACGGCATCCGGGCTGAACCCCGTCTTGATCCCGATCACGAGACGCATGCCGTGCTTGCGGTCGGTGAGGTCGGTCACGTCGGAGATGCCGTTGATTTTTTTGGCGTTGACGCCGTCTTTGATTTTCTCGATGACGCGCTCGGTGCCGACGAGGAAGGGCAATTCGGTGACGACGAGGCCGGTCTTGCGTGCTGTGATGGATTCGACCGAGACTCGGGCCCGGGTCTTGAAGGCACCGCGACCCGTCGCGTAGGCATCCTTGATGCCGTCGAGGCCGACGATCGTGCCGCCGGTTGGCAGGTCGGGCCCGGGCACGAAGGCCATGAGGTCTTCGAGCGAGGCGTCCGGATTCTCGAGTAAATACCGGGCGGCGGCGACCACCTCGATGAGGTTGTGCGGCGCCATGTTCGTGGCCATGCCGACGGCGATGCCGCTGGCTCCGTTCACTAAGAGGTTCGGAAACGCAGCCGAGAGCACCTCGGGCTGCATGAACTGGTTGTCGTAGTTCGGGATGAAGTTGACGACATCCTCATCGAGGTTCTCGGTGAGAGCCAGTGCCGTTGCGTGCAGGCGAGCTTCGGTATACCTCGGGGCAGCGGGGCCGTCGTCAAGCGTGCCGAAGTTGCCGTGCCCGTCAATAAGGGGAACACGCAGCACGAATTCTTGAGTTAGGCGAACCATCGCGTCATAGATCGACGCGTCGCCGTGTGGGTGCAGCTTTCCCATCACTTCGCCGACGACGCGGGAGGATTTCACGTGCCCGCGGTCGGGGCGCAACCCCATTTCCGACATCTGATACAGGATGCGGCGCTGTACCGGCTTGAGCCCGTCACGAGCATCGGGAAGAGCGCGGGAGTAGATAACCGAGTACGCGTATTCGAGGAACGAGCCCTGCATTTCGGTCGAGACATCGACGTCTTCGATGCGCTCGCCTGAAGGGGCGGTTGGGGTGGGGTCTGCGGGAGTAGCCATAAGATTGCCCCCATGCTACCGGCGCTCAAAACTGACGGGCTGAGCCTTGCCGACGTAATGAAAAGTTGCCTGGATTCGATCCGCCAAGAACCAAATCGGCTGACTCTTCCGCCGGTCGATAACGCCGTCGTCGTGCTCGTCGATGGACTCGGTGCGGAGATGCTCAAGGCGAGATCCGGTCACGCCCGCACCATGTCCAGCGCGTTCACGGCGAAAGCGGTAATCGAGTCCGGTTTCCCGACGACGACCGCGGCCGCGCTGGCTTCGTTGACCACGGGCGTTTGCCCCGGCCAGCACGGGTTGGTCGGATACACGGTGCTCGACCCGGAACACGATCGGGTCGTCAATCAACTGTCGGGCTGGGATGACCGACTCAACCCGGCGACCTGGCAGCTTGTGCCCACGCTTTTCGAGACTGCGGTCGCCGAAGGATTCGAAGCGCTCGCAATTGGCCCCGAGCGCTATATGGACTCGGGATTCACTCGCGCGGTGCTGCGCGGGGCTCGTTATGTGCCCGCGGCGACAATCGCCGAGCGGCTTGACCGCGCAGCAATCGAGCTCAAGCGTCCTGGGCGCCGTCTCGTGTATGTGTATGTGCCCGAACTCGATCAGGCGGCGCACGGACATGGTCGTGATTCCGACGAGTGGCTGAACGCGTTCGAGACCACGGATGCCGCGGTCCGGAGCCTTACTGAAGCGCTCGGCCCGCGCGACGGTGTACTCGTCACCGCAGATCACGGCATCGTCGACATCCCCCAACACTCACAGGTGCTCGTGCCCCACGGACCCTTGCTCGACGGGGTGCGTTTCATCGCGGGGGAGCCGCGCTGTCTGCAATTGCACCTCGAACCCGGCACCGATCTCACCGCGTTGGCGGAGCGATGGCGCGAGTCCGAGGGTGATCGTGCCTGGGTGCTCACACGGGACGAAGCCGTTGCTGCGGGATGGTTCGGCACGGTTCGGCCCGAGGTACTTCCACGCATCGGCGACCTCCTGGTCGCGGCCCGGAAAGCTGTCGCCTATTACGACGGGCGCCTCGCCAATCCACCAGGTCGATCGATGGTCGGCCAGCACGGATCGTGGTCGCCAGCGGAACTCCGCGTTCCATTGCTGCGCTTCGGGGCTTTCGCTCGCTAGGCGGGGTCGTCATCCGGCCGAGCCCCGAAGACGATCTCGTCCCAGCTCGGCATTGAGGCGCGACCCTTCTTCGAGCCCACGCGGGGTTGAGGAGCGGTCTGACGCGGCTTCGATTCGTCCGTCGGCGCTTCCGCCGCGACATCGACGATACGGATCGACCCTGTGGAGGGGTGGGCCGCACGCGAATCTTCGTAATCGTCGAAGGTCGCGGACTCCCGTTCACCGCGCCTTCGGCGCAGTGCCTCGAGCAGGTCGGCGGTTTGGTTGCCGTGGTTGGCTTCGCGCTCCTCGGCCCGTGGACGGGCAATGTTCACGGGTTCCGGCGCAAACTGCTGCGAATCGCTCAGTGCGAAAGCGCCACTGTCGAACCGACTCGAGTCGGGCTCTGTTTCGGTGACGGCCCGCAGGCGCGGCATGAGTGCACCGGCGGCCTCACCCTGTTGCGAGAGTGTGATTGCCTCATTGTTGAGTGGCGATAGCGCAGACTTCTTCGGGTCGTACTGCCAGCGCGCGTCGTGATCGATCTGGTTGGCAGTGAAGGCGAGCTTCACCACCCACCCGGTAGCTTCCTTCCAACTGGCCCAGCGCTCGTTGATGGCGCCGAGTTCATGAAGTCGCTCACGGATGGCCGTACCGAAGGTGCGCGACTGGCTCAGTGGATCCGTATCCCCGGCAGTACGCACAGATACGGCGAGCGCTGAGGTCACGACGTACTCCCGCTCCGCAACAACCGGACCCTCGAATCGTTGGATGTACTCCAGCGGCGCGCCCGTGATCGCTGAGACATCCTGCGCCGACATTCCGGATCGGATGTGGCTCTGAATTTCCCGGGGTGAGAGTTTCGGCCCGGTGCCTTGGTCGGGGACACTCTGACGGAGCTTGGCGTGCAGCGCCTCGTCAATGGGGATACGGAAGCGCGTTCCGTCATCCGTGGCGACGAGAAGGGCCCCATTCTCGACTCCGATAACACGCAGGTCCTGCATACTGACAAGCCCTCCAGCCGTGAGTTTCCCGTCAAGAATGGCACGCGCGGGGGTGTTATCCCGGGAATAGAACGGGCGTGCCGCAAGTTGCACGGGATGCGCGTAGGCGCTCGCCCACCGATGGTTTGCTATTCCGATTGGATTCATGCAAACTGTGCGCGGATTTCGTTACCGATGTAAAAAGTGACGCTGACAGAACTGGATGAGAATGGCAACCGATTACGACGCACCGCGTAAGACCGACGACGACTCAGAGTCGATCGAGGCACTCAAGGAGCGCGTTCCGGACAAGACCTCTGGATCGATCGACAACGACGATTCCGACAATCCCGGAAGCTTCGAACTTGCCGGCGCTGATCTCTCCGATCTCGATCTCGATGTGGTCGTGCTTCCGGCGCAAGCCGACGAGTTCACGTGTGTCAGTTGCTTCCTGGTCAAGCACCGCTCGCAGATCGATCACACCACCAAGCTCGGGGCTATTTGCCTCGAGTGCGCTGCGTAGCGGTCTCGAGCGCCGCCGCGAGTGACGACGGATTCCTCGTCGACACGAGCCAGTAGGGAGCGGGATCTGCTTCGTCCTCGACGGATACCTTGAGGACGGGGTCTATCCACCCGCGAATCACGAGGTAGGCGCGAGCGTCGAGACGCTGTCCGCGCTCGAGCCTGGCGGCATCGGTGGTGAAGCCCTCGGTGGCGCCAACGAGCGCGAGCGGCAGGTGGGCCTTGCCCGCCACGAATTCGGTGTCGGTGATTTCGAGAACTGGGGAGCCCAGCATCAGAAGTCCCACGCACCCGAGGTACAAGACGAGTGCAACGATCACACCCACGGTGCCATTGATCGGGAGAAAGACCAGCAAGCTGGCGGGAATGACCAAGGCGGTGCTGATGAACAGCCACGGTGCGGGCCAGAGTCGTTCGCGGTAGTGGATCACACCTCCTATTAGACACCGACTTCCGCAGTGTTTACGGCGGGTACAGAGTTCTGCACTACCCTCATCACGTGGTCGAGAACGTCGAGGTGCTCATTGCGTCCGGTGAGGTGCCGGTATACGCGCACCCGGGGGATGCCGGTGCCGATCTGCACTCGGCGCAATCACTCGTACTGGCGCCCGGTTCTCGTGCCACTGTCAATACCGGTGTGTCGATTGCATTGCCTGATGGCTACGTCGCCTTCGTCGTGCCACGGTCGGGCCTCGCGGCGAAGTCGGGCATCACGATCGTTAATAGTCCTGGCACGGTAGACGCCGGCTACCGAGGTGAGATTCGCATCACCATGCTGAACACCGACGCCGAGCATCCATTCTCGATCGAGGTGGGCGATCGCATTGCCCAGCTCATCGTGATGCCCGTGTCACGGGCGAGGTTTATCCCGGTGCAGACGCTTCCGGGAAGTCATCGCGGCGAGTCGGGCTTCGGCTCGACGGGGATCGCCAAGGGCAGCGGCATTGAAGAAAAAGGAGTCATGTGAGCGACGCAATCGAACCGGGAGCGAACCCGGGCGAACACCCGAAGTCGGCGCCCGTCGACCGTGCCACCGCTGGTCCGCTTGACGAGAGCGAGGCGAACGCGGTTCGCCCCTATGTCGATCTCGGTGGAGTGAAAATACTGCCACGCCCGGAGCTTCAGCTGCGTCTCGAGGTCGAGGATGGCAGCAAGCGCGTCGTTGCCGTTGGTCTCGACTATGCGGGCTCGACTCTTCAGGTGCAGCCGTTCGCGGCGCCGCGGAACAGCGGACTCTGGCATGAGATCCGTGAGCAAATCGTCGAGCAGATCAAGAAGCAGGGTGGCACCACTCGGATCATCTCCGGAAAGTTTGGACCAGAGGTTCTCGCGGAGATTCCCGTTGCGGCGGGGCAACCCTGGGGCAGCCGTCTCGCTCGATTTGTCGGCGTGGATGGTCCGCGATGGTTCCTCCGCGGCGTGATCGCGGGCGAAGGCGCCACGAATCCGGAGGCCGCGGCCAAGGTGGAAGACCTGTTTCGTTCGATTGTGGTCGTTCGCGGCACGACGCCGATGCCCCCACGAGATCTCATCCCGCTGCACATGCCAGCGACCGGATCGCCGACGGAGCAGGCATGAGCGAAACGAACCCGGGCGACGACCCCAACCTGAAGCCGCTGGGCGAGAGCCTCGCTGCTGCCGCGAAGAACTCCGGTTTCGGTGCGGTGCAGCCGGGCGAGGCGCCCAGCGCGGGAGCTTTGCTCGCGGCGATGGGCGGGGCCAGAGGGCTTGTTGAATCGATCCTCCCGGGCCTTGCCTTCCTGATCATCTTCACCGTCACGCAAGATCTCTTTCTCTCGGTCTCGATTCCTGTGGCGCTGGCTGTCATTTTTGTCGTGGTCCGGGCGATCACTCGTACCCCGTGGAGTTCTGCTCTCGTAGGCGTGCTCGGTGTGGCGCTGTCGGCCGGGTTTGCGCTGATCACCGGGCGAGCCGAGGACAACTTCGTTCTTGGCTTCTTCATCAATGGCGCATTCCTGCTCGCTCTCATCCTCAGCGTGGCCGTGCGCTGGCCGCTGATCGGCGTCATCGTGTCCCTCATCCGGAGTGAGGGTTCCGCGTGGCGCGGCGACAAGGCGAAGTTCCGAGTAGCTCTTATCGCAACGCTGCTCTGGTGTGGCCTGTTTGCAGTGCGCCTCGGTGTTGAGCTCCCGCTCTACTTTGCCGAGAACACCGGCGCACTGGCGGCCCTGAAGCTTCTCCTCGGAGTGCCGCTGTACGCCGCGATGCTCTGGGTAACGTGGTTGCTCGTGCGTACGGTCTATGCGCGGCCTCAGTCAGACTGAGGTAGCGGAACGCGTCGCTCGAGGCGAGACGAACGCGACGAAACGAACTACCTCCCGCCCGCTGTGGCACATCATCCGGGACAACGTGTTCACGCTGTTCAACGGCATTCTCACGGTCTGCTTTGTGGCGATTGCGCTTTTCGGTGATCTGCGTGATGGATTGTTTTACCTGGTCGTGGTCGCCAATTCGCTCATCGGCATCGTTCAGGAACTGCGCGCGAAGCTCGCCCTTGATCGGCTCGCCCTGCTTGCCTCGCCCATCGTGGCGGTGCTCCGCGACGGCGAGGTTGTGCTCGTGCATCCGGATGACCTGGTCTTGGGCGACACGGTTGTGCTCCGGTCGGGCGACCAGGTCGTTGCTGATGCGCTGGTGCTCGATGCGGTCGATCTCACCGTCAACGAGTCGCTCCTCACCGGGGAGTCTGAACCGATTATCCGTGGCTCCGGCGACACGGTGCTCTCGGGGGCGCTGGTGTCATCGGGTACGGGTCATGCGGTCGTCACCGCGGTCGGCGCAGCTTCCTACGCCAATCGGCTGACGGCCGAAATTCGTCGGCACTCGCTGGCTCGCTCCGAGTTGCGGACGGCAACCAACCGGATTCTCGTCTATATCTCTTGGCTGCTCGGACCGATCGTCCTGGTCGCAGTGGGTAGCCAGTTTCTTGCTGGGCGATTCGATGTGCAGTCGTTCATCGACGGTCGCTGGCGCGAGACCCTCATCGGGATTGTTGCGAGTGTCGTCGGCATGATCCCCGAAGGTCTCGTACTACTTATCAGCCTCGCGTTCGGTGTCGCCGCGATTCGGCTCGCTCGGCAGCGAGTCTTGATTCAGGAACTCGCCGCGGTCGAGATTCTCGCCCGTGTCGACGTGCTGTGCCTCGACAAAACTGGAACTCTCACGAGCGGCGATGTCGCGTACCTGCGCGCAGATTCGTTCGGAAGTGACGACCATATGGAGGCCGCGCTTTCTCTCTTCGCTCGCGTGGACGAGGCCAACGCGACGGCCCGATCACTCACTGAGAGCTTCCCTGAGATGGGTGCCCGAGTCGGCCAACGGCTTCCCTTTGCCAGCAGCCGAGCATTCAGCGCACTCGAGTGCATCAGCAATGGTGAGCAGACCGCGTGGGTGCTCGGTGCTCCCGAACGCGTTCTTGCCGGGCATCCGGATGCCGCGGCGCATGCCGCCCGACACGCTGCGGTAGGGCACCGAACGCTCGCCCTGGCCCGGGTTGCATCGTTGCCCGATCCCGACGATCTCGACCTCGGATCGGTAGTTCCGGTCGCAGTATTGCTCTTCGGAGAAACCATTCGGCCGGATGCGGCGGCCACCCTCACCTTCTTCGCCGAGCAGGGCGTGCGGTGCCTCATCATCTCGGGTGACAACCCCGTCACAGTGGCAGCCCTCGCCGAAGGACTCGGAGTGGGGGAGACGTCGATCGACGCTTCTACCCTGTCCAACGATGCGGACTTGCGCGCAGCTTTAGAGGCCCACAGCATCTTCGGCCGGGTGAGTCCCGATCAGAAGCGAGCGATCGTTCGGGTCTTGCAGGAGGACGGTCATACCGTCGCAATGACCGGCGATGGAGTGAACGACGCGATGGCCATCAAAGACGCCGATCTCGGCATCGCTATGGGCTCGGGGACCAGCGCATCAAAGGCGGTCGCTCGAGTCGTGTTGCTGAACAACGAGTTCGCGCAGTTGCCGAGTGTTCTCGCATACGGCCGGCAAGTGATTGCAAATGTGGAGCGGGTGGCCAGCCTGTTTCTCGCGAAGACCGTGTACGGCATCAGTTTTGCCATCGTGTTCGCGTTGCTGCTGTGGCAGTTCCCCTTTCTGCCACGTCAACTCACTCTGGTATCCACGCTTACGATCGGAATTCCGGCGTTCTTCCTCGCACTCGCCCCGAACCGGCGGATCTACCATCCGGGCATCCTCGGTCGGCTGTTGCGTTATGCCGCCCCCACCGGGCTCATAGCGGCGACGGTCACGATCGGGGCCTACGCGCTAGCGCGCACGGTCACGGATCCCGATCAAGCAAGGGCGATTACGACGATCGGCCTCTGGATAACGGCGTTCTGGGTACTCTCCGTGCTGACGAGACCGCTCGACGGCTGGCGAGCACTGCTTCTGGCCTCGATGCTCGCAATCTTCCTCTTCGCAGTATCCGTGCCGTTCGCGCGCGACTTCTTTGCCATGCCGCTGCGTGTCGAGCCACCCCTTGCGATCGGTGTGGTCGCGGGTGCTCTCGGGGCGGTAGCCATCGAACTGTTCTACCGAAACGCCCGGCGGCGCGGACTCATCTACGACCGGGTGTAGTGCTAAAGTATCTTGATATCAAGATACTTTCCGGTGGCAGTGCCGCGGACGTATCGAGCGCCACGGTCTTAGGCTTGCCTTGCTAGCCGCGAGTCAGGTGGGCCGCAAGGATTGCACGTAGGTCAGCAAGGGAGACGACATGTCAGCAGTGAACAGCTTTGGGTCGAAAGACACCCTCACGGTCGGGTCGACCGACTACGAGGTGTTCCGGATCGATGCCGTCCCAGGCTTCGACAAGCTCCCCTTCAGCCTCAAGGTGCTTCTCGAGAACCTCTTGCGCACCGAAGACGGAGCCAACGTAACGAAGGCGCAGATCGAGACGCTCGGCGGCTGGCAGCCCACCGCCGAACCTGACACCGAGATCCAGTTCACGCCGGCCCGTGTCGTGATGCAGGACTTCACGGGCGTTCCGTGCATCGTCGACCTCGCCACAATGCGTGAGGCGATGGCTGCACTCGGCGGCGATCCGACAAAGATCAACCCGCTATCGCCCGCTGAGATGGTGATCGACCATTCGGTGATCGCAGACCTGTTCGGCACCGAAAATGCTCTCGAGCGCAACGTCGAACTCGAGTACGAGCGAAACGGGGAGCGCTACCAGTTCTTGCGCTGGGGCCAGACCGCGTTCGATGACTTCAAAGTTGTCCCGCCCGGCACTGGCATCGTGCACCAAGTCAACATCGAGCACCTCGCGAAGGTGATCTTCCCGCGCACCGTTGACGGCGTGCTTCGCGCGTACCCTGACACCTGCGTTGGTACGGACTCCCACACCACGATGGTGAACGGGCTCGGTGTGCTGGGCTGGGGTGTGGGCGGCATCGAGGCAGAAGCCGCAATGTTGGGCCAGCCAGTGTCGATGCTCATCCCGAAGGTCGTTGGGTTCAAGCTCTCAGGGGCGATCCCGGCAGGGGTAACTGCCACCGATGTGGTGCTCACTATCACCCAGATGCTGCGCAAGCAGGGCGTCGTCGGCAAGTTTGTCGAGTTCTATGGCGAAGGCGTGGCCCAAGTTCCACTGGCCAACCGTGCCACGATCGGCAACATGAGCCCCGAGTTCGGCTCGACGGCCGCAATGTTCCCGATCGATGATGTCACCCTCGACTACCTTCGCCTCACCGGTCGCAGCGAGGAGCAGGTGGCGCTTGTCGAGCAGTACAGCAAGCTTCAGTCCTTGTGGCACGACCCGTCGAAGGAGGCCAGCTACAGCGAGTACATGGAGCTCGACCTCGCGACCGTCGTTCCTTCGATCGCAGGCCCCAAGCGCCCTCAAGACCGCATCGAACTGACCAACGCAAAGAGCCAGTTCGAGATCGATCTCGGCAACTATGCCGACGTCTCCATGTCCCACGTTGACGAAGCAGTCGAGGCCACTTTCCCGGCGTCCGACCCGGTCGGCTTCACTCCTCAAGACGAAGACACCGCTCACGAGCTCGCACACTCGCACGTCAGTAGCGCCCCGAGTGGCGCATCCAAGCCGACAAAGGTCGCGCTTGCTGACGGAACCGAGTTCACGCTCGACCACGGCGCAGTTGCGATCGCTGCCATCACGTCATGCACGAATACGTCCAACCCGAGCGTCATGCTCGCGGCGGGTCTGCTCGCTCGAAACGCAGCGAAGAAGGGGCTCAAGGCCAAGCCGTGGGTCAAGACCACGCTTGCACCCGGTTCCAAAGTGGTCACCGACTACTACGCGAAAGCTGGCCTCACCGACGACCTCGAGGCTCTGGGCTTCTACACGGTCGGCTACGGATGCACCACCTGCATCGGCAACTCCGGCCCCCTCCTCGACGAGATTTCGGCAGCAGTCAACGAGAGCGACCTCGCGGTCACGGCCGTACTCTCGGGAAACCGCAACTTTGAGGGTCGCATCAATCCTGACGTGAAGATGAACTACCTCGCGTCGCCTCCTCTCGTCATCGCTTACGCGCTGGCGGGAACGATGAATTTCGATTTCGACACGGATGCCCTCGGCCAGGACGCCGCAGGCAACGACGTCTTCCTCAAGGACATCTGGCCCGACTCTGCCGAGGTGCAGCGCACCATCGATACGTCGATCGACACCGGGATGTTCGACACCCAGTACGCGGCGGTGTTCGACGGCGACGAGCGTTGGCGCTCCCTTCCGACGCCAGAAGGCTCCACGTTCGAATGGGACTCCGAGTCCACCTACGTGCGCAAGCCCCCGTACTTCGACGGCATGACGCTCGAGACCTCGCCGGTCACCGACATCCATGGGGCGCGCGCCCTCGCGAAGCTCGGGGATTCGGTAACCACCGACCACATCAGCCCGGCCGGTTCCATCAAGGCCGATAGCCCAGCAGGAAAATACCTGGACGAGCACGGCATCGACCGCAAGGACTACAACTCCTACGGATCCCGGCGCGGCAACCACGAGGTGATGATTCGGGGGACCTTCGGCAACATCCGGTTGCGCAACCAGCTCCTCGATAACGTTGAGGGCAGCTACACGCGCGACTTCACGAGTGCTGCTGGTGACCAGGCGTTCATCTACGACGCGAGCCAGAACTACCAGAGTGCGGGCATCCCACTCGTCGTCCTTGGCGGCAAAGAGTACGGTTCGGGCTCAAGCCGAGACTGGGCGGCAAAGGGCACGAGCTTGCTGGGCGTCAAGGCGGTTATTACCGAGAGCTTCGAGCGCATTCACCGCTCAAACCTCATCGGCATGGGAGTCATCCCGCTTCAGTTCCCGACCGGGCAGACCGCCGACAGCCTCGGACTCGATGGCACGGAGATCTTCGACATCACGGGGATCGAGAAGCTCAACGAGGGCGTGACGCCGAAGACCGTTCATGTCACAGCCACTCCGAGCGAACACTCGCCCACGGGGAAGTCGCCCATTGAGTTCGACGCGATTGTCCGCATCGACACACCTGGGGAGGCGGACTACTACCGCAACGGTGGCATCCTTCAGTACGTGCTGCGGAGCCTCGTCTAGGCGGTGCTGCGCGACGTCGTGGCGTAGGGTCGGAGTATGACTCTGCTTGACCAAATTCACGGTCCGAGGGACCTCGATTCGTTGTCGCAGAAGCAGCTTGTTGAGCTCGCGGCCGAGGTGCGGGAGTTTCTCGTTCGAGAGGTTTCGAAGACCGGTGGACACCTTGGCCCCAACCTAGGCGTCGTTGAATTGACCATTGCCATGCATCGGGTGTTCGACTCTCCTCACGATGCCATCGTGTTCGACACGGGGCACCAAAGTTACGTCCACAAGCTGCTCACCGGCCGCCAGGACTTCAGCAAACTGCGCGAGGAGGATGGCCTCGCGGGCTACCCCCAACGGTCTGAGAGCCCACACGACATTGTCGAAAGTTCTCACGCATCGAGTTCGCTCTCGTGGGCGGATGGCATCTCACGGGCGTACACAATGACCGGTCATGCCGACCGACATGTGGTCGCGGTCGTCGGCGATGGCGCGCTCACGGGCGGGATGACGTGGGAGGCACTCAACAACATCAGCGATGACAACAGTCGCAACCTCGTGATTATCGTCAATGACAATGGGCGTTCCTATGCCCCGACCATCGGTGGCATGGCTCACTTCCTCAACAACGTCCGCACGCGTCGGTCGTACCGGAGCCTGTACTCCACGAGCCGAAAAGTGTTCTTCAAGCTCGGTCCTGCGGGCAGGGCCTTGTACCGAGGCATCCGCGGTGGAACTCACGGATTCCTCTCGAGGTTGACCAACAACGAAGCGCTCTACTCGAACCTCGATATCAAATATCTCGGCCCGGTGCACGGCCACGACATCAAGGCCCTTACTGAGGCGCTCGAACAGGCCAAGAACTATGGCGCGCCCGTCATCGTGCACGCCATTACCGAGAAGGGTCGCGGTTATCAGCCGGCCCTTCTCGATACCGCTGACCAATTCCACGCGGTTGGCCAGATTGACCCCGAGACCGGCGAGCCCACCGAGACCGCCAGCAAGCCGTCGTGGACGAGTGTGTTTGCTGACGAGATCGTGCACTTGGCGGAGGGGAACGAGCGACTTGTCGGTATCACCGCCGCGATGCTGCGACCCACTGGCTTGTACAAGTTCGCTGAGCGGTTTCCGCGGCGGGTATTCGACGTGGGAATCGCCGAACAGCACGCGGTAACGTCTGCAGCGGGCCTCGCGTATGGCGGGCTGCATCCGGTGGTCGCCATGTACGCGACCTTCGCGAACCGCGCGTTCGATCAGATTCTCATGGACGTCGCACTCCACAAGGCGGGCGTCACGTTCGTGCTCGACCGGGCAGGTGTCACCGGCCCGGACGGCCCCAGCCACCACGGAATGTGGGATCTCGCGATCCTCCAGGTGGTACCCAGCATCCGGATCGCGGCTCCCCGTGATGCCTCACGTCTCCGTGAAGAACTGGGCGAAGCGGTACTCGTCGACGACGGCCCGACGGTCGTGCGCTTCTCGAAGGGCAGCGTTGGCACGGAGTATGACGCGGTACGTCGCACCGCCGACGGTGTTGACGTGCTTCGTGAGGCGCCCCACAAAGACGTGCTCATCGTGACGGTCGGCCCGATGGCGAAGATTGGCCTGCAGGTGGCCGAACGACTCGCGGCGCAGGGGATCGGCGCAACCGTGATCGACCCGCGCTGGGTAGTGCCCGTGGCGCGGAGCGTCATCGACTTTGCGGCCGAGCACCGGATCGTGATTACGATCGAGGATGGAGTTCGCGTCGGAGGAGTCGGCACGCGTATCCGTCAGGACCTGCGGGCCGCGGGTGTCGATACGGCCGTCACCGAGCTCGGACTCCCCGACCAATTCCTGCCGCACGGCAGTCGGGACTTCATTCTTGAGCAGGTCGGGCTCACCCCACAGGCGATCGCTCGCGATGTCGTCGCACAAGTGCTCGGCAGCAAGATTCCGGTCGCACGCCCATTGCCGGTCGAGAGCGTGAGTGAGTCACTGCGCGACGAGCGGTAGCACCCTCTCGGCCACGACAGCGTGTCGCCACGCGATACCCCACCCTGCGCCCACCGAGAGTGCGGCGGCGGATGCGATTGGCAGAAAGGTCGACATTGAGCCCCACCACGCGGTGCTGTCCCACAACGATCCCGTCGCAAACATCCACAGGTGGATGATGAGTGCGGCGAGGATGAAGCCCAATCCGAGAAAGGCTGCCAGATGGACGCGCCAGACGGTGGTCTTGGCAAGCAGTCGAGCGAGTAGTTTTGCGAGGGGGACGCCGATGCAGAAAGTTACAACGGCGCCCACGGCCGCGCTGTAGAGAGGCGACAAGAGTGCTGCGAGCGACGCGCCGGGACCGTCTGGCAACCATGCGAGAAACAGCAGAACGCTGAGCAGGGGCACGAAGATGAGCCACTGCGCGAGTGCCCCTCTCGCCACGTCGGACCAGGTGGGACGTGCGAGTAGGGCAAGAGCTGCCGGGCTAGGTTGGGTCACGATCGCGCCTCGATGACGATGTCGAGCGCTTCCGCGATGGGTCCCCGTAGCAGCGGAAGCCTTGCGAGCGGCAGGAGGCTGCCGAAGAGCCGCACTGCCCGCGTTACGAGTCGGTGGCTCTTAGCCTGCCCCGGCGAGGTGTCGTACACCCAGAACAGTGCGAGACCCAGATACGCGAGCCACAGCACCTCGGGAAGCCGCTCCCTGAGATACGCCGGGACTACCGTCGTCGATCCCGACACGAGCTCAGCGAACAGTCCGACGACGATATCTCGCGCGGCACTCGATTCCGGTGAAAGAGGGTTCACCGCCGACAGCGGGCTAATCGCGGCGGCAAGGAATCCGGGCGCCGAGTCATGGTAGGAGGCGAGCGAGTCGAGCCCGGCCATGAGCACGATCTCGAGGCGCTGTGCGAGATCAGTGACTCCGAGCATCCGTGATTGTGCGAGGTCGCGATGCTCCGTCTGCACCCGCACGTAAAGCTCCTGCACCATGTGGTTCTTGGTGGGGAAGTAGTAGTACGCATTTCCGACGGAGATGCCCGCCTCGGAGGCGATGAGACGGATCGTCGTCGCTTCGTATCCGCGCTCGGCGAATGACCGCAGCGCGATCTCAGATATTGCCTGGCGTGTCTGCTCGCTTTTACCCATATCGCCATTATTGAACATGTTCGAAAAAGGCGCAACATCCAACATTCGCTTGCACAAGGGTCCTGAGGCGCGAACTCAAAACGCAGGAAAATGGTCCGGCTCGCACTCGAATAGTGCCGAAACTTGCTTCGGCGGCAACTTCTCCTGCGTTTTCGGTGCGGCGGCGCGGCTTTCCACGGGTAGCCGTCCGCGCTGCCGCGTGACTTGGGGGCGCGGCAACGTGGACGAATGCTCCCTGTCGAACGCGCGATCCGTGACCGTGGCCTGTTCCTGAGACGCCGTGATCTGCTTGCACTCGGGTTCACGGATGCCCAGCTCAGGCAAGCGCTCGACCGCAAATGTGTCCTCCGAGTGCGGCACGGCTGGTACACGGTCCCGGATGCGCCAGAGCTCGGTATCCGAGCGGTCCGGGTGGGGGGACAGCTGACCGCGCTCTCTGCGCTCGAGTCCTACGGGCTACGGGTGCCGCGCCCCGCGATGTTGCACGTCGCGGTCAAGCCCACGTCGAGTCGACTTAGACATCCAAGTGATCGTCGGCTGCGGCTGTCACGTCGCGATGGTGCGACCGTGCATTGGACGGTGACCCTCGCGCGTAGCGCGTGGCGGGTCACGGTGGTAGAAGCATTGCTTAGCGTGCTGCGAACAGAGGGTAGGGATATCTCGGTCGCTGCCTGTGGCGCCGCGCTTCACGCTCGAGCGATTAGCCCAGAAGCCCTTGATCGCCTATTTGATCTAGCTCCTGTGCGAGCGCGTGAATGGCGGAACTTGATCAGCGCCCTAGACGAAGCACATGGCGAGACATTCGCTCGGCTGTGGCTCGCGGATGCTGGAATCCGCTGCGTTCAGCAAGTTGAGGTCGGCGGCCTCCGACTCGACTTTCAACTTGGACCGCACACGTTTCTGGAGATTGACGGCTCCCAACACGGCGAGCCCGAAGGGTGGGAACGCGATCGCGACCGCGATCTGGTCATGGCGGCGTGGGGATACCGTACTCTTCGCGTCACCTATCGACAGCTATACAGGGACTGGCCACGGGTACTTGCCGCCATCGAACGCGCGATCGCAGACGATGCTGCCCTCGTGGCGCACCGTCTGCGACATCCGTACCGCCCTTACGCTGGTCGAAAACGCAGGAGATCCGCTGCGGAACAGCCGTCGTGAACTCGCAGCGGGCAATTTCGACCAAAACTCCTGCGTTTTCGCCAGGCGGCGGCGAGGCAGCGCGCGGCTACTTCACCCCGACAATCTTCGGATGGTGGAAGGTGTCGCCGAAGGTACGCTCGGATGCGCCAACGCGGTCGAGGTATGGCGTGACACCGCCCATCTGGAAGGGATAGCCAGCGCCCAAAATCAGGCACAGGTCGATGTCTTCGGCACCTGCCACAACATTGGTGTCGAGCATCCGGTGAATCTCGTCGGCTAGGCCGTCTTCGATGCGCTTCTGCAGCTCCTCAGTCGTCATCGGTGTGGTGCCACCAGCGACGATCGCGAGCGCCTTCTTGTCGATGCCTTTGATCTTCCCCTTGGCGTCGCGCTCGAAGATGTGCCCAAGTTCGGCGAGTTTGTGCAGGTTCTTGCTCTCGAAGAATCGGTCAGGGAACGCCGCGTGATGTGTATCGAGCACGTGGGCGCCGACCTTAAGACCGACCAGCTCCAGCAGCTCGAACGGTGTCATGGGGAGCCCGAACGGACGGGTTGACTCCTCGACGACCTCGAACGGTGTTCCGGTATCGACAGCGTGCATTGCTTCGCCCAAAACCTTGGCCAAGATGCGGTTAACCACGAATCCGGGGGTATCGGTGGTGATCACCGCGGTCTTACGCAGCGCTGCCGCGGTGGCCATTGCGGTTGCGAGCGCGACGTCCGTGGTGTGGGGAGTCTTTACGACCTCGATAAGCGGCATAACGGCGACCGGGTTGAAGAAGTGGAATCCCACAACGCGCTCCGGGTGCTTCAACTTCGCGCCGATCTGTTCCACAGAAAGGGACGACGTGTTCGTGGCCAGAATCGCCTCGGGGGAGATGTACTGTTCGACATCCGCGAACACCTTCTGTTTGGCGTCGAGCTCCTCGAAGATCGCCTCGATCACCCAATCGCAGTCGGCGAAGTCGGCCTTGTCGGTAGTGCCGCTGACGAGCGCTTCGAGTCGGTTCGACTCATCCTGCGAGATTCGACCCTTTGCGAGCAGGTCATGGATCTCCTTGTGGATGTTGGCGACGCCCTCGTCAACGCGAGTCTGGTCGAGATCGGTGATCACAACGGGTACTTGGAGTCGACGCACAAACAGAAGCGCGAACTGGCGGGCCATGAGACCTGCGCCGATGACGCCAACCTTGGTGACCTTCTGAGCGAGCGCCTTGTCCGGAGCGCCGGCGGGGCGCTTTGCCCGCTTCTGCACGAGGTTGAAGGCATAGATCGAGGCGTGAAACTGATCGCCTGAGATGAGATCGGCCAGTGCCTCGTCTTCGGCGGCAAAGCCTTCGGCGCGGGAAGTATTCTTGGCAGCCTTGAGGAGATCAAGGGCTCGGTAAGGGGACTTCGCGACTTTCCCGATGCGGCTTTCGAGCGTCTTCTGAGCGATGCCAATGGCGATGTCCCACTTCGCGACTCGTTCGATCTTGCCCGGTTCGTGGGGGCGTTTGACCTTGACCTTTCCGTTGATAACCCCGTCGGCCCACTGGATGGACTCCTCAAGGAAGGTCGCAGGTCCGAACATCGCGTCGGCGATCCCGAGCTCGAATGCTTGCGGTCCCCGGAGCATCCGGTTGTTCTTGAGCGGGTTGGAGATGACCACCTCGAGGGCGTTCTCGATACCGATCAGGTTGGGCAGAAGCCATGCGCCACCCCAGCCGGGAATGATCCCCAAGAAGACTTCGGGAAGGGCCAAGGCAGGCACGGAGCTGTCGATGGTGCGGTAGTCGGAGTTGAGCGGAATCTCGACGCCACCACCGAGCGCGAGCCCGTTGATGAAGGTGAACGAGGGAACGCCGAGCTCGCCGAGCTTGCCGAGTGCCCAGTGGCCGAGTTGGGCCATCTTCTTGCCGGTCTCGTAGTCCGGGATGTCGCTGACTTTGGACAGATCGGCGCCAGCGGCGAAGATGAACGGCTTACCGGTGACCGCGAGCCCGTGGATTTCGCCCTGCGTCGCGCGAGACCGCTGCTCATCAAGAACGCTGGCGAACTCAAGAAGGGTCTTTGGTCCGAGGGTGTTCGGGCGAGTGTGATCCTTGCCGTTGTCCAGGGTGACTAGCGCGAGAACCTTGCCGCCCGAGATGGGGATGTCACGAACGAAGGAGTGCGTGATCACCTCATCCGGATCGAGCGAAGCAAGCTTGTCGAAATCGGTGGCCGTCGTTGCCATTATTTGGCTCCCTTGTAGTTCGGGTTCTCCCAGATAACGGATCCACCCTGACCGAGCCCAACGCACATGGCTGTGAGGCCGTACCGCACATCGGGGCGCTCGGCGAATTGGGCCGCGAGTTGGATCATCAGGCGCACGCCCGATGACGCCAAGGGATGACCCATGGCGATCGCGCCACCCCACAGGTTCACTCGAGGGTCATCGTCCGCCACTCCGAAGTGGTCGAGGAACGAGAGCACCTGCACCGCGAATGCCTCGTTGAGTTCGAAAAGGCCGATGTCGTCGATTGTGAGACCCGCCTTGCGAAGAGCCTTCTCGGTGGAGGGCACCGGTCCGATTCCCATGATCTCGGGCTCGACACCGGCAAACGCGAAGCTCACGAGCCGCATCTTCGGTGTAAGACCGAATTCCTTTGCGGCATCCGCGCTCGCGATGATGGAGGCAGTGGCGCCATCGTTGAGGCCAGAAGAGTTTCCGGCCGTAACGCGACCGTGTGGTCGGAATGGCGTCTTGAGGCCCGCGAGACCCTCCAGCGTGGTCTCGGGCCGCAGAGCCTCGTCGCGGGTGGCCATGCCCCAACCGGCTTCGCTACGCGTGGCCACCGGGATCAGATCGGGCTGCAACTTGCCATTCTCATAGGCTGCCGCGGCCTTGTGTTGGCTTGCGAACGCGAACCTGTCGGCGCGTTCCTTCGTCAGCTTCGGGAAACGGTCGTGAATGCGCTCGGCGGTGTTGCCCATGTTGAGCGCTTCGCTACTGACCAATTTCTCCGCAAGGAAGCGTGGGTTCGGATCGACGCCCGACCCCATCGGATGACGGCCCATGTGTTCGACGCCACCGGCGATGCCGATGTCGTAGGCGCCGAAGCCGATCGCTCCGGCGATGGTCGTCACGGAGGTCATCCCTCCCGCGCACATGCGGTCGATAGCGTAGCCGGGAACAGACTTGGGCAACCCCGCGAGCAGCGCTGCGGAGCGACCGATCGTGAGCCCCTGGTCACCTGTCTGCGTTGTTGCAGCGATGGCGACGTCGTCGTAGCGATCTTTGGGAATGCTTGTGTTGCGCTCGAGAAGCCCGATCATGGCCTTGACGACGAGGTCGTCCGCGCGGGTGTTCCAATACATCCCCTTTTCTCCGGCCCGGCCGAAGGGGGTGCGAACGCCATCTACGAATACGACTTCGGCTCGCTGCGTTGATTCTCTCTGGGCCACAATGCCTCCACTATCGTCTTGCGTGTTTCACCAGCCTAAGCTCGCGAAATTACGTGGGGGAATCGTTTGATTCTTCCTACGAAGTAGCCTCGGGAGGGTCCTCAACAGTTTGGCTAGCCTCGACAAAGGCATCGGCAATTACCTGTGCCGTTGCGTCAAGCTGCCAGTCGCGCGCACCGAGCTCGCGGAGCACCGTTGTCAGTGTCTCGGCGTCGGCAGGGGAGGGCGGCGACCAAGCCACGCGACGCAGAAGTTCCGGGGTGAGGAGGTTCTCGACGGGGATCGACATCGCGTTCGCAATTTCGGTGACTGCGGCTCGTGCCGCCTTGAGTCGCTTGTCAGCCTCAGGGTTCTTGTCCGACCAGACGCGTGGCGGGGGCATGGTGTCGGTGGCCGGCCGCAAGACGGGCAGATCTTCAGTCGTCATTCCGAGTTGGATGGCGTTCCACCACCTGTCGATCTGCGAACGACTGGCGCGGCCCGTGAACTCCTTGAGGCTTGCAAGATCACGTTTGGTATCGGGAAGTACTCGAGCGGCAGCGACGAGCGCTGAATCGGGCACGAGGCGTCCGGGCGCTGTGTCGATTTCACGAGCGTATCCGTCGCGTGCCTGCCACAGCTCGCGCGCTACGGCGAGATTCCGCCCGCCGCGGATGGCGTGGACTCCGCTCAGGCGGCGCCACGGTTCGGGGCGAACGATGACAAAGTCGCGCTCGAGAACCGAGGTGAACTCTTGCTGAGCGATATCGGTCTTGCCGTCTCGCTCGAGAACTTCGGCGAGAGCTTCACGCAGATCGATCAGGAGTTCGACATCGAGGGCCGCATAGACGAGCCATGCCTGCGGCAGCGGTCGCGTCGACCAGTCGGCCGCAGAGTGCTCCTTGGCGAGGTGGATGCCCAGGAGGTCCTCGACAACCGCGCCGAGTCCCACCCGGGGGAGCCCGGCAAGTCGCGCCGCCAGCTCGGTGTCGAACAGCGACGTGGGGTCGAGACCGACCTCACGGAGACAGGTGAGGTCTTGGCTGGCTGCGTGCAGAATCCACTCTTCGCCCGCGATCACGTCGTTCAATTCGACGAGTGACCCGATTGCGGGTGGGTCGAGCAGAAACGTCCCCGAACCCCTCCGGAAGATCTGAATGAGATAAGCGCGTTGCGAATAGCGGTAGCCGGATGCCCGCTCCGCATCGATTGCGATAGGTCCTTCGCCCGCGGCAATCGCCGCTACCGCCGCGAGATAGCCCTCGCGGGTGTCAATGACATCCACTTCGACATGTTCAGCCTGAACGGGAGTCGCGGGCGTCGCTTCGATGGCGTGCTCGTCCGTGCTACTCACGTCCTACTCGGCGCGCAGACAACAGGCTCACTCCCTCAATCGCCGGCGGAAGACCGGCGAGCATGCACAATAGCTCACCCCAGCCTTCCACATGAGCGGCGAGGTCGGAGTTCGCAGGGGTCCAGGAGGCGCGCAATTCAACCTGAGCGCCGTCGCCCTGGGCCTTGAGTTCGCCGAATCCGGTGGAGAGAATTCGTGTCGCTGTCCCGCTTGCGGCGGTGTACTTCGCCCCGCGTGCATCGAGCGCGTCGACAAGCCACGACCACGCGACATCCAAGAGGAAGGGGTCATCCCCCATCTCAGTCTCAAGCGGCGCTTGGGCGTAACAAATCACTCGGAATGCGCCGCCCCAAGCATCTGGTTCGTCCGGATCGTACAGAAGCACGAACCGGCCCGTTCCGAGTTCAGAGTCGCTGCCGTGACGTGCGGGCGTGACGTCGGCGGCGAGCGCGAACGACCAAGGGGCGAGGGTTCCCGGCGCCGGAATCTCGGCTACCGCGAGCTCGGAGCGCGTCTCCGCGCGCTTGAGAGACCGCAGCGCGGCCTCAAATGCGTGGGGAAGCGGGGTTCCCAGGGACGACTCGGACACGAGTGAAGATTAGGCTTGAATGGGAGTTTCCACATAGAGGCACGCCGCTTCCGGACTGCAGGAGCAACGATGGCTAGTCAAGGACCGCATCTTTTTCCCATTTCCGGGCGCGCAGTTGCAACAGCGGCGATCGGGGCGGGCGCCCTGGTCGCGGGCGCGTTGATCGGTGCTGGCGTCCTCGCGGTTGTCTTCGCCCGCACGGTGATCACTCCGCCAACCAGGCCGATCGAGGATGTCAAGATTCTCGCGTTCGACGACGCCACTGTGACACTGTCCGTGACGCTCGACTCGATGACGCCCGGCCGCTATAGCCTCTGGTTTCAGCAAGACCGCGGGCACGCGCGGGTTGGCGAGATAGTCAGCTATACCGCCGATACTGTCACCAGGCAGCTGATCGCGGTCGACTTTGGGGACCTTCACGCCGCGACGCGCGGGAGACTGGGGGGATGGTTCTACCTCGGTCCTGCCGACCTCGAGCTCCCGTTTGACGATGTTCTCGTGACCACTGAGTTCGGGCCGGCCCCCGCCTGGTACGTTCCTGCAGCGGCAGCATCTACGCGGTGGATGATCGGGGTGCACGGTCGCGCCGTGCGGCGACAAGAGACTCTTCGGGCGGTCCCCGTCTTCCGCGATGAAGGGTACAACTCGTTACTTCTGAGCTACCGCAACGACGGCGACGCGCCATCCACGCCTGATCACCGATATTCGCTGGGCGACACCGAGTGGAAAGACATCGAAGCCGGGATGCGGTATGCCCTCGATCACGGGGCGACGAGTATCGTGCTCATGGGTTGGTCCATGGGTGGGGCAACGGTGCTTCAAGCGGTCACTCGTTCGCCGCTTGCCGAGAGCGTGGCGGGTGTCGTTCTGGATTCGCCGGTGGTCGATTGGATCACCGCCTTGAACTATCAGGGAATGGTCTATCGGCTTCCGAAGCCCGTGCGATCCGCAGTCATCGCGCTGCTGTCCAGTCGGTGGAGCACTGCGCTCGTGGGCTTGTCGGCGCCCATCGATGTGAAACGACTCGACCTCGTCACGCGAGCGAATGAGCTCACCAAACCCATCCTTCTCTTGCACAGCGACGGTGATGACTTCATTCCCTCGACTGCCTCACGGGCGCTCGCCCTGGCTCGACCGGACATCGTGACATTCGACGAGTTCACGACCGCCCGCCACACCCGACTGTGGAACTACGATCCCGATCGGTGGAACACCGATATCCGGCGCTGGCTCGATCGCCTCGGCTAGAGGTCTCGGGCTACTGCCCAGCGGGCATAGAGCGAACTCTCATCATCGACCAATAGTTGGCTCAATGACACTTTCACCTCGGCGAACGACTCAGTGCCGAAGAGGGGAAGCGTCAGCCCGGTGAGCCGTGGGCTCGTGGTCAGGCACACCTCGTCGACAAGCCCCGCCACTATCAGCTGGCGGGCCAGCCCCGGGCCGCCTTCGCACACGATCGACGCGAAACGGCGCTTTCGCAACGCTCCGATGATGTCGTGCGGCGCCATGTGGCCATCGCTGTCGGGCACCACGATGACGTCGGCCGGCCCCAGTGTCTTCGACACACGGTCGACCGCTGTCGCCGGGCACAATACGACGACGGGCGGCACAGCATCGCCGCTGTCAATCCGATGCCCTTCGAGGTTGCCGCTACCGGTAACCACGGCGAGCGGTGCGCGCTTCGGGCGCAGATAGCCTTCGGCGCGCACGGATTCTGCTCCCACGAGTACGACATCCGCGAGTTCCCGAATCACGCCAAGGATGAGTCGGTCGACGGTGCTCGTGAGGGTCTCCGAGGTGCCATCAGAACCAGCAGCACTGCCACTCACGCTTGTGACGAGGTTCAGGCGCAGCCACGGAGTCGACTCGGGCTGATAGAGCTCGAGCAGGCGTTCCCGCGAGCTAGCGGAATCCAGTTCGACGCTTTCTACCGGATCCGGATGCACGCGCCGAAGGATCACGCGGCGATCTTTTCCCGCACTTGCCGTTTGATGCGGGCGAGCATCGCCGTCATCCCTCGGATCCGCAGCGGGCTCACCGCCTCGGTGAGCCCGAGCCCTTGCGGGAAGTCGTCGGAAACATCGAGCACCTCCGTGGCCGTCAGGCCAGCGAGCCCCTGCGCCAGGATCGACGCAAACCCTCGAGTTGTTGGCGCCTCCTTGGGCGCCATCGCGAAGACGTGGACGATGTCGGATTCGTCGACCTCGACGAAGATAAACACGGGCGACTGGCACTCCTCCACACGCTCGAAGAGGTCCGGATGATCGGCATATCGGTCGGGTAGCGCGGGCAGCTCGTTCGAGAACTCCAGAAGAAGTTGAAGTCGCTCCTTGATCTCGAGCCCGAGAAAATCGTCTCGGATCTCGGCAAGCTGCTCGGGTAGATCGGTCACTCGTCGAGCCTACTTAGCAGTTTGCGAGCGACCGACCGGCACCGCGCCGGGCTCGGTGCCCTTGACGATCGGCACGCGGACTGCGGATCCCCACTCTGTCCACGAGCCGTCATAGTTGCGGACGCCCTCGAAGCCCAACAGGTGGGTGAGTACAAACCAAGTGTGGCTCGAGCGTTCCCCGATGCGGCAGTAGGCGACGATATCGTCGCCGTCCTTGAGCCCGGCTTCATCCCGGTACAGGGCGTTGAGTTGGTCGAGCGGCCGGAACGTGCCATCCTCGGCGGCGGCCCGTGCCCAGGGAATGTTAACCGCGCTGGGGATGTGTCCGGCGCGCAGTGATCCCTCTTCGGGATAGGCAGGGGCAGTGGTGCGCGCGCCGCTGAACTCTTCGGGAGAGCGAACATCGATGAGCGGGTTGCCGAGATGAGCGAGTACGTCGTCCTTGTACGCGCGAATCGCGCTGTCGTCACGTTCGACGACCGGGTAGTCGACCGCCACCGCAGACTCGGGATCGGTTGTGTACGCGCGGCCGTCCAGCTCCCACTTCGCGCGGCCACCATCAAGAAGGCGGACGTCTTCGTGACCGAACAGGGAGAAGACCCACAGCGCATAGGCGGCCCACCAGTTGTTCTTGTCGCCGTAGATGACGACCGTGGTATCCCGGGTGATCCCCTTGGACCCGAGGAGCTTGGCAAAGCCGGCACCGTCGATGTAGTCGCGTTCGACCGGGTCGTTGAGGTCGGTGTGCCAATCGATCTTCACCGCGGTGGGAATGTGTCCGGTCTCATAGAGCAGGACATCCTCGTCGGATTCCACGACCACGAGCCCCGGCGTGCCGAGGTGGGCTTCGAGCCATTCACCGGAGACAAGCCGCTCAGGGTGGGCGAAATCGGTGAACTGCGCAGCTGAATCGACCTCGACGGTCATGGTGGTACCTCCGGTTTGGACTGTGACGGAAGGGAGTGCCAGCTGATCCAGCTAGGCTTGAATCACTCCCTAAAGACAGGCTACGCGTCAGCGTTGCCCATGTCGTAAGACTTCGACACATACCGAGGCTGATTTCCATGAGTGCCGAAGTACCGGTGAAACCCGGGCGTCTCGTCGACCGCTCGCCTGAGCTCTCTGGCGCCCAGATGGTCGCGCAGCTCGTGCCCCCGCGCCAATTCGCCTCGGCCACTCTCGACTCGTACCGGCCCGACCGTGATTATCCGACTCAGGGTGCGGCCGTCGCGGCGATCCGCAACTTTGTTGCAGAGTGGACTCCGGGCAAGAGCGGCATCTTTGGCCGGAAGAGGACGCCGGATGGGCCATCCGGAATCTATCTCGATGGCGGATTCGGCGTTGGCAAGACCCACTTGCTTGCGGCACTCTGGCACGCGGCGCCCGGCCGCAAGTACTTCGGAACCTTCATCGAGTACACCGCACTCGTCGGGGCACTCGGCTACGCGGCATCCGTGGCTCTCCTCAAGGGCGCGTCGCTTGTCTGCATCGACGAGTTCGAACTCGACGATCCGGGCGATACCAGGCTCATGGCTCGGCTACTCGGGGCCCTCGCCGACACGGGCACTCGGATCGCGGCGACCTCCAACACGCCACCGAACGCGCTCGGCGAGGGGCGTTTCGCGGCACAGGACTTTCTTCGGGAAATAGATTCGCTTGCGGCCCGCTTCACGATCATGCGGATTGACGGACTCGATTATCGGCGTCGTGATACCGACGCTCACGCGAAAGTCAGCGCGGATGCCGCAGCCGATGTCGAACGGATCGGCGGCGCGACGACGCTCGATCGATTCGACGACGTGCTCACTCACTTGGGTAGCGTTCATCCTTCCCGCTACGTCACGCTCGTGGAGGGGCTGTCCGCGGTCGGCCTCACGGGCGTCCACCCATTCGCGAATCAGACGGATGCCCTGCGGTTCGTCGCGTTCGTGGATCGTCTCTACGACGCCCAAGTACGGATCGCGGCGGAAGGCACGCCCCTCGATGAGGTGTTTCCGGAAGAAATGCTCGCGGGCGGCTACCGAAAGAAGTACCTCCGCGCGGTGTCGCGGTTGGTTGCGTTGACCAACGCAGACTGATCGCTTTTTCTCGGCGAACCGGCGGCGGCACGAAACACGATGTTTACACGGGCGTCTATCGCGTAACAGTTTCGAAACACCCAGACACACGCGGCGAAACTTCACCCCCCCAAACTGGGCTGCGTACCCGAGGTCTGACTCATTCCCTGCGTCTTGGTCAGACGGTGCATCCTTCGCATGTAACAAAGAGAGGTTCACAATGGATCAAGGCAATACGGCCTTCCTTCTGCTCGCAGCAGCGCTCGTGCTGTTGATGACGCCCGGCCTGGCATTCTTCTACGGCGGGCTCGTCAAAGCGAAGTCCGTCATCAGCATGATGATGATGAGCTTCGGGGCCATCGGCCTCATCGGTGTTCTGTGGGCCATCTACGGCTACGCGATCGCATTCCCCGGCGCCGAGGGAACGATCTTCCCGTGGTCGATCGACACCGGCGCGATCTTCCTGAGCAATCTTCTCGAGACGCCCGACGGAGCAGCATTCCCGCCGCTCGCCTTCGTCGCTTTCCAGGCGACGTTCGCGATTATCACGGTGGCGCTGGTCTCCGGTGCGATCGCTGACCGCGCCAAGTTCGGGTCGTGGATGATCTTCGCCGGAATCTGGGCGACCGTCGTGTACTTCCCGGTCGCAAGCTGGGTCTTCAACTTCGGTCTCGCCGATGACGGCTCGTTCGCCTATGGCGGCTGGTTGACTCACGGCCTGCAGGATGTCTTCGGCGTTGGCACCATCGACTTCGCCGGTGGTACCGCCGTGCACATCAACGCTGGTGCGGCCGCCTTGGCTCTCGCCCTTGTTTTGGGTAAGCGTGTCGGATTCGCCAAGGGCATCTCGGTTCCTCACAACCCGCCGTTCGTGCTGCTGGGCGCGGGTCTCCTGTGGTTCGGTTGGTTCGGATTCAACGCGGGATCAGAACTCGCGGCTGACAACACTGCTGCACTCGCTTTCGTGAACACCATCGTTGCCCCTGCCGCAGCGCTTCTCACGTGGCTCGTCGTCGAGAAGATCAAGGACGGCAAGCCGACCTCCGTGGGAGCTGCTTCCGGTGCTGTTGCTGGCCTCGTCGCAATCACCCCGGCGTGTGGCTCGCTCACCCCCGGATGGGCCCTTGTCCTTGGCGCTCTCGCCGGTGTGATTTGTGCTCTCGCAATCGACCTCAAGTTCAAGCTCGGCTTCGATGACTCGCTTGATGTGGTGGGCATCCACCTCGTTGGTGGTCTGGTCGGCACGCTGTACCTCGGGTTCTTCGCGAACGGCACCGGCCTTGTCTACGGCGCCGACGGCAGCCAGCTTCTGGTTCAGGCCATCGCGGCCCTCTCGGTGCTGATCTACTCCTTCGTCATCGCGTTCGTGATCGGATTCATCATCGAGAAGACGATCGGCTTCCGCATCAAGAACGAAGATGAAGTTGCCGGAATTGACCTCGTCGTGCACGGCGAAGAAGGATACGTACTGGCCGAGGCCAAGGCGTAACCAGACAACACACTGCTAAAGGGTGCCGCTCGAAAGAGCGGCACCCTTTACTGTTTGTCCTAAAGGGGGCACGTGAATAACTGGATTGTGGTGACGGCTTCCGTTACGGCGATCCTTGTCGTGCTTGTTTCGCTTGCGGTAGTCGATGCACGGATGCTCCCCGCGGCACCGTGGCGCCGCTCAGTCCTGCTCTCCCTCGGCTGTGCTGCTGCCGGTGTGGTGGCCTGGGTCGTGTTGGCGCCGTGGCTCGCGCCCGAAGTGCAAGACGATCTCTTCTTGCCCATAGCCGCTCTCGCCGGGGTTGCCGCGTATCTCGCGACGATCGCGGTGCGCGCTGCTGGCGGCGCGATCGTCGCCACGTTGGTGTTCGCGCTGGCGTGGAGCGGCCTTGTGTTCGTTCCGACGGCGATCCTCACCTTCGCGCCGTATGCGGCGTCGTGGCCGATCAGCATCCAGCCCATTGATCACGGCGGGTCCCTTGCCGTCAACGTCTCCGCGGGGGCCGCAGCACTGGGCGTGCTGCTACTTGGCGGTCCGCGATTGCGAACCGCATCCATCGGTCGAATGACCGGCCTTGTCGCGATGGTCGGTTTGTGCCTCGGCTGGCTTGCGTGGCTGGTGGGTGCCGAACTGGCCATTGACGACGTGACTCCAAGCATCCTGCTCAACGGGCTGGTGGGTGCGACAGGCGGAGTGGTGGGGTGGTTGTTCATTCAGCGGTTGAGCCATCGCTCCACGACCCTCAATGCGGTCGCCGGAGGGCTCGTCAGTGGGCTCGTCGCCGTGACCGCGGGCGCCCCACTGTTCACGCCGGTTTCGGCCGCGGCCGCGGGCATCCTTGCCGGGGGAGCGGCGTGTATCGTCACCCTCCGTCGAGTCGGGGCGACCCGACGTCAGCAGTGGTTCGTCGTCGGATCACATCTCGTTGCCGCGTCGGTAGGGATTGTGGTTCTCGGGCTTCTTGGTACGGGCATGGGATTCCTGTTCACCGGCTCACTGTCGCTCATCCTCAATCAAGTGGTTGGGACGGTGCTCGTGGCCCTGTACTCCACGCTCATTTCGGTGGGGCTCTGGTTGGTCCTGCGTTTCGTGATGGCGCTCGTCGGGCGACGGTTCGCGGCGACGTGATCGAGCCGATCAGCGCCGTGGCCCCCGCCCTGTCCGGGCGGGCGGTTGCCAGCCAGAGGTGGTCGAAGCTCACCTTCCTGCACTGGCGAGTCGAGGCCGCCGAGCTTGCCCCGCTGTTTCCTGCGGGCGTTCGGCCCGACGAGCACGACGGATCGAGTTGGGTTGGCCTGATTGCGTTCTATCTCGATCGCGCGACTCTGCTCGGTGGGCCCGTTGTGCCCTACTTCGGCGAGTTCACGGAGATCAACGTGCGGTTGTACGGCGTCGATGAGCGTGGGCGCAGGGGGGTGGTGTTCCTGTCGCTCGAGGCGTCGAGACTCGCGGCGGTGATGGCTGCCCGAGCGGCCTTCTCGATTCCGTACTTCTGGTCGCGCACCTCACTTGTCGAGCACGATGGGCTCATCGAGTACTGTTCGACGCGCCACCGAGGGCAAGGCAGGTCACACATTGTGGCCCGGCCGGGGACTGAGGTCATCGGCGGGGATGCGACTGCTGATTTCCTCACCGCGCGTTGGGCGTTGTTCACGACCCGGTTCGGAAGAACCAACTATCTGCCCAACCATCATGAACCGTGGCCCCTCGTGGCAGCATCACTCGAGTACCTCGATGACACCTTGCTCGAACGCGCCGGAATTCCCGGACTCACGGATAGAGCGCCGGACTCGGTGCTCTACAGCGAAGGGGTTACAACGCGGTTTGGGCGACCGCGATAGGGGAGTCCTCACCCAGGGTGCGTCGGGTAAGCAGTACGGATCCCGCGACAGCCGCCGGCATCACGAACACCGCGCCCAGCGGCACGAGGAACAGCAGGTAGGCGGCAGCACCAAAACCGAGCGCCAACGGACGACGCGCACGGAGCGCTGCTCGCCGCTGCGCGAAGGTGAGGCCGCGAGCGTCGAACGCGAGGCCGGTGAGTTCGAGGGCGAGCAGCCATCCACCGACGAATGCGCCGAGGATGGCGGCGAGAATCACCCCGACGATGGGCACCAACCCGAGTGCGAACAGCACGATGCCGATGAGGATCGTGGGGATGAGCATCCGCAACCCGTTGATGAGGCCCAGCCCGGTCGCCTTCCAGAATCCGGGAGCTTTGGCGGGCACGAGCCCGAACCGGGACTCGGCGTGACGCCATACGAGCTCGTAGAACGGTTGCCCGACAATCAACGTGATCGTGGTGAAGGTGAAGGAAACCAAGAGGATCGCGGCGACCACGAACGCGATTGCGATTGCCACCCGGGCGATGTCACGCCAGATGCGGTCCCAGTTGTCAGCGAAGGGAGTCACGGCGGAGGCGACCCACTCGACGTTGATCGCGAGGATAACCAGGCCGATCGTGAGGGCGGCTGCGACGATGACCGCCGGAATCAATCCGAGGACCATGAGACCGGGTGCCGTGCGCCACGTAGCGAACCCTCGAAACAGCAGACTGACTCCGACGAAGAACTCACGGATGCGCTTCACAGCGACCTCCCCGAATGTGAGCGGTGGGCGATACCGGACTCGAACCGATGACCTCTTCCGTGTGAAGGAAGCGCGCTACCAACTGCGCCAATCGCCCGCGGAAACAATCCTGCCACAGGAATGCGACCCGCCTGTCACACGATTGGCTAGGTTCGTCGGTATCGGCTACAGTCATCTAGCACGCAGAAATGCGGGCATGCGGATGTGGCGCAGTGGTAGCGCATCACCTTGCCAAGGTGAGGGTCGCGAGTTCGAATCTCGTCATCCGCTCGAGTAGGAGTGTCAGTTCTGCTGACATTTCTGCACGCGGTGGCGTGGCCGAGAGGCGAGGCAACGGCCTGCAAAGCCGTGTACACCGGTTCAAATCCGGTCGTCACCTCGAAAGTGTTCCCCGGAGCACTCGAGAAATGTATGACCTATGGGCGGTTGGCGCAGCGGTAGCGCGCTTCCCTGACACGGAAGAGGTCGCTGGTTCGATCCCAGTACCGCCCACCAGTGAAATGACTCGGACCCACGTCCGGGTCATTTCTGGTTTAAGCCTTCTCGCGCGAGGTCACGGCGCGTGCCGTTCGCGCAACGGGCCTTTTGGGGGGTTGCGGCGAGTATTAGGCGCGCTGAGCATTGATACATGGCTGGGGGAACGTCAGTACAGAGCCATGCTTTTGCCGGCATGCTCCTCATGAGCGACCTCGTCACGCGGGAACAGTTGGCGCTTGCGCGGGCAGCCAAGGCCCGCACGGGCGCGCATATTGATGAAACGCTCATCCACCTCGGGATGCTCGATGAGGCTCGACTGCTCGACCTCATGGTCTTCGACTGGGAATTGGATAGGGCCAACCTCCGGCTTGTCGACGATTCTCTAGTACGTCAGTTCTCTGGCCAGGATCTCATCGCGGCCAACTGGCTCCCGCTTTACCGGTTGCCCAGCGGAGCGACTGTGGTCGCTACCGCTCGTGTCCCCGACGAGGAGCGCACTCGCGAGATCGAGACCGCACTCGGGACACCAGCCGTCTTCGCGGTGGCGACCTCGTGGGAGATCAAGCGAGCGATACTGAGGATCTTCGCGCCGGAGATCGCGAACCAAGCGGCCGATGACCTGTGGCGACAGAATCCCCGGTTATCTGCGCGAGTGGTGTTCTCGCGCGCCCAGAAGGTCGGCATCGCGCTCGGGTTGGCGCTGTTGCTCGTGGCCCTCATCCTGTGGACGACTGGTACCGTTGCGGCGATTCTCGGAGTGGCGAGCTTCATCTTCCTCGCCGGTACTGCCTTCAAATTCTTTATCTCGCTGCGCGGCGCCAAGTACGACGTCGTCGAGCGTGTCACCGACGCCGAAGTGGGCCGCCTCAATGACGAGGATCTACCGCGGTACACCGTGCTCGTTCCCGTGTTCAAAGAAGCCAATATCGTCGCCCAACTTGTCGACAATCTTGGCGGGCTTGACTGGCCCACCGAAAAGCTCGAGATCCTGATCCTCGTTGAAGAGGAGGACACCGAAACCAGAGACGCGTTTGCTGCGGCGAATGCCCCTGATCACTTTCATGTGATCACGGTTCCGAAGGGACATCCGCAGACCAAGCCGCGTGCCTGCAACGTTGGACTGTTCTTCGCGACGGGGGACTACCTCGTGATCTATGACGCCGAGGACACTCCAGATCCCGACCAACTCAAGAAGGCCTTCATCGCCTTCCGCCGGGGTGGCGACCACACGGTCTGTGTGCAGGCATCGCTCAACTTCTTCAACGCTGACGAGAACGTGCTCACTCGGATGTTCACTCTCGAGTACAGCTACTGGTTCGACTACATGCTGGCAGGTCTGGATGCCCACGACCTCCCGATCCCGCTCGGCGGCACATCGAACCACTTCCGCACCACCGCACTCATCGAACTCGGGGGATGGGACCCCTACAACGTCACGGAGGACGCGGATCTGGGCATCCGCGCCAGCGCGCTCGGATACCGCGTCGGAGTCATCAACTCCACGACGATGGAAGAGGCCAACACGTCGGTTCCGAACTTCATCAGGCAGCGAAGCCGGTGGATCAAGGGCTACATGCAGACCACTCTGGTTCACGCGCGGTCTCCGATTCGGCTCATCGCCAGCATCGGGGTGAAACGCTTCCTGAGTTTCGTACTGCTCATCGCTGGTACGCCAGCGACGTTCCTCGCGGTATTGCCGTTCTATATCGTGACGGCAGTCACATTCCTCGCGCCCACCGAGTTCATCTCGTCCTTTTTCCCGGTCTGGGTGTTGTGGGTAAGCCTCGCAAACTTCGTGCTGGGCAACGCCATCATCGTCTATCTGTCAATGATGGGCCCCTTCAAACGAGGCGCTTTCGGGCTCATCCTCTGGGCTCTACTGAATCCGCTGTATTGGCTGCTTCACTCAATCGCCGCATACAAGGGTTTGTGGCAACTACTGACCCGTCCGCACTACTGGGAGAAGACCGATCATGGCCTTACTAACCAGTACCACTGAGGCGCCCGCGATGCGTCCCCCGCGACACCTCGCGGCGACCTCCCGCGGGCGCAGCCAGATCGATCCGTATCCTCGGCGACGGGGCATTCGGTGGCTTGTACGCGCCCTGTACTCGTTGCCGTTCTTGGTAGCAACCGCGCTCGTGTACGGCGTCGGAACTCCTATCGACGGCACGCCGAATGCGGCGCTCGTCGAACGAGTCAGCCTGATCGACTGGACCCGAGCCGATGTTGTCTGGCTGGGGGAGATCTATCCGCCGATCACCACTCTGATTGCGGCCCTTACCCCTGGGGGTCGACTTGGTTTGGCCGTACTCGGCAGCCTCGTGGCGGGCGTTTTCCTCCAGAAGCTCGGCGAGATCATGGTGCAACGCCGTTTTCATCGATCGACATCGAACATCCTGATGATCGCCCTCGCCGCAAACCCGCTGTTCTTCTACACGGCCACCGAGAATTTCGCGGGCTTCGTGGGCCTCATTTTCTTTGGTCTCGGGATCGCAGACATTGTCCGTTTCGTCACGTGGGGCAATACCCAGTCGGGATTTCGGGCCGGAATCTTCTTCGCGCTCTCGACATTGAGCGACACGTCGGGACTTCTCTATGTACTCACCGCACTCGCGGCTGTTCCCTTTCTTGTACTGAAGCGACGCGGTCAGGCAGGAGCGCGCGCTTCCGTGCTGTTGGTGGTCGCCTATCCGACGCTGGCCGCTATTGGCGCCCTCATGCTGCTCAATCTCGTCTTTCTTCATAATCCCTTGGGCGAGGTCGGGGTCGGGATGCTCGACGGTGCTGACGGCCGCCTGGCAGGGTTGCCCGCCCTATTCGCATCACTGACCGGATGGCTGTTGTTGGCGCCTGTGGTGAGCGCATGGCTGTCTGGCGTCATTGTCGGGCGCTGGAAGGCGATCCCCGTCGCGTCGCTCGTGTTCGTGGCAATTCTGGTGGCGTTCGTTGCGGGACTTATCGCGCCGGGTTCGGCAGGCAACACGTTCATCATGATGACGGTGCTTGCAATCGCGCTGATTCCGGCGGCCAAACAGCGTGGCACTACCGCGCTTCTCAACGTGGTGGCAGTTGCACAAGTTGCCATCGCGTGGCTTGCCGCTTTCGACCGGCCCATCGTCGTGGAGTGGATGTCGGCGCTGTGGTCTGCATTGGGGCTCGGCTAGGGCAGGTTGCTGCGTCGAATTTCTCCGCTCAACACCCGGCTAAAGTTGCAGAGTGAGTAAGACCGGATTCGACCTGTTTACCGACCGCAACGTCGTCGCCATGCGCGTCAATGGTGAGCTCAAAGATCTTGCTGCGACGACCACTGAGACGGACACCGTCGAGCCCGTCACCATCGACTCGCCTGATGGGCTCAACGTGCTCCGGCACTCCGCAGCCCATGTGTTGGCGCAGGCTGTGCAATCGATCAATCCCGAGGCGAAGCTCGGCATCGGTCCGCCGGTGACAGACGGCTTCTACTACGACTTCGATGTCGCCGAGCCGTTGCAGCCGGAGGATCTCAAGGCGATCAGCAAGGCGATGGACCGGATCATCCGTCAGGGGCAGCGTTTCCAGCGTCGCGTCGTGACCGAAGCCGACGCGCGCGCCGAGCTTGCCGACGAGCCGTACAAGCTCGAACTCATCGGTCTCAAGGGTGCGGGCGATACCGAGCCTTCCGGTAACGATGGCGAGAGCGTCGAGGTCGGTGGCAGTGAGCTGACGATCTACGACAATGTCGATGGCAAGACCGGCGAGGTCTACTGGAAAGACCTGTGCCGCGGCCCGCACCTTCCGAATACCCGGATGATCGGCAACGGCTGGTCGCTCGTACGCAACGCGGCAGCCTATTGGCGAGGTTCGGAGAAGAACAAGCAGCTCCAGCGCATCTACGGAACCGCGTGGCCAACCAAGGACGAACTGCGCGAGTACCAGGAACGTCAGGCAGAGGCGGCCAAACGCGATCACCGAAAGCTGGGCAAGGAACTCGACCTGTTCTCGTTCCCAGAGGAGATCGGTTCGGGCCTTTCCGTGTGGCACCCCCGCGGCGGGATCATACGTCAGGAGATCGAGCAGCACGCCCTGCGGCGCCACCGCGAGGCCGGCTACAGCTACGTGTACACGCCGCATATCGCGAAACAGGACCTCTTCCTTCAGTCCAATCACCTCGTCACCTATAAAGAGGGCATGTTCCCGCCGATCGTCATGGACGAGGAGGTCGACGCCGACGGCCACATCACCAGGCAGGGCGTCGACTACTACCTCAAGCCCATGAACTGCCCCATGCACATCCTTATTTACAAAGAGCGCGGTCGCAGTTACCGCGACCTGCCCATGCGTCTTGCGGAGAACGGCACCGTATATCGCAACGAGCTCTCGGGAGCCCTGCACGGCCTCACTCGGGTGCGAGGCTTCACCCAAGATGACTCCCACCTCTTCGTCACGCCCGATCAGCTTGAAGACGAGGTGTCAAAGGTCATCGACTTCGTCATCTCGATGTTGCGCGACTTCGGGCTCGACGACTTCGAACTCGAACTCTCCATGAAGGACGACGAGAAGTCGAAGTGGATCGGCTCAGACGAGTTTTGGGACTATTCGACGAACGCGCTGCGCAATGTCGCGGTCAAGAGCGGTCTTAAGTTCACCGAAGTTCCCGGCGAGGCCGCGTTCTATGGCCCGAAGATCGATCTCAAAACTAAGGACGCGATCGGTCGCACCTGGCAGCTCTCGACAGTGCAGGTCGATGTGAACCTGCCGGAGCGCTTCGACCTTGAGTTCACCGACAAAGACGGCACCAAGCAGCGCCCGATCATGATCCACCGCGCCCTGTTCGGATCGATCGAGCGCTTCTTCGCAATCCTGCTCGAGCACTACGCGGGGGCCTTCCCGGTGTGGCTGTCGCCCGTGCAGGTGGTGGGCATCCCCGTGGCCGAGGCGTACGAGGATTACCTCGGCGACGTCATCCAGCAACTCAAGGATGTCGGCGTGCGCGCAGAACTCGACGCATCGAGTGAGCGGATGCAGAAGAAGATCCGCACCCACGCCACGATGAAGGTCCCGTTCCAGCTGATCGCTGGTGAGGAAGATGCGAAGAACGGCTCGGTGAGCTTCCGCTTCCGTGACGGCACGCAAGAGAACGGCGTCCCGATCCCCGATGCGATCGCTCGGATATCTAAAGCCATCGCCGACCACGTACAGGTCTAACCCGTGCGCGACTACGACGGAACCGAGCTCGGCGAGGGGGAGCGCGCAGCATCGTTTGCCGCCGTCCCTGATGCCTTCCAGCGGCTCTGGACGCCGTACCGTTTCGCGTATATCGAGTCGAACCATGCGGCGGCCCCTGCAGATGACGAGTGCCCGTTCTGCGAGGCGCCGAATCTGACGGATGAGCAGGCCCTCATCGTCGCACGGGGAAAGCACGCCTACGCGCTTCTGAATCTCTTCCCGTATAACAGCGGTCACCTGCTCGTGTGCCCGTACCGTCATGTTGCGACGTATGACGTTGCTACTGCGGAGGAGATCGCCGAAATGGGTAGCCTGACTCAGGTAGCAATGCGGGTGCTCACCGAAACGGCGAAGGTTCAGGGCTTCAATATCGGCATGAACCAAGGTCGCATCGCCGGTGCCGGTATTGCAGATCACCTTCACCAGCACGTCGTGCCTCGCTGGTCGACGGACTCGAATTTCTTCCCCATCATCGCCGGCACGAAAGCCATTCCACGGTTGCTCGGCGATGTGCGGGAAGAGATCGCCACCGCGTGGCCCCGAACCTGAGTGCTCGGGCCACGCATTCACGATTGGCAGCGGCGGGTGCCGCGGCCCTCACAGTAGAATCTAGGAATATGACTGAAGAACTGGGCACGAGCCGCGTCAAGCGCGGACTGGCCGAAATGCTCAAGGGTGGCGTCATCATGGACGTCGTCAACGCCGACCAAGCGAAGATCGCCGAAGATGCGGGAGCTGTGGCAGTCATGGCGCTCGAGCGAGTGCCCGCAGACATCCGGTCGCAGGGTGGGGTAGCGCGAATGAGCGACCCCGACCTCATCGATGGAATCATTGCCGCCGTGTCGATTCCGGTGATGGCGAAGGCACGCATCGGCCACTTCGTTGAGGCGCAGATTCTTCAGGCGCTCAAGGTCGACTACATCGACGAGTCAGAGGTGCTCAGCCCCGCCGACTACGTCAACCACATCGACAAGTGGAACTTCTCCGTGCCGTTCGTGTGCGGCGCGACGAACCTCGGCGAAGCACTGCGACGCATCACCGAGGGCGCAGCCATGATCCGTTCCAAGGGCGAAGCTGGCACGGGGGATGTCTCGGAGGCGACCAAGCACATCCGCACGATTCTCGGCGAGATCGCCGCACTGAAGGGTCGTTCGAAGGACGAGCTCTACGTGGCGGCGAAGGAGCTCCAGGCACCGTACGAACTCGTGCGCGAAGTGGCCGAAGCGGGCAAACTTCCCGTCGTACTCTTCACGGCTGGCGGCGTCGCGACCCCCGCTGATGCAGCCCTCATGATGCAGCTCGGTGCTGACGGCGTGTTCGTCGGCTCGGGAATCTTCAAGTCGGGTAATCCTGCGCAACGCGCTGCGGCGATCGTCAAAGCGACAACGTTCTACGAGGACGCCGATGTTATCGCGGAGGCATCGCGCGGACTGGGTGAGGCAATGGTGGGCATCAACGTGTCTGACCTCGCCGCGCCGCACCGCCTCGCCGAGCGTGGCTGGTAGTTCGACGGCTCAGCGGCCCCTGGTCGGTGTCCTAGCCCTTCAGGGCGACTTCCGTGAGCACCTCGCGGTTCTGAACGGCTTGGGCGCTGAGGCCATACCGGTCAAGCGTCCGGAGGAGCTTGAGCGTATCAACGGACTCGTGATTCCGGGTGGCGAGTCCAGCGTCATGGACAAGCTCAGCCGAATGTTCGGCCTCGCCGAGCCGTTGAAGGCTGCGATTTCGTCGGGGATGCCCGTCTACGGCACGTGCGCTGGTCTCATCATGCTCGCAGACACGGTGCTCGACGCGATCGACGGGCAACAGACGCTGGGGGGCTTTGACCTCGTCGTCCGGAGGAATGCGTTCGGATCACAACTCGACTCTTTCGAGACGGATCTGGACGTTCCGGTGCTCGGTGACCCACCGGTGCACGCGGTGTTCATTCGCGCTCCGATCGTCGAAGCGGTAGGTGAGAAGGCCACCGCATTGGCAGCGCTGGCCGACGGTCGAGTTGTCGCGGTCGAACAGGGAAACCTCGTGGGCACCTCGTTCCACCCTGAAATCACGGGCGAAACTCGTTTCCACGAATACTTCCTCGCGAAGGTCCGCAGTGCCTGAGGTCGTCAACCTGCGCTGGATGCACGAGGCGCACGTTGAGTCGGCTCATCCGGTGTTCCTGCTGCACGACAGTGCCGACGTCATCGTCACTTTCGAGCTCAGTCAGTCGGTGGGGATGCACTCCACGCGCCCCAAGGGCGGGCCTCGTGGCCGCAATCTCGAGCCGGGTACTGTCCACACCGGTTTCGCGTCCGGAGTCTGGACGGGCGACGGTGTTGCGCGCGTCCACCGTCGCGGTGAGCCGTGGTCGACCTGGCGTTGGCTGGGGCGTGGTCGAGCATGGTCGACCGCGTGGTACGTCAACCTCGAAGAGCCGTGGCTACGATCCAGTGCGGGGTTCGACACGGAGGATTGGATCCTTGACGTGGTTGTCGCCGACGATGGCGCGAGTTGGCGCTACAAAGACGAAGACGAGTTGGAGTGGGCCGCGGTATCCGGTCGTTTCTCGGCTGAACAGATCACCCGCATTATGCAGGCGGGTACGGATGCCGTGGCCATGGTGGAGCGGCGTACCTGGCCTTTCGATGCCGACTGGGACGACTGGCTGCCGCCGGAACATCTGTCAGTTCCGACGCTTCAGCCCGGTTGGGACGAGCCCCGCTGACCTACGGTAGAGGCATGACCCTGTACTCGGATTTTGCACCGCGCCGGACCCGCCAGATCATCGGCGACGTACTCGCACTCGCCACCATTGCGGCATGGGTGTGGCTGGGGATCACCGTCTACCAGCTCGTTGAAAACCTCGCAGACTTCGGGGTGCAAATGGAGCAGGCGGGCGCGGGATTCAAGGAGACCATGACCGAGGTGGGCGACACACTCGGCGGAATTCCGTTGATCGGTGGCGGCGTCCGCGCGCCGTTCGACGGTGCCAGTGGCGCAGGTCAAGCTCTCGAGGCGGCCGGCCAAAGTCAGCAGGTTGCCGTGAACCAACTCGCTACTGGATTGGGGATCGGTATTTCCGCACTGCCGATACTGATGATTCTCGTGCTGTGGCTGGTACCGCGCATCCGGTTCGCGCGCAGGGCGGGCCGAGCCAAAGCGATTGCGAACTCTGGCGCAGGAATCGACCTGCTCGCCTTGCGGGCACTCGCAACGCAGAAAATCTCGGCGCTGTCTGCGGTTGACCCCGATGCGATGGCGGCATGGCGACGGGGCGACGACAAGGTCATGCGCGCGCTCGCCCAACTCGAACTCAGGTCGTCAGGGGTTCGCCTCCGCGAAAACTGATCGCGCTGTCGAGCAGGCCTGCGCGAACGACTGCGCGGTAGCCGTCGGTCGCTGTGGCATCCCGTTCCGTGACGACCAAGGTCGAGCCCGTAAGCCCCTGCCGTGTGGGCGTGAGTGCCACGCAGAAGCTGAGGGACAGTGTTGCCGGGCTGTGGTCGTGGCGGTGCATCCGGCGCTCGAACGCGAAGTGGAAGGAGTCGGCGCCGGGGCGCCAGGTGCACCACAGCTCGTCAAGTTCGGCGTGCTGTGGACGGTAGTCACGCTGAAACAGAACCATAGCGGTAGCTGCCAGCGGGGGCGTCAACGACTCAACGGGAACGCCGAGAGAACGCGTCAGCGCGTTCTGCGCGTAGCGAATTCTGAACCAGTGACCGGGCACGCTGGCGATGTTACCTAGAATGTTCACCATGTCAGGCCACTCCAAATGGGCAACCACCAAGCACCAGAAGGCGATTAAAGACTCTCGCCGTGCCAAGTCGTTCGCCAAACTCATCAAGAACATCGAGGTTGCAGCCAAGATGGGCGGCGCCGATCTGTCGGGCAACCCGACGCTTGTCGACGCGATCCAGAAGGCGAAGAAGACCTCGGTTCCGAACTCGAACATCGACTCCGCGGTCAAGCGCGGCTCGGGTCAGCTCGGTGAGGCCGTCGACTACATGACGATCATGTACGAGGGCTACGGGCCGGGCGGTGTGGCGCTGCTTGTCGAGTGTCTTACAGACAACAAGAACCGGGCCGCTGCGGATGTCCGCACGCTCATGAGCCGCAATGGCGGCAACTTGGCCGACCCCGGTAGCGTTGCCTACAACTTCACTCGCAAGGGCGTTATCTCGATCACGAAGACCGATGCTGTCACCGAGGACGACATCCTGCTCGCTGTTCTCGATGCCGGCGCTGAAGAGGTCACCGACCGCGGTGCAGGCTTCGAAGTCATCACCGACACCGCACACCTTGTTGCGACTCGTGAAGCGCTCCAGTCGGCCGGAATCGACTACGACTCGTCCGAAGCCGAGTTCGTTCCGAACCTGACCGTCGATGTCGATGCAGATACCGCGCGCAAAGTTATGCGGCTCATCGATGCACTCGAAGATTCCGACGACGTGCAGAACATATATTCGAATTACGACGTGTCGCCCGAGGTTCAAGCGGAGTTGGACGAAGAATAGGGGTATGTCGCTACGGGTTCTCGGGATCGATCCAGGTCTCACCCGATGCGGCATCGGTGTCGTGGATGTCTCGGCAACCCGCACGGCCACGCTCGTGCATGTCGGGGTCATCGTGACGCCCCCTGATCTGCCTCTTGAACAGCGACTCCTCGCTATCGCACGCGGAATCGAAGACGTTCTCGACAGCTTCTCGCCCGCGGCGGTGGGCATCGAGCGCATGTTCGCCCAGCACAACCTGCGTACCGTCATGGGTACTGCCCAAGCGAGCGGCGTTGCGCTACACCTTGCCGCTTCTCGAGGGCTTACGGTCGGCCTGCACACGCCGAGCGAGGTGAAGGCAGCCATAACCGGTTACGGTTCTGCCGACAAGAAGCAAGTCGGCACGATGGTGGCAAAGGTGCTCGGGCTTAGCGAGATGCCTAGGCCGGCCGATGCCGCGGACGCGCTCGCTATCGCCCTGTGCCACGCCTGGAAGGGCCCTGCGGTCGTCGTTCGGGGCGGAGCGCTCACGCCCGCCCAACGCGCCTGGCGGGCCGCCGAGCGGGCGGCACACGTATGATCTCCTCGATTCGTGGCACGGTTCTCGCCGCGGCGGGCTCGTCCGTGGTGATTGAGGTCGGCGGCATCGGGCTGTCGATTCAGGTAACGCCCCCTCACGCACTCTCGCTGCGCGTTGGCGCGGAAGCGACTGTGCGCACGGCACTGATCGTTCGTGAAGACGACCTCTCGCTGTTCGGTTTTGCGGAGGCAGAAGAACTCATCGTCTTTGACCTGCTGCGCGGTGTTACCGGCGTCGGCCCGAAAAGCGCCATGGGTGTGCTTGCGGTGATGGCGCCGGCGCAGATCGCACAAGCAGTGGCGCTGGAGGATGACTCCGCCTTCCGCAAGGTGAGTGGGATCGGCCCCAAGACGGCCAAGCTGATAGTCGTCTCTCTCGCGGGAAAGCTCGCGGGACTCCAGACATCGGCGCGGGCATCCGCTCCCGCTCGCACCTCGTCGGTTAGCGATAACGTCACCGTCGCGCTTGTGGGTCTCGGTTGGCCCGAGCGCGTGGCAATGCAGGCGGTCGAGGATGCGCTGGCCGATGCCTCAGACACCGATCGTGGTGCCGTGCCGACGCTGCTTCGGCTCGCGCTCGCGCGCCTTGGGCCCCAGCAGGTGTCCTCATGACGGATGAGTCGATCGTGCGCCCAACCCCGGAGTCGGAAGCCGAGCTCGCTTTCGAGGGTGCGCTTCGCCCTCGATCGCTCGCGGAATTCGTCGGCCAACACAAGGTTCGCGGTCAGCTGCAATTGCTGTTGCAGGCGGCGACCATGCAGAATCGCACGCCCGACCACATCCTGCTCGCAGGGCCTCCCGGTCTCGGGAAGACCACGCTGGCAATGATCATCGCGTACGAGGGCAACCGGCCCCTGCGGATGTCGAGTGGGCCGGCCATTCAGCATGCCGGGGATTTGGCGGCGGTGCTCTCGTCGCTCGTCCCCGGCGAGGTGCTTTTCATCGACGAGATCCATCGGATGGCGCGATCGGCCGAAGAAATGCTGTACCTCGCCATGGAGGATTTCCGCATCGACATCATGGTTGGCAAGGGGGCGGGGGCGACCTCCATTCCCCTTGACCTGGCTCCGTTCACTCTTGTCGGTGCGACCACGCGCTCGGGAATGCTTCCCAACCCGTTGCGCGATCGTTTCGGGTTCACCGCGCATCTAGAGTTCTATGCGGAGTCGGAGCTTGAGCAGGTGCTGGTGCGTGCGGCAGCGCTGCTTGAGCTCGAGATCGATAGAGAGGCGCTCGCAGAGATCGCCGGACGCTGCCGGGGAACCCCACGCATCGCCAATCGCCTTCTGCGTCGCGTGCGTGACTACGCGCTGGTGCACGGAACGGGTGCGACACTGCAGGCGGTACACGCCGCTCTCGAGCTGTACGACGTCGATGAGCTAGGCCTCGACCGACTCGACCGGGCCGTCATGCAGACCGTGCTCACGCGGTTTGATGGGGGACCGGTGGGGCTCAACACGCTCGCGGTATCGGTGGGGGAGGAAGCCGACACGATCGAGTCTGTTGTCGAGCCGTTTCTCGTCCGAATCGGGCTTCTCACCCGGACCCCACGAGGTCGAGTGGCAACCCGTGAGGCGTGGAAACACTTCGGCCTGACGCCCGCCAGCGCCCACCGCTCGGTGGGGCTCTTCGGAGATGACCTATAATTCTCAGGTGGCCCTTCAGGCAAGCTGCATAAACTTGCCGGCCTACGGACTCCCTTTTGGAAGGTAACTCATGCCCACTATTGACCCGATCACTATTGCGATGCTCGCCGTTCTCGGCGTGCTCATCTTCTTTATGTTCCGCAACAGCCGCAAGCGCAAGGCTCAGCAGGAGGACTTGCGCAAGCAGATCGTTCCCGGAGCGGATGTCATGACGAACTTTGGGCTGTTCGGAAAGCTCATCTCGATCGACGAGGTCAGCAAGGTCGCTGAGCTTCAGATTGCGCCGAAGACCATCGTGCGCGTACACAGCCAGACGATCGCCAAGGTCGTCGAGGAAACCGCCGGAACCGCGGCTGACGGCACTCCCCGCTCGGTCGAGGAAGCCATGGCGATTGCTAACCGCGAAGAGGCCGAGCGCGAGAGTGCGAAGAACTCGGGCGAGCCCCAGTACGGCGAGCGCGTCGACGAGGCCGCTAGCGAGATTAAGAAGCCCGCGCGTCGTACGACCAAGAAGTCCGCGGAGTAAGCACTACTCTTGGGTGCTAGCCCGCTACGAACCCGTAGTTCGGCTAGCGCCTCTTCGGGTGCCCGCGCGCTTCGCTCGCCGGCCCGCACAGAAAGCTGAGTTGCACTGGTGGCAAGATCTACGTCCGCGCGCAAGGCGGTGAACGCACTCATCGGGCTCGGAGTCATCGCACTCCTCCTCGGTGGGGCGAACCTCGCTCAAGTGCTGTCCACCGGAGGAAGCTGGGCTCCCAAGCTCGCCCTCGACCTCGAGGGTGGCACGCAGATCATCCTTGCGCCCAAGCTGGAGAGCGGGCAAGAGGTAACTCAGGAGCAGCTCGACCAGGCAGTGGCGATCATTCGCCAGCGCATCGACGCGAGCGGTGTTTCCGAAGCGGAGATCAACACTCAGGGCACACGCAACATCGTGGTCTCCATCCCGGGTCGCCCCGATGATGAGACTCTCCGTCGCATCGAATCGTCAGCGAAGCTCGAGTTCCGGCCCGTGATCTACACGACCTCAGCGTCAGTGAGCACGATCGGGAACACCGATACCCCGACGGATGGCTCAAGCGCATCGGCAACCCCGACGCCTGATCCTTCCCTCGCGACCACCCCGACCGTGACCCCGACCGACGCGAGCGACCCGAATTGGGTAAGCCCGGCATTGCTCGAGGAATACAACAACTTCGACTGTTCAACTCTCGACAAGGTGCAGACCAATGTCGCTCCGGCGGACGAACCGCTGATCACCTGCGAGACCGACGGTAGCTTCAAGTACATCCTCGGCCCGGTCGAGATCTCCGGTGAGGACATCTCTGACGCGACGAGCGGGCTTATCGGCAACAGCCAGGGTGTGAGCACGGGTGTATGGGGTGTGTTCATCACCTTCAACGCCAAGGGCACACAGGAGTTCGCCGACGTCACTTCCCGGCTGTATAGCTACATCACCACTGACACGGTGCGAAACCGGTTCGCGATCGTGCTGGACGGCAAGGTCATTTCGGCCCCCTCCACGCAAGCGGTGATCAGCGATGGCAAGCCTCAGATCAGTGGCTCGTTCACTCAGGAATCTGCGAAGACTCTTGCCGATCAGCTCAAGTTCGGTGCGCTCCCGATCAGCTTCGAAGTGCAGTCGAACGACACGATCTCCGCCACGCTTGGTTCGGCGCAGCTCGTGAGCGGGCTCCTCGCGGGTCTCATCGGGTTGATCTTGGTCGTCGTCTACTCGCTCATTCAGTACCGAACACTCGGGTTCGTGACGATCGCATCTCTCGTCGTCGCAGCGGCAATCACCTACCTACTGGTGCTCTTGATGGGCTTCCGGTTGTCGCTCGCGGGTGTTGCTGGCCTTATCGTGGCCATTGGTATCACCGCCGACTCATTCATCGTGTACTTCGAGCGCATTCGAGACGAACTGCGCGATGGGCGCGGTCTCGAGTCCGCGGTTGAAGCGGGATGGAAGCGCGCAATCCGCACGATCTTGGCGTCCGACTCCGTCAACTTCCTGGCTGCGGGCATCCTGTTCGCGCTCGCTGTCGGTAACGTCCGTGGGTTCGCGCTCACCCTCGGCGTCACAACTGTCGTCGACATCATCGTGGTATCGCTCTTCACGCATCCCATCTTGCAGTTGCTTGCTCGCACGAAGTTCTTCGGCGAAGGGCATCCGCTGAGTGGGCTCGATGCATCGGCTCTGGGTGCGGTATACCGCGGGCGGGCACAGTTCCGTGCGCCCGTCGGCGTGCCAGCCGCGAAGCAGGCAGCGAGCAGCCGTGAAGCGGCTAAACGCCAGACGATCGCAGAGCGTAAGGCCGCCGAGTTCGATGCCGCGCGCAACAAGGGGAAGGATTCCTGATGGCTAGCTTCTCCCAGTTCGGCAATGACCTTTACACAGGCAAGCGTTCGTTTGACTTCGTCAAGCGCCGCAGGATTTGGTTCTCGATTGCCATCGTGATGGTCATCGCTGCGATCGTCGTTCCTTTCCTTCGTGGCGGTTTCGTCTTCGGCATCGAGTTCAGTGGTGGTTCAGAATTCACCGTGTCCAACCCAGCGAAGACGGCTGATGGATCGATTGACCAGAGCCTTGCGTCCGACGCGGTAAGAAGCGTCACGCCCGGCGCGACGCCCAAGATCTCGATCGTCAACGGTGGCAGCTCGGTTCGTATCCAGACCGATCTTCTCGAGAACACCGACTCCGACAAGATCCGTGATGCACTCGCGGCCACCTACGACGTCAGCACTGACGAGGTCACCTCCTCGTTCATTGGCGCTACGTGGGGTGCCGACATCACCCGTCAGGCGCTCACGGCACTCATCGTGTTCATCCTGCTTGCGGCAATAGTCATGGCGCTCTACTTCAGAACGTGGAAGATGGCGATGGCAGCGCTTATTGCGCTGTTCCATGACCTGATCATCACTGCTGGTGTCTATGGAATTCTCGGCTTCGAGGTCACGCCCGCCGCGGTGATCGGATTCCTGACGATCCTCGGATACTCGCTCTATGACACCGTCGTGGTGTTCGACAAGATTCGCGAGAACACCTCTGAGGGAACCGCTCTCACCTTTGGCGAGTCGGTAAACCTCGCGGTCAACCAGACCCTGGTACGTTCGATCAACACCTCGGTGGTGGCGCTGCTTCCCATCGGCTCGATTCTGTTCATCGGCGCGTTTGTCTTGGGCGCGGGAACGCTGCGGGATATCTCACTTGCACTGTTCATCGGGGTGCTCGTCGGAACCTATTCGACGATCTTCATCGCCGCGCCGTTGTACGCGACCTTCCGTCAGAACGAGACGATCGTGCGCGCTGCAGACAAGAAGAAGACCGCAGCAGTCGCGCGCACTACCTCGGGCGCGGTGCGCTGAGAGTGACCGAATCCGACGATCTGCCTCAGGTCGCCCCGGAGGAAGCAATGGAGCTTGTCGCGGCCGGCACGGTACTTCTCGACGTTCGTGAGCAGAACGAGTGGGACCTAGGCCATGCCCCGGATGCCCGGCTCCTGCCGCTCTCTGAGCTCCAGGCTCGGCTGAGCGACGTGCCGGTGGGCCAACAGGTGCTCGTCATCTGCCACAGCGGCATGCGTTCACTGCGCGCCACGGCGTTCCTTCGTGCCGAGGGAGTCGACGCCGTCAACGTGGTCGGCGGCATGGTCGCGTGGGCACAGGTCGGCGGGGCACTCACCCCCAACAGCGACACCGTCTGAGCCGGCTGACACCTCCGTGACGACAAGCCCTGCAAGCCCGGAAAGCTTAGACTTGCCGCAGGAGGTGCTCTCATGACGGAGACGACGCAGAGCACTGCTTCTCTGCGCACCCTTCTGCCGCGTCTCTTCTCCCGCGCCCAGCCCGCTGGGGCGGTCGATCGCCTGATCCGCACGGTGCGCACGCACCACCCCAAAGCGGACGTGGCACTCATCGAGCGGGCCTATTCGGCCGCCGAAAAGGCCCACGCCGGCCAGAAGCGTAAGAGCGGCGAGCCGTATATCACTCACCCCGTCGCCGTTGCACAGATCCTTGCTGATCTCGGCATCGGGGCGAAGACCCTTGCCGCAGCACTGTTGCATGACACCGTCGAAGACACCGAGTACAACCTCGACATGCTTCGCAAAGACTTCGGCGACGAGATCGCCATGCTCGTCGATGGTGTCACGAAGCTGGATAAGGTCAAGTACGGCGACAGCGCACAAGCAGAGACCGTGCGAAAGATGATCGTCGCGATGTCGAAAGACATCCGCGTGCTCGTCATCAAGCTCGCCGACCGGCTGCACAATGCACGCACCTGGGGGTTCGTCGAGGAGGCCTCGGCAACCAGGAAAGCGCAGGAGACGCTCGAGATCTATGCGCCGCTGGCGCATCGGCTGGGAATCCAGGCCATCAAGCTCGAGCTCGAAGATCTGTCGTTCGCCGTTCTCCACCCGAAGCTGTACGTCGAAATCGAGAGCCTCGTCAAACAACGCACCCCGCAGCGCGAGGAGTTCGTACAGCAAGTAATCGACGCGGTGGGGGAAGACCTCAAGGCAGCGAAGATCAAGGGCTCGGTCGCTGGTCGCCCGAAGCAGTACTACTCGATCTACCAGAAGATGATCGTGCGCGGTCGTGAGTTCGACGAGATCTACGACCTGACGGGCATCCGGATCTTGGTCAATTCGGTGCGCGATTGTTACGCGGTGCTGGGGTCGATTCACGCGCGGTGGAATCCGATTCCCGGGCGCTTCAAGGATTACATCGCGACCCCCAAGTTCAATCTTTACCAGTCGTTGCACACCACCGTGATCGGCCCACAGGGTCGCGCCGTGGAGATTCAAATCCGTACTCACGAGATGCACCAACGGGCCGAGTTCGGTGTCGCTGCGCACTGGAAGTACAAGGCGCGAGTCAACGGACACAAGGGCGATGACGGTAGTTCCGGTCGGGACGACGGCGACATGGCGTGGCTCGCGCATATCACCGACTGGCAGGCCGAGACGGAAGATCCGGGGGAGTTCCTCGATTCGCTGCGCTTCGAAATCGGAGCGAAGGAGGTCTACGTCTTCACTCCCCAGGGCAAGGTAATCGGCCTTCCCGCAGGCGCGACTCCGGTCGATTTCGCCTATGCCGTGCACACCGAGGTCGGCCATCGCACCATGGGTGCCAAGGTCAACGGGCGACTCGTGCCACTCGAAAGCACCCTCAACAGCGGTGATTCGGTCGAGGTGTTCACGTCGAAGAATCCGGACGCAGCACCCAGCCAAGACTGGTTGAATTTCGTCAAGAGCACGAGGGCGCGGAACAAGATCCGTGCTTGGTTTACCAAGGAACGCCGTGACGAGGCGATCGAGGGCGGCAAGGATGCGATAGCTCGCGCCATGCGCAAGCAGAACCTTCCCTTGCAGAAGCTCATGAACCAGGACTCGTTTGCCGAGGTCGCGTCACAGATGCGCTACGACGACGTCACTGCGCTCTATGCGGCGGTCGGCGAAGGACACGTCTCTACCCAGTCAGTGATCGAGAAGGTTCTCGCGACGCTGCACACGCAAGCCGACACCGAAGACGCCGAGATCGAGTTTGTTCCCAAGGGTCGCAGCCGCGCCCTCAAAAACAGCGACTCGGGCGTGTTGGTGCGGGGAGCACCAGACATTCTCGTCAAGCTGGCGAAATGCTGCACCCCGGTTCCCGGCGATGACGTCGTGGGGTTCGTCACGCGCGGAGCGGGAGTCTCCGTGCATCGCAGCGACTGCAAGAACGTTGTGGCCTTGCTCCAGGAACCCGAACGGATGATCGACGTCGATTGGGCGCCGAGTTCGAAGACTGTCTTCATGGTGCAGATTCAAGTGGAGGCTCTCGACCGAGCCGGACTGCTCTCGGATGTCACGCGAGTGCTCAGCGAGAACCACGTCAACATCCTCTCCGCGACGGTCTCTACGTCGAGCGAGCGTCTCGCGCTCAGCCGTTTCGTATTCGAGATGGGTGACACCACTCATCTCGACCGCGTACTGAACGCGGTGCGCCGAATCGACGCCGTCTACGACGTCTATCGGGTCAACTCCGGCTGATCGCCCGTTCGAGTAGGGCTATTGCCTGTCGTTTGTTCGGCAGGTTCCGTCGCGCATCGATGAGATCGATCGCAGTCGTGAGGTCGACCGAGAGCCTCAGCAGTACCTCAGGTTCGGTCGTGGCGAAACGCGCGAGGTCGATAGCGGTGCGGAGCCGACTCGTGACGGCGTTGCCGTTGAGGACGTCGATCTCGTGTGTGGTGATGACGACCTCGCGCACGGTCATCCAGAGGGCGGGGGAGTGACTAACTCGAGCCCCGGTGGCTACGCAGAACTGGTGGTGCGTGGGAGGTGAATCGAGAGCGCCCCACACCCAGGCCGCGGACAACTGCTCGGCGATCAGCCGTGGTGCGAGCCCCGCGTGTGCAGCGGCCGCGCGGTGCCGTGGCTGTTCGATCTCGTCCACCGGCGAGAAACAGCCATCGATGGCGAACAGGTCGCCGTCGAGGCGTGCCGCATAGAGTTCGGGTGCCGGTAGATTGCGCTCAGAGAGCACTGACGGGAGGCGCATCCGCTAATCGTCGCGCGCCCATCGCCCGAACGGACGAAACGCGTCGGATCGGTGGAGAGCTACTTTCCGAGTGCCCCGAGCCACGCCTTGCGAGCCTCGAGCGCCTCCTGAGCGTCGGCAATCCTCTTCTTGTCGCCGGACGCTTTCGCGTCGGCGAGCTCGCTCTCGAGTTTGGCGATGGCGTCGTTGAGCTGGCCGAGGAAGCCCGACTCCCGCTCTTGGCGTTCCGGGTTGTTCTTCTGCCAGTGATCCTCATCGAGCTTGCGAACCGCCGTCTCGATGCGTCGCAGTCGATCCTCGACGACCTTCACCTTGTCTCGCGGGACTTTCCCGATCTTGTCCCAGCGGCGCTGGATGCCTGCCAGAGCGTCTTTGGCGCGCACTCGGTCAGTCTCGGCGAGAATCGGCTCCGCCTCGATGAGCAGGGCTTCCTTGGCCTCGAGATTGGCGCTGAACTCGACATTGTCTTTCGCGTCGATTTCACCCTTTGCTGCGTACAGCGCGTCGCCAGCTTCCTTGAACGCGGCCCACAGTGCGTCGTCAAACTTCTTTCCCGCGCGGCCGGCGGCTTTCCACTGGTCGAGGAGGCCGCGGTAGGCGGGGATGCCATCCGCTCCCTTGCCGACGAGAGCCTGAGCTTTCTCGACGAGAGCCTGTTTGGTTGCCCGTGCATCCTTGTGCACCGAATCGAGTTCTGCGAAGAATGCTTTGCGGTGCCCGTCGATGGTGGCGCGTGCCGCACGGAATCGCTTCCACAGTTCGTTCGCCTCGTTCTTCGGCAGGCGCGGCCCCTCGGCCTGATGCTTCTGCCAGCGGGCAAAGATCTCGTCGACGGTGGCGGTCACTTGCTTCCACTGAGCTTTGGCCGGATCTTGAGCCGCGAGTGTTTCGGCTTCGACCACGAGTGCCTCACGCTCGGTGAGGGCAGCGGCGACTGCGGCCTTCGATTCCTCGGTCTGCTTCTCGGTCAGCTCTGTGACCGTGCCAACGAGCGCTTCGACTCGTGCCTTGAGAATCGCAAGGTTGCCGACCGCGTTCGCGCCGTCGAGCGTTGCCGACAGAGCCTTGACCGTCTTAGCGATGTCAGCCGCCGGCGCGCCGCGTTTGGCGCGCTGCTCGACCAAGGTCACTTGACCGGCAAGTTCGGTAAACTTCCGCTCGAAATATGCGAGGGCCTCCTCGGGCGTGCCGTCCGGGTATTGGCCCACCACACGCTCGCCCGACTCCTCACGCACATAGACGGTTCCGGTCTCGTCGACGCGGCCCCATGGAGCCTGATCGTCTGTCGCCACGTGAATCACCCTTGCTGTTCGTCTTTGGTCGGGAAGTGTCGCCCTGCGAGCGGACTCAAGCTTATGGCAAGCCGCGAAAGCGCCGCGGGGGTGTTATTGGATCGTGAGCGCAGTAATGGTGGTAGCTACGGCGGGTAGTCCGTCTGTGGCACCTTCGAGAACCCCGGCCGAGGTGATCTGAGCGATGAGTTGGTCTAGCCCAGTGGTGACGGTCCCGATGACCGTGTAACCACCTGCCGAGTCATCCGGAATCACCGAATCGGACAGCACGATGAAGAACTGGCGACCATTGCTGTACGCATTGTTGCTGGCGCGAGCCATCGCGATCGTCGCGGTGGGGTAGATGCCGCCCACAGCAGCGTTTTCGATCGGTCCGAAACTGTAGGTCGGGTCGGTGGCACCGGTGCCGTCGAACGAACCGCACTGCAGCAGGTTCGCAGAGTCGCTCTGCACAAGACGATGGCACGTCGTGCCGATGTAGAAACCAGACTGCACGGATGCCACGAACGATGAGACTGCCTGCGGAGCCAATGCGCCGTTCAGGGTAATGCCGAGTGGCACGTCGTTGAGCGTCATCTCGCCGGTCCAGTCACGGCCTTCGGCGAGGGACGGGTCCGGTACGTCCCCGACATTGGCAGGCGCGGCCGCAGCGCTGGGCGAGGCGGAGGGCGCGGGGGTCGGTGTACCCGGTCCACCGTTGAAGTAGAACAGCTGAGCGACGGTGGCGAGTGCGGCCACGACAACGACGGCGCCGATGGCGAGCATGTTGTCGCGCTTGCGTCGGGCGAGCTGGTGCGAGTGCACGCTCTGTCGGGCGTTGTAGCGGCGCAAACGCTCGCGGGCCTCACGCGCTTCGCGCTCGGTGTTCTTACTCGCAGCCACAATTCCTCCAGTTGACGGTCACCGAGAACTTTACGATACCCAGCCGGGTGAGCCTGTCCGGTTAGCATGGCGACATGGATCAACCCGGACTGCGCGGCGGGGCCACGCCCCTCGCGGTACGGATGAGACCGCAGCGGCTTGACGAGATTGCCGGCCAAAAGCACCTGCTTACTCCCGGATCACCACTCGTGAGCCTGGCGTCGGATCGTTCGGGTGAACAGGGTGCGGTGTCGATCATCCTCTGGGGCCCTCCGGGTACAGGCAAGACCACGCTCGCGAAGGCGATAGCGCACGGCTCGGGTCGCAAGTTCGTCGAGCTCTCCGCGGTGAGTGCTGGCGTACGCGACGTGCGCCAGGTCATGGAGGAGGCCCTCTCCAGCCGCGACCTGTATGGACTCACCACGGTGCTCTTCCTCGATGAGATTCACCGGTTCTCGAAGGCGCAGCAAGACGCGCTGCTCCCGGGGGTAGAGAACGGCTGGGTAATCCTCATCGCGGCGACCACCGAGAATCCTTCGTTCTCTGTGATCTCCCCGCTGCTGTCGCGTTCGCTTCTCCTCACGCTGGAGCAGCTCAGTGAGGATGACCTTGGCACCGTAATCGACAGGGCGGTCAAGGATGCCCGTGGCCTTTCAGACGCGATCGTGCTCGATCCCGAAGCGCGGGCGGCGATCATCCGGCTCTCGTCGGGCGATGCCCGCCGTGCCCTCACGGCCTTGGAGGCGTCGGCGCTTGTCGCGTCGGCATCGAACGAGGGCGACGGCAAGCCCGTGGTCACGGTGTCGATCGTCTCGTCGGCGGTCGACCGGGCACTGCTGCGATACGACCGGCAGGGGGACGAACACTACGACGTCATCAGTGCGTTCATCAAGTCGGTGCGTGGCTCTGACGTGGATGCAGCGCTGCACTACCTCGCCAGAATGATCGAGGCGGGGGAGGATCCACGCTTCATCGCTCGCAGGGTGATCATCAGTGCCGCCGAAGACATCGGGATGGCTGATCCTCAAGCGCTCGTTGTTGCCATGGCCGCCGCCGACGCGGTGCAACTGATCGGCATGCCTGAGGGCCGTATTCCGCTTGCCGAAGCGGTCGTGTATCTTGCGACAGCGCCTAAGTCGAACGCGGCGTACATGGCGCTGGATGCCGCGATTGCCGACGTGCGCGCGGGCAAGATCGGCCGCGTGCCCAAACACTTGCGAGACGCTCACTACCCCGGCGCGAAACGGCTCGGGCACGGCAAGGGATACAAGTACGCACACGACTCTGACTTCGGCGTGCTCGCCCAGCAATACCTGCCCGACGAGCTGGCGGGTATCGAATACTACGCGCCGACGAACAATGGGAACGAGCGCGATGTGTCCGCTCGTTTGGAGAAGCTCAGGGCGATAATTCGGGGGGATTGACTTAGCGAATCTCGCTCACTAACGTGAGCCTCACCGGGGGAGGCGGCGTATGTGTTGCGAGTCCTCTGAGCCCGACGCTGTGATAACCTTGACCCCGCCTAAGATCTGATTTTCGCGCGCGGCTGCAACGAAATCATGGGTCGAGGAACTCTGGTCATTTAGCCGATCGGGTTCCGCAAGGTCATCCCTCTACTTTTCACCGGAATTGTTTTGCGCGCGCATGCGTGCTCGCGAGCATCCGGATTCCCTGTTCTCAGACAAGTAAGGAACCTGTGTCTACCAAGTCACGTACCCGTAGCAAGACCCGCCTCTCGCGTGCGCTGGGCATCGCCCTCACTCCGAAGGCTGCCAAGTACCTCGAGAAGCGCCCATACGCTCCCGGTGAGCACGGCCGCACCAAGCGCAAGCAAGACAGCGACTACGCGGTTCGTCTTCGCGAGAAGCAGCGCCTGCGCGCCCAGTACGGCATCCGCGAGGCCCAGCTCAAGATCCAGTTCGAAGAGGCCCGCAAGGCCGCCGGTCTGACCGGTGAGAACTTGGTCGAGCAGCTCGAGATGCGTCTCGATGCGATTCTCGTTCGCTCCGCGATCGCCCGTACCACAGCGCAGTCGCGCCAGATGGTCGTGCACCGCCACATCCTCGTCGATGGCCAGCTCGTCGACCGCCCGTCGTTCCGCGTCAAGCCGGGCCAGCTCGTTCACGTCAAGCCGCGCAGCGAGGGCATGGAGATCTTCCAGGTCGCCGCTGCCGGTGGCCACGTCGACGTGCTCCCGAAGACCCCGGGCTACCTCGAGGTCGAGATCGACAAGCTCCAGGCACGTCTCGTGCGTCGCCCGAAGCGCTCCGAGGTTCCCGTGACCTGCGAAGTTCAGCTCGTCGTCGAGTACTACGCGGCTCGCTAACTCGATTCACCCGAAAGGGGTCGTGGCTTCGGCCGCGGCCCCTTTTGTGTTGCGCCGAAAACGCAGGAGATTTTCGCTGTACGGGCGGCTTTGTGCATCCGGATGCCCGTCCGCGCCGTTTCTCCTGCGTTTTCGGTCGCGGCGAGAACGTTAGGGTTGGTGCCATGACTGGTGGAGACATTGCGGGACTCATCGCGGCCGGAATCTTCGCGGTGCTCGTGGGCCTACTTGCGGTGCCGCTCGTGAAACTTGGTCGCGTTTTTGACGAGACGAGCGACGCGATCAAGGGGCTCAGCGACAACATCACCCCGTTGCTTGAGGAAGCAACCACCACGATCAGCGAGACAAACAAACAACTCGCCCGGGTCGACTCGATCACAAGCAGTGTCGAGGAGACGACCGGCAACGTGTCCGCGCTCGTGGCGCTGTTTGCCGCAACCGTTGGCGGTCCGCTCATCAAGCTCGCCGGGTTCTCCGCGGGCGTACGCGCGGCAGTGCTCGGCCTACGTCCAGACCGGAAGCGTCGCGCGTCGAAGAACTAAGCTGGAAGCACTCTTCCATCCGCACCATCGACTCACCAAGGAGCTCATCATGAAGGGCATTCTTTTGCTCGCCGCTGGCGTTGTCGCCGGTTTCGTCGTCGCCCACCAGGTCTCGAAGACCCCAGAGGGCAAGAAGTTCTTCGACGATGTTGACAGCAAGGCCAAGGAGTTCGGCAGCGCCGTGGTCGACGGCTACAAGGCCCGCGAAGCCGAATTGCGCGCTGCCGTGGCCGAGGCCGAAGACGTTATCGCCGACCTCAAACGCTCCCGCTAGATCTCGACAGGCTCGACCGCCGGGTCCTGTCGTCCGACTACATACTCCAGGACCACCATGTACACCGCTGACATCCAGAACCGCTGGCTCAACTATTTCGGCGACCGCGGGCACACCATCGTGCCCTCCGCGTCGTTGGTGAGCGACGATCCCACACTGCTCTTCACTGTCGCCGGTATGGTCCCGTTCGTGCCTTACCTCACCGGGCTGGTCCCGGCGCCGTATCCACGCGCGACAAGCGTGCAGAAGTGCATCCGAACCCTCGATATCGAGGAGGTCGGTAAGACGCCCCGTCACGGCACGTTCTTCCAAATGAACGGCAACTTCTCGTTTGGCGACTACTTCAAGGAACAGGCGATCGAGTACGCATGGGAGCTCCTTACCAGTAGCGAGTCGGAGGGTGGGCTCGGCTTCGAACCAAAGGATCTCTGGGTCACGGTTTACAAAGACGACGATGATGCGGTCAACTTTTGGAAGAAGACCGCTGGGCTTCCGGATGAACGCATCCAACGCCTCGACATGGACACCAACTACTGGTCCACCGGCCAACCTGGCCCGGCCGGCCCCTGCTCGGAGATCTTCTTCGACCGCGGCCCTGAGTACGGAATCGACGGCGGTCCCGCCACCGATGATGACCGATACGTGGAAATCTGGAATCTCGTCTTCATGCAGTATCTGCGTGGCGAAGGGAGCGGCAAGAACTTCGAGATCCTCGGCGAGCTGCCGAAGAAGAACATCGACACCGGTATGGGCATGGAGCGCGTCGCGTTCCTCAAACAGGGCGTCGAGAACATGTACGAGATCGACCAAGTTCGCCCGGTTCTCGACAAGGCTGCGGAATTGTCGAAGCGCAAGTACGGTGCCAATCATGTTGATGATGTCCGGATGCGCGTCATCGCCGACCACGTTCGCTCAAGTCTCATGCTCATGTCAGACGGTGTTGCTCCTGCGAACGATGGTCGCGGCTACATCCTGCGCCGTCTCATGCGCCGCACGGTCCGCTCCATGCGACTTCTGGGTGTCGAAGACCCGACATTCGCCGAACTGTTTCCCGCGTCCCGTGACGCGATGAAGGCGCAGTACCCCGAGGTTTCTAGCGACTTCGACCGCATCTCACGCCTTGCTCTCGCGGAGGAGGAGACCTTCCTGCGCACGCTCGCGAGCGGCACGAGCATCCTCGACCTCGCGGTCTCCCGTGCCCAGCAGGCGGGCGCGAAGGAATTGCCTGCCGACACGACGTTCCTCTTGCACGACACGTACGGCTTCCCGATCGACCTCACGCTCGAGATTGCCGAAGAAGCCGGGCTCAACATCGACCGCGACGCCTTCGATTCGCTCATGAATCACCAGCGCACCATCGCAAAGGCCGATGCGAAGTCGAAGAAGCAGCACCTCGCCGATCTCTCGGTCTACAGCGCTTTCCGCGCACAGGGCGAGACCGTCTTCACGGGCTACGACTACCTCACGACCGAGACGAGCGTGCTCGGGCTCATCGTCGACGGGGAATCGGTGACGAAGGCTACGGCAGGACAGATTGCGGAGGTCATCCTCGCGGAAACCTCGCTGTACCCGGAATCGGGTGGCCAGGAGGCCGATGCCGGCACGATCGTCGGCGCGGGCTTCGAGCTCGAGGTTCTCGATGTGCAGCGCCCGGTCAAGGGACTTGTGAGCCATAAGGTGCAGGTGACCTCGGGTGAGGTGGGTGTGGGGGATGCCGCGACGAGCATCGTCGATCCGGAATGGCGTCGTGGCGCAACGCAGGCGCACTCCGCCACCCACTTGATTCACGCTGCCCTGCGCCAGATCCTCGGCCCGGACGCGCACCAATCCGGTTCATACAACAAGGCCGGCTACATGCGCCTCGACTTCTCCTGGAATCAGGCGCTGTCGCATGCGACGAAGACCGAGATCGAAGAGGTCGCCAACAACGCTGTGCGTGACAACCTCGAGGTCACCACGCGGATCCTGCCGTTGGATCAGGCGAAAGCCCTCGGCGCGATGGCGCTGTTCAGCGAGAAGTATGGCGACACAGTGCGAGTCGTGGAGATCGGTGGTCCGTGGTCGCTCGAGTTGTGTGCGGGCACTCACGTGACGCGCTCCTCTGAGGTCGGACTCATCAATCTTGTCGGTGAGTCGTCGGTTGGCTCGTCCAATCGACGCATCGAGTCGCTCGTAGGGATCGAGGCTTTCCGCGATCTGGCCGCCGAGCGCGCTATCGTCTCCGAACTGACAAGTACGCTCAAGACCCCGCGGGAGCAGTTGCCCGATCGGATTGCGTCGCTGGTGGCAGACCTTAAGGCCGCTGAACGGAAGATCGCCGATTACGAGTCTGCGCAATTGGGTCAGCGGATACCCGCGCTCGTTGCTACCGCTCGTAGAGTCGGAGCGATCTCGCTCGTTGCCGAGTACGTGGGATCCCTCGGTTCGGCTGACGACCTGCGCGGCTTGGTAACCGGCCTGCGTGGACAGCTCGGAGCTGACGCGGCGGTCGTCGCTCTTGCCGCGGATGTCGCGGGCAAGCCCGCGGTGATTGTTGCTACGAACGAAGCCTCGCGCGCCGCAGGGGTTAAGGCTGGTGCGTTGGCGAAGACCGCTGCCGGCATTCTCGGTGGTGGCGGCGGCGGCAAGGACGATATAGCCCAAGGTGGCGGGGCTGACCTCGCCGCGATTCCGTCTGCTCTCGACGCGATCACCGCGGCCATCGCGGGTTAGGACTGTGCGGTCGGGAGTGCGCCTCGGCGTCGATGTGGGAACAGCGCGGATCGGCGTGGCCCGCAGCGATCCGTACGGAATGCTCGCGACGCCCGTGGAGACGGTGAAACGAGGTCCCGGTGATCTGGCCCGGATAGCCGAACTCGGAATCGAATGGGACGTCGTCGAGTTCGTGGTTGGCCTGCCGATCGCACTGTCTGGGCGCGAGACCGCGTCCACGCAGGATGCTCGAGAGTTTGCACGCGAACTTGCGAGCGTGCAGCCGGCACCGGTGCGAATGGTCGATGAGCGGCTGTCGACGGTGTCCGCGCAAGCGGCGCTGCGGGCATCCGGACGAACGTCGCGAAACTCGCGTTCCGTGATTGATCAGGTTGCCGCCGTTATAATTTTGCAGCACGCCCTCGACTTCGAGCGTTCGGCCGATTCACCACCCGGCGCCATTGTTGATCCGCCCCGTGCAGACCCGGACGAAGGACCATAGGTATGGCGAACGAACCGAGCTGGGAAGACCTCTTCACACCAAAGCCGACGAACGAGGATTCCGCGCCCGAAGCAACGCCCGAAGCAGCACCTGTGGCGGCACCGCCATCGACCGAACAAGCTCCGGCATCCGAAGACCCGTTCGCGGACCTCTTCGCCGACGCAACCCCGCCTGCGGAGCCGGTGGCTGCCTCGGCTGCAGCCGACCGCTATCCGCCAACTCAGGCCTATCCCGAGGTGCCGGCGGATCAACCGATGAGTCGTCGGGCCGCTCGCGAGAGCGAGGGTAAGCGCCGTGGCGGGCGTGGTGGTTCCAGCAACGGAGGCGGCGGATCCCGCACCGGGTCTGGAGCGCCCAAGAAGAAGCGCAGCCTGCTCTGGCTGAAGATCACATTGCCGATCGTGCTGGTCCTTGGTGCGGCTGGAGGTGTCGCAGCCTACGGCTGGTTCAACTACAACGAGCAGGTTCGAGCGCTGCTGGGAATTCCGTTGCCCAACGACTTCGAGGGAACCGGCAACGGCGAGGAGACTATCGTCTCGATTAAGTCGGGCGACATCGGTTCCGACGTCGCAGTAACCCTGCACGAAGCGGGCGTAACAATGACGTATGACGCGGTATACAACTACCTCGTCGAGAACCCCGACATCACGTTCACTCCGGGAAACTGGAGTCTTCAGAAACAAATGAGCGCCGCGTCTGCGGTTGCTGCTCTGCAAGACGAGGCGAACAAGGTCACTGACCGCCTGCTCATCACCGAGGGTACGGTGCTACCTAACGCGCTGGAGACGATCGCGGCAACGACCGGCATCCCTCTCGAAGAAGTTCAAGCGGCGGCGGCAGACGTCTCTTCGTTTGGGCTCCCCGCCGAAGCGACGACCCTAGAAGGCTTCCTCTTCCCGGCGACGTACGAACTCGATGGCACCGAAACCGCACACGACATCCTGCAAAGGCTTGTCGACGAAATGATGTCTCGCTTGGACAAGGCCGGAGTCTCGGTCGATCAGCGCTGGGACGTGGTTCGCCTGGCATCGATAATTCAGCGCGAAGCTGGTTCGAATATCGATGACTTCGCCAAAATTTCCCGGGTTTTCCAGAATCGCATCGAACAGGGAATCAACCTTCAGTCCGATGCCACGGTCGCGTATGGGACTGGTCGTCTGGACAGCGTGTGGACAGAGCCCGAAGAGCGCGCGGATGCCTCGAACCTCTACAACACCTACGCGAACCCCGGCCTCCCGGTGGGGCCGATCGGTTTGCCAGGGGATGACGCGATCAACGCGGCCCTGCACCCGGCTGACGGTCCGTGGCTCTTCTTTGTGCCGATCAACCTGGCGACGGGGGAGACGGTCTTCTCCGAGACCGCGGACGAACACCAGACGGCAGTGGACCAGCTACTGGCCTGGTGTGACGCGAGCGCCGAGAACGCCACGTACTGCCAGTGAGTATGGCTTGTGGATAGCGCACGCTCGAAGCTCGCTGTGTTGGGATCGCCGATCTCGCATTCGAAGTCACCGCAGATCCAGCGCGCCGCCTATGGGGTGCTCGGCGTCGATTGGCAGTACGAGGCGATCGACATCACGGGCGAAGATCTTCCTGACTTCATGGCATCGAGGGGCGACGATTGGCGTGGGCTCTCGCTGACAATGCCGCTCAAGCGGGAGGTGATACCACTTCTCGATTGGCGAGCACCGCTCGTGGACTTGGTTGGCGGTGCGAACACCGTACTGTTCACCGCGTCGGGCGTACGCGGTTTCAACACCGACGTCTACGGCGTGCAGCGTTCGTTCCGTGAGGCGGGCGTGGCCTCCCTCGCGGTCGTACATGTGCTTGGTTCGGGTGCCACCGCAGCGTCCGTGATCGCCGGGGTGGCGGGGCTCGGCGCTACCCAGGTAGTCCTTGCGGCGCGGAATCCCGCAAAGGCGGGCCCGCTCGTGACGCTCGGCGACGAACTCGAGATCGAGGTCACCGTGGTTCCGTGGGGCGTTCCGGACGGAACTGCCGACGCGGTAGTGAGCACGTTGCCGGGCGGCGAGAACGACCTCGTGTTCTCCGAGAGCGTACGGCGGGCATCCGTGCTCTTCGATGTCGCGTACGACCCGTGGCCGAGCGAGCTCGCGCGGCAATGGACGGATGCCGGGGGCACGGTGATTTCCGGAATCGAGCTGCTGCTCAACCAAGCGGTGGGGCAGGTGCGCATCTTCGTTGCTGGCGATCCCGATCTCGAGCTCCACAACGAGGACGCCGTCGTGGCGGCCATGCGCGCGTCGGTCTGGGAGTATTGACGCATGCTTCGTTGGTTGACTGCTGGTGAGTCGCACGGTCCAGAGCTCGTGGCCATTCTGGAGGGCCTCCCTGCGGGCGTCCCGGTGTCGCCCGAGGCTATTCAATCGGACATGAAACGTCGGTCACTCGGCTATGGCCGTGGCGCGCGCATGAAGTTTGAACAGGACGAGCTCACGATCAGTGGCGGTATCCGACTCGGTTTCTCGATGGGTAGCCCCATCGCTCTGCGCATCGGCAATACCGAATGGCACCGTTGGGTCGATGTCATGAGCGCCACCCCGGTCGACCCGGATACGTTCCCTAAGGGTCGGGGTGCCCCACTCACGCGCCCTCGCCCCGGACACGCCGACCTTGTGGGGATGCAGAAGTACGACTTTCCGGAGGCGCGCAACGTTTTGGAGCGCGCGAGCGCTCGGGAAACCGCCGCGCGGGTCGCGCTCGGAGCGATTGCACGCTCGTTCCTCGCGGAACTAGGCATTCGCATAGTCAGCCATGTGTTGTCGATCGGAACGGTGCGCGTACCGGAAGGTTCGGCGTTGCCCACGCCGGAGGATGTCCCCGCCCTCGACGCCGACCTCCTGCGCTGCTTTGATCCGGCGACGTCGGCATTGATGGTCGCCGAGGTGGACCGGGCTCACGACGACGGCGACACGCTCGGTGGCGTCATTGAGGTACTTGCCTACGGTTTGCCGCCGGGGCTGGGTTCGTACACTCACTGGGACAAGCGCCTCGACTCGCAGCTTGCTGGCGCACTGATGGGCATCCAAGCCATCAAGGGTGTCGAGATTGGCGATGGATTCACGACCGCAGCCCGCCGCGGTTCGCAAGCACACGATGAACTTGTAATGGGTGCCGACGGAATCACCCGGCTGTCTGATCGCGCGGGTGGCACCGAAGGTGGAATGAGCACCGGAACTCTTCTTCGGGTCAGCGCGGCGATGAAGCCGATTTCGACGGTCCCGCACGCGCTACGTACGGTCGACGTTGCCACCGGAGGTGCCGCTGAAGCACACCACCAGCGTTCCGATGTGTGCGCGGTTCCGGCAGCGGGAGTCGTTGCCGAAGCCATGGTCGCGCTCGTGCTCGCCAACGCGGTGCTGGAGAAATGTGGCGGCGACTCGCTCGGCGAGACCAAACGCAATCTCGAGGCCTATCTCGCCTCGATCCCGGATGCCCTCACTTCGGCCTCGGCCTCTGCCGGTGAGTGAGCGCGCCGTCGTTGTCTTGATCGGCGCTCCGGGCGCCGGAAAGACACGTACCGGCAAGCGTTTGGCGCGGCTGCTGGACGTGCCCCTCATCGACACGGATCGGCGAATTGTCGAGTCGCACGGCCCCATCGCTGAGATCTTCGAAAAGTACGGTGAACCGCACTTCAGGGAGATCGAGCGGGACGTCGTTGCCGCGGCGCTCAGGGAAGAGGCAATCGTGACTCTGGGTGGCGGCGCGGTGCTCGACCCCGCCACTCAAGCCCTCCTCTCCGAACTTCGGGTCGTGCAACTCACGGTGTCACCAGAGGCCGTCGAGGCGCGTATTGCTGGCGGGAAGCGCCCACTCGTCAAGGACGGGATCGGTGCGTGGCGGGCGCTCGTGCAAGCGCGGCAACCGATCTACGACCGACTCTCGCAGCTCACCATCGATACATCACGCCGCCCGCTTGAGGGCGTCGCCAGAAAGATTGCGGATTGGTTGGACGTTCAGTGACACAGACCACGGTCATCACGGTTGCAGGGGTTGACCCGTACGACGTTCTTGTCGGCCGCGGCATCCTTGCCAACGTCGCTGAGCAACTCGGCCCTCGGGTCGCCAAGGTGCTCATCGTGCATCCGCCGACGCTCGGCGCGAAAGCCAACGAGTTGCGTGATCTTCTCGCTGAGCGCTACGAAGTGCTGCTTGCCGAAGTACCCGATGCCGAGGACGCCAAGCGCGTCGAGGTCGCCGCATTCTGCTGGCAGATTATGGGGCAGACCGACTTCACCCGTACGGATGCCGTCATTGGGTTTGGCGGGGGAGCAACCACAGACCTCGCCGGGTTCGTCGCGGCGACCTGGCTACGGGGAGTCCGGCTTGTGCAGATCCCCACAAGCGTTGCGGGAATCGTCGATGCGGCAGTGGGCGGGAAAACCGGAATCAACACGTCCGAGGGAAAAAATCTCGTGGGGTCGTTCTATGCCCCGGCCGCCGTCGTTGCTGATCTCGACGTGCTCGATACGTTGCCGCGAAATGAGATCCTCGCCGGGTTCGCGGAGATCGTGAAGTGCGGATTCATCGGCGAACCCGAGATTCTCGACCTCGTCGAGGCGGATGTCGACCGAGTAACCGACCCCACCTCTGATGAGTTCCGTCGGGTTGTCGAACTCTCCATCGGTCTCAAAGCGCGGGTGGTGGGCGAGGACTTCAAGGAGTCTGGCCAACGGGAGATTCTCAACTACGGTCACACGCTGGGGCACGCGATCGAACATGCGGAGCGCTATCGGTGGCGTCACGGCGCAGCTGTATCGGTGGGGATGGTCTTCGCCGCCGAATTGGGTCGCATCGCGGGGTCGCTCTCCGATGCCGTGGTTGACCGGCACCGCAGTATCCTGTCGTCCCTCACCCTGCCCGTCGACTATCCGCTCGGCCGATGGAACACCCTGCTTGCGACGATGCAGAGAGACAAGAAGGCGCGGGCAGGGATGATGCGGTTCATCGTTCTCGACGAGGTCGGCAAGCCGCGCGTACTCGCGGGGCCGGAAGAGGCCACGCTGTTCACTGCGTATCAGGAGGTCGGGGTGTGACGCTCGCGTCGGCACTGGGCTCCTTCGCCCTCCTCGCTGGCGTGCTCACGATAATTCCCGGACCAGACAGCACGCTCATCCTTCGATCGGCTCTCGTGCAGTCTCGCAAGCACGCCTACTGGACCGCGATCGGGATCGCCAGCGGAACGTTTGTGTGGGGCGCGGCGGCGGCACTCGGTGCGGCAGCACTGCTCGCTGCATCCGAGATCGCGTTTACGATCCTCAAGATCGTTGGCGCCCTCTACCTCGCCTACCTCGGAACATCCATGATCGTGAAGTCGTTCCGTAGGCACGTCCTCATCACGGAGGCATTGCCGAGGGTCGGAACGTTGAGGGGCGCCTTCGGGCGTGGCGCGCTTACCAACTTGCTCAACCCGAAGGTCGGCGTGTTCTATATCGCGCTCATCCCGCAGTTCATTCCGCCTGGAGTCCCACCGGTGGGGATGGGCCTGCTGCTGGCACTGGTACATATTCTGGAGTCGATCGTGTGGTTCACCGGTCTGATTCTCGCCGCGCACTTCGCCCGCAAGTGGCTGTCGTCGCCGCGGGTGTCCGCGTGGATCGAGCGGGTCACCGGAGGCATCCTTGTGGCGTTCGGGGTCGTCCTCGCTGCGGAGTCGCGCGTCTAATCGACCGGCCCCGCCGATACACTCGAATACGTGACCACCGTCCTCGTTCTCAACGGCCCCAACCTCGGGCGGCTCGGTAGCCGTGAACCAGATGTCTATGGCAGCGGCACGCTTGAGGATTTGCGGGGAGTGTTGGAGGCCGAGGCATCCGGCTTCACTCTGGATCTGCGTCAGACCGACGACGAGGCGACCCTCATCGGATGGTTGCATGACGCAGTCGACGCGCGTAGCCCGGTAGTACTGAACCCTGCCGCTTTCACGCACTACTCCTATGCGCTCCGGGATGCCGCGGCTCTCGTCACCAAGGCGGGCCTGCTGCTCGTCGAGGTGCACATTTCGAACCCGCACGCACGCGAGGAGTTTCGGCACACCAGTGTCATTTCTGCAGTCGCGACGGGAGTCATCGCCGGCTTCGGTTTCGATTCGTATGTCTTGGCGCTGCAGTTGGTCAAGCGCAGGCTCGGGTAGACTCGATAGCCGGTCTCGACCCGCGACGACACGAACGGATTCATCACACATGGCCTCTACCGCTGATATCAGAAACGGCGTCGTCCTCAATATGGACGGACAGCTCTGGACGGTCATCGACTTCCAGCACGTCAAGCCCGGCAAGGGTGGCGCGTTCGTGCGCACGAAGGTCAAGAACGTCATGAGCGGCAAAGTTGTCGACCGTACGTTCAATGCTGGCGCCAAGATCGAGACCGAGACTGTCGACCGTGCTGACTTCCAGTACCTATATGCCGACGGCGAGAACTACGTCTTCATGGACAAGGGCAACTTTGACCAGATCACGCTCACACCGGCCAACGTCGGCGACGCGGTCAATTTCATGCTCGAGAACCAAGACGTGACCATCGCGCTGCACAACGGTGACCCGCTCTATGTCGAGCTTCCCGCATCGGTTGTGCTGGAGATCACGTACACCGAGCCGGGCCTCCAGGGTGATCGCTCGACCGGTGGCACCAAGCCCGCTACCGTCGAGACCGGCTACGAGATTCAGGTGCCGCTGTTCCTCGAACAGGGCACCAAGGTCAAGGTCGACACGCGCGACGGGTCGTATCTCGGCCGCGTCAACGACTAGTCGTTGACAAGAAAGCACAGCAACGACCTATGAGCTCCCGGACCAAGTCACGCAAGCGCGCTCTCGACATTCTGTACGGGGCTGATGTTCGCGAGGAGTCGATAAACGAAGCACTTGCCGCCGAGCAAGCGCGAAACGATGCCGACCCGAAGCGCGCGAACTCGTGGCCCTACGCCCGCGACATCGTGACGGGTATCACCGAACACGGTGACGAGATCGACGAACTCATCGAGACCTACTCCCAGGGCTGGACGATCGCACGGATGCCTGTCGTCGATCGTGCGCTCGTGCGCATCGGACTCTGGGAGATTCTCTACAACGACGATGTCCCCGACGCGGTCGCGATTTCGGAAGCCGTCGAATCTGCTCGTGTGCACAGTACCGATGACTCAGCGGGCTTCGTCAACGGATTGCTCGGCCGAATCGCGGCCAGTCGGGTCTGAGCTGGCTCGACGTGGGCGGTACCCGTTGAGGCGATGAGGCTAGTACACTGACCACAATAGATTTCCTTTAAGTTCCGTCCAGAGAGGCGGGGAAGGAGGTCAGGATGACTGCACGCTCAGTGCTGCAGCAGGCTGACATCGCGCGTGCTCTGACTCGCATCTCTCACGAGATCCTTGAGTCCAACCGCGGATTATCGTCAGTCGATGGCGAGGCAGACCTCGTGCTCTTGGGAATCCCCACTCGTGGTGTCCTGCTCGCCCGGCGCTTGGGCGCCATTCTCGATGGGATCCAGCCAGGCGCCGTCGCCGTGGGGGCGCTCGATGTCACCATGTATCGCGACGACTTGTCGAAGAATCCGACCCGTGCGTCGAGCCCAACGGAGATCCCGCCGGGTGGCATCGACGGCAAGACAGTCATTCTCGTCGATGACGTGCTCTATTCGGGTCGAACGATTCGTGCGGCGCTCGACGCACTCAACGACTTCGGTCGGCCTCGCGCCGTGCGCCTCGCAGTACTCATCGACCGCGGCCATCGTGAATTGCCCATCCGGGCCGATTTCGTCGGGAAGAACCTCCCGAGTTCGGCTGAGGAGCGCATCAATGTGCGTCTGAGCGAAATCGATGACAGCGAGGAGGTGACGATCGGATGAGGCACCTGCTCTCCACCAAGGACCTCACGCGCGACAACGCGATCGCGATCCTCGACGTTGCCGAGGATATGGCGGGGGTCGCCGACCGCGAGGTCAAGAAGCTCCCAGCCTTGCGGGGCAAGACCGTGGTCAACCTCTTCTTCGAAGATTCGACCCGCACCCGAGTTTCGTTCGAGGTCGCTGCGAAGCGACTGAGTGCCGACGTCATCAACTTCAGCGCAAAGGGGTCCAGCGTCTCCAAGGGCGAGAGCTTGAAAGACACGGCGCAGACCTTGGCGGCGATGGGTGCGGATGTAGTGGTGATCCGGCACGCGGCCAGCGGAGCGCCGAAGGTCCTCGCTGACAGTGGTTGGATCGACGCGGGAATCGTGAACGCCGGAGATGGCACTCATGAGCACCCCACGCAGGCACTGCTCGATGCCTTTACGATCAGGCGACGGCTGTACGGCCCGGATTCGCGGGGGCGCGGTCTCGATGGGACGACGGTCACCATCGTTGGCGACATCCTGCACTCGCGGGTGGCGCGCTCGAACATCTGGCTGCTCACGACCCTCGGGGCATCGCTGCGACTCGTGGCCCCGGCCACGCTGTTGCCCGTGAACACGAGCGGCTGGCCCGTGACCGTTGGCTACGATCTGGACGCCGCGGTCGATGCGGGCCCCGACGTGGTCATGATGTTGCGCATTCAGGCCGAACGGATGAACGCCTCGTTTTTCCCGAGCGCCAGAGAGTATTCACGGCAGTGGGGCCTCGACGACGAGCGGGTGGCTCGACTGCCTGCCGGTAGCATTGTTATGCACCCCGGCCCGATGAATCGTGGCCTGGAGATCTCCGCCGGAGCCGCCGACTCAGCCCAGTCGACAGTGCTCGAACAGGTCGCCAACGGGGTCTCGATAAGGATGGCCGTGCTCTTTCACCTTTTGTCCGGGAGTGACGCATGAGCATTCGCATTACCGGGGCAACGCTCCCGGACGGTACAAGCACCGACCTGTTCATCGAGAACGGTGTCTTTGTTGACAAAGACACGTCGACGGGTTCGACCACTGTCGACGCTGACGGTCTCATTGCCCTTCCGGGACTCGTCGACTTGCACACTCATTTGCGTGAGCCAGGCTTCGAACAGAGCGAGACCGTGCTCACCGGTTCCCGCGCCGCAGCGATGGGCGGATTCACAGCGGTGTTCGCCATGGCGAACACCTTGCCCGTGCAGGACACCGCGGGGGTTGTCGAGCAGGTGCAGGCGCTCGGTGCGCGCCATGGCTACGTCACGGTTCGCCCGATCGGAGCGGTCACCGCGGGACTCGCGGGCGAACGGCTTTCGGAGATCGGGGCGATGGCCCAGTCCCGCGCGAAGGTGCGGGTCTTCTCCGACGATGGTCATTGTGTGAGCGACGCGCTGCTCATGCGGCGCGCGCTCGAATACGTGACGACGTTCGGTGGGGTCGTCGCCCAGCATGCGCAGGAGCCTCGACTCACACTCGGCGCTCAGATGAACGAGGGAGCCCTGTCGAGTGAACTTGGTCTCGCCGGGTGGCCTGCGGTAGCTGAGGAGTCGATCATCGCGCGGGACGTGCTCCTTGCACAGCACGTCGGGGCCCGGCTCCACGTGTGCCATGTCTCCACGGCCGGTTCGGTTGATGTGATTCGGTGGGCGAAGGCGCGGGGGATCGCGGTCACCGCCGAGGCCACTCCTCACCACCTGCTGCTCACCGAGGAACTCGCTCGCGGGTACGACTCGCGCTTCAAGGTCAATCCGCCGCTGCGTCGGGACGAGGATGTGCTTGCCCTCCGAGCTGCCCTTGCCGACGGCACCATCGACATCGTCGCTACCGATCACGCTCCGCACCCCGTCGAAGCGAAGGACTGCGCTTGGGATGAAGCGGCGAACGGCATGGTCGGGCTCGAATCGGCTCTGAGTGTCGTGCACACGGCGGTCGTGGCATCCGGCGAACTGGGGTGGTCGGACGTCGCGCGAGTGCTCTCGGGCAAGCCCGCGGAGATCGGCCTGCTTTCCGGATACGACACGCCGTTCCGTGTTGGATCACCGGCCAATGTCACCCTCTATGACCCGAGCGCCACGCGAACTTTCGCCGTGAGCGACCTCCGCGGCAAGGGCCTCAACTCTCCCTATCTCGGGCGCGAGTTGCCCGGGCGGGTAATTGCCACCCTGCACGACGGGTACGCGACGGTGCTCGACGGGGAGCTTGTCGACGGCGATACGGTGGCCAGGGCGGCGCATCATGGATAGACCTCAGCTGATGGCGATCGTCATCGCCTTCCTCGTCCTGTTGCTCGTGCTGATGTACGCGGGTTGGCGCGCGCGACAGCGTCGTCAGCGCACCCTCCCTGCTCCTCTCGCGGTGCCGCCAGATCCCGGTGTGGCACTCGGCACCTTCGACGGAAAGTACGTGGCAACCACTGCCGCCGGTAAGCCCCTCGAGCGCATTGCCGTGCACGGCCTCGGCTTTCGTAGTACCGCGTCCGTGACGCTCACCGACACCGGTGTTCTCGTCCAACGCCCGGGTAGCGATGACCTGTGGATCCCGCGGGCGGCCGTTCTGGACCGACGCACTGCAACGTGGACGATCGATCGGGTTGTCGAGCGGGGTGGGCTCGAGCTCATCGCGTGGGACCTCGGCGGCACGCCGCTCGACAGTTACTTCCGACTCCTTGACCCGGTGGGGTTCGAGACGGCGTTCGACTCACTCATGTCCAGAAAGGCAGTATGACCGCGGCATATCTCGTCCTCGAAGATGGCACCCGTTATTCGGGTCGCACGTACGGCGCGACCGGCCGCACTCTCGGTGAGGTGGTTTTTGCTACCGGCATGACCGGCTATCAAGAGACGATCACCGACCCGAGTTATGCGGGCCAGATCGTCGTGATGACTGCACCGCATATCGGTAACACCGGCGTGAACGATGAAGACGCTGAGTCGTCGCGGATCTGGGTCTCGGGCTATGTCGTGCGCGATCCGAGCCGCGTCGTGTCCAACTACCGGGCCACCGGTTCGCTCGACGATCAACTCGTGAGCGAAGGTGTTGTCGGCATCAGCGGCATTGACACGCGCGCGGTGACCCGTCGTCTGCGTGACGCAGGATCTATGCGCGGCGGAATATTCTCCGGGCCGGATGCCGAACTCACCGCAGACGATCAACTCGAGATCGTGCGTTCCGCGGCACACATGACCGGACTCAATCTGTCGACACAGGTGTCCACGGCCGACGGCTACGTGATCGCCGCCACCACCACAGACAGCATTGGGCGAGTTGCCGTTCTTGACCTGGGCGTGAAGACCTCGACGCTCAACTACCTCGCCGCGCGTGGCTTCGAGGTGCACGTTCTGCCGCAGTCCGTCACGCTCGACGAGGTGTTGGCGATTCGGCCGGTCGCGGCATTCTTCTCCAACGGCCCTGGCGACCCCGCGGCATCCGACGCTCATGTCGAGTTGCTGCGCGGAATTCTGAGAGCGGACCTGCCGTTCTTTGGCATCTGCTTCGGAAACCAGCTGTTGGGTCGTGCGCTCGGATTCGGTACATACAAGCTTCCGTTCGGTCACCGCGGCATCAACCAGCCGGTCGTCGATGTGTCTACTGGCCGCACGGAGATCACGAGCCACAATCACGGGTTCGCGGTGGACGCACCGATTGGGGTCGTCAGCGACAGCCCGGCAGGTTTCGGCCGCGTCGAGGTCAGTCACGTCAATCTCAACGACAACGTCGTCGAGGGGCTCAACGCCCTCGACATCCCGGCCTTCTCGGTGCAGTACCACCCCGAGGCCGCAGCCGGCCCGCACGACGCAAACTACCTGTTTGACCGATTCAGGGATCTCGTTCTCAAGAGCAAGGAAGCACGTGCCTAAGCGCGCAGACATCACCTCCGTCCTCGTGATCGGGTCCGGTCCGATCGTGATCGGCCAAGCCGCCGAGTTCGACTACTCCGGTACTCAGGCGTGTCGCGTCTTGCGCGAGGAGGGCGTGCGCGTCATCCTCGTGAACTCGAATCCGGCGACGATCATGACGGACCCGGATTTCGCCGACGCAACCTACATCGAACCGATCACCTGGCAGGTCATCGAGACGATCATCGCGAAGGAGAAACCAGACGCGATCCTCCCGACTCTTGGCGGGCAGACTGCACTGAACGCGGCGATCGAACTCCACAAGCACGGCATTCTCGAGAAGTACAACGTCGAGCTGATCGGCGCCAATTTCGAGGCGATTAACAAGGGTGAAGACCGCCAGATCTTCAAGCAGCTCGTGCTTGATGCGGGTGCGGACGTGGCGAAGAGCTACATCGCCCACACCGTTGCTGAGGCAATCGACTTCGCCGAAGATCTCGGCTACCCTCTCGTGATTCGCCCGTCGTTCACCATGGGCGGCCTCGGGTCTGGATTCGCCTACGACCGCGCCGAACTCGTGCGCATGGTCACGGACGGTCTGCACCAGAGTCCGACCTCGGAGGTCCTGCTCGAGGAATCCATTCTCGGCTGGAAAGAGTACGAACTCGAACTGATGCGCGACACCGCCGACAACACCGTCGTCGTGTGTTCGATCGAGAACGTCGACCCGGTCGGCGTGCACACGGGCGATTCGATCACGGTCGCCCCGGCACTCACGCTCACCGACCGTGAGTATCAGAACATGCGGGATATCGGCATCGACATCATCCGCGCCGTAGGCGTCGATACGGGTGGCTGCAACATCCAGTTTGCCGTCGATCCCGCCAACGGACGGATCATCGTCATCGAGATGAACCCGCGCGTCTCCCGCTCAAGCGCGCTGGCATCGAAGGCGACCGGATTCCCCATCGCCAAGATTGCCGCCAAGCTCGCGATCGGGTACCGGCTCGACGAGATCCCCAACGACATTACCAAGGTCACGCCCGCGAGCTTCGAACCGACCCTCGACTACGTGGTGGTCAAAGTTCCGCGTTTTGCTTTCGAGAAGTTCCCGGCCGCCGACGTGCGGCTCACGACGACCATGAAGTCGGTCGGCGAGGCCATGGCCATCGGTCGCAACTATTCGACGGCGCTTCAGAAGGCGCTGCGCTCGCTCGAGAAGCGCGGGAGCAGCTTCCATTGGGACGGCGAGCCCGGCGACAAGGATGCACTGCTCGCGATCGCGTCAGTACCCACCGACGGTCGCATCGTCTCGGTGCAGCAGGCACTTCGCGCGGGAGCGACCAACGCGGAGGTGTTCACCGCGACCGGGATCGACCCGTGGTTCGTCGACCAGATCGAGCTCATCAACGAGGTTGCCGCCGAGGTCGCGTCCGCGCCGGAGCTCGACGAGGTGTTGCTGCGTCGCGCGAAGGACCACGGCTTCAGTGACAGTCAGATCGCCGCACTTCGTGGGCTTACCGAGGCGGAGGTGCGGAGCATCCGGTGGGCGCTCAATGTCCGTCCCGTGTTCAAGACCGTCGACACCTGCGCGGGGGAGTTCCCCGCCTTGACGCCGTACCACTACTCGAGCTATGACCTCGAGACCGAGGTGATTCCGAGTGATCGTCGCAAGGTGGTCATTCTCGGGTCCGGTCCGAACCGGATCGGCCAGGGCATCGAATTCGACTACTCCTGCGTGCACGCGAGTTTCGCGCTCTCGGATGCGGGATTCGAGACCATCATGATCAACTGCAACCCGGAGACGGTGTCTACCGACTACGACACGAGCGACAGGCTCTATTTCGAGCCTCTCACCCTCGAAGATGTTCTCGAGATCGTCAACGCAGAGAGCCAGTCGGGCGAACTGGTCGGAGTCGTCGTGCAACTCGGGGGACAGACTGCCCTCGGTTTGGCTCAGGGGCTCAAGGACGCAGGGATTCCGATCTTGGGCACGACCCCGGAGGCCATCGACCTGGCCGAGGAGCGCGGACTATTCTCCACAATTCTTGACAACGCCGGTCTGATCTCGCCCAAGAATGGCACCGCCACCGATCGAGACGAGGCCATCCGAATCGCCGAGAACATCGGCTATCCAGTTCTCGTTCGGCCAAGCCACGTGCTGGGCGGCCGCGGGATGGAGATCGTCTACGACACCGAATCGATGGCTGACTACTTCGAGCGGGTAAAGGATCAGGCGATTATCGCGCCCGGATCTCCGCTGCTGGTCGACCGATTCCTCGATGACGCGATCGAGATCGATGTCGATGCGCTGTACGACGGCAATGAGCTCTATGTCGGCGGAATCATGGAGCACATCGAAGAGGCGGGTATTCACTCGGGCGACTCGTCGTGCACTCTTCCGCCCGTGACACTCGGTCGCGACGTGATCAATCGGGTCCGTGAGGCGACCTTGGGCATTGCAGCGGGAATCGGCGTCCGAGGGCTCATCAACGTGCAGTTCGCCATCGGCCAGGGAATCCTCTACGTGCTCGAGGCAAACCCGCGCGCGTCGCGAACCGTGCCCTTCGTCTCCAAGGCGCTCGGGATCCCGCTCGCTAAGGCGGCGTCATTGATCATGGTCGGGCGTGACATCCGCTCGCTTGTTTCTGACGGCCTGCTGCCCGAACAAGATGGTTCGATCGTGCCGATGGACGCGCCAGTGTCGGTCAAGGAGGCCGTGCTGCCGTTCAAACGGTTCCGCACTGTGGAGGGATACGTCGTTGACTCAGTGCTCGGCCCCGAGATGCGGTCGACGGGCGAGGTCATGGGAATCGACTCGAACTTCCCCAAGGCTTTCGCTAAGAGCCAGGAGGCGGCCTATGGCGGTCTTCCCTCGACGGGTGCGGTGTTCGTCTCGGTGGCCGACCGCGACAAGCGGGCGATTGTGTTGCCGGTGTTGCGCCTGAGCCAACTCGGTTTCACGATCCTCGCCACCGAAGGAACCGCCGAGGTGTTGGCTCGCAACGGAATCGAGGCGCGGGTGGTTCGGAAGTACTCCATGGGGCAAGACGTGCCGGAGGGTGAGCCGTCGATCGTCGAGCTCATCAATGACGGACTCGTCGACGTGGTCATCAATACGCCGAGTGGTCGAAGCGCGCGCGCCGATGGCTACGAGATCCGCACGGCTACCGTGGCTGCCGACAAACCGCTGTTCACGACGATCGCCCAGTTGGGTGCCGCGGTCGCGTCGTTCGAGGCGATCCGTGACGGTTTTGACGTGCGGTCCCTTCAGGACTACGCGATCGACCGTGAGGAACGGCTGGCCCGATCGAAAGAGGCAGCGCGTGTCTAGTTTCGGAGAGCGGTTGGAGGCGGTGTTTCGTGAGCGAGGACATGTGTGCCTCGGTATCGACCCGCATCCATTCCTGCTCGCGGAGTGGGGCTTGCCCGACACGGCCGAGGGCGCGCGCGAGTTTTCTCTCCGCGCCGTCGAGGCCGCGGCGGGCGCCGTGGGTATTGTCAAACCGCAAGTCGCTTTCTTCGAACGGTTCGGATCGGCGGGCTACGCCGCACTCGAGCGTGTGCTGGTCGACGCCCGCGACGCTGGACTGTTGGTGATCGCGGACGTCAAACGTGGGGATGTTGGTTCGACGGTTGCCGCTTATGGGCAAGCCTGGCTCACCACGGGGTCGCCCCTCGAAGCCGATGCAATGACCGTTTCGGCCTTTCAGGGCGTCGGATCGTTGTCGGACGTCGTCACCCTCGCTGAGGGCAATGACAAGGGCCTCTTCATCCTTGCGGCAACGTCGAATCCCGAGTCTGCTGAGACGCAAACGGCAGTGCGCGATCGTGGTCACTTCGCGGGGTCGACGGTGGCGGCAGGTATCGTCTCTGAGGTGGACACGCTCAATTCCGCGACGGATCACCTCGGTTCTATCGGGGTAGTCATCGGCGCGACCGTGGATGCCGCCGACTATGGCATCACTGCCGACCAGTTGCTCTCCACGCCGATCTTGGCTCCGGGATTCGGCGAGCAGGGTGCCACGCTCTCGCACCTCCCCGAACTGTATGGCGAGGCAGCCCACAACGTCATTGCCAATGTGGGTCGGGGCGTGTTGCGTGCCGGGCCCGACGACGTGCGATCGGTTTTGCGGCGTCACGTGGATGAACTGACGAAGGCGCTCGTCCGATGAATCCTCGCCCTGCCCCGCCCGCAGACGTTGACCGGGCCGCCGCCGGCCGCGCCGCAATCAGAGCACGACGAGCGCGTGCGGCAATAAAGCAGGACATCGCGACTCGTCGGCGCACCGCGCTCGATGCTGCGCAGGTAGCGTGGGCCGATCCCGAGAGTCCGGAAGCCAGCTTGCGCGTTACCGAGTTACTGGCGAGCCTGCCATCGCTGGGTCCGGCCCGTTCGGCTCGGGTGCTCGATGAATTGGAGATCTCGGACCGCAAGCGCGTCGGTGGCCTCGGTGTTCGTCAACGCAGCAAGCTACGTGACTGGCTGGTGCATCGACAGGGCGCAGCGCCGAGCCGGCTGGTTGTGCTCGCTGGACCAACGGCGGTCGGCAAGGGCTCGGTGTCGGCCTATATCCGCGAGAATTACTCTGATGTTGCGCTGAGCGTTTCGGCGACCACTCGCAAGCCCCGCCCGGGCGAGGTCGACGGAGTTCACTATTACTTCGTGAACGACGAAGAATTCGACCGCAAGATCGCTGCGGGTGAATTGCTCGAGTGGGCAACCGTGCACAATTCCTACCGCTACGGCACGCCGAGGCCGCCGATCGACGCCGCCCTCGCAGCGGGTCATCGGGTGCTGCTCGAGATCGATCTTCAGGGGGCACGACAGGTGCGCGAGGCGATGCCGGAAGCCCTTCTCGTGTTCCTATTGCCGCCAACGTGGGAGGAATTGGTCCGTCGTTTGATCGGACGGGGCACCGAGCCGCCCGAGGAACAGCAGCGGCGACTCGACACCGCGAAGGTCGAATTGGCGGCCCAGGACGAGTTCGACGCGAAGGTCATCAACCGAGAAGTCGGCCAAGCGGCTCGCGAGGTCGTAGAATTGATGGATGCGCCCGCTGGCGCCCCAACTTCCCGTTAAGGAGCACTTCCATGGTTGACCGTCACTCAGGCATCATTGACCCGCCCATCGACGAGCTGCTCTCAAAGGTGGACTCGAAGTACCAGCTCGTAATCTTCGCCTCCAAGCGTGCACGTCAGATCAACGACTACTACGCAGACCTTCACGAGGGAAGCCTGTTCGACAACGTCGGACCGTTGGTCGATTCGACGATCGATGACAAGCCGCTCTCGGTAGCTCTCCACGAGATCAACGAAGACAAGCTCGAGCTCAAGCGACTGAGCGAAGAGTAAGCTCCAGCCGATGAACGTCGTCGTCGGGATTACCGGCGGCATTGCGGCCTACAAGGCCGTCAACGTCGTCCGCGCCTTAGTTCTCGCGGGCCACGACGTGCATGTTGTGGCCACGGAAAACGCACTCAAGTTCGTCGGGCGACCGACGCTTGAGGCGATAAGTCGCAATATCGTTCACTCGGATCTGTATGAGGGCGTCGCCGAAGTCCGGCACGTTGCGATCGGCCAAGCTGCTGATCTGATCATTGTCGCTCCGGCGACCGCGAACACCATCGCGAAGATTGCCGGTGGCTTCGCCGATGACTTGCTCGGAAACACTATTCTTGCGAGCACTGCTCCACTGGTGATCGCCCCCGCGATGCACACCGAAATGTGGCACAACCCGGCGACTGTTCACAACATCGAGGTCGTGCGTTCCCGTGGCGTCACGGTCGTGGGTCCGGCCTCAGGTCAGTTGACGGGTACGGATGCTGGTCTGGGGCGGATGTCCGAACCCGACGACATCGTCGCGGCGGCCCTCGGAGTGCTCGCGCCCAAGGATCTCGCTGGCAAGCGCATCCTCATCACCGCTGGGGGCACCCGTGAGCCCCTTGACCCGGTCCGATACATCGGCAATCGGTCCAGCGGACGACAGGGGATCGCACTCGCCCTCGCGGCAGTAGCTCGTGGCGCCGAGGTCACCCTGATCGCTGCGAACCTGGAGGTGGCAGTACCCGAATCTGTTGCTGTCGTCCGTGTCGGATCCACTCTCGAACTCGCCGAAGCAACGACGGAGGCCGCGGCCACCGCCGACGCGATCATTATGGCCGCCGCAGTCGCCGACTACCGACCCGAAACCATTGCGCAAACGAAGATCAAGAAGGAGTCCCAAGGGGACGTACTCGATCTGCGCCTCGTCAAGAATCCCGACATCCTCAGGTCTTTGGGTGAGCAGCGCCGAGATGGACAGGTCATCATCGGGTTCGCCGCGGAGACAGAGCCCGACGCCGATGCACTCCTGGACCTCGGTCGCGCCAAAGTGCTTCGCAAGGGAAGCGATTATCTCGTCATCAACAGAGTCGGCTGGACCGAGGGGTTCGTCTCAGAGAGCAACACAGTCGTCGTCCTCAACCTGGCCGGGGATACAGTGGTTGAAGCGTCCGGCACCAAGCTGTCGGTCGCCGATCGTATTCTCGACCTGCTGGCGTAACGCCCGCCGGCCCGCCGTCGGCGAACAACCTGGAGTCATCGAATGAGCACATCCCTGCGCCTCTTCACCTCCGAGTCGGTGACTGAAGGTCATCCGGACAAGATTTGCGACCAGATTAGTGACGGCATCCTCGATGCGCTGCTGGCCGCGGACTCGGCGAGCCGCGTTGCCGTCGAGACACTCGTCACTACCGGCCTCGTGCATGTCGCTGGCGAAGTGACGACGTCGGGTTATGTCGACATTCCCACGATCGTGCGTGAAGTGATAACCGGGATCGGCTACAACTCGTCGGTGGTCGGATTTGACGGAGCATCCTGTGGTGTGGAGGTCTCGATCGGCGCGCAATCACCCGATATCGCTCAAGGCGTGGACACCGCACTCGAGGCACGCGCGGGCGCTACCGACAACCTTGACCTGCAGGGGGCGGGGGATCAGGGCATTATGTTCGGATTCGCCACCGTCGAAACCCCGCAACTCATGCCCCTGCCGATCTGGCTTGCTCACCGGCTCGCTGAGAAGCTCGCTGAGGTGCGCAAGTCGGGCCAGCTCGCCTACCTTCGCCCAGACGGCAAGACACAGGTCACCGTTGGCTACGAGGGGTACGTGCCGCGGACAGTCGACACCGTAGTGCTGTCTAGTCAACATTCGCCGTCAGTTGACAATGCGACGCTGTTCGCCGAGGTCGAGGAGTTTGTCATCCAGCCTGTTCTTGACGGCGCGGGCCTCGACAGCTCGCAGGCGACAATTCTCATCAACCCCACCGGCCGTTTTGAGATCGGCGGCCCGCAGGGTGATGCCGGACTCACCGGGCGCAAGATCATCGTCGACACCTATGGTGGCGCCGCTCGCCACGGGGGCGGCGCGTTCAGCGGCAAAGACCCGTCGAAGGTGGATCGCTCGGCTGCCTATGCCATGCGGTGGGTAGCAAAGAACGCTGTGGCGGCGGGTCTCGCGGATCGTCTCGAGGTGCAGGTTGCGTATGCAATCGGCAAGGCAGCACCCGTAGGACTGTACGTGGAGACGTTCGGAACCGCGCACGTTGATGAGGCCCGCATCATCGACGCCATTCGCAACGTGTTCGACCTGCGTCCGGCTGCGATCATTCGCGATCTCGACCTGCTGCGACCGATCTACTCTGCAACGTCTACGTATGGTCATTTCGGCCGCGAATTGCCTGATTTCACCTGGGAGCGCACCGATCGGGTGGGTGCGCTCCGCTCTGCTGTCGGGCTCTAACATCGTGCCTGCGGCGCTCGGGAAACCGGCGACGGTCGCCCGCGTCCTTGTCGACTCGCCGCTTCCCCAACTCGACCGACTGTTCGACTACCTGATCCCCGCCGAGCTTGCGGAGACGGCGGTTCCCGGCGTGCGGGTGAAGGTTCCACTGCGCTCTGCCGGCCGGGTTGCCGACGGATTCGTCATCGACGTTGTCGAGTCCGGCGACTACACGGGCGTCCTCAGTGAACTTGAGTCGGTGGTGTCGCCAATTCGCGTGCTTTCGCCAGAGGTATGGACGCTCGCACGCAAGGCGGCAGACCGCGCGGCGGGGTCGGCGAGCGACATCGTGCGGCTCGCCGTTCCCACTCGACAAGTGCGCGTGGAGAAGGCCTATCTTGCGGACGATTCGAACGACCCCTTCCCCGTGGTCACCGCAGCCCCTATTGAGTCTTACGGATCGCGGGTGATCGAGTCCGCGCTGGCGATAAACGAGCGCCTCGCGGTCGACGCAATTCCCGGGGTGCGCGAGGTCGGCGGCGGGGTGTGGGTCGGAGCGTGGGCGGTCGCGATGGCAGGAGCCGCGGCATCCGTGCTCGCGCAGGGTCGCAGCGCAATTCTTGCGGTGCCGGATTATCGCGATCAGGAGCAACTCGAGGCAGCATTGCGCGCAGTTCTACCGCAGGACAGCATCGTGAGGCTCGATGCGAAGCAGTCGAACCCCGACCGTTACCGTGGGTTTCTCCGCTGTGTGAGTGCTGACGGTTCGGTCGGTCGCCCGCTCGCGATCGTCGGAAACCGGTCGGTCGTGTACGCCCCGGCGGCAAATCTCGGGCTTATCGCGGTCTGGGACGATGGCGACCCCCTGCACAGCGAGCCGCTCAGCCCCTATGTGCACACGAGAGACGCGGCGCTGCTTCGGCAGGAGCTGCAAGGCTGCGCGCTCGCCTTCTTCGGGCACTCGCGAAGCACGGAGATCGAGCGGCTGGTCGAGCTCGGTTGGTTGCGTTCGGTGTCGCCGGTGCCGCTCATGCTCCCGAAGGTGATCCCGACCGCGCAACAAGCTGCGACGGATCGCCTCGCGGCCCAGGCGCGCATCCCGTCATCCGCCTGGAAGATCGCGCGGACTGCCTTAGAGACGGGCCCCGTCTTGGTGCAGGTCGCCCGACCAGGCTACGCACCGCGACTCGCGTGCGCTGAGTGCCGCCAGACGGCGCGCTGCGTGCGGTGCGAGGGACCACTCCAGCAGAAGTCGGCGAAGGCGGTACCTGCGTGTGGGTGGTGTGGTGCACTGGCAGTGAATTGGCGCTGCACGAACTGCGAGGGGGAGAAGCTCCGGCTCGTCGGCAACGGCGCGACGCGCACCGCCGAAGACCTGGGGCGGGCGTTCCCTGGAGTCCGGATCATCATTGCGGACGGCGAACACCAAGTGCAGACTGTCGGTTCGGATCCCGCTCTCGTGATTGCAACGCGCGGCGCAGAGCCGATTGCTGCGGGGGGATACCACGCAGTCCTCCTGCTCGACGGAGAACGGATGGTGGCGCGAGAGAGCTTGCGAGTGGGAGAGGACTGCCTGCGCTGGTGGTCGAATGCAGTAGCTCTCGCCGCCGGCGGCGCACCCACGGTTCTGGTGGGCGTGGGTGGAGCACTCGCCACCGCGCTGGTGACGTGGCGCCACGCGGACTACGCGCGCGCCGAGCTAGCGGACCGGCGACGGTTGCGTTTCCCACCCGCGGTAAGGGTTGCGACGATCACGGGTACGGTCGAGGCCGTAGGGAAGGCCGTAGCGGCCGCCGGCGTGGATGCGGCAGACGTCCTCGGCCCCGTCGATCTGGCGCCCCCGACGATCCGCACCATTCTGCGTTTCGACTACAACCGCGGGGCCGAGGTTGCGGCAGCCCTGCGCGCTGAGTTGGTCAGGGCGGCGACCGCGCGACGGCGTGGACCCGCATCCCGCGGGCCCGGCGCACCAACGATGCGCGTACGGCTGGATGACGTGGAGCCCTTCCTCGACAGCTAGGGGAGAATAGGCATGATGTCTTCCCTTCGCCTTGTCTTCGCCGGTAGTCCCGCGGCGGCAGTTCCCAGCCTCAGCCTGCTCGCCGAGTCCCCACACGAGATCGTGGGGGTGGTGACGCGTGAAGACTCCCCCCAGGGGCGCCGCGGCACATTGACCGCGACCCCAGTCGCCGTCGAGGCCGAGAGACGGGGCATTCCGGTCATCAAGGCGAACCGTCTGGTGGGCGACGCTACCGAGCGGGTGCAGCAGTTGCGGCCGGATCTCGGCGTGATCGTCGCCTACGGCGGGCTTGTGCGCGAACCGCTTCTGTCGACCCCGCGCCTGGGCTGGATCAATCTGCACTTCTCGTTGTTGCCGCGCTGGCGTGGGGCGGCTCCCGTGCAGCGGGCGATCATGGCTGGTGACGACGTTACCGGGGCGACGGTGTTTCAGCTCGTTCCTGAGCTTGATGCTGGTGATGTCTTCGGCCGGATGACCGAGCCGATCGGTGCCCACCAGACCGCGGGACGCCTCCTCGAGTCACTCTCGTCGAGTGGCGCTGAGCTACTTCTTCGAGTCGTCGATGCCCTTGCCGACGGAACCGCGCGCGCCGAGGCCCAGGTCGGGGATGTCACCTTGGCCCCCAAGCTCACGTTGCATGACGGACTCCTCGATTTCACTCAGCCCGCGCACGTTGTGCATGACCTGATCCGTGGCGTGACGCCGGAACCCGGAGCATTTACGACTATCGATGGTGCGCGACTCAAGGTGATCGAGGCAGCCATCGCGCGGGACGTGCCGCGTCTTGCCCCCGGAGTGTTCGACCTTGCGGGGAAAAGCGTTCTCGTCGGCACGGCCACCGAGCCGCTCGAACTACTCGTCGTGCATCCAGCGGGCCGAAAAGCCATGGATGCGGCATCGTGGTGGCGGGGCCGGGTGAACCCGTGACTCCCCAGCCCGCACGACGCATCGCCCTCGACGTGATCATGGCCGTGCGTGACTCGGATGCCTACGCAAACCTGCTGCTTCCGGTGCGGCTGGGCCGCGCCAAACTCTCCGAAGCCGACGCCGGGCTTGCTACCGAACTCACCTACGGCACCTTGCGAATGCAGGGGTACTACGACCGGATCATCGCGATGGCAGCGGGTAGGTCAGTCGACAAGATCGACCCGCCCATCCTCGACGTGCTTCGACTCGCTTGCCACCAACTGCTGTCGATGAGAGTCGCCCAGCACGCGGCAGTCGACGAGTCGGTGCAGCTTGCCAAAACCGTCGGTTCGAACTCCGCGGTCGGCTTCGTGAATGGTGTGCTACGCACGATCACCCGAACCGATTCGGACGTGTGGCGGGCACGCGTGCTCGCTCAAGCCACCTCCGGCGAGGAAGCCCTTGCGCTCGAATATTCGCATCCGTTGTGGGTGACACGGGCCTTCCGTCAGGTGCTTACCGCCGAGGGCCGTGAGGCCGAGCTCGAGGCGTTGCTCGCTGCCGACAACGTGGCACCCCGTGTGTCGATCGCGGCGCTGCCCGGCGAGTCGTCGACGGGAGAGCTCGATGCTCACCCCGCAGAGTTCTCTCCGGTGGGGGTAATACTCGATGGTGGCGATCCCCTGAAGCTCGACGCCGTGCGTCAGGGCCGTGCGCGAGTCCAGGATGAAGGATCCCAGCTTGCGGCGCTCGCGCTCAGCCGGGCCCGTCCCATCGTCAAGGGTGAGCAGTGGCTCGACCTGTGTGCCGGACCGGGCGGAAAGGCCGCGCTACTTGCCGCCGAGGCGAGGGCCGGTGGAGCGACGCTGACCGCCAATGAGTTGGTGCCCGCGAGGGCCGGGCTGGTACGAAAGGCTCTTTCCGTGTTCGATAGCCCGCCCGAGGTGTGGGAGCTCGATGGCATCACGGTCGGTGAACTGTACCCCGGCGCGTTCGACAGAATCCTTCTCGATGCCCCTTGTACAGGACTCGGGGCGCTGCGTCGCAGACCCGAGGCGCGGTGGCGCAAGCAGCCGAGCGATGTGGCCGGTCTAGGTACTCTCCAAGCGAAGTTGCTGGCGTCCGCGATTGCGGCTCTCAAACCGGGTGGCGTACTCGCCTATGTCACGTGTTCTCCGCACGCGGCCGAGACCAAGTCGATCGTGGCATCCGTGCTCAGGAAGACCGAGGGCATCGAGCGCATCGACACACCCCAAGTGGTGCAGGGCATCGTCAACGAACCCCTCGACTTGCCGGATGCAACCCATGTACAGCTCTGGCCACATCGCCACGGCACCGATGCCATGTTCATCCAGCTGCTGACGAAGAGCTCCTGACTAGGCTCGTGTCGTGCGCATAAATCCCAGTATCCTCGCCGCAGACTTCGTCAACCTTGAACGCGATATCGCGAGTATTTCGACCGCCGACTTTGTGCATGTCGATGTCATGGACAACCACTTTGTACCCAATCTGACCTTCGGACCGCAGATGGTTGGGCGCATTCAGGACGTGTCGCCGATTCCGCTCGATGTGCACCTCATGATTGACGACCCTGATCGATGGGCGCCAGGCTATGCCGAACTCGGCGCGTTCTCGGTGACCTTTCACGCCGAGGCGGCGGCGGATGCTGTGGCCCTCGCTCGCCGACTGCGAGAGATCGGCGCGCGCGCGGGGATCGCGCTCAAGCCCGGCACCGACGTTGACCAGTACCTCGAGCTCCTTCCCGAATTCGATCAGGTTCTCGTGATGACGGTTGAGCCCGGTTTTGGAGGCCAGAGTTTTCTCGACGCCGTAATGCCCAAGCTCGGCCTGCTGCGCGCGGAAGTGAAGCGTTCTGGACTTGACGTCTGGCTACAGGTAGACGGGGGAGTCGACGAGAACACGATCGGAATCGCGGCCGAAGCGGGGGCCGACACCTTCGTCGCAGGTTCCGCCGTTTTCAAGGGCGATCCGGCTACCCAGATCGCAGCACTCCGGGCCGCGGTCGATCGCCACGTGCACTAGTCCCAGAATCCCGCGTGAACCTCGGCTGTGCCGGGCACCCCGAGGGGTCCGCGTACCTCGACAGCGTGCCCTCCCCGGGCGAAGACCTCCCGTGATGGCAGATCGAGGGTGAACTCGCGCGAGTCCGGGGGAAGAAGAGCGATAAGTGCTTCACCCGAGAGGGCGTAGACGACAGTACCGATCCCCGCCCAGAAGATCGCACCGCAGCACATCGCACAGGGTTCGGTGCTGGTGTAGAGCACACTCGTGGCGAGTTGCTCCGCGCTCAGTTCCATGGCGGACTGGCGCACAAGGTTGGTTTCGGCGTGGCCTGTCGGGTCACCCGAGGTAAGTACCGTGTTTTCGGCCCGGACCACGGTTCCGTCTGCGGCGACGAGGAGCGCGCCGAAGGGGTGGTTGCCGTGGGCCCGGGCGAGCCGTGCAAGTTCGACTGCTTCACCGAGGTGTTCCTGATCGGTCATCCGTTGCATCCTCCTGTGTCTGCTTGGATAGGAGCATGACAGATTCACCAAAGACCAAGCCCGAAGTTGAGTTCTACGAAGGCCCCGAACCGACCGATCTCGTGATCATCGACATTGAAGAGGGCAGCGGCGACGAGGCTACGCCTGGCGCGACAGTCGACGTGCACTACTTGGGTGTCGATTTCGAGTCCGGCGAAGAGTTCGATTCCAGTTGGGGTCGCGGGCAGTCGATTCAGTTTCCGCTCTCGGGCCTCATCAAGGGCTGGCAGGAGGGCATTCCCGGTATGAAGGTGGGTGGACGTCGTCAGCTCATCTGCCCGCCTCATCTCGCCTACGGTCCGGCCGGTGGCGGCCACCGGCTCTCGGGTCGCACCCTCACGTTCGTCATCGACCTGCTTGGCGTCAAGTAGCCCTGTCGTACATCGAGACCGGAGGGACGGCTGCGTCGTTCCGGTCTCGACAGGGTCGACCTGCCTGAGCCAGTACGCTTGACCGTGTGAAAACCTTCGACGCACTATTCGCTGAGTTGAGCGAGAAAGCGACGTCGCGCCCCGAAGGATCGGGAACCGTAGCGCAGCTGGATGCTGGTGTACATGCGATCGGCAAGAAGATCGTCGAGGAAGCCGCGGAAGTCTGGATGGCTGCGGAGTATCAGAGCGACGCGGAGACGGCCGAGGAGATCTCGCAACTGATCTACCACCTGCAGGTGCTCATGGTCGCAAAGGGGCTCACCCCTTCGGATATCTGGCGACATCTCTGAGTCTTCAGAGAGCCCCACATCCGACTTCGACCCTAGGAAAAACCATGCTGAGAATCGCAGTCCCCAACAAGGGATCGCTGAGCGAGACCGCCTCCGAGATGCTTCTCGAAGCCGGCTACACCGGGCGCCGTGATCCGCGCGCCCTGAGCGTGCGCGACGAGCGCAACGACGTCGAGTTCTTCTATTTGCGACCGCGGGATATCGCGACCTACGTGGGGTCCGGTGCGCTCGATGTGGGGATTACCGGCCGCGACCTGCTCATCGACTCTCGCAGCGCCGCACAGGAGATCGGGAGTCTCGACTTCGGGGCCTCGACATTTAGGTTCGCCGGTGCGCCGGGTGCGTTCGCCGACCTCGCGGCTCTTTCGGGGAAGCGCGTGGCAACAAGTTATCCGGCGCTGGTGGGGGACTTCCTCGCGCGCAATGGCGTGGAAGTGCAGATCGTCTCTCTCGACGGGGCAGTGGAGTCTGCAGTCAAGTTGGGTGTTGCGGATGCCGTCGCCGATGTGGTCTCGACCGGTTCGACCCTGCGCGCGCAGGGCCTCGAGATCTTCGGCCCCGTTATCCTCGATTCCACAGCCGTGCTGATCAGCGCCAAGTCCGACATTCCGGGTATCACGGTGCTGCAACGCCGCCTTCAGGGCGTGCTCGTGGCTCGCCAGTACGTGCTCGTCGATTACGACGTGCCCATTGCTTTGCTTGACGCGGCCACCCGCATTACGCCGGGAATCGAGAGCCCCACGGTGTCTCCTCTGCACGACCCCGAATGGGTTGCCGTGCGTGCAATGGTTCCTCGTGCCGATACCAACCATGTCATGGACGAGCTCTACTCGGTCGGTGCGCGCGCGATCCTCGTGAGCGCTATCCACGCCGCACGGATCTGAGCGACGGAGTCCGATGACTATCGCTGTGCGCGTCATCCCGTGCCTCGACGTTTCTGCGGGTCGGGTCGTCAAAGGGGTCAACTTCCTCAATCTGAGGGATGCCGGTGACCCCGTCGAACTTGCGCGCAAGTACTACGAGCAGGGCGCTGACGAGATCACGTTTCTCGATGTGACTGCCACCGTCGACGACCGCGCGACGATGTACGACGTGGTTCGAGCGACGGCAGAGCAGGTGTTCATCCCGCTGACCGTCGGCGGTGGTGTGCGAACCGCTGATGACGTTGCTCGACTGCAAGCGAACGGCGCCGACAAGATCGGTGTCAACAGCGCGGCAATCGCGCGGCCCGCTCTCCTCGATGAGATTGCCGACCGATTCGGGGCCCAAGCACTAGTACTCTCACTCGATGTCAAGCGATCGGAGGGCCGCTACGTGATGACCACACACGGGGGCCGCACTGAGACCGATATCGACGCGTTGTTGTGGGCTCGAGAGGCAATCGAGCGTGGTGCGGGCGAGCTTCTTGTGAATTCCATCGATGCCGACGGGACCAAACGGGGGTTCGACCTTGAGCTCATCCGGGCAATGCGGGAGATCAGCACGGTGCCCGTCATCGCGAGCGGGGGCGCCGGCGCGGTAGCTGACTTTGCTCCGGCGATCCAAGCGGGAGCGGACGCGGTACTCGCGGCGTCCGTCTTCCACAACGGCGAATTGACAGTCGGCGATGTGAAACACGCGCTCGATACTGCTGGATGGGTGGTCCGATGAACGCCGTAGAGGCAGATCGAGTAATCGAACGAGTGATCTTCGCCGAGAACGGGTTGATGCCGGCGATCATCCAGCAATGGGACACCAAAGAGGTACTCATGCTTGGCTACATGAATGCGGAAGCGCTGCGCCGTACTCTCACCGAGGGACGAGTGACGTTCTGGAGTCGGAGCCGTCAGGAGTTCTGGCGCAAGGGCGACACGAGCGGCAATGTCCAACTCGTCCGCGGAGCCGCCCTCGATTGCGACGGTGACGCGATCCTCGTGACGGTCGATCAGCACGGCCCCGCCTGTCACACGGGCGCCCACGCGTGCTTCGACGTCGACCCTCTCACCCCTTTCGTTGGAGCAGAGGATGCATAACTCGACGACCGTCGCCGATTTCACCTCAAGGGTGGAGGCTGGGCACCGCGTCGTGCCGGTCATCCGGGAACTGTTTGCGGATGGCGAGACTCCCGTCGGCGTCTATCGAAAGCTCGCGCAGGGTAAACCGGGCACGTTCCTCCTCGAGTCTGCCGAACAGGGCGGCATTTGGTCGCGTTTCTCGTTCGTGGGCGTTTCGAGCTTCGGCGTGCTCACCCAGACCGGTGACACCGTGACGTGGCTTGACTATGGGCTGTCCATCGAGAGGGCACTCGGCAACACTCACCCGACCGGCCCACTCGATGCCGTCGCACATCTCTACGAGCGCTGGAGCACGCCGCACGTGCCGGGCCACCCGCCGCTTACCGGTGGTTTGGTCGGCTTCATTGGGTGGGAGGCCATTCGCCAGATCGAACGACTGCCGCACGTGCCCCCCGCGGATTTCAGCGTTCCCGGCCAGGCGCTCAGCTTCGTGTCAGAGCTCGTCGTGCTCGATCACCGCTTCGGCACCGTGCTGCTGATCGCGGCCGCACTCAACGACGGCACGGATGAACCCGCCGATCTCTGGAGCGATGCACAACGCCGCCTCGACGCACTGCAAGAGGCGATCGCACTGCCCAGTGAAACCTGGCTGGCAGAGGTCGACCTCACCACTGTTCCCGCCCCGATCCCGCGGACTCAGCCTGCCGACTATCACGAGGCGATCGAGCGCTCCAAGAAGTACATAGTCGACGGAGACGTCTTCCAGGTTGTGGTGTCGCAGCGATTCGATCACGAGGTCACGGCCGACCCAATCGATATCTACCGAGTTCTCCGCACGTTGAACCCGTCGCCTTACATGTATCTTCTGACCCTCGTCGACCCCCGGGGGGAGTCGTTTTCGATCGTGGGCTCGAGCCCCGAAGCACTGGTGAAGGTCTCCGATCAGCGGGTTTACATGCACCCGATCGCCGGCTCACGACCGCGCGGCGACACTCCGGAACGCGATCTCGAACTTGCCGAGGAATTGCTCGCCGATACCAAGGAGCAGGCAGAGCACCTCATGCTGGTCGATCTTGCCCGCAATGATCTGCTCAAAGTCTGTCGTCCGGGTTCTGTCGAGGTCACCGAGTTCATGCAAGTTGAGCGTTTCAGCCACATCATGCATCTGGTTTCCTCCGTCGAGGGCGATCTCAACGCAGACGCGAGCTCGGTCGACGTGTTTCGAGCCACCTTTCCCGCGGGTACCCTCTCGGGTGCGCCAAAGCCGCGGGCGCTCGAAATCATCGATGAACTCGAGCCCGCCCAACGCGGCGTGTACGGGGGAGTCGTCGGGTACTTCGACTTCGCCGGTGATGCTGATCTGGCTATCGCCATCCGCACGGCGACGATCGTCGGCGGTCTCGCACGAGTGCAGGCGGGTGCCGGCCTCGTCGCAGACTCGGATCCGGCCGCTGAGCATCAGGAGGCCCAGAACAAGGCAGCTGCCCCGTTGCGCGCCGTTGCCGTCGCGAATGCAATGAGGCGTGTCACATGAACATCACCAGGATTCGTCTCACCATCATCCTCGCGGGAATTCTGGTCGCCGGCCTGGCGCTATTGGCGTGGACTCAACCGTGGTTCGAACTCGTCTTGCAGGGTGGACAGCCACTCACTGTGCCGGGGCAGTCAGCGGTTCCCGCGCTCTCCGCCCTCGGATTGGCGTCGTTGGCGCTACTCGGCGCGCTCTCAATCGCGGGGCGGGCGATTCGGGTAATCCTCGGCGTGCTCGAATCCGCGATTGGTGTGTTCACCGTGATCGTTGCCGCGGGCGCCCTGGGCAATCCGGCAGCAGCGTCCGCATCGACGATCACGGAGGCGACAGCGGTGAGTGGCCCGATGTCGATTGCCGCTCTCATCGCGACCGTAGGTACGACGGCGTGGCCATGGGTCGCGATCATCGCAGGCATCCTCACCGTGGTCGTCGGCGTCGGAGTGCTGGTCACCGGGTCGCGCTGGCCCGGCCCCACCCGCAGATACGAGTCAGCACCTGCCGAGGATGCGGGCACCCCCGCGGGTGCCTGGGACACGCTGACCGAAGGGTCGGACCCTACTCGTTAGGAGCACTGGCTCGACCCGCTAAGATTTTGTTGTCCCCCACGAAATGGAGCACGTTCGATGAGCACTGGGTCTGTTGACACGGAGTACGCCCCGTCTGACCCCGGTCACGGCAACTCGCCGGCCGCCTGGATCGCGGTCGTCATCATGCTAGTGGCGTTCACGATCGGTACGTTTGCCTTCTGGTTTGACGTGGCCTGGCTGGTTTTCGCTTCGGCGGGACTACTCGTCGTGGGCGGTTTGGTTGGCCTTGTGCTCCGCAAAATGGGCTACGGCGTCGGCGGCGACAAGCTGTCCACGAAGGCCCACAGCTAGGGTGCTCACCGACCTCGTAGCCGGAGCAGTCGCGGACGCTTCGGAGCGTCGTGCTGCTCGCAGTCTTGCCGACGTGGAGTCGGCGGCGCTCGATCGCGCCCCCGCGCTCGACGTGCTTGCCGCGCTCGCGCCTCGCGATCGCGTGCACATCATCGCTGAGATCAAACGAGCCAGCCCGTCTCGAGGCCCGTTAGCCGAGATCACGGACCCGGCCGCTTTGGCTTCCGCGTACCAGCTCGGGGGCGCGTCAGCTATCAGCGTGCTTACCGAAGGCCGCCGTTTCGGTGGAACACTCGCAGATCTCGAAGCGGTGCGGGAGGCGGCATCCTTGCCCGTTCTTCGCAAGGATTTCATCGCCGATCCGTACCAAGTTTTCGAAGCACGTGCGGCCGGGGCCGACCTCGTGCTCCTCATCGTTGCGGCGCTTGATCAAACAACACTTGCGACATTGTCGAGCCTCATCAAGGAGTTGGGCATGACTCCCCTCGTGGAGACGCATAGCGCCACCGAGGTGTCGCGGGCGCTCGACATCGGTGCTGACGTCATCGGGGTTAATGCTCGCGACCTCAGCACTTTTGAACTCGACCAAGACCTGTTCGGACGTCTTGCCGGGCAGATACCGAGTGGGGTGATCCGCATTGCGGAGTCGGCGGTCAAGGCACCTGCCGATGTCATCCACTATCGCAACTCGGGTGCGGATGTCGTACTCGTCGGTGAGGCACTGGTCACTAACGGTGACCCGGTGACCACGTTGCGCGAGTTCTTGGTTCACTGATCATGGAGGCAGCACCGTGCTAAGAGACGAGCTAGGCCCATACTTCGGGGAGTTCGGTGGGCGGTTCGTCCCCGAGTCGCTCATCGCTGCACTCGACGAACTCGACACCGCGTACACGACGGCCAAGACTGACCCGATGTTTCAGGCAGAGCTCGCCCAGCTCCACGCCACGTATACCGGGCGCCCGAGCATCATTACCGAAGTGCCCCGATTCGCGGAGCACGCGGGTGGAGCCCGGGTAATCCTCAAGCGGGAAGACCTGAACCACACCGGGTCCCACAAGATCAACAATGTGCTGGGTCAGGCCCTCCTCGCGAGGCGTCTGGGTAAGACTCGCTTGATCGCCGAGACCGGGGCTGGTCAGCACGGGGTAGCGACCGCAACGGCAGCGGCGCTCTTCGGTATGTCGTGTGTTGTCTACATGGGCGAAGTCGACACCGAGCGGCAGGCGCTCAATGTCGCACGGATGCGACTGCTCGGTGCCGAGGTGGTCCCTGTGAAGACGGGCTCCCGCACACTCAAGGACGCGATCAACGATGCGCTGCGCGACTGGGTGGCCAACGTCGCCGATACGCACTATTTGCTCGGCACCGTCGCGGGCCCACACCCGTTCCCCGTCATGGTGCGCGACTTCCACAAGATCATCGGCGAAGAGGCGCGCCGGCAGGTGCTCGATCTCACCGGTCGTCTTCCGGACGCCGTGACGGCCTGTGTTGGCGGCGGCAGCAATGCCATGGGGATATTCCACGCCTTCCTAGATGATCCGGATGTCGCGCTCTACGGCTATGAGGCGGCAGGGGAGGGCCATCTGACAGAGAAGCACGCCGCGACCATCACGCGAGGGCGGCCAGGAGTGCTGCACGGCGCGCGTTCCTACATGCTGCAGGACGAAGATGGCCAGACCATCGAGTCCCATTCGATTTCGGCAGGCCTCGACTACCCGGGTGTCGGACCAGAGCACGCTTGGCTCAATGACATCGGCCGCGCGAGCTATCTCCCGATCACCGACGATGAGGCGATGCAGGCGTTGCGCCTCCTGAGCCGCACGGAAGGAATCATTCCCGCCATCGAGTCGGCACACGCACTCGCCGGAACCATGAAGCTCGGAATGGAACTTGGGCCGGAAGCCGTTATCTTGGTGAACCTCAGCGGACGAGGCGATAAGGACATGGAGACGGCCGGCGCCTACTTTGAATTGTTCGACGCGGAGGCGGCGAAATGAGCCGCGTCGAGACCGTCATCGCCGCTCGCAAGGCAGCCGGGTCCGGCGCTCTCGTGGGGTACCTCCCGGTGGGGTTCCCCGACCTCCAGACCAGCATCGACGCTGCCGTGGCTCTCGTGGAAAACGGGGTCGACATCATCGAATTGGGGTTGCCCTATTCAGACCCGGTGATGGACGGACCCGTAATTCAGCGGGCAACCCAGGCAGCACTCGCCGACGGTTTCAAACTCGGACACGGCTTCGATGCGGTCGCCGCAATCAGCGCTCGCGTTGACGCGCCGATCCTCGTGATGACGTACTGGAATCCGGTACTGCAGTATGGCGTCGACCGCTTCGCCGACGACCTGCTCGCGGCAGGTGGCGCGGGTCTCATCACGCCAGATCTGGTAGCCGATGAGGCGGCTGGGTGGCTTGCGGCGTCGGATCGCACGGGCCTCGATCGGGTATTTCTCGCGGCTCCTTCGTCGACGGATGCGCGACTGCGCCAGTCGGTGGAGAAGAGCCGTGGATTCGTCTACGCAGTCTCGACAATGGGTATCACGGGTGCGCGCGCCGATGTGGACCAGGCCGCTCGCGCGCTGGTTGCTCGGTTGAGAACTGCCGGATCGACGAGCGCATGCGTGGGGGTTGGCATCTCGACAGGTGACCAAGTGCGTGAAGTTCTTGGCTATGCCGATGGGGCGATCGTGGGTTCAGCGCTCGTCTCCGCTCTCGCCGACGGGGGAGTGCAGGCAGTTGCACGCGCCGCTGCGGCTCTCGCAGCGGGTACAGTTGCCACTGGTCCCGCCTCGGAATAGAACCAGGCCGTTGCAGTAGAAAGGTGATCGGCTTGTCGCTCCTGCCGCTCAGCATTCCCAGTCCTCCGATCGACTGGCAGATTCCCATCACTATCCCGCTCGGGTGGCTGCACTCGTTCTTGCCATTCGTCGCCGAGAACCAGGTTCTTCCGGTGCGGTCGTACGCGCTGTGCATCCTGGTGGGAATCATTGCCGCGACGATCATGGTCAACCAACGACTCAAGCGTCGTGGTGTTGAGCCCGGCATTGTTCTGGACATCATCATCTGGGCGGTGCCGCTAGGACTGGTCGGCGCGCGTTTGTATCACGTCTTCACCCACCCGGGCGACTACTTCTACGCGGGAGCTGACCCGTGGAACATCACCAACGCGAATAGCGTGTGGGCGATCTGGAGCGGCGGAAACGCGATCTTTGGTGCCCTCATCGGTGGGGCGGTGGGAGCGTGGATCGGTTGCAAGTTCGCCGGCGTCCGGTTCTGGACCTTCGCTGACGCTCTCGCGCCGGCGATTCTGCTGGCGCAGGCGCTCGGCAGGCTCGGCAACTACTTCAACCACGAGCTGTTCGGCCAGCCGACCGATCTGCCGTGGGGGCTCGAAATCGAGTCGACCAATGCTGCCTTCCCGGTCGGGCTTGCCGATGGCACGCTCTTCCATCCGACATTCCTCTACGAGATGATCTGGAATGTCGTCGGGATCGTGTTCCTACTCACGATGGAACGTCAGTACCGATTCGTGAAGAAGGCGGTTCTGGGCATCACGTTGCCGGTCCCCGTCGGCGATGCTATTGCGCGCCTGCAGTGGGGCAAGGTCTGGGCTCTTTACATGGTGTGGTACGGCGTCGGTCGCGCGTGGTTCGAGTCGATCCGCGTAGATCCGAGTGAAGTGTTCTTCGGCATCCGCACCAATGTGTGGGGGGCGTTCGCTGCCATCCTGCTAGGCATCATCCTGTTCGCGGTGCAATCGCGCCGACACACCGGGCTCGAACCTAGCCCGTATGTGCCCGGTCGCGAGTGGAATCCTGAGGGTGCTGTAGACTCGGGCGAGACCTATTCGGATGCTGACGAACCCGACGATGACGTCACGGAAGCCACCGGAAAGCTCACCACTAGCGGTCGATAAATGCCACAAGCTAATCGGCGACACGCGCTCCTCATTACCGTGAGCACTATCCCTCTGGGCCGCTGACGTCCCCCACCGCAAGTATCGTGAGGACGGTTTCCCCATGGCTCTCACGCCACCATTTGAGCGCTTCAGCTCAGTTCCGCAGGCCCAAGGCCTGTACAACCCGCGCCACGAAAAAGATGCGTGTGGCCTTGCCATGGTCGCGACACTTCGGGGTACGGCCGGGCACGACATCATCGAGACGGCGCTCAATGCGCTGCGAAACCTCGAGCACCGCGGCGCCGTGGGCTCGGATGCGGGTACTGGCGATGGTGCGGGAATCATCACGCAGATTCCCGACGCTTTCCTGCGCGCGGTAGTCGATTTCGAGCTTCCGGCAGCGGGTCGCTATGCGGTCGGCATGTCGTTCTTGCCGACGGATGCTACGGAGCGAGAAGCGCTCAAAGCAGGCATCGCGGCGCTTGCCGCCGAAGAACAGCTCACCGTGTTGGGCTGGCGCGAGGTGCCGGTAGCCCCGAGCAACCTGGGAAACCTTGCGCGCGGCGCAATGCCGGCCTTTGAGCAAGTATTCCTGCAGTCCACTCGGGTCACAGCGGGATCGACTGGCGAAAAGCCGGTCGGCGGTCTTGATCTGGAGCGCCAGGTGTTCCGCCTGCGCAAGCGCGCTGAACACAGCCTCAACGCGTATTTCCCGTCGCTGTCCGCCCGCACCCTTGTGTACAAGGGCATGGTGACGACGCTTCAGCTCGAGCCGTTCTATCCTGACCTTTCCGACGAGCGCTTTGTGTCCAAGTTGGCGCTAGTGCATTCGCGGTATTCGACCAACACGTTCCCGTCGTGGCCGCTCGCGCAGCCTTTCCGCATGATCGCTCACAATGGCGAGATCAACACTGTGCAAGGCAACCGAAACTGGATGCGCGCGCGACAGTCGCAGCTCGAGAGCGACGTACTCGGAGACATCCGCTCGATCTTCCCGATCAACTCACCCGGCGCGAGCGATTCGGCGTCCTTCGACGAGGTAGTTGAGCTACTCAACCTGGCGGGTCGGTCATTGCCGCACGCGATGATGATGATGGTGCCCGAGGCCTATGAGAATCAGGCAGACGTGGATCCCGCTCGCCGCGCGTTCTACGAGTATCACTCCACCCTGATGGAGCCGTGGGACGGACCGGCAGCGCTGGTCTTCACCGATGGTTCCCTCGTCGGGGCGACGCTCGACCGCAACGGACTGCGCCCCGGCCGCTATCTCGTGACCGACGAGGGGCTTGTCGTCCTCGCCAGCGAGATCGGCGTTCTCGACATCGAGCCGAGCAAAGTCGTGCGAAAGGGCCGTCTGCGCCCCGGGAAGATGTTTCTCGTCGACACTGTTGCGGGCCGAATCATCGAAGATGAAGAGGTCAAGTCCGAGCTTGCTGCGGCCGAGCCGTGGGGCGAGTGGCTTCAGGAAAACCGCATCGCGCTCAAAGACCTCCCCGAGCGTGAGCACATTGTGCATACCCCCGCCTCGGTCACCCGCCGTCAGCGCACCTTTGGCTATACCGAAGAAGAAGTACGCATCCTCATCACGCCGATGGCGCAGAACGCCGCTGAACCCCTCGGCGCGATGGGGTCGGACACGCCCATCGCCGTGCTCTCAGACCGGCCCCGTCTGCTCTTCGACTACTTCACTCAGCAGTTCGCACAGGTGACCAACCCACCGCTCGACTCGATCCGCGAAGAAGTAGTGACGTCGATGAAGGTGGGGCTTGGTCCCGAGCGGAACCTGCTCACGGCCACTCCCGCCCATGCGCGTCAAGTCTCACTCGACTTCCCGGTGATCGACAACGACGAGCTGGCCAAGATCCAGCACATCAAGCCCGGTAGTTCGCTCACCCACACCGTTCGCGGCCTCTATCGCGTGGACAAAGGCCCGCGTGCCATGGAGAAGCGCCTCGCCAAGATGTGTGAAGAGGTCGATGAGGCCATCGTGGCCGGCGCGCAATTCATCGTGCTGTCCGACCGTGATTCGAACAAGGACCTCGCCCCCATTCCGTCGCTCCTCATGCTCGCGGCGGTTCACCACCACTTGATCCGCGAAGAGAACCGGATGAAGGTCGGGCTCATTGTCGAAGCCGGTGACGTCCGCGAGGTCCACCACGTGGCCTTACTCGTCGGCTACGGTGCGTCCGCGATCAACCCCTATCTCGCGATGGAGACCGCAGAAGAACTCGTTCGCAGCGGGATGATCCACGGGCTCACCCCAGAGAAGGCCGTGTCGAACATCATCAAGGCGCTCGGCAAGGGCGTCCTCAAGATCATGTCGAAGATGGGAATCTCCGTTATCGGTTCCTATGCGGGGGCCCAAGCTTTCGAGGCACTCGGGCTCAGTCAGGAGTTCGTCGATCAGTACTTCACGGGAACGTCGAGCCTGCTCGGCGGGGTGGGGATGCAGGTCATCGCTGCGGAGAGCGCGGCCCGGCATGCAGCCGCGTATCCGGAGGGCGGCGTCACGAGCGCGCACGAGCGCCTCGCGACCGGCGGCGAGTACCAGTGGCGCCGGGATGGGCCGCCGCATCTCTTCAACCCGGAGACCGTGTTCCGGCTGCAACACGCGACCCGCTCGCGGCGCTACGACATCTTCCGCGACTACACGAAGTTGGTCGACGAGCAGGCCGAGAACCTGATGACGCTGCGCGGGCTCTTCCGAATCAAGGAGAGCCATCGCCCGCCGGTGCCGATCGATCAGGTCGAACCGATCTCGTCGATTGTCAAGCGATTCAACACCGGCGCGATGAGCTACGGCTCCATCAGTCAAGAGGCGCACGAGACTCTGGCCATCGCGATGAACCGGCTGGGGGCGCGCTCCAATACGGGTGAGGGCGGCGAGGATGTGGAGCGCCTGCTCGACCCCGAGCGGCGTAGTGCGATCAAGCAAGTGGCATCCGGGCGTTTTGGGGTCACCAGCATGTATCTCACCCATGCGACAGACATCCAGATCAAGATGGCACAGGGCGCTAAGCCAGGTGAAGGCGGCCAGCTCCCCGCGGGCAAGGTCTATCCGTGGATTGCTCGTACGCGCCACGGCACCGCGGGCGTCGGACTCATCTCCCCTCCGCCGCACCACGACATCTACTCGATCGAAGATCTCAAGCAGCTCATCTTCGACGTGAAGCGAGCCAACCCTTCTGCCCGCGTGCACGTGAAGCTCGTGAGCCAGTCGGGAATCGGCGCGGTTGCCGCGGGAGTCACCAAGGCAAAGGCCGATGTGGTGCTCGTCTCGGGTCACGACGGAGGAACGGGCGCGAGCCCGCTGAACTCGCTCAAGCACGCGGGAACCCCGTGGGAGATCGGCCTGGCGGAGACACAGCAGACGCTCATGCTGAACGGCATGCGTGACCGCGTCGTCGTTCAGGTCGATGGCCAGATGAAGACCGGTCGGGATGTGATCATCGGCGCGCTCCTCGGCGCCGAGGAGTACGGTTTCGCGACCGCGCCGCTGGTGGTCTCGGGCTGCATTCTCATGCGCGTCTGTCACCTCGACACGTGCCCGGTGGGCGTTGCTACCCAAAACCCCGAACTGCGGGCGCGCTTTTCGGGCAAGCCCGAGTTCGTCGTGAACTTCTTTGAGTTCCTCGCGCAGGAGGTACGCGAGTACCTATCCGAACTGGGTTTCCGCACCCTTGAAGAGCTCATCGGCCATGCTGAATTGCTTGACACCGACCGTGCGCGTGAGCACTGGAAGGCCGATGGACTCGATCTGACGCCAATTTTCCACGGTCCTGTCTTCGCTGAAGACGAGCCGCGCACTAATCGCGTCGGCCAAGACCACGAACTCGAGAAGCACTTTGACCAAGAGCTCATTCGCCGCAGCAGCGGAGCCCTCGAGAGTGGTATTCCGGTGGTGATCGAGCTCCCAATCCGCAACACCGAGCGGGCAGTGGGCACCATGCTCGGTCACGAGGTGACGGTGCGCCACGGCGAGAACGGTCTGCCGAGCGGGACCATCGAGGTTCGGCTCGTCGGAACCGCCGGACAATCGTTCGGCGCGTTCATGCCTGCGGGAATCCGGTTGCGGCTCGAAGGTGACAGCAATGACTACGTCGGCAAGGGCCTCTGCGGTGGTGAGATCGTCATTCGGCCGCATCGCAATAGCGTCTTCCCTGCTGAGCGAAATGTCATCGCGGGCAACGTGATCGGCTACGGTGCCACCCAGGGGAGCATGTTCCTCCGTGGCATCGTGGGAGAGCGTTTCCTCGTGCGCAACTCGGGTGCAACGGCCGTCGTTGAAGGCGTGGGCGACCACGCGCTGGAGTACATGACTGGGGGACTCGCGGTCATCCTGGGCGGCACAGGTCGCAACCTCGGTGCAGGGATGTCGGGCGGTACCGCCTATATTTACGACCTGCGGCCGGAGCGGGTAAACGCAGAGTCGCTCGCCTCGGGGGAACTCGAACTGATGCCTCTCGGCAGCGCCGATATCGCGATCCTCACGGACCTCCTCACACGCCATCGCGATGAGACGGACTCGGCGGTAGCGACCAAGATGCTCGAGAATCTGGAAGACACGATCGAGCGGTTCACCAAGGTGCTGCCGCGAGACTTTGCTGCCGTCTTGCAGACGCGCCAGACGGCGATCGACGAAGGACTGGATCCGGATGGGGACATCACGTGGGCACGGATCATGGAGGTAACCGGTGGCTGACCCCAAAGGATTCTTGAAGGTTCAGGAGCGCGAGCTGCCGGCTCGTCGTCCCGTGGCACTGCGACTGATGGACTGGAAAGAGGTCTACGAGCAGCAAGATTCCTCGGAACTCAAGCGCCAGGCCGGTCGCTGCATGGACTGTGGAATACCGTTCTGCCACCAAGGTTGCCCGCTCGGCAACCTCATTCCGGAGTGGAACGATCTCATGTGGCGGGGCGAAGGTGCACAGGCCATCGAACGCCTTCACTCCACGAACAATTTCCCTGAGTTCACGGGTCGGCTGTGTCCGGCCCCGTGTGAGTCGAGTTGCGTACTCGGCATCAACCAGCCAGCCGTCACGATCAAGCAGGTCGAAGTTTCCATCATCGACCAAGCGTTTGCCCATGGCCTCGTCAAGCCACACCCCCCGGAGCGACTCACGGGCAAGACCGTCGCCGTTGTCGGTTCCGGTCCGGCGGGGTTAGCGACCGCGCAGCAACTCACGCGGGCGGGCCACACAGTGGCAGTGTTCGAGCGTGACGATCGCATCGGTGGATTGCTGCGCTACGGAATTCCCGATTTCAAGATGGAAAAGAAGCACATCGAGGCCCGTATCGCACAAATGCAGGCGGAGGGCACCCGTTTCCGCGCCGGCGTAGAGATCGGAGTTGACATCTCCTGGAGCGACCTCAAAGCCCGCTATGACGCCGTCGTCATCGCGACCGGGGCGATGGTCCCTCGTGATCTCCCGATCCCCGGGCGTGACCTGCTGGGAGTTCATTTCGCCATGGAGTACCTCGTGCAGGCGAACAAGGTCGGTGCGGGAGACGTCGTTCCAGAGCAACTCACCGCCGAAGGAAAGCATGTCGTCGTCCTGGGCGGCGGTGACACGGGCGCTGACTGCATCGGCACCGCTCACCGCCAGCAGGCGCTGTCAGTCACCAACTTGGCGATCGGGATCCGGCCCCCCGAAGAGCGCGCGGAGCACCAGCCTTGGCCGATGGCACCGACACTGTTCGAGGTCTCCAGCGCCCACGAAGAGGGCGGCGAGCGCGTCTACCTTGCGTCGACTATCGAGTTCATTTCCAACGAGGTCGGTGAAGTCCGCGCGATACGCGTCGCCGAGACCGAATACATCGACGGACGCCGGGTGCCGAAGTCCGGCACCGAACGCGAGATCCCGGCCGACCTCGTCCTGCTCGCGCTCGGGTTCACGGGCCCGGAGGCGCACACGCTCGGTGAGCAGCTTCCGGTACCCTTCGACGGCAAGGGCAACATCGAGCGCGATGGCGACTACCAGACGAGTGAGTCTGGAGTTTTCGTTGCCGGCGATGCCGGTCGCGGCCAGTCGCTCATCGTCTGGGCGATCGCCGAAGGTCGCGCTGCGGCATCGGCGGTGGACCGCTTCCTTGAAGGCGAGACCCAACTACCTTTCCCGGTTCGACCCACCGACCACGCGATTTCTCTCTAGTCTGACCACCACCACCACTAGCAGTACCCACCACAGAAGGAAGTCATGAGACGAGCAAAAATCGTCGCGACACTCGGCCCAGCAACGTCGAGCTACGAGAACATCCGCGCGATCATCGATGCAGGTGTCGATGTAGCGCGGTTGAACCTCAGCCACGGCTCATACGCAGTTCACGAAGAGGTCTACGCGAACGTTCGGAAGGCCGCGGAGGATTCGGGGCGGGCGGTCGCCGTAATGGTCGATCTGCAGGGTCCGAAGATTCGACTCGGCAAGTTCGAGGCCGGTCCCTACGAACTCGCAATCGGCGACATCTTCAAGATCACCACCGAAGACGTCATCGGGACCAAAGAATTGTCGTCAACCACATTTAAGGGTCTACCCCACGACGTCTCGCCGGGCGACTTCCTGCTCATCGACGACGGCAAGGTTAAGGTCAAGGTCACCGAGGTCAACGGACCTGTCGTCACCACGGAAGTTATCGTGGCCGGCGCAGTTTCCAACAACAAGGGAATCAATCTTCCGGGGGTCGCGGTCAACGTGCCCGCTCTCTCCGAGAAGGACGAGGAAGATCTGCGCTGGGGTCTCAAGCTGGGCGCCGACCTCATTGCCCTCTCCTTCGTGCGCAACGCGGATGACATCATTCGCGTGCACGAGATCATGGCCGAAGAGGGCCGGAAGATTCCCGTAATCGCGAAAATTGAGAAGCCTCAGGCTGTTGATCACCTCGAGGCCATCGTCGATGCCTTCGACGCGATCATGGTTGCTCGCGGCGACCTCGGTGTCGAACTTCCCCTCGAGGCGGTACCGATCGTGCAAAAGCGCACTGTCGAGCTCGCACGGCGGATGGCAAAGCCCGTCATCGTTGCTACGCAGATGCTCGAGTCGATGATCTCGAGCCCGGTGCCGACACGCGCGGAGACGTCGGATGTCGCAAACGCGATCCTCGATGGCGCTGATGCGGTGATGCTGTCCGGCGAGACAAGTGTCGGGGAGTACCCCGTCATCACGGTCCAGACGATGGCGCGAATCGTCGCCTCGACTGAAGACCACGGCCTCGAGCGGATCGCTCCGCTCGGCACCAAGCCACGCACTCAGGGCGGAGCGATCACGCTCGCCGCGGCCGAGGTCGCCGACTTCGTCGATGCGAAGTATGTCTGCGTGTTCACCGAATCCGGCGATGCTGCACGGCGCATGTCGCGCCTGCGCTTCCGGATTCCCATGAAGGCGTTCACCCCTGACCCGGCCATCCGTCGCCGCATGGCGCTCATTTGGGGCATCGAGTCGTTTGTGGTGGATCGGGTAAACCACACCGACGCGATGTACCGCCAAGTCGACGAGGTGCTGTTGGCGCAGGGTCTCGCCGAGGTGGGTGACAAAGTAGTCGTCATCTCGGGTTCCCCTCCCGGAATCTCTGGCTCGACGAACGACATGCGGGTGCACACAATCGGTGATGCGCTCAATGCGACAATTCCTGCCTGGCAGGACTAGCTCCGCAACGATGTTGGAATCTGACGCCACGCCCGGGCGCTATCAGCACTTCAAAGGTGCGATATATGTCGTCACGGGCGTGGCGCTCCACAGCGAAACCGAAGAACCGCACGTGATCTATCACCGTGAGGGCTCAACCGAGTTGTGGATACGTCCCGCTGCGATGTGGAGCGAACGCGTGGCACGAGGCGACTACGACGGTCCGCGGTTTACGCCGTTACCGTGACGGTGAGCGCAACATCCGGAAAGTCTGTCGCGATGGCTTCGGCGGTTGCGCGATCCTCGGCCGAAGTCACGGTGATCTCGAGGTTCTCGGTGCCCGTGCTCGTGAGAGTGGCGTTCGCAGCTGAGATGAGGATGCGCCCCGAGATCGACTGCCACAGGCCGATGGCGGTGAGCGGTTGCTGGGTGCCGGTGCCGAGGATGGTGAAAGCGCCATTCGCTGTCGACGCGGTGATCGGCACGCCATCGACTGATCCGCCAGCGTCGACGACCGCAGCGACCACGATGTCGTAGGCGCCCCGTAGCGCAGCCTGGCTCCCAACGATGGCGTGCACCCCTGCCGGGACGGCGGAGGTGGCGCTGAGCGGCCGGTACTCGACCGTGCCGGCAACGAAGGAGGGGACGGCCCGAAGTGCGTTGACAGCAGCCACGTGCACTCCGGCTTCATCGAGAGAGAATCCCCACGCATTTCCGACGATGAAGTTGATCTGCGGATCGCTCGCGCCGAACTCACCGGCCTGTGCCCAGGCGGAGGATGCGAGCGCAGTGAGCTGGTCATCCGTGATCGCCCCGTCTATCACCACATGCACGTGGACACTGGATGAGACGGATTCGTCGGACATCGGATCGGATTCCACCGACGCCACAAACTCTTGGGACGAAGCCCAGATGGTGAATTGCGCGGCGCTGTCAGCGACCGGTGCACACCCCGAGAGCGCCACGAGGAGCGCTGTCGCCAATAGGTTTCGCACCCATTTCATAGCGCGCCCCCTCGTACGTGGATGGTGCCGGATGCGGGACTTGAACCCGCACGCCCTTTCGGACAAAGCATTTTGAGTGCTCCGCGTCTGCCATTCCGCCAATCCGGCGCACAACCACGTGAGAAAGAATACCGTAGGCTTTCACCGTGACTGATCAGGATGCCCCCACTTCCGTCCCGCGCAGGGTCGTCGTTGCCGAGGACGAGTCACTTATCCGCATGGATATCGTCGAGATCCTCCGGGACAACGGGTTCGAAGTCGTCGGTGAAGCAGGCGATGGCGAGACGGCGGTTGCGCTCGCAACGGAATTGCGGCCTGACCTTGTCATCATGGACGTCAAGATGCCGCAGCTCGACGGGATCTCCGCCGCTGAGCGTCTGACCAAGAACCACATCGCCCCGGTTGTGCTGCTCACGGCATTCAGCCAGAAGGAGCTCGTCGAGCGAGCATCCGAGGCTGGCGCCCTCGCCTATGTCGTCAAGCCCTTCACGCCGAGTGATCTTTTGCCGGCGATCGAGATAGCGCTCAGCCGGTATGCCCAGATCATCACCCTCGAGGCGGAGGTTGCTGACCTCGTAGAGCGTTTCGAGACGCGCAAGCTCGTTGACCGCGCGAAGGGCCTCCTCAACGAGAAGATGGGCCTTACCGAGCCCGAGGCGTTCCGCTGGATCCAGAAGGCATCGATGGATCGCCGACTCACCATGCACGACGTCGCCCAGGCGATCATCGAGCAACTCAGCGCCAAGAAGTAGCTGAGCCGAAGCGGAAGCTAGCTGGGCCGATCCAGCAGCATATTCGTCATGCGTACGGTCGAGAGACGCCGACCAGCGTCGTCGGTGATCACGATTTCGTGGGTGGCGAGCGTGCGGCCCAGTGAGAGTGCACGGCAGGTTCCGGTGACCCAACCTTCCGTGATCGAACGGCTGTGCGACGCATTGATCTCGATGCCGACCGCATATCGTCCTGCTCCCGCATGGATCGCCGACGACATCGATCCGAGAGACTCGCCGAGCACGACATGGGCACCCCCGTGGAGCAGGCCGATCACCTGCCGGTTGCCCTCGACAGGCATCCGCGCGACCGAGTAGTCAGCCGAGAGTTCGAGGTACTCGACGCCCATTTTCTGGGTCAGTTCGCCGCCACTCGTGCGCTGAACAATCTCGAGGAACACCGGATCGATGTCAGCGGGAAACTTCGTCATGCCAGCCTTTCGGTCACGCTCAGGGTGTCGGCGCCCGCAGCTAGGCTGGGTCCGTGCCGGACTCAGAAAAGCCTACCCTTCTCGTTATCGACGGCCATTCGTTGGCCTTCCGGGCGTTCTACGCTTTACCGGTCGACAGTTTCCAGAATCGCGACGGGCAGCACACGAATGCCATCCACGGCTTCTTGTCGATGCTCATCCTGCTGTTGCAAAACGAGAAGCCCACCCATCTCGCTGTTGCATTCGACATCTCGCGGTACTCCTTCCGGACCCGGGAGTACCCGGAGTACAAGGGCACCCGCGGCGAGACACCACCCGAGTTTGTCGGGCAGGTGCCCTTGTTGCAGGAGGCATTGCACGCGATGGGTGTGACCACCATCACCAAGGAGGACTACGAGGCCGACGACATCCTCGCAACGCTCGCGAGCCAGGGCGCGGCGGACGGATTCAAGGTTTTCGTGGTCTCTGGTGACCGCGACGCGTTCCAGATGATCGGTCCGGATGTCACGGTGCTGTACCCGAGCGCCCGTGGCGTGTCCGAACTCAAGCGCTACGACCGTGATGCCGTGGTGGAACGCTACGGCATCGAACCCGCGCAATACCCGGACGTTGCGGCCCTTGTGGGGGAGACCTCCGACAACCTGATCGGGGTCGACAAGGTTGGCGAAAAGACTGCCGTGAAGTGGCTCAATCAGTATGGAAGCCTTGACGCGATCCTTGAGCATGCCGATGAAATCACCGGCGTGGTTGGGGAGAAGCTGCGGGAGCAGAAAGATCGAGCGATTCGCAATCGCAAGCTCAACCGACTTGTCACCGATGTCGAACTGCCCGTCCGTCCGGCACAGCTCGTGCGACAGCCGATCAATGTGCCCGCGGTGCGGGAGGTTTTCGACAAGCTTCAGTTCAAGACGCTCCTTGATCGGGTGTTGAAGATCGCTGCAGCCGACCAAGGGGCGGATGCTGTAGCCGAGTCGGCCCCGGAGGCGGCGGGCATCCCGGTCATCCACACCCTCATTGATGAAGAACTCGCTAAGTGGATCAACACCCAGTCCGACCACGGGCGGAAGGCACTGGGGCTCAGGGTCCAGACTCTCGACGGCGCGGTGTCAGGCTTCGGGCTCGCCGCGGCCACTGAAACGGTTTATGTGCCATGGGCCGCCGATCGCCCGGACTATACGGCCCTCGAGGCGTGGCTCGTCAGTGACTCACCTAAGGTCATGACGGGGGCGAAGATCCAACTCAAGATCGCCCGCGACTCGGGTCTGGATATTGGTGGAATCGCGTATGACACGATGCTGGCCGGGTGGTTGCTTCGTCCAAGTGGGAAGGCGGAGACTCTCGAGTCACAGGTCGACTATTACTTGGGGGAGCAGCTTCAGCAGTCGGATCCGAATCAGCTAGTTCCAGAAACCGAGGCTGCGAGCCCCGCTACGGAGGCGTGGTACTCGTTGCGCCTGGGCGACTACCTCTCGGAGAAACTCGACGCTGGGTCGCTCAGCGTTCTCGAGACCATCGAGATGCCGCTCGTACCCGTGCTCGCCACTATGGAGCGCACGGGTATCACCGTCAACCGCGGAATACTTGGCAGACTTACCGCCGATCTCGGCGCGACAGCTGCAGACGTGGCCGAGAAGGCATTCGCGGAGATCGGTCGTGAGATCAATCTCGGTAGCCCGAAACAACTGCAAGAGGTCCTCTTCGATCAACTCGGAATGCCCAAGACCCGATCGAACAAGACGGGGTTCTCCACTGATGCCGCGAGCCTTGCTGACCTGCAGGATCAGAACCCTCATCCGTTTCTCGATCTCCTTCTTCAGCATCGCGACGCGACGAAGCTCATGCAGATCATCGCGAGTATCGACAAGGCGGTAGATCAAGGTGGCCGCGTCCACACCACCTACGAGCAAGCGGGTTCGGCGACGGGCAGGATCGCATCCAACGACCCGAACCTGCAGAACGTGCCGGTGAAGACAGAACTTGGTCGAGAAATCCGGTCGGCGTTCGAGTGCGGCGCGGGATTCGAGACTCTCCTCACCGCGGACTATTCGCAGGTGGAGATGCGGATCATGGCCCATTTGTCGGGAGATGACGGACTCATCGAGGCCTTCAATTCGGGGGAGGACCTACACCGGTTCGTGGGCGCTCGCATCTTCCACGTTGATCCGGCAGACGTCACACCGGTCATGCGTACCAAGGTCAAGGCGATGTCATACGGTCTCGCTTATGGACTTAGCGCGTTCGGGCTGAGCAAACAGCTGCGTATTGAGGTCAGCGAAGCGAAGGCACTCATGACGGACTACTTCTCGAGATTCGGTGCGGTGCGCGACTATCTGCGTAACGTGGTCGAGCAAGCGAGGGTCGATGGATACACGACGACCATCTACGGTCGGCGGCGGCCCTTTGGCGACTTGACCTCGTCCAACCGGGTGCTCAGAGACAACGCCGCTCGGCAGGCCCTCAACTCGCCGATCCAGGGCTCGGCAGCCGACATCCTCAAGCTTGCGATGATCCGGATCGACGCGGACATGACGGAGCGCGGCCTCGACTCGCGCATGCTTCTCCAGGTCCACGACGAGCTCGTTTTCGATGTGGCTGCGGGCGAACTCGAGGAACTCACCGCCATAGTGCGGGATCGCATGGCGGGGGCCGCAGATCTGCGCGTGCCCCTTGACGTGCAGGTTGGTACCGGGGCGAACTGGGACGCAGCGGCCCACTAGCCCGCGGCCGTGGCGCCGTTCCGGTGCGCCCGTCCCGACCCGCGCGTCTGTCCTGGTGCGCCCGTTGCGCCCGACCGTCCCCACCCGTCCCGCGCGCCCGTCCCGCCCGACCGTCCCGCGCGTCTGTCCTGGTGCGCCCGTTGCGCCCGACCGTCCCCACCCGTCCCGCGCGCCCGTCCCGCTGCATCCGTTGACTAGGGGCAAATGCACGGTTCCCGCTGTCATTCGGGCCATATGACCCGAATGGGGGCGGGCCACGTGACGGTTCGGAGGCCAGTTATGCGATCGCGCGACGATGCAAACAATGCCAGCATGTTGACAAACGGACAGAAACGGACTTATATAAAGCGATAACCACATTTGGTTGATTCCCTTTTTGCCCTGCGAACCCACAACGAGGTCGGATTTGTACGCACCGGAGCGGCACCAGCGCATCCTCGAGACTGCTCGCGCTCTCGGTCGGGTGGATGTCGCGGGGTTGGCTCGGGACATGTCGGTGACACCCGAGACTGTCCGTCGCGACCTCACTGCGCTCGAGCGGCGCGGAGTGCTGCGGCGGGTTCACGGTGGAGCAATCCCCGTCGAGCGACTGGGTATCGAGCCGGGAATCGCTGACCGTGAAGTGCACGCGGCGAGCCAAAAGGAGCGCATTGCCCGTGCAGCGCTCGATGAGCTCCCCGATGGCGGATCGATCATCCTCGACGCTGGCACCACCACCGTGCGGCTTGCCGAACTACTTCCGACCGATCGGGAGCTCACTGTTGTGACTCATTCGATCCCGGTGGCGAGCATTCTCATTTCCCGCCCCAACGTCAGCCTCCATCTCCTTGGCGGCGTTGTGCGCGGGCGCACCCTTGCGGCAGTGGGGGACTGGACGCAGTCTCAGATTGCGTCGGTCTTCGTTGACGTCGCATTCATGGGCACGAATGGCATCAGCGTGGAGCGCGGCCTCACGACCCCAGACCTCGCGGAGGCGAGCGTCAAGCGCGCCCTCATCGACGCTGCTCGCCGAACAGTCGTTCTCGCCGATCACTCCAAGTTCGGCCGCGAAGACTTTGCGCGCGTTGCGCCACTCTCCGATATCGACACGGTGATTACCGACGTCGGTATTGATGCCGAACTCGCAGAAGACATCGAGAATGCCGGTCCAAGGGTGGTGATCGTGTGATCGTCACCGTGACCCTAAACCCGAGCCTTGATCGAACCATCGAGGTAGATGCTTTCGAACGTGGCGCCATACTCCGCATCGCCGAGCCGGTACTCGAGGCTGGCGGCAAGGGTGTGAACGTCACCCGTGCTCTCGCGGCAAACGGTGTGGGGAGCATTGCGGTGCTTCCAGTCGGTGGCAGTGAGGGTGCCGAGCTCGCACGTCGAATGGATGCCGCGGCCATTGCTGCGCGCTACGTGCCGGTCGCCGGCCGTACGCGCTCGAACATCACCGTGTGCGAAGCAGATGGCACAGTGACGAAGCTCAACGAGCCCGGGACGAAACTGTCCTTGCCCGAGTTGATGGCTGTGACGGCCGCCGTCACCTCCGCGGTGTCCGCCCACGACTGGGTGGTCATCAGTGGCAGCGTTCCTCCCGAGTTCAGCTCCGAACAGCTCCTCGCGCTCACCGCGAGTCTGAGTGGGCGCGATGTCAACCTCGCGATTGACACAAGCGGCGATGCGCTTGTTGCCTCGCTCGGCGCGCGGCCGCGACTTATCAAACCCAATCGTGCGGAGCTCGCTGAGATAGTGGGTCGGCCACTCGAGTCCATCGCCGAGGTTATCGACGCTGCGAAGGGCGTGAGGGACCGCGGGGTGGAGTTCGTGTTGGTCAGTTTGGCTTCCGACGGAGCAGTGCTCGTGGGCCCCACAGGGGTGATCGTCGGCGAGTCCCGTGTTGCGCACCCGAGGAGCACCGTGGGTGCTGGTGACAGTTTCCTCGCTGGGTTCCTCTCCAAATTTTCCGTCGATGAGACGGATGTCGATGCCGCGCTGCTCGAGGCGCTCGCCTGGGGGGCGGCTGCGGCATCCCTGCCGGGCACCTCGGTGCCAGGGCCAGGCGATATCGACTACTCGAATGTCCAGCTGGTGTGGCAGCCAGATCTGGATCGGCCACTCGTGGCCAGCTGATGCACAATCACCCCCGTCCAGTACAAAGGAGTACCAACCAAAATGTCTGACTACACCCCAGCGGCGACCGGTAGCGGCGCCCGCGCAAATATTCAGCGAGGCGGCGCATTCCTCGCAGGAATGGTGATGCCAAACCTCGGGGCGTTTATCGCCTTCGGTCTAATCACTGCCCTCTTTATCCCCAATGGCTGGGTAAACACGATTGCTCGAGCGACCGGGGCGATCGGCGAGGGCGAAACGATCCCGTTCGCAGATCAGGCGTCTGTGGTCGTTGGGCCACTCATCGTGCTCCTGATCCCGATCCTTATCGGGTTTACGGGCGGAAAGATGATCCACGGGATCCGAGGCGGCGTCGTCGGTGCCGTCGCGACGATCGGTGTCATGTTCTCGCCGCTCACAGCACCGTGGACCATCATGCAGATCGCCGCGGATGCTCGCCCCGAGCACTGGGAGCAGCTGAGCCCCCAGATCCTTGGAGCTCTCGTCATCGGTCCGATCGCAGCCCTCATCCTGAGGTTCTGGGACCGATACATTGACGGAAAAATCCGCGGTGGGTTCGAGATGCTCGTGGACAACTTCTCCGCGGGAATCATCGGTGGTGCGATGGCGCTGATCGGTGTCTTCTGGATCGGGCCGGTCGTCTACTTCATCGCCAACCTCTTTGGTGGAGCAGTCAACGCACTCGTCTCGGCCAAGCTCCTTCCGCTTGTCTCGATCATCATTGAGCCTGCGAAGGTGTTGTTCTTGAATAACGCACTGAACCACGGTGTTCTCACCCCGCTCGGCGCCTCCCAGGCTGCGGATCAGGGATTCTCCATCATGTACATGCTCGAGTCGAACCCTGGCCCCGGCCTCGGCATCCTTACGGCGATGCTCCTGTTCGGTCCGCGCGCAATCCGTCCGACGGTGCCCGCGGCCATGGTCGTGCACTTCCTCGGAGGTATCCACGAGATCTACTTCCCGTACGTACTGCTCAAGCCGATCCTCGTCATCGCGGCAATTCTCGGTGGGGCGACCGGCGTGTTGTGGGAGGTCATCTTCAATCTCGGCCTGGTGGCGCCCGCGTCGCCGGGCAGCATCTTCGCGTGGATCTTGGTATCTCCGCCGGACAAGCTCGCGCTGAACATGGTGGGGATCGTGCTCTCCGCGGCGGTTGCTGCCGTCGTCGGTGCGTTCCTCCTCGGGTTCGGTCGCAAGGAGTCCGCGGTGGATGCCGCAATCGATCTTGAAGCTGCCAAGGAGCAGAGCGCGTCGAACAAGAACGCCTCCAAGGCAAGCGCTTCGGCGTAGCCTCGGATCAGGTCCCAACAAAGGAGAGATGAAATGGCAACTATCGACGGATCCAGCATCAAGAAGCTGATCGTTGCGTGCGACGCTGGGATGGGTAGCAGTGTGATGCTCGCCAGCACGCTCAGGAAGCAGCTCGCGAAGAATGGGGTCACGGTCGAACATTCGCCGGTGGCCAACATTCCGAGCGACGCCGATGTCGTGGTCACTCAGAACGGGCTAGCGGACCGCGCTCGTAAGGTCGTGCCTGACGTTCCCGTTATCCCGTTCATGCTCTTCTTGGGAGATCCCAAAATTGCTGCCCTCGTCAAAGCCATTCACAACGGCGACACGATCGAGATCTGATCGTGACTGACGAAGGTGTGCAGAAACCTCTCTCCGAGCTGCTCGCGGAGGCGTCGATCAACCTCGACGGCTCCGCGAGCAGCAGGGATGAGGCGATTCGACTTGCTGGCGCCGGGCTACTCGCGGTGGGGGCGATCGACGACGCATACGTCGACGCCATGATCGACAGGGAGAATTCAGTCTCGACGTTCATGGGCGAAGGGGTGGCTATCCCACACGGCACTCTCGCGGCCAAGGAGTCGGTGAAGTCCGACGCTCTGTCACTCGTGAGATTCCCTGACGGGGTCAACTGGGATGGCAACGACGTGCGCCTGGCGTTCGGCATTGCCGCCAAAGACAACGGGCACATCGCTCTGCTCTCGCAACTCGCGACGGTGCTCATGGATCCCGAAAAGGCAGCTGCCCTTCGAGCGGCCACGACCGTTGAGCAGGTCTACGGCCTTCTTGAGCCCGAGGATGAGGACGAGTAGGCCCACTTGAAGGTAGCCAAGTTCTACGCCCCCGGTGACCTTCGTCTCGAGGACGTAGCGGAACCCCGCGTCTCGGCAGGTGAACTCAAGATTCGCGTCCGCAACTGTTCCACCTGCGGTACCGACGTCAAGATCTTTCGCTCGGGGCATCCCAACATGACCCCACCCCAGGTAATGGGGCATGAGATCGCGGGGGAGATAGTCGAGATCGGCGACGGTGTTGAGGGATGGTCCGCCGGTGACCGGGTGCAGGTCATCGCGGCGATCCCGGATGGCACGTGCGAGTACTGCCTCGGCGGCACGCCCACGATCTGCCCCCATCAGCTATCGATGGGATACCAATTCGCGGGCGGATTCGCTGAGTTCATGATCGTGCCGCGTGAGGTTCTGCGGGTCGACGGTCTGAATCGGATCCCGGATGGCGTGGGCTTCGCCGAGGCATCCCTCACTGAGCCCTTGGCCTGCGTGCTCAATGGGCAGGAGCTCGCGCGCGTTGGCGAGGGCGACACGGTTGTCGTGGTGGGCTCGGGACCGATCGGATGCCTGCACGTACGGCTCGCCCGATCACGGGGTGCGGCCACGATCATCCTCGTCGACATCAACGGGGAGCGTCTTGCCGAGGCCGCGGCGCTCGTGAAGCCCGATCTCACGATCGTGTCCAGCGAAACTGATCCGGTCGCTGCAGTACTCGCGGCGACGGGTGGCAGGGGCGCCGACGTGGTCATCACGGCCGCGGCATCCGGCGCTGCCCAGGAGCAGGGACTGCGGATGCTCGCGCCCCGCGGTCGCCTCAGTCTGTTTGGCGGACTCGCAAAAGACCACCCGACGATTACTGTGGATTCCAACCTCGTGCACTACCGTGAACTCACCATCGTCGGAGTCAATGGTTCGAGCCCGGCTCACAACAAGCAGGCGCTCGCACTCATCGCCTCGGGCGCCGTTCCCGTAGCCGATCTCATCACCCACAGCTTTCCCCTAGACCGGCTCCTCGACGCGATCGATATCGTGGCGAGGGGCGAAGCTATCAAAGTAACAATCGAACCGTAGGAGCAGTCATGGCCGAGAGAATTGTCACAGTTGCGTCCAGTGTCGGACTGCACGCCCGTCCCGCCTCCCTGTTTGCGCAGGCTGCAGCCGCCGCTGGGGTACCCGTACAGCTGACGTCAGCAGGAGGTAAGTCAGTCAATGCCGCGAGCATTCTTGGCGTGCTGTCGCTCGGTATTGGCCACGGCGAAGAGGTGACCTTGAGCGCCGAGGGCGAGGGCGCAGATTCCGCACTCGACACGCTCGCAGAACTGCTCGGCACGGACCTCGACAAGGAGTAGCGCATCGCTAGGCTCGGAGCATGACCGACGCCTCGCCTAGAACCACTACACCGATTGACGCTATCGCCGAGGACTGGGTGACCACCCTCGCCGATCTCGACCCCTCCATTGCGACGTGGATTGGGATTCCAGGGCGCCTCGACGAGTACGAAGATCTCTCGCCTGAGGGCCATGAGAAGCTCATTGACGCGGCCAAGCGAGTGCGCACACGCTTGAGTGCTGCGGCTGTGGTTGATGACGTCGACTGGGTTACCCAGACCGATCTTGTCAACGAAATTGATCTGACGGTGGAGTCCAGCGATGCCGGCCTCTGGATGCGTGATGTCAACGTGATCGCAAGCCCCGCGCAGAGCATCCGCGACATCCTCGACCTCATGCCCACCGATACGGAGCAGAATTGGGCAGACATTGCGGGACGTCTCGTCAATCTGCCCAGCGCCGTCGACGGCTACATCGCTTCGCTTCGGCTCGGTATCGCGAAGGGAATCACGCCGGCCAAGCGGCAAGTGCGCGAGGTCATGGACCAAGCGAAGAAGCATGGCGCGGGTGATGGCTTCTTCCACAACTTCACGGGGTCGGCCACCCTCGCCGAGCGGGCGGAGATGCCGGCATCGCTGCAGGCCGATCTTGACCGAGGCGCGACGGTGGCCGCCGCCGCTTATGAGAAGCTCGCCGCGTTCCTCGGCGCCGAGTTGATGCCGGCAGCGCAGGACCGTGATGGCGTCGGTCGCGAGATCTATGCGCTCCAGTCGAGGCAGTTCCTCGGGGCGAAGATCGATTTGGACGAGACCTACGAATGGGGAATCGAGGAGCTCGCGCGCATGACTGCCGAGCAGGAGGCAGTCGCGCACGAGATCAAGCCGGGGGCATCCGTTCGCGAAGCCATCGAGATCCTCGACGCGGACCCGAAACGGAAGCTTCAGGGCACCAAGGCACTGCAGGAGTGGATGCAAGAGCTCAGCGATCGCGCGGTAGCGGAACTGTCGGTCTCTCAGTTCGACATCCCCGACCCGATCAAACGTCTCGAATGCAAGATTGCTCCGACGCAGGAGGGTGGCATCTATTACACGAGCCCGAGTGACGACTTCTCGCGACCCGGCCGTATGTGGTGGTCGGTTCCCGAAGGTGTCACCGAGTTCAACACCTGGCGTGAAACCACCACGGTCTACCACGAGGGAGTTCCCGGCCATCACCTTCAACTCGGTCAGGCCGTGTACAACCGCGCCAAGCTCAATACTTATCGACGTCAGCTTGCGGGAACGTCCGGCCATGCCGAGGGTTGGGCCCTCTACGCAGAGCGCCTCATGCAAGAGCTCGGCTATCTCGACGATGCAGGTGACCGGTTGGGGATGCTCGACGGCCAGCGCATGCGCGCTGCGCGGGTGGTCCTCGACATCGGGGTGCACTTGGGCAAGCCCAAGCTCGACGGCACGGGGGAGTGGGATTGGGACTACGCGCTCGACTTCATGGGTAAGAACGTCAACATGAGCCCGGAGTTCGTGCGTTTTGAGGTCAACCGCTACTTCGGCTGGCCCGGACAGGCCCCTTCGTACAAGGTCGGCCAGCGCATCTGGGAGCAGATCCGCGACGCCTACAAGCAGGCGGAGGGTGACGCTTTCGACATTCGCGAGTTCCACCGAAAGGCGCTCGACATCGGTGGAGTGGGCCTCGATACGCTCAAGGCCGCGCTGCTCAAGTGATTGTGGTGTCGGGGTCGACGCTGGGCGAGGCCTGGCTCGGCATCGCGCGTCGCATTCTCGCGGAGGGCAGCGAGTCGACCTACGATGGCCTGCCCATTCGTGAGGTCGCGCACGCCACGCTCGTCGTCGAGAATCCGGACCCGGCGGACGCCGTCATCGCGGTGCACGCCGACCCGGAACGGCTCGCCTGGATGCGAGCCAACTTCGTCGATCACGACCTCGTCGCAGAACTCGGCGACGCCCGCAGCTACGCGAGCCGTCTGTTCGACTACGCGAGCACCGGCGTCGATCAGGTGCAGTGGGTCATTGACCGGCTGACGGTTGACCCGACCTCTCGATCAGCGACCATCACGACGTTCGAGCCCACGATCGATACGACATACATCCCGTGCGTGAGCATGCTCGACTTCTGGATACCTCAGGGCACACTCGAGCTCGTCGTCTACGCCCATTCGATTGACTTCGGTTCGAAGGGGTATGGCAATCTCGTGCAACTTGCCGCGCTACAGCGACAGGTAGCGGCAGCACTCGACCGACCAGTAGGGTCGCTCACCTTCATCATCAAGTCCGCGCACATTTACGCGACGGAGTTCGACTACATGCGCCACGTACTTGCGGACACCCCATGAGTCGATCACCATGGCAGCGGGTACTTGACGATCGCATGGCTGATCTCGACGCGGGCCTGCGAGCGTACTTCGGCGACATTCCCCACGGCTACGTCGGGCGCGGCCACGGCGTGTTCGACGTGGTGGGAACCCCCAAGCGTTGGCTGTGGCCCGCACTGGCCCTCCTCGCACGTGATGGCATCGTCTTCCCTGTGTGGGAGCACGCCGTGCCCTTCACGGTGACCAACCGGCCGACCGTCGACGGCACCGTGCGGGCCACCCGCGTATTTCAGTTCGCCGGCGGCGACCGCACCATGACCGACGAGATCGGTGTGACCAGCGCTGGCCTCACCGATCGCCTCGGAACCAACGGACGAGTCTCTGCCCGGTTCGATGCAAGAGTCGTCAATGGGCGCCTGGTCTTGGAGTCCACCGGAGTGGATCTGAGAATCGGTCCGTTCCTCCTGCGCTGGAGAGTTCTCACCCCACGGGTCAGCCTCATCGAACGAACGGATGGCGACCACCAGCACGTGTCCTTGCGAATGTCACTCCCGTTCGTCGGGACGTTGTACGAGTACTCGGGCAGTTTCTCGTATGCAGTAGAAAAGGACTCACGTGACTGACCGAATCGTCATCGCCGGGGCATCCGGTTTCGTCGGTAGCTATCTTGCGAGCGCGTACCGAGCACGGGGAGCCGACGTAAAACTTATCGGCAGGACGGGCCCGGATGCGGCTTGGGGAGCCACCGCGGCGATCACTGACCTGCTCGACGGCGCCGACCTGCTGATCAACATGGCTGGCAAGAGCGTGAACTGTCGCTATGGCGCAGCGAATCGCGCAGAGATCATGCGTTCGCGCATCGACACCACGCGTGAGCTTGCCGCGGCCGTAGTGGCCTGCACATCGCCACCACCGTTGTGGATTAATTCCTCGACGGCCACGATCTATCGACACGCCGACGACCGCCCCATGACGGAATCGACAGGAGAGATCGGTTCCGGATTCTCGGTCGGGATCGCCACCGCATGGGAACACGAGCTCGCCACGGTGACTGTGCCTCACACACGCAAAGTCGCCTTGCGGATGGCGATAGTCCTGGGCGATGGCAGTGCTCTGGTGCCCCTACTGCGTCTCGTGCGGTTCGGGCTGGGCGGTCCGCAAGTGGACGGACCGTGGTTCCGCACCAAACAACGAGTGGCGGCGGGGACCTTCCACGAATTCCGCTCCCGGCGGGGTCGCCAACGGTTTAGCTGGATACACATCGACGATGTTCTGGGCATCATCGACTTCCTGCGCGAGCATCCCGAGCTTGAGGGTCCGGTGAACGCGAGCTCTCCGCATTCTGTGGACAATGTCGAGCTCATGGGCACGTTGCGGAAAGTTCTTCGAGTCCCGTTCGGACTCCCGGCGCCGAGGCCCCTGCTCGAGATCGGAACCGCGATAATCCGGTCAGAGACCGAGCTGGTGCTCAAGAGCCGTTGGGTCGCGCCGGAGAAGCTGCTCGCCGCAGGCTACCGGTTCGAATATCCGCATCTCGAGCCAGCCGTGCGCCAGATCGTCGGGAGCCGGGGGAAGGCGTCTCACGGCTGACTACCGATGCCCGCCAAGAGACGCTAAGCTGGAATGTCGCGTTCTGCGACTCCTATCCGCCTGCCTCGGGCGAAATCACCAAGAATTATCGTGCCCGTGGCCCAATATATGTCCATACCGGAGTACTCACTACATGACAATCGTAACGACCGCCAAGGCGCCCAAGCAGGTAGCTGTCAATGACATCGGATCTGCCGAAGACTTTCTCGCCGCGGTCGAAAAGACGCTGAAGTTCTTCAACGACGGAGACCTCATCGAGGGCACCGTCGTCAAAATCGATCGTGACGAGGTCCTCCTCGACGTCGGTTACAAGACCGAGGGTGTCATCCCCTCCCGCGAACTCTCCATCAAGCATGACGTGGACCCCACTGAGGTCGTTCAGGTCGGCGACACGGTCGAAGCCCTCGTTCTCCAGAAGGAGGACAAGGAAGGCCGACTCATCCTGTCCAAGAAGCGCGCTCAGTACGAGCGTGCGTGGGGCGACGTCGAGAAGATCAAGGACGCGGATGGCATCGTGACCGGTTCGGTCATCGAGGTCGTCAAGGGTGGCCTCATCGTCGACATCGGCCTGCGAGGCTTCCTTCCGGCTTCGCTTATCGAGCTTCGCCGCGTTCGTGACCTCACGCCGTACCTCGGCCAGGAGATCGAAGCCAAGATCCTCGAGCTCGACAAGAACCGCAACAATGTTGTGCTCTCCCGCCGCGCTCTGCTTGAGCAGACGCAGAGCGAGAGCCGTACCACATTCCTCAACAACCTTGCCAAGGGCCAGGTTCGCAAGGGCGTCGTTTCGTCGATCGTCAACTTCGGTGCATTCGTTGATCTTGGCGGCGTGGACGGTCTCGTTCACGTTTCCGAGCTTTCGTGGAAGCACATCGAGCACGCGTCCGAGGTCGTCGAGGTCGGCCAGGAGGTCACTGTCGAGATCCTCGAGGTCGACCTCGAGCGCGAGCGCGTTTCGCTCTCCCTCAAGGCAACCCAAGAAGACCCGTGGCAGGTGTTCGCGCGTACGCACGCCATCGGCCAGGTCGCTCCAGGAAAGGTCACGAAGCTCGTCCCGTTCGGCGCATTCGTTCGCGTCGCCGAGGGCATCGAGGGCCTCGTGCACATCTCGGAGCTGTCGGGCAAGCATGTTGAGCTCGCCGAGCAGGTTGTCTCGGTAGGCGACGAGGTGTTCGTCAAGGTCATCGACATCGACCTTGAGCGTCGCCGCATCTCCCTTTCGCTCAAGCAGGCGAACGAGGGTGTCGACCCCGAGGGCGCCGAGTTCGACCCGGCACTCTACGGAATGCTCACCGAGTACGACGACCAGGGCAACTACAAGTACCCGGACGGCTTCGACCCGGAGACCAACGAGTGGAAGGAAGGCTTCGAGACCCAGCGCGAGAAGTGGGAGCAGGATTATGCTGCCGCCCAGGCTCGTTGGGAGCTCCACAAGAAGCAGGTAGCAGCTGCAGCACTGCAGGAGGACGTCATCTCGTCCAGCAGCGCAGCGCCGGCCGGCTCCTCGTCCTTCTCCAGCGAAGACGCCTCCGGCATCGGCACCCTTGCTGATGACGAGTCGCTCGCAGCTCTTCGCGAGAAGCTCTCGAACAACTCCTAAGGCAGTACACCGACGGCCGGTCCTCTCACGAGGGCCGGCCGTCGGTCGTTAACGAGGGACCGAGGTTTCAGGTAGCACGCACGGGTTCTCGACGTCCACCCCGTCGGAACCGTCGGAACAGCACGACGAACCCCACCACCACGCCTCCGATTGCCGCAATGACGAGCACGGGCAAGAGGATCGCGAGGATGCTCAGCACGACGCTTCCTACGTCTTCGACGGTACTCACAACGGGCGCGGCGGCCCCCACGGTCGCGACGTTGAGAGCCGGCCGAGACACCGCTTTGCCGATGTGAGTGGCGAGGGCAAGGACGATCCCCACGGCAATGGGAACCCAGGCATTCGAGGTGAAGAACTGGGAAGGGTCGGTGACAACTGCGGTACCTGAACTCGATCCGGTGCCGAAGGCGATTCCACCCGCGACCGGACGCACGAAGAGCTGGACCCAATCGTTGATGGAGTCCACGACGGGGATCTTGTCGGCGACGATCTCGATGACGAGGAGGGCACCGAGGATGCCCAGCACCCACTCGTTCGACAGCCACTGCCACTGCGCGGGAAGTTCGACGAAGTCGATGAACCGGCCAGCGAGGCCGAGAATGAGCAACGGAATGTATGCATTCAGGCCCGCAGCAACGGCGAGACCGGCGCCCGTCAGCAGCTCGAACATCTGATGTCCTCACAGTAGTTCCGAGTAAATGTATCGCCGAGGCTAGCATTGCGGCATGTACCTGATCGGCCTCACCGGCGGCATTGCATCCGGCAAGTCCGCAGTCGCTGAGCGCCTCGCCAACCATGGCGCAATCGTCGTGGATGCCGATGTGCTCGCGAGACGGGTCGTTGAGCCGGGTACCCCGGGTCTCGCGCGCATTGCACAGGAGTTCGGTCCGGGCGTCATTTCGAGCGATGGCAGTCTCGACCGTGCGGCGCTGGGGGAGATCGTATTCTCGGACCCCGACAAGCGTTTAGTGCTCAACGCGATAACGCACCCGGAGATCCAGCGTCTCAGCGAGGCGATTTTTGCCGAGGCCAGCGCTGCCGATCCGTACGCGGTCGGCGTGTATGACGTTCCGTTGCTCGTGGAAGCAGCCCACGATGAGCCTCGACACTACGACCTCGTCGTCGTCGTGCACGCGGATGCCGAGACGCGCATCCGTCGCATGATGCAACTACGGGGGATGACCCGTCACGAGGCGAGCCACCGCATCAACTCGCAGGCATCCGATGCCGAGCGGCTCGCGATCGCGGACGTCGTCATCGACAGCAACGGCACTCTCGAGTGGACTCTGGAGCAAGCCGACGAACTCTGGGAGATGGCTGCGGCGTCCGCCCACAGCGCACTCCCCGACTAGCGTCGGTGGCGCTGCCTATGCTGAATGCATGGAGCCCACTCGATCCGTCCGACCGTTCAAGGTCGTGAGCGAATATCTGCCGAGCGGCGACCAGCCGGCCGCGATCGCGGAACTTGCCCAGCGCATCAATGCCGGTGAGACTGACGTTGTTTTGCTCGGGGCAACTGGCACCGGCAAGTCGGCAACCACCGCTTGGCTTATCGAGCAGGTGCAGCGACCGACTCTCGTTCTTTCCCACAACAAGACGTTGGCCGCCCAGCTTGCGAATGAGTTCCGTGACCTGATGCCCGAGAACGCCGTCGAGTACTTCGTGTCGTACTACGACTACTACCAGCCTGAGGCGTACATCCCGCAGACGGATACCTTCATCGAGAAAGACTCCTCGATCAATGCCGAAGTTGAGCGACTTCGGCACTCGACCACGAACTCCCTCTTGAGTCGTCGCGATGTTGTCGTCGTGTCGACGGTGTCCTGCATTTACGGGCTCGGTGCGGCCGAGTCCTATCTCGACGCGATGATTGCTCTGCAAGTCGGTATGCGTATCGACCGCGAAACGTTGATCCGCAAGTTTGTCTCTATGCAATACCAGCGCAACGACTACGACTTCTCACGAGGCACATTCCGGGTTCGGGGCGACACCATCGAGATCATCCCCGTGTACGAAGAACTCGCCATCCGCATCGAGATGTTTGGCGACGAAATAGAGGCGATCTACGCGCTCCACCCGCTCACCGGCGACGTGGTGAAGACGATGGATGCCGTGTCGGTGTTCCCCGGCACGCACTATGCGGCGAGCCCTCAGACCATCCACCGAGCGATCGGCACGATCCAGGAGGAATTGGCGGAGCGGCTTCAGGAACTTGAGCGACAAGGCAAGCTTCTCGAAGCCCAGCGGCTGCGAATGCGCACGACCTTCGATATCGAAATGATGGAGCAGATCGGGTTCTGCAACGGCATCGAGAACTACTCGCGTCACATGGACGGCCGCCAGCCGGGGGAGGCGCCAAGCTGCCTACTCGACTACTTTCCCGAAGACTTTCTCGTGGTCATCGACGAATCCCATGTGACGGTGCCCCAGATCGGGGCGATGTATGAGGGGGATGCCTCTCGCAAGCGCACCCTCGTCGAACATGGTTTCCGGTTGCCCAGCGCACTGGACAACCGTCCGCTGCGGTGGGAGGAGTTCCTCTCGCGCGTCGGTCAAAAGGTGTATCTCTCTGCGACGCCGGGGAAGTATGAACTCGGTATTACCGACTCGATCGTCGAGCAGGTCATCCGGCCCACTGGCCTTGTCGATCCAGCAATCGTCGTCAAGCCGTCCAAGGGTCAGATCGACGACTTGTTGGAACAGATCCGCATCCGCGTCGAGAAGAATGAGCGGATTCTCGTGACCACTCTGACGAAGAAGATGGCGGAGGAACTCACGGAGTTCCTGGGCGAACATGGCGTTCGCGTGCGATACCTCCATTCTGACGTCGATACGCTTCGGCGCGTCGAGCTGTTGACGGAACTACGTCAAGGTGTCTATGACGTGCTCGTGGGCATCAACCTGCTGAGAGAAGGGCTCGACTTGCCCGAGGTCTCCCTCGTGGCGATTCTCGACGCTGACAAGGAGGGCTTCTTGCGGTCTGGAACGTCGCTCATCCAAACGATCGGTCGGGCCGCTCGCAACGTGTCGGGCGAGGTTCATATGTATGCGGATGTCATGACTGACTCCATGGCGAAGGCGATCGACGAAACCGACCGGCGTCGTGAGAAGCAAGTCGCCTATAACACTCTGCATGGCATCGATCCGCAACCACTGCGCAAGAAGATTGCCGACATAACCGACCAGATCATGCGTGAAGCGAGCGATACCGCGGCCGTTCTGGCGGGCAAGAGCGACTCGAGTCGCAAGCGCGCGCCCACGCCCAATCTCAAGCGCGAGGGGCTGGCCGCGCAAGGTGGCAACAATCTTGAAGCGATCATTGCCGACCTCAATGAACAGATGCTTGCGGCCGCTGCCGAGTTGAAGTTCGAGCTCGCCGGCCGATTGCGCGACGAGGTGTCAGACCTGAAGAAGGAGCTGCGTCAGATGGAGCAGGCGGGGCATCTCAAGTAGCTGTGTGCTTCCGGCGAACACGAGCCAGTCAATGTCAGTGGCCTCCGTAGAATGGACAGAGTGTCGATAACCGAGATTGAAGAGCTCGACGAGAGCGCTATGTTGGCCACTCTTGAGGGCAAGTCGGCACCCAACGGCAAACTCACCGTTCGGGGTGCTCGGGTTCATAATCTGCTCAACGTCGACCTTGAAATTCCCCGTGACTCACTCGTGGTGTTCACGGGGCTTTCTGGCTCGGGAAAGTCGAGCCTCGCCTTCGACACCATCTTTGCTGAGGGCCAGCGTCGCTATGTGGAGTCGCTCTCGGCCTACGCGCGGCAGTTTCTAGGGCAGGTCGATCGCCCTGATGTCGACTTCATCGAGGGTCTCAGCCCCGCGGTATCCATCGATCAAAAATCGACGAACCGCAATCCCCGTTCTACGGTCGGCACGATAACTGAGATCTACGACTACATGCGGCTGCTCTGGGCCCGCATCGGCGAACCGCACTGCCCGGAGTGCGGCGAACGCATCGAGAAGCAGACCGTGCAGCAGATTGCCGATCAACTCATGGAGCTCGAAGCGGGCACCCGCTACCAGGTCGTGAGTCCGGTCATCTCGCAGAAGAAGGGCGAGTTCGTCGACCTCTTCAAAGAGCTAGCCGCGAGCGGATATTCACGCGCACTCGTTGACGGCGAGCAGATTCAATTGAGCGACCCGCCCAAGCTCAAGAAGCAGTTCAAACACGACATCTCGGTGGTCATCGACCGCCTAGTCGCTGGGGACGACATTCTCACGCGTCTCACCGACTCCCTTGAGACGGCGCTGCGGCTCACCGACGGGATTGTCTCGATCAACTTCGTCGACGAGGTTGGGGATTCGGCCTGGCGCACCTTCAGCGAGAAGCTCTCGTGCCCCAATGGTCATCCGTTGCAACTCACCGAGATCGAGCCACGCACCTTCTCCTTCAATGCGCCGTTTGGTGCGTGCCCCGAGTGTTCGGGTCTCGGAACGCGGATGTCGGTGGATGCAGACCTCCTCATTGCCGACGAATCGGTAAGCATCGCCGACGGTGCGATCTTGCCGTGGACGAGCCAAGGCAAGGGACTCTTCAACTACTTCGAGAAGCTGCTCGACGGGCTCTCTCGGGATCTCGACTTCTCGCTGGATACCCCGTGGGGTGAGCTTCCCTCAAGTGTTCAGGAAGCAATCCTGCGGGGCAACAACTTCCAAGTGACGGTGAAGTGGAAGAACCGCTACGGCCGCGAGATGAAGTACTCGACCGGGTTCGAGGGCGTCATCCCCTACATGGAGCGCAAGTATCTCGAAGCGGAGACCGACGTGCAGCGTCAGCGGGTCGCCGAGTATCTGCGTGAGATCCCGTGCCCGGTGTGCGACGGCAAGCGTCTCAAGCCCGAGGTACTTGCGGTGACCGTCAACGGCACCAGCATTTCTGATGTGTGTGAATTGAGTCTGGTGAAGGCGCACGAGTTCATGCAAGACCTCGAGCTCTCGGCGCGGGATGCGAAGATCGCAGCACAGGTACTCCGAGAGATCCGGTTGCGCCTTGAGTTTCTCATCGAGGTGGGGCTCAGCTATCTCGATCTCATGCGCGCGGCGGCGACCCTGTCGGGTGGCGAAGCGCAGCGGATCCGTCTCGCGACCCAGATCGGCTCCGGTCTCACCGGAGTGCTGTACGTGCTCGATGAGCCGAGCATTGGCTTGCATCAGCGCGACAACAGACGACTCATCGAAACTCTCGTCAAGCTCAAGAATCTCGGTAACACCCTCATCGTGGTCGAACACGACGAAGACACCATTCGCACGGCGGACTGGATTGTCGATATCGGCCCGGGCGCCGGCGAACACGGGGGCAAGGTTGTGCATTCCGGCTCCTATGAGCAGTTGCTCGCCAACTCTGATTCGATAACCGGGGACTACCTTGCCGGTCGGAAGTCAATCGAAACGCCGAAGAATCGTCGGCCGGTCAACACGAAGCGGCAGGTCGTCGTTGAGGGGGCGCGTGCCAACAACCTCAAGAACGTGACCGTGGCCTTCCCCCTCGGGGTCATGACCGCCGTGACCGGCGTGAGCGGCTCCGGCAAGTCGAGTCTCGTGAATGACATCCTCTACAAGGTGCTCGCCAACCAACTCAACGGGGCCCGCCAGATACCCGGAAAGCACACGCGAGTGACAGGGCTCGACGAACTCGACAAGGTTGTGCACGTCGATCAGGCGCCCATCGGTCGTACGCCGCGTTCCAACCCCGCCACGTACACGGGCGTTTTCGACAAGATCCGCACCCTGTTTTCCGAGACCGCGGACGCGAAGGCGCGGGGCTACCTTCCCGGCCGGTTCAGCTTCAACGTCAAGGGAGGCCGCTGCGAGAATTGCTCCGGTGACGGCACGATCAAGATCGAAATGAACTTTCTCCCCGACGTTTACGTCGCTTGCGAAGTATGCGGGGGAGCGCGCTACAACCGCGAGACCCTCGCGGTGAAGTACAAGGGCAAGAACGTCGCTGAGGTTCTCGACATGCCGATCAGCGAGGCAGTCGACTTCTTCGAGGCGATCTCTGCGATTCATCGCTATCTCAAGACGCTCGAGGAGGTCGGCTTGGGCTACGTGCGGCTGGGTCAGAGCGCGACAACTCTGTCTGGCGGTGAGGCACAGCGCGTGAAGCTCGCCACCGAGCTGCAGCGGCGGTCGATGGGCCGTAGCATCTACGTGCTCGATGAGCCCACGACGGGATTGCATTTCGAGGATGTTCGCAAGCTCCTCATGGTGCTAGGTGGTCTCGTCGACAAGGGCAACACCGTGATCGTCATCGAACACAATCTCGACGTGATCAAGTCGGCCGACTGGATCATCGATCTAGGACCCGAAGGCGGTGCGGGCGGCGGCGAAGTGCTGTCCACTGGCACACCCGAGCAACTCGCCAAAGTCGAGGGTAGCCACACGGGCGTGTTCCTCAAAGAGACCTTGGAGGGCACTCGCGTCTAGCGAGTGCAGCACATGGCCCAGACGGTGCCCTGGCGCCCGAAGGCGGGCGAGATCCCGCAGCAGTCGGGCGTGTATCGGTTTCGAGATTCGTCGGCCCGCGTGCTGTACGTGGGGAAGGCCAAGAACCTTCGGCAGCGACTGAGCAACTACTTTGCGCCCCTCGAGACGCTTCACGAGCGCACCCGTCGAATGGTGCTGACCGCAGCATCCGTCGAGTGGACAGTAGTAGGCAACGACTTCGAGGCTCTGCAACTCGAATACACCTGGATCAAGGAGTTCGACCCGCCCTTCAACGTGCAGTACAAGGACGACAAGTCGTATCCGTACCTCGCGATCACCCTGGGCGACCCGGTTCCCAGGGTGCTGGTCACGCGTAACCGCACATTGCCTAACGCGCGCTACTTCGGCCCTTACAGCCGGGCATGGGCGATCCGCGAGACCGTCGACATCATGCTCAAGGCATTCCCGATGCGGAGTTGCTCAGATTCCACCTACAAGCGCGCACAGCAGACTGGAAGACCGTGTCTGCTCGGTGATATCGGCAAGTGCGCTGCACCGTGTGTCGGTCGCGTCACTCTCGAACAACACAAGTCGATAGCTCTCGATTTTGCGAGCTTCATGAGCGGGAACGACTCGCGGTACGTCACGACGATCACGAAGCGCATGAAAGATGCTGCGGCCAGTCAGGATTACGAGTCCGCAGCCAAGTATCGGGACCAGATCCAGGCAATGGAGACCGCACTTGCCAAGAATGCAGTTGTGCTCGATGAGGAAGTGGATGCAGACCTGTTCGGCATTGCTCACGATGAGCTAGCAGCAGCCGTGCAACAGTTCATCGTCCGTGGTGGGCGCATCCGGGGTGTGCGCAGCTGGGTAGTCGACAAGGAGCTCGATCTCGAACTCGCCGACCTCGTCGAATCCGTGCTTCAGAACGCGTACGAGGATTCGGTTCCGCCGCGCGATATCTATGTTCCAGCTGTGCCTGATGACGGCCCGGCGCTCGAACGCTTGCTGGGGGAGTTGCGCGGCCCGGGCGCCAAGGTGAAGCTCAGCGTCGCGAAACGCGGCGACAAGGCAGCGCTTGCCCTCACCGTTGCGCAGAACGCGCAGAACGCGCTCATTCTCTACAAGACCCGCAGGAGCGGAGACTTTGTGGCACGTTCGCAGGCCCTTTCTGATATCCAGGAAGCACTGGGAATGAGCGAGGCTCCGCTCCGGATGGAGTGTTACGACGTCTCACATCTCAGCGGCACCAACATCGTCGCCTCCATGGTGGTGTTCGAAGATGGTCTGCCGCGAAAAGACCACTACCGACGCTTCAGCATTCCGGAATCAACGGATGACACGGAGTCCATCTATCAGGTGCTCACTCGGCGTCTCGCCTACCTCAAGGATGATCCCACGCGGGTCGAACTTCTCGAGACCCCGGATGGTGAACTCTCGGCAAGCTCAGCCCGCAGGGCGAAATTCGCGTACCCGCCGCAGCTACTGATCGTCGACGGCGGCCAACCGCAGGTGGCCGCAGCACAGCGAGCCCTCGACGAAGCGGGGGTCGAGGGCATCCAACTTGCTGGTATCGCGAAGCGTCTGGAAGAGATTTGGCTGCCTGACTCAGACTTCCCGGTGATCCTGCCGCGCAACAGTGATGCGTTGTTCCTGATCCAACGGTTGCGAGACGAGGCGCACAGATTCGCGATTACCTACCAACGTCAGAAGCGCAAGAACGATATCCAATCGGTATTGGGTGAGGTTCCGGGGCTTGGCCCGTCGCGCGTGCGTGAGCTACTCAAGCATTTCGGCTCAGTTTCGCGCCTTAAGGGCGCTGATGCGGCAGCGATTGCCGAGGTGCGTGGCATTGGGCCCCAACTAGCGCTGGTGATCGTCGACCGACTGCAACAGTAGGGGGGTTCTTGGTCCCGGTAGTCTTGGTGCACCATGCCGCCTGAGACTCCCCAGCAGGAAATGCTCATCGTTACCGGGATGTCCGGTGCCGGTCGATCGACCGTGGGTAATGCGCTGGAAGACCTCGGGTGGTACGTCGTCGACAACCTCCCGCCGCAAATGCTCAAGCCGCTCGTCGAGCTCGCTCAGCACGCTGGGAACTCCCTCCCGCGCATTGCCGCGGTCGTCGACGTGCGTGGTGGGGCGATGTTCGAAGACCTTCGCAGCAGCGTCGATTCGCTGCGTGACTCGATCGTGCTCCGCCTGCTCTTTCTCGAGGCCACTGATGCCACACTCGTGCGGCGCTTCGAGAATGTTCGTCGTCCGCATCCGTTGCAGGGCAATGGCACGACTCTCGACGGAATCGCCGAAGAGCGTGGACGGATGGCCGAGATTCGTGCGGCCGCCGATCTTGTCATCGACACGACTGATCTCAACGTTCACCAGCTCGCTACCGATATTCGCCAGCAGTTCTCGACTGAGGATGACGCGGGCCTTCGAGTAACCATCGAAAGCTTCGGATACAAGTACGGCCTGCCTGCAGACGCTGACCTTGTCGCAGACTGTCGGTTCTTGCCGAATCCGTTCTGGATTCCCGAGCTCAAGGCACACAACGGGCTCGATGAACCCGTGCGTGACTTCGTACTTTCGCAGGAAGGGGCGGCTGAGTTCGTGGCCGATTTCGCCAAGGCTATGAAGCCGGTATTCGCGGGCTTTCAACGTGAGAACAAGCGACACGCTACGATCGCCATTGGCTGCACCGGGGGAAAGCACCGGTCTGTCGCGATTGCGGAGGAGCTCGCGACTCGGCTCAGCGCCTTGCCCGGAGCGGTAGTGAGCGTCAAGCATCGTGACCTGGGGCGCGAATAGCGCGACACTGTCAGTTGCAAGCAGAAGATAGAGAAATGGAGGACCACGCGTGGCACTAACCGCCGAGGTCAAAGACGAGCTTGCGAGCATTCAGTCAGGCAAAACGACCATACGCGCGGCAGAGCTCGCGACGATTCTCCGATTCTCCGGCGGACTGCATGTGATTTCCGGGCGTATCGCGGTCGAGTCCGAAGTAGACACCGAACAGCTGGCCCGACGCATTCGCAAGGACATCGCCGAACTGTACGGAGTCCGAGCAGACGTTTCGGTTGTCTCCGCTTCGGGTTCACGACGCACGAGCCACTATTTGGTTCGCGTGCTCGACGGCGGCGAGACCCTTGCACGGCAGACTGGATTGCTGGATGCGCGGCGCCGACCGATTCGAGGCCTGCCCAACCGCGTCACCACCGGTAGCCGCGACGACCTCGCCGCGGTGTGGCGTGGAGCGTTTCTCGCAGCGGGCACCTTGACGGATCCGGGGCGCTCGGCCGCTCTGGAGATCACCTGTCCAGGCAATGAAGCAGCGATGGCGCTCGTCGGAGCCGCAGGCCGGCTCAAGATATCGGCAAAGGCCCGCGAGGTTCGAGGCGTTCATCGAGTGGTCATTCGTGATGGTGAAGCAATCAGCGCGATGCTCGTACTCATGGGCGCGCAGCGCAGTGTGGAGAGCTGGAACGAAATGCGTCAGCGGCGCGAAGTACGTGCCACCGCCAACAGGCTTGTCAACTTCGATGACGCGAACCTTCGGCGGTCCGCGCAGGCAGCCGTTGCCGCGTGTGCTCGAGTTGAACGCGCACTTGAGATTCTCGACGGTGACGTGCCAAAACACCTGAAGTACGCGGGAGAACTGCGGCTGCGGTTCCGCGATTCGAGTCTCGACGAACTCGGACATCACGCAGACCCACCCATGACGAAAGATGCCGTCGCCGGCCGGATCCGTCGGCTCTTGGCCATGGCAGACAAGCGTGCATCCGACCTCGGCATCCCCGGTACTGACGCGAATCTGCCACCGGATCTCGACGAATAACGGCAACGGTCATCCGGAAGTCTGCGGCCGGGAAGCTTCGCCGGATGCACCCGGTTGGGGTGAGTAGACTGGAAATGTCACCCCGGCGCGGCTGAATGATCGTGATTCTCGGGGACTATTTGCTAGGAGAACCGATGGCTGACTACACCCTCCCAGAACTCGCATACGACTACTCGGCGCTCGCCCCGAGCATCAGCGCGACGATCATGGAGCTTCACCACAGCAAGCACCACCAGGCATACGTCACGGGTGCCAATGTGGCACTCGCCGGACTTGCCGAGGCTCGCGACAAAGGCGACCTCTCCAATGTCAACAAACTCGAAAAGGATCTCGCCTTCAACCTTGGCGGTCACGTCAATCACTCGATTTTCTGGACCAACCTCTCGCCCGATGGCGGCGACAAGCCCACCGGTGATCTTGCCAGTGCGATTGACAACAATTTTGGGTCGTTCGACAAATTCACTGCACACTTCACCGCAACGGCGATGGGCGTTCAGGGCTCAGGTTGGGCAGTTCTCGCGTGGGATTCGCTCGGTGAAAATCTCATCATCGTGCAGTTCTTCGACCAGCAGGGTAATCTTCCGGCGGGCATCGTTCCCATCCTGATGCTCGACGTGTGGGAGCACGCTTACTACCTCGACTACAAGAACGTTCGGGCCGACTACGTCAAGGCGTTCTGGAACATCGCGAACTGGGCGAACGCGCAGGCGCGCTTCGCTGCTGCGCGCGAAAAGACCTCCGGCCTGCTGCTACTGTCGTAGCGGCATTGTTGGCCGGGGGAACCTATTCTTTCCTCGCCCCGGCCACTCCTTTCCACCACCATCACCACCAGACCAAGACGTCTTGCGACGTCCGACACTGTATTGACAGAAAATATTGGAGCGCACGTGACCGTCAAGATCGGTATTAACGGATTCGGCCGTATCGGCCGTAACTTCTTCAGGGCCGCCCTCGCGAAGGGCAGTGACCTCGAGATCGTCGCGGTCAACGACCTCACCGACAACAAGTCGCTTGCGCACCTGCTCAAGTACGACACGATCACGGGTCGCCTCGACGCCACGGTCGATTTCGACGACAGCCACATCATTGTCAACGGCAAGGCGATCAAGGTGTTCGAAGAGCGTGACCCCGCGAACCTTCCCTGGGGCGAGCTCGGTGTCGACATCGTCATCGAATCGACCGGCCGCTTCACCAAGTCCGAAGACGCTGCCAAGCACATCACGGCTGGCGCCAAGAAGGTCATCGTGTCGGCTCCTGCATCCGGTTCGGACGTTGCGACGTTGGTGCTCGGGGTCAACGAGGGCACCTATGACCCCGCTATCCACAACATCATCTCGAACGCGTCGTGCACGACGAACTGCCTCGCCCCTCTCGCGAAGGTGTTCATGGAGAACTTTGGTATCGAACGTGGCCTCATGACCACCGTTCACGCCTACACTGCCGACCAGAACCTTCAGGATGGCCCGCACAGTGATCTTCGCCGTGCTCGCGCTGCCGCAGCCAACATCATCCCGACGTCGACCGGAGCAGCAAAGGCCCTCGGTCTCGTTATCCCCGAACTCGTGGGGAAGCTCGACGGCTACGCGCTCCGGGTACCCGTGATCACCGGTTCGATCACCGACCTCACGGTCACTGCGAGCCGCCCTGTCACCGTTGAAGAAGTCAACGCCGCGTACAAGGCAGCAGCCGAGGGTCCGCTCAAGGGCATCCTGAAGTACACCGAAGACGAGATCGTCTCGAGTGACATCGCTGGAGACCCGCACTCGTCGATCTTCGACGCTGGTCTCACCAAGGTGATCGGCGATCAGGTCAAGGTTGCGTCGTGGTACGACAACGAGTGGGGCTACTCCAACCGCCTCGTCGACATCACCGAGTACGTCGGCAACAAGCTCTAGCCCGCCGGCCCGCCGCCTCGGACACAACGACACGATGACACTTCGCACACTCGAGTCGCTCGGCGACCTACAGGGAAAGAATGTAGTCGTTCGGTGTGATCTCAACGTTCCCCTCAAGGACGGTGTGATCACGGATGACGGGCGCGTGCGCGCTTCGTTGCCGACCCTGAATGCCCTTATTCACGCCGGCGCTCGGGTTGTCGTTGTCTCGCATCTCGGTCGCCCTGACGGCGAGCCGGATAGCAAGTACAGCCTCGCGCCCGTTGCGCAACGCCTGTCTGAGCTGCTCGGCAAGCCGGTCGTGTTCGCCACGGATACCGTAGGCTCCGCGGCGAAGGACGCAGTCGATGAGCTCGACGATGGTGACATCGCTTTGCTTGAGAACCTCCGTTTCAACGCACACGAGACGTCAAAAGACGACAGCGACCGTAGAGATTTCGCGAAGAAGCTCGCGAAGTTCGGGGATGCATTCGTCTCTGACGGATTCGGAGTGGTTCACCGCAAGCAGGCGAGTGTCTACGAATTAGCAGAGGAGTTGCCCAGCGCCGCTGGATTGCTGATTCAGCAAGAGCTCGAAGTGCTGGAGCGCCTCACCGTGTCTCCGGAGAAGCCCTACACGGTCGTTCTTGGTGGTTCGAAGGTCTCGGACAAGTTGAGCGTGATCGACGCGCTGCTACCCAAGGTGGACTCGCTCCTCGTGGGGGGCGGGATGGTGTTCACCTTTCTTTATGCGCTGGGACACAAGGTCGGCGGGAGCTTGCTCGAGTCGGACCAGGTCGACACAGTCAAGGGCTACCTCGTCAAAGCGAAGGAACTCGGTGTCACCATCGTTCTTCCCACAGACATCGTCGTCGCTTCACGGTTCGGCGACGACGCTGAGTACGTCGTCACAGCTGCCGATGCGATCGAGAGCTCGGCGTTTGGCGCAAACGGTATGGGACTCGACATCGGCCCGGATACGGCGGCCAGCTTCGCGGCCGCGATCATGACGTCCAAGACTGTCTTCTGGAACGGGCCGATGGGCGTGTTCGAACTCCCGCCCTTCGCCGCAGGAACCCGAGCCGTCGCAGCTGCGCTCACAGAATTTGATGGATTCGGCGTCGTCGGCGGGGGCGACTCTGCCGCAGCGGTGCGAGCACTGGGCTTTCGCGATGATCAGTTCGGTCACATTTCAACTGGTGGTGGGGCAAGCCTCGAGTTTCTCGAAGGCAAGCGTCTACCTGGACTGGAGGTCCTCGGATGGCAAGCATGAAACGCGTCCCGCTCATCGCGGGCAATTGGAAGATGAATCTGGACCATCTACAAGCGATCGCTACCGTACAGAAGCTCGCATGGACTCTGAAGGACGCGAAACATGGTTTTGGTGCCGAGGGTGCCGAGGTCGCAGTTTTCCCCCCATTCACCGACTTGCGCTCCGTGCAGACGCTCATCTCCGCGGACAAGCTAGATCTCGTCTTCGGTGGACAGGATCTCTCGGAGCACGACTCGGGCGCATACACAGGTGAGATCTCGGGGGCGTTTCTCGCGGCGCTCGAGTGCACCTACGTGCTTGTCGGCCACTCGGAACGTCGTCAGTACCACGGTGAGACCGACGAGATTCTCGGTCGCAAGGTCGCCGCAGCCCTCAAGCACGGCCTCGTGCCCGTGTTGTGCGTGGGCGAGACCGCAGAAGACCTTGAGGCGCACGGTCCGAGTGCAGTGCCTGTAGCTCAGCTCACGGCAGCTCTCGCCGGAATCACTGGCACTCCCAATCTCGTCATTGCGTACGAGCCGGTCTGGGCGATCGGTTCAGGCCAGGCAGCTACCCCCGAGCAGGCGGAGCAAGTCGCCGCGAAGTTGCGAGAGGCGCTGGCTGATCTGTTGGGCGCCGAGGTCGCCGAGGCTACCCGGATCCTTTACGGCGGATCGGTGAAGTCGGGCAACATTGCAGCCTTCATGCGTGAACCGAACGTCGACGGTGCGCTCGTGGGCGGTGCGAGTTTGGACGTCGCGGAGTTCGCCAGCATTTCCCGCTTCCAGAAGCACGTCGGGACGTAGCACTCCTCGTCAGTTACACTTACTGAGGCTTTCGAAAGGTTCTCTCCCGTGCAAATTCTTCAGGTCATCCTGCAGGTGGTACTCGGTATCACGAGTCTCCTGCTGACCCTGCTCATTCTGTTGCACCGTGGGCGCGGTGGCGGCCTCTCCGACATGTTCGGCGGCGGTGTCACTTCGAACCTCGGCGCATCGGGTGTCGCGGAGCGCAACCTCAATCGCATCACCGTCATCCTTGGCGTGGTCTGGATCAGCTGCGTGGTTGTCCTCGGTCTCATCACCAAGTTCGACGGCGCATAGTCAACTCTTTCAACATACTCACTTAGGGGCACCAGTGGCATCAGGCGGAAGTGCAATTCGCGGCTCGCGCGTTGGCGCAGGACCCATGGGAGAGCAGGATCGCGGTTTTCATGCAGACCGAATCCAGGTCTCATATTGGGATGAGCTTGGCAACGAAACTGTTCGCAATTTCGCCGCGAACCTCCCCGACGACGAAATCCCGGAGACCATCGACTCTCCGTCGACAGGTCTTCCGGCTGGTCGTGACAAGGAAAACCCGCCGTCGGTGACGAAACTCGAGCCGTACAAGACTCACCTCGCCTACGTGAAGGAACGACGTAGCGAAGAAGAGGCCGCAACACTTCTTGAGGAAGCTCTCGAACAGCTTCGCGCCCGACGCGGTGGGGCTGCCAACTAGGCGCTATCGCGAATGCGGACTGTCCTTACGGGACGACATCGTCCGCGCCAGTCCAAAACTGACCGGGGTCGATGAGAGTTTCGGGCACCTGCTGCGCAGCCTCCGCGTCGACGAAGAACAACGTCTTTCGCCGCCCCTCGACTCCGGCCGCAGGAACTTCATTGATGCTGGCGCCGGCGAGGGTGAGGCCCAGCGCTGAAGCTTTGTCCGCTCCCGCCACCACCACCCACACTCGCGCAGATGAGTTGATCACGGGAAGTGTGAGGCTGAGTCGCTCGGGTGGTGGTTTGGGGGAGTTGCGGACCGGGATCACCGTCAACGCTGTTTCGCGGATGCCACTGCGCTCAGGAAAGAGCGAGGCGATGTGGCCGTCCGGGCCGACCCCGAGGAAGGTGATGTCGAAGTGCGGCATGTTCGCGTTCGCTGGGGTGTGGGTGGCGATCTCGCGAGAGTAGGCGGCCGCGGCACTGTCGAGATCTAGGCCCTGGTCAGATGCCGGAAAGGCATGCACACGCGCCGGATCGAGCGCCACATGGTCGAGAAGCGCGACTCGTGCCTGTGTTTCGTTCCGCTCCGGATCGCCGAGAGGCAACCAGCGCTCGTCGCCCCACCACACATTGACTCGCGACCAGTCGACGGAATCCCGTGTGGGACTGTCGTTGATCGCTGCGAGAACGGCACCTCCCATGGTCCCTCCGGTCAAGACAACCGACGCCTCGTCGAACTCATCGATAAGGTCAACGGCCTTCGTGATGAACCGTGCTGCTACGGCGGCGGCGAGGGCAACCTTGTCAGCGTGGACGATGACTCTGCGCTCATTGCTCATAACGTAGCTACGCTTTCAACTTCGGCGAGCGCTTGACTCGGCCCGGCTTTCCGAGCTTACCGACGCCGGTGACGATGACTTCGCCAAAGAGGTCGTCCGGGTCTAGTCGACGAAGCTCTTCGGCGAGGCAATCCCGAAGACTACGCCGGGGAAGCGAGATGTCATGCGTGGGCTGGTTGGGTTGGATGAGCGTGGCGATGTTTGACATCGTGCGTTCCAACTCGATCGCACCGGACGCGCGAATGAGCTTGACCCCTTGAATTCCGCTCGATCCATGCGACTTGCCAGATACGCCCAGCGTGACGGGGACTTCGAGGGCCCGCTGCAACCATGCGGCGAGAAGTACTGTCGAGGGAGAATCAGCGGTTCCGTGAACTTCGACCGCGGTCACGGGCTCAAAGGGCGGTTGATCGAGAACCGCTGCGAGCTGCGCACGCCACAGGGTGAGTCTCGTCCATGAGAAGTCCGTGTCGCCCGGCCGATACGTTGCCGTGATCGTGGACAACGCCTTCAGCGGGTCGCTACTGGCCGCGGCATCCGTGATGCGCCGATGGGCAATGCGCCCGACGGGCGACTGGGAGACGTTTGCGGGGGCGTTGCCGGGCCACCAAGCCACGACTGGGGCATCGGGGAGTAGGAGCCCGGTGACGAGACTTTCCTGATCGGATGCGGCGTCACCATAGGCCTTGACCATGACTACCTCACCGGCGCCAGCGTCGCCACCCACCCGGATTTGCGCATCGACGCGGGCGTCGACGGCGGTGTGTCGGGAGTCGGTGCCGGTCGAGACGACGATGACACGCATGGGATGCTCGCGGGACGCCTCGTTGGCGGCCTCGATTGCCTCTTCCTCTTCACCCAGCTGTGTCGTGATGATCAGGGTGAGTACGCGACCGAGCGCGACTGCTCCGCCCTCCTCGCGGATCTTGACAAGCGTCTTGGAGATCGCACTCGTGGTCGTGTTGGGAAGATCGACGATCACGGTCGCCTCCAGGTTCTGCCGTCGCGGGCCATGAGTTCGTCTGCGGAAGGCGGCCCCCAGGTGCCCGGACGGTACTGTTCGGGCTGTCCTTGGGTTGTCCAGTACTCCTCGATCGGGTCGAGAATCTTCCAGCTCAGCTCGACCTCTTCGTGCCGAGGGAACAGCGGTGGATCGCCTAGCAGTACGTCGAGGATCAAACGCTCGTAGGCCTCGGGACTAGCCTCCGTAAACGCGTGGCCGTACCCGAAGTCCATCGTGACGTCGCGCACCTGCATCCCGGCACCAGGAACTTTTGAGCCGAATCGAATAGTCACACCTTCGTCGGGCTGTACTCGGATGACGAGGGCGTTCTGTCCCAGCGCGGAGGTTTGGCTTTCCGCAAAGAGATATTGCGGTGCGCGCTTGAAAACGACCGCGATCTCAGTTACTCGGCGGCCGAGTCGCTTACCGGTACGCAAGTAGAAGGGCACTCCCGCCCAGCGGCGTGTGCCGATGTCGAGCCGAATCGCCGCGAAAGTCTCGGTCGTCGATTTGGGGTCCATGCCTTCTTCGTCGAGAAAGCCGAGCACCTTTTCGCCGCCAGCCCAACCTCCGGCGTACTGGCCGCGTGCGGTGTGCTTGCTCAGGTCTTTGGGGAGGCGCACCGCGGAGAGCACTTTCTCCTTTTCAGCGCGCAGATCGGCCGCTTCGAAGGAGACAGGTTCCTCCATTGCCGTGAGCGCGAGAAGTTGTAGCAGGTGGTTCTGAATCACATCGCGTGCGGCGCCAATGCCGTCGTAGTAGCCCGCACGACCTCCGACACCGACGTCCTCAGCCATCGTGATCTGAACGTGGTCGACGTAGTTTGCGTTCCAGATTGGTTCATAGAGCTGGTTGGCGAAACGCAGAGCAAGGATGTTTTGCACGGTCTCTTTGCCCAGGTAGTGATCGATCCGGAACACGCTGTCCGGGGGGAAGACGGATTCCACGACCGCATTGAGTTCGCGTGCGGTAGTGAGGTCACTGCCGAACGGCTTCTCGATGACGACCCGGCTCCACTGTCCGTCACGCTGCTCGGCAAGGCCCGAATCCCGGAGCCGTTCCGTCACTTCGGGGAATGACTTGGGCGGAATCGACAGATAGAACGCGTGATTACCCATCGTCCCGCGGTCGCGATCGAGTTCTTCGAGCGTCGCCTTGAGACGGGTGAAGGCTGCCGCATCGTCGAACTCGCCCTGAACGAATCGGATGCCCTGAGCGAGTTGGGTCCACACGTCCTCATCGAATGGCGTGCGCGCGTATTGCTTGACCGCATCGTGGACAACCTTGGCGAAATCTTGGTCTACCCACTCCCTCCGAGCGAATCCGACGAGGGCGAATCCGGGCGGCAGGAGACCCCGGTTGGCGAGGTCGTAGACGGCGGGCATGAGCTTCTTGCGGGACAGGTCCCCGGTAACGCCGAAGATCACCAACGCGCTCGGGCCGGCGATGCGATTGAGGCGCCGATCCGAGGGAATCCGCAGGGGATTGAAGTCGGCGGTGATCTCCACGGGCGACATGGTGCTCCTAGTGCTTGTGCCTAAAACCTGCGGGAGACAGGCTACTTCAGCGCGCTGATGACGATCGGGAGTGACGCCGCGGGATTCCTGAGCGTGAGGCTGAGGACGGGCCGACCGTGATCGGCGAGGACGCTGGCGTCACCCTGCGCCTGCGCACGGATGAGCTGACCAAAGGTGAATGGGCGGTCCGGGATCTGCAGGTCTGTCTCATCCGCGGTGAGCACCTGAAGGAACACACCGACCGCGGGACCGCCCTTGTGGAACTGTCCCGTCGAATGCAGGAACCGCGGCCCCCAGCCGAAGGTGACGGGTCGTTTCGCACGCGCCGCGAGCTCGTCACGGAGGGTGAAGAGTTCAGGATGGGCAACGCGGTCGACGTAGGCCTGGATCGAGACGTACCCATCGTCCGGAAGCTGCGAGAGCAGCGCGAAGAGCGCACTCTCGAGATCCGTGACGTTCGCGACGACGTCCGGCGTCCCTCGAACCTCGATATCCCCCACGACGAAAGCGGGCTCTGCGGGCTTCGACGGATTGTCGATGAGCGCGCGAGTCGCGATCTTCGCAGACTCGACGTCGGGCTGGTCGAACGGATTGATCCCGAGGATGCGACCGGCAACTGCGGTCGCGTACTCCCAGACCAGAATCTGGCCGCCGAGACTTCCGGCGATCTCGATCTCGCCGTCAGCGACCTCGCGCGTGTCGTCCCAGTCGCCGACGAGCCGGACTACCTGAAGGTCGGAAAGACCTTCGCCAAGCTCGGGGGAGTTGACGTCGAGGACGACCGGAAGGATGCCCTTGCCGAGCTTGCCCGTCGACTCGGCGATGAGCTGTTCCGCCCAGTCTCCGAAGCCGAGGATGTGGGTGCCATCCGGAACGATGCCGAGTTTGTCTTTGAGCGGACGGGTTCCCGCCATCGCCGCACCCAGGATCAGGCCCGGGTTTGACACGTTGTCGACAGCGAGTTCGACCATAACGGCCTCGGCCTCATCGAGGAGCTCGTGGAGGTCGACTCCGGCGAGGCCAGACGGAACGAGACCGAAGGCAGTAAGTGCGGAATACCGGCCACCAACGTTCGGGTCTGCGTTAAAGACCCGGTATCCGGCAGCTCGAGCCGAGACGTCGAGCGGCGAACCTGGGTCGGTGACGATGATGACGCGCTCGAGCGGGTCAATACCGGCCTCGCTGAAGTACTGCTCGTAGATACGCTTCTGGCTGTCGGTCTCCACGGTGGAGCCCGACTTCGACGAGATGACGATCGCCGAAGTCGCGAGTCGATCGCCCAACGCAGAGAGAACCTGGCCGGGGTCCGTCGAATCCAGAACCGTGAGATCAACGCCGTATGTGCGGGTGATCACCTCGGGAGCAAGGGAGGAGCCGCCCATGCCACCCAGGACGATGTGATTGACGCCGGCCTCGCGGAGCGCGTCGCGCAACTCATAAATGTCGTCGACCATGGGCCGGGAGACCGCGACGGCCTCAACCCAGCCGAGCCGCTTGTTCGACTCTTCTTCAGCGTCGGGCCCCCAGAGCGAACCATCACCGGAGGTGATTCTGCTGGCGACCAGATCGCTGACGAGTTGCGGGATGATTCGATCAACTGCCTCTGCCGCGGCACCCGAGACGGCGATTTTGACGCTCACTTTGCGGCTTCCAAGGCTGCGGCGACGGTGTCGAGCAGTTCGGTCCAGGAGACGATGAACTTCTCGACGCCCTCCTTTTCGAGCAAGGCGGTGACCTCGCTGTATGAGATGCCGAGTGCGTCGAGCGCGTCGAGTGTGGCGTTCGCCGCTGCGTAGTTCCCGGTTACCTGATCGCCCTCGATCACGCCATGATCGAAGGTGGCCTCGAGCGTCTTTTCGGGCATGGTGTTCACCGTCTCGCCGACCGCGAGTTCCGTAACGTAGAGCGTGTCCGGGAGGCTCGGGTCCTTGACGCCGGTCGACGCCCACAACGGGCGCTGTTTGTTCGCGCCAGCCGAGAGCAGAACCTGTGCACGCTCCGAGGCGAACTCCTGCTCGTAGACCTGGTAGGCGAGGCGCGCGTTTGCCACGCCAGCCTTGCTCTTGAGCGAGCGGGCCTCCGGCGTGCCGATTGCGTCGAGACGTTTGTCGATCTCGGTGTCGACACGGGACACGAAGAACGACGCGACCGAGTGGATCGTCGCGAGGTCGTGTCCGGCGGCCTTCGCCTTCTCGAGACCCGAGAGGTAGGCGTTGATGACTGCCCGGTGCCGCTCGAGGCTGAAGATGAGAGTGACATTGACGCTGATACCGGCGCCGATGGTCTCAGTGATGGCCTCAAGACCCTCGATGGTCGCCGGAATCTTGATCATCGCATTGGGCCTGTTGACCTTTGCCCAGAGTTCTTTGGCTTGGGCAATGGTGCCTGCTGCATCGGTAGCCAAACCGGGTTCGACCTCGATGGAGACGCGGCCGTCCTGACCGTTGGTCGCGTCGTAGACGGGGCGGAAAATGTCGCTCGCGGCAGCCACGTCATCGGTAGTGATCTCGAAGACTGCCTCGGTCACGGTCTTGCCTGCGGCTGCCAGTTCGGTGACCTGTGCGTCGTAGGCCTCCCCCTTGGCTAGGGCTGTAGCGAAGATCGTCGGGTTGGTCGTCACACCGACCACGTTGCGATCATCAATCAGGCGCTGCAGGCTCCCCGAGTTGATTCGCTCGCGAGACAGGTCGTCCAGCCAGATGCTGACGCCGATAGCCGAAAGGGCACTAGTAGGAGTTTCGTTGCTCATAGCTGTCATCTTCCTCTTGCCGGGCCCTAGCGGGCTGCCAGCGTTTCCTTGGCTGCGGCCACGGCGGCCTCGGTGGTTATTCCAAACTCGCGGAATAGGGTCTTGTAGTCGGCCGATGCACCGAAGTGTTCGATCGAAATGCTGCGTCCTGCGTCGCCGACATAGCCGCGCCACGTGACTGCGATTCCAGCTTCGATCGATACGCGCGCGGTGACGGCGGCCGGTAGGACCGACTCGCGGTACGCGGCGTCCTGTTCCTCGAACCACTCGAGGCAGGGAGCGGAAACCACGCGGGCGTTGACGCCTTCTGCCTTGAGCGCTTCGCGCGCATCCAGTGCGATCTGCACCTCGGAACCCGTGGCGATGAAGATCACATCGGGGGTGCCGTTTGGCGCTTCGGCGAGTACGTACGCGCCGTTCGCCACGTAGTTGGCCGCGGCGAAGGTGTCGCCGGATGCCACGCCGTCGCCTCGCTCGAAGACCGGGAGGTTCTGACGCGACAGCGCGATGCCCGCGGGTCCGTTGCGGCGTTCGAGGATCGTCTTCCACGCCCAAGCAGTCTCGTTCGCGTCGCCGGGGCGCACGACATCCATGCCGGGGATCATTCGCAACGACGCCAACTGCTCAATCGGCTGGTGCGTGGGCCCGTCTTCGCCTAGGGCCACCGAGTCATGCGTCCAGACGAAGATCGAGGGGACCTTCATCAGCGCAGCGAGACGCACGGCAGGGCGCATGTAGTCGCTGAAGATCAAGAATGTGCCGCCGAATGCACGGGTGTTCCCATGCAGGACGATTCCGTTGATGATCGCGCCCATCGCGTGCTCGCGGATTCCGAAGTGCAAGACACGGCCGTACTCGTTGCCCGTCCACTCGTGGGTAGAGTGCACGCTCGGGATGAACGACGCGCTGCCCTCGATGGTCGTCAAGTTCGACTCCGCGAGGTCTGCGGAACCACCCCACAACTCGGGAATTACCGGTCCGAGTGCGCCGAGCACCTTACCGCTCGCGGCGCGAGTCGAGACATCCTTGCCGGCCTCGAAGACGGGGAGAGCCGCCTCCACACCGTCCGGAAGGGCACCCATGAGAATGCGATCCAACAGAGCTTTTCGGTCGGGGTTCGCTGCGGCCCAGGCGTCGAACTGCCCGTTCCACTCGGCGTGAACCGCCTTGCCACGGTCGAGGGCCTTTCGGGTGTGCTCGATGACGTCGGGTGCTACTGCGAAGTGCTCCTCGGGGTCGAACCCGAGTGTGCGCTTCGTCGCTGCGAGCTCATCGGCGCCGAGTGCGGAGCCGTGAATCTTGCCCGAGTTCTGCTTGTGGGGTGCGGGCCAGCCAATGATGGTGCGCAAGATGATGAGCGACGGCTTGTCCGTAACGCCCTTGGCTGCCTCGATTGCGGCGTGCAGTTCGTGCACGTCTTCTTCGTAGACACCGGTCTTCTTCCAGTCCACGGTCTGTACGTGCCAGTGGTACGACTCGTAGCGCGCCTTCACGTCTTCGGTGAAGGCGATATTCGTGTCGTCTTCGATCGAGATCTGATTCGAGTCGTAGATCGCGATCAAGTTGCCCAGCTGTTGGTGGCCGGCGAGAGAAGAGGCCTCGGACGAGACACCCTCCTGCAGGTCGCCGTCGCCAGCGAGAACGTAGATGAAGTGGTCGAACGGGCTCTTCCCGGCTTCAGCCTCCGGGTCGAAGAGTCCGCGCTCGTAGCGGGCAGCGTAGGCGAATCCCACCGCGGACGCGATGCCCTGACCGAGGGGGCCGGTGGTGATCTCAACGCCAGCGGTGTGGCCGAACTCCGGATGACCCGGAGTCTTGGAACCCCACGTACGGAGCGCCTTGAGGTCATCGAGCTCGAGCCCGTAGCCACCAAAGTAGAGCTGCACATACTGAGTGAGGGACGAGTGACCGATTGACAGAATGAAGCGGTCGCGACCAATCCACTCGTTGTCCGCCGGATCGCGGCGCATGACCTTCTGGAACAGCAGATAGGCCGCTGGCGCCATGCTCATCGCGGTACCAGGATGGCCGTTTCCGACCTTTTCCACGGCATCTGCCGCGAGTAGCCGAGCGGTATCTACTGCCTTGTCATCAATGGGATCCCATTGGAGAGTTGCCACGGGGTCTAACCCTTCGTTCACTGAGTGGAGGACTGCCGGTCAGCTTTCGCAACCACCACAGCACGCGAAACACCGCACGGCGTTTGAACCGGAACAGGGTTTCCACAGGGAAGGCGAATCATCGGCCAGCAGGCCATTCAAGTATAGAGAACGCTCAGCCCAGGTTACGGCCGCTCCCGAGGGCGTACGCAGACCCGCTCCAACCACCGCTTAGAATCGAGATCATGGATGTCGTGATCGAGGCTCGTACCGAGCGCCCTCGTATCGGATTCCGTCGCAAGGTACTCGCCTACATCGCGTTGACGAAGCCGCGTGTGATCGAACTGCTCCTGGTTACCACCGCCCCGGTTATGGTGCTCGCCGCACACGGCATCCCCAACCTCTGGCTCGTGCTGGGTACTCTCGTGGGCGGGTCGTTGAGTGCAGGATCGGCCAACGCCTTCAACTGTTACATCGACCGCGACATCGACCGGATCATGGATCGCACGAAGAAGCGTCCCTTGGTGACGGGGGAGCTCAGCGATCGAGAGGCGTTGGCGTTCGCCTGGATTGCTGGCGTGGCATCCGTGCTATGGCTCGGTTTCCTTATCAACTGGCTCGCCGCAGCGCTCTCGCTTGCCGCCATCTTGTTCTATGTCTTGGTCTACACACTCGTACTCAAGCGCCGCACCCCGCAAAACATCGTGTGGGGGGGAGCTGCTGGTTGCATGCCCGTGTTGATCGGCTGGGCAGCGGTCACGGGCTCACTCACCTGGACCCCGGTCATCTTGTTCGGAATCGTCTTCCTGTGGACACCGCCGCACTATTGGCCGCTTTCGATGAAGTATCGCGCCGACTACCAGTCCGTGGGCGTCCCCATGCTGGCGGTCGTACGGGGTCGTACCGTCGTCGGGCTTCAGATAGTGCTCTACGCGTGGGCAACCGTTGCGTGCTCCCTGTTGCTGATTCCCGTGGGTCAGATGGGCATCGTGTACTCGGCGGTGGCAGTGCTCGCTGGTGGCTGGTTCATCGTGGAATCCCACCTTCTCTACAACACAGCGATTCGACACGGCGTGGTGCGCCCGATGCGCGTCTTCCACAGCTCGATCAGCTACTTGACTCTCGTGTTCGTCGCCGTCGGCATTGACCCGCTGTTGCCGTTCTAGTGGCACTGAAGACACCGCTCGGCTGGGCAGCTTCCCGCTGGACCCTCTCTACCCGCGCATTGCGGTGGGCGACCACGTCAGCGCTCATCGTGAGCATCATCATCGTTTTTACTGGGGGGCTCGTCCGGGTCACCGGGTCTGGACTCGGTTGTCCCGATTGGCCGACCTGTGAGGGTAGTTCCCTTGCGCCAAGCGCGGAACTGGGTATTCACGGGGTCATCGAGTTCGCGAACCGACTGATCACGGCAGTCATCGTCATCGCGGTGGGCTGGGTCATCATCGCCGCACGCCTCCAGAAGCAGCACGTTCGTTCGGTGTCGCGGCTGGCTTGGTCGCAATTCTGGCTTGTCATCGCCAACGCCATCGCTGGGGGGATAACGGTGCTGGTCGGACTAAACCCGTGGGTCGTGGCGCTGCACTTCGTTCTCGCTATCGCTCTGCTCGCAACGACGACGCTCACCTGGCATCGCGTACGCGAGACCCGACCCGGCGCGGAGGGCACGATTTCGCGCGGTTCTGCTGCGCTCGCCTGGGTTCTCGTGGCAGCGACTGTCGCACTCATCGTGTTCGGCACAATGGTGTCGGGCGCGGGTCCACACGCCGGTGACTCGTCCGACGTGCCACGAATGCAACTCGACTGGACAACCTTCACGATCATCCACGGGGTCCTCGGGGCTCTCGTGTTCGCGCTCACCATCGCTCTGCTGAGAGCAAGCCGGGGCACGGATGCCCGTGCTCGCCTGATTCGGCGACGCACCATGGTGTTCGTGGTGGTGCTGCTCGCCCAAGGTCTCGTCGGCCTCCTCCAGGCGGTCAGTGGGTTGCCCGCAGCACTTGTGTCCTTCCACCTGCTCGGGGCGGCTTTGGTCTGGGTGGGAGTGCTACGGGTACTGCTTGACGTGCGGCCTGCGCTGTTCGCCGGTGTCGGTGGATCCCGTCAAACCGCCGCTGATTCCTGACAACGGGACTCCCAGACTGTAGGCTTAACCGGTTCAGGAACACAGCCCAATGCCGGGGAGTCAACGTTGACGCCGGAGCTCGCTCCCGTGTCCTGTTTTCAGCCCGACACTGGTTTGAGCGGGCATCCCGAAAACCCGGTCGCTCGCAAGAGTGGGGCTGCGTGAGGGAATGCCGTCGCAACCACCTCGGTTGCCCACGGTAGGAAAGAGGTTCTCTAATGTCAGACGTACTGATCGACCGCCCGGAACTCAACGGTCTCGGGCAGTACGAGTTCGGGTGGTCGGACTCTGATGTCGCCGGTGCTTCCGCGCGCCGCGGAATCAACGAGGATGTGGTCCGCAACATCTCCGAGCTCAAGAGCGAGCCCGAGAGCATGCTCAAGATTCGTCTCGCCGGTCTCAAGAACTTCTTCCGCAAACCGATGCCAACATGGGGCGCCGACCTCTCGGGTATCGACTTCGACAACATCAAGTACTTTGTGCGCTCGACAGAGAAGCAGGCGCAGACGTGGGAGGACCTCCCCGAAGACATCCGACTCACGTACGAAAAGCTGGGTATCCCAGAGGCTGAACGCAAACGCCTCGTCTCCGGTGTCGCTGCGCAGTACGAGTCAGAGGTTGTATTCCACACGATCAACGCCGAACTCGAAGCTCAGGGTGTCATCTTCATGGACACGGATACCGCGCTTCGGGAGCACCCCGAGTTCTTCGAGGAGTACTTCGGAACGGTGATCCCAGCGGGCGACAACAAATTCGCCGCACTCAACACCGCGGTGTGGTCGGGCGGTTCCTTCGTCTACGTGCCGAAGGGCGTGCACGTCGAGATTCCCCTCCAGGCCTACTTTCGGATCAACACCGAGAACATGGGGCAGTTTGAACGCACCCTCATCATCGCCGACGAGGGCTCGTACGTGCACTACATCGAGGGATGCACGGCGCCGATCTACAAGTCGGACTCGCTGCACTCGGCGGTCGTCGAGATCATCGTCAAGAAGAACGCTCGAGTGCGCTATACGACCATTCAGAACTGGTCGAACAACGTCTACAACCTCGTCACCAAGCGTGCGATCGCCCACGAGGGCGCAACGATGGAATGGATCGATGGCAACATCGGCTCGAAGGTCACGATGAAGTACCCGTCGATCTATCTGGTGGGGGAGCACGCCAAGGGCGAGACCCTGTCCGTCGCGTTCGCAGGTCCGGGTCAGCACCAAGATGCCGGGGCAAAGATGATTCACATGGCGCCGTACACGACGTCGTCCATCGTCTCGAAGTCGATAGCTCGCGGGGGTGGCCGTTCAGGTTACCGAGGCGAAGTTCGCGTTGACGAGAAGGCACACCACTCCGCAAACACCGTGCGCTGCGATGCTCTCCTTGTCGACACGATTTCTCGATCCGACACGTACCCCGCAATCGACATCCGGGTGGATGACGTGCAACTCGGCCACGAGGCGACGGTCTCTCGCGTGAGCGCGGAGCAATTGTTCTACCTGCAATCGCGCGGCATGCCTGAAGACGAGGCAATGGCCATGATCGTTCGCGGTTTCATCGAACCGATTGCGCGTGAACTGCCCATGGAATATGCACTGGAGCTCAACAAGCTCATCGAAATGAGCATGGAAGGCAGTGTCGGTTGAGTCCGGTCGCAACACAGACCCCCGAACAGCACGGAGCGCAGGCGCACAGCGATGGTGGCTGGGATTCCAACGCGCCCGGCTATGTTCCCGTCCAAACCCGTGATGCGCGGTTCACCTCCGTCAACCACGACGACTTCCCCGAGGTCAGGGGAATCGAGAACGACTGGAAGCTCACGCCCGTTGCGCGGGTACGTCCGCTCATCGATGGCCAGCTCGATGGATCGCCGTACGCCTACCTTGTGAACGAAGCGACCGGGGCATCCGTCGATTGGATCGACCGCACGGATGCCCGCGTCGGACTCGCCGGGATCCCCGAGGATCGCGGTTCGGCCAATGCGTGGACGAGCTTCGAACGAGCTCTCGCCATCACCGTGACTTCCGAAGATCACGTCGACCTCGTGCTCAGCCGCTCTCAACTCGGGGACGAGCCGCGAGCTGCCCACACGATCATCACCGCGAAGGCGAACAGCAACTCCACCGTGATCATTCGGTCAAGCGGGGACGCTCAACTCGCCGAGAACGTCGAAATCGTGGTGGAAAGCGGCGCCACACTCACCGTCGTTTCGGTTCAAGAGTGGTCTGATCCATCAACTCAACTCGCCAGCCATTTCGTCCAGGTCGGGAAGGACGCCCACCTGCGCCATATCGTCGTCACGCTTGGCGGCTCCGTTGTACGGCTGAACCCGTCGGTTCATCTCTCCGGTGAAGGAGCCCAGGGCGAGTTGTTCGGTCTCTACTTCGCCGATGCGGGCCAACACTTCGAACAGCGCGTCTACCTGCACCACGAAGCAGCGAACACCATCGGTCGCGTCAACTACAAGGGCGCACTACAGGGTGTGGGTGCCCACACGGTGTGGGTCGGCGACGTGCTCATCGGACCGAAGGCGTCGGGCACCGACAGCTACGAGCAGAATCGCAACCTCGTGCTGAGCGAGGGCACGCGCGCTGACTCGATTCCGAACCTCGAGATCGAGACGGGTGACATCCTCGGAGCGGGCCACGCAAGCGCGACGGGCCGCTTCGACGACGAACAGCTCTTCTACCTGCAGGCGCGCGGCATCACCGAGGCCGAAGCTCGCCGGCTCGTCGTCATCGGCTTCCTCGCCGAAATCGTCCAGAAGATCGGAAACCCCGAGCTGGAATCTCACCTTCACGCCGCAATCGAAGCCGAACTTTCCGGGGGAGCGCAATGACCGCAGAACGCATCGGCACCGTCGCGGAGCTCGAAGAGAACAAGGCGTATCGAGTTGTCCTCGATGGAATCGCCATCGCCATCGTCAAGGACTCAGCGGGCAAGGTGCACGCGATCGGCGACACCTGCACCCATGGCGATATCTCGCTCTCCGAAGGCTTCGTCGAGGATGACGCGATCGAATGTTGGGCCCACGGTTCGCTGTTCGCCCTAGATACCGGCAAGCCGTTGAGCCTGCCCGCCTACGAACCGGTTCCGGTGTTCACCGTGACCGTTGATGACGACGGCGTCGTGTACGTCGACCCGAACAAGACGCTCGCCGTCTAGATCCAGACTGAGGAATTTCCGCCATGTCAGTACTTGAAATCAAAGATCTTCACGTCACAGTGGAGACCGACCAAGGCACCAAAGAGATCCTTAAGGGGGTCGACCTCACGATCGCTCAGGGAGAGATCCACGCGATCATGGGCCCGAACGGGTCGGGTAAGTCGACTCTCGCCTATTCGATCGCCGGACACCCGAAGTACCACGTCGAGAGTGGATCCGTGCTTCTGGACGGCGCTGAAGTTCTCGAGATGAGCGTCGACGAACGCGCCCGCGCGGGCATCTTCTTGGCGATGCAGTATCCGGTCGAAATTCCCGGCGTACGAATGGCCGATTTCCTGCGTACCGCAAAGACTGCCCTCGACGGTGAAGCCCCCGCCTTGCGCCCGTGGATCAAAGAGGTCAACGAGGCGATGAAGTCGCTTCGCATGGACAAGACCTTCTCCGAGCGCAATGTCAACGAGGGCTTCTCGGGTGGCGAGAAGAAGCGCCACGAGATACTCCAGTTGGAACTCCTCAAGCCCCGCTTCGCGATCCTTGACGAGACCGACTCTGGCCTCGACGTCGACGCGCTCAAGATCGTCTCCGAGGGAGTCATTCGGGCGAAGGAAACCAACGATCTGGGCATCCTGCTCATCACGCACTACACACGGATCCTGCGTTACATCAAGCCGGACTTTGTCCACGTGTTCGTTGATGGACGGGTGGCAGAAGAGGGCGGACCGGAGCTTGCTGAGCGCCTCGAGAACGAAGGCTATGATCGCTTTCTTGCCGACGCGAGCGTAGCGTAGGCGCATGGCTGTCACACTTGCCCCTGCGCTCTTCGATCAGGTCGAAGAGTCGCTGAAAGACGTCATGGATCCAGAGCTCGGCGTGAACATCGTCGACCTCGGTCTCATCTACGACCTCAGTTGGGATACCGACAATAACGCGCTCATCATCAGCATGACGCTCACCTCGGCCGGATGCCCGCTCACCGACATCATCGAGGAGCAGATTGCTCAAGCTCTCGACGGCGTGGTCGAAGCCTTCCGTATCAACTGGGTGTGGATGCCGCCGTGGGGCCCGGACAAGATCACTGACGATGGGCGCGACATGATGCGCGCCCTCGGCTTCTCGATCTAACCGGAGCCTCCGCCCTACTCCTTGGGCGTGCCCACGCGAGCGACACCGCGCCACGCGAGGGGCAGAAGTGCCGCAGCCAACAGTGCCTTGAGCGCGTCACCCAAGATGAAGGGGAGCACCCCTGCGCCGAAAGTGGCAGCCAACACGCTGTCGAATCCGAGATAGTCGTGCCACACTCCGGCACCGAGGTTGGCGAGCGAGACGTACAGCCACGGTAGGCCGATCGCGTAAATCACGACAGTGCCGGCGAGGAATGACACCAGCGTGCCGACGATCTTGCGGTCCCACTCACGTTGAGCAAGCCATCCCACCAGGGCGGCAGCCACGATGAAACCGATGATGAACCCACCCGAGGTTAGCGAGAACAGACTTCCCGACTTCGCTTCCGCGAACACGGGAAGGCCGACGACACCCACCACGAGGTACAGGCCCATGGAGAGTACGCCACGCAAGGGGCCGAGGGTGGTGCCCACCAGCAGCACAGCAAAGGTCTGGAGTGTCATCGGAACAGGCCAGAGCGGAACGACGATCTGCGCCGCAATCGCCGTGAGTGCTGCGCCCGAAGCGATCAACACCAGGTCGATGGCCAAGCGCCGGCTGAAGATGCGGTCGGCAAGGGTAGGGCGGCCGAAAGCGAGGGTCAGGTTGCTCACGAAGGGGGCTCCTAGAGTTGTCGGGAAGGATGCGCCGCTGCTGGGCGGTCCCACAAAGTAGACTAGTGGGCTGGCGCACCGGTGAGTCGCGCCCTTCCCCTCCAAAAGAATTGGATTTTCGCTGTGCTTTTTGTGCACGACCTCGAGCTGCGCGTTGGCGCACGCCTCCTGATGGACGAGGTCTCGTTCCGCGTAGACCGCGGTGACAAGATCGGGCTCGTCGGTCGCAACGGTGCAGGAAAGACCACGCTCACCAAAGTGCTCGCGGGGGAGCAGGCCCAATCCGGGGGGACCATCGAGCGCGGCGGCCCCATCGGGTATCTCCCGCAAGACCCGCGCTCCGGTGACCCGGAGGAACTCGCTCGCACGAGAATTCTCAACGCGCGTGGATTGGGAGACTTGGTATTGGGGATGTCCAAGGCCAGCTCGGAGATGGGCAGCAGCGATCCCGATGTCAGCGCCGCGGCGATGAAGAAGTATGGCTCGTTGACCGATCGTTTCGAGTCACTGGGTGGGTATGCCGCTGAAGCGGAGGCTGCCTCGATTGCAAGCAACCTGAGCCTGCCTGACCGCATCCTCGATCAGCAGCTCAAGACGCTGTCCGGCGGCCAACGCCGCCGAATCGAACTGGCTCGCATTCTGTTCTCGGACGCCGAGATCATGATCCTTGACGAGCCCACCAACCACCTCGATGCAGATTCGGTGGTGTGGCTTCGCGAGTTCCTCAAGAACTACTCCGGCGGGTTCATCGTGATTTCCCACGACGTCGAACTCGTTGGCGAAACCGTCAACAAGGTTTTCTATCTCGACGCCAACCGTCAGTGCATCGACGTCTACAACATGGGCTGGAAGCACTACCTGCGTCAGCGCGAAGCGGACGAAGAGCGACGCAAGAAGGAACGCGTCAACGTAGAGAAGAAGGCGACCCAGCTGCAATTGCAGGCGGCGAGATTCGGTGCGAAAGCGAGCAAAGCCGCCGCTGCGCACCAGATGGTTGCGCGGGCGGAACGGATGCTGTCCGGTCTCGAAGAGGTTCGCGCAGTCGACCGGGTCGCCAAGTTGCGCTTTCCCGATCCTGCTCCCTGTGGTCGAACGCCACTGCTCGGGCACAACCTCTCCAAGAGCTATGGTTCGCTGGAGATCTTCACGGCTGTCGATCTCGCAATCGATCGTGGCTCCAAGGTGGTGATTCTCGGGCTCAACGGAGCGGGAAAGACGACTTTGCTGCGCATCCTTTCTGGCACCGACAAGCCTGATACCGGTGTGATCGAGGCTGGACACGGCTTGCGCATCGGCTATTACGCGCAAGAACACGAGACGATCGACGTCAAACGTTCAGTGCTCGAGAACATGGTGTCATCGTCGCCAAACCTCACCGAGACCGAGGCGCGGCGTGTTCTCGGCTCGTTCCTGTTCACCGGCGATGATGCGGTCAAGCCCGCAGGGGTTCTCTCCGGTGGCGAGAAGACTCGTCTTGCCCTCGCCATGATTGTCGTGAGCGGCGCAAACGTGCTTTTGCTCGACGAGCCGACGAACAACCTCGATCCCGCGAGCCGCGAAGAGATACTCGGGGCCCTGGCGGGATACGCGGGCGCAGTCGTGCTTGTGAGCCACGATGAAGGCGCGGTAGAAGCACTCAACCCCGAGCGCGTCCTGATCCTTCCTGACGGCGTCGAAGACCACTGGAACAAGGATTACGCAGATCTGATCTCGCTGGCGTAACCCCTAGCGGGCGTCAAGCAGTTCGTCCTCGATTTCGGCGTCGGTCTTGGGCTTCGCTGCGGCTTTAAGCCGACGAAGCTCAGCACGGGCCCGCTCGTCTGGATCGTCTGCGTTCCGGATTCGGAACTCCTGGCGAATTGCCCAGCCGAGCCCGATAAACGCCATCAGGCCGAACAGTATCCACTGGAAGGCGTATGACAGGTGCGGGCCCTCGTCCGCAATTGGCTTCGATACCGCGGTAGGGCGGGCTGCCGCCGGGTCCTCGCTGTCCAACACGCCATAGGCGCCCGTGTAGAGCGGCTTTCCGATGAGTGTCGCGATCGTGGGTAGGTTGATTGTGGCCACCTGGCCGCTGGGGGCGGAACGCCCGACCACTGTGGGCTCGCCCGCTTTGAGCCTCACTACTACGGACACTCGTCCCTCGGGTGGAGCGGGATCCGTGTCTGGACGATCCTGCTCGTTGCCGGCCGCGAGCCAACCTCTGTCGACGACGAAAACTCGTCCATCGTCGAGTTGTAGCGGCACCAACTGTTCGAAACCGGCGCTACCGTCTAAGGGTCGCCCGCGCGCAAGCAATTCGTCGTCGACGAGGTAATGTCCGTCAAGAGTTACCCGAGTCCACTTCTGGTCAGCCTCGAACGAGTCGAGTTCGGGGAGGACGTCGGCTAGCGGTCGGGGTGGCGCTTCCCAGTTTTGTTCGACGCGCGTGATCTCATCGAGAGCCTCATCGCGGCGTGCGAGCTGCCACATCGATAACCCGACACAGGCGACCGCGAAAGCCACGACGAGCGCGAGATACCCGATCCAGCGTCGTGAGAGTGCGAAGCCCCACCCCTTCATCCGACCAGTCCGTCCACGGACTCGCCCACGGGAGTGACTTCGACGGGGAAATCACGACTCGCGAGGTAATTGCGGAGGTATTCGACGTGTTCCCCGCAGGCGAGCCACGTTTTTACCCGGTCCGCAGAGTGAATGCGGGGATTGCGCCAGTGAATAGCCGACACGGCAATTTCACGGCACGACGCCCGTGAGCACCGGGGCGCGGAGGGTTGCTGCGCGCCGATCATCCGTCTAGCTCATTGCGTGCTGGGCCCCCCAGTCGGACAACGGCGCCCGGACGTTCGACTACGCCTCGAGGACGGCTGGCCACATTCGCCAGCACTACTGCGATGTAGGGGAGCAGGAATGCGCCAGCGAGCGGAAGTACGAGCCACCAGCCGTGCGCGAAGAAGCACGCGATGACGCACACGACACGGATGCCCATAGTGACGCTGTAGCGAATCATGCGGCGGCGGCGCTCGTCGTCGGGTGATTCCGGAAGGGAAGTTATCGACTGCGGCTGGTCCATTTGTTGACAGTTTACGTCTCGCCGGTCAGTCCCGCTTGCCTACGGGGACGACTATAAGCTTGTCGGCATGACCACTCCCAGAACCGTACTGATCACGGGCGGCAATCGAGGTATCGGGTACGCCATCGCGGAGGAGTTCGTCGCCCAGGGCCATCGAGTGGCGGTCACCGCCCGCTCTGGCTCTGGCCCGAAGGGGAGTCTGACCGTTATCGCCGACGTCACGGACGCCGCGTCCCTCGATGCCGCATTCACCGAGGTTGAAACCCAGCTCGGGCCGGTGGAGGTGGTTGTCGCCAATGCAGGGATCACTCGTGATCTGCTTCTGCTCCGGATGACCGAGGAGGACTTCACCGAGGTCATCGACACGAACCTGAACGGTGCCTTCCGGGTGGTTAAGCGCGCCTCAAAGGGCATGCTCAAGGCCAAGTTCGGCCGCATCATCCTCGTCTCGAGCGTCGTCGGACTGCTGGGCTCCGCTGGCCAGATCAATTACTCGGCGTCGAAGAGCGGTTTGATTGGGCTTGCCCGGTCGATCACGCGCGAACTCGGCTCCCGAAACATCACCGCAAATGTCGTGGCACCGGGATTCATCGAGACGGATATGACGGCCGAACTCTCAGCCGAGTTGCAGGAGTCGTACATCAAGCAGATTCCCGCTGCACGTTTCGCTAGCCCACGCGAGGTAGCCAAGGTGATCACGTGGCTCGCGGGCGACGACGCCGGCTACATCTCGGGTGCAGTAATCCCGGTAGACGGTGGCCTCGGGATGGGCCACTAGCTAGCCGCGCAATCCCAACAGGGGAAGCACCTGTGACAGGTCTCGTCTGTCGATGAGCACTCCGGCGAGATCCCGGACGGGCGCTTTGGCATCAAACCCGACGGCCAGCCCAGCGATCGCCATCATGGGGAGGTCATTCGCACCGTCGCCCACTGCAACGGTGCGTGAGAGCGGCACGCCACAGTCCGCTGCCCACTCGGTGAGCGTTGTCGCCTTTGCCTTGGCGTCGATGATTGGTCCGCTCAGGCCGCCCGTGAGAAATCCATCGACGATCTCGAGTCTGTTGGCGCGCCAGTAGTCGAGCCGCAGGCGCTCAGCTACGGGGTCCACGACCTCATGGAAGCCGCCGGAGACCACCCCGACTGCTCCGCCCGCAGCTCGGATGCCCGCAATCATGTCGGGGACGCCCGCTGTGACGGTCACGAGCTTGCCGACCTTCTCGAACACGGTCTCGGGCAACCCCTTGAGCGTGGCCACTCGCGCGCGCAGGCTGTCTTCGAAGTCCAGCTCGCCATTCATGGCACGGAAGGTGATCTTCTCGACCTCGGACAGCGACCCGGCTTCGGCTGCGAGAAGTTCGATGACCTCGTTCTCGATAAGGGTCGAGTCGACATCGAGTACGACGAGAAAGCGCGCCATGGTTCAGGTGTCTCTCTCTCGTGCGGGCTAGCTGACGACGACTCCCTTGCCCACCACGGTGATGCCAGTCTCCGTGACGGTGAACCCGCGAGCACGATCGGTATCGTGATCGACACCGACGGATACGCCTTCGCCGATGACGACATCCTTGTCGAGGATAGCGCGTCGAACCGTGGCGTTTGCATGCACGTGCACTCGCTCAAAAACAACGGTATCGGCCACTGTCGCGCCGGATTCGATGTTGCACCACGGGCCGATCACACTGCGCTCGAGATGCCCACCCGAAATTACGCAGCCGAGCGACACTATCGAGTCGATGGTCTGCCCGAGGTTCCCCTTGGCATCGCGCACGAACTTCGCGGGCGGAGAATTGAGTTGCTGGCTAAAGATCGGCCACTCGCGGTTGTACAGGTTGAAGATCGGCAGCGCGGAAATGAGGTCCTGATGCGCGTCGAAGAACGACTCGATGGTACCGACGTCCCGCCAGTAGAACCGATCGCGCTCAGTCGATCCGGGCACGACATTGCGATTGAGGTCGTAGACACCGGCCAGACCCCGTGAGACAAAGTCGGGGACGATGTCGCCACCCATGTCGTGATTCGAGTCGCTTCGTTCTCCGTCGCGCTGAACGGCGTCCATCAGGACGTCCGCGTCGAAGATGTAGTTGCCCATGGAAGCGAGAACCTCGGTGGGGGAGTCGGCGAGTCCGATGGCCTGCTGTGGCTTCTCGTGGAATGCCGCAATGCGGGTGGGATCGTCTGCGTCGACCTCGATCACCCCGAACTGGTCGGCCAACGAGATTGGCTGTCGAATCGCGGCCACGGTCACCCCGAGGCCGGACGCGATGTGTGCGTCAACCATCTGGCTGAAATCCATACGGTAAACGTGGTCTGCACCCACAACGATGACGATGTCCGGTTTTTCGTCCCGCAATAGGTTGAGGCTCTGCAAAATGGCGTCAGCGGAACCGCTGAACCAGCGTTTGCCGAGACGCTGCTGGGCTGGAACCGACGCCACATACGCGTTGAGCAAGCCGCTCAGTCGCCAGGTCTGCGAAACGTGTCGGTCGAGGCTGTGTGACTTGTATTGGGTAAGCACGACAATTTGGCGAAGGCCGGAGTTGATCAAGTTACTGAGGGCGAAGTCGATGAGCCGATAGCCTCCGCCGAAGGGCACCGCGGGTTTGGCGCGGTCGGCAGTGAGAGGCATGAGCCGCTTGCCCTCGCCACCCGCGAGAACTATCCCAAAGATCTTCTTCGACACCATGATGCAACAGTATGCGAGCGATACCTACGGCGATAGCGACAGGCTGTGCGTGTGCCGAGGAAAAGGCGCTAGCGTCATAAGAATGCGAGTAGACCTGATCAGCCGCGAGTATCCACCCGAGGTGTACGGCGGTGCCGGCGTGCACGTGGCAGAGCTCGTGCGTGCCCTTCGCGGAGACCTCGACGTGACGGTGCGATGCTTCGGATTGCCTCGGGATGAATCACAGGTCTACTCCTATTTGGTGCCGCCAGAACTCAGTGGAGCCAACCCCGCTCTGGCGACTCTGGGAGTCGACTTGCAGATCGCCCAAGACGTGCAGGGCGCCGATCTCGTGCACTCCCACACCTGGTACGCGAACGCCGCGGGACAGCTCGCCTCCCTCTTGCATGGCATTCCCCACGTGGTGACCGCGCACAGCCTTGAACCCCTCCGGCCGTGGAAAGCTGAGCAACTGGGGGGCGGTTACCGGGTGTCCAGTTGGATCGAGGCCACCGCCTTCACCGGTGCCGCCGCGATCATTGCCGTGAGCGACGGGATGCGCCGCGACATCCTCCGGTCCTATCCGTGGCTCGACCCCGAGAAGGTCGTGACAGTGCACAACGGTATCGACCTCGAACGCTGGAAGCGCGTGGACGACCCCGAACTGGTCAAGAGCCTCGGGATAGACCCGTCGCGACCCTCGGTAGTCTTCGTCGGCCGGATCACACGTCAAAAGGGACTGCCGTACCTGCTGCGGGCCGCGGCGCTACTTCCGCCGGAAGTGCAGTTGGTGCTGTGTGCGGGCGCGCCCGACACTCCTGAGATTCTCGCTGAAGTGCAGACTGGCGTCGCGGAACTTCAAGCGACCCGATCCGGTGTCGTCTGGCTCGATCGACTGCTCAGCCCGAACGAGCTTTCCGCAGTACTCACTCAGGCCACGACATTCGTGTGCCCGTCGGTGTACGAGCCCCTCGGCATCGTCAATCTCGAAGCGATGGCCTGCTCGGCTCCGGTGGTGGGCACCGCAACCGGCGGCATTCCGGAGGTTGTCGTCGACGGAGTCACCGGGCGACTTGTGCCCATCGAACAGCTCGATGACGGCACAGGCACGCCTATCGACCCCGACAAGTTCGTCGCCGACCTCGCGCGAATACTTACCGAGGTGGTCAGCGACCCGGCCGCTGCGAAGCGCATGGGTGAAGCGGGCCGTCGCCGTGCCGAGACCGACTTCAGCTGGACGTCGATTGCCGCGCGAACTCGTGAGGTTTACGCGAGCCTCGTCTGACGTGGCCCCGCCAGCGCCTAGGCTGGAGTGACCATGGCCAGTGTTCTTCAGTTCTCCGATGTCTCCGTCGTGCGCGATGGCAACACCATCCTCGCGTCCCTCTCGTGGACAGTCGACGCCGCCGAACGCTGGGTGATTCTCGGCCCCAATGGCGCAGGAAAGACCACCCTGCTCCAGCTCGCGGCTGCCCAGATCCACCCGACGTCCGGTCACGTCCAGATTCTCGACGACGCGCTTGGCAAGACCGATGTGTTTGAGCTTCGCCCGCGCATCGGGTTTGCCTCGACGGCGCTCGCGCGAAAGGTGCCGCGCGATGAGCGTGTCATCGACGTCGTGCTCACCGCCGCGTATTCGGTGACGGGGCGCTGGAACGAGAGTTACGACGAAGTCGACCTACGCCGGGCTCAGCGTGTGTTGGCCGAGTGGAAACTTACCTATCTTGCCGACCGTCGCTTCGGAGACCTCAGCGACGGCGAACAGAAGCGGGTGCAGATTGCTCGCTCGGTGATGACAGACCCTGAGCTGTTGCTGCTCGATGAGCCCGCAGCGAGTTTGGACCTCGGTGCGAGGGAAGAGCTTCTGGGCCTTCTGGGCGGATTCGCTCGCGAACAGAACTCTCCCGCCATCGTCATGGTGACGCATCACGTTGAAGAGATTCCCGCCGGGTTCACACACGCTCTATTGCTTGCTGACGGTGAGCTCCAAGCGGCCGGTGTGATCGATCAGGTCATCACCTCAGAGAACCTCAGTTCGGCGTTCGGACTGCCTCTCGAAGTCGTTAAGCGTGACGGCCGATTCACGGCCCGAGCAGCCTGACCTTCTGGTAGGCTAACTAGCTGGCCCTGAGCCACACAGTCTTTCTCTATCTCTCATCAATCCCAGGGAATATCACCATGAAGTCCGACACTCACCCCACGTACAACGCGATCGTCTTCCGTGACCTGGCATCGGGCGCCACTTTCCTCACGCGCTCGACCGCCACGAGCGAGAAGACTATCGACCTTGATGGCGAAACCTACCCGGTCATCGACGTCGAGATCTCGTCCGAATCGCACCCGTTCTACACGGGAAAGCAGCGCATCATGGACTCTGCGGGTCGCGTCGAGAAGTTCAACTCGCGCTACGCAAGCTTTGGCACGAAGAAGGACTAACTACACGTTCACGAAAGGCGACCTTCGGGTCGCCTTTCGTCGTTTAACCGCGGAGTGAGCTCACGCGACTAGAAGAGGGCCGAACGACGCGAAACCCACAACGGCAGAATCGTGTCACGCGTCAGCGGGGCCAATTCGATGCCGACGGGCTCGTCGGTGTCGATCCAGAGCATCTGCTCGATTTCTTGCCCTGGGACCATCGCGCGATCGGTCGTCAACGCGAACACCTCGGCACGGATGATCGTGTCAGGCTCGTTCGCTGCCTCCGCCCGGAAGCTTCCGATGTATTCCGTAGCATCCAAATCGACCTGGAAGCCCAATTCTTCCTGCAGTTCACGAGTGAGCGCTTGAAGCGCACTCTCCCCGGCCTCGATCTTTCCGCCGGCCTGCATGAACGCCGAGGTTCCACGCTTGCGTACCAGAAGCGTACGCCCGGCGGTGTCGGTGATGATTCCGGCCGCAACTCGAAGGGTGGAGTGCCGCTGCGGCGGCGCGACAGTCTCGGCAGTGCCCGCTGTCGGCGCGACACTCTCTTCTAGCGCAAGCCCAGGCAACATCGGCAGGCCACCCGGAAGCTCCAAGACTCCAGTTTCGAAGTCGAGATAGGGAACCTTGCGGCTGAGGCGCGGCGCAGGCGCGGGGATCGGTTGGGTATCGACCGCGTTCAGCGAGTTCGGATTCGCCCGCAGTGGCCAGGAATCATCCGCGACGAAGCTCATATCGCCCTTGACGTTGCGAATGTAGTCCGCAAAACTTGCGGACTGCTCGGCAAACCACACTTCCTGCCTACCGTGCAGATCAGTTGCTGGAATGTCGAGCTCGTCGGGGTAGGCCCTGACAAGCGATTGCGCGACTCGACCGGCCGCAATGGCATCGGCGCCCGCATCGTGAGCATCATCGAGGGAGACACCGTAGCGGTCGGCAGTCACCTCAAGCGTGCGCTTGCCTTTGCGGTACTTGTCCATCGCCTTGTCGAGCACCAGCGGGTCGATCACTGGGGATACCAGGCGCAGGGGGACGAGACTGTGCCGGCGGCACTCCCGATCGAGAAGGCTCAAATCGTAGGGAGCGTTGTACACGACGAGGGGCATACCGAGGCCGAACAGCACTCGCAACGCTTGCGTGATCTCGGCGACGACCTCTCGCGCTGGCCGGCCGAGTGCTTGGGCGCGCTCCGTGGTGATGCCGTGTACCGCGGACGCACCCTCGGGAATCTCAATCCCCGGGTCGGCAAGCCAGTCCCAACGCTCGACGAGCGACCCGTCAGGCTCTAGTACCGCCACACACGCCGACACGATACGCGCGCTTTCGACATCGATCCCTGTGGTCTCGAGGTCGAAGACCGCAAGCCGGCCCCAATTCGTCATGCAGACAGGCTAGGCGCCGGGCCCGACAGTCCAACGCAGGCTCGCTGCTTCGATGAAGGGAAGGGAGAGAACCTGCCTCCGGCGCGGTTCGTGCTAAAACCTGCCCCCGGCGAAATGCGCGTCGCCAAGGTGCAGCCAATAGAAGCTTTGCGTGGCGAGAGTGAGCGTGAGTGTGCCGTCGTCTCCGATGGAGGGGAACTCACCGCCGCCGAAGAGGTCGAAGCTTGTCGCGCCAGCGTAGCCCTCGACGTCGATAGTCACCGAGACCGGGTTGTGCGAGAAGCTGAACACGCACAGCACCGACTCGGGGGAGTCACCGAACTGCGTGCCAGCGCCCTCGTACTCGCGAACGAAGGCGAGTACCGACTCGTGGTTGGTGTTCAACACCCGCAGCGACCCGAGACCGAATGTCGGATGCCCCTTGCGCACGTGGATGACATTGCGGACCCAGTGCAGCAGCGATCGGGACTGCGCGAGTTGCGACTCCACATTCACAAGGTTGTAGTTGTAGACGAGCGACTGAACTATCGGAAGGTAGAGCTTTCCCGGGTCCGCCGTCGAGAAGCCGGCATTTCGGTCGGGAGTCCACTGCATCGGCGTGCGGGACGAGTCGCGATCCGGGAGCCAAATGTTGTCGCCCATGCCGATCTCGTCTCCGTAATACAGGAACGGAGAACCCTGCAGCGCAAAGAGCAACGCATGGGCAAGTTCGGTCTCTGCGCGGGAGTTGTCGAGCAGGGGAGCAAGGCGCCGACGGATGCCCACGTTGCTGCGCATCCGTGGGTCGTAGGCGTACCAGCCATACATGGCTTGCCGGTACTCCTCGGAGACCATCTCAAGCGTCAATTCGTCGTGGTTGCGAAGGAACACCCCCCACGCGGCGCCCGGAGGAACTTCGGTGGTCTCCGTCAGAACTCTGACCAGTTCGCCAGCGTGCTGGGAGCGCAAGGAGTAGAAGATGCGCGGCATGACGGGGAAGTCGAACGCCATGTGGCACTCGGGCTCCTCTTCGGTGCCGAAGAACGCTACGACCTCCTGCGGCCACTGGTTCGCTTCGGCGATCAGCACTCGGCCCGGGTACTCCCGGTCGACCATGGCGCGAATCTCTTTGATGAACTCGTGGGTCTTGGGCTCGCCCTCACCGTTGCCATCCTCTGACTCGAAAAGATACGGGATGGCGTCGAGCCTCACACCGTCGACACCCAGGTCCATCCAGTGGCGGATCGTGTCGAGCACCGCCTCGCGTACGGCGGGATTTTCGAAGTTGAGATCGGGCTGGTGCGAGAAGAACCGATGGAAGAAGAACTGTCGGCGGACGGGATCGAACGCCCAGTTCGATTCCTCCGTGTCGACGAAGATGATGCGGATATTCGGATACTTCTCGTCCGTGTCGCTCCACACATAGAAGTCGCCGTACGGACCGTCAGGGTCTTCGCGGGACTGCTGAAACCAATCGTGCTGATCGGAGGTGTGATTGAGCGGGTAGTCGATCACGATGCGCATGTTGCGCTCGTGCGCCTTGGTGACGAGATCTTTGAACTCGTCGAGCGTGCCGAACTCGGGAAGCACCGTTGTGAAGTCTGAAACGTCGTACCCACCGTCGCGAAGGGGGGACTGGTAGAACGGCGGGATCCACAAAGCGTCGATGCCCAGCCACTGCAAGTAGTCGAGCTTTCCGACGAGACCAGCGATGTCTCCCGACCCGTCGCCATTGCTGTCGAAGAACGACCGCACCATCACTTCATAGAAGACCGCCCTGCGATACCACTGCGGATCGAGAGCTAGGCCGGGGAGTTGGATGGGCGCGGTGAAGGTCACTCAGTGAGTCTAAGGCCGTGATGCAAGCGCTTGTGTGGCCCACGCTGCCTAGAATTGCCAGCGTGCCAGTCGATTCCCCGTACTCAACGCTGCTTGCCGGAACACCGGTGAGTGAGCACTCTGTCGAAGTTCTCGGTGCCACCACCCGCTATTGGGACTACGGTCCGGCGGATGCCCACGCGACTCTCGTGGTCGTGCATGGATATCGTGGCGAGCACCACGGGCTTGAGCCAGTGGTCGCTCAACTGCGTGGCCTGCGCATCATCAGCCCAGACCTTCCGGGATTCGGTGCGTCCGAGCCACTTGTCGACCGAGCGCACGACATCGCCGGATATTCGGCGTGGCTTTCCGCGTTCGTCGATGTGCTGGGAGTGCGAGGTAGCGCGATTATCCTGGGCCATTCGTTCGGGTCGATCGTGGTCGCGGCGGCGATCGCCGATGGACTGCCAGCACCACAACTCATCCTCGTGAATCCCATCGCAGCACCGGCGCTCGAGGGCCCCAACCGCCTCGGCAGCATCCTCACGCGAGAGTTCTACCGCGTTGGTCGAGCCCTCCCGGAACGCGCGGGCCGCAGCTTGCTTGCGCTGCCCATAGTCGTGCGCGGGATGAGCATGTTTCTTGCGCAGACCCGCGACAAGGCACTGCGTCGGTGGATTCATGATCAACATGACACCTACTTCAGCCGGTATGCGAATCGGAACGTCGTTGTGGAAGGGTTCGAGGCATCCATCAGTAGCGACGTGAGTATGTTCGCGAAGGACATCACTATTCCCACGCTGCTCATCGGCGCCGATCGCGATCCGATCACGAGTGTTGCCGCACAGGAGCATTTGGCTACCTTGTTTCCCGATGCCCGACTCACGATCCTGCATGGCGTCGGCCATCTCGTGCACTACGAGAAGCCACGAGAAGCTGCGGAAGCGATCGTCTCCTTTGTCGGTGCGGGCGAGGTGGTCTCGTGAAAATCATCTTCGACAACCGCTATACGCGTATCGGACGGCACGACGGCATCAGCCGGTACGGGGCCCGGCTCGTTGAAGAACTCGCCAAGCTTCACCCCGTCACCATGCTCATTCACGACGAGCGGCAGCTCGAGATGCTGCCCGATCTGCCTTGGGTGATGGGACCGTCGCCGACCAGCGCGCTCGAGCCATTCGTCGCGCTCACCGTCAACACGTTCGAGCCGGACGTCGTTTTCACTCCCATGCAAACGATGGGCCCCGGCTTCCGCAAGTACGGCCTCGTGACCACGATCCACGACCTCATCTACTACACGCACCGCACTCCGCCCCGCGATCTCAACCCCGCGCTGCGGCTGATCTGGCGCATCTACCACCTGTGGTGGGGCTTTCAGCGTGGTCTGCTCAATCAGGCCGATGCGCACCTGGTCGATTCCGAGACCACCCGCAGGCTCATGGAGGAACACCGCCTCACGAAGAACCCGGTCCGCGTGGTGCTGCTCGGCACCGAGCAGCCGGAGACTACCCCCAAGCGCACCGAAGCAGCTACCAAGGATCTCGTCTACATGGGCTCGTTTATGCCCTACAAGAACGTCGACCTGCTCGTGAATTCCATGAAAGACCTGCCGGGATACCGACTGCTGCTCATGAGCCGAATCTCCGACGAGGAGAAGGAGCGTCTTGCTGCGATGGCACCCGAGGGAGCACTCGTGTTCTACAACGGCGCAAGCGATGAAGACTATGAGAAGGCAATGCTCGATGCGACCGCGCTCGTGACGGCATCCCGCGAGGAGGGCTTCGGGCTGCCCGTTGTCGAGGCACAAGCGCTGGGCACGCCGGTGCTGCTCAGCGACATCCCGATCTTTCGCGAGATCGGCGGACCGGCGGCAGGCTACTTCGACCCGTCCAGCACCGCGTCGTTCATCTCGGCAGTCCACGAACTCGACGATTCGACGGAGTGGGCGTCACGATCGGCCGCCTCGGCAGAGTGGGCCAAACGATTCAATTGGCCGGATGCCGCGAAACAGCTGCTCCAAGTCCTGACGGAAACCTACGAGCGGCGCGAGCTCAAGAAACGCGCGCAACAGTAGCGTCGGTGAGTTCCGCGAGCCGATGGGGCTCGATCGAGAACACAGAAGTCGCCGAGGCGGCAGCGGCCCACACGATCGGGAGCTCGAGCAAAGTCTCGTCGATGATCGTGCGCAGGGCATCCGGATGCCCGAGCGGCGGTACCCCGCCGATCGACGATCCCGTGACGATCTTGACGCGCTTTGCGTCTGCCTTCGTCACAGGTACGCCTAAGAGTTCGGCAAGGAGGGAAACGTCGACGCGGTTGGGACCAGACGCGAGCACGAGCAGCGGCTGCCCATCGGCTTCGAACAGGAGGCTCTTCACGATCGCCTCGACTCCGCAGCCCAGCGCGTCTGCAGCCTGCTGGGCGGTATGAGTCGATTCATCCATCTCGCGCGGCTCGATAGTGATGCCGCGTCCTGCCAGGCGTGCCTGAAAAGCGAGAGCGCGGGGGTCAGTCATCTGCGCGCCTCGAGGGAGTTCTGTGCGCGCAGGTCTTCGCCCTCCACGGATTCATCCTCGATCGGGTCGTCGAATGCGATGAGGCTCAGCGCACCGTCTTCATAGCGAAAGCTGTGCACCGACCCGTTCGTGATCATTCCGTGGTCGCTCTCGGGGTCGATGCGTCGAAGCACGGCACGGATGAGGCCGCCGTGCGCGACGACGAGCACCGATTCGTCGGGGTGTGCAACTGCGACGTCCATGAGGGACTCGAGGGCGCGGGCGCCGACCTCCGAGCGTTTCTCCCTGCCCGGCACCGGTGTATCACCGGGGAACCTTCGCTGCATCTCGTCGAAATCGAGACCCTCGGCCTCGCCGTAGTGTCGCTCGACGAGCCGGTCATCCGTGGTTGGTGCCCCGAGACCCACCTCGCCGGCGATGATCGCCGCGGTCTCTACTGCGCGGGAGAGCGGGCTCGCGACGATGGCATCCCAGTGATAGCGGGCCAGGAGCTTGCCGGTGCGACGAGCCTGCTCACGGCCAGTGTCATTGAGCGGGATGTCCGTGCTGCCCTGAATGCGATGCTGCTTGTTCCAGTCCGTTTCGCCATGGCGCACAAGGTAGAGCAGCACGTAGTTCCTTCCGGGTGGGAGCGCCCGGTCAGGCACCGAGCCTTTCGAACAGCGACACGAGAGTCTCTGACGTTCCAGCATCGATCTTAACTGAAGCGCGATTGTCACCCTTGGTGGTGCCGCGATTGATGATGACGATGGGGATCTTGCGGCGGCTCGCTTGGTCGAGCAAGCGAATTCCGGAGTTCACCACGAGCGAAGATCCGGCGATCAGCAGGGCATCCGCTGCCTGAAGCAACGCGCTCGCTTCCGAGAACTTCTCCTTCGGCACGAATTCGCCAAAGAACACCACATCGGGTTTGAGGATGCCCCCGCACACCGTGCATTCGGGGAGCACGAAGCTCGCGACATCCTTGATCTCGACATCACCGTCTGGTGAGAGTTCCACGGCTTCCGGTGACTCGAGCCACGGATTGCCCGCAGTGATCTGGTCGGCGATGCCGCCGCGCGCGTAGTACTGACCGCACGTAAGGCACACAACCCGATCCATGCTGCCGTGGAGGTCCACTACGCGCTGCGATCCGGCTCGAAGATGGAGACCGTCCACGTTCTGGGTGATGATGCCGTCGACGATCCCGCCGAGTTCGAGGTCAACGAGAGCTCGATGGCCGAGATTCGGACTTGCCGCGGAGAACCGCTTCCAGCCGAGGTGGCTTCCTGCCCAATATCGCTTGCGATAGTCGATATCGCCAAGAAAGTGTTGGAACGTCATCGGTGAGCGAACCGGGGCACCAGCACCTCGGTAGTCGGGGATTCCCGAGTCAGTACTGACGCCCGCCCCGGTGAGTACGGCGACCGTGCGACCGCGCAACGCCGCGACGGCCGACTCGAAAGCGAGTGACTCCGTTGGCGCAACTGCGTGCGTCATGGCGACTCCTCCCGGTGCTCGACCTATCGTGCCTGATGACAGACTAAACACCGGAGTTTTCGTAATTGTTTCCACATGCCGGTAGATCGGTGGTTCACGTGCACGTTATTCGTCTCGACGACCTGTCGGATGATCGCCTCGCCGACTACGCGAACCTCACCGACGTCGCGCTGAGACGTCGCACGGAGCCCGAAGGCGGGCTGTACATCGCCGAGTCTGCGAAAGTGATCGGTCGCGCGCTAGCCGCGGGGCACCGTCCCCGCTCTGTGCTCATGCTCCAACGTTGGCTCGACGATCTCGCACCCCTGCTCGAACCTTACGACGTGCCCGTGTTCGTCGGCGAAGGTGACCTTCTCGAGTCGCTCACCGGGTTTGATCTGCACCGTGGCGCGCTGGCGGCTATGCATCGCCCGGTACTTGCTCCAGTCGACGAGCTGCTCCGGGATGCCCGCCGTGTCGTCGTGCTCGAGGACATCGTGGACCACACAAACGTGGGGGCGATTTTCCGCTCAGTAGCCGGGCTCGGCGCCGACGCGGTGCTGGTCACCCCGCGTTGTGCAGATCCGCTCTATCGCCGCAGCGTACGGGTGAGCATGGGCACCGTGCTTCAGGTGCCGTGGACTCGGCTGCCGGAGTGGCCGCTCGGCGCCGAACTGCTGCGCGCCGCGGGCTTCCACATCGCAGCACTCGCGCTCTCGGACACCGCCGTGACCCTCGACGAATACGCCGCAGATCCACCAGAGCGCATCGCTCTCGTCCTCGGCACCGAAGGAGACGGGTTGAGTGCCGGTGCACTGCGCGCGGCAGACACGGTCGTGACGATTCCCATGTTGCATGGCGTGGATTCGCTCAACGTCGCATCGGCGAGCGCTGTGGGGCTCTACGCGCTCAGGCGCCGCTGACCGCCCGCCACGCCTTGGCTTCACGCAAGGCCACAAGCGCGGCGCGGGCATCCTGTTCGTCGAGGAACCAGCTCAGGGTGAGCGCGGCACGAGCGAATCCCCATCGCGCCGCGCGCCGGACCTCGATACCGGCCAATTCGGCGACGAACTGAAGTTGCTCCGCAAGGATCCGTTCGGGTTGTGCATCACGCCAGGGGGAGCCGAGTTGGCTCACGAGCGGCCAGAGATCGAACGCCGGGTCCCCGCGCATCGGTTTGGGGTCGATGGCCCGCCAGCCTGCCGTGCTGCTGATGATGTTTCCCGGAGCGAAATCGCCGTGCAGGAACAACTCGACGGGTTGACGTTCGAGCAGTTCCGCCAGGACCTCTAGACCGGCACGCAACACATCGCCGTTGTCGCCGAGCAGAGGGAGGTGGTGTCGGAGCCGTGACAGCGCCTTGTCGAGGAACGGCTGGACTGTTTCGACGAGGGTTGGAATGCCGTCGGGTACGGGCCTGGTCGAGAGTGTCTTGTACAACTGTGCCGCCGAGCGCAGAGAACTCCTCGCCGGAACGTGGTACCGCACCAACGGAATTCCCGGCTCAACGTCTTCGAGGAGAAGCGCCCAGGTCTCGGCATCCTGCCGGAATACCGTGGGCGCGCATGCCGACCCCCACGCCTCGAGGGCAACGGCCTCCCACACGCCCTCCGGGTGCGGAAAGCCCACCTTGAGCACCGCACTCGACCCGTCCGCTGTTATGACCCGGAGCACTGAGGCCGGTCCGCTACTCACGAACGCCTGGTCCGCCGTCAGGTTCCACCGCGCGAGCATGGTCCCAACGAGGTCTGCTGCCGCGGCATTCCAGACAGTTCGGGACGGGTATGCATCGATAGCCGCCGCGTCGAACGGTCCCATTTCCATGGGAAGACACTATGCCGTGCTACCTCGAAGCACGCCGTGGTTAAGCTTGCGGAGTGCCTTTGACTCGTCGCCAGATCTATCGGCGCCGGAGGATAGTGGTAGCCACCGGGGGTCTCGCCGTTCTTGCGACCCTGTTCTACCTGCCGCTCACCCTTCTCGCCCCCATCCAGCCGATCGACCCGACAGTCGAGGCGTATACGCCACCGGCGGCGGTTGCACCGGTAGTCGGATTCCCGGCCTATGGTGCGTCCGGCGTCGGAGCGGTCGGGTATCCGGGTGTTCTCGCCAGCGCGGGTAGCACTGAACCACTCCCGATCGCGTCGATCTCCAAGATCATCACTGCGCTGGTTGTTCTCGATGCCCACCCGCTCGCGCTGGGGGAGACCGGCCCGAATGTGACATTCGGTGACATCGATCAGGGCTTCTACGATGCACAACTCGCCGACGGGGGAGTCGTGGAGTGGGTCTACCCGGGGCAGGTGATGACTCAACGTAACGTCATGAACGTCATGCTCATGGAGTCGGCGAACAACTACGCAGAATCGCTCGCTTCGTGGGGGTATGGCTCCGAGGCCGCATTCGTGGATGCCGCGCGGAGCTGGCTCGCACGGCACGGTCTCACGAACACGTCAATCGACGAACCCACCGGAGTTTCGCCCAACAACCGCAGTACGGTCGGCGATCTCATCGAGATCGGGAAGCTCGCGGAGGCGAACCCCGTGATCGCAGAAATTGTCTCGACTCAATCCATGTTCGTGCCCGAGATCGGCACAATCGAGAATCGCAACGGTCTACTGGGCGTCGACGGCGTGGACGGCATCAAGACCGGAACCCTCGACGAAGCGGGATCGTGCTTACTGTTTTCGCAGGATCACACCGTCGGGTCGACGGTAATCACCATCGTCGGGGTAGTTCTGGGAGGCCCCGATCACGCCACAATCGACGCGGCGATTCGGTCTTTGCTCGCGGAGGTTGATGCTGGTTTCACCGAAGTCACCCTCACCACAGCGGGCACCGAGTTCGCGCAGTACGAAACGCCGTGGGGGGATGCCGCAACCGCGGTTGCGGCCCACGACGCCACGATCGCGGTCTGGTCAGCAACTCCGGTGACCGTCGATATCACCGTTGATCAGCTCCATCTTGCTGAAAAGGGAAGCACCGTGGGCCGCCTTGTATTCACTGTAGGAACGCGCACGATCACGGTTCCGTTGACGCTCTCGGCGACTATCGACGACCCAGGACCATGGTGGCGATTGACGAATCCTGTCGAACTCTTCTGAGAGTCGCGGGAGGTTCCCAGCGTCGACCGCTACGCTTGCCCTATCTCGAGCACCTGCTCAAACTGCTGTGGCTGTGAAGTCATTCGACCTTTGAGGCCACGTGACTACTGCTGCCGAATCCTCCCGTCTATCTCCGAGTGGGATCATCAAGACTGGCCCGCGCGGCCTTGCGAACCCGCTTTCCGAGTTCGCTGCCTTGATGCACACGATTCGTGATGCGGGTCTGCTTCGTCGGCGTAAGCGCTTCTACGGGATCACCTTCGCCGTGATCACGACGGCAATGGTGGCGGCATGGTTCGGCTTCGCGCTTCTTCACGACACGTGGTACTTGCTGCTGATCGCTGCCGCCCTCGGGATTCTCTTCACCCAGTACGCCTTCATCACCCACGAGTTCGCGCACCGCCAGGTATTTGCTTCCGGCAAAGCAAACGACTTTTCCGGGCGCATCATGGCCGACCTGGTTGTCGGCATCAGCTACTCGTGGTGGATGAGCAAGCACACCCGTCACCACAGCAACCCGAACACCGTCGACAAAGACCCCGACGTGGAGACGGATTTCATCATCTTCCAGGAGCAAGAAGCACGCGGCCTTACGGGCATCTCGCGACTGCTCGCGAAGAAGCAGGGTTACTTGTTCTTCCCGGTTTTGCTTCTCGAGGGGATCAACCTCCACCGTCACGCGTTCCTGACCGTCTTCTCCAAAGGCAAGGTCGACAAGCGTGCACTTGAGATCGTGCTGCTGACCGTGCGAAACGTCGCCTACGTCACTGTGTTGTTCACCTTCATGCCACTCGGCATGGCGTTCGCCTTCCTCGGCGTTCAGCTCGCGATCTTCGGCCTCTACATGGGTGCCTCCTTCGCCCCGAATCACATCGGGATGCCGATCTTGCCCAGGGACTCCAAGGTCGACTTCCTCCGTCGCCAGGTGCTCACGAGCCGCAACATCAAGGGTGGGCACGTCATGAACCACTTCATGGGCGGGCTCAACTACCAGATCGAGCATCATCTCTTCCCGAGCATGCCCCGTCCGCACCTTCGACGCGCAGGCGAGATCACGCGGGAATACTGTGAGTCCCGCGGAATCGAGTACACCTCGGTTGGCCTTGGATCGGCCTACGCTGCGGTCGTGCGCTACCTCAACGAGGTTGGCCGCTCGACGGATCCGTTCGACTGCCCCGCTGCAGGCCGTACCGGCTACGCCGGCATCAGCTAGGCACCTACAGTCAGTAGTTCGGTCGTTTCGGGGTCACCGCATCCCCGGATGACTGGTGACGAACGCGCCTGAGCACCCAAGGCACGAGGAATTCGCGCGCCCAGCCGAGGTCTTCGGCGCGGGCCTCCCGCCAACGGCGCGGGGGCAACGGTTCCGCAAAGAACGGCTCGAGTGCGTGGTCAACGGCGAGAGCGTCGAGCACCATCGCCGCGACGGTGCTGTGCCCAATCGGAGAGAAGTGCAGCCGGTCGGGCGCCCACATCCGAGGATCAGCAAGCTCCCGTAGGGCCCACATGTCGGCCACGATGCAGTCGTGCCGCTGGGCGATCGCGCGCAGATTCTCGTTGTAGATCGCCACCTTGCCTCGGACTCGGTTGAGAACTGGGGTCATTCCGATGTCGGGCCCGTTGAACATGAGCACGGTGGCATCATCTCGACGAAGGCGTTCGATCATCGACTCGAAACGCTGCGAGATGTCATCGGGGTCGGTACCGGGCCGGATGATGTCGTTTCCTCCTGCCGAAACTGTGATGAGGTCGGGTTTCAGCTCGAGGGCTGCATCCACCTGCTCATCTGAGATCTGTTGCAAGAGCCGGCCGCGGATGGCGAGGTTGGCGTAGGCGAAGTCATCGGTCTGGGCCGCGAGCACCTCGGCGACGCGGTCTGCCCAACCGCGGTGTCCACCGGGAAGCTCAGGCTCTGGGTCACCGATGCCCTCGGTGAATGAGTCACCAATGGCGACGAACCTGCTCCACGGATGCTGCTGTGCCATGTATCCAGCATCACTCACTTTTCGCCGTTGCACATACCCAACACGGCTTTTGATCGCCACACCCTCATACCACTCGATAAAAGCTTGTGATTGTATGAATGGGGCATCGAGACCCGGTGCCGCTCAACACAACCAGTAGGAGGTCGTTATGGGAATCATCGGCTGGATCGTACTAGGGCTAGTTGCTGGAGCTATCGCGAAGGCCATATTGCCAGGCACACAGGGTGGCGGGTGGATCATCACGCTGATTCTGGGTGTCGTGGGGGCATTGTTGGGAGGGTTCCTTGGGAGCGTCCTCTTTAACGTGGGACTCGGAGGATTCTTCGACATTACGACCTGGCTGCTCGCCATCGGGGGAGCGATCATCGTACTTCTGATCTACGGCCTCGTGACACGCGGTAGTCGCCGGGCTTAGCCGCCGACTCCAGAAGGGCGACGCGCTACGGCGCGCCGCCCTTCTGTGTAACTAGGCGCATCCGTGCTGCCAGACTGGATCCGCACGTCGCAGCCGCGATGGGCGCCACCATCACACTGGGAGTATCCACATGGGATTCTTTTCGTTCATCATCCTGGGCATCATCGCGGGCGTCATTGCCAAGCTCATCCTGCGCAAGAAGGTGGGCTGGTTCCTGACAATCGTGATTGGTGTCATCGGCGCAAACCTCGGCGGATGGATTGCGAGCCTCATCCTTCCGGGTGTCGACATCTATGGCGCGAACGGGTTCTGGGCTTGGCAATCGTGGGTGGCCGCAATTGTGGGTGCTCTCATCGTCCTCTTTGTGTTCGGACTCATCTTCCGCCGTCGCAAGTAGCACTCGCTTCACAAAGGCGGGCGTTCCTCGGGACGCCCGCCTTTGTCATGTGCGAGTGGGAGGATTGCCGCATGGGCAAGCAGGACGGCACTAGCCGCTACGTCACACGCCCCGGCGTCGACGATTCGACGGCAACCATCTTGCACGTCGATATGGACGCGTTCTTCGCCTCAGTTGAGTTGCTCGATCATCCGGAGCTCATCGGCAAACCTGTCATCGTCGGTCATCGCTCTGCCCGATCGATTGTCACGGCCGCGACCTACGAGGCACGCAAATTCGGTGTGAACTCGGCGCTGCCCATGGCTATCGCGCTGCGGCGCTGTCCTGATGCGATCGTGCTTGAGCCGCACTTTGAGCGCTACCAGCATTTCTCCTCGATGGTGATGACGATCTTTGACGAGGTCACACCCCTCGTGGAACGTTTGGGAATCGATGAGGCCTTCCTCGATGTCGCAGGTGCTCGCACGGTCTTCGGCTCACCATTGCGGGTAGCCGAGCTCATCAGAAGTCGGGTCCGGGCGGAGACTGGCTTGGTCTGTTCGGTCGGCGCCGCCTCGACAAAGTTCGTCGCAAAGCTTGCCTCTGGACTCTCCAAACCCGACGGCTTGCTTGTCGTGCCCGCCGACGAGACGATCTCCCTGCTGCATCCGCTGCCCATCGCCAAACTGTGGGGAGTCGGGGGCAAAACCGAAGAGACTTTGCGGGCCCGCGGGTTGCACACCATCGGGGACGTCGCTCGTGCTTCGCGGGCGACTCTCCTCACGGCGGTGGGGGAGGCGGGTGCCGACCGTTTGCACGATCTTGCCTGGGGGATCGACCCACGATCGGTTCACGCCCGTGCGGAAGAGAAGAGCGTGGGGCACGAACTCACCTTCGAGACGAACATCACCGATCCCGCGGTAATCCGCACCGAACTGCTGCGAATGTCGAACATGGTGGCGGTACGGCTGCGCAAGGCTGCCCTTGTCGGTCGTACGGTCGTTCTCAAACTGCGCTTCGGCGATTTCACCACCATCACCCGATCTCGGACGCTCCCGGAACCGACAGACCTCGGTCGAAAGATCTACGAGGAGGTTTGCGAGATCTACGATGCCCTCGGCAAGCACGATGCACCCATCCGCTTGGTAGGAGTCCGTGCTGAACAGCTCCACGATGCCTCCCGCGCTCGCCTCGGCCTCTGGGATGAGTCCGAGGGCTGGCGCGACGCTGAAGGGGCGATGGATGCCGCGAGCGCGAAGTTCGGGCGCGGAGCAGTAACACCAGCCCGTCTCCTGGGCCATCGTGCCCATGACCGCCCGCGGTTGGGGCAGCGCGACTGAACGTAGGCGACGGAGTGTCGGGGCTCTCCGGTAAAGTCTTCTCAAGTGAGCACTGTCCCCCCAACCGGCACGAATGTGTTCACACCGAGCGTCGGAACCTTCGCGGCCGAACACCTCTCACCGTCATACCCCGAGCGCGCCGCACGCGGTACCGCTGACAAGTTGCGGGCGTGGCAGGCCGAAGCGCTCGATCAGTACTTTCTCCGCGAACCGCGCGACTTCCTCGCCGCGGCAACTCCTGGTGCAGGAAAGACGACCTTCGCGCTGCGGCTCGCGGTCGAACTCATCGCACGAAAGGTCATCGACCGGGTCACCGTCGTAGCGCCCACGGATCACCTCAAACGACAATGGGCTGATGCCGCGCACAAGGTGGGCCTGCGCCTCAATCCCGAGTACTCGAACGGCGATGGGTATGGCGGGCGACGGTTTCACGGCATGGCCGTCACCTATGCTCAGGTTGCGGTACGCGCATCCCTGCACCGCGAGATCACCGAGTCTGCTCGCACTCTGGTGATTCTCGATGAAGTTCACCACGGTGGCGACGCTCTGAGCTGGGGGGATGCGATCCGCGAAGCATTCGGCCCTGCCACTCGGCGGCTGTCACTCACAGGAACCCCGTTCCGCAGTGACCTCGCCCCGATACCGTTCGTCACCTACGCGCCCGACGAGAAGGGCATCCGCACGTCAGTCACCGACTACAACTACGGCTACGGTCGCGCGCTCTCCGACGGTGTGGTCCGGCCCGTCATCTTCATGTCGTATGCGGGCAAGATGCGCTGGCGCACACGCATGGGTGACGAGATGGAAGCACGGCTCGGCGAACCAGACACCAAGGATGTCACTGCACAAGCGTGGCGCACAGCTCTCGACCCCAAGGGCGAATGGATGTCAGCGGTACTGCGCGCGGCTGACCGCAGGCTGACCGAGGTGCGCCATTCGCTCCCGGATGCTGGCGGGCTCGTGATCGCTACCGATCAGCAATCCGCCCGGGCTTACGCGAAGCTGCTGCGCGACATCACGGGCGAACCCGCGACCATCGTTCTCTCCGACGAGAAGCAAGCCTCGGCTCGCATCGAGAGCTTCGCCGCAGGGGAGCAGCGCTGGATGGTCGCCGTGCGCATGGTATCGGAGGGCGTCGACGTACCGCGGCTCGCGGTCGGCGTCTATGCCACGTCGGCGTCCACCCCGCTGTTCTTTGCCCAGGCGGTAGGGCGCTTCGTGCGCGCGCGACGACGAGGCGAGACGGCCTCGATCTTCTTGCCCAGTGTGCCTGCCCTTGTCGGGCTCGCCGGGCTTCTCGAACTGGAACGCGACCACGCCATCGATCGCAAGCAGAACGACGATCAACTGCTCGATGACGGGTTGTTGGAACAAGAGAATCGCGAGGAGGCGACGAGCGAGGAACTCACTGACGAGTTCCTCTGGGAAGCTCTCGAATCCGACGCGAACTTCGATCGCGTGTACTTCGGGAAGGAAGAGTTCGGTTTCGCTGCAGCACCCGAGAGTGAGGAAGAACTCGACTTCATCGGGATTCCCGGTCTTCTCGAACCTGAGGACGTAAAGAAGCTGCTTCTGAGTCGTCAAGAGCGCCAGTCTCGGCGGTCGGCCGCCCGAACCCGCGCTTCCGATCAGACGGAGGAGAAGCAACCGGCGCTATACCGCAACCTCAAGGAGCAGCGGAAATTGCTCAATACCCTCGTGGGGATGCGCGCCAAGATCTCGAGCGAGCCGCACGGGCTTATCCACGCAGAACTCCGCCGGGTGTGCGGAGGACCGCCCGTCGCCCAAGCGACGGTTACGCAATTGCAGTCCCGTATCGACTACCTGCGCAAGGGCATCCGGAGCTAGTCCTCATGCCGAGCGAAACGGCAGGAGAACAAGAAAACGCCCCGGCATGGGAGCCGGGGCGTTTCCGTTACTGAACTATCAAGATCAGAGGGGGCGGATGTTCTCCGCCTGGGGACCCTTCGGTCCCTGAGTGATGTCGAACTCGACCTTCTGGTTCTCGTCGAGTGACTTGTAGCCGCTCGTCGTGATAGCCGAGTAGTGGGCGAACACGTCAGGACTTCCATCCTCAGGGGCGATGAATCCAAAGCCCTTTTCCGCGTTGAACCACTTGACGGTGCCTAATGCCATTTAAAACTCCTCCAGGAGCGTTCATCTGGCCCCGACATTCGAGGCCACACCCGCCGCTCCCTAGAGAACGGTCGATGATGAGACAACGGTATAGCAGTACTGGGCTGACTGCGCCATGTATTTCATAATCGGTGCGAGATGGTAACAAATCGTTTACCACTATCTGAAGTCTCGTGACCTCACACGGGGCGCCATATCGAGCACTTCGAATCGATCTGCCACGACATTTGTTACTCCCTCTGGGGAACGTTCCAGGATCCCTCTGACGACGAGTGCCGGCGCCTCACGCACGACTCGGCGATAACGTGTCCACACCCCTACGCTGCAGATGACGTTGACGAGACCGGTCTCGTCCTCGATGTTCACGAACGTGATACCGCTCGCTGTCGCTGGGCGTTGACGATGCGTGACGACTCCACCGATTTCGATACGTCTGCCACTTTCTGCAGTCGAGAGAGACGCTGCGGTGAGGATGCCCCGCCCCGCCAGCACCGGACGCAGGTGTGCGACGGGGTGGCTGTCGGTCGACACTCCTGTTGCCCACAGGTCTGACATGAGCTCATCAACATCGGACGGCATCGTGAAAAGCGGCGGCTGCACCGACACGATCGTTCCCGGCAGAAACTCGGCGCGATCCTGGGCCGCGCTGCCCGCATTCCACATCGCTTCCCGCCTGCTCAGCCCGAAACAGTCGAATGCGCCTGCTGCGGCGAGCACTTCGAGCTGAGCAGTTGTGAGTCCGACCCTGCGCACGAGATCGTTCATGTCGCGGTACTCGCCAGCACGGTCCCGTTCCCCGACGATGCGCAATGCGAGCTTCTCGCCGATGCCGCTCACTTCGTCGATCCCTAACCGAACGGAGAAGTTGCCATCCCGGCGATGGTCGTCGGTATCGAACCGCGCGGTGCGGTCGTACGGACCGATGGGCGGCTGCTCACGGTCGAGGCACGAGTCGTGCCCGGTCGAACCCTGCTCGACCAGCGGCTCGAGACCCGCGTAGGCACCTGACCGCTGAATATCGGGCCTGAGCACCTGCACACCGTGCCGCCGGGCATCCGCGACCAGGCTTTGTGGTGAGTAGAACCCCATCGGTTGTGCGCGCAGCAGCGAAGCGAGGAATGCCGCCGGGTAGTGCAGACGCATCCATGCGCTCGCATAGACGAGCAGGCCGAAGCTGAGCGCGTGACTTTCGGCAAACCCGAAACCGGCGAAAGCCTGAATACTGCCGTAGATCTTGTCGGCGTCCTCTCCCACGATGCCATTGGACTCCATGCCGCGGTACAGCTTGTCGCGCAGCCGCTCGATCTTCTCGATACCGCGTTTGGAACCCATCGCACGCCGGAGCAGGTCGGCATCGTCGGGAGTGCAGCCGCCCACGGCAACCGCGACCTGCATGAGCTGCTCCTGGAAGATCGGAACCCCGAGCGTTCTCGCGAGCGGCCCCTCGAGTTTCGGGTGCAGGTAGCTGACCTGCTCAACGCCCGTCTTGCGTCGGACGTACGGATGCACGGCCCCGCCCTGGATCGGACCTGGCCGCACGAGAGCGATCTCCACGACGAGGTGGTAGAACTCGCGGGGCTGGAGCCGGGGGAGCAACCCCATCTGGGCACGGGACTCCACTTGGAACACCCCTACGGCGTCGGCGCGACACAGTTGGTCGTATACGCCCTGTTCCTCGGCCGGGATCGTTGCGAGATCCCAGCGTTCACCGAGCGCGGCATCCACCATGTCAAATGAGTACTGCAAAGCCGCGAGCATTCCGAGCCCCAACAGGTCGAACTTGACGAGGCCCATCCACGCACAGTCGTCTTTGTCCCACTGCACGACAGTGCGCTTCTCCATGCGCGCGTGCTCGATCGGTACGACCTCACCCACGGGTCTCTTGGTGAGCACCATGCCGCCCGAATGAATGCCGAGATGCCGGGGGAACTTCATGACCTCGAGGGCGAGTTCCACGACGTTTTCGGGGATATCGTGGTCGTCGCTCGAAATCGTGGCGCCCCAGCGTTCCACCTGTTTCGACCACGCGTCCTGCTGGCCGGGACTGTGACCGAGAGCCTTAGCCATGTCGCGCACCGCGAACTTCGGGCGGTACTGGATGACATTGGCGACTTGCGCGGCGTTCTCCCTGCCGTACTTGTCGAAGACGTACTGGATTACCTCCTCGCGCCGACCAGAATCAAAATCCACGTCGATGTCGGGTTCCTCTTCGCGCATCGCCGAGATGAATCGCTCGAATGGCAGTCCGTACCTGATCGCGTCGATCGCGGTGATCATGAGCAGGTAGCAAACCGCCGAGTTCGCGGCCGACCCACGCCCTTGACACAGGATGCCCCTGCTCCTCGCGTAGCGCACGATGTCCCAGACGATCAAGAAGTAGCCAGCGAAGTGCTTCTCCTCGATGACCCGCAACTCGTTTTCGATGCGCTCGCGCTTGGAGTCGTCAAGCACCATCTGCCGCAACTCCACCCCTTCCCATACGAGTTGGCGCAGGTAACTCATAGGGGTGTGGCCGTCAGGTACGTCCTGGTCGGGAAGGTCGGGCTTTGCGGACCGCAACTCGAAACTGAGCTCGTCCGCGATGATGACGGTGTTCTCGACGGCGCCGGGATAGCGCGAGAACAGTGCCGTCATCTCCGCTCCCGACCTCAGGTGGGCCGCACCGGACGCGGGCAGCCACCCGTCCATCTCGTCGAGGCTCCTACGGGCACGCACCGACGAGAGCGCAGTGTGAAGGTGGTGCTGCTCTGGAGTCGCGTAGTGCACATTTCCTGTCGCTACGACACGCAAGTCGCGTTCGAGGGCGAGTGCATAGAGCACGTCATTGTGGGCACTGTCGAGAGGGTTGCCGTGATCGAAGAGTTCGACGACAACATTCTCGGCACCGAACAGCTCGATGAGATGGTCGAGCTCATCACCCGCCCGTTCCGCTGCCAGCGCTGCGCGCACCGAACCCTTACGGCAACCGGTGAGGATAATCCAGTGGCCGCCCGCCCACTCGGCAAGTCCCTCGAGGTCATACACGGGTCGCCCTTTCTCACCGCCCCGCAATTGCGCCTCGGTTATGGCCGCCGCGAGGCGGTGGTAGCCCTCCTCCTTACGCGCGAGCACGAGCAAGTGCAGACCCTCGGGGTCGGCGATGCCGTTCTGTGGTCCACGTAGACCGAGCGAGAGCTCTGCCCCGAAGATCGTGGCTGTTCTGCCGAGCTCTGCTGCGGCCTCCGCCATGCGAACGATGCCGTAGAGACCGTCGTGGTCTGTGAGGGCGAGGGCGTGGAGACCGAGGCGCGCCGCCTCTTCCGCAAGCGACTCGGGCATGCTCGCGCCATCGAGGAAGCTGAAACTGGAGTGGGCGTGCAATTCGGCGTACGGCACGACGGTTCCGGGGGCTGGAGCCGTGGCATCCGGTGGCGGTTGATATGCCGTGCGTGTGAATGACCAGCCGGGGCTATCGCCTCCGTCGGCACCGATCGGTGGGGCGGCACCGGGCCGGGACGCGTCGCTGAGCTTCTTCTCGAACTCCGACCACGGGATCGGGGGATTATTCCAAGCCATTATCGAGAGTTCATGGTTAGTCGTACCGCGCTTCAGCCCACCAGCCGCCCGCGTCGAGCACGAGCAACCACGCACAGCCGGTGTCGTCGACCGCCTGGAATCGCCACGCGCTGCGTGCATCGGCAGACCACCAGCGCTCATCGAGGCCCCACGGCCCCGCCCACGCCGTGAGACGCCGCATCTCGGTACCGGTCGCCGAAAACCGTACGGGCGGCGCAGACACCGCACCGCGGCCGTTCACAGTGATACTCGCGCCGTCGGTCGACAGCACGTGCACCGGATGCCGCGGCGAGAACACTGTGCCTGGCAGCGGCGCAGGAAGTCGACCAGGCCACGGCTGATCGACGGGTTTTGCCCCCACATGCCGGTCGCCCCACGCTACGAGCTGCTGACGGTCGTGGAGGGTGCGCCCGCCGCTTATTGCGGGCATGAGAACGGCGCCGTGGCCGAGCATACTTTGCACGCGCGAGAGCCCGTGGTGGATGCGTTCATCGGGACCTGCACCCCACAGTCCGCTCTCGTGGTTACCGATCGCGTCAACCGCGTCAGGGGATACCCGCACCCGTGTGATCCCCGAACGCCATTCCCCGAGCACGCCCTGCAGCTGCCACCGCACCCGATCAACGACGTCGCTGGCAGTGAAGGAGTGGGGGTGAAGCCACACGCGTTCCGACATCTCACCGGAGTCTGAGTCGAGTTCTACTCTGATCGCCGTGCACACGAGCTTGACCGCGGTGAGCGCGTCGATGAATTCCTCTGCCGTGGTGCGCATGCTGAAGGCCACCTGATCTTCACGATCAAGCGCCGGCTCGAAGTGCACCACGACGTCAAGGTCACGCGGAGGAGTGCGTGGGGTGAGCGGCCACGAGTCACGCCCGCTCGCGAGAGCGTGCAGGTGCGCGCCAGCGGGTCCGAAGCGCGTGAAGACATCGTCTGCTGCGAGCTGGGCGAACTCCCCGAGAGTACGGATGCCCAAGCGCTTCAGCAGCGTGACGAGCTGTGGATCCTGCAGTAGCGAGATGCCCAGCGGTGCGAGGAAACCGGCTGCCGCGCCCTGGGCGATGATCCGCACGGACGTGGTGCGCCGCGCAGCATGATCAGCAGTGAAGATACCGTCGGCGATCCCGACCCGCGCACCACCTGCGCCCTCCTCATCGGCCCGCCCAGACAGGAAGAGGCCCGCCGCCTTTTCGCCGCCGTAGTACCTCGCAGCACCACGCACACGCACGGCACACAGACCGGGTCGCAGTACTTGCACTCCCGGCACGAGTTCTTCCATGGCGGTGATAATCGGTTCGAATGCGCGACTGTCGAGTGCGGGGTCGTAGTCGAGCACGGTCAACTCGGGATGGCGCGCTTGGGCCTCGCGCACGCGGAGTCCGCGCATCACACCTTCGGCGCGAGCAGACGGTGAGCACGCGAACACGAGGTTTTTCGTGACGAGGGCGATCGCGGCATCCGGCGGAAGCTTGTGATGTTGTGTAGCTGCGGTAATGGGCCAGTCGGGGCACCACAGCACGGCAACCCGAGGAGGTTCGAGGTTCACGCCAACCGCCGAGCTGGTTCGTGCTGGGCATCGCCATGCCTAACGTCAGCGCGGCGCACGGTGTCGCTCGCATCGGGCAGCCAGAGCCGCGTGCTACGTGGACGGCTCGCCGTGCGGCTCGTCACCGTGATTGTCACCTCGCGCGCGGTGAGGTGCCCGTGCCCATCGCCGATGCCATGCCATTCGCTGTGTGAGAGCGAGAACATAGCCTCCGTCTGTGGCCATGAGCCGAGTACGAGCAGTGTTGTGCCGCGTTGACGCAGTCGTGCTGCAAGCCGCGCGATGCTCGAATCGGTTGCGCGTTTCGGGGGTCGGATGACGACGACACCCATGACATCGGCAATTGCCGCGGTGACGGCGAGCCACTGGTCACCGGGGCGCGGCACGAGTACGAGCCGATCGAGATCGACACCGACGTGCTGAGCGGCTTCGACGCCGAACTCAGGTAGACCGACGATGCCGCACCACGTCCCCGCTGCAGAGGGAGGCGCGAGCAAGGTCATAAGCAGCATCGCTGACCGGTCGAGCGAATACGCAGCACCCTGCTGCAGCCCACCGCCCGGGAGCAGCCCGGCGATTGCGGGGTGGGTGGGGATGAGCCGGCTGTCGAGCTTGCTGGCTTGCATCGAGCGGATACGCGCCTTGAGATCTTTTATGGGATCGAGATCGCCTGCGGTGTCGTACGCAGGCTCCATCAGCGCCGTAGCGGTCAATGAGGTTGCAGGGGACACCTGTTCATATTCGAACATATGTTCGAGTGTGTCAATTGCCGCCGACATGCAGCGGCGTGTCGTGTCAGCTGGGTAACCTTCCGAACGACACCGCAACAAACAGCACGACAGCGAGCGCCGAGAGCAACAGCACGACGAGAGCCGCTATGCCGAACCCCTTGCCGCGCCTCTTCGCGATTGCAAGGATGCTCAACACGAGCGCCGCGACGACCGCGAGTGGCACCATGAACCAGCCGAATGCCGCGACATTGGCGAGTAGCAGCACCACAGGCGATGCACCAACTTGCGTGGCGCCCACCACGAGGTACAGTCCCGCAAAGAGCCACACCGGAGCGACAATCGCCGCTACGAGAGCCCAGACCCCGACCGTGCGCGCGTTGTGCATGTCGCCCACGGTAGTGGGGCGGTCGGGCATCCGGACATGAGGGAAAGCGCGCAACAATGGGACATGACCAAGAACTGGACCCCGCTTGCCGTGACCTGGCTCGTGCTCGCCGCTCTAGGACTCATCGGCACCTGGACTTTCAACACGTTCGCGATACTCCAGGCACGAGACTTCATCGGCGACTGGGTGGGCAGCGGGCCAGCGGTCTCGTCGCTCACAGTCGACCTTCTCATCGTGGCGATCGCGGGATGCATCCTTATCGTCGTCGAGTCACGGCGGCTCGGAATGAAGCGGGCGTGGCTGTACATTCTGCTCTCGGGCGTGACCGCATTCGCGTTCACCTTCCCACTGTGGCTCGCGATGCGCGAGCGTCAGATGGCGAAGTCATGACCGCCAACCAGATTTACATCCTGATCTGGAGTTTGCTGGGGGTAATCATGGGTTCATATTTCGTGATCAATCGGAAAAAGATCTCAGAGGGGGTCGTGAGCCGCCGCAGAAGGCCAATCGGTCCAGTGGGCCGAGCTGTTCAATCTCCGATTGGGCAGGGAATCGGCGGCGCGATCTTCGTTCTGGGAGGCATCGGAGCAGCGATCGCCGTGCTCACCGGAGCGATTCGCTGAGCTCATCAGACGCTCTACTCGCGATCCCCGTGCCCTAGCGCGCGCGGCCGCATAGCGCGTCGCAGGTGCGGGCCGAAATGGTGCGCGAGCGGATCATTGACCAACCGCTCGACGAAGGAGCCTTCGATGATGCCGCGAATTTTGTCACCACGTCGCTCATAGTCACGTTCAAGGATGCGCAACAGCTGCGCTACAGGCTCCACGTAACCTCGTTGGCTTGCCCAGCCGCTCAACTGTTCGAGAAAGAGTTCAGCATCAACTTCGAGCGTTGCGTCATACAGCGGTTTGATTTCGGGCACGGATGCCACGAGCCCCAGCAGCCACCCCTCTATCGACCTCACGAAGACTCTGGATCGCGGTAACCGAACTGCACCTTGCCACCCAACATCATCGACGAAGCAACGTCCACCCAACCAGCCTGCGTTCTCATGAGGGGGCGACCGCTGAGGCGCGGCGAAGGCGGATCTCCGGTCGGGACATATCGCTGGGCTACCGAGAAGGAGACCCTGGTCTTGTATTCCCAGACCTCAACAACCACCGCGGTGACCTCGACGCCGTTGACCGGGACATAGGTGTCGATGGCGAAGGCGATGAAGTCGGCATCGGTGCGGGTGCGAGCGTAGGCGCGCACAGATGTCACAGTGTCCGCGAGATTCGAGTCGGACATCGTCACCTGTTCCCAAGTGTCATCTTTCTGCACGATCGCAAAGGCGGGAAACGACCTGCCCTTCGTGGCGAGTTCCATAATGCCTGCGAACATCGCGCGGTTGCCGAGGGGAGTTTCGCTCCGCGGGAGAGGCACTGGGGTATAGAGCGGTGCCACGACCGGCGACGACGGAAGCTCGATGGGCAGCGCCGCCGTCGGGGGTGCAGTATCGAGCAGCGGCCCAGACCCAGTCGGGATTTCCACGTGCGGTTCGCCCGATACAGGCGGCGTCGGCGGTTCGAACACGGGGGCGGGCGGTTCGAACACGGGGGCCGGTGCCAATGTCGGGTCGACTACGACGGGTGGAGGGTTGGCAGGATCAACTGCCGCCGGAGGACCGAATGCCCTCGGCAGCGCTGGCGGTTCGACATAGGTTTCCGGCACAGCTGAAGCGGCGGGCTCTGTACGTTCGACAGTCTCGAGGTGCTCAGCAGGAGGCCCCATCGTGCGCAACTCCTCCGGATGCTGCACCGACAGCGGTGGGGGAGGCGCGATATCTGCGGGTGCGAGTGACTCGGCTGATGGCGGCGGCCCAAAACCTCGGTATTCGGGAGCGGTCGGAAGCTCGGGTGGTGGAAACTGCACAGTCGGAAGCTCTGCGGGTGGAAACTGCACCGGCGGAAGAGGTTGAACCGGCGGAAGAGGTTGAACTGGCGGAAGCTCGACCTTCGGCGCGGGTTGAGCTATCGGTTCGGAGACTGCCGTCGGCTCGCCTTCCTCCGGGTCGTACCAGCCTTGGTGGCCCAGGTACAGCGGGCTTCCGAGAAGCGATGGCTTCTTGCGGAGGACGCCCTTCACCTCGTAACGCAAGCCAACCCGCGCACCCCGGCTGGTACGGAAGTTCCACGCCTCGACGAGGATTCCTTCGAACCTGGAGCCGTTGAAAGTGATGAAACCGTCGACGGCGAAGGCTGTGGCATCCGCATCGGGCTGAGACACCGCCAGCTGTCGCGCTTGGTCCGCGGCGTCCTCGACCCGTTCGGTGACTACACGCTGCAGCCGACGCTCACCACCACTCTCTACGAGCACGATCGGCAGAAATGGGGAACCCATGTTCATGAGCGAGTTGATGGCCTCGGCAAGCGTCTTCGTTGCGAGGTCGAGCGCTTGAGGGTCCACCTTGTCAGAGTACCGGGACAGTCATTCGGCACTCGGTTACGCAACTCCCGGCGATTTCGTTCTACTGAACCCACGCCCGTCTATCATGGGGTACAGCGGGCATGACAGGAGGTCCGCACACAAACGATCCACGTTCGAAGGGGAACGATGGTGGGGTACATTGCGCATGCGATCGCAATACCTTTAGTGCGCGCTTGGCTCGCAACATCCAGCCAATCGTGGCACCGTCTGCCGAAACCGACCGACCCACCCCTCGTGCATGCTGCCGGCCCTCTTTCTGATCGCATTTTGTTGATGGGTTCCGGAATCGCTGTGGGCTATGGCGCTCTTTCCCATGACTTGGCGCTCGGCGGCAACTTGGCGCGGGAATTGAGTGCCCGCACCGGCAGGGGAGCGACGGTCGACATCATCGGCGACTCCTTCTCGCCGCCTGCGGAAGTGTGGCGTCGCCTCGACAACCTCGATCTGGCGAGGTTCGATGCGATTGTTTTTACTCTCGGTGGTTTGGAGGGCCTCTACCTCATGCCTGCGCGTCGCTGGCGACGTCAGCTGGACAAGCTGCTTGCACAGTTGCATTCGGCGGCGCCAGCGCGGCTGGCGATCGTTCTCGTGGAGTCGGGCGTCCCCTTGCTCGGCGGCACACCCCGCTTCTCTCGAGCACGGCTGCGGCGGCACAGCGCGATCATCAACGCCGAAATGCGTGAGGCCTGTGCTCGCTTCACCAACACCACTTTCGTGGAATTCAACCCGCCCGAGGGTGACATCACGATGGTCAAGGGACGCTCCACCTATCGAGACTGGGCTCAACTCATCGCGCCGGAACTTGCGCGCGTACTGGATATGGTCGGTCGCGCCGCGCAACCGATTGAACTCGATGAGGAATTGCGCCAGCGCGCCCTCGACGCGTTGGGTATCGATGACCAGCCCAACGCCGAACTCGAGGACATCGTGGAAAGCGCCAGGAATCTCTTTGGCGCCTCGGGCGCCTCGGTCACGATCATCGATCACGACATGCAGCACACCAAGGCAGCAGTCGGAATGCCGCGAGATCCCATCCCTCGCGCTGCGTCGATCTGTAGCCAGACCATTGAGCGAGCAGAGGTGTTTGTCGTGGAGGACACGACGACCGATCCACGTCTCGCCGGTTCTGGGTGGGCTGATGGTGAGAATGTTCGCTTCTACGCGGGGTACCCCGTCGAATCACCCGATGGGCATCGCATCGGCGCCCTGTGCATAGTCGACACGTCACCGCGAACCTTCAGCCCCACCGATGCTGCATTGCTGCGGCAACTTGCACTTCGAGTGCAGTCCGCACTCTGGTCGCGGCGCGTCACGCCCTAGCGCTTCTTCTGCGCGCCCTTCGGCCCACGAGCAGTCCTTCGGGATTTCGCCGTGGCAGATGTCCGCGGGCTTTTCGATGTTTTCGGAGTCGGGGGCGTCTTTGGGGTCGGTTCACCGCGTGAACTATTCGGGGTTCGACCGCGGACGATGCCGATGAACTCCTCGACCTCAGGCGTCGTTTCACGCCAGACCAGTGCAACGCGGGTTTCGGGCGCGCCAGAAACTGGCCGTGCGATGACCCCCTTGCGGCTGAGCGCTCGCGCGACTGACTGCGGCATGATCGCGACTCCAACATTCGCCGCGACGAGTTCCACAGTGTCCGGCCACTCGCCCGCGAGCAGATCGTCCAGTTCCGTGAGCGCAACCTCGTCCAGCGCTTCGATGGCGTGGCCCTTGGGAGCGACGACGACGGGCTTCTCGACATAGAGCGGGATCGTGGACAGCAGCGGGTGCTCAATGGGCAGCCTGAGCAGCGCAACGTCGGCGTCGCCACCGACGAGGTTCGTCACGGCATCGGCGGGCGACGTCTGGGTGAGGACAAGCGGATGCCGCGGCATCCGTTCGCGCCAGATACCGGCCCACTTGCCTGGGGTCACGCCAAGCACATAGGCCACGGTAAACGTCGCGTGCAAAGGGGTGACCACAGGCACAGGCTACCCTTGGACCCGTGCCAGACCAGACCATGAAGCCCGCAACTGCGGCCAAGAAGCTCAACATCTACCTGCCCGCGACTCCTCAGGAGTTTCAGGACGGCGAGGTGACGCGCGAGCAGTTTCTCGAGTTGCAGACCAATCCTCCAGCGTGGCTTGTCGAGCTTCGAAAAGAAGGTCCACATCCCCGGCCCGAGGTGGCTCGAAAGCTGGGCATCTCTACGTCGGGTCTCGCTAGGGCAGGGGCGCCGGATGTCCTGACTAGCGCCGAGATCAAGTCCTTGCTCGAGCAGAAGCCCGAGTGGCTCGTCGTGGAGCGAGCGACGCACGCCGCCGTGCAGGAAGACAATGCGCGAATCAAGACCGAGCGGGCCGTGAAGGCGCAGGCCCGGGAGGCGCGCGATGCCGGTTCATCCGGAGGTCGCGGCAGGTAGACATCGCACCACGTTTGGGGGATGACTAATTGACTGATTCTCGCAATACACTGACCCCGGACGAAGGGCAGCAATGTTTGAATCATTGAGAACCACCGTGGTCGCGCCACTGGCCGAGCGCTGGCTGGCGTGGTCGCGAGCATCCTGGCGCACTCTTCCGCTGCCGTCAGGGTCGCAGTTCGTTCACGCGGAAGGACCCGATCCGGATCGAATCCTTCTCATCGGCGCGGGAATTGGGATGGGCTATGGGATGGAGTCTCATGATGACGCTCTAGCGGGCCAGATCGCTCGCCAGGTTTCGGAACTTACCGGGCGCGGTGTGCAGGTTGACGTGGTCGTAGGGGAGCGTCTCACCGTCGAGGTGGCGCTCGACAATCTCTCAGTGACTCGCTTACGTGAACTCGATGTCGTTCTCACTACGTCTGGCTCGCTTGACCGGCTCTTGCTCCTGCCGATGAGCGTCTGGGCCCGACGGACTGAGTTATTCCTCAACCATTTCGCCAAGAATGCACCTGCGAGCCTGCGGGTACTGGTAGTCGGAATCCCCGAGTTGTCAAAGGTCGTCAGGGTTCCCCCGCTTCTCGGCGTTCTCGCCGATCATTGGGTGCGCAAGCTCAATTGCGTGCTCGAAATGTCGTGCGCTTCTCGCCCATATGCTCAGTTCATTCCCTTCCAGCCCACCGAGATTTCTGGGCGTGATGGCACTGGCCGCACCTACCGGAACTGGGCCGGCCTGATCGCGCCGTCAGTGGCAGCGGCAGTCCAACAGCACCACCAGGTGGTCACCGCCCACTAGTTCCCGCGGGGTAGCGTTATCTCTGGCGCTGATTTCTGTGCCACGGAGGGAACGCAACTTAGTGGGAAGTATCACAGTGCCAGAGTGCATTCACGGTCTCGAGATTCCGCTCTGCGACATCTGCTACCCGAAGGCTCCGCCGGAGAAGCCGGTCGCGGCGCGGCGGGTCGTTGTTCCCCGTGCCGCCCGTGTCTCGGGCGTCACCACATCCCGCAGGTCGATCGACCCGGCTCAACAGCGCGTCTACCACGTGACCCACATCCGAAATCTGGAACTCGTTCTGGAATCCGGGCTACTCTCTGCGTCGGCGACTCCGACTGTAGATGTGAGTTCACCGTTGACGCGGGAGCTCCGCTATACCGCCGAAGTCGTGCCGACTCGGTCGGTTGCCAATCACGTGCCGTTCTACCTCACCCCGACTGCGACCCTGTGGACAGACTTGCTTTCGGGCGCCCATGACGAGACACGATGGTCGGCCGCCGCTCGCGCCGCGGCATCCGTAGACTTTGTCGTTCTCGTCACGACTGTCGCGGCCCTCGGTCCCGACGCGGTGGTCGCCGATGGCGATGCTGCAGCGAGTCTCACGCGGTTTGCGACGGGCGACGAGATAGCTCGGGCGCTGACCCGTTTGCATGATTCGGATCGGTGGGAGGGCGCCGAAGTGCTCGCGTTCGATTCGGTGCCGTTCGATGCCATCCAGCTGATCGGTGTGGCAAACGATCGAGTCCGCGATCGGGTTCGTGCGCTCACCGGCACGAAGGTCGCCGTCTACCCGCCGTGGTTTCTGCCGACCGAATAGCCTTGGGGGATGAAGAGCTTCACCACCCTTCCCATCGACGCTCAGTCGACAGCGGCGTTGGCGCAGCATGGTCTCACGCTTGGGCTGGTTGACACCACCGACCGCACCGCGTTCACCGCCTGGCTGCGTGCAGATCACCGCGGCTTCCACATCGCCGCCGCGGGGGATGAGGTCATCTCTGCGTCTCTAGAGAAGCTCGCGAATTGCCGGACAACGGGAGTATGGGACAGCACCGCTCACGACGCCGTCACCCCGGTGGCAACGGTGAGTTCCTGGACAACTCGGATGACCGTCCCCGGTCCGCGTGAGGTCGAAGCGTGGGCGATCAGCTCCGTCACCGTCGCCCCTACTCACCGGCGGAAAGGGATCGCGCGCGCGCTTCTCGAAGCGGAACTCCGAGCGGCCTCCGCTCTGGGACTGCCGCTGGCGACCCTGACCGTGAGCGAGTCGACGATTTACGGACGTTTCGGGTTCGCCCCAGCAACATTCGCCGCCGAGCTCACCATCGATACCAGACGCGCGACGTGGACGGGGCCGTCTGTTCCCGGTCGTGTCCACTTCATCTCGACCGAGCAGCTACGCGAATTGCTGCCTGAACTACACAAGCGAATCCGGGCTACTCAGGTCGGCGAAATTGATGCCTGGGACCTCCGCTGGGACGGGCTCACTGGGCTCACCACCGACGACAAAGACGCCGCAAGGAGCCTGCGCGCGATCCGCTACGACGACGTGGACGGGACAGTTCGTGGGCTCGCGCTGTACCGGGTTTCGGATGGCGCGGCCGACTTCGCCGCTCATACGCTAACCGTCAGCTATCTCGCGACCGAAACCGACGAGGCCTATGCAGCTCTCTGGCGCTTTCTACTCGAGGTCGACCTCGTCAGCACGCTCAAGGCAGCCGACCGACCGGTCGATGAGCCCGTCATGTGGCAGGTCGCCGACATGCGAGCTGTTCGCCGCGCGCCATACGATCACGTCTGGACCCGCATCCTCGATGTTCCCGCCGCGTTGGCGTCCCGCGGATACGCTGCCGCGCTCGACACGGTAATCAACGTCGTGGATGATCTGGGTTTCACACCGGGCACCTTTGCGCTCACGATCTCGAACGGCTCCGCAACTGCTGTCCCCACGGATGCCGCGCCAGCACTGGTCATGCGAATCAACGAGCTCTCCGCGCTCTATCTGGGTGGAGTTTCGGCTTCGGCACTTGTGGCAGCCGGTCGGATTGACGAACGGGAACCTGGCGCCGCCGCTGCCCTTGATGCTGCATTCCGCACCTCGCGGGCTCCTTGGCTTTCGTTCTGGTTCTGAAGCTGGGAACATTCTCTCCATGACCTTTCAGGCATACCTCGACACCATCAAGGAGAAGACCGGTCTGGGGCCTTCGGAGTTTCGAGAGCTGGCGTCGGCGAAGGGACTCCTCGAGCCCGGCGTTAAGACGGGAGCCATTCTGGCGTGGCTCAGAGCGGAGTTCGGCCTCGGCTCCGGCCATGCCATGGCAATCGCAGCCACCTTCACCGAACGCGCCCCCGATGCAGATCGCATTGAGAAGCAATTCTCGGGCGCAAAGAACCGATGGCGTCCGACGTTCGAGGCACTGCTCGCAGTGACGAACACCTTCGGAGTGACGAACATCGCCCCGACCGACACCTACATCAGTCTCGTCAAGCCCACGACAAAGCTGCCAGCTAAGTTTGCGATCGTAGCGTTCACCGCCGACCGGATGGATGTGGGGATCAAACTCAAGGGTGTCGAACCTGCTGGGCGTCTTGCGGCTGCGGGCTCATGGAACGCGATGGTCACCCATCGAGTGCGAATCACTGATCCGGCACAGGTGGATGCCGAACTCGTCGGGTGGCTTCGCCGGGCCTACGACGCCATCTGATCTGGTGCCGCCCGCCCTTAGGCGAGCGCTCCTACCTCGCGCAGTTTGGTCTCGAGGTCGAGATTGCTGGGCTCAACTTGATGAGTTCCATCAGGAAATACGACAACGGGAATACTGGTGCGACCGCTGATCGCCAGTGAAGTGTCTGCGCCTGTGGCGTCGTGTTCGACATCGATGTAGGTGTAAGCGACTCCAAGCGAGTCGAGCAGCGCCTTCGATCGGCGGCAATCGCTGCACCAGTCGGCGCCGTACATGGTGATGCTGGGTGTAGTCATGGCTTAAGAGTAGGTCAGTCCTGACCACGCCCAGTCCGCGACCTCAGGGATGTCAATGCCGTATTCGCGGGTGTACTTTCGGGCGCGCATCCGAGCGTCTTGCATCTCTTGGCGCACAGAGGCCGCGGTTTCGCCGAGCCCGGGAACTCGATCGATCACATCCATCACGAGCCGATACCTGTCGAGATCATTGAGCATGACCATGTCGAACGGAGTTGTGGTTGTGCCTTCCTCCTTGTATCCACGCACATGGAAGTTCTCATGGCCGCTGTGCTTATAGGTGAGACGGTGAATGAGCCACGGATAGCCGTGATACGCAAAGATCACCGGGCGATTGTCGGTAAAGATGGCGTCGAATTCTCCGTGGGGAAGACCATGAGGGTGTTCCGTATCGGCTTGGAGGCGCATGAGGTCGATGACGTTGACGACTCGAACCTTAAGGGAGGGTAGATGCTCCCGCAACAGTGCGGCGGCGGCAAGGGTCTCGAGAGTGGGGACGTCTCCAGCACACGCGAGTACGACATCGGGCTCTTCGCCCGCGACCTCCGTACCGGCCCAATCCCAGATCCCGAGCCCACGCGTGCAGTGCGCGACTGCGTCGTCCATGCTCAACCAGTTGGGGGCCGGCTGTTTCGCTGCCACGACGACGTTGATGTAGTCGACGGTGCGCAAGCAGTGGTCGTAGGTCGACAGCAGTGTGTTGGCATCGACCGGAAGATACACACGCACGGTGTCGGCCTTCTTGTTCATCACGTAGTCGATGAAGCCGGGATCCTGATGGCTGAATCCGTTGTGATCTTGACGCCAAACATGAGAAGAAAGCAGGTAGTTGAGCGAGGCGATGGGCTTGCGCCACTCGATTTCGCCAGTCACTTTGAGCCACTTCGCGTGCTGGTTGAGCATCGAGTCGATGATGTGGATGAATGCTTCGTAGCAATTGAACAGGCCATGTCTGCCGGTGAGGAGATAGCCCTCAAGCCACCCTTGGCACTGGTGCTCACTGAGCATTTCCATCACACGGCCCGCCCGCGCGAGGTGTTCGTCGACGGGCCAGATCGGTGCATTCCACTGTTTGTCAGTCACCGCATAGACGCCTTGCAACCGGTTCGACGCTGTTTCGTCGGGCCCGAAAATCCTGAAGTTCGTGGGGTTCGCCCGGATGACCTCCGCCAACCAGTCTCCGAGAACCTTCGTCGCGCTGGCAATCGACCCCCCAGGCGTGGGGACGTCCACCGCGTAGTCGCGAAAGTCCGGCAGTTCCAGCTCTCGTCGCAGCAGCCCACCATTCGAGTACGGCGTTGCGCTCATCCGAAGTTCGCCCGCTGGCGCCAAGGCGGTGATCGCCGCAATGGGGGTGCCATTGGCGTCGAACAGTTCTTCTGGCCGGTAGCTGTGCATCCATTCTTCGAGGATGCGCGTATGCGCGGGAGTGTCGCGGGCATTCGACAACGGCACTTGGTGCGCGCGCCAGGTGTTCTCGACCGGGAGTCCATCGATCTCCGCCGGGCAGGTCCACCCCTTGGGCGTGCGGAGGATGATCATGGGCCACAGCGGGGTGCCCTCCAGCGTGCCCTCAGCTGCCTGCTGCTTGATCGCCGCGATCTCGTTGAGGACGGTATCGAGCACCGCTGCGAATCGGGCATGAACGAGCAACGGGTCTTCACCGTCAAACCCGCCCGACACGAGATGCGGCTTGTGACCGTAGCCACGCATGAGGTCGAGCAACTGGTCTTCCGGAATGCGGGCCAGCACTGTCGGGTTCGCAATCTTGTAGCCATTGAGGTGCAGGATCGGCAAGACCACGCCGTCCTGAAGTGGGTCGATGAACTTGTTGGAGTGCCAGCTCGTCGCGAGAGGCCCCGTTTCGGCTTCGCCATCGCCAACGACCGTGGCAACGAGCAGGTCGGGATTGTCGAACGCGGCGCCATAGGCGTGGGAGAGGGCGTACCCGAGTTCGCCGCCCTCGTGAATCGATCCAGGTGTCTCGGGCGCGACATGGCTCGGGATCCCGCCGGGAAAGGAGAATTGGCGGAATAACCGCTGCATACCGATCGCGTCCCGCGTGATGGGGGAGTAGACCTCGGAATAGGTTCCGTCAAGCCACGCGTTGGCTACCAGCCCGGGACCACCGTGGCCGGGGCCGGTCACATACAGGGTCGGCTGCTGCCGAGCCGCAATTGCCCGATTGAGGTGTGCGTAGAGGAAGTTCAATCCGGGTGTGGTTCCCCAGTGCCCGAGCAGACGTTGCTTGATGTGGTCCTTTGTCAGCGGCTCGCGCAGTAGCGCGTTCTCGAGCAGGTAGATCTGACCGATGGAGAGGTAATTTGCCGCGCGCCACCAAGCATCAACCTGAAAGAGTTCGTCCCCTTCGAGAGTTGTCGAGTCGCATTGGGTCCAGGTGTTGCGAGTAGCGAGAGTCATGGATTCCCTTCCACTGCCCACCGTAGTACCGCAACTAGAACGGTGGCGGGTCCGCTTCCCGTCGATTCCCGGTAGGGCTTGTCCACACTGCCCGCACTGCGCCGGGTGGTTTCTCGACCCGCCAGGTGGTGTGGTGTTTCATGGTGTGGTGTTTGCGGCATCGGGGCGCGAGATTGTCAACGGTGGTCGCGCCGCCAGCAGCCCAGGCGGTGGTGTGGTCGAGGTCGCAGTTCGCGGAACGTCGACCGCAGCCCGGGAAGTCGCAGGTCGCGTGTCGGATGCTGAACCACCGTTTCATCGCCGCGGTCGGCCGATACTGCTTCGGGTCCATCTGAAGAACCGTGCCGCTGATCGGGTCGGTCAACAGACGCGTGATCGAGGGTGCCGTCGCACCCAGCCGTCGCGCGGTATCGAGGTCGATAGGTCCGACACCCTCCAGCAATGCCGGCTCCGTCGAGCGCCCTAACAGGGTCAACACCGGAATCGTGAGCGCAAGACTGATCCCAGGTTTCGACGGAGCAGCCTCCCCGACCAGCAGGTCGGTGAACACGTCTGCCCGCAACTGAGACATCGTGCGCGACTCATCCGGCTCGGTGAACAGGTCGAATGCGACCCCGTCAAGCTGCGCGGTGACCTGAGCGAGCGTCTCGGCAGGCAGGTAGGCGTTGAGCCAGCCCATCCCGTCACGATCCAACTCCGTCCACACCCTGCGCTGCTGCACCGCAACCCTGTGCCGCTCCTCAGCAACCGTGGGGTGCAGCCTCTCCCGCACCGCACGCGCCTTCGTGCGGAAGCGCGCCGGGGTGAGAGTGCGGGCCGCCTCGACCAACTGCGCGTCGAACTGTGCCCACGCGGCATCCGGCAATTCCACCACTACGGATGCGGCCTCCCGCGCGTTCTGCGTCGACACCTCACCCTCGACAAACCACGCCCACACGCGTGGCATCCGTGCGCGCAGCATGCTCGCAACCTGCCCGTGCGACCGCACCGTCGATTCCGCAATGCTCAACCGCACTGCAAGATCGGCCGCTGCCGCACGCACCGCCAACTCGACCGCATCACCCCGCAGCATCTGCTGATCAACGAACACCTCGGGATGCGCCGCCGCCTCACGCAACGTCTCATCAATCGCCGCGAACACCAACGCCGACGACCGCCACCCCGCCCGCTGCGCCACCTCAGCCTCAGCCATGCCGAACGCCACCCGCGTCTCAGCACGAGTCGGATCCAACAACGAGGTCATACCAGTATGAGAACAGGTACCACCGACAAAGCTAATCGAGAGGTCAGAACAAGGTCTCTGGCCGCACCGGTACTACGATTTCTTGCGCAACAGACCTCGAGCCACCAGGAAACCCCGGACCGGTATCGGGTGTGCCACCCCGCGCGAAAGCTTCCGCAGCAGTTCGGGCGCGAATGTCCGCAGACTCGTTCAACACGTGCCCGACGTGCCCCTTGACCCACTCAAAACGGTAGCGGCGGCCAATCAGGGCTGCATCGATTTGCTTGAGCAGGTCGAGATTCATCACCGGCTTGCCGTCGCCCTTGCGCCAACCCTTGGCCTTCCAACCGGGCATCCACTTGGTCACCGAGTTGATCACATACTGGCTGTCACACAAGATGTGCAGGTCGTCGTCAACATGCGCGGTGGAACGGAACAGGTCGAGAACAGCCATCAGTTCGCCCTGGTTGTTCGTCGCGTGCTTCCAGCCGCCCGCGGCCCACGTTGCATCGTCGATGTACCAGGCCCAGCCCGCGGGACCGGGGTTGCCGAGTGCGGATCCATCGGCTGCAGCAGTGATAGTCATCCCGTCTAGGGTATCGACCATGCCCTCCTACCGAGTCACCATCCGCTACCTCGACGGCCGTGGAGGTGTTCCGGTGGCAACTGACCGAGCGCGTCGGTGGTAGGTGGCAGTGAAACCGAGGCAGCGATGAGGGGCGGATGCTCGGGCATCCGCCCCTCATCTGTCTCGATCCGGCGTTCTATCCCGCCGGAAGCATGCCCGTGACGACGAAGGCCGTGCTGGGCTCGTTAGGTGTTACTTCGAGGCCAGCGTTGTAGGTAACGCCGTCAAGGACCACGACGCAGGTCGTTGTCGCGGCAACGTCCGTGGACGGGAACGGCACGCAGTCAATCGAACCGACATCGAAGGTCTTGGCGAGGTCTACGCGAAGCTGCGCTTCGACACCGTCGGGGGTGAGCAGGTTGTTGCGTTCTTGGTCGCTCAACGTCGCTACGGGAGTCGGTATCGCCGTTGATGTGGCTGGCATCGATGGCGTAATCAACGAGAGCAGGGCTGGGTTTCCGATGAAGGCCACGTACAGCAGCCCGACGAGCGCCACGAAGGACAACAGGTACGTCACGAGCATGCCGAGGCCGCGCACTCCCACCTTGCCCATGCGCACAACGAAGTACAGGAATGGCAGGAGCACCCACCACACAGACGGCGCGCGAAAGCCGCGCTCGGTGAGATTGCGAACGTCTTGACGGGCGAGAAGGAAGGTCATTGCGAACCCCACGAGGGCGAGTCCGCCCTGCACGAGAAGTGGATTGACAATCGCGAGCACAGTCATTCCCGCGATCAACAGCGCACCGATCCAGAGAGGTGAGGTGGCAAAGAGCCAGCCAGCCAGGCTGTGCGAGCTGCCGCTGGGCGCCTGGGCCTTCTCGGCGAACGACTCTTGCCACGTCTGCTCGCGGATCGGCGGGTATCCGCCCGCAGCGCGGGCGCGATCAACACTCGACAACCGAACATCGGGCTCAGGTTTCGGCGCGGGCTGCGGTGCCGGCGCGGGTTCAGGCTTGGGCTCAGGTTCAGGTTCAGGTTCAGGTGTGGGAGCCGGTCTGGGGGCCGGTTCTGGTTCCGGGGCGCGCACCAATGGAGCCACCGGAACAGGCTGACTGACTGGCGCGACAGCGGCTACTCCCGCAGGTGGGGTATCTGGCTCGCCATGTACGAGCGAACCGACCTGAGCCCGCAATTCCCGTCGAGACCGAGCCTGATCGGTGGTTTCGCGAACCGGTTCAGGCGCGGCGGCCGGAGTAGGTTCCGCGGTCGGGGCAGCGACGATCGGGCGAAACTCGTTCGTCCAACCTGTGCCATTCCAATGGCGCAGTCGTGTCGCATTGGGTCGATCGGGGTACCAGCCTTCCGGCGGTAGCCCTGATGTGTTCGCCATACTTCTTTTCTATCCGCTAGTGGCGGCTTTGACCGGACGACATCTCGGTCGTGAGCGGCCCCCCGAGCATCTCCCGCAGTTGCCTGCGAGTGAGCGTATTGGGATCGTTGGGAGCCGGCGCCAGCCGTTCGGGGGTCGGCGCCAGCCTGCTGGTGGAAGTGCGTGCGGAGACGAAGTCGGGCACCATGTCGATGACCAACGGACGAACCTCAGACGACCACGCGTCGCCATCCCACCAGCGAAGCTGATCAGCTCCGGACTGGTCTGGGTACCATCCCGCAGGAATGCTCCCGCGCTCGATAAGTGACAATGTCGGCCCCCCGCCGTACTAAGTAACACCCCGACTGTAGCGACGGGCATCCGGGCTCGGTCAGTCCCACTATGGGGATGCCCCCTTAGTGGGACAAGGCGGTACGGACCAGCAGTCCCTGACGTTCCGGATGTTCGTCGAACCACTGGGCGACATACCAGCACATAGGAACTATGCGTCGCTCAGATGTCGCTTCGACATCGTTGACGGCGAAAGTTACCACCTCGCCGGCATAGCCATGACCGCGCAGATTCGGCTGGGTATAGGTGTGGTGAAAGGAGATGGCGTTGCCGTTGATCGCATAGTCCACGAGTGCTGCGAGTTCCCCATCAATCATGAGGGTGTAGCGGCGCGCGTCGGGTTCGTGCGCAAGCACTTTCGATGCGCTGTCAGTCATGTACATCAGCCTAGGCAGTTCTGGTCTGGTACGCGTGGGAATATCAATGCGTACGTATGCGCTATATCTGACATGAAGCGCATCGGGTTCCTCTCCTTCGGGCACTATCAGGCGATACCCGGCTCGGTTGCTCGTTCGGCCAGCGACGCGCTGCTGCAGAGCGTCGAGCTCGCCGTCGCCGCCGAAGAGGTTGGTGTCGATGGCGCCTACGTGCGCGTTCACCATTTCGCGAACCAATTGGCCAGCCCTTTCCCTCTGCTCACGGCGATGGGAATGCGAACATCGACAATCGAACTCGGTACCGCAGTCATCGACATGCGCTACGAAAACCCGCTCTACATGGCAGAGGATGCGGCAGCAGCAGACCTGCTCGTCGGCGGTCGGCTCCAGCTCGGGCTGAGCCGGGGCTCGCCCGAATCGGCGCTCAACGGCTACGAAGCATTCGGCTACGTTCCGGCGCAGGGCAGGGACGCTGCCGACGACGCTCGCGCGAAGACTGAACTATTTCGGGCCGCTATCGACGGTGCGCCGGTCGTGCGCGCGGCGCACGGCGACGGGGTACTGGCGATTCAGCCGCAGTCGCCGGGCTTGGGGGACCGCATCTGGTGGGGTTCGGGGACCCGTGCGACCGCCAAGTGGACGGGGGAACGCGGCCTGAATCTCATGAGTTCGACGCTGCTCACGGAAGACACGGGCGTGCCTTTCGACGAACTCCAGGCCGAGCAAATCGAGATCTTTCGCACCGCATGGAAGGACGCTGGCCACGAGCGTCAACCACGTGTGTCGGTGAGCCGCAGCATCCTTCCGATCACGACGCAGGCGGACCGGAACTACTTCGGCTCAGAACGCAATAGCCAAGATCAGGTCGGCTATCTGGATGGTGGTCTTGCTCGCTTCGGCAAGAGCTATGTGGGCGAGCCCGACGACCTTGTCGAGCAATTGCGCACGGATGCCGCGGTGCGGGCCGCCGACACTGTGCTCGTCACTGTTCCCAACCAACTGGGCGTCGAGTACAACGCGAGACTACTTGCCACCATCATGAAAGACATTGCAGCACCCCTCGGCTGGCGCGACTGACCTAGGCTCAACCTGTGCGCCGTTTCTTGGGTCCCGTTCTTCTCCTCACCCTGACGTTTCTCGCCGTGCCGGGCGCGGCCCATGCCGATACGTCTGACTTCACCTTCGACTCGTTCAACGCCGACTTCACCCTCTCTCGTCTCGACGACGGCACTTCGCGCCTTCACGTGGTCGAGACGATAGTCGCGGTGTTCCCCGATTTTGATCAGAACCGAGGGATCGTTCGGGCCATCCCCACGGACTACGACGGTGTCGATCTTCGCACCACAGTGGAGTCGGTGGTCGACGAAAATGGTGATTCAGTCCCGTACGACATCACCAACACCGGCTCCTTCCTCGAAGTGGCTCTCGGCACTGATGCTTTCGTGCACGGGGCAACGACCTACGTCATCAGCTACTGGCAAGAGAACGTCGTCCGCTCGTTCTCCGACACCAACTCGGACGAGTTCTATTGGGACATCAACGGAACAGGATGGCAGCAGCCCTTCGGTTCCGTCACCGGTGTGCTTCACGTCGACCCGACACTCGAGAGCTCGTTGTCGGGGAACACTGCGTGCTATGCCGGCCCGGTCAACGCAACCGACACCTGCGATGTCACCGCCACCACCCCCACGGACTTCGCGGTAGGGGTCAATGATCTTGGCCCGGGGGAGAACGTCACCCTCGTGGTGGGGTTCGACAAAGGGACCTTCGTTGCTCCAGTTCCCACTCGCGGCGTAGTGCTCCCGATCCCGTGGTACGTCGATCTGCTCTCCGGCGGGCTAGGACTTCTGGGGCTCGGCACCCTCGCCGGCGCGATAGTTGCAAGGGTGCGATCGGGCAAGGGTGCCCCCGGGCGCGGCACGATCATCCCGCAATACTCTGAACCCCCAGCCATTACGATCCTCCAGTCCGCCTACCTAGAAGCCCGGTCGCTCACGGCGATCCCGGCTGCGCTCGTGCGCCTTGCGGTGCGGAAGAACATCCGCATCCTCGCGTATGCAGTCGAAGGCAGCGACGAACCGTATACCTTGCAATATCTGGGCTCGGAGAAGACGAATCCCGAAGATGACGCGATCATCGCGATTATCTTCGGCAATAACCCCGAGCCGGGCGTGACGAGCCCCTTTGGCAGTTCTCAACAGACCGAAGCGCGCGCACTCGTCGCACTCGGAGCCAAGGCGAACGAGTCGCTCGAGACCGAGGGCTACCGGGAACGTCCACCCGGCAAGGGAGTGGGCATGCTCTTCGTCGGGATACAGGTCGCACTGGGCATCGTCGCGATCGCCACGCTTGTCATTTCGGCGGGCATGTTCCTCGCCGTCAGCGTGTATCTCGGACCTGCTGTGGTGGTGGGCACCGCCGCCTTCATCGTCACTGCGATCATGGCTCGCAGGCCCCTTCGATTGACGGCAAAGGGTGCTGAGGCTCACGAGTACTTGCTGGGTATGAAGATGTACCTCACCCTGGCGGAGAAGGATCGACTCGAGTACCTGCAGAGCCCTCAGGGCGCCGAGCGCATCGATGTCGGCAACAACCAAGAAATGATCAAGCTCTACGAGAAGCTCTTGCCGTGGGCTGTGCTCTGGAGCGTTGAGGACCAGTGGTCGAAGGAGCTCGCGCTTCGAGTCGAAGCCGATCCCTCGCAGCAACCGGACTGGTTCGTCAGCGATACGGCTTTCAACGCGAGCATATTTTCGAGCGCCATCAACGGATTCCAAACCACCATCTCACCACCGGTCTCATCGAGCAGTTCATGGTCGAGCAGTGGTAGCAGCTTCGGCTCGACCTTCAGCGGCGGCTCGATGGGTGGAGGTTTCTCCGGTGGCGGAGGTGGTGGCGGAGGCGGCGGCGGCCGCTAGACCCGGGGATGTCAGTCGAGGTCGGTAAGCGATTCGCCCGTGTGGTCTTCAGCCGTGGGATCCGCAAATCGAGCACCGCCGACAGGTGTTCCCTGCCAAGAAAGTAGTGTCCATCCCTTGTCGGGGCTTCCTTCAAGCTCGATGACGCCCGTGTTGCCGATCTCATGCTCGCCCGCATACGACCTCGGCACATTGATCGCACGTCCCGCCACCCAGACTCGGATCGCGGCGCCGTGACTAACGACCACGGCGTTCTCGCTCTCGGAGGCGATGGTCGCGATGTCGGCATCGAACCGCCCGAAGAACTCATGGCCGTCGAAGCCGCCGGGCATGGCGGGGGACAGGTCACCAGTTCCCCACGCGAAAGCAGTCTCCAAATAGGCGCGCACGCTGGCCTTGTCGTGGCGGTCCTCTAGGGAGCCCGCCTCGATTTCATGGATGCCCGGCAATTCCCGCACCTCATGCCCGCGATCGACGGCTAGCGGAGTCGCGGTCAGACGTGTACGCACGAGACGGCTCACATAGATCGAGTCGATTGCGGTGTCGCGCAGGGCTTGGGGGATCATCGCCGCCTGCCGGACGCCAAGGGGAGTCAAGCCCGGGCCGGGCGCCGCGGTGTTCAAAGTCCCTGCAACGTTGGCGGGAGTCTGTCCGTGACGGATGAGGAAGAGGCGCACCCAGCCAGCCTATGCGGGGAGCGACTTCTCGATAAGCGACACGATCTCGTGCGCATCCGGCTCGGTCTTGGGGCGGAAACGGTGCACCTCGCCGTTCGGGGTCAGCACAAACTTCTCGAAGTTCCAGGAGACCTTTCCCGCTTTCCCACTGGCGTCTGGCGTCTGCGTGAGCTTCTTGTAGAGCGGATGCGCACCTCCACCGTTGACCTTGATCTTGTCGAACATGGGGAACGTGACACCCCAGGTGAGCGAGCAATACTCCTTGATCGCGTCGGTAGTACCCAGTTCTTGAAGGAACTGATTGCTGGGAAAACCGAGGACCGTGAAGCCACGATCGCCGTAGGCCTTTTGCAACGCCTCGAGCTTTTCGTATTGCGATGAGAAGCCACAGCGAGAAGCAACATTGACGATGAGGACCACCTTGTCGCGATACTCGGCGAGCGAGGTCGTCTGTCCGTCGATGGTAGTCAGGGGAATCTCGGCGATAGTGGTCACGTCACCAAGCTACGCCGCGAAACCGGGAACCGGCCGGGCGCGGCGCGCTCCAAGATCGCTTCGCTATCCTGTGAACCGTGCCCAACAGCCCTTTGTCCGCGAGCCCCTACGAGGTGCTCGGGGTCGCCGCTTCCGCTTCGGACGAAGTACTCCGTCGCGCGTTTCGGAAGGCTTTGCGCGACACCCACCCCGATACGGGTGGTGATCCCCAGCAGTTCAATGCGGTCCAGCGTGCGTGGGACCGCGTGAGCACGCCCGAGAAGCGCGCCGCGTACGACGCTGGTCGCGGAGCATCCCAAGACCGCGCGGCGTTTACTGCTCAGGCCGCACGCCCGAGACAGGACACCCGTCCTAGTACTCGTTCGCACGGGCATCCGGGCGGCTGGCGACGCGAGCGCTACCTCGATCAACTGCGGGAGTGGGTCGGGCGCGGCGTAGCTGTTCCTGATCCGTACGATCCCGCCCTTGTGCGCAGCGCACCACGCGAGATCCGGCACACGCTTGCCGACGCACTGGCAGAAGAGTCGACCGCTCGAACGTTGAGCACCCTCGGCATCGGGTACACCGTCTGGCACGACGTCGCGACGGACGGCCCCGACGAGAAGATCGACCATATCGTGCTCGGCCCGACCGGCCTCTTCGCCATGCTCTCGGAAGATTTCGGCGGCCCCGTCAGCGTTCGGCGCGGCGAACTCATCGGTGATGCTGTGGCAGGGGAGCAGCCTGTGCATGACCTCGCCTCGCGCGTCAAAGTGCTCTCGCGTGCCCTACGGATCAAATTCACCGCGCTCGTCATCGTGCTTCCGGATGACGCGATCGACGACTCCGTCACGCAGCTCGGTACCGTGCGGGGTGCTCCCGCCGTCGCGGTCACGCAGTCGGCCGTGGGAATGTTCTTGCGGCAGGGAATCGAGGGCGCGATTCCCATCGGGGGCAACGAACTCTTCGACATTCGCACTCGATTGGGAAGTGTTCGCTACGCGTGAGCGTTGAGCCAGACATGAGCTCAGACCTGATTCCTGCCCGATACCTTCCACTTCTCGACGCTCCCAACTATGGGCACCTCGGCACTATCCGACCGGATAACACGGTTCAGGTGAACCCGATGTGGTTCCAGTTCGACGGCAAGAACCTGCGTTTCACCCACACGACGAAGCGGGCAAAGTACCGCAATCTCGTGCAGAACCCATCGATGAGCCTCTCGATCATCGACCCCGAGAATCCGTTTCACTATCTCGAGGTGCGGGGCAAGCTCGTCGAGGTAATACCCGACCCCGAGGGTGCTTTCTACGTCGTGTTGGGCAAGCGCTACGGCAACGCGGCACAACAACCGCCAACCGACAGCGCAGATCGCGTCATCCTCGTGATGAGCGTCGAGAGCACGACCGCCCAGTAGCGTCATCCCTTACGGCCAGTCGAATCTATGGTTGACGTCGAATAGTCGCCGTGGCACTTAGGCTGGTGTCTTCGTTTGGGAAGGTACGCAGGTCCGTGATCAGAGTCATCAGTTACAACCTCCGCAAAAACCGGGCAATGAAGGAGCTTGTTGAGCTCGCCAAAACCCCAGACCTCGACGCATTGTGCCTCCAAGAGTGCATCGCAGCGGAACTGCCGGCCGAGATCGGCGATCTGCACCTTGCTGATGCCACCAAGAGCAACCGGCTCGGTCTTGCCGTGTACTACCGCCGCGACCGTTATGAGCAGCTCGCGAGCCAGTCGTTCGGGCTCAAGAAATCACTACACGACATGATCTTCTCGCCCACGCCCGAACGTCTCGTGGGGGCCAAGCTCATCGACCGGGACTCCGGCCACGAACTCGTGCTTGCCTCGTTCCACGCCGCCCCGCTGACAGCGCTCAACTCGTTGCGGCGCAAGCAGATCAAGGCTGCCCACGAACTGTTGCAAGAGCTAGGTTCAGGAGCGCCGATCATCATGGTCGGCGACTACAACTATCCGCTCTTTCAGACCGGCCTCTCCGACCGGGTTGCACGGTCGGGCTACGACCTCACGCTCAGCGACCGGCGTACCTACACCGCCTACAAGTTCTTCCGCGGGCACTTCGACTTCGTCACGTCCCAAGGTTTCACCATCGAGAACGTCGAGACCATGCCACGCGGCTCGTCCGACCACATCCCGATCCTCGTGACCGCCGCCTACGGAACGCTGGCTGGAGAAGTCGCGGCGTAAGTCGCGGCGCAGGTCGCGGCGCATGTCGCGGCGCAGGTCGCGGCGCAGGTCGCGGCGCACCAGTCACCGATGCGGAGGATGGCACGCCGCCCGAGTGCGGGCTGGGAACCAAGCTACGGCGCGGCGTCCTCCGGAACGGAGGGCAGCTCGGACGGCAGCGCCAGACGGCGCCGGACGGCAACTCAGACGGCAGCGCCAGACGGCAGCGCCAGACGAGGCCCCGAGCGGCTTAACGAAAGAAGACGCCCTCGTAAGGGCGTCTTCAGTCGTTTGTGCGCGAAGGGGGACTTGAACCCCCACGCCCTATACGGGCACTAGCACCTCAAGCTAGCGCGTCTGCCATTTCCGCCATCCGCGCGCAGTGGATTTCCTTTGCAGGAGCACCGAGGTAAGAGAATAGCACGCTGATAGCGTGGGCAAATGACGCAGCCCGATGAGCTTGAAGAGACCGCCCGAATTGCCCGCGACCTCATCCGGTTCGACACCACGAATTATGGGGAAGGTCGCTCCAACGGCGAGACAGAAGCTGCCGAATATCTGGGCGCGATTCTCGAAGGCATGGGCCTGAAGACTGAATATGTGGATGCCGCGCCCGGCCGTACGACCGTCATCACCCGGGTAAAGGGTGCCGACCGGGCCAAGCCCGCGCTCGTCGTCCACGGTCATACGGATGTGGTGCCGGCAGATCCCGAAAACTGGACTGTCGACCCGTTCGGCGGCGTCATCAAGGATGGGCTGCTCTGGGGCCGCGGCGCCGTGGATATGAAGAACATGGACGCCATGATCATCACGGCGCTCCAAGACATCCTCGGCGGTGGAAAGCAGCCACAACGCGACCTGATCGTGGCGTTCTTCTCGGACGAGGAGAACGGTGGGGTATTCGGCTCGCACTATCTGGTCGACAACCGCCCCGACCTTTTCGCTGGAGCAACGGAGGCGATCAGCGAGGTGGGTGGTTACTCGGTCCATCTGAACGGTCGCCGCTCGTACTTGCTGCAGACCGGCGAGAAGGCTCTCGTGTGGATCAAACTCGTGGCGCGGGGGACCGCTGCACATGGGAGTCGCGTCATCCGGAACAATGCCGTTACCAAGCTCGCTCGCGCCGTCGCCACACTCGGCGAACAGGATTGGCCAGTGCAACTCACCGACACCACGGAGCAACTCGTCGCCGAGATTGCAGAGATCATGGGGATCGACCCGTTGACAACGGGTCCGGACGAGATCGTGCTGAGCACCGGTTCCGCGGCCGGCTTCATCCAGGCCACACTGCACACGACGACGAACCCGACCCTGCTCAAGGCGGGATACAAGCACAACGTGATTCCGGATACCGCGGAAGCGCTTATCGATATCCGCACCCTTCCGGGCGACGAGGAGAAAGTGCTCGCGCACGTACGGGAACTGATCGGCGACGACATCGAGATCATCGTGCTTCACAGCGACCTCGGGCTCGAGAACACCTTCGACGGTCCATTGGTCGACGCCATGGTCGGCGCTCTCACGACCGCCGACCCGGGAGCACCCGTACTGCCTTACCTCCTTTCGGGCGGAACCGATAACAAGGCGCTCTCGAAACTCGGGATCAAGGGCTACGGTTTTGCACCACTGCAGCTGCCTGCAGATCTAGACTTCGCTGGCATGTTCCACGGTGTTGACGAACGCGTGCCGCTCGACGCATTAGTCTTTGGCAGGCGGGTTCTCGGAGACCTGCTCGCGAACTACTAGCAGGAGGATCCCATGGGCTTTATCGAGGCGGTTATCCTCGGACTGGTTCAGGGCCTTACCGAGTTCCTACCGATTTCGTCCAGCGCTCATTTGCGCATCGCTGGGCTGTTCCTCCCCAACGCACAGGACCCTGGCGCGACATTCACGGCAATCACCCAGATCGGCACCGAACTCGCCGTGATCCTGTACTTCCGCAAAGACATCGCTCGCATTATCGGGCGCTGGTTCCGGCACTTCGGGTCGAGCAAGGGTGCGCACTCCGAAGGCATCCCCAAGGATGACCCGGATGTGCGCCTTGGATGGCTCATCATCATCGGCACCATCCCGATCGTCATCGTCGGGTTCCTCTTGCAGGAATACATCCGGACCAACTTCCGCGATTTGTGGATCACGGCGATCGTGCTCATCGTGTTTGGCATCGTCCTCGGCGTCGCGGACCTGCTCGGTCGACGGGTCAAGACCATTACCGAGATGACCTACCGGGATGGCATCCTCATCGGCCTCGCGCAAATCCTCGCACTTGTCCCGGGAGTCTCTCGGTCCGGGTCCACGATGTCGGCGGGGCTCGCCCTCGGCTATACGCGCCCAGCGGCAGCGCGGTACGGGTTCTTACTCGCCATTCCGGCGGTGTTCGGCAGCGGGCTCTATGAGCTCGTGCACAGCTTCGGAGCCCCGAAGGGCGTCTATGGGTATCCAGAAACGCTCGTCGCCACGGTTGTCGCGTTCGTGGTCGGTTACGCGGTAATCGCATTCCTCATGAGGTACATCTCGCGACACTCGTTCCTGCCGTTCGTGATCTATCGGGTGCTGCTCGGCTCCGCCCTGATCGTCCTGCTGTCCCTCGGGATCGTTCAGCCCCTCTAGCCAGAGCACGGTGCGGCGCCCCATGCCGAAGTGGTTACGCTTGGACTTGTGATGTCCTGGAGCCGACCCGAGGTTCCGCACCTCATCGGCCATGGCCCGACACCGCGCCTGTGGGACACCGCGTCGCAGTCGTTCGTGGAGGCCGCATCTCCGTCTGGTCCGAGCCTTTATGTCTGCGGCATCACGCCCTACGACGCGACGCACCTCGGCCACGCAGCCACCTACCTCGCCTATGACACGCTGATCCGACTGTGGCTGGACGCCGGTCAGGATGTCGCCTACGTGCAGAACGTCACAGATGTCGATGATCCGCTCCTCGAGCGCGCCGCTGCTACCGGGGTCGACTGGCGCGCTCTTGCGGCATCACAGGTAGATCTGTTCCGCACGGACATGGAGTCCCTCTCGATCATCCCGCCCGACAACTATGTCGCGGTTACCGAGAGCACCGACGCAATTGCGGCGGCCGTCGAGCAGTTGCTGGCCAACGGTGACGCCTATCGGCTGGGGCCGGATATCTACTTCGACAGTGCGGCGGCAGGCGCTTCATCCCCGTGGCACCTGGGTGAGATCAGTCGGCTGGATCGCGACACGATGCTGGCCCTGTCTGCTGAGCGCGGGGGAGACCCTGGCACTTTCGGCAAGCGCGACCCGCTCGATCCCGTACTGTGGCGGGGTGAACGGCCTGGCGAACCATCGTGGCCCGGCGGCACGGTGGGCCCGGGACGCCCAGGCTGGCATATCGAATGTTCCGTCATCGCGAGGGAGTTTCTTCACCTCCCGATGACCGTGCAAGGTGGCGGTCACGACCTCGTCTTTCCCCATCACGAGTACACAGCGGCGCACACCGCCGCGCTCATCGGACACCCGCATGCCGAGCTGTATGTCCATACGGGCCTGGTCGCGTACGAGGGCCAAAAGATGAGTAAGTCGCTCGGCAATCTCGTGCTCGTGTCGCAGTTGACCGCCGCGGGTGTCGACCCCCGGGCCATCCGTCTCGCCCTACTCGCACACCACTATCGCGAGGATTGGGAGTGGACGGACGCCGTGCTGACCGACGCGCTAGAGCGGCTCGCACGCTGGCGGGAGATGCCACCCGGAGAGCTCGCCGACCCCTTACGGGAAATCCTCTCCCACGACCTCGATACCCCGGGTGCCCTCGCCTATATCGACACGGCGGGAGTCGTCGACAGAACTGCGATCTCCGCCCTACTCGGGGTGGATCTCGGCTAGAGGTTCAGTCGGCTTTGGGCCGCCACGGCTCTTCGCCTGCGGTGCCGTCCCCGGGCTTGCCGTCCCCACCGCGTCGAAGGTAGCGCTCGAACTCCTGCGCGATGGCCTCACCACTCGCTTCGGGGGAGTCGACGGTGTCTCGTGCCTGCTCGAGCTGCTCGATGTACGACGCCATGTCGTCATCGTCACCCGCCAGCGCATCGATACCGCTCTCCCACGCTTGGGCTTCGGTGATGAGCTCGCCGCGAGGGATCACGATGTCGACGATCTCCTCCAGCTTGTCGAGTATCGCCAGAGTCGCTTTAGGTGAGGGCGCATTGTGCACGTAGTGCGGTACGGATGCCCAGATCGACATCGTCGTTATGCCCGACTTTTCGGCAGAGTCTCCTAGTACGGACAGGATGCCGACGGGGCCTTCATAGCCGCTGCGTTCGATACCGAGTTGGGACCGAACCCCGGCGTTCTCGCTGCTCGTGAACACGGAAATCGGGCGGGAGTGCGGAACATCCGCGAGCATGGCCCCGAGAAACACGATCGACGTGATCTCGTTGAGCTCCACCACATCGAGGATCTCGCGCGTGAAGGTTTTCCAGCCGCGGGAAGGCTCGGTTCCGAGGAGAAGATAGATGTTTGCGCTGTTGTCGCCACTCACTCGGAGCGCGGCATCGTCGGCAAGACTCGCGACAGGCGCGCTGTTCGGGCGGACAGGACCGTAGATCGTGACCCCGGGCCAAACAATCTGGCGATCCCCGTTCTCGTCGGTCGCGACCGAAGGGCGATTGAACTGGTAGTCGAAGTAGTCCTCTGGGTCGACTTCAGCAATGGGATAGAGGTCGAGCAGCTCCTTGAGCGCGCGAACAGCACCGCTCGCTGCCTCGCCCGCGTCGTTCCAGCCTTCGAAAGCGACCACGAGGAGTCTGCCGCTCGCGAACTGGTCCGTCACGGGTTCCCCTTACCTGACCCGTCCGATGACGGGGCTGTTATCAAGGATAGAACTACGATGGTGCGTTGTGACCCATCCCCAACCGCACGGCAGCCCCGCCGCTTCGCGGCACGCCGGAACCGGCGGCCGTGGGCCCATCCTTCCCGCCGCCGTCCTCTGGGACATGGATGGCACTCTCGTGAACACCGAACCGTACTGGATTTCGGCGGAGACCGAGCTTATTGAGGCGCACGGTGGCAGTTGGACTCACGAGGAGGCCCTCGAACTCGTCGGATCTGGCCTCTTCAACTCGGCGCGGATCATCCAGGCGAAGGGCGTCGACCTTCCTGAGGTCGAGATCATCGATGAGTTGACCGACCGGGTCATGGAGCAACTCATCGAGTTCGGAATTCCGTGGCGACCGGGGGCGCTCGCACTGCTGACCGAACTCCGAGAGCAGCGGATCCCCACCGCACTGGTGACGATGTCGATCGGTCGCATGGCCCATCACGTTGCCGATCGCCTCGGGTTCGTGGGATTCGACGCCGTCGTTTCCGGCGACGATGTGACCGAGAGCAAGCCGCATCCTGAGCCCTACCTGCGCGGAGCGCAACTCTTGGGCGTTGACCCCGCACACTGCATCGCCATCGAAGACTCTGAACCGGGCATCCGCTCGGCAAGTGCTGCCGGGTCGGTAGTGATTGGCGTCCCGTTCATGGTCGATCTGCCCGACGATGTCGCCCACGTGCTGTGGCCGACTCTCGCCGGCCGGACGTTCGCCGATCTCGCCGGTGTATTCGAGACAGTGGCCGCGCGATGAGCGCCTTGCGCCGTCAAAGCGGTGAGTTCAAGGTCGGCGACCGTGTACAACTCACCGGTCCCAAAGGTCATCTCAACACGGTGACGCTCGAAGTCGGCGGCTCGTTCCACACCCATCGTGGGGTGCTCAGCCACGATCTCATCATCGGGCAACCGGATGCCTCGGTAGTGACCTCGAGCAACGGCATCGAATACCTCGCCCTCCGGCCGCTGCTTACCGACTTCGTCATGTCGATGCCGCGCGGCGCGGCGATCATCTATCCCAAAGATGCGGCGCAGATCCTCGGTCAGGCGGATATCTTCCCCGGCGCCACCGTCGTCGAGGCCGGAGTTGGTTCCGGAGCCCTGTCGTTGTGGCTGTTGCGTGCCATCGGCCCTGAGGGCCGGTTGCACTCCTTCGAGCGGCGCGAGGAGTTCTCTGATGTTGCCAAAGGCAACGTCGCCACGTTCCTCGGTGCGACGCCCGACAACTGGACCGTCACCGTGGGGGACCTCCAGGAGGCTTTGCCCGCGACAGTGCAGGCCGGGTCCGTCGATCGCATCGTTCTCGACATGCTCGCCCCCTGGGAGTGCATCGACGAATGCGCCGAGGCGCTCACCCCGGGCGGTGTGCTCGTCTGCTACATCGCAACCGTCACACAGCTTTCGCGAGTCGCCGAGGCGATCCGGGCATCCGGGCAGTTCACCGATCCGAGTCCCAGTGAGACGCTCGTGCGCACTTGGCACGTTGAGGGCCTCGCCGTGCGGCCTGACCACCGGATGATCGGCCACACCGGTTTCTTGATGACAGCGAGAAGACTGGCTCCAGGCGCAATTTTGCCTGCGTTGAAGCGCCGAGCGTCGAAATCTGACTACAGCGACGAGGACGTCGAGGCGTGGACCCCCGGATCTGTGGGGGAGCGCACAGTGAGCGACAAGCGACTGCGCAAGACCGCCCGGGAGGCTCAGGCCGCGGCGGCCGCCGCCGCTCCAGATGTCGACCCGAGTGACAGGTAGAGTACTTTCCGGTGTTCTTTTGACGCTGTCCCCTTCCACGAAAAGAGTCCCTGTGCGCAAGCTCGTCGGCGTCGCCCTGGCCGCTGGCCTTCTGGCATCCCTCGCGGCCTGTTCCTCTACCCCCACGCCGTACGCGTCGTGCACGTCAACCGGCAACGCGACTCTCGTCACTGCGGCGGGAGCACTCGGCGCCGACCCGCAGGCCACGTTCCCGACACCACTGGTGGCCAAGAACGCCGAGCTCTCCATCCTGGTCAAGGGCGATGGTAGGCAGGTGACTCCCGATGAGGGAGTACAGCTCACGCTCAGCATCTACGACGCCGCTACCGGGGCTGCCATTCAGACCAAGAGCGGCGGCCCCCTTACCGGCCTCGGCGTTCGACTTTTCGTTACCGACGGCGCATTCCCCTTCACCGCCGCAATGTCGTGCGCAACTGAAGGATCACGCGTGATCTCGACGGGTACGGCGGAGCAACTCTTCGGCAGCGACGCAATCGGGCTCGATCCGAAGTCGTCCCTCGTCGTCGTGTCAGACATCACGTCAGCATTCCTTGGCAAGGCAAACGGTGCGGATCAGATCCCGCAGGCGGGCTATCCGGCGGTTGTACTAGCTCCCAACGGTCGCCCAGGCATCACCTTCCCAGCTGGCCCGATCCCGGGCGGGCTCGGGGCAGTGGCTCTCAAGCAGGGCAACGGAACGGTCGTGAAGGAGGGTGACCGGGTCATCGCCAACATGACCGGGGTCGTCTGGGGTGCCAAGAAGACGTTCCTGTCGACGTGGGACAGCAACGCCCCCTCGTCGCTCACCGCACAGGAGATCGCCCCGGACGGAACCGGCCTGCCCGCGGGTCTCGCGAAGGCAGTAATCGGGCAGAAGGTCGGCTCGCAATTGCTCGTCGTGGTCTCGGGCGCAGACTCTTACCCTGCCGGTCAAGCACCCACGGGTGTCGCTGATGGCGATACTCTGGTGTTCGTCTTCGACATTCTGGGTATCGGATAGTCGCCCGAATTACCGACACTGGCCGGGTGTCCTGACCTCGAAAGATTAGGATTTCACTCGTGCCAGCAGAAGGTTCGTCGATCAGGGTTCCCGTCGAGGAACGACTCTTCAGCCTCGTTCTTGCCCTTCTGGCAACCGACTCGGGTCTCACCAAGAGCGAGATTCTCTCTACTGTTCAGGGCTATAGCCAAAAATTCTCGCACTCGGGCGATAACTCGAACCTCGAGCGTCAGTTTGAGCGGGACAAAGACGACATCCGCGAGCTTGGGGTGCCGCTCGAAACCATAGACAGCCCAGGTCAGGCCGGAAACAACCAGAACCTGCGGTATCGCATCCCGCGCGGTGCCTACGAACTGCCCTCCGACATCACGTTCTCGCCGGAAGAGACAACCCTGCTGAATCTCGCGGCTATGGTGTGGCGCGAAGGGTCGATCTCGGGGGAGTCTCGGCGTGCCATCATCAAGCTGCGCTCACTCGGCGTCGCGACTACCGAACCCGTCCTCAGTTACGCCCCTCGCGTACGTGTGCGCGACGCTGCGTTCGAGCCATTGAGCGCTGCGCTGGAGAAGCGGCAAGTTGTGCGGTTCGCCTATCTCAAGCCCGGCGACGCCGAAGCGACGGTGCGCACTGTCGCCCCGCTCGCGCTCGTGCAGCATCAAGGTCGCTGGCATCTTTACGCGGAGGATGTCGACAGCGGCACCAACAAGACCTTCCTGTTGCGGCGCATCGTGAGTCAAGTCGCCACCCTGGCAAAGACGTTCCCCGCACCGCCCGCCGACACGAAAGACAAGGCCCTGCTCGAACTTGAGGACGTCTGGAACAGCCACACCGCCATCGTCGACGTTCAGCCCGGCACGGATGCCGCGACCCGCTTGCGTCGACGCAGAGGCTCGAGTGTTGCAGCACCCGGCTCCCTAGAACTGCACTACTCCGACACGAACATCTTCGCCGACGAGCTCGCGAGCTTTGGACCGGAAGCCGTGGTGGTCTCCCCACCAGAATTGCGCGACGCGGTGCGCACTCGACTCGAGCGGACGGCGGCAGACCATGGCTGAGCGCGCCAAGCCACGTCAGGCACAGGACAAGCTCGCCTTCCTGCTGTCGCTCGTGCCCTACCTCATGGACCATGACCGAGTGAGTGTCTCAACTGCCGCACAGCATTTCGGTGTGCCCGAGGAACAGATCCGGGAAGCAGTTCGCCTCATTGGGGTATCCGGTATCCCTGGGGAGACTGCCACCTATCAGCATGGAGACCTTTTCGACATCGCCTGGGACGACTTCGAAGACAACGATGAAATCGTGCTCACGAACCTCGTCGCCATCGACGACTCGCCGCGGTTTTCTGCGCGGGAAGCCGCCGCGCTCATCGCGGGGCTTCAGTACCTCTCCGCACTTCCCGAGCACGCCGATCGCGACGCGATAGCGACCCTCACCGCCAAACTCTCCCGGGGCGCATCGGCCGAGCCGAGCCAGGTTGCCGTCGAAGCCTCCGCTGCCGACGAGACACTCGCGCTCGCACGAGAATCGGTGACCAAGGGTCTTCAGCTTTCCTTCGACTACCTGAACTCGCAAGGGCAGGCCGAGCGACGTCGAGTCGATCCTCTGCGCGTAGAGTCCGTCGATGCCGACTGGTATTTGCGGGGCTGGGACCATGTGCGCGAGGCGGTGCGCACCTTCCGCCTCGATCGCATCTCGAACCCCGAGATCACCACTGAGTCCATCACGCACGACGCGAGTGACGTCGCGCTTCCCGACAAGCTCTTCGAGGGCTCGGCAGACGATCTCATCGTGACGATCGACATCGCTGCAAGTGCCGCGCCTCTGTTGGCCGACTACATCCCCGACAACGCGGAGGGCATCGAAAAGGATGGCCGCTTGCGGACAACCGTACGGGTCTCGCACTATCACGGCCTCAAGCGGCTCATCGCGGGAATGCCCGGTGTGGCAACGGTTGTCGAGCCGGCCGAAGCCCGTGCGATTGTGGCTGAATGGGCAGCGGCCGGGGCCGCGCGGTATCACGCATGACGTGGTGGGCCTGGGTGCTGATCTGGACCGGTCTCGCGGTCCTGCTGCTCGCCACCGTTACGCTGCTGTTGTGGCGGCTGTTCCGCAAGGCGATGACGCTGCTCGACGACGTCGGCACCCTCGCCGAACGAGCCGAGTTTCTCGATATCGAGGACATGCCGCTACCCGCCCAGACCATTGCTGTTCTCGCGGACGTGCGTGACATTCGAGCGCGCGAGTCCGCGCGGAAGGCTCACCGCGCCCGTCGTCGCAGCGAACGCCACCGGGTGCGAATTGCGCGCGCGCGTCGCATCACATCGGTCGACGCCTCGACCCGAAGCTGGCCAACAGACTGGTACTAGTCCAGCACCCGTTACTATGGGATCACGAGTCCGACAGAGCAGGGAGCACACACGCGATGGGAATTTTCGGCAACGCATTCGGGTGGCCGCACCTCATCGTCATCCTTGTCATCATCCTTCTGTTGTTCGGCGCGCCGAAGCTTCCCGGCCTAGCACGCAGCCTCGGGCAGTCGATGCGCATTTTCCGCGGCGAGATGAAGACCATGAAAGACGAGAACGGCAATGACGTCCCGGCAAAGGCAGACACGCCGCCAACGGACACCGATCCCACTACCAAGCCGAAACCGTAGTCTCGATGGCCACCCGTAGCGGCCGGTGGCGCACGAAAAGCGACCAGCGCATGTCGCTGGGCGACCACCTTCGCGAACTGCGCAAGCGGCTGTTCATTTCTGCGATCGCCATCGTAGTTGCCTCGGTCATCTCGTTCGTGAACTGGGGATTCTTCGCGAGCCTGATCGGCTGGCGAATAGATTTCACGAGCGTCACAGACTTCGTGCGCGACGGCATGCGCATACCGATCACCCAACTTGCCGAGAATCACAACGCGACGATTAGCTATACGACCGTGTCGAGCGCGTTCGACCTGACTTTGCAGATCGGTCTCACCGCCGCCATCCTCATCGCGTCGCCTGTGTGGCTTTATCAGGTGTTCGCCTTCCTCGTACCCGGCCTCACCGGCCGTGAGAAGAAGTACACTTTCGGATTCTTCTTCTCTGCGGTGCCCTTGTTTCTCGCGGGTGGCCTCGTCGGGTGGCTGCTGTTCCCGCACATGGTCGAGTTGCTGGCCTCCTTCACGCCGGGGGAGGATTCGATCCTGCTCGACGCGAAGTACTACTACGACTTCATCATCAAGCTCGTGTTGGCGGTCGGGGTCGGGTTTGTCCTTCCGGTCTTCCTCGTCTTGCTGAATTTCGTCGGGATTCTCTCTGCGAAGGCGATTCTCAAGGGCTGGCGGGTGGCAATTCTCGTCATCACACTGTTCTGCGCGATCGCGACTCCCGCAGTCGACGTCGCATCGATGTTCCTTCTCGCGATCCCCATGGTGGCGCTCTATTTTGCGGCGGTTCTCGTCGCTACGATTCACGACCGAGGGGTCGCCCGACGTCTCGCCAAAGTCGACGCCGCCGCCGGGAATCTTCCCGTGGCTGAACTGTGACCGACCAACTGAGCCCAGCCGAACGATTCGCAGCCGCGAAGAGGCGGAAGGGGCATCCGCTGCTCGAAGCCTTCCGCATTGCCCAGAAATTCGACCTTGACGAGTACCAGCTCGCGGCGTGCGAGGTGGTCGAGGATGGCAAGAGCGTTCTCGTGGCGGCTCCCACTGGTGCAGGCAAGACGATCATCGCCGAGTTTGCGATCTTCCGCGCAATGCAGCAGACCTCGGACAAGGTGTTCTACACCGCTCCGATGAAGGCGCTGAGCAACCAGAAGTTCCAAGAGCTTCAGGCCGAGTACGGCGAGAGTCAGGTTGGGCTGCTCACGGGTGACACGAACATCAACTCACACGCGCGCATTGTCGTGATGACCACCGAAGTGCTGCGCAACATGCTGTACGCCAACTCTGATCTGCTGCGCGACTTGGCGGTCGTGGTGATGGACGAGGTGCACTTTCTCGCCGACCGATTCCGCGGTGCAGTGTGGGAGGAGGTCATCATCCACCTGCCTTCGCACGTGACGATGGTCTCCCTGAGCGCCACGGTCTCCAACGCCGAAGAGTTCGGCGATTGGCTTCAGGCGGTGCGCGGCGACACCGAGGTCATTGTCTCGGAGGAGCGACCGGTTCCCCTCGACCAACACATCCTCATGCGCGGCAAGCTCATCGATCTCTTCGACTCGTCGGGGTTGGCTGCCACCCATCGCGTGAACCCCGAGCTCGTGCAGATGGCCCGCTACGGAGGCCGTACGCTCGGGACACGCCAGATGAAGGATGTCGGCAGGTATCACTCGCGCGGCGGTCGGCCCCAGGAGCAGCGCATTGAGCGTCCAGACGTCGTCAAACTTCTGGATAGCAAGAACCTGCTGCCGGCGATCTTCTTCATCTTCAGTCGGGTGGGGTGTGACCAAGCAGTCACCAAAGTGCTGCGGTCGGGCATCCGGCTCACCACCCCGACGGAACGCGACGAGATCCGGGCCATTGTTGAGGAACGCTGCCGCACCCTTCTCGACGAGGATCTCGCCGTGCTGGGTTACTGGGACTGGCTCACTGGCCTCGAGAGAGGAATCGCGGCCCACCACGCGGGAATGCTGCCTGCCTTCAAAGAGGTGGTCGAAGAGCTCTTCCAAAAGAAGCTGGTCAAGGTGGTATTTGCCACCGAGACGCTTGCCCTGGGTATAAACATGCCCGCGCGAACTGTCGTGCTTGAGAAACTCGAGAAGTTCAATGGCGAGGCCCGCGTTCCCATCACGCCGGGGGAGTACACGCAACTCACCGGACGTGCCGGTCGTCGCGGCATCGACGTCGAAGGCCACTCGGTGATCCAGTGGATCGATGGTCTCGATCCGCAGGCGGTCGCATCACTTGCCAGCCGACGCACTTACCCGCTCAACTCGAGCTTCAAGCCCACTTACAACATGGCGGTCAATCTCATCGAACAGTTCGGTAGAGAGCGAACGCGGGAGATTCTCGAGTCGAGTTTCGCGCAGTTCCAAGCCGACCGTGCGGTCGTTGACCTTGCGCACAAGGTGCGATCGCAGCAGCATTCCCTCGACGGATACGAGAAGTCGATGACCTGTCATCTCGGTGATTTCGCCGAGTACTCGAAGATCCGACGGGAACTCACCGACCTAGAGCGCAAGGGGATCTCCACCACGGCGACTCGCGCCGACCGAGACAAGCGCCAGCGTCACCTCGTCGACTTACGCCGCCGCCTCAAACAGCACGCTTGCCACGCCTGCCCGGAACGCGAGTCGCACTCCCGCTGGGCCGAACGCTACTGGCGACTCAAGCGTGATGTCGATCAGCTCACCGCCCAGATCCGTACCCGCACTGGCGCTGTCGCGAAGATTTTCGACCGGGTCACGGATGTGCTGCTCCAACTCGGCTACCTGCTCCCCGGCGAACGCGGCGAGTTGACCCTCAACGCGAACGGCCGGATGCTCCGCCGCATCTACGGGGAGCGTGACCTCCTCGTGGCCGAATCGTTGCGCCGCGGGTTCTGGGACGAACTCGACCCGGCCTCCCTCGCGGCAATGGCGACGACCCTCATTTACGAACCGCGGAGAGAAGAAGGCCAGCTCGGCGACCGGTATCTGCCGCGTGGGCGCTTCCGCGAAGCCCTCGATGCGACCGGCACTCTGTGGAGCGAGCTTGACGACATCGAGCGGGAGCACCGACTCCCCGGCAGTCAGCCCCTCTCCACGGGTCTCGCCCTCGCCATGTATCGCTGGGCCAGCGGCACGAGCCTCGATGCGGTGCTGAAAGAGGCTGACATGGCCGCCGGTGACTTCGTGCGCTGGACCAAGCAGACCATCGACCTCCTCGACCAGCTCTCCGTCGTGGCTGACGGCGAAGTCGGGCGAACCGCGCGCACCGCACTCGATGCCATCCGACGCGGCATCGTCGCCTATTCGAGCGTCGCATGACGAAGCCGATCCTTCCGCTGTGGGCTGCACTCGTCGTCGCCGCCGGTTCCGGACCGATCATGGATGCCGCGTTCCCCGACAAAGGCGTCTGGCCTCTCGCCCTCGTGGCAGTAGCCATGGTGCTCGTCACTCTCGTCGGCCGCCGGGCTGGCAGCGCCTTTCTGGTCGGATTCGTCGCCGGCCTCGCCTTCTATCTCGTCCACATCCAATGGGCCTCTCTCTTTCTCGGCCTGCTGCCCATGACTGCGCTCTCATTCCTCGAATCGCTGTTCGTCGGACTCGGCGCCGTCGCGATGACTCTCGCGTACCGCTGGATTCCGCGCGTCTGGCCGACGTCGCTCGGCAGGCTTGCGCTACTCCCGGTGGTTCTCGCCGGACTATGGACCGCCCGCGAGGCATGGTCGGCCGTGTGGCCGTATGGCGGGTTCTCCTGGGGGCGACTCGCGATGTCGCAATCCGACAGCCCCCTGTCATCGCTGTTCCCGTGGCTCGGGATCTCGGGCACGGGATTCGCGATGGTGCTCTTGGTCGCGGCATCCGTCGAGGTTGCTCGGTTCGGGGGAGTACCACGCCTCGCTCGCGTCACCGCCGTCGTCGCACTCGGCACTGTTCTCGTCGCTCTGCCAGCCTGGCCTGTCGTCGCCGACGGCACCATGCGTGTTGCCGCGGCTCAGGGCAACGGTAAGGCCGGATACTTCGACGGCTCGACAGCAAACCAGTTGCTCCAGGCACAGCTCGACGCGACGACGCCACTCTTCGACGAGCGGGGAGTCGACGTGGTGCTGTGGCCTGAGGGCACGACCTACGCCGACCCGCTCACTGACGCCTACACCGCGGGCGTCTTCGACTACATCTCGAGCAATATGCACGCACCACTCATTGCGCAGGGCGTTACCCACCGAAACGGCCTGTACTACAACACCGCGGTGCTCTGGGAGGCGGGAAAAGGCGCGCTCGACCTTTACGACAAGAAGCACCCTGTGCCCTTCGGTGAGTACGTTCCCGATCGCTCGTTTTGGCGTCCGTTCGCCCCGGATCTCATCGATCTCATCGGTCGCGAGTACACACCGGGAACCACGGATACGGTCTTTGACGTCAACGGAGTCATCGTGGGCATCAACATTTGCTTCGACATCGTCGACGACCAGATACTCGCTGAGTCAGTGCAGCAAGGGGCGCAAGTGATTTTCGCATCCTCGAACACCGCCGATTTCGGTCACACCGATGAGAGTGCGCAACAACTCGCGATCGCCCGCATCCGGGCCATGGAACTCGGGCGCAGCGTCGTCAACATTTCGACGGTGGGTCTGAGCGCAGTCATCGCGCCGGATGGCACCATCGTGCAGCAGTTGCCGTGGTTCACCGTCGGAACGATGGTGCAAGACGTCGCACTGAGCTCCACTATTACCCCGGCAGTCTTCCTTGGCCGACAGTTCGAGTGGCTCGTGTCTGCGCTCGGTCTCGCCGGTCTCGTGATTGGCGGGATCGGTGCGAGGAAGAAGCGCGGTGCCTGAGACCCTCATCGTCGTGCCGACATTCAACGAGCTCGACAACCTCGCGTCGATTGTCGCTCGTCTGCGCTCGGCAGTTCCGTCGGCGGACGTGCTCATTGTCGACGACGCGAGCCCCGATGGTACGGGTGAACTCGCGGACCGGCTCGCTGCCACGGATGCCCGCATCCGCGTGTTACATCGCGCAGGAAAGGCGGGCCTCGGCGGCGCCTATCTGGCAGGCTTCGCGCAGGCGATCGCGGAGGACTACACGTATGTCGTCGAGATCGACGCCGATGGTTCGCACGATCCGGCCGAATTGCCCGCGATGCTCGAACTGGCCGCGCACGGAGCCGACCTGGTGATCGGGTCGCGGTGGGTGGATGGCGGGTCGGTGCTCAACTGGCCCCGGCACAGGCGCGCCATCTCGCGAGCGGGTAACGCATACTCGCGATGGATGCTGCGATCGAGCATCCGCGACATCACCGCTGGGTTCCGCGTCTTCAGGGTGTCGGCCCTGCAGAACATTGCCTCCACGGAGGTCTCGTCGCAGGGCTACTGCTTCCAGGTGGAACTCGCGTGGCGCCTTGAACGCACCGGACACCGGATAGAAGAACACCCCATCACCTTTGTGGAGCGGGTGAAGGGGCGATCGAAGATGCATCTGGGCATCGTTCTTGAGGCACTTTTCAGGGTCACCGCGTGGGGATTGCGGCGACCCTGAAGTGCGACGCCTAAGCGCCGATCTTCTCCTGACCCTTGCGGGAGCGGAAATAGGCGAGGCGCTCTTGGAGCAATTCCTCAAGCTCGGCGCGCGTGCGGCGCTCAAGAAGCATGTCCCAGTGGCTACGTGGCACCTTGGTCTCGGTTTCGTCGAGAACTACCTGCTGTCCATCGCTGTCGAGGAGGATTCCCTCCTGACCAGATTTGGGAGATTCCCACTGCTGGGGAACTTCTGCGTCAGCAGCGAACACCACCTCGAAGGTGGTTCCGTCCGCTGCGCGGTACGTGCTCTTCTTTCGCGGGGAGAACTCCACGCCCACTTCGCTCTGTAAGCTCTGTGTGCCGAGTCTCATTCCGCGCAAACTCCGGTCTGCCATTGTGTGGCCCCCTTCTCATGCGGTCGTTATAGGTATAGACCCACAAGCTGGGCAAATGCTTTCAAGCGCGCGCACTCTCACAGAGAGTTCACAGGAAACATCCGGGATTCAAGAAGGTTGCGAACGCTCCGCAACAACCGCTAGCGCAAGGTCTGCTCGGTCAGTAACGAGTCCGTCCACGCCGAGATCGAGCAGCTCTGCCATCCGCACAGGGTCATTCACGGTCCAAACGTGTACCTCGACACCGGCGTCGTGGAGGCGGCGGATCATCCGTGCCGTGGTGATGCGGAGACCCAGCGCCTTCTCGGGAACTTGCACGGCAACCAATCCTCGAAGAGCGCCGCGGACGATGGGGGAGATGCCAAGCTTTCCTGCGAGAAGTGCAATCACGAACCGCCGGGCCGACGCCGAGGAGACGACACCCGGCAGCCCCCGCAGAGCAGCGACACGGCGACCCTCATCGAACGACGACACGAGTACCCGCTTGCTCGCCCGCGCCGACAAAATGGCTGCGACCGTCGGGTTCACTGCGGCTTTCGACTTGATGTCGATGTTGAACCGCGTCTCCGGGAAGCCGTCTAATGCTTCGGCTAGGGAGCAGAACACCTGTCCGTGGCCGAGGTCGATACGTCGCAACTCTCCGAACGTGAGGTGGTCTACCCGCACCTCGCGGTCGGCGATACGTTTCAGGTCGGGGTCGTGTGCGACCACCGCGATACCGTCAGAACTCGCGTGCACGTCGGTCTCGATGTAGCTGGCGCCCGCAGCAACGGCGTGTGCAAAGGCCAAGAGGGTGTTCTCTGGCGCCTCGATCGCAAGTCCACGGTGTGCGAACACCCGGGGAGCAGCGGGGGAGAGGTAGCTATCGCCCGCCGGAACCCTACTTGGTGGTCGGCGACGCATTTTTGCGAGCTGGTCCGTTCGCCCCGCCGAGGAATCCGGCGCTGATTCCCTTGAGCGCTTCGGTGAGTTCCGAAGGGATGATCCACATCTTGTTGGAATCGCCCTCCGCGAGCTTCGGCAGCGTCTGAAGGTACTGGTAGGCGAGGAGGTCAGCCGACGGATTGCCCGCGTGGATTGCCCCGAATACGGTGGCGATCGCCTCGCCGTCGCCCTTCGCACGAAGAACTGCCGCCTGCGCGTAGCCCTCGGCTTCGAGGATGCTTGCTTGACGCGAACCTTCCGCCTGCAGGATGGCCGCCTGCTTTGTTCCTTCGGCGGTGAGGATCTGCGCACGACGGTCACGCTCCGCGCGCATCTGCTTCTCCATCGAATCCTGGATGGAGAGGGGCGGATCGATCGCTTTGAGCTCCACTCGACCGACGCGGATTCCCCATTTACCGGTTGACTCGTCGAGAACCACACGGAGCTGGCCGTTGATGTTGTCGCGAGAGGTGAGGGCTTCCTCGAGGTTGAGACCGCCGACGACGTTGCGAAGGGTGGTCGTCGTCAGTTGCTCGACGGCGCCGAGGTAGTTCGCGATCTCGTAGGTTGCGGCACGGGCATCCGTTACTTGGAAGAAAACTACCGTGTCGATCGAAACGACCAAGTTGTCTTCGGTGATCACTGGTTGTGGGGGAAACGAGACGACCTGCTCGCGCATATCAATGAGCGGCCGGACTCTGTCAATGAACGGCACCAAGATATTGAGGCCAGGCGTCAGAGTCTTGTGATACTTGCCAAGGCGTTCGACGATTCCCGCGTTGGCCTGCGGAATGATACGGATCGCGCGGAAGAGGATGACGAGTACAAAGATCACCACAATGGCGAGCAGGATGACCACGAAGATCTGGCCGATGAACGCTCCTGGGTCAAGCATGGGGTTGCACCTTTCGTCGGTGGGTGGTCATTCAGTATCAGTCGGCAGTGCTTCGACCTCGACGGTCGAACCGTGCACGGCACGCACCATCACTCGGTCACCCTCGCGGAGCATGAGAGTTGGTGCGGCCCGGGAGGTCCACGTTTCGCCGTTGTCGAGCTTGACCATGCCGGCGCCGTCAACAAAGTCTCGCGTCACTCGGGCGGACATCCCGTAGAGCGCGTCGAGATTGGTCGGGGTGAGGTCTGCGCCTTTGTGCAGGGTCTTCAGCAACAGGGGACGAATCGTGAAGAGAAGCAAACCCGACAAGGCTGCTGCAGCCCCGATCTGTGCCCACCACTCAAGTCCGATGAGATTCGCGCCCAAGCCGCCGATGAGACTTCCCGAGGCGATCATCAAGAATGTGAACTCAAGCGTGAGCAACTCGATCACGATGAAGAGAACGACGAGCGAGAGCCAGAGTATCCACAGGTACTGCGTCAGATCGACGAACATCCCGGGCTCCTTGAGATTGATGCTGCGTTGCTGCTCTTTTGACGCTACCACCCCGCTGTGACGCGAGGACAGGCATCGACGATAAAGTCGTGGGGTGACCAATCCTCTTGCTCCTGGTTCCCTGTCCGGCTCGCGCGTGCTCGTCACGGGCTCATCTCGCGGAATCGGTGCCGACACCATCAGTTACTTCGCGGAGGCCGGTGCGCGCGTCGTCATAAACTTCCGCAACAAGGAAGCACGCGCTCTTAAGCTCGTGGCCCAATTGGAAGAGAAGGGTGCTGAGGCGATCGCCGTCGGCGCGGATCTCACTGATGCCGATGACGTCGCGCGGATGGCATCCACAATTCACTCGAGCCTCGGTGGGCTCGACATTCTCGTGCTCAATGCCTCGGGCGGCATGGAGAGCGGCATGGCCGCCGACTACGCCATGAAGCTCAACCGCGACGCGCAGGTCGAGTTCCTGACTGCGATGCTCCCGTTGCTCCACGAGGATTCCCGTATCGTCTTCGTCACGAGCCACCAGGCGCACTTCATCAAGACCGTGGAGACGATGCCGGAGTACCTCCCGGTCGCCCTGAGCAAGCGCGCCGGGGAGGACGCTCTGCGTGACCTCATTCCGATGCTCGAAGAAAAGGGCATCGGTTTCGTCGTCGTATCTGGCGACATGATCGAAGGCACGATCACCGCGACGTTGTTGCAGCGCGCCAACCCCGGTGCAATCGAAGCCCGCAAGGAAGCTGCGGGGCGCCTGTACAACGTGAGCGAGTTTGCCGCGGAGGTTGCTCTTGCCGCGGTGGAGCCGATTCCCGAGAACCACACCCGCTACGTGGGCGACGTTTCCGATTTCCTCCAGGCCTAGTCATCGTGGGCGTGAACCGCGCCACGAGCAGGGTGCTGCTGTTCGATCGCAAAGATCGGGTACTTCTCTTCCTCACGAAGGCGCCGGACACCAGCGGAATCGCCCGGTGGTTGACTCCGGGCGGGGGAGTAGACCCCGGCGAAACCCATCACGAAGCTGCGTTGCGCGAACTCGAGGAGGAGACCGGTCTGGTTCTCACGGACCTCGGTTCGCCCGTATGGTCGCACGATTTTGTCGTCCAGTGGGACGCCGCGGACCACGACACCGGTCATGCGGAGTTCTACACCGCAGTCACCGATGCGTTCGAGCCATCCGATGCTCAGTGGACGGAGGACGAGCGGGTGGATGTGCTCGCCCACAGATGGTGGACGCTGGGGGAGTTGCTCGCAACCGACGAGCCCTATGAGCCCGCGGAATTGGTGAGCCTGGTCAGGCGTCAACTGCCCTCGTGCTAGCGGTGGTCGTCGGACTTGCTATCGTCATGCTGGGCCTTGTGATCGCCGCCGTCTTGGCCGCGCTTCGGCTACACCCCGCTGCGGACGGCACCGTGGCTCCCATCAAGGATGGATGCACCATGACACGACCGATCCCGGAGTTCTCTTTGGCTGAACTCGAGCAGCTCAGTGAGGTTCAGTTCACTTCCATGACCAACGACAATGCTGTGGCGCTCGGTCTCACTGCGGTAGAGGTTATCCGCGAGTGGGATTTGAACCTCGCCGTGGACATCGTTCTCGCCGACGAACCGTGTCAGGGGAACCGGACGCGATTGACCACGAAGTTGCTGCCGAGGCAATCCGACGCTATGTGGAGTGATTTCTTACCTCCGATAATGCACATTATGTCAAGTAATGCATTCTTTCGGCAGCCGACCGGGGAATATCGCCTCTAGTCCTTCCCCACTGCTGATCTCATTCCCTCTCCGACCACACGTTTGGATTCCCGCCGTCGGATGATTCTGTGCGCCCGTTGACGGCTTTAGACCACCGGTTTAGACTAGTGGTCTGATGAATGGAGAGGATGCTTCATGAAAGTCTTGATCGTCGGAGCTGGGATCGCCGGTCCCACGCTTGCATTCTGGTTGAACAGATCCGGCCACGAGGTCACGATCGTGGAGCACTCCCCCACGTTGCGCAGCGGCGGCTACTTGATCGACTTCTGGGGCGCTGGTTTCGATGTGGCGCAGCAGATGGGCATCGTGCCTGAGCTGCGCAAGCGCGGATATATCTTTGCCGAAGCGAGGGCGATCGACCGCAACGGTCGCAAGATCGCGTCGTTCAATCCTGAGGCCGTAATTGAGTCGAACAAGCGGTACCTGAGCATCCCGCGCGCCGATCTCGCTGAAGTTATCTACGACGCCCTCGGCGGCGCAGTGGAGTTGCTGCTAGGCGACACCGTGCGAGACCTCGTCGACGACGGCAAGCACGTTCGGGTCACCTTTGAGAGCGGGAGCATCCGCGACTTTGATCTGGTCATCGGCGCCGACGGTCTGCACTCCCGGGTCCGGAAGCTTGCCTTCGGTCCGGATGAGCAATTCGAGAAGTATCTCGGCCTGGTGGTTGCCGCGTTCGATGCGGAACAGTATCCGCAGCGCGACGAACTCGTCGCCATGATGTATGCCGAGGTCGGGTTTCAGGCCATCCGACTCTCGTTTCGAGACGATGCCACCCTGATCCTGTTCACCATGCGGCACGACGGGGATATCCCGATCGAGCGCACGGAGCAGGAGAAACTGTTGCACGAGAAGCTGGGCGGCAAGGGGTGGGAGTTGCCTGAGATGCTCGCCGTCATGGCCAACGCGAAGAACTTCTACTTCGACTCGGCTAGCCAAATCCGGATGCCTGCGTGGTCGACCGGCCGCATTGCTCTCGTGGGCGATGCCGCAGCCGGCCCTTCATTCCTGGCTGGTCAGGGCTCGGCGCTAGCCATGGTCGAGGGGTACACGCTGGCAGCGGAACTCGCGCGAACCGATGACCATAGTGAGGCGTTCGCCCGGTACGAGGCACGGTTGGCCCCACTGGTACGTTCCAAGCAGGACGCCGCTCAGAGATTGGGTCTGGCTTTCGCGCCAAAGAATAGGTTCCAACTTTTCGTCAGGAACTCGGTGTTGAAGACGATGGGGCTTCCCAAGGTCGCCAAATTGGCAATGGGCAGGAGCTTCCACGATCGCGTCGAGCTTCCGTCGTTCCCGGAACAGACTCCGGCACACTAGGAGAATGGTCCGACCCCGATTCACGAAATTGCCTGCGGCTCAGCAACAGGCGATAGTACAGGCCGCCTTCGACGAGTTCGCGACGCGCGGATTTCACGATGCGTCTCTCAACCGAATCATCAATGCCGCGGGAATCTCCAAGGGGTCGATGTACTACTACTTCGTCGGCAAGGAGGACCTTTATACGCACGTCATCCGAGACAGGCTGCAAAGCCTACTTGGTGGCGCGGGCCCGTTCCCGATCCCTTCGGCAGGTGATCCCGACGAATACTGGGCTTCGCTCGCCGACCTCTATCTACGGCTCATGAAGATTCTGCTGAGCACTCCAGATGTTGCCGCATTGTTGCGAGGCTGGCTGGCGGGTGGCGCGGGGCCCTCCATGAGTGCGGCGCAGGAGGAGGCTGAGCGTGCAACGCTGCCTTGGCTATTGCGCACCCTAACCATCGGGCAAGAGATCGGCGCTGTGCGAACCGACCTCCCGACGGACCTCCTGCTAGCCATGGTTATGGCGCTCGCGCAGGTGATCGACATCTGGCTGATCAAGCAACTACCGGAGGACGCCGACCTCGAGGAGACGGTGCGGACGCTTATCGACGTGATCCGCCAGGCCGTTGCACCCACGCGAATAGCCGAAGCTCAGCGGGTAGACGTGACGTCGTTGACGCCCTCACCGACTTCCGTTGTGACTGCCGACCGACCACAGGCAGCCCAGCCCTCCTCTGAGTGATCATCCGGTTCGCCCGGAACCCCAGCGGGGCTCCGGGCGGATTGGATGGGATCACTCCCTGCACCGGGGGTGATCGAACCCGCGCGGGCAGCCCATGAATGGGCAGTCGCGTCGGTGCTCGCCACCGCAGAGTCCACTCGCCACTGGGCCCGCAGTCTTGAGTCGGACGGAAGAGCGTTCCAACGATGACCCGATCACCGAAGCCGGAGGCAGTCATGATCGCCGCGAACGTGGCCGCCACCCATCTTCTATCCTGCAGCGGCAATTCTCGGCTGTCTCGAGTGTCCGGTGCTAACTCCGCAGTCTCCAGGATCATGTCGTCAACCCCCGTCGGTGCCGGGTCACTTCCCCACGTTACGCGTGGATACCTTTCACCTCTTTCCGATGTGCGTCCCCAGTTCCGATGCTGATCTTGCGGGGCTTGGCCTGCTCCGCTATCGGGATGCGCAGGCGCAGGACGCCAGCCGTGTAATCGGCATCGACCTTCTCGGTGTCGAGGGCGTCTCCCAGTACCAGTTGGCGGCTGAAGACACCCCACGAGCGCTCAGTAGCGACCGCGTTCGCGGCGTCAGGCATGTGGCTGAGTCGCTCTGCACGGATGGTCAGGACGTTGCGCTCCACATCGATGTCCAACTTGTCCGAATCGATACCGGGCAGGTCGAGTTCCACCACGAAGTCGTCGCCCTCGCGCCACGCGTCTAATGGCATGCCAGACGGACGGGCAACAGTCCCGAATACCTGCTGGGTGAGCCGGTCGAGCTCACGGAATGGGTCATGTTGCAACAACATTGCTGAATCTCCTCCATTTCACTTGTCAGTTCGATCCATCGACAATCTATGTCGAGTGGTATAGATTTTTTATAACTCGAAAGACACATAGATGCAAGCTTCGAAACGGGATTATTCATGGCAACGCAAGATAACGACATCGCCGGCTCGCGCGGGGTCTACGGGATCGCGGTGGCAGCCGAGCTTGTCGGGGTCGGCGAGCAAGCCTTGCGGCTCTACGAGAGGAAGGGCTTGCTCGAACCCGACCGAACCTCCGGCGGCACCCGCCGCTACAGCGAAGACGACCTAGGAACGCTCCGTCGCGTCAGTGAATTGCTGAGGGCTGGAGTGAATCTCACCGGCGCACGTCATGTTCTCGAACTCGAGGCTGCAAACCGACTACTGCAAACTCAACTCGACGATCTCAAGTCGGCGCGTTGATCCATCGCTTCGCACCGCCTGCTACGCCACAACCACTGTGTACAAAGCTCAAATGCGAGTGACTGCCACCCTCTGACAAACTCGGGACATGTCAGGAGAAGAGGGAATCGAGTGCGCGTAGGAGTCATCGGAGCGGGGATCGGCGGATTGACCGTTGCTGCAGGTTTGGTCGCTGACGGTCATGATGTCGAGGTGTTCGAGCGACGAGACGAGGCAGCCGCTGTCGGCGCCGGGTTGACTCTGTTCGGCAATGCATTCGGCGCGCTCGACTCGATCGGGCTCGGCGATCGCATCCGGGCGATTAGCAGCGACGCCATCTCGCACATGCGGGCCGGACAGCGCTTGCCGTCCGGCGACTGGCTCCTCGCGATGCCACCTGCGATGGTTCCCTCGATCAGGAGCCTGCATCGAGCCGAACTGCATCGGGCGCTCGTCGAGGCTCTCCCCCGCGGAACTCTCCGGTTCGGGGCGGAGGTCACGGTGACAGGCAGTGGTGCTCCAACAATCCACGCGGCCGGTGGCGTGGAGTCGTTCGATCTCGTCATTGCGTCGGACGGCATCCGGAGCGAATCCCGGGCACGACTCGGGCTCGACCGCGGGCTGCGCTACGCCGGCTACACCGCCTGGCGCGGGGTGACATCCACCGCAGTCGACCTGAACGACGAGGCCGGCGAGACCTGGGGCCGCGGACACATCTTCGGCATTGTTCCCCTCCCCGATGATCGGATCTACTGGTTCGCGACGGAGTCGACCGCACCCGGTGAATCACGCCCGGACGAACGCCAGTCGGTACTCGAGCGCTTTTCAGCCTGGCACCAGCCAATCCGAGCGGTCATCGAGGCCACACCGAGCGACTCGGTGCTCCGTCACGATATCTACGACCTCAAGCGCCTCCCGGCGTCGTTCGTGCGGGGTCGCACCGCCCTTCTCGGAGACGCCGCCCACGGGATGACCCCGAACCTTGGACAGGGCGCAGGACAGGCGATAGAGGATGCGGCGACCCTGGTCCTTGCGCTGAGGGGCCGCGCGGACATCGACTCAGCCCTCCGCCTCTATGGCGACATACGGCGCAAGCGCACCAAAGCAATCTGGTCGCAGTCCCGCCTCATGGGCAAGGTCGCCCAGGCATCAAACCCCATCGGTGCTGCATTCCGTGACGCCCTGCTCCGCGCCACTCCCCCAAGCTCCACCAGACGAGGAACCGCGAGCCTCCAACAATGGACCGCCCCGTAGCGGCCAGGACCTCCGCAGACGCCGATAGTGATGAATTCGAAGGCTCAGCGCGTAAACGTGACGTGAATGACGCCGCTCTCGGCAACCTCCGAAGTGATTGCAAAGTCGCTCTCGAATTCCCGCAAGTCATCCCATAGCCGCACACCCCGGCCGAGCACAATCGGGGCGATCGCGACATGGAGGCGATCCACGAGGCCCGCGGCGAGAAAGTCGCGCGCGAGGCTCGCTCCCCCGCCGATTCGTACGTCGGCCCCGCCAGCCAGTTCGCTCGCACGCTCAAGAGCGACACGGGGACTCACGGCGAGGAACTCAAACCGGGTGCCGTTGGCGAACTCAATCGGCGCGCGCTCTCGGTGGGTCAACACGAGCACCGGCGCACGGAAGGGCGGCTCGTCGCCCCACCAGCCACGCCAATCTGGATCGTCGGGATAGGCGTGGAACCCGAACATCCCCGCCCCCATGATCTCAGCACCGACACCCTCAAAATAGCCCGCCGCGTATCGCTCGTCGACGCCCGCGGTGCCCTCCCCCGTCGCGTCATGCAGCACACGCTCCCGAAAGGTTCTCGTAGCGACGTAAGCGGCGACGAGCCTGCTCCAGTGTTCGCCCATCGGATTCTCGGCGGTTTGGCCGACCGGCATCGCCACACCGTCAAGCGAGATATTGAGGTCGATACGAACCGTCATGGAATCCTTCCAGGCTCAAAGTGAACGCTGTACACATTGACAGACCGGCACGGTTCGGTCAACCGCTGCTCCAACGTCACTCCCCCACCTCGTCCCGTCGGCGCGTCAGGAAGGCAACCTCGGCGGTGTTGCCCGCAAGCCCGATAGCGGCCTCGTAGGCTGCGCGGGATGCTGGTGCCCTACCCATCCGTCGGAGGAAGTCCGCGCGTGCCGCGTGGTAAGGGTGATACTGCTGCAGTTTGTCGTTGAGGGTATCGATTTGCGCGAGCCCCACGTCCAATCCGTCCCGCTCCCCGACGGCGATCGCGCGATTGAGTCGAACGATCGGTGAACTATCAAGTTCCACCAGCTGATCGTAGAGTGCGACGATCTGCGCCCAGTCAGGTGCGTCACCGTCTGTGTGCACGGCATTGATCGCCGCGAGCAGCTGATAGCGGCCGGGCGCCATACCGGAGGCTAGGCGTTCGCGGACCAAGGCATGCCCCTCGGAAATCTGCGCGGCGCTCCACTGACCTCTGTCCTGATCGGCCAGCGGTACGAGCTCCCCGGCGGATGACACGCGCGCCACCCTGCGTGCATCCGTGAGCAACATCAAGGCGAGCATCCCGGTCACCTCGCCGTCCTCCGGGAGCAACTCATGAAGCAGGCGCGTAAGGCGAATAGCTTCGCCGGTCAGGTCGTCGCGTACCGGCGCTGTGTCGGGTCCGGATGCCAGGTATCCCTCGTTCATGATCAGATACAGCACGGCCAACACTCCAGACACTCGGCGTTGAACATCGTCGGCCGCGGGAACGCGATACGGGATGCCTGCCGCGGCGATCTTTGCCTTCGCCCGTGTGATCCGGGCACCCATGGTGGTCTCCTGCACCAAGAACGCACGGGCAATTTCGGGCACGCTGAGCCCGCCGACCATCCGAAGGGTCAGCGCAACGCGCGCCTCTATCCCGAGTGCCGGATGGCAGCAGATGAAGAACAGTCGCAGGCGGTCGTCGTTGATCACGCCCAGCGCTTCTGCCTCGGTGTCGTACACGAGCTGCGCCTCCCTGTGTCGCGCGTCCCGAGTGCTCTCGCGCCGGATCCGGTCGATGGCTTTGCGGGTGGCTGTAGTCGTGAGCCACGCACCTGGGTTAGGCGGGATACCGTCGGACGGCCAATGCTCAGCAGCCGTGGCAAAGGCTTCCGCCGCCGCGTCTTCGGCGGTGTCGAGATTCCCGAACCGCTTCGCGACGGTCGCGACCACCCGCGCCCATTCCTCCCGATGGGCGCGGGTGAGCACATCCCGTGCGTCGATCACGCCGGCGGCGACAAGACTGGTCGTACCTCGAGCCGGCGGTTGCAGGCTCGCGAGCCCTCGGCCATGAGCTTCAGCGCGACATCCAGGTCTGGCGCCTCGATGATCCAAAAACCGGCCGCCCACTCTTTAGCTTCCACGAACGGGCCATCGGAGAAGACGGGTTCGGCCCCGCGGCCGTCGACCAACGTCGATGTTGTGGGGTCGGCGAGGCCCGCAGCAAAAACCCAATGCCCGCCTGCCTGGAGCTTCTCGTTGAAGGCGTCGATCGCGACTGCCTCCTCAGCTGTACCAGACTCGCTGCGGCTGTCGATGACGTTGACTAGATACTGCATGCTTCGATCTTCTCTCTTGCTTGGCATTGTCGAGTATGGCCTCGAGACGATTGTTGTCTGGCCACATCACTACTACGAATACGACCCAGGCAATTCGACATCTTCTCGGTCGCAATCGTCGTCGGTTTCGCCCTCGTCATGGGGTCTCGCACGGGTGCCTCCGTGGGCGCATGGCTCGGCCAAAAGCGTCGACGGAGCCAGTGCTTTCAGCTATCCACTCATCTTTCTTCCGTTCATCAGCTCGGCGTTTGTGCCGACCGACCCGCGATGGTCAGTTATCGCCGCAAGCTCAGTTGAGGGGAGATGCCTGAAGCAAGAGCAGGAATCGCGTCGGTTCATGCGCTTCGACTTGATGATGAACGTTGCCTTCCACGTGCACCATCGAGCCAACTCGTAGGTCGACTCTCTTGCGCTCGACCTCCAGCACCGCCTGACCCTCAACGACAATGATCAGGATCGGCACGGCCGCAACGTGGTCATGCATGATGGCGCCACCGTCCATCGCCACACCAAGAACAGTCAGTCCCGCGGACGTGAAAAGCCGCTTCGACCGCACCCGCCCGGGTTCGATGGGAAGTGCTTGCACTAGCGCTTTTGCGTCGTCGATGACCACGTCGAAGGAAGGAGTCGCGCTGGTGCTCATGCATAAAACGTATCATCATCCGGTTTATCCCGGTACGCTGGTTCGATGAAGGATTTGGCAGCCGGCACGCAGCAAGGTTCACTCGGATGACCGATCGCACAGAGGAGTACCACACGGCACTGGGGTCGGTCAGCCGCCGACAGGTCTTGGATGCCCTACGCCACTCCCCCGAACCGTTGGATGCAACCGCCATCGCCGACCAGCTTGGACTGCACGTGACAACGGCGCGATTCCATCTCGACCACCTCACTGACGCACGGCTGGTTCAACGCAGTTCTGGTACCGAGAAACGACGCGGCCGTCCCCGTTTGCTGTATTCACCGGCCGGTACCGTGCGCGACGATGACGCCCGTGGGCAGCTCATCGAAGTGCTCGCGGGTGCCCTTGCCCGCGAGAAGAGCCCAGACGTGGATTCTTCGAACGCTGGTCGACGCTGGGCCGGGACCTTCAGTGCTCCCGATCAGGAGGATCCGGTGCCGGGTCTGATGGGAGTCTTCGATCGACTCGGTTTCGAACCTGAATCAGATCGCGAGTCCGGAACGATCCGACTGCACGCGTGCCCATTCCGTGGCGCTGCCCGCGAGCATCCTGAGATCGTCTGCAATGTCCATCGCGGGCTCATCGACCAACTCCTTGAGGGCGCCGAGCCACAAGCCCGGCTCATTCCCTTCGTCGAGCCAGAATTGTGCATGGTGTCGTTTGACCGTCGCCATAGAGCTCCCGTCGCCGACCACTCAAGGGCCACGAGATCATGACGTACGTGATCGCGGAACCGTGCATCGACGTAGTTGACCGCGCCTGTGTGGACGAATGCCCCGTGGATTGCATCTACGAGGGAGAGCGTGCTCTGTACATCCAGCCGGATGAATGTATCGACTGTGGCGCGTGCGAGCCGGTGTGTCCGGTGCAGGCGATCTTCTACGAGGATGACCTACCCGAACAGTGGCGCGACTATCAGGCAGACAACGCACGCTTCTTTGCCGATCCCCTTCCTGGCAGAGTTGAGCCCCTCCGCTCGCCCGGCGGAGCCGCGAAAGTCGGGCCGCTCGGCGTCGACACCGCTCTGGTGTCCGCGCATCCGAAACTGGACCCATGAACGCGGATGGGTGAGCTACAGATCAAGCGGGTCTACGAGACACCCGCTACTGACGACGGGTACCGAGTGCTCGTCGACCGACTCTGGCCTCGCGGCGTTTCGCGCGAGAGGGCTGAGTTGGATCTGTGGCTCAAGGGCATTGCGCCTAGCCCCCAGTTGCGTGCCTGGTGGGGTCACGACCCCGCGAGGCTTGACGAGTTCAGGCGCCGCTATCTGGCCGAACTCAACCAGAATGCCACCGTCGACGAGCTCAGCGATCTCGCGCGCGAGCATCCACGCCTCACGTTGCTCTACGCCGCTCGCGACCCCCGCGTCAATCACGCGGCAGTCCTCCGTGACTTTCTTCAACCGCACGTCGATCGAAAGGAGCAATAGTGTCGTGCATCCGATTCACTACACCAGCTCAGCGCGCCCAAATGCGAGCGATGGCCCCCGCGATGGTGACCGCAGAGGACGCCAAGGCCTTACACCCGGCGCCATCGATCACGGAGAGCAAGATTCGTCGGCTTCGTCTGCTCGCCCGGAGCCCCAACCCCAAGATCCGAGAATCCGTCGGCAGCAGTTATCACACGCCCGACGATGTGTTTTTCGACTTAGCCCACGACCCCGACCCGAGCGTGCGGAGCTGCGTCGCCCGCAACGAACATGCGCCCTGTGATGTCCTGCGCGAACTCGCCCATGACACGTCCGAGCAGGTCCGCGGTTGGGTGGCCCTCAACTACTTCGTCCCGGATGACGCGATGGCCGACCTCGCCCGTGACCCAAGTCCCACGGTTCTTGGTCTTGTCGCGTGGAAGAGTTCGCTCGCCACGACGTAAGTATTTTGTCTAGGCCCGACGAATCAATTCGATCGGTGCACGCCCGTAACCCGTGTCCATCTGGATCACGAGCGTGGGGCCCGATTGACATTCGTAGGGCGCCGAGTTAACTGGGCTCGCTGCGAGCATCTGACCGAACAGCTCAGCACCGTCCATGGTGGTGCCCGCAACCTCGACAGTCATTGTGACCGCAGTCGAGTCGTGGCTGGTCGTAATCAGCCCGCCATCGACGGTGTAGTCACCGTTGATCGAACCAGCGATGGTCCCGCTTGCCGGGGTGCCCGCAACTGTCATGCCTAGGGTGAAGTCAGGCAGGTAGGAGTAATCGCTTTCGCGGAATGTCAGACCGGTGTCGCCCTGCACGTCGAACGTGATGCCATCAACACCCTCCGAAACTTTGTCGTAGAAGACTTGCATCTGCTCTTCTGTGATCGTCCACTCGCCAATGAGACAGGTGGCCGGGTCAAACTCTTCGGCACCCTCGGTCACCCCCGCGGCCGCCGAGGGCGCGGTCTCGGGTGCCGGAGGCGAACAGGCCGACAAGAGGAGCACTACCGCTAGAGCGGGCAGAACGTAGGCGAACGGGCGCTGGGGAGTCATCAGGATCCTCTTCGTAGTCGTCTCAGGCAGAGTATCGGTTATCGATCTCACTCTTCACTCGGGAAGGGTGCCCCGTTTCGCATCCTGCTCGGGCGCCTTTGTCGAAGCGGGCGCTCCCGTCGAAGATTTGCCAGTTCCAACTACTGGCTTCCGTGCAGTGATGCGCTTGGCGACCTTGCGCTGTTGACGTCGCAGTTGGGCGATTCGCGCGGCACCCCCTAACGCGACAAGCGCACCGCCCGCGACGAGGGCGATCAACAAGGCAACACCGAGCGGCAAAAAGCCCGTCCATCCGAAGAAGTGCACATACGCGCGATTCTGGTTCTGGAGGATGAAGATGATCATGACCGTCAGGAGCACGAGAATCGCGATCGTCGCTGCCCACACGAAGCCCGTACGCGTTCCCTTCGGGAATTCGGTTTGCGGGTCGATCTCGGGCGAGGTGGTTGTAGGGCGTACGGCCCCATGGTCGTCAGAACTCATGTCAGGACCCCTTCCAAGGCTTCTGTGTTCGGGTGCACTCCGGCATCCACAGCTTAGAGGAGCGCGCCGGAATGAGTTCGGATGCCTCCGATGATGCGCTCGCGAATGTGGGGCGTCGTAGTATGCACGCGTGGACATCGAACGCGATTGTGTGATCTCCGGTGGCGGTCCCGCAGGCATGATGCTGGGCTACCTACTCGCGCGCCGCGGGCTCAACGTGACCGTGTTGGAAAAACACGCGGACTTTCTTCGAGACTTTCGAGGCGACACGATTCACCCCTCGACGATTACGGTGTTGGGCGAGCTCGGTCTGCGGGACGCATTCCTCGCGATGGGGCTCCCCCGCCTGGACGGCATGTCTGTCGTCATCGACGGCGAACGGCTCTCTCTCGTGGACTTCACCACCCTCCCCGAGCCGGACAACTTCCTCGTGTTCGCGCCACAGTGGGACTTTCTGAACTTCCTCGCCCGCGAGGGCGCGAAGTTGCCCGGCTTCGATCTACGAATGAACACCACCGCAACCGGACTCGTGTTCGACGGCGACACGGTTGTCGGCGTGACCGCCACCAACGGACTTACCGTCCGCGCCCCGCTCACCGTGGCAGCCGACGGACGCGGCTCGCTCCTTCGGGCTGCGGCCGGATTCATCCCTCACGAGTTGGGGGTACCGATCGACGTGTTGTGGTTCCGACTGCCCAAACCCGACAACGCTCCCCCGCCAACGCTGGGCTACGTCGGCGATCACGGCATGGTTCTGACCATTGAGCGCGGCGACTACTACCAGTCCGGAATGGTTATCCCGAAAGGGACGTTCGCGGACGTGCAGGCTGCGGGTCTGCCCGCGTTCCGTGATGCTCTCACGAGTACGGCGCCTGTACTCGCGACGGTCGTGGAGTCGCTTCAGAACTGGGATCAGGTGAAGTTGCTCTCGGTTCAGCTCGACCGTCTCCCCCGATGGTGGCGCAATGGCTTCATGTGCATCGGCGACGCCGCCCACGCGATGTCCCCCGTCGGCGGTGTCGGAGTCAACTACGCGATTCAGGATGCCGTAGCGCTCGCGAATGCGCTCCCCGACGGGGTGGTCCCTTCGTCAGTGCTTGCCGCGGTGCAGGCGCGCCGCGAGCGACCGGTAATCCGGATGCAACGCATCCAACGCGTCGCGCACGAGCGTCTCAAGCGTCCGGTGAACGGGGGCAAGCGCGCAGTTCCACGCCCGGCCCGCGCACTCCTACGTCTCTCGCAGCCACTGGTGCGCCGGGTCTTGGCGCGTGTCGTAGGGCTCGGATTCCTTCCCGAGCATGTGGACGGCTAGTCAGTGCCGAGGTCGAATGCGGAGGCCTCATTCGCGGCATCCGTGGCCGCCTCGAGGTCGGTCTCGCTGTAGCCCGCGGTGATCTCGGCGGCTTCACCGGGCTCGAGATTCCCGACGAGCTGAGCCGTCGCTCCCCCGACGATGCCGAGCTGTGCGTACTGCTCGAGCCTCGAACGTGTGTCTGCGATGTCGAGGTTGCGCATGGTGAGCTGACCGATGCGATCGAGCGGGCCGAAAGCGGCATCCCCTACCCGCTCCATCGACAGTTTGTCGGGGTGATAGCTGAATGCGGGACCACGCGTGTCGAGGAGTGAATAGTCATCACCGCGACGTAGACGCACGACGACTTCGCCGCTGACCGCCGATCCCACCCAGCGTTGGAGGGATTCGCGGAGCATGAGTGATTGCGGGTCGAGCCAACGGCCCTCATACATGAGGCGTCCGAGACGACGGCCCTGCTGGTGGTAGGTAGCCAGGGTGTCCTCGTTGTGGATCGCGTTCACGAGACGCTCGTAGGCGATGTGCAGCAGCGCCATTCCCGGAGCTTCGTAGATGCCGCGCGACTTCGCTTCGATGATCCGGTTCTCAATTTGGTCGCTCATCCCGAGCCCGTGTCTGCCACCGATCGCGTTGGCCTCAAGCACGAGAGCGACGTCATCGGAGAAGGTCACACCGTTCAGCGCGACGGGACGACCCTCCTCGAACGTGACGGTCACGTCTTCACTGGCGATTTCCACCGATGGGTCCCAGAACGCGACGCCCATGATCGGCTCGACGATCTCAACTCCAGCATCCAACTGCTCGAGGCGCTTGGCCTCGTGTGTTGCACCCCAGATATTGGAGTCGGTCGAGTACGCCTTTTCACTCGAGGCCTTATACGGGAATCCGCGGGCGATCATCCACTCGCTCATTTCGGCGCGGCCGCCCAATTCAGTGACGAACGCCTCGTCGAGCCAGGGCTTGTAGATGCGCAGTCGTGGGTTGGCGAGTAGCCCGTAGCGATAGAAACGCTCGATGTCGTTTCCCTTATAGGTCGAACCATCTCCCCAGATTTCGACGCCGTCATCTTTCATCGCGCGAACTAACAGCGTGCCAGTCACTGCGCGGCCCAGCGGCGTCGTGTTGAAGTAGGCCTTGCCACCAGAGCGGATATGGAAGGCGCCCGTCGAGAGAGCCACGAGACCCTCTTCCACGAGAGCAGCTCGGCAGTCGACGAGGCGGGCAAGTTCGGCACCATACTCCGCCGCGCGCCCAGGAACTGCAGCGACGTCCGGCTCGTCCGGCTGACCAAGGTCCGCTGTGTACGTGCACGGAATTGCGCCATGCTCACGCATCCACGCGACAGCAACGGAAGTATCGAGTCCGCCGGAGAACGCGATACCGACGCGCTCCCCCACGGGAAGACTGGTGAGGACCTTGGACATGGACTCAAGCGTATTCGACGTCACAGGCGCCGGATGCCCGCCCCGATGCCACACTGGGCTCATGGCACGAATCATCTTTCCGAATCTTGCGGTTGCCGATCTCGAAAGGTCGATGGCCTTTTATAGCGGCCTCGGATTTCCGGTGAACCCCCAGTTCACCGATGAGAACGCGGCGGCGATCGTCGTGAGCGACGAGATCGTCCTGATGCTGCTCGCCCCCGGATTCGCGGCGCAGAGCGGTCTTGCCGAGCCCGGCGGAGCGCCCACCATTTCCCTCGCGTTCAGCGCCGAAAGCCGTGACGAAGTTGACGAACTCATGGAACGTGCGGTCATGGGCGGCGCCGAGACGCGTGGCGAGGCCCAGGATCTGGGATTCATGTACAGTCGCGGAATTACCGACCCCGACGGTCACGTCATCGAGTTCGTCTGGATGGACCCGGCGGACATCGCGCAGTGACTCGCTGCCCCTGCCTCTCTGGGCTCGGATACGACGAGTGCTGCGGACCGTTCCACGCCGGCACCGCGAATGCCCCCACCGCGGAACGACTGATGCGCTCCCGCTACAGCGCCTACGCACGAGGACTCCCTGCGTATCTGCTGGCGACGTGGCATCCCTCAACCCGACCCCGCGATCTCGCGCTGGATTCTGCTGTGGATTGGTACCGACTCGACATTCTGAGCCGGACGCGGGGTGGAATGCTCGACACCGCAGGAGTCGTCGAGTTCCGGGCGAGCTATCGGATCGACGGTAGATCCGATAGCCAGCGTGAAACCAGCACGTTCGTCCGGGAGAATGGACTCTGGTACTACGTCGACGGAGAGTAGGACGCGATGAATCTTGGTCGGGACACCCAATCTTCGATCTACCGCGCGGGGGCATCGGGTCGACTACCCATCGTCCCCACCGACTGGCACGCGCTGGAGACGTCAGCGAAGCGAAGGATGAGTCCGGCCGCGTGGGCCTACATCGCCGGTTCCAGCGGTTCAGAACAGACCTCAGCCAACAATCGGAACGCCCTGGACGCATGGCAGATAGTTCCCCGCGTGTTGCGGGATGTCGCCGAGCGAGACCTGGGTATCGACTTGTTCGGTCACCACTACCCCACGCCGCTTATAGCCGCGCCCGTCGGGGTCATCGAACTCGCACACCGCGAAGCCGACATCGGCGTCGGGCGTGCCACAGCTGCTCTCGGAATTCCCTACATCTTCTCGGGGCAGGCGTCCCGTCCCATGGAAGAGGTCGCCCAGATCATGGGCGATGCGCCGCGCTGGTTCCAACTGTATTGGAGCACGTCTGATGAGCTCGTCGCGAGCTTCGTCGACCGTGCAGAGGCGAGCGGTGCCCAAGCGCTGGTCGTGACCCTCGACACGCACATGCTCGGGTGGCGGCCTCGTGACCTCGACATCGCCTATCTCCCCTTCATCCGTGGCATGGGTATCGCCCAGTACACGAGCGATCCCGTCTTCCGACAGTTGGTCGCCGAGCGCAGTGCACATCCCCGCCCCGCCGGCCCCAAACCACGCATCACGCCCGAAACTATCCGCACACTCTTTGCCATGACCCGGAACTACCCCGGGGGCACCCTGCGCTCCCCCGAACCGCGCGCCGCGGTCGAAACCTTCCTCGACATCTTCTCCCGCTCGTCGCTGACCTGGGACAACCTCGCTTTCCTCCGTGAACGCACCACCCTGCCGATCGTGCTCAAGGGAATCCTGCACCCGGATGACGCGTCGCTCGCGCTCGACCACGGTGTCGATGGCATCGTCGTGAGCAACCATGCTGGCCGGCAGATCGACGGGGCCATCGGTTCCGCAGCAGCACTACCCGGCATCGTGGAACGGGTAGCGGGCCGCGTCCCCGTGCTCTTCGACAGCGGCGTTCGGTCCGGTTCGGACGTCTTCCGCGCACTTGCGCTCGGAGCATCCGGAGTTCTGGTCGGCAGGCCGTACACGTACGGTCTCGCTATCGCGGGCGCTGCTGGAGCGGAAGCCGTGCTGCGCAACATCGTCGCCGAGTTCGACCTCATACTCGGTCTTAGCGGCCACCGGAACGTTGCTGAACTCACTCCCGACGCGCTCACCAAGTGAAGGATAGAGAAATGACTGCCCAGTACGTGCTCGCGATCGATCAGGGCACCACAAGCACGAGAGCAATGATGTTCGATCATGCTGGCTCTCCCGTTGCGACCGGACAACTCGAGCACCGCCAGATCTTCCCCAAGGCGGGATGGGTGGAGCACGACCCGCAGGAGATCTGGGACAACACCCGGGAAGCCATTGGCCAGGTGCTCGCAAAGGCCAACGCGACCCGACACGACATTGCGGCAATCGGTATCACCAACCAGCGCGAGACGACGGTGGTCTGGGATCGAGCGACCGGGAAAGCCATCTACAACGCCATCGTCTGGCAGGACACGCGAACCCAGTCGATCGTCGACCGAATCGCGGACGGTGATCCCGCCCGTTTTCAGGACCAAGTCGGCCTCCCGCTCGCGACCTATTTCTCGGCTACCAAGATCGCGTGGATTCTCGACAACGTCGACGGCGCGCGAGCACGTGCCGAAGCAGGTGAACTCGCCTTCGGCACCACCGACAGTTGGGTGTTGTGGAACCTGACGGGGGGCAAGCGCGGCGGCATCCATGCCACGGATGTCACCAACGCGAGCCGCACGCTTCTGATGGACCTGCGTACCCTCCAGTGGGACGAGAAGCTGCTCGACGTGTTCGGCATCCCGGCGTCGATGCTCCCCGAAATCAAGAGCTCGTCGGAGGTGTACGGCACAGCCGAGACGAACAACCTGCTGCGTGAGGTTCCCGTGGCGGGGATTCTTGGTGACCAGCAGGCCGCGACTTTCGGGCAGGCCGCATTCGAGGCCGGTGAATCGAAGAACACCTACGGCACCGGAAACTTCCTCATCGTCAATACCGGCGAGGAGATCGTCCGTTCGAAGAATGGGCTCATCACGACCGTCGCCTACCGACTCGGAGACGAGGCTCCGCGCTATGCGTTAGAGGGGTCCATCGCGGTGACCGGATCGCTCGTACAGTGGTTGCGCGACAATCTGGGGATCATCTCGAGTGCGCCCGAGGTAGAGACGCTCGCGGCATCCGTCCCCGACAACGGTGGCGTCTACTTCGTACCCGCATTCTCCGGTTTGTTCGCCCCGCATTGGCGCCCGGATGCCCGTGGGGCGATCCTCGGACTCACCAGGTTCGCCAACCGTGGCCACATCGCACGGGCCGCGCTCGAAGCGGTTGCATTCCAAACGCGCGAAGTACTGGACGCGGTGAACGCAGACGCCGGTGTTGACCTCGAGGAACTCCGGGTCGACGGCGGCATGGTCGCCAATGAAGAACTCATGCAATTTCAGGCCGACATCCTCAATCTGCCGGTCGTCAGGCCCGTGGTCGCAGAAACCACAGCCCTCGGCGCTGCCTATGCTGCCGGTCTTGCCGTCGGATTCTGGAAAGATCGCGCTGAGTTGCGCGCAAACTGGAAGGAAGACCGGCGCTGGGAACCGGCGATGTCCGCCACCGAACGCGACCGGCTCATGCGCAACTGGTCCAAAGCGGTTAGCAAGACTCTCGACTGGGTCGACGACGACACCGAAGCGGCACCAGCCGCCGACTAACGATTTGTCGCGGCTACCCATTCATCGAGCTTCTGCGCGGCACGACCGGAATCGATAGCCGCGGTCGCACGCTCGAACTGCTTCGCGAGTCGACCAACAAACGGCTCGCGCAACTGCTCGGGATCCTGAGCGAGATCGAACGCGGTGAGGCCTGCCGCCGCGTTCAGCAGCACGATGTCACGAACCGGCCCGGGATCTCCCGCGAGCACCCGTCGTGCCACCTCGGCGTTGTGAGCCGGGTCCGATCCCAATAGCGACTGGATATCGGCGCGCGGAATACCTAAATCCGTCGGATCGAGGTCGTGTTCGGTGACGAAGCCGCGGGAGACTTCCCAGATGTGACTGTGACCGGTCGTCGTGAGCTTGTCGATACCGTCATCTCCGCGGTAGACGAGTGCCGTGGCGCCACGCGTGCGAAAAACACCGACGACAAGAGGCACACGTTCGAGGCTGGCGACGCCCACCGCCGAGGCCTCGGGGCGAGCCGGGTTGCAGAGCGGGCCCAGGATGTTGAACAGAGTCGAGATGCCCAGTTCTTTGCGGGTCGGGCCCGCGTGCCTGAAGCCAGGATGGAACAGGGCCGCGAAAGCGAAGGTGATGCCCGTCTCCTTGAGTACCTCGGCAACCCGTTCCGGCGTGATATCGAGGTTGAGTCCGAGCGCGGCGAGCATGTCCGATGCCCCGGATGCCGAACTCGCCGCCCGATTGCCGTGTTTGACGACAGGCACCCCGACAGCAGCCGCAATAATCGACGCGATCGAGGAAATGTTGAGCACTGCGCCGTAGGGATCACCCCCCGTGCCGACGATGTCGAGCACCATCGGGTCGACATCGAGAGGTTGAGCATTCGCGAGTGCTGCATCGCGGAATCCCACAATCTCGTCGACAGTTTCGCCTTTCATGCGCAGCGCAACCAGCAATCCCCCAAGTTGCGCCGGCGTGGCCTGCCCCGCCATTACCGACTGCATTGCCCATTCGGCTTCGCTGATCGAGAGATCGTTGCCTACGACCAGAGAGTCGAGGATGCCGGGCCAGGTATAGGAGGGTGCCATGCCTCAGATCCTAACGATCGACCCGCGACTGGCCCGGGGAATGACAAACACCTTCCAGATATCGGCCATAATGGGATCGTGACCACTGCCTCGCTCTCTCGCTCGGTCGGAGCCCAAACCGTTCAACGCCCCAACATCGTCGCCGTCGGCACGATCGTCTGGTTGGGTAGCGAAGTCATGTTCTTCGCGGGACTCTTCGCCATCTACTTCACTCTCAAGGCGATGTCGCCAGCGCTGTGGGACGAGCAAACCGCAAAACTCAATGTCACGTACGCGGCGGTCAACACGGTCGTTCTCGTGCTCTCCTCCTTCACGTGTCAGGCCGGCGTTTTCGCTGCGGAGCGCCTGCAGGCACGTCGCACGGGCACCCTCGGCCAGTTTTGGAAGTGGGGAATGGTCGAGTGGTTCTACCTGACCTACGCCATGGGAGCGACCTTCGTCGTTGGCCAGATCTATGAGTACGCGAATCTCGTGAGCGAACATGTGAGCCTCTCGAGCGACGCCTACGGTTCGGCCTTCTACATCACGACCGGATTCCACGGCCTGCACGTTACGGGTGGGCTCATCGCGTTCCTACTCGTCATCGGCCGCGCTTTCGCCGTAAAGACCTTCGGACACAAAGAGGCCACAACCGCCATCGTCGTGTCTTACTACTGGCACTTCGTCGACGTGGTGTGGATCGGGCTGTTCGCCGTGATCTACCTGCTCCAATAACCGAGGAACGGAACTCCAAGCAGCATGGCCAACAAGCCAGACACAACCGCTCAGAAGAGCACCGTCCGTCGCGACCGTGGTCGCCGTCACCCCCTTGCTACCGTCGCGCTCATTCTTGTCGGGCTCGTAGGCACGGGAGGCGCGTACGCGCTCTTCACGACGAGCGCCACCGCCGAGACTTCAGCACAAGCTCAGGCCCAGATCGACGAAGGCGCGAAGCTCTTCGCTGCCAACTGTGCGACCTGCCACGGTTTGAACCTGCAAGGCACGACACAGGCGCCGAGCCTCATCGGGGTTGGAGCCGCATCCGTCGACTTCCAGGTCGGAACCGGCCGTATGCCACTCGCTGCGACCGGCCCCCAGGCGGAGCAGAAGCCCGTCCAATTCACCGACGAGCAAGTCAAGGCGCTTGCGGCGTACGTGGCATCGACGGGCCCCGGCCCGGCCATCCCCACCGCAGATCAGCTCGAGGGCAAGAACACCGCGGAGGGTGCTGAGCTCTTCCGCATTAACTGCGCGATGTGCCACAACGTCGCAGGTGCCGGCGGCGCGCTCACTGGTGGAAAGTTTGCTCCTCCACTCGCTGGCGTCTCAGCCACACACATCTACGAGGCAATGATCACGGGACCGCAGAACATGCCGGTCTTCAACGACGCGAACATCTCGCCGGAGGACAAGGCGAACATCATCTCCTACCTCAAGTACCTCGACGAGACCCCGTCGGTCGGAGGCTACGGCCTCGGAAACTTGGGTCCTGTCTCTGAGGGACTGTTCATCTGGATCTTCGGGCTCGGGGCGATCGTGGGAATCACGATCTGGCTCACTGCAAAGTCCAACTAACACTCACTGGCCAACTAGGCATCGGCAAAGGGATACAAATGGCTAACGACCACGAGGGGACGAACCCTCGCGCTGGCACGACCGTGGAGAAGTTCCGCGACGATAATCTGCCGGGTCCAGGTACCGGAATCGTGCAGACCGACGCGGTGGAGAACCCGGGATTCGAGCCATTCCGCGCCCGTGTCAGCGATCTTGACCCGGCGAAGGCCCGCGCCAACGAGCGTCGCGTCTCGGCATTCTTCATCGTCTCGATAATTGGCAGCGTCTTCGCTATCGCGGCGTACATCGCCTTCCCGATTGTCGATGGCGACCCCGGCACGATTCACCTGAACAACCTGCTCCTCGGACTGGGTATCGCCTTGGCCCTCCTCGCTATCGGATTTGGCGCGGTGCACTGGTCGAAGTCCCTCATGGATGGCCATGACCTCGTCGAACAGCGCCATGGGACCCGCGGAACCGAAGCCACGCGCGCTAAGGCTGTTGAAGTTTTCGAGCTGGGTAACAAGGAGTCCGGATTCGGGCGACGCACCCTCATCCGCAGAACTCTCATCGGCGCCCTCGTGGTGAGCCCGCTTCCCGCCGTCGTCTTGTTCCGGGATCTCGCTCCCGCCGAGAATCCGGTACCGCTACTGCAGCAGACCATGTGGGCCAAGGGCGTGCGGCTTACGCGGGATCCTTCTGGTACGCCGATCAAGGCTTCAGACGTGACCATTGGCTCGGCCTTCCACGTGATCCCTGAGGGTCTGAACGAGTCCGAGCACAAGCTTGAGGAGAAGGCGAAAGCCGCAGTGCTCCTCATGCGTCTCAAACCGCAGGACCTCCACGTCTCTGCAGGCCGCGAGACGTGGAACTACGACGGCATCATCGCCTACTCGAAGATCTGCACCCACGTGGGTTGCCCGGTCGCGCTCTACGAACAGCAGACCCACCACCTGCTCTGCCCGTGCCACCAGTCGCAGTTCGACATCACCCACGAGGCGAAGGTCATCTTCGGGCCGGCCAAGCGCCCGCTGCCCCAACTGCCCATCACCGTGGACTCCGAAGGGTACTTGGTCGCTAGCAGCGACTTCACCGAGCCCGTCGGACCGAGCTTCTGGGAGAGGAAGCTATGAGCACCGCCGACGCCGCACAGACCGTAGAGCCCACTAAGGGCCAGCGTTTCACCGGATGGGCTGCCAACTACGTCGACGAGCGCACGAGCATCTCGGGCCTCGTGAAGGAGTTGGGCCGCAAGATCTTCCCCGACCACTGGTCGTTCATGCTGGGTGAGGTCGCGCTGTACAGCTTCATCGTGATCTTGCTCTCGGGCACGTTCATGACCTTCTTCTTCCAGGCCAGCATGACCCCCGTGTTCTACGACGGCTCGTACGTTCCGTTGAAGGGGATCGAGATGTCGGCGGCTATGGCCTCGACGCTCGACCTGTCGTTCGACATCCGCGGCGGCCTTCTCATGCGCCAGGTTCACCACTGGGCGGCGCTGCTGTTCGTGGCATCCATCGGCCTGCACATGCTGCGGATCTACTTCACCGGCGCCTTCCGGAAGCCGCGCGAAATCAACTGGCTTATCGGGTTCGTGCTGTTCGTGCTCGCGATGGCCGAAGGTTTCACGGGCTACTCACTGCCGGATGACCTGCTCTCGGGCAACGGACTGCGCATCATCGACGGACTGGTCAAGGGTATTCCGATCATCGGTACCTGGATCTCGTACCTGCTCTTCGGCGGCGAGTTCCCCGGGGAAGATGTCGTTGGGCGCTTCTACGTGCTGCACATCTTGTTGCTGCCCGCGATCCTGGTCGCTGCTCTCGGCGTTCATATGCTGCTTCTCATCATCAACAAGCACACGCAGTTTGCCGGCCCCGGTCGCACCAACGACAACGTCGTGGGCGTGCCGATCATGCCGGTATTCGCGGCAAAAGCCGGCGGCTTCTTCTTCATCGTCTTCGGTGTCATCGTTCTCATTGCATCGCTCTTCCAGATCAACCCGGTCTGGACCTATGGGCCCTACGACCCCTCCCCGGTCTCGGCAGGCACACAGCCGGACTGGTACATCGGGTTCGCTGACGGCGCCTTGCGACTCGTGCCACCGGGCTGGGAGCTCGAGCTGGGAGCGTTCACACTCTCGCTCAACGTGTTCCTGCCGACGATCGTTCTGATGTTGTTCCTGCTTGTTGTCGCGATCTACCCGTTTATCGAGGCGTGGATCACGGGAGACAAGCGTGAGCACCACATCGCAGACCGTCCGCGCAACGCCCCGACCCGAACGGCTATTGGCGCCGCCGGTGTCACGTCGTACGCCGTGATGTGGGGAGCGGCGAGTTCTGACCTCATCGCCACCCACTTCAAGCTGTCGATCGAGAGCGTGACCTACTCGATCCAGGCCCTGTTCTTCTTGGGCCCGATCATCGCCTACATCGTCACCAAGCGCGTATGCCTCGCTCTCCAGAAGAAAGACAGGGAGATCGCGCTCCACGGCTACGAGTCGGGCCGCATTGTCCGCCTTCCCAATGGCGAGTACATCGAGGTACACGAACAACTCGACGAATATGACCGCTGGAAACTGGTGAGCTACGAGGACTACAAGCCGCTCATGCTGCGTCCTGATGCGAAGGGTCGCATCACTAACGGGCAGCGTCTCCGATCTCGCGCATCGCGGTGGTTCTTCGAGGACCGCATCGCCCCCGTCACCCGTACGGAGATCGAGAAGTCGAAGCACGCTGAGCACTAGGTTCACCTAAGCACACGAACGCCGCGCCCTCCGGGGCGCGGCGTTCTGCGTGTGCGGTCGGAGCAGTGACGGCAGCGCACCACCGCAGTGCCATCACGACACCGTATGTCGTGACGAAGGTGGCGCTAGAAAGTGCGCTTGAGGAAGTCTGCGCTGGAGCGGTAACCGATCCGCTCATAGAAGTCGGCTGAACGCCTACTCGCGACAGTGATCTGCCGCACAGCACGCCCGCGACACACCCGTTCCACTTCCTCGACAATCGCAGTGCCGATGCCCTTGCCGCGGTGCGCATCATCGACCACGAGCTCCTGCAGATGTGCGGAGCTGCCATTAGTGTGAAGCAGTGGGGTGATCGTGGTCAACGCGTAACCTACGACGGTGCCAGCTTCATCTTCCGCGACGAGCAACAGCGAAGTCGTCGAGTCTTCCAAGAGCAACGGAAAGTTGGCATCAAACGCTGGGCGCTCAGGTGAATATGACGTCGCCAGCTGCTCTAGCAACGAGTACACCGGGTCTGCGTCCGCTGCCTGAGCGGCACGGATCAGGGTCTTAGTGAGCGAAGTATCCACGGTAGTACTCATAGACCCACCCCACGATTGCGATGAGGAAGATCGAGACACCGATAAAAGCGATCCACGGGCCGATCGCGATCCCGAGAACGGTCAGTGCGGCCGCAGTGGCAAGCACGATGGGCCACCAGCTCCACGGGCTAAAGTGTCCCTGCTCAGCATCCCCGTCTTCGATGTTGGCGTTGAGCCTGTCTTCAGGAAGCTCCCCGCCCTGTGACTTGTAGATGCGGCTGAGGTAAAACGCGATCAGGATCGAAAGAGCGCCGGCGAGCCCGAAAGCAACAGCCCCCACCCATTCGACCTCGGGCGGTGCTGATGCCGCGGGACGGGCGGACTCCACAAGCGACCACACGATATAGACGATGTCTACGAGGAAGAAGAATCCGGCGAGGATCCAGAACAGCCGTGCGTTGGTACTCATCGCTACTTCACCTTCTCATTGCCGAGGTCGCCTACCCCCACCGGCACACCGACCTCGGGGTGGTTGATGTCAAAGGCAGGAGACTCTGAACGAATACGCGGCATCGACGTGAAATTATGCCGCGGGGGCGGGCAACTCGTTGCCCATTCGAGCGAGCGACCATAGCCCCACGGGTCGTTGACCGTGACCTTTGGCGCCTTGCGGGCCGTGATGTACACGTTGTAGAGGAACGGAAGCATCGAGATCGCCAGAATCGCGGCACCGGTGGTTGAGACCTGGTTCATCCACGTCACGCCGTCCTCTTCGAGATAGGTGCGGTAACGACGCGGTAGGCCGACAACACCGATCCAGTGCTGGATCAAGAACGTGGTGTGGAATCCGATGAACAACAACCAGAAGTGGATCTTGCCAAGGCGCTCATTCAGCATCTTTCCGGTCCACTTCGGCCACCAGAAATAGAATCCGCTGAACATCGCGAACACGACGGTTCCGAAGACGACGTAGTGGAAGTGTGCGACCACGAAGTAGGTGTCGGAAACATGGAAGTCGAGCGGCGGCGACGCTAGGATCACGCCGGTCAGACCACCGAACGTAAAGGTGATCAGGAACCCGATCGCCCAGAGCATCGGAGTCTCAAAGGTGACTGAACCGCGCCACATCGTGCCGATCCAGTTGAAGATTTTCACGCCGGTCGGAACTGCGATCAACATCGTCATCAAGGCGAAGAAGGGCAGCAAGACCGAGCCGGTGACGTACATGTGGTGAGCCCACACCGTGACGGACAACGCAGCAATGGCGATCGTGGCATACACGAGCGTCTTGTACCCGAAGATCGGCTTGCGACTGAACACGGGCAAGACTTCGGAAACAATGCCGAAGAACGGCAGAGCGATGATGTAGACCTCCGGATGCCCGAAGAACCAGAACAGATGCTGCCACAGGATTACGCCGCCGTTTTCGGCATCATAAATATGCGCGCCAATCACCCGGTCGGCACCCAAGGCGAACAAAGCCGCAGCAAGTACGGGGAACGCCATGATGATCAGCAGTGAAGTCACGAGGGTGTTCCAGCTGAAGATCGGCATGCGGAACATCGTCATGCCCGGGGCACGCATCGTGATGATCGTGGTGATGAAGTTCACCGCACCGAGGATCGTCCCGAAGCCGCTGAGGGCCAAGCCGAATACCCACAGGTTGCCGCCGTAGCCGGGCGAGAACGTCGTGCTCGAGAGTGGTGCGTAGGCGAACCATCCGAAGGCTGCAGCGCCCTGAGGGGTAAGGAAGCCTGCGACGGCGATGAGCGAACCGAAGTTGAAGAGCCAGTAGGCGAAAGCGTTCAACCGTGGGAACGCGACATCCGGCGCACCGATCTGCAGGGGCATCAGCACGTTGGCGAATCCGGCAAAGAGCGGGGTAGCGAACATCAGCAGCATGATCGTGCCGTGCATCGTGAAGAGCTGGTTGTACTGCTCTCCCGTGGCGACAACGGACAGACCCGGGGCGAAGAGCTGCGCCCGAATCACCAGAGCCATCACACCGCCAAGGAGGAAGTAGATGAAGGCAGTGATGAGGTACAGGTACCCGATCGTCTTGTGGTCAGTGGACGTGATCCAGTTGACGACAATGCTTCCCTTGCGTTCCGCCGTCGGCGAGATCGCGACCGTGTTAGCAGTTGCAGTGGTCATGACCTAGCCTTCCGAGCTGGAGCCGTTGCCGGGCAAATTCTGGTTCACGTTGTAGTCGGCGCCGATCTGGCCCTCGAAACCTGCAGCCTTCTGCTCGGCGATATATGCCTTGTAGTCAGCGTCTGACACGACCTTGACCGTGAAGAGCATGAGCGAGTGGTACTCACCACACAACTCCGCGCACTTGCCCTGGTACGTGCCGAGTTCGGTCGGCGTGAAGTACATGTAGTTGGTCTTGCCGGGGATCATGTCCTTCTTGTAAAGGAAGTCCACGATCCAGAACGAGTGAATGACGTCGCGCGATTCGACCTTGATTTCGATGGTCTTGTCGATGGGGAGAACCAGAACCGGGAGGTTGTCTGTGTTGATCGTGCCATCCGGGTTGAAGTCTGCTTGCACGCCCGCGCTGTACGCGTTGTCGGTGACGTAGTTGAAGTCCCACGCCCAGCGCTTGCCGAACACCTCGATCTGAACATCAGGGTTCTTGGTGGGCTCCTCGATCTGCGCCTGATCGCGTGCGGTGAAGGCGAAGAAACCGATCACGAGAATGAGCGGCACGATCGTGTAGAAGATCTCGATCGGCAGGTTGTAGCGCAGCTGCGCGGGAAGGCCCGTCTGTCCCTTTCGGCGACGATAGACAACCGCTGCCCAGATGATGAGCCCCCACGTGATGACGCCGACCGCGAGGAGCACGATCCATGAGGTGACCCACAGGCCGATAATGCTGCTCGTGTGGTTCGTCACGTTGGGATTGCCGGGTAGCCAGCCTTGAAGCTGTTCCTGGGTACAACCTGCGAGGGTGATCGTCGTCACTAGGGCGATGGGAATCGCGGCCCATCGTAGACGACGGTTACGGATTGAGCGCACCTGTGACCTCTCGCAAAAACACTGACTGAGTATTGCCAGTCTATAACCAGCCTTGCCCCCCTCTGGTCACCCCGCGCGGCCCGTCAACGCAAAAAGCGCGCCTTTTCGGGCGCGCTTTTCAACGAGACGGCGTAGATGCGGGATGCCGCGCCGCTGTGGCCGCGCGAGGATCGAACCTTAGTGGAACGAGTCCCCGCAGGCACAGCTGCCCGCAGCGTTGGGGTTGTCGATCGTGAAACCCTGCTTCTGGATGGTGTCTTCGAAGTCGATGCTCGCCCCATCGAGGTATGGCACGCTCATCTTGTCGACGACGACCTCAACGCCGTCGCCGAACTCGCGAACTGCGTCACCATCGAGGATGCGCTCGTCGAAGTAAAGCTGGTAGATGAGACCCGAGCAACCGCCGGGCTGAACGGCAAGTCGTAGCTTGAGGTCGTCGCGGCCCTCCTGGCTGATGAGGCTCTTGACCTTGGCCGCGGCGGCGTCGGTGAGGCCCACGCCGTGGGTGCTTGGGGTAGGCACAGTGGTCTCGGTGGCGGCAACAGCTGTATCGGTCATGGGTTAATCCTACGCTCGGGCGTCAAGCTTCGCGAGCAAAACGGCCTCAGTAAGGATCGCGCGTTGGAAAACTCCCAGGTGGAGCGACTCGTTGGGGCTGTGGGCACGAGAGTCCGGGTCCTCCACTCCGGTGATGAGAATCTGCGCCTCTGGGAACACCGCGACGAGGTCTGAGATGAACGGAATCGACCCACCAATGCCCGTTTCGAGTGGTTCGACGCCCCAGGCCTGGTGCATCGCATCCTTCGCCTCAGCGACAGCCCAGCCAGTGGTGTCGACGAGAAAGGGGTTCCCGCGATCGACATCCGAGATGTCGAGGTGCGCACCGAACGGTGCGTGGGAGCGCAGGTGCTTTTCCAGAGCGTCATAGGCATCAGCCGCGTTCTGCCCCGGTGCGATTCGCGCACTCACCTTGACCGTGACCGAGGGCACAAGCGTGTTCGACGCGTTGACGACCGAAGGCGCATCGATTCCCGTGATCGTGATTGCCGGCTGGTCCCACATCCGCGAAAGAACCGGGCCGCGGCCAATCGCCGTAACCCCCTCGAGGAAAGCAGCTTCTTCAGCGAGCTTCTCGGCCGAGTACTCGGGCGTGTCACCCTCCCTGCTCGTAAGCCCTTCGACCGCGACGGCCCCGTCGGCGTCGTGCAGGGTCGCAAGCAACTGGATGGCCGCGAGCATTGCATCCGGGGCCGCTCCCCCGAACATCCCTGAGTGCGACGCGTGGTCGAGCGTGGAGATCGTGAGCTTGAACGTGACGTTGCCGCGCAAGCCCACGGTGAGGGCAGGGGTGTCGATGTCCCAGTTGTCCGAGTCGGCGACCACGATGACATCGGCGGCGAGCTTCTCCCGGTGCTGGCCGATGAAGTTCGCAAACGATCGGGAACCGAACTCTTCTTCGCCCTCGAAGAACGCGACAAGGCCGAGGTCGAAGTCCGAGCCTACTGTCTGCACAAATGCACGGATTGCAGCGACGTGCGCCATCACGCCCGCCTTGTCGTCAGCAGCGCCGCGGCCGTAGAGACGATCCCCCCGCACCGTGGGCTCGAACGGGTCGGAGTCCCAGTCGGCGGAGTTGCCGGGGGGCTGCACGTCGTGATGTGCATAGAGCAAGATCGTGGGCTTTCCGTTCTTCGCCTTTCGGGTGCCGAGCACCGCGGGCTGCCCGGTCCGCTCGGCGTCGATCGGGGCGCGCGCGATCTCGACACTGTCGAAGACGCCGAGTCCCTCAAGGAGTGCTGCGGCTGCGTCGGCGCTCGAGACCACGTGTGCGGCGTCGAATCCGTCCCACGACACCGAGGGGATGCGGACGAGGCTGCCCAACTCGGAGATCGCGACCGGCATTCCGTCGCGCACCGCCTCGCGTAGCTGGTCGAGGAGAGGGTGAGACTGCGGCATTGGGGTCATACGGGTAATCTTAAAGCTTCCAACGCAGAGGAAACCCGCCGTGGCCAAGACAACCGAGCCCATCCCCGAGACTCCCGCTACGGGAAAGGGTCACCCGACCCCTACCCGAAAAGAGAAGGAGGAGGCGCGCAAACAGCCTCTCGTGTCGAGCGACAGAGCTGCGGCGCGACGCACCGCCCGAGTGCAGATGCAAACTCAGCGCGAGAGAGCCCGCATCGGCATGGCGAACGGTGAAGAGAAGTACCTTCCGATTCGTGATCGCGGGCCGCAAAAGCGATACGTCCGTGACTATGTTGATGCCCGGTTCAGCGTCGGCGAGCTCCTGATCCCCTTCATGTTCCTCGTGATCATCCTCACCTTCTTCCCGCAGCCGGAGGTTCAGGCCATCGGCATCGTGGCCCTCTGGGCGTTCTTCGCCGTCGCTGTGATCGACGTGGTCGTCCTGGGTCTCGTCCTCCGCCGCAAGCTGGCCGCCAAGTTCGGCGCCGACAAGGTCGAGAAGGTTCGCTGGTACGCCGCGATGCGAGCTCTTCAGTTGCGCCTTATGCGACTTCCGAAGCCGCAGGTCAAGCGTGGCGCCTACCCGGCGTAGTCGGCGTCGCCGGGTAGTCCCCGGGGAGTAGCCGGGACAACCTCGGAGTCATCCGAGGGACGATTCGGCGGGGCATCCTTTGCCGCCAGACTGTGCTCATGACGACTTCTGTGCTGTCCACTCGAAATCTCACCAAGCAGTATGGCTCGGGCTCAGCCCGGTTCGATGCGCTCACCGGGGTGACTATCGACATCGCTGAAGGCGAGTCGGTAGCGATCGTCGGCAAGAGCGGATCGGGCAAGTCGACTCTCATGCACATTCTCGCATTGCTGGATTCCCCCACCTCCGGCGAACTCGACGTCGACGGCGTCGCTGCCGCAAAACTCAAAGGCACCCGGCTGAACGCGCTGCGCAACCGCACCTTCGGCTTTGTCTTTCAGCAATTCTTCCTCACGCCGAATACCACCGTGCTGGACAACGTCATGCTGCCCTTGAAAATAGCCAAGATCGGGACGCGCGAACGCAAACGCCGTGCTCTGGAGGCGCTCGAGCAACTGGAACTCAGCGACAAGGCGAAGGCCAAGACCACGGAACTATCCGGTGGCCAGAAACAGCGCGTCGTCATCGCTCGCGCGCTCGTGAACAATCCACGAATCATCTTCGCGGACGAACCAACGGGCAACCTTGACTCCGCAACGAGCGCAGTGGTCGAAGACCTGCTCTTCCGCCTGAACCAGGAGAAGGGCATCACGTTGGTGATCGTCACCCATGACGAGGAGCTCGCGGCGCGAGCATCCCGCCGGATCTATCTCAAAGACGGCTGCGTTGTCGACGGCACGGAGGTTGCAGCATGAGGGCCATCGACATCCTGAAAACTGCGATCGGCAACTCGTTCCGTAGCCGACTCCGAACGTCGCTCACGGTCATCGCGATCTTCATCGGCGCGTTCACACTCACCATCACCAATGGACTCGGCGCAGGCATCAACAACTACATCGACAGTCAGGTCGCCTCGATCGGCGCGCCCGGAGTCATGAATGTCACCAAGCCCGTCGAGGCCACGGATGCCACGGACGGCCCGAAACCGTACGAGACGAGCAGCCCCTCGGAAGTGTCCAGCGGAACCGGACAGCCGGGGGCGACGGTCCTCGCGCTCACCGACGACGACCTCACGGCCATCGGAGCCGTCGAGGGTGTCACCTCCGTCGATCCCCGCGTCGCCGTCCGACCCGACTACATCGAGTACGGCGATGCCGGAAAGTTCCAACTCAACGTCAGTCCGCTCAGTGCTGGCGTGCAAATCGAACTGGCGGCGGGAGCCACCCTCGACCAAAACGGCAACGAACTGCAGATCGTGCTGCCCACCACCTACATCGACACCCTCGGGTTCGAGTCGAATGAAGCTGCGGTCGGCAAGACAGTGACAATCGGCATCACCAACGCCCTTCGCGAGCAGACCACCGTTGATGCAACTGTCGTCGGCGTACAGGAGCCCACACTGTTGGGTGCCAGCCCGAGCATCAACAACGCACTCACCACCGCGCTCTATGACGCCCAGAATGTTGGCATCCCCACGGACTCGGCAAACCAGTACGCCGCCGCCACAGCGAGGTTCGACCCGGCGTCGACTCCGGCTCAGATCACGCAACTCAAGGCACGCCTTGTGGATGCCGGCTACGCCGGGACCACGGTCGCTGACCAGATCGGCACGTTCCAGTCGGTCATCGACGGCATCATTCTGGTTCTCAATGCGTTCGCGGTGATCGCCCTCTTGGCCGCAGGGTTCGGCATTATCAACACGCTGCTGATGAGCGTGCAGGAACGCACTCGCGAGATCGGACTCATGAAGGCGATGGGGATGAGCGGCGGGCGCATCTTCGCGCTGTTCAGCACCGAAGCTGTGTTCATCGGATTCCTCGGCAGTGCCATCGGCGCCGGAGTCGCCATGCTGGTGGGAGGCGTGATCAGCAGGGTGCTCGCGAACGGGCTGCTCAAGGATCTGGCGGGACTGCAGATTCTCACCTTCACGCCATCCGCGATCATTACGGTGCTGCTGCTCGTCATGGGGATCGCTTTCATCGCAGCCGTGCTCCCGGCCTCTCGCGCCGCACGACAGAGCCCCATCGATTCACTGCGGTATGAGTAAGTTCAGGATTCCGCTCGGAGGCCGCGATTGATTTCGCGGCCCCAGAACGGGCCGCGATACAGGAACGCCGTGTAACCCTGCACGAGCGTTGCGCCTGAGGCGAGCCGCTCGCGTACGTCGGCAGCGGTTTCGACTCCCCCCACGGAGATCACACAGAAGTCGGCGGGTACCTCAGCGCGGATCAGTTTCAGCAACTCGAGCGATCGAGCGGCCACCGGTGGGCCGGATAGCCCTCCGACCCCGGCAGCCTCGACCACGGCGGCGGGAGTTACGAGCTTCGCGCGCGAGAGAGTGGTGTTCGTGGCGATGATTCCATCGAGGAGCCGCGCCGCGAGCTTGGCAACCTTTCGGGCCTCGTCGTCGGTGAGGTCGGGAGCGATCTTGACGAGTACCGGTGTGCGTCCCGCTGCTGCCTTGACCGAGGTGAGCAGCGGCGTGAGCTTGTCGAGTTCCTGTAGCCCGCGCAGGCCCGGGGTGTTCGGCGAACTCACGTTGACGACGAGGTAGTCCGCGAGCGGAGCCACGATGCGAGTGCTTTCGAGATAGTCGGCGATCGCGGCATCCACGTCGACGACGCGAGATTTGCCGATGTTGATCCCGATGATGGGACGGCGTCGCGCGGCCCGCGCACGCGCGACCACAAGGGCCGTCGACGCCGCGCCCCGATTGTTGAAACCCATCCGATTGATCACTGCCCGGTCCGGGATCAACCTGAACAGGCGCGGCTTCTCGTTGCCAGGCTGGGCGATCGCGGTGATCGTGCCCACCTCCACGTGTCCGAATCCGAGAATGCCCAGACCGCGGATGCCCGTTCCCTGCTTGTCGAACCCGGCCGCGATCCCGAAGGGCGAGTCAAAGGTGAGCCCGAGCGCCGTCACGCGCAGCGAGGCATCCGGCCTGAAGAATCCACGAAAGAACCCAGGAAGCCGACGGATGACGGCGAACGCCACGTGGTGCGCGCGCTCGGGATCCATTCGCGCGAAGAAGACTCGGAAGATGAAGCGATACATGCCGCCCCAAGGTTACCGGGTGCTAGACATCGAACGCGGCACGCAGAGCGCGCTTCTGTTCCTTCCAGAAATCTTGAGAGACACCGGCATGACGAAATGCTGTGTCAAACCCGTGGAACGCCCCGGACACGACATAGGTCTCGCAGGGAACGCCCGCCTCGTCGAGGCGCCGGGCATACTCGAGATCCTCGTCGTGGAACAGGTCGAGCGTCCCCACACCGATCCACGCCGGCGGGAGACCCGTGAGATCCTCGCGCCGCGCCGCCGCCGCGTAGGGCGAGGTTTCCTGGTCGCCCGGGTCATGTCCTAGGTACGCGCTCCAGGCGAACCTATTGCTCCCCGGGCTCCACATGCGCACGTTGCGAGTGTCCATATCGGTACGGAGCACTGTGCGGTCGTCGAGCATGGGATACACGAGAAGCTGGAAGAGGGGCGTGACATCTCCCTTGTCGTGTGCGTAAATCGCGAGAGTCGCCGCGAGCCCGCCGCCAGCGCTCGCGCCCCCGATCGCGATCTTCGAGGCATCGATCCCGCGCGCCTTCGCGTTGGCGACGACCCACGTGAGTGCTGCATAGGCGTCATCGAGTGCCGCAGGAGCCCGGTGCTCGGGCGCGAGTCGATACCGCAGCGCGACGACAGTGATGCCGAGGTCGCGTGCGAAGCCGATGCTCGATTCCTCGTCCTGCTCTGGGTTACCGATGAGGAAGCCACCACCGTGCATCCACAACAGTGCTGGGGCGATGCCAGTGAGCGATTTCGGGCGATACATTCTCAGCGAGACCGGCACCGCTCCTCCGACAGTGACATCCTCGATGATCATGTCGTCGGGAGCCCGTCGGCCGCGAGGCTTCGCTCGTCGCACCAACCACGTGAGACCTGGGCCGAAGCTGAACCTGGGGATGAACTTGGCGTTCACCAGATCGCGATGGAACGCTGACATGACTCTCCCTTCACCCGCGTGCCGCGGAAGCTGGTCTACGTCTGAGTCTGGTCTACGTCTGAGTCTTGTCGACACTGTGCTCGTGGTCGACGCGCAAGAGACTGATTGCCGCCTCGAAGTCCTCGAGCGAATCGAAGCCTTGATACACACTGGCGAATCGCAAGTAGGCGACCTCATCGAGCTCACGCAGCGGGGTAAGGATGGCCAGACCGATGTCATTGGCCTCGACCTGTGCCGCACCCGTGGCGCGGATTGCCTCCTCGACCCGCTGGGCGAGCACCGCGAGATCGGTGTCGGTAACGGGACGGCCCTGGCAGGCCTTCCGCACACCAGCGACGATCTTCTCCCTGCTGAACGGTTCAACCACCCCGTTGCGCTTGATAACGCTCAGTGATGCGGTCTCCGTCGTCGAAAACCGGCGGCCGCATTCGGGGCACTGACGGCGACGGCGGATGGACAATCCGTCGTCGCTCGTGCGGGAGTCGATGACGCGGCTATCGGGGTGCCTGCAGAAGGGGCAAAACATGATGCGCCAAGCGTACGCCGCCGAACCTACGAATTGCCTGTCTCGAACCGCGCGGTCACCGCAGCACCGTGGGCGGGGAGATCTTCAGCCGTGCTGAGCGCCACTATCTGGGCCCGCACCGCCTCCAACGCCGCCCGGTCGTAGTTGATGACCTGCTGCGGTCGTAGGAACGTGTAGGCACCCAATCCCGATGAAAACCGCGACTGACCGCCAGTGGGGAGGACGTGGTTGGAGCCCGCGAGATAGTCACCGAGGCTCACCGGCGAGTCTGCCCCGAGAAATATCGCGCCCGCACTGTCGATCAGATCGAGGATGACGCCGGGTTCTGCCGTCTGAATCTCAAGGTGCTCGGGGCCGTAGGCGTTGCTGAAGGCTGCGGCCGCGACCATGTCCGAGACGAGGACGACTGCGGATTGCTGGCCAGACAGCGATGTGAGCACCCGCTCGCTGTGACGGGCGGTAGCGGCGAGTTGGCCGACGCGCCGCATTACTGCATCCGCAAGCTCTGGCGAGTCGGTGACGAGCACGGCAGCGGCGAGCTCATCGTGCTCGGCCTGCGACACGAGGTCGGCGGCGACGAGGTAGGGGTCGGCCGTGGCATCCGCGATCACGAGGATCTCGGTGGGCCCCGCCTCTGAGTCGATTCCGGCAACGCCTCGCACGAGTCGTTTTGCTGCGGCCACGTAGACGTTCCCCGGTCCGGTGATGATCTCCACCGGATCGAGCCCAAGCGTTCCGACTCCGTAGGCGAGCGCCCCGATGGCTCCGGCCCCACCCATTGCGTAAACCTCATCCACGCCCAGCAAACCAGCCGCACCGAGGATCGTGGGGTGCACGGCTCCCCCGAACCACTTCTGGGCGGGCGATGCCAGTGCCACGGATGTCACGCCGGCGACCTGCGCCGGGACCACGTTCATGACCACGCTCGACGGGTAGACGGCCTTGCCACCGGGCACGTAGAACCCCACCCTGCTCACCGGTGTCCAGCGCTGGATCACGTGTGCGCCCGGGCCGAGGGTGGTGATGGTGCTGGCCGGAACTTGCGCCTTGGTCGCTGCTCGAACTCGCGATATCGCTTCCTCGAGCGCCTCCCGCACGCCAGCGTCAAGCGCGCGTACCGCCTGGGCGATCTCGTCGGCGTGGATCCGGATCCGTGCGGGACGCACGCCGTCCAAGCGCTCTGCCTGGTCGAGCAGCGCGAGCTCGCCGCGCTCCCGGACGTCGGCGATAAGCTCCGCCGCAATGGCGGAGGCGGCAGCGACATCCGTCATTGCACGGGGCACGAGCTGTGCGAGCTCGGTGCGGGTGGACTGGCGGTCACGCAGATCAATCGTGTGCATCATGGCCTGACCATGCTAGTTGCCCCGCCTCGGGGGAATATCGTTGTGACCGTCATGATTGATACGCACGTATGAGCGATACCGCTGAAACCGCAGACCTCCCCGTCGATGGACTCGACGCCTTCAAGCGCGCGTTCCGACGCCATGCCGCTGGCGTGGCCATCGTGACCACGCTCATGCCAGACGGGCGCCCGGCAGGTTTCACCGCGACGTCGCTTGCGTCGTTGTCAGCGGTCCCGCCCCTGGCGACGTTCAATATGGCTCAGGTCTCCAGCAGTTGGCCGGCCATGACCGACGGCAACTATGTGGCAATCCATATGCTCGGCCCGCGTAGTCGCCATCAGGCACAGCGGATGGCAGCCGACCACGATCTTCGCTTCGTGGGCGACCACTGGAAGCCCGGACCGCACGGCGTGCCAATCCTTGATGATGTCACCGCGTGGATGCTCGGGCGCATCGTCGAGGTGTTCCCCGTGCACAACAGCGCCGTTGTGGTCGTGGAGGTCGAAGACGGTTCACTCGGTGACGAGGACGACGCACTCCTGTACCACGAACGCCGGTACTTCAAGCCCGGCGAAACTGCCTAACCGAGGCAGTTTGGCCCGAGCAACGTCTTCAGTTCACCATAAAGATCGGCGGACACGGTCACCGGATAGGGGATCTCGAACACGCGCGCAGTCGGGCCCTTGATGAGTTTGAGACGCACTTCGTTGTCCCCCGCGTGACGGATGAGCACATCGTTGAGGGCACCGACGATCTCGGTCGTCGCACGCAGTTCTTGCACATGGATCACGAGCGGACCGGTTCCCAGTCCGGGCCCGACGTCCGGCGTGAACATGCTCACCGCATGCAGGTTCATGCCATCGTCGCGCACGCTGACGCGGCCCCGGACGACCACGATCGCGTCGTTCGTCAATGCTGGCGAGAATTCCTGGTAGGTCTTGCCCAGGAACATGACACTCATCTCGCCCGCGAAGTCTTCGACCGTAACGATGCCGTACTGGTTCCCGCTGTTGCGCGCGACGCGGTGTTGCACACTCGTCACCAGCCCCGCGATCGTCACATGCTCGCCATCACCCGCGATGTCGCCGCCGAGAATCTCCGTAATCGACGCGGTCTGGTGTTTCGCGAGCTGCATCTCGAGTCCGGCAAGCGGATGATCCGAGACATAGAGCCCCAGCATTTCCCGCTCAAAGGCGAGCTTGTCGCGTTTTGCCCACTCCGGTCTGTCTGGAACTTGCTCATTCGCGTCAGGTTCATCCCACAGGCTGTCGAAGTCGAATCCGACCTGACCGTTGGCCTCAGCGCGCTTCTCCGATGCTGCGCCATCGACGGCACCCTCATGGATCTCGATGAGAGAACGACGGGTGGCCCCGAGCGAATCGAATGCGCCCGCTTTGATCAGTGACTCGACAGTGCGTTTGTTCGCGACCTGCAACGGAACCTTGCGCAGGAAGTCATGAAATGACGTAAACCTGCCCTTCTCCGCACGCGCCCGCGATATTGCCTCAACGACGTTGTAACCGACATTTCGTACCGCACCGAGACCAAACCTGACATCGCCACGGGTGCCCTCCGAGGGCACTGCAGTGAAATCGACACTCGATTCGTTGACATCGGGGGCGAGCACCTTGATGCCCATGCGGCGGCACTCGCTCAAGTACATCCCGAGCTTGTCCTTGGAATCGCCCACGCTGGTGAGAAGTGCTGCCATGTATTCGGCGGGGTGGTTCGCCTTGAGATAGGCCGTCCAGTAGCTCAGCACGCCGTAACCGGCGCTGTGGGCCTTGTTGAAGGCGTAGTCGGCGAACGGCATCAACGTGTCCCACAACACCTTCACCGCGTCTTTGCTGTACCCGTTGCCGAGCATGCCGCTCTCGAAATCCTCGAACTGTTTGTCGAGCTCTGACTTCTTCTTCTTGCCCATGGCACGACGCAGCACATCGGCTTGGCCGAGCGAGAATCCGGCGACCTTCTGGGCCACGGACATCACCTGCTCTTGGTACACGATGAGGCCGAAAGTCGTGCCCAGAATCTCGCGTAGTGGCTCCTCGAGCTCTTTGTGGATCGCCTCGATCTGCTGCAGTCCGTTCTTACGCAAGGCATAGTTCGTGTGCGAATTCATGCCCATGGGCCCGGGACGGTAGAGCGCGATCACTGCCGAGATGTCTTCGAAGTTCGTCGGCTTGAGTTGCTTGAGCAACGCACGCATCGCCCCGCCATCGAGCTGGAATACGCCGAGCGTGTCCCCGCGCGCCAAGAGGTCGTAGGTCGGTTGATCTGCGTCGAGGTCAAGGTCTTCGATGACGAGGCGGGTCCCGGTATTCGCTTCGATCATCCGCAACGCATCTTCGATAATGGTGAGGTTGCGCAGGCCGAGGAAGTCCATCTTGATGAGGCCCAAGGACTCGAGCGGTGGCTGGTCGAACTGAGTGATGATGGCGCCATCATCTTCGCGCTTCATGATCGGCAGCACATCGAGGAGCGGCTCGGCCGACATGATCACGCCTGCCGCGTGAACGCCCCATTGCCGCTTGAGGTTTTCGATTCCGAGGGCAGTTTCGAACACCTTCGCCGCATCGGCGTCGGTCTCGATGATGCCTCGAAGATCGGCAGCCTCTTTGTAGCGTTCAGAAGCCTTATCGGTGACATCGCCGAGCGATATGTCCTTGCCCATGATTGCGGGCGGCATCGCCTTGGTGAGCTTCTCGCCCACTGAGTACGGCATGCCCAGCACGCGGGAGGAGTCCTTGAGCGCCTGCTTTGCCTTGATCGTGCCGTAGGTGACGATCTGAGCGACCCGATCGTCACCGTATTTTTCGGTGACATACCGGATGACCTCTGGGCGTCGCCGGTCGTCGAAGTCGACATCCACATCGGGCATCGACACGCGCTCGGGGTTGAGGAATCGCTCGAAGATCAACCCGTGCGCGATGGGATCGAGCTCGGTGATGCCCATGGCATACGACGCCATCGAGCCAGCCGCCGAACCACGGCCGGGACCGACTCGGATGCCCTGGCTCTTGGCCCACGCAATGAAATCAGCGACGACCAAGAAGTAGCCGGGAAAGCCCATCTGCTTGATGACGTCGACCTCGTAGCGAGCCTGAGCGAGGTGGGCCTCAGACGGACTGTTGTGGAAGCGGCGCAACATTCCCGCGTCGACTTCTTTCTCGAACCAGCTCGCTTCGGTCTCACCGTCGGGAACCGGGAAGCGCGGCATGAGATCACGGTGCTCGAAGCTGACCTCACACCGTTCGGCGATGAGAAGCGTATTGTCACAGGCCTCGGGGTAGTCCGCGAACATCGACCGCATTTGCGCCGCGCTCTTGAGGTAGAACTCGTTGGAGTCGAACTTGAAGCGATTGGGGTCGTCGAGCGTCGACGCCGATTGCACGCACAACAGCGCCGCGTGGGCTGTCGCATCGTGTGCGTGTGTGTAGTGCAGATCATTCGTGGCCAACAACGGGAGGCCGAGCTCCTTCGCGAGACGCAGGAGGTCTTGCATCGTGCGCTTCTCGATGTCGATGCCGTGGTCCATGATTTCGGCAAAGAAGTTCTCTTTGCCGAAGATGTCTTGGTAGTCGGCTGCGGCCTGCCGAGCCTCCGCGTATTGCCCGAGTCGGAGACGGGTCTGCACCTCGCCGCCGACGCACCCGGTGGTGGCGATGATCCCCTTCGCGTATCTGCTGAGCAGTTCGCGATCCATCCGGGGCTTGAAGTAGAAGCCCTCGATCGATGCAAGCGACGAGAGTTTGAAGAGGTTGTGCATCCCCTCGTTGTTCTGCGAGAGAAGGGTCATGTGCGTGTAGGCACCAGAACCACCAACGTCATCACCGGACTGTGAGCTGTTCCCCCAACGCACCCGCGTCTTGTCGCCTCGGGCCGTGCCTGGGGTGATGTACGCCTCGGTTCCGATAATCGGTTTGACACCGTTGGCCGTTGCCTGTTTCCAAAAGTCGTAGGCGCCGAACATGTTGCCATGGTCGGTCACGGCTATCGCGGGCATTCCCTGTTCCGCCACCGCCTCCATGAGCGGTCCGACTCGCGCGGCGCCATCGAGCATCGAGTACTCGCTATGCACATGGAGGTGCACGAATGAGTCGCTGGATGCCACGGGGTCTCTTCACTAGCTCGAGGGGGTTCCTCAACCCTAAACCCGACCCCCGGCGCGGCTCTTGCCAACGCGCGCTAGTCGCCTCGAAGCACCTCAAGCGCGTGTTGAAGGTCTGCCGGGTAGGGACTCTCAAACTGCACGCGTTCCCTCGTCGCCGGATGCTCAAACCCCAGTCGCCGGGCATGCAGCCATTGCCTGCTCAGCCCGAGACGAGCCGAGATCGTCGGATCGGCCCCGTACATCGCATCCCCGACACACGGATGTCGCTGCGCCGCCATGTGCACCCGGATTTGGTGTGTGCGCCCCGTCTCGAGCTGAATCTCCAGCAGCGCTGCCGACGGGAACGCCTCGAGAGTCTCGTAATGCGTGACACTCGCTTTGCCCTCCGAGGTGATCGCGAACTTCCAGCTCGCCCCCGGGTGTCGGCCGATGGGTGCGTCAATGGTTCCGGCGAGTGGGTCCGGATGACCCTGAACAACCGCGTGGTAGATCTTGTCGACCTCACGGTCGTGAAAGGCTCGTTTGAGAGCCGTGTATGCGGTTTCGGTCTTGGCCACGACCATGAGTCCACTCGTGCCAACGTCGAGGCGGTGAACAATACCTGCGCGCTCCGCGGCTCCCGACGTCGCTACCCAGAATCCTGCTCCGGCGAGAGCGCCAAGAACTGTCGGTCCATCCCATCCGATCGACGGATGGGCGGCAACGCCCGGCGGCTTGTCAACGACGACGATGTCGTCGTCGTCGTAGGCGATGCCGAGATCCGCCAGCACGACGGGGACGATGCTGGGTTCCGTCTTCGAAACCCAGGACACCTCAAGCCAGCCGCCAGCAGGGAGTCGGTCGGACTTCGACAGTGTCTTGCCATCGAGCGTAACTCCGCCACCCTCTACGACATCGGCCGCGAAGGTACGAGAGAAGCCGAGGAGTTTCGCAATTGCTGAATCGACTCGCTCACCAGCGAGCCCTTCCGGGACAAACAGACTTCGAGACTCCATCAGGCAAAGATCGCGTCTCGGTCGGCTAGGGGCACAACGACGACGACCGGTAGGGCGAGGTCCGCTGTGCGGCCCCCACGTCTACCGGTCGTCGGCTCGTGGTCAGTTTCCGGCAAAACCGGGGTAGCTAGCGGGCGGTGCCGCGTACTGCTGAGGTTGCGCATCGAACTGCTGAGGTTGCGCATCGAACTGCTGCACGGCAGGCGCAGCTGAAGCCGCTTGCGCGGCAGGCGCGGACGTCAGGACGTTAGCCGAATCGAGCTCGCGCAACTGGCCCTCGATGTATCCCTTGAGCTTCTGGCGGTACTCGCGCTCGAAGTTACGAAGCTCCTCGATGCGGTGTTCGAGCTGCTGGCGCTCTTGGTCAAGCGAACCGAGCTGCGAACGCTGACGCGTCTCAGCTTCGGCCACGACGCGAGCCGCAGTTGCGTGACCCTCGGCAATGAGTGCGTCTCGCTTCTCGACACCCTCGCGGACGTGCTCCTCATGGAGACGGCGCGCCAGTTGGAGGAGATTGTTCGTGTTGCCCGGGTCCATGGGATTCGCATCAACGGCGGCACCGGCTGCGGCATAGGCAGGCGCGGGGGCGGGAGCTGCGATCGGCTCGGGCTGCTGAGCGTAGGTCGGCTGCTGAGGCTGGGCCGCGTTGGAACGCTGGAGTTCGCTGATACGACCGTCGCTCGCGACGAGACGCTGACGCAGCTCTTCGTTCTCCTGGTTAAGCCGACGCAATTCCACGACTACCTCGTCGAGGAAGTCATCAACCTCGTCCTGGTCGTATCCTTCACGGAACTTCGTCGGTTGGAACCGCTTGTTGACCACATCTTCAGGAGTCAAAGCCATTGCCATCACCTCAAACACTCTCTCTAGAAACTCAAGCTCTAGCCGCATCGCCTATCCGGTGACTTTCGGAACACCTGATAAGACGCCAATTTTCGTCAATTAGTGCGAGTAGAACGGGTCGTCCCCGCCTGACCTCAAATAAGAGTACAGCGTAGATGTCAGTTGACGAATCTCAATGCGACGGAAATCAGGATGACCGTCGCCAACATCACGATCGTCCACGCGAAATCGAGAGCGGCTCCCCCGATGCGCAACGGCGGAATTACTCGGCGAACCAGCTTGATGGGCGGGTCGGTAACGGCAAAAACCGCCTCTGCGAGAACAAGGCCCGGCCCCCGCGGTCGCCACGAACGAACGAACACTCGCACGAGATCGAGAATGAAGCGCGCCCACACGAGCACGAAGAAAATGGTCAGCGCGACATAGATAACAGCGGCGATGATCGAGACAGGCGAGGCGAGATACACGTCAAAAGACTAACGGCTGGTCGGAGGGCGCCGTTCGTGCAAAGCCTTCTGCTACTGGGCGAAGAACGATGCCTCGACGTCAGACTCGACTTCGGCGTGGTCTCCACTGACTGCCACGTGCGCAGGCGAGAGCAAGAACACCTTGTTCGTGACGCGCTCGATCTTGCCGTAGAGCCCCTGCGACAGTCCGCTCGCGAAATCGATGAGTCGACGCGCATCCGGCTCGCTCATCTGGGAAAGATTGATGATGACCGGGATACCCTCGCGGAAGTTTTCCGCAATGAGCTGGGCGTCCTTGTACTGGCGGGGATGAACGGTAAGTATCTCGTTCATCTCGGCGGCAGCGGGTCGGGCAGCGTTCGAGCGGCGCAGCGGCGTGACCGGTGCGCGGCTGGGTGCCTGAGCAGTCTGGTGGTGTGCCATGGGCGCGACGGGAGCCGAAGGACCCTGCTCGTACTCGTAGTCTTCGTCGGCGAGGCCGAGATAGACCATCGTCTTGCGCAGTGGGTTAGCCATGTCGTTCCTCCGATTGCTGAAGCTTCCACCACGACATTAACCTTTGGTCGGGCGATTTCCCGTGATTGCCGTACCGATTCTGAGGTGTGTCGCGCCCTCCATGATGGCGTCGCTGTAGTCCCCCGACATTCCCATCGAGAGTGCGGTCGCCGATGGCACGGTACGAACGAGACGCTCGGAAGCTTCCCGAACCCGAGCGAAGGCCGCTCGAGGTTCGCCATTCAGCGGAGCAATCGCCATCAGCCCCACCACATCGAGGCCACCTTTCAGGGCGCTCTCCGCGAGTGCCTCGACATGCTCGGGAGCCACGCCCCCACGCTCCGGGTCGTCGCTGAGATTGATTTGGATGAACACCCGTGACCCGGCAAGCGGACCGACGAGCGACTCGCGATCGAAGGAATGAATGATCCCCGCATATGCCGCCACCTGTCTGGCCTTCTTCGATTGAAGTTGCCCGATGAAGTGCCAGGTGGTGCCGACGAGATCGGCTAGCTCCGCAATTTTCGGCTGTGCCTCTTGGTGACGGCTCTCGCCGAACTCCCTGACTCCCAGATCGAAGAGGTCGCGCACGAGTTGGGCGGGATGGAACTTCGTGACGACGATGGTAGTGATCGATCCCGGATCGCGACCGGCAAGGGCCGCAGCAGCCGTGACACCCGCCGTGACGGCGTCCAAACGTTCAGCGAGTTCTGACACACGCGCTACTTGAGGAAGTCTGGGACGTCCAGGTCGCCGTCGTCCTCGTCGAAACTGCGGTCGACGGGCGTGTGCACGAGAGTGGGCTCGACAGACCACGCTTGAGTGTCTGCTTCGGGACCCGCTGTCGCGGCCGGGGCATCAGGGACTACGTAGTTGGTTCGGCGCGACTCGCGCGGCTTCGTCGTCGGCTCACCGCCGTCGAATCCCGCAGCGATGACCGTGACGCGCACCTCGTCACCGAGGGTGTCATCGATGACGGCACCAAAGATTATGTTCGCTTCCGGATGCACAGCCTCTTGTACGAGCCGTGCGGCGTCGTTGATCTCGAAAATGCCGAGGTTCGAGCCACCCTGAATGGAGAGCAAGACCCCGTGCGCGCCGTCGATGGAGGCTTCGAGGAGAGGCGAAGCGACGGCGAGTTCGGCCGCCTTGATCGCGCGGTCGGCACCGCGCGCAGATCCGATTCCCATGAGTGCTGAGCCTGCGCCCTGCATTACCGACTTCACATCGGCGAAGTCGAGGTTAATGAGGCCGGGAGTGGTAATGAGATCCGTGATGCCCTGCACACCCGCGACGAGCACCTGGTCGGCGGTGGCGAACGCCTCCAGCATGCTGATACCACGGTCACTAATCTCCAGCAGTCGATCGTTGGGGACGACGATGAGCGTGTCGACCTCGTTCTTGAGGTTGACCACTCCGACCTCGGCTTGCGCCGAGCGACGCTTGCCCTCGAAGCCGAACGGTTTCGTGACGACACCGATGGTGAGGGCGCCGATCGACTTGGCGATACGCGCAACAACGGGGGCGCCTCCGGTACCGGTTCCGCCCCCCTCGCCCGCGGTGACGAACACCATGTCGGCACCCGCGAGGGCTTCTTCGATCTCTTCTGCATGGTCTTCGGCAGCTCGACGACCGACCTCTGGGTCAGCGCCAGCGCCAAGGCCGCGGGTGAGTTCGCGGCCGACATCGAGCTTCACGTCGGCATCGCTCATGAGGAGCGCTTGGGCGTCGGTATTTATCGCGATGAATTCGACCCCGCGCAGCCCGAGTTCGATCATCCGGTTCACGGCATTCACGCCACCGCCACCGATGCCGACTACCTTGATCACTGCGAGGTAGTTCTGGTTTGACGTCACTGCGGCCTCCGCTGCCTGGGCTCTTCAGAAATGCGCGCTTAGCGGGCAACCCTCAACCTCTAGTTGAGATTTAAAGTAATGCCCGGTATGCATTTCTTGTGTTGAGGTTAGGTCGGGCTGTCGCTCACGGCTCGCAACGGGTCCAGCGTGTCGGATTGTGCCTCACGATCTGTGCCCCGAAATGTGCCTAGGCCGGGCGGAACACGCCGTTGCCAGGGGCCGAAACGTCGAAGGTGCCGGTGCGTGATCCGCCGATCACTGCGATGAGTCCGGCCAGCAAAGCCGCCTTGCGATCGGATTCATCCGCACTGCCCCAGTGCACCCCCTGACCGACTCCGACGAGGGTGAAGTTCACGTCGTCCTTGGTCGTCGCGGTGATCGTGTCGACCTGCGACAGAAGCTCGGGAGGAAGCGCAAGAAGCACCTCCACGACGGCAGCGAAGGAGGGATCTGTCACCGCGGCGCCCGCGATATTGATGAGCGGCACCCCCGGTATTCGTTCAGCAGATTGCTGCACGACAACCCCGGCAGGATCGACAAGGTCAAACCCGCTTGCGGCGGCGATGCTGCCGACCGGCTGCCGCTCGCTTACGTGGATGAGCAGCGTGTCCGGCGGCACGATTTCGGTGACGTAGCTGCGAATGAGCGGGAATCCGGCAAGATCGCTCGTCATCCGGTCGTAGTTGAGCAGCGCAAGCGGCGTACCGAGCTGATCGCTCACCGCCGCGACGATCGCCGTCGGATCGAGGCGGGATGTTCCGTCGACGGCAACGGTGCGCAACGCGAGCAGAGGCGAATAGACGGCGGTGACGACAAGAAGCGCGAGAGTAACGATCACACCGCCGACCGCTGCGAAAACTATCCTTCGGTTGCGAGCACGGCGGGTGAAACGCCTGACCTCGGCGCGCTCGAATTTGCGCCGCGCCCTGGCAGCCTTGCGAAGGTCTGCTCGAGCCGCGGCATCCGGGCGCGGGTTACGCGTGGGGATGCGCTGCGGTTGCTGCGGTCGAGGCCGTGGTGTCGACCGCGGTGCCGGCTTGTGCTGGGAGGTCGCCGACGCCGACCCGGGAGCCGGCGGCTGATCCACCCGATCCTTCGACGTCCGAGAATTCTTCGGCGCGACACTCGAACGGGGAATGGGAGGACGTCGCGGCTGCTGGGACGCACTCGGCGGATCAAAGCCCTCCGGCCGTTTCATTGCCGCTCCCCTGGGCTCGAGACGCTCATCGAGGGGTCTAACCGACAGCCCTCGTGTGCGATTCTGACGCCACGCTTGACGACAGCTCAACATCGGACTCGTCGCTCACCTCAAGCGCCTCGATGAGTTGCGGAATGATCTTGTACACGTCTCCACAGGACAGGGTCATCACGATGTCCCCCTCGCGGGCGACCAGAGCCATGTGATCTGCAGCATCCTGCCAATCAGGGAGATGGATGACTTTGGTCTTGTCGCTAAACCCATCCACGACGAGTTGGCCGCTCACGCCGTCAATCGGATCCTCGCGCGCGCCGTCAACTGCCAAAACGATTGTGTAGTCCGCTAGCGCCTCGTAGACGGCTGCGAACTCGCCAGAGCGCTGTTGGGTGCGAGACCAAAGGTGGGGCTGGTGAACCGCGATGACGCGCCCTGCGCCGACCACTGTGCGCGCGCCAGCGACGGCGGCCGCGGCCTCCGCCGGGTTGTGTGCGTAGTCGTCGTACACAGCGACGCCACGACGGATACCCATAAGTTCAAAGCGACGCTTGGTTCCACCGAACGCCTCGAGCGCCGCGATGGCCAAGTCGATTCGGTGCCCAAGTTCGACAACAACCGCGATGGCGCCTGTCGCATTGACCGCATGATGACGACCGGGAACGTTAATACGCGCCGGGTAGACCTCACCCTTCCAGTGCACGTCGAAAGTGACGTGATCAGTGGCGACGATGTTGTCGACCCGGAAATCCGCACCCTCGGACTCACCAAAGGTCACAACCCGCTTATCGGTCACGCGAGCAAGCACGGACAGAATCTGCGGTCCGTCGATGGACGCGACGAGAAACTCGGACACTCCCGACGCGAACTCGACGAATGCGTCTTCGAACGACTCCTGCGAACCGAAGTGGTCGAGGTGGTCGGCGTCTACGTTGGTGATGAGGCCGACTGCCGTGTTGTAGAGCAAGAACGAGCCGTCAGATTCGTCGGCCTCCAGGACGAACAGGTCGTCCGTGCCGATCGCCGAGCTCGACTTGAGGGACTGGATCACCCCTCCATTGACGAAGCTGGGATCCTTCCCCAGCTCGCGCAGCATCGTGACAATCATCCCCGTCGAGGTGGTCTTGCCGTGCGCCCCGGCGACGGTGACGACACGGTTTTTGCGCGACAGGAAGTGTAGGGCCTGGGAGCGATGCAGGATCGTGAGACCGTGCTCCTTCGCCCACAGGTATTCGGGGTTATCCGGCCACAGAGCGCTCGTGACGACAAGAGTGTCGGCGTCACCAACATTGCTTGCAGCATGCCCCACATGGATGGTCACACCCCGGTCTCTGAAGGGCGGAAGGTAGGGGCTCTCCTCACGGTCGGATCCACTCACCGTCAGGCCCCGGTCGAGGAACATATGAGCGATACCGCTCATACCGGAGCCACCAATGCCCACGAAGTGCACCTTGCCCAGTTCTTCGGGTATTTCGAGCGTGAGGTCAGGAGCGATCATCCTCGAAGTTTACCCGGCGGTACTGCGGATACTGCCCGATCAACGAGGTCGACCATGCGGTCGGTGCCGTCGAGTGTGCCCACAGTGGCGATGCGCGCGGCCATGTCAGCGATCCGAGCGCGATTGCGCAGAAGCGGCACGAGACCGGACCTCACCCAGTCGAGCGTGAACGCTGCGTCATCGACGATAACTGCTCCCCCCGCGTCAACAGCACCGCGCGCATTGAAGCGCTGCTCTCCGTTGCCCACGGCGTAGGGCACGAACACCGCCGGGATGCCCAGCGCACAGAGTTCAGCAACGGTGGCCGTGCCCGCGCGAGTGAGAGCAAGGTCCGCAACCGCGAGGGCGAGGTCCATGCGGTCCGCGTACTTGAGCACGAGGTATCCGGCGAGTTTGGGGTCGTCGATCGCCTCTCGGTACTCGCCCGTGACATGGATGACTTGCCACCCCGCGCCAAGAATGAGAATTATCGCCTGGGAGATCGTGTCGTTGATGCGTTTGGCCCCAGACGACCCGCCCGTCACGAGCAAGGTCGGCTTCCGCTCGTCGAGACCAAAGAATTGGATGCCCTCGCGCCGGCTCTCGAACCGATTCAGCTGTTCGATCTCGCGACGCAGCGGCATGCCGACGACCTGGCCGCCACGAATTCTGGTGCCAGCAAAAGCAGTCCCGACATGGGGCGTGAATCGGGCGCCGAGCCGGTTGGCGACTCCCGGGCGAGCGTTGGCCTCATGAATGGCGAGCGGAACCTTCTCCGCACGCGCCGCGAGATACGCGGGGGCTGAGACGTATCCGCCGAACCCGACAACCACATCTACCTGTCGCTCGCGAATGATCTCGCGCACCGACTCGATGGTGTTGCGTAGACGCGCAGGAAAACGCAGTGCGGCGCGATTCGGTCGTCGAGGGAGGGGCACACGATCGATGGTGAGCAATTCGTAGCCCCGCTCGGGCACGAGGCGAGCTTCGAGACCCTCTTTCGTGCCGAGCACGAGAATCGTGGCATCCGGGTGGCGTTCGCGCAGTCGGTCGGCCACGGCCAAGAGCGGATTGACATGGCCAGCGGTGCCGCCACCGGCCAGAAGATACGTGGTCATCCTCGCGAGCGTACCCGCTGCGCGGCCAGCATGCGCGACCGCTCGGCCGGCGTTTGTGCGACGGCCGCGGTGCGGGGCGTCTGGGGTGCCGAGCGCGCGAACGACAACACGACTCCGATCCCGAGAAGCGTCGCAATGAGCGCCGAGCCGCCCGCGGAAATGAGCGGTAGCGGCACGCCCAATACCGGGAGCACACCGAGCACAACGGCGATGTTGACCATGGCCTGACCGATCACCCACACCATGACTCCTGCGGTCGTGGTCCGCGCGAACGAATCGGAGGTGCTACGGATGATGCGAACGAATGCGATGGTGAGCACCACGAAGAGGGCAAGTACAACGGTCGCGCCGATCAGTCCGAGTTCCTCACCGATTATCGCGAAGATGTAGTCACTGGATGCCTCGGGCAGCCAGTTCCACTTCGCGACCGAGTTGCCGAGCCCCTTGCCGAAGAGCCCCCCAGCAGCGAGGGCCCAGTTGGCGTGCTCGGGCTGCCAGCAATAGCCGGAATAGTCGGCGGCCGTGCATCCATTGAGCCACGCACTGATGCGCTCGGTGCGTGAGGAACTCGTGAGGGCGAACAAGCCAGCGAGAATCGCGACGCCGACCACCGCGGTGAACAGGAACCGCAGTCGAACCCCCGCGAAGTAGATGCAGCCGAGAACGATGATCAACATGACGGAGGCAGTACCAAGGTCGTTGCCGACGAGCACGAGGAGAATCGCCAAACCCGCCACCGGAGCGATGGGGAGGGCGACATGCTTCCAGTCGCTGAGCAGATCCTGCTTGGAGGTCAGGATCCATGCCACCCACACGATGAGGGCGATCTTGACGAACTCGGAGGGTTGGGCGGTGAAACTGCCGACGCGAATCCAGTTGTTGTTTCCGCCATACCCGAGGCCGATCCCGGGGACGAAGACGAGCATCTGAAGGGCACCGCCGAAGACGAGAGCGGGCCACGCCCACCGTTTCCAGAACTGGGGCGGCATGCGGGACGCCAGAAGCATGAGCGGTATCCCGACCACCGCAAAAAGGCCCTGACGTGCGAATCTGCCGAAAAATCCTTCATTGTCGTTGAACGACTCGATCGTCGACGAGGACAGCACCATGACGAGCCCGAAGGTCACCAGGAAGAGAGTGACCCCGAGAAGCAAGAAGTAGTTAGTCTGTGCGGCCGCGAAGATCCGGCGAACCGGTACGACCGCAACAGCAGGACGCGAACGGGGTGCCCTCGGTGGCGTTGGCATTGGGGGTGTTCGCGCAGCCCTTGCCTGGGCCGCCAACGCCTGCTGGGCCGCCTTCGCTCGCTGGGCGGCCTGAGACTGCGGTCTAGGAGGAACCTGCGTCCGGGCCTGCGGGCCGCGCGTCGTCGTCATCGCCTGCCCCTCCCAGGTAGCTCCGCACGGCTGCGGCAAAACGGTCGCCGCGGTCCGCATAGTCAATGAATTGGTCCATGGATGCCGCGGCGGGAGCCATCAGCACGGTGTCCCCCTGAGACGCCATACCCCCGGCGATCCGCACTGCGTGCGGCATCACCCCGTCAGTGTCCGTCGCCTCGACGTGGATGAGCGGGACGTCGGGCGCGTGTCGCTCAAATGCTTCAACCACAGGTTGACGGTTAACCCCGATGATGACAGCTCCACGAAGTCGCCCACGGTGCCGTTCGACAAGCGGACCGATGTCCACACCCTTGAGCAGACCACCCACGATCCAGACCACAGAGGGGAAAGATCGAAGCGCCGCATCTGCCGCGTGCGGATTGGTCGCTTTCGAATCGTCCACCCAAACGATGCCCCCGTGCGTCGCCACCGTCTCGGTGCGATGGTGATCGATGCGGAATGTCGCCAGACCCGTCCGCACTGACTCTGCGGTCATCCCCACAGCCCGGACCAGTGCCGCGGCAGCAAGCACGTTGGCGACGGTGTGCGGACTCGCGAGGCCCGCCGCCGAGAGTTCGCCATGAGTGGTGAGTTCAAGCGCGGCTTTGTGCCGGTCATCGAGGAACGCCCGATCGACAATAAGGTCGCCAACCATTCCGAGGTCGCTCGGCCCTGGTGTGTCGAGGCCGAAGCCGATGGCGCGGCAGCCCTCCTGAACCTCGGCCTCCTCGACGAGGTGCATTGTGACCTCGTCGGCGCGGTTGTACACGCACGCGAGCCTGGTGTTCCAGAACACCGTTCCCTTCGCCTCGATGTAGGCGTCGCGAGAACCGTGAAAATCGAGATGGTCGTCTGCAATGTTGAGACATGCGCTCGCTGCGGGAGCGATCGCACCTGGGCCGGTGCGCGGCATCCAGTGCAGTTGAAAGCTCGAGAGCTCGACAACGAACACGTCGAACCCCGCCGGATACCGGATCGCGTCGAGCACCGGCACGCCGATGTTGCCCACCGCTGCCGCACGCAAACCTGCCGACCCGAGCAGATGCGCCACCAGTTGCACGGTCGTGGTTTTGCCGTTTGTCCCGGTGACGACGATCCAGTCGGCCGGATCACCCAGCTTGTCGCGCACTCGCCACGCGAGCTCGATGTCTCCCCACACGGGAACGTTCCGTTCGACGGCCCAGACGAGCAGTGAATGGTCGAGCGGATAACCCGGGGAGACGATGACGAGTTCGGGATCGAAGGCGTCGACGGTGGGCGGGACCACCGAGGCATCCGGCTGCAGTTCTAGCGTGGCGCCAATTGCCTCAAGCATCGCGGCTCGTTCGTCGCTCGCCTTGCTCGCGACGACAAGCACCGAGGCGCCAAGTTCGGTGAGCGTGTCAGCTGCGGAAAACCCGGTGACACCGAGGCCGAGAACCACGACCCGCACGTCGCGCCAGTCGGCGTGCCAACTCACCAAGGCATTGAGGTCGCGCACTGTTAGCGAGTTACCCATTCGAGGTAGAAGACGCCGACTCCTACCGCAACGAAGAGCGCGGCAATGAGCCAGAACCGCACGACAACAGTGATCTCTGCCCAGCCCTTGAGCTCGAAGTGGTGATGCAACGGGCTCATGAGGAAGATCCGTCGACCCTGGCCATAGACACGTTTGGTGATCTTGAACCATGTCCGCTGAAGAATGACCGAACCGGTCACGACCAGGAACAAACCACCGATCAGAACCAGCAGCAGCTCGGTGCGGCTCAAGATCGCGAGCGCTGCCAACGCCCCACCGAGGCCAAGGGAGCCGGTATCTCCCATGATGATCTGCGCGGGGTGAGTGTTCCACCACAGAAAGCCGATGAGCGCGCCGGCGATCGCTGCGGCGATGACCGCGAGGTCGAGTGGGTCGCGCACCGCATAGCAGTAGTCCGCATTCTCGGAGAGGAGATTCTCACTGAAGCAGGATTGGTTGGACTGCCAGAAGCCGATGAAGATATAGGCCGAGATCGCGAAGATCGCGGCACCCGAGGCGAGGCCGTCCAGTCCGTCTGCGACATTAACGCCGTTCGACGTGCTCACGATGATGAGCGTGGACCAGAGAGCGAAGATGACTCCGCCGGCGAGGAGGCCGAAGGTCGCGAAGTCGAGCCAGGAGATGTCACGCACGCCGGAGACGTAGGTGTGGCGAACGCCGTCGATGATGGTCGAAGCCGGGGTGAGGTTGTTTTCATCGGGAAAGTTGAGCGCGACAATAGCGAAGACCGAAGCGACGATGACCTGGCCGGTGATCTTCGCCCAACCGCCGAGTCCGAGACTGCGCTGCTTCCGGGTCTTGAGCAAGTCGTCAACGAACCCGACAAGTCCCATCCCGCCCATCAAGAAGATCACGAGCATGCCAACCAGGGTCATGTCGGTCTGGCCGATGAGATGACCGACGACATAGCCGACTGTGGCGCCGAGAATGAAGATGATTCCGCCCATCGTGGGCGTCCCGCGCTTCGTGTGATGCGACTGCGGGCCGTCATCCCGAATGAACTGACCCCACTTGAGCTTGTTGAAGAGCTTGATGAAGAGCGGGGTGAGCAACAGCGTGAAAGCCAGTGAGAATCCGCCAGCGACGAGAAGGGCGATCACGCGGGAACCTCCGATGATTCCAGACCGGCTAAGCGGTCGCCGAGAAGCCTCAGGCCTGCGGACTTGGAGGATTTCACGAGAACCACATCCCCCTCGCGCAGTCGGTCACGCACTAGAGCGTATGCCTCATCAGCGGTCTCCACGAGCAGCGACTCCCCGTCCCACGACCCTTCGAGACCTGCAGCGTTGTGAATATGCCGGGCATTGTGCCCGACGACGATGAGCTGGCCGATGTTCAGCCGAACGACGAGACGACCGATTCGATCGTGCTCGTCATCCGCAAAATCACCGAGTTCAGCCATCTCCCCCAGCACCGCCACCGAACGATGGGAGTCGCCCCGCGTGAGTTCGGCGAGCGTCTTGAGAGCGGCCGCCATCGAGTCTGGGCTCGCGTTGTACGCGTCGTTGATGATGACCACGCCGTCAGGGCCGTCGAGCACTTCCATGCGCCATCGCTCGGCTCGCACGAGACTTTCGAGCGCTTCCACCGAACGCTCGATGGGGATCCCGATGGCACGAGCCGCAGTGATGGCGGCGAGGGCATTCATTGCGTGGTGCTCCCCCAGTATTCGGAGGTTCACACGGGTGCGCTCGCCGTCCGCGACCACCGTGAAGGATGTTCCGGATGCCGTCGTCTCGACTGCTTCAGCGCGCACGTCCGCCGACGCCGACAGGCCAAACCACTGCACTCGCGCTGTCGTGCGCTGAGCCATCCGCACCACGCGCGAATCATCGGCATTGAGTACCGCGACCGCGGTGGGCGGCAGGTCGGCGACCATCTCACCCTTCGCGAGTTCGATGGCGTCGGCCGACCCGAACTTCCCGATGTGTGCGAGCCCGACCGTGAGCACGATGCCGACATCGGGTTTAGCCACCGACACGAGCTTGGCGATGTCGCCCACGCCATCCGCGCCCATCTCAACCACGAGGTACTTCGTGTCGTGTTCGATCCCGAGCATGGAGATGGGGGCGCCGACCTCGTTGTTGAACGATCCGACGGGTGCGACGGTCTTCCCCTCGGCCCCGAGAATTGCGCGCAGCATGTTCTTGGTGGTGGTCTTGCCGTTGGAGCCTGTGACCGCGACGACCTTGAGCTCGCCCCCTGCGCGTACTCGCGACACCACGTCGCGCGCAAGATCCGAGAGCGCCACAACACCGTCGGCAACAACTATCTGGGCGACATCGGCCTCGACCGGCCGCTCCGCAACAACAAGGGCAGCCCCCGCGTCGACCGCAGCGGACACAAAGAGGTGACCATCGGTGACCTCCCCCGGCAGTGCAAAGAAGATGTCGCCGCGCTCCACCGCGCGCGAGTCTGTACGCACAGTCCCGGCCACAACCGCTTCTGCGATCTGTGTCGTGCTGCCGGCGCTGGAACCGACGAACGTGCCGCCGATCGCCCTAGCGATTTCGGCGATGCTCATGTCGATCACGGTCTTGCTCCCGGTGGTGAGGGTCAGATTTGTCTCACCAATAGACCGGCAGGTCGGGTGCCGACGTTGTCGACGGTGCGACCCGGAAGGTGGTGAGCGTCTGGGCCATGACATCGCGCCACACTGGGGCGATGAGACCCGAGTAAACACTATCGGGGATGCCTGCGGTCACGACGACGGCGTACTGAGGATCGTCCGCGGGGGCGACGCCCGCGTAGGAGATTACGACCTTGTTGCCATACTCGCCGTTTTCGGCGACTTCAGCCGTTCCACTTTTTACCGCAGTTCGGTAGCCGGGGATCTGCAGGTTCGGTGCCGAACCACTCTTGTTCGCGACCTGCTCCATCATGGCAATCGTCTGGTCAGCGGCCGACTGAGAGACGACCCGTCTGCCTTCGGAAGAGGGCGTGTCCGTCACAGTGCCGTCAGGCCACTGGCAGCCTTCCACGAGGGTGACCGGCATCCGAACCCCACCATTTCCGAGGGTCTGGAAGATGCTCGCCATCTGCACGGACGTTGCCGAAATTCCTTGCCCGTACTGCACGGAATAGTTGCTGCGACCGAACCACTGGTCGGCGTCGGGGAGGTCACCGGTCGATTCCCCGTTGAAATTGACCTCGGTGTAGCTGCCCAGACCGAATGCCGCCATGTAGTCGTGCCGACGTGGCGCGGGTAGAAGGTCGGAGAACTGGGCGATTGCCACGTTTGAGGACTCGACGAGTGCGCCGGTAAGCGTGAGATTCTCGGTGTCGTGGTAAAAAGCGTCGTGAATGGAGCTGCCGTCGGGTTGCGGAAGGCTGTACGGCACAACCACTCCCGAGGCAGGGGTCACGACGCCCGCGTCGACAAGTGACGCCGCAGTAAGTGCCTTGATCGTCGAACCGGGCTCATAGGGGGTGCTGAACGCTCGTGAGCCCAAAGCGCTACGGAGTGCGTCATCGACGTTGTTGGGGTCAAGAGTTGGCCAGTCGGCGACAGTCATGAGGTGGCCATCGCTGATCCGGATCACGACGGCGGTTGTCCAGGTCGCCCCGAGGTCACCGGCCGCCTGTTGCATTCGCTGTTGGACGTACCACTGAAGATCTCGGTCGATCGTCAGTCGCAGGGTTCCACCGTCCTTGGGTTCCTGACTGGTCACCACGCTCCCCGGAAGCTGGGTGCCATCCTCAGCGCTCTCGTAGGTCGCGGTGCCATCCGTGCTGGCGAGACACTTGTCCTGTGTGAGCTCGAGCCCGGCCTGGGGCCCGTCGGTCCCGATGAAGCCCACGAGATTGCCGGCGATCTGGCCGTTGGGATACGTGCGCGCCGGATGGCGCATCGTGTAGATCCACGGAATGTTGAGGGCATCGATCTTCTCGTACACATCGAGGCTCACGCTCTTGATGACGTAGGCAAAATCCGACTTCGGGTCAGCGGAGAGGTCGGCATACATGACCGCCGGGTCTTGGCCCGTAATCGCGGCGATTCGTGCGAGCGCATCCGGTACCGAGGTCACGGAATCCGAACGAGACAGTGCCACCCGGGGCGAAGCGGTGATGTCGTAGCGCAGCACGCTGTCGGCCAGCACCGCCCCGCTGGCATCCACGATATTCCCCCGGGTGCCGTAGGTGACCAGCGTGCGCGCCCGCTTGTCTTGGGACTCAGCGTTGAGCTCCCCCGCTTGGACAATCTGAATGTCGACCAATCGGATGACGAATACGACGACGACGGCGAAGACCACGAGGACCGCAACCGAGATTCGTGCCCTGCTCCGTCGCGTTCTCATCGCTCGTCTCCAGGTCTCAGTAGTCGGGGGGAGCCGTCAATGGGTAACGGGCGCTGGGATCGAGTCCACAGGTGCTTGTTCAGTGTGCGTGGCCGCGGTAGTGCTCGTCGCAGCTGCGTCGGCGTGTCCATTCGTCGCAACCGGGGAATTCGGGTCGACCAGGGGCACGCCCGTGAGTTGCGTGTTCGTGATCAAGTTGCAGGTACCGCCGCACCCGGCGGGGTCCGCACTTCCGGGAAGGCTATACACCGCGCCTGTCGTCAAGTCGATGGCGTACGGCCCGGCGTTGGGCACCATTCCGAGGTGAGCAGCCTGACTACCGAGATTTTGTGTCGAGTCGAGCACATTGAGTTTCTCAGTAAGCGCGTCTTGGGTGCGCAAGAGGTCCTTCTGCTGGTCCTGCAGGGCCGAAACCTGGTAGGCCCCTTCGGACACAACGATGCTGAGCAACAGTTGGGCTGCAAAGATCGCGCACAGGCTCACGATGGTGACAACGGCGTAGGCGAGCTTCGGCCGCGCCCGACGCTGTGAGCGGGTCGCCACGATCTCGATGTGACGGTTGCGGGGCTCCGCAAGTGGGACTGGGCGCCCGGGAAGAGTCCGGGCGGTAGCGAGGTTGCTCACGCGACGTCTCGCAACCGCTCGACCGCACGGAGTCGCACAGAAGTTGCGCGGGGATTCCGCTCGCGCTCGCTTTCCGAAGCCAGTTCGGCTCCCCGCACGAGCAACTTGAGTTCGGGCCTGTGCTCCGGCAACTCCACCGGAAGTCCACGTGGCGCTGTCGACGCTGCTCGCGCTTGGAGCGCGCGCTTGACGATTCGATCCTCCAGCGATTGGTACGCAAGCACGACCATGCGGCCATGAAGTTCGAGGGCGTCGATCGCCGCAGGAATCGCACGCTCGAGCACCGACAGCTCTTGATTGACCTCGATGCGCAATGCCTGAAAGACCCGCTTGGCTGGATGCCCGGCGCGCTGTGCCGCGGCCGGGGTAGCTGCGATCAGTACGTCCACGAGCTGGGCAGACGTTTCGAAGGGCTCGATCTCCCTGCGCTGAACAATCTTGCTCGCGTAGCGCGGGGCGAGCTTCTCGTCCCCGAATTCGTAGAAGAGGCGACGCAGCTCCCCTTCGCTGTAGGTGGCCAGAATCACAGCCGCTGTTCGCTCAGTCGTCGCGTCCATCCGCATGTCGAGCGGTGCGTCTTGAGAGTAGGAAAAGCCCCGGTCAACACGATCGAGCTGAAGCGAAGAAACACCCAGATCGAAGAGGATTCCCGACACTCGAGGCAACCCGCGGTCGGCGAGGACGGTCCCGATTTCGTCGTAGACCGCATGGGCGAAGTGCACCCGCGTGCCAAACGCGGCCAGCCGTTCCTGGGCTATCGACAGGGCATCCGTGTCGCGGTCGATCCCGACCAGAGTGAGATCGGGAAAACGCTCGAGAAAGGCCTCGGCGTGGCCCGCCATCCCGAGTGTGGCATCGACGAGCACGGCACCGTCATGTGCGAGCGCAGGCGAGAGGAGCTCGATGGTGCGTTCGAGCATGACCGGCGTATGAATCGAGCTGTTGTCTGCCATAGGAACAGGAGCGAGAGCTGGATCCTCGGTGCTGATCCCCATCCGTTGCGACCTGGCATCGGGGAAGAAAGCCAGGGCGGACGGCTGGGAGTCAGCGCGGAGGAGTCAGAAGAGTCCCGGAATCACCTCCTCGGTCGTGTTCACGAAGTCGGATTCCGCATTCTCGTAGTAGGTATTCCACGCCTCGGTGTCCCAGATTTCGGCACGATTGCCCGCACCGATCACGGTGAGTTCTTTTCCGAGGCCGGCGTAGTCGCGCAGGTTCGCAGGGATCGTCACTCGGTTCTGGTTATCGGGGACCTCTTGGTTCGCGCCCGAGAGAAACAAACGGAGGAAGTCGCGGTTCTGCTTGCTGGTGATCGAGGCCTGACGGATCTTGCCGTGGATCTCTTCGAACTCACGCTGACTGAAGACGTAGAGGCAGCGCTCTTGCCCGCGAGTGACGACCAGACCCGAGGAGAGCTCCTCGCGGAACTTGGCCGGAAGGATCACGCGACCTTTGTCGTCGAGTTTGGGGGCATAGGTGCCAAGGAACACGGAAGCCTCCCCTCATTCTCCGGCCCGGATCAGGTGTGCCCCACTTTACTCCACTTTGCACCACCTTTCCTAGAAATTGGCAACAATTTCCTTCTTTTGTACCCCGACTGCCCAGTATTTACAAGGAATCTTGGGGTGGAGGAAAATGGAGGCGGATCTCCCAAACTGGCCCGAGATTGGACAAAAAAAGGGGGCCAGCCCGAAGGCTGGCCCCTACGTTCGAGAAGTGTCGCTAGTCGCGACCGTCCTGACGACGATCCCAACGGTCATTTAGCCCCTGCATGAATGAGCCGGACGTGGACCCGGACTTTGACTTTCGCGGGATATCACGTGTCGGGATGCTTGCAGTCTTGCGGGGCGGCGCCACCGCCAACAGGACGCCCACGAACATGATCGCGAACCCCAGTACTCCCACGAGCGGCTGACGGATGATGACGCCCGCTACGAGCGTCGCAATCCCGAGAATGCCGATGAGGATCCCGATCACGACCATCGTGTAGTTGGTGCGGCCGGTGCGCGAACTCACTGTCGCAACGAAATCGGCGTCGTTTTGATAGAGACTGCGCTCCATCTCTTCCAGGAGGCGCTGCTCCTGCTCGGAAAGTGGCATCCTGTTCCCCTCGTCCCTCGGGATCGACGCGTGAACCTTCATAATACGCCTCGCTGCGGTGGCTAGGCTAGGTGGGTGGCTGAGAGTAACCGGTTAGTTGACCTTGTTCAACTGAGTATCGATGAGTTCCTCGCCGCCCGCTCGACGGACTTTGAGCACATCGCCCCGGAACTCGTGCGCATTACCGATCTAGCAAGCTCCTTCCTCTCGGGTGGCAAGCGCTTCAGAGCGCTGTTCTGCTATTGGGGTTGGCAATCGGCAAGTTCGCTCGCCGATGGCTTTGACCCCCTGCCGGATGACGCGGTATCAGCCGACTTCCCCGGGCTCGTCCTCGCTGCCTCTGCGCTCGAGGTGTTCCACGCGGCAGCGCTCGTGCACGACGACATCATGGACCGATCGGACACTCGTCGCGGCGCCGCGTCAGCCCACAAGAGGTTCGAGGCCATCCACGAAGACGAGGGCTGGGCTGGCGATCCCGCACGATTCGGTCTCTCCAGCGCATTGTTGCTCGGCGACCTGCTCTTGGGGTGGAGCGACGAACTCTTCGACTCCGGTACCGAGCACTTCGCGAGCCGGGCGGCCGGCCGAGCTGGTCGGGCCGAGTTTGCGCGCATGCGAACCGAGGTGACCGCGGGCCAGTACCTCGACATTCTCGAGGAGAGCGCATGGTCGCGGAACTCCGAGGTGGATGCGCTCCCCCGCGCACACCGCGTCATCGTGTACAAGTCGGCAAAATACAGCGTGGAAGCGCCACTCGTCATTGGCGCTGCTCTGGGCGGCGCGAGCCTCGATCAACTCGCGGCCCTTCGCGCCTTCGGCCTTCCGCTGGGCATCGCATACCAACTGCGCGACGATCTCCTCGGCGTGTTCGGCGACCCCGCTGTAACCGGAAAACCCGCCGGCGATGACCTACGGGAAGGAAAGCGAACCGTACTCATCGCACTCGCGCGCCAGAAGCTCTCCTCGCAGGCGCGCAGCCTGATGGACGAACTACTGGGCGACCCAGAGCTTGATGCGAACCAGGTAAACATCATGCGCAACACCCTGCGGGAATGCGGAGTTGTCGAGCAGGTCGAACGCCTCATCGATCACAACGTCGCGCTCGCCAAGGAAGCGATGCAGGATGCTCCGCTCGCGTCTTCCGCACGTCGACAACTGCTCGAGCTCGCCGATACGGTGACGAACCGCGTCTACTGACTCAGTGCGGCTAGAAGGCTAGAAGGCTAGGCGGCTAGAAGGCTAGCGACTGGGCCACCCGGCGGACCTCAGCCTTTCTGCCAGCTTTGAGCGCGTCAATCGGAGCGATTCCAAGACTCTCGTCACTGGTGATGAGCCAGTTCATGGCTTCCTCATCCGAGAATCCGGAATCGCCGAGCAGAATGATCGTGCCGCGCAACTCGTGCATCGGTTCCCCGTCGACGATGAAGGCCGCGGGCACCTTCCACACACCGTCGATGCGGCTAGCGAGCAGGGACCGATCTTCGATAAGTCGGCGGACCTGACTCACCTTGAGGCCCAGCATTTCAGTGAGGTCGGGGATTGTGAGCCAGTCGATGGCGGGTGTTTCGGTCACAAGACAAGCGTGCCATGCGCTTCTGAAAACATTCCGTGACGCCTCCGGAACTGAAATGTTTCCGGCAGGTAAATTCACTTAACAACAGCCACAGTGATTGACAGTAGATAACAGGTGTGTCACGGTTGATCCAGATGTGCGGCTGTTGGGTGCGCATCGACCTTCTCGGGGTGGGGAGAGAACGGAAATACGATGGACCAGTACGTCGACGATGCTCATGATCGCGCGCAATCGGTATTCGCAGGGCTCGTGCCCTGCATCCCGATACCTGCCGTTGTGCCCCTCCGCGGGCTTGTGCCGCGCGGTCGCTTGATGCGGGGTGCCTTCGCCACCGGGTCCGTGCTTCTCGCGGGTTCGCTTGCCGCTGTTGGGCTCGCCACACCGGCTAGCGCGGCCGAGCCGCGGCCCGCCCCCAAACTTCGTAGTGATCACCTCCGGCTGGGAACGTCGGTACGGGATGCGGTTGTGGCGGCAAGCGTGGCCATCAGCTCCGCAGCTCAGGCGGTAGTGTCCCCGGCGCCGACTCGCTATCGGGTAGCACCAGGCGACACCGTGAGCAGCATCGCCGGCGCCTACGGGCTGTCGACGGCATCCGTTCTCGCCCTCAACGGCCTCGGTTGGTCATCGATCATCTTCCCAGGGCAAGAGCTCACGCTGTCGTCATCAGGAACTGTCGCGCCCGTTCAGACACCCACCCGGACAGAGCCAAGCGGCCGTTACACCATCGTCTCCGGCGACACCATCAGCGGCATCGCCGAGCGACACGGCATCTCCACGATCTCGGTGCTCACCGCCAACGGACTCGGCTGGTCGAGCCTCATCTATCCGGGGCAGACGCTCGCCATTCCCGGGTTTATCGGTTCGGACAGCCCCAGCGCCGACGACTTCGTGCCGGTGGCCTCATCCACACCACTGCCGGACCCTGTCGTCGCACCCGTAGTCGAGGCTCCCGCCTCGGTCGAACCCGCACCAGTTCCCGTGCCTGCCCCGGCCACGAGCACCTATCTGATTGTTTCAGGTGACACCATCGGCGCTATCGCGACTCGGTTCGGAGTCACCACCCAAGCACTTCTGGATGCCAACGGGCTCGACTGGTCGAGCGTCATCTACGCCGGACAGACAGTGGTGATCCCCGCCGTCGGGGCAGCATCCCCGGCCTCGTCGAGTAGCACCATGAATGACGAGATGCGGGCGAACGCCACCATCATCGTCCAAGTCGGTCGTGACCTTGGCGTTCCTGACTACGGAATCGCGATCGCGCTCGCCACGGCAATGCAAGAATCCAGCTTGCGCAACCTGTCCTGGGGCGACCGTGACTCGGTTGGCCTCTTCCAGCAGCGTCCCAGTACTGGCTGGGGTTCCGTCGACCAGTTGATGGACCCCGCATACGCGGCTCGCCTCTTCTACGGTGGACCGAGCAATCCCAACCGTGGCTATACGCGCGGCTTGCTCGACATCGCTGGCTGGGAGTCACTGTCGCTTTCTGCGGCAGCGCAGCGCGTACAGATCTCGGCGTTCCCGGATGCCTACGCCAAGTGGGAGTCGTCGGCTTGGCAGTGGTTGGCTGAACTCTCCTAGCCGCTGCCGACAACCTCGACCGAGCAGGTATGGCGCCGAGCCGTGTCTCGACGGCTTCCGTGCAGGGTCGAACTTTAGACTCGGGTGGTGAGCGTCAACAGCACGGATCCCATGATCGGGCGTCTTCTCGACGGTCGATACCAGATCCGCTCCCGCATCGCTCGCGGCGGAATGGCGACGGTCTACCTCGCCACTGACTTGCGGCTTGAGCGCAGAGTCGCAATCAAGGTCATGCACGGGCATCTCGCCGATGACAGCAAGTTCAAAGAACGCTTCATCCAAGAGGCACGCTCCGCCGCCCGGCTCGCGCATCCCAACGTTGTCAATGTGTTTGACCAGGGTCAGGACAGCGATATGGCCTATTTGGTCATGGAGTACCTGCCGGGCATCACCTTGCGCGACCTGCTCATTGAGCACCGGGTGCTCACCACCGAGCAGACACTCGACATCATGGAGGCAGTCCTCGCGGGATTAGCTGCCGCACACAAGTCGGGAATCGTTCACCGAGATCTCAAGCCAGAAAACGTGCTGCTTGCCGACGACGGCAGAATCAAGATCGGTGACTTCGGGCTCGCGCGTGCAGCATCAGCGCAAACCGCGACCGGCGCGGCCTTGCTCGGCACGATCGCATACCTTTCCCCCGAGCTTGTGACGCGGGGTGTGGCAGACAGCCGCAGCGACATCTATGCCGTCGGCATCATGATGTTCGAGATGCTCACGGGCGAGCAGCCGTTCAAAGGTGAACAGCCCATGCAGATCGCGTATCAGCACGCGAACGACGCGGTTCCGCCGCCCAGTCGCAAGAACTCACGAGTGCCCCCAGAGCTCGACGATCTCGTGGTCTGGGCAACGGAACGTGACCCCGAAGATCGTCCCCGAGACGCACGAGCGATGCTCGACCAACTGTACGAAACCCATAGCGCGCTGATGACGTCGTTGCCCTCCACCTCGTCGACTTCGGTGCAGCGCACGATGGTGATGCCTACCGCCACGGGCCAGCACCCCAGTGCAACAGCAGAAACTCAGGTCATCGGCTCGCTTCGCTCCCGACCGCCTGCGGCCGTCGCAATTCCGGACAACGCGGCAACTCTCGCCGCGCGCACCAATAGGCGGCGTGGTCGGAGATGGATCGTCGCGACCGCGATCGTCGCCTTGGTCGCCCTCGCCGCGACCCTCGGCTGGTATTTCGGTGTGGGTCCGGGGTCGCAAGTGGCGATTCCCGACAACCTCGCAGGGATGACTATCGTCGATGCCACCGCGGCACTCGACAAGGTCGGACTCGCTGTCAATCCCGTGAACGGGGAGACCGACTCCCCCACGATCGCGGTGGGCCTCGTCGCCGCCACCGATCCGCCCGCCGGTTTCCATGTGGTGAAGGGCGGGACCGTGCAGTTGTTGATCTCTACCGGCCCCAAACCCCTCCCCGTGCCGATCTTCGCGGGGATGACAGAAGAGCAGGCGAAGTCGGCAATCACCGCTGCGCCCTTCACCCTTACGGATCCGATCATCCGTCAATTCGACCCTGACATCGCGGCGGGCACCGTACTGGATGCCCTCGCTACTGCGGACGGCACGTCCCTGACCGGCGTCGCCACCTACGGCGAGGGACAGCCCATCACATTGGTCGTTTCGGCGGGTCCGCTTCCTGTCGTCACAAACTTGTCGGTGGCAGACGCCACCGCGGCCTTGCAGGCGGCGGGGCTCCTCCTCGGCGCAGTCAACGAAGCTGAATACAACGATTCGGTCGTTCAAGGCAACGCCATCAGACTTCAATCGGGAGATGGCTCAGCGCCCGTTCGAGTTGGCGACACCGTGGACATCATCACGTCGAAGGGTGTGGAGTACGTCCAGATTCCCGCGGACATCGAGGGAAAGATCGTCAAGGACGCCATCGCCGAATTGGAATCACTGGGATTCCGAGTTTCGGATTCTGGCTTTACCGAAGCGCAGAAGAATGTCTACAAGGTGCAAAAGACCGATCCACAGTTCGGCACGTCGGTGCCCAAGGGGTCAACGATCAGCATCACCCAGATCAGCCTGTTCTAGAACGCGGTGAGTTCCTCGGCCACCAGGAACGCGAGTTCCAACGACTGCATGTGGTTGAGTCGAGGATCGCAGAGCGACTCGTAGCGTGTCGCAAGAGTCGCTTCGTCGATCTGCTCCGACCCACCAAGGCACTCGGTGACGTCATCGCCGGTGAGCTCGATGTGGATGCCTCCCGGATAGGTACCCGCAGCACGGTGTGCCTCGAAGAATCCCTTCACCTCATCAACAACGTCGTCGAACCGACGAGTCTTGTAGCCGTTCGGTGTCGTGAGCCCGTTGCCGTGCATCGGGTCGGACACCCACAGCGGAGTAGCATCCATCCCCTTGATCGCCTCGAGAAGAGGCGGGAGCGCGTCGCGCACCTTGCCCGCGCCCATGCGGGTGATGAACGTCAGGCGCCCAGGCTCCCGATTCGGGTCGAGCTTATCGATGATGCCTCTCAGTGAGTCCGCGGTGGTGGTCGGTCCGAGCTTGATGCCGATGGGATTGCGGACGCGCGAGAAGTAGTCCATGTGAGCGCCGTCGAGATCGCGCGTACGCTCCCCGATCCACAGGAAGTGCGCGCTTGTGTTGTACGGCGTGCCGGTGCGCGAATCGATACGAGTCATCGGGCGCTCGTAGTCCATCAGTAGGCCTTCGTGGCTCGAGTAGAACTCGACGCGCTTGAGCTCGTCGAAGTCCGCGCCCGCGGCTTCCATGAACTTGATCGCTTTGTCGATCTCGCTCGCGACCTTCTCGTAGCGGTGGTTCGCGGGATTCGAGGCGAAGCCCTTGTTCCACGAATGCACCTGACGCAGATCGGCAAAACCACCTTGCGTGAACGCTCGGACCAGATTCAGGGTCGAGGCGGCGGCATGGTAGCCCTCCACCAATCGAGCCGGGTCGGCTTCGCGGGATTCGGGAGTGAAGTCGTAGCCATTGACGATGTCGCCGCGGTAGGCAGGCAAGGTCACATCGCCGCGAGTTTCGGTGTCGCTCGAGCGCGGCTTCGCGAACTGGCCCGCCATGCGCCCCATCTTGATGATGGGCTTGGAGGCGCCATAGGTGAGCACAACTGCCATCTGGAGGATGGTCTTGACCCGGTCGCGGATGTTCTGCGCGTTCGTTCCGGCAAAAGTCTCCGCGCAATCCCCACCCTGGAGCAGGAATGCTTCTCCGCGAGCGGCTCGTGCCAGCCGGTCACGCAGCACGTCGGCCTCGCCAGCGAAGATGAGCGGCGGAAGGCCGGCAATCTTGGCGGATGCGGCACCGACGGCGTCGGCATCCGGCCACTGGGGCTGCTGCTTGATCGGGAGCGTTCGCCAATAGTCGAGGCCCGCGATCACTTCGGGATCAGCAGCGACAACGGGTTCGAACGGGTCAACCACGAGGAGATTCCTTCAGGTGTACAAAAAACGGAAAGGCACCCGAATGTTTTCGGGCCAGCACAGCAGCCTATCGGCTACGCGAACCGATCCTGTCCTTCACTGAACTGGCATAGACGTCGACGTATTCCTGACCACTGATGCGACTGAGTTCGTACATGATCTCGTCGGTGATCGCGCGGAGAATGAAACGGTCGCCCTCAAGTCCTTCGAATCGCGAGAAGTCGAGCGGCTCACCGAAGATGACCCCAATCCGTCGGACCTTGGGAATCTTCCTCCCCATCGGCATCACCTTCTCGGTGTCGACCATCGCGACCGGAACTACCGGCACGTGCCCTTCGAGGATCATCCGAGCGACGCCCGTGCGACCGCGATACATCTTGCCGTCCGGGCTTCGTGTGCCTTCGGGGTAGATTCCGAGCACGTTGCCCCGCGCAATCACCTGTAGCCCCGTGTTCAGGGATGCTTCGGAAGCCTTGCCCCCCGACCGGTCGATCGGCAACATTCCGGTGCCAAGCAGGAAGTGCTTCGTCGCCCAGTTCTTGAATCCCCGACCGGTGAAATAGTCGCTCTTCGCGAGGAAATAGATCCGACGGTCAATCAGAAGGGGAAGAAAAATCGAGTCAATGAAAGAGAGATGGTTGCTCGCAAGAATCACGCCGCCGGTCTTCGGGATGTTGTCCAGACCGGTGACCCACGGCCGAAAGACCGTCTTGAGCAGGGGGCCCGCCACGAGGTTCTTCATAAACCAGTAGAACATCGCGCTACCTCCGGCCGGAAAACATCCAGCCTAATCCTGTTTCGCACCGAATTTAAAGCTCTTGCGCGTGGATGCGAGCGAGATCCGCGGCACCCACCACTCCCGCGTTGTTGACGAGTTCCGCGATCACGAAATCGGGCTCGGGGTGGTAACCCCGGGCCGGAACGTTTTGTCGGTATGACTCGCGGATGGGGTCGAGTAGCAGATCCCCGGCCGTCGAGACTCCCCCGCCGAAGACGAAAACCTCGGGATCAAGAACGGCACTGAGCGAGGCGCACGCCTGACCCAACCACTGCCCGAGCTGCTGCAACGCGTGAACTGCACCCGGATCGCCGGCAGCGATGAGATCGCCCACGATGGCGCCATCGAGGTGCCCGTGCACGTTCCTCGCGTCGGCAAGGGCGAGACCGATTCCACCCACGTCAGCAATCTCGTTGGCCATGCGCAACAGGGCGCGACCCGAGCCGTACTGTTCGATACACCCGCGCGCGCCGCATCCACAGGGCAACCCGTCGGGTACCACGCGAAGGTGTCCGAGCTCAGCGCCCGTGCCAAAACCTCCACGGAACAAGCGGCCCTGACTCACGATCGCGCCACCGACACCGGTGCCGATCGTGAGCATGGTCATGTCATTGAGGTTTCTCCCAGCCCCAAACCGATATTCGGCCCATCCGGCGGCATTCGCATCGTTGTCGATGGTGATATCGAGAGTGAGACGAGCGAGAAGTCGCTCGCGAAGAGGCTCATTGCGCCAGTTGATGTTGGGCGTGTAGTACACGGTCGATTGAGCGGAGTCGATGAAGCCCGGGGCTGCCACACCGGCGGCGGTAACGGAATGACCGGCGGCAAGCCGCTCGATCATGTCGACCACAGCGTCGATTATCGCTTCGGAATCGCCCGCCTGCGTTGCCACCCGGTCCTCGACGAGGATGTCACCCGTCTCTGAGACAACCGCGCCCGCGATCTTAGTTCCACCGATGTCGATTCCAATGGCATGCACGAGGATCGAGCTTACCGAGACGGCGGTCGCTCAGATTACCCAGCCGCTGGCGAAATGGCGCAGGTTAGGATGGGACGAATGACCATTACCGGTGCCAAAGGAGTTGCCGTGCAACAGTTCGACGTTCCCGCCATTGTGAAAGCCGATCCAGAAGCGAATGCGACAGATCTTCTCGTTGAACGGGTAAAGGCGACCCCCGACCGAGCGCTGTTCGCGCTTCCGACTGAGGACGGCGGTTGGGAGGATCTCTCCGCCGCAGATTTCCAGAAGCAAGTTGTTGCCCTCGCCAAGGGTTTCGTGGCTGCGGGCATCGAGCCGGGCGACAAGATCGGCATGATGTGCAAGACCCGCTACGAGTGGTCGCTCATCGATTTTGCCGTCTGGTACGCCGGCGCAGTACTCGTGCCGATCTACGAGACCTCAGCTCCCAACCAGATTCTCTGGAACCTCACCGACTCCGGTGCCATCGGCATCATCACCGAGACCGCTGAGCACTTCGCACGCTTTGACGAGATCGCGGCTGACGTCCCCGACGTGACGCATCGTTGGAAGATCGACGTCGGCGACCTGGACAAGCTGGCAAAGTCGGGCACCAAGATCACCGACAAGGAGATCGAGCGCCGACGCAAGCTCGCGAAGGGTTCAGACCTTGCGACCCTGATCTACACCTCCGGCACGACGGGCAAGCCCAAGGGGTGCATCCTTACCCACTCGAACTTTGTGGAGCTCTGCCGCAACGCGCAAAAGGCGATCCCCGAAGTGGTGAACCCCGATTCGAGCACCCTGCTGTTCATCACGATGGCGCACGTGTTCGCTCGCTTCATCGCAGTGCTCAGCGTGCACGGCGGCGTCAAAGTCGGTCACCAGGCCGACACGAAGCTGCTGCTGCCGTCGCTCGGTTCGTTCCGCCCAACATTCCTCCTCGCGGTCCCTCGCGTCTTCGAGAAGGTCTACAACTCATCGGAGCAGAAGGCCGAAGCTGGTGGGAAGGGCAAGATTTTCCGCAAGGCTGCCGAAGTCGGGATTGCCTATTCGAAGGCCGTCGACGCAGGCCACGTGCCACTCGGGATGAAGCTGCAGTACGCGGTACTCGATCGCCTCGTGCTCAGTAAGATCCGTGCGGCAATGGGTGGACGAGTGAAGTATGCGGTGTCGGGTTCTGCCCCGCTCGGGTTGCGTCTGGGACACTTCTATCGCAGCCTGGGGCTCACAATTCTCGAGGGCTATGGCCTCACGGAGACGACTGCCCCTATCTCGGTGAATATTCCGTCGAACTTCAAGATCGGCAAGGTCGGTCCGCCGCTACCCGGGGTGTCCGTCCGGATCGCGGACGACGGCGAAATCCAGGCCAAGGGCATCGATGTCTTCGCGGGCTATTGGAAGAACAAGGCAGCAACCGACGAAGTCTTCGAAGATGGTTGGTTCCGCACCGGCGACCTGGGAACCATCGATGACGACGGCTACCTCGAGATCACCGGTCGAAAGAAGGAGATCATCGTCACCGCAGGCGGCAAGAACGTCGCCCCGGCCGCCCTCGAGGATCCCATCCGGGCGAACCCCATTATCGGTCAGGTGATCGTCGCAGGAGATCGAAAGCCATTCATCTCGGCACTCGTGACGCTCGACGAGGAGATGCTCCCGGCGTGGCTCAAGAACAACGGGCTTGACGCGACAATGTCCGTCGAAGACGCTGCTCGAAACCCGAAGGTCATCTCCGAGGTGCAGCGAGCAGTGGATGCCGCGAACATGACGGTCTCGCGCGCGGAGTCCATTCGCAAATTCGTGATTCTCGACACCGAACTGACGGAGGCGTCAGGCCACCTCACGCCGAAGATGAGCATCAAGAGAAACGTGATCCTGCAGGACTTCGCAGACGAAATCGAGGGCATGTACAACGCCGCTCCCGCAACGGAGGGCGTGTCGCTAGAACACTAAAAGCGTCTAGTACCAAGGGGCCATGCGGATCATCCGCATGGCCTCTTTTTTCGTTGTCGGCTCGAGTCCCTCGATATACAGGTGGCCGTCGAGGTGGTCGGTTTCGTGCTGAAGCGCCTGGGCCATCAGTCCTTCGCCGCTCACCTCGATCGAATTGCCGTCGAGATCGATCCCGGTGACGCGCGCAAATGGATACCTCAGCCGCGGGAAATAGAACCCAGGAACCGAGAGACAGCCTTCGTCGACGAGCTCGGCCTCGCCCTGGACTTCGGCGAGGACGGGATTGATCACGTAACCGACGTCTCCGTCGATGTTGTAGCTGAACGCGCGCAGGCCCACACCGATCTGGTTTGCGGCGAGGCCCGCTCGACCGGGCAACTGGACAGTCTCGAGAAGGTCTTCGATGAGCTGACTGGCTCGCGCGTCACCCACACGAATGGGATCACACGCGGACCGCAGAACGGGGTCGCCGAAGAGGCGGATCGTCCGCTCCGCCACGCTCAGTCGGTCCTGGACTGTGGAAGGCCGTCGATCACCTGAGCCGCGAGTTCCCGCGCAGCGGCCCGGGTAAGCGGTCGAATCTCGTCGAAGTGAATGAGGGAGCCGGTAGCAAGGGTCGGGTCGTAGGGAATCCGCACGATGTCCCGTACGCGCGACTGGAAGTGCGCCTCGATCTCTTCGAGCTTGACGAGGTTCGTGCCATGGGTCGCCGTGTTGAGGGCGACTACCGCGTTCTTGACGAGGCCTTCGTAGCCATTCGACTCGAGCCACGTCAGCGTCTCCGAGGCGAGTCGGGATTCATCGACACTTCCGCCACAGACGACGACGACGGAGTCGACCCGCTGCAGGGTCGCCTTCATCGCCGAGTGCAGCATTCCCGTGCCGCAGTCCGTAATCACTACCGAATAGAACTTCTCCGCCATGTCCGCGACCACGTTGTAGTCGTTCTCGTCGAACGCTTCAGCGATCATCGGGTCGGTGTCCGACGCCAACACGTCGAGACGGGTGACATCCCGTGAGACGAGAGTTTGGAACTCGGTGAAGGTGCTGAGCGATGTGGCGCGCGTCACGACATCCCGCACCGTTGCCCGAGTGCTCTTGATGATGCGTTCCGCCAGCGTTCCGCGATCAGGGTTGGCGTCGATAGCGATGACGCGATCTTCGCGAACATCGGCAAGGGCCATACCCAGCAAAGTGGAGATCGTGGTCTTGCCAACGCCACCCTTTCTGGTCAGAACAGCCACAAAGCGTGTTCCGCCCTCGAAGGACTTGCCGATTCGCGCATCGAGCGCTTTGCGTTCGCGCACGCGATAGGAATCGCCGATATTGACCAGATGGAATGTCACGTCATACAACAGCCGCTGAAGAAGGCCTTCGGGAGCGGGCTTGCGATTGCGCTTGGGGGTATGGATCAGGCGCTCCGCGGTAAGGGCCGTAGCGAGTTCAGGTACCGGAGATACCTCCGGGCGCTGGCGACCGCGGCGCGCGTAGGCGTCGTCGTGAACGGGAAGCGCGGGAATGACCGGCTCTTCCTCAGCCGGGGGCATGGTGACGACATCCTCCGCGATCAGTGGAATCGACCTAGTCGACTGCCCTGATGCCGAGAGGTAGTCAGGGCTGATCGCAACATCGTCGATGCTCACCGCCGCCTCGTCCTCGGGCGTCTCATGCACCTGTACGGGCAGCGCGACCGTAAAGGTAACGCTTTCGGTGGGTAGTACGAGCTCTGCCGGGCCGGTGCTGCCGTCGTCGTCTGGGGTCAGTGTCCCGTCATTCTTGCTCGTGCGATTCGTAGCCAATGTGCGTACTCCTTCAGTGCAAACACCCCAGTTTACCCGAGATTTGCACTGCAGCCCTGTGCAGCACGTGCCCTACTTCGCCTCGATCTCGAGAAGGAGGTCGCCCGCGTCGACCTGCTGAGTCGTGGGGATCGCCAACCGCTTCACGGTGCCCGCGATCCCTGCGGTAATCGCCGCCTCCATTTTCATCGCCTCAATGGAGGCAACAGTCTGGCCCGCTTCGACGACAGCACCTTCCTCGACCTGCAGTGTGACGACTCCCGAGAAGGGGGCAGCGACGTGTCCCGGGCGCGTGGAGTCGGCCCTCTCGGCCGACGTGATGTCAACCTGAATCGAGTTGTCTCGAACGTAAACCGGTCGAAGCTGTCCGTTGAGCGTCGCCATGACCGTGCGCATGCCCTTGTCGTCGGCCTCGCCAATTGCCTCAAGACCCACGAGCAGGCTCACGCCCTTTTCGATCTCGACGGTGTGCTCGACGCCCTGGTGCAGCCCGTAGAGGTAGTCGACGGTCTCGAGCGCCGACAGATCCCCATACGTCTCACGGACCTGCTCGAAGATCTTCGTCGGGCCCGCGAACAATAACCGGTTCAGTGCGCCGCGGCGCTCGGATGAATCGCCGTTGAGCGCCGTCTGGTCATCCGCAGTGATCGGCTCGACGCCGATCTTGACCGTACGTCCCTTGAGCACCTTGCTACGGAACGGCTCGGGCCAGCCCCCAGGAAGCTCTCCCAACTCCCCCGCCATGAAGCCGATCACCGAGTCAGGAATGTCGTACTTGTCAGGGTTCTGCTCGAAGTCGGCGGGATCGGCATCGGCAGCCGCGAGAGCCAGTGCAAGGTCGCCGACCACCTTTGACGATGGCGTCACTTTGGGCGGTCGGCCCAGCATGAGGTTTGCCGCTGCGTACAGGTCTTCGATCTTCTCGAAGTGATCAGCGAGACCCAGAGCGATCGCCTGTTGGCGCAGGTTCGAGAGCTGTCCACCGGGAATCTCGTGTTTGTAGACGCGACCCGTCGGTCCCGGTAGCCCTGATTCGAACGGCTTGTAGACGTGACGAACGGCCTCCCAGTAGGGCTCCAAGTCCGAGACGGCCTGGAGTGAGATACCGGTGTCACGCGCCGTATGCGCGAGCGCTGCGACGAGTGCCGACGCCGACGGCTGGCTCGTCGTTCCAGCCATGGGGGCACTTGCGACGTCGACGGCGTCGGCGCCAGCACGCGAGGCAGCGAGCAGCGTGGCTAGCTGCCCTCCTGCGGTGTCATGAGTGTGCACATGGACCGGAAGGTCAAACCGCTCGCGCAGCGCCGTGACGAGCGTGAATGCGGCGTCTGCCCGGAGGAGTCCGGCCATGTCTTTCACCGCAAGGATGTGCGCGCCCGCGGCGACCATCTGGTCGGCGAGTCGCAGGTAGTAATCCAGCGTGTAGAGCTTCTCAGCGGGATCGAGAAGGTCAGCCGTGTAACAGAGGGCGACCTCGGCCACCGCGGTGCCCGTCCCCAGCACCGCATCGATAGCGGGCCGCATTTGGTCTACATCGTTGAGAGCATCAAAGATGCGGAAGATGTCGACACCACTTGCCGCAGCTTCTGCGACGAAGGCGTCGGTCACCTCGGTCGGATACGGGGTGTAGCCGACGGTGTTGCGGCCACGCAAGAGCATCTGGATCGCGATATTCGGGAGAGCCTCCCGCATGGTGGAGAGGCGTTCCCACGGGTCTTCGCCCAGGAACCGCAGTGCCACGTCGTAGGTGGCACCGCCCCAAGCTTCCACCGAGAGCAGCCCCGGCGTGAGCCTGGCCACGTGCGGGAGCACCGCTGCGAGGTCGCGCGTACGCACTCGCGTCGCGAGCAACGACTGGTGGGCATCCCGGAACGTGGTCTCGGTCACAGCGAGCGGCACCTGGGCACGCAGGGCGGATGCGAAGCCGACCGGACCGAGCTCCAGCAGTCGCTGTCGCGATCCTGCCGGCGCTGGAGCGTCGAGGTCAACCACGGGAAGCTTGAGGCTCGGATCGATGATCCCCGCGCCGTCTCCGTTGGGCCGGTTGACCGTGACCTCCGCGAGCCAGTTGAGGATCTTCGTGCCCCGGTCTTTCGACTGGTGCCCGCGAACGAGCCACGGTCGTTCCTCGATGAACGACGTGCTCAGGTCACCCGCGATGAAATCGGGGTCTTCGAGCACCGCTTGCAAGAAGGGGATGTTCGTCGTCACACCGCGGAGCCGGAACTCTGCGAGACCGCGCCGAGCCCGCACGACCGCGGCTTCGAAGTCCCGACCGCGGCACGTCATCTTGACGAGCATCGAATCGAAATAGGGGCTGATCTGGGCCCCGGCCGCCACAGTTCCACCATCGAGGCGGATGCCGGCCCCTCCTGGTGAGCGGTAGGTGGTGATCTTGCCCGTGTCTGGCCGAAATCCGGCTGCCGGATCTTCGGTGGTGATGCGGCATTGCAGAGCCGCCCCACGCAGACGAAGGTCCTTCTGCTCGAGGCCGAGCTCGGCGAGGGTCTCCCCCGCGGCGATGCGCATCTGCGACTGCACGAGATCGACGTCGGTGACTTCCTCGGTGACTGTGTGCTCGACTTGAATGCGTGGATTCATCTCGATGAAGAAATGCTGTCCAGCTCGTGCGCCCACCGTGTCAAGGAGGAACTCGACGGTTCCCGCGTTCGCGTAGTCGATCGACTTGGCGAATGCGATCGCGTCACGGTACATGGCCTGCCGGATGCTGTCATCCAGGTTCGGTGCGGGGGCGATCTCGATGACCTTCTGGTGACGTCGTTGCACCGAACAGTCCCGCTCGAACAGGTGGACAGTGTTGCCCTCTCCGTCAGCGAGAATCTGCACTTCGATGTGTCGCGGACGTACGACCGCCTGCTCGAGGAACATAGTGGAATCGCCGAAAGCGCTGTCGGCCTCGCGCATCGCTTCTTCGAGAGCACCGCGCAATTCTTCCTTGGTCTCGACGCGGCGCATGCCGCGACCGCCGCCACCCGCGACCGCCTTGGCGAAAATGGGAAAACCGATGTCGTCCGCGCCAGCCAGGAGTTCATCGAGGTCACGCGAGGCGGGCGTCGACTTCAGAACCGGCACGCCAGCGGCGATCGCGTGCTCCTTGGCGGTTACCTTGTTCCCGGCCATCTCGAGCACGTGTGTCGGCGGACCGATGAAGGTGATGCCCGCTTCGGCCGCCGCCTGAGCGAGATCCGGATTCTCCGAGAGAAATCCGTAGCCCGGGTAGATTGCGTCGGCGCCCGATTCAATCGCAACCCGGATCATCTCCGAGACATCGAGGTACGCCTTGACCGGGTGGCCCCTCTCCCCGATCTGGTATGCCTCATCCGCTTTGAGCCGGTGCATGGAATTGCGATCCTCGTACGGGAAGACGGCAACGGTCTTCGCGCCAAGCTCATAGGCGGCTCGCATGGCTCGAATAGCGATCTCGCCTCGATTGGCTACAAGAATCTTGTTGAACATCCGGTCCTCTCGACAGGGACAAGCCTAGGGCGACGAAACACTGACAATCTCCCGGCAGGTCGCGATACACGGGCCAAGATTTAGGTTCTTTAACTGTAGTGAAGGTATCGTCGTACCTCGTGCATGTACTCAGCGTCAGCTCCCTCAAAGGGGGCGTGGGAAAGACCACCGTGACGTTGGGACTCGCGTCCGCGGCCTTCGCCCACGGACTGCGAACCCTCGTCGTCGATCTCGACCCGCAGTCGGACGTGTCGACGGGAATGGACATCGAAGTTGGGGGTCACCTCAACATCGCCGACGTACTGGCATCCCCCAAGGAAAAGATCGTGCGAGCCGCAATTGCGCCGAGCGGATGGACCAAGGGACGACCGGGCAAGATCGATGTTCTCATCGGCTCCCCGTCGGCGATCAATTTCGATGGACCGCATCCGAGCATCCGGGACATCTGGAAGCTCGAAGAGGCGCTCGCCAATGTTGAGGCCGATTACGACCTCGTGCTGATCGACTGCGCTCCGTCTCTCAACGCATTGACGCGGACAGCATGGGCCGCGAGTGACCGCGTGACGATCGTCACCGAGCCTGGGCTCTTCTCGGTCGCGGCCGCCGATCGTGCGTTGCGTGCGATCGAGGAGATTCGTCGGGGGCTCTCGCCACGACTTCAGCCTCTCGGGATCATCGTCAACCGGCTGCGCTCACAGTCACTTGAGCACCAGTTCCGCATCAAAGAGTTGCGGGACATGTTCGGACCGCTCGTGCTCTCCCCTCAACTGCCGGAACGAACGTCCCTCCAGCAAGCTCAGGGTGCTGCGAAGCCCCTCCACGTGTGGCCCGGCGAGAGCGCCCAGGAGATGGCACGTAACTTCGACCAACTCCTCGAGCGGGTCATGCGCACCGCACGTATTGGCGACTTCGCGAACGATCCCGACTGATCGGAACGCAGCCTGCGCCCCGATCGTAGAGACGCGGGACTAGGACGCCTTGACCGCGCGACGCTTGGCGAGTTCGTCCATCGGGTCTTCGCCCTTGACGGAGTCGAGCTCGACGAGATCGTGTTCGACCTCGCGGAGAACCTTGCCCACGGCGATGCCAAAGACACCTTGGCCGCGGCTCACGAGGTCGATGACCTCATCGTTCGAGGTGCAGAGATAGACGCTCGCACCATCGCTCATGAGCGTCGTTTGTGCGAGATCGCTGATGCCCGACTCTCGAAGTTGATTGACAGCGACCCGAATCTGCTGAAGAGAAATTCCGGTGTCGAGGAGGCGCTTGACAAGCTTGAGAACGAGGATGTCGCGGAACCCGTAAAGGCGCTGCGAACCGGACCCGGCCGCACCGCGAACCGTCGGCTCCACGAGCTGCGTACGAGCCCAGTAGTCGAGCTGGCGGTAACTGATACCTGCCGCCCGCGCGGCGATTGCCCCGCGGTATCCAGCATCGTTATCGAGCTCCGGCATTCCGTCGGTGAATAGAAGGCCGAGATCGTAGCGGGATTCCTCGCTACGGCTGGGTTCTCTCATGGCACTTCCCCTTTTTGTTAACACAGTCTGTGACCGGCCCCACGTCACTCCCGCAGCAAGCGGTCTGGTGAACCCAGACCTTCATGTTGAGGTTGACACTTAATGTTTCGCTGACACCACGGTACCCACCCGACCGTGACGATCGACGACATCGCCTAGGCGTGTCGGATTCGACGGTACTACGAATCGAGCCGCGTCAGGGCGGATCGGATGAGACTGCTCCGTACAATTTCGAGCTGACCCGCGATCTCGCGCGCCATTTCAGCGGCGCGAGCACGACTTGAGGCGTCTTTGCGACGCGCAACAGGCATGAGGGCGTTCTCGATGAGCCCCAGCTCGCGTTCTGCGGCGGCCCGAAAGCCACGCAGGTGCCGCGGCTCAATTCCGGAACGCTGCAACTCGACGAGCGAGCGGAGCACGGCGAGCACGTCGTCACCGAAAAGATCGGCAGGAACGATCAGCGAAGCGGAGATCGCGTCACCGAGCAACATGGCGTTGGCGCCTGCCTCCCGAATCAGCTCGTCCCTCGTGTAACGCCGTTCCGCCGACAGCATCGACGGTGCCGCCACTCCCCCGCCGGGGAGCTCGGGAGTGCGGCCGGCGTCCATCTCAGCGAGATAACCCCTGATCACTTTGAGCGGCAGATAGTGATCGCGCTGCATGGTGAGCACGAAGCGCAGCCGATCCATATCGGCGGACGAGAACTTGCGGTACCCAGACTCCGTACGCGCGGGATCGACGAGCTGCCGCTCTTCCAAGAACCGGAGCTTCGACGGCGTCAGGTCAGGGAACTCAGGATTCAGCTTGGCAAGAACCTGGCCAATGCTAAGAAGGTGGGAACTCCCCGGCGACCTGGCCTGGGAGGCTGCGCCGACCACTAACGAGCCAGGTGGGCGAGATCGAGACGCGATGCGTAGAAGGTGAGCCGAAACTTGCCGACCTGCACTTCGGCGCCATCGCTGAGGAGCGCAGTGTCAATGCGCACGCCGTCGAAGTAGGTGCCGTTGAGCGACCCGAGATCTTTGACCTCGAATGCCGTGCCGTGACGAAGGAACTCTGCATGCCGACGGGACACTGTCACATCGTCGAGAAAAATGTCTGCCTCGGGGTGTCTGCCGACAGTGGTGAGATCAGCATCAAGCAGAAAACGCGCGCCCACATTAGGACCGCGGCGAACAACGAGGAGCGCCGATCCGGAGGGAAGCGCCGAGATAGCTTCAAGCTCCTCGGGCGAGATATCGCTGTCGAGCGCGGCAAGCTGCGCGGCGAACTCGTCGCCGTACGTCACGGTGGAATCATCCCTGTGGGGCGCCTCGGGCGCTGCCGCCTCGGCTCCAGTGCCGTGTTCGTTGTGCTCCGTCATCGTGTCCCTCCCTAGCGCTCCAGAATAGCCGATACTTCGGGCTCGTCGTCCCGTGCAATTCTCACCAATCGAGCAGTTTGGGCAACGTAGACGACGCCGCCCCACCAGTAGAGGAACACACCCCAGAGCGCAAAAGCCCAACCCACCGGCTGGGCGATCGCCGTGGCATCCGGGAATGCTTGGCCGATCATGATGATCGGTAGTGCGTAGAACAGACACAGGGTGCCTGCCTTACCGAGATGGTGCACGGGCAGTGGGCCGTAGCCGTGGTTCGCCAACACGAGGCCGAGAACGACGAGCATCACATCGCGACCGACGATTGCCGCGAACAACCACCACGGGACGACCTCCCGCACCGCCAAGCCGATCAGCGCCGCGAAGATGAACGCGCGATCGGCGGCCGGGTCAAGCAGTTGACCAAGGCGTGAAATCTGCCGAAACCTTCTCGCGATCACACCATCGAGGTAGTCGCTCACACTGGAAACGACGAGCACGAGAAGGGCAAGGCCGTCTTTGCCCGCGATGATGAGAACGAGAAACACCGGTACGAGCGCGAGCCGGATGAAGCTGAGCACGTTGGGCACGGTGAAGATCCGGCTGCTCACGTCGTTTCGCTCGGCCTCCACGATGCACGAGTCTAGCCACGGCGGCGCGGTAATAGGATGCCTTCCATGAGCCCGCTCCTGACTGTGACCCTTCTTGCCGCGCTCGTCGTCCTGGGAGTATGGATCGCTTCGCTGATCACGCACGACCACTCGTGGGTTGACCGAATCTGGTCGATTGTCCCCGCGGTGTATGTCTGGGTGTTCGCAGGCTATGCGGGATTTAGCGACCCTCGACTCAATGTCATGGGGGTGCTCGTAACGCTCTGGGCCGCCCGGCTCACCTTCAACTTCGCCCGAAAGGGTGGCTACACCGGTACGGAGGATTATCGGTGGCCGATCCTGCGTGCCCGCATGAACCGGTGGCAGTTCGAACTCTTCAACTTCTTCTTCATCGCTCTCTATCAGAACGTCATCCTTCTGCTCATCACTCTTCCCGCGTTCACGGCATACGAGCACCGCGCGACGCCGTTCGGCGTACTCGATGCCGTGGTCGCCGTCGCCTTTCTCGCACTCCTGGTGGGCGAGACGATCGCCGACCAACAACAGTGGAACTTTCAGGCCCGCAAGCGGGCCGGTGGAGCGAACTTCCGTCCACGGTTCCTGCAGACCGGACTCTGGAAGTTCTCCCGTCACCCCAACTTCTTCTTCGAGCAGGCGCAGTGGTGGGTGCTCTTCCTTTTCGGCGCGTTGGCCGCGGGATCGGTACTGCAGTGGACAGTTGTCGGAGCAGTCCTGTTGACGGTCCTCTTCGTCGGATCGACGATCTTCACAGAGAGCATCACCAGGGGCAAGTACCCGGAGTACGCCGAATACCAGGAGACGACATCCCCCATCATCCCCTGGCCGCCGCGCCGTACGAGCAAGGTGACCGTCACCGCCTGACTCGGTAGCGTGACATCCATGTCGTGCATTCGGTTCAACACTCCCGCGCAACTCGCACAGATGAGGGCGATGGCACCCGCCATGCTCACCGCCGATCAGGCCGCAGCGCTGCATCCGGCCCCCGACGTGACGCCCAGCAAGATCAACCGCCTGCGTATTTTGGCCAAAGACCCCAACCCCAAGATCCGCGAAAGCGTGGCGAGCAGCAATCACACCCCGGAAGAGGTATTCGCCGCGCTGGCGAAGGACCCTGATGAAGGGGTGCGTGCCTGTGTCGCACGTAACGAGTCGGCACCATGCGACGTGCTGCGGTCGCTCGCCACCGACAGCTCCGAGCGCGTGCGCGGGTTCCTTGCGGTGAACTTCTTTGTACCCGAAGACGCGATGCTCGTGCTCGCCGACGATTCCAGCGCCACCGTGCGAAACCTCGTCTCATGGAAGTCCCAGCTCGCCGACGCGTAGCAATCGGCTCAAGTAACACCAGTCACACCATTCACATTCGTCACAACAACCCCTAGCCTGTACTCATGGGCATTCGAGTGCTGCGCAACAGTGCATTCGCGAAAACCCCAGAACTCGGTTCGGTGCTTGGCATCCTGTCGTCCGCCGCCGCTGCTCCCCGGGACAATTACCCGCCCAGGGATGAGTTGGTGGCCGCGAGAGGAGACCAGGCAGCGACCGGGTGGGTTCCCCCAACGGATCGGCGCTAAACATGTCGGTTCGCGTCGACAGTTGGTTGTGGTCAGTTCGGGCGTTCAAGACCCGTTCCGCGGCGACCGCGGCGTGCCGTTCGGGACACATCAAGGTCAACGGTGAGCGCGCGAAAGCCGCGCAGCCCGTCAAGGTGGGCGACGAGGTGCGCATCCGGATCTCCGGTTTCGACCGGATCCTCGACGTCCGGGAGACGTTGGTGAAGCGGGTGGGTGCTGCGGTCGCGGCAGAGGCCTACGTTGATCGCAGCCCGCCGTTGCCCACTCCGGAGGAAACAGCCCTACTCCCACGACGCGACCGCGGTGCTGGCCGACCCACCAAACGGGAACGACGCGAGATCGAGAAGTTGCTAGGGCGCGACTAGCGGTAACCTCAGCACAAGAGCATCCGGCTCTCCACGAGGAGGATCCTAAATGGCTGACAAGTCGCCCAAGAAGAACTCAACCAAGACCACGGCAAGCAAGTCTCTCAAGGAGAAGCGCGCCGACAAGAAGGACAAGGCCGCCAGCAAGCGCAAGGACTGAACCCACCGGCAGCGCCCGCCTACTCCCCCGTGGATTTGGCGGGCGCTGTTTTTCGTGCGGGGCTTGAGGCGAGCGCCTCACCCATCGCCGTGCCCGTTACCCGTCCCGTGACGATATCTGCGATGTCGATACCGACAAGGTCTTTGAGGATTTGGTTGACGGTCGCGAGCTGCGATGCGACGTTCTGGCCCACCTGTTCGGTGCCCTTGCCATCGGAGGAGATCACGGTCACCGACCCGATCGCGGCAAGAGGCTCTGACGCTGCACGGACGATCTCCGGTAGCTGAGCGATCACCTGCTGCCGCAAGAGGTCACCCGCGCGCTCCTCGAGCGCCTCAGCCTTGAGCCTGCTTGCCTCCGCCTCGGCGTTGCCCTTCACGCGAATCGAGGCGGCCTCCGCCTCACCTTCGGCCTCGAGCGCCTGTGCTGCCGCAATGCGGCGGTTCTTCTCCGCGATACCTTCAGACTCGAGCGCTTCGGCGCTCGAGCGTCGGGAATCGCGGTCGGCATTGGCCGCGGCCACCGACGAGGCAGCGTCGGCCTGGGCTCGCTTCTCCTTTGCATAGGCCTCGGCATCGGCCACGGCACGGATCTCCGCGTCAAGTTCTTGCTTGCGTAAACCGACACGCTTGCCCGCGGTGACTTCCTGCTGCGCCACGACTTCCTGCTGCGCGATAGCTTCGGCCAGTGGGGCTGCCGCGGCCGCCTCGGCCCGTGCCTTGTCGGTTTCCTTCTGGATCTCCGCGTTGCGCAGGTCGAGCTTGCGCTGGGATTCGGCCACTGCCTGATCCGCACTAATCCGAGCCTCCTCGGAAGCCTGGCGCGCTACTGACTCGGCAACCTCGGCGACCTGCTTGACGCGGGCAGCTTCAGCCCGGCCAAGATCTTTGATATATCCGTTGTCGTCATCGATTTCCTTGATCTGCAGGGTGTCGATGGTCAGGCCCTGGACATCGAGCGAGTCACGAACCGCTTCGAGAACCTGGCCTTGGAGCGCCGAACGGTTGGTGATGATCTCAGTAACCGTGAGTTGACCGACTATCGAGCGCACCGAACCACTCAGGACCTCCTCGGTCGATGTCTCGATCTGATCCTGCTGGTTGAGGAAGCGCTGTGCCGCAGCGCGCACCATGGACTCGGAACCACCGACCTTGACCACTGCGACGGCATTCACTCGGATCGTGATGGCATCCTTGGTCTGAGCGGTGGCCTGAACGTTGAGCTGGCGGCTGCGCAAGCTGAGCTTGAAATAGGCCTCCACGATTGGTTTCACGAATACCCGGGAGCCGAATACGACTCGTTGCCCGGCGTTCTCTGTCTCGAGCTGACCGGATTTGAGGGGCTTCTGTCTCGATGTGACGATGATCGCCTCGTCAGGCTTGGCTACCTTGATGCCTCCGAGAACCACCGACGCGATGATGATCAAGATGACGACGATGACACCGATGACGATGGCGGAGGTGAGCGGATCGAACGGAAGCACGATGGGGCCTTTCGAGAGAGTGTTCTGCTGACCTTATCGAACCACGGTGAACAGTCGAGAACTTCTCGCTCACGGCTCATATCAACCTCATAGGCCGCGCAAGCACCCCCGACAGGGTGCGCGCGTACCACTGAGGCATGGCACACCAGACAATTCCCCCACGGCGGCGCCGTCGCTGGATTCTTCTCGGCTCAACGCTCGCGGTACTTCTCCCCTTGGGGGCGGGCACGGCGTGGGCGCTCGACCGCTACGTAATCCCGCACGTCGAGATCACGGACGCGGCCGCGTATGAGGCGGAACACTCGACGATCACGCCAGCGACCGATGGGGGAACGAATCTCGAACCCGTCACGACTGCGACAAGCTACAGCTCCGACGACGCGAGTATCACGCTCTCGACGGTGACCTCCGGCACCGGTAACGACACGGTCACCTACTACGTCGCCGACGTGACGATCACGGATGCAACAGTGCTGCGCTCAGCGTTCGCGAACAACAGTTTCGGGCAGAACATCACCGAGGTCACGTCGGCGATCGCCGCCGACAATGACGCGATCTTCGCTATCAATGGTGACTACTACGGCTTTCGCGACACGGGGATCGAGATCAGAAACGGAGTGATCTATCGCGACTCCCCCGCGCGTGACGGGCTCGCCTTCTATCGTGACGGCACAGTCGCGGTGTACGACGAAACAACCACGACTGCGCAGAAGCTGCTCGACGCAGGGGTATGGAACACGATCTCCTTCGGCCCCGCGATCGTCGAAGCTGGCGCGGTCGTCGCGGGCATCGAAGACGTCGAGATCGACACGAATATCGGCAACCACTCGATTCAAGGCGAACAGCCGCGCACTGCGGTTGGCGTCGTCGACACCAACCATCTCGTGTTCGTTGTCGTGGACGGTCGGAGCCCCGGCTACAGCGCGGGCGTCACCATGACCGGTCTCGCCGACATCATGATCGGCCTCGGCGCGACGACCGCGTACAACCTGGACGGTGGCGGTTCTTCGACCCTGTACTTCAACGGGTCCGTAATCAACACGCCATCTAACGGTGGCGAGCGCGGCACGTCCGACATCTTCTACATCAAGGGCTGAGTCGTGATCATCCTCATTCCCGCATACGAGCCGGATGCCCGCCTCACCGACCTCGTGCTGGAACTGCAAGCCGCGAACCCGAGCGCCGGCATCCTCGTCGTCGACGACGGCAGTGGACCGCACTTCGCGCATGTCTTCGCTGCGACGGACGCCGCGGGCGCCACTGTGATCGGCTACGGCGTGAACCGTGGCAAAGGTCACGCTCTCAAGCTCGGATTGCGCTTCATCCAGAAACACTTCCCCGGTCAGGACATCGTCTGCGCAGACAGCGACGGCCAACACACCGTCACCGACATTCTCCGCATCGCCGCTCGCGTGCGGGAAGCGGACGGCGCGATGATCCTCGGAGGCCGCAGGTTCACAGGAATGGTACCGGCGCGAAGTCGGCTCGGAAACACGGTGTCGCGCCAGGCGTTCCGCTTGGCTACCGGCGTTCCCATCCACGACACTCAGACCGGCCTGCGCGGTTATCCCGCCGGGATGATCGACTGGCTGTTGAGCGTCAAGGGCAACCGCTTCGAGTACGAACTCAACCTTCTGCTGCGGTCTCGCGCCGCAGGAATCGCGATCGACGAGGTAGAGATCGAGACTGTGTACCTCGAGCACAACGCGTCATCCCACTTCCGACCCATCGTGGATTCCGTCAAGGTATTCACTCCGCTACTTGCCTATCTCGCGTCATCCCTCGGCGCCTTCGTGATCGATGCGGTCGGGCTCGTCGTGCTGTTTGCGCTGACGAATTCGCTGTTCGTGTCAGTGGTCGGGGCACGTTTGGTGAGTGCATCCGTGAATTTCCTCGTGAACCGGCACGCCGTCTTTCATGGCGAACGCGGGAGTTTCCGCCGCGACCTGCTGCGTTATCTCGCCCTCGCCGGGGCGCTCCTCGCCTCGAGCTACGTATGGCTCTACGTGCTCACCCAATGGGGAACACCACTGGTCGTGGCCAAGCTCATCACCGACGTGACGCTCTACATCATCAGCTTCAAGGTGCAGCGTCGATTCGTATTCGCCAAGGCGCCGATCATTGCCCGCGCCGTCGAACGGGTCAGCCCTTCTTCGCCGCAGCTTTCGCCGCCTGCTTCGTCGCACGCACTTTGAGGAGCGATTCCGGGTGATGTCGGCTACCGAACGGTATGAATCCTTCTCGCCGTAGGCGCCGGCCGCGGCTTCCCAGCCCGCCGCGGAGATGCCCCATCGTTTGCCGAGCAGGGCAAGGAAGATCTTCGACTTTTGCTCCCCGAAACCGGGGAGGGCGTTGAGGCGCGCGAGAATCTCGGAGCCGTCAGGGTTGCCTCGTGTCCAGAGCTGATCCGCCTCGCCGCCCCACTCCGAGACGACCGCCATGCAGAGCGCCTGTACACGGCCCGCCATGGAGCCGGGGAACCGATGAACCGCAGGCGACTGCTTCATCACCTCAACAAAGGCCTCCGGCTCATACTCGGCGATGGTGGTGGCGTGCCACTGCTGCGAAGATGGGGCGATGGTTGTGGAACTCACCCGCGAACAAGCCCGTCGCATCGCGGTGCGTGCGCAGCTTCTGGATGCCCGGCAACCCACAGACCTCGTCGAGACGATCCGGCAACTCACCTTTGTTCAAGTTGAACCGACTGCGGCCGTCGCCCCGACCGCCGATCTCGTGTTGTGGAGCCGACTCGGGGCCGGGTATGACCCGGGTGATCTCACGACAGCTCTCGAAAAGGACTTCTCGCTGTTCGAACTCGCGTTCTTCGTCCGGCCCATGGACGACCTCGCGCTCTTCAAAGCGGAAATGGCCGGTCCTCCGCCGTACGAGAAGACCGCACGCTGGCTCGACGACAACGTGGAGTTCCGACAGGACATCCTCGATCGGCTTGAGGTCGACGGCCCCCTCACTGCACGCGAGATTCACGACACCAGCATCGTCTCGTGGCCGTCGAGCGGCTGGAACAACAATCGCAACGTGATGATGATGCTCGAGTGCCTGATGATGCGCGGCGACATAGCCGTGGCCGAGCGGGAGGGTCGCGACCGGTTGTGGGACCTTGCTGAGCGCGTCTATCACGCCGATATCCCGATGATTCCGCTCGACGAGGCGGAGAGCATCCGTAACCAACGCCGCCTGCGCTCGCAGGGCATCGTGCGCAACACGACACCCAACCTGCCGGTCGAGACAACTCGGGTTGGTGAGGTGGGTGTCGAAGCGACCGTCGAAGGACTCAAGGGTCGGTGGCGAGTGGACCCCGCCCAACTCGACCTAGCTTTCGATGGTCGAACCGCGCTGCTCTCACCGATCGATGGGCTCATCCGCGACCGTAAACGTATGGCCGACCTGTTCGAGTTCGACTACGCACTCGAGATGTACAAGCCCGCCGCCAAGCGCCGCTGGGGCTACTACGCGCTGCCGATTCTGCACGGCGACCGTCTGATCGGAAAGCTGGATGCCACGACCGATCGCGAGCGTGGGCGACTCGTCGTGCACGCCATCCATGAAGACGAGCCGTTCACGCCCGCCATGACATCGGGTGTTCAGGATGAGCTCACATCGCTCGCCGAGTGGCTGGGAGTCGAGCTCAGCCAAGTTCCGTAATCAGCCGTTCCACTGCTGCTGGCGGCTCGCCCGTGATCAGCAACTCGATTACGTCTGCGCGAGCCATGGAGTGACCTCCCACCCGGAAGGACGTGCCCGAAACACTCCCCGCGATCACAGCGCTCGTGCGCGCGACGTCGTCGTCATTCCACATTGCCCGTTCCCACTGGAGTTCGATCGTCCCCTGAGCGCTGGTGAAACAGTAGGTATCTCGGTCGATGTAGGGGCAGTTCGGCTCAACGGAACGGTCCATCGGTGTCCATTCCCGGGCGGAGGTGTGCACCTCGACGCCACGGATGCCCAACTCGTGAGCGAGGCCGGCAAGGCGCGTGCGCAACCACCGCTGCAGGTCGGCTGACACCATCGGTCGGATCGGAACCTGGCGAAGCTCTGGCAACGAACTGGGCGCAGCTGTTGTCAGTTCGGTCAGGGCAACATCGACTGTGAAGTTCAGGAGCTCTTCGCCGCGCACGACGTGCGCTGCGCACAGCCAGAGCGCTTCGGGTGGATGCCCGACAAAGCCTTCGGCCGCCGCACGCTCGTGCCACAGGCGATCGCTGTCGCGCAGTGCGAAATGGACAAGCTTGCCGTCCGCGGCACAATCCGCACCGCACACGTCACACAGTGGTGGGCGCATCGTTAGCCCACCGGCTGGGCGAACAGAGTGATCGCGAGCATCACGAGGGCGAGCATCCCGAATCCGATCTTGCGCCAGCTGCCGCGGGACGTGCGCAGAGCGATGACCGCTTGGAGCGCATAGTAGGCGGCAAAGGCGCGAGACGCGACGGCGACGATCGTGAACGTCGGCACCGTGGCTGCGAGAAGAATCGCCGCGGCGCCGCTCAGATAGTAGGGCCGTCTGCCGGTGAACCATCGGTTGATCCCACGAAGGTTCCCGTCGGCTGCCGCAGTATCCGCGATCGCCGCACTGAACTGGCTCAACACCGCAGAGAGCACGAGGGGTACCGCGAGCCACGGCAGGATGCGGCCGGTGATATCCAGCAACGTGTTGTCGGCGCCCGCCGAGGTTCCGAGCCCCATCACGGGCGTGGCGACGGCAACGAAGCCGATATAGAGCCCCGCCGACACGAGCTGCGCGACACGCGAGGCCCGCACGCGCGTGGGCCTGTCGAACTCCGCCCCGAGATACCGCACGGTTTCGAATCCCTGCACAGTGATCACGAGTCCGCCGAGTATCAGGATCGTGGACAACGGGTCTGCCGACGGCACGGGCGGAAGGGCAAGCGACCCGGATGCGACCGCACCCCCATCCTTGACCAGCAGGATCGACCCGAGCAGCAGAATCAGGAGCAGCACCGCGCCCAAGGACACACGGTCGAGCAAGTCGAGCCCCGCAAATCCGCGGGTCGCTCCGATTCCGACGATAACGGCGACCGCAACGCAGGCGATCACCCGTTCCCACAGAGCAGATCCGGCCGGGTCGAAGAGCGCAACGACGTACTGCGCCATGATCCGGAGATAGAGCGCTACCGAGATCACATAGGCGAGCACGATGACCGCGTCGGCGAACCTCCCCAGTCGCGCGGTTGCACCATCGAGCGTGCCCGCAGCCTCGTGATGCTCGACCACCACGACGTTGTGCCGGATGACCGTGCCCACCAGCCACGCGACCGCGCAGATTGCGATGGCACCGAACACCGACAACGATCCGAGCGTGCGCTCGAGAACAGGAACGATGATCAGGAGACCCGATCCGAGGATCGACGCCAGCGGAGTGACGGTCGCGGCAAGGACCGTGCGGCGACTCCCGGGAGCAGAGGACGCCGTCACAGTGCCCATTTGAGCAGTCATCCCCGGAAAATGCCAACCCCCGGTCAGCGCCGGTCGGAAAACACTTCACTTCCGGCGGCGGGGACAGCTCGTTTGACTTCAGATTTTTTGCGTGTTTAGCATGGAAACGTACGACACGGGGGTGATGTACCGCTCCCTCATCGAGAAAGGAAGCAGAGATCATGGTCGACAAAGAAGACATCAAGAACGAAGCAGACCGACTCGCGGGGAAGGCCAAAGAGAAGGTCGGCGATGTTACCGAGAACCGCAGCATGCAAGCGGAGGGCATCGCCCAGGAGGTAGCCGCCAACGCGCGTCAGGCGGGCAAGGAGTTCACGGACTCCTTCACCGACTCGGACGAGTAACCCGACCTCGATCAGCGCGGAGGTCGCAAGAGCGAATGGTGGGGCGACCAGCACGCGCTGGCCGCCCCACTGCCCGGCTCAGTCTTGGGTGCCGTCTTCGACCGCGACACCGTTGATGTCGTCGCTCGTGTTCTCGCTACTGGACTCGGTGCTGGTTTCGCTGCCGGTTTCGGCGGCGCCGTCGGCGGTGCCGTCTTCGACTTCGTTTTGCACGTTGTCGGTATCGGTCGCGTCAACAGGCTCGACGACCGAGACGGATGTGCTGATCGGGGTGGCCTGTGCGGGCAGCGCGATGGCGATCCCTCCGGCAACGACGATTGCGAGCGCAGCTGCGGCGCCTGCGGCGACTTTGATGTTCTTCTGCATGGTCATGTCCTTTCGTGTAGCTGCGCCACGCGAAGTGCGTGACGTTGATTCCACGTTATGGAGATGACCGTGAGATGAGCGTGAGAGCGGCTCGGTCACGGCAGGTACTCGGGCAAGGTCAGCGTGACCGTGGTCCCCGAACCTGGTACTGATGCGATCGACACTTTCCCGTGATGGGCGGTGACGATCTGTTGTACCAGCGCGAGACCGAGCCCGAAGCCAGGGGTGGTTCTCGCGTCTTGGGCGCGCCAGAACCGATCGAACGCGCGGGCACACTCAGCCTCCGTCATACCCAATCCGTTGTCGGCAACCAGAATCTGGGCGCTCCTTCCGACCGCTGAAACGGTGATGTCGATGTGCCCTGATTCGGCAGTGAACTTGACCGCGTTATCGATGAGGTTCGCCAGGGCGCGGGTCAGCAGTTCCGTGGATCCTTTGACCATCACGGCACGAGTTTCGACGACGCTCATTCGTGCCGCTGAAGCATTCGACTGGACGACCTTGTGGGCAAGTGCGTTGAGGGAGACCGGAGTGAAGGTCGCGACGAGTTCATCGTTGGTTTCGCGAGTGAGCAGCAGCAGATCATTGGTCAATCTGGTGAGGCCTTCGGCCCCATCCAGCGCGGTCGCGATTGCGGCCCGGTACTGCGCTGGGGTTCGGGATCGCGAGAGGGCAAGTTCGAGTTCGCCCTGGATCACGCTCAGCGGACTGCGGAACTCGTGCGAGGCACCATCAACGAAGCGTTGTTGCAGCTCATAGCTGCGTCGAACCGGCGCCAGAGCACCACGAGCCATCAGATAGCTCGACGCGGGAATCAGCACCACCAGCACCAAGTACCCGACGATGAGCCCACTGCGCAGGAGCGCAAAGCCTTGTTCGGCGCTGGCAATGAACGCCTCACCGGCCAGTTCGGGCACGTCGAAGTCGAAAGTACCGGTAACGAAGACGTAGATTCCGATCGCGAAGAGACCGAAGAGGACGAGCTGCACGAGGGTGTAGGTGACGGTCAGCCTGATGAGGGCGCGCCGAAAGATCATGCGTCTGCCCCAATCACGTAGCCAGCTCCGCGGCGAGTCTCGATGATCTCGATCTCGCCGGGCAGCGTCAGCTTCTGCCGCAGGTAGCGGATATAGGTCTGCACGACGTTGCTGTAGCCGTCGTAGTTGCTATCCCAGGCGTGGGTGATCAGTTCGGAGGCGCTGATGATGTGCCCGGAATTGCGCATCAGGTATTCCAGCACCGCGAACTCTTTCGCGGTCAACACAATCGTTCGACCGTTCCTGGTCGCCGTGCGAGTTGCGGGGTCGAGTGCCACCCCCTGTGCCCTCAGTATCGGCGCGTGAGCTCGCGGTGCTCGACGCAGCAGCGCACGAACTCGAGCGACCAACTCGACGAGGTGGAACGGCTTAATGAGGTAGTCGTCGGCTCCGGCATCCAGCCCCTCGACACGTTTTCGTGTCGAGTCGAGCGCGGTAAGCATGAGCACAGGGATGTCTCGGTTGAGCTCACGGATGCGCACGCACACGTCCATGCCGCCACGAGGCAGACCCGGCAGCATCAGGTCGAGAACGACGAGATCGTACGTTTCGATCTCGAACGCTTCAACGCCGGCCGGAGCGGTGTGGGTCACATCGACCGCGTAACCAGCCTCCGAGAGGGTGCGCCGGACGACGTCCGCAATGCGGACGTCGTCCTCAACAACAAGTATTTTCACGAGCGATACCGGTGCGCTGCCTTAGTCTGCTGCATCTCCTGCTCCAGACCCCTTCGTTGCCGTGGCCTTGGCCACCTGCACTCCGGCAGCACTAACTTCGATGGTGAAATCAACCTGGTTCTTCGAGCTTCGGTAGATGCTGAAAGTGTTCTCCGGATAGTGGCCAACACCGGTCTCGCCGTCAAACGACAGCGTACCTGTGGCACCCGCTGCGAGGGTGAAACCTGTCAAGGCTTGGTAATAGCCCTCACTCTTCCCGGTCGTCACGTCTTTCATGACGTAGTAGATCTCGAACGACGTCAGCTCGCTGGAAGAGTCGTTGCGAACGGTTACCTGAAGCCGGTCTTTGATTGCTGCCTTGGTGACCGGATCCACATTGTTCTCCGCGGCCGCGGACACGATGACGAGGCCGGGAGCTGTACTCGCGTTGACGATGGGGTTCGAATCCACCGGCAGGACTACGGTGTTGGCCGCCGCGGACGTACTTGCCGGCGCGGGAGTAGCAACTTGGCAGCCAGCGAGCCCCATGAGCGAGAGGGATGTCACTAGGGCGACGGGAACGAGTAGACGTGGTTTCATGAGATCTTCCTTTGTAGATTGCGTCGGGTGGTGACCCCGACGGCGAAGGTCACAGCAGCGAAAGTCGCCGCAGTGAGGGTGATGGCGTAGCCCCACATGTCGGCCCATACGAGGCCGAGAGGCTGCTGGTTGTACTTGTCCTTTATGCCGAGGAAGGCAAACGACAGGCGCTCGAAGTGCTTGGTGATCGACGAGACCTCGACACCGTTGCGAATGCCGTCGAAACCCGCGAAGTTCGCGAGCACCTTCAGTTCGTCTGATTTTTGGATGTGAAGGGTGGCGAAGAGTCCGCCGGGCACTTGATTGTCGGGATCCATCGTGTCCCCGATCTGCGGAATGATCAGCACGAAGGCCAACCACACGACAATCGCCACGATGAGTCCGGTGCTGAGCCTGGGCGAGAGTGCTGTGATCCCGATTGCCAGCGAGCTCCAGAACACGAGATACACCCAGGCGATGACCGCGGCGATCAGGATTCGAACGAGATCGATTGCCTGCAACGGCGCATTGCCAATCACCATGATGGCGACCGTGGTGGTGATGGTCAGCGCCGCAACCACCACGAGCCACACGGCAGCGAGGCCCACGATTTTGCCACCGGGAATCGCGAAGCGGCCGACGGGCCGGCTCAGCAGAAGCTGGAGCGTGCCTCGATACTTCTCCTTGGCCACCGTCCCGTAGCCGAGAACGATCGCGAAGAGCGCCCCGAGTATCTCGAGGTACTCGACTCCCCCACGCAGCAACTGCAACGGGAAGAGCTGCGGGGCCGCAGGCACAGTCGTGCCACCACTGGCCGTAAGTTGCTGCACGTAGAGGTTGTAGGCATCCAGTTGCGAGCGGAAACTTGCCGCGGCCACGCCCACGGAGATGAGCGTCGCCACCGCCAAGAAGCCGATGAGAACCGCGAACAGCCGGTCGCGGCGCAGGTCGAGAAGCTCCTTGCGCGCGATAACCCCAGTGCTACTCATTCAGACCACTCCTCATGCGATTGCGCGGGGTCACCGCTACGACGACTGTCATCACTGCGAGGAAGGCAAGCAGGATGAGAACGCTGGACGTGGCATCCCCGGTTACCGCGGGGTCCTGAAGGACGATGCTCGATGCCCGTTTGAACTGTTCCGTCACTGAAAACGGGCCGGTGATCGCAGCGACAACATCGAAGTAGCCACCTGTGGAACTCACCGCGGGAACGGGGTTGAGCAACGAGACTGGCCTGGCTGCCGTTCCGATCTGTGGCAGCACAAAGGCGATTGCGCTCCAGATCACGAAGGGCACCAGCAGGGCTGTCGTCTCTCTTTTGCTTCTCAATCCAGTGAGCATTCCCAACAACGTGAAGGTCGATAGCAGCACCCACGACAACAGTCCGAACGCAATCACACGGCCCGTGTCGGCCCAGCCGAGCGGCGCCCCGTTGATGACACTGATGATCACCCAACTCACCGAGAAGCTGATTCCGATCACCGCTGCAAGTACCACCCCGAGCCCGGCCAGCTGACCGAGCAGTCTCGTGGCCGAGCCCACCGGCCGACTCAAGACGAGGTCGGTCGTTGCTGCCTTGCGGTCTCGCAGAGTGGCCTGCACCCCCAGCACGATGGCCATAAGAGAGCCGATGAGCAGAACGTAGATGACGGCATTGCGCGCGTAGTACAGCGGAGTCACTCCGGTGAAGGGATTCGGTGCTGTTGTCAGCCCATCGGCGACGACCTTCTCGTAGACACCGGTCACGGTTTGGTTGGTAACCCACCCGATCACCGACGACGCGATGACCATCCCGATGAACACGATGAGGAGCAGATGGGCCGTACGAGCGCGCCGGGTGCTGAGCATCTCGTGTCGAGCGCTCACGACGAAGGTGTTCACGACACCGGCTCCGACTCGAGCCGGAAGTAGATCTCTTCGAGAGAGTCTTCGCCGGGGAAGTCCGCGAGGGTGTTCGCCAAAGTGTCCTGGTGCACGAGCTTTCCCCCGCGCAGGATCGCGATACTCGTGCACGTTTTGGTCACCTCGGACAGCAGGTGTGTGTTCATGAAGATCGTCATGCCGAATTCGGTGTTCAACCGCACGATGGTCTCCCTGAGCGTGCGCACACCTTCCGGGTCGAGTCCCGATGTGGGTTCATCAAGAAACAGGACAGACGGGGAATGGAGGATTGCCTGGGCAATCCCGACCCGCTGTCGCATGCCCTTACTGAAGGTTCCGAGCTTCTGGCGGTCGCGCCCCTCAAAGTCGAGGATGCGCAGCACGTCGCGGATGCGCTGATCCGGCCGATGCAGGCCGGACAACTGCGCGAAGAACCGCAGGTTCTCCATGAGCGTGAGAGTGTCGTAGAACTGCACGTTCTCAGGCAGATAGCCGATTGCTCGCCGCACCTCGGTCGCTGCTGCGGTGACGCTGTGGCCGGCCACCTCCGCCGTCCCCCGCGACGGGGCAAGCAGCGTGGTGAGCAGGTTCACCGTCGTGGTCTTTCCTGCGCCGTTGTGGCCGAGTAGACCGAAGATCTCTCCGGTGGCCACTTCCAGCGACAGCGCATCAAGCGCCAGCGTGGATCCGTACGACTTCGACAGAGCGTCGGTCGCTATTGCTGAATTGGTCATAGTGCCGACCGTATTCAGGACACCGTGAGAGCACGATGAGAGACCGGCAAGCTCTCAGGACCGTGATCCGGCTCCTTCAGATCGCTCGCGGAGACTGACCGGACTAGGGCCGAAAGGCACTGTCGGGACGTCGCTAGGGCGACCGACAATGTGAAGTAGGCCCCGTCGTGGGCTCATGCATCCCACCCGCTGCGCGGTTCAAGGAGGTTCGATGGCACGGCCAAACATCCTCGATCGGTTCCGTCCGGTGGGAACGCCTGGGGCTGCTGGCCCCGCGGGGGTCCCGGCGGACGACGACGGCGGCCCGGCTCTCGAGTTGGCCCCGGTCTTCGACGCGCTAGCGTCCGACGTGGATTCCGCTGCGCACCTGGTCGATCGGTCCGAGAGTGCGGCCACGAACGTCGTTGCCGCGGCGACAACGCGCGCGGAGGCGATCGTCGCGAACGCCAGGCTCGAGGCACAGTCACAGCGGGCCGCGTCAGCAATGCGCGTCACACAGCACGCTGCTGACGAGGATGCCCGGCTGACGGCCCTCGCCCAGGATCAGTCTGAAGCACTCGAGGCCGCTGCCGCCCAGGCGACGAGTACGATCGCAGCCCAGGTCATCGACGCCCTTCTCGCCGACCACGGAATCACCCGATGACGGCCGCGGATTGGGTTGGCGCATCCGTGCGCGCGCGATCGATGGCCACCCGGCGGGCAGGGGTCGGACTTTGTCGGGAGCTCGCCAATCAACCCAACCTCGAAGCCGCCCTCGCGCTGCTGAGCGACTCTGCTTATGGCGAGCGCCTCGCGAGTGCTCACACGCTCGCAGAGGCCCAGCGAGCGATAAGCGAAACGGTGCTCTGGGAGTTGCGAGTGCTCGCCGGATGGTTGCCCGTGCAGGGTACGGCGCTCGTGCGGGCTGCTGCCGCGTTCTTCGAGCGCGACAACATCGTCGTCCGCATGGGCGAGCTGTATGCGGGCAAACCGCCTGACGGGCGCTACTTCGACCTCGGCGCGCTCAGCACAGCGTGGCCCAGCGTGCTCGCCGCTACCTCGGTCGCAGAAGTCGGCGAGGCGGTACGGCACTCACCGTGGGGTGATCCCGGAGACACACTTCTGCCTGGCTCGATGGCAGACGTACTGACAGTGTCGTGGTTGCGACGGCTGTCGGTCGCCGCCCCTGAGACGCACGACTGGACCCGCACGGCGGGCGCCCTACTCGTGGCACGCGCCGTGCTGGTGGACGAAGCTGAGCCGACCGATCGCCTCGTACAGTTGCTGAGACCCCTCATCGGCACTGCATGGATGTTCGCCTCCGATCTGGATGCTCTCCGGACCGGATTGCCGGCTTCGGTCCGCGCGTCTCTCGACGGGATCAACACTCCGGACGACCTCTGGCGAGCGGAAGCGCGTCTCGTGGCGACCGTTGATGCCGAGGGCGCGCGATTGCTGCACGGATCGTTGCCGGGGCCAGGCATCATCACGGGAGCCCTCGCAGTTCTGGGGGCTGACTCGGCAATGACCCGCGCCGCGCTCGTGGCCGCATGCACAGGTGCCAGAAACTTCGAGGTGATCGATGTCATGGCGTGACACGCTTCGACCGGTGCGGATGGAACGGATCGCCCTCGTCGCTCCCGAGATCAATAGCCGCGCAATGCTCACCGAGGTTGCGCGTTCCGCACGCGTCGAACTCGATCTCCCGCACACCACCGGTGACGGGATCGATGAGGTGGACCGCGCGGTCGAGGCCGGTGTCGTCTCGGGGCCGCTCGTCGGTTTTGTCGGCTGGACCGCAACCGAATCACTTGCCCCGCTCGCCGAATCGCTGGCGCCACTGGGGGCCGCTGTGGTTCCGTTGCGTAGCCCCCGTGGTGTGGAGCCCCCCACTCTTCTCTCCGGAAACCGTCAACGCTCCGGGGCCTCCCGAATACTGGTCGATACCTACGGCACCGTTCCCTACGCGGACATCGACCCATCCCGGATCGCGGGACTGGCCTACATGCTGATGTTCGGCATGATGTTCGGGGACGTCGGCCACGGTGCGATCCTCGTGGTCGCGGGCCTCATTCTTCGCAGCGGACGTATTGCACGGCTAGCGTCACTGAGAAAGATCTGGCTCTTCGTGGTCGGAGCTGGTCTGGTCTCGATGCTCTTCGGTGCGTTGTACGGTGAGGCTTTCGGGCCGACCGGCCTCGTTCCTGTGCTGTGGATCGAGCCGCTGTCTAACCCGGTGCCGCTGCTCCTCACCGGACTCGTGATCGGGGCGGGCCTGCTGGCGGTCTCCTACACAATCGGTACCATCAACCGCGTTCGCGAAGGCGGTTGGGGCTATGCCCTCTACTCTCGCACCGGCATCGCCGGATCCCTTCTGTTCGTTGCCGTTGGTCTGGGCACACTCGGCATCGTTGGCGGGATCACCGGCGTCGTGGTGACCGCCATCGTGCTCGCGGTTGTCGCACTCGCCTTCATTTTCATCGGATTGCTCGTCGATGCGGGCGGCGGTGGAACCGGCCTCATTCAAGCCGTTGTCGAACTGATGGACACGATCGTGCGGCTCGGGTCGAATATCGTCTCCTTCGCCCGCCTTGCTGCTTTCGGTCTCACCCACGCTGCCCTTCTCTCCGTGGTCTGGTCGGGAACCGTCGCCCTCTGGACGCCGGGATGGACGATGATCGCCGCAGTGCTGGTCTTCGTGCTCGGCAACGCACTCACCTTCGGGCTGGAAGCCCTGGTCGCGGGCATCCAGGCGCTTCGGCTCGAATACTACGAACTGTTTTCCCGAATCTTCGTGCGAGAGGGGCGCCCCTTCCGACCGTGGTCCCCCAGCCTTCCCGCGAACGAACTGGATGACACTTCCGACGACTCCGCATCCACCCGCGCCCTCTCCGCCCCAACACAAAGGACATCACCGTGAATCTCTGGCTCGGCACCATCCCCGCCTTCCTCCTCGTCACGATCGGCGCCATCATGCTGCTCAAACGCAAGCGCGGTCTCGGCCTGAAGATCCTCATCGGGGCCAACGCCCTCGTGCTTGCGGTATCGGCCGTTCTGCTCATGTCGGCACTGAACGCGCAACCGGCGGTTGCGGCAACGACCTCGCTCGCCGTTGACACCGTCCCCGCGGGGGCCGGCGGTACAGCACTTATCGCGGCAGCTATCGCGGTCGCCGGGTCGTCGATCGGCGCGGCCATCGCGGTCGCTTATACCGGGGCGGCCGCACTCGCGGCGATGAGCGAACGACCCGAGATGTTTGGCCGGGCGATGGTCGTCGTTGGCCTTGCCGAAGGTATCGCGATCTATGGCTTGATCATCGCCATCATCATCATCGGAAAGGCGTAGGACGGGGTGCAGCGGATGACCGACACTGTCGTAGCACTGGGGGAAAACTCGCGACTCGCGGGGTTTCCCCTCGCGGGGGTCCGGCTCGTCAGCGCCGAGACCCCGGATGCCGTACGCGAGGCTTGGGCGTCGCTCCCTTCCGGCATCGCGACGGTCATCCTCACCAGCATGGCGGCTGAGGCTCTCGGCGATGCGGCGACCGGAGTGGCCGGACCGATGACCGTGGTCTGCCCACGATGATGCAACTGCCCCGGGACTCGGATGCCGCGCTCGCTCCTGTGCGCGCCTACGTGGAGACCACGGCCAAAGCCACCGCTGCCGAAAACGCTGCTTCGGCCCAACGTCGTGCGGATACGGTAATAGCCGCGGCACAGCACGAGAGCGACGGCATCCTCACCGCGGCGACCGCTGAGGGTGCCGAGATGGCGGCCAGCGCCGCTGCACTGGCCTCGGCCCGAGCACGCCGGAACGCACACGAAACAGTGCTTGCCCGACGCAACGCCATCCGGCTGGAGTTGGCTCGACAGGTCGGTGCCGCCGCGAGCGAGCTTGTGAAGGATCCCGTGTACCCGGCCCTGCTAAAACGGCTGACCGAACGGGCCTACGAAGCACTGGGGACGAAGGCAACCGTGAAGGAGAGTCCGGACGGTGGCGTGGTTGCGACCGCCGGTTCGCGCCGGATCGATCTCAGCCTTCCCGTGCTTGCCGCACGAAAGCTCGACACGATGACGGAAGAGGTCGAGCACCTGTGGATGCAGTAGCGGGAACACCACGAAACGGACGGGTAGTGCGGGTCAGCGGACCGCTCATCGAAATCGAGGGGGTCGCAGAACTGTCGATGCTCGAGCTCGTCGCCATCGGCCCGAACCGGATCAGTAGCGAGACAGTCGCCATCACCGGAGACCGCGCGGTGCTCCAAGCCTACGAATACACGGGCGGGGTCACCCCCGGCGACGTCGCCACTGGCACGGGCGACCAACTCGTGGGCCTGCTCGGGCCGGGCCTCCTCGGCCAGGTGTTCGATGGGCTACTGCGCCCCTTGTCGTCGGCCGAACTGTGGCTGACCCCCGACCGCGCATCATCCACCCAGGATGCCGCGACCCTAGCGAGGGAATGGACGTTCGTGCCCGCGGTCGCCGTCGGCACCGCGCTCGAGTCTGGCGACCTGCTCGGGACGGTGCCCGACGCCGGTTCGGTCGAACACCGCGTGCTCGTGCCCCCGGGAGTCTCCGGCGAACTGAGTTGGCTTGTCGAGAGCGCCGTGGTGCACGCGTCTGATGTCATTGCACAGGTCGGGGGTCACGACGTGACGCTCGCCGAGCGCTGGCCGGTGCGCCGAGCGCGTCCATTCCGCGCCCGCGCCACCGAAGCGGTCCCACTACACACGGGCCAACGGGTGCTCGACCTCATCTACCCGCTGGCCAAAGGCTCTGCGGCAGCGGTGCCGGGTGGGTTCGGTACCGGCAAGACTCTCCTGTTGCAACAGATCGCCAAGTGGAGCGACGCCGACGTCATCGTCTACGTCGGGTGCGGCGAGCGCGGAAACGAAATGGCTGACGTGCTTCAGGGGCTCTCCGAGTTGGTCGACTCTCGCACTGGCGGCCGACTGATCGACCGGACCGTGATCATCGCCAACACCTCAAACATGCCCATGATGGCCCGGGAAGCGAGCATCTATACCGGCATCACTGTCGCCGAGTACTACCGGGACATGGGCTATGACGTCGTCGTGATCGCCGACTCGACCTCACGGTGGGCGGAAGCACTGCGGGAGTTTGCGAACCGGAACGGCGACCTCCCCGCCGAGGAGGGCTATCCCGCCAACCTCGCCTCCCGGCTCGCCGCGTTCTACGAGCGCGCGGCTCGGGTCACCACGCTCGGCGGAAGAACGGCTTCGGTCACGGTGATCGGTGCGGTCTCGCCGCCCGGCGGAGACATGACCGAACCGGTCACCACTGACACCCAACGTTTTGTGCGCTCCCTGTGGCGGCTCGACAGGGATCTCGCCTACTCGCGGCACTACCCGGCTGTCAGTTGGACCGGCTCGTTCGCTCGCGATGCGGATGCGATCGGCCTCTGGTATCAGGCCGTGCAGCACTCGAACTGGTCGGCGCGGCGAGCACGAGTCATCTCCCTGCTCGCGGAAGCCGACCGGCTGGCATCCCTCGCTGAAATCATCGGCGCGACCTCGTTACCCGGACACGAACGGGTTGTCCTGCTCGGCGGCAGACTGCTGCGCGATGGAGTACTCATGCAGAGTGCACTCAGCGCGAACGATGCCTTCTGCTCCGCCGAAAAGGGGGCAGCACTGCTCGACCTGTGTCTGGCCGTCATCGACAAATGTCAGGAACTGATCGAGCGGGGGGTCGTGGCAACGAGTATCGAGCAAGCCGACTTCGGTCTCGTCCTGCGCGCCAAGGAGGAGACGGGGCCATCGGATGCTCAGGGCGTTGCCGACCGTCGTGACGAAGCGCTCGCACTCTTGGAGGCACTCTCGTGAGCGACGGCATCCCGCGCCCCGAGACCGGTCTCGTGTCGCACGGCGACGTCCGCGAACTGCGCGGACCGCTTGTCGTGCTCGGCGACGTGGAGGGCGTTGGCTGGGACGAATCCGCGACCGTCGTCGTCGACGGCGAGGATGACCGGCATGGCCTCGTGCTCGAAGTGAGCGATGACCAGGTGACGATGCAGGTGCTCGAGGGCACCGACGGCATGGCGCTCGGCGGCATCCACGTGACCTTTGCCGGGCATCCGCTGGAGATTCCTGTCGGCTCGGGCTGGCTGGGCCGGGTGTGCAACGGTCGCGGCGAACCGCTCGACGGCGGGCCGCCCATCAGCGGGGCGACAACCCAGCCGGTCAATGGTTGGCCGCTCAATCCGGTACACCGGGAACCGCCGAAAGAGCCTGTGCTCACCGGGATCTCGGTGATCGACGGACTGGCAACCCTCGTACGAGGACAGAAGCTGCCGATCTTCTCGGTGCCGGGGCTGCCGCACCTCGCCCTCGCTACCCAGATCGCGGCGCAAGCGACCTCCGGCGGCGCATCGTTCCGAGTGGTGTTCGCTGCCATGGGACTCACCCATGCTGATATCGCCTACGTGAGAGACCGACTGGAGGAACGATCCGCCGCCGGCGAACTCGTGCTTCTGCTCAACGCCGCCGACGACCCGGTGATCGAACGCATTCTGACCCCCCGGATCGCCCTCACCGTCGCCGAGAGTCTGGCCTTCGGTGAAGGTCACGACGTGTTGGTCATCATGTCCGACATGACGAGCTACGCCGAAGCCGTGCGCGAGGTATCCGCCGCTCGCCGGGAAATTCCGGCCCGGCGCGGCTACCCCGGCTACCTGTACAGCGACCTCGCGACCCTCTACGAACGCTGCGGACGGGTGCGGGGGCAGGAAGGATCGGTGACGATCGTGCCCGTGCTGACCATGCCTGCCGGTGACATCACACACCCCGTGCCCGACCTGACCGGGTACATCACGGAGGGCCAGATCGTGCTCTCCGCTGACGTCGAGGCACGAGGAATCTACCCTCCCGTCGATGTGCTCTCGTCCCTCTCGCGCCTCATGCGAAGCGGCGCGGGCAAGGGCAGAACGCGAGAAGACCACTTGGATGTCGCAGCGCAAGTGCTCGCCGCGATAGCCCGAGCTCGGCAATCCGTCGAACTCGCCGAACTGATCGGTGCGGGGTCGCTCAGCGAAACCGACCAGCGCTACATCGAGTATCAGGCGCGCGTCGAAAGAGAGCTCTTCAACCAGCGCGACGACGAGACCAGAACGTTCGAGGACACCATCGGGCGGGCCTGGGAGGCGCTCGCAACGCTGCCGCGGCAGGAGCTGACGATGCTGTCCACCGCATACCTCGACCAGTATCTGCCGAAACCCCATGGCTGACACCGGGCGAGCGGGGCGAGTCAGGGTTGAGCGCCGCCTGGTGACGGCGCGCCACGGCGCCCTCCTGCTGGATCGAAAGGATCGCATCCTGACCGACGAACTGGAGCGCCTTCGGCTTCAGGTCGGGCGCACCAGCGAGGAGTGGGAGAGACTCGCGAAGGAAGCAGCGACGTGGCTATCGCGGGCGAGCTCCCTCGACGGGGCCGAACGCGTAGCTGCGGCAGCGACGGCCGAACAGGCCGAGGTGAAAGTGGTGTGGGAGAACGCGGTCGGGGTTCGCTACCCCGAAGACGCGAGCTGCAGTCCGCCGGTCGCGGAGCCCGCGGGCGGCAGCTCAGCCCTGGCCCTGGCCGCGAGAGCTCATCGCGCGGCAGTGTCGGCAGGCGTCAAGCACGCGGCTGCGCAGCGGGCGATCCGGCTGGTCTCGGCCGAACTCACCGCCACCCGCATCCGCAGGCGCGCGGTCGAAAACCGCTGGATACCGCGGCTGGAGGGAGAACTCGTCACCATTCGTCGACGGCTCGACGAACAAGAACTCGAAGAGAGCCTGCGCTTGCGATGGGCCACCCAGACGAAAGGACATCGATCATGAACGACACCATCCTCGTCGCAGTCAACGACTCCCCCGCCGGATTCAGCGCCGCCGAAATCGCCGTCGACTATGCGCGCCGTCTGGCCGCACCCTTGCACGCGGTCACCGTCGTGCAACCCGACTCACCCGAACTGAACACGGGTCCACTGGATGGGGCCGACCTCGCCGATCGCAGGGAGAAGGGCGGGGAGGCAGTGCTGCACCATGTCACTACCCTCGCCATCGCCGCCGGTGTGGAGGTTACCAGCCATCTTCGCCGGGGCGTCGTCGCCGCAGAACTCATCGCCGAAGCACGTGAGATCGGTGCGGGGCTGATCGTGATGGCCCTCGTCGACCGAGCCAGTCACGCAATCCCCTACATCGGCAGCAACACCCTTCGGGTGATGGAATTCGCGACAGTTCCCGTTCTGGTCGTGCCTGCCTTTCATGCCGAAAGCTAGGCCTCAGGACCGAAGCACTTTCTCCATCTTCTTACCCTTGTAGAGCTCATCTACGAGCTTGTCGAGATACCGGATCTTCTGCATCAGCGGATCCTCGATCTCCTCAACCCGCACCCCACAGATCACCCCGGTGATGAGGTCGGCCTTGGGGTTGAGTTGGGCATCCGCGAAGAAATCAGTGAAGTTCGTACCGACTTCTAGGTAGTGCTTGAGCGCCCGCTCGTCAAAACCGGTGAGCCACTCGATAACCTCGTCCAGTTCGGCTTGCGTGCGACCCTTCCGCTCGAGCTTCGCGATGTAGAGCGGATAGACGGTAGCGACCGGCATGGCGAAGAGACGACTCATGTCTCCTAGTCTGCCTCTCTTCGCCGATTGACGTTTGTGTCCACGCGCGTAGACTTTCCGCCATGACCATAACTCCCGTCCCCTTCGATCCGGCCCTCGCAGCAGTTCTCGATGCAATGCCTCGCGATACGAGTCGCCCCACGGTCGACCAAATACCCGCACTGCGCGCTCAGGGCGGGATCGCCGGGCCTTCGATCGATGAAGTGATCGGCACTCGTCCCATCGATCACGAGGACCGGAAAGTTCCGGGGCCCGCCGGCGGGCCAGACCTCGACATCACGATCATTCGGCCCCGGCACGCGACGGGAGCTCTCCCCTGCCTCTACAACATCCACGGGGGCGGAACGATCTACGGCACGCGCGACATGGACAACGGGCGGCTCGTGCCCCTCGTCGAGGAGTTCGGCGCGGTAGTCGTCAATGTCGAGTACCGCCTCGCCCCCGAGAACCCGGCGCCAGCACCGGTCGAAGATTGCTACGCAGGCCTCGTCTGGGTCGTCGAGCACGCGGACGAGCTGGGCATCGACCCGTCCAAGATCGTCGTCATGGGTGGGAGCGCCGGCGGGGGGCTCAGCGCTGGGGTCGCACTCTTGGCGCGGGACCGGAAGGGGCCGGCGCTCGCGGGGCAACTACTGCTCTGCCCGATGCTCGACGACACGAACACCACGCCGTCGAGCTACCAATACGACGGCTTCAGTACGTGGCCGCGGCACATGGGCATCCTCGCCTGGAGCGCGTTGCTGGGCGAGAACGCAGGGAATCCGGATGCCGACGTGTCGATCTACTCCGCACCCGCCCGCGCCACCGACCTCAGCAATCTGCCCCCGGCATTCATCGAAGCCGGCAGCGCCGAGCTGTTCCGCGATGAGGACACCGCATACGCGAGCCGCATCTGGGCCGTCGGCGGCCAAGCCGAGCTGCACATCTGGGGCGGCGCCTTCCACGGCTTCGACATGTTCGCGCCCGACCACGAACTGACTAGGGCGGCGCTTGCCGCGCGGTCGTCGTGGTTGCGGCGCGTGCTCGGTGGGTAGGGGTTGCCTACGCGACTACCGCGCGAGTTGCTCTGGAGTCAGTGCGAACAGGTCGCGGGAACCGGCGGTCGCCGCACCGAGCAGGCCCCCGCAGGCCGGTAGAAGCTGTTCGGCGTAGAACCTGGCCATCGCGAGCTGGGTATTGGCCTGGGCGGGGTCGCCCGTTGCTGGGCCTGCGAGAGCGGAACGCGCCAATAGCCAGCCACCGAGGCACAGCCCCCACATCCGCAGGTATGGGGCGGAGCCGGAGAGTATCGCGTTCGGGTCGGCACGGCCCGTCTTGAGCATCCACCCGGTTGCCTTCTCCAGCGCCGTCAACTGCTCGTCAAGGCCTTCCCGAATGGAATCGAAGTCGCTGCCTGCTTCGGCAAGCTCCGGCAGAACCTCGCGCATGGACGCCAAGAACTCCAGCACAGAAGCCCCGTCACGCACGCCGAGCTTGCGACCGACCAGGTCGGCCGCCTGAATACCGTTCGTGCCCTCGTAGATCGCGGCGATACGCACGTCGCGGTAGTACTGCGCTGCGCCGGTCTCCTCGATGTAGCCCATCCCGCCGTGAATCTGAAGGGCGATCGAGGTGAGTTCGTTGCCGAGATCGGTCCCGAATGCCTTACTAATGGGCGTCAGAAGTCCCACAATCTCCTCTGCGCGCGCCCGTGCTGCCGGATGTGAGTCATGCGTGCTGCGGTCGGCATAGACGGCGTTGAGAAGCATCAGAGACCGACCGGCCGCAATGTAGGCCTTCTGCGTCATGAGCATGCGCCGCACATCCGGGAACTCGATAATGGCAGAATCTCGACCTGTCGCGCCGATCGCGAGACCCTGGCGGCGCTCGATCGCGTAGTCAAGGCTCTGCTGATACGCGCGCTCGGCAACCGCGATACCTTGCATCCCCACCGACAACCGCGCGCTGTTCATCATGACGAACATGATTCGCATCCCGAAGTTCTCTTCGCCAATCAGATAGCCGGTCGCATCCTCGTAGCTCAGGACGCAAGTGGGCGACCCATGAATTCCGAGCTTGTGCTCGAGCGACAACGTCTCGACACCGTTGCGTTCCCCGAGGGAGCCATCATCGTTGACGAGGAACTTCGGCACGATAAAGCAGGAGATACCCTTGGTGCCCGCGGGCGCCCCGGGCACGCGAGCCAGCACGAGATGCACGATCTGCTCCGCCATGTCGTGGTCACCGTAGGTGATGAAGATCTTCTGCCCGGTGATGGCATAGGTCCCATCGTCACGCTTGATCGCGCGGGCCGTCAACGCGCCGACATCCGACCCTGCCTGCGGCTCGGTGAGGTTCATGGTTCCCGCCCACTCCCCGGTGACCATCTTCGGCAGGTAGCGACTCTTCAGTTCATCACTGCCATAGTGCAGAAGCGCCTCGATGGCTCCTTGAGTGAGGAGTGGGCAGAGCGCGAAAGCCATGTTCGCCGTCGTCACCAACTCCTGGATTGCGAGACCAACGGTTCGGGGGAAGTCCCCTCCCCCGAACTCTTCCGGTAGCGGCACAGCGCCCCAGCCTGCGTCAACGTACTGTCGGTAGGCCTCTTTGAATCCTGGCGAGGTCACAACGGTGCCATCGGCTTCGCGTCGTGCGCCGTCCACGTCGCCCGCGCGGTTTGTCGGGGCAACGACCTCTTTCATAAACTCGCCACACTGCTCGAGGAGTTCGACGACGGTGTCGAGGTCCGCGTGCTCATAACCGGGCAGCTTCGCGAGTTCCGGGTACCCCACCACGTGCTCGAGAATGAATGCGATATCGGATACTTGCGGACGAAATTGGCTCATGCAGGCCAGCGTAGCCACCGAAGTTGACACAACTGGACTACATCGGATTCTCGCCGAAATTGTCCCGCTTCGGCACAAATTCAGGGTCGATGCACCGGAAAACAGCGTTGTGTTCCTACAACCGTCGTCAGCGACTCACCGTGCCCATGAGTGACGCAATAGGACGCAGGAGCAACGGCCGGGCCGCGACCCAGGCGACGATGATGATGACAAGGGACGCGGCGAAGAACCAAAATCCCACCCAATTGTCTGCGTCGCTTCCGCCATACATGTGGTTCAGATTGCGCAGTGCACCGGTCGCCAATACGAGGGTCACGTGCACTATGACGAAGAGCACGAAATAGAACATGACGGGCAGGTGGATGGCTCTCGCGACACCGATCGGATAGACCCGGTTGAGGCGAGAGGCGTTCTGAGGCCAGATGCCGGACATCCTCACCCCAGTAATGATCGCGAGCGGCGCGGCGATGAACACGGTGGCGAAATAGGCGAGCAACTGGAGGCTGTTGTAGTTCACCCAGCCGTTTTCGGTCGGCCAGTTCAGTGACGCGTACTGGATCGCCACCGAAACGGCATTCGGGAAGACATCCCACGTGACGGGGACAATTCGTACCCATTGACCGGTGACAAAGATCAGGACGTAGAAAACTATTCCGTTGATCACCCACAACCAGCCCAGGCTGTAGTGAAACCACAGATCCAGGCTGATTCTCCAGGGCGGATTTTTGGTACGGAAGAATCCCGTGTTGTTCCGAGTCCATCGTGCTGTTGGCCGCTTGTTGGTTCGCACCTGCCAGCCCGCACGAATGATCAGAACCATGATGAAAAAGTTGAGGAAGTGCTGCCAGGCAAGCCACGCTGGAAAACCCACGGGGGCACCGGCCGGTAACTCTGACTGGCCGGAATAGGTCGTCATGAACGACTGGACCGCGGGGAGAGCACGAACCCACTGCGCGGCGAGTACGACGAGAAACAAAACAACGAGTGCCGCGGGAATTACCCAGACCAGCTTGAACCACGGACTCGCCATGATCGACTTATCGCTGGCTTTCACTGTTTGGCACGGTTCTGGATCGCATCGATGAGCTGCGGTACGACGGTGAACACGTCACCGACTATCCCGTAGTCCGCGATCTCGAAGATGGGGGCATCCGGGTCCTTGTTGATTGCGACGATCGTCTTAGCCGTCTGCATCCCGGCCCGGTGCTGGATAGCACCCGAGATTCCGAGGGCGATGTAAAGCTGAGGTGAGACGGTGCTCCCCGTCTGCCCCACTTGCAGCGATTGCGGAACATAGCCCGCGTCTACCGCGGCTCGTGACGCACCGACCGCGGCGCCCAGGGCGTCGGCCAGTCGATCAACCAACTCGAAGCTCTCCTTGGAACCGAGTCCTCGGCCACCGGACACGACCGTGGTCGCCTCACGAAGTTCTGGACGAGTTGAGGAGGTTGCCACTTCATGGACGGCGTCAATCACCGACGACATGCTCTCATCGACGGTGACGGTCTCGGTTGTGACTGTCGGTGTTGTCGCGGCAACTGGACCCTGGATGGCCCCCGATCGAACGGTCACGATCGGGATCCCGCCTTCAACCACGGACTCCACGACGTAGGCACCGCCGAATATCGAGTGGGTCACCACAACACGGTCGGCATCGAGGCGCAGGTCCACAGCATCGACGGCAAGACCACCGTGAATCCGTACGGCGAGGCGGGCAGCGGCATCGCGACCATCGGCCGAGTTGGCGACCACGATCGCCACCGGCGTGAGTGCTGTGGTCGCGGCAACGAGGGCCTCGAGTTGCGGCGAACCAAGAACCGCACCCACCTGTTCGCACTCTGCGACGAAGACCTGGGAAGCACCGAGCGTTCCCAACTCCTCCGCAAGGGCTGTACCCGTGCCAGGCGCAACCGTGACCACCGCAACGGGCGTGCCGAGTTTGGCCGCTGCGGCGAGCAATCCGGGCGCGGTATTCACGAGCGAGCCCGTGCTTGTGACTTCGATTAGGGCGAGAATATTTGACACGTGACTTCCCTCGGTCAGATCAGGTGTTCGGTGGCGAGGAACTCTGCAAGCTCAGATCCGGCGTTGCCCTCGTCGACGACCTTGACACCCGCCGCGCGCGGTGGTCGTTCGATGGTGCTCACGATGACTGAGCGCCCGACGCTCGCGAGTTGGGGGTCAGGAACTATGCCCAGATCGCCAAGGGTGAGCACGGTGATGGGCTTCTTCTTCGCCCCAAGAATTCCTTTGAAATTGGGGAAACGCACCTCGGGCACACGTTCAGTGATGGAGATCACGGCAGGCAACATCGCGTGCACGGTGAGCGTTCCGCTCTCGCTCTCCCGCAGCCCGCTCGCGCGATCGACGGTGATCTCGACGGAGTCGAGGAAGGTGAGATGGGGAACCCGCAACCGCTCGGCAACCATCGCGGGGATCATCCCACCCCGGCCATCCGTCGATTCATTGCCGGCGATCACCAGGTCATAGCCGGTGGTCGCAAGCGCGGCCGCGAGCGCGGTGGAGGTCCACCCAAGGTCAGCGCCACCCAGGCCATCGTCGAGCACGTGAACAGCAGAGTCGGCTCCGAATGACAACCCTTTCCGAAGCGACGCGGTGAGGGATGCCGGGCCCATCGACAGAAGGACAACCTCGGTCGTGCTGTCAGAATCCTTGTGCTTCAAGGCCACTTCGATGGCGCGTTCGGAAATCTCGTCGATGATGGCATCACTCGCACGGCGGTCAAGCAAACCCGTGGTGACGTCTAGCTTTCGCTCCTCATAGGTGTCCGGCACCTGCTTGACTAGGACGACAATCCTCACTGACAATCTCCTCTTCATAGGCAACAACGAGCGCGCCGAGGCCAATCGTAGGACGAACGTATTACACGGCCCCCAGAGTACGTGAGTTCCCACTACCGGCGGGCACGCAGAGTTCATACCATTAGACAACCGCCACAAACTCGCGTGCCGCGACTGATGTGGGCTGTCAGGAGGACCTCGGCCCCATGAATTTCGATGTCGAAGATGGTTATGCCGATATCCGCGAGGCGGTGGCTGCGATCACTAGGTCATTCGGTCCCGCTTACTACGCCGAGCACGCGGCCCGGCAGGAACCAACTGAAGAGTTGTGGCGCGAACTCGGCAGGCAGGGGTTCATCGGAATCAATCTGCCGGAACAGTATGGCGGAGGCGGTGCCGGGCTTAGGGAGTTGGCACTTGTTTGCGAGGAAACAGCCGCGCAGGGGTGTCCGCTGTTGCTGATGCTCGTCTCCAGCGCGATCTCCGGGGAGGTCATCGCTCGCTTCGGGAGTGACGCGCAAAAGCAAACCTGGCTGCCTCGCATGGCGAGCGGTGAGAGCAAGGTGGTTTTCGCCATAACAGAGCCGGATGCCGGTTCCAACACGCTCACGATGTCCACAACGGCAGTCCGGGATGATCGCGGCTGGGCTCTCCACGGGACGAAGTACTACATTTCCGGAGTCGACGAAGCCGATGCCGTGCTCGTCGTTGCTAAGACCGGCACTGACGAAAAAACCGGTAAGGCCCTCCTCTCCCTTTTCGTTGTGCCGACCGATGCACCTGGGCTCGTTATCCAGCCTCTGGCAGTATCCGCATCCCTGCCCGAACGACAGTTCACTCTCTTCTTCGACGGAGTGCGGCTGTCGGAGGATCACCTGATCGGGACGGAAGGCGGCGGCTTCGACGAGGTATTTCATGGGCTGAACCCCGAGCGAGTCGTCGGCGCAGCAATCTGTGTCGGTGTCGGTCGATATGCGCTCGCGAGGGCAGCGGACTACGCGAAGACTCGCGCGGTGTGGGGCGCCCCGATCGGCACCCATCAGGGTGTTTCCCATCCGCTGGCGAAGGCCAAGATCGAAATCGAGCTCGCAGCGCTGATGACGGACAAGGCCGCCTGGCTGCACGACAACGGTCAGAGCTCGGCAGAAGCCTCCAACATGGCCAAGTACGCCGCCGCCGAAGCCGCGTCTGCTGCTGTGGATGCCGCAATTCAAACCCACGGCGGTAACGGGCTCAGCACCGAGTATGGGTTAGTTCCGCTCTGGGGAATTGTGCGGCTTCTGAGGATCGCGCCGGTCAGTCGCGAGATGATCCTGAACTATGTGGCCCAGCACTCGTTGGGGCTGCCCCGCTCGTATTGAGCGGCCTCCGGACGGTGGACATGGGAGCCCGTTCCTTCCCCACCCGCGACTACCAGCCCCAAAACAGAAAACTCCCGAACCCGTAGCTTCGAGAGTTTCCTATGTCTTGCGAGATCATATTTGTCGGGCTGACAGGATTTGAACCTGCGACCCCCTGACCCCCAGGTAGCCCTGAAGCGTTGATTCATTGAATTTCAGGGCCGCAGAGCTGTGCAGAGCACCTCATTTCACGTCATGCGTTGCATGGTTTGCATGATTTTGGTCCCCTTCTGGTCCCCCAGCGGATCCCAGTCGATGACATCGTGGCAGGCGCGCGCACTCGGGATGTAGGTCAATCTGGGCATCAGATCGAAAACAGGAATGCCGTCTGTTCTTGCAAGTCACGCCAAATTGTTTGTTGGAGCCACTTGCGAGAGGAGGCGCACCGTGGCGCTGGCGATGTCAGCGGGCCTATGACTGATTGTCAGCGTGCGCAGAAGCGTCTCGTCGAGCACCGAAGTCGCGCCGGTAGCAGCATACGCATCGCCCAAAGCATCCAATGCGACGGTCACTTCGGCGTCCTCAGCATGCAAGGGGTACCCCGAGGGGGCCCAGTCGTCAAAGTCTTGAGGTCGGAGACGCTGAGCAACGGCGGACGCTGCTCCCCCATAGCCGCCGGCCGCGAGGAGGGGTCTGCCTGCTTGAATTGTCAGTCGGGCTTCCTCGATGACGCCTGGCTCGACGCCGGCGTAGTCAGCCAGGCGTCCGCCGACGATGAGGCGAGCAGTTGTGTTGTTCGCCACGTATTCACGCATCGCTGTCAGGGCGCCACTGGGACCCTGAGCCCAGGTGCCAAGCAACGCGTCCGGAAGTGAAACGGGGTTGCCCGAGGCTGATACCAAGGTCAGCCTGCCGACGTCACCGAGCTTTCTGTCTGCAGCGATCAGGGTGTTTTCGTCGAGTTTCCGGTACTCGGATTCGGCAAGCGTGAGCTCGAGAACATGCCGCCCACCGCCAAATCGTTGAGCTTCTTCGATCAGGATTTCGGTGTAGCTGCCCGGCTGGAAGTTGCCGCCATAGACGACAGTTCCTCCGGCGAGCATGATCGCTCGGCCGACCTCGGCCACGACCAAGCGGCAGTGCAACTCGGTGAGACCAAGGCGGGCAAGATCGGCGCTCTCTGAGACTGACAGCGCGATCTTCTGACCTGAGAGGGCGTCTCGCGGGGTCAGCGTGGGCTCATTCATTGCCTCAGCGCTCCCCCGCGTGCGGCGAAGGTTCGAGGCGTAAAGATGTCGACGTCGACGTCGTAGCCGGCCAGGGCGCAGAGCTGGAGCAGGACGCCACGTTCAGCTGGTCCGAGTGGAGGGTCCGGGTGGATGACCCAAATATGGTCATCGTCTGGCTGCTTCTCCTGATGCTCGGCCAGCCACGGAGCGAGAGTGGTGGGTTCGGGAGACTGTGCAGGAAGCCAGTCGAATCCATCCTCCGACAAGTACGAAGTCTGCTCCCGCCACAAGGTGTTCTTGAGAGCTTCATCGACGAGCCTATTGAGTGCCATCTCGATTCCCGGATCAGGGTCAGTGAGATCGCAGACCACTGAAGGGACGTGATCCATCAAGAAGGAGCCACGTTCTTCGCCTGCGGTGAGGGCGTACATGCAGACGACGGGCATCCCGCTTCGTTTCGCCGTGCGCACCTCGCGCTGAGTCCAATCCCGCCCTGCGTAGACATCCGTGCGCACCATTAGCAGCGCGCTGCTGGCGGCACCTCCCTCAAGGGTCTGCTCCCAATCCTCACCGGGCTGAATGTCCTGAGCATCGAAGAATGTCGTCAGATGGGTCTGCGCGATGTGCTCACGGACACTCTCGAAGATGGCCGGACCCGAGCGTGCAGCCTCCTCCGTTGATCGGTGTTTCGTGTGGCTCACGAAGACCTTCAGCCGTGTGGGAAGCCCCGCTTCCAGCTGGATGTGCTGAGTGATCGCCTGCGCCAGTTCGCGACCGAAGAGACCACTATCAAGGTTGACCTGCGTAGGCAGCGTCTGGCCTTCGCCAAGAATTCCGTTGACGACGGTATTTGCCCAGTTGAATCCGTCTGCCACCAGAGGGTAGACGCCGACACCGTCTCGGTGGTTCAGCGCGGCGATCTCATGGATGTACGCACCCCAGCCGTCACTCGCGTCAGCAACGGCACGGGCAAGGTTGGTGTCGATGATGGGAACGATCGCGTTGAACTGGGCTGGGGGCAGACCATTGCCCAAGGGAGCGTCGATCCCTAGTGGCCGCGGCGCAGATGTCCCAGGTACCCATGGCTCGCTCCGTGCGTACACCTCGACGGCACCGCCGGCCAGGCCCGAAAATGCCGGGCTGTGGAAATGCTCGTTCAAATCGGCGAAGCGCTCGGCGCCGGTCCTGTCATCGGGATGCCAGACGACGAACACGTCGAGAATCGGCGGAATCGGCACTCGTTCTCCTATCGACGCGCCACGTCACCGGGGCAGTGTCGGTGGCCAAAAGTAGACTATTCCCCAAAGGGAGGGGTCTGAGATGAGCGACCAGCACAACATCTTCATCAGCCACCGTCATCAGGACGACGCACTGGTCGGAGACCTCAAGAAGATGCTCGCAGACAGCGGTGCTGACATCCGGGACTCATCGATCACGCGCGAGACCCCTAACAACGCGAATAGCGCTGACTATATCAAGCAGATTCTCGCCGATCAGATCCGCTGGGCCGGCAAGATCATCGTTATCATTTCCCCCGACACGAAGAACCACGAATGGGTCGACTGGGAAATCGAGTACGCCCGCAAGTTCCCGGATAAACGGATTGTTGGAGTCTGGGCACCGGGTACCACTAACGACGACATGCCTGAGCCGCTCGGCGACTACGCGAACGCGATCGTCAACTGGGACGCTCAGGCAATCATCGATGCTCTCAACGGCAAGGACAACTGGACCGAACCCGGCGGCGCGCCGGCTCCTGTGCAGTCGATTCCTCGAGCCGCCTGCTGACAGGAGGTCCGGGCGTGACGTTGTTCAGCTATATCGTGCGCTACGACGTCGGTTTCGCGCCCAACCCCTTCCACGGGTTCTGCTCCCTGGCCACCTGCAAGCAGGACATCCGCCGTGTCGCCCAACTCGGCGATTGGGTAGTGGGCACCGGCTCCCGCACCAACGCCAAGGCCGGCGACCTCGTTTTCGCGATGCGTATCTCGGAGATCGTGGACTTCGATCACTACTGGCAGGATGCCCGCTTCGCCGCGAAGCGTCCCAATTTGCGCGGCAGCCGCATGCAACAGTTCGGCGACAATATCTATCACCACGGCGCAGACGGGCAGTGGATCCAAGAGAACTCCCGCCACAGTAGAGACGATGGCTCCCCGGAGGCCCGTCACATGCAGCGTGATACAAAGAGCGAGCGGGTGCTGCTCGGCCAGGAGTTTGTTTATTTCGGCGGCGACGGACCCGCAATCCCTGAGTATCTACGGAACGACTTCGGCTTCGATCTGGTTCACGATCGACCCGCGTACCGCAACGGTTTCAGGGACGAACACATCGCGGCGACAGTCGATTGGCTGAGGTCGCTCGATCCAGGTATTCAGGGACGGCCGCACGATTGGCCACGCTCCATACGGTCGATTGAGCGCGCCGCCTGATAGCGCGGTCGGTTCGAGGACACCTCGATGTCCTGCCCGCTTCAAGTCAGATTTGGACACAACCCCTGATAGGCCGCGTTGACGAGCAGAAACTCAACCGTCCGGATCCGGGAGACCAGCGTGCCATCCGTGTTCCGTCTAAGGAACAAGAGCTCTAACCAGCTCGACTACGGCACTGCGGAGTATCGTGCGTTCCTCATTGACGGCCCTGACCCATCGGATGCGGGCCTCGGCGCGTTTCTTACCGTGCAAGGCCGCCCGATACGAAGCGTTCTCGTGGCTAATGGTCTTCAGAGATTTCACGAGGACCCTGAGTGTTGCCTCCCGTGTTGGACCAAACGCTTCGCTAAGTCCGTCAAGCAGAACGATGAGAGCTTGAATTCCCTCCAGCGGTATCGGTTCCCCATCCGCGGGCGGCTGGTCACCGAGTGCCCAATCGCCCAAAGCAACCTCCCATGTCGTCTCGGCCCCTGTTGCGTCGCCGACAAGAAGTGGCGTGACTAACGAGAGCAGCGCACCAGGGTTGTCAGCCGATCGATCGATCCACGGGACCGATACAAAGGGGATTCCTTCACCCACCACAGGAATCGACGTGACACTCGTGAGCGATCCTGGTCGAACTCCAGGACGAGCGTTGGCAGCCATGATGTCGATCATCGTTTCTTGGATAGTTGCCAGCTCGGCCATGTTTACGGGCCACCAGTGGGGGATTTCCTGCTTCCGGAAGTACGCGACGAGGTCAAGCTGTTTTCGGGATCCAAAGCCTGTCACGGTGGCGTGAAGCATCACAAAAGACGGGAACGCGGCATCGTCTACAAGGTCGGTCCGCGGATGGACGAGGACTGCAACTCCGCGGCTTGATCCGGTGTCCTTGGCGAGCGCGCAAGCTGCGCGCTCGATCTGATCGAACTCCTCACCGTCCCGATACTTCAGCCGCTCACCGTGATTGAAGCTCGCGCCGAGGCCGCGCGGCGCGCGCTGCCACCAACCCACGGTGTCAGCCAGCCAGCTTTCTGCAATATCTGCAGGGAACGGGCTGTCGGGGTAGCTGGTTGGAAGACGGAGCGCAGATGCGCCATCAGCAATCCGGCAAACGAGGGGACGGGCTGAGCCAGAGAGATCCCCTAGGCCCAGAAGTTGCTCGAATACTTCGTTGACGTTCGCGCCAGCTACGACCCCTACCGTGTGCTCCAGGTCCCCGCGCACGAAAACATCCTCAACGACAAAGTCGCCAGCATTCAGGGGCTTCTTCGTTAGCGTCGCCCGTAATCCTCCAACCGATACAGGCCAGAGTCGCGGCGCGGTAGGTGCAGTCTTTATCAGGTTCGCGAGGATTGCATCCGCCGAACCACGCTCCACAGTGCCTCCGCCAACAACGAGGAACCGATGCTCGGCGCTTGCAGTGAGAGTGGAGTGATAGGAGCGTTGTATATCGTGACGGTTGTAGGCGACGTGCGTATGCCCGTGGAGGACCACATCAACCGAGTGATCCAGCAGCCACGTGCGAAAAGCGCCCAAGTTCGACATCGTCTCGAAGGCCTTGAGTTCTTCGACCGCCGTCACCGGCCCGATCTGATGGTGCAGCGCCGCTATGCGGAGTGGTGTAGCGGCGCTCGCCGGTTCCGCCCAGAGGTTCCCAGCTGCGATGAGTTGTCCTTGGTCCACACGCGCCAGATCTGAGAGGCCACGGCGTTTCCATGCTTGAAGGAGAGCTGCAACGTCCTTATCGCGCCCTGCCTTCTTCACGATTGCATCTAGCCGATCCGCCAGTTCCACCTCGACAGCGGCATCGACTCCGCAGTGATTGGATGAGTTGAGCCCAACAGCGATGTAGCTTCCGTCGCCTGCTTCGAGCAGCGGATTGACAGTTGCCCCCCGCGGCCTTCCGGCATTGTCAATGTCTATTCCGTCGAAGTACGCCGTCTGGTATCCGGTTTGGGTCCGCAGCTCAAGCAATGACTCGTATCGCTCGACTGATCCCGGTGCCGCCGACCATCTGACATCGTGATTGCCCGGGGTGAGCAAGACGCGGTCGGGTTCCACCATGGCAGCGCCGAGCTTGGCCAGGAACGAGGGAAGCAGCGCGTAACCTCCGGGATCGGCCGTGACAGTGATGTCGCCGGTAATGATGATGCTGTCGAGCTCAATGTGCTGAGTCACTAGGTAGTCACCGAGCGACTCGAGGGACGCTTCTAGGACCGTTTTCCGGCTCTGAAACTCTTCAGGATCAAGCAGTTGAGCCTTGGAGTAGTCGCCAATCGCTGTCGCCGCACTGGGCTGGCTGAGATGTAAGTCGGTCAGATGCAGGATCGTAGCCATGGATGCTCCTTCAGGCGCGACTGGGCGCCCCTGGATGGAAGACTATGGCACCTCCGATGTGAGGCCGGGCAAGGGCGACCCGACACCTCAAGCATCGAGACACACTGACAAACCGGCAGCCGCACGAAGAGAGGTAAGAGAGCGCAACCGCTCTGCTCGATGCCTACACCGTCGTCCCCTATTGCGCTCTAGTTGCAACGCCAACCCGTCCCAAGAGTTGCCCGCGAGTGCACCTATGCTCTTGAGGCGTGATGCTTGGGGACCGAGCGCGTCGGCAGTGGCGCTAACGGATGTCCGTGGCATGGTTGAAGCTGAGAAGCAGATGTGCCGAAGGAGGCCTGTGTATCGAGTAAAGATCGGCACCCGCACAGTAGTTGCGTCAGACGTTTTGGGGAGCTACTGGCACTTCGCAAGTGAGCGCCAGAAGGTCTACCACCGGCGCCTCGCCGGGTTGCCAGGACCATGGACTGACGATCCTGTGATTTCGAGATTCCGGTTCACGAACGCCTACCGCGCAGCCGATCGTGTTTCTCAGGATCTGATTCACGTCGCATACTCGGGACCGCAGTCTGCGGATGATCTGGTGTTTCGGATTCTCCTGTTCAGGTTCTTCAATAAGCCATCCACCTGGAAAGCTCTCCAAGAGGAGTTCGGCGAAATCACATGGGATTCGTTCGATGTCGATTCGTATTCGCTGGTGCTCGATCGGATGCTTGCGCGTGGCGATCGGGTTTACTCGGCGGCATACATCGTTCCTCCTCCGCCTTTCGGTGCCGCACGCAAGCATCGCAATCACCTTCTGCTAATCGCCCACATGATGTCATCAGGTGTAGCTCAGAGAATTCAGGACGCACCATCGCTTCAGAGCGTTTTTGAGACAATTAGCTCGTATCCATCGCTCGGACCGTTTCTTTCCTATCAGCTTGCTATCGACCTGAACTACTCAGCGCTGATCGAGTTCGAAGAGAATGATTTTGTCGTTCCAGGACCGGGAGCCCATAGCGGCATTGCGAAATGCTTTCCCGATCTCGGCGGTGTTCGGCCCGATGATCTGATCCGTTGGATGGTCGATACACAGGACGACCAGTTCGATCAGTTCGGTTTGGAGTTCGACGACCTTTTTGGTCGTCGTCTCGCCTTGATCGATTGTCAGAACTTGTTCTGTGAGACCGACAAGTACGCGAGAGTCAGGCACCCGGAGACGATGGGGCTCGGCAATAGGACTCGGATTAAGCAACAGTTCGCGCCACAATCAGTAGCGTCACAACCATTCTTCCCGCCCAAGTGGGGCATCAACGAGAGCATCCCCGAACTGAACGCGAACGTACTCGTTCCCTTGTGACTTGGTACGGCTCTGAGCGTTCAATGCTTGGCGCTATTGACTCGTCCGACGAACTCGGCTGCCGCATAAGCGAGGTCAGTCCCGGCCAACTGACCTATTTTGTTATTCAAGACCTCACTCGTGCCGCTTCGCTTGAAGCACCAGAAGATGTCGATCATGCGTATGTACTGCTCAAGCAAGGGGTCAGTGAAATTGATCACCAGCGTGTCGATATCAGCGCCGCCTCGTAACGCCGCTTCAAGCCGCATCCATTCGGTGACGGTTCGTTCAAAGTCATCCCAGGGCGTAGCGAAGTGGGGGCTGGTGACACCGGCTGTGTAAGGAGACATTGGCTGGTTCCCGGTGTTGCTCAGGACAGCATCCGCCTTCTCGAAGTGTCGCTCATAGAGATGAAGCGACGAAGTGAAGAAGATGATGCGCCCGACTTCATAGCCCAGCCAATACGCCATCATCTCGAGTAGCAGCGTCCATTCGAAGATGTTTATCCCGGACAGTCCCCACCAGATGTCGGTGCTACGGGCTGCGACATGCAGGTCTAGCTTGCCATTTCTGGCGATGAAGTGAAGCCAGTTATTGCAAGGGATGTCCTTGCTTTCGACGAAGTCTCGATCTGGGTCGAAGATCGTGGCAAGAGCTCGCCGGGACGCTGGATCGTTACGAAGAATTGCGATGATCTGCTCAAGCTGATCAACGCCATTCCAGTTCCTCAGCCGTGGACCATAGGCACCCCGCCAGGTACTTCCGTCGTCGGAATAGTCCTTGGCTCTCTTGAGGTAGCCGTTTAGGTACTCGATGTCGTTACGTCCGGCAAGAACCCACATGCTCTCCGCGATCGAGGCGAATACGTTGTTGTTTCGTCCTGGCACCAACACACAACGCTCGAGCGGTCGTTCGATCTGGATGGTTTGCGCAAGAAGCTCGCGCGTCTTGTCACCACGGACGACAATCTCGTCGCCAATCACGACCTCCCGCAGAAGACCGAGGAATGCGTCATTCACGTTCCGATAGCTCGTCACGATCGGCCACCGGGTCGATCAGATGTGATGATGTCGCGCCGTTGGAGCTCGTCCATGATCATTCGATGAGTATCCACTGGAGAGAGCGAGGGAACTAGTACCGTCCGGTCGGGATCCCGCTTCATCAGGACGCGGTAGCCAGCCTCGACCCCGCTCGCGTAGTTTTCGTCCGTCTGGTGAGGGGCGAGGAAGACAAAGACGACCGACGGCACAATGCAACTCCAGATCGACTGAATGAGTTCGTTGAAAGTTGCCTCAGAAAGTCCAGATTCTTGAACGGATCCGCCGTACCATCCATAGGCAAGCGTTGACCACCACCAGCGGTCAAGTACCAGCGCCTGCGATTCGACCGCAGCGAGAAGAGCTGGCATGTTTTCTGCGTGGCAAGCGAGGTGGGCGAGCTGCTGAGCAAGTCCAGACTCAGGCTTAGCCTTTGATTCCAGGACCTCGTAGACGCGCTGCGTGAATGCCGTGAGACCAGAAGGCATGTGCGCGAACAGCACGGTGGCAGGGTCCAGAGACCCACTCAAGGCCTCGATCTGGGTCGACTTACCCGCCTTGTCGAGGCCTTCAAAGACGATGACCTCGCCAGCTCTCAGCTGACTCCTCCGATTCGACACTAGTCAGTGACCTCTCTGCGGATGCGAATTGTCGCTGCCTGGGCGCCGAACGCTCGGAGGTAGTCGATAGGAAGCCACCCGTAGCCGCCGCTGCCCCACTCATCGCCCCAGCTGTTCTTGACCAGGAGCAGTCTCCCATGAGTTGGATGGCTGGCAGCTCCGACACAGGCGACCGCATGGTAACCGCCATGGTTAGCCCTGATATCCGGAACTTCGATGAATCCGTCCGCGGTCGCGAGCAGGAATTCGTCGGTAACCTCAAGGACTATTGCAACAGGTGTCTTGGAAGCGAGCGCACTTTCAATCGCGTCTTCAATCCCGTCATTGGCGATGTGCACAGCGATCAATTCCGCCTGATACCAAGGCGGTCTGCCTGCGCTGCCTGGAGGTTCTTCGGTCCCACTGCCGAGCGACGAGTCATAGGGCCAGATGCTGAGGAGCGGCTGACCGGAGTCTCCCAGCGCGGAAGAGGCGCTCCAAAGGAGCATGCCGTCATCTCCGGTCAAGCCGTGTCCGTGACAGTAGTGCCAGATCGCTTCCGGACTCAGATGCTCCGGTGCGTTGCCACCTTCACTTCGTGCGGCCTCATGCGCTGCCGACGTGGCGAATGCGACACAGGTCGGGCGTCTGCCCTGATCAAACACTTCCGCTCCGATAAGGTCTCGCAGGTCGATGTCGGGTCGGCCCATCAGCTCGAAGTGCTCTCACCGATGGCCTCGTCTCTGGCGAACGAGAGGAGCTTGCGCTGGCGTTCTTCCACCTCGGGCAGGGCTCGGACGTGTGCCTTCAAGAGAATGGACTCTACCGGGGCCGCTTCCGAGAATGGTCGCACGTGGTCGAGTTCAAGATCACTCTCCCCTGGTCGGGTGGCGCTGAATCCGAAACGGCGAACTGTCGGAGCGCCCACGAGGATCGGCGACCCTGCAGGGGCCGCGTCGAGGCTGTCGGCGACTCGGGCGAGCACCGGCTCCACTTCGTCCGCCGCCCTCAATGGGGTCACGTTGCTGGGATTCTGCCTCCATCCTATGGATCTGCCATCACTGCCGAACTTCGCGGGTGCACGCCCCCGGACGGCTTGCGGACGGCTGAGGTTCGATGCCTCGAGCCACCTGTAACCGGTGCTGGGATTCTCCGGTAGCGCCACCACGATCTCATCGCCGACGAAGACCTCGAGCTCGACTGATCCTTGAAGGTCGTCCACCGCCCAGACGTCGCCGCGCGTGTTGGCTGGCCGCCGACCGTGTGTCAAGGCGGTCTTCAGCTGCGCTGGCTGGACCTGGAGAAGATCGTCCCGGGCGTGGGTGTTGATGAAGTTGCAGTTGACGAGTTGGAAGACTGCGGCTCGGTAGCTCACGTGCATATCGCGGGCCATCTCGTACACCTTCAGCGGTGCGACCGCGCCGCCCTTTGTCACGCCATGCCCTGCGGCAGCGGTGTAGAACAATTCCAGCGGCATCAGGAAATGCGACGCGAACACCTGAGCATTGCGTTCTCGTTGCTGCGCTGGCATCCCCTCAATGTTTTCTTGAGTATCGATAGCGAGCGCGTCCTGGTCCAGGTACCAGTGACCGATCTCATGGGCGGCGGTGAATCTCTGGACAGAGGCGGGACGTGCGGAGTTGATCAGCACCCCCGGGTTTGCGCCGGGGATGATCGCACCAAGGAGGTCGCCGAGGGGCTCGAACTGAAGCTGAAGACCGAGCGCATTGATGGCTTCGAACGGGTCGACGGGCCGCGACTGATTCAAACCCAGATCATTCAGTGCTTGAGCGGCGGCTTGCGCCGCGACCAGCTGTCCCATGCGACCCACGACCATGACCTACTCTGCGGTCGATCGACGAGGAGCGGTTCCGGACACGGGACGGGAGCCCGCGGCGAGAAACTGTGCGAAACGAAGGACCTGTTCTTTGTCCTCGTCTGAGAGGTCGTCGGTCGCACGATGGAGGGCACTATCTGCGCTCGTCGGCTTGACATCCTCACCGAGTAACCATTCAACGCTTCGACGGTAGAGACGGGAGAGTCGGCGAAGCTCTATGGCCGATACATTTCGTTTTCCCGCCTCCATCGCGTGGACACTCGTTCGAGGTATCCCCAGGGCACTGCTTACCTCTTCCTGGGTAAATCCGATGGATTCGCGGGCTTCCCGAAGTCGCTCTGCGACGACTTTGATTTCGTTAGTGGACTCATCGTCAGACATTTCTTCCTCCTGCTAAGGCCACGACGAACGCTAGAGCGAAACCGCCCTCATGGCTCAGTGCCAATGACCAATATTCGACCTTCAATTCTTCTGCGCGTTGCTGTGCAGTCCCCTGCAACCGCAGGCTGGGCGCGCCAACGTTGTCGCTGATCACCTCGATGTCCAAAGGTGAGAAGGTTCCGATTCCGTTGCCGAGCGCCTTCATCGTGGCTTCCTTGGCAGCCCACCTCGCCGCAAGGCGACTGGCGTCACCTTCACACAGGTTCAATTCGGCAGTGCTCCACCCGGAGGTGAGGAACTCAGATCCTGACTGCTCGATCATGTACTGCAGGCGAGTGACATCGACTAAGTCCACGCCGGTGAGTAAGGGAGCGTTGCTCATGCCACACCTTCAGACACTGCAACAGACTCGCTATCCACTGGGCCGGCAGCGCTGAGTAGCGCATCGACGCCTGCCCGCCCGCCATATGACTCTCGTTCAGCGTTCGCATACCCGGCAACGACTACCAGTTCTCCGACGCGCAATCCGCTTTGCTGAGCAAGAAACGCCTGGAGGCGGGCCAAGCCAACCATGTTGCCGTAGGCCCGGGTAATGAGGTGCCAATGCCTGTAGACCGCAGTCAGGGCGAGGACTCCGTCATGGGCGCTCAGATCGATATGGACGAGACAGGGAAATCCACGTTGCCGCCGATCCGTCGCCGCGTACTCTTGGATGCCCGCCGCGAAGTCCTCCAGAGGGGGGAGCTCAGCGTCGCCTGCGATCGCTATATCGCTCGCGTTGTTGGTGAGTTGCCCGTTGCGGCGCGCGGACCGAAAGTAACGAATTCGTTCCTCGAGCTGGTTCACACCGACGCCGGTCTTCCCAGGCCATGAGATCATCCGCGAAAAGTAGGTCCCAGCGCGATTGGCCGGGATACGCCGGAGATCCGGGAGTATCTCAAGGTACTCGCGATAGAGGCTCTCCGCAGCACTATCGAGCTCATCGACGGTGTGCTGGGAGAGGTCGGGACTCCAATCGAAGCCTGGGTCGCTATAGAAAACGGCGGGAAACAGTGTGCTGGCGACCGTGCCCACCTCGTGCTGCCCTCTCGCGCGGAGCGTTTCGTTCAGCGCATCTCTTACATCGCGTCTGTCTGGGCCAGTTGGACCTTCCACTGTGACCATCACGTTCGTGGCGGTTCCGCCCGGCTCGGCGTTCATCGCTGTCAGCACGCTCAACCAGGCATCGCTTATGTTTGAGACCGGCTCCATGTAACGACTCATCGACGGCCCTCGATTGCTTCATGAAGCAATGCGGACACCGCGTCAAGGGTCGACCAGCGACTGTTCGGCACCTTCGTGACGTCAAGAAGAGGCTTGTCAAATAGCTTGTTGAACTTCGAGAGAAGCCAGACAACTTCCAACGACTCGAGAGCGCCGGTGCCGGCGGCGCTCCCACCACCAACCGACGCGGTGGAACCAGCGCGTCCCGGCAAGTTGCCAAGCGTCTTTCCGAGAGCCGTCCGTATTGAGGTCGCGCTCATTGAGTGCGCCGCAGCTGTGGTCACCGGCATGCCCAACAGGTCGAACACGATCGTTCCCGGAACAGCCTGAGCGGCGACAGGCTCGAGTTGGAACGCCAACTGAGTGGCGTTAGCCGATGCGCGAACTTTCTGGACCATGGTTCATATTGTCGGATATTCCGACAATATTGTCAAGCAAATCCGACAAGGCGAGTGTTCGTCGGCGACCGCAACTTCTACTGGCGGACCTCTTCGGGCTTGAACTCAGACACGTACAACCGTCCCAAGTCGACCCAGTCAGCTGCGGACGCTCGCTCGTCGGCGTGGAGATCGAGGCACTCCTTCACTGTCCAGTCTTGGTAAGCGATGTACGGTTCACTCCAGCGACCGGTTCGCCAGGCCGCACATACCCCTTGTCGTCGCTCCGACTTGGCAACGCCGATCCAGAACAAGTTGCCGGGGTCGTGCCCCGTGACGCTGGGGAACTGTCGCGCCCGCGACCAGTTCCGCCACGCATGGTTGAAGGCAAACTCGAACGCCATCTTGCTGCTCGTAACGGCGCTCACGTCTTGGGCGAGCACTCCCAGAGCCATTCCGACGACAATGTGCTTGATCTGCTGATCTTTGGTTTCCACGTCTTGAACTTATCGGCGGGCACCGACGCGACCAGCCAGGCTGAAGCGAGTTGGTCAGCCTAGCGTTACGACACCGAGACCCCTCCGGCAGACGTGAAGCCCACCGTCCTCGAGATGCAGGCAAGGCGCTTACAAGACTGTGGCGTCGATAGGGTTGAAGCTTGTGTCTTCGTTTCAGCGTTTGAACCCCCCACCGCCACGCCGGGCCGAGACTCCGCACAATGGGTAGACCACGTACTCCCATAGGGACCTTCGGAAAGGTTCGCCTCACCAAGTCGACTTCGGGACGAACAATAGCAAGCACTCGCTACCGGGATTGGGACGGCCTCGCCCGTCAGGTCTCGGCGAGCGGGACTACAAAGGCCGCGGCCGAACGAGCGCTGAAGACAAAGCTGTCTGAGCGGCCCCTATTCCAGCCCAGCTCACCGACGCTGACGCCCGACAGCGGATTCCCCGCGCTCATGGACTACTGGCTTGAGGACATGGAGCTAGAGGACCGACTCTCCCTGACCACACGACAGCTCTACGAGCGGAACATGCGTGGGCTCGTGATGCCGGCGTTCCAGCATTTGACTCTGCGCGAGATCGGCGTCGCCCGGTGCGACTGGTTCCTCAAGCAGCTCGCGCGGGAGAGCCACAGCAAGGCGAAGCAGGCCCGAGTCGTGCTGCGTCTCGCGTTCGGACTGGCGGTGCGCCACGAGGTCATTCCGCGGAATCCCATGGATCACGTGGCGCGGCTGCACCGGGAGTACACACCGCCAGAAGCATTGACTCCCGCACAGGTCGATGCAGTGCGAGCCGCAGTCCTTCATTGGGAGTCGGGGCTGAGCAAGACCGGGCCGAGGCCAGACGGTCAGCTCGGAGCGATCATCGAAGTGATGCTCGGAACATCCGTGCGGATCGGCGAGGTGCTCGCGCTCCGTCGCAGCGATGTGGACGTCGCTTCTGCACCCGCCACAGTGCGAGTCGCGGGCACCCTCGTCAGCCAGCGGGGAGTTCCAACGATGCGACAGGATCATCCTAAGACGGCGCGGTCACGCCGTGTGATCGCACTACCGTCGTTTACCGCCGAGGCCCTGCGTGCGCGACTGGCTCAACAGGGTCGCCTGTCGGCGGACGACCTCGTGTTCGCGAGCCGGAGCGGCACTCCCCTGACGACCAACAACGTGCGCCGCCAGCTTCGGTACGTCCTGGACTTGGCTGGAATCGAAGGTGTGACACCGCACATGTTCCGGCGCACCGTGGCGACCGCGATCAACGATCGGGCCGGGGTCGAACTCGCCGCGTCGCTCCTTGGGCACACGGATGCAAGAGTCACCCTTCAGCACTACATCCGGCGCAACGAGATGGTCGATCCGGTCACCGCCGTGCTGTTGGATCGGGCGTTCGCTAAAGACGTGCCACGACGACAAGTGCAATGAATCTGCGCCGAAGTCGGTCGGCTGGAATGATAATCGGCCGACGGTGCGGCCCCTAGCCAAACTCCTTGCCAAGGCTCCCGAGGACTTCGCGGGCCCTGAGCGCTGCCACAAGCTGCTCCTCGGGACCTTGAGCCCCGAGCTTCTCCAGGATCGCACGCTTGCGTTCGGTGTTCTCCACTGACTCAAGGACAGGTTGCGGGAATCCACTGATTGCTTTCGCAGCAGCGTCGAAAACTCCTGCTGGCTCCCCGAACCGGCGCCACTCAGAGAGGAGCTTCTGGCGAACGACATCGGAAGAATCTCCCATCTCGAAGAACGTGACCGCGTACGCGCCGATTCCGTTGACGATGATGGCATCCTCTGAGTTCGTCATGAGTAAACGATGCCACATCCTCGTTGACTGCTCCCCAGTGGATTCGATCCGTAGTCAGGGAAGCAGGGCGATCTGCCAACCGACGCCGAGGGCGAGCGCGAGGGCTCCGAGCACTTGCAGACGTAGAGCCCAATCGAGCCACCAGGATCGTGCGTTGCATCCGCGACGCAGGGAGACAAGGGTGTCGAAGTTGATCCACGCGGAGGCAAGTCGCGAGTCGTTGACCGTGTCTCCCCAGTGGTCGTTCAGGATGCGGCTCAGGGTCGTCTCGTCGGCCACGAGGTATTCGACCAGTTGTCCTGCCACGAGGGCGGCTACCGCGGAGAGGAAGAACAGCGCGAGAGCCGCGATGACAACCCACCGCGCTCCAGCCTGGAAGACGAAATCCTTGCCGGCGAGGAGTGCGAACAGAGCGACTAGGAGGGCGATCAGCGCGGAAGATGTGGTGATGACGGCTGTGGCGGTCTTGGTCTGGAGTTCTCGTCGTGCGCGTTCTATCTTGAGTTCGTTCTCGATGAACAGGGAATAGGTGGCACCGTCGTCCACGGCGGCGCTACTTCTCGGCCGGTCGCGCGAGGCGATCAGGGTCAGGGCGGCTGCGGATCTTCGTCGTTTGGATCCAGGGTGGCCGTGTTCCGCTTTCTGGTGTCGCGGGCTCGTCGGGAACGGGTTCTGTTGGGTTGTTGTCAGCCATCGGTACCCCAAGGTAGGTGATGCACGTAATTCCCTGATCGGATCGCGTGGGAAGTCCGAGCGTCAGGGCGTAGCGATGACGTTATCGGATACTCAAAATTGCCGCACCTATTCGAGGTCTCTCTTGCTGAGTTCGGCGATGACGAGCTCAGCAAGGGATGATTGCGGACCCCGAAGTACCGTACGAATTGCGCGGGCTGGGTCGCCCGGATCCAGCAGTCGCGCTTGTTCCTCGAGGTCGGCGATGCACTCTGGCAGAGCGGCGAGGCCGTGTTCGGCGCGAATTGCGTACTCTTCTGCGAAAGCCCGAATGGCGTCGCCTGCTCGGCCTTCGAAGGCGAATACCAGCGCGCTGTGATGGTGGAGGTCGGCAAGGCCGGGCGCTCTACCCAAGTCGGTGAAGATCCGTCTAGCTTCCCCGAGGCTTGTGTGTGCCCCTTGAGGGTTCGTGTCTGCGATCGCCAACTCAATCAACGACAGGTGCACTTCAGCGACGTTGGAGAGTTCATCGATTCTTATGAATAGGCGCAGCGCCGATTCGAAGAGTTTGGCGGCGTACTCTCGGTCGCTCGTCCGCAGGGCCAGGCGGCCCAACTGGTGCCAGCACAGGCCAATGCCGTCCTGGTCTCCGATCTCCTCAAAGATCGTCAGCGCTTGCTGGTAGTGGTCGGTGGAGGGTCCGTCATTTCCGAGCAGATAGGCGAGGTTCCCGAGTTGGAGGTGGTCGGCGCCAATACCGCCCTCGTCGCCCTCCGCTTCGTCCAGCTCGAGCGCCTTGTGAAACAGGGCGTCGGCAGCGTCGGTGTTTCCTTCGGATTGTGCCAGTATCCCGAGCTGACGGGTGCTTGTCGCCACTCCTGACCGGTTCGACTGCTCCTCGTCGATCTTCATGGACTGGAGATAAAGGTCTCGCGCGATGTCGAACTGGCCGCGATCCTGGGCGATCATCCCGAGATTGTGGAGGCACTCCGAGGTATCGGCGTGCATCTCCAGCCGCCTGAAGATCTTCAGCGCGAGCTTGTATTGGGTTTCCGCCAGTCGATAGTTGTCACGCATGTGGGCCACGACGCCGAGTTGGTGGTGCGCGATGGCCACTCCGACCTCGTCACCGCGCCGCGTGTCGATGCCGAGAGCGTGTCGATACTGGACAGTGGCTGCAGGATAGTCGCCTCGTTCCTGGGCGACGATGCCGAGATTGTGGTGCCAGGCGGCCCGACGTTCGTAGTCCTGGGGTAGTGCTGCGAGCATGTCTTCGATCAGGAACTGCTCGGTGTCCCAGGCACCCCATACGTGCAGCTGTGCGCGCGCCTGGTCGGCAACCCGTGCGGCGCCGACGAAATCGGCGCAGGCGAGGAAGTGAAACTGCGCTTCCAGGAGATCGTGGACCCGGTCCTGACCCTCCTCCGCAAGCCGGGCTTTCTCGGACCAGTACGCTGCTGCTCGGTGGTGCGCGAACTCGATCGCGTGGGCGTCGATCTTGCGGAGCTTCTGCAGTTCCGCCGAAGTCCAGCGGTGGACGAACACCTGGGGGCCGTCGTTCGTGCCTACCGAGGAGAGGAGACCGATGTCGATGAGGTCAGTGACCAGCTGGGCAGTCACATCGTTGTAGTCCTCGGGTTCGTTTTGTGTGGATGTCTGATACGCCGCGGCATAGGGTGCGACGGGTTCGCGGTGAACTGCGAGTGCGACCAGGACATCGACAGCCGCTTCGCTGACGCAGTCCAATAGCGCTGGTAGCACAACATCGACGGCCGCGTCGCTTATCGCGCGGGAGACGGCGGTCTCGAAAGATGCCTCTGGTCCATCCCTGTGCGGTTCTACGGACGGAGGTATTTGCTCCGGGACTCGGCGTTGGAGCCGTTCCTGAAGAGGGGGCAGATCCGTGTCGGTGGCCCGGAGGAGATCATCGACATGCTCGAGGAGGCGCGGATGCCCGCCGATGCGAGTCCAAAGGGACTGCAGTTGATCTTCGTCGCAAGCGTCCAGCCGCGGCAGCGACCAGATGAACTTCAGGGTTTCGGCAAGCGAGAAGGGTTCGAGCGCTTCCCAACGCACTCGGCCGGCCTCCTCGGGCGGCAGGGCGAACCGATACCGGCTCGTGATGATGGCTGGGGTGTTGGGGCCAATCCACGCCGCGAGCACCCCGGCAAGTGAGCTGTCCATGATCTGGATGGACCGCGCTGAGTCCACCTTGTCTGGCGGGGTCAGATTGTCCTCGAAATTGTCCAACGAGAGCAGGATGGCTCCGTGCTCAGCGGCATGATCCTGGAGCGCTGCCAGGCGCTCCCGCCAGGGCTCCTCGGTTGCCTGGAGGCTATGAAGTAGCGGTAGAACTCCGTCCAGCGACTTGGTCTGGATGGCGCGGACGCGAAGCGCTGAAGCAACGCTGGCGAAAATGCTCTCAACCAGCAGGCGGCCGGTGAGGGATACGACAAGCAGGTCGGGTGCGTTGTCGAGGGCACGCGAGGTGAGTTCGCTGGCCAGCGCGCTCTTACCGATACCTCCTATCCCATGAAGGACGATTGTGCTTGGCATCGCGTCACCACCGGCGAGCAGTGCCGGGAGCTCCCGCAGGTACGTGCGCCGGCCGACGAAGCTGCCAGGCACTGCCGCGTCCAACATCCGTGCCGCCTTCGCATCGGCGGACGGCGGGGCGTGTCTGATGGCTGACGATGCCACCGTCGAACTGGCGTGTACGGACATCACTGCCCACTCGTCGAGGCGAGCGATGACACGGTCGACGGGGCGAGTTGTGGTGGAGAAATAGCCCTGCGCGCGTTGACGGGCTCTCGATGCTGCAGCGACCGGGCTGCCCGCTGGTGTGGTCGCGAGCTCGCGATAGGACTCGGAGAGCATGACGGTGGCGTATCGATCCGTGATCGCGGTTTCGGTGGCAACAACCATGCCCACTCCGGCCGACAGCAGTCCCCCGGCAAACGAGAGCCCGTGGCTGCTGGCACGGTCGGTGGCGGTGTTCGTGTGACACGCGGCCAAGGCGATCACCGGAACCAGCCGATCGGGAAGCGCTTCGGAGGCGAAGGTGTCCGCATCCACAGGACGCTCCGTGCCATCCTCGTTCTCCAGGTAGATCAAGCCCGGGCTGCCGTGACAGGAGACGTGGAGAACGTGCGGGTCAAACCGCTCCACAGCCTCGCGAATTGCTGTCGTCGTTGCGAACTCGACAACCTCCACCTCGGCATCCTGTGCCCTCGCCCCCCGGACCGCTGTAACGACCGATCTCAGCTCCTGTTCATAGTCGAGCACCAGTTGTATGGTCGTGTCGGTCGCCGCGATGGCCACCAGAATCCTCAATCCCCCCGAGGGCACTCGGCTGGTGGATGAGCTCTCGGCCTCACGAAACACAGCCACATTGTCGCGAAGCGCTAGAGGCATGACGGATCCTGGCAAGCACAGCGCCTCCCACGGGAGCTCTGCCAGATAGAACCCGTCAGATGACGCATCCGCAGCGACCTGGAACCCGAGGTGTACTTCGACGCCGCCCGCGCCGGCGGCCTCCACTATCTCCAGGAGAGTCTGGCCAACGAGCCCCGGCAGGAACGACTCGGACATCTTGCGGCCGATCTCCCGAAGCGTTGCAAGGCCGTCCCCCGTCTCGGTGACGTCCTCCTCTCGCCGGGCCAGCCGTGCCCGCACCCGCTCAAACTCGCGCAGGTCGAACAGCAGTGAAGGGCGAATGCCCTGATGCGCCGTCTCCATGTCGACGCCGGCCTCGGGACAGACCAGGCGAATCGAGACCTCCCCGACCAGCAATGTCACTTGAGTAGAGGTGGTCATCTCCGACCGAACTCACAGCGCACGCCATCCTCAGGGCGAAGCGCCATCGGTACGCGACGAGGGAGGTTGACGGCGGTGCGAGTCCTGGCCACATCCCTATCCTCACCTACAGCGCCAGGGCTGTCACACCAATGCCGCTGAGCTTCGCGAACCCGTGCCATTGACCGGCGTATGGAGAACCTGCACCTTGGTTGGTCCCCGCCCGGCGGCCCAGAGTCACACTACGGCGACACTCCTCTGCATGACTCCGGCCTCGCGCACTTCCAGCGCACCTGTCCTGCGGGCGGCGTCTGCCGTCCTGCCCGTGAGGTTCAGGAGGAGTACGGATGTCGTCAATCACAGTTCACCGCGAGGGGTCCGGGTCGGATCATCCACCGGGAGGGTCCGGCGCCGTCCGTCGGGTCGTGTCTGTTGCCGTGGCGGTGCTGATCGCGTTCGGCACGTTGCTGGTGGGCGCTTCCCCCGCGCAGGCTGGCAGTCACGGTGTGGGCTACGACGGGGAGAATGGTTTCCTCGGCGCGTACAGCACCGATGTGGATGGTCGGCAGGGGTATTGCATCGACTTGGGGTTCGCTGCACCGTTCGGGCAGACCTCGGGAGCACAGACGGTGACCTCGCTGGATTCGTTGTCGCGGCAGCAGCTCGCCGAGCTCAACTATGTACTGGCACGGTGGGGCCAGTCTGGCGACCCGAACCTTACGGCGGCGGTCGCGCTGTACGCGTGGTCGGTGGCTGATCCGGGCGTGTACAACTCGCACGGCATGTCCGGCGACGACTATTACGTCGCCCGTGCACCAGCGGGAGCTCGGGGAACGATTCTCGGGAACCTGGCGGCGATGCGGCAGGAGGCATCCTCGAACGCCGTCACCGATCCGTCGCTGTCGCTGGGGATTGCGATGGCGGACCAGTACGCCGGCACTCTGACGGTCTCGGCGCACCCCGCGTCGCTGCAGGGCACGGTCACGCTGACGGGGGCTCGTTTCGGTGACGGCAGCACCTCGCGCACGGTCGGGGTGGGCCAGTACGGGATCACTGGCACCCCTGCCGACGGGGCGCCGTCGTATCAGATCGGCGCGTCGATGAGTGTCGAGGCGGCCGGGTACGGGGCGAAGGTCGACCTGTACACCACGGGCGACGCCCAGCGGCTGCTCGCGTCCGGGTCGTCCACGGGCCTGTCGGCGTCGGCTCAGACGCCGGTGATCGAGTTGGACTTTCAGCCGCAGATTGGCACGCAGGTTGCGGCCCGGTTCGTGGACGAGGGCGATGCCTTCGTGGACCGACTCGTGGTGACGGTGACCAAGGGCACCTGGATCAAGCTCAATGGGCAGCGCATCCCGATCACGGCCAACGGCACCTTGTACGGACCGTTCGATGAGCAGCCCGCCGAAGCCGACGCCCCACCCGCCGGTGCGCCGGTAGCGGGCACGGAGCAATTGGTGCTCGCTGGCGCTGGCGAGTACACCTCCCCTGGCACGATCGCGGCTCCGGAGTCGGGGTTCTACGTGTGGGTATGGCAAATAGACAAGGCCACGCAGGGCGCGAACGCGAAGTACCTGACGGGCTCGTTCACGGACCGATTCGGACAGGTCACGGAGTCCTCGGTGGTGCCGTTCCAGCCGGTCGCAGTGTCGAGCGCCGACCAACGTCTCGTCGTTCCCGGCGACACGGTGACGGACACGATCACGGTCTCCTCGGACAACGGGGCGTGGTTGAAGACCGACGGGCAGTACATCCCGGTCGTCTTCGAAGGTACCGCGTACCAGGTTCCCGGAACCCTGCCGCCCGTGCAGCAGGTCGCTGTGCAGTCGGTGGCAGCGCAGTCGGTTGCGGTTGACCCGGCGGCCGTGCCAGTGGGCACCGTGACGGTCAGAGCGACGGGGCCGGACGTCTACACCTCCCCCGAGGTTGTGCTGCCTTCCGGCGGATTCGTGACCTGGGTTTGGGAGATGAAGCGCTCGACGCAGCCGGACTGGGTGCGGGACTTCCTCGCGGACGACTGGCAGGACGACTACGGCATCCCGGTTGAGACGACCTCGGTGCGGTGGCCGCTGACCACCACGTCGTTGATGCGGGAATACAACGTCCACCCGAACGGCCGAGCCTTCGATACCGTGACGGTGACCGGCTTCCCCGCCAACCACGGCACGTTCGAGGGCGACGGGTACTGGGATGCGGACCTCGACGAGGTCCTGCACACGGTGTACGGGCCGTTCGCCACGGACATGGCCCTGACCGACAACCTCGACCTGTCAGACGCACCCGTGCTGACCACGATCACGACCCCGGCCCGCAACGGCGTATACCGGCTCGGTTACACGGACGAGGACCGGATCACACCCACTGCCCCGGGCTACTACGTGCTGGTCACGACCTTCGCGGGCGACGACCGGGTGCAGCCCCACCAATCGACCGTCTCCGACGTGCTTGAGCGGTTCTACGTTCCCCCGACGGGCACGGAGGTGCCGTTGAGCGTCATCACCCAGGCCACCCCTGCGGCGGCCGTGGGCGAGCCGTTCTCGGATGTCGCGCTCGTGCAGGGAACAACGATCCCCGCCGGCTCCTACCTCGAGTTCCGGGCTTACGGCCCGCAGCCCGAGGGTGAGGCGCCGGACTGCACCGTGGAGCCGTTCTACGTCAGCGACCGGGTGCCGGTCACGCAGGCCGGTGTCTACGCCTCCGGCAGTACCAGTGTCGAGGCCCCGGGGTCGGTGTATTGGGTCGAGGCCCTGTACGACCACACCGGGAAGGTGCTGGTCGAGGGTGTCTGTGGCGCCCCGGGCGAGACGACCGTCGTCACCGAGACCAAAGTCCTGACGGTGACCACGAAGGCCGTTGCAGCGGTGACTCTCGGACAGCCTGCCAGGGACACGGCCATCGTGACCGGCCCGGTGCCTGTCGGGACGGCGGTGGGCTTCGAGGCGTACCTGCAGAACGGTGACGAGGCGACCTGCACGGATGGGGAGCTCGTGTTCGTCAGCGCCCCGGTGCCGGTCGACGGCCCCGGGGAGTACACCTCTGAGTTGGTCGTGTTCAAGACCGTCGGCGTCTACTACTGGGTCGAGAACCTTCGCGACGCCGACGGTGCGCTCCTGCACCGTGGCCTGTGCGGTGCCCCCGACGAAACGACCACGGTCACCGCGGTGCCCGTGGTTCCGCCTGGCCCGGACCTGCCGTCCTTGGCGTTCACGGGCGGCGGGGACTGGCTGTTGCCCGCTGGTATCGCCAGCGGTGTATTTGCCTTTGCCGGGGTGCTGGCGCTGGTCTTCGGACGGCGCTTGGCGATCATGCGCGAGCGCGAGGGGTACGTCAGAGAGGAGGACCGGGTCGACGTCGAGGACCTGTTCGAGGACTGACTCAAAACATAGAGTGTGGCCCGCCCCTACTGGGGTGGGCCACTCCTGTGTCGGCCCCGGCCAACCTGCTTGCTGTAGCCTCGGCATGCAAGCGCGGCGCTCGTTCAGGCGACCGGTGGCCCAGCACGTGTTGGGGCGACGAGGGCAGGCAAAGATGTACTCACGGGACGTTTTCATCGGGCACGCGAGCGAGGACAAGGCGACGCACGCAAGGCCGCTGTACGACGCCCTCAACCGGCTAGGGCTCTCGGTCTCGCTCGATGAAGCCGAGGTCCAGGACGGGGAGAGCCTCAGCAAATCTGTGGGACGGGCCTTAGCGGTGCTTCGCTCGTCGTCTTGCTCGTGACACCGAACTTCATCGGCAAGCCCTGGCCTGAGACCGAACTTGCCAACGCACTGAGCATGGAGATCAGCTCTGGAACGATCCGCATTATCCCGGTTCTCGATGTCAGCCATGCGGTATTCGCCGAACGCTACCCGCTGATGGCGGACAAGCTCTCCCGCAGCTGGGACGCCGGCGTGGGCGAGCTTGCATCGATGCTTGCCGAGCGCATCGACCACCGCGTCGACGATTGGCACTGGGGTATCCATCCGCAGGAATACATCGGTCCGGTATGGGTCCGCATCACCGCAGCGCCAGAGCAGCAAGGCGAAGATCATGTCGTCACAATCCTCTGGGGCGACTCTTTGTTCGAGAAGACGATCCGCGTCGGCGACACGCCTCTGAGCCTGAGGCATAGGAAGCTGCTCAACGATCACGCACCGCTGTTAATACACACCTCGCCCGCCGCTCAGGTCACAGTCGGCGAGGGACGCGCGCCAGACAAGCACAACCTCCTCATCGATGAAGGCTGGCGCAGAATCGAAGGTTCGCCACAGACGCGCCAGTAGGCAGGCGCGGCGAAGGAAGAACTCAACAAGGATAGGCATCCCGCTCTTCGGCTTCCAACGTATCCACCCTGGGTCGGTCATCGCGCGCAAGTTGGCAGTATGGCTGATCGGATCGCGCGCATCGTAACCGTGCCCGACGTAGTGGGGCTTCCCTTCCATATGGGCCGAGACCTGGCCGCCGATGCTGGTGTGGCACTGGCGAATATCGATCAGGATGGGCCGCCCATCGGCGCGCTGGCGTGGCCGGGTTTGTACTACATCACCCGGCAGGACCCCGCACCAGGGACCACCCTTCACGAGTGGGACTCCGTTGCTGTGGAGGTCGTCAAACACGGCGACAGCCCCGACCGGGAACCGGCGGTTCCGCACTCGCCACCCCCCACGGACGCAACGCACGCAACCCCTGAGCCAGAGACCATCGTCGACCTCATTGAGGACTAGTCGGATCCGAGCGCCGGGATCATGGGCGTAACGGCACTGGGCCTGGCCCCTTGGTAATGCGGCGGCGACCGACGTGCTCCCTGATCCTGCACCAAGCGAGCAGTACCAGGCTGACCGGTCCAAAGACCAGGAATTTGAAGCCGTTCCAGAACGCAAGGATGACCAACAGATACATCCACTGCGGGGCTCCGGCCTCGATCCAGAGCTGGAGTCCGCAACCGGCGGCGAGATAGGCGACGCCCAGGAGCATGAAGGGAACGCCCCACTTCAGGTGCGGACGCTGGCGCAGCCAGTTGAGTAGCAGATTGCTCGGGGCGTGCTGCAGGACAGCGCGGATGCGAACGGCTGCCGTCGCGCAGAAATAGACGATCATCGGGAGTCCTTCCCTCACCGGGCGATCTGGCAGGCCGGTTTCAAGCCGCAATGCCAGACGCTGCGCAGGCGGAAAAGGAGGAGAAGCGAACACCCGATCGGCGGGCTACCGCCCAGATTCCTGGGACGGTGTCAAGGAGAACCCTGCGTCTCCGATTTTACCGGACCAGGCCGACGGCCGCCAGCGTGGGTTCCTTGCAGTCCTGCCCACGTACTCCACAGCAGAATGCGTGCACTCAAATTGATGCCCGGCCTTTCCCGACACACCCGGGCAACTCGCCCCCCGGGGAGAGCCGATCTACCGCGCCCATCAGGACCTGATCGGGCTGCGCCGCCGCCACCCCTGGCTCACCACCGCCACCACCGAGACGCTGAGCCTGGAGAACACGCGATACGCCTACCGGACCCGATCCGCAGCTGGTGACGCGTTCCTCGACGTGACCATCGACCTCGACAACACCCCGACCGTCACCATCCGAAGCGAAGCCGATGAACTGCTCTGGTCTCACACCGGTGGATAGGCCGGGGTCGACTCTCGTGGGTTGAGCGGCGCATTCGCGTTCCCTGATGGAGGCTCGCGCGCCGAGGAGAACTGTCTGCAGTGCGGATGCGAGGGCAATTCGACTCCCCCAGCGTCACCAGCTCATTTTGACTTGTGGTTCTCGTCGGGTGTCAGAGGGTCGGGCCGGTGCGCTGCCGGGACTGTTGCTGGGTCCGGCCGGCGGGTGCCGGGATGCGGATGCGGGTGGCGGCGCGCAGCGCGCCCGCGGCACGGGCCCGGTCCAATCGTTGCGCGGCGCCGTCTGGTTCCGGTCCAAGCGGGGTATCCGCGGTGACGCGGTGCCGGTCGCGATAGGCGGCCACGATGCGAACTTGTCGCAGCCACGCCACCAACGCGGCGCCCTCTGTCGGCGGTGTACCGAGAGTTCGGGTCCAGGGTGCCTGCTCGGCGATGGCGGTATGGGTTAGCGCTTCGGCGCGGGTCTCGATCAGGTGCTTGCGTTCGACCAACGCATGGCGCGCGTCTGCGGGCATCGGGCCGGTGGCTTCGGGGATGAGGCCTGCGATCATCCGCGGTGCCCGACCCCGGGTGCTGCCGGTGCTTGGAGCGGTGGCGTGTCGCAGTCGGGTGAGGAGGATCGCGCCGAGGTCGTCGGCGTCGTCCAGGCTGCGGGCTTGGAGCACGCGGGCCAGAAGTTGGTCAAGGTCACGGTGTTCGGCTTCCAGGCGGCGAAGCTCCGCCGCAAGCGGTGGGAAGGAGTCGCCGGCTGCGAGGTCGTCGAGCTGCCCGGTGTTCAACCCTGCCCGCTCGAGGAGAGTGAAGTAACGGTCGGCCAGAGCAGTCGCAGCGATCGTCTCGTACTCGGCAGCCAGTTGACGGATACCAGCCCAGGCGTCCTGTTCCGTTTCGATCGCTTCATGCACGGATGGCTCCGCCGCGACATGGGAGAGCACCGCAGCCAATACCTCCCGGGCACCCAGCTCATTTGGTGAGAGTTGGTGATCCTCGAGGCTTGGCTGATCGGTGACGACATAGCAGGTGTTGGACTCCCGGCCACGGGTCATCGCGACGTAGAACACTTCCCGCGCCATCGACGGAGCGCGGACCAAGGAATGCGCGGTGTCGACCGTGGAACCCTGGGCACGATGCGCGGTGACAGCGTAGGCGAGCTCGACGTGTTCGGCCACGTACCAGGCCGGTAGCCGCAGCAGTCCCCCACGCGGCTGGTCGCGGCGTACAGTGAGCGACCCGTCCGTGTGCCCTGTCACGACCTGCCAGCGGTCCCCATTCTTCACCCACTGCCTCCCGGTGCTCAACCGTCGGTCGTTGTTGCGGGTCAGCACCAGATCGCCGGCACTGGCCTCACTGCCATCAACCAGCCGCACTGCTGCGGCCGGGTCAACCTGGCCGTCCAGGATGCGGTCCAGCCGCGCCCGCCCGTTCAACTCCCCCACGGCCTCTGCCGTCTCCGCGATCATCACCGACACCAGCCCCGCGTCCACGTCGGCCCGCCATCCCTCGTAGAGGGCGTCCATGACGGTCTCCGCGTCGCCGCCCACGACCCGCCCGTGCCCCTCGTACTCCTCCAGCACGCTCGCGTCGCCCAGCCGCAAGCGCAGGGAGGCGTCCTTCTCCCAGGCATGGCGGAATCGCCGCACCTCCTCCAGGGTCGCGGCACCACCGTGTTCGCGGACGAGCAGCCCGAAGACCCCGCCCGCCTCGACCGCGTCCAGTTGGGCGGGGTCTCCTGCCAGCAGAACCTTCGCTCCGACCTCGGCGGCGTGTGAGGCGATCTCGTCCAGGGTGAGGGTGCCAGCCAGCGACGCCTCGTCCAGGATGAGCAACTGCCCCCGACGCAACGCCAAGCCGTTGCGGCGGTGCTCGTAGAGCCACTTCGCGGTGTTCTCGGTGCCGATGCCGAGATCCCCGGCCAACACCTCCGCCGCAGCCGCCGACGGCGTCAGTCCGACCACCGAACCCGCACCATGCTGGCGCTCCCACGCTGCGCGTAGCGCACCGAGAGTCGTCGTCTTGCCAGTCCCGGCCGGCCCGACGAGCAGGTCCACGACACGCCCGGACAGGGCGATCAGGGCGACTGCAGACGTCTGGTCCGGTGAGAGCCGATGCCCTCCTGGCAAGCTCCTGCGCGCCACACGTCCGACCACGGCCAGATCAACACTGGGTGCGCTCGTGTCCTGGCCGAGGGCGAGCATCCGATCCTCCGCCTCCAGCAGACCGGTCGCCGAGAATACGGTTCCGTGCTTGGGTCGGAACATTGATGTCCCGTCCGCCCGGCGGAACACGACCGGAGAGGACGCCAGCTCCGGCGGGGTCAGCTGCAGCGAGTGGTGCTCGGCGGCATCCACGATCAACCCCACGACCGCCTCACGGTCGATCGTTGACGCGAACCGCCACGTCATTGTCTGCCGGGAGGCTTCCGCATGCAGGTTCCACCGCCGCCAAGTAGCGCGCTTCTGCCCCACCGTGACAACAACCGACTGTCCCAGATCGCCGATGGCATCCAGCGGAACGTCGTCGGCACGCAGCCCCGCAACCCTGCCAGCCCCGGCGATCAGGCCTGTCGCCCACCCCGTCGAGTCCTCCCCCAGCCGTCTGGTGGCACGCTGCCGCCACCCCTCTGTCAGCTCCCCCAGTGAGCGCACCTCCTTGTCGGGTCGTGTCGCCAGCGTGGCCTGCGCCCGCAGTCGCAGGATTGTCCTCGTTGAGGGGTCACGGCCGTGTTGACGCCGGTAGTCGGTGATCAGCTCGTCCGTGCGCGCCTCGATGTCATGGGAGCGCCGGGAGAACTCCTCAACTAAGGCGTCCGGCACAACCGCGAGCTCGAACGCGGGGTTGCGTCGCTCGCCCCGGTCCCGGACCTCCCAACCCAACCCCAGATCGCGGGCGAGATGGTCGGCCAGGACTGCGTTGTAGTGCTCCGACAAGGCCACGACCGCCTGGTGCATCGGCCGGCCCGCAAGGGTGCGCCAGCCCCCATCATGCACGGCCTTCACCTTGTTCGCCACGACGACGTGAGTATGTAGCTGAGGGTCGCCGGCTCGGGAGTCGTAGTGGTCGTAGGCAGTAGCGACAAGCCCCGTGACATCCATATGCACGATCGACCCGTCGCCCGCGTCCGCCCCCACCCGCGTCACCGCGACGTGGCGCTCCATCAGGTCCAATACTTCGGACACCGCCGTGTGGTGCGCGCGGGCGATCAGCGCCTGCGTTCCTCCGTCGGCTACCGCCCAGAGCACGGAGACGGACTTCGGGACAGAGAACGTGTAATCGTAGCCGGCGACCGCTCGGCGTGCCCCGCGGTCGCGCTCCGCAGTCTCGATCGCCGTGATCGCCTCGGCCCGTGCCTCCCAGCCCAGGGTCTTGTCGAGCGCGCTGACCCGAGCGGCGATCCGCTCTGTAACGCCCCGGTACACCGGCCACGCTCGCCCCAAGGGTTCGCCAGTAACTGGGTCACAGCCCAGGCCCAGCAGAAGCCGAAGGTGCGCCTCGGATACCTCGCGGAACGGGACCAGCAACCCACCTCCGATGTCACGGACTGCCGAGCCGAGCCAGAACCCGGGCGGGGTGCCCTTCTCGGTGTAGTACCGCGTGAGCGCATCGGTGAGCTGCCGACTGCCGTCAGCGACCGCGACTGACATCAGCAGATACCGGTACCCCGAGCCTGCCGACATCACACGCAAGGACACCGTCACACCGACAAGGTGCGGCCCACCGTCTTTTCATAATTCTCGTCTCACCCGCGTTATCTCGATGCGCGAGTTCGCTGACTGCACCCCGCCGTCGACGGATCTGGTCCGTGATTGCAACCGCAGCATATGGCCACGCGCGGTCTGCGCGCTTCCTGTGGGTCACCGGTGGGAGCGCGCTCGGGGAGTCACACTCGTGGGGACGGGGCGCATCTCGTGCCGTCCATCGCTGGCGAAGGCGCGAACCTGGCCCAGCTCCCCTCCGGACATCCTGGAACGGTTCTTCATACCCGACACATCGGCAAAGCGAATCCCCCGGCGGGCCGGGGCTTGGAATTCTCCGCCGCGAACGCTGCTCCTTCCGCAAAGCTGCCGGCTGCAAGACGCTTGCCCCGTTCATGGAGGAGCACTGCCAAGTGCGGCCCAAGTCGGCGCTGCCTCGGAGTCATGCCTGATCCAAGCGAGAAGCCCGAGCTATCCGATCAATTCTGTAGCAATCTATTGCCCAATGTGGCGTCGCCCTATTTGCTCTGGTAGGAATGCGCGCCGGTGCCAGCGTAGGCGCCACCCTCGACAATGAGGTACTCCGGACGGATCGGGGTTCCCGCGAAGAAGTTCTCGAGGATCTCGCGGGTTCCCGCCGCGTAGCGCGCCTGGGCCGTGAGCGAGGTACCGGAGGTGTGTGGGGTCATGCCGTGGTGCGGCATGGTGCGCCACGGGTGGTCGGCTGGCGCGGGCTGGGGGAACCAGACGTCGCCGGCGTAGCCGGCGAGTTGGCCGCTCTCAAGCGCACGGACGATTGCGTCCCGGTCGGCGATCGCGCCACGTGCCGGGTTCACGATGTAGGAGCCACGCCGCATGGTGGCGAGCAGGTCGTCGTCCAGCAGCCCGTGTGTCTCGTCGGTGAGCGGGGCGTGGACTGTGAGCACGTCGATGCCCTTCGCGAGATCGTGGATGTCCTCGTGCCACGTCAAGCCGAGCTTCTCCTCGATGTCGGCGGGCAGTCGGTAGCGGTCAGTGTAGTGAAGCTTGACGTCGAAGGGCGCGAGGCGCTCGAGGACGGCGCGGCCGATACGCCCGGCGGCGAACACCCCGACATCCATGCCCTCCAGGTCGTAGGAGCGGGAGACAGCGTCGGCGATATCCCAGCCCCCATCGATGACGATTTTGTACTGGGGTATGTAGTCGCGCACGAGGGCGAGCACCTGCATCACAGTGTGCTCCGCAACGCTTATCGAGTTGCAGTAGGTGACCTCGGCGACCGTGATCCCCTTCGCGATGGCCGACTTCAAGTCGACGTGGTCGGAGCCGATGCCCGCGGTAATGGCGATCTTGAGGTTCTTCGCACTCTGCAGGCGCTCGGGTGAGAGGTACGCGGGCCAGAACGGTTGTGAGATGACGACGTCGGTGTCCGGCAACTCGCGGTCGAGAACCGAGTCCGGGCCCTCCTTGTCGCTGGTCACAATCACCTCGTGCCCGAGACTTTCAAGCCACCTAACGAGGCCGAGGCCGCCGGAGACTGAGCCGAGCAGTTGGCCCGGGGAGAAGTCGATCGCGCTCGGCGTTGGGAGGGTCTGCCCGTTGGGATAGCGCTCGATAACGGGAAGCGAATCGCGTGCATAGATCGGCGGGAAGCCGACCGTGGGGTCAGGGTAGAGGACGATCACGATCTTAGCCATGGTAATTTCCCTTTCGCTCCGTTACGAACGGTGATGCAACGCTCGTCGTAATGGTGAAGACGCGCATCGAATCGTATTCAACCCTCGCAATCTGCGACTCATCGTTTATGATAGTGCACAGTACGTTTCGTTTCGAACGGTCTCGGAGAGTACCTTTCGCCTGCGGTCAACGAGGTTGTGGCCCGTCCTCTATCCGGCCCCCGTTTTCCGGCCCACTTCATCTCCAGGCGGACTGACATGGATAGTCGCTGAGGAAGAGAAATGAGAGCGGGGCCCAATGAGTCGAGCAGTCATCTACAGAGAGCCTGGAGGCATCGAAGTCCTCGCGCTCGTCGAGGTTCCAGATTCAGCGCTGGCAGCTGCACAAGTTGCCGTGACCATCGGGGCGGCGGGCCTCAACCCGTTCGACACCAAGGCACGCAGTGGCTTCCTCGCACTGGAGATACCATTCCCCCGACGCATCGGAATGGAGTTCGCAGGGGCCATCGAGTCCGTAGGCGTGGGAGCGACCTACTGGGATGGCGCCCCTATCAGGGTTGGTGACCCGGTTCTGGGTTGGGGGCTCGGCGGAATTGCCGAGCGAATCGTGGTCCCTGCGTCACAGATTGCTCGCCTCCCGTTGAGCATCGGTGCCGAAGTCGCAGCAAGCCTCCCAACCGCAGCCCTGACATCCCTCCAAGCTCTCCGCGTACTGCCCGTGGGGGAAGGAGAAACCGTGCTGCTCGGCGGCGCGGCTGGTGCGGTCGGCATCGTCTACGCGCAACTCGCCATTGCACGCGGGGCCAGAGTCATTGGAACTGCCAGCGTCGGCAAGCATGACTTTCTTCGCAGCATCGGCGTGGTGCCAATCCAGTACGGTGAAGGCCTCATTGACCGCGTCGAAGCGGTCTCCAAGACGCTCGGAGAGGGACGGATCACCGCTGTCCAAGACAACCACGGCCGCGAGGCCCTGGATGTGGGCGTTGCGCTCGGTGTCCCCAGAGATCGCATCTCTGGTATCGCCGGATATGGCGCGATCGCCGAACTCGATGTCCTGTCTGTGGGACCGTTTGTCCGTGACCCTAAGGATCTCGAGGAGATCACCATGCGGGTTGCGAGCGGGAGCATGACGATCCCTATCGCCGCAACCTACTCTCTCGAGCACGTAGGGGCTGCCTTCGCGGCCTTTGAAGCAGCACACGCAGTCGGCAAGATAGTGATCATCCCATAGCAACTATGGTCGAGGGCACATTGTCTTCGCGAAGAATGCTGAGAGGAGGCTTCCTGCCTGCAGCGGCAGAACAGCGGCGACGTACATATCGGGACGGACCACGACGACGGCACCACCGCGGTCAATGCCACGCTCGGCAAAGATATCTGTGGACTGTTTGTCGATAACTCCCGTAGCGAAGATGTTGTTGATATCGGTTATTCCGAACGGAAACCTCTTGGGCATGAATACTGACGGCACGTCGGCAGTTTCAACCTCGGTGTAGATCTGCTGGTAGATGACCTTAACGTCAAAGACACTGTCGCGTTCCGCATCCGGAGACGTGTACAGCACGACGGGCGATTCGGGGTCGCTGCCGAGCCATTCGCCGAAGGCACGAAGCTTCGAGGCTGGCGCGGAAGGCATCGCGGCGTCGGCAAAGGCGTAGATGCGCCAACGCCCGTCCGCCTCGTGGAGGTGACCGATGTTGACAATATTCGAGTCGGAGCGGCGCACAACCTTCGCCGACCTGAAGCGCTTGCCGACCGGGTAGCCCTCAGCAAGAGCTTGGTACTCGGTGCTGGCAATGATCATCGATTCCGGGTATTGCGTCTTGAAGCCGTTTGAGAACTCAAAGCCGTTGACGTAGAACCGTTCGAGTTCGCTGGGGTCCTCCATCTGATCCGCAGGCGTAGCCATCAGTGCGGACCACTCTTTGTCAAAGTCAATGAGATTCTTCGCTATGACTTGCCGTTCCGCAGAGTAGGTTGCAAGCAGCGATTGAGGCGAGCGGCTCTCGAGGACTGCGGCGAGTTTCCAGCCAAGATTGAAGGCATCCTGCATCGAGACGTTCATGCCCTGTCCGGCCTTCGCGGAGTGGGTGTGGCAAGCGTCCCCCATGATGAATACGCGCGGCGTCTGTTTCCCGACCAGCCCGGGTTGGACATCATCGAAGCCGTCAGTGAGCCGATGGGCGACCTCGTACACCGAACACCATCCAACCGACCTCACGTTGATCGTGTAGGGGTGAAGGATAGCGTTCGCCCGGGCAACGATGTCCTCGACGGGGGTCTCACGCACACTGCCCCCGTCGCTTTCCTCAATTTCGCCGAGGTCGACGTAAGCTCGAAAGAGATAGCCGCCCTCCCGGGGAATGAGGAGGATGTTCCCACCGTCCCGCGATTGAATCGCACATTTGAGGTGGATGTCAGGAAAGTCCGACTCGGCGAGTGCATCGAGCACGCCCCAGGCATGCATCGCCGCATCACCATGGAGCTTGTGGCCAATCGCCTTGCGAACTTCACTCCGTGCACCATCCGCTCCAACAAGGTACTTCGCCCGAACGTTGAATTGCTGTCCCAGCCTTGGCCCGGCGGTACGACTCAACTGCGCTCGAACCGGGTACGGATTGTCCTGCTCGACCGTCAGGCCAAGGAACTCGAGCCCGTAGTCGGGGGTTATGCGACCCGGTGACTGCGCGGCCGCCTCTGCGAAATAGTCGAGGACCCTCGCCTGATTCACGATCAGGTGCGGGAACTCGCTGATGTCGGCGGGGTCGTCGGACGTGCGGGATGTGCGGACTATGTTTTTCGGGTTCTTCGGGTCCGGCTTCCAGAAGCAGGTTTCGGTGATCTGATACGCCTCACTCCGGATCGCCTCCGCGAACCCGAACGCCTGGAAGGTCTCCACTGATCGCGCCTGGATGCCGTCGGCCTGGCCGATTTCCAGCCGACCTGCACGCTTCTCGATGATGCGGACGTTCAGGTTCGGAAACCGGGAGAGCTGCGCCGCGAGCAGGATACCCGCGGGACCGGTTCCGACGATCAGCACGTCGACCTCGTCGGGGATATCCGTTGCGCGGTCGAAACCGTATCCAGCGGCCTGACGGATGCGGGGGTCGCCGGACTCGTAGCCGCGGTGATGGAACTGCATCGAGGTTCTCCTCAGATCGGCGTTGATTCGCAAATAGTGTTCTATAGTCGAATACATGGTTCTAATATGGGAAATTCTATTCCGAGAGGGCGGGCAATGACAATGGCCCCGGGTGCCGAACGGTCGGATGTGCCGAAGGATGAGTCAGGCTCACAGACGCTGTCGCGTGGCATCCGGATTCTTGAATTCGTCGCGGATCATGGCGCCCCGGCATCGATCCCCAGCATCGTCGCGGGCCTCGGCTTGCACCGCTCAATCGTCTACCGCTTGCTCCGCACCCTCGAGCAACACAGGCTCATTTTCCGCGACGAGAACGGCCTCGTGTCGCCAGGGCCGAAGCTTGCCTCTCTTGCCGCGAGCGTCGGGCATGACATCCAGTCGGTCGCATTGCCCGTGCTCCGCTCGGCCGCCGAGGACCTCGGGGCTACATGCTTCCTCGTAATGCTCGACCGCGACGAAGTCTTCACGCTGCTCAGCGTCGAGCCGAGCCGGTCGAGGGTGACCGTCGCTGAACGGCCCGGAACACACCACCCGCTCGGCGTCGGCGGGCCTGGGCGCTCGATACTCGCCCAGCTTTCGGAGCAGCAATGGCCGACCGACCTTACCCCGGAACAGCGTGATGGGGTGATCCTGGTGCGCACAACCGGTTTCTCGGTGAGCCATGACGAGGTCATTCTCGGCCTACAGTCCATCGCCGTCCCATTGCCGCTCCTGGGACACGCGCCGCTCGCGGTCGCTGTCGTCTATGTCACGCTGCCACAGTCACATGCAGAGATCGCTACGCGGCTCAGTGCAGCCGCCGCAGAGATCACTGCTGCCGTGCAGGGCTAGCACCCGGCAGGGCAAATCGTATACGATAACGTATTGTGCTGAACCCTGACCTTATTGCGGCCATCGCAGATGAGTTGTACGCAGCCCACGAATCGCGCACCATCGTCCCCTTGCTGCGGGCACGCTACCCGGAGATGACCGTCGAGGACTCATATGCAGTCCAGGCCGAGTGGGCACGCCGCCGCACAGATGCAGGGCACCGGGTCGTCGGACACAAGATCGGTCTGACGAGCCGGGTGATGCAGGTGGCGACCGGCATCACCGAACCGGACTACGGAGTCATCTTCGATGACCAGGTATTCGAGTCCGGGGCGGTGATCGAGCACGCGGCTTTCTCGAACGTTCGCATCGAAGTCGAGCTCGCGTTCGTGCTTGCCAGGCCAGTGAAGGCTCCGGCAAGGATATTTGATGTACTCGAGGCGACCGCCTATGTGGTGCCCGCGCTCGAAATCCTCAACTCCCATCTCGAACTCGAAGGGCGCACCATCATCGACACGATCTCCGACAACGCGGCTCTCGGCGCCATGGTCTACGGTGGACGCCCGGTGAAAGTCGACGATGTCGATCTCCGCTGGGTATCAGCAGTCCTATATCGCAACGAGACCATAGAGGAGTCTGGTGTTGCCGCCGCGGTTTTGGGACACCCTGCCATGGGAGTCGCCTGGCTCGCTGACAAGCTCGCTCAGCACGGCACCATGCTTGAGGCTGGGGAGATTGTTCTCGCCGGGTCGTTCACCCGCCCGATGTGGGTGCAGCCCGGTGACGTCGTGCACGCAGACTACGGACCGATGGGAGCTGTGACATGCCGATTCGTCTAAACCTTCCTCCGACCCTTCACGATCGACTCGCCACGGCGACGAGACCCCTGTTCGGCACGTGGGTAGTCTCGGGAAGCCCGGTAGTTGCGGAGATCATCGCCGGCAGCGGGATCGATCTGGTCTTTGTTGATGGTGAGCACAGTGCGAACACCCTCGAGTCCATCCAGACGCAGCTTCAGGTCATCGCGGCCTACCCGGTAACCCCAGTGGTACGTGTCCCTGTCAACGATGCAGTGGTGATCAAGCAGTTTCTGGACTTGGGCGCCCAGAACCTGATCGTGCCGATGGTGGACACGGCGGAGCAAGCTGAGGCGGCGGTGCGCGCGAGTCGGTATCCACCCCGGGGTATCCGCGGCGTCGGCAGTGCACTCGCGCGCGGTGCACGGTGGAATCGGGTCGAGGAATACCTTCAGCACGCCGATCAGCACATCTCGCTCACCCTGCAGATCGAGTCCGCGACCGCGGTGGAGCATGCGGCTGAGATCTTCGGCGTCGACGGAGTCGAGGCCGTGTTCATCGGGCCGTCTGACCTGGCTGCCTCGATGGGGGTGATCGGACAGCAGGATCACGCCGACGTCGTGGCGGCCGTCACGGCGACGATCGCCCTGGCGAAAACGGCCGGGGTGAAAGTCGGCGTGAACGCGTTCGCGCCGGCGGCGGCGGCGCACTATGTGGCAGCAGGCGCCGATTTCGTCTTCGTCGGAGCCGACGTCGCGCTTCTGGCCCGGGCGTCCGAGGCGCTCGCTGACCGATTTATCGACACTCCATCCCTGGATCGGGCGAGCTACTGACAAGCCGTCTATCGACTTGCACTTTCACATCTGATTTCATATACAATAGGTGAACTCATGCACAACCAAACCCCTTCGATGCCGACGCCAGGCAAGATCATCGCGGTCCACCTGTCATATCCGTCGCGTACGGCCCAGCGCGGACGCACGCCCGAAGCTCCGTCGTACTTCATAAAAGCGATCTCGTCCATTGCCGCCTCTGGCGGAACCGTCGTTCGCCCGCTCGGCACGGAGTTGCTTGCATTCGAGGGCGAGATTGCCGTCGTCATCGGGGAACCCGCTCGTCACGTCGACCAGGACGACGCCTGGGGCTATGTCGCCTATGTGACGGCCTCGAACGACCTGGGCGTCTATGACCTTCGCGCCATCGATAAGGGGTCGAATGTCCGCAGTAAGTCCGGGGACGGGTTCACTCCGCTCGGGCCGGACCTGATCCCCGCTACTGGGCTCACCGAACGCGACTTCCGTGTTCGGGCCTGGAAGAATGGAGAGCTCGTTCAAGACGACAGTTCCGATACGCTCCTGTTCCCTTTCTCGCAACTCATCGCTGACCTGTCGCAGATTATGACGCTCGAGACCGGCGATATCATCCTCACCGGGACGCCCGCGGGCTCCAGCGTCATCGTCCCCGGTGACACCATCGAAGTCGAGGTGGATGTTCCCCGCACCGGTCAGAGTTCCGGGCGGCTGACGACGACGGTCGTTGAAGGCGCCATCGCCTTTAACCCCGCCTATGGCACCGCTGCCCAGGTTGACGACAAGCAGCGCGAGGAGGCCTGGGGCAGCAGAGCACAAGCCGGACTTCCTGAGCTTCCTGAGCGATTCCAGCTCACTGCCGAGCTCCGGGCCACCCTGGAGGCAACTCCGGTCTCCACCTTGAGCAGCGCCCTTCGTAAGCGGGGTCACGTCGACATCTTCATCGACGGTGTCACGACCAATCAGCCCGGCACCAGAATCGTCGGACAGGCCCGCACGCTCCGATTTGTGCCATTCCGCCCCGACCTATTCGCGTCACGGGGCGGGGGCTTCAACGCCCAGAAGCAAGCATTCGATTCGGTAGGGGCTGGCGAGATCCTCGTGATCGACGCGCGCGGCGAGCGGGAGACCGGCACGGTCGGCGACATCCTCGCGCTGAGGGCACGCCTGCGCGGCGCCGCCGGAATCGTCACCGATGGCGGCGTACGCGATTGGGCGCAAGTCAAAGAGATCGGCATCCCGGTTTTCAGCCAGGGATCACACCCGAGTGTGCTTGGCCGTCGCCACGTGCCGTGGGAGGTCGACGCGACGATCGCCTGCGGCGGCGCGGCTGTCGTTCCCGGTGACGTGATCGTCGGCGACGACGACGGCGTCATCGTCATCCCCGCAGCGCTCGTCGCGGAGGTCGCGGTCGAGGCTGCTGCGCAGGAGTTCGAAGACGCGTGGGTCGCGGAGCAGGTGGAGGCTGGGAACCCGATCGATGGACTCTTTCCACCGAACGCTGAGTGGACTGCGAAGTTCGAGGGCTGGAAAGCATCGAAGGGCGGTCCGACGTGACCGACTCGAAGCTCACCCGCGCCTATCAGCACATCAAAGAGCGGATCGGTGACGGCCGGTTCGTCCCCGGATATCGGCTGGTGCTCGCGGCGGTCGCGAAGGAGCTCGATATGAGCGTCGTTCCGGTCCGTGAAGCGATCCGGCTGCTCGAGGCCGAGGGGCTCGTCACTTTCGAGCGGAACGTCGGCGCCCAGGTCGCGATGATCAACGCCGCCAAATACATGAGCGAGTACGAGACGCTGACTGTGGTGGAGTCGGCCGCGATCGCGATGGCCGCGCCGAGCCTGCAGCCCGCCGACCTGCAGCGCGCTCGCGACATCAACAACCAGATGCGACTCGGCATCAACGACTTCTTCGATCCGCGCACCTTCACGCAACTCAACGCCGAATTCCACCGCACCCTCTGGGAGGCCTGCCCCAACGAGCGCCTCCTCGACTACGTTCGCCGCGGCTGGAATCGGCTCGCGACGCTCCGCGACAGTGTATTCAGCTTCGTCCCCGAGCGTGCCCCGCACTCCGTCGCGGAGCATGCCCGCATCATCGACCTCATCGCTGCGGGTGCGCCGGCGGCCGAGATCGAAGCCGCTGTTCGCGCGCATCGCGACAACACGATCGGTGCGCTCCGCGACTATCAGGCATCCCATCGGCACCATGACCGCGCGGCGATCGCTGCGGAGTAAAGGAACCACATCATGACCGCAACTCCGCCCGCCGGAACCCCGGACCGTATTCGCCTCTACATCGGCGGCGAATGGACCGACGCCGTCGACGGCGACACCTTCGACGTCCTCAACCCGGCAACGAACGAGGTCTACCTCCAGGCGGCCGCCGGCAAGAAAGCAGATGTCGACCTCGCCGTCGCCGCTGCGAAGAAGGCCTTCGACGAGGGTCCGTGGCCGCGGATGCTGCCGCGGCAGCGCTCCCGCATCCTGCACAAGGTCGCCGACATCATCGAATCGCGCGACGACCAACTCGCCGAGATCGAGACGTGGGACTCGGGCCTTCCCGTCACGCAGGCCAAGGGTCAGGCGCAACGCGCCGCAGAGAACTTCCGCTTCTTCGCTGATCTCATCGTCGCGCAGGAAGACAGCGCCTTCAAAGTCCCCGGTCGGCAGATCAACTACGTCAACCGCAAGCCGATCGGCGTCGCCGGCCTGATCACGCCGTGGAACGTCCCGTTCATGCAGGAGTCGTGGAAGCTAGGCCCCGCACTCGCCACCGGCAATACGGTGGTACTGAAGCCCGCGAGCTACACGCCACTCTCGGCGGCGCTGTGGCCGGAGATCTTCGAGGAAGCCGGCGTCCCTGCGGGCGTCTTCAACCTCATCCTCGGATCGGGCAGCACCGCGGGCGACGCGCTTGTAAAGCACCCAGACGTGCCGCTCATCTCCTTCACCGGTGACAGCTCCACTGGGGCGACACTGTCGACCAACGCGGCGCCGCTCCTCAAGGGCCTCTCGCTGGAGCTTGGCGGCAAGTCGCCAGCCATCGTCTTCGCTGATGCCGACCTCGAGCAGGCGCTCGACGCGACAGTGTTTGGCGTGTTCAGCCTCAACGGCGAGCGCTGCACCGCGGGCTCGCGCGTGCTCGTCCAGCGCGAGATCTACGATGAGTTCGTTGCCGCGTTCGCAGCGCGGGCGAAGAACATCATCGTCGGCGACCCCCAGGACCCGGCGACTGAGGTGGGTGCGCTAGTGCACTCGAACCACTTCGACAAGGTGATGAGCTACGTCGAGATCGGCAAGTCCGAGGGCCGCCTCGTCGCGGGCGGCGGCCGCCCGGAGGCGTATCCCGAGGGCAACTGGGTCGCCCCGACAGTCTTCGCCGATGTCGCCCCGACGGCCCGGATCTTCCAGGAGGAGATCTTCGGCCCGGTCGTCTCGATCACCCCGTTCGACACGGATGAAGAGGCGCTCGTGCTCGCGAACGACACCAGGTATGGGCTTGCCGCGTACGTCTACACGACCAATCTCAAGCGCGCGCACAACTTCGCCGAGGCGATCGACTCCGGCATGGTGTGGCTCAACTCGAACAACATCCGCGACCTGCGCACGCCCTTCGGCGGCGTGAAGGCGTCGGGCCTTGGCCGCGAGGGCGGCTACCGCTCGATCGACTTCTATACGACCCAGCAGGCCGTGCACATCACCCTCAACGACGCCCACTCACCCCGCTTCGGCAAAGGCCCAGACGCGGCGACCTCCTTCAAGAAAGTGAACTGAACCAATGGCGCTCCAGAACAAGAACTCCGTCCTCGAGAAGCTGCAAAACCTTCCCAATGCCGTGCCCACCCCGAGCGTCCCGGCGCCCGACGTGCTGCGCTGCGCGTACATGGAAATCGTCGTCACCGACCTAGCTAAGTCGCGCGCTTTCTACGTCGATGTGCTCGACCTCGTCGTCACCGAGGAAGACGAGGAGACCATCTACCTGAGGTCGATGGAAGAGTTCATCCATCACAACCTCGTGCTGCGCAAAGGCCCCATCGCTGCAGTTGCCGCGTTCAGCTACCGCGTGCGCACCCCAGAGGACGTCGATCGCGCCGAGGCCTACTACGAAGAACTCGGCTGCCGCACCGAGCGGCGCAAGGACGGCTTCGTCAACGGCATCGGCGACTCCGTGCGCGTGACCGACCCGCTCGGCTTCCCGTACGAGTTCTTCTACGACGTCGACCACGTGGAACGCCTGGCATGGCGGTACGACCTCTACAGCCCCGGCGCACTCGTCCGCCTCGACCACTTCAACCAAGTCACCCCCGACGTGCCGCGAGCCGTGAAATACATGGAAGACCTCGGATTCAAGACCACCGAGGACATCGAAGACGCCGAAGGCACCGTCTACGCAGCCTGGATGCGCCGCAAGCCAACCGTCCACGACACCGCCATGACCGGCGGCGACGGACCGCGAATGCACCACATCGCGTTCGCCACCCACGAGAAGCACAACATCATCGCGATCTGCGACAAACTCGGCGCACTCCGCCTATCCGACCACATCGAGCGAGGCCCCGGACGTCACGGCGTCTCGAACGCCTTCTACCTCTACCTCCGCGACCCCGACGGACACCGCGTCGAAATCTACACGCAGGACTACTACACCGGCGACCCCGACAACCCGCTCGTCACCTGGGATGTCCACGACAACCAGCGCCGTGACTGGTGGGGCAACCCTGTCGTGCCCTCCTGGTACACAGAGGCGTCACTAGTCCTAGACCTCGACGGCAACCCCGTTCCCGTCGTAGTCCGCACCGACGCGTCCGAAATGGCCGTGACTATCGGTGCAGACGGCTTCTCCTACACCCGCAAGGGCGACACTGACGAAGGCTTCAAACTCGGCAACCAACTCTGACAACGCAAGCAGCCCTCCATGACCCAAGTTCGATCGCTGTCGGGCTTCGGACAGCCGCATCAGCATGGTCAAGTCATGGTCCATCGACAGGAGCGATGCCGCTGAACTCACCGGGGCTCATGTCAGGGGCGATCAGTTAACCGACAAACACGAACGGCATAGCTATCGGGCCGCGACCCCCGAGAGTAAGAGGTCGAAGCCCGCTCCTATGGTTTCGAGGTCAAACGAACCTTCCTGGAAGAGAAGCTTGAAATAGATCGGTGCGTAAATCCGCTCTGCTATTTCATCCGGCGTCCGGTCACCGCGAATCGACCCTTCTTCGATCGCCCGCAGGATGATGCGATTCACGACATCCCTTCGTGGCCTCCAGAAGTGCTTCTTGAACTCGTCGAGGGTGGCCGGATCGTATTGGCTCTCGGCGATGAGCTGCGCCATGAGACGGCCCTCATGTCCTGCGTATAGAGCGGCCAAGGCGGTTACATGCTCTCGAAGGGCATCGATGGCGGGGAGGTCTTCTCGCATCGGGGTCGCAAGAATGTGGTTCTCAAGGAACGTGTCGATGATCACCGAGGCCTTGTTCGGCCACCAGCGGTAGATCGTAGTCTTGCTCACTCCAGCTTCACGCGCGATGCGCTCGATAGAGAGCTGCTGCACCGACATCGAGCCCGGTACGCGCTCGTCGAGCAACTTCATGGTTGCTTGCAAAATTGCCTGACGGCTGTGTTCACTTCGATTAGCCACTACCCGACTCTAGGACGTCCGCGACCGATACGATACGTTCGCCATAGTGTTTCGCGACATGACACTTAAGCTCAAGGTGCGGCGAGGGCCCGGGCCTTGGCTGTAGCGAATGCGGCATATTCCTCGAGTAGGGTCGGATCGTCGACGGCCCCGAGATCGGCGACGTCGCCCAGCGAAGCGCCCTGGAGAAGGCGTTTCACCGGGACTTCGAGCTTCTTGCCGGTCTTTGTATGAGGGATGCCGCGCATCACGATGAATTCATCCGGGAGATAGCGGGCCGAGAGGTGCACCCTGATCGCCTCCGTGACTGCAGCTTTGGCCGCATCTTCATCGGTGCCTTCGGTGAGCTTTACAAAGAGGGGCATGTAGTAGCCTTCGGGGCCGATCTCTGCGCCGATCACCATTGACTCGGCGATCTCCTGGAGCGCCTCGACGACCGCGTAGATGTCCGCCGAACCGAGGCGTATACCGTTGCGGTTGAGCGTGGAATCGGAGCGTCCGAGGATCAGAATTCCCCTCTCGGATAGCTCGATGAAGTCGCCGTGTCGCCAGACACCTGGGAACGTTTCGAAGTAGCTTGACCGGTAGCGGGTGCCGTCTGTGTCCCCCCAGAAACAAAGCGGCATGGAGGGCATCGCTTCCGTGATAACGAGCTCACCCTTTCCTGTGGTCGACTTGCCCGCATCGTCCCATGACTCGACTTTGACTCCAAGTGCGGGGACCTGAATGTAACCAACGCGCACGGGCTCGGTCGGTGCCCCGCCAACGAAACAACCTGCGATGTCCGTTCCTCCGCTCATCGACGCAAGCCAGACATCACCGACGTTCCGGTACACCCAGCGGAATCCGTCTGCGGAGAGTGGTGAGCCAGTCACCTGGATGCAACGCAACGCGCGGAGATCGTGGTCACGCTGCGGAACGAGATGAGTTTTCGCACAGGCATGCACGAATCCTGCACCGACGCCGAGAACTGCCGCACCGGTCTCGGCTGCGATCGCCCAGACTCTGTCGATCGACGGGTAGGTCGGATTCCCATCGACCAGGACAGGGATCGCTCCGACCCCGATCGAGGTCACGAGTGAGTTCCAGACCACCCAACTCGTCGAAGCGACACTGAAATAGCGATCGGCCGGATGTAGATCGCCACCGAAGAGAAGCATCTGCAGCCCCTCGAGCAGAGCGCCGCCGTGCCCATGCACTATCCCTTTCGGGACACCGGTCGTGCCGGAAGAGAACAGTACCCAGAGCGGATGGCTGAACTCGACATCCGAGTATTCAGGATCGACCGGAACCGCGACGACCTCCTCCCAGGAGACGGTCGAAAGGGCGATCTCGGGAACCGGCACCGAGTTCGCGCGACCGGTGACCCATATTATCTCGACGACGGAAGGCAGCGCCGCTAGGATTTGCGTGACCTCCGCACGACGGTCGCGATCATTGCCACCAAGGCGGTAACCGGGTGCCGCCAGCACCACCGTCGGTTCAAGCTGCTGGAATCGGGAAACGATTGCGCCGGGGCCGAACTCAGGAGAGCACACCGACCAGATCGCACCGATCGCCGCAGTCGCGAGTAGGGCCACCATCGCTTCCGGAATGTTCGGGAGCAGTGCCACAACTCGGTCCCCGTACCCGACGCCGAGCGACCGGAGGTGGCTCGCTAGCGCTCCGACCTGCGCCCGAAGCGCATCGAAAGAGACTTCCTCAACGGTGCCGTCCTCACTGACTGCGATGATGGCGGTGCCGTCCCGACCGTCCAGCAGGTGCCGTGCGAAGTTGAGGGTACGTCCGGGAAACCAGCGCGTATCGGGCATAGGGGCAGCATTGCGCACCGGACCCGCCGGGCCGCCGAGGCGCACTCCGGCGAACTCTGCGAAGAGCGACCAGAAAGCATCCGAATCGTCGACGGACCACTGCCACAGCGCCTGATAGCCTGCTTCCAAAGGCACGCCTCGTCCCCGGACGAACTCCGCGAAACGCTCCACCTGGGTGTCCGCAGCCGTTGCGGGATCCGGCTGCCAGATGATGTCGCCGTCGTACGCCGCCGGGTTGACAATCACACCGGCTCCGTGGCCTTAGCCTGAACCCGCTGTGCCGCGATCGCTGCTGGACTGATTGGGTCCGTCCCTACAAGCACGAACATGACCCGGGCGACTTTGTCAGTGCGATTCGACCACGCGTGTGCAGTGGCGCGCTGAATCGCGACATCACCCGCCTTCAACGTGGACTCGCCTTCGTCGACAAGAAGCGTGATCTCGCCCTCGAGGACGACCGCGTAGTCGATGGACTCGGTGCGGTGGAACCAGAAGTGCTTGCTGCTGCTGTGCTCGCTGCCAGCCTCGCGCTCCTCGTGACCTCCGATCTCGTCGAAGACGGTCTCGCCCGCGTTCTGCGGGTAGACGACATCAGGCGGGAAATCGGCGATCCGCATCACGGTCTCGCCCGGCGCGGGGAAGTTGAATTCGCGCCCCGCCGGAGCTGGGTCCTGATCGGACACATGATCGACCGCGCCAGCCGGCGTGAACCATGCGACCGTGGCGCCGAAACCGGGAATGGAGTCGGATGCGAAGGTGTTGGGCGCGTCCGCGTCGTCGAACAGAATGACGGCGCGGCCCTCATCATCATGACCGGTGACGACACGATGCAATGGCTTGCGTGCTGACATGGCTCAGTCCTCCTCGAAGGGATACGGCTGCGGGGTGGGCCACCATGTCGGCGACTCCTTCGTGCTCGCGACCGGCGAGCGCAGCACTCCGACGCGTTCGAGCTCAAGCTCGAGGATGTCTCCGGGCTGCAGGAATTTCTGGAGCTCAGCACCGGCACCGAACGCCATTGTGCCAGAGCCGATGAGGTCGCCAGCCTGTAAGCCGTCGAACTGGGAGACGTAGGAGACGGTCTCCTCCGGAGTCCAAATGAAGTCCTCGACCTTGGTGTTCGACCAGATCTCGCCGTTGACGCGGACCTGGCCAGTGAGGCCTATGATCGACGGGATCTCATCCATCGTAACGATCCACGGCCCGATGCCGTACGCGAAGTCCTTTGAATGCTGCGCACCCATGCCGATTGGGCTCTCGAGCACTTGGACGTCGCGAAGCGACCAGTCGTTGAAGATAGTGATCCCGAACACGTGCTTGAATGCGTCCTCAGGAACAACGTTCCGGCCCGGCTTGCCGATGATGTAGCCGATCTCGAGCTCGTAGTCGAGCTGTTCGGTGATGTCGGGGTAGGGGATCGTCTCATTCGTACCGTAGAGCGTCGCCGTAGAACCCTTAAAGAACCCCGGCCGCTCGTAGACCGCCCTGGTGGGCTTGGAGTGCAGTACGTTGCCGAAGAAGTTCTTGATGTGTCCGTTGAAGGTGAGGCTGTCGCGGATCACGGGCGGCTTGATCGCAGCCCTCCACGTGACCTGATCAATCGAAGTCGAGGCATCGTCGGCCGCGATGAGGGCATGGTTTGCAGCGTCGAGGAAGAAGTCGCCAGCCGATATTCCTTGCGTCATGTCGCGGAATGTAGCGTGCGCGAGGTGGCGTGAACCCTCAACAGTTGCGCCTCCCTTCTGTAGCGCGAGCGCATACGCTCTCTTGAGATCGATGACGCGCGACTTGTCCGGCTCGACCGCGACTACGCGAATCTCTTCTCCGTCGGGGCTGTTTACAGCGATACGTCCGAGCTTCATTGGTGGACCCTCCTTTGGGTTGCCTGACTAGACTCAATCATACGATACGAACAGTATCGAATGCCAAGAGACGGTAATTTTCACCCCGGAGAAAGCTGCGAGAAGGACACCTCGGGTCATCCTTTGGCGTCTCTTCCAAACGAGGGAACTTTCGGGTGCCGTAAGCGGGAGAGAATAGTTATGAGGGACTCGTCGCCGAACTGAGTGTGCAACGTCGACGACTCCAACCGACCGCTCGCCGCAACGATTGTCGTCCACTCGTCGTCAGACGGCTATTGAAGAGACGCACAGTGGTACACCTGCATCGAGAACGAATGGGTCTGCCGAGGGTTGAGGTGACACTGACCTGCCCGATGGTTCCGGTTACCCGTTTGCGTCTGGAGTTCTAGGCGGGGATTGATTGATTTTCGTAGGTTAGCTCGTACTCGATCGGGGTGCGATAGCCGAGTCCCGAGTGGCGTCGCTGCCGGTTGTAGAAGCGTTGGCCAACTCGATCCGTGTTTTCCACTTCTTCCGGTTGAGCATCTCGATCTGCATCGAGGACCAGAAGGATTCCATCATTGCGTTGTCGAGACCGTCGCCGACGGAGCCGAAAGATGGCATCATTCCGGACGAGCGAATCTTGTTCGTGAACGCCCAGGATGTGAACATGGGTTCCATGGTCCGCGTGAACGATTCCGCCGGGTTCGGGGCGGCGGTTCTTGATCGCCATATCGAGGGCATTCACGACCAAGTTGGCATCTTGGACTGTGTCAATCGACCACCCGACGATTCTTCGGCTGAACGAGTCGAGAACGCAGCAGCAGAAAACCTTGCCCTCTCGCGCTTGGATTCCAGCCATCACCACACCTTCCATCAGGTGTTGCGACGATGGCTGGAATCCAAGCCGGCGAGGGCAAGCTCTATCTCTGCGCGATCAAAGACGTGTTCTCCAACCGAATTGTCGGCTACTCCATCGATGAGCGCATGGCCGCCGAGCTGGCCGTGAACGCGCTGCGCATGGCAATCCAACGACGCCGCCCGGTCGGCACGACCATTCACTCGGACCGAGGCAGCCAGTTCCGCTCACGGCGCTTCGTGCTGGCCCTGAGCCGCGCCGGACTGGTCGGATCGATGGGTCGGGTCGGTGCTGCCGGCGACAACGCAGCCATGGAATCGTTCTTCGCTCTGCTGCAGAAGAACGTCCTCGACCAACGCACCTGGGCAACCCGCCAGCAACTGCGTTTGGCGATCGTGACCTGGATCGAGGCCAGCTATCACCGCCGTCGTCGGCAGCGTGCACTGGGCCGCTTGACCCCGGTCGAGTTCGAAGCCATCATGACCACACCGGCCGCAGCAGCGGCCTAAGCCGAGGAGTAACCGAAACCCTCAGCAGTCCCCGCCGCCCGTTGAGCGTTTGGGCGGTCGCATCCCGAACCGATTGGTGTGGCGCCCTTTCAGACAGCGTGTGGTGCCGACGCGGCGAACCAAGTCGGCATCAGGGGGCGAGCGCTACATGATGGCACTCGCGCCACCGTCAACCACGAGATTTGTCCCGGTCACCCATATCGCCTCGTCGGATGCGAGATAGAGCCCAGCGTAGGCAACCGCAATCGGGTCGCCGGGTTTTCCGTCAATGGTTCGCTCGACGACCGGCGCGACTGGCGCTCGTGAACCGAGCTCGGCGTACATCGCGAGGACTGGCGGGGTGCCCATCACGCCTGGACTCACGGAGTTCACTCTGATGCCGACTGCGACTCCCTCAGCGGCGAGTTGTCGAGTGAGGGCTAAGACGGCCCCTTTCGCCGCGGCATGCGCCGCCTGCGGGAGCGTGCGCACTCCCTGAAGCCCGGCTCCCGAACCGATGTTTACGATGGCGCCGCGGGTCTCCGCAAGGTGCGGCCATGCGATCTGGGAGGCAATCCACACGAGGTGGAGCTCGTTCTGGATTGTGAAGAGGTAATCCTCGTCACTTTGCTCAGCAAATGGAGCGAAGCGTGGTTGGCTCGCGTTGTTGTAGAGCACGTCAATACGCCCGTGTCTTGCCGCCGCGTCGCCAATCCATCTGGCGACATCGGCTCTGCTCCCGAGATCGACGGGAGCGGTCGAGTCAATCGTTCCTCCCTCTGCTTCGATCAGCCGGCGCGTCTCGGCGGCGCTCTCCGGATTGAGGTCCGTGCCGACCACCGTTGCCCCCTCTTGGGCAAAGAGTTGAGCCGTAACTCTTCCCATCCCTCCCCCGATCCCGGTCAGCAGTACAACCTTGCTCGCAAGCCGACCGTTCGCCATTTTGTTCTCCCCTGCTGCTATCCATACTGCCTCGAATGATTCAACAAGCTGGGGGACTTCCGCGCCATGCCGAGTCTGCACGAGGTTGTGCACAGACTGCACAGTTGGACCACGTTGCCCGTCTGCTCGCGTAAAACCGACGGTACGAACACACTCAATGAAGAGATGAGGAGACCAATGCCAGCCAACATCGAGTCACGCCGGCCAACCCCGCCCAACGTCACGGAAGCCGAGCTTGATCGGGCGCTCGCCGCCTTCGCCGCAGCAATCGGTGCCGACAAGGTGTCGACTGATCCGGAAGTTCTGAAGGACTTCCAGGACCCTTACCAGGTGCCGGGTAGCGCCACGAACCTGGCGTCCGGAGTCGTCAGCCCAACGACCGTGGAAGACGTTCAGGCCATCGTCCGTCTCGCGAACGAGCATCGCATACCGCTCTGGCCCATCAGTCGCGGCAAGAACAACGGCTACGGCGGCGCGGCCCCACAGGTGCGCGGCGCGGTCATGCTGTCGCTCAAGGACATGAACAAAGTGCTCGAGATCGATGAGGAACTCGGTTACGCGATCGTCGAGCCGGGCGTTAGCTGGTTCGATCTGCACGACGCGATCGAGGCCGGCGGTCACAACCTCGTCGCCTCGATCGTCGACATCGGCTGGGGCGGCGTCGTATCGAACACCCTCGAGCACGGCCTCACCTACATGCCCTACTCGATCGACCAGGCCTCGCACTGCGGCTTCGAGGTGGTGCTGCCGAGCGGTGATCTGCTGCGGACCGGCTCGGGTGCGATGGACAACAACCCGACCTGGCCGCTCTACAAGCGCGGCCTCGGCCCTACCTCCAGCGAACTCTTCATGCAGTCAAACTTGGGCATCGTGACCAAGATGGGCTACTGGTTGATGCCGAAGCCCGAGGTGTACATGCCGCTCTGGTTACAGCTCTGGGACGACTCGCAGATGCCCGCCGTAGTGGACGCTCTGCGCGAACTCATGCTCGACGGCACCATTGACATGCGTCCGCAACTATCGAACACGCTCTGCATGGCATCCATGCTCACCGCCAGGTCAGACTGGTACGACGGGGTCGGCCCGGTTCCCGAGGAGATCATCGACAAGATCGCGAAAGAACTCGGGCTGGGCCGCTGGATGATGCGGTTCGCGCTCTACGGCGACGAAGCGATCGTCGATCACAACTTCGCGAAACTGAAGAAGCGCTTCGAGTCGATCCCTACGGTTGGCGTCTTCGGCGAGAAGCACGGTGCAGACGAGTGGGAGACCCTGCCAAACCCCCACGAACGTGTCCAGATCGGTGTCCCAAGTCTTGACCTGTACAAGATGGCGGGTTGGTCCGGCGGCGACGAAGGCGGCCATGTCGACTTCTCGCCGGTGATCCCGCTCACGGCGAAGCACGCCAAGGCCGCGCAGGACCTCTTCAAGAGCATGTGCACCGATGCGGGACTGGACTACCTCGGCGGAATGCTGCCGATCAATGCTCGGGCAACGACGTTCATCAATGTCATCCCCTTCGACACCAAGAACCCGGAGCAGGTACGCACGGCCTACGACCATGCAAAGCGGATGGTCGCACAGGCTGGCAAGCTCGGCTACGGCGAGTACCGGGCGCACCTCTCGTTCATGGACCTCGCTGCGGATCAATTCGGGTTCAACGATCACGCACAGGGGCGGTTCAACGAGACGCTCAAGGACACCCTCGACCCGAACGGGATCATCGCTCCCGGAAAGTCCGGAATCTGGGGAAGCCGCATGCGCCAGGCGGGCTACCCACAGCGGTGAGCGAAGGTTGCCCTCGTGTTTCCAAACGGCGAGGGCAACCTCGCTATCGTGCACCTTCTTCGCCGGCTCGTACCTCGCGGGGCGCTCGCCCGTAGGCGGTGCGGAAGGCGCGACTGAAGCTGGCCGGATCCCGGTATCCCCAGCGCGCCGCCACCATCGCAATCGGCGTGTCGGTTCCCCGCACGTCTAGCAACGCTCCCGTCAGGCGCCGGTCTCGGATCCACGCCGAGACACCGCTGCCCGAAGCTGCGAAAAGCTTGTGCACATACCTCGTCGAAACGAAGTGAACTCGGGCGATCTGCTCCGGGCCGAGATTCGGGTCATGAAGGTGTTGCACTGCATACCGCTGCATTCGCGCGAAGAGTGCGTTCGACCGTGCCTGCCGATCAAACGTGTTCTCGTCACCGTAAACACTCTTCACCATCGAGAGCAGCATCGCCGCAGCCCCCTCCCCCTCGGGTCCAGCTAAGCCGCCTCCTCCGGAGGCGGCTTGCCCGAGGCCGACGAGGAACGGCGCGGCGAGACGTACCAGTGGCACCTGGGCACCAGCCACGCGAGTGGCCGTGCTCTGCGCGATGCTCCCCGTCTGCCCTTCGAGGTACCACTTGGGGAGCGCGAAGACGAGCACGTCGAATGTCGAATGTCCTTCAAAGGTTGATGGTCGCGAAGTGTCTTGGATCGCGATGTCTCCCGGTTCGAGTGCACAACTGCGACCGTCCTGCTCCAGGAGGACAGATCCGCTCCGCAGGAAGTACACAAGGATGCACTCGGGATCTGCCGAGGCGATCATCCGGGACGTGCGTGCGACTCGATGCGGGAGACCGCGGATGGACCGTACCGAGACAGGGCCGACCTGGCCCCCGCTCAGTCGGGCCTCAAACGAGCTCGCCAGTATTCGTTCGATGTGCATCGGGAAGAAGTGCTCAGCGATCCCCGCCGCCCAGTAGTCCGGACGATCCAACGGCTGTACCGCGCGCGTGTCAAGTAGAACGCTCATGCCACCACCTTCGCAGGATTCGCTGGATGCTGCACCGCACAAAGCCAGAGGGGCGGGCCGACGTTCGCCGACCCGCCCCTCCAGGTAACTTTTACTCCGCCGACTGAGGCCCGAGCTCAGGATGAGCGAAGAACTGTGCGACCTGAGAGTCAGTGAAGTAGACGCCATCGGGCGCCAGATCTGTTCCGTCCGCGTCCGACCACGAAGGATCAACGACGTCCGCCAGATTCGACGAGTCGATGAGGTACGGTGCCCACACGATCTGATTGAACCTAGAACCTGCCCCCGCAAGAATCTTCAGTCCCACCTGAGCCGCCGCTTTCGCCATGGCGATAGGCGGCGTTGCGGTACCGAAGTAGGCGTAGGACGGGTCTGCCGCAGCGAATGCAACCATTCCCTGCGATGCGCCGACGTCCTGAATCGGCGGGACTGGAAGGCCAGCCTGCAAGAATGCGTCACGGATCGCCCAACCCATCGTGCCTGCCTGAAGTACGGCGTCGACCCCGGCCGGGTTGGTTGCGAGGTACTGGACTACCGCCTGCTGGGCCACAGGCGGCTGGAACAGCCCCTGCACCTGACCGGCGACGGTGACATCCGGGCAGAGTTCAAGCGCCTTGGCGACGCCATCCTCCCAGAAGGTCTCGTTCGGGATTCCGGGGACGCCTGTTACCTCGAGCACGCTGCCCTGGCCATCGATCGACTTGAGTACGCCCGCCGTTGTCTCCATGGATTGGAGGTTCGAGTTGTAGGTAATGTTGATAGCGTGGGGGCTGTCGATGGGAACCACGACCGCGACGACCGGGATGCCAGCGTCATGCGCCTGGCTCACCAGATCGAGCGCCGCCTGCGGTGCCGTGGGCATGTAGAAGATGATGTCGGGCTTAAGGGAAAGTGCCTGACCGAACTGCTGGAGCTGACCAGGCACATCCGTCGGGTCGTTCGGCGCGACATTAAGCACGATATCCACGCCTGCAGCAGTAAGCGAGTCAGTCAGCTGCTTGAGGTAGCTCGCGATGAACGGCGCTGCAGGGGCCTGACCGACGATTGCGGCCGTGTAGCCACTGGCCTTCGAAGACTTCCAGTCCGCCCAGCTGGACTTCTGGATCTCATAGGGGTACGCGTTGTAGCCTGCCTGGAGCTCCGCGTCCAAGCTCGTGAGTAGTCCATTGGGATCATTCGCACCGATCTGCGGGACTGAACCGCAGCTGCCGGCCGCGTTAGTCTCCCCTGTTCCCGGTGTGGTCGACGTTGACGCGCAGCCTGCGAGACTGAGCGCTCCGACGACGGCAAGAGCCGTTGCGGCGACCCCAAGCCGACCGGAGCGGGTGTGCTTCATCATATTTAGGTCTCCTCTTTGAGTTTGCGCACCGATTTGCGCACTCCTACACTAGACACATCCGATACGGTTCGTCTAGTTTTGGATCGAATGGCGCCATAGGGCGCACAACTCGATGAGGAGTGACTGAATGCCTGGACACCGCGACGGCCTCCAGCTATCCGACGTGAGCAAGCGCTTCGGAGCGACCCGCGCGCTCAACGGCGCGCAGCTGCATGTCAAGCCTGGCGAGGTGCATACCCTGCTCGGAGAGAACGGCTCCGGGAAGTCGACGCTCGTAAAGGTCGTCGGTGGGGTTCACCGACCCGACAGCGGAACGCTCACCCTGAACAACTCAAGGCTAGAGTCAAGGAACCCGCGTCAGACAAACGCGCGCAATGTCGCCGTCGTGTTCCAAGAAGTCCTGACTGCGACAAGTCAGTCGGTTCTCGACAACATCTGGCTTGGTACCGATGGCGTTTTCGCTCGGAAGCTGAGCAGGGCGAAGCAGCGCTCGATCGCAGCCGAGGTCTTGGGACGACTCGTCGATGGTATTGATCTCGACGCAGCGGCCGGACAACTCTCGCTCTCGGAGCGACAGGCTGTCTGCATCACTCGTGCCCTCGTGAGAAATCCCCGCCTTCTGGTCCTCGATGAATCCACGGCGGCCCTCGACGTTCAGACCAGAGACCGACTCTTCGCTGAGATCCGCCGCCTCAAGGCGGATGGTGTGAGCATCCTCTTCATCTCCCACCGTATGGATGAAGTCCTGGCGATCTCGGATCAGGTCACCGTGCTCCGCTCCGGCCGCACCGTATCGACTGTGAGCCGTTCTGAACTCTCGGTTGAGAGACTCATCTCGGACATGACCGGCACCTCCGGCCATTTCGAGCGGGCAGACTACGGTCGTGCGATCGGCGATGTCACGCTTCGGGCGAGTGGGATCAAGCTCGCCCTAGGTGCCGCACCGGTCGATTTCATGCTTCACGCCGGCGAGCTCGTCGGGCTTGCAGGCCTCGAAGGACACGGCCAGGATGAATTCCTCAAGAGACTCGCCAGCCTCACCCATGGCGCAGGCGTCGTCACCCGCGTCCTCAGCCCCGACATCGATCTCCGGCCCGGGAACGGCAAGTTGCTTGGCATCGCCTACCTCCCTCGCGAGCGCCGCGGTGAATCGCTCTTTGAATCGATGTCAATCCGTGAGAATTTCGCATTGCCGACCATGCGGCAGGATCGCCGTGGGATCCTGCTCAGCACGAAACGGATGTCGGAGCGTTTCGCGGAGTTCGTGAAGTCGATGAGCATCCGGCTCGGAAGGCAGAACGACGCGATTTCGAGCCTGTCAGGCGGCAGCCAGCAAAAGGTGATTCTCGCTCGTTGGCTCGCAACCGACCCGAAGGTACTGCTCCTCAATGACCCGACTCGCGGTGTTGACATCATGACGAAGCGAGAGATCTACGGCACGCTCGATCGGCTTTGTGCCGATGGAATGAGTGTCGTGATGCTCTCCAGTGAGGTCGAAGAGCTTGTCGAGCTCGTCGACCGGGTAGTCGTCTTTCGTGACAGTGAAGTGTTCACGGAGATCTCTCGGGAACAGCTCACAACCGAGGCCGTCGTTGCAGCGTATTTCGGCCAGAAGATTGGGAACGCACTATGAACCAAATTCTCCGATTTCTCCAGCGGAACTCGTGGGCGTTCGCACTGCTCCTCGCCGCTGTGTTGCTCGCGGTCAACCTCGTTGTGAGCCCGAGCTTCCTCTCGGCCGATCGTCTGGCGGCAACGCTCGCGACGCTCGCGCCGTTCGTGCTCGTCGGATTCGCCTCTACTCCAGCAATCCTGTCGGGGGGAATCGACGTCTCGGTCGGCCCGCTCGCGACGTTCATCAACTGCCTCTTCATCGCCGTTCTCCTTCCCTACGGCCTCGGAGACTGGTTCGTGGCGCTTCCGATCCTCCTCCTTGCCGGTGCAGCGGTCGGCACGGTGACTGGAGTCCTCATCGCGATCGTGCGGCTTCATCCCGTCGTTGCATCCACTGGCGTGCTCTTCGTGCTGGTCGGCCTCTCGATCACAATTTCGAGGAATCCTGTCTCAGCGCCGCCGAACTGGTCTGACGGCCTGGCCCGGTCGTACGGCTGGCTCCCTGGTGCACTCATTCCCATTGGGGTGGTCGCGATCGCATGGTTCTTGTTGCGCCGCACGGCTTTCGTGAGCAATCTCCTCGCTACGGGTGAGAGTGACGTCTCCGCCTACGGCGCGGGAGTGAATGTCACCACGGTTCGGGTCCTCGCCTACACGTTCGGCGGACTGATTGCCAGCGTGGCCGGCATTGCTCTCTCCGCGCTCCTTCAGTCATCCCAATCCTCGCTCGCGACCACGTACGCCCTTCTCGGGCTCGCCGCAGCGGTCCTCGGTGGCACGAGTCTCGGCGGAGGCAAGGGCGGTCTCCTTGGGACGTTCTTCGGTGCGTTGGTCATCTACCTGCTCCAGCAACTCCTCACCGCATTGGGTGTCCAGCCCAGCTTCGTTCAGGTCGCCTATGGGCTTCTTCTTGTCGTCGGCGTGCTGCTCGGGGCCACACTGCTCAATCCGCGACTGACAAGGATCCGCACATGACCGAGACGACTACGGACGTCACCAAATCGCTCACCATCCCGCAGCCGGGTGCGACAGGCTGGGCCAGACTTCGCCACTGGGCTATTGAAACTCCAATCATTCAGTTCGTTGCCTTGGTCGCGCTCATCGTCGTCCTCGTAGTAATGATCCCGGCGTTCATCACGCGGCCTCAGGCATCGATTGCGATCCTTGTAATCGCGTCTCTGCTCGCACTCGCGGCGATGGGGCAGACCCTCGTCGTGATCCTCGGAGGACTCGATCTGGGGATCGCCGGCTACATCACCTTCGGTGCGATGATCGCGTCGAACGCGACCAGCCGACTCGGTTGGCCAGTGCCGGTTGCATTCCTTGTCACCCTCATGGTCTGTGGCGGGTTTGGTGCTATTGTCGGCTGGCTCTGCCACCGACTTCGCATCCAACCCCTCGTCATGACTTTGGGCGTGGGGGCGATCCTTACCGGCGGTTCTATGTTCCTCGCGAAGGGTGACTACAACGGACAACCGCCGCAAGAGCTCCGCTCGCTCGCGCAACTGACCGGAACGACCTTCGGACTTCCGATCCCGCCGGTCCTCTTCATCGTGGTGGGCCTCGGTGTGCTTCTGTGGCTGTTCCTCGCGAAGACCTCAGCGGGCCGGAAACTCTATGCCACAGGGGTCAACCCCCGGGCAGCTGCTCTCGCCCGGATCAAGACTTCGCTGGTCTGGACGATCGTCTTCGCGTTCTCGGGCGCATTGGCGGGCGTCGCCGGAATTTTCATCGCGGCGTTCGGCTCAGGCTGGTCGCAGTCGATCGGAGACCCGTACCTATTCGCGGGCCTGGCGGCTGTGCTCGTCGGCGGCACGACCTTCGGCTCGGTCCGCGGCAGCTTCACCCGCACGGCGATCGGTGCGCTGATTCTCACGATCGTGTCGACGCTCATCGTCAGCCGCGGGCTAGCCGAAGCGCAGAGCCGGATCGTCTACGGGATTATCATCCTCGCCGTTGTTGCGCTGTATGGGCGCGAGCGGCATGTCCGCGATCGCTTTTAGCACATCGCTGAAAGTCCGCTTCGGAGCACTCTCGCTCAAATCCTCGGCTCCTCGAATCGCGCGATCCGGCCAACCGGAACACGGATGCGCTCAGCGCAACGTCACCGGACTCGTGAGTAGCCCCGCCGATAACGCCGGATCGGCAAATCGCGATTCGTCCGGTGCGAGATTTTCTCGGTAGTAGTCGCTGCCGAACTCCGCCGCGAGTGCATCTCTCGACTCGAACGTGAGCGTGCCGACACCGTCATAACGGGTGCGCTCGAAGAGCGACGGTGCGCCGACGGCTGGAGTATCTTCAAGCCGGACGAGCCTTTCCTTCGTACGCGGGCCTCCGAGCGCCAGCTGAGCGTGTACACCGGTCCAATGGTCGACGAACTCCTGGAACCTAAGACGACGTAGGCCAACCGGAAGGACAATCACCTTCACCTCGCCCGCTTTGCCCGACACCTCCCGCCCCCAGAGGAGCCGAGGTACGCCGCCAATCGCAGCTGGCTGCCCGGCGAGCAACTCAAGACGCCTCGGCAGCCACACTTTCACGAAGTGCGGTGACGCGACCCAATCCGCAGCGGCGCTCTTCTTCTCCCACCATGTCTCGATGGCTGCACTGAACTCAACGACATGCGCATTTGCTATAGGAACAAGCCCGGCGAGGGGGGGGGAGTCGAAGACATAGTTGGCGAGCCCCGGCGCTATCACCGGATCTTGCCGATCCAGTTCAAGCCACGCCTCGGTGAACCCTTCAGGCGAGACACCTTCGCGGGGCCTGAGAAGGAGAACGAGCTTGTATGCCACGACAGTGATCGACGTCTCGCTCAGCGCTTCGCCTTCGGCGCGGCCTTCGCCGCGGCATCTGCGATCGCCATCAGGAACGCGTTGCCAGCCGCCCAGATGAACAGGTTTTGCAGTAGCGTCGAACGCTTCGCGCTCGAGTCCTCACTGCCCATCTCGGGGTTCTTGTGGCACTGCACCGGGATGTTTGTCATCAGACGGCGCAGGCACGAGTTCGCGTGGTCGCACCAGACGATATCCCCTTCACGACCGGAGAAGACTTTGTTTGCATAGTCCGGGTCTGCGAGCAACTGACGCGCAAGCATCGTCGCATCGGCATGCCCTGCCGTGATCGCGTCTGCTGCCTGCTGCGGTTCAGGGGTACTGGAGAGGAACAGCGGCACATCTCCAATCGCACTTCGGAAAGCCTGTGGTTCCCCGTGGGCGAGCATGTTGCCCGACTGCGACGGCACGTTCTGCGCCATAGACTCATAGTTCCCCTCAGTGAGCGAGACGAAGTCGACACCCGCGCTCACGATGTGACCGGCCACCTCCGCGAATCCGACGGCGTCTTGACCCTCGGGCATGTGGTCATTCACACTCATTCGGATCCCGACCGGATAGTCCGGACCGACCTCGGTCCGGACCGCGGCAACCACATCTCGCAATGCTCGCGCCCGATTCTCCGCGCTGCCGCCATACTCGTCGGTACGCTTGTTCGCGAGCGGCGAGAGGAAGGACGAATAGAAATAGCACATATGAGCCGCGATCTCCACGCCATCGAAACCCGCTGCCCTCGCTCGACGCGCCGAGGCCACGACCGCAGCTTCGAGCGCCTTGATGTCCTCGACAGTTGCCTCATCCGGTAGAGGCGTCACGCGGCCGCCGGGCACGTATACGTGGTCGGGGAATCCGGCAGCACCCATCACTACCGGCTTCGGACTTGCCGCAGAGATCCGCTCACCGTTCCGCGGCACGCCCATACGCCCGAAACTCGGGAAGAGCTGCGCAAAAATACTCGCTCCGTCCTCGTGCACCGCGTCGACGAGACGCCGGAGGTCGCCTATGAACCCCTCCTTGTCGAATCGGATGTTCGGGAAGAACGGTGACTCGTTCCATGCACGCTCGGTGGCAACGGAACCACCGACGAAGATCAGTCCGACCCCACCCTTTGCGCGCCGGCGCAGGAACGCGATGGTCTGCTCACTCGGGCGGCCGTCCTCGGTCGGGCGCAAAACTGCCATCGGACCGAGGATGACCCGATTCTTCACCACCAGCTTGTTGATCATGAGTGGCGACCCAAGCACTTCGCTCGCTCGCTTCGTCGATGTCACATCCATGCGTTCTCCTGACGTCCAGGGGCCGAGGCCCTTTGTGTTATCACTTGCTTAGAGCCCCGCGAACGATCCGTCGAGGATGTCCGCGGCGCCCTTGTATCCAGGCGGCAGCAGGCCGAAGTCCGCCCGGATCGACTCGACGAGTGCGAGACCGTCCGAATCGACGGCGATTCCCGACGGCCGTGACCGCCAGGCGTTCACTGCTGAACGGCCCGGGAAACCGTTCTCCTTGAGCAATGCAACGCCGTCCGCGTCGGCCATGTGGTTCGCCATTTCCGTAGCAGCTGCGAGCGCACTAATGTAAGCGGTGATCTTTGCGTTTTCGCCGGCCGGGCGTTGGGCCCGCACGACGACCCCTTGTCCCGGTAGCTCGGGGAACGCCGCGTTCGCCGAGGCGAGCGCTACCATGCCTACTCGCTCGGCGAGTTCATCGAGCGGCGGGCCGAGCAGGGTCCCATCCACCGTGCCTTCGATGAGGGCGTCAAGGCGCTCCTTCACTCCGCCGGCTTCGACGAACGACGCTGACACCCCCGCCTCCTCGAGAAGCCGCCGCGCGATGAGCGCAAAACCGTTCGTCATCGCGTCGACTGCGAACCGTCCGCCGCTCAGATCGTCGAGCGAGCGAGTGCCGGGTCGCGCATACACAGTCAGCAGAGTGGTTGCCTCGACCTGTGCCACAACTCGCAGGTCGACACCGCGTTGGTTCCAGACGAAGACGTTGTCCATCGCGGTGATCGCAAGATCGATCTCGCCGCTGTGGAGTCCGTCGAGCTGCTCTGTGCTGGAGCGGGCGCGACGCGACTCGACCTCCACGCCGGCCTCTGCGAAAAGACCAAGCTCTTCGGCAACGAGGAACGGCACGGGTGGGACGAAGAACGATTGTCGAAGGGTCACGTGGCGACTCTCGCTGCGCGGCTCGCCTGCCACGGTGGGAGCACGCCGCTCGGGCCTCTGACCGATGTCTCCTGAACGCCGAGTCCGGTTATCGTCGCCTCCATCACGTCGCCGTCCCGGAGAAAACGCTTCCAGTGCGAGCCGTTCCCGGCCGGCGACCCCGTGATGAGGATGTCACCGGGGCGAAGGATCGCGACGGACGAGGCATACGCGATGAGATTCGGCACGTCGAAGACAAGGTCGTCCGCGACCGCATCCTGCATTAGCTCGCCGTTGAGGCGCAACTGAATCCGGAGCTTCGAAACGTCGGCAACGAACCGAGCCGGCACGACGACGGGGCCAGTCGGGAAGAAGGTCGGTTGGTTCTTTGCCCGGAACCAGTCGGTCCCGATCTTCGCCATGTCGTCGCGCGGTACTAGCGAACGTGCGGTGAGGTCGTTCACGATGGTGTACCCCGCGACGTAGTTGAGGGCGTCCGTGGCTGCGACACGGTATGCGGTCCGACCGATCACGACGCCGAGCTCGACCTCCCAGTCGATGTCCGTCCCGAAGTCCGGAAGCTGTATGTCGTCATAGGCACCGGTTGCCGCAGATGGAATACCAGTCCAGACGTACGGGTCACCGACCTGGGCGCGTTCGTCGATCTCCGCAGTCGCTTCCATTCGGAGCTGCTCGGGCGATGCCCCCTCGCTGCCAAGACCGTGCGCGACGCTCATCTGGATGATGTGCTCGCGGTAGTTGGCTCCGGCAGCAATGAAGACGCCGACGGGCTGCACGGGCGGCAAAACGCGCAGTTCTCCTGAGGACCGGAGGCCACTCAGGGAATGCGGTGTACTGGTTGGAGCACCGACATGCGTCGCAATCGTGTCGAGGTTCTCCTCCCATCTGTCAAAGAGATCCGAGGTCGCGGTAACACCCGGCAAGATCGCTCGGAGGTCATAGACATCGTCTCCAACCACAAGCCCGGGAAAAGCGTCTCCCCGGATCTCAAATGAACCGACTGCAAACACTAATGTCATTGCTCACCCACCGATCCGTCGGCCTAGACCGGCGGAGGGATGAACAGACCCTTGTCGGGATCGTTGAACATCTCACGAGTAATGAACTCGTCCATGTCGCCGCCGGTACCCCACTGATCGGACGTCTCCGGCTCCTGCACGTCGAAGATACTCGGGTGCCAAGTATCCTCATCGAGTTCAGCGAGCTCAGTCGTGTACTCCATCGTGTTCCCATTCGGGTCGATAAAGTATGTGAACGTATTGTCGCCAGCGCGATGGCGACCGGGACCCCAGATCTTCCTGAAGCCGGCGCGGATGATCCGCCCGCTGCCGCGCATGTACTCATCGATACCGCGAAGCTCAAAGGAAGCGTGCTGAAGGGATGCGTGGGGGGCCCGCGCGATTGCCATCGAGTGATGCTGCGAGCTGCACCGCATGAAGTAGAAGAGATCACCTGTGTGCGGGTGATTCAGTGTGTCGGAGAGTCGGAAGCCGAGGTGCTTCTCATACCAGGCGCGCATCTTCTCCGGCTCCGGCGAGTTGAGGACGACGTGCGAGAGTCGGACCGGGACAGACTCGCGTTCCTCGATCTTGCGGTGCTTGCGGGTCTCGACCTCGGTCGAAACCTCGACGGTCCGACCTTCAAGATCGAAAAACCGGAAGCCGTACCCGCCGCCGAGAGTCTGCAGGACATCTGGCTCTTTCACGAGTGAGACACCGGACGAACCGAGTTGCTGTGCGAGCTGATCAACGGAGGCGCGATCCGCGGCACCGAACGCCACAAGGTCGAGCCGCTTGTCCGCCGAACGACGCACGCGAGTGACGTACTGCTCCGGCGAGCCCTCTGCGGCGAAATAGACGACGTCACCGTCGTCCTCCATAACAGTGAGGCCCCAGTGGTTTTTGTAGAAGTCGATCTGTTTCTCGAAGTCGGGCACCGCGATATCGAAGTGTCGGATGTGCGTGATCGGGCTGAATGCCATGACGTGCTCCTAACGGGTTGAAACGGTAGTTGTCGCAATGTGCGCGATGGACGGAATCTCCCGCACGAGGCGCTCGAGATCGGCGACGGTGTCCCCGACACCGAGGATGTAGTGATCCGGACGGTAGACGACCGCATTCCCTTGAACGGAAGTGAGCAACTGCTGCACCTTCGCCGGGTCGAGGAGCGTTACCGTGTCTCTGTCCTCATCGAGGGCGTCCTTCAAGCCCTGGGGCAGAGCATCGTAAAGCGCGCGATCAGCCGCCACCAGGAAGTGCTTACCGACCATGTCATCGAGTCGAGTGCCATCGTCCAGAATGGGCTGAATTCCGAGACGACCCGCCCGCGGGTCGTTGGCGCCCTCGTGGAGTCCTGCTCCGAGGGCCGGAGCAAGTGGCACGGCACTCGCCTCCGGGTGGGTCTTGATGAACTCGTCACGGTGCTCAGCGACCTTCGGATCGATGGTTTGGATGACGACTGCCTGATTAGCGGCCGTCTCCACCCAGAATGTCGCATGGGGCTTTCGTTCACTCTCGTAGGTGTCGAGGAGTGCGTCATCGGCAAGACCGCGCCTGACCAAGTCAAGCTTCCAGACCAGGTTCTCGACATCGCGGATGCCAGCGCACAGACCCTGACCGAAAAGTGGCGGCGCTTGATGTGCGGCGTCGCCGGCCAGAAAGACATTTCCCTTTCGCCAGTGCTGGGCGATGCGACCTCGGAAGATGTAGACCGCCTGCCGGTCCGCACTAAACTTGCCGACCGGCAATACACCGCGACTGATCCGCTCGACTGCGGCCGGGGTCACGATTTCTTCAGGATCGTCGTCCGACATGAGCATGAACTCCATACGAACACGAGTGCCGGGAAGGCGGAGCCAAAGGGCGGGGCGGGTGTGGGTGCCGAACTGAATCATGTCAGCGGCGTATCCAGGGGAATCGATGAGATGTCCGTCGACGACAAGCCACTGCGCATCCTCGCCATATTTGTCGGTCTCGATGCCAAGCTCTCGGCGGATCTCGGAGCGAGCCCCATCGGCTGCGATAGCCCATCGCGCTCGAGTGATCTGCTCTTTGCCATCGTCGCCGACCGACGTAACCTCGATGCCACCGTCGACGCTCGTGACCCTCGTGACCGTAACGCCGTAACGGAGATCGACCTCCGGGGTCCCCTCCACCACCTCACAGATGAGCTGTTCGATGTCGGGCTGATGAAAGCTGAGGTGGTCGTTCCACGCCTGGTCACCGATGCGATCGGTGGATGCGTGCACGAGGACGTCGCCAGTCTCGTTGATTATCTCAACGTCCTTCATCGGGATCGTGACCTCTTGGAAACGGGCCGCGACGCCGAGGCTCTGCAGCGTCCTCATTGTCTCGCCATCGAAGTGGACGGCGCGAGCCGTCGGCCACATAGCCGTTTCCCGTTCGAAGCCGACTGCGGTGAGACCCGCACGGCCCAGCAATGCCAGCGCGGTCGTCCCGACGGGCCCGCCTCCGATCACCACAACATCGACGTCGGTCTTCACAAACACTCCTTCGTGTTCAATACGTTTCGTATCGAATAGTACGCCGCTAGCTCACTGAATGCAATGGTCCCCCGTCGCGCGCCATCAGGGAATGCAGACTTTTGTATTCGTATCATCAAGAATTTAGATGGCTACGCGCGAACCGCTTGAGGATGCTCCGAAGCCAGATATGCCCCGCATCGTGTTTCCGATCGATGTGCCACCAGAACGCGTCTCGAATGGGATCGAGATCAAGCGGCAGGAGGACAAGGCGGAGGCGCGGCTCTGTACGGACCGCCATGCGGGCAAAGCCCTCAGGGACAATCGCAACCCGGTCCGTGCCGATGATGAGCGACGGGACCACGAAGAAATTGGGGGTCGCTGCAACCACGGAGATGTCGATACCGCGGAACTGCAGCTGCTGACGCGCTGGCGTAATACCGTCACGCGCCGGAAGTGTCTGCACCCAGGGCCTGGTGAGGAGTTCGTCCGCCGATGCCCGCTCTCCGACGCCTGAGACGGCGTCAACAATGCAGACCCACGCCTCCGGCTCGAAATCGAGGTGTAGCTGATCTACGAGATACCCGTGCGGGAGAATCGCGCCGTCGATCGTGCGAAGCGAGTCCGGCGCGCCGTTCACCAGTCGACCGTCCGCCGCCGGGAACTCGAAGCGAACGTTCGGTGCCTCACGCTCCACGATCCGGCTCAGCGCCGGCGCGATCCGGGCAATCGCGTAATCGACGCCGGCGATCGAAAACGTTCGGGTGCTCGTCACCGGGTCAAACCTGGGTTGCAATCCGAGCACCTGCTCCACCTCGATGATCGCTTGGGGCAATGCCTCTAGCAGGCGCTCACCGAGGGGTGTGAGCTCGTAGTGGTTCCCATGTCGGGCCAGCAGCGGATCCTCGTAGTGCGTACGGAGCCTAGCGAGCGCGAGCGACATCGAGGGTTGCGAGACGTGCATCCGCTCCGCTGCCCGGGTGACGCTCCGTTCCTCGAGAAGCGCACGGAGCGGTCGCAACAAGTTGTAGTCGATCGCTGCCATGCCTTCCGTCGTCTAGGAGTCTTCGATTTTTGCGGACTAAGCCTTCCAAACCGTCTTGAGGTTGCAGAACTCACGTTGCCCGACCGCCGCGAGTTCTCGTCCGAAGCCGGAGCGTTTGATGCCGCCGAATGGCAGCTCCTGATAGGAGACGGTCATGCCATTGATGAAGACGGCGCCGCAGTCCAGGTTCGCAAGGAACCACGCCTCTTCATCAAGATCGTTTGTCCAGACCGCGCTCGAGAGACCGAAGGTGGTCTGATTCGCGATGCGGAGTGCGTCTTCGTTGTCGTTCGCGCGGTAGAGCGATGCGACGGGGCCGAACGCCTCTTCCTGGATGAGGCGCGCGTCCTCAGGCAGGTCGGCGATGACGGTCGGCGCGTAGAACCAGCCGGGAGTGTCAGGAATCGAGCCCCCCGTGAGGATCGTCGCACCCTTCGTCCGGGCGTCCTCGACGAGGTCGATAAGGTCGTTCCGGCCGGACTCGGTCGCGACCGGACCTACCTCCGTCTCGCGGAGCAGCGGGTCGCCGACCTTGAGTGCGGCCATTCGGCCGGCGAACTCCTGCGCAAACTCGTCATAGACGTCGGTGTGCACGATGAAGCGTTTTCCGGCGATACACGACTGGCCGTTGTTGCTGATCCGCGCACGAACTGCGATCGCGGCAGCCGCCTTCACGTCTGCACTGGGCAGGACGATGAACGGATCCGAACCGCCGAGCTCGAGTACGGCTTTCTTGATGTAGTCGCCCGCCACAGCCGCGACCGACCGGCCGGCCGGCTCGGAACCGGTCAACGTGACCGCCTTGACCCGCGGGTCCGCAATGACCGTCGCAACCTCGGCGCCCCCGATGAGCAGTGCACGGAACGAGCCTTTCGGGAACCCGCCCCGCTCGAAGAGGGTGTCGAGAAAGAGCGCGGATTGCGGAACGTTCGAAGCGTGCTTGAGGAGGCCTGCGTTCCCGGCCATCAGCGCCGGGGCTGCGAATCGGATGACCTGCCAGAGCGGGTAGTTCCACGGCATAATCGCGAGGACGACGCCGAGCGGCTCGTAACGGGTCCAGGCCTTCGACGCCTCCACTGTCGAAGGATCGTCGAGCTGGACGTCGGCGAGAAACTGCTCCGCATTGGCGGCGTAGAAACGCATAGCCTTCGCCGATTTCTGCACTTCGGCGACGGACTGCGCAATCGGCTTACCCATCTCAATAGTGATGAGTTCACCCAAACCTTCGGCCTGGTCATCGAGGATCGCTGCGGCAGCATTCATCCACTCCGCGCGCTGCGCGAAGGTCGTGCTGCGGAGAATCCGTGCAGCCTTGGCAGTGTCGGCGATCCGTTGCTCTACCTCGTTGGCATTATGAGGATCGATAATCATCTCGGTCTTGCCAGTCGTTGGATTCACAGTCGCAATGGTCATATTCTCTTCTCTCTCCTCGTCGAGACCTGTCCCTTTCTGGAGTATAGTCTTCAATAGATACGAAACGTATCGTGCTTGATCGCTGAATGATCATGTACTGCGATCACGAAGGAGTGACCACGTGAGCACCGAGACCGAACTTCCGGCACGCCTACCTCTCTTCCTCACCGACGATGACGTCGAGGCGCTGTCCGACTGGGGGGTCGCGATCGACGCCATCCGTGCGGCCTACAGCGCGCCGCAGGACGACGGACGCACACCAGGTCGCATCTTCGCCGACAGCAAACGCGAGTGGATGCGGATCATGCCGTCGATCCCCTCTAGCGGGAAGTTGTTCGGGCAGAAGTCGATCGTCGGTTCCTTCGCCGACGGACTGCGCGTCAGCTACCTCATATCACTCTTCGACAAGGACACTGCCGACCTCGTTGCACTCATCGACGGCAACCGCGTCACCGGGCTTCGTACGGCGGCGACCACCGCAGTCGGCACGGCCACGATCGCCCCGGAGCGCTCACTTCGGTTGGGCATCATCGGCTCCGGATTCGAGGCGCGGTCGCACCTCACCGCGCTGTCCCACTTACTCAAGTTCAGTTCCATCTCGGTATTCAGCCCCACGGCGGCAAACCGTGAGCGCTTCGCGAGGGATTTCGACGGTATCTTTGGGGCGTCGGCCGTGCCCGTGGGCAGCGCTCAGGCGGCCGCCGAGGGCGCGGACCTCATCCTCTGCGCCGCGCGCTCTCGCGACGAGACACCGACGATCGAGTCTGCATGGGTCGGGCCGAACGCCACAGTTATCTCCATCGGATCGACGACCCCGGGTCAGCGCGAGCTCCCCACCGACCTCATCGGCCGCGCAAGCATCATCGTCGCTGACACGAAGGAGGAGGTCGTTCACGGCAGCGGTGACCTCATCGCGGCACGAAATGCCGGGGTCACCGTTGACGGTCTCGTCGTCTCATTGTCTGATGTGCTCCTCAGACATGTCGATGTGGACCTCGACCACGGCATTCGCATCTATAAGTCGACCGGCTCCGGCCTGCAGGACATCGTCGTTGCGGAGATGCTCGTCGAGCGCGCCCGCGCCCAGGGCCGCGGTACCCAGCTGCCGGTCGGCATCGTCACCACAAGGAAGTAAAAGAAGGAGAATGTAATGGTCGCTTACACGAAGGACGAGGCCCGCGCTTGGGCTAAGCAGCACTGGAACGGCTGCGTCGCAGTGACGATGCCCTCATACACCCAAGACTTTTCGGCGATCAACGAGAACGCCATTCGCCACGATATTCTGAAGCTGAAGGAGCTCGGCTTCACCGGCACGCTCCTCGTTACCGAGTTGAACATCACACCGGAGGAGAACGCACGCGTTACCGCAATAGCGCGTGAAGCCGCCGGATCCGACTTCCAGTTGTTCTTCCACGCGGCGTTCAATACGCTTGAGGAGAACATCTACGCGCTCGGTCTCGCCGAGAAGGCGGGTGCCGACCGGGTCCTGATTTCGTATCCGACTGCGTTTTGGCCCACGACGCTCGAGGAGGTCTTCGACTACACGAAGAGGCTCTGCGACTCGACCGAGCTCGGCGCGATGCTCTTCGGCCTTCCTGCCTGGGGCTTTGAGCGAATTGATCCCGCCGGGATGCCGGTGCCGTTCGTCCGCAGGATTCTCGATGAGATCCCGAATATCGTCGCGATCAAGGCCGAGCAGGGCAACCCGGGCATTCCTGGGGTCATGGAGATGTATCACCACTTCCGCGAGGAGGTCCTCATCTCTTGCCCGATCGAGGGTGAAGCGATCCCGCTCATGTCGGTGCTCGACTTCCAGTTCTCGGGCACCAGCAACACCAACTGGATGAGCGACTTCTTCCCGCGAGCCTTCGAACTGGCCCGCAACGGCAATTGGGAGCAGGCGATGGAGATGTGGTGGAAGGTCTCGCCGGCCCGCGCAGCAAACACAGCGATTCTCGTGGGCTCCGCGGTCGGCACGACAGTCATCAACCGCACTGGCTGGAAGTACCAGGAATGGCTCGCAGGCTTCAACGGTGGAGCGCTCCGCGCACCAGCGCCGCGTATCCCGGACCGGCTCATGAAGCAGGCGCGTCAGGCACTCGTAGCGTCCGGGCTCCCGGTCACTGACTTGCCGGACAGCGAATTCGTCAAGGGTCGCGTGACCGCCTGACTCTGCCGTTGTGCTGCTCGGGTCGGTCATCTGCGGCCGGCCCGAGTTCTATTGCGTCTGTCGGAGAGCGCGGGCGGTACCGCGGTACAGAGCGACTGTCCGATCTCTCGACATGACTTCGACGTCAATGACGGCGCGACGGTCGTCGTGGTAGGCAGTGCGAGCCGTTGCCACGAGTAGGTCGCCGACCCTTGTCGACGCCAGGTATGCGATCTGAGCATCAGCGGTGGCCGCGAAGCGGAGCACCGTGTTCGCCGCCATGGCGAAAGCTTGATCGGCGAGCGCGAAGACGACGCCACCATGGGTGGTGCCGTTGCCGTTCACATGCGAGGTGCCGACAGCGAGCGTCACGATGGCGATGCCGTCGTGGGCCTCGACAATGGAGAAGCCAAACCACCGGAGCGACGGCTCGTCAAGGACGAGCTCACTGATGAAGGGGTCAATGGCTCCCATATCAGGAGAGCCGCTCAAGGACGAGTGCCATGCCCTGGCCGCCGCCAACGCAGAGCGTCACCAAGCCGAGCGTCCCGTCACGCTCCTGCAGTGCGTTGATGAGGGTTCCTGCAAGCCGTATTCCCGTTGCCCCGAAAGGGTGCCCTATCGCAATGGCTCCCCCGTGCACGTTCACCCTCTCGGGGTTTGCGCCGAGCTGACGAACGACGGGGACAACCTGCGCAGCGAACGCTTCATTGAGCTCGATGAGGTCGATATCCGAGATCGTCAGTCCAAGTCGACCGAGCAACTTCCGTGTGGCACCAATCGGCCCGAGGCCCATGATCTCAGGCGAGAGCGCGCTGGCGCCAGCTCCAAGGATTCGGGCCAGTGGAACGATACCGAGCTCCTTCGCCTTAGCAGCACTCATCACAACCGCAGCTGTCGCGCCGTCGTTGAGAGGACTGGCATTCCCCGCCGTAACGGTGCCGCCCTGACGAAACGCGGAGTTCAACGCTGCGAGCACTTCGAGCGTCGTGCTTGAACGTGGCCCGTCGTCTGCCGCGATGACGGTGCCGTCTACCCTGCGGTGCGGGACTATCTCCCGTGCGAAGAAACCGTCGTTGATCGCGGCGACAGCGCGCTGCTGCGAGTGCTGTGCCCATTCATCCTGATCCTGACGAGTGGTGCCGGTAATAGCAGCAACGAACTCGGCCGTCTTTCCCATCTCGACGTAGATATCTGGGACGAGGCCTTCGGAGCGCGGGTCTGTCCACAGCCCATTGGTATCGAAGATGCTCTGCGCGCGAGCGGCCTGCACCTCCGAGCCGGGGTAGATGTTCGTTGGATTCGGCGGGGTGCTCGAAGTGGACTCCATGCCGCCGACGAGGAACGCGTCGCCGTCGCCTGCACGTATCGCCCTGGCTGCCGCGGCGGTCGCTTGGAGAGATGAAGCGCAAAAGCGGTTGACTGTTGCTCCGGGAAGTGTGTCATAACCTGCGTAGACGGCGACGCGCCTGGCGGCATTGTCGCCCTGCGCGCCCTCGGGGACAGCGGTGCCGAGGTAGAAGTCATCGAGAGTTGACGGGTCGAGTTGTGGGAGGGTTGCGAGCGCGGCTCGCACGGCCGTGAGCGCGAGATCCTCCGGCCGCTCTGCAGCCAACGAGCCCTTCCGCGCACGACCGAACGCTGTCCGCCTATACGCAACTACTACGGCGTCATTCGGGGCGAGCTCCTTAGTCACGTCGATGTGTCCTCTCAATTTCTTTGTGCAAACACACTAATCTATCCGAATCGTACCGTATCGTTTTGATTCCCTCTCCTCCTTACCGATGTCAACCATCACTCGAGTCTTCGGCGGTTCGACGATGCAGGTGATCCGCGGCATCGTGGAGGGTCATGACTTGGAACTCAGCGTAAGACTCGCGAGTAAGCCCGCACCGATGGAGCGGAGCCCGAAGACCACGAGCAAGATGAGCAACGGGATCGCGGTCGCGTCGCCGCCGGCGCCGGGCGCCGCGAGATCGAACTGCGACGCTCCGAGCAGAGCGGAGCCGGATCCGCGCGCGAAGTCGGCGCGTCCGAGTGCGAGCGCCGTCGCATTCGACAGCGAGATTGACACCAGCCGTGCTCACGATGGCGCACACGATGAGCGGTGCAAGCCCGAGTGCTCCCGGCACCAGCATGATGATGGCGAAGCCGATGACTCCGAGCAGCAGGAGTGCACCTTCGAAGCGGAGCATAGGCCGTACACCGACCCGCGGAGCTACCCGGCTGTTCGCCAGACTGGCGGTCGCCAATGCCGTGGCGCCGAAGGCGAGGGTCGCCCCGTATGCGGCGGGAGGCAGTCCGAGAATCTGCTCGACGACAAAGGGCGAGGCCGAGATCCAGGACCTCATCGCGGCAAACGCTGCTGCAACGCACAGCACGGATCCGACGAAAGACCGGTCGCTGCCAAGCCGCCTCAGGTCGGCAGCGATCCTCTCGAATCCGCCGGAGTGCCTCTCAGTGGGCCGGAGCGCTTCAGGACGATGACGATCGCGACGACGGACATCGCCATCGCGAAAAGCGCGAGCGCAGCGAGTGCAGACCCCCAGCCGAGGAACTGGCCGAGCACGCCACCGGCGATCGGGGCAACAATCGGTGCGAGTCCGCGCACAACTGCAAGCAGACCACAGCGGGGCCTTTCATGAGGTCCGCAATGATCGCCCGCGAGAGCACGATCCCGCCGCACCGGTGAGTCCTTGTATCGCGCGGATGATGGTGAATGTGACGATGTCCGGCACGAAGACGAGGACGATGCTTGCGACAGCAAACGCCCCAAGGGCTGCGAGTAGCACTGGTCTTCGACCGAGCTGGTCGGACAATGTGCCGACTACTAGTTGCCCGCCAGCGATACCGAGGAAGGATGTCGTGAGTGTGAACTGGACAAGCACGGCGGCCGTATGGAGATCCGCGGCGATTAGCGGAAGATCAGCAAGTAGAGGTCCGTCGGCAGGGCAACGAAGCCAAGGGCCGTGAGCAAACCGCCGGTGAGCGTCGGAATCGAGGCCCGCTCGTGGCCGCGCGGCGGCTTAACGCGTCCGGCGGCACGTCGCTCATTTAGGCGGTTCATCGAGAATCGCGTTAAGATCCGCCTGGATGAGCTGGCCCCGTCGAGCGCCGCGTTGATCGCGTGTCTGGCCGGACGGCTGCTGTCGTGGGGAAACATCGCGACCCACTCTCGGTTCAGCACAGCGCAGCCATGAAAGTCAGTGAGCCCAGAACGTCATCTTCAGGATGTCCTCGGTGGTCCCGCCTACGCGAACATCAGAACCCGCACATGGCTGAAGACGTTCACCACCTGACCATCGAGGCCTGTCGGCAACTCGCGGGTCACGGGGTCGCGGCCCGCGACCGCTCCAGAGAAGACGAAGGGGCCGTTGCGCGATGCGGACGGGGATGGGGTTCGCATGCCCGAAGCCGGCAACTCGATCGACTCGTGGTGCGCCATCCTTAGCTCGCCGTGATGCGCGCAGCTGCGCTCTCAAGCTCCGCCGCAATCCTCGTGACATCCACTGGGCGCGTTGCGTAGAGGACCGCGATCGACGCTGGCCGATCCGATCGCAGCGGTACCGCAATCGCGGACAGGCCGGGGATCACTTCGTCGTGAGTGATTTCGTATCGAGCCGGCGGATGCTCCTCGGGAGACAGCAGCGATTGGATAACACGGCCGGGTGAGCCGTGCCCGACGGGATGACGTCGACCGGGCCTCTGGGCCACGAACATGGCAGCGTTTCTCGGCTCCACGCTGAGCAAAGTCACGGCTTCCTCGCCATCGAATACGACGAGGAATGCAGTCATCTGGAGCTCATCTGCGACGCACTGCAACTCGGGCAGGGCCGCGGCCTGGAGGTCGCGCGAAACGCTCTGCCCGAAGGCAGCCAAGCGCACCCCGAGCGTAAGTTCGCCGCTTGAGCTGCGCTGCACGAAGCGATGCTGCTCCAAGGTGCGCACGAGGCGATACGCCGCGGACCGATTTGCCCCGAGCCTTGCCGCTAAGTCATTGATCGTTAGGGGGGTGCGACTTTCCCCGATCAGCGCGAGCGCTGCAAGGCCGCGCGAGAGCGTCTGTGATCCGGCGCCGGGGGCCGCCGCGTCCTCTGGTACCACGCCTCGATTCCTTCCGTAGCGCCATTGCCCACTACCACCATGTGCGGGCATGGTCTAAGGTGAGAGCGTTATTTGATCGTAGCATCCAAATAGTGAACTTGCGATATTCGCCTTGCGCGAGCCAACGATGCAAATCAGGGATTCAGGAGAGATTCACGATGGAGATTCACCTTCGCGGGTACGAGGCGAATGATCCCCGGATTAAGCCGGCCGCCGGATTCGGCGTCGATCGGTCGACGGATCTCCCCGACGAGATGGACGTGCTCGTGGTCGGCACCGGGCCGGCTGCGGTGGTCGTCGCCGCCCAGCTCTCCAGATTCCCCTCCATCAACGCCAGGGTTATCGAACAGCGCACCGGGCGATTGGAGGTCGGCCAAGCGGATGGCATCCAGGCGCGCTCGGTGGAGACCTTCCAGGCGTTCGGATTCGCCACCGAGGTCGTCGATGAGGCCTACCGCAATGTCGAGATGTGCTTCTGGAAGCCGGATCCCGCTGACCCGAGCAGGATCGTGCGCGCCTCTCGGGCACCCGACGACGCCACGGGGATGAGCGAGTTCCCGCATATCTACGTCAACCAGTCACGCATCCTCGACTACTTCTTGCGGGATGCTGCCCGCGCGCCCGGCCGCATCGTCCCCGACTACGGGATCGAGTTCCTGGACTGCACCATCGACCCCGACGCCGAGTACCCGGTCTCTGCGCAGGTTCGCTACGTCGCCGGTGAGCGTGAGGGCGAGACCCGCACCATTCGCGCGAAGTACCTGGTCGGTGGTGACGGGGCACGCAGCCGGGTCCGCACGGCGCTCGGGCACCGCCTGCACGGTGAGGCCTCCATGCACGCCTGGGGCGTGATGGATATCCTGAACAACACCGACTTCCCTGACATCCAGGTGAAGTGCTCGATCCAGTCACACGATGCGGGGAACATCCTCACGATCCCCCGCGAGGGCGGGTACCTCGTCCGCGTCTACGTCGACCTCGGCGAGGTGGGAGAGTCCGACGGCGGGGCAGTCAAGGCGACCCCGATCGGCGCGATCATTGCGAAAGCGAACCGCATCATCCACCCGTACTCCTTGGACGTGCGAGCGGTGACCTGGTGGTCGGTCTACGAGGTTGCGCACCGGATCACCGACGGCTTCGACGACGTTCCCGCCGAGTTCGCCGGCATCCGCACGCCGCACGCCTTCATCATGGGTGACGCCTGCCACACCCACTCGGCGAAGGCCGGCCAAGGGATGAATGTCTCCATCCAGGACGGCTTCAACCTCGCCTGGAAGCTCGCCTCCGTTCTGGAGCGCCGCGCGCCAGAGTCGCTGCTGTCGACCTACGCCAGCGAACGCAAGGTCGTCGCCCAGAACCTCATCGACTTTGACAAGGAGTGGTCGGGGCTGCTCGCCCGCCCGGTCGACTCCTGGGACGATCCCGCGGGGCTCGAGCGGTGGTACACCTCGACGCTCGAGTTCCCGGCGGGGTTCATGACGCAGTATGAGCCATCGCTGATCACGCTCGGTATCGAGCACCAAGACCTCGCCCCCGGATTCCCGGTCGGCAAACGATTCAAGTCCACCGAGGTGATCCGTCGTGCTGACAATCGGTGGCACCATCTCGGCCACCTCCACGAGGCCGACGGTCGTTGGCGTGTCTACGTGTTCGCCGATGCGTCGGCACCGGCGCTCAGTGGCACGCCCACCGCGGAGTTCGCGGTGTGGTGGGCGAACGACCCTGCGTCACCCCGGGTGCGGTTCACCCCCGCCGGCGGGGACGAGGACGCGATCCTCGACACGAAGGTCATCTACCAACAGGACTACACACAAGTCGAGCCCGGAGACGTTCCGGACGCGTTCAAGCCGGCGAAAGGTCCATACGGGCTCATCGATATCAACCGGATCTTCGCTGCCGGACACGGATACGACATCTTCCGCGACCGTGAGATCAGTCACGACGGCGCCATCGTCGTCGTGCGGCCCGACCAGTACGTCGCTGCCGTCCTGCCGCTTGATGCGCGAGTGACGCTCACCGCCTTCTTCGAAGGCCACATGCTCACTCCCCCACCGGCGCCGCGCATCGAGCGCGAAACCATCCCCACCATTGCGCAAAGGACCTCACTATGACCATCCCCGTCACCAATCCCGAGCCCCCATTCGCCATGACCCGCGCCAGCCATGTCCGGATGCAGGTCACCGACCTTGAGAAGTCCCGCGACTTCTACCGCGACGTCATCGGCCTCGTCGTCACTGAGGAGACCGACAACGCGGTGTACTTCCGCGGCTGGGAAGAGGCCGCACACCATAGCCTTGTGCTCGAGCGCGGCGCTGAACCCAAGGCTCTGCAGATCGGGCTCCGAGTTCGCACCGACGAGGATGTCGCCAAGGCAGAGCGGTATTTCCAGTCGGCGGGCATCTGCTACGAACGCGTTGAACTCGACCACCAGGGCCCGACCATCCGGTTCGTCGACCCGGTCGGCACTCACATGGAACTCACCTCCTCAATGAGCCTCGTCACCCGGCGGCATCAGGATTTCGCCGACTTCGTCGCCGGCGCACCGCAGCGTCTCGACCACTACCAAGTCGTCACCTACGATGTGCAGGCCGCGACAGATTTCTGGAGCGGCCTCGGCATGCGCCTCGCTGAGTACACGGCAACGGACGGAACCGACGAACTCTGGGGCTCTTGGATGGAGGTCAAGGGCAACACGCACGACCTTGTGTTCACGAACGGGCACGGCCCGCGGCTTCACCACTTCGCGTACACGGTTCCGGACGGCATCTCGCTGCTGCACGCCGCCGACGTGGCGGGCGACCTCGGCTTCGGCGATGAGATCGACCGCGGACCGGGTCGACACGGCATCTCAAACGCGCTATTCCTCTACCTCCGTGACCCAGACCAGCACCGGATCGAGCTGTTCACCACGCACTACCAGTTCATCGATCTCGAGGACGAGCCGATGCGCTGGGACCTCTCAAACGCGAAGCGCGCCCAGCTCTGGGGCCTGCCTGCAACGCGGCGATGGTTCTTCGAGGCGAGCGAGTTCCCCGGCGAAGCGCTCCACGAACCGCTGCTCGAGGCGACACCGGCGACTCTCGAGGACATCCTTAGCCTGCACTAAGGGACTCATTTCCGCACGATCCGCAAAGCATCGCACGGTCGTTTGGAGCGTATCCTCACATGCGAGATGTATTCGCGCCGGGATCGGGAGTTCTACTCAAGATGGCTCCGCGAGCTCGCCGAGCGCCGCCTACGGATGCGTGCGAGGTCTGCAGGATGGCCTGATAGATGACCTGCAGCTCCAGCATCTGGCGGCATGCGTCGACTGCCATCAACGTTCGACGGGCGCGCACTGCCCGTAAGGCGTGAGCGCTGTTTCGAGGGAGTCCCTTATCGCGAGCTCTTCGTACAGTACAGCCGCGTCCTCGAGTGCCTTCACCCCACCGGAGGCCAGATGAGCGGGCATCGTGTGTGCGGCGTCACCCAACAGGACAATTCTGCCAATCTGCCACGGCGCGGGGAGATTTTGCAGCAAGTAGGTTCGAGCGATTACGCCATCGTCAACGAAAGCCAGGAGTTATTCGATGAAAGGTGCTGCGAAGCGCGAGAATACGCCCCGGAACGGTTCTACAGCCTCGGCCTCGGCACGTCGCGGTTCTTCATGACAACACCTGTCGCGATGTACCCCAAACCATCCCGGGGAAAGTGAACGACCACAGGGCCACTCTCCTCATCGGATGTAGAGTCCCACCTGACCCGCCGGTGGGTTTTCCTTCACCCAATGCAGACTCATGTTTCCGCTATAGCGCGAGACGACCTTCTCCCCGACAACCAGGCTCACTTGGTGGACGAGTTCAATTGCGGTACGGAGGCACCTCGCACCTTCTCGCGAGAACACTGTGAGCGCTCCAGCAACTCACATCCATTCCGTTTCCCAAGTCTCGGGTGGCTGGGGGCCCCACATGTTCATGTGGTACCAAGGCTGATGACCAGCGATTGATGGTGGGTAGTCGAATCCGACTATCTCCATGGAACTTGTTAGCTCGAGTCGGTTGCCGAACGGGTCACGAATGTAAAAGGAGAGCATGTTGCCCTCGTGATGTCGCACCGGACCGTACTCGGCCGGCAGCTTCAGAACCGTAAGGTGATCCAGAAGCGACCAGAACGCGACCTCATCGACCTCGAGCGCGACGTGGTGCACACCTTCTTTCCCGGTGAGGATTGCGACCTGATGGTGGAATTCGTTCGCCCGGACGAACTGAATGAAGTAGCCATCACCGGCCGGCAACGGGACAAACGTGCTGCTACGAAAGCCCACCACTGCAAGAAAATCAGTGAGCGCCTTCACGTCTGTGGTTCGCAGCTGAAGGTGGCTCGTACGGACATCGAGAGAGCCGAGCCGATACTCACCTTCGACAGGCGCTGCCGGTGCATCATCCGGTGCGAGCACTATCTCGAGCGCGTGTCCGGTCGGCATCTGCACGCGGAGCGCATCGACCGCACCAGGGCGCGTAGTGCCGAGCCGGTGCTCGGCACGGATCCCTGCTGCATCAAGGCGACTGCCCAGCGTCTCGAATACCTCTGGGGTCCGCGCGCGAAAGCTCACGTACTCGAGGCCGCGACCGGTTTCGGACAGCGATAGCACTACCTTGCCGGTCACGGGACTCGCGAGGAATGCACGGCCAGCTGCCCGCTCCTTGACTACAAGTCCGAGCAACTGCTGGTACCACGGCAGTGCCGTCTCGAGTGCGGGAACGCGAATTGTGGTGTGATCGGTGCCTGCGAGTGGGCCCTTCCACGGGATCGTTTCATTGGTGTCGACGATAGGGTGTTCAATACGTGGCATGGTGCGGTCTCCTAGCGCTAGGAATCGGTGTCGAGGGGCGGCATGCCCCAGTAGGGAGTGCGACCAGCAGAGTCCTCCGCGACCACTCGGTGGTGCTGGAAACCGAGACCGGTGATTCGGATGTCGACGGTGTCGCCGGGCACAAGCCAGCGTCCGCCGTGCACCGCGCCATTGCCGGGTGGGGAGCCCATCATCATGAGGTCGCCAGCAAGCAGCGGCAGCCGCTCAGATGCGTAGGCGAGGTAGTCCTCGGGGGTGAAGATCATATCGTCGGCTGGCCAGTTCTGCATTTGTTCGCCTGCGACGTCGAGTTCGATCCGCATGCCTGTGCGGTCCGGGAAGAACTGCTTCGGTACGACGAACGGCCCCACCTGTTTGAACGTCGGCTGCTGTTTCGCGATCCAGTCTGCGTTCCACTTGACGTCGCTGCGGCTGAACAAGTCGCCGGTGTGCATGTCGTCGCCGATCGTGTAGCCAGCGATGAACTCGCCCGCCTCGTCGGGACTCAGGTAACGCCCTGCGCCGCCAGCTAGAACTATGGTGAGTTCCGCCTCCCAATCGTGTGCGTGGCCGATCTGCGGGAGTTCGATGTCGTCATCCGGCCCGACGAGCGAGCCGTGGCTGGCGAGCCAGATGAACGGCATCCCCTTCGCCCGCTTTTGATTGACGAACTCGAAGTTCCGCTCGAAGAACTCCTCGTCGCTTTCTCCTGCATTCCGCTCCTTCTGGTAATTGCCTTCGTTGAAGGTGTACATCTCGGCGGCGTGCTGCCGATAATTCGAACCTGCGCAGAAGATCTGCGGCCTCTCGACCGGCGGGAGAATGCGATAGCCGCCCAGCGCCCTGCCGGTCGAAGCGGCGTCTCGAGCGACGCGCTCGAGCTGATCGAAGCTCGTGGGCCAGTTCTCGTAGATCGCGTTCGCGTTCGGGTATTCTGCGGAGATGTCGACGATGTCGCCGCCGGGCCGCACAATCGCCGTGATCGGGCGCATCTCGTCGGACAATCGCGCGATGCCAAACGTGCCCTCGGCAAGACCCGTGATCTGGTCGATGTCGGTCATTCTTCGTCCCTTTCAGTACGCCGTCAGCAGTTCGCGGAAGGCGTGCTCGCGCACACGCCCGACGTCGCGCGGGTGAGCTTGGTAATTGACCTGGAGGTCTAGCATCTGCCGACAGGCATCCACTGCGACGAAAGTGCGCTGTGCCCGTCGCCGCGCGAATCGAAGCAAGGCAGTGCCGAGGTCCTCCTCGATTGCGAGTTCCTGTCCAAGCACGATCCCGTCCTCAAGGGCCATGACGCCGCCCGAGGCGATGTGCGCGCTCATGGTGTGAGCCGCATCACCGATAACGAGGATGCGACCCAAGTGCCACGGCGCTGGCATATTGTGGTAAACGTAGGGTCGCACGACGATCTCGTCGTCGTCGGTGATGGTGTCACGCAGCGCGCGAACGTAGGGAGCCGAGAATCGTCCGAGCACCTCGCGGAAAAGCTCGACGGCCTCGTCCTGCTCGATGTGCCGGTTCTCCATGTCGGTTCCTGTCGCGATGTAGACCATGTCAGACCCGAGATTGTGGATAACGACGACGCCGCTCTGGTCGGTGATGTAGAACCCATCCGCACCCGGCGGCGGGTTCCGCTTCACCCACCTCATCGACATGTTCCCCGAGTACGTCGAGGTGATGCGACCGGGAAAAACCTGCTCACGTAGGGCGGAGCGCCAGCCATCGGCACCAATGACGAGGTCTGCCTCGACCGTCTCGTCTGCGGATAGAGTCACGGTCACACCGTCCCCATGCTCGACGACGGAGGTCACCGCGACACCAAGACGAATGGTTGCGCCTAGTTCCGTCGCCTTTCGACTCAGAATGTCGGCGAGATATGGCCGGTAGATGAGGATGTAGCTCGGCAACCCGTCGTCCTCGCGGATCGGCATCGGCGAGATGGGACGCCGACTGCCGGCGTCATCGAAAATGTCGTCGTACAACGACTTATTCCACCCCGCAAACCCCTGCTCTACCACCTCATCGAGGACTCCGAGCTCCTGCAGCGCGTCCGGTCCTCGGTTGACGATCGTGATCGACGCACCATAGGCGAGATGGTCGCTCTGCTCAATGACTGTCACCTCCTTGCCGAGCTTCGCGAGCGAGATTGCTGCGCTGAGGCCGGCAAGTCCGGCCCCCACAATAAGAACCTTCTTGATATCTGTTGTCGCGCTCATGCGCGGTTCCTCTCTGAAGTCGAATCAATACCACGCCGATCGACGATCGTGACGCGGAGGATATCGACCGCGGCGCTATGCGTCACGGTGGTCTTCAGAGGTACTTCCCGTCCCGACTACCTTGCGCAACGGCGAGCGCGCCAATCTGGTCGCCCTGGCGGTGTGTCTCACCACTGCCTACCGGTGCGCCTGGTGCCCGCATTTGATTCCTCATCGAGTCGTCCAAATTTCCTACCGACCGTACCACGATACGGTACGGCGCGTACAGCAACTATTCCCGAGTCGGCACTCATGCAATGGTCCGGGGCAACTGAGGCTCTGACGTGAACTGGAGTGATGCGTTCTTTACTCGCTGGGACGCGGCGGGCGGCAGGGTTGCCGGCCGAGGGCGGCGTAGTGCTGCCAGGCGGCGCCGTACTCGGTGGCGATGATCGCGGATGTCTGGCGGAGCATCTCACGGATCGTCTGACCGCGGTTGGTCAGGTTCGGGATGCCGAGGTTGTGGAGCCTCAGCCGCAGTAAGGTCGTGTGCATCGGCTGTCCGAGGCGGCCGGGGACAGCCATGTGCTCGTCGTGTTCGGGACGGTCATCTGTTTCCTGCGCGCGACGTGCTGCCGGATGACCTGATGGAACGGCGCCGGGACGGGTGTGGGGTCGCAGAGCTGGACGAGCAGGTTCCCGTCGTCACCAGTGGCTCGTCCACGTGCCAGTCTTCGCCTGCCGCGTGGACTCCGCCACCGGGACGATCAGGTCGTTCGCGGTACAACCCAGCGCGTCACAGAGCGCGACGAGGACCTCAGTGTTCAGCCGCTGCGGGGTCTTGGTCGCTAGCCGATAGACGTGCTCGCGGGTCATCGCCCCGGTCAGCCATCAGCAGGACGAGCTCGCTGGTCTAGAACAGACCGCGAGCGGCCATCGCCTGCCGCAGGTTCCACCGCAGGTTCCACCGCATGGACACACGCCTCATGGTTGGTTCCTTCCGCTTCGTCGGGCTGATAGACGCGCCGCAGCGCGGCCTGGATGGTCTTGTTCTTGAAGTCGTTGGACACCGACGTGTAGATCGCGGTGGTCGACGCGAAGGCGTGGCCGACCTGCTCGGTGACGAACCGCTCCGGGTAGCCGAACTCGATCAGATGCGCGACGTAGGAGTGCCGCACGCAGTGCAGCGACAGGCTCGCGTCCCGCTTGAGATCCTGCCGTGGATGCGCGAACCGCTCGTCGAGGTAGCGGGTCGAGATCCGGGTGTCGCGCTCGATCAATCACAGCGCCGGATGCTTCACCGCGCCGAACAGCGGCCGGGCATCCTCGACCCCTGCCCCAAGCCCTCGACGACCCAGCCGAACTCGGGGACCGTCACTGTCCGGCGACGCGGCGGGGCCGCCGCGCACCGACTTCCCGAACCGGACATGCACCGCGCCAGTTTCCCAGGCGTGCATCTTCGGGTTCGGCCGCAGATCCGCCACGTCCAACTGCGCCAACTCCTTGCGGCGCAGGCGCTAGGCGTAGCAGGTCTTGATCATCACCGCGTCGGGCAGCGCCCCACTTGCGGCCCAGCCGGGCGATCGTCTCGAACCGCTCGTCGAGGCAGTCGAACGGCCGTTGCAGCTCCGCGTAGCTCAACGGGCGCCGACCGGACCAGCCCTCGTACTCGTTCAGATACGCGACGGTGTTTCACCCGTGGCAGACCTGCGACGGGATTGCATCGAAGCGGTCGCGGCACTGCGCGATCCACTCGTAGCGCGCATCGGTTGCAGAACATCCGCAACGTGAGGTGATAGCCACGGATCGTGCCTGTTGCGAGCCGCCCGCGCCCGGACGCCAGTGAAACCGTGAAGTCCTCGACATCGCCCGGAGTGCACTCCCACGGGAACGAGCCTGCGAACTCCTGGAATCGGCGAAGCAGCTGCTCCCGCTCACGGACGGTTCCATCGGCCAGCTGCCCGGACATCTGCTGCCGGCCCCCGCCGGTCAGCATCGTCTCGAACACCGCCTGCGGCTCGTTCAGATGCCGTACTCCCCGGCAGAACGATCCCCCGGTCACCCCAGGGCTGTGACATCTGCGCCGATAATGCTCGCGCTTCGATCCTGAACTGAAAGAGGTGTGGAGCGATCGAGGATGGGGTGGCGAGGGCCGGTGCGACGGCCATGCGGGGCGAATCCGGAGCGGTCGTGGCAGCACTGCGAGGAGGGCGAAGAGCGCGAAGATCACCCGGGTATGCGGGGTCATGATCGAAAGCTCCATGACGATCCGGATCCATCGCGATCCGGGCGACGGCGGCCCCTCGCGGTTCGGCTTCAGCGTAGTTAGGCCGCTGCCGCCAGCAGCAAGCCGTTGGGATCAGCCCGGGTGGCCGCTGCTCGGACAGCTGCGAGCCCACTCGGGCGGTCAGTGCTCGAGGCCGGGTGTGCGTGCGCCGAGCTTGGGCGTGCGGGTATCGGCGCTGAAGTCGTGCAACTCCGCGCGCCGGTCGGGGGTCTCCACCGTGCGTCCCTGTTGCGGGCCGATCGCAGGGATGCCTCTTTCGTCGCCGACGTTCAGGAGTTGGCTGATGTCATCAGCTCCGGTGACGAGCTTTGCGGCCATGTCACGGATGAGTCGGTGCGCTCCCGCGCTGGCGGCGCTGGTGACGGGGCCGGGGAACGCGGCGACGGTACGGCCGAGTGCTATGGCGTGCCCGGCGGTGTTCAGTGAGCCGCTGCGCCAGCCCGCTTCCACGACAACGGTGACAGCAGTGGTGGCGGCGATGATCCTGTTGCGCTGCAAGAACCTCCACTTCGTCGGAGGGTGACCGGGCGGCAGCTCCGAGACGACCGCGCCCTTCTCGGCGATGCGCTGCAGCAGGGCGTCGTGGCCGGAGGGGTAGTAGCGGTCCACTCCCCCGGCGAGGATTGCCACGGTGTTGCCTCCTGCGGCGAGGGCGGCGCGGTGGGCCATGCCGTCGATGCCGTAGGCGGCGCCGGAGACGATTGTGTACCCGCGATCGACCAGGCCCGCGGTTGTCTCCATCGTGACGTGCTCTCCGTAACCGGTGGCAGCCCTCGCACCGACGACGGCGATCTTGTCCGTGATGGTTTGGGCAAGCAAGCCCGGATCGCCTTTCTGGAACAGGATGAGCGGGGCGGCAACGCCGAGGTCATCAAGGCCGGTGGGCCAGTCGGAGTCACCGGGGATGGTCAGGGTGATGCCGCGCTGCTGGCAGGCGACGCGGATGCCGTCCACGGTGCTGGTGCGCACGCGGGCGCGGAGGCGGTCGGCCCAGGCGGCGAACTCTTCCGGGTTGATGCTCTCGGGCGGTTTCGGGGTGTCCTCTTGGGCGAGACGGATGGTGGCCTCGGCTCCGATGTCGCGGACGAGGGTTCCGGTGATGGTGTCCCCCGGTTCGCTGATGGCCGCCAACTGTGCCCGGTAGTCGTACTCTGTTGCGCTCATGCGCCCTGCCTTCCTGTCGTCGGGCGGCGTGGTGCCGTCCGTGTCCGTCAGGTGCGAGGGTCGGAGGGGAGTGTGAGGGGAACCGGCCCAGGGTTCCCCTCACCGCCGCCGGGGCGGCGGGGATCCGGTGGCATGGCTGTGCCCCCACGCCAGGTGGCGTGGGGGCACAGGGTGAGGTGCGGTGCGACTACGCCGCGTCGAATTCCTGCTCGGACTCGGACCCGTCGTCAGACTCGTCGTCGGCCTCGAAGTCGTCGCCCTCGTGGGAACCCGGCTCGATGTCGGGCTCCCCCTCGGCGTCCTCGTCCTCATCAGCCACCAGCTGGGGCTTGATGCCGAGCACGATGCCCTCAACATCTGAGAGCGGGTAGCCCCACTCGGTGAGGGCGGTGAAGTAGGCGACATCCGCGTGGCCGGGGGTGCGCCACGTGTTCCGACTTGTCCCGGCCTCCAAGGCTCCGACGACCACGGCCAGCAGAACCGTGTTCACCCGTCCCGCTTCGGCAAGTCCGGTCAGCGGGTGCGCTGCACCCCAGCGGTACTCGACCCCAAGCAGGGCGCACGCGGTGGCGTGGTGGTCGCCCAGCGCCTCACGGAGCCTGCCGGAGAACGCCTCAGAGGCCAACGCGGTCGCGGCGAACAGGGCGGCGTTCTTCGGGGTCGTCTTGCGGGCCAGGAACCCTGCCAACCAGTCCCGCCTGACAACTTCTGCCGAGTTCCACGCCTTGTTGTTGGCGATGAGTTCGCGGCGCTCTTTCTTCTCCGCGTCCGTCCACGGGGTGACCGCCGTTCCGTTCGCGCGGCGCTTCTTCAAACCCCACTTCTTCCAGTCGTTGACAAAGTGACTCACCTCGATGCCGTTCCACGAGTCGCGGATGGCGACCCGGTGGCCGCCCCTGCCTTCGTAGGAGTCAGCGGTCAGGGCAGTGCCGTCGTGCTCGGTCAGGTCGGACAGCGGAACGGTGTCCTTGTCCTCCCAGTCGGGCCACGAGACAACCGTGATTCCCCGGCTCGTGAACCCCTCGGCCAGTTCCGCGATCTGGCGAGCGGTCGCCCGCTTGTCGCGGAGCCGCTGGGCGGCGTGGGCGAAGTCGCTGGGGTTTCGCTGTGCCGTTTCGCGCAGCGACTTGACCGCCTTCGCATCGTCGTCGAACTCGATCATGGTTGCCGCCTGATCCAGCGTGAGCTGGTGCTGGGTGACAGCCTTGGTCGCCGTCTCGTTCTCCGCGACCGCCAAAGCCGCCTTGACCCGGGCAGGCTTGTAGGTCAGCTCGGAGGCGATCATGGTCGGGGTCATGCCGTCGAGGGTCAGCTCGTGAAGGGCTGCCGCCTCGTCCGCGTCGGTCAGCCCTTCGCGGTACATGTTGGCGATCATCTGCTGGATGATCCGCAACCGCTTGTCGTCCTTGCTGGGCACAAGGTAGGCCGGGAGGCTCGCCCGTCCCGCCTTGATCGTGGCGAGGATACGGCGCTGCCCGTCACGGATGACCGGCTGGCCGTCCGCGTCGTAGTAGCCGAGCACCGGGATGACCACGCCGTGGCGCTTGACGCTTTTCAGCATGTCGTTGCTGACCACGACAGTGCTGCGCACGTTAGCCTCGATCCGAACTGTTCTCGGGTCAAGGCGCACAGCGACGAGGTCTTCTTCCGGCTCGATGTCCTCGGCGGGGTCGGTACCTTCGGCCAGTGCGGCCTCGGTGGTGATGGTGTCCTCTGCCTCGATGTCCTCGATGGCGGGGGTGATGTCGATGGTGCTCATTGGTTCTTCTCCTTGATTTTGTTGTTCGGTGTTTGGTTGGCTGGGCTGGGGACGGAGCCACTTGTTTTAGTTCCGTCCCCGCTCATACCTCGGGGCGGTCAGGCGCTGGCGCGTCCGACCGGGATGATGGACAGCCGCCCGGTAGCCAGCGCGGCTTCGAGCAGGGACGGGACGGCTCGGGCGCTGACCGGCTCGGGCAGTGCCTCCTGCGCGTCCTCGTCCTCGGAGTCCCCGGTGGCGTCGGCGTGCTCGGCCGGGGCGACGGGTGCGACGACGCGGCGGTACTCGGCGGTGCCGTACGCGAGGTCGTGGCCGATAGCGTCCGCCTCGATATCGACGTTCGTGCCGGTCTGCTTGCCGTTCTCCCATTCGCGGATACGCAGAGCGCCGGTCACAATGACCCGCTCCCCCTTGCTGACGCAGGTGGCGGCATTGACGGCGAGAGCGCGGAAGGCGGTCACGGTGAACCAGTTGGTGTCGCCGTCCACCCACGCTGAGGCGGAACGCTCGAACCGGCGCGAGGTGGACGCGAGCCGGAAGCTCGTGATCGCCAGCCCCTCGCTGGTGACAAGGTGACGCGGGGCGGTGGCGACAAGCCCGGTGACGGTGATCTGGTCGGTCATTGCTTCCTCTTTCGGTCTGCCCAAGACAGGGGTGTCTCGGGAACGGAACCGGACTGGGAATCCCTGAAACAGGACCCCTGAACCCGGCTGCCTTTCGGCACCCGCCGAAACTCCGGGACGGGCGGGACAGGTCAAGGCGGAAAGCAAGAATCTTCGGCCGAAATAAGCGAAGCGCGGCCGAAGAATCTTGCGGGCCTTTACCTGGCACGAACGGCACGGAACAATTCCTCGCCGAAATGGCACCGAAGGTGCGACAAGAACGCGGCGCTGCGCGCCTCCTTCTGCGACCATAACGGGCACGCACCTGCGACCCATGAACCGTTGCCCCCACTTCAGAACCGAGCGCGCCACCCTCTGTCACGAGAGTTCCATCGCACCTGGGCGGCAGGCGACAACCTCGGGTTGTTCGAGGCATTCGATGCTCCTAGCCACCTCCCGAACGCCCTGCCTGCGTCTCCCCAGTCCGCAGGATGAAGCCGCGGGTGAAGTCCAGCGAAGAAACAAGTCGATCCGCCGACTGAGTGGTATTAGCGTTGGTTCAACGCCCAACGACGGGAGTGGACATCACTGGACGACAGCCGCAGCAGCCACGAGGACATGCCCGCCGAGAGGCCGTCATCGACGGGGCCGCGCGCGTGTTCGACCGCCGGGGCTTCGGCTTGGCGAGCCTGGCTGAGATCGCCCGCGAATCCGGGGCCACACCCGGCAGCCTCTATTTCTACTTCCCGTCCAAGGAGGACCTCGGCCTCGCGGTCATTGTGGAGCAGACGTCCAGGGCCTTTCGGGTTCTGGACAGCGCCCGAACCGACCAGGGCGTGCTCGGCATGCTCATTGACTGCTCCCGCCAGCTCGCGGACCTGACGTTGACCGATCCGGTCGTGCGGGCCGGAATGAGACTGTCACTGGAGCAAGGTTGGCTTGCCGAGCCGATCGTGACGGGTTATCAGGAGTGGATCGCCAACGTCACCCGGCTGTTCGTGCGCGCCGACCGCGAGGGCGAGCTGCGGCCTGGCAGCGATCCGGTCCAGCTCGGCCGAACGGTGGTGGCCTGCCTCACCGGCGTGCAGATGGTCTCCGCCGTCCTCTCGGCGCGGGCCGATCTGTACGACGAGCTTCGAGGGTTCTGGCGCGTCTTCATCGCCGCCGCTGCCGCGGATGAACGCGCCGAATCCTTGCAGAGCCTGGTTCTCGACTCTATTGCCGGTCCGCAGCCTGCTCTCGTCGAGTAGTCAAGCGGACCGCCCGCAGGCGGGTAGCCGCGTCACGGGCGGCCCCCAGATGGGTGGTAGCGACACGCTCACCGTTCTGTGAATTGAGCTCATACAAAGTAGTACGTTCGACTTACTCTCTCGGACTGCGAAATCCGGACGCCCCATCCTCGACCGCAATACCAGACGGTCAGGTGGTGCGGGTGATGGTAGGAGGAAGGACGGGCGAACCTGATCCCCTATTTCCTCTGCGCCCGGTTTGGCGACCGGCAAGCACCTTGTCCTCGACTGCCGAGAAGCGGCGGCGGGAGGCGGGAGGTCAGTCATGGCCCAGCGGCGTGGGTCGCCCGAGGATCGGCTTTCGGAACTGCACGAGCGGCTGAGTGAAGCGGTCACGGCGTTGACAACGGGGGCGGATTGGCAGCGGGCGGCAGTGTTCGCCGCGAAGTTCCGCTCCCGATCGTTCGGGAACAGCCTGCTGATCTGGGTGCAACATCAGGCCGCGTTCGCTGAGGGCCGGGTGCCGGAGCCGGAGCCGACGTTCGTGGCCGGTTTCAAGCAGTGGCAGCAGCTGGGCCGCAACGTGCTGAAGGGCCAGTCCGGCCACGTCATCCTCGCCCCGGTGACCGCCCGGTTTGCCCAGCTGCCCTCGGGCGGGCAGCCGCGTCGGCTGGCGCGGGGGGAACAGCCCCGACCTGGCGAGGTGGTCCGCAGCGGGATGGTGAGCGGCAAGGCCGTTCATGTGTGGGATGTCTCCCAGACCGACGGGGCACCGATCCCGGTGCATCCCGCCCCGGTGCTGCTGTCCGGGCATGCGCCGGCCGGCCTGTGGGCGGGACTTGCCGGGCGGGTGGCTGCCGCCGGCTACACGCTGACCGACGCGGAGTCGGCGGCGGCGATCGGCGGGGCGAACGGGGTGACCAACTTCACCGCCCGCACGGTGCAGGTGCGGGCCGATATGCAGGATGCCGCCCGGGTCAAGACGCTCGCGCACGAGCTCGGCCATGTCCTGCTGCACGACCCACAGGAAGATGCCGGTCCTCCGCACCGGGGCATTGGCGAGGTCGAGGCTGAGACGGTCGCCCTCATGCTCTGTGCCACCTACGGGCTGTCCACCGAGGACTACTCGGTCCCCTATGTTGCCAGCTGGGCGTCCCGGGTCGACGGGGTCGAGCCGGCCGATCTAGTCCGGACGCTCGGCGAAAAGGTGCGGCGCACCGTGCTGGACCTGCTCCCCCAGCTTCCGACTCCAGCCATCGGGGACGGGGAGCCCCCGGGCCTGTCCCGCGATGCGTCTACGGGCGCGAGCGACCGAGCCGCAGTGCGACCGCGACCGGAACGAGAGACCGGCCGGACGAGTGTGGCGGTGTCGCTGTGACCGTGATCCCCGCCGCCCTGCTGCCTCCCATTGCTGCGGCGAGGCCGGTGTCCGGGTGGGTGGTCGGAACGGCGGTCGCCGGGACGCTGGTCATCGCGGGAGGCGCGTTCTGGTTGTCGTTCACAACTCTCACCAACCTGGCCGAGCTCGCCGGGATCAACGCCACGCAGTCATGGGTGTGGCCGTTGATCGTGGATGGCCTGATCGTCGTGGCGACGGTCGCAGCGGTCGCGCTGAACCCCTATGGATGGAAGGTGGCCTGGTATCCGTGGGCGCTGTTGTTCGGTGGAACGCTCATCTCGGTTGCGGCCAACGCCACGCATGCGATCCTGACCGCGCCGACCGGATTCCCGATGCCCATCGCCGCGGTGATCTCCTCCGTCCCGCCCCTGATGCTCCTGGCGACCACACACCTAACGGTCGTCCTGACCAGCCACACCGGAACGTCAGCGGCTTTCCCGACATCCCTGACCGACCCGACGACCGCGGAAACGGATGCCGAAGAGGTGCTCGCAGGTGACACCGCCCGGTTGCAGCTCGAGGCGGCGCAGTTGCATCAGCTGCGCTGGTCGAACCGGCGGATCGCCCGCGCGCTTGACGTGCATCCCTCGACCATCGGGCGGTGGCTGAACCGCACAAGCCCCGATGATCAATCTGCGCTCGGCCGGAGCGCGGGCATCGAACCCGATGACGGGAAGACACCCATCACTTGATCGGGATCCAACCTCAACAAGAAGGAGCATCACCATGAACAGCAGTGGCATCGACCCCGCGCACGAGCAGGCCGGGCACACAGCCAGCCAGCTCGCGCTTCACAAGGACCCGTCGCTGCGGCGCGACAAGTCCCTCGCCCAGAACCAGCCGACCGCCCGCACCCGCAGCACCCGGTACGGGATCGAGTGGGTGCCCGCCAGCGAACTCGGGCACCGGGCCGGCACCCGGGTACTGCGCGCTGGAGCGGACCGCAGCATGCAGACCCGCGCCGCGATCGAGGCGGGCCTCCGGAAGGCTGGGCGGCGGCTCGCGGACGTGTCCTCCTTCGGGCGGCGCTCGCATCAACGCCCCGACCACTCCGTGAGGCTCTAAGACCGGCACGCCGGTGCCGCCAAGGCGTCCCGGGAATCCACTCGTTCGCGAGCGACCCGATGACCCACACCCGCGAGTGACGGCGGGGCGGCCCGGCACCTCTCCTTCATGGAGAGGGTGCCTGCAATCATGTCCGAGCCGCTGGAAGTCGGAGGGCCCGCGCCGGGATTCACCCGCGCGGAGGGCCTGCGCGCCCTGTTGACCCGGCTGCACGAGGAAGACTCCTGGCGCACCGACCCGGATGTTCCGGGTCTGCTGGGCTTCGCCCGTAGCAAGTACGCACGCCTGGCCCGCAAGTGGGAGCGCGACCCCGACGAGGCTGTGTCGGCGGCGTTCGAGGCGATGCGCGGGCGCAGCGCCCGCGACGCCCGGGACCCGTGGGCGCTGGTCACCGACGCGGTCGTCAAGGCCATGAAGTCCGAAGCGCACGCGGAGTGGCTGATGATCTCCCCCGCCCGGGCACGCCACCCCTCCCTGATCGTGCACGAGAGGCCGGTTCGAGCTGGCGAGTATGAGGAGTTCCTGTACGACCTGGCCGCCCCCGAGCCCGACGACGGTGACGACGACATCGGCTGGCTATCTCAACGGCTCACCGGGTTCCTCGTCGGCCTGGGCTGGCCGGTGGAAGTCGCCCGCGCCTGCGTGGACTACATCCTCGACCGCCTCGCGCAGGCCGACCGGCGCGAGAGCGCCTACGACGCCCTCCGGCGCGACATCACCCTGCTGGCCCAGTACGAGCTGCCGCGGGCGAGCTGGCTGACCCTGCTGCGCGCCCTGCTGGGCCAACCCTCCCAGCCCGACCGCCCCTACCGGAGGGGTCTGATCGCGAGGCTGCTGGACTCCGGCAGCAACGACCTGCCCGAGGTGCCGGCCGACGATGACCTTCTTCTCGCATTGAACGAGGCCGCACCTGCGAGGTGGGGTCGGTGAGCGAAGGACACATCGAGCTGGCCCGGGCCGTCGACAGCATCCGTGTCGGCCCGAGGTTCCGGGAGGACATGGGCGACCTCGACGAGCTGGTCGACTCGATCGGGGAGCTGGGGCTGCTGCAGCCGATCACGATCACCCCCGACGGGCTGCTGCTGTGCGGTGCGAGGCGACTCGCCGCGATGAAACGGCTTGGCAAGGCGACGGTGAACGTGTGGGTTCGCACCGGGATTACCACCGAACTGCAACGGCTGCTGGTCGAGCAGCACGAGAACACCGTCCGAAAGCCGCTGACCCCGACCGAGGCGGCCCGGCTGTACCGGGAGCTCAAGCGCATCTACGCCGAGGACGCCACCCGCGCCGTTGAAGCCACCCGGTTCCCGCGCAACGGCGAAACCCGCGAAAGTGCAGGGGTGGGAAAATTTCCCACCCCTGCAGGGCCAACCCGGGAACGCGCCGCCGCAGACATCGGAGGGTACTCCTACACGAGCCTTGAACACGTCGGGAAAATCGTCGACATCATCGATGACACGGAGGCCGAGCCGAGCCTGCGCGAGATTGCAAACCGGCGGTTGGCGTTGGTGGAGCAAACCGGTGTCATCGACCCGCACTATCGCGCCGTGCGCCAAGCCCAAGAACTCAGCGCAGTCAGCGGGCAGGATGCCGCCGCCGAGGGAGCCCGGCGGGCCCTCGCCCGCGCGAAAGCAGCCCGAGCACGCCCCGGCACCCCCGGCACTGGAACCCCGGCCCGCCAAGCCCCCGCCGAGCCGCGCCAGTTCAGCGCCCGGGTCCTGCTGGTGATGCTGTCCGAGACGGACTACTGGTGGCTTCACTACGACCCGCAGGAGATCGCGCGGGCGCTGACCGGAGCACAGTGGGAGCAGGTCGCGGACTGGCAGCAACGCTCAGCCGAGTTCCTCGAAGTGGTGCGCAAACACCGCCGCGACACCGCCTGAACAGCCCCGCGCACCTCTGGATCATGCGGACCCTGTTCTCCACCCGACGCACCCTCGTCATCGTTCTCGCCGTCACCGCCGTACTCTTGGCCCTCATGGCGATCGGCGTCATCGGCCTGCTGCTCGGCGGCGGCCACACCCCCGCACCGACAAGCCCCGCCACCCGGGCACCGGCCGCCCGTACACCACCGGGTACAGCGAGCGTGAGGCCGTCGATGGACGCGGTGTTGTTCGGCCGGCGCGTGGCCGCCGTCCTCTTCGACTGGGACACCACCACCCCAGGCGGTACGGCCGCGATCCTCGATGCCCTGGTGGCCGTGGGCGACCCGTCCGGCGAGGACGTGCCCGGCCTCTACGCGGACGCCGCAGGCTACCTGCCGACCGCCGCCCAGTGGGAGCAACTGGCAGAGTACGCGACCACCCAGCGGCTGGTCATCGACACGGCCACCATCCCGGAGTCTTGGTCTGGCATCGTCGGCGACCCGGCCAATCCCCTACCCGCCGGAACGACCGCAGTGACCGTTGAGGGCACCCGGGTGCGAGCGGGCGAGTGGTTCGGGCAAACCACCCGCAAACAGTTCCCGGTCGCGTTCACGATGTTCCTCTCCTGCCCTCCAGCCACCGACCGCCCGAGCACCCCGAACTCGAGCACCGAGGACTCCTGCCGGCTGCTGCGCCTGTCAATCCTGGGTGAGCCGCTGCGATGAAGCGGCTCACGGTGACCTTGGCGGTCCTGCTCACACTGGTCGTCCCGATGGGTTTGGTCGCCGTGCCGCTACTGGCCGGCCCTGCCCTCGCCGCCTGCGCGCCCGCCCACGCCCCTGCGGGTGTCACCGACGGCACTCCGGTCGTGCCCGAGACCACCCGCGTCGTGATGCCCCTGCCGGCCGGTTCCTACTCGATCTCCGACTCCTACGGGTGGCGCACCGACCCGTTCACCGGGGAGAGGGCATTCCACCAGGGCACCGACTTCCCGGCCGCGGATGGCACCCCGATCCTCGCCACCGCCGATGGACTGGTCGTGCTGGCCGGATACGACAGCAGTTGGGGGAACATCATCGTCCTCGAACACACCGTCGACGGCCAGCGGGTCGCATCGGTGTATTTGCATATGTGGGACACCGGCATCCACGTCAGCCCCGGGCAGATCGTCCGGGCCGGGGACTGGATCGGCGATGTCGGCTCCTCCGGTCACAGCACCGGCCCGCACCTGCACTTCGAAATCCGCCCCGGCGGCTGGGGCCACGACACCATCAACTCCCTGACCTGGCTCACCGAGCACCACGCCGAAGGCATCGACGCCGCTGTCGGCGGCGGACAGCCCGCCTGCAAGAGCCCCACCCCATCACCCACACCCACACCGTCACCGAGCGGGACGGCGACGCCGTGATGCCAGGCGACGTGTTCCCTGACGTTGGGGCCTTGTCCGGCTCGGACGCGCTGGTGCAGATCGCCGGGGCGCTGTTGAGCTTCGTGCTGATCGTGGCGGTGCTGATGCTGCTGCTCTGCGCGATCATCTGGGCGGTCGCCTCCTCGACCGGCAACATCCCCGCCGCGGTCAAGGCGCGCACCGGGCTGGTCGTGGCCGTCGGCGCATCCTGCCTGGCCGGTGCCGGGGTCGCCTGGGTGAACTGGCTCATCGACCTCGGCTCCACTCTCTGAGTCCCACTCGGGGCGGTGGCGGGGCCCGCGCACCTGCTCTTGTGAAGCCGACCGGTTTCGCCCGAACACCTTGGAGCTGCCGTGCACGACCCGACCTTCCCCCTTCTTGCGCTCACGCGGGTGCTGCCCAACATCGACATCCCCCCGAACGACAATGGGCTGCCGGGCATCGAGCAGTTGCGAACCATCGTCGGCGCAGTGATGACGGTCGGCCTCATCCTCGCCGTGCTGGCCCTCATCATCAGCGCGATCATCTGGGGCTTCGGTGCCTCCAGCTCCAACCCGCACCTGGCCTCAAGGGGGAAGACCGGTGTTCTCGTTTCCTGCCTCGCGGCCGTCGTCTGCGGCAGCGCCGTCGCCCTGGTGAACTTCGCCTGGGGCGTCGGCCAGACCGTCTGAACCGGAAGTAAAGGCGAAGCTGTGAGCGTGTGCGATGTCCCCGTCATCTCCGACGTGTGCGCAGCGGCCGGCGAGGGCGCCGCCACACTGGTCACCGCCCCATTCGAGTGGCTCGCAAACGCCGTCGGCGCGACCGCTGGCTGGCTGTTCCAGACCGTGTGGACCCTGATCGACCAGACCACCCTCGTAGACCTTGGCAACCCCGCCTACCAGTCCGTCTACAGCCTCGTGTTCGGGATCGCGGTGATCGTGACCGTGATCTTCTTCCTCGCCCAGCTCATCACCGGCATGATCCGTCGCGATCCCGGCGCCCTGGCCCGCGCTGCGACCGGATCCGCGAAAAGTGTCCTCGGCGCGTTCCTCGTCATCGGCCTGGCGACAACACTGCTGGAAGTCACCGACCAGCTCACCGTCGGCATCGTCCAGGCCGCCGGAATGACCATGTCCGAGATGGGTGTGCGCATCGGTGCCCTGTTCGCGGGCCTTGCCACCATCTCGATCGCCTCCCCCGGCGTGGGTGTCATCGTCACCCTGTTCCTCGGTTTCCTGGCCATCGCCGGCACCGCGACCGTGTGGTTCTCCCTACTCATCCGCAAAGCACTGCTGCTGGTGGCGATCGTCCTTGCACCCCTGGCTCTGGCTGGGGCGTCCTGGGATGCGACCCGCGGCTGGGTCGGGAAATGGGCCGCCTCCGTACTCGCCCTGATCGTCTCCAAGTTCGTTGTCGTCCTCGTGTTTCTTGTCGCGGTGGTGCAGATGGACGCCCCAATCGACCTCGACCTGCAATCCGTAGCCGACCCCCTCGCCGGAGTCGTGCTGCTACTGGTCGCCGCCTTCGCCCCCTACCTCGTCTACAAACTGATCAGCTTTGTGGGGTTCGACATGTACCACGCGATCTCCACGGAACAAGAAGCCAAGCAGGCCATGAACCGGCCCCTTCCCCTGCCCACCAGTCCTTCTGCCTCTGGAATCGCGAAGAGCGTGCTCGGCGGCACCCCGGCCCCGCCGTCCGGCTCAGCGCCGGGAGGCGCGACCGCGAGCACCGGCACCGCAGGAGCGGGAGCTGCCACCGGGGGCTCGGCAGTAGCAGGACGGGCCGGAGGAGGCGCCGCAGCCGGTGGCGCTGCGGCAGCGGCCGGCCCTGCCGCAGCCGCCGTGATCGGCGCCCAGATCGTCACAGGCGCGGCCGAAGCGGGACCGCGCGCCGGAGCCACAGTCGCCGGAGCCACCGACGCGCACGCGGGAGCCGCCACCCAAACCCCACCCTCCCCTGCACCGCCCACCCGAGGTGCACCGCCAGCCGTCCCCCCACCGGCACCCCCGAAGACCGGAGACGCCCCATGACCTCCCCTAATGGCACGTCGGAGTTCCCGCTGCGGCCAGTGAAATTCTCCCGCCTCACCCGCCGAGGCATCCTCCTCGGCCTGTCCGCACCCCGACTCGCAACCGCCGCCCTAGGCCTACTGACCGTCATCATCAGCCTCTACGCGGCAGGCTCGAGCGGGCTCCTGTGGACCTCACCCCTGTGGGTGGGAGCGGCGGCGCTGACCTGGGTGCGGGTCGCCGGGCGTCCGGCGGTCGAATGGCTTCCGGTCACCGCCCACTGGCTGCTGCGGGTCGCCCGCGGTCAGACCCGCTACCGGCGCCGCATCGCCCACCCGCGTCCCGCCGGAACCCTGGCCCTGCCCGGAGACGGTGCACCACTACGTCAACTGGAGGACCCCGAAACCGGGGCGGTCATGGTCCACGACCCGCACGCCGCGACCCTCACCGCAATCCTGGAAGTAACCCATCCGGCGTTCGTTCTGCTCGACCCCGGCGAGCAGCAGCGCCGGGTGGAGTCCTGGGGGCGGGTCCTCTCGTCCTTGTGCCGCTCCCCGAGGATCGCCCGGGCGCAGGTGCTCGAGCGGACCATCCCCGACTCCGGCACCGGCCTGGACGCATGGTGGCGCGAGCGTGGCATCGACGACGGCTCCTGGGTCGCCCGCACCTACGCCGAACTCATCGACCGCGCCGGTCCCGCCGCCGAACGGCACGTGACCACCATCTCCCTGTCCCTCGACATGCGTGCCGCATCCCGCGCCATCCGCGCAGCCGGCGGCGGCATCACCGGCGCCGGGCGGGTGTTGCGGCAGGACATGGATGCCCTCACAGCAGCCCTGCGCGCCGCGGACCTGCGGCCCGCCCCTTGGCACACGCCCGAACAGTTGGCCGTCATGCTGCGAAGCGCCTACGACCCCGCCGTGGCCGCCACCCTGGAACGGCACAGCGACGTCGGCCGAGACCTCGCCGCCGCGGGTCCCCTCGCTGTCGAGGAGACCTGGACAACCCTGCGCTCGGACTCCGCCCACCACGCCGTGCTCCGGGTATCCGAATGGCCCCGCGCGATGGTCTACCCGGGGTTCCTTGCCCCGGTGCTGCTGTCCTCCGGGGTGCGCCGGGCGGTGTCGATCATCTACGATCCCATCCGCCCGGATGCCGCCGCCCGCGACATCCGACGCAAGAAAACCGAACACATCAGCGACCACGCCCAACGCACCAAGATCGGCCAGATCGAGGACGCCGCGATCAGCGCCGAATACGCCGACGTGCTCCAACAGGAAGCCGACCTCGTCGCCGGCCACGGCATCCTCCGCTACACCGCCCTCATCGCCGTGACCGCAACCACCCCGCACGCGCTCGAGGCGGCGGTCTCCGCGATCCAGCAGGCCGCCGTCCAAGCCTCCCTGGAGACACGGCGTCTTTACGGGCAGCAGGCCCAGGGGTTCGTCGCGGCCGCACTACCGCTGGCCCGCGGGTTGTGATCTCGGGTCAGTCTTACTCCGGGTCGATGCGGCCGAGGTGGGTGCGCCGCCAGCTCTCGCCGTCGGTGTCCTGCCCGGCCATCAGCTCCCCGATCAGCATGCCCGCTGCTGCCGCGTCAGCGTGGAGCCGGTCGTGAACCTGCGGGATGTCGACGCTGAGGGATTCCCACAGGATGTCGTCGTCGATGGCGAGGTAATTGTGGGCGAGCCGGTTGCGCATCCCGCGCAGAGCCTGAAAACCATCGCCTCCGAAGTACCGCTCCCGGCGGATCTCGGGCAGGGCCTGTGCGGCTTGGAAGACCCGCTCGAGGACACGCTCGGCGGCGTACTGAATCCGCCAGTCCTGCCGGTATGAGGCTTCGTCGGCCGCGAGCTGGAGGGCAACGTTCACCTCAACTTGCAGGGCAAGGATGGCCTCGGCGTCCTCCGGGCTCACAAGGGGACCGTGTCGCGCAGGATGCTGTAGCCGATCCCGGTTCGACGTGCCCGGTCCAGCACCTTCTCCTGGTCGACAACATCAACCGATAACCCGGTGAGCTGGGCGAGTTCGTCTGTCAGGCGCACCAAGTCGCGGCGGGCGCCCGGGCCGAAGGTGACGATCAGATCCAGATCGGAACGTCCGCTGTCCTCGTGCCGGGCCACCGAGCCGAACACGCCTGCTTCGGTCACCCCGTGGGCGGCGAGCGTCGCACGGATCGCGTCCCGGTCCCGCTCCAAGACGGCATGGGGCAGCACATCAGTCATTCCAGGCTCCCTTCCGTTCGCTCTCAGGATACCGGGCTGGCCTCCGGCATGGCAGGAACTGCAACGCACCTCTCCCAGAGCAACGAAGAAGACCAGAGCAGCGAAGAAGGAAATCACATGGCGCAGGACCCCGATCAGCCAACCGTGCACATCACGGGCTTCCTGACTCCTTCTGGCGAGAAGCGTCGCCAGCGCCGCACCCGACGTGCCGCGACCGAGCGGATGAGGGGCGAGGCTCGGCGGGCAAAGCGGGATCGGAGCGTCGCCGAGGCGAACGCGGCGCGCACCGAGGCGGGCAGCGTCCAGTACCTTCCGGCGGGCGGGGAGGCGGGACCGGCAGCGTTGCGCTCCTACCGGCGGTTGCGCGTTCCGGCGCACCAGGACACCTCCGCCGCGCTGGCGGGCGCTTACCCGTTCCTGGCCGAGGGCGGGCTGGGTTCGGAGGGGATCTTCGTCGGCCAGGATCTCTACAGTGGTGGCTCGTTCGTCTACGACCCGTGGGTGCTCTACGCCAAGGGCCTCATCACCGCCCCGAACATCGTGTTGGCCGGAATCGTCGGCTCGGGCAAGTCGTCGCTGGCCAAGAGCCTCTACACCCGCTCCATCCCCTTTGGCCGTCGCGTCTACGTGCCCGGCGACCCGAAAGGCGAACACACGGCCGTCGCCGAGGCCGTCGGTGGGCGGGCGATCGTCCTCGGCCACGGGCTGCCCGCACGGCTGAACCCGCTGGACGAGGGCCACCGTCCGTCCCACATTCCCGACTCGGAGTGGGCCTCGCAGCTCGCCGCCCGACGGCGGGACCTGATCGGTGCTCTGACCGAGACCGTGCTGGGCAGGGCGTTGACCCCGGTGGAGCACACCGCGATCGACATGGCCCTGCGCTCAGCAGTCTCGAGCGTGCCGGTGCCGGTGCTGCCGCTGGTCGTCGACCGGTTGTTGGCCCCGGACCCGGGGCAGGATGAGCGGCTCGCGGAGGACGGCCGGATGGCCGGCCACGCCTTGCGCCGTCTGGTCGCCGGGGATCTCGCCGGCCTGTTCGACGGTCCCTCCACGGTCCGTTTCGACCCGTCGCTGCCGATGGTGTCGCTGGATCTGTCCCGGGTCGCGGAGAACAACGCCCTGGTCTCGGTGTTGATGACGTGCGCCTCCGCGTGGATGGAATCCGCGCTGCTGGATCCGGACGGCGGGCAGCGGTGGGTCATCTACGACGAAGCATGGCGGCTCATGTCCCACCCCTCGCTGCTGCGCAGGATGGATGCCCAGTGGAGGCTCGCCCGGCACTACGGGATCGCGAACATGCTCATTTTCCACAAGCTCAGCGACCTCGACAATGTGGGTGACGCTGGCAGTGCCATGCGCTCGCTCGCCTCGTCCCTGTTGGCCAACGCAGAGACGAGGATCATCTACCGGCAGGAATCCGACCAGTTGGGGGCGACTGCGGCGGCCCTCGGGCTGACCGGCACGGAACGCAAACTGCTGCCCGGGCTCGGCACCGGGCAGGGCCTCTGGCAGATCAAGGGCTCCAGCTTCCTCACGCAACATCAGCTGCATCCTGATGAGGCCCGGTTGTTCGACACGAGCTCCAAGATGGAGCGAGTCTCCCGAGGGTCCAGTACTTCGGACGCCCCGTCCGAGGCGATTCCCCCGGTGTCCGGACGATGACCGGCACGGGCCGTTTGCCGCTGGCGCAGGTGACCGAGCACGAGGATGCCACGATGAGTGTTCTGGTCGACGGGGAAATGTTCGTCACCGGGCCGATCGACCGGACGCTGCTGGGCCGGATCCTGTCCGCCATCGCCGAACAGCACGCCAGCCCCGTCCGGGTCGAGCTCACCGACACGGCCGGGCGGGTCTTCGCCGACATCATCCGCCCGCCGACGCGCCGCTCGACCTTCGCCCCGCCACTGCCCGCGCCCACCTCGCTGCCGGAACTGCTGGATACAGCTGCCTCGCCGATCCCGGCGGTGCGGACCGTGAGACTGGCGACGCTGCTCGAGGTGACCGGGGACGGGTTCGTCCCGGGCGAGGACATCGAGGTCGCCGCCATCCTCACCAGCTCCAGCGCCGACCCAACCGGCAGAGGGCGCGGCCTGCTCGACCTCGGGCCACTGCCCGAAGCGGTGCGCGGGGCGATCCTGTTCGGCACCGTCTCCGGCACCACCATCATCCGATACACGCCATGAGTGGCACACACCCCCAGCCTGCCGGTGGTGACGAACTGCTGAACCTTGCCCTGGGCCTGATCGCCGGGATCGTCGGCCTCGGGCTCGTCCTGCGGGCCGCAGCCTCCGTGACCGCGTGGCTGGGAGAGCTGCCTGCGCCCCGCGGTGCTCTCACCGCCGGGCTCAGCGTGCTCGCGTCCCCGCTGGACCCCGGAGGCGCGACCGGCGCGCCGGGCCTGAACCCGGTCATGTTCTGGGTCGTGACGACCGTCCTGCTGCTAGTGGTCGCCGCACCGACTGTGGCCGGGGTGGTGTGGTGGCGCGGACGCCGCCAGGCATCCCCGCATCACCGTCTCGCCGGGATCGCCGATGCCGGCGACATCGCCCGGGTCGCCTCGCCCCGCACCCTCACCCGTCGCGCCGCAGTCCTCCGCCCGGCCCTCGTCGGGAAGCCCACACCTGCGCAACTGGGCTACCTGCTGGGCTCGTCGCGCGGTCGGCAGGTCTGGGCAACTGTGGAGGACTCCATCCTGCTCATCGGGCCACCCCGGTCCGGCAAGGGCCTGCATCTGGTCATCAATATGATCCTCGACGCCCCCGGCGCTGTCGTCACAACCAGCACCCGGCCCGACAACCTCACCGCGACTCTGACCGCACGCCAGAAACTTGGACCGGTCGCCGTCTTCGACCCGCAACAGTTGGCGCCGGGTCTTCCCGCCGGGCTGCGGTGGTCGCCGGTTCGCGGCTGCGACGACCCGTTGACCGCGATGATCCGCGCCACCGGACTTGCCGCCGCTACGGGTCTCGGCGGAGGCGGGGTCGAGTCCGGCGGGTTCTGGGAGGGCAAAACCCGGGCGGCGATCCAAGGGCTGCTGCACGCCGCCGCCCTCGACGGGAGGGATGCCCGCTCCCTGTATCAGTGGGCGCTGAACCCGGCCGTCGCCGCCGACGCCGTGCGCATCCTTGCCACCTCGCCGGATGCTGCGGAGGGGTGGGCAGAGTCGCTGGACTCGATGATCCAGGCAGACCCCCGCACCCGAGACTCCATCTGGCAAGGCGTCGGCCTCGCCTTCTCGGCCCTCGCCGACCCCCGCGTCCTCGACGCCGTCACCCCCAGAGACAGCGAATCCTTCGACCCCACCTCATTCCTCCAGGAGAACGGCACGCTGTACCTTCTCGCCACCGGTGCCGGGGCAGGCGCATCGTCTGCGCTCGTCGCCGCGCTGATCGAGGATCTGGTCGAGACCGCCCGGAAAGCCGCGGCCCGCTCGGCCGGTGCACGCCTGGACCCGCCGCTACTGCTCGCCCTAGACGAGATCGGCAATCTCGCGCCGTTGCCCTCGCTGCCCATGCTGATGGCCGAGGGCGGCGGCACCGGCATCACGACCCTTCCCGTGCTGCAGTCCCTCGCCCAAGCCCGGGAGAAATGGGGTACCGAGAACGCGGGAGCGATCTGGGATGCCTCGATCGTGAAAGTCATCCTCGGCGGGGCCGCCAACGCCAGAGACCTGCAAGACATCTCCGCACTGCTGGGCGAACGCGACGACACCACCGACTCGATCAGCCGCGACTCCCACGGCGGCCGCTCCTACCAAAGCTCCATCCGCCGCGTCCCGGTCATGCCGCCCGACGTGCTTAGAACCCTCCCCTTCGGCACCGGCGTCGTGCTGCTGCGCTCCGCACCGCCGATCGTGGCCCACCTGCGACCCTGGACCGCCCGCCGCGACGTCGGCCAGCTCCGGGTTGACCGGGCAGCGATCGAGGATCAACTGCGCGACAGCGCCTGAGCCGGAACGCACCGGCACCTAACTGGCACACCGCGCCCGGAACCGCCGGACGCACCCACGTTCAGGAAGGCGGCACCGTGCCCATCCACACCCAGCAGTCCGCGGCCGGATTCATCGTTACCGACCCCCAGCTGACCTACACCAAACAGAACGAGGCCCGACTGTCGTTCCGCTTCGGCCAGGAACACTTCCAACGCCAGGACGACGGCAGCTTCACCCAACTCGACAACACCTTCCACGACCTCGCCATCTACCGCAAATCCGCCGAGACCGCCCACGAACTGTTCAAGAAAGGCGACAAATTCATCGCCGAAGGATACGTCCGCGAATACGACTACGAGTTCGAGGGCCAAACCCAGCACGGTGAGGAGTTCGTCGCCAAACGCATCGGCCACGACAGCCTCCGCCACCCCTACACCGTCGACCGCACCCGCCGAGCACCCGCCGCCGGAGTCGAGGCCGGCCAGGACGCGCCCGCCGCCGAGGAGCCCGAGCCGGCCAAAACCGGCCGAGGACGCAAACCCACCGCACGAGCCCGCGAACTCGCCACCATCGCACCCAGCGGCCACACCAGCCCCATCGCGGGCGACGAGATCCCCTTCTAACTCCTGAACCGCTGGCGGCGGGCAACGCCCCCTTCTCGCCTGCCGCCAGCAGCCCCTCCAGACCGGAGATCCACCATGACCGACCACATCCCCGATGCCCCAGAACCAGACGAGCCCGACCCGCAACTCGATTTCCCCGAGTTCGAGGACCTCGACGCTGACGACCGCGGCGAAGACTACGCCGAGGAAGACCTGCCCGCGCCGCCGCGCCCGATCAACTGGAACGTCCTATCCGCAAGCGACGCCGCACACGAATGGCTCACCCTCAACACCTGGGTTCACTGGCTGCGCCGCACTTACGGCCTGCCCGCCACGATCATCCCGCCGGCCTGGCACCGCCACCCCGAACTCGTCTGGGAACTGTCCGCCCTGCACCTGCACTGGCTCGGCGCCTACGACCCCGAACAAGACGGCTCCGCACCAATCGGCTGGCACGCCGACTTCGCCGACGCCCGCGAACGACTCCGCGACTGGGTCGCCACATCCGGCACCCGCCTCGACCGCGACCGGCCCACCCGCACTACCGATTGGCCCGGCGAGGAGACGACCGACCAGGGCGGCGAAACGACCCTCACGGATCGCGAACAAGACTTCATCGACTTCCTCACTGCCGACGTCAAGCGGCGCCAGCAGCGCGAAGACGATTGGCTGGGCGGCCTGGCCGGTGAGGCCCAGTGAGTGGCGATGCACCCGCGCAGGTTCTCGTCTCTCCTCTGATGTACAGCCGTGAGCTCGCCCAGTACCTGAAGGTGTCCGAGTCGACTCTGTCGCGGTGGCGCAGTGAGAAGAAGGGTCCGCCGTTTATCAGACTCGGGGGGATCGCCCGCTACCGCCTCAAGGCCGTCGACTCCTGGCTGGCAGGACTGGAACGCAACGATGAGCGAGCCGACGCCTGAGCCGCCGCCCATCCCGCCAGTCGGCGTCAAGCTTTCCACCGACACCGAGGAGCGCAGCTACGGCATTCGCGCCAGGGTGCGGTGGACCGATCCCGTCAGCAAGAAGCGTATGATCCGCACCAGCATCGTGCCCGACGAGGCTGCCGCTGAGTCGTTCTTCAACCAGCTGCGCAAGGCTTCCGTCAACGGCGTCGACCCCGAGATGAAGCTATCCGACTACGTGACCTCCATCGGCCCGCGGTGGATGCGAGGCCTGGACCCGACCTCGACTGCCGACAACTACCACGCGGGCCTGCGTCTGCGGGTGCTGCCTGCGCTCGGGCACCTCACAGTGGCCTCGATCACGGCCGGCCAGATCGACCGCACCATCGACGACTGGGAGACCCGCTACTCCGCATCTGTCATCAAGAACTCGATCGCACCGCTCGTCCGCGTCCTGGATGAAGCGGTCCGCGACGACCTCATCGGCGTGAACCCGGCGAAGAACCGCTCCCGGCGCAGCCTGCACAAGAACGCCCTCCAACTGAACACCGCGAACGACTCCCCGCGCGCCCACGCCATCCCCGATCTGCCCACCCTGCTCAAGCTCGCCGCCGACTGCGCGGCAGTGCATCAGTGCTACTCAGACCACATCATGCTCTGCGCCCTACTCGCCGCCCGAGGCTCCGAGATCGCCGGACTCCGGGTCGGCGACGTCGACTGGAAGAACCGGATCGTCACCATCGAACGCCAAACCTACCCAGGTGCCGGCGGCCTCGTGACCAAGCAGACCAAAGGTCGCGAAAGCCGTCCCGTGCCGATCCTGCAGCCGCTCGAAGAGGTCCTGCGCCGACTCATCGATCGCCGCGAACCCGACGCTCCGCTCCTTCGCGGGCCACGAGGCGGAGTGCTCACGACCGCGACCGTCCGGGATGCGACCCACTGGGACACCCTCGTCACCGAGCTGGGACTGCCCAACCTGACTCGACACGGCCTCCGCCACACCGGCGCGACCTGGATAGCCGACGCCGGGGTCCCGCTGCACGTCCTGCAGAAGATCCTCGGCCACAAATCACTCGAAACGACCCGCCAATACCTCCACCCAGACCACCGCCAACTGGCCTCCGCAGCCAAGCAAGCGAACGCATTTTTGGCGAATTGGTCCCCTTCTGGTCCCCCCTCGTCGCAGAACCGACCGCGCAAGAGTCATCGGCATGAAAGCCCAACCTTTTAGGGGACCAAAAGGGGACCAGAAATTGAGACTCCGGAAACGACGAATGCCTGACAAAACTTGCGTCTCATCAGGCATTTTCCGTCGGGATGACAGGATTTGAACCTGCGGCCCCTTGACCCCCAGTCAAGTGCGCTACCAAGCTGCGCTACATCCCGCTATTTAGTTATTGGACTCTCGCCGCTCTCCTGCACCTAACCCCCAGTCAGGTGCGCTACCAAGCTGCGCTACAGCCCGTGACAACTCGAATAGCTTAGCGTGTTCGCGGGAGGCTGAATGTCAGTGAGGATGTCCACTGGAGCAATGTCGGGGGAATACGACAGGATGTTCACAACGTTTACTTCGGGTGCGAACCGATAGTTCGCGTCTTCCACCAGCCTGACCGACGGGATCATTTTTGTCTGACGCCATCTCCACCGAATCCCCCACCGCTGATCCGGTGAAGCCCGACCACGGCAAGCGCAACAGCCTGGTCATCAATCTCATGCTCGTTGCCACTTTTGTGGTGTTCCTCAACGAGACCATTATCGGGGTCGCAATACCTCGCCTCATGACTGATCTCCGCATCGAGCCCAGCACCGCCCAATGGCTGTCTACGGCGTTCATGCTCACCATGGCCGTCGTCATTCCGACGACCGGCTGGCTCATGCAAAGACTCAGCACACGTACCGTATTCATTCTTGCGATGAGCTTGTTCACCAGCGGAACGCTCATTGCAGCAGTCGCTCCCGGCTTCGAAGTACTGCTTGTCGGTCGCGTCGTCCAAGCCAGCGGTACCGCGATCATGCTGCCGCTGCTCATGACCACGGTGATGCAGCTCGTTCCCCCACACGCTCGTGGCAAGACCATGGGAAACATCTCGATCGTGATGTCCGTCGCACCCGCGGCGGGGCCGGCGATCGCTGGGCTTATCCTCTCCGCCTTCGACTGGCGTTGGATCTTCATCTTCGTGCTGCCCGTCGCCGTGCTCGCGCTTGTCCTCGGCGCAACCAGAGTGCAGAACGTGACCGAGACGCGCAAGGTGCCGCTCGATTCACTGAGCGTGATACTTTCCGCGTTCGCATTCGGCGGGCTCATCTACGGCCTCAGCTCCCTCGGCGAGTCTGCGGCTGGCGCCGCCGTTGTCTCTCCGTGGATCCCCGTCGGAGTCGGGGTTGTGGCTTTGGGGCTGTTCATCCTTCGCCAGTTCGCGCTTCAGCGTGGCGACCGCGCCTTCCTCGACCTGCGCACGTTCAGGTCACGCGGGTTCGCCGTCGGTGTGATCCTCATGGTGATCATGATGGCCACGCTGTTTGGAACGATCATCCTGCTCCCCATCTACACGCAGAACGTGCTCGGTCTCACGCCGCTACAGAGTGGCCTGATGCTCGTACCCGGAAGCCTCCTGATGGGTATCGCGGGCCCGTTCGTCGGCAGACTCTACGACAAGGTCGGGCCGCGCCCCCTTGTCGTCCCCGCGGCAGCGTGGGTGAGTCTTGTGCTGTGGAGCATGACCCTGTTCACGGAGAACACCCCGTGGTACCTCGTGCTCGTCACGCATATCGCCCTGAGCGTCGGCCTCGCCTTCATGTTCACGCCGCTTTTCACATCGTCGTTGGGCGCGCTCAAGCCGCACCAGTACTCGCACGGCTCCGCCACGATCGGCACCGTGCAGCAACTCGCCGGCGCAGCGGGAACCGCCTTGTTCATCGCGCTACTCACTGCTGGCACGTTCGCGTTCCAGAACGAGGGACTGTCGGATGTCGCGGCAGAAGCCGGCGGAATCCACTGGGCCTTCACGGCCGGCGCGATCCTCTCACTGTTCGCATTCGCGGTGTCATTCTTCGTCCCGAAGCCTGACCCCGAACTCGCCGGTGACGCCGAATGGGGCGCCGGGCACTAACCCGAACGCGGGTTCGTCACGCCAGCTGCGCTCGCAACGCGGGCCAGCTGGCGGCGAAACCCGGATGCAATGGCAGCGCATCCACGTCGGCAATCGCCACCCAGGCCAACGCCTCGCTCTCGGCGTCACCGATAACAGGTGTGAACACCTCGAGTGCCTCGACAACAACCGTGGTGTACGTCCAGACCCCCCGGTCCGACACGCTCGACGACATCACGCGCAGCAGGTCGCCGGGAACGCCAGCCTCCTCGTTGGCCTCGCGGAACGCGGCATCCACCGCGCTCTCGTTCTCTTTGCGCGCTCCCCCGGGCAAACCCCAGGTGCCGCCGTAGTGGCTCCACGCAACACGGTGCTGAAGAAGCACTCCGAGAGTACGGTGCCACACGAGCAAACCCGCTGCCCCATACGTGCCCCAATATCGTTCGCCACCCGGCCCGATAACCCACGCGTCACCCTTCTCGTGTGGGCGCCGCGGAAGATCATTGAACGGACTCATCGGCCATCCTCTGTGGGCTCCGCGGGCACAGAACGAGAGGGCCGCGGGAATGCCGCGCGCATGTGGTCGGTCGTCAGAATGTCTCCGATGCCAATCAGAAGCAAGCTGAACAGGATCTGCTCGATCGTCATCCAGAGCGGGTACAACCCTGGAATTGTCGCGATCACGAGAGTCACAATAGGGAAGATCCTGCTGAAGAGCCGCAAACGGCTGTAACCCCAGTAGTAACCTTCCGCACCCCGCGTAGCAAAGTAGTACAGGGTCGCTGTAATACCGAGCACCACGACACTGCGAAACCACACCGCCCAGGGAACCGTGACGCCCTGCAGCGTCAAGACGACCGAGATGACGACGGCGGCAACGCCGATCAGTACTTCCGCTGCAAGAATCCACCGGATTCCGCGAAACGATCGTCTCGTGCGCGGATGATCCACGAGATCGGGATCGATCCGAACGCTCACCTGCTTGCCTGCCGCGAACTTGTCGAGGGGCCGGAGGAGTTCGAACATCAAGAACCCCTAGCGCTTGCGCTTCTCGCGCACGCGCATGTTCACGTTGATCGGGCTGCCCTCGAATCCGAAAATCTCCCGCAGTCGACGGGTGATGAACCTGCGGTACTGGGGGTCGAGGAAGCCCGTGGTGAAGAGCACGAACGTCGGTGGACGAGATGCTGCCTGGGTTCCGAACAGAATGCGCGGCTGCTTGCCTCCCCGCACGGGGTGCGGATGCTCGGCCGTGAGTTCCGCGAGCAACGCGTTGAACTTTCCGGTCGGAATGCGCGTGTCCCACGACTCGAGTGCGAGCTCGAGTGCAGGGACCAGCTTCTCGAGGTGGCGACCTGTCTTCGCAGAAATGTTCACCCGTGGCGCCCATGCCACATGGCTGAGGTCCTGTTCAATCTCGCGCTCGAGGTAGATGCGACGCTCGTCGTCGAGGAGGTCCCACTTGTTGTACGCGAGCACGAGTGCGCGCCCCGATTCGAGCACGAGGTCGACGATCTTGAGATCTTGCACGCTGATGGGCTGGGAAACGTCGAGCACGACGACGGCCACCTCGGCCTTCTCGAGGGCGGCCGACGTACGCAGCGTCGCGTAAAAGTCTGCGCCCTGGGCCAGATTCACCCGGCGACGGATGCCCGCGGTGTCCACGAAGCGCCAGAACTTGCCGCCGAGCTCGATCTGCTCGTCAACAGGGTCACGTGTGGTGCCGGCCATCTCGTTGACGACGACCCGCTCCTCCCCCGCGGTCTTGTTGAGCAAACTCGACTTGCCGACGTTGGGGCGCCCGAGGATCGCCACACGACGCGGACCCCCGACCTCCTCCTTCGCGACAGCGGACACTGTCGGCAGCACGGTGAGAACGTGATCGAGAAGGTCGGCTACTCCGCGACCGTGCACAGCGGACACCGGCCATGGCTGGCCGAGCCCGAGCGACCAAAGCGCTGCAGCTTCGGGCTCTTGGCGCACGTCGTCGACCTTGTTGGCGACGAGCATGACCGGCTTCTTGGTGGCACGCAGCATCCGGACCACATGCTCATCGGTTGCGGTTGCACCGACTGTGGCGTCCACGACGAACAGCACAGCATCGGCAAGATCGATCGCAACCTCGGCCTGGGCCGCAACCGACGCGTTGATGCCCTTTGCGTCGGGCTCCCAACCGCCGGTGTCCACAATGGTGAACTTTCGGTCGGCCCACTCGGCCTTGTAGTTGACGCGGTCGCGAGTGACGCCGGGAGTGTCCTGGACTACTGCCTCGCGGCGACCGATGATGCGGTTCACGAGCGCAGACTTGCCCACGTTGGGGCGCCCGACGATCGCCAACACCGGCAACGCCGGGAGGTAGACGATCGCGTCAGGGTCTTCGGTGGCCGTATCGAGAATGTCGAGGTCATCGTCTTCGAGCTCGTACTCCGTGAGGCCCTGACGCAGCGCATTGGCTCGCTGGGCAGCTTCGTCGTCGTCGATCCCTCGGATGCGGTCGGCCAGCGCGGTGTCGAGTTCCGGAAAGTCGTCGTTCTCGTCGTCAGCCATGGGATGTTCCTTATGTTTGTTACGTGCGGCGCAGTTCAGCCTGCACTGTGCACGAGACTCACGACAGCCTGAACGGTCTGGTCGAAGTCGAGATCGGTGGAGTCGATGGTGGTCACACCATCGGCAGCGTTCATGAAGTCGATGACGCGCAAGTCCTGCGCGTCGCGCTCCCTAAGGGCAGTGTCACTGAGAGCCTTCGCCGCGACCGAAGCATCGATCCCCGCGAGTTCCGCGGAACGCCTGCTCATTCTAGCTTCTTCGGATGCCGTGAGCAGAATCCGCACCTGCGCATCGGGGGCAACTACCGTCGTGATGTCGCGGCCTTCCACGATGATCCCGGGCTTCGTGGCTGCCTCGATGATGCCGCGGAACAGGTCGACCATGTATTGGCGAACCTCAGGCACTCGGGCAATGACGCTCACGATGTTGGTCACGCGAGGCTCGCGGATGTCGCTGGTGACGTCCTCGCCACTGACCCGCACGAAGTAGTCGTCGGGGTCGGTCCCGATGGAGTACTCGAAGCGCGGCAACTCGTCTGCGATGTCGCCGGGGCTCAGCGTATCGACGCCGGCTTCAAGGCACTGCCACGCGAGAGCACGATAGGCGGCCCCCGTATCGAGATAGTCGAACCCCAGAGTGCGAGCCGCTCCCTTCGAAACGCTGGACTTGCCGCTTCCGGCCGGCCCATCGACGGCGACAACAGTACTCATGCGAATGCTCCCACGATCTTCCAACCGCGACCCTCGAGTTCGGTCGCGAGACGCTCTTCCACCTCGGGCAACACCGAGATCTCCGCGAGCCCGATCTGGGCCCCCGGGGAATGCTCGAGCCTGAGGTCTTCCATGTTGACTCCGGACTCACCGATCGCGGTGAGCAGCCGCGCGAGTTCGCCGGGAACATCGTCGACCTTGACGACGATCTGGCTGAAATGGCTGGCCTGGCCGTGCTTGCCGGGAATGCGAGCAACACCCGCGTTCCCGCCCGCGAGAGTCTCGGCGATAGTCCGACGCGCGCCCGGAGCCGTCGGATCCTCGAGCGCGCCGAGAACCGCATCGAGATCGGAACGCAGAGCGCGCAGGATCTCGACGACCGGGGCGGCGTTCGCGCCGAGGATCTGTACCCACAGCTCAGGATCACTCTCGGCAATGCGTGTGGTGTCGCGCAGCCCCTGCCCCGCGAGGGACACCGCGGAGTCAGTGGCCCCGCCGAGCCGGCGCGCGAGCAAGGTGGCGACGAGTTGCGGGGCGTGAGACACGAGCGCGACGTTGCGATCGTGTTCTGCAGCATCCATTTCGATCGGTTGTGCGCCGAGGTCGAGAGCGAGCTGCTCGACGGGCGCTGCCGTGCGGTAGCTGATCGCTTCGTGGCCAGCGATGACCCACGGGCGGCCGATGAACAGGTCGGCGCGCGCGGCGATTGCTCCGCTTCGTTCACGGCCGGCCATCGGGTGCGAGCCGATGTAGCGCGACAGGTCGGCCCCCGCTGCGCGAAGCTCCTCAAGCGGGGCAACTTTCACGCTCGCCACATCGGTGACCAAGGCAGCAGGATGCGCGGCGAGTTCGGCGGCGACCACTCGCGCTGTGACATCCGGCGGCACACACACGACGACGAGTTGAGGCAGGTCATCGGGCGCCGCTCGCCGCCCGGCCCCGTAGTCGATCGCAAGGTCGAGCCCCGAGGGCGAGATGTCGTCGAGGATGACGTCGACACCGTGCTCGCGCAGGGCGAGACCGATGCTCGTTCCGAGCAATCCGGAGCCGACAATGCGTACCGGGCCCGCGAGGCGTCGCTCAGCCAACCGTGCCCTCTTCTTCTGGAGCTGTCTGGGCGCCCCCGGTGCGGGAGATCGTCAGCAGCTCGCCGAGTTCCACCTTAGTGAGATCGCGGGTTTGTCCCACCTGAAGGGTGCCAAGATGTAGCGGCCCGAACTGGCGCCGCACGAGCTCGAGCACCGGGTGACCGACGGCGTCGAGCATCCGGCGCACGATACGGTTGCGACCCGAATGCAGTGTTATCTCGACCATGGATGCCCCACCCGAGGCTGCCCCCAGCATGCGCGCCTTGTCCGCGACGATGAAACCATCCTCGAGTTCGAAGCCCTTGGTGAGCTTGCCGATGGTCTGCGCACTCACGGAACCAGACACCTTGGCAATGTAGGTCTTCGCCACACCGAACGACGGATGCGCGAGCACATGAGCGAGTTCGCCGTCGTTCGTGAGCACGAGAAGGCCCGAAGTGTTGGCGTCGAGCCGACCAACGTTGAACAATCGTTCCTCGTAGTCGCTGGTGAACTCGCGAAGATCCGGGCGACCATGCTCGTCCGCGAGGGAACTGACGACCCCGACAGGTTTGTTGAGGATCACGTAGCGCTTGCTGGTGTCCGTCTGGATGGCTGTGCCGTCGACAGTGATGAGGTCGGTGGGCAGCACGCGCCGGCCTGGCTCGTCGACCACAACGCCGTTGACCGTCACTCGCCCCTGTGCAATGAGGTCTTCGGAGACGCGTCGGGATGCCACTCCGGAGGCAGCCATGACCTTCTGGAGTCGCTCCCCCTCGGATGCGGGTTCAGTCTGATCACTAGCGTCGTTCATCGAAACCTTCTGTGCCGTCATCGAGAAGTGCAGAGATGTGCGGCAACTCGTCGAGGGAATTTATCCCGAGCTGCGTCAGGAGAAGACTCGTGGTCTCGTAGTGGATGGCGCCCGTCTCGTTGTCGGTAAACGCCTCGGTGATGAGGCCGCGACCGAGCAGAGTGCGCACGACCGAGTCGACGTTGACCGCGCGAATTGACGCGATCGCACCGCGGCTGATGGGCTGCTTGTATGCGATAACCGCGAGCGTCTCGAGAGCCGCCTGGCTCAGCCTGGTCGGATTCTGGGTCAGCACGAAGTCGCGCACGATGTCGTCGTGTTCGGGACGCACGTAGATGCGCCATCCGCCGCCGACTTCGCGCAGTTCGAATCCTCGACGGATGCCCCCGTCAACACCGTCGTAGTCGGCGACGAGTCGTTCGATCGTTTGGCGCACGGCAGGTACCGGCGCGTTCACCGCGGTGGCGAGCGACACTAGGCTCTGCGGTTCATCCGCGACCATGAACACCGCCTCGAGAGCGCGCTCCAGATCGGTCACAGTACGGGCAGGAGCCTCGTCTGTGGTCGTCGAGTTATCAGTTTCCATAGTCGTTTCCCAAGGTGGCGAGGCTGTCGTCCGACCAGTGCTCAGCCGACCAGCGGATGGTCAGCTCTCCGAGCGGTTCGAGTTGCTCGAAACCGACGAATGCACCGCGGAAGAGTTCGAGGATGGCGAGAAAGCGCGCGATGATCACGCCCTTCTGAGTCGCGCCCGCGATGAGTTGGCGAAAGGTCATCGGATCCCCGCCGCGCAGCAGAGCCACCACGTGCGCCGCTTGCTCGCGAATCGACACGAGGGGTGCATGGAGATGATCGAGCCCGACCGTCGGTATCTCACGCGGCGAAAAGGCAAGAGCTGCTATCGCGGCGAAATCGTCGGCCGTGAGAGTCCACACCAATTCGGGAGTCTGTTTGCGGTACTTCTCCTCCAGCCGAACCGCCCGGAAGTGCCGAGTCGACTCCGTTTCAAGCTGAACCGAGAACCAACTCGCGGCCTCCTTGAACGCCCGGTATTGCAGCAGACGGGCGAACAGGAGGTCGCGCGCTTCGAGGAGTGCAACATCCTCGGCATCGACCAGCTCCCCTTGCGGCAGAAGGCCCGCAACCTTGAGATCGAGAAGGGTTGCCGCGACCACCAGGAACTCGCTGGCCTGATCGAGTTCTTCTGTCGAGTCAAGACCGCGAAGGTAAGTGATGAACTCGTCAGTGATCCTCGAGAGCGAGACCTCGGTGATGTCGAGCTCGTGCTTGGTGATGAGGGTGAGGAGGAGATCGAACGGACCATCGAAGTTTGTCAGCGATACCGAGAAGCCCGCGGCCTCTGGCGACCCGAGCTCGCTGCCTGAATCGACGTCGACGTCGCTAGGCGACGGCGCCACGATGGATCAGTTCTCGGGCCAACTGTCGATAGGCGTCAGATGCGCTGTGATCGGGCGCGAAGCTCGTGATGGGTGCGCCCGCAACGCTTGCGTCGGGGAACTTGACGGTGCGCCCGATGACCGTTTCGAGAACCTGATTGCCGAACGTGTCGACGACGCGCTCGAGAACCTCGCGTGAGTGCAGCGTGCGTGCGTCATACATGGTGGCAAGAATACCGTCGAGTTCGATTGCCGGATTCAGTCGGTCGCGCACCTTGTCGATGGTCTCGACAAGCAGTGCCACCCCCCGTAGCGCGAAATACTCGCATTCGAGCGGGATCAGCACGCCGTGAGCTGCCGTCAGTGCATTGACGGTAAGTAACCCCAGTGACGGCTGGCAATCAATGAGGATCACGTCGTACTGGTCACTCACCTTGCGCAGAACCCGCGCAAGAATTGTCTCCCGCGCCACCTCGTTGACGAGATGGACCTCGGCCGCGGACAGATCGATGTTCGCCGGAATCACATCGAGGTTGGGATATGCGGTGTGGACGATCGCTTCAGCGGGATTCTTGATGGTCCCCAAGAGGAGGTCGTAAATCGTGGGGACGTCGTGCGTCGGTACCCCGAGTCCCGCCGAGAGCGCACCCTGGGGATCAAAGTCGACGGCGAGGACGCGACGCCCGTACTCGGCAAGGGCAGCACCTAGATTGATGGTGCTCGTGGTCTTGCCGACACCACCCTTCTGATTGCTCAGCGAAATGATTCGCGCAGGCCCATGCCCGCGGAGGGGCGGAGGAAGGGGGAAATCAGTCTGTGGGCGGCCGGTGGGACCCATGAGGGGAGCCTCGAGGCCAGTGAGCACTGCCGCTTCTTCGCTCTGGGCCGTCATGAATTCGAGTCTACGGTGCGAGTTTTGCGCTCCCGGCTTGCGCCGCGCGCCCCGCGTGCGGTTCGCCTCTACCAGAGGTTGAAGGTTTTGTCGGATATCCGCACGCTCAGCGCGCCCTCGGATGCGCGGTCGTGTACATGTCACGAAGCGTGTCGGCTGTCACCAACGTGTAGATCTGAGTGGTCGCGACCGAGGAATGCCCGAGCAGTTCCTGCACAACCCGGACGTCCGCCCCACCCGCGAGCAGGTGCGTCGCAAACGAGTGCCGAAAGGTATGCGGCGAAATCTCGATCCCCAGTTTGGCCTTTTCGGCGGTCGCCCGAATGATCAGCCACGCGTTCTGCCGCGATACACGATGGCCTCGTGCGCCGAGAAACAGTGCTGGAGTCGCCGTGCCTCGCGCCGAGAATACCGGCCGCGCGCGCACGAGATAGGCATCGATAGCGGCCCGGGCGTAACTGCCCAGCGGCACGATGCGCTGCTTGCTGCCTTTACCAAAGAGCCGCACGATGTCACCGTCCACGAGGTCGTCGACATTGAGCGCCACAGCCTCCGACACACGGGCCCCCGTGGCGTACAGCAACTCGAGCAGTGCTCGGTCACGAAGTGATTGAATATCGTCCCCGCCCGCGGCTCCGAGCACCGATTCCATCTGCTCGATCGAGATGGCCTTGGGCAACCGCATGGAGAGTTTTGGCGGCTTGGTGTCGGCCGCAGCATCCGACTGCACGAGGGCTTCGTCGACGAGGAATCGATGGAAGCCTCGCACGGTCGACAGCATCCGCGCCATCGACGACGGCGCAAGTGGGCCATCCGCTCTCGCTCGCAACTCGTGCGCGAAAGCGGCAACATCCTCGGCACCGATGCGATCGGGTGTGTGGATGCCTCGGGCGCTCAGTGTCTCGACATACGACGCAAGATCACGACGGTAGGCAGAGAGTGTGTTCGCCGAGAGTCCCCGCTCGATCGAGACATGCCGGAGGAATCGGTCGACGACGACCGCAAGAGTGACCGGATCCGTCATCGCCGTTCGAGCGGATGCCGCGGCCAGGGCGCCTTCGGATCGCCCAGAGTCGACCAGCCCCGCTGCTGCCCCGCTGCTGCGCTGAGCGCGGCGATGGCGAGTATGGAGTTCTGGAGTTGTCTGGCAAGCACACCGTCCACGACCTCGTCGAGGGACACCCAGCGCACCTCGATGCCGGCTTCCTCCTCGGTGCGGTCGAAGACGACGGGGGCGGCGCTCACTCCCCTCGCCAGATAGACGCGCAACACTTCGTTGCTCCCACCCGGGCTGGTCATGAACTCGGCGAGCAGGCTCCACGACTCGGCCACGAGGTCTGCCTCTTCGGCGAGTTCACGTTGGGCTGCGGCGAGCGGGGACTCATCCCGAATATCGAGCAGACCAGCGGGGAGCTCCCAATCGCGCATCTCGACGGGATGACGGTACTGTTTGATGAGCAACACGCGGTCACGTTCGTCAAGAGCCAGCACAGCAACCGCACCGGGGTGGTCGGTGTACTCGCGCACTATCTCGTCTCCGTCGAGCACGAACCGATCCCGGCGGATGTTCCACACTTTGCCCTCGAACGCGACGTCGCTTGTCAGAACCTCCGGTGAGGCGAAGTCGTCAACGAGTTCAGACATCGGCGGATTCGGCAACCTCGAACAGGCGACTCGCGTTCTGTCGATCGAGCGCGGCCGCGATGAGGCCGCGGAACAGCGGGTGCGCATTGTTGGGGCGAGACCGCAGTTCCGGGTGGGCCTGGGTGCCGACGTAGTACGGATGCACGTCCCGCGGCAACTCAACGAACTCGACGAGCGTCCGGTCGGGCGAGATGCCCGAGAACGTCATACCGGCGGCGGCAATCTGCTCGCGATAGGCATTGTTCACCTCGTAGCGGTGACGGTGACGTTCAGCGATCAGGGTGCTGCCGTAGAGCTCAGCGACAATGGAGCCGGGCTCGAGCGCGGCTTCGTAGAGGCCGAGCCGCATGGTGCCGCCGAGGTCTCCGCCCGCGATGATGTCGACCTGTTCGGCCATCGTCGCGATGACCGGATACTGCGTGTCAGGGTCGAACTCCGACGACGAGGCACCACCGAGGCCCGCAACATCCCTCGCGTACTCGATGACCATGCACTGCAGACCAAGGCATAGGCCAAGAGTAGGAATTCCGTTCTCGCGAGCGAACTTCAGCGCGCCAAGCTTGCCTTCGATCCCGCGAACGCCAAAACCGCCGGGAATCACGATTCCCTCGAGATCGCTCAGCATGCGCGCTGCGCCTTCCGCAGTCTCGCACTCGTCCGAGGGCACCCAGCGAATATTGACCTTCGCCTGATTCGCGAAGCCGCCGGCCTTGAGGGCTTCGGTCACCGAGAGATAGGCATCCGGAAGGTCGATGTACTTGCCGACCAGCCCGATGGTCACCGTGTGCTTGGGGTCGTGAACCGTGTCGAGCAGTGTCTTCCAACCATCCCAATTGACTTCGGACGTCTCTAGACCGAGTTGTTCGATGATGTAGGCATCGAGGCCCTGGTCATGAAGCATCGTGGGGATGTCGTAGATGCTCAGAACGTCAATCGCATTGACTACCGCTGCTTCATCTACGTCACACATGAGCGCGATCTTGCGCTTGTTGCTCTCAGAAACGGGACGATCGCTGCGCAGCACGAGCGCATCCGGCTGAATACCAATCGAGCGCAGGGCTGCCACCGAGTGCTGGGTGGGCTTGGTCTTCTGCTCCCCTGACGCGTTCATGAACGGCACGAGCGATACGTGGACGAAGAACACATTCTTGCGACCCAGCTCGTGACGCACTTGGCGAGCGGATTCGATGAACGGCTGGCTCTCGATATCGCCGACGGTGCCACCGATCTCGGTGATGATCACATCCGGAGCCGGGTCTCCGTTCGCTGCGGGCTGCGCTTGCAGGCGCATGCGGCGCTTGATCTCGTCGGTGATATGCGGAATCACCTGCACGGTGTCGCCGAGGTATTCGCCGCGACGCTCGCGCGCGATGACCGTCGAATAGATCTGGCCAGTGGTGACGTTTGCTGCCTGATCGAGGTTGATGTCGAGAAAGCGCTCGTAGTGGCCGATGTCGAGATCGGTTTCCGCCCCGTCATCGGTGACGAAGACCTCGCCGTGCTGAAACGGGTTCATCGTGCCCGGGTCGACGTTGAGATACGGGTCGAGCTTCTGCATCACGACCCGCAGTCCACGCGCGGTGAGGAGGTTGCCCAGACTGGCTGCGGTGAGACCCTTACCTAGTGAGGAGACGACACCACCGGTAACGAAGATGTGCTTGGTCACGGGCCGTTCAGAATTATCCACCACGGGGTTTCATCTTATGCCCCAAGGATGATCGCGCGCTGTGACGCGCGGTATGCCTCAAGCGAACCGGCTCAGCTGTCGAGAGCGCGCGCGGTTTCGATGAGTTCTCGGGCGTGAGCGAGGCCGCTCTCGGAATCGGGCAGGCCCGACAGCAGCCGAGCCATCTCGACGATGCGCTGCTCCCCCTGCAGTTGCTGAATACTGCTCGCGCTGACATAGCCGTCGTTGTCTTTGAGCACTCGCAGGTGGTTGGTAGCAAACGCCGCAACCTGAGCGAGGTGGGTCACGACGATCACTTGAGCGTTTCGGCTGAGCTTGGCTAGTCGGCGACCGATTTCGATCGCGCTCGCTCCGCCAACGCCCGCATCGACCTCGTCGAAGATAAAGGTGGGCACGGGATCGTTGCCGGCGATAACTACTTCGATCGCGAGCATCACCCGGGAGAGTTCTCCACCGGAACCACCTTTGCTCAATGGAAGCGGCTCTGATCCGGGGTGCGGCTGGAGCAGGATCGAAATCTGGTCCTTACCATTGAGCGAGTAGTCGGGGCGATCCTCGACCTCGACGATCAATCTCGCACTTGCCATGGCGAGAGCAGCAAGCTCGGCCGTCACCCCGGCGCCGAGCCGTTCGGCTGCTGAGCGACGAATCTCAGTGAGCTGCGCGGCCAAGGAAACCACGTGTTCGCGATGCACATTCACCTGCTCGCGCAAGGCGGTGATGCGGTCGGAGTCGTTATCCAGCTCGAGAAGTCGCCCGCTGCCGCTCTCCAGGTAATCGATGACCTCGTCTAGGTTGCTGCCGTACCTGCGGGTGAGCTGCGCGAGCTGGGCGCGACGTTCCTGGACAGCCTCGAGTTCGCGACCGCCGTCGGTGTCGAGGTCGCTGAGATATCCGGAGAGCTGTGCCGAGATTTCGGTCACGGCAATAGTGGCGTTCTCCAGAGCACTCACTATGGGCGGGAGTGCGGTGTCGTGGAGCAGCACCTTTTCGATTGTTCGTCGAGCGTTGTCGAGAAGCCCCAGAACGTCGGCGCCGTCGTCCGTCGATTCCGAGGAGACGAGGGCGTGTGCCTGGGTTGCCGCGAGGCGCAAATCCTCAAGGTTGGTCAAGCGATCGGCTCGATCGGAGAGCTCGACATCTTCGCCCCTCACCGGTGCGACCAGTTCGATTTCCGCCATCGCCGTGCGCAACTCTTCGGCTTCTCGGGATCGGCGGTCCTGTTCGGCGACGAGCACGTCGAGCTCACCTTGGGTCGATTGCCACGTGCGATACGTCGCCTGGTAGTCGGCGAGCACCGTGGAAAGTTCTTGACCCGCAAACCTGTCGAGCGCGTGGCGCTGCGCCGATGCCGATCGCAACCGCACCTGATCGGACTGACCGTGCACCACGACGAGTTGTTGACCGAGTTCGTTGAGGACCCCGACCGGTGTGGTTCGACCACCGATGATGGCACGGCTACGGCCTTCGGTGGAGACAGATCGGGCAAGGATGAGTTCAGGGCCGTCGAGGTCTCCCCCGGCATCGCGCGCCCGCTCGGCGACCGGGCCCTCGGGATCGATGATCCAGCGACCCTCGACGACGGCTTGTGCGCTGCCCCCGCGGACCACCGAGGCATCCGACCGCTCACCGAGGAGCAGGTTGAGTGCCGTCACCACCATGGTCTTGCCCGCGCCGGTCTCGCCCGTGATCGCGGTGAATCCCGGACCGAGAGGAAGTCGTGCATCCCCAATGACACCGAGGGAGCGGATCCAAATCTCTTCGATCACGTGCGGGAACCTTCTTCGCCGACCGGGCCGCGCCATCCGTGCACGGGCAGGTTGAACTTGTTGACGAGTCGGTCAGTGAAAGGACCTTGACTCAGGCGCGCAAGGCGCACCGGAGTGGGCGACCGCCGGACAACCACCCGTGCACCGCGGGGCAAGTCGTGGGTGCGCCTACCGTCGCACCAGAGCACTCCCGTGCCCTGGGTACGATCGAGCACCTCAACAGCCATCGCCGAGTCAGGGCCGACAACGAGGGGCCGCGCGAACAGTGCGTGGGGACTGAGCGGCACGAGCAACATTGCGTCGAGACTCGGCCAGACGATCGGTCCCCCCGCGGAAAATGAATAGGCAGTCGATCCAGTGGGAGTGCTCATCACAACGCCGTCACAGCCAAATGACGACAGCGGACGACCGTCGATCTCGATGACGACCTCGAGCATCCGCTCTCGGCTCGCCTTTTCGACGGTTGCCTCGTTGAGGGCCCAAGTTTCGTAGATGACCTCGGCGTCGACCTTGACCCGCACGTTGAGCGTCATGCGCTCTTCGACGAGGTAGTCCTGCGCCAAAGCACGCGCGACGGTTTCGGTCAGAGCTTCCCGCTCGCTCTCCGCGAGAAACCCGACATGCCCGAGGTTGACGCCGAGCAACGGGGCGCTGGAGCCGCGCGTGAGTTCCGCGGCACGGAGTATCGTGCCGTCACCGCCAAGAACAATGGCGAGCTCGAGGTCGGTGATCAGAACCTCATCACCCAGCAACGCGATGGGGCGAAGGTCGTGGGCCTCAGCCATGATGTGGGCATACTCGCCCTGAGAAAGGACGGGAGTAAGCCCGGCCGCGATGAGTTGACGGCACACGGAGATCGCGGCCTCAAGGGAGTCTTGTCGGCCCGTGTGTGCGACAACCAGGATGTGCCTCTGCAGAGTCACGCCACACCCTCTCCATCATCACGCGATCGCGGAAACCCGCGCACTCCATTCTGTCGGATTCCCACCGACACGTGCGCTCAACCAGACCAGATACTCCCTGTTGCCCGAGTTTCCGGCGATTGGGGAGGGTAGGACGCCCGCTGTCGGCAGCCCCAGGTCCCATGCTGCCCACAACACACCCATGATCGCGTCGTCGCGCAATCCTGCATCCCGCACGATTCCCTCCCGGATGCCCGTCCGGCCGACCTCGAACTGTGGCTTCACCAGCAGCACGTAGTCGGCATCGAGGCCGATCGTTGCGACGAGTGCCGGCAGCACAATCGGCAACGAGATAAAGGAGAGATCGGCGACCACGAGCGTCGGTACTTCGGCAGTGCCGCTCTCGGCCGCGAGGATCTCCGGGGTCAGGTATCGCGCGTTCGAGCCCTCAACCACAGTGACGCGCGCGTCGGCACGGATGCTCGGCGCCAGCTGCCCGTGACCCACATCGGTCGCGATCACTCGGCGCGCTCCGCGCTCGAGCAGTACCTGCGTGAAGCCCCCCGTCGACGCACCAACGTCGATCGCGAGACGGCCGGACGGATCGACGTCGAACCCGTCAAGCGCCGCCACGAGCTTGTGTGCTGCGCGGCTCACGAAGTGGTCTGCCGGCGCGACCTCGATGACCTGCTGCTCGCCAACAGACGACGATGGCTTGACGACCGGCGCGCCGTCCACCGTCACCAGGCCGTCAGCGATCAACTTCGCCGCGTGAGTTCGCGACCGCGCAAGCCCTCGTGCCGCTAGGGCTGCGTCGAGGCGATCAGGCAGAGTCTCCGCCCTCCAGTCGGTGCTGCAACTCGTCGTGGAGCTGCGTGAACGCTGCCGCTCGGGACTCGAGCGGCTGATCTTCGATCACGAGCAGGCGCGAGAGCAGGGCATCCGTCTCGGTAGTCGGTTCGTTGGAGGTGGTGTCGCTCATGCTCACGAATATAGTTCGGGCGGAACGTCGAGTGCGTAGATTGCCGCTCCCGAGTTCCAAATAGCGGCAGCACCCGCGCGCAGCAGGTCGATTCCCGTGCCGCATTCCACGGTGAGGGTTCCGCCCTCGCGTCGTACAGTGGCCCCGCCGACGGAAGTGCGGGTTATGCCCGGCGCCTCGGTCGTGATCGTCTCGGGGTAGGTCTGGTTCAGCTGGCGCAAATCCTCCAGGATGTACGTCGGCCGTTCCTCCGGCACCGCCCCGAGAACCTGTTTGGCCTGGTCGATCCCGGTCAACACCAGCACCGAGGGGATTCCTGCGCGATGTGCTCCGAGAATATCCGTGTCGAGTCGATCGCCGATCATCAGCGCGGCCGATGTGCCGAACCTCGTCATGGCCTCGGAGAAGATCGCGACCTCGGGCTTTCCCGCGACGATAGGCAGGCGACCGATCGCGGTGTGAACCGCGGCAACGAGCGTGCCATTTCCTGGCGCCGTCCCGCGCGCCTGCGGTATCGTCCAGTCGGTGTTCGTGGCAATCCAGGGCAGATCTCCGGTGGTGCCGTCCCCATTGAGCGCGAATGCTGCCTCGGCAAGATGCACCCAGCCGACCTCGGGCGAAAAGCCCTGAACGACCGCCGCAGGGCCGTCGAGTGCCGAACGCGTGACCGTAAATCCACCTTTCAGCACCTCATCGACGAGACCGTCGCCACCCACGACGAGAATCGTCGAACCCTCCGCAACAAGCTCCTTGAGTAGAGTGACGGCCGCCTGTGGCGACGTCACGACGTCACCCGGCGAAGCATGCAGGCCCAGCTCAGTGAGATGCGACGCGACGGTAACATCCGTCCGCGAAGCATTGTTGGTCAGGTACGCGATCCGCACCGACGTGCCGAGCGCATTTATGCTCTCCACGGCATATGGGATGGCCCCTGGGCCCTTGTAGATCACTCCATCGAGGTCAGCGAGCACGAGCTCGACGCCATCGAGAGGGGTTCTACTCGCCATCGGACTCGAGTTCCTCCTCGACGACCTCGATGACTTCGTCGTCACCCTCGTCTTCGTCGAGCGCGTCTGCGGCTACTTCCGCGCGCCGGTACCACTCGTCAGCCTCGGCCTGGCGACCGAGCTCCTCAAGCACTGCCGCATACGCGTCGAACAAGCTCGGGCTCCACGAGAAGGCCTTCGTCGGATCGAGTTGCGGTATCTGCAGTTCATTGAGTGCAGCTTCCGCGTTGCCCAGATCGAGTCTGGCGCCAGACATCGCGATCGCGAGTTCCACCTGTACGGGCACGGTCAGGGATGCACGCGGAACAGATCGGCCGAGCTCGAGTGCCTTCTCCGGGCGACCAAGTCCGCGCTCACTGTCAACCATCATGGGCAGCTGATCGTCACGACCTGTGATCCGACGATAGGTCCGCAATTCCCGCAGGGCCAGAGCGTAATCCTCGGTCGCATAGGCCGTAATGGCCAAAGTCTCGCGAACAACGCCGATGCGACCGGCGCGACGAGCCGCCGAGATCGCGTGCTGGTGAGCGAGTGCAGGGTCGCTCTCGATGAGCCGCGCGGCCATCACGAGGTGCATCGCGACACCCTCCTGATTTTCCTTGCTCAACGTTTTCAGCTCGTTGAGGGCTACCCGATCGAGTTGTTTGGGCGTGACGTCATCCGGAATCGCGGGAGCCTCATGATAGGCGCGGACCGACCGGATACCGAACGGGTCGCGGTCTTCCGGCACTTCCCGCTCTCGTGCGGACTTGTCGCCGCGAGCGGGGGCCCCGCTCTTGGTCCAGAGACGCTTCTCGTCAGGCTTGTCTTTCGACCATGCCGGTTTCGACCCGGAATCCCTGCCCTTGCCGTCGGCTCCCCGCGCGGGTTTGCCGTCCGCGGGCCCGCCGCGGAACGGACGCCCTTCGGCCGGCTTCCCGGATCCCGGCCGGTCAGCACCGGGCCTGCCGGCGCCGGGACGTCCACCGGTGGGCCTACGGCCCTCGTTCCTCGGGGTGTCGCTCACGGAATCTCCTGGTCTCAAGAAATGGCTAGATGGACTTAACGCAAAATAGCCACCCCACACTGTTTTACAACAGCGGGGGTGGCCACTTTACAAAGAAGTCCGGCGGTGTCCTACTCTCCCACAAGGTCACCCTTGCAGTACCATCGGCGCAGAGAGTCTTAGCTTCCGGGTTCGGAATGTAACCGGGCGTTTCCCTCTCGCTATGGCCGCCGAAACACTATTGATTTATGTATCGAAACGAGCCAGAACGATGTCCTCGAAAGGACGTTCTGACGCAGTTCCCGACCGTAAATCGGGAACCACAAAGTGGACGCGAGAATCATTCTCATTCACCATCGGAGCACGCTACTTTTCAGTAGCCGCCTCCGGTGAGGTGGGGTGTTATCAATTTATCGGCTTATTAGTACAGGTCAGCTCCATGCGTCTTTAGTCCGCACTTCCACATCCTGCCTATCAACCCAGTAGTCTAGCTGGGAGCCTCTCGACCTAAGTCATGGAAATCTCATCTTGAAGCCGGCTTCCCGCTTAGATGCTTTCAGCGGTTATCCGTTCCGAACGTAGCTAATCAGCGGTGCTCCTGGCGGAACAACTGACACACCAGAGGTTCGTCCATCCCGGTCCTCTCGTACTAGGGATAGC
>JAHBSZ010000002.1 GCA_019638845.1 Salinibacterium sp. | reverse complement strand
TCCGGGCGCACAGACGAGAAAGACCCCATCGCTTTTTGATGGGGTCTTTTCTTGTCTCTGGGTGCGGGAGGACGCGAAGCCTCTCGTGGGCCCCCGCTGAGCAGACCGAAATGTCGCGCCTTGGGGATGTTGCACCAACGGTCAACTGCGCGATATTTCGGCGGCTCAGTAGGGGGTTCAAATCCCTCCGGGCGCACCAATCAATCGAGACGTCACTTCAGCGTGGCGTCTCGATTCGTTTAACCCGACGTTTAGGGGAGTCAAATCCCTCCGGGCGTATTAAGTAATTGGTGGTTCTTAGGCTTTGTCCATATGGTCCCCCTTCCGAGAAGGACAACGCATACCATTCCCTTGAACCCCCATTCAGTTGAAGCCGGGTTGGCGCATCAAGGCCCCGACGAAGCTCGGGGCTGAACAGGCCTTACGTACGAGGGGAACCGGATCGATGACTCTGATCCAAACCAAATCGTGATCTCCCACGCTGTCCACGCTGGCGCGAACGCGCGATTTGCGAGCGCGATGGTGCTGGTCACCCACGTGGGCTTTGGCTCGGCATGACCGACATCGCCGGGCTGGGGATCGTACTGGTCACTCTGCTGCTTATCTTCGGCACGATCATCTTCGGCGTCCGTCACGGAACGGGTCGCGGCCTTGCCCGAGCATTCGGCCCAACACGCCAGAACACTCGAAGCGCGTTCGGCGTCACGACGTTCTTTGGGGGCATCACTGCGGCGGTCGCCGTGCTTGAGGTATCGGTAGCGGCAGATGAGAATTTTGCGGGAGCACAGTCGATCGGGACAATTGTCGGGATTGCTTTCGCTGCGCTCGTGATCGCCCACTGGGCGTCTCCAGGAGGAGGGGTGATCGTATCGACCATTCGAGAGGCGATCGAGGGCTTCATCGGAATCCTTGCCGCCATTCCGGCGACGATCTTGTACTTCGCGGTGGCGCGGGACAACTCTACGATCTGGCCGTTCTGGCTCTCGGTCGTCATCTTCGTCCTCTTGGTGCTCGTCGTCGCTATGTCACTCCTGCGCACCTTTCTGGGAGCACTGGCATTGCGGGGAGTGCCACAGGTCGGCATCCTTCTCGCTCTATTTTCGGCGATCTCTCTCATTGAGTTCTTCATGCAGCCGTTCCACCTGGCACCGGGGAGCTTCATAGACGGGCCGTGGTGGTGGGTACCCTTCGCGGGGGTACTACTTGTGATCGTGGGATGCCTCGTCTCGCCGCAACTCGTGCTCGCCGCCGGAGGCATCATGCTCATGCTTGCCCAACTTGGCGTCATGTCGACTGTTTTCAGAGACACACGCATCTTGATGGCAGTGATTCTCTACGTGGTTCTCTTCGGAGTGGTCTGGTTCTTGGTAAAGAAGGTAATTTTGGAGGCCGTGCTGAAGGTCAGGGGGCGCAGTAACGGTTGAAGATCGGTGGACGGTGTCGCGAACTATTTCGGGCTAAGATCCCGACTCCACCCCCGCGCGCTCCACACCATCGAGCACGTAGCCTAGGCCGGCCTCAAAGGAGTCCCCAAAGTCGTATCCGGGCTGCATGACATGCTCCGCGGTGAACCGCACGAGCGAGGGGTATCGCTCCGGGGAGAGCGGCACGATCATCTGCTCGCTCACTTCACTGAGGTCGCCGTCACGGTCCCCAAAGGGCAGCGCCGTCTCTTGGAGCGCAAAGCCGAAGACGAAGGCGTCGACGACGGCGACCCCGTGCGCGACCAGAGGCAGCGGTAGGCCCGATCCGAGCCAGGTCGTCAACAGCGCCTCGTGATGGTCGAGGATGTCCGCGCTGGGGGTCCGGCGTGACTCCATGATCGGAATCGCCCACGGGTGGCGGCGCAGGGCGGCTCGCAGCGAGCGAGCCCGCCCTCGGATTGCCTCCTTCCAGGGCTCCGAGGGATCAGGTCGCTCAACCTCGTTAAACACTCTGCCCACCATGGCGTCGACGATGTCTTCCTTGCTGTGGACGTAGTGATACAGGCTCATCGGACGAACTCCGAGATGGTCGGCGAGGCGCCGGATGGTCAGGGTTTCGAGCCCGATCTCATCGGCGAGTTCGACCGCGTTCGAGACGATCCGATCGCGATCGAGCCCTCGACGCGAGCCGCCGCCACTGTCTGCCATCTGATTCTCCCCGTGGTTGGTCTTGACACATCGTACTAAGTACGGATAGGTTTTCGCGAGTCGTCGTACTTAGTACGAAACCATCCCAACCCTAAGGAGAACACCATGTCCACACTCACCGACACGACCCGCCGAACCGCGTCCCGCGTTGCAGCAGTCGGCTATCTCGCGCTCTTCGTGCTCGCGATCTTCGCCAACTTCGTCGTCAAACAAGGGATGATCGATCCCACTGACGCCGAAGCGACTGTTGCCGCCGTGCGCGAGCAGGAGGCCCTGTTCCGGGTCGGCCTTGCCGCTTTCGTCGTCGTCTTTCTCATTGACGTTGCTGTGGCTTGGGCACTCTACGTACTGTTTGCCCCCGCGGGCCGCGCACGTTCGCTTCTCGTTGCCTGGTTCCGAACCGTCTACGCGGTCTTTCTCGGCGTAGCTGTAGTGTTCATGTTCCTTGGACTTCAGATCGCGACCGGCGCCACCGACCTCGCCCCTGACGTCGCCTTGCTCATGTTCGCGGCGTTCGACTTCGCGTGGTTCGTCGGACTCTTCGCCTTCGGGGCTCACCTCGTGCTGCTCGGTATCCTCATCGTCCGATCGCACATTGCCCCGCGTTTCATCGGCATCATTCTGGCCGTTGCGGGATCGGCGTACGCGGTGGACACCCTCGCCCACATCCTTGCCGTCGACTATGCCGCGATTGGGGACGTCATGCTCGCCGTCGTCGCAATCCCGTCAATCGTTGCGGAGCTGACATTCACGGTGTGGTTGCTGCTCGCTGGCCGTCGGTCGAGCGCTGTGACCCGCGAGGACACCTCGGCGCTAAGTGGAAGCCTGAGCTGATCGAGCCGCGGCGATCCCATCGAGAATGAGTTCGAGGCCGAACTCGAATTCGTTGCCGTACGCGTATCCCGGCTGCAGCACCAGGCTGACCGCCATGGTCGCAAGGTTGGGGTACGCGTCGGCCATTGCCTCCTGTTGGGCGATGATCTCCTCCGCTGCGGGACCGATGTCGCCCGAGGGGTCGAGAGGCAAGCTGGCCTCTTGCTGCGCGAATCCGAGCACATAACTGTCGAGGATCGAAATCGCGTGCCCGGTCAAAGGCATCGAGAATCCGGCGGTGGTGAAGCAGCCGATGACCGAATCCAAGTGGCCAAGAGTGGCGGGGCCGGGCGAGGTCCGGGCCTTGATGCTGATGGCCCAAGGGTGTTGTGCGAGCACGCTCCGGGTCGACTCCGCTCTCGCCCGCATCGCCGAGCGCCACTCATCGCCGGCCTGAGGTGTCACGAACTCGGAGTGCACGATATCGAGCATTCCGTCGAGGATGTCGTCTTTGCTCTTCACGTGGTAGTAGAGCGACATGGCTTCTATGCCGAGTTCGACGGCAAGTTTGCGCATGCTGAGCGACTCGATTCCGCCGGCATCAGCAAGCGAGATCGCGACCCGGATCGCCCGCTCTCGAGTCACTGGTTCTCTGCTACGTCCGTTCGCCATAGACACCACCTTACATCGTATGGTACGGTCCTCTTCGTCAACCTTACACCGTATGGTTCACACCAATCTGAAATGGAGATCACCATGAAAGCCCACCGCACCGCTGCACGATCTATCGGAATACTGATGCTCGCCGCCTTCTTTCTCTACGGCATCGGCACCTCTGTGGCCATCACCGCGACGGCGGGGAGTGCCCCGTTGGTTATCGGGGTCGGGATGATGCTGCTCAACACCCTCGCAGTCATCGCGATCGGCATCTTGATGTACCCGATCGTGCGTCCGCACTCCGCAATCGTCGCAGGCGGATATCTGACGACCCGCCTCTTCGAGGGCACACTCCTCGCCATCGGCGCGACTGCACTCCTCACGGGTGCGGCCGCGATCAACACCCTCGCCTACAACATCGCGATGGCGGGGCTGGGAATCGGAAGTCTGTTCTTCTGCGTCGTCCTCTACCGCGCACGACTCGTTCCGCGCTTCCTGGCGGCATGGGGATTCATCGGATACGCGGCATTTGCCAGCGGCTGCGTGCTCGAGATCGTCGGGGTTGCCGGAGCGGGCATTCCCGCCACTATTCCGGGCGGCCTGTTCGAACTCGCGTTCGCCGGCTGGCTGCTCGTCCGCGGCTTCGCCTCGCGTTCATCCGCACCGGTTGCCGTCAACGCATGAAGGTCTCAACCGACGCACCGCCCCTCGAAAACAGGTCGGTGGAGGTCGGGCCGTCATTATCCGAGCGTCGACCAACCCACTGGCACCGTCCCCTGCTGATCCTCGCCGCCGCGATGGTCGGGCTCGCCCTCCTGAACACGGCAGGTGTGTTCTTTGACCCGCGGGAAGTCACCAACGCCGCAGTGTGGATGAAACCGCTCAAGTTCGCGCTCTCTATCGGCCTCTACTCGCTCACGCTCGCCTGGCTCATCGGGCGGCTCCCGACGGGTTCCCTCATCGCGCGCATTGCCAGCGTCGCCGGCACAATCGCCGCGGTGGGGCTCGTAATCGAACTGGTCATCATCAACGGATTCGCCTTGGTTGGCGAGAGCAGCCACTTCAACCTGACCACCCCATTGCATGAGGCACTGTGGCACACGATGGCCGGCTCCATCATGGTGGTGTGGGTCATGACCCTCGTCGTGGCCGCGCTACTGTTCTTCGCTCCTCTTGGGGACCGGGCGCGTGGCGTTGCGATCCGGGCGGGGGCGATCCTCGCCCTGGCCGGGATGGCCCTAGCCATGCTGATGACGGGTCATCAGCCCGATCAGCTCGGTGACTATCAGGATGTCGTCGGAGCCCATACCGTCGGGCTGCCAGACGGCGGACCGGGGCTTCCGCTCCTCGGGTGGAGCACTGTCGCAGGCGACTTGCGCATCCCACACTTCATCGGGATGCACGCGCTCCAGGTTCTACCGCTGTTCGTCCTCTCCCTCGAGGTGCTCGCGGTCAAGGTGCCCGCGTTGCGAAGTGCCCGCAGGCGCCTATGGCTGGTTCTGCTCGCGGCTGGTACCTACGCCGCAGCGGTCGCGCTCCTCACCGCCCAGGCGCTCATGGGCCAATCGATCGTGGCCCCAGCAGGGGTCATCCTCGCCGGAGGAATAGCTCTCACGGCGACTGTCGTGGTTGCCGCAGTGGCGATCATGACACTCATCAAGACCGAAACAAACAGGGAGGCATGACATGAAAAACTACAAAGTTCTCACCGAACGTGGTGGTGTATTCAAGGAGACGGCATCCGAGAAGTTGGAAGCAACGCTGAACGAGCACGCGGCTGAAGGGTGGCGGGTTGTGAACTGCTTCTGGCTCACGGGCAGCAGTTCGATAGTTTCCGTCTTGGAGCGGGATATCGACTGAGTTGACCTATTCCGTGTCGACCCCGGCGATGGGCAGGCGAACAGTCAATGTCGTACCCTCCCCCTGCGTCGACACGGCTTCGACGGTGCCCCCGTGCTTGGTGATGATTTCGCGTACGAGAGCTAGACCAATGCCGGATCCGGGGATGCGTTGGGCGGCTCGTCCCCGCCACAGCCGTTCAAAGATGTGGGGCAGTTCGTCCGGGGGAATACCCGGTCCATTGTCTGCAATCCTCAGCACTGCTCGGTCGACTTCCGCGGTCAGCGTGACGGTCACGGTATCGCCTGAGCGGCAGTACCGGATGGCATTTGCGATGAGGTTGCCGATTGCCTGGTGGAGGCGGTCGGAGTCGGCGCGCACAATTATCGGACCGGCAATGTTCACGACAGTTTTCAACCCGGCGGCGCGCAGGTGCGGCTCGTGCAGCGACAACTCGCCGACGGCAACGTGTGCGAGGTCGACCAGCGCGACGTGCAGGGCGGGGCCAGCCGTTTCTACCGCCGAGAGTTCCGCGAGGTCGGCTACGACTCGACCGAGTCTCAAGGATTGGTCATGCAGACCGGCGAGGCTTTCCGTCGTCGGTTCCGCCAGCCCGTCCCGCAGTTCTTCCAGACCCGCTTGAAGCGCAGCGAGGGGGGTGCGCAGTTCGTGGGCCACATCAGCGGTCAGGTTCCGTCGGTTCTGGTCCGACCGAACGACCTCATCTGCCATCCCGTTGAAGGCAACAGCCAAGTCCCAAAGCTCCCCTGGAGCTCGCACCGTTGCTCGCGATTGGCGGTCGCCTGCGGTGAACAAACGCGCTGCCTCGGTCATCGTTCGCATGGGGCCAACGAGTAGCCGGGTGACGAACCAACTGACCGCGAATGCGACAACCAGCGCAACGATCGCGGCGATGATAATCCACGACCAAGCAACATCAAGCACCCGAGATGTCGTCATCGTCGGGAACGCAACTCTGACCGAACCGACCTGAGTGTCGTTGACCACGACGGGCACCACGACGGCCTCGGAATTCATCCCCATTCCCATTCCACCCGACCCCATGCCGGGGCCCGTGGATGCGACGGTCGCGCCTGTGGCGTCGAGAATGACGACGCGTGCCGAAGCGGCATCGCCGGCGCCCATTGCTCGAGTGAGGTCGGCGCCCGCCCACCCGCCCGCGGATTCGTAAGCCGCGGCCGCCGCGGCAGCCGTGGCATCCGCGACCTGTTGGTGATCGGCTTGTTGCCCCGCTTGCACCCCCCGATCGACTCCTATGAGCGCGGCACCGGTCAGTACGAGTACAGAAGAGACAGCGACTAAAGCGAACGCGAGGAGCAGTCGCGTCCCAAGCGACCCCAATCCGGGAGCGTTGCTACGGGGTCGGGTGGTGCTCACGATGATTCATCCCGGCGAAGTCCCAAACGATACCCGACGCCGAGGACGGTCTCGACGACATCCGCACCCGTTGGCCCGAGTTTTCGTCGGAGGTTCTTGATGTGAGAGTCAATCGTGCGCTCGTAGCCTTCATACTCGTATCCGCGCACTCGATTCACCAGCTCGTAGCGCGAATAGACACGTCCGGGAGCGGCCGCTATTGCTGACAATAAGCCCCACTCAGTCGGCGTCAGATCGAGAGGCCTATCGTCCAGCCAGACCCGGTGGGCGGTCTCGTCAATCCGCAAACGGTCCTGTCCATAGGTGACCACACCACCATCGGCGGGCTTTTCGCCCAGACGGTTCAGTACGGCCTGCACGCGAAGCACAACTTCGTGCGGGCTAAACGGCTTCGTCACATAGTCATCTGCGCCAAGTTCGAGTCCCCGAATGCGATCCTCGGTAGTGCTGCGGGCAGTCAACACAATCACGGGAAGTTTTTCACGCAGGTGGATTTCTCGAAGAAGCTCGGTCCCGTCGATATCGGGTAGCCCGAGATCGAGGAGCACAAGATCGGCCGAGGCAAGAAGTCGTAACGCCTCGGCCCCCGACGCCGTGGTCAGCACGGAGAGCCCGGACCGCTCGAGATAGCGGCGGAGTACCTCACGAATATCGCGCTCATCTTCGACGATCAGCACCGTAGGCATGCTCCAGCCTAAGCCGCTCAGTGACTCATGCCCGAGCTCATCCCGGAGACTCCGAACCAGTCGGCCAGCCAGCCGTGCATTGTCATGATCTCGGCGCGCTGAGCGTCGCGGATAGTTTGCGCGAACGGCTCCACCTCAGTGTGGTCGGCAAGCCCCGAACTCAGAAGTTGCTGCGACATCATGACCGCGGCCATGTGGTGCGGGATCATGTCGTCGAGGAATGCGCGGTCGAGGGCGTCGCCCTGTAGTCCGGTAAGGTCGCGCATCATCGGCGTGTAGTCGACAGAGGTGTCGCGGCCCGGGTACCAAGCGGCCAACCAGGTGCGCATCTGCACGACCTCGCGCGTCTGAGTGTCGATGATCGACTGGGCGAACTCGCGCATTTCTGGGCGATCGGTACCGGCTTTCAAGACCTCGGCTGCCGTGATCGCTTCCTCGTGATGCGGGATCATCATGGCGAGGAAGCTGAACTCGTCCGCCACAGCCATATCTGACATTCCCATCATCCCGCTCATCGCGCTTCCGGACGTCATGCCCGCGGGCATCTCATCGAACTGAGGCATATCAACCGCGCTGTCTGATTGGCGACCAATGGTTGCGGCGGTCGCCCCGATCCCAGCTCCAGCGAGTAGGGCGCCCACTACTGCGGCGATGACGATGTTTCGTTGCTTGGGCATCACGTTCTCCGTTGTCTGTCGTGTGGCTGGTGCTCCCAGCCAGCCATCAGTGTGAATAGCCGCGGTGTTACCTACGGGGAGACCGTGTGGAGACGGTGTGGAGATGCGTGAGTTGCCGCGCCATCAACCGTGCGAGGGGACTGGACCAGGCGTTCCTCGGTAGCACCCCACGGTGAAGGGAAACTCGAGCGTCGCACTGTAGTGGTACATCTCTTGCTCGATTCCATTGAAGAGCACCGTGCTTGTGCGTCCGTGACACTCGTCGAGGTCGGCGTTTGTGGGCAGGTTGCCGAGAGAGTCGCGCTCGACGTAGATGCCGTAGCCGTCGAGGGCGTACCCCACGAGGGTTGACCCGGTTGGTGCGAGCACGTCGAGGATGCACGAGGGGATGTCGTGGTAGTGGTAGTCGTCAGCCCCATCGGGATGCCCGTTGCACAGGTCTTGGGCCTCGTGTGCCGCGGCATCGCCGCCCGAGCCATCCAATGCGTTGTAGATGAAGACGCCGTTTGTGATCATTCCGATCGCGCCCATCGCCACACAGCTTGGTACCGCTGCCGTGGTGGGATTGAGCGGCATTCGGAGTTCTACAGCATGGTCACCAATCGAGTTGGGATTTCTGTCGAACGCAAAAGCGGGGTCATCCGCGGCAATCGGAAATGTACCGGTCGGGTCATCAACGGGCACGTCCTGTGAGGTGAGCACTCGTTGCTCCCCCTCAACGGATTCCACATACGTCGCGGTGGGCCAGGTGATGTTTCCCGTGACGACAACCTTCGTGGTCGAGTTCCACGTGTCGTTCTCGTAGTCAATCCAAGGCCCGGTGTGAACCGGTCCTCGGCCGCTGAAGTTCGTCTTGCACGAGAAGATGAAGTCGGTCGCCGGCGCAGATGACACGGCGTCGTCACCGAGGGGAATTGCGGCTAGATCAACAACCGCCGACCAGTGAGTGGGGATGTCGGCGGGCGCAGGGGAAGCCGCGACGGCAGCAGGCGTTGGGTCTGAGGTGGGTGTGGCATCCGGGGCCGCGGCAGCCGTGCATCCGGCAGTGAGCATCGCAGAGACCACGAGCATCGGAAGAGCTAGGGCGCGAGTCGACAGGACGGTTGACATGCAACCAATCTAAGGCGACGCTCACCAAGCCCACGTAGGCGAACCGACCACCTCCTGCGTGATCGTCCAGAGGCGTTCCCGCTGGGAGACGTCGCGTGCAGCGGCGGGCAGTGCCACGGGCTTGTCGTCCTCGTTGAGGTAGAGCTCGCTCGATGCCGCGTCCCTAGTCGCGGCACGCTCGTAGGTCGCGCCCAGAAGGTCGGGATCTGTCGACGTCGCGTTCTTGGGCGCGTAGAGCGCGCGCATCAGCCGCGGCTGAGTGGCGATGCGCGCGGCATCCAATCGAACCGCTGGCACTCGAATGCAAGTGACTCTGACAGTGTTCGGGACCTTTTCGGCGAGACTCACGGCCGTCATGACTTGGGCGAGTTTCGCGTGGTAGTAGGCCTTCGTCGGGCTGTACCAGGTGGGTGAGTCGAGATCGTCGAACCGGATCGTGAGTCGGGGCATGACGACGAGTCCTTTACTCGCCACAAACACCACACGTGGTCGACTCGACTGGGCAAGCGCCGGACTGAGCCGAGCGGTGAGCTCGAATGGGCCCAGGTGATTAGTCGCCCAGAATACTTCGTGGCCACCGGGCGTGAAGGCTGCGGTCTTCTGGTTCAGGTCAAACACTGCAGCGTTGTTGATCAGAGAGTCGAGCGGGCCGCGGGCGACAAGGTCTGCGGATGCTCGCAAAATCGACTCGGGGTCGGAGAGGTCCGCGTGGATGATCTCGACGTTCGGTGCTCCGGCGGTCGCCGCTGAGATTGTCTCTCGCGAGCGTTCGACGTCGCGGCACAGGGCAAACACGGTGTGACCGGCCGCCGCAAGGCGCGTCGTCGCGCGAAGACCGATGCCGGAATTCGCTCCGGTGATCGCAATAGCAAGCGGAGTAGACATTTCCACTACGAGCGCCTAGGGCTCAACCGCACCGCCGCGCGCATCATTGGGGTGCTCCTTGTTTCCGACGAGCCGGCGGACGCCGAGGAGCTCAAGACCAGACTTGGCGTCGCGAAGAGCAGCCTCAGCGTCGCCCTGCGCCAGCTCGAGCAGTACGGGCTATTGACTCGCTCCCGAAGGCCCAAGGCAAGCCGAGATAGCTATCGACTGGTTGACAACATGTTCGAGGCGTCGTTTCGCAGCAAGCTTGCCGAGCTCACTGTTTTCGGCGGACTCGCGGCGCGCGGGGCGGAGCTCCTGCCGGAGTCCAGCGATGCGCGTGCGCGACTCATTCGGCTGTCCGCGCTCTACGCGTTCATGGAGGAAGAGATCGCTGCGGTCTTCGAGCGATGGGATGCACGCCAACGAGACGAACAGGGGAGTTGACTGCCGAATCCGATCATGGGTCAGTAATCGCTGTATAGTCATTGCATGCTGACCATTGCAACCCGGCTCGAAGTCATGAACAGGCTGGGTCGCGCTATGGCGGATGCCACGCGCTCCCGAATCTTGCTCAGCCTCCTCGACCATCCCGGCTACCCCGCGCAACTCGCTCAGGATCTAGGCCTCACGCGTACCAACGTGTCCAACCATCTCGCGTGCCTGCGCGGCTGCGGACTGATCATCGCGGAGCCCGAGGGTCGACGCACCCGGTATGAGATCGCCGACCCGCATCTCGCGCAGGCGCTGGGCGGGCTGGTCAACATTGTGCTTGCCGTCGACGAGGGGTTGCCCTGTGGGGATGCCTCGTGTGAGGTGTCGGGATGCTGTGATCCCGCGTAGACCGCCCGCCAACAACGGGACGGAGAGGAGGCGAACATGACAGAGTGTTGTGACACTAGCTGTTGCACGACGGACTGCGCCGAAGGGTGCGTCTGCTGCTAACGGCCTTCTAGAGCCCTCGGCCCGGCTTCGGGCCGGGGGCTCGTCGTCTGGGCAGCGGTGGTAGCGTCGAAAAACCGCTGAACAAAGGAGTTCGCCATGGTCAAGAACGGCTACACAAACGACCAGCAGATTGATCGCTTGCGAATCTACAACGTCGTTGCCGGCAGTTTGCATCTGTTGCAGGCCATCGGATTCGCAGTCGTTCTCACGATGCTGAGCACGCAGGTGCTGTTTGCGGTTACCGCCGACTATCTGGCCGGTCCTCCCGGAGTTCCCGTACCGCCGGAGCGGGTAACCCTGTTCGAAGTGAATATCGGCGTGGGTGTGGTCGCCTTCCTCGCGCTGAGCGCTCTCTTCCATTTCCTCATCTCGAGCCCCTGGTTCTTCGGACGATACAAGAACGGACTCCAGCACAACCACAACTACTTCCGCTGGGTTGAGTACTCACTCAGCTCGTCGATCATGATCTGGCTGATCTTGGCGATCAACGGGGTAACCGACATCGGTGCGCTCTTCGCGGTGTTCGCCGTCAACGCCGCAATGATTCTCTTTGGCGCATTGCAGGAGAAGTACGAGCAGCCGGGAACCGGCAAGCTGTTGCCGTTCATCTTCGGCTCGATGGTGGGTATCGTTCCGTGGATTCTCATCCTCATCTATTTCCTCCGCCCCGGGAGCGCGAGCGACGTCGCAGCGCCCGCCTTCGTCGTGGGGATCGTCATTTCCCTCTTCGTGTTCTTCAACACCTTCGCCATCAACCAGTGGTTGCAGTACAAGCAAGTCGGAAAGTGGAAGAGCTATCTGCAGGGGGAGCGCACCTACATCACCCTGAGTTTGATCGCGAAGACAGCGCTCGCGTGGCAGGTGTTCTCGGGCGCGATAATCCCTGCGATTACCGGATGATCGAGACGTCAGTCAGCTTTCCGGTCTAGGCGCCGGAGAAGGACGAGTCCGAAGATCAAGAGTGCGGTGTCTCCTCCGATCATGATTCCCCAACGCCAGGCACTCGAGACGTCGCCGAGTTGAAGTGCAATGTCGGTGATCGCGTGGAGGACGATGAGCACCCAAATCGGAGTGCCCCGAAGTCGTAGCGCCGCAAATCCCACCCCGTAGCACGCTGCACCGACGACCTGGGCGACGGTCACCCAGAGGTTCGCTCCGAACACCACATTCGACAGGTGCGCTAGCCCAAAGAGTGCGGAAGAAAACAGTGCGGCGCGCAACGGCGTCCATGTGCGAAGGCTCCGAAGAGTCACGCCGCGGAACCAGAACTCTTCGAAAACACCGGTCGCGCAGTATCCGACGACGAGCAGCACTGTCATCTGCGCACCAAGATCTTTGAGGCCCCCCGCGAACGGGGCGAGAACGATGACGGTGGGCACGATGAGTAGCGGGACCGACACGGAGCCGCTCCAGAGCAGGTCGCGGTTCTTCGAGGTCGCCACGATCACGACGACGGCAAGAGCAAGTACAACGACAGTGATCAACCGCGCCGTGAGCGAGTCGAGTTGGGGAGCCACTGCGCTGAGCAACGCAGCGAGCCCTACCGTAGCGATGGTGGTCGCTGCGGCTAAAAGAATCGCATGCCACACGGGGGAGAGACGCGGGGCGAGGTTTGTATTTTCCACTGAGGGCTCCAATCCGGCTGGCGGCCCGAGCGGTCCGCGCACAACGATGATCCCGGGCGATCTCGCATGGGGCGTCAACGTACGGATGGAATCCCCAAGTCCACCCCAGGATGGAGACTCCCTAGTCAGTCGTCGGAGCGACTGAATCAAGGGGAATGCTGAGCTGCACCCGAAACCCATCTGCGTATGGACCCGTGATGAGGGTGGCCCCGAGCAATTCAGCGCGTTCCGCCATGCCGGTAAGTCCATAGCCAGGTGGCGCGACCGAAGTCGCTTCCGCATGGCCGCCACGGTCGACAACGTCAAGAGTGACCCGCGACGGTGACCACGCAAGCGTGAGATCGACACTCGCCCGCGGTGCATGCTTGCGCACGTTCGAGAGCGCTTCTTGCGCGGTTCGATATAGGGCCAGACTTGCGTCGGAAGCGAGGGTCACCGGTGTCCCGGTGACGACCAACCGGGTGGGACTCCCCGCAGACAGCCGATGCTCGTCGACGAGTGCTTGGAGCAGTTCTGGCCCGGGCAGTTGGTCGTTTCGCAGTGCTGTAACGGCGCGTTTGGCCTCAAGAAGCCCTGCCCGTGACAGCAGGTGCGCGCGCTCGACCGAGTCGCGAAGTGCTTCCGGAACGTCCGGCTGCGAGGCGAGGATCCTGGCTCCTTCCAACTGAATAGCTAGGCCGGAAAGGGTGTGGGCCAAAACGTCATGAAGTTCTCGAGCCACACGACCGCGCTCGGCAATGAGATACGACTCCCGTTCCCGGTGCCGGCTCTCCTCCGCTTCCCCGAGTAGTTGCGCGACCCGTTCGCGCTGATCGCGCTCAGAGACGAGCAGTCGACTGATCGCGAACAAGAATGCGACACCAGCGAGAGTTGCCATCCCGGTCAGAATTGTGTCCTGTCCGAGTGCGAGCTGTACCGCAAGATGGGCCACTGTCGACGCGGCAAGCACCACGGCCAACCACCGCCTCGGCTCGCGTAGGGTCGCGAAGGCGGCCAAGAGGAACAAGGCCAGTGGGGTCGCCGACACGAGCCAGTAGAGCAGCACGACCGAAGCTGCCATGACCGCGAAGCCAAGAATGACGAGTGATCTGGGCATCCGCTCCCAGAGAAGTAGCGCCGCACCGGCCGCAGCAAACACGGCAAGTACGGGGGTGGCAATCGGTCCCGAACCGATCAGGGTCGCGATGACGACGAGGGCGATCATCCCGAGCCCTAGCCACACGAAGACCCTGTGAACGTGCTCCATTCGAACACTGTGCCACGCGGCCCTAAGCCGGTTCAATCAAAGTCAACCCTGAGGTGGAGAGCGCGGCCGCAGACAATCCCCGCCGGGGATGACGATTGTGGCGAAAGGGCGTGGCACCCTTGAATCGCAAAGGGAGGTAGGTGGGCTGTGTCCGAGGTGCGAGTGCTGATCGCCGACGATCAGAAGGTGGTGCGTGACGGGTTGGCGACGCTCTTAGACCTTCTGGATGGCATCACCGTTGTGGGAACGGCCCACGATGGCGACGATGCTGTTCGGCAAGCGCTCACGCTCGATCCGGATATCGTGCTGATGGATCTGCACATGCCCAACTGCTCGGGCGTCGAAGCCACCGAGCAACTTGCCGCCGCAGGCGCGCGATGTCGGGTTGTCGTGCTCACCACGTATTCGGATGATGACTGGGTATTTGCCGCGCTCAGAGCGGGGGCTCGTGGCTTCCTGACGAAGGACTCCAGCGCCGAAGAGATTCGCACCGCTCTCATCACGGTCTCTCGCGGCGATGCTCAACTTGACCCCACGGTGCAACGGCGACTGCTTGAGGCTCTCAGCCGCAGCGGAGCTTCTCCTGAGCTGCCTGTGTCTATCCCCGACAACCTCACCCCGCGCGAAGTGGCGGTGCTTCGGTTGATCGCCGCCGGTCGGTCCAACTCCGAGATCGCCGACGAACTCTACGTTTCGGACGCCACGGTGAAGACCCATGTCAATCACGTCTTGGCTAAGACGGCTGCGCGCGATCGTGCCCAGTTGGTCGCCTACGCATTTCGCCACGGGCTCGCGACGCCCTGACTCCACCCGCGGGTGGACTGATCTGATCCACCTGCGCGCCGATGACCATCGCGAGCGCGTTTGGCAGCATCGTGTGCATGACCACCTATCAGCGCTACGTCAGGACAATCGCCGAGGGCTCAGCTATCGAACGCCTTGTCTTCTTCAGTGACGCAGTGTTCGCGATCGCGATGACCCTGCTCGTAGTTGAGCTGCACGTACCCACCGTTGCAGCCGAGGATCTAGCGTCGGCACTCGCGGAACTCGGCCCGGAATATCTCTCGTTCGTCCTGAGCTTTGCGGTGATCGGCGCGGTGTGGATGTCACACCACAGAAAGTTCCGCGTCATCGTCAGATACTCGCAGGCGCTGCTTCGACTCAATCTGTTTATGTTGCTCGCTGTGGCATCAGTTCCCTTCTCAACCGCTGTGCTGGGCCGCTACGGAGACGTGCAACTCAGTGTGTATATCTATGCGGCTTCGATCTGCCTCATCGGATTCCTTCTGAGTGCGATGTGGATCTACGCCTGGCACTCACACCTCATCGACCCCGACGTACCGGTTGATGTCTTTCGATACGTGCTCGTGCAATCGTTCCCGATCCCCGGCATCTTCCTCCTGTCGATTCCGATCGCGGCGCTCGCCGGGGCCACCGCGGCCGAGATCACGTGGGCGGCGGCGCTTCCCATTTCGTTCACGATCACACGCGTCTATCGAGCCCGCGTTTGACGGACTTAACACTGTTAAGTAGAGTGACTTTGTGGTGAAGACGGGAACCCTCGGAACCAAGGACGTGCGCAGCGCGATCCTTACCGAAGCGACGCGCCTGTTTGAGGAGAACGGTGCCGATGGGTTCTCCATGCGTCAGATTGCCGACGCAATCGGATACTCCGCGACGACCATCTACCTGTACTTCACAGACAAAAACCACCTCATGTATGCGGTCTGCGAGGCGGGCTTCGCTGACTTCGGGTCGTCACTTGCCGCCGCTGCATCCGCCGAAACCGACCCAATGGAGCAACTGCGCGCCGTCGGCCGCGCCTACGTCGAGTTCGGTCTGAGCCATCCACTGCACTATGACGTCATGTTCATTCGTCCTCAGGCTTGGGCCATCGGCCGGCTCGCCAACGAGATTGCTGGAGCCGAACGCCCTGAGCCCGAATCGTTCGTGGCCTTGGTGTCGCTGGTGAGTGCGGCGATGGACTCGGGTGCGCTTCGCGCGGGGGACCCGCGGGAGGCCGCGGCGCTCATCTGGTCCGCTGTGCACGGCGTGGTGTCGCTTGCCATCAGCCTGGGTGACCAGATCGACGCTTTTGAGCCGGATGATGTGCGTCGCCGGGCCATGACGATCACGGAGTCGATCCTGACCGCACTCCGCTGAGCTAGGCCTCTCTTTTTTTGCCAACAACTTAACACCGTTAACTCAAAGGTTTCAGAAGGAAATGGAGAAGATTATGACCGAAACCCATGTCGTCTTGGGGACCGGAAGCGTCGGCGCCGCCCTCGCCGCCGCTCTGGTCGCCGCGGGCAAAGACGTGCGTTCGATCAACCGATCGGGCCTACGTGGTTCGCTTCCCGACGCTGTCGAACTGTTGGTGGGTGACGTCGGTGACCCCGGCTTCGTCGCCGAGGCGACCCGAGGTGCCGCGGTCGCCTATCAAGTCACTCAACCTGCATACACGCGATGGGCACAGGAATTTCCTGACCTGCAGACGGCGGTGATCGACGCGTGCGCGGCCAATGGGTCCCGTCTTGTCCTCGCCGACAATCTCTACGCATACGGCGACCCTGACGGCAACGTCATCACCGAAGACTCTCCTCAGAATCCGCATACGAAGAAGGGCAAAGTTCGCAAGGCCATGGCTGATGCGGCCCTCGCCGCACACGCCGAAGGCCGCCTCGAAGTCGCCGTCAGTCGCCCGTCGAACTACTTCGGCCCCGGTTACGACCTGACACAGAACATGGTGTTCGCCAGAGCCATAGCGGGCGCGCCGATGCAGTGGCTGGGGCCCAAGGACCAGCCGCACACCTACAGCTACGTTCCCGACGTCGCGCGGGCGATGGCCGACCTGGGCACGAGCGAAGATGCTTGGGGGCAGGTGTGGATCCCACCGGTTGGCGAACCCATCACCGTGGCGGATTTCTCGCAGGCGATCTGGGAGGCGGCCGGTCAGTCCGGGCGGGCCAAGGTACAGGCCATCACCGGCATCGGCCTGAAGGCCCTTTCGCTCGTGATGCCGATGTTGAAGGAGTCGCTCGAGATGATGTACGAGTTCGACAAACCGTGGATTGTGAGCTCCTCGAAGTTCGAGGCCCGTTTCGGGTGGTCGGCGACGCCGCTCCCGCAGGCGATTGCCGAGTCGGTGGCCGCGGCGAGGGGTGCCCGGTAGCGCCTATCCCGCCGCCTCGATACGTAGGGTGACTGCGCTGTTCGACGTGAGCTCGACGGCGAGATAGCCGAGTCTGCTTCGCCATGCAGCATGGGTGGGGAGAAGCGGAGAGAGTGCCGTGACCACGGTGTCATTCGCCAACCGGGCAATCGGAAGGTTGCAGGTCTCCATGGTGCCGCTTCGGCGCCACACAGTGAGGAGTGAGCCACCGTCGGCACAGTGCAGGCCAAACGCGATCCATTCGTCCTCCCAAGCGGGCAGACCGATCGGCCAGAACGGCGAGCCGGTGACGATCTGTTCCTGAATTTCCCGATGTACCGTGATGAAGCGCGCAACGGTTTCGATTTCCTCAGCAGACATCACGTTGTAGTGACCGGAGAGGTAAGGACGCGTGAGCATCCCACCGGCCATTGCCATCGTCCAGTCATCCCGCGAGATTCCGGGTTGCGGATAACACCACACGCCTGCCTGCTCGGGAGGTACGACAGTCGCCGCCGATGCGGCGATGGGGGCGTAGGCGATGGCGTCCTGCTGGTCGCTTGTGGAGAGGAGCGGGAACCTCGACATGGTCGCCCAATCGGCCCTCATTCCGCCGGATGCGCAGTTCTCCACGATAAGGCCCGGATGCCTCTGCTGGAGGGCATCCGCCCAGTGCAGATAGCGATGAGTCCGTCGACAATTCTGTCGAGGCGTTCGGTCACGGCGGGATGACGGAAGTCGAGGTGGAAGCGGCCGTCCATGACTACCCGTTCCCCGCCCCGGGTCAAGTAGGCCTCATCCGGAAGCTCGGCCGCGATGGGACTTTTGATGCCAACGACCTCCGGCTCCATCCAGAGCCCTGGGCGCATCCCGTGGTTTCGGATGGCATCGAAGATCTCGCCGATGCCGCCGGGGAAGCGCGATGTTGACGGTTCCCACGCTCCCACCGACTCCCACCAGCGGGGCTCGTCCGCATACCAGCCGGCGTCGACACAATAGATATCAACTCCGGTTCGTCCAACCGCCTCGATCAACGGCAAGAGTTTTTCGGTGGTCGGATCGGCCATCAGGGTGTTCATGTAGTCGTTGTAGATCACGGGGAGATTCGTGCCATTGGGTCCGTGCATCCGGGTCGCGCGCCGGTAGTCGGTGAGCCGTGCGAACGCGCGGTCGATGCCGCCGCCGGTCGCCGTGATGGCAGTTGTCGGGGTCGTCAGTGTGGCGCCAGCGGCGAGCGTGTTGGACCACCCGTGGTCGCGTCCTGTAGCGCCGCTAGCGAGCAGTGACATGCCCTGCAGAGTTTCGAGCAGTTGCCAATGCCACGGGCTGTTCTGCTCGATCTGCCACAGCACGGTTCTGCCGTCTTCGCACTCGAGAGCTCCCATTGGGAGTTGCTCTCCTGTCGACCAGGTTCCTCGTCCGCTGACCCCGAGTCGCCCTCGCGGCACATGCGCGCTGTGGACTTCTGCGCGGATGCCCGGCTCGCCCAACCCGTAGAGCGTGCCGTGGCGCCAGCGGTACTCGCTCAACCAGTCCGAGTCCGCCAGATGCACGATTGTGCCGTCGGGCGTCCAGTCCGTGGAACCGATGGCGAGGGCCGAAACGTACAGAAGTTCCCTCGAATCGGAGGATTCGTTGGTCACGGTCACCGAACTACGTAGCGTCGAAGTGCGTGCCACGATCTCGAACGTGACGTGTGCCGCGATTCCGCTCACCGGGTCCACGAGCTCGAGCACGAGACGCGGGCCTAGATCGGTAGCGTCGATGGCGTGCGCGCGATAACGCAGGCGTGCCCCAAGGAGGCTCCGGTCGTAGCGACCGGCGGATCCGGTACCGGTGCCGGGAGTGACGATCTCGACTATCGACTGCTCGGAGCCCGCCCACCGGTCTGGCCCCGCGGTGAGCCCGTCGACGCGCACTCTGCCCTCGCTATCGATGGTGAGCTGGAGTGCGATGTCGCCATCGGAGAGTTCGAGCTGACGTACAGAGCGCGTCACTCCGCGGCCAGATCCCGCGCACGCAACCGCCGCAGCCCGAGCACTGACAACGCGATCGCTACTACACCGATCACGATGAGGGGCAGCGCCGAGAAGTCCTCCCCGACGCGCGGGACCGCGGTGAATGGCGTGTTCTGGATCACCCAATCGGGGAGCCCGAAGAGATCACCAAACATCGAGAGCACAACAAGGAACCCGTAGACACCCCATGACACGGCGGTCGCGAACCGTGGCAGCCAGGCCGCGCAGAACATCACGAAGCCGATCATCAGCAGCACCGACGGCCAGTAGGCGAGTGATGCGGCGGCGAACCTCGGGCCTTGGCCGGGATCGTTGACGGATGCCCCGAAACTGGCACCGAGGAGGTAGCCGCCGGTGGCGAGGAGTACGAGCGAGATAACCGCAGGCACGAGCATCCGGGTGAGTGCCCATTGCGCTCGGGAGATGGCGTGCGACCACTGGAGTTCGGCTCGACCGTTGGCCTCTTCGCTCCGGATTGTGTCAGCGCTCTGGATCGCGAATGCTGCAATCAGAAGCACGTTTGCCATCGCGAAGAACCCGACGAGGGAATCGAGCACATCCTTGGCGCCGCCGAGGAAGATCTGTGTGATTGGGCTGTCGCCAGCGAGCAGCCCCGCCATGGCGGTCGCGACGGTTCCGAAGAACACGGATGCCGCGAGCACGCCGACCGCCCAGCCGATGATCGTGCTCCGTTGCAGGCGCAGGGTGAGCCCGGCCTGAGTGCGCAGCAGAGCGCTCGCGTGCTGGGGGCCACGCCGGTCAGGAAGGATGCCTTCGCCGACGTCGCGCCACCGTTCCACCAGCAGCGCGATAGCGCACAGGAGCACTGCCACCGCCACGCTGAGCGCGAATGGCCACCACAGGTTCTCGCCGTAGGAGCGCATCTGCTGCCCCCAGCCGATCGGCGAGGCCCAACTCACCGCGCTGGGAACATCGCCCTCGGCCTGAAGGTCGGCGGTGGCCCGAAGCCCGTATGCGATAGCGAGCACAATCGCCGCGAGGGCGTTGGCCCCGCGGCTGGTCTGGGAAAGTTGGCCGGTCACCGCGGCGACGCCGATGAAGACGACGGCGACGCCAACGAAGGATGCGCCCATCACTGCTGCTCCGAGTGCGGGTAGCCCCTGGCCGATCGCCGCGGCAGTGGTGGCGGCGCCAACGACGAATGCGAAGGCGCCTGCGACCACCCAGTTGGCAAGGGAGTACGCGTGCTGTCCAAGGACGCCTCCGCGCAAGAGCTCGGTGCGCCCTGCCTCTTCCTCGGCTCGTCCATTCCGGGTGACCAAGAAGATGACGGCGAGCGAGAGGGCGATCACCACGGTCATCCACAGCTTGATGTTGAGGATGCCCCCGAGCGTGCTTGCGGCGTAAGGGATCCCGGTGAGGGCTGCGACCGCCGGTGTGTTCGCGATCGTGGCATAGGCATCCCGGTCTTCTTGGGTCGGGAAGGCAACCCTCTGCGTCTGCACGACGAGTGCGACCATGCCAGCGAGCACGACTGTCCAGACGAGCATCCGCACCCAATTGCGCCGGAGGATGAACCGGATCATCAGCCCGAATCCTTCGAAGCCGTGGGCCGAGCGGCTCCTGCCGAGCTGCTGCGACGTGCTCGAGCGCTGCGCTTGAGCGGTCGTCATCGCGCGGCAACTTCGGTGTCGCTGGGGTGTACGCCGTAGTGCCGAAGGAAAAGCTCTTCGAGCGAGGGCGGGGTCGAAATCAGTCCGCGCGGTCCCAGGGGCGCGAGTGCTGTCATCACTGCGGGCAGGGCATCCTCGTCGACCGAGAACGACACCCTGCCGTTGTCGGCGGTGAGGTTGTGCAGACCGGGCACCTTGCCGAGTGCGGTCGGGTCGCCGTCGATCGTGACGGTGATGGTGGATCGTTGAAGATGGCGCAGTTCGCCCAGAGTGCCCGACTCCACGGTACGGCCGTCGCGGATGATCGTGACCGTGTCACAGAGCTTCTCCACCTCCGCGAAGATGTGACTCGAGAGCAGCACCGAACGACCCGCCGCCTGTGCTTCGGAGACGCAGTCGGTGAAGATGCCCTCCATGAGCGGGTCGAGCCCGTTCGTCGGCTCGTCCAGGATCAGGAGTTCGGCCCGACTGGCGAACGCCGCCACGAGCCCGACCTTCTGACGGTTGCCTTTCGAGTAGCTTCGGGCCTTCTTGGTCGGGTCGAGATCGAACAACTGCAGGAATCGGTCGACACGTTTCGCATCGAGATCGCCGCGAAGGGCGCCGAGGATGTCGATCGCCTGGCCACCTGTGAGGTTCGGCCAGAGGGTCACATCACCGGCGACGTAGGCCACCCGGCGGTGCAACTCAACGGCATCTCGCCACGGGTCGCCGCCGAGGAGGCGCGCGGTGCCACCGTCGGAACGCAGGAGGCCGAGGAGTACACGGATGGTTGTCGATTTGCCCGAGCCGTTAGGGCCGAGAAAGCCCGCGACGCTTCCGGTCGCAACGCGCAGGTCGAGCCCGTCGAGGGCATGCAGTGTGCCGAAGCTCTTCTTCAGGCCGTTCACTTCGACGGCGAGTGTTTCAGTCATGTCTGATCTCCAGTCAGTGGGGTTCTCACGCAGGGGGATGGATGTCGCGCCCTGCGGCTGGAGGGTCGGGTATCTGCATCAGGTACTGGTCGAGCATCGACCGGTCGACAAAGAGCCCCTCCGTGAACAGCTCAAGACTCGGGAGCGCAAAGGCGCCGGTCAGCCGTTGAATGGCATTACCGACGTCGGAGAGATCGATCTCCGGCGATAGCGTGAGCTGCACGAGCATGGACCCGAGGGCGCTCGTCACGAGGTACCGAGCGCGGCCGCTGGGATCGCGGCTCTCCCGAACGGTGCCTGCCCGCACAGCCTGCTCCATGAAGAGTTCGGTGTCGACGATCAGGTGCTCGACGAAAGCTCGTCCGACAACGCCGCCGTCGAGGACGCTGCGAAGGATGTACACGAAGGTCGGCCCGAACTCCTCGAGCTGGGACAGCATCCCGATTGCCTGGCCGGGAGACATGGCAAGGCCTTCGCCCTTGATCTCCCGGAAGCGCCGGAATACCTCCTCGTCGCACTCCGCACGCAGGTTGTCCTTGCCGCCGAAGTGGTGCCGGATGAGGCCCTGGCTCACCCCGGCTCGCTGCGCGATCTCCCGCACGGATGCCGCAAACCCTCGTTGCGCGAAGCAGTCGATCGCGGCATCACGCAGGCGGGCCCGAGCCGTCAAGTCGTCGGGGGAACGAACCCACTGCGGCGACGCTGCTGATTGCATGAGCAAGAAACTATACGGCTGTATAGCCTTCCGTCAAGCCCACGCCGTCAGCGGCGTCACCGTGTGGGCGTTAGATGAACAGCGTGGTCGTCGATTCGGCGGCCTCACCGAGGAAGGTTGCGACACCCCCGAGTTCGACATTGTCAATGAGGTCGGACGCGGCGATTCCCAAGAGGTCCATGGTCATCGTGCATCCGATGATCCGCGCTCCGCCGGCTTGCGCTGAGGCGATGAGCTCGGGAAGCGAATGCACCCCATTCTTCTTCATGACGCCCTTGATCATGGCGGTTCCCGCACCCATCATGCTCATCCGCGAGAGTGAGAGCTTGTCGGCGCCCTGAGGCATCATCGCCCCAAACATGGCGTCGAGGGCGCTTCGCTTCCGCTTCGGAGGATGAGTGCGACGAAGGGCATTGAGTCCCCAGAAGGTGAAGAACATCGACACCTCCTCGCCCATGGCGAGCGCACCGTTGGCGATGATGAATGCGGCGATGAGCTTGTCGAGATCGCCGTCAAAGATCACGAATGAGACCTTGGGCTTGACCGCGACCACTCCGACGGCGGTTCCGGATGCCGTGGCCGCCGGTCCGCCCTTGCGCATGGTGGCCACGTAGCCGGGCCCCTCCGGAGTCATGTCGAGAAGCTGGTGTCCGTTGCGCTTGACCCAGGCTGGGGCATCCATCGCAAATCCCGGGTCGGAGACGTGCACAACGATGTCGTCGCCGGGCGCCAGGGTTTTCATCGTGTCGGCGAGCTTCATGATCGGTCCGGGACAGGCCAGACCCGAACAGTCGAGATCGACCGAGACCCCGCTGCCGTGGGCAACGGTGTCGCGCACGGTCGTCGCGGTGACGAGCTCGGCGGCCTCGGCGTAGGAGGTGACCGCTGGGGTCGGGTCGGCGGTGTCGGGTGCGAGTTCGTGCCACGCACGGTAGGTCTCGGAACCGCCCGAGAGGGTGGCCAAGTCGCTGAATCCGCGCTGCACGAGCGAACGGTAGGCGAGGTAGCTGCGGAATCCGACCGAGCAATAGAGACGCAGCGGTGCCGCGGTGTCCCACGTCGTGCTCACCTCGCGGATTGTCGCCAGTGGTACATTCTCGGCGCCCGGAATGTGCCAGACCGAGAATTCTTCGGCGGTGCGCACGTCGATGATGCGGGCTCCGTCTGTGGCGTGCGGGTAGTCCTGGGCGTACCACAGCACGAGGTCGCCCAGCAGGACATTGTTGGCCACGAACCCCGCCATGTTCACGGGATCCTTTGCGGACCCGAACGGCGGAGCGTAGGCCAACTCCAGCTCCTCGAGGTGATGGACGGTCAGCCCCGCGCGAAGTGCCGTTGCAAAGACATCAAGGCGCTTGTCGACCCCGTCGAAGCCCGCCACCTGTGCACCGAGGATGCGACCGGTATCGGGCGCGAAGATGAGCTTCATGTTCATCATCGCGGTGCCCGGGTAGTAGCCGGCGTGGCCCGAAGGGTGCACGTGCACGGCCCGGTAGTCGATGCCGGCGGCGATCAGTTGGCGCTCCGTGGCACCAGTGCCGCCAGCGACCATGTCGAAAACCCTCACGACGGAGGTGCCCTGAGTCGAGGTGTATTCGGTGGTGCGCCCGCAGATGTTCTCGGCGGCAACGCGGCCCTCCCGGTTTGCGGGTCCCGCGAGCGGGGCGACCCAGGTGCCGGGCAGCACGGTGTTCGGGGTTTCCACCGAATCGCCCGCGGCCCAGATGTGCGGGTCGGAGGTACGCATGTGGGTATCGACCGCGACACCCCCGTGCGGGCCCAAGTCGAGGCCGGCTTCCCGAGCCAACTCGGCCGACGGCCGTACGCCAGCGGAGAGGATGATCAGGTCCGCATCGAGGAATGTCGAGTTCGCGAGCTCGGCGACCATACCGCCATCGGCGCGTTGCGTGAATGCAACGGCGGCAGTGGAGAGGTGCAGGTTGATACCTCGGCTGCGAAGGTGACGCTCCACCGGCACGGAGATCTCGTGATCCAGTGGCGGCAGAATCTGGTCGGCCATCTCCACGACATCCACTGTCGCCCCGCGACGAGCGAGGTTCTCGGCCATCTCGAGCCCGATGTAGCCAGCTCCGATGATCACGCAGTGCGGTGCGCGCCCGCTTGTGGCGGAGGCCTCGAGTGCGGCATCCAACTCGGCTTTGATCGTGTCGACGTCTCCGATTCGCCGGAGCACGTGGATGCCCGGCAGGTCGACTCCCGGAAGGGGCGGTCGGATCGGCTCAGCCCCTGTGCAGAGCGCGAGGGCATCGTAGCTCTCGGTGTAATCACGGCCGGTCGACAGGTCACGCACCGTGATCGTCTTCTTCTTCCGGTCGATAGCGAGTACCTCGTTGCCTACCCGCACGTCGATGTTGAGCGATTCCCGGAGGCTCTCCGGGGTCTGCAGGAGCAAACGACTGCGGTCGGCAATGACCTCTCCCACGTAGTAGGGAAGTCCACAGTTCGCGAACGACACGTGATGCCCTCGCTCGAGGACGACGATCTCCGCCGCCTCGTCAAGCCGACGTGCCCTAGCTGCAACCGAAGCTCCGGCTGCAACGCCTCCGACGACGACCAATTTCATGAGTATGCCTTCCAGTTAGTGCAATCACCTGACGGTACCCACGCAGCTACCGGCCCACTAAGGCCCAAAGTCCCGACCTGTGGCCGGCGCTCAAAGGGAGTTAGATTGGCGGCGTGACCTCAGCACCCACTGCGACCCTTGAAGGCTGGGCCCGCGCTCCCTTCACCGGCGCAGGCATGACGTACGACTGTTTCGAGAAGGGCAGCGGCCCCGGCGTCGTGCTCATTCCAGAGATTCCGGGGATCACACCCGAAGTGCTCGGGCTTGCCGAACACCTCGTCGAGCGCGGGTTCACTGTCGTCGTGCCATCGCCGTTTGGTGAGCCGGGCCGCCCGATGACTACGGGCTACCTGATTCGCCAGGTGACACGGCTGTGCGTGTCGTCGGAGTTCCGTGCGTTCGCAGTGGGGGTCCACCGGCCCATCACCGATTTCTTCCGCGCGGTTGCATCTGACCTCGCCGAACGAACACCGGGGAGGGGAGTCGGCGTGATCGGCATGTGCTTCACTGGCGGGTTCGCCCTCGCGCTCGCCGTGGATGACTCGGTTCGGGCATCCGTGCTCAGCCAGCCGGCGATGCCATTCCCGACCAGCCGGGCGCGAAAGCTCGACGCCACGGTGTCGCCCGAGGAATTCGACCGGATAGTGCAGCGCGCTTCCGCGGGGGAGGTGTGTGCGCTCGGGCTGCGGTTCAGTGAGGATGCCACCGCTCCGCGCGAGCGATTCGCGACAATCGCCGATCGTCTCGGAGATGCGTTCGAGGTTATCGAGCTCGATTCCTCGAAGGGCAACGCTGCAGGGTTCCGTCAGACCGCGCACTCGGTGCTCACGTCAGAAGTGCGCGACGTCCCGGGTCATCCGGCGCTCCACGCGCGTGAGCGCGTCGTGGCTTTCCTGACCGAGCGGCTTTCCTAGGCCAGAAGCGCCGCGAGCCCGGCTACGAAACGATCCACGTCGGCCTCGGTCGTGTCGAACGAACACACCCAGCGCACCTCGCGCGTGAACGGGTTCCACTCGTCGAAGTAGGCGATCGCGCTGAGCTGAGGGAAGATGCCGGGCGGCAGGATCGCGAACACCGCGTTGCTCTGCACCTTCTGGGTGATCTCGACACCGGGCATCCCCCGCACGCCTTCAGCAAGCCGACTTGCCATGGCGTTCGCGTGGCTCGCGGAGGTAAGCCACAGGTCGGTTTCGAGCAGTGCGATGAGTTGGGCGGAAATGAAACGCATCTTGCTGGCGAGCTGCATGTCGGCTTTGCGCAAGTGGGAGAACCCGTGCAGTGACCCCGGTGTGAGCGAAACTATCGCCTCACCGAACAGCAGGCCGTTCTTGGTACCACCGAACGAGACCGTGTCGGCGCCGACATCCATGGTCAACTCCTTGAGGGAGAGGCCGAGGTGGGCCGCCGCGTTCGACAGCCGCGCACCGTCGATGTGCAGTCCCATGTCGTGGCTGTGGGCGTAGTCGGCAATGGCAGCAATCTCATCCGCTGTATAGGCGGTGCCAAGTTCAGTGGATTGGGTGATCGTGATCGCGAGGGGTTCGCCACGATGCACCGAGCCCCAACGCCACGACTGGTCGTGGATCAGCTCGGGGCTGAGTTTGCCGTCGTCCGAAGCGATCGGCATCAGCTTGATGCCGGCGACGCTCTCGGCGGCCCCGTTCTCATCGGTATTGACGTGTGCGGACGCCGAGCAGAGCACTGATCCCCACCGCGGAATCATCGATTGCAGCGCGATGACATTGCCGCCGGTGCCGGTGAGAACCGGGAACGCTTCGGCGCCAACTCCGAACCTGTCGGCGATGACCTCCTGAAGCCGTTCCGTATAGGGATCCTCACCGTAGGCGCCAACATGGCCGCCGTTGGCGGAGATGATGGCTTCGAGAATCTCCGCGTGCACGCCCGACTGATTATCTGACCCAAACCCGCGGCGATTGGGATCATGAAGCTGAGTCGGTGGGGCCATGCGCTGAGACTATCGAAGGTAAGTTGGGTCGGTGCCCACGCCATTCCAGCTATCTGATGAGGTTGCCGCCGCGCTCGCCGCGGGCGACCCGGTTGTCGCCCTCGAATCCACGATTATTTCGCACGGGTTGCCGCGCCCGCGCAACCACGAGGCGGCAGTGGAGTTCGAAAATATCCTGAGGGATGCTGGCGTCACGCCGGCCACGATCGCCGTGCTTGACGGGGTGCCGCAGATCGGCCTGACCGCCGAGGGCGTGCGCCGCATCTCGGAAGAGGATCTTGCCAAGGCGAGTGTTCGCGACCTCCCGATCATCGCCGCTGCCGGATCGAGCGCGGCCACGACCGTCGCCGCGACCTCCCATCTCGCCGCCTTGGCCGGTATTCGTGTGTTCGCTACCGGGGGCCTCGGCGGGGTGCACCGCGGTGCGAGCGACAGTTTCGATGAGTCCGCAGACCTCTCAACGTTGGCCGTCACCCCTGTCACTGTGGTCTCGGCCGGAGTGAAGTCCGTGCTCGACATCGCGGCGACCCTCGAGCGTCTCGAGACGCTCAGCGTTCCGGTGGTCGGCTTCGGCACGACGATCTTCCCCAGTTTCTGGCTTCGCGAGTCGCAGTTCACTCTCGACTGGTCCGTGGAGAATGCGGAGCAGGTCGCCGCGATAATGCGGTCGCAGGATGACCTGGGCCACGGGCAGGGCATTGTGCTCGCGAACCCCATCCCGCTCGCGCAGCAGTGGGACCCGGCCGAGCACGACCGGGTACTCGCCCTTGCGTTGGCGGAGGCGGAGAAAGCTGGCGTGACGGGCAAGGCGGTGACGCCGTTCCTGCTGCTCAAGATCGTGGAGCTCTCGGGCGGCCGCAGCCTCGAAGTGAACCTCGACCTCGCGCGCAACAACGTGCGGGTGGCAGCTCAGGTCGCGACGGCATGGTCGGCTCTCAAGCGTGGCTAATCGCTCGCGGATCATCACCTACGGGGACGTCATCGACGATGTCGTCGCAATTCCGGATGGCCCGATCCGCAACGATACCGACACTCCATCGTCAATCCACTCCCGGACCGGAGGGTCCGCCGCGAACACCGCTGCGTGGCTCGGGTCGCTCGGCGCGGACGCCGTCTTCGTCGGCAGCGTCGCTCTCGCCGATGTCGATCGCCACACTCAGTCGCTCGCGTCGGTGGGTGCCGAGGCGCGGCTTTCGGGGTCGGCCGAGCTTCCCACCGGCACGATCGTGGTGATTGTCGAGGGCGAGCGCCGCGCGATGCTCACCGAGCGCGGCGCCAACACGCTCCTCGACCCCGCCCACGTGTCCGATGAGCTGCTCGCCGAGTCACGGGTTTTGCACATCACCGGCCACACTCTCCTCAACGATGCGGGGGCGGACGGCATCGCCTCGCTCATCGCGCGCGCCCGGGCCGCAGGCGTGAGGGTCTCCGTTGCGCCAGGCTCGGCGGGATTCATCGCCGACTATGGACCCGAGCGCTTCCTCTGCGCGATGGCAGGGGCGGACATCCTGTTCCCCAGCCTCGACGAGGGTCGACTACTGACCGGCCTCGACGCGCCTGACGAGATCGGCCGCGCGCTCGCGTTCGAGACCGTCGTGCTCACCCAGGGTGCGGCGGGGCTGACGGTGTTCCACGGCGGCGTCGTGACCCACGTCGATGCAGTGTCAGTGCCGGTCGTCGACCCGACGGGCGCCGGTGACGCGTTCTGTGCGGGCTTCCTCGACGAGCTCGTGCACACGGGTGACCCGATCTCGGCGGCCAGGGCCGGCGCACGGGTGGCATCCCGCGCGGTCGGCGTGATCGGCGGACGACCGCAGCCGTAACGGCCGGGAGCATCCTCGAATTGTCCGGCTGAGCCCGGCGATGCCATGGGCGTTCACCGAACTCAGGACGTTTCAAACCCCTCCCTTCCGCCCTCGTCGGCCCTCAGCCAGGCGTTCCCTCTGTTTCCGGTCTCCGGTCGCCGTCGGTCTCCGGTCTCCGGTCTCCGTCTCGGTTCCGGTCGCCGTCCCGGTCCTCGTCCGGTTTCCGTCTCCGGTTTCCGTCTCGGTTCCGGTCGCCGTCCCGGTCCCAGTCCGGTTTCCGTCTCCGGTTTCCGTCTCGGTTCCGGTCGCCGTCCCGGTCCCAGTCCGGTTTCCGTCTCCGGTTTCCGTCTCGGTTCCGGTCGCCGTCCCGGTCTCGGTTCCGGTCGCCGTCCCGGTCTCGGTTCCGATTTCCGTTTCCGTTTCCGTTTCCGTCCTCTTTCCGTCCTCTTCCCGTCCTCTTTCCCTTTCCCTTTCCCTTTCCCTTTCCCTTTCCCCCTCCCCGACTGTCCTGAATACGGTGAGCGTCTGAAGGGGGCGGCTTGACCGGGCGCCACACCCTCGGCGCCGTTCACGTCATTGGCGGTCGGTTGCAGCCTTGACGAACGCGTAGGCTTCGAGCGCTTGCTTGCGGGTCTCTGCGAGGTCGACGATCGGCCGCGGATAGAGCGGCGTTCCGACCTCGGGTACCCAGCGGCTGACGTACCGGCCGTCCCTGTCAAACTTCGCGCGCTGCAGCTCGGGGTTGAAGACCCGGAAGTAGGGCGCCGCGTCGGCGCCGGAGCCCGCTACCCACTGCCAGTTTGCAGGGTTGCTCGCCTCGTCGGCGTCCACGAGTGTGTCCCAGAACCACTTCTCGCCTACGCGCCAGTCGATCAGCAGGTTCTTCACCAGAAAACTCGCAACCACCATGCGTACCCGATTGTGCATCGTGCCGGTCGTCCACAGTTCGCGCATGCCCGCATCGACGAGAGGGATGCCCGTTCGCCCCTGGTGCCAGGCTGCCAGTTCTTTGGGGTCCGGCAGCGACCAAGGGAACGCGTCGTAGGCGGGGCGGTAGTTGCGTTCCGCGAGCTCGGTCGAGTGGAACAGGATGCTCCAGTTGAACTCACGCCAACCGACTTCGCTCAGGAACTTGGGGACGTTCGCCCGGGCCTCAGGTGACATCGCACCATGTAGACGTTCCCAGATCTGGAACGGGCTGATCTCGCCGAACCGGAGGTGCGGGCTCAGTCGACTGGTGCTGTCGATCGCCGGCTCGTCTCGCCGGTGGTAGTCCGCGAGGCGTTCGTCGACAAACTGCTCGAGCTGGTCGTGGGCGCCCGCCTCGCCCGGATGCCACGCCTCTCGCAATCCACTGGCCCAGTCCGGCTGTGTCGGCAGCAGCCCCCAGTCGTCGAGATCCTCGCGGTTCGAGCCTGTCGCGTCCCATTCGATTTCCGATGGCGCGGGCAGTGGATCCCGAAACCGCAGCTCGCGGGCGGCCTTCCAGAATGGTGTGAACACCCGGTAAGGGCCTCCACTTCCGCTAGTGAGAGTCCACGGTTCGATGAGCAGGTTGGCCTGAAAGCTTCGGACGTCGACGCCGGCATCACGCAGGTGACGCTTGAGCCGGGCGTCGATCTCGCGCGCTGCCCCGTAGCGTCGATTCCAGAACACGGCACCGCCACCAACTTCGGCGACGAGGGCGGAGAGCACATCCTCGGCACGCCCGCGGCGCAGAACGAGTTGGGGTCCGATCGCCGCCAAGGAGTGATGCAGCCACCACTTGCTCGCTGCCCCGAGTGGGCGGACTTCACTGCTCTCCTCGTCGAGCACATACACGAGGATGACGGGCTCACCACGCTCGGCGGCCGCGGTGAGAGCCGGATTATCGGCGAGGCGGAGGTCGTCCCGCAGCCACACGATGCTGGGGGAGTGCACTCAGTCCTCAGCGGGAGCGTTGAGCCGCAGCTTGTCGCTAAGTCGGGCAAGCTCGTGCAGTTCGGCATTGGTAAGTGCGCCGCCGACGCGTCGGTGGATGGACTCGGCGTGGGTTACCGCTACGCGGCGGAATAGGTCGTAACCAGCATCCGTGAGACGCACAACCGTGCCGCGTCCGTCGCCAGGGTCGGGCTCTTTGCGTACGAGCGAGCGGCCCACCAGACGGTCAACAAGTCGACTCACGCTGGGCTGTGTGAGAAGCAGGTGGCGGTTGAGGTCGCGGATGCGCAGGGCTCGGTCGGATTGCCGAGAGAGGTTGAACAACACGTCGTATTCGTTGAACGAGAGCTCGCCGGCAGGAAACTCGGTATTGAGTTGCCGCAGCACGGAGACCTGAGCGCGGAAGAGCGCTTCCCATGCCGTGACGGATGCCGACTTGTCGCTCACAGCACAACTCTATGCATCTGCACCGACCTGAGTGTCAGACTCAACGTGAGACAAATCCCGCCTTAAACAGGATTGAGGGTCGGTTCCAGAGGCTAGGAACCGACCCTCTCCCTTGCACCAAGAGTGTCCTGCAATCACATTCCGCTTCAGCTGCCACAGCAAACAACTTCTGCTCTATGAATGTATAACGGAACGGTAACAGTGTCTAGTTACCGAACCGTTATTTTTCTGCGAGTTTGTCGAGAGGTCAGTTTTGCCCGTCTGAAAATGTATCGTGCTCACGTCGAAAACGGCCGTCATCGTCGAACCATGCCGAAAGAACTCTGACGACAGATGCCACGGGGATGACCCCGTACACGTGGGGAAACGACTCGCCCAGTCCGTCGTCTTCACTCCGAACGTCGAGGCCGCCCTCGTCGATCTCAAGTACGACCAGGTCGCCCGGCTCGTTTCGGTAGAACCGTTCCGCCACCCCGGTGAGCTGGTCCACCCGCGAGGTGTGAATGAACCCAACCTCCGATAAGGTCCGGCCGATTGTCGAGACTCGGTACTCACCGGACTCGGCCGCAGCCGCCCAGTCCTCGGCGCGGGCCAGGTGGTAGATCGTCACGTTCCTAGAAGAAGTCGGGGCTGGGCGTGGTGGCCTGGCGGATCGCGACATCCGCGTGGCGGTCGAAGCGGTAGCCGACGCCCCGGACTGTACGCACGATGTCTTCGTAGTCGCCCAACTTGGAGCGGAGACGACGCACGTGGACGTCGATGGTGCGCTCGTTGGGGACTTCGTCGTCGGCGGCGGACCAGAGGGCCGAAATGATCTCGTGGCGGTCGATGGTGCGGCCTTCGCGCAGCACCAAGTACTGAAGGAGTTCGAACTCCTTGTAGGTCAGAGCTGCCGTCTCGCCATCCAACGTGACGCGCTTGCGGGAGATATCGACGACGACTCCCGTGCGTACCTTCGACGTGGGCTCATCGACCTGGCGATGCTTCGCGAGCGCAGCAGGGTCCTGGAGCGCGAGCCGCACAACATCGACGTCACGCCCGCCCGAACCGATGGGTGCGAGTGCAACCGAGGCGTAGGTCTCGGCTGCGGGTACGAGTTGCGCGAGAAGCCCCTTGAGCTGCTCCACGACGTGGCTGAGGTCAGTACCGGCGTCGAGCGCCTTGAACTCGTCGAGGCCGACGTAGAGCGCGAAGCCGCGAGCTTCGGTGCCCGCGGGGACTGCCTGCAGGCGTCGGGCCGGGGTGGCAGGGGCGGTGTTGGATGCCGCAGTGACGGTGGAGGGTGAAACGCGGTCGAGAGCAACGATGGACATGGTCCTGAGATTCCTTAGGTTGTGGGGTGAAGGGCCTCTGATGATGAGGTTGTGATCCTTCGGATACTGCGGTCATGCGAAGCGGAGAACCAGCCGTTATGAGGACTGGACCCGGGAGTTCACGCCCTAAGGCGAACGGAACTCGACGAAGCGCGTCGTGTCAGACGCTGTGGCCGATTAGGCACACATTCGACAACATATGACCATGCTTTCGCGCACCTCAAGGGAGGCAATGGCGAAGGCACGAACAGTCATGCCTGCAATGATGACACGTCGGTGAGATCTCGACAAGTTCGATCCGCTGCGGCTACACCGTGCCGTAGAGCCGGTCGCCCGCGTCGCCCAGTCCGGGGACGATATAGCCGACCTCGTTGAGCCGCTCGTCGAGTGCACCCAACACCACGGTCACCTCGCGGCCCTCAGTCGCCTTCTCGACGGCGGCGAGACCCTCGGGTGCTCCGATCAGGCAGACCGCCGTGACATCCTTGGCACCCCGCTCGAAGAGGAAATCGATCGCGCCGATCAGTGAACCGCCCGTGGCGAGCATGGGGTCGAGAATGAAGCACTGGCGGTCAGACAGGTCATCGGGCAGGCGCTGTGCGTAGGTGGTGGGCTGGAGGGTGACCTCGTCGCGCATCATCCCGAGGAAGCCGACTTCGGCGGTCGGGATCAGCTTGACCATTCCCTCGAGCATCCCGAGGCCCGCGCGAAGAATGGGGACGACGAGGGGGCGCGGCATGCTGATCGCGAGGCCTGTCGTCGTCGTGACCGGGGTCTCGATCTCGACGACTTCCGTGCGGACGTTGCGGGTCGCCTCATAGGCGAGGAGGGTCATGAGCTCTTCGGCGAGCGCGCGGAACGTGGGCGACGGGGTGTTCTTGTCGCGCAGCACGGTCAGTTTGTGGGTGATGAGCGGGTGGTCGGCAACGTGTACTCGCATAGGCTCAATCTACTGTGACCAACTACGAGGCGTGGATGTCCGAGGCCCTAGCTGAGGCACGTCGTGCTCGTGCGACTGGCGATGTTCCTGTTGCGGCATTGGTCATGGATGCCGCGGGCAACCGTCTGGGCGTCGGCCGCAACGAGCGCGAGCTCAGCCACGACCCGACTGCTCACGCTGAAGTGCTCGCAATCCGAGCGGCCGCCGCGGCGCTCGGGACGTGGCACCTCGAGAACACCACGCTCGTAGTCACCCTCGAGCCGTGCACCATGTGCGCGGGCGCGATCTTGCAGGCCCGCATCCCGCGTGTGGTGTTCGGGGCGTGGGACGAGAAGGCCGGTGCGGCGGGCAGCGTGCACGATCTGTTGCGTGACCGGCGGTTACCGCATCGCGTCGAGGTGATTGCGGGTGTCGCGGCCGACGAGTCGGCTGCCTTGCTTCGAGAGTTCTTCGAGGCCAGACGCTAGTCAGCGGCCCTGATCACGATGGCGTCGGTTGACGGATGGGCGGAGTTCGGGGACCGGTACACGTCAGGCTCAAGGTAGATGGTTCGCGCAATCGGGACGGCGGCGCGGATGGCGGCCTCGACGGCATCGATCGAGGTTGCGACATCCGACAGTCGCTTGCTCCGGCCGAACGCAAGCTTCGCGGCGACGAGCAACTCGTCGGGGCCGAGGTAGAGGGTCTTGATGTGGATGAGCGCATCAACGTCTGGGTGGGCGTTGATGACGTCGCGAATCTTCTCGGCGTCGCGCGGGTTTGCGCCTTCGCCCACGAGCAGGCTCTTCGTCTCGATGCCGAGAATGACCGCCACGCCCACGAGAAGCACGCCGATGGCGAGGGTTCCGATCGCGTCGAAGAGCGGATTGTCCGTGAGCACGGTGAGTCCGACTCCCGCGAACGCGAACACAAGGCCGATGAGCGCGGCGACATCTTCGAGGAGCACGACAGGAAGCTCCGGCGCCTTCGCATGACGGATGAACGCGACCCAGCTCTGCTTGCCGCGGACGTGGTTCGACTCACGAACTGCAGTGCGAAGCGAGAACGATTCGAGCCCGATCGCTACGAGCAGGATGACGAGCGGGACAATCGCATTGTCGAGCTTGTGCGGCTCGACGATCTTGTCGATGCCCTCATAGATGGAGAACACGCCACCGATCGAGAACAGGATGATCGACACCACGAACGCGTAAACGTAACGTTCGCGTCCATAGCCAAAGGGGTGCTCCGCGTCGGCGAGCTTTCGGGACTTCCGCCCGCCCAGCAGCAGCAAGCCCTGATTGCCCGTGTCGGCGAGGGAGTGGACACTTTCGGCGAGCATCGAGCTCGAGCCGGAGACCAGGAACCCGATGAACTTCGCGATGGCGATGCCGAGGTTCGCGAGAAGGGCTGCGATGATTGCTTTGCCGCCACCAGATGCGCTCATGCGCTCAATCCTAGGATGAGGGCGTGACCACCTCTCTCCCATCCATTGCCATCATCGGCGCGGGCGCCATGGGCGGCGCCATTCTGACCGGACTACTCGACCCTTCCGTGCGGGTGAGCGGGGGCATCCGGGTAACCAACCGCACCGCGGCGAAGGCCGCCTTGGTGGCCGCCGATGGTGTCGAGTCACTTGCGCTCGAGTCCGAGCCGGACGGAAATCAGCGAGCCGTGCGCAACGCCGGGATCGTTCTCCTGGGCGTCAAGCCCGCGATGATCATCGACACCTTGCGGGAGCTCGCGCCCGCGCTTGAGCCAGATGCAGTCGTCATCAGCGTTGCCGCGGGAATCACCACCGCGGCGATGGAGGCAGTCGTCGCGAACCCCGTGCTGCGGGCGATGCCGAACACACCAGCGATAGTGGGCAAGGCCGTGACGGGAATCGCTGCGGGCTCCCGCGCAACGCCCGAACAGGTTGCGCAAGGAGTCGCACTTTTCGGAACGGTCGGTACCGTCCTCGAGGTTCCCGAGGCTCAGATCGATGCGCTCAGTACGATTTCGGGCTCAGGCCCGGCTTACGTGTTTTACCTCATCGAGGAGTTCACGAAGACGGCGGTACGGCTCGGGTTCACGCCAGAGCAGGCGAAGACCCTGGTGCAGGGAACATTCGCGGGCTCCGTCGATCTTCTTCTCGCCTCGGGCCGGGAGCCGGAAGCGCTCCGCGCCCAGGTTACGAGCCCGAAAGGCACCACCGAACGCGCGATCGATGTTCTGCAGGGAGCCGATCTCAGTTCTCTGTTCGATCGCGCGGCGGCCGCGGCGATGGCGCGCGCTCGAGAGCTGTCTGCTGGGGCGTGAACTGCGCAACCTTAGGCACCCTCACTGCTGAGCCTTGGGCAATCCATAGGCAGCACGACAATCCTGAGATTGCGCGCGCAGATGCGCGCCTGACCATTCAGGAGTTATCAGATGGCAAAGAAGTTAGACCCCGAAATCGAGGCGGCCCCGGTCGCTGCGACTGCTCCCGTGGCGGTCGCTGAAACCCCCCGTCGAAACGGCCTCGCGATTGCCGGTATCGCCGTCGGCGCGGTGATCGTGGCTGGAGTGCTCTTCGGCGGTGGAGTGTTCGTAGGAACGCACATCCCCGACGGCCGATCGCAAGCGCAGGCGCAGTTTGGACCGGGACAGGGCGGCTTTCAAGGTCGACCCGACGGCGGATTCCGCGGCGGACAGAACGGTGACACCAGACCAGCGCCGGCCGCGCCCGGTCAAGGAAGCGACAACTAAGAGCTGAGCGTCGCGAACCGTTCGATATCGCCAGAATTGCCACTCACGATGATGAGGTCGTGATTCGACACCACGGTCTCTGGGGTGGCGTAGGTGAAGGGCTTGCCCGGCGACTTCACGCCCACCACGGTGATCCCGTACTTCTTGCGTACTTGCGACTCGGAGAGCGGGATCCCGCGGATGGGCTTCGGCGGGTACATCTTCACGATGGCGAAGTCGTCGTCAAACTCGATGAAGTCGAGCATCCGGCCCGACACCAGATGTGCGACGCGCTCGCCAGCCTCGGCTTCGGGGTAGATCACGTGGTTGGCCCCAATGCGGGCGAGGATCTTGCCGTGCGACTGGCTTATCGCCTTCGCCCAGATCTGCGGGATCTTGAGGTCGACGAGGTTCGCAGTGATGAGTACGGATGCCTCGATCGACGAGCCAACGGCAACGACGGCGATCGAGAAGTCTTGAGCGCCGATCTGCCGTAGTGCGTCGATGGATCGGGCGTCCGCCTGAACGGCGTGCGTCACGCGTTCCGACCACTTCTGAACGAGGCTGTTGTCCTCGTCGATCGCAAGAACCTCACGGTCCAACCGCTGGAGCTGGCCGGCGGTCGCAGCCCCGAAGCGGCCCAGTCCGATCACGAGGACCGGCGCGTCGTGGGCAATTTTCTCAACCAAGCTTTCGGCCTCTCTTCAGCTTGCATGGTACTCCCCGGCACTCGCCGCTAGCCTGAGGGGCATGGCTGACATCTTCGACGTCGTGTCCGATCCCACGAGGCGTGAGCTCATGCTGGCGCTGCGGGAGCGCAGCGAGACCAGTGTCGGGGAGTTGGTAGAGCGGCTGGGGCTGAGCCAGCCGACGGTCTCGAAACACCTGAAAGTACTGCGCGATCACGAACTGGTCCACGTGCGTGAGGTGGGGCAGCACCGGTACTACCGCCTCGATACGGCGCCGCTTGAGGAATTGGAAAGCTGGCTCATCCCCTTCGTTGTCGAGGAGGACGAGCCGGTCATCGATGATGGCGGTTCAGCGGTGTTTGCAGCCTGGTCGGGTGCGGATGTGGGTGAGACCATCGGACGCCGAGTCGCCGAAAGCACCCACCAAGCACGGTCTGCGATTCAGGGCGCATCGGGCAAGGTCGCAGATCGGCTGCCGGTCATTGTTCGAAAGCGGCTCTTCCGTAAGCGTTAAGCCCCACTACGGGGGTGGACACCGACTCTCACTAGCCCCTATTGTTGCCGTTTAGCACTCCAGTAACAGGGGAATGCTGTCCAGCTGCGAGGAGTACTACCCGACATGTCGCGTGATCTGTCCGACGTTCGCTTTCTTACGGTCGCTGAAGTGGCCGAGATGATGCGCGTCTCGAACATGACCGTGTACCGACTCGTACACTCGGGTGACCTTCCCGCAGTTCGATTCGGCCGGTCGTTCCGCATCCCCGAGTCGGCCGTCGTCGCCGCGATTGATACTCCGATTTCCGAGGTCGGCTGACGTCCCTATCGCGTTGCGGTAGACTCACCAAGTACATTTTTCCGCGGTTCTGATTTCGAGCCGATCGGTTCGTTCTCAACCAGCGAGGTCCCACATGGGTTCAGTCATCAAGAAGCGCCGCAAACGGATGGCAAAGAAGAAGCACCGCAAGTTGCTGCGCAAGACGCGTCACCAGCGTCGCAACAAGAAGTAGCCTGCGACTGAGGCTTCACCTAAAGCCTATTTTTTTCTACGAACGGCCCGCGCTTCGCGCTTGACGCGTCGCTGGGCTTCACGGATGCTCGCCCGCTTCAAGGGCAGCACCTCCCACCCGTGGGTCAATGCGTGTGCGAGCAGCTTCGCGTCGGCGTTGACGACCACGCGGTTGCCCGTCAAGCTCAAGAGCGGAATGTCGTTGCTCGAGTCTGAATAGGCCCAGCATTCCGCAAGGTCGGCCTGGCGCTCTTGGGCGAACTTCAGCGCTACTGCGGCTTTCTCGTCTCCGTGAATCACGTGACCGTCGAGCGTGCCCGTGAACACGCCGTCCAACGCCTCTACTCGCGTACCGATGGCGCCCGTGAGCCCGAGTCGGTCGGCGATGACCTGGGCGACCAATTGGGGCGTGGCCGTGATGAGCCAGACCTCGTGCCCCTTCTCGAGGTGAGCTTGGGTCAGCGCTACAGTTTCGGGCCAGAGCTTAGGAGCAAAATCGCGTTCGTACATCTCATTGGCCATGTCGATGAGAGCGGTCTCCGTGTGTCCGCTGACGAGTCCGAGGGCGCGTTCCTTCGCGGTCGAGAGGTGATCACGGTTCTCTCCGACTGCGAGAAAGCGGAACTGGTGCCAGCCGAAAAGAGCGATATCGCGCCAGGAAATGAGACCCCGCCGGAAAGCTTCGCGACCGACGTAATAGACGCTCGCACCCCGCATGAGAGTGTTATCGACGTCGAAGAAGGCGATGATCGGACGATCGCTGGGCGGAGGCGGCACTACTTCGGGCATCGCGATTAGTCTATGGTCGTGGTTCCGACGAGACTGACCCTGATCGGCAAGCCGGAATGCCACCTGTGCGACGATGCCCGCGCGGTGATCGCTTCGGTGGTCGCCGAGCTGGGGGATGCGGCATCCATCTCACTTGACGAATTGTCGATCCATGACGACCCCGAACTCAACGCACGGTTCTGGGATGAAATTCCGGTGCTCATGATCGACGGGCGCGTGCACGCGATCTGGCGACTTGACGCCGAGCGGTTGAAAACCGCGATTCTCGCGGCAACGGTCTAGCCGACCGCCGCCTTCTCCTGAATCGGGATGGGCCCGGTGAGGTGCTGCTTGATCGCATCTCGTTCCGCGGCGAGTGAGGCGAGCGTGCCGCCGTCGAGCCCGGGTTGGACCATGTCGTCGAACGGGTTTCCCATCCCGCTCTTCGCATGGACTGCTTCCGCGTAGGCGGTGGCGGCAGCTGCAACCTTCGCGCCGGCCCGTTGGGCCTTCTTGAGGGATACCGCACTGCCGCCAACCGCCTCGGCGTGCTTGGTGAGTGCTTTTTTGAGATCCTTGAGCGCAGCGTCGATTTTCTTGGACATGGGGTCATCCTGCCCCATGAAGGTAAACGAGCGCTAAGGGTTCGTTCTAGGACTCGTCGACGACTACCGCGTCGGCGGCATTCTTACGCACGGACTCGATGCCGTTGAGCGCACTTGCCTTCGCGGCATAGCCCTCCGAGATCGCGATGATCTCGCCGTTGCCCGCCTTGAGGGCGAAACGGAACTCGCCCTTCTTGTCCTTCGTGATCACGAATTTGCCAGCCATAGTCGTGCCAACTTCCTCTGTGGATAGTTTTCGCCGAGTAGCGATGGCCTATGGTACCGCCCGAAGAATTACGGAAGCAGGCGCGTCGGTCCGCGGAAGAGGTAGGTCGACTCTCGGATGTTCGTGAGGTGCAGCATGAGCATGAGCACGCGGCTCAGTCCCATGCCGAAACCGCCGTGCGGAGGCACTCCGAACCGGAAGAAGTCAAGGTAGAAGTCGAGTTCTTCGGGATCGAGACCTTTGTCTTTCGCCTGAGCCACGAGCAGCTCGACGCGGTGCTCGCGCTGGGCGCCGGTGGAGATCTCGACGCCGTTGAAGATGAGGTCGTAGCTCTTGGTGAGCGACGGGTCATCCTCGTGGCGCATGTGATAAAACGGCCGGATGCTCGACGCGTAGTCAGTGAGGAAGACGAACTCGTGTCCGAACGTCTCTTTGACGTAAGCCGAGATCTGGCGCTCACCCTCGGGATCCATGTCGTCGTCGTGACGGGGAACCTCGTAACCGCGCTCGGCGACGATGCGCTTCGCTTCGGCGAGGGGGATGCGCGGGAACGGCGCGCTCGGAACCGTGACCTCGACGCCGAACATGGCTTCGATCTCTGCGCCGTGCTTGTCTTTGACCGCCTGGAAGCCAGCGACGAGGAGGTCCTCGTGGAGCTTCATGACGTCCTCGTGGGAGTCGATCCAGCTGATCTCACTGTCGACGCTCGTGAACTCGGTGGCGTGTCGGCTTGTGAAGCTCGGATCGGCACGGAATGCCGGGCCGATCTCGAAGATCTTGCCGAAGCCGGCGGGCTGAGCCATCTGCTTGAAGAACTGCGGGCTCTGCGAAAGGTACGCCTTGCCCTCGAAGTAATCGACCTCGAAGAGCTCGGCTTTCGACTCGCTCGCGCTCGCCATGAGCTTGGGGGTGTGCAATTCGATGAAGTCGTTTTCGACCCAATAGGTGCGCCAGGCGTGCTCGAGGGTCGTCTGAATTCGGAAGATGAGGTTGTTCTTCGGCTGGCGCAGGTCGAGGAAGCGCCAGTCCATGCGCTTGTCCACACCGGAGTCGTCGGCGATGGGGGTCTCGGGGTTCGCGGCTCCCGCGATGCCGATTGCCGTCAGCTTCACCTCGACCCCACCGAGCTTGACTCGCTCATCGTGCTTGAGTTCGCCTGTTGCGGTGAGAAACGTGCCCTGAGCGAGCCCGGAGATCGTGTCGCTGAGTTTGTCCGGGATCGTCACGCCGTCGTCGCCCGAGAGACGCGGGTTGACGAGTTGCACCGCACCGGACTCGTCACGCAGCACGACGAATTGAACCTTCTTCTGGTCGCGCACGGTATCCACCCAGCCGGAGACGGACACCGGCCCGTCAGTAGCAGCGGCAAGGTTCTTGATCAGGGTGCGTTCAGTCACCCCCAGAGTTTAGTCTCCCGCTCTCGAACCCTCTGGCCGACGGAGCCTTCATCTACGCGACGTAGAATAACCGGGTGCCAGCAGACCTGATCCGCCTCGTCCGCCACGGTGAGGTCCACAATCCCGAAGGCGTGCTCTATGGACGTATTCCCGGATACCACCTGAGCGAGCTCGGGCACGCCATGGCCGCGGCCGCTGCGCAGAGCCTGGTCGGGCATCCGGTGACCGCCCTCTACGCCAGCCCGCTGCAGCGCGCGCAGGAGTCCGCGGCGCCGTGGGCGGAGGCCTTTGGGTTGCCCATCGCGACCGAAGAGCGCATCATCGAGCCGCACAACTGGTTCGAAGGCACCTCGGTGCGTCGGGCAGTCCGGCATCCCCGGGCGTGGGTGCAGCTGCGCAACCCCTTGCGACCGAGCTGGGGCGAGCCGTACCGGAGCGTCGAAGCCCGGATGCTCGCCGCCATCGAAGACGCGTGGCAGAAGGCCGACGGGGGCGAGGTGATCATGGTGAGCCACCAGATGCCGATTGTCATGGTGGCACGCTCGGTCAAAGACCTGCGGCTGCCGCACAACCCGAGTCAGCGACGCTGCACGCTGTCGAGCATCACGACACTGCGCCGCGACGGCGATCGGTTCGTCGAGGTCGACTATCAGGAACCTGCGAAAGAATTACTGGCGTCAGCCATCGATTCGGGAGCAGTGTGAACCGTCGTCTCCTCGCCGTCACCGCTGCGGCCCTCGTGACCGTCGCGCTCGCCGGATGTTCGAATGATCCGCTCGCGCAGCAGTATGCAGAAAGCTCCGGTCAGGGCTACGTCTCGGGCGATGGCGCGTACACCGAAATCCCCCCGGCCGATCGGGGTGAGGCCATCGAGTACTCGGGCACCACCGAAGCGGGCGACACGGTCTCTTCCGCCGACTTCGCGGGCACCGTGTACGTCATCAACTTCTGGTACGCCGGATGCCCGCCATGCAGGCTCGAGGCACCAGACCTCAAAGCGGTGAGCGAGGAATACACCGACGTGGGATTCCTCGGTGTCAACGTCTCCGACACCGCCGAGAACGCGATCACCTTCGAGAAGAAGTACGAGATCGCCTACCCGTCGATCATCGACGCGCAGACCAACTCGGTGCAGCTTGCTTTCGCCGGGCAGGGCGCGGTTGCACCGAACGCGGTTCCCACGACGCTCATCATCGATCGTGAGGGCCGGGTCGCCGGGCGCATCAGCGGGCTCATCCAGGAGAAGAGCATCCTCACCTCCATGATCGACACCGTGCTCGCCGAGGGCAACTAGGTGAATCCGGGCGAGATCGTCGATGGTGGGGCGCTCGCGCTCGCACTGCCCATCGCTTTCGCCGCTGGCCTGCTGGCCTTCCTCTCGCCGTGCGTCCTGCCACTCGTCCCTGGCTATCTCGGGTACGTGACGGGGGTCACCGATTCCTCGCAGGCGCGTCGAGGGAGGACGGTGTTGGGGGCCAGCCTGTTCATCCTCGGCTTCAGCGTCGTCTTCCTCGGAATCTTCGTGTTGAGTAGCACGGTCGGCCTGTTCTTCCTCCGCTACGAGGATGTCCTTCAGCGGGTGGGCGGAGTGGTGATCATCCTGCTCGGCCTTGTCTTCATTGGTCAGGTCACGTTCTTCCAGCGCCAGCTCAAGCCGAGTTGGCGGCCCCGAGCCGGAATCGCCGGTGCACCACTGCTCGGCGTGGTCTTCGCGATCGGATGGACGCCCTGTATCGGTCCGACAGTCGGCGCAGTCATCGCCTTGGCAAGCTACGGCGGCGACCCCGGTCGCGCCGCACTTGTCGGCGCGTTCTATTGCCTGGGGCTGGGCATCCCATTCCTGCTTGTTGCGCTTGGTTTCGGCTGGGTCGGCAACTCGGTAGCGTGGGTGCGGAAGCACATTCGTGCCTTCAACATCGCGGGTGGCGCCTTGCTTATCGTGATGGGTGTTCTCATGGTCACTGGACTGTGGGGCGCGATCATGTCGAGTTTCCTGGGGGTGGTGGATGGCTTCGTCCCCGCTCTCTGACGACACGCCCACTGATTCCACGAGACCGCAGGGTCACTTCGACTCGCCTGAGACGATTCAGCAACCCCGCTTGGGTGTCGTCGGCTACCTGAGGTTCTTCTGGCGTCAGCTCACGAGCATGCGAACCGCGTTGTTCCTGCTGCTGCTGTTGGCGATCGCGGCGATTCCCGGATCCCTCGTACCGCAGGTGAGCTCCGACCCGAACGGTGTCATCCAGTACAAGGCGAACAACCCTGACATCGCGCCCATTCTCGATCAGCTGCAGGTCTTCACCACCTACTCTTCCGTGTGGTTCTCGGCGATCTACCTGCTGTTGTTCATCTCCCTCATCGGTTGTGTGATCCCCCGCACGAAGTATCACTTCGATGCCCTGCGCGCCCGACCACCGAAGACGCCGGCGCGATTGTCGAGGTTGGAAGGCTTCACGACCCGGACGGCGATAGGCGGCCCCGCTGAGGCTGTCGCAGCGGCGAATGCACTGCTCCGGAAGTCTGGCTACCGCACAGAGGTGTACGACAACTCGGTGTCGGCCGAGCGCGGCTACCTCCGGGAGACGGGCAACCTCGTATTCCACACCGCCCTTATCGGGGTGCTCGCCGCCGTGGGTATCGGTGGTGGTTTCGGCTATACCGGCCAACGCGTGATCGTCGAGGGCTACGCGATGACGAATACTTTGGCGAGCTACGACTCCTTCAACCCGGGCCGTTTCTTCACGGATGCCGCGTTGGAGCCCTTCTCGATCGCCGTGGACTCGTTCGTCCCCACCTACGAGATCGAGAACGTGAGCGCCCTCGGCCAGCCCATCGACTACGTCGCCAACGTGTCGACGACCCTGCGTGGCGCAACACCACAGAAGGCCACCATCAAGGTCAACGAGCCGCTGCACATCGGTGGCACCGAGGTCTACCTCCTGGGCAACGGGTACGCGCCGGTCATCACCGTCAAAGACATGGCGGGCAACGTCGTGTTCTCCCAGCCGACAGCCTGCCTGCCGCAGGACGCGAACCTGCGCAGCAACTGCATCATCAAGATTCCGGATGGCCTTGCCCAGCAGGTCGGCATGATCGGGTTCTTCTACCCGACCGCAGTCGAGCTCAGCGATGGCACCCTGACGTCGAGCTATCCCGACAGCATCAACCCGGTGGCGAGCTTCTTCATCTACACGGGCGACCTCGGTCTCGACAACGGCCGCGGCACCAATGCCTACTCGCTCTCCCTCGACAACCTCACGCAGATCGCGGGCGGAAAGTCGGGGACGCCCGCCATCCGCCTCGGCGTGGGTGATGTCGCTGATCTGCCCAACGGGCTCGGTACGATCGAACTCACGGCGATCCCACGCTTCGTCTCCCTTGACGTTCACCACGACCCAGCTCAAGCCTGGGTGCTTCTGTTTGCGGTGCTGGTCGTCATCGGCCTCATCACGAGTCTGTTCATCCCGCGTCGTCGGGTGTGGGTGAAGGTCGTCGAAAGTAAGAACGGCACGCTCACGCTCGAATACGCGGGCCTTGCCCGGGGCGATGACCCCGGACTGGACGCGGCAGTAGCCGAACTTGCGGACCGTCACATCGATCAACTCGGGGCTGCGACCTCGACAACCAGGATTAGGGTGAAGCCATGACTGAGACGCTCGTGTCGTACTCGACGATTGCCGTATATTCCGCCATGGCGATCTACGCGCTGGCGTTCGTCATGTTTGCGCTCGATCTGTCGCGCAGGGTCGCCGCTCCGGTCGCTGCCGTCGGCGTGCAGAGGGCCCACGCAGACGGATCCACGATCGTGCTGGAGAAGGTGGATGCCCCAGCTGGCGTGACCAACGCACCCCGCTACCTGCGCGCGGCGATGGCGCTGACGATCATGGCCTGGGTTCTCCATGTCGGCGCAGCAGTATTCCGCGGAGTCGCTGCTGGGCGCGTTCCGTGGGCGAATATGTTCGAGTTCACGCTGACCGCGACGGCGATCATCGTTGGCGTGTTCCTCGCGGTTCAGTTCTGGCAGGACCTGCGCTTCCTGGGCGTTTTCGTGTCGGGGTTCGTGCTCATCGCCCTCGGTGTCGCGACCGTCAACTTCTACGTGGACGTCGTGCCGCTGCCGCCCGCACTGCAGTCGGCGTGGCTCGTCATCCATGTCTTCGTCGCCTCTCTCGGCACCGGCTTCTTCGCGCTTGGCGCCGCGCTCTCGATAGTTCAGCTCTTGCAGGCCCGCCGTGCGGCAGGCAAGGCGGCTGGCCTGCGATTCCTCGACACGCTTCCCGGGGCAGACAAGCTCGAGAACATGGCCTACCGCATGCTCGTGGTGGGTTTCGTGCTGTGGACGTTCACCCTCATCGCTGGCGCGGTGTGGGCCGAGCGCGCGTGGGGCCGCTACTGGGGTTGGGACACCAAGGAGGTCTGGACCTTCATCATCTGGACCCTGTTCGCCGGCTATATCCACGCACGCGCGACGCGCGGCTGGCGCGGATCACGCTCCGCGTGGCTGGCGATTATTGGCTTCAGCGCGGTGGTCTTCAACTTCACGATCGTGAATCTCTTCTTCAAGGGGCTACACGCGTACTCGGGACTGTAAGTCCGGCTTAGAGGAGCTCATAGCACCGGGCTAGGCGATCAAGCCACCACGCGGCGCGCTCGGGGGATGCCGCGTGCTCGCCGAGCAAGTTCGAGTCTGGGGTGACCCGCCGAACGGGAAGGCGCCCGTCGATCGGCACGAGCGGCTCGGTCGTCACGTCGTGAGCGAACAGCGACGCGGTCGCCAGCCCGCAGTCGTAATCAAGTTCTGCGATCGCCGCGGCGAGATGCAGCCCCATGGAGATTCCGACGGAGGTATCCAGAGCGCTTGACACCACCACCGGCAGGCCTGCTTCCGCAACGATCGCGAGCGCTGCGGTGATGCCGCCGAGCGGTTGTGCCTTGATCACCAAGAGGTCGGCGGCACCGGCCCTGACGACAGCCAGCGGGTCACTCGCCTTGCGCACGCTCTCGTCGGCGGCGATCGGAATTCCCATGTATGCAACGCGTTCACGCAGCTCAGCGAGCTCGTGGACGCTCGCGCAGGGCTGTTCCACGTACTCGAGGTCATATGGCGCGAGGGCGTGAATTGCTCGTTCCGCCTCGTCGAGTGTCCAGGCGCCGTTCGCGTCGACGCGGATGCGGCCCGACGCTCCGAGGTACGCGCGCGCTGCGGTGACGCGTGCCACGTCGTCGGCCAAGGTGTGGCCGGGGTCGGCGACCTTGACCTTCACGGTGCGGCATCCAGGGAACCTGTCGAGGATGTCCGCGACGTCCGACGGCCCGACCGCGGGCAAGGTTGCGTTGACGGCAACCTCGCTGCGCAACAACGGCGGCAGGATGCCCCAGCCGAAGTCGATCGCCCCAGCGAGCCAAGCGCTTGCCTCGATGTCGTCGTACTCGGCGAACGGGGAGAACTCGGTCCACCCCGACGGTCCCTTCAGCAGGACCGCTTCACGCACGTACACCCCACGGAACCGTGACACGAGCGGGAGCGCCACGACACGGGCCGAGCCGAGGACGTCCGTGAGCGGAGGGAGCATGTGACCAGTGTGGCGTTAGGGTGATTCGGTGACCAGTCCCGACGACACCACGATGGGTGAGGTTGAACGAGTACCACTCAAAGTGGTACCCATTTTCGTCACACCAATCGAACCTGAACCCGAGTCCGAGCCGCCCGAGGACGCGGACGATCTCGTCGTGGACGAGCCGGAACCGAGACGCCCCACTCTGGCGCTGCTCACCACCTCCGTGCTGCTCGCACTCGCGACGGTTGGCGTGCACATTTCGGCGATTGTGATCGCTACCGCCGGTGACTACCCGACGGGTACAGTGCTCGGCTACGTCGCTATCGGGCTCTCGGTTCTCGCGGTGACGGTGGGTGTCATCGCGGCGGTTGTGGGCAGAGGTCGGCTGTGGGCGATCCTCGCCGCGAGCGTGGCCGTGCTTGCTAACCCGTTCCTGCTGCTCGTCGTGCTGCGGTTCCTCTCCGGCTTCCAGACCGGCTAGCTAGGCTTGCGGTATGGCTCATGTCTCGGAACTGTTCGACGCGGATCTCTGGCGTGAGGTCGAGGGTTTCACTGGGCTAACCGATATCACCTATCACCTCGATACGTCGGGGCGGGTCGCCCGAATCGCGTTCGACCGCCCAGAGGTACGCAACGCGTTCCGCCCGCACACCGTTGATGAGCTGTACCGCGCTCTCGACCACGCGCGCCAGAACCCCAAGGTCGGCGTCGTACTGCTGACGGGCAATGGCCCGAGCGAGAAGGACGGCGGCTGGGCATTCTGCTCGGGCGGTGACCAGCGAATTCGCGGACGAGACGGGTACCAGTACGACGAGCGCTCGTCGAGCGCGGGGGTCGGCCGTCTGCACATTCTCGAGGTGCAGCGGCTCATTCGCTTTATGCCCAAGGTGGTCATTGCGGTGATCCCCGGCTGGGCGGCAGGCGGCGGCCATTCGCTGCATGTCGTGTGCGATCTCTCCATCGCCTCGCTCGAGCACGGCAAGTTCAAGCAGACGGATGCCGACGTGGGCTCCTTCGACGCTGGCTACGGCAGCGCCTACTTCGCGCGCCAGGTCGGCCAGAAGTTCGCTCGTGAGGTGTTCTTCCTCGCCCGAGAGTACGACGCGCAACGCGCTCTCGATACGGGAGCGATCAACGCCGCGGTTCCCCATGCCGACCTCGAGAAGGTCGCTTATGAATGGGCCGAGGAGATCCTCGGAAAGTCGCCCACCGCGATTCGCATGCTCAAATTCGCGTTCAATGCCGTCGACGACGGGTTGGTCGGCCAGCAGGTTTTCGCGGGCGAGGCGACGCGGCTCGCGTACGGCACCGATGAAGCGGTCGAGGGTCGCGACGCCTTCCTCGAGAAACGCGCTCCCGACTGGGGACCGTACCCCTGGCAGTACTAAGTGCCTCACCCCATGCGGCGACCATGAGCCGGGAACTGCGCGTCGTCGACTCGCGCGACCCGGTTGCGGTGACGCACGCACTTCGAGCGGCGCTCACCGGCGACGGGCCCGCAGTGTTTCCGTACGAGGGAACACCCACGAACCTCCCTGATTCCGTCGAACAGCGGGTGGCGGTCGTCATCGAGACCAGCGGTTCGACCTCCCACCCGAAGCGGGTGGCCTTGAGTGCCGATGCGCTGCTGTCGAGCGCTGCGGCTGCCGAATCTGCGCTCGGAGGACCGGGGGATTGGGCCCTCGCACTGCCCCTGCACTACATCGCGGGGATCAACGTCGTCGTCCGTGCGATGGCGAGTGAATCCGACGCCATTGTCGACGAGCACGGGTTCGACGCGAGCCGTTTCATCGAATCGTTGCGTCGTCACCCCGTGCGCTACACGTCTCTCGTTCCCGCACAACTCTCCCGGCTACTCGAGTTGGATGAGCTCGACCCGCTCCTGCGCCTCGACCGAATACTCGTCGGCGGGCAGGCCATGCCCGTAGCCCTCGCCGCTCGGGCACTCGAACTCGGCCTCACCATCACTCGCACCTACGGGTCGAGCGAAACCTCTGGGGGATGCGTCTGGGATGGCGTTCCCATCGGCAACTGCGAAGCACAGCTCGTGGATGGCCGGGTCGAGCTTGCGGGCAGCATGCTCGCGGTCGGATACCTCGATGACCCCGAACGGACGGCGGAAGCTTTCGTCGAGCACGATGGCAAGCGGTGGTACCGAACGGATGACACGGGCCAACTCGTCGACGGAATCCTGAAGGTCACGGGCCGTGTTGACGACGTGATCGTCTCCGGCGGCGTGAAGGTCTCACTCGCCGAGGTTGAGGCCGTGGTGCGCGGGATGCCCGGACTCTCCGGAGCCGTGGTGGTCGCGACGTCTCATCCGGAATGGGGGGAGACTCCCGTCGTCGTGACCGAGGTGGCCGTGGGGCTCGACGACGTCAGGGCGGCTGTTAGCTCCGTCGTGGGCCGCGCGGCGGTGCCCTCACGGGTTGTCGTCGTGGCGAGCATCCCGATGCTGGCTTCGGGGAAACCCGACCGGCTCAGCATTGCCGCGATGGTGCGCCAGTAGACTCTCGCCGTGGCAACTCCGAGGCAGCAGCGCATCGACCCGAAAACCGTACCGGCCCCCAAGAAAGCGCCGGCGAAGAAGAGCGGCAGGCCGGGTGGTCGTCCGCCCGGCGCGGCCCCACTACCGACAGCGACGCTCGGGGGTTGGATCGGCGCGGCCCGCCTGCAGACCCTCCCGCTGGCCATTGCCCCTGTCGCGCTCGGCACGAGCGTCGCGTACCTGCACACCCACGTGCCCGAAGACATCGGCTGGCACTGGCTGCGGGCCCTGCTGTGCCTGGCCGTTGCGCTTTTCCTGCAGGTCGGCGTGAACTTTGCCAACGACTATTCCGACGGAGTGCGGGGAACCGACAAGCACCGCGTTGGTCCCGCTCGCCTGACCGCGTCTGGTGCAGTTCGACCGCGCACAGTGCTTATCGTCGCGTTCGTATTCTTCGCGCTCGCCGCGGTTGCCGGTCTCGTCATCGTGTACCGCACCGAGTATTGGTGGCTCATCGCTGTGGGGGCAGTCGCCATCGCGGCGGCCTACTTCTACACCGGGGGCAAGAAACCGTACGGTTACTACGGACTCGGCGAAGTCTTTGTTTTTCTGTTCTTCGGCCTTGTCGCGACGGTTGGGACGACGTTCGCGCTTTCGGGCGACATCCCCACCGAGTCGTGGCTCGCGGGGGTTGCGATCGGGCTCATCGCCTGCGCGGTTCTCGTCGTGAACAACATCCGCGATCGTGCACAAGACAAGCTCGCCGGCAAGCGCACCCTCACGGTGCTCATCGGAGACCTCCCGTCGCGCATCGCTTACGGGGTGCTGTTGTTAGCACCCTTCGGCATCCTCGTCTTCTTCACGCTTCTCTTCGAGAATGCCTACCTGGTGTACTTCGCACTGCTCGCGGCAGTTCCTGCCGTCGGGATTGTGTTGAGCGCCAAGACCCCCGGTGAACTCATTGTCGCGCTCCGACTCACCACGCTCACGGCGCTTCTCTTCGGCCTCGGGCTCGGCTGGGCTATCGCGTTCTAGGTGGCGTGACGAGCTAGACGTCTTCGGCGGCAGTATCGACGTCGCCTGCGGGCCGGGCTCGACGTTGCACGATATCGAGGGCGACCGCATTGCGCAGCTTGCCGAAGAATATGTAGCCGACGCACAGACCGATGGTGGCGGCGATGATAGCGGAGAGCCACCAGGTGACATTCGCGAGCATGAGAATCGCGAATACTGCGGCAAAGATTCCGATGCGCACGAGGCTGTAGGTGACCCAAGGTTTCACGGGTCCAGTGTAGGCACGCGGGCTGTGCGCAGGATGGGTGCCTACAATTAGGCCATGACCCGCCTGTTCGTGATCGTTCCCCTCGTCGTAGTGGGGCTCTACGTCTTCGCGTTCGTGGACCTCGCCCTCACTAACCGTGCGCGAGTAAGGGCCTTCCCAAAACTTGCCTGGGCGTTCGTGATCGTGCTTCCGATAGTCGGCGCGCTGCTGTGGTTCATCTTCGGAAAAGCGCGTTTCGACGGCGGGGGCGTGCGCCGAGCCGTTGCACCCGACGACGACCCGACCTTCCTGGCCAACCTCCGCCGGGACGAAGAGCAAGACGAGCGCATCCGGCGTCTCGAGCAGGAGCTCGCCGACCTCGACGATGACCCGACCAAAGACTGATTCTCCAGCCACCGACTTCTCGGTGGCACTGTTGGAGGAGTTCATTCGGCTTGGCGTACGCGACGCGGTACTGAGCCCCGGATCACGCTCGCAGGCACTTGCCCTCGCTGCCGCCGAATTCGAGCGTCTCGGATCGCTCAGGCTCCATGTGCGCATCGACGAACGGGTGTCCGGATTCCTCGCGCTCGGCCTCGCCGTCGAGACCGACCGGCCCGTCCTGCTGATCACCACCTCGGGCACCGCCGTTGCCAACCTTCATCCGGCAGTGCTTGAGGCCTACCATTCCCGCGTTCCGCTCATCGTGCTCAGCGCTGATCGACCGGACGAGTTGCGCCGCATCGGCTCGAACCAGACGACCGAACAACCCGGGATCTTCGGCGTGGCCGTGCAGCGCACGTGGGATGTCGGCGCACCCACGGGGGAAGACGGCGAGCGGGAGTCCGCTGCCGAGCTCGCGCGAGATGCATTCGCCGGCACCTCTGGCGGGCCGGTGCACCTGAACCTTGCATTCCGAGAGCCCCTTTCTGCGGCGGTCACGCGGATCGAGTCGGTCGAGCGAATCGAGCCTGAGGAGCCCCAAGACCTCGATGGGCTCGGGCGGCCTAGCGGTGTCACGATTTCTGCGGCACCGCACACCATCGTCGTGGCGGGCACCGGAGCCGGCGAACGTGCCGAGGAGGTCGCGCGCGAGCTCGGCGTGCCGCTCATCGCGGAGGTCGCGAGCGGCGCGCGCTTCGGCCCCCAACTCGTCGTTGCCTACCGCGAGCTGGTGAACGATCCCGAATTCGGCGGTGCTGTCGAGCGGGTGATCGTCTTCGGTCATCCGACCCTGAGTCGCGAGATTCCTGCGCTGATTCAGCGCGCCGGAGTTGAGACAATCGTCGTGCGCGGCGCCACCGCCGAGGATTACAACCCTGGCCACCGGGTCGTCACTTTCGTAGACGACGTAGTGGTCACCGGTGAACCGGGACCGCGCGAGTGGCCGGGTCGCTGGGTCGCCGCGTCTCGCGCACTGCTGCAGTCCGACGACGTCGCACCCGATCCTGATGCCCCAGCGGGGGAGCACGCGAAGGCAGAGCTGGCGGCTGTTCGGGCTCCCGTGACTCGAAAGGCATTGGCTGAGGCGGTGTGGCGGGCGACGTGGCCGCATGATCGGCTCGTGCTGGGGGCATCCCGGCTCATTCGCGAACTTGACCGTACCGTCACGGGGAAGAAGATCCGGGTGCACGCAAACCGCGGTCTCGCCGGAATCGATGGCACCATCTCTACGGCCATCGGAATCGCTCTTGCGTCTCAGGCCGGCGACTCCACAGGTACCACGCGCGTGCTGCTCGGCGACCTAGCCCTTCTGCACGACGTGGGTGCGTTGCTCTTCGGCGCAGGGGAGGCCCGACCACGCATTCAGGTCATCGTGGGCAATGATCACGGCGGCACGATTTTCGACGGGTTGGAAGTCGCGGCAACGGCGGGTGACACCTTTGATCGTGTGATGCTGACCGCACAGGAGGTGTCAGTAGAGCAGCTCGCTGCGGCCTATGGCTGGTCGTACATCCGCGTCGACACTCGGGGCCAACTCGACCAGGCGCTTACGGCATCCGTGGGTTCGACAATCGTGGAAGTGCCGCTCGATCGCTAGCGTGGTGGAATGACTGCACTTACTCCCGTCGACGCGTCGTTCGAGCTGTCGAAGGTCGACCCGTCAGCGACACCCGGTGTCGACAACCGCAAGCGTGCCGAGAGCGAGCTCGCGAAGAACTTCGACGAGCTGGGCTCGCTCCAGGAGAAGCTGTATGCCGAGAGCAAGTTCGGTGGTCAGCGCAGTGTGCTCCTGGTGTTGCAGGCCATGGACACGGCGGGCAAGGGTGGGATCGTCCGACACGTCGTGGGCGGAGTCGATCCACAAGGCATTCACCTGCATGCGTTCAAGGCGCCGACGGACGAGGAGAAAGCGCACGATTTTCTGTGGCGAGTACGCAAGGAACTCCCGCAACCCGGCATCATCGGGGTCTTCGACCGCTCGCATTATGAGGACGTGCTCATCCATCGCGTTCGCGGGTTCTCGACACCCGAGGTGATCGAGGAGCGCTACGGCATCATCGCCGACTTCGAGAAAGAGCTCGTCGCCACAGGCACGACGATCATCAAGGTGATGCTGCACATCTCGTCGGACGAGCAGAAGTCCCGCTTGCAGGCGCGGCTCGAGAAGCCGGAGAAGAACTGGAAGTTCAACCCGGGGGATATCGACGAACGCCAGCACTGGGCGGCGTATCAGGAGGCATACCAGATTGCGCTCACGCGAACGTCGACCCCGGATTCGCCGTGGTATGTGGTCCCGGGGAATCACAAGTGGTACGCCCGGTGGGCGGTGCAAGGGCTGCTATTGCATGCCCTGCGTGGTCTCGACCCCGCGTACCCGGCTGTGGACTACGACGTCGCGGCGCAGAAGAAGCGGCTCGCCGCCACCTGAGAGTCAGCCGAAGGCCTCGACGATCGGCCGCAGCTTGAGTGTGGTCTCCGCGAGTTCCCGTGCAGGGTCTGAACCCGCGACAATCCCGGCACCGGCATAGGCGGTTACCTGTGTGCCGTCCACCTGGGCGCAGCGCAGCGCCACCGCCCACTCCCCGTCACCGTTGCCGTCCACCCAACCGACCGGACCCGCGTACCGCCCACGATCGAAAGGCTCGAGTTCAGCAATGATCGCGAGTGCGAGTTCGGTCGGCGTCCCCGCCACCGCCGCCGTCGGGTGCAGCGCTGCGATCAGATCGAGAGCACTTGACCCGCGCGTCAAGAACCCCGAGACATCGCTCGCGAGATGCCAGAGATTCGGGAGTCTCAGCGGGAAGGGAGGGGTGCTCGACAGCGCGGTACTGAGCGGCTCAAGCGCTGTGATCACGCTTCGAAGAGCAAGCGCGTGCTCCTCCACGTCTTTGAGTGAGGCGGTGAGCGTTGCAGCGGCGGATGCGTCGCTTTCCGCATCCGCACCGCGGGCGGCGCTGCCCGCGAGCACACGGGCGTTCACTGTGCCGGCGCTGCAACGCACGAGCGTCTCCGGGCTCGAACCCATGAGCCCGGCGACCGCGAACGTGAACGTGTCGGGGTAGGCCGCTGCGAGTGTGCCGAACGGCAGACGGAGGTCGGCATCGGCAGGGATGCTTGCCACGATGTCGCGCGCGAGCACGACTTTGCGGGGTTCGCCTGACCGGATTCGACCTACGGCAACCTCGACCGCTGCCTGGTATCCCTCGGCGGACAACGCCCCCACCCCGAACGATGCGGTGAACGGATCGCCCTGCGGTTCGTCGCTCGGAGCGGCACCGATCCGCGTGACCCAACTGACGCCTTCGCGGCGACCGAGGATCACCGACGGAACGATGAGCACACTCGTGGCCGCCGACGAATCCGCGAAGGCGAAGCTTCCGAAGGCAACGAGCCCCGTACCCGGGAGCCCGACGGCGTCGACAACGGTGGCCCGTTCTACGAGTGCGCGCCACATGGTTGCTGCATCCGTGATGCGAGTGGGGCCGGCGAACTCGAGACGAAGGGTTTCGCCCAGACCGACGATGCCGTCACCGTCGCGGAGGAACGCCAACGGATGCCGCGACCCAAGCCGCTCGACGAGCGATCCGTGGTCGGTGGAGGCCTCCGTGCTCACCTTCAGCGCGGGTAGGGAACTTGCCGCGCCGTACACCCTCCTAGCCTACCGTCGGCTCCGAACCCTCCTTATGGATGAGAACCCTAGACTTGACCTGTGAGCAAGGCGGATATGAACAAGCAACCGGGTGAGGTCGCCGGCATGTTCGACGACGTTGCAAAGCATTACGACCGCACAAACAACGTGCTGTCTGCGGGAAATGCGGTGCTGTGGCGCGCTGCGATGGTGCGTGCGGTGGCGCCAGTGGCGGGCGAGCGCATTCTCGACGTTGCCGCGGGCACGGGCACCAGTTCGGCAGCCCTCGCCCGCTCGGGAGCCGAAGTCATCGCGCTCGACTTCTCGGCCGGAATGGTTGCCGAGGGTCGTCGCAAGCACAAGAAGATCGAGTTCGTCGAGGGGGACGCCGAGAAGCTGCCCTTCCCCGATAACCACTTCGACGCTGTCTCCATCAGTTTCGGCTTGCGGAATGTTGCGCATCCCAAGGTCGCGCTGTCGGAGATGTTTCGGGTGCTCAAGCCGGGTGGTCGTGCGGTCGTGTGCGAGTTTTCCAAGCCTCCCGTCGCGATCTATCGGGCCGGCTACCACGCCTACCTCAAGTACGTGATGCCGGTCATCGTCGACCGCACGAGTTCCAACCCCGCCGCATATACCTATCTCGCCGAGTCGATTCGCGAATGGCCAGACCAAGGTGAGCTGAGTCACTGGATCCGCGGCGTCGGATTCACCCGCGTGGCCTATCGCAACCTCACCGGAGGCATCGTCGCCCTCCACCGAGGCCACAAGCCGGTCGACGCGACAGTTCTTGCCGCGGTCGCGAAGCGAAAGGGAAACGCAACACGGCCGATAACCACGATCCGGCAGGACCCATGAAGCCCGCCGTGCCCTTGGCCCGTCGCAGCAACACCCTGAGTTCGTCACTGGGACTGGGTGAGAAGCTGTTCGCCTCGAGTGACGAGCGCCGATTCGCGACAGCCATCGAAGACGGCCTTGAGGCCGTCGAGGCGGGTCTGCTCAGCCAGATGCACTACGCCGACGAGATCGCGGATGCCACCAGCCGATACCTGCTCGACGCTGGTGGCAAGCGGGTTCGCCCGGTGCTCACCCTGCTCGCAGCGCAACTGGGGGACGGCAACAACCCACAGGTCATCACCGCCGCGCAAGCGGTGGAGATCACTCACCTCGCCTCGCTGTATCACGACGACGTCATGGACGAAGCTCAGATGCGACGCGGCGTTCCCAGTGCTCAGTCGGTATGGGGCAACTCGGTGGCCATTCTCACGGGCGACCTTCTCTTCGCCAGGGCCAGCAAGCTCGTCGCGAGCCTGGGAGAGCGCGCCATAAGTTTGCAGGCCAACACGTTCGAGCGTCTGTGCCTAGGCCAATTGCACGAGACCATCGGCCCGCGCGCCGGGGAAGACCCGGTGGCGCACTACCTTCAGGTGCTCGCGGACAAGACCGGTTCGCTCATCGCCACCGCTGCCGAGGTTGGCGTGATCTTCGCGAATGCCTCCGAGGACTACGTCATTCCAGTCCGGACGTTCGGCGAGAAGATCGGTGTCGCCTTCCAACTCGTCGACGACATCATCGACCTCTCCGACAAGACGGAGGTCACCGGCAAGACCGCGGGCACCGACTTGCGCGCGGGAGTCTCGACGCTTCCCCTCCTCTACCTGCGCGAGCTCGCCAAGACAGACTCCGACGCCGATGACCTGCTGCGCCGCATCGAGCGCGACGTGACGACGGCGTTCTACGGCGAGGCCGACGAGGCAGATCTGAGCGCCGCGATCGCGGAGCTTCGTGATCACGCGGTGACGGCCCGCACGCTCGCTGAGGCCCACCGCTGGTCGAGCGAAGCAGTCGAGGCCCTCGCGCCCCTGCCCGACGGACCCGTCAAGAAGGCCCTCACCCGTTTCGCCGACTCAATTGTGGAGCGTTCTAACTAGTGACCGAGAAATTGCGCCTGGCCATCGTCGGTGCGGGCCCCGCTGGTATCTATGCTGCCGACATCCTGCTCAAAGCGGAAAAGCATTTCGATGTCTCCATCGATCTCTTCGAACAGCTTCCCGCCCCCTACGGGCTGGTCCGCTACGGCGTCGCTCCCGATCATCCCCGCATCAAGGGCATCATCACGGCGCTGCGCGATGTGCTCGATTCCGGCCACATCCGCTTGTTCGGCAATGTCTATTTCGGTCGTGACATCACCCTCGCTGACCTCAAGAAGCACTACAACGCCGTCATCTTCTCCACTGGCGCGATCAGGGATGCCCCGCTCACCATCCCCGGAATCGACCTGCCCACGAGCTACGGCGCGGCCGACTTTGTCAGCTGGTACGACGGTCATCCCGACTTTCCGCGCGAGTGGCCGCTCGACGCCGAGTCGGTCGCGGTCATCGGAAATGGAAACGTCGCCCTCGATGTGGCGCGGATGCTCGCGAAACATGCCGAGGACCTGCTCCCGACCGAGATTCCGGCCAACGTGTACTCCGGGCTTGCGTCGTCGTCGGTCACTGACGTACACGTCTTCGGGCGACGAGGACCGGCCCAGGTCAAGTTTTCCCCCCTCGAACTGCGCGAGATGGGCGAGCTGCGCGACGTCGACATGATCGTCTACGACGAGGACTTCGACTACGACGAGGCGTCCAAGAGCGCGATCGCGACCAACAAGCAAGTCATGGTTATCGATCGGGTGCTGAGCACTTGGCGCGCGCGCGAGGTGGGCACTGCCTCGCGGCGACTTCATCTGCACTTCTACGCAAACCCTGTTTCGTACGACGGTTCGGTGTTCCGCTACGAACGCACGGCGCCCGATGGCGAGGGTGGCGTGCGCGGCACCGGCGAGATGCGCGAGATCCCGGCGCAGGCGCTGTACCGTGCTGTCGGCTATTTCGGATCCCCGCTCGACGGAATCCCGTTCGACGACAAGCGCGGGGTCATCCCGAACCGCGAGGGGCAGGTGCTCGACGACAACGACGAGCCCGTACACGGCGTCTACGCGACCGGATGGATCAAGCGGGGCCCGGTGGGGCTCATCGGGCACACGAAGAGCGACGCCATGGAGACGGTCAAGCACGTCTTGAATGGTCAAGCGAACTGGTGGAGCCCCGAGCATCCCGAGGAGGAGGCGATCGTCGCCCTGCTCGCGAGCCGCGGACTGGAGTTCACCGACCTCTCGGGTTGGCACAACCTCGACGAGCACGAGCTAGCTCTGGGAGCGCCGGAGGGTCGAACTCGTGTGAAGGTTGTCGACCGCGACGAGATGGTCACCATTTCCAACCGGAAATAGCTCCAGCTACTTCCCAGCCCGTCCTGTGCCGGGCCACAGCCTCGGGGCGCATTGTGTACTCAACGCACACCGACCTAGCGGTTGCGTCGATACGCGGAGTCGAGTTCGGACTCCTCCGCCCCGGTGAGGGCGGGTCGAATGCAAGGCGACCCGTCCTCCCGCCCTCTACACTCGCTCCATGCAGGAACGACTGAGCCCCGAGCGGATTGATGCCCTGTGGGATTTCGGCGATCCCGCGGCGTCGGCGGAGCGGTTCGCGCGGGAGCCAGCGACATCGGCGAAGGCCGGTGCCGAACTCGCTACCCAACGGGCTCGCGCTCTCGGCCTCGACGGCAGGGGGAGCGAGGCCCACGCGCTCCTCGACGGCATTGTTGTGACCGACCCTCTCGTGGCAACCCGCGTCGCGTTGGAACGAGGCCGATTGCTGAACTCCGCGGGGCGAGCGGACGAGGCTGTTCCGCTGTTCGCCGAAGCACTCCGCTGCGCACAGCTCGCGGCAGACGACTTCCTTACGGTGGACGCGCTGCACATGCTCGCGATCGCTGATGAGGAGCACTCCGACGAATGGATGGCGCGGGGCATCCGGGTTATCGAGGGCAGCATGGATGCCCGCACTCAGCGCTGGGGGATAGCGCTGCACAACAACCGGGGTTGGCGGCTTTTCGACTCTGGCCTGTTTGCGGAGGCCCTCGCGGAGTTCGAACTCGCGGCAGTCAACGCCCGCGATCACGGCACCGCGCAGCAGAAGGTCTGGGCGCAGGAAGCGATCGACGAAGCGCGTCAGGCGCTCACTGCACCGCCGCAGTGAGACGGGCAATGTTGTCGAGAGTGGCCGACCACGAACTGCGTTTGTTCCATTCCTCCAGCGTGAGCTCGCGGCTGTCGACGCGGTAGGAATCCTCGATCGCGCGCAATGACTGCAGGAACGAGTCACCGCGCACCATCACCGACACCTCGTGGTCGAGGCTGAACGAGCGCATGTCCATGTTGCTTGAGCCAATTACCGAGAGTTCGTCGTCGATGGTCATGTGCTTGGCGTGCAGGATTGTCGGCGCCGTGTAGCGGTAGATGACTACACCCGCCTCGAGTAGCGCCTCATAGTAGCTGCGCTGGGCGTGGTACACGAAGAACTGGTCCCCGATCTCCGACACGAAGAGTTCCACACGGATGCCGCTTTGCGCGGCCGTCGTGATGGCGTAGAGCATCGAGTCATCCGGAACGAAATACGGGCTGACCAGGATGATCTTCTCCTGTGCTGCGTACACGAGCGAGTTGAACATCCTGAGGTTGTTCTCGCCCTCGAACCCGGGCCCGCTAGGTACCACCTGACAGTCGAGCATCCCGGCGCCATTCTCACGGACAGGGGCGGCCTCGCGTTCGAGTAGCTCATCGGTTTCCGAGAACCAGTCAGTCACGAACAGGGCATCGATGCCGGCCACGACTGGGCCCTCGAACCGTGCCATGAAGTCTTTCCAGTGCAGGCCGCGTTTGTGATTCTTTCGACGCTGATAGCCGGTTTCGACGATGTTTTGTGACCCCGTATAGGCGATGGTCCCGTCGATCACGAGAAGCTTGCGATGGTTGCGGAGGTCAGGGCGGCGGATGCTCCCGCGCAACGGCTGGAACGGCAGCATGAGGTGCCATTGCACTCCCATGCGGTCGAGGCGTTTCTTCGTGCGTCGATAGCCGGGGTACTGGAAGTTGCCGAGGTGATCGAGCAACACTCGCACGACGACCCCGCGCCGGTGGGCATCCTCGAGCGCGTCGAAGAACGGAGCCGTTACCTCGTCGAGCAGCAGGATGTAGAACTCGACGTGCACAGTGCGCTTGGCCTCGCGAATCGACTGCGTCATGGCGTCGAGAGCCAGTTGGTTGTCGGAGTACAGATGGGCCGAGTTGCCGCCCACGAGCGGCATCGAGCCGAGCTTGCGATTCAGTTCCACCACCGGATCGAGCCAGGACGGCCACTCGGGGTCGCGTTCGACCTGGTCGATCCCCTCTGTCGTGTCGCGGATGTACTCGTCGATCTGGCTCTGTCGTCGCCGCCGCCTGCGGGGCAGTCGAGCATTTCCGACCAGCAGGAAGAGCAGCACCCCGAGGTAAGGAATGAAGAAGATCGCGAGCAACCAAGCGAGGGCAGTCTGTGGACGTCGATTTCGTGGCACGTAGATGATCGCGAGCACTCGGATCGTGGCATCGAGCGCGAAGAGGAAGATCGCGATGGCGACGCTCAACCAGCCGGTTTCGGTCGTCGCCGTCATGATCCGCAGTCTATCGACGGTGCACCGCTTGACCGGTGGACTACCGGAAGTTCACGAACTGCAGAGCAAAGTCGAGATCCTTGCCCTTGAGCAGGGCCATCGTCGCCTGCAGGTCATCCCGGCTCTTGGAGGAGACCCGCAGCTCGTCGCCCTGGATCTGGCTCTTGACAGTCTTGGGTCCCTCGTCGCGGATGATCTTCGAGACCTTCTTTGCGTCTTCGGACGAGATGCCGTTCTTCAGATTGATCTCGATGCGGTACTCCTTGCCGCTGGGGTACGGGTCGCCCGCGTCGAGGCTGCGAAGGGAGATGCCGCGTTTGATGAACTTGGCCTCGACGACCTCGAGCACCGCCTTCACTCGCTCTTCGGCGCTCGCCTTGAGCAGCAGCTTTTCGCCGCTCCATTCCACGGATGCCCCGACGCCCTTGAAGTCGTACCGGGTCAGAATCTCCTTCTGAGCTTGATTGACGGCGTTCTCCGCCTCCATGTGGTCGACCTTGCTGACGATGTCGAAAGTGGAATCTGCCATGCGCTCATGGTACTTGGCAGGTTGCGCGTGGTGGGATGGTCTCGTGAATCGCCTCCCGATCGTCGGTGCCATCGTGTTGGTGCTCGCCGGGTGTGCAGCATCGCCCGCGCTGCCTGCCGCGACGCAGGCTGGTCCGCCGCCGCTCGCGGCCTCTCCCGCCGGTCCCGGGTATACCGACATGGTCGACCACGACTGGGCGCAGCGCACGGCTGAGGCCACGGGCATCCCGGTGCTCGCCGTTCTCGCCTATGCGGGGGCCGCGATTCGCGCTGCCGAGGTCTATCCCGACTGCGGAATTGGGTGGAACACGCTCGCCGCGATCGCGCTTGTGGAAAGCGACCACGGTTCGTTCGGCGGGTCGTCGATCGGTGCTGACTTCACCGTTTCGCCACCGATCTTCGGCGCGGTGCTCGACGGCGGTGACACCGAGCACATTCCGGACAGCGATGGCGGTCTCGTCGACGGCATCAAAGACTTCGACCGTGCGGTCGGCCCGATGCAGTTGATCCCGCAGACGTGGGCCAGTTGGCCCTCAGACGGCAACGGTGACGGGGTGGGCGATCCGCAGAACATCGCGGATGCCGCGATCGCCGCAGCCAACCACATGTGCCGGGCCAGTGGCGGGATGTCGACCGACGACGGGTGGCGCCGCGGCATTGCCGCGTACAACTCGGGCGTGGACTACCTCCGCAAAGTCGCGACCGCGGCACAGCAGTATGTGGATCAGGCGGGCTGAGACCGAGTGGGCCGGGACGTGCTGCCGCGCACGATCAACTCGAACGGCAGCGGCGTGTTCGCCGACGTCTGCTCGCGGTGGCCCGGGTTGAGCTGATCCATGATGAGGTCGACCGCCATGCGCCCCTGAAGGGCGGGGAACTGGGCGATGGTGGAGAGCCCAAAGAAGTCAGAGAGTTCGTGATCGTCGACACCGATCACCGACACGTCGTCGGGCACATGCAGACCGAGATCGCGCGCGGCGAGGATCGTGCCGATGGCCATCTCGTCGGATGCCGCGAACACCGCGGTGGGACGCTTCCGCGGGTTGCCGAGCAGCTGTTTCGCAGCGGCGTAGCCACCCTGGATCGTGAAATCCGCCGCATGAAAGAGTTCGGGGTCAGGCGTGATTCCGGCATCGATGAGTGCGGCCTCGTAGCCCGAGCGACGCCGGGTGGGAACGTGAAAGTCCATCTCCGAATCAGCGTCGCCGCCGATGTGCGCGATCACAGTGTGGCCGAGCGACAGCAAGTGCTCGGTCGCGAGGCGGGCAACGGCCGGATCGTCGATGCTGAGGGTGCGGACTCCGTCGATGGTGCCGCCGACCCCGACGATCGGCTTACGCATGTCGTGGAGCCGACCCACCTCTGCCTCGGTGAGCTCCAGCGCAATGGCGATGACGGCATCGACCCGCTTGCGCAACAGGAAGTGCTCGAACACGCTGCGGCGTTCGTCACCCCCGCCACCGAGGTTGTACAGCGTGAGGTCGTATCCGTGGCCGAGCAGAGCACTCTCGGCTCCCTCGAGAACGGCGCCGTAGTACCAACGGTTGAGGAAGGGGATGACGACGCCGACGTTTTTCGTACGGCCGGTGGCAAGACTCGAGGCGTACGACGAGACGACATATTCGAGCTCGAGGGCTGCCGCGTGGACCCGCTCGCGGGTGGCTTCGGAGACGTGACCGTTTCCGCTGAGCGCGCGGGACACGGTGGCTGTCGAAACTCCAGCAAGTTGGGCGACCTCGTTGATGCCGGGCATGCGAACCTCCTTCGGCCAAATTACAACTCTATCCGCAGGCTCTGGTCACGAATGCGGCTCGAACCTTGTATTCTTGTCCAGCGCGTTCGATCAGGTGAATACACGTGATCGGAAGCGCCCTGGCAAGTTACCCAAGCGGCCAAAGGGAGCTGACTGTAAATCAGCCGTTTTCAACTTCGGGGGTTCGAATCCCTCACTTGCCACGAAATGAGAAAGGCCCCCGCAGGCTATTCGCGGGGGTCTTTCGCATTTGGTAGCGCGTGGAGGACGAGGAGCCACTTGTGGGCCCCGACCCGCGCAGTCCGGGGCAGTGCACTCTGCGGGGTCTAGAGCTTTCGGGCAACGGCGCAATGGGCCGGCGGCTACCCTTGGCCTCGTGAGACCGTCGCGGCGCATAACCCAGTGTCTGCTCGTGGGCGCCGCCCTGAGTGCCCTGCTCGCCGGGTGCGCGACCGCTCCGCCACAAGCGGTGGCTGCGCCGACGCGCGCCGTGGTGAGTGGGCCGACCAATCTCAGGATGTTTGCCGAGCAGTCCCGTCTCAGCGGCGAAGCGATCGCCGACCTCGTGCCCAGTACCCAGCCCGGATGCTCCGCCGCAGTGGGCAAGGTGGGCATCGTGGTCTGGGCCGCCGCCGCCGGGCTCGCCGACCACGCCGCAGGCATCCCCGTCACGACCGAGACCCGTTTCGACATCGCCTCGGTCTCCAAACAGTTCACCGCCACCGCGATCCTGATGCTTCAACGCGATGGGTTGATCTCACTCTCCGATCCGATCAGCGACTACGTCGACGACCTGCCGTGGTGGGGGGCCGAGGTCACTCTCGACCAGCTCATGCATCACACCAGTCGCATCCCCGACTACTGGGTGGAACTCGACGACATCGGTATCGGATTCACTGAGCCGGCGGATCAACAGGTCACTGTGGATGCGATCCGGCGCGAACAGGCGCTCGTTCCCGGCACCGGTTTTGACTACTCCAACTCGAACTACGTTCTGTTGGCCGAGGTGGTCGGCCGAGTGAGCGGCCTACCGCTGCCGGAGTTTCTCGCCGAGCGCATCTTCGCGCCGCTCGGTCTCGACATGGTGCTTGCACCCACTTTGCACGCCCCAGACATCGCCCTGTCGTATGACGACGACCTCAGTCTTCAGGAGGCGGGATGGACGTCGTACGGTCACACCGGCATCATCACGACGCCGTCCGAGTTGGTGCGCTGGGGTGACCAGTACCGCACTGGTGACATCATTCAGGACGACTTCGACAGCGGGGCGGTTCTTCAAGACGACGGCGAACTGTACGCGGCAGGGATGAACATCCAAGAGGACGGCGACCTCGCCCACAAGGGGCGAATGGGCGGATTCATTTCGGCGTTCACTGTGTCGGCAGACCGCGAGACCGTTATTGCCGTCATGTGCAACGGCCACCTGTCGAACCGGAATGGCATTTCCGACCGACTTTGGGCGATCTGGGATCCGCACTCGGCGGAGTGAACTCCACAACAACCTCGACACGTGGCTCACGCTCTGCTCGCGAGAACCGCGTGGAGATCCCCAGGACAATGATCCGCAAGTTCGACGAGGTCCCGTGATTCTCGAAAGAATGCAGAAACTTACCGCAGTCCACTGCCGACTTGACTGTGTGCTGGCACGGTGGGGTGGTAGTTTTTCCCGGATTGCCAAGGAGGGCATATGAAGATCGCAGTGTTGCGAGAGCCGGCTGTCGGCGAGCGGCGAGTGGCCGCTACTCCCGAGACGGTGAAACAGTTCGTCTCCTCCGGGTTTGAGGTCGAGGTGCAGTCGAACGCCGGGACGGCGGCAGGCTTTGCAGATTCCGCCTTCGCGGCGGCAGGCGCCAAGGTCGTTCCGTCGGTTGGATTGGCCAGCGTCGCGCTCCTCGCTCATGTGCGTCCACTGTCGGTCGAGGTGATCAAGGCACTCAGCCCCGGTGCAGTGACCGTGGGTCTCGCGTCGCCCGCATCCGAGCTCTCCGCCACGCGAGCTTCGCGTGATCGAAAGGTGACCGCATTCGCCCTCGAATTGGTCCCTCGAATTTCACGGGCGCAATCAATGGATGCCCTGACCTCGCAGGCGTTGGTGGCTGGCTACCGATGCGTGCTCGAGGCCGCGTCCCTGTTCCCGAGATTCTTTCCGTTGCTGATGACGGCTGCGGGAACGATCCCTCCCGCGAAGGTGCTCGTGCTCGGCGCTGGCGTTGCCGGGCTGCAGGCCATTGCGACGGCCAAGCGCCTCGGGGCCAAGGTCTACGCGAACGACGTGCGCGCGGCATCCGCCGAAGAAGTGGCGTCCATGGGAGGCACCTTCATCAACCTCGACCTTGATGCTGCCGACGGCGGCGGCGGGTATGCCAAGGAATTGGGTGAGGACCGCGCGGAGACACAGCGGAGGCTGCTCAGCCCGCATGTTGCAGACTCAGACATTCTGATCACCACCGCAGCGATTCCCGGTCGGCCGGCGCCGCGGCTGGTTACCGCAGCGATGGTGGCGGCGATGAAGCCGGGGTCGGTGATCATCGACCTCGCGGCAGAGTCTGGCGGAAACGTCGAAGGTAGTTCGCCCGGCGAACACCGCATCATCGACGTGGATGGCGGATCGGTGACGTTGGTCGGAATGAAGGACGCGGCCTCGGGTGCACCGTACGATGCGTCGCGGCTGTTCGCGAAGAACGTCGCGAATCTCGTTGCCTTGATCTCAGTCGACGGCTCGTTCGTGCCCGACTTCGATGACGAGGTGGTCGCGGGAGCGTGCCTGACCCACGACGGTGAGATTCGTCACGAACCCAGCGCGACAGCCCTCGCCGACCTCGACACCAAGTCTGGAGACAAATAGTGGATGCCGTAACGACCCTCACGATCTTCGTCTTGGCGGTCTTCATCGGGTTCGAGGTCGTATCCAAGGTCTCGAGTACCCTCCATACCCCGCTCATGTCGGGTGCCAATGCGATCCACGGCATCATCCTCGTTGGGGCGATTATCGTCGCGGGACAGGCCGAGAGTATCGGGGTGCTCGTGGTGGCGCTGATCGCAACCCTCCTGGCGACCATCAACCTCGTCGGTGGATTCGTGGTCACGGACCGGATGCTCGACATGTTCTCCGGACGTGCATCCGGCCGTAAGGCTCCCGAGAAGAAAGGGGAGCAGCTGTGAACGTGCTCGCACCCGAATGGGCCGCGGCCCTCTACCTGGTCGCCGCCTCGTGCTTCATCTTGGCGCTGCGTGGACTGAGTTCCCCGAAGTCGGCCCGACGTGGCAACCTCATCGGCGCGACCGGTGCCGTCATCGCCGTGATCACGGTGTTCCTGTCGATGAAGATCGACAACCTCCCGTGGATTCTCGGGACGATTGCCGTGGGATCGCTCATCGCGGCGCCCGTCTCGCGCAAAGTCAAGATGACCCAGATGCCTCAGCTCGTGGCGCTCTTCAACGGTGTCGGCGGTGGCGCGGCGGCGCTCGTGGCGCTGCTCGAAGTTCCCCACAACACCACGGTGTGGTCGGGGATCGCGACCGCGTTCACCATTCTTGTCGGGTCGGTCTCGTTCAGTGGATCCTGCATCACTTTCGCAAAGCTCCAAGAACTCATCCCCACCCGTCCGCTGACCTTCCGCGGCCAACCCGTGGTCATGGCACTCGTGCTCGCGGGCGCTTTGGCGTCTGCGGTCGTCGTTGTCATGTCCGGATCCCTGCTGGCGGTGCTGGCTCTTCTCGGCCTTGGGCTCGCTGCCGGTGTGCTCCTCGTGCTGCCGGTCGGCGGGGCTGACGTCCCCATCGTGATTTCGCTCCTCAACGCGTTCACCGGTCTGACAGTGGCCGCCTCGGGCGTCGTGCTCGGCAACGTGCTGTTGCTCGTCGCCGGAACCCTCGTCGGCGCAAGCGGAACTATCCTGACCCGGGCCATGGCCTCGGCGATGGGTCGGAGCGTCGCCGGGATCATCTTCGGCGCGTTCAAGGGCGGTTCGACAGCCGGGTCCGCGACCGTGTCCGACCGGCCCGTGCGCTCATCGAGCGCTGAGGACGTGGCGATCCTCCTCGGTTATGCCCAGAAGGTCATCGTCGTGCCCGGCTACGGCTTGGCCGTTGCGCAGGCACAGCATGTCATGGCCGAACTCGCGCAGGCTCTCAAAGACAGGGATATCGAGGTCGTTTACGGTATCCATTCGGTGGCCGGAAGAATGCCCGGCCACATGAACGTGCTCATGGCAGAAGCGAACGTCCCCTACGAAGATCTTCTGGAAATGGATGAAGTGAACCCGCAGTTCAAGACGGCGGATGTCGCACTCGTGGTGGGGGCGAACGATGTCGTGAACCCTGCCGCGAAGACGAGTGTCGGGTCCCCGATCTACGGGATGCCCATCCTCGACGCCGCGGCCGCACGCCAGGTCGTCTTCCTCAAGCGATCCATGCGACCGGGTTTCGCGGGGATCGAGAACGAACTCCTGTTCGAGCCGCAGACGACCGTGCTTTTTGGTGACGCCAAAGAGTCGTTGTCAAAGGTGCTGAGCTCGGTTAGGGCGCTGTGAGTTGAAGCGGGGCTACGCGACGTAGAGCTTGCGCAGAGTTTCGCGCACGGTCCATGTCGTCCGCATGCCTGTGGTGAGTCGAACAATGGCGCCCGGGACGAGGTAGAGCGTCTCGTGTCCCTCGATCTCGAGGGTCGCGTCGCCGGCGAGCACGACGTGGAGTTCATCTACTTCGATGTCCGTCGAGACCCCGGGAGTGTGCTCCCAGACGCCGATCTCGGGCGTTCCCTCGACGAGGACTGCGAGGCCCGTGGTCGGCGATCCTTCGACGACCTGTTCGGGTGGGATAGACGTGTGCTCGAGAATGATGGTCGTGGCCTGCAGCAGCACACCGGGTTCGAGCGTCACGAGTCGAACCCGAGGCCAACAGCATCCAGAGTCTTCAGCAGCACGTTGCGGCGCCCTTCATTGTGGTCGGCACGGTCGAGGGATGCGCGGGTGAGGTTGATGCCCACGGATGCCGCGGGCTCGGGCGGGAACGGAAGGGGCCTCTCTCGCACCATCCGAAGCTCGGTGAGCTCAGTGCTGAGGCCGTCGAGCTTGTCGAGCATGACGTCGGCCGCGAACCGGGTTGCCGCAACGCCGAGACCCGTGAATCCGGCCGCATAGGCGACCCGGCCACCGTGGGCGGTGCCGAAGAAGGCGCAGAACCGCGTACTCGTGTCGATGATGCCGGCCCAGCGATGGCTGAAGCGCAGCCCTTCGAGTTGCGGGAAGGTCGTGAAGAAGTGGCTCGCGAGCTTCTCGAACGTCTGCGGACGGTCTTCGTACTCGGTGCGGATGCGCCCGCCGTAGTGGTAGATCGCGTCGTATCCGCCGAACAGGATGCGGTTGTCAGCTGAGAGCCGGTAGTAGTGGAACTGGTTCGCGAGATCGGCGATGCCCTGACGGTTCTGCCAGCCGATGGACGCGAGCTGGGCATCCGTGAGCGGCTCGGTCATGAGTACGTAGTCGTAGACCGGCACGGTCATCAGTCGGTTGCGGGCGAGCAGGGATGGGAAGACATTCGTCGCCAGCGCGACCTTCTGCGCGCGGACGGTTCCGCGATCGAGGCGCAAAGTAGCCCCGTCGAGCGATCGTACGGGCGAGTTCTCGACGATCTCGACGCCGAGGTCGGTGGCGACTCGTGCGAGTTCCGCTGCGAGCTTTCCCGGATGCACGAGCGCGGTCGAGCGCCGGTCCCAACTTCCGGCGAGGTAGGTGGGGGAGTTCACTTCGGCCCTGATGTGCTCTTCGCTGAGCGCGTCCGGCCCCTCGAGCCACTCCACCTGATGCGGCTCGATCGCCACGCTCAAGCTGCCCGTGCGCTCGAAGTCCGCCTTCATCTGGTAGCGCGCCACCGTCTGCTCGATGGCGTCGAGATTGGCATGGCCGAGTCGGTCGAGCTGCTCCAGCTCCTCGGGCCAGCGGCGTTCCCCGTTCGATTCACCGTGGGTGAGTGAGGCTTCGACGAATCCGCCGTTGCGCCCCGACGCTGCCCACCCGACCTTGAGCGCTTCGAGGACTAGGACGCGGGCATCCGGGTTCCGCTCCTTGGCGCGGATAGCAGTCCAGAGTCCGGCGTACCCGCCGCCGACGATGGCAAGGTCGACGTCGCGGTCGCTGTCGAGGGCAGGGTACCGCTCGCCGGCGGCGTCTTCGGTCCAGAAGACCTCGGCGCGACTTGTGCGAAGTGACTCTGTGACGACGCTCGCTGCTGGTGCGGACCGTTCAAATACCGTGCGGTGCATGCTGACTCCTTTCGACGAGCGTATACGTGCGGGTTGTCGATCCGGGTGGTCCGGAGGCATTCTGCGCTTGACTGCTACTGCACGGTGCAAGGTCGACAACGCACGATTGGTATTGGGCTTTCGGCGACGCGGACGGCGTGTGACAACGTCGAGACATTCGCGAATACTTCGCGGTGAAAAGGACCTCCTATGACTGACTCAGCTCGCAACTACGTTGATCACGACGACTTTCACGATGTCGAGAACGGCCCTGCCTTCCTCGAGTGGACAGCCGGAATGGAGGCCAACCGCCCTGAGCACACCACCGCCCTCGACGGAACGATGGAGCTTCACCGCGAAGATGGCGCAATTCTGGCTCTGACTATTGACGGTCGAGTCGCTTCTTGGCGGGTGACCACCCCTCCGTCAACGATCGAGGCCAACGACTGGTTCGCGATCGGGAGCGGGAGTGCGCCGGTCGAGGTGCTTCCGCTCGCCGGGAACATCTACTTCATCGACATGGTGATCGAGGGGGGATCCCCGGAGGCCGCAACCGGCGCGACAGTAGTGGTGGACCAGGACAACGCTCGGGCCTTGGTGGTCTACAGCTGGACGTTTGATCGGGGGGACGCGCGCCGAACCAAGTCGAGAATCACGAGCGTAGGAGTGAATGGGCCGACTGCGGATCCGATCAGTCGCACCTCCGAGCTCGTCGGGCGCCGTGCCATGTGGGTGTACAGCGACGACCACGCCTACGAGCACATCTATCTCAACTCCGGAACGTATGCCTGGCACTGTCTCGCTGGCCCCGAGAAGTCGATCGCGGATGTGGACCGAACCGAAACCTACAAGCTCAGCGACACCGGCTACGTCTTCTTCGTCACTGAGACGGCGATGCCGTGGGACGGTGTGTTCGTGCTCGACTTCACGCCGGGTGCTTCGACGAATATCGGGAGGTTCTTTGGCTGGGACCCGAAGCCGAACGTTCCGTCGCACAATACGTTCGGCGCGCGCGGTCGCATCCTCAACCAGACCGACTACACGATGCCGGCTTCCGGCACGCTGGAATCGGCTCAGTAACGAGCTAGCCGGTCGACGTGACGTATCCGTCGGTGGGCGTAGTTGCGCCGTCGTGAAGTGGGTTGTCGAAGTGTTTGAGGAGTGACGACAGCTGCATCATTGCCCGATCGCGTTCACGCACGTTCTCTTCCCAAGAGTCGTGCGGAAGCCGCCCCTCGACATCACGGGCGACCCGTTCGATAGTCTCGCTGGTCCACGGGTTTTCGTGTGCCCGCTCGATTCCGAGGCGAGCGTAGACCGGCCCCATGAGCTCACCATGTCGGCGCAATCCACCACGGGTGTTGAGCTCACTCGTGGTGAACGGGCCAATCAGTGACCATCGTCGGCCAAGACCCTCTCGAACGAGGGTGTCGATATCTGCGGCGGAGATCACCCCGTCTCGCACGAGACAGTAAGCCTCACGAAGGAGGGCGCCCTGTAGCCGATTGAATGCAAAGCCCTCGATTTCACGGTCGAGGAGGATCGGAGCGATGTCGACCCGAACCAGGAGGTTGCGCGAGATCTCGATCGCCTCGGGAGACGTGAAACTCGCGGGCACGATCTCGGCGACACGAAGGAAGTGCGGGGGGTTGGCGGGATGCACCACGAGGCACCGCTCGCGCCCCGGGAGGTCTTCGGCGAAGCGCGACGCCATAATCGTCGAAGTCGAGCTCGCGAGAACCACATGGGTGCTGGTCAACCGGTCCAGTTCTGCGAACAATGCACGCTTGACCGCCAGATCCTCGACAACGCACTCCTGCACGAAGCCAGCGCCGACCAGCGTTTCCTCGAGCGAGTCGCAAACGCTGATGCGGTCAAGGATTGTTGCGATCGGTTCGTCCAACAGGCCGGCATTCGCCATGTCGGCAAGCTTCATGGCGGTCTCATCCAGCGCCGATCGCCGTTTCAGCTCGTCGGTTTCGTAGAGACGCACCCGTAGGCCAGCGCTGGCGAACACGATGGACCACGCGAGGCCGATGCTCCCCGCGCCAATGACGGCAATCGTGTCGATGGAGTCGACGGTGGTCGGCGTCTCGAGCGGGGGCGAGCTATTCATAAAGCGATCCGATTCGTGTTTCGTGTTGGTCTCAAGAGCGGAGAGGGGAGTCAGCGGAGATATGACGCCCCATTGAGGTCGAGGGTTGAGCCGGTCAGGCTCGGGGCGCGATCAGTTGCCAGGAATGCGGCAAGTTCAGCGATCTCCTGTGCGTCGACGTGGTGCCCCATCGCGAGCCCATCGGCGACCGCCTGAATGTCGCTGGTGCTGAGATCGGCCGTGCCCATTCCGGTGTCGACGACGCCGGGCGCGATCGTGTACACGCGCACCCCTTCCTTGGCGTACGCACGGGCGAGGGTTTGGCCGAAGTTGCGGAGTGCCGCTTTGGAGGCCGCATACGCACCGAGGTCGGGTATGCGCGATCCTTGCTGCCCAGCCCAACTGGAGATCGTGATGATCGATCCGAACCCGCGACCAGAGAAGGCGGCTGCCGCTTCGCGCATAAGTGTCGCCGCGCCGACGACGTTGACGTTGAGTGATTGCTCCCACCCTGAATCCCAGGCTTCGGAGTCTTCCCCGGAGAGTGGGGTGCGGAGCAACGCGGCAGCATTAATGACAAGCGTGTCGATGTCGGCGATCGCCGCCGCCTGCTGCCACAGCAATCGTGAGGCCGCCGCGTCGCCCAAGTCTGCCTGGATCAAAGACCGACGGTCAGGTGGCAGCGCTGCGACCGCTCGTTCGGCCGCCGCTGCCCCGGTGCGATACGTACCGATCACGCGCGCGCCATAGCCACCGAAAGTCGCAGCTAGTCGAGAGCCGATTGCCCCGGATACACCAGTGATGAGCGCGGTTCGTTGGGATAGCTCGAGCATTGTCATCCCCCCTTATAGCAGTCCGCTGTCGACCGGCAATAGGTGACCGGTGGTGGATGACGACAGGTGGGAGGAGAGAAAGAGAACAGCATTCGCCACATCGGTCGTCGAGGCGAGTGTTCCGAGTGCTGTCAGGTCGGCTGACGCCTGCAGTGCCTCGTCCCGGGCACGCCCCGTCGCTGCGGTGCGGGCATCGATGCGACCGAGAAGGGCTGCTGTCGCAATGGGACCGGGCGCGACAGCGTTTACGCGGATGCCCTTAGGCCCAAGAGCTAGTGCAGCGGAGCGAACGACACCGACCACAGCGTGCTTACTCGCAGCGTAGGAGAGCAGGTGAGGATCGCCTCGCCAAGAGTTGAGCGAGCCAATCGCGACGACTGTTGACCCGGCCGGCATGGACGGAACGAGGGATTTCAGGGCGACGACGAATCCGCGAACGTTCACGGACATCGTTCGATCGAAATCCTCAAGGTCGATATCGGACGGTGAGTGCCAGGTCGGCACTATTCCCGCCGCTGCGACGAGTCCGTCAAAGGGTCCGGCTTCGTCGATGAGGGAACGGGTGGCGGCCAGCATGCGGGCCTCATCGGTGACGTCCGCTGCGATAGCGGGCCATGGTGATGGCTCTGCACCCTCGAGGTGCATATCGATCACGGCGCCATCCGCACCGTGTGCGGCGAGATTCGCAACGATGGCGGCGCCGATTCCGCGTGCACCACCGGTGACGAGGAATCGGCGGGAGGAAAGAAGGCCCCCAGCCGAAAGGTCGCCATCGCTGTCGATGCGCTCGAATGTCACGTCCACGTCCTCGATCTCCTCGGGCTAGTGGCTAAAACTGTACGGTATGCGCACCGACAATCGCAATACGAACGTTATTGTGCGTATTGTGGTTAAGTGTTCGTATTGCATACGATCGCTAACAAGAACTTGGCCCGCAACTCTGGGCACAGGAAGTCTGATCGCGACGATGATGTCGGTATGAAACAGCCAATGGAATCCAATGAGGAGGTCAACGTGAGCGAGTCAGACATTTCCCGTGGCACGCTTCTCGGCCTCGATCACATCGGGATTGGGGTGTCCGATATGGATGCCTCACTCACGTTCTACGCCGAACTCGGGTTTATCGATGTCGTTTTCGATCACTCGGGTGAGCTCGGCGGGTTATCCGCAGTCACGGGCCATTCCGTCACCGAGGCACGCGTCGTCTACCTACGTAGTGCGAACCCGACAGTTCTGGGGCGGTCGGGTATCAAGCTCGTCCAGCTGACAAACCGGCCGCAACCCCCGCTGCCTGACGGTTTTGCGTACGGGGAACCCGGCATCTGCGAAGTGTGCGTACACGTCAAGGAGTACGAGCACTTTCACGAGCAACTGATGGCTGCGGGCCACACCAGTCTGATGGAGCCCAACGACCAGATTCTTGAGCCGTACGACACGCATTGTGGACTCTCGTATGTAGAGGATCCCGACGGCGCGAAGATCGAGTTCATCGAGTGGCGATCACTGGAGTCGGGCTGGCCACACCCCGCCGGGCCTCAAGGGGTGAACCACGTCGCGTTCGGTATCCGCGATGCGGAGCGGACGGAAGCGTTCTACCGCCAACTTGGCTTCACCAGCAAGCTCTTCGACATGGCCGGAATCAACGAGCCCATGAACCCGTGGTTCGAGAAGGTCGGCCGGCAGCCGCCCAGCCAGCGCATGATGCTGCTCATGAGCCCCCACGGTGGATCGCTCGAGCCAGTAGAGCAGACTCCCGCCGGGCCAGACATGCGCGGCGAGTGGGGCCACCTCGGCACCTTCGAGTTCGCTCTCGGTGCGCGCAACCTCGACCTTGCTGTTGACTACCTCGGCACGATTGGCGTGGCGCTGGTTGGCGAGCTGACCGAGATCCCGTTGCCGGGTGGTCGCACCTGGCGATACGCCTACTTCCGCGACCCCGATGACCTGTACGTGAGTGTTACCGAGGTCCGAGCATGAGGATGAATCAAATTATGGAAGAAGCCCAAGGGTCATCAGGCGGTGGGCAGGCGCCGATTGTCCAATTGCGTGGCATCAACAAGTCTTTTGACAAGAACCAGGTGCTGTTTGACATCGACCTTGACGTTCAGCGCGGCCAGCATGTCGTGATCTTCGGTCCGTCCGGTTCGGGTAAGTCCACCGTCCTCCGAAGCATCAACCTGCTGGCGAAGCCGGACTCCGGGTCGCTCAAGGTGGGCGGCATCGAATACGGTCCTGGGCTGCCATCCGAGGTGGGCGTGACACGAGGTGCGGGATTGGCACTGCGTCGAAAAGTGGGAATGGTGTTTCAGCAGTTCAACCTGTTCCCCCACCTGTGTGCACTTGACAACGTGGCACTCCCGCTACGCAAGGTGCACCACCTCAGCAAGCAACAGGCACGCGAGAAGGCAGCAATCGCGCTCCGACGAGTTGGCCTCATCGACCGGGCGGCACACTACCCTGCGGAACTCTCCGGTGGCCAGCAGCAGCGGGTCGCCATCGCGCGCGCACTCGCACTCGACCCCGAAGTGATGCTGTTCGACGAGCCGACTTCGGCGCTCGATCCCGAGCTGGTAGGCGAGGTACTCAAGACCATCCGCGAAGTTGCCGAGACGGGAATGACCATGGTTGTGGTTACCCACGAACTTGGATTCGCGAAAGAGGTCGGCGACCTGAATGTGTTCATGGAGGACGGCCGCATAGTCGAATCCGGTCCTCGCGGCTTCTATGAGAACTGCACGAGTGATCGTGCCAAAGAGTTCCTCAAGGCGGTAATGTAATGGCGTTTTTCGACTATGACTGGTCTCTGATCTGGGACAACCGCGAGGCCCTGATCAACGGGCTGTGGACGGCCCTTTCGGTCGCGATCGTGGCGCTGGTGATCTCCGTCGTGGGTGGTCTCGGCCTTGCGGTGCTCCGCACAGCGCCGAAGCCCTTTAGCTGGATCGCTCTGGTGTACACCAACATCTTCCGTGGTGTCCCGGCATTGGTGAGCGTGATCTGGGTGTACTTCGGTGTTGCTCTGCTCCTGGGCATCCGGTTCACTGTCTTCCAGGCTGGCGTCATCGCGCTGTCGCTGCTCTATAGCGCGTTCTTCGCCGAGATCTTTAGGTCGGCGCTCGCGGCGGTACCCTTCGGGCACACCGAGGCGGGATGGGCCTTGGGCATGCGGTCGCCCCAGATCTTCCTGTCCGTGAACCTGCCGCAGGCGGTGAAGATCGCCCTTCCCAACATCGGCAGCATGTTCATCGGCATGGTGAAGGACACCTCGACGTTCACGGTAATTGGTCTTCTCGAGGTTGTGCGCGTCACGCAGAACTTGGTGGCGACCACATTCCAACCGTTCGTGCTCTATACGGCGGCAGCCATCATCTACGTGATCGCGGCATTCGCTATCGACCTCATCTTCCGGCTGATCGAGGGCGCATACGTGCGACCGCCCCTCGGCATCGTCGGCCGCCTGCTCCGTGCCCGACAGCGCCAGCTGATCCACCGGATCATCGACCGTACCAAGGCCGGTTCCCTGACAACCGAATCAGTACGACTCCCGAACTAACACCGCACCAGTGCGATTCCTGCACCTGACCCATCCCGAAGTAACACACAACGAATGGAGTAACACAGTGAAAACACGTTTCAACAAGAAGGCGCTGAGGATGGCGCTGGTAGCAGCGACCGCTGCGACCGCCCTCGTGCTCTCGGCCTGTGCCGGCGGCACCGCTACGGCCCCCGAGGAGACTGCGGCGGCTGACACCGGCCTCATGACCCCCGGCACCCTCGTAGTTGGCATGAACCTGCAGTACAAGCCGCAGATGTTCCTCGACGACGCTGGCAACCCCAGCGGCTACGACGTCGATCTGCTCAACCTGCTCGCTGACGACATGGGTGTCAAGCTCGACATCCAGAACCTTGACTTCAACGGACTGATCCCCGGCCTCCAGGCCAAGCAGTTCGACATGGTCTCGGTTGGCCTCGGTGCTACGGATGAGCGCAAGAAGGTCATCAGCTTCAGCAACGGGTACGTGCCGTACGCCACGATCCTCGCTGTTCCGGAGGGCGCGACGCTCGACGCTACCGTCGACGCCTACAACCAGCCGGGCATCGTCATCACCGCCCTTCAGGGATCAACGTCGGAGCAGCTCGTGAAGGACACCTTCCCGAACGCCACTGTTACGTCGTTCCCCGACCAGAACGCGGCGCTTCTCGAGGTTGCCAGCGGACGTGCAGACGCAGTTGTCATCGAGGACTACATCCTGGCCGAGTATGACCGGACGAACCCCAACCAGCTGAAGCCCCTCGCGCTCGACACCCCGCTGAGCCTGTACTACGGAACGTGGGGCGTCCAGAAGGACAACACCGCTCTGGTCGACACGCTCAACACCTTCCTCTGCAAGATCCAGAAGGATGGCACGCTCGCTCAGGTCTACAGCAAGTGGATGGCTCCGACCATGCCCGCGATGCCAGCCTGCTAATCCGTTGATTGTCGATGAGCACGTGTACGACGTCCTGATTGTTGGAGGAGGTCCAGCCGGAATGGCTGCGGCCAGTACGGCTTCCCACTCGGGACTGAGTACCGTGCTCATCGACGAACGGCCCACCCTTGGTGGGCAGGTTTACAAGCAGCCCGGGCCCGGCATGGTCGTCACCGACTCCCGCCAGCTCGGCAAACAGTACGCAGCCGGTCGCGTCCTCATCGACGAGGTCGAGGCCAGTGCAACCACGATCATGCTCGACACGAGCGTGATCGATCTAGAGCCCGATGCCGATGGCTGGGTCGCCATGGTGCAGGCCAAGCACGACCACGTGATTCCGATCCGCGCTCGCCGGGTGATCATTGCCGCGGGCGCGCACGATCGCCCTGTTGTCTTCCCCGGCTGGACCCTCCCCGGGGTGATCACCGCAGGTGGTCTTCAGACCCTGGCCAAGACTCAGTCCTTTATCCCTGGCAAGCGCATTGTCTTCGCAGGCTCCGGACCGGTGGCTCTCGCCTTCCCCGCGCAGCTTGCAGGTTACGGCGCACATATCGTCGCGGCATGGGAAGCGGGCCCCGCCCCTTCGGTCGGCGATCTCGCGAAGATCGCGACGGCCGCACCCGGCAACGTGGGCTTGCTCATGGATGCCGCGCGGTACCAAGCCGATCTGCTGAAGCACCGCATCCCGTTGCGCTATCGACGGATCGTCGTTCGAGCCGAGGGCGACGGACGGGTCGAGCGGGTCGTCAGTGCCAAAGTCGATTCCGACTGGCAGGTTCTTCCCGGCACGGAAGAGGTCATTGATGCCGATGTCCTGTGCGTCGGGTATGGATTCACCCCGTCAACGGAACTTCTGAGGCTTGTGGGTTGTCGCTTCGACGACGATGAAGATTTGGGCGGACCCGTGGTTCGCAAGGACGAATGGTGCCGCACTGACACCGCCGGCGTGTACGCGGCCGGTGATGGGGCCGGAGTCGAAGGCTCCGCAGTGGCAGCAGACGAGGGTCGCATCGCGGCGCTAGCCGTCGCGAGCGATGCCGACGTGGTTTCCGTCGCCGTCGCAACGAAGTCGGCTTTGCCACTCCAGCGTCGACTGCGCCGCCGCCGCGCGCTCACTCACTCCACGGAGCGGATGTACGGAGTTGGCGAGGGAGTCTTCGCGCTCGCGAAGGACGACACCATCGTGTGCCGCTGCGAGGGTGTCGTCGCCAGCGATGTTGTCGACGCGGTCCGGACCGCCCCCGACGTGAGCGCCGTCAAGGCACTGACGCGAGCAGGCATGGGGCCGTGTCAGGGCCGGATGTGCGGACGACACATCGCGGCGATGATCGCCACTCAGCGAGGCGTACCGAGGGGGGACGTGAGTCCCGCAACCCCCCGGATGCCGGCCCGCCCCATTGCCATCGGAACCATCGCCGATCAGGTCGTGAACGACCCAGGACTCTTCACCCCGACCGAGAACGACCCAGTGGAACCCCCGAGAGTCGACATCGACCCTGAGGAGATGGTGCGCCGAGTCGGCCCCGAGGTCATCGATCGGGATGTGGTCATCATCGGTGGAGGCATCGCGGGTGCAGCCATCGCCTACTACTTGGCCAAGGAGGGTGTGGAGGTTGAGCTGCTCGAGCGCGGTGAGCTCAACCGCGAAGCATCCGGAACCAACGCAGGCAGCTTTCACTTCCAACTCGCTATCCACCAGCTCACAGGAAATGGCACCGAGGCCGACAAAGATCGTTTGCTCAGTGATGCCCGATCGAGCGTCGAGGCCTACGCCCTCTGGCAGGGTCTTGGGGCCGAACTCAAGGCCGATCTGGGCCTGCACCAAACAGGCGGCTGGATGGTCGCCGAAACGGAGCAGCAGCTCGCGATCCTGCGCGAAAAGCATGTCCTCGAGGAGGAAGCGGGTATCCACACGGAGGTTCTTACCGGGCGCGCTCTGCGGGACCGCGCGCCCTACTTCTCCGATCGCGTGCTCGGGGCCACCTACTGCGACCTTGAGGGTCACGCCAACCCCCTCGTCGTCGCCATCCTCTTCGCGCAGCGCGCTGAGGAGCATGGTGCCCATATTCGGACGCACACCGAGGTGTTCGGCATCGATATCGACGAGATGTCCACTGCCCATCGCTTCAGCGTCCGAACGAATAGTGGCACCATCCGCGCCCGCCGGGTCGTGAACGCCGCTGGCGCCTGGGGGAAGGATCTCGCGGAGATGGTGGGGCTGCACTTCCCGATTCGTCGCGAAGGCCTGCACGTGAATGTCACCGAAGCCCGACCGCAAATGCTCCCCTCGATGGTGCAACATATCGGCCGCCGGTTGACCCTCAAGCAGACATCGCACGGTTCGTTCATCATCGGTGGCGGCTGGCCGTCTGCGGTGTCGGGCTACCCGCGCCGGTACCCGACCACGTGGCAAAGCGCGGCGGGCAATCTGCGTGTCGCGCTAGACGTGGTTCCTGAACTTGAGACGGTGCGCGTTCTCCGCACGTGGTCTGGTGTCATCGCGTTCACCGACGACTTCTCGCCGATAGTGGGGGAGTCAGCGCTCGTGCCCGGCTATTTCGCGTGCGTCGCTACGACCGGGTTCACCTTCTCCCCGATCTATGCCAAGCAAGTTGCCGAGCAGATACTGGAGGGTAGTCATGCGTCGCCGTTCCCCGAACGGTTCGCGCTCGACCGCACCACCCGATCCGTCAACATCTAACCAGCACGCCACGAGGAAGAGATACATTCAGGAATGAACCGCAACGACGTCGATTGGGCCGGGTACTTCCCCGCCGTTGTCACCCCGTTCACCGAGAGCGGGGAGCTCGACACCGAGACTCTGGGTGCACTCATCGAGCACTACGTGGATGAGGGCATGCATGGCGTGGCCGTCAACGGCACGTGCGGTGAGTGGTTCTCGCAAAGTGAATCTGAACGCATGGAAGTTGCCGAGGCTGCAGTTGGCGCGGCAGCGGGACGGCTCCGCGTGCTCGTGGGTTGCACCTCCAATCGAGCCGAGAACGTGCAGCGGCTCGCCGCTCACGCCATCGGCGCGGGCGCGGATGGGGTGCTCGCCTCTCCACCCCCGTACATCAAGCTCTTCCCCAACGAGGTCGTGGCATGGTACGAGGAGATCAGCGACCTCGTGCGCGCACCCCTGGTCATCTACAACTGGCCGCACGGAACTGGCGTTGACATCGACAGCGATCTTGCAGATCGGCTCGCCGACATCGACTCGGTAGTCGCGATGAAGGACAGCACCCCGAACGTCGACCAGTTCTTCGAGACCTCTCGCCGTGTGCGTGATCGAGTCCGCGTGTTTGGGCCATACATGTCGGCCACCGGTGTCGAAGTGCTTCGAACCGAGGGCGGGGACGGCACCATCGGCGGGGGTTCGCTCGCGGGTCGCCCTGATCCGACATTCTGGGAGAACTACTGGGCCGGCGATTTCGACGCGATGGCCGAGTATGCCGTGATCACGGATCGTCTCTTTCCCAAGCTGTGGCTGCCTGGTGGCTGGGCGGGCATCTACGGGGGCTATCAGTCGCAACTCAAGGAGCTCATGCGCATGCTCGGACAGCCCGCGGGTCACGTGCGTCGTCCGCGCTTGCCGATCACCGACCCTGAGGCACTATCGACGATGCGCGCTGTCCTCGTGGAGGAGGGCTTGCTGGGGGTGCAACCGTGAGCAGCGGGCGCGTGCCCGGCCACGGCCTCGAACGGGGTGCTGGCCTTCGGATGCGCATCGACGGGCAGGATGTCGACGCCTACGAAGGAGAGAGCATCGCAGCGGCGGTGATGGCTGCCGGTGGGCTGGAGTTGCGCGAGACCGACCACCACGACCCCCGCGGATACTTCTGCGGAATGGGCGTGTGCTTCGACTGCGTCATGATCGTTGACGGGGTTCCCAATACGCGCACCTGTGTCACATTCGTGCGCGACGGCATGACCGTGGAGCACCAGATCGGCGCGTCGAGTGCCGACGCTCCGACGGGCTCCGCCGGCCACTGAGGTTCTGCTACGACAGTCCCTTGAGGTACTGCGCGCGTTCGTACTGCCAGGGCCACTCGAGCGAGCCGCCGAGCTCCGCCGACGCGTGCAAGGCGAGCATGGGGTCACGCAAGAACTGTCGGGCCACGTAGACGACGTCGGTGTCGCCAGCGGCGATCGCGGCCTCGGCCTGCGCTGGTGTGGTGATCAGGCCCGCCACTCCGACGGGGATCGAGATGGCCGCGCGGATCTCACGAGAGAGTGGCTGCTGGTAGCCGGGATGCGACGGGATCTCTTGTCGCGGATCGTTGCCGCCAGACGAGACGCTCACGAGGTCCACGCCGTCGATATCGTGCAGTGCCTCGATGGTGTCAGCGACGGTCACGCCGTCGGGCACCCATTCGGTTGCGGAGATACGAAGCACTAGTGGCATGGTGGCGGGGATGACCGCGCGTACGGCAGCAACCACCTCGCGCGTGAGGCGCGCTCGCCGGTGCACGTCGCCGCCGTATTCGTCGGTGCGCAGGTTTGACGTGGGCGAGAGGAACTGCCCGAGAAGATAGCCATGGGCTGCGTGTACCTCGACGAGATCGAATCCGGCCTCGACCGCTCGCCGTGCACCCGCGGTGAAGTCTGCGATCACCTTGGCAATACCGTCTGCGTCGAGAGCTTCGGGGGGAGTGAACCTTCCATAGGCGACGTCAGACGGGCCGACGGTGGTCCAGCCCGATTCCTCTGCGGGAACCGAACCGCGTCCGCGCGTCGGCGCATAGGCGGACGCTTTGCGGCCGGCGTGCGCGAGCTGAACGCCGATTGCGGTGTTCATGCCGTGCACGAAGTCCACGACCCGACGCCAGCCGACGGTGTGCTCGTCGTTCCAGATACCAACGTCTTCGGGCGTGATGCGACCCTCGGGCGAGACTGCGGTCGCTTCGGTCATGATGAGGCCGGCGCGGCCGATCGCGAACGAGCCGAGGTGTACGAGGTGCCAGTCGTTGGGCATCCCGTCGACCGACGAGTACTGGCACATGGGGGCTACCCATAAGCGATGCGGCAGGGTCAAGCCGTTGATGGTGATGGGCTGGAAAAGCTGTGGTTCAGGGAGCGACACTCAGGGTCCACTTCATTCGTAGGTCTTGCGGCGGTTGATGAGCGCGAGGTCGGCGCTGATCTTTGCCGTCGCGTCGAGGAGGATGGGGACGAATTCGTCGCATAGCTGGTCGACCGAAACGCGCGACGTTGACACCGAGATGTTCACCGCGCTGAGGTATTGACCGTCGGCGCCGATCACGGGAGCAGCGACCGAACGTGCACCCATGTCGACTTCCTGGTTGTTCAGCGACCAGCCTTGTTCGCGCACCTGAGCGATGCGGTCGCGCAGCTCTTTCTCGTCGATGATGGTCGCGGGGGAGAGCTTTTCTCGTGGGTACTTCTCGAAGAACTCGTCGAGTTGGTCGGCGCTGAACTCGGAAATCAAAACGCGCCCCGTGGACGTGCAGAACGCAGGCAGGCGGCGGCCGATCCCGAGTCGGATGGGGAGAATGGTTTCCGCAGCGGCACGGGCGACGTAGACAACATCACCGTCGTCGTACTCGCACGCGGAGACGGACTCGCCGATGCGCGCAGAGAGGCGACGCAGGTGGTCCTGAGTCACGTCGATCGCCGACGATGACGAGAGGAAGGCGTAACCAAGGTCGAGCACACGCGGCCGGAGGTAGAACCGGTTACGTCGGCTACCCACGTAACCGAGCACCTCGAGCGTGAGAAGGGAACGGCGAACTGCTGCTCGGCTGAGGTTGGTGATGCGCGCGACATCGGCGAGCGACAGCATGTCGCGGTCATTCGAGAAGGCCCGGATTACCGAAAGACCTCGGTCGAGGGATTGGATGAACTCGCCCGACTTGCGGGTGTCCTCAACATTAGCCATCGCGATAGTCCCTCATTGTCGTGGAATTCGCATAGTACCAATCCGCGTCTTCCCGGGATTGCCCCCGCGTCACAGGACGCCTTCGATGCACACGTACTTCAACTCGGTGTACTCCTCGATGCCGTGCAGGGAGCCCTCACGGCCGATACCGGACTGCTTGACACCGCCGAACGGCGCGCCCTCATACGAGATCAGGCCGGTATTCACGCCGACCACACCCGCCTCGAGCCCCTCCGAGACGCGGGTAATCCGGCCGAAGTCGCGGCTGAAGAAGTACGCGGCGAGACCGAACTCGGTGTCATTGGCCATCTCGATCGCCTCGGCCTCCGTAGAGAACTTGAAAACCGGGGCAAGCGGGCCAAACGTCTCTTCGGTGGAGACCAGCATGTCGGAGGTGGCGCCGACGATGAGTGTCGGCTGGAAGAAGGTTCCGCCAAGCTCGCTCAGGCTGCCACCGTGGACAACCGTCGCGCCCTTGGAGACCGCATCAGCGATGTGCGATTCCACCTTGTCGACCGCTGACTGCGAGATGAGCGGCCCTTGGGTTGTCCCCGGGTCACGACCGTCCCCGAGTTTGAGCTTTGCCACTTCGGCCGAGAGCGCGGCGACGTAGGCATCATGGATGCCCTCCTGCACGAGTATCCGGTTGGCGCACACGCACGTCTGCCCCGCGTTGCGGAACTTCGAGTCGATTGTTCCGCGCACGGCCGTCGCGATGTCCGCGTCGTCGAACACGATGAGAGGCGCGTTGCCGCCGAGTTCGAGGGCGAGGCGCTTGATGGTTCCGGACGACTGGGCCATGAGCGTGCGCCCGACCTCGGTCGAGCCGGTAAAGCTGATCGTGCGCACCAGCTCGTGGCTCGTGAGCACTGCGCCAATCGTGGCGCCGGAGCCGTTGACGACGCTGAGAACTCCGGCCGGGATTCCCGCCTGCTCCGCGAGAGCGACGAGGGCGAACGCCGAGAGCGGCGTTTCGCTGGCGGGCTTGATGATCATCGAGCATCCGGCCGCGAGTGCGGGGGAGGCCTTCCGCAGGATCATGGCGGCCGGGAAGTTCCATGGTGTGATCGCTGCGGTCACACCAACCGCGTTGCGGGTCGTGTACATCCGGCGGTTGGGATTGTTGGTGGGGATGACCTCGCCATAGAGGCGCTTGGCCTCCTCGGCGAACCATTCGATGAAGCCTGCGCCGTACAGAACTTCTGCCTTCGCCTCCGCGAGCGGCTTGCCCTGCTCCCAGGTGAGGATTTCGGCGAGCTCGTCGGCGTTCTCCACGACCAGGTTGTACCACCGGCGAAGGATCTTCGATCGTTCGGGTGCCGGGGTCTTCGACCAGCTCATGAAGGCGATCTGTGCAGCCTCAATTGCGGCCGTGACATCCTGCGCGGTCGCGATCGCCACCTGCACGATCTCCTCGCCCGTCGAAGGATCGGTGACAGCCTTTGTGGTGCCGTCAGACCCGTCTCGCCACTGTCCGCCATAGTGCAACTGGGTACGCAACAGTGGGCTCTTGAGGAGTTCGTGACGAGTGAAGGGCATCGTTTGCCACACCTCTCTGGTTGGGACGGCGGAAATGGTTTGGATACTCCCAGCATACGAGGTATTGTGCGATTTGCGACCGCAGGTGCGTAATGCGCACAGATCTGAAAGTGATGAGCATGCAAATCGAGGAAAAAGACCGCAACTTCCTGTTCCACCCGATGACGAACCTCGCTGCCCACGATAAGAGTGGGCCGAGCGTCACGATCGTCGAAGGACACGGGGCCACTGTTACGGACAGCACCGGGCGGGAGTACCTCGATGCAATGGCCGGTCTTTGGTGCGTGAATGTCGGCTACTCGCATCCGGACATGGCGGAGGCCATCCGCAAGCAGGCGCTCACGCTGCCCTATTTTCACGCGTTCTCCTCGATGGGTACTGACCTGCCCGCCCAACTCTCAGAGCGCCTGATCGCAATGGCGCCGGTGCCGATGAGCAAGGTCTTCTTCGGGAACTCCGGTTCCGACGCCAATGACACCCAGGTGAAGCTCGTCTGGTATTACAACAATGTGCTCGGGCGGCCCATGAAGAAGAAGATCATCTCGCGTCGCCGCGGCTACCACGGCGTGACGGTGATGTCGGGTGGCCTTACCGGCATGAAGAATCTGCACGATGGATTCGATTTGCCGTTGCCCATGATCCGGCACGTCCGCCCGCCACACCGCCTCTGGGAGCGTGAGGCGGGGCAGACTGACGAGCAGTTCGTCGCGTCGCTCGTCACCGAGATCGAGCGTCTCATCATCAATGAGGGCCCCGACACGGTGGCTGCGATGATCGCGGAACCCGTGATGGCCGCTGGCGGCGTCATCGTGCCGCCCGAGACCTACTTTGCGAAGGTCCAGGAGGTTCTCGACCGCTACGACGTGCTCCTCATCGCCGACGAGGTCGTCAACGGCTTCGGCCGGCTCGGCGTTCCTTTCGGCAGCACCGCGGTGGGTATGCGACCCGATCTGATGACCGTGGCGAAGGGCATCACCTCGGCTTACGTTCCGCTGTCGGCCGTTCTGGTGAGTGAAAAGGTGTGGAAGGTGCTGCTGGATGGCTCAGCGAAGTACGGCAGCTTTGGTCATGGATATACCTACTCCGCACATCCACTCGCTGCGGCCGCCGCGATGGCGAATCTCGACATCATCGAACGGGAAGGGCTCATCGCCCAAGTCGCGTCGAAGGGAAAGTTCCTGCACGAGGTTCTGCGGGACAGGTTTGCCGACCACCCCAACGTCGCGGAGACCCGCGGTATGGGCCTCATGGCGAGCGTCGAGTTCGTCGAATCGCGCGAGCCGTTGCGTCCGTTTGCCCCGCAAGGCGCTTTCGCGGCGGCGGTCACGAAGGCCGCCCGCGAGTTCGGCGTCATCACGCGTGCGCTTCCTGACGCCGACACCGTGTCCTTTGCACCGCCATTCGTGACCACTGAAGACGAGCTCGAGCAGATGGTGACCGGCGTGCGTTCCGCTCTTGACCGCGCTGTCGCCGAGCAGCGCTCGGGGGCATAATCTCGTGACTGTGAGCGTGGGCGTGCTGGTGAACCCGATTGCGGGTTTCGGCGGCACGCTCGCGATGCACGGCACCGACGAGCTGCCAGCAGCACGCTTTGACGAGGCCGTCGAGGCGAACTGGGCCGGGCATCGGATGACACTGGCGCTCGACAGCTTTCTGCGTACCGGCGGAGAGGCTGAGTTCGTAGCGGTGCAGGGACTGCTGGGGGCGACACAACTCGCAGCAGCCGGGATCCACCACCGCACGCTCGGATCACCGCCTGCGATCAGGCGGACGACCCGGGCCGACACCATCGATGCGGCCCGACGGCTGCTTGCCGAGGGCGTTGAGGTTCTGCTCTTCGCGGGCGGGGACGGCACTGCTACTGACATCGCCGAAGCGATCGGCACCCGGATGCCCGTGATCGGAGTCCCCTCGGGGGTGAAGATGCACTCCGAAGTGTTCTCGCGCTCGCCCGTCGGCGCGGGACGACTGCTCGCTGACGTCATTCTTGGTCGCGCGTCGTCGGAGTTGGCTGAAGTGCTCGACGTGGGTGAGGGGGGCTTCTCCGGGGTGGTTGGGATGCTTCTCGCTCCGCGGTCGCACGAGGCGCTACAGGGTGCGAAGACCACCACCGTGGGGAGTGGTTCGTCGGCAGCTCGCGGGATCGCACGCGAGCTCGTCGCTCACTCCGACAACGCAGTCACCTGGGTGATCGGCCCGGGTACCACAGCGGGGGCGGTTGGCGAGGAGCTCGGCTTCGAGCCGACGCTGCTCGGGGTCGATGTGGTGCACCCGTCGGGTCTCGTGGAACTCGATGTCGACGAGAACCATCTGTTCGACGTGGTCTCTGCCGCCGGGCATCCACAACTGGTTCTTGGCGTCGTCGGGGGGCAGGGGTTTCTGCTCGGCCGGGGAAATCAACAACTCAGCACGCGCGTCATCGATTCGATTGGCGTCGACCGAATTCACATTGTCGCGACCGCAGAGAAGGTCAGCGCGCTCTTCCCGCCCGTACTCCTGCTCGATGTCGACACACCTAGTTCGCTCGTCGGCTATCGCAAGGTGCGGACAGGGTCGCGCAATAGCACAGTCATGAGGGTCGTCGATGCGGCGGCACAGTTCGAGTCAGCACAGAGGTAGGAGAGAGACGATGACAGGTTCCGCGCATCCGTACATGGCCAACTCGGCAGCGGGAAGTATGCAGGCGCTGCTCGATGTGGTCGGAGTGTCGAGCGCTGAGGAGCTTTTTGCCCAGATCCCCGCGGCGCATCGCGGAGATTCCAACATCGTGCCTTCGGCCGGAATCCGCTCCGAACAGCAGCTTCGGAGGATGCTCGAAGATCGGTTGCGCGGCGGGATCTCGACCGAGAGCCACGTCTCCTTCCTCGGCGGCGGCTACTGGAAGCACTACGTGCCGGCCCTGTGCGACGAGATCGCGAGCAGGCCGGAGATCTCCACGTCGGTGTGGGGAACACCGAGTTCCGATCACGGCCGCAATCAGGCCTGGTTCGAGTTCGCCTCGCAGCTCGGGGCCCTGCTCGACCTCGAGTTCGTCGGCTTGCCCGTGTACAGCTGGGGCTGCGCAGTCGGCCACGCAGTGCGTATGGCCGCGCGGATGAACGGCCGATCCGTCGTCGTGGTGCCGTCGAATCTCGATCGAGAGCGTCGGCTGGTCGTCGACACCTACTGCGGCTACTCGGAGCTCAACGGCGCCGTGACCGTGCGCGAAGTAGCGGTGGATGCCGCGACCGGAATGATCTCATTGGACGCACTCGCTGCGGCCGTCACTGACGAGGTCGCGGCGGTGTACATCGAGACCCCGAACTCCTGGGGGGTCGTCGAGGCCGACATTGCGCGGATGATCGAGCTCACCCATGACTCCGGTGCACAGGCGATCGTCGGGGTCGACCCGATCGCGCTCGGGAGCCTCGCCTCGCCAGCCGATTTCGGGGCGGACATCCTGGTCGGCTCGATCCAGCCGCTGGGCATTCACCTCAACGCCGGCGGCGGCGTCGGGGGGTTCATCGCGACGCGCGATGAGGAAGTCTACGCACGCCAATTCCCCACACTTCAGGTCAGTATCGCGCCCACAACCAGGGAAGGCGAACACGCGTTCGGCCTCACCCTGTTTGCGCAGAGTTCGTACGGTTCACGCGAACTCGGCAACGACTGGACAGGCAACTCGGTCTACCTGTGGGCGGTGCGCGCGGCCGTGTATCTCGCGCTGCTCGGCCCGCAGGGGATGCACGAGCTCGCCGATACCGTCGTGGCCAATGCCCGCCGCACCGCGGAACTCATCGACGAGCTAGATGGGGTTTCGGTGCGCTACCGCGATTCGATTTTCAAGGAGTTCATCGTTGACTTCAGCGCCACCGGAAAGTCCGTAGAGCAGATCAATGCGGGCCTCCTCGCACGGGGCGTGCTCGGTGGCCACGACCTGACCGGCAGTCATGATGGCCTAGACGGCTGCGCGCTCTACTGCGTCACGGAGGTCATCTCCGAGGACGACGTTCACCACTTACTCGGCGCACTAGCGGAGGTCATCGCAGCATGAGCACGATTCGTCGATATCACGCGGCTGCCTGGGACGAAGCGATCGTCTTTGAGCTCGGTGCCCCTGGTCGCCGTGGTGTTGTGCCCCCCGCATCGTGGGCGCCGCCATCCACCGAGCCGTCCTTCGCGCCTGGGCTTCGACGGGAATCGCCTCCCGCCTTGCCGGAGCTTGCCGAGTACGAGGTGCGCAGGCACTACACCCACCTCGCGCAGCAGACCCTCGGGATGATGGGGGTAAGCCTGTTCGGAACCTGCACGATGAAGCACAACCCCACAGTGAACGAGCAGGTCGGCGCTCGCCACGAGATCGCCGAGGTGCATCCACGGCAGGATCCGTCCACGTACCAGGGCGTCCTCGGCATCGTCCACTCGTTCGAAGCCGAGCTGTGCAATCTTTCGGGGATGTCAGCCTTCAGCTTCCAGCCTGGTGGCGGCGCGGACGCCGCCTACCTGCACGCCGTCATCACGCGGGCGTACCACGCCTCTCGCGGTGAACTCGCGCAGCGGACTCAGGTCGTGACGACAGCGCAGGCCCACCCTTGCAACCCGGCCGCCGCAGTCTCCGCCGGGTTCGAGGTGATTACTCTGCCCATCGAGGAGGGCGGCTATCCGAGTGTCGCCGCGTTGAAAGCAGTCATCGGGCCGAAGACCGCGGCGCTCATGCTCAACAACCCCGACGATATGGGCATCTACAACCCCCACATCACCGAGTTCATCGATGCGGTGCATGACGTAGGCGGACTCGCCTTCTACGACAACGCCAACTTCAACGGCGTGATGACCCGCTTGCGCGCCAGAGAACTGGGGTTCGACGCGTGCATGTTCATGCTGCACAAGACATTTGGCGCACCCAAGGGCGGCAACGGGCCGTCGGTTGGCGCATACGGCTGCTCCGAGGAGCTTGCGCGGTTCTTGCCCGGCCCGCGCGTAGTCAAGAACGGCGAAGCGTACGAGCTGGTCGAACCCGACGGCAGCGTCGGACGGGTACGTGAGTTCCTCGGCAACGTGCCGCAGGTCATCAAGGCCTACTCGTGGACGCGTGCCATGGGCACGGAAGGCTTGCGCACGGCCGCCGACATTTCGGTGCTCGCGAACAACTACATGGAGAAACGACTGATGGCCATCAGAGGAGTCTCGATGTCGCTTCCCGGCAAGGCGTTGCCACGGCTGGAGATGACCCGCTACTCGCTCGAGGAGTACCGCGTCGAGACCGGGCTGACGGGAGGCGACGTGCAGAACCGGATGACCGACTTCGGCATCGACGCCTTCTGGATGTCGCACGAGCCCTGGATCGTGCCCGAGCCCTTCACGCCCGAGGCGGGCGAGATGTGGTCAAAGGAGGACTTGGACGAATGGATCGATGTCCTCGAGCACGTGCTCGAGGAGGGTCGGCGCGATCCGGAGTTGGTACGTACTTCGCCCCACAACCAGGCCGTCGCCCAGATCGACGGCTCGGGTCTCAACGATCCGGAGACCTGGGCTGTGACCTGGGCCGCGTACCGCCGCAAGCACGCACAGGTCTGAGACGCGCTGGAAGCGCATGCTGACCGTCGTGGGCACCCACTCCGGTGGTGAATATGCCCGCGTCGTCACGGGTGGCATCACCGATGTGCCCGGAGAGACCATGCTCGACAAGCGCGACTACCTGCGCGATCACGCCGACCACTACCGTCGCCGGCTGCTTTTCGAGCCCGTGGGTGGGGTACTGCATGCTGCGGACATCATCTTCCCGTCGCGGCATCCCGAGGCGCAGTTCGGGTACGTCATCCTCGAGTCCACCGAGTACGCGGTGATGTCCGGGAGCAACACCATCAGTGTGGCGACGGTCATTCTCGAAACGGGCATGGTCGAGATGGTGGAACCGATCACCGAGCTCGTGCTCGAGTCCCCGGCGGGGCTCATCCGGCTGAAATGCGCGTGCGCTGACGGCAAGGTGGTGAGCGTGGAACTGCTCAACCAGCCGGCCTTTGTGTACCACCAGAAGGCTCCGCTCGAGGTGCCGGGCATCGGCACGCTTTCGGTTGATGTCGCCTGGGGCGGCATGGCGTATGTGCTCGCCGAGTCGACTGAGCTGGGATTCGCGATGACACCGGATGAAGCGGCAGACCTCTCACGGGTGGGCGAGATCATCAAGGCGGCGGCCGTCGAGCAGTTGAGCGCTGTGCACCCCGTGCATCCGACGTACGCGGGCATTACCCAGACGGAGATCATGGGACCGCTCGCGAGGCGTGAGGGAGTGCTGCACGCTCGCAATGCCGTGATCGTGCGCCCGGGTCGGCTAGACCGATCGGCGTGTGGAACGGGTACCTCCGCGAGACTCGCCGTTCTTCATGCGCGGGGCGAGATTGCCGTCGGTGAGCCGCTGGTTCACGAATCCGTGTTGGGCTCACAGTACGTCGGCACGATTGTCGGAACCACCGAGGTGGGAGGCGTTCCCGCCGTATCGCCGACGATCTCGGGACAGGCGTGGATCACCGACATCGCCCAACTGGGTATCGATCCTACCGACCCGTTCCCCGAGGGGTACACGCTGTCAGACACCTGGGGTCCCGTGGCGCCGCCACGGTTCCCTCAGGATGCCTGACGTGCGCTAGGCGCTGAACTCGTAACCCAAGGCGCGAGCGACGCCCTCGTTGACAACTCGACCGGCCTGCACGTTGACGCCCTTGGCGAGAGCCGCATCTTGAGCGGTTGCCGCCTCCCAGCCTCGGTCGGCGAGCGAGATGACGTAGGGGAGCGTCGCATTGTTGAGCGCCTGCGTTGAGGTTCCTGGGACAGCCCCGGGCATGTTGGCAACGCAGTAGTAGACAGCATCATGAACGGCGAATGTCGGGTCGTCGTGTGTCGTCGCGCGGGAGCCTTCGAAACAGCCGCCTTGGTCGATGGCGATGTCGACGAGAACCGAACCCGGCTTCATGGTGGAGACCATCTCGTCGGAGACGAGCTTGGGGGCCGCCGCACCCGGGATCAGCACGGAGCCGATCACGAGATCGGCATCGCGCAGTTCCTCCGCGATCGCGAACGGGGTAGAGAGCCGGGTTTGGATTCGCCCGCTAAAGAGGTTCTCGAGAGCACGCAGTCGGGGGATAGAGATGTCGATCACCGTGACATCCGCACCGAGACCGAGCGCGTTTGCCGCAGCATGCTCACCAGCGACACCTCCGCCGATGACGACGACCTTGGCCTTCGGGGTGCCGGGAACGCCGCCCATCAGCACGCCCCCACCACCTGCAGAACGCATGAGGTGGTAGGCGCCGACCGTGATCGAGAGTCGACCCGCGACCTCACTCATCGGCGAGAGCAGCGGAAGGCTCCGATCCGGAAGCTGGACAGTCTCATAGGCGATAGCGGTCGTACCTGAGGCGACCAGTGCTTCGGTGAGCGGTGCATTCGCGGCAAGGTGGAGGTAGGTGAACACTGTCTGATCCGCGCGCAGGTAGCCGTATTCGCTAGCGATCGGTTCCTTGACTTTGAGGAGCAGGTCGGCGGCACCCCAGACCTCGGCCGCCGTTGCCACGATGGTGGCGCCCGCGGCGGTGTAGTCGGCATCGGTGATCCGGGAACTGATGCCAGCACCGGCTTGCACGAGCACGTCGTGCCCGCGGCGTACGAGGGTGTCAACGCCAGCGGGCGTGATGGCGACCCGGTTCTCGTTGTTCTTTATCTCTGCTGGAATTCCTACGCGCATCGGTCCCTCTCCCAGGATCAGCTCGACAATTGACTTGGTTCTGCTTCTAGGATGGAGAAACTTCGTCTAAAGAGTGTGAAGATTGAAAACATTTCGGACGGTGAGGGAAAATTCGTGGTCGAGGCGCAAAAGAGGGACGAATATGGTCGCTATTCCGAATAGTTTTCGGGGCCAAGAGGCACTCGATGACCTCGATCGACGCATTCTCGCCGTGCTCCAAAGCGATGGTCGGATTTCCAACAACGGTCTAGCTGATGCCGTCGGAGTCGCGCCGTCGACCGCTCACGTGCGGTTGCGGTCGCTCATCGACCGGGGCGTCATTACCGGATTCATGGCGAGTATCGACCAAGCCAGTCTGGGCTTGGGGCTGCAAGCGATGATCGGGGTGACACTCCGTCCGGTCACCCGAAAGGAGAGCATCACGCGGTTCACGGAACAGGTCCGTAGCCTGCCCCAGGTGCTGCAACTCTTCTTCCTGGGAGGCACCGACGACTTCATGGTTCACATCGCCGTCAAAGACTCGTCGGCGCTGCGGGAGTTCGTCGTGGAACACCTCTCGGCGCAACCCAGTGTGGCGTCCACACGGACGAGCCACATCTTCGATTACTACCGCAACGGTGTGGCCGGCCCGTTCCAGTAGCGGACTCAGGCCTTGTTGCGGAACGAGGCCAAGTGGTTCTCGGAACCAGCGAGAAGCCGCTGGTAGACACTGATCACGTCGGCTTCGTCTTCGGCAGCGATGGATTCGTTGAGGTCGACGATGTCCTTCTCTTCGATGAGGATGCCCACCTGGATGGCCTCGTCGAGGCTAATGTTGCCGCGAGTCACGAGCTCGTTGTACAGCGTCTGCAACTCGGGGTCGGTGAAGACGCCGATCTCCGATGACCGTGGATCGGCAATGCCCCTGGCTTCAAGCAAAGGAAGCATCAAGTCTTGGTGGGTGGTCTCGCTCTCGAGAATGTTGGCGAAGATGCTCGATCCCCACGTCGCATTCAGAGTGACGTAAACATCGTGGGCGAGCTTCTCCTCCTCGATGATGTAGAGCAGGCTCGCTGTCGTGTCGTGCGGCTCCACGGTGCTTGAGCTCGCAGGGGCCTCGCTCGCGGAAGTCGGCGTCGAAGCGATCGGTGGTGTCGTGTCTGACGATGATCGGTTGAGCCCTGTGACGGCGACTGCGACTCCACCGATGAGGATCCCTGCGGTGAGAACGCCTGCAACAACAGCAGTTCGCTTGTTCATTCGTGCTCCTTACCTCGTGGTTGTGCTATACCCCCTAGGGTATACGAAATTCGGCCACACCGCAGGAACTGCGACTCGCAACGGGCGCTGGCACGCACAACTCGAGGCGCAACGCACCGCGGCCGGCTTCACCTCTCGGCGGAGCCGGCCGCGGCCAAGGACCCTGTGCGCTAGTCCTTGAGCAACTTGCTCAACGGAACCTTCACGCCGTCCGCGAGCTGCGTGATGACGCTGTCCGGAATGTTGTTGACCAGGGGAAGATCGAGGTCAGCGGCCCACTTGCTGATGTTGTCGACGATGTCGTTCACGGGCAGGCCGGCGAGAGTGGGGCGGATGCCCTCCCAGATCGGCTCGAGAGCCTTCGCGTCGAGGCCTTTGCCCTGGATGAGTCCGCCGACGGCGTCGCCGATGTCCCCGAGGTCAAAACCGTTGTTCGCCATGTTTCACTCCTTGTGATCGTCGTGCACGTCCTATAAGGGTATGCCCGCGGGCACCCGTCCAGCGGGTGAGGAGCACCGCCGTGAGCACTCCAGCGGCGAGGATGCCCGCGAGCACGACGAGTTGGAAGCGCCCGGCCTCCAGTGGTGATGCTCCCGCGAAGATCGCTCCCACGAAAGCGCCGGGCAGCACAACGATTCCCGTCGTGCGAGTCTGGTCGATCGACGGCAGGAGGGCGGTGCGCACTGCCCCACGCCCGAGTTCGAGAGTCGACTGTCGGGGAGTGGCTCCGAGTGCGAGCCATCCCTCAACCTCGTCCCAATGATCGACAACGGAACTGCGGAAGAGTCGTTGCGTGAGGATGGCGATCGTCATCGTGTTGCCGATCACGATTCCTCCGATCGCGAGCACGTAGCGGGGTGAAAATTCGATTGCTCCGGTCGCGAAGACGATGGACAACACCGTGACCGGTCCCACCAGCATCGCGACGGCGAGAGGTAAGACGGGCGTCGGGCGCGCGCGAGCGGCAGCAGTCCCCACGGCCGCAACGTACATCACGCCGAGACCGATACCGACCCAGAGCGGATTCGCGAGGATGCCGGTCAGAACGAGACTCAGCGCTGCGAGTTGCAGGGTCGCACGGGCAAGGGCGAACAGCACGGCCAGCGGGTGAGAGATGCGGAATCCCGAAAGGCCGGCTGTGGCGATAGCGGCGAGCAGCAGTACTGCCACCGCGGTCGCGATCCACAGGGACATGTGTCGACCCTAGGCCCACGAGGAGCGTCTGACGACTGCCGCAGGTGCGGAAGAGGCGGGGAGAGGTATAACATCGTACCGAGTTGTTCCCCAGAGTTGCGGAGACCCCATGAGTCAGGCTGTAGACAAGAGTTCCGCAGGTGTCGGTGAGCGGCAGTACCACATCGGAATCGCGCCGGGGGAGGTCTCCACTGTCGCGCTTCTTCCGGGCGACCCCTTCCGAGTCCCGTTGGTGGCAGAGTTCCTCACCGATGTGAAGACCGTTGCCCACAAGCGCGAACACATGACGATGACCGGCATGTACAAGGGCCGCATGATCACAGCAACGTCCACCGGCATGGGGTGCCCATCCACCGCAATTGCCGTCGAAGAACTCATTCGGGTCGGGGTCACCTCGTTCATCCGGGTCGGTTCGTCGGCGGGACTACAGGCTGGGGTTAAGCCCGGCGATCTCCTCGTGAGCGAAGGAGCGCTGCGCAATGACGGCACGACCGCGGCCTACGCGCACCACGGATTCCCCGCTGTGCCCGACCTTGAGATCGCCCTTGAGCTGGGGAAGGTCGCTCGCGAGCTGACCGCTGGCACCGAGACATCCGTGCATTCAGGGATCAACGCGAGCGATGACGCGTTCTATGCCGAGACCCCGGAGTGGATCGCAGAACTGAACCGCCTTGGCGTGCTCAACGTCGAGATGGAAAGTGCGGCCCTGTACGTCGTCGCTCGCTTGCGTGGGGTGCGGTCGGGCATGATCTGCTCGACGTCGAGCAACCTGTTCGACGGAACCAGCCTCTACTCTGGCGTAGAAAAAGCGCTCAAGGACGGTTGGATGCGCAGCATCGAGGCTGCGCTTGAAGTTGCGGTTCGTCTGGAACTGTGACGTGCTCATCGACCTGCACAGCCACCTCGAGGGACGAGTGCGCCCCGACACCGCGGCGGAACTCGCTGCGGGACTCGGCGTTCCCGCACCCGACGGTGGCTGGGAGCGGGCGATCCAACTCGACGGGCCCGCCGACCTTACGGTTTACCTCGCCAAGGTTGCGGTGACCTATCCGCTCTTCCGCTCGCTGGAGGCAGCTCGCCGCATCGCTCGCGAAGCCGTAGAAGATGCGTCGACCGCAGGGCTCGACTACTTGGAATTGCGACTCGGACCGGCAACTCACGCGTCTGATGAGTCGGGGATCGATGCGGTGATTGCGGCGATCGCCGAAGGCATGCGTGAAGCATCGGCCGCAACCGGGATGCCCAGTGGCGCCGTCGTCGCCGCGCTCCGCCATCACGACGTGGAGACCAATCTCGCGGTTGCGCGCGCCGCTGCGCGATTTGCGGGCGAGGGAGTCGTGGGCTTCGATCTCGCCGGTGACGAGTTGCTCTATCCGGAGCTTGAACCCCACCGGGGTGCCTTCGCCATTGCCCGAGCCGCTGGCCTCGGCATTACGTGTCACGCTGCGGAAGCCGCTCCGGGTCCGGCAGCGCGTGAAGCCGCCGAAATTCTCGGTGCAACCCGTATCGGGCATGGTGCCCACATCGTTGATGATCCTGAGACCCTGCGGTGGGCAGCGGACTCCGGCATCGTGGTCGAGATCTGCCCGACCTCGAACTGGTACACGGGCGCGATCCCGTCCATCGCGCAGCACCCGGCTCCCCGCTTCCGGGACGCTGGTGTGAGACTCGTCCTCGGCGATGACAACCCACTCCAGACCGGGTCCGGCATGCGCGAAGAACGCGAGACGCTGGTTTCCACTCTCGGATTCGGCCCCGACGATCTCGCAGCGCTCGATCGAGCCAGTGTCGATGCTGCGTTCCTCGAACCCTCAACCCGTCGGGCACTTGCTGCTCGACTCCCCTGACGCTCCACCCCAGCACCCACAGATGCACCTATAGATACGGAGACAGCAAATGCAACGAAGCAAACGAGTCACCTCCCTGGTCGCGGCGAGCGCCTTCGCAGCGCTCGTCCTGAGCGGCTGCGCGGCAGCACCCGACGCGGTCGAGTCGACGGCCGATAGCGCGAGTACTTTCCTCCCGTGTGCCGTATCCGACCTCACCGGATTCGACGACCACGACTTCAACGAGCTCACCTACGACGGTGTCAAGGCTGCGGCGAAGACCCTTGGGGTCGAAACCAAGGCGACGGAGTCCGCCTCGGAAGATCAGTACGCGGGAAACATCGATGCGCTCATCGGTGAAGGCTGCGATCTCATCGTGACCGTAGGTTTCGCGCTTGCCACGGCGACCCGTGACGCGGCCAAGCTCAACCCCGACGTCAACTTCGCGCTCATCGACAGCACCGTCAACAACGATGACTTCAGCCCGCTTGTTCTGGACAACGTGAAGCCTGTGTTGTTTGACACGGCACAGGCAGCCGTGCTCGCGGGCTACCTTGCGGCCGGAGCATCCAAGACCGGCGTCGTCGGGACCTACGGCGGGATGCCCTTCCCGTCGGTCACCGTCTTCATGGACGGTTTCGCAGACGGCATTGCGCACTACAACGAGGTGCACAGCACAGCCGTGAAGCTTGTCGGCTGGGACAAGGCTGCGCAGAACGGCCTGTTCGTCGGCAGCTTCGACGACCAGAACCAGGCGAAGACGATCACCTCTGGTCTGCTTGACCAGAACGTCGACGTCATCATGCCCGTGGCAGGAACGCTGTTCAAGGCATCCATCGAGGCCATGAAAGACCGCGGCAGCGAGGGCGCCATCATCGGTGTCAACTCGGATGCCTTCGTCAGTGCGCCGGAGTACAAGGAGTACTACCTCACGTCAGTGCTGAAGAACCTCACCACCGCTGCGGAAGAGGTCACCATCGCGGCCGGCAACGGCAAGTTCGACAACAGTTCCTACATTGGCACCTTGGAGAACAACGGTGTGGGAATCGCTCCGACCCACGACTGGGAGTCGAAGCTCGACCCCGCGCTGCTGAGTGAGGTCGACCAGCTCAAGGCCGACATCATCTCGGGCGCCTTCGTCGTCGACTCGCCGTCGTCGCCGAAGAACTAGCTATACCCAAAGGGGAGCGCCGGTGACCACCACCGGCGCTCCTCGCTGCGGCGAAGCCGCCGAGATGCTTCTGGCCTCAGACGCGTTCTGAGCCACGGAGCGTGAGCTTTGTGGGCAGCATGTGAGTGACCGGGGGCCTCGTTGAGCCAGCCACCCGGTCGAGCACGAGTTCGGCGGAGAGGCGCCCCATCTCGGGAATATCGGGGCTGACCACCGAGACCGCCGGGGTGCTTAGCTGGGCAGCCTCGAAGTCGTCGAAGCCGATTAGTGGAAGACGACCGTTGTCGCGGAATGCCAGCAAAGCTCCAACCGAGGCGCGGTTGTTCCCTGCAAAGATTGCGTCGGCGCCAGACGACCGCATCGCATTCGCTACCGCGGCAGCAGCGTCCTCGCTCGTGTGCGCCGTGGTGGTCACCAGGGATTCGTCAAACGGGATGCCCGATTCCTCGAGCGCCTGCCGGTAGCCGGCGTAGCGCTCCCGGACCGTATAGATGGAAGGCGAGTCGCTGATCCAGGCGACTCGACGACAACCATTGCGCACGAGTTCTGCCACGCCCTCACGGGCACCGCCGGTGTTGTCAGCAATAACCACGTCAGCGGCGGGGACATCGAGGGGGCGGTCGAGGAGAACGAGCGGAGGAATCGGAGGCGGAATAGTCGACCAGTCGCGCCCGGCCTCTGTTGGTGGGACAACGATGAGCCCATCGATCCGCTGCTCCAAGAGACGGTCAACGAGCAAATCGTGCTGGACGCCGTTCTCGTCCGAACTGGCACTGATCACGAGGTAGCCGCGCGAGCGTGCGTAACTCTCGATCGCACGGGTCAGCACTGAATAGTACGGGTTGGCGAGATCGCCGATCACCAGGCCTAGGGTCTTACTCGTCCAGCCGGGCCGGATGCTCGCCGCGGCAAGGTTGCGTCGATACCCCAAAGTCGAAATCGCGTCAGCGATGCGGGCAGCGAGGATCGGGTTGATGTTTGTCTCGCCATTCACAAAGCGAGAGACGGTTTTGAGAGCGACATTCGCCTCGCGTGCGACGTCGTTCATGGTCGGGTTGAGCCCCATTGTTGCTCCCTCCTAACCAGTCTCCAGGTCGGGTGATAGTGAGAATCCCCCAGTGATGCTCCAAGGTAGCGCACGAAGGTCGAGGTGGCTTAGTCTAGCCGAAACAACGTTATTTTCCCCAAGGAGCCAAGCTGCTATGCCCCAGAGTTCGACACTAGTATCTCCCTCGCCCAAGGAGAGCAAGCGATGACTGACGTTTCCCTCAACGGCCTGTGGCGCCTGGGTTGGTACGACGGACGACGGGGAGACCGGGCTTTTCGTGGCCTCCACGAGCAGAACAACTGGCTTGAGGCCACGGTTCCGGGCGAGATACACGCTGATCTAGAGCGGCAGGGGGTTATCCAGCCGATCGCACCGGGACTCGGTGCACTTGCCGCGCGCTGGATCGAAGACAGCGTCTGGTATTTCGAGCGCGATTTCGACCTGGATGCCGCTGCGCTCACCGACAGCGCCGAACTCGTGTTCGGCCGCCTTGAGCTGGATGCCGCAGTCTTCGTCAACGACACGCTGGTCGCTCGCCATCGCACGGCCTTCCGTCCGCTAAGGGTGCAGGTACGGGAGCATCTCGTGGCTGGCCGCAACGTTGTTCGTGTCGAACTCGACGGTGGCCTCCAAGCGGTGAGCGACCTCCCTGCAAAAGGCTACAGTTTCGACAAAGCGCAACGACTTACCAAGCGCCACTGGCTGCGCACTGGGCAGTCGCAATTCATGTGGGACTGGTCGCCACGACTGGTCACTATCGGGATCACCGGCGACGTGGCTCTTGAGCTTCATGATGACGTGGCCCGGATCGATGAGGTCGTGCCGCTCATTGCTATTGCTGAAGATCGATCGAGCGCGACGGTGACCTGCCGAGTGCACTTGTCCGGGATCCGCTCCGGCACGGTCAGCGTCGGCATCCCCGAGTTGGCGGTTTCCGCAGCGGCGGAAGTGGAGTCCGGTGCCGAGGTTGTCGAACTTGTGCTGAACATCGCGGACCCCGAGTTGTGGTGGCCCGTCGGAATGGGGGAACAGCCCCTGTTTGACTTGACCGCGACGCTCGACGTCTCCGGTCGCATGAGGGACTCTCGCACTAGGCAGATCGGTCTGCGTTCGATTGTTGTCGACCAGTCGCCCGCGCCAGACGATGGCACGCTCTTTCGCATCTTCGTCAACGGGCTGCCGTTCTTTGCGAAGGGGGCGAACTGGGTTCCCATCTCGCTCGCTCCCAATCCCGTGGATCAGCAGTTGCTCGATCGGCAACTAGACCGTGCGTTGGAAGCCAATTTCAACTTCCTCCGGGTTTGGGGTGGGGGCGACTACGAGACCGAAGAGTTCTATTCGGGGTGCGACAGGCGCGGCATCCTCGTGTGGCAAGACTTCATCTTTGCGGTCAGTCGCTATCCGTTCTCGGTGCCGGAGTTTGCGGAGGAGGTAAGCAGTGAAGCAGTGCACCAGGTGCGACGCCTCTCGTCTCATGCGAGCTTGGCGATCTGGGCTGGCAACAACGAGATCGGCTGGCTGGGGAGCTTCGCGGTGTGGCCCGGGCCACTGGTTCCCGCAGAAGACGGGGTAACGCTCGAGCAGGTTCGCGCAGACCATGGGTTCTTTGAGAACGAGTTGCGCGAAATCGTGGAGGCTAACGATGGCACCCGCTTCTACCAACCAAGTTCGCCGTGGTCCGACAACAGTGCGGACCACAACGACTTCCATCAGGGTGACCAGCACCCGTGGGAGGTTGGTTTCGACGAGGTCAATTTCCTCCTTTACCGGAAGATGGATGCCCGCTTTCCCAACGAAGGCGGCATGCTCGGACCCTCCTCCTTGCCCTCGCTGCTCGCGTCTTTGCCGGAGGGGCAGCGCGAATTTGAATCGTTCGCGTGGAAAGTCCACGAGAACGAGGTCATGGCGGTTCACGCACACCGCCCGCTCCATGCGCTCGTAGAGAAGTGGACTGGGGTGCGTCTCGCGGAAGTGAGCCTTCCTGAATATGCGTACTGGGGTGGGCTGATCCAGTCAGAAGCGTTGATGGAGTACATCGACAACTTCCGACGCCGTCCGGCGACCGGAGCTGCGGTCTTCTGGATGTTCAACGACTGCTGGCCAACCGTGCGCAGCTGGTCGATCGTCGACTGGGAGGGGCGTCGTAGTCCCGCATTTGCGGCAGTAGGTCGTGCTTTCGCCCCGGTGCGGGTCGCGATCGTGGAGCGTCCGGATGGCGCGTCTGTCCACGTGACCAATGACCGCCCGGACGTGCTGAGCCTTGAACTGGAATGGGGAAGCGCAACCCTCGATGGGTCTGTCTCCACGCAGCGCCGCGTCGTCGAGGTGCCAGCGCTCTCCACCGTCGAAGTCGAGCAGATGCCAGCGCTCGCTGATCCGCTAGGAACCGCGTACATAGCAACGCTGCGAGAGGGCGACGCGATCCTGTCTCGGGACCGGCTCTTGGGAGGGCCGTTCGCGGCGCTGCCGTGGTTGCCGGCGAATGTTCGCGCTGAACATGGCGTCGGCGTCAGCACGTTTGTCAGCGACGTCTTCGTACTCGGAGTATGCCTTGACCTCGACGGTGAACGCATGCTCAGCGATAACTTCTTTGACCTCTATCCCGGCGTGCCCTACTCGGTGAGCTGGGATGGTTCTGAGCCACCCACTGTGCTCTTTACGGGCAACGTGTCGGCGCCCGCCTAGATGGGCTGACCGCGCTTCGCGGCAGCGTCGAGCCTCTCTTCGACGCTGCCGCGAAGATGCCGCGCCGCTTCGACGGTCGGTTCCAGCTAGGACTTTGCCAGGGGCGGTCGTGCCACGAGAGCGCTACCGTCAATGCGGTAGGTGCCCATTGCGTGCGCGATGAGGACTGTCGATCCCGGCGCGAGCATTCGGGAGACTCCTGAAACGAGTGTCAGGCGGGCCGGCTCAGTTAGTGCGATGACGATGGACAGGCCCGCGGGAAAGTCACGCCGTCCGACAACCCGATCAAATCGGAAGTACTGGTCGGCCGCTTCAGGGAGCAAAGGGCCTTCGGGCGCCTCGCGCTTCACGAGCGCCTCAACCTCGGCAGCGGATCGGGCCCGCATCTCGACGGCGGTGAGAGCTAGGTCGAAACCTAGGCCCAAGTGGCCGTCCTTCTCGCCGTCCAGGCCGTCGAACCCGGTCCACTCAAGCAAGATCGATAGGTCTTCAGGTTCCTGCACCTCGGCGACAAGCACGCCAGCACCGATGGCGTGGAGCAGCCCGGGCGGCACAAAGACGCTGTCGCCGACGCGCACAGTGACTTCGTGCGTGAGTGACAGGAGCTCCTGGGAATCCTGGGCGGAAACGAGGGCCCGCAGTTCGTCTTGGGCTACCTCACGCGTGAGGCCAAGATGAACAACTCCAGGCGCGAGGACGTACCACGCCTCAGCTTTGCCGTGCGCTGCCGAGAGGTGCTGCGCGGCAAAGCTGCCATCCGGATGCGCGTGCACCGGCAGTCGTTGGCCAGCGTCGAGCAGCTTCACGAGAAGCATCGTGTCGACGCCGTAGCGCTGCACGTGAGTTGCACCCAGCCACGAGATTGGATCCCTGAGCACGGCATCTGCGAACAATTCCCCGCCGGGGAGCTGAGTCATCCCGACCGGTGCGTGGCCGCGCACACACGTCGTCGAGGCGATCCAATCCTCGGGGGTATTGGGTTCGGCCGGCGGGTCGTTGCGAAAAGTCGAGATGCGTTGGCCGCCTTGGAAGAACCGCGCGGGTGGTTGGTTGGACGGGAGCAGAATCGGCTCCATTGCGTGTCCTCTCGTGATGGTGATGGGGGTGCTTACGGGAATAGCGGGGCGAGCGTCGGACTGACCGCGGTAACGACGGCGGGAGTGGTGCGTCTTCCGCTGATGACTGCTGCGGAGCATGCACGAGCGCGGGTCAAGATCGCAGACCAGTCGAGTTATCCAACGGGCGAATCCGGGTTGACCATGGCGAGGTCGAGTGACGTTGTGGCGCAATTCGGCTTCTCGGATTCGAGGCCCTCGCGTCCGCCCCAGGTTTGTTCTCCACCGTCTCGCCGGGCGAGATCGAGAGTGGTTCAACTTCCAATGGATACCCGGTTTCAAACAAGAAATCGACCCATGCAGGCGGGTGCGGTGCGATGTCGAGACACAGGTGTCCAGCGACCGCAATCGATTCCAATTATTTTTCCTGTCGGCTAGACAACGTTATCTCGTGCGAGCTACTATCGCACAAAGCCGAAGCACCAATCAACCGAAACACCAAAACAACCGGAGGTAACGAAAGTGAAAACTCGAACAAAGTCGTTTGCTGCGATCACCACGATCAGCGCAGTATTCATAGCGCTCGCAGGCTGCACCGCTACGGCGGATCCTGCCGAGGACGCTCCCGTCAAGGTGCTCGGGTGGGGAGACCCCGGAGTAGAAGTCATATTCCAGGAGGCCGCTGACGTTTCTGGGATCGAGTCTGAAATTGACCTGCTTCCGTTCGACACCTATCTCGCCTCGGCGACCACGAAGTCTCTCTCCGGAGACCTCGGTGACGTCGTTGAGATGCTTCCAGGGTCGACATATGAAAGCCTCTTTCCGTCGATCGCGCCGATGAGCATCAGCGACATCGAGGGTGGCGACGCTCTCGGTGGCTGGGGTGCGACTCCCTACGATTCGACCAACCTCGACGACACTTTCGCTGGAGCACCGTCTGGCGGTCAAGGTTCTCTTTGGTACTACAACAAAGCGCTGTTCGCGAAGGCGGGCCTCGATCCTGAGAAGGCACCCGAGACGTGGGAAGAGTTCACTGACGCGGCGAAGGCGCTGAAAGCGGCGGGCATCACGCCGATTGGCGCCTCGGGCACGGACGGCTACCTCATGTGGTGGGCGTGGTCGTCCTTGTCAGGAGAGTACTTCACCACCGAAGAGGCCCGAGGATTGCTTACCGGTGAGCTCAAGTTCACCGACCCGCGATTCGTCGAGATGCTGACGGCGCTTAGCGGTCTCTACACCGAAGGGCTCGTGAACGAGGATCACGCCGGCAAGTCATATAGCGACATGGAGGCGGCGTTCGCTGCTGGAGAAGTCGCGATGGTTCCCGGCATTATCTCGGCGGTCATGAACTGGAAGGTGTGGGACGCGGGCCTCGGAGTCGACGGCTATGGAGTGTTCGCTAGCCCGCAGATTGACGGGGCCCCACTCTCTGGCCAGTTCTTCTCGCCCGCACGCGTGTGGGGTGTGAGCGCGTCTTCGACCAATCCTGAAGGAGCGAAGAAGGTCATCGCGGCGATGCTCTCACCTGAGGGCCAAGCCCTTACGCTGAAGAACGAGGGTACCTTCCCGAACCGTGCTGACGTTGATGTCCTCGGGATCACCGGCAGCAAGGGGGCTCAGGCCATCCTTGAAATCGTCGATGCTCGTGGCGCGGTGGAGCCGTTTGCTAGCTTCATGAACAACTCCGCCACGAATGCTGCGTGGGCGAACATCACACAGGCCTTGGTGTCGGGCGACGTGATGGGATTCTTGGAGAACCTCGAGCAGCAGCAGCGCGGCTAGCCGAGGCCGACTCTGGGGATTCACAAGCCCCGGATAAGTCAAAGAATCGTGTGGCGAGGCAACCCGCCTCGCCACACGATCAGACTCATCAACGCGAACGTCGACCGCGGCGAGAGCCACCCAGAAAGGGACGCAACGTGACCTCAACTAGTGCGATAGGCCGTGGCAGGGGCGGGGCAAGCCAGCCCAGCCGGCCGAAGCGACGGCTCGAAGGGGCTGGCTTTGTATTGCCTCAGCTGGCCTTGTTGCTGGTGTTTACGTTCTGGCCGCTCACCCAAGTTATTGGTTTGGCCTTCACGAGATACGACGTGCTCTCGAGTCCGGAATTCGTCGGCTTCGCCAACTTCGAGTTCCTCTTCGCATGGCAGGACTTTCAACGGATTATCCTGAACAACGTCCTGTTGCTGCTGGGAGTTGCCGTCTGGGTTGCCGTGCCCTTCATCTTGTCAATTCTGATATTCCCGATGAAGCATGCAACGCTCATCCGAACCTTGCTGTTTATCCCCGCAATGCTCCCCCCCATCACGGTGGGCGTCGTGTTTCGCATTGTGCTCGCGAACGACGGCCCCATCAACCAAATACTGAAGACGCTTACCTTCGGGGTTCTGTCCCCGAACTGGCTGACGGACAGCAACCTTGTGCTGTTCAGCGTGATTATGGTCATTTCCTGGGCAACAATGGGCACCGGGATTCTTCTCTTCTCTGCAGGGCTCGCTGCGATCTCCCCGTCGTACGTGGAGGCCGCGCTTCTTGACGGTGCGAACAAGTGGCAAATTATTTGGCACATCTACCGGCCAGGGCTGAGCTCGGTTACTCGCTTCTTCACACTCATGCTCACCATCACCACCCTCACCGGATTCTTCCCATGGATTTATGCGCTCACGCGCGGCGGCCCCGGCGTGTCTTCAGTGACTCTCGACTACGCGATCTATCAAACGTTGGTCGGCGGAACTCAGCTAGGTCGCGGAGCGGCGATCGCCGTGATCGCTCTCATACTTATGGCTTTCGTCATCCTGATTCAGGTTGTCATGCGGCGGATCCGACAAGCGGAAGATTGGAGCTAGGGCCGTGCTCTCGAGAATGGATAGCAAGTGGTCGCGCATCCTGTCTGGAGGGATAGTTCTTCTGGCACTTGCAGTGGTGGTTGGGCCACTCCTCTGGGTAGTAAGAGTGTCCCTCCGGCCGGTAGACGAATTCATCCTCGCTCCGACGAGCCTTGGGGGAACGTGGACATTCGAAAACATCATTGAGGCAGTCACTGTCGGGGAGATGGGCTTCGCGATTCTCAACTCGCTGATAGTCATCTCGGTTGGAGCGCCGCTTGCTGTGCTTTTGGGCAGCATGAGCGGTTTCGCCTTGGCTCGCTTCAAGTTTTTGGGCAGGGGCATCGCTGCGGGTCTCATCAGTACCGCGATCTTCCTGCCGGTGGCGGCGATAGTGATCCCATTGTTCAATCTCGCGTTGAGTCTACGAATGGTGAATTCACTGATCTGGCTCGCGGTCATCTACGGGATCATCTTCTCGTCTTGGGTGGCTCTCTTCCTTCGATCGTATTTTCTTCAGTTGCCAACAGAGGTTTTTGAAGCTGCCCAAGTCGACGGTGCCGGCTCAATCCGAACATTCGTCTCAGTCGCCCTGCCGATGGCGAAGCCTGCGCTCGCTACCGCGTTCGTATTGAGTTGCTTCATCCAATGGAGCGAGCTGCTTATCGCTTTGCTCCTCCTGCCCAACGGGGATACACCAACTGTCGCCCTTGGAATTGCGCAGTTCTCCACGCAGTATCGAAGCGGCGGCCCTCAAACAGCGGCGGCGATGATTGTCGGAGTACTTCCGATTCTCCTGATCTTCCTCGTGGGACAGCGATGGCTTCGAGTTGGGTCGCTAGCCGGGTCAGTCAAGGACTAGGAATCATGGCCGATCAGTACAACCCACCGGCCCCAGTTCCTCGCGAGTGGTGTCGCACGAGGCGGGCCGAGCCACAGTTCCGCTAGCGCCAGAAGTGCAACAGCAGTATCCCGTCAAACCTCTCCCGAAAGATTCCGAACAGTGAAACGCAACCTCTTTTCCCACCCTCGAAACTACGCATCCTCAACGTTAGAGAAGACTTCGGCCGCACCGGCGCGGCTATCGACGCGAGCGCACTGGGCGGAGAATGATGCCGCAGAGCGAGAAGCTGGGGCGCCTGAACGTCGAATAATCCACTCGCGAGCCATGTTTGCAGACGCGCCCTTGCGAGTTGATTCACTTCGCTTGGTTTCCGCGGCCGGGTATTTCAAGGACGGCGAAAAACTGGAAAGTGAGGCGGCGCTTCATGTTCGCCTCTGCACCCCAAACTCTTCGGGCTGGGACGTACTAAAGGACATCCACACTTCCGCGGATGAGGTTTTCGGCAGCGGGGTCGAAATAGACCTTGGCGGTCAGCTTCTGAAGGGGCTGGTCGCGCAAGTCAGGCAGGCTGCTGTCGATCGGTGGTGGCCAGGTTGGAGCCTTGCAATGACGGGGCTCGTTTTGGAGGGAGAACCCACAGAGCCGTGGGCACCTGAGCGCGAGTCGCTCTTGGAAGTGGAATCGCTGGATCTTGCTGGCCTGCCGGAAGGCGTGACCGCCACCCAGCGCAACGCAGAGGTGCGCTTTGCTACGCCCTACCTTGAGGTGGGTTTTCGTCTATACACGCCGGGGTGGAGCTATTTCTCCGTGGATGAGGATGGCAACGGCAGAACGCACGAGAATCTCCTGCAAATTCCGCGACTCTTTGACATGGTCCGCCCAGGCAGTGCCATCGGGGCTGCGTATCCAATCCTCCAGGATCAGCATGCGGAGTACCTCGGTCAGGGCCCCCGACTGGCGCACCACACGGGGTTTCGCCCCCTGGGGTTGATGGCTACCAACTTCCGCGGGAGCGTGAAGGTCAAGGGCAATTCGATTACCTACGACGTCGCCCTCGCCGAATCGGGACAGCGCTATATTTTGACCTTCACGGTCGAGAAGGATCGCGTTGTGCTCGACGCCAAGCGGGTTGGGGAGCGGGAGCTTCGAGCATGGACGAGTTCGGCTTGGCATGTTGCTGCCGACAATCGCAAGACTCCTTCCTGCACTCTCGGATCGCTCACGTTCTCTGGCGAAACCGGGCTCATGGGGCCGGAAGCGATCTGGCATTTCCCGCGCTACGGTTCTGTGCGCCTCTCCGCGACGAATGATGCACTGTGGAGAAGTGACTCGGTAAGGGATCTCGACACAAACACACTCGAGTTGAAGCTAGGCGAGCGAGCGACGGGCTTCGGCGACTATGTTCTCCTGGCAGGTGAGTTCACTAGCACCGTGACGTTTGCCGTGGGTGACGTGGCCAAACCTCAGGTGAAGCCGGAAACCCCGCCGATTGTGGCGAAAATGATTGATCGCCACTGGGTGAGCTCGTTCGCGTTCCGTGCGGATACGGCAACCTACTCGAACAATGGGGCCTCGACCCACTGCACGGTAAGCCTCGATGACATTTCGGCGACCGCCAGCTTCAGCCCGGAACTTCTCCCGGGGGTTCACCCGATGACCCTCTTGGGGCACTCATTGTCTCGGTGGCTCGACTTGGGCCCCGGGTATGGGAGTGGACCTACGTCCCATGGCAACGTTCTCCTTGAGGATTCTTACCTCATTGTCGGTGCTAACACGATGTTGGGCCTGGGACGGTATTTGGATTGGGATCCGTCCGGCGACTGGTTCGAACGCCATCGCGAACGAGTGGTGACGACAACCGAGGAGATGCTCGCCCGCGACATTGATGGCGACGGTCTGGTCGAATCCCCGCTACGGCTGGGGATCTCTGGAGAGCATCAGTGGAGCACCACCTTCTGCGATGCCATCTCGTTCGGCTGGAAATGCGCATGGTCAAACGCTGCGCTCTACGATGCATGGACGGTGCTCGGGCCGGCGCTGCAAGCGCGGGGTGAAACGGAGTTGGCCCACAAGATCGCTGAGGCACGTTCCGCGCTCCAAGCGTCTTACCTTCCCACCTTCTTCAACGAGGAGAGTGGGCTGATTGGCGGGTGGCGGTCGAAGGACGGCGTGTTGCACGACTATGCCTTCAGCCTGGTCCAGGGCCTAGCCTGCAAGACCGACCTGATTCCCCAAGAGAAGGCGCGCGCCATCATGGCCCGATTGCTCGACGTGTGGAACGAGGTCGGGATCCCCGACCTTCGAAACGGCCTCCCCATCAATGCATGGCGAATTCCCGATTCGGACATTGGTGCTGGAACCTTTGGCAGCCCCATGGGCGTCTACATGCAGGGCGCGATGACCCACCACACTGCGCGAGTCGTCGTCGATGCGCTCGAGCGCACGGGGTTGCACGAACAGAGCCGCTCAGTTCTCGAGAGTCTCGCCGAAACGATTGCGGATGACTCCTCCCTAGGTGGTGTCGGCTCGGGCGTCGATTGGCGCATGTGGGACGGCACCCCGAGTGGGTACGAAGGTCAGCTCTCTGAGAGTTTCAGCATCATGGCGACCGCGCTGCGCTGGTACGGCACGGGGGTTCAGACCAGCTGATGTGGAGTTCGCGCGGACGCCCGCTACGCGCGTGATCCGAGAGTGACGGCAAGGTGTCCGAAAGCGGGTGCCAAGGCGCACTTCGACACGTAGGCGGGCGTCCCGCCCAACGCTGCGGCTTGGGTGAGGACGAGGATCGGATCGCTCGCCTTGATATTCAGATGGGCGGCGCGGGTCGGGCCCGCGACGGTAGCGGCGACGCGGCACACGCCCGCCGTGAAGGGCTGCTCCCCGCGCGCGAAGGCCTGGAGCAGGGTGGAGGCTTGGGCTGCCGCATCATGGAGACCCGAGCTCACGTCGGCGCGTAGCGCTTCTAGACGCTGCTCGTCTGGCACGTATTCCTGCACGAGAGCGACGGGTTCACCGTCGCGATAGACCACACATTCCCGGAACCAGAAGGTGTCACCCACCCCATCACCGAGGTAGTCGGAGACGAAATCTGTTGTCGCTTGGAGCGTGAACTCGAGCACTTCGACAGAGAGCAACGATCCCGGTTCCGCGAGCAACGACTCGAGCGGCTGGAACCCTTCCGGCCCCGCGTGGGGTGGTGCGTCAGACACGAATCGCCCCACGCCGCGCTTGGTGAGAATAAGGCCGTCTTCTTCGAGGAGCATGAGCGCTTCGCGCACAACGGTCCGACTGACCCCTAGGGCGAGACCGAGTTCAGTTTCACGAGGCAATAGCTCCCCCGCGATCAGCGTCCCTGACCGGATTCCTTGGGAGATGCGCGAATAGACCGCGACCCTTAGTGGCTGGCCGGGGGAGGTCAGGAGCGGTTCGCCGAGGTACCGGCTGGCGTCCGTCGTGGTCATGTGCCGAGCATAGTTGTGCTGCCGCTCCCTCGGTGGGCTAGGCGTCCTCAGTGGGCAGTGCCCCGGTCGGAAGCTTGCGTACTTTTCGGCGGCGGGGTCGACGCTCGACCATCGACCGCATCTCTTCGAGCTTGCCGAAGCACAGCAACCGGTCGCCGGCCTCGAGCACCGTCGTGCGACGCGGATTCGGGATCACAGTGGTGCCGCGGTGCAGCGTCAACACGACGATGTCGCGATCGGGCAGGCCGGAGTCGCCGAGCGAAGTGCCCACGAGGTCGGCGTTGGCATAGACGACGATCTCAGCGACGCCGTAGCCGCTGGAGACGCTCAATCGTTGACGAACGTCGATGTCGGGGAACGCGACCCGGTCGGCGATGTGGTCGATGATTGCACCCGCTATATCGAGACGGGTCGCTGCCTCGATGCCCTCGAGCCCTGGGGAGGAATTGACCTCCATGACGAGTGGTCCGTCTTCTCCCTCAAGCATGTCGACTCCCGCGACCTTGAGCCCCATGATTTGCGCGGATCGCACGGCCGCCTGCTCGTACTCGGGGGTGATGTCGACGGCTTCGACAGATCCACCCCGGTGCACGTTCGACCGGAACTCGTCGCCGTTCGCTGTGCGACGCATGGCGGCGATGACTCGGTCGCCAACGACGAGCGCCCGGATGTCGCGCCCGCGACTTTCTCGCACGAAGTGCTGAATCAGCACATTCTGGTTCGTCGAATGCAGGGTCTCGATGATGGCTTCGGCCACCTTCACCTCGGGTGCGAGGATCACTCCGATGCCCTGCGTGCCCTCGAGGAGCTTGATGACCACGGGAGCGCCACCCACCCGTTCGATTGCGGGCCGCACATCAGCGCGGTTACGCACGAAGGTCGTGGCGGGCATGGCGATGTTATGGCGCGACAGGATCTGCGTCGCGCGCAGCTTGTCGCGGGCGTTGGAGATGCCGTTCGCGGTGTTGGGCGTGTAGACGTCCATTTGCTCGAACTGCCGCACCACTGCCGTACCGAAATAGGTGATGGAGTTGCCGATTCGCGGAAGTATTGCGTCGTACTCGCTCAAAGGTTTGCCCCGGTACTGGAGCTCTGGCAGCGGCTGTGAAAGGTCGATCGCGAATCGAAGGGTGTTGAGTACCTTCACCTCGTGCCCCCGCTGAGCCGCGGCAGCGCGCAGCCGCTGGGTCGAATATGCGCGCGGCGCACGCGACAAGATGGCGAGTTTCATGGTGATAGCCCTGACAAGATGGGGAGGTGAACGTTCCCTCCCATTCAAGCACCCTCGCCGGGTGGCGTGAGTGGGTGCAGCTGAGCGACATCGGAGTGCCGTGGATTAAGGCGAAACTCGACACCGGCGCCCAGACCTCGTCCCTTCATGCGCATGATGCGACCGTCTTTGAACGTGATGGCATCGACTGGGTGCGATTCCGAGTGCGGCCCTGGCAGCGCTCACACGCGGACGAAGTAACCGTGGAGTGCCCCGTTCACGACCGGCGTCGCGTTCGCAGTTCCTCAGGCCATGTCGAGGAACGGATCGTGGTCCGGATGCTCGTGGTGTTAGTGGGCCGCGAGGTGCCCGTCGAGGTGACGCTGAGTAACCGCGATCAGATGGGCTTTCGCATGCTCATCGGTCGTGAAGCGCTGCGTCAAGGATTCGACGTGACCTCGAGTCGATCGTTCCTCGGTGGCCGCGCGCCCAAGGTGACGCGTCGCCGCAATCGTGGCCGCGCGGAGTAGCACCGCACAAGGGCGTCGGTGCATTCAGGAAAAGCCCAAGGTGTTCTCCTAGGCTCGCTCGCGGCCGTAGGGCCGCTACGCCTATGAAACTGACTTCCTACCTCATCGCCACGCCGCACCGCCTTCTCGGTGGAATCGCCGTGGGCACCATCGTTCTCGCCCTCCTCGGGGCCACGATCATTGCTGTCCCTAAGGGACCGAGCGCCGAGGAGCAGCTCGCCGACTACATCGACGCGCACGCCCAGACTTTCACCGTCTCACCGAAGGCGTCGATTGCGGTGGCCGTCCGCGATGCCTACTCCGCGACACCGGGTATCGCATCCCTCAAGGCCAGTGGCACCAACTACGACTTTGCCAAATTGGTCATGCTTTACGCGGGCTGGCCACAGAGTGACAACAACATCACCGTTTTTGTGCGATGGATGCGGCAAGAGAATGGCGTCGACGACTGGTGGAACCGCAACAACCCGCTCAACAACGGGTGGGGCTCGGGCGGTGGCGGTGGAACGGGCACTTACGATTCCTTGGACATCGCTGCGCAGAATGCGGCAGAGGCTCTGCTGCAAAATGCCGGATACTCGGAAATTCGTGCGGCGTTCGCCGCGTCGGCAGAGACTCAGGTCACCGAAGCCGCCATTTGGGCGTCGCCCTGGGCGACCGGCCACTACGACAACGGAGGGCACTGGTCGTACTCCGAGGTCCCAGTCGTGAAGTCGCCGGACGGAACGTGGTGAGGCTTACACCGGACTCATAGGGGCCGGTGTAACAATGGGGTCGTCGAGAGGACCGGGCGATGTCCGAGCTGCCGGTGTACCGAACCCGCAAGGACCAGTGGGGCAATATCGTCGCGCTTGGCGGCGAGTTCGGGGTGATTTCTCATGACGACGCGATCCTGAGCATCGAGCGAAACATCGACCTGTACTACGTGCCTCTCGAGGAAGGCGCCGGATCGATTGTCGAGGTTGCCGTGGGCCCGCTAGGCAAGTACCTCCGTTCCCAGTGGGACGGCCAGGGGCGCAACAATCTCGTCGATCTGCCGGACTGCTAAGACCCCGCGACAACCTTGCTCTGCGCAACCTTCCCCGGTAGCCAGAACTTCTCGCCCAGGATGAACGCGAGCGACGGGACGATGACCGTTCGCACGAGCAGGGTGTCGAGCAGCACCCCGATGCAGACGATGATCCCGATCTGCGTGAGGGTGATGAGGGGGAGCACTCCGAGTACGGCAAAGACCGCGGCGAGCAGGATGCCCGCACTCGTGATCACCCCGCCCGTCGACGAGAGCGCCCGAATCATGCCGGTGCGGGTTCCGCGTGTGACGGTCTCCTCTCGCGCCCGGGTGACGAGGAAGATGTTGTAGTCGACGCCTAGCGCCACCAAGAAGAGGAAACTAAACAGCACGACGTTGGTGTCGATAGCGGGGAACCCGAACACGGACTGGAACAGCAGCCAGCTCGCGCCAAGGCTCGCGAAGAAGCTCGCCACCACCGTGAGCAACAGCAGTATTGGCGCGACGAGCGCTCGCAGCAGCAGCACGAGAACGAGGAACACCAGGCCGAGTATTAGCGGGATAACCAGATCTTGGTCAGCGGTCTGTGCCGCGTCAACATCGAGGCTTTGCGCGTCGAGCCCGCCCACGAGCGCGCCAGTTCCTTCGAGACTGCTTCTCAGGTCCCGGACTATCGCGAACGATTCGGGGGTTTCCGCGGCGGCGTCGAGAGTGACATTGAGCTGAGTTATGGTGCCATCGGTCTCACCCGGGACTACGGATTCCACGCCGCGGACGTTCTTGAGGGTGCTGGTGACCGTGTCGATTTTCCCGTTTTCCGCGATCACGACGGCGGGCGAGCCGCTTCCCGCCGAGAATGCGTCCGCGAGAATCTCTTGGCCGACCACGGCCTCGGGCACCGCTGTGAACTTCTGGGTCTGGGAGAGGCCGATGCGGATTTGCGGCACTCCGGCTGCCGCGAGCCCACCGAGCAGCAATGCACCAACAATGACGACCACCACCGGGCGCTTCGCGACGAGCAACCCGAGTCGGTGCCAGACGCCCTTCTCCGCGCTGCCTTCGGTGCCGAATCGCGGCACGTACGGCCAAAACAGGCGGCGGCCGAAGAGCACTAGCGCGGCGGGAAGAACGAACAGTGCGAACAACATTGCGATGACGACACCGGTGGCGCAGGCGATCCCGAGCGCCCGGTTGCCCTGCAACGAGGCGAACAGCAGGGTGAGAAGCGCGAGAACTACAGTGCTTCCGCTCGCGATGATCGCGGGACCGGCACCGCGCAGGGCAGTTGCCATCGCATCCCGGCGATCCTCATGGGTGCGCAATTCGTCACGGTAGCGGGCGATGAGTAAGAGGGCATAGTTGGTCCCGGCGCCAAAGACCAGCACCGAGAGGATGCCCGTCACTGAAGCATCGAGCGCGATGCCGGCGGCCGCCGCGACCCGTGTGGCGACGATGCTCGCAAGACCGTCGGCGAGCCCGACGACCACGAGTGGAACGAGCCACAACCACGGGCTGCGGTAGGTCACGAGCAGCAGTACCGCGACGACGATCACGGTTGTGAGCAACAGGGTGAAGTCGGCGCCTTCGAAGACGGCGGCGATATCCACGGCGAAGCCCTCGGGTCCGGTGAGCAGAGCGGTGAGCCCGTCTGGCAGGTTTTCGTTGGCTATGGCGCGCAGCTCATCGGCGCGATCGGCCTGTGCCGTGACATCCGTGAGCTTGTCGAGGGGTACCGCGACGAGGGCCGCGGTCTTGTCGTCCGAGACGGTGGGAGGTGGTACGAATCCGTCGGACGAGAGGTCGCTGAGACCGGATGCCGCCTCCGCGACCGCTGCGACATCCTCGTCGCTCAGGGTGCCGCCGTCACGGCTGAATACGAGCAGGGCGCTGGTCCCGTCGGCTCCCGGTAGTTGTTCCTGTAATGCCGTCACCTGCGCCGACTCGGCCGATGCGGGGAGACCGATACCCGGGGACGAGTCGCCTTCTCCGCCCGAGCCGAGCGCGAAGATGGCCCCCGCAGACAGTGCCGCGGTGACGAGCACGATCCATGATGTGCGGCGGGCGGTGATGAAGGTCGTGAGGCGACGCACGGGATACCTGTATTTCACTTGGTGAACTATCAATACTGTGAACAATTTAGCGATAAACTCATCGTTGTGCAAAGTCCGTCGCGAAAGCCCACCTACTCCCTTCGGGAGTTCGTAGAGCTCAGTCGTGCATTCGAAGCGCATCTCGGTGAGCAACTCACCGTCAATCCCACCGATCTGGCTGCGATGGAACACCTCATATCCAGCGGACCGCTCGGCCCAAGCGAGCTCGCCCGTCGGCTGAAGATAACCCCGTCTGCCGTCACCGCTGCCGTCGACCGGCTTGAGGAGCTCGGGCACGCGACGCGGGTCGTCAACCCCGCTGACCGACGGGCAGTCGTCGTGACCCCGGCTGCGGAGTCTGTGCAGAGAGCGATGTCATTTCTGATGCCCATGATCGGTGACGTCGACTCGATCCTCGACGGATTTGATCTCGAGGACCAAGCGGTCATCGCCGACTATCTGGAACGTGTGGTCGCCGCCCTGCGCGCGCACGTGCCCTCGTGATCTCGCGTCGGGAGGCGGCGCTGCGCCTCGACATTCCGTTGGAGATGGCCAGCCGGCACGGATTGCCGTCGCGGATGAGCGAAGCCGAGCTTGAGGCGATCCGCGCAGACCCACCACCGTGGCTCGCGCAGTCGTGGGCGAATCGCACCGGAACCAAGCCCGTGTGGGTGCAGCTCACCTGCGACATCTGCGGCTTCACGGAGGCGGCTCGGCCGAAGAAGTGGTGGCCGGCGTTTACTTGGCTCTCCTGCGAGGAGCATTCCGCTGCCGAGCTGCCTCCGCTTGCCGCAGGCCTTGCGCGGGCGGAGATCGACGGCATCGGCAGCCGGTTTATCGGCATCGTCGATAGCATTTCGACATGACCACCATCACGAGCGTCGGATCGAAACCAGGGCGAGCGTGGGGCATCCTCTCGCTGATCGCAGTCGCGGTTCCGCTTCCGTTCCTCTTCGTGCTCAACATCCTGTCGCTCGTCGTGCGCAACCAAGTCGGGCAGGGAACCACGGTCGAGGCGACCGTGTACGGGCTCATTGCCTTCGGGGGACTGTTCTTCTTCCCGGTCCTCTTTGTGCTTGCGACGGTCCTCGCGGTTGCCGCAGTACGTCGACCTCGCCCCGCGGGAAAGGTGATGGGCTGGATCACCATCGTGATCGTCATTCTCGCGATCCCCGCGAGCTGGTTTGGTTACCTGGTCTGGATCACCAACTCGCGGTAGACCCTGTGTGGGTTGACGTCTTCTCGGTAGGGCTCCTTCACTGTCCATGCGCGGGCGCTTCTCGTGTGAGGTGGAGCACAGACTAGAACCCGCTGAGGTGGTGCACTGAATACTGCGGATGCAGACATTCGGCAACTGAGAGGGATGTGGCGGTATGCCTGGTTGGGGAACTCTCACACGATGGGAGCTCGCAACTCGCCCGATCCATCCTGTTCGGTGATCAAGCGCACAGACCGGCCATGTTCTTCGCCGTAGTGTTCGAACCATGACCTCGAAAAATGCGGACTTCTCCGACCTGCGCGCCGTCTACATCAACTGCACGCTAAAGAAGAGCCCCGAGCTCAGCCACACACAGGGTCTGATGGACCGCAGCATCGCCTTGATGCGGCACCTGGGCGTGACGGTCGACAGTGTGCGACTCATCGACTATCCGGTCGCGACCGGCGTTTATCCGGATATGCGCGAGCATGGCTGGCCGGAGGACGCATGGCCGGACGAGATCTGGCCGAAGATACTGGATGCTGATGTGCTGGTCATCGGCGGGCCGCTCTGGTTAGGGGACAACTCTTCGGTAGCGCGTCAGCTCGTCGAGCGGCTGTACGCCATGAGTGGCCTGTTCAACGATCGCGGCCAGTACATCTACTACGGCAAGACTGCCGGGGTCTTGATCACCGGCAACGAGGACGGCGTGAAACACGGCGCCATGTCGCTCCTGTACAGCCTGCAGCACATCGGTTTTGTGATCCCGCCCGCAGCGGATGCGGGATGGATTGGCGAGGTGGGTCCGGGCCCCAGCTACCTCGACCCAGGCTCGGGTGGGCCGGAGAACGACTTCACGAACCGCAACACCACGTTCATGACGTGGAACTTGCTACATATGGCACGGATGCTCAAGGTTGCCGGTGGGATCCCTGCGCAGGGCAATCTCCGCCAGGAGTGGAATGCGGGCGAAAGGTTCGGCTTCGACAGCAACCCTGAGTATCGATGACGTGGACCTACGGTGGGGGTGCCCGAGTCTATGACGCCCTCTCCGGAGAGCGGTTGGTGTACCGCCGTGGCCGAATCGCGGGGATCGACCTGCTCGAACTGCGCGAAGGCGACACGGTGCTCGATGTCGGGTGTGGTACCGGCCTGAACTTTCCGATGTTGGCGGATGCAGTGGGGCCAACGGGAAGGGTGATCGGTCTTGACCGGAGCTTTGCGATGCTGCACATGGCCGAACGCAGAATCACCTCCAACCACTGGTCGAACGTGACCACGGTGCACGCAGATGCAACAGACTTTTCCCCTCCCGACGTGGGTGTGGGTCATGTTGATGCGGTGATCGCCACCTACTCGCTGAGTGTCATCCGCGAGTGGCCGACAGCGTGGGAGTGCATGACCGCGATACTTCGCCCGGGGGGCCGGGCCGGGATAGTCGACATGCAACTGCCTACCGGTCGGGCGGCGCTGCTCGCACCGCTCGCACGATTGGCGTGCGCGATCGGCGGCTCGGATATTCACGCCCACCCGTGGACCGCACTGCGGGCATCCGGTCACCAATACTCCGAGGTGACACTTCGCGGTGGCCACATCGTGGCTGCCGCGGCAACCTTCCCTAACTGGCGCTCGAGCCGAGATGTCTGAGGATGGCCTGACGGAGCGTCTTTTGGGAGGGAAGGCCGGCAGTACGCGGCCCGTCCCGGTAGATACGGCATGCCACATCAGTGCTGGGGTCAGCGCCCGGGACAGCATCCACTCCGTCGATCAGGATGGTCGGGGAACCCGCGAACAGGTGTAGCGCGGCATCCTCCGGGGTGCGGATAAGCGTGAAGGTCAGTGAGACGTCGGTGATCCCGAGTTCATCGATCACCTCCGACAGGACCTTCCCTGCATCTTCCCAATTTGGGCATTCATCGATGTGCAGCACTTCGATCTTCATCCCCTCATTGTCCTCGGAGATCGATACCGGCTGTGTGTCCTAGGTCGCAGACGCTGCGTCAGGGGCCGCACTACCGTCGAGCATCGCACTACTTCACTTGAAAGTTCACTTGAAAGGGACGTACCACATGACAACTTCCACTCACCCCATCGCGCAAACCCGATCAGGGGCCACCATCGGTCGCCGCGCTCTCGCCGGGTTGATCGGCGGTGTCGCCGGCGGCATCATGTTCGGCGTCCTCATGGCGATGATGGGCATGCTTCCGACGATCGCCTCCATGGTGGGCTCCAACTCACCGGTGGTTGGCTTCCTCATCCACATCGCCATGTCCATCATGATCGGCCTGGGTCTCACCGTGATCTTCGGCAACCTGCTGCTCACGAGCTACCCCCGCGGAATCGTGGTGGGCATGGTCTATGGCGCCATTTGGTGGGTTCTCGGGCCGCTGATGGTCATGCCCATGATGTTCGGCATGTCACTGTTCACCATCGACACCACCGCACTGTTCTCCCTGATGGGTCATCTCATCTACGGTGCGATCCTTGGTGCCGTCGCTGTGAGAATCATCAACAAACGCCGATGATGGAAGAGTGCGCCATGGACGTGGCGTCGGCACCGACTGGTGACCGACGCCCGTGGTCGCCGGATGGGCGGGAGGCAAATCCATTGCAGGCAAGCAGCCCCGAGCCGTTCAGTTGCCTCAGCGAGGTTGATCTATTCGCAGACCTGTCGGCCGATGAGATCGCCGCGTTCGACCGAATGGCGCCGGCTCACGCCTTCCGAAACGGCGAGATCGTCTTCAGCCAAAGCCAGCCGGTCACGGCTTTGTTCATCCTCAAGAAGGGCCGGGTGAGGATATTCCGGGTTACCGAGGACGGCAAAGCCTTGACGATGGCCATCCTTGAACCAGGAGCGGTGTTTGGCGAGATGATGCTCATCGGCCAGCGCATGTACGACAACTACGCCGAAGCGATCGAGGACTCGCAGATCTGTCAACTCAGCGTCCAAGATGTGGAGCGACACATGCTCTCTGACCCGCGCATTGCGATCCGAGTCTCTCGCTACTTGGGTGAGCAGGTCGCCCGGCTTGAGGAACGGCTCACCGACTTGGCGTTGCGGCCACTTATTGCCCGTGCATCAAGCACCCTCGTCCGTCTCGCCGGATCGCAGCGCGTCTCCCGGCTAGGTCATGTGACAATTCGACTCACCCATGACCAACTCGCCGGATTACTCGGCGCCACCCGGGAGTCAACAAGCAAGACAATGGCCGACCTCGCCTCCCGTGGCCTGATCCGGCAAGCCCGTGGCCGAATAGTTCTGGTCGACCTTGACGGTCTGGCCATCCTGTCGAAGCGGATGGCGTAGCAGCATGGCTGTCGGCCGAGCACCGGAGCGCGTCGAGTTTCCCGGTTCCCAGGGAGAGCCATTGGCGGGTCGCCTTGAGTTGCCCGACGGGGACCCGCTTGCCTATGCGCTGTTCGCGCACTGCTTCACCTGCGGCAAGGATGCCGTCGCAGCAACCCGGATATCCCGCGCGCTGACCTCGGCCGGCATCGCGGTCCTCCGCTTCGATTTCACGGGGCTTGGGCAGTCAGGAGGGGACTTCGGGAACTCCAACTTCACGTCCAACGTTGAGGATCTTGTCCGTGCTGCCTCATTCCTGAGTGCAACACGTCAAGCGCCGAGCATCCTCATTGGACACTCGCTCGGCGGGTCCGCAGTGCTGGCTGCAGCTGCCACGATTCCCGAGGTTCGTGCGGTTGTCACGATCGGTGCCCCCGCCGATCCTCGGCACGTCTTAGGTCTCATCGGTGATCAACTTGCCGGCCTGCACAACTCGGAAAGTGTGGAGATCAGTCTCGGCGGTCGACCGTTCAGGGTTGGTCGCCAGTTCTTGGATGACCTCGATTCAGTTAGCCAGCACGAGCGGGTCGCACACCTTCCGGCAGCCCTGCTGGTACTGCATTCGCCCACCGACCAGACAGTCTCGATTGACAACGCCCGAGAGATATTCGACTCCGCGCACCACCCCAAGTCGTTTGTCGCACTCGACGGAGCCGACCATCTGCTCACCACAGCGACGGATGCCCAGTTTGCCGCAGACATCATTGGCGCATGGGTCACCCGCTATGTCCCATCACTACACGGTGGGGTCCCTGCCGACGAGGGTTCTCCCGAGTTGGAAGCGGGGACGGTGCGCGTCACGGAGAACGGTACCCGTCCCTACGGCCAGACGATCACCACTGCCGGGCACACAATTCTGGCCGACGAACCGGAGCCGATCGGGGCCGGATCCGGGATGTCGCCCTACGACCTGCTGCTCGCAGGCTTGGGAGCATGTACCTCGATGACATTGCGGATGTATGCCGAACGCAAGAAGTGGCCCCTCGAAAAGGTGGAAGTGAGCGTGAAGCATCGCCGCGTGCACGCCGACGACTGCGCCAACTGCGACACTGTGCCCGCCGTGGTCGAGCAGATCGAGCGCACGATTGTGGTGTTTGGCGACCTGACGGACGCGCAGCGCGACTCGCTCCTCGCGATCGCCGACAAATGCCCGGTACATCGGACACTGCATGCAGATGTCGATGTCTCGACCGAGATCGTGGCTGGTGAGTCCCATGCCTAAGTCGCCGTGGCGCAGCGTGCTGGCCGGAGCGCTTGGCTCGATCACCGTGGCCCTGGTGTGGACGGGCCTTGCGGCGCTGAACCCGACCACCAACTATCACCTATCACCACTGGTCGCTGTGTTGGCGGCGCCAGCAGTGGCGCGAATGGCGCATTCAGCCCGGCTTCCCGCTCCACTGGCAGCGATCAGTGTCGCGGTTGGTGTTGTTGTCACAGCGCTCGCCGCGGAGGTTATCAACAGTGCAGGGTGGGCGCTCGGCCCGACTTTCACGCCAAGTGTCACTCCGCTAGGCGAACTTGTCGGAGCGATCGTGATCGGTGCCATCCTGGGTGCGACTATTGCTGTGGTGCCCTGGAGCGCCCATCAGGACTGACCTGATCTCTTTCAGGCACGCAGCCTCAGCCCTTGGGGCGTGAGAGCGAACCCCGCCTCCGCGAGGATCACTCCGAGCGGGCTACCGACGGAGAACTCGCCGTCGATGCGCTCGATGCGCAGTTTCCCGAGGCGCGCCCGAACGGTTGACACCACTGACGCGGTCGCTGCGCGAAGCACGGTTTCGTCGGTGCTGAAGGTCAGGACAGTCTTTCCCCCTCGCTCGATGTACAGCGCGAGGGTGCCGTCGACAATCGCAACGAGTGCTCCGGCTTTGCGACCTGGCCGGTGCCCACGCTTCTCGCCAGCTTCCGGCTGCGGGGTGGCAGGCCAAGGCAGCGCCGCCCCAAACGGGTTCGCGGGATCGGTCGCGGCGAGGGTGAGTGCCGCCAGCGGCGGGGTGGCTTCGGCATCCAACACATAGCTCCGCAGCTTGTCGACCGTCGCGGTCGTGGCGAATTGGGCGGCGCCGAGCCCGGCGACGAAGTAGCCGCGACGGGCTCGGCCGCTGTCTTCGAAGCTGCTGAGCACCTTGTAGGCGAGGGCGAACCCACCCCGGATGCCCTCACTCACGACCGCGCCTCGAGTGACGACCCCGTGCCGTTCGAGCAGGGACTCGGCCATCGCTTTCGCTCGAATCGTGGTGTCGCCCTCGGCGAGCGGAAGCAGTGACCACCGCCCTGCACCCGTTGGCGGCCCGGCCGCCGCGACACGGATGGAGCCCGCGCGACCTCGGTAAGAGCGGGCCCGCTGGGGTGCAGCCGGACCGCCGAGGTACGAGCGCAGCGGGGAGAGCGTGTCGTTGGTGATGAGCCCGGCCCAGACGAGTTCCCAGAGAGCAACGTCGAGCGCCCTGTCGTCGGTGCTCCCCACGGTCTGCGCGAGCTGGCGGAAGAAGTAGGCGCCACCGCCGGCCATCGCCTCGAGGATGCTGCGCTGGAGTGGGGTGGTCTCGTCCCCGCTCGGTTCGGGCAGCGTGAGGCGCGCGGTGTCAACCGGGTGGAAGCTAACCCAGCCGTCGCTGCCGGGAATTGATCCGTTTCCGGACCAGATGACTTCGCCCGTGGTGGTGAGTTCATCCAGCCAGGCTTGCGAGTACGTGGGCAACCGTGCGGGGAACACGAGTGTCTCCCACGCGCTCGCCGGCAGCGACACTCCGGCCAGCTGGTCGATCACCTGCACCAGCCCGTCGATACCGCGGAGTGTGCCGCCGTTTGAGGCGCCGACGATCCCGTGCCAAGCGGGGAGGAAACGACCGAGAGTCGCCGGGTCGACAGGTTCCACCTCGTGTCGGAGGGCAGCCAGCGACCGACTGCGCAGTCGACGCAACACCTCGACAGAGCACCACTCGGTGCCCGTAGCACCGGGACGGAACTCGCCATCGATGACCCGACGGTCTGCTGCGAGGCGCCGCAGGGTGTCGGTGACGACGGCGGTTCCGAGGCCGAAGCGAGTCGCGGCATCCTGAACCGTGAACGGTCCGTGGGTGCGTGCGTAGCGACTCACGAGGTCACCGACCGGGTCATCCACGGGTTCGATGAATGCCGCGGGTACCCCGATGGGCAACGGCACCCCGAGCGCATCGCGCAGACGGGCCGCATCTTCCATTCCCGCCCACTGTTGCATGCCAGCGATAGTGACCCGCAGCACGCGGTTGGCGCGCGCGAGGTCGTCGAGCGTAGCGGCCAGGTGAGGGGGGCCCGCAGCGAGCTCAGCCCGCTGCAGAAGTTCCTCCAGGGACAGCGGCCCGAGCATCCGGAGCATGTCGACGACACCCTCAGTATTGCGGGCCTTGCGCTCGGGCGTGAGACGTTGCAATTCGAGCTCTGCTTGCTCGATCACCGCAGGATCGAGGAGTTCGCGCAGCTCCGCCCTGCCCAACAGCTCGGCCAGCAGCGTCGGGTCAAGTGAGAGCGCGGCGGCCCGACGTTCGGCAAGTGGGGAATCGCCCTCGTAGAGGAACGCGGCAACGTACCCGAAGAGCAACGACCGCGCGAACGGCGACGGAACCTCCGTCTCCGTCTCGACCATTCGCACTGCTCGCATTTCGAGCCGGTCGGTGAGGGTCATCAGGGCCGGCAGGTCGTAGACGTCTTGCAAGACTTCGCGCACGGTTTCGAGCACGATCGGGAATGTCGGGTACTTGCGGGCAACATCGAGCAACTGGGATGCCCGCTGCCGCTGTTGCCACAGTGGGGAACGTCGACCGGGGTCACGTCTTGGCAAGAGGAGTGCGCGCGCCGCGCACTCCCGGAACCGGGCCGCGAACAGGGCGGAACCACCCACCTCCTCGGTGACAATCGTCTCCAGCTCGTCACGTTCGAAGGCGAACAGTTCGGCGCCGGGCGGTTCTGCATCCGTGTCGGGAATGCGCACGACGATGCCGTCATCGCCCGCCATTGCCGCGCCGTCGATGCCGAATCGGTCGCGCAAGCGTGCGGTGACGGCGAGAGCCCAGGGGGCGTGTACAGGCATGCCGTACGGGGAATGGAGTACCACTCGCCAGTCGCCAAGTTCATCACGGAAGCGTTCGACCACGAGCGTCTTATCGGTCGGGATCTGCCCGGTCGATGCCTTCTGTTCGGCGACCAGCGCGATGAGGTTGTTGGCGGCGCGCTCTTCGAGACCGATGTCGGCGAGCCGTTCAGAGTTCCCGTGGGCCGAGGTCGTCGAGACCTCCCGCACGAACGCGCCTATCGCCGCGCCAAGTTCGGCGGGTCTGCCGAGACCGTCGCCCTTCCAGAACGGCACTTTGCCGGGCTGCCCAAACGCGGGACTCACGAGTACTTGGTCGTGGGTGATTTCTTCGATGCGCCAGCTCGTCGTACCGAGCGCGAACACATCGCTCACCCGTGACTCGTAGACCATCTCTTCGTCGAGTTCACCCACGCGACGACCAGGCGCTCCGGGCTCGCCTCCGACCATGAAGACTCCGAAAAGCCCGCGGTCGGGGATCGTGCCGCCTGAGGTGACCGCCAGTCGCTGTGACCCCGGCTTCCCGGTGATGGTGCCGCCGACGCGATCCCACACGATGCGCGGCCGCAGCTCGGCGAATTCGTCGCTCGGGTAGAGACCGCTGAGTAGGTCGAGGGTCGCATCGAAGGCGCTGCGGGGCAGGGTCGCAAACGGCGCGCTTCGGCGTACGGTGTCGAACCACTCCTCCACATCGACACTTTCGAGAGCGGTTGCCGCCACCGTCTGCTGCGCAAGCACGTCGAGCGGATTCGCGGGCACGGCGATCGCCTCGATCTGCCCGGACTTCATGCGCTCCACGGCAACGGTTGTGTGGATGAGGTCGGTGCGGTGCTTCGGGAACAGCACGCCTTTCGAGATCTCCCCAACCTGGTGTCCCGCTCGTCCGATGCGCTGAAGCCCGGATGCCACAGACGGCGGCGACTCGACCTGGATCACGAGATCCACAGCCCCCATATCGATGCCGAGTTCGAGCGAACTGGTCGCGACCACACACCGAAGCCGACCCGACTTGAGGTCGTCCTCGATCGTCGCTCGCTGCTCCTTGGAGACAGAGCCGTGGTGCGCCCGGGCGAGCGCGGTGGAGCTAAAAGAATCGCGAAGCGATTCCGCGACCCCAGCGCCGAGGGAGCCTGCGACCGAGGGTTCGGTGGAGCTAAAAGAATCGCGAAGCGATTCCGCGACCCCAGCGCCGAGGGAGCCCGGGACCGAAGGTTCGGCCGCGACCCCGGCCATGCGCTCCTCGTAGATTTCGTTGAGTCGGGCCGTGAGCCGCTCCGCGAGCCGCCGCGAGTTTGCGAAGACGATCGTCGACCGGTGTTCCAGAATCTCGTCGACTATCCGTTCCTCGACGTGCGGCCAGATCGACCCGGTGGCCTCGGGCGACGCCGCGCCAGGCTCCGTCATGTCATCCACGGGAACGACGACACTCAGGTCGAAGGTCTTCTCGGCCGGAGGCTGCACGATGGTGACGGGCGCGCGCCCGCCGAGGAACCGCGCGACCTCCTCGAGGGGACGAACGGTAGCCGAGAGTCCGATGCGCTGGGCGGGTTTGGGGAGCAGGGCATCCAGTCGCTCGAGGGAAACGGCGAGGTGAGCGCCGCGCTTGGTGGCCGCGACGGCGTGGACCTCATCGACGATGATCGTGTCGACGCTCGCGAGCGTCTCCCGAGCGGCAGAGGTCAGCATGAGATACAACGACTCAGGTGTGGTGATCAGGATGTCGGGCGGGGTTCGCGCGAGCAGTCGCCGATCGGCCGGGGTGGTATCGCCCGACCGCACGCCGACCGTGACTGAAGGCACGTCGCCTCCGAGCCGGCGGGCTGTTTGAGTGACTCCGACGAGCGGCGCACGGAGGTTGCGCTCGACATCGACCCCGAGCGCCTTGAGGGGGGAGATGTAGAGAACTCGGGTCTTTCCCGTTGGCGCCGTCGTCAGCAATTGGTCGATGGCCCACAGAAAAGCGGCGAGCGTCTTCCCTGACCCGGTGGGTGCTACCACGAGCGCGTGCGATCCCGAAGAAATCGCCTCCCACGCCTCGACCTGTGCTGGAGTTGGACGAGCAAACGCACCAAGAAACCACTCGCTAGTTGCGGGTGAGAACCTGTCGAGCACCATCCGCCTATCTTCCCCCGCGCTGCCGTCACGGGTGAGCGCTCCGACGGCATTCTCATTGTGGTTAGGCCGTTCGATGGCCTACTGTTGACGGAACAACGTTGTTTTAGGGCCCGAATCGCGACGCGATCGAAGCGCCCGCACTGCTGTGATGGGAAAACGAGGGTGAGGAGAGCGCACGGTGAACGACGCCTGGCAAGAACTTCGCGTCTCTAACGAGGCCGAGCAGGATTCCGAGGAGCTGCGTCGGCGGTTAGCCGATGAAGGCTACTTGTTCTTCCGTAGGCTGCTCGATCCGGAGAAAGTCCTCACGGTCCGTGCGGACATTCTCGGGACGATTGGCCGGGCGGGTTGGCTGCAGAAGGGAAGCGACGTCATGGCGGGAATCGCCGATGTCGATCGCCGCTGCACGGAGGGCGATGAAGCCTACAACGGTCCATACGGTGACGTGCAGCGACTTGAGTCATTCCACACCGTTCCGCATGACCCACAACTCATGAACGCTGTCGAGCGGATCTTTGACACACCAGCCATACCCCTTCCAGGGCACAAGGCCAGAATCTGGTTCCCGAAATTCACCGCCCACACCACTGCCATGCATCAAGACTTTGTGCACTACCAAGGGAGCTTGGATACGCTCACCTGTTGGATGCCGGTGGGCGATTGTCCGATCGAACTCGGTCCCCTAGCCGTGCTCGAGGGCTCCGACAAGGTGGGCAAGGTCCTGCCGCACCACTTTGCTCTGGGTGCCGGTGGATTGGGCGTCGACCTCGAGGGCGAAAAGCCAAAGTACCCAGAACTGTCAGGACGATGGCTCAGCACCAACTTCGAGGCTGGTGACGCGCTCTTCTTCCCGGCGACGACAGTTCACCGCGCCCTGCCCAACACGACCGAAGATCGTATCCGGGTGTCGCTCGACAATCGATACCAACGAGAGGGTGGCAGGATCGCCGAACACATGCTTCTGCCGCATATGTACGACCTCCATAAGGTGCCTTGGGAAGACATCTACCGAGACTGGGAGTCGGACGAGCTGAAGTACTACTGGCATCGCCGCCGGTTCCGCAAAATCGATAGGTCGCTCGTGTTCGTCGAGCGGGGATTTGCTGAGGCGATGGAGCTTGCCGAGGCAGGTGACAGCCATGCAATCTTGGCGATGGAACGGTACATCAAGGCCTCGCCCGATGCTGAGCACGCTCCGAGGGTGCGTGGAATCCTAGCGAAGCACGCAATGAGTCCATGATCCGCACGCGAAGCCACTGCCCGCTGCCGAGAAGCAGCAACGGCTCTGCGAGGTAGCCAATCCCCAGCTCGTCGAGCATCGTCTCCGCCTCAAACCAGTCGACGGCGCCCGTGAGTTCGCGCCCGAGCAGGTCGATGACCACGAACCCTTCACCCTCGGGTCGCATCCAGCCCAGACGTTCGCGATCGCCGCGGCGGTGTTCGTCCACTCCTGAGGATTGGACACTACCCGTGCTCGCGCAAGAAGGCGACGAGATCCATGAGCTCTGGCGTCGAGATGGAGTGCGCGAGGTCCTCATAGATGCGGATCGTGGCATCCGTGTGCTCTGGCAGCCAGTCGGCGGTGCGCGCAATCGCCTCCGCGGGGATGACGTGGTCGTCGGTTCCCCTGCCCCAAAACACGGCTGGCCGTATGCGAGCCAGCTCCGCATCACCCGGGTGATCGCCGGATGCCACGAATCCCGCAATTGCGACGGTGGCGGCGAATCGCGCCGGGGCGAGGCGCACGAGCTGTAGCGCGAGGGCGGCACCCTGAGAGAAGCCCACGAGGGAGACGCTGGTGAATTCCAGGGTGTCGAGCCAAGCGAGCACCGCGTTTGCGGCGTCATCCACTACCTGATTCGCGGGGTTGCCCGCAGGACTCTCACTGCGCCCCCACCACGCCCAACCGCCACTCTCGGCGATCGGAGCGCGCAGGGATGCGATGACCGGGCCGAGGGGGAGACCGGGCGCCATGCCGAACAGATCGCCTTCGTGCGAGCCGTAGCCGTGGAGTAGCACGAGCAGAGGTCGGTCGGCCCGTTCGCGTTCGGGTGCGGACCAGAGAATTGCCGACGTGTCGAGCTGCATCTGCCCAGCCTAGAACGTAGGTAAGAATGGACCATGAGCTCCGTAGGCACGCCCGACCCCGATCCCAACCCCGGCTGGTTGTCCGACGATGAGCTTGCCGAGACCCGCAAGCGGCTGCCGCTGCTGTACGTCGAAGCTGTTCCGGTGCGGCTCGACGGTTTGGGTCGCGTCACGGAGGTAGGTACGCTCCTGCGCGCAAACGATGGAGAGATCACCCGCACCCTCGTTTCGGGTCGAGTAATGTACGGCGAAACGCTGCGTGATGCGCTGTTCCGGCACCTTGAGAAAGACCTCGGTCCGATGGCGTTTCCCCTGCTTCCCGCGTCTCCCGTGCCCTTCTCCGTGGCCGAGTACTTCCCCTGGCCGGGGTCGAGCCAGTTTATGGATTCGCGCCAGCACGCCGTATCCCTCGCCTATGTCGTCCCGGTGACAGGCACGTGTGAGCCGCGCCAGGACGCCTTAGAGATCACGTGGCTGCGGCCGTCCGAAGCCGCCTCCGAGGCAGTGACCTCCGATATGGAGGGTGGCCGCGGCGCCCTGCTGCGCGCGGCGCTCGCTTCGGTGGGTGTGCTGCCCTAGACGACCGAAAGGGCTCCGGCGATGCGCCAGAGCCCTTCCCGTGCTGGTCAGCACCCGACGAGCTGTAAGCCCCTGAGGTCGCCTTCGCCCAGGCCCGTGAGCGTGGGGTCAAGCTGGGGCTGCATGAGCTCGCCGCCGTGGTCGACGTGATCGAGCCCGACTGCGTGGCCGAGTTCATGCTCGAGAACTAGCACCGCCAGATACGAGGCTGGATCGTTCGAGGGCGACTCCTCGTCGATCACCACGGTGGCTGAGGTTATCGAACCGCCCACGATGATCGGGCTTGCAACTCCGATCGCGCCGTCATCGCCACCCTTTGCCTCGACATCGGCGCTCGGGAGATAGGAGACAGTGATGTCTCCCGGCGTCCCGTCCGCCCCGAGCTGTAGCGGCAGGCCGCTCGCCGACCCGATGCTCGCCACGGCCGCAGCGAGGGTGGCATTCGCACCCACGGGGTAGTCGCCCATGAGCGACACCGTGATGGGGGCGGAGCAAGACCAGCCCGCGGCGTTGTCTCCAGAGCCCGAGAGGAACGCGTAGTCCACGCCCTCCACAAGGCCGCTGGATGCCCCGTCCGCAGTGCTCGTGGGGTCGGCGGTCGGGTCCGCGCCAGTGGCGGCAGCGAACGCCCCAGTGGCTACGGTGATACCAGCCCCAACGAGGATCGCGAGCAGCAGTGCTCCCAGGAGAATCATCCACCACGGCACGTGGCGCCGTGATCTGTCCGTCGCGGCAACCAGTCCTGGCTGGGCTGTCGGATCCAGATCTGCGACATCGACACCGCCCTGGTGGGGCTGATGAGTCGCGGCGTACGCGTCAGGGGCATCGCCGAGCGTTTCAAGCGTGCCCTCTTGTAGGCGCTTTACGAGTATCGCCGCATCCGAGCGCACGGTCGCTGCCTTCGCGTTGTACTGCGCGCGCAGCGGCTGAGCGGGAGTCACGACCTTGGAATACACCGGGGCCACGATCTCCTTCACCCCGAGGACGAGCGCGGCCACCTTGATACCGACCAGCGTCTCTTCAATTTCCCGCGCCGCGTTGTCGTCGGCCCTGGCGAGGATCGCATCGCCCTCGCGCAGTTGCTCCGCGGCCTCCCGCAGCCCGTCGCGCGCGCCGCTTTCATCCCGCACGACGTCGTCCTTGAGCTTGTCGAGCTCGTCACCGGTGCTTTTCAACTGCCTTCCGAAGAGCGTGCCGCGCGAGTGCTTGTAGACGATATAGAACACGATGATCAGTGCCCCGAGGGCCACGAGTACGCCCATCCCGACACCGAATGCGGGGCCCATCTCGACGAGCATTGCCATCGACGCCACGCGCACTCCGAGGAGTGAGACGAGCACGATGACGGCGCTGCCGACGAGGGCGATCGCGAGGAAGAACCAGAGGCCGGCGAGGGCTATCGTGCTCTTCGTGGGCGCACCGCCTAGCGCGTGGAGTCCCTGCAGGCGGAGGTTTGCGGGTGTTGTAGTGCTCATGAGATCGTTCCTTCCTCGGTGGTTGTGCTGTGAATATCCAGATAGCCCGTGGTCATTGCTTCACGGCGGGCCGCGGCAAGTTGGAGCCAGTTGCGCAAGGTGCGGCCGACGAGCATGAGCCCGAAGGTGTTGACGAACAACACGATCCCCGTCATCGAGATGAAGATGATGAGGCCCTGCAGGTCGCTCACGTTGGCGATGAGTGAGTAGATGCCGAACGACTCGAAGCCGGTGAGCACTAGTGAGCCGAGAAGTCCCGGCAAGCCGGGCTTGTCCGATTCGACGTGCCGGTTGTCGCCGTCGGCTTGCGCGCGGGCGGCATCCATACGCAGGGCGGCGTGGAGGCGGGGCAGGTCGCTGGCCGTGACTTTGATGCCACCCGCAAGCGTCACCACCCTGTTCATGCGCTCGTGACGGTGCTCGAGAAACTTCTCGACTTCCGCGAGGCAGCCCTCCGCGTCGGTGACGCTCCCCGTCGCTTCCTCGACGATCGGTGTGACCCGGGTCACCGCGTTACGGGCAGCGAGGCTCAGTACCATCTCCTGAACCGAGGAGTCGTTGACGTGCGCCGTGTTGAGGGCGACGTCCTTCCCCTGGTTCGGGCTTGTGGAAACGATGATCTCAGCCGCACGTGCGGTGTTGTCGGGCACCGTGGACGCCGCGTTGATGAACTTCGGGAATTGGGTGTGAGTGGGGTTGAGGCGGATCTCTGTCAGCAGAGCCGTGCGGTTAACAATGTCCTTTTTCATGGTTGTTTCCTCTTTCTCTAGTGGGTGGTGATCGGGGTTGCTTCGCAGATCACGGAGCGCTGATGCGCGCCGCGTGGGTCGCCGGGCAGTGGGCTGTCTTGGCCGAGGCCGACAGCGTTGGCGTCGATGGAGTACTCCGTCTTCAGCCAGGTGGTGATGACCCGTGCTCTCGCGAGAGAGAGCGCGATGTCCTCGGGTAGCCCGGGAGAAGCCGAGAAGCCTGCCACTCGCCCGTAGCACCTGATCGAGGAGTAGTTGCCGGTAGCCCAGGCTGCTGCTAGGGCATCGAGTTCGGGACGCAGCACCGAGGCATCCGTGAGGAGTTGGTCGGTGTCGGGCGCAAACGTGGCCGGATTGTCGAAGGTCACCACATAGGCCTGCTCAGGCTTCGGTGGCTCGGGCAGATTCGGCGTCGGGTCGGCCAGGTTATCCACGGGCACACCCGCAGGCGTCCCCGGCAGGGCGGCACCCTGACGGTTGGACTCGCGAATGCTCACGAGCTCGGCATGGGTTGCCTCGATGTAGGCGGTAAGGAAGGCGAGCCTCCACTGAGCGGTGGCCACATTGAGCGGGCTCTGCGTTCCCGTACTGCCCGCGATCACCCAGGTGAGCTGGAGTCCGGTGAGGTCGGGAATCGAGCTAGGCGGGAGGAGGGCGACGACCGCCGCTGGCTCACCCTTCATCAACTCACGAATGTCCACAGGGTCGACCACCGGCAGCGAGCTGGAGTAGGCGGTGCCGACCCAAGGCATTCCCTCGGCGGGACGATCATCCGCGAACGACCACAGCAGTCCGTCGAGAGACTGTCCAATGCCCGTATAGGTGGCGGATTCCACAGCGGCGAGCGCGTCCGTGACGATCGCATCGATGGCCTCACCACGCAAGCGGGGATCGGCTTCGGGGCGACCGTCGCGAAGCACGGTGAGGCTGTGGGTGTAGGCCACTGACGGACGGTCACCCGCGCCGATGTGAACGGTCAACTCGCCACCGCCGGAGGCAGCCATGGACTTCGCGGCATCGGCTAGCTCGCTGAAATCCGCGGGTGCAGGGCTAATCGTGTTGGAGTCGAGCTGCACCACGAGTGAGAGTTGCCCTTCCGTGGGCGCAGGCCAGGGCTTCCACAAGAACAGGGCCGAGGCCACCGCAAGTGCGGCTAGGCCACCGAGGGCGATTTTCCAGATAGCAGGACCGCGAGCTGCACGGCTGGTGTAGCGGGGGCGCTGCGTGCGCCCCCGCCGGGTCTTGCGGTTGGGCTTAGTCATCGTGAAACTCCCTGGAGACATGTGCGCCGGACCATCCGGTAGGGAAACCGTCTCAAAGGCACGAACTCTCCAAGAAGGGGTCAAAACAGCAGCGAATCGCTTACTTCCCGCGTGAGTCATGAATCGGTGGACATGAGCCGACGTCATGGAGAGAATGAGGCACGCCCCAACTCTGAGGACGACGTCATGACTGTGCCCACCCCTGACGAGGTCAGGGCTTTCGTGACGCTGCAGATCGAGATATTGCACGGGCATCAGGTGCGTGCCGGGGGGCTCGGTCCGCTCGCCGGAGTACACGTCGTGAACGGTGAGTGGCGTGCGAGAGGAACACACGACGCCCGCCGCATCCTGTCGCAAGGTCTCGCCCACTGGGCAGATTCGCCGGATGCCGGCGCCTACCGAAACGGACGATCCGCTGACACCGCCGTTACGGCACTGAAGGCTGCCTGGGGGATCAGTCGGCCTCCGGCCGATTTCGACAGTGCCGGCGCGATCGTGGGAGTCGATCGTCGAACCATCAACACGTGGCACCGACGGGTCATCGGGAGCAGGGTGTTCGCGCAATGGTTGGAGGAACAGCCCCTCGTCGGTGCGCCCGCATCACTTCCGCGCAACGCCCGTCCGCACAGGCATATTTCCTGGGTAGATTGGCCGCATCCCGAGGACGCCACCGAGTTCAGAGCCTCTGCCGGAAAGTATGGCATCGCCGCTGGCCTCAGCCACGCAGACCTCGCCTACGCGCTACGGCAAGCGGTCAGTGCCAAGGTCAGTGCCTATTGCCAGACAACCTCGTCAGCCAAGCTTGCTCGCACCATTGGCAAGACCATATTGCCCAAATGGAAAATAGCTGACCCGCACTTGGTCGCTTTGCCCGAGGGAGTCATGGAAGGTCCTGGTGGGGGTGGGGCTGAGCTATCGGCGACAGCAATACTCCAGATGTTTGCGTACGGGGTCGTCACTGATGATTTCGCGGCGCTTCGCGAGGAACTCGAACTTCGAGCGCTCAGCAGAACCTCTCTCGTGATCGTATCCACGGGCCCAAGTGCACCCAATCACTTACACGAGCTCACGGAGGATGAACTCAAGGCCATCGGAACGATACCGGGACGCATGGCCGTACACGTGTCGGACGAGAGTGCCGCCAAAGCGATCGAATTTCTGAAGACTGACGAGTTGCTGCCCACCGAAGCACCGAAGGCATCGGAGCTGATTCGGTTTCTCGATAGGCAGATGCAAGGTCCCCTCATCGACCACTACATCGAACTTCGCCAGAGGGTGATGAAAGACGGCCGACCCTCGGATCCGAACCTCGATGAGTTCCGAGGGCAAGGCTCCCCGAGTCCGCAGGCGGCCGCTGATGCGCTGTATGCACTAGCGGACCAAGGTATTCGCCTGGAAACCGTGCACGGTAAGAACAGTGCCCAACTTGAGCGCTTCGACGAATTGCACGACGGTCAGCCCTACGACCGCGGGTACGGTGGGCTCGCGATGCGCGACCCCGGATTGGCGAAGTCGAAGGCGGGCAACCATCGGGACGGCATCTTCGAGATGCTCCGAGCACTGGAAATGGTCGTCGAACGCGGTGTGCAGTCCGACCATCACCGTGAGATCGAGCGCCTCGAGGAAGTGCAGCAGATCGAGCTGTCCGTGTGTGGTGCGTATGTGACGCTGCTGGAGAATCACCTGATGACCACGATGAGTCGGGGAATGATTCACCATGGCGTGTCCGAGATCGCGAGCGCTGCCCTTGCTCATTCCCACGCGAGTCTGGGAACGCTCGCATCGATCCGCACGAAGTACGGTGGCGAGCTGCAGGCCAAGCGTGAGGCCGACGGTAGGCACATCGCCTCGGTGAGCTGGATCGAGACGGTCTACAAGAATCGACTGCGGGCCCTGATCGCTACTCGAACCGCGTTCGAGGCCGGTTTGCTCCTCGGCGCGGAGTTTGAGGGCGAGTCCCACGATTTCGGACTCGACAGCCTGCATAACCTCTATCGGGCGATCATCGGCTTGCCTCGTATTCAGGATCCCAAAGGGCTCGGAATGCAGGGCACGTGGCTCGCGATGCTGAACAAGGGCGAGCTGCCCTATCTCGACAGCGGCTCATCCAGCCTCATGTCGATCTCGTTCCTCGATGCCGACCCCGAAGACCCGCCAGCATCTGACATCGTTGAACTCGACGTCCTCCATTCGGCCAGCTGGCACCGCGAGCGGCGTGATCGTGGCACTCTGGGCAGAATCAGGCCGGGCTCCTGCGCTTGGCGTGCCCTTGAAGAGACCAGCGGTCGCCGCTACTCCGCGTGGCTGTCGGCGCTGGGCGACCTCGAGCACTGAGTGCTACCGCTTCGGACATTGTCGTCTCACCGGACCATCCGGAGCTCGGCGAGGTTCTCCCAGTCGGCGCGGACCTCGCGCGCCCCGTCTGCTACGAAACCGTTGCGCCGGTAGAACGCGTGAGCTCGGGGGTTGAGTTCGGCCGTCCACAGAAAGGCGGGGGCATCCCCGATCGCGGCATCGAGCAGAGCTTGGCCCGAACCTGACCCATGCATGCTCGCGAGCTGGTAGATCATGGCGAGTTCGAGGTCGCGCGGTGCGTCGGCGGCGGCGGGTGGTCCGGATGACGCGAACCCTCGGATCTCGCCGTCGACCTCGGTCACAACGAACGCGCCCAGCTCAAGCTCGATCATGTCGCGAAACGACTCTTCGCGCACGGCCGGGTCCATCGATCCGAGCAGTTCGGAGGAGAGGAACGTGTAGGTCTCCCGCCAACAGTGCACCCGCACCGTCGCGATATCGAGTGCATCCTCCGGAACCGCCGGACGTACGACGAAGTTCATCAGCCCGCGAGCTCACTCGCCCGTCCGGGGATCGTGTCCTCGAAGATCGGCCACTCACGCACGGTGAAGCGGCCGGGAGCGGGTTCGAGGTTGAGCGCCGTGATGTACAGGTCGAGACCCTCGCGGAAGATCCGGTCGGCGCTCACGATGTTCATCGACCCGGCCATTGCCGCTGACCCGACCGTGTACGAGAGCAGCACGCCGACATAGTCGGTAGCGAGATCAGGCGTCGCGGATGCCCGGCGAAATAGTTCACCGAGGTCGCGCCGAAGTCGGGCGAGCTCAGCACTACGGTTCGTGCGGTCGAGGAGGTGAGCTGCAAGCCCCGGACGTGCCACGAGGCAGTTCCAGAGCGCACGAAGGACGAGCTCCACCTTGTTCTGGCTGGTGCCGGCCTCCGGCATGGCGATGCGGGCGAGTTCGAGGTCGAGCACGGCATCGGCGAGATCGCCGCGGTCTTCCACGTGGCTGTAGAGCGAGTTGGGGGCGACCCCGAGTACGTCGGCCACCCTCCGCATGGTTACTGCGGAGAATCCCTCGAGCACGAGCAGATCGTGCGCGGCCCGCGCTACGTCATCCCGAACCAGCCCTGCGCGTGTGCCCCGACCTCTCGCCATTCCGTAACCGTACGACGTGCGGCAGGAATTGCACGGTGTGCAATGCGGCGTGTTGGGCTGCTCCTGGGCGGACCGGCGGACGTGAGGGGGCTCCGGCGTTCATAACTCCTGCACTTCGCGGAGAACCGGGTGCGATCAAGCGCTTGCCGGTGCCCTGCCGCCTCGAATTTCCGGAGTTGTGAACGCAGTGGAGCGGAGGCGGCGCCGCCGCTCGCCCGTCCCTGTGCTCCTGCGCGCAATGACGAACGGCGCCCCGAGGGAGCGCCGTTCTGCGAAGAAAGATGCGACTAGCGACCGCGGTTGTTGGCGCGCACGACCTGGCCGACGCGGATGGGCCCGCCAGTCTGCACGCGTCCGTTGCCACCGCGCTTGCGTGCGGGAGCCTCCTCGGAGCGAGCGGGCTGGGCGGTACGGTCGCGGCGCTCGCCGGTGACTGCGGCACGACCCGTGCCAGCAGCGGCCGCGGCGGGACGACCCGATCCGGCCTGAGCCGGGCGCCCCGAGCGATCGCGACGCGGCTGCGCGCCTTGACCGTCGCGGTTAAGGCGCTTGCGCTGGGCATTGGCGCCCTGTGACCGGCCGCCACCACCTTGCTGCTGCACCGCGGCGCGAGGCGCAGGCTTGACGTATTCCGCGACGGCTCCGACAAGCGTGGCCACTGACGGGGACGACGCGGTGACGTGCTGCGGGGTGACCGTGATCTGGGCCTTGCGCAGCAGCGCGGCAGTGTCCTTGCGCTGGGCGGGCAGCACGATCGTGACGACCTCGCCCTCCTTGCCAGCGCGCGCGGTACGGCCAGAGCGGTGCAGGTAGGCCTTGTGTTCGGCCGGCGGGTCGACGTGGATCACGAGCTCGATGTCATCCACGTGAACACCGCGAGCGGCGACATCGGTGGCGACGAGAACTCGGGTCTCACCCGAGGCGAACGAGGCGAGGTTGCGGTCGCGGGCGACCTGCGAGAGGTTGCCGTGCAGATCGACAGAGGGGATGCCTGCGTCGGTGAGCTGCTTGGCAAGCTTCTTGGCATGGTGCTTGGTGCGCATGAAGAGGATGCGACGGCCGGTGCCCGAGGCGAGCTTCTTGATGAGCTCGTTCTTCTCGTCAACACCAGCGACTTCGAACACGTGATGCGTCATCGCGGCGACGTGGCTGTTGGCCTCGTCGACGGAATGGAGCACCTCGTTGTGGAGGTACCGGCGCACGAGCTTGTCCACGCCATTGTCGAGCGTGGCGCTGAAGAGTAGGCGCTGGCCGGTCTGCGGGGTCTTGTCCATGATGCGGGTAACGACCGGAAGAAAGCCAAGGTCGGCCATGTGGTCAGCCTCGTCGAGCACGGTGATCTCGATGGCGTCGAGGTGAGCGAACCCCTGCTTCATCAGGTCCTCGAGGCGACCCGGGCAGGCCACGACGATGTCAACGCCAGCCTTGAGGGCCGCGACTTGACGGTTCTGAGAGACACCGCCGAAGATCGTGGTGATCGTAAGTCCGTACGCGGTGGCGAGTGGCTCCATTGCGACGGTGATCTGGGTGGCAAGCTCGCGGGTCGGCGCGAGCACGAGGCCCAACGGGCGGCCAGGGCGACGCTTACCGCCGGCGAGGGCGCCACCAAGACGGGCAACCATGGGGATCGAAAAGGCGAGGGTCTTGCCAGAGCCGGTTTTTCCGCGACCGAGCACGTCCTTGCCCGCGAGGGTGTCGGGAAGCGTGTCGATCTGGATGGGGAAGGGTTCGGTGATGCCGTTGGCGCCGAGGGCGGCAACGAGCGGGGCGGGCACGCCAAGCGTGCTGAAGATGTTTTCAGTCATGAGTGTTTTCTGAGCTGTGCACGGCAGGCATGTAAAAACTCTGCCGAGCTGATGGCGAAGGTGGCGATGGCCACGTCCGTTCGCCGGAGAAGTTATTGGATTCAGAATCCAAGGGAAGCGTTCTACGACGCAGGGAAACCGTCATGGTTTCGCAAGATGGATCAAGCGTAGCAGACGGGGTTAGTGCGCCCCCGAGTAGCGTTCGCCCACCGGGATCTCGACGGCGACAGTGTTGCCCTGTTGGGCGAGTGGGCATGCCCACATCGGGTCGTAGGCGCACGAAGGGTTGTAGGCGAAGTTGAAATCGAGAACAAGGGATTCCGGCGCCAGCCCCGGCCCCAAGTCGGCACCCTTCACGGTATCGAGCAGGTAGCGACCGCCGCCGTAGGTGCCGCCGGGAAGTCCGGCGAGAGCATCCTTGACCGGCAGGAAGACCCCGCCGCCATACGACGCGAGTCGCCACACGTCGAGCGAACCGACCCCGGGGACGTTTGCGATGCCGATGAGTTCGAAGGGTACGACCCCGTCAGTGCCGGTCTCCACCTCCATGCGGCGATCCGGTGCAGGGGTGAGCGGAACCTCGAATCGCCACGCCGGGTCATACGGACGAACCGGCAGACCGGTGAAGTCCGCACGATCGTGGGGGAGCAGAGGAGTCGAAGGATGATGCGCGAACAGCTCATCCCGTTCGCGTCGCCACAGGTCGTGGGCGGCGAAGAGGTCGGACGCCCCCCGCACGCGCTCGTAAAGGGAGAACACGCGGCGGCGCCAGTCAGCGACCTCGAGAGCGGTCACTACGTCCAGCTCGGTGCGAGGCGCTTGAGTTGGAGCGCGCGCCACTGCCAGAACGCCCAGATGCCCGGCCACACTGCGAGGCTCAGCGGTTCGGCATCGAACAGCAGCCGATCGCGGTACAGAGTGCGGCCGTCTTTGGTCGGCGACACCGCCATGGTGTGGTGCCAGTAGCTGACGATCGAGAGTGCGCCCGACGTCGCCTCACCCGTGTCGTGCACGAAGCGCACGTCGCCCTTCTGAGTGAAGGTCAGATCGATGGTCTGTTCGCCGACCGGAATCAGACCGAGCAGGCGTGCGGTTACCGGATGCTCGCCCTGAGTCCACGTTGCGGGAAAGCCGTGTGGCTCGGCAGAAGTGAACGACAGGAGGGGGGCGGCGACGGCGCGGAAGACGACGGGGCTGCGGATCGCGGCCCACGCGGCATCCGGATCGCAGTCGAGAACCTGTTTGAGCATCACGTGCATAGACCCATCATCGGTGGTACACGCTAGGAATGTGCCATGAAGAACTGGTTGTGTGTCGTCCAGCGCGAGCACGTGCTGCGGGGAATGTCGTTGGGTATCGTGCAGACTAACCACGGAGTGCGGTCGGGAATCCAGCGGATGTCGCCCGGCGACGGCCTCGTGTTCTACTCGCCGAAGACGTCCTACCCCGACGGGGATCCGCTGCGGGAGTTCACCGGGATAGGCGTGGTCGCCGACGGTGAGCCGTGGCAGGAAGACGAGGGCGATTTCACGCCCTGGCGGCGCGCAGTGCGTTTCGAGACGTCCGCGGCCGCGACCCCCATCGCGCCCCTGCTCGATGTGCTCGATCTCACGCGAGGCAACCGCAACTGGGGCTTCATCATGCGGCGCGGCCAGATCGAGATCTCGCAGCACGACTTCGACGTGGTCGCTCGTGAGATGGGTGCGGATTCGCGAGCCTGAGGGAATTCGTACCCTCCGCCTGACGTTCCCCCTGAAAAGCAATCTCTGGAGGAACATCATGAAGGCACTACTGGGCGACATCGTCATCGCCGAAGCACCCAAAGAAGACCTGATCTCGATCGAGGGCAACTGGTACTTCCCGCCGTCGAGCGTGAACAAGGAGCTCCTCGTCGAGAGCGCTACGCCGTACACCTGCCCGTGGAAGGGTGAGTGCCAGTACTTCTCGGTGAAGGATGGCGACACGCTCCTTCAAGACCGTGCATTCAGCTACCCCACTCCATACCCAACCGCGTTCGATCGAGTCGGTAAGGACTTCTCGAACTACGTCGCCTTCTGGAAAGACGTCAAGGTCACCGAGTAACTCACTCCTTGCTGCGGTGCTTGCGCACCTTCGCGCGATTGCCGCAGCGCTGCATCGAACACCAGCGGCGGTTGTTCGAACGGGACTCGTCGTAGAACACCAGCGCGCAGTCCGACGCGGCGCACTCGCGGATGCGCTCGCGCTCTTCCGACGCGAAGAGTTCGACTGCCTCGCGGGCCATCACTGACATTGTCTGCCCGACCCGCGCCCGAGATCTGCCCGCTTGGCGGCGCCCTCCCGCGAGTACCGGGGGGATGTCTGGGGTGGCTGCGAACAGGTTGATGATGTCGACATCATCCCCTGCGGCATCGCTCCCTCGGCTGAAGGCGGTGGCGGTCCGTGCGATCGCGCCGCGAAGGGCGAGGGCATCCGTCAACTCACCGTCGGTGGCGGTGCCGTCGACTTCATCGAAACGCTCATCAAGCCAGGCGCCGAGGTCGGATGCCGTGTGCAAGGTCTCCCATGCGGGGTTGTCGCCCATGCCACCGGTGTACGCGAAGTCGAGCGAGAGGGCGCCTGAGTCGAACCACCAGCGGTGGCCGTCACGGGAGGTGAACCACTGACCTGTCGGTCGGGCGTCTGTCGTGTGTCTCACGTAACCAATATAGTTGGTTACGTGAGCGAATCAACGGGACTGACCAAGGATGCTGGCTGGGAAGTCGGGGTGCGCACGACCGTCGCTGCACAACCCGCGGTCGTATGGGGGTTCCTCGTCGGTGAAGGGCTTCCGCTGTGGCTGGGGGAGATCAGCTCTCTGCCGGTGGAGCCGGGTGCGAGCTTCGTCACTGCGGACGGCGTGCGGGGGAGCATCCGGAGCTATCAGGATGGCCAGCGAGTGCGAGTCGGCTGGCAGCCGGAGGACTGGCCGCACGACACGACGTTGCAGCTCACCGTCAAAGAGGTGGCGACCGGCACGACCGTCGCACTGCACCACGAGCGGCTTGCCGACCGTGACGAGCGCAGGATGATGCTCGGTCACTGGAAGAACGTGATCGCGGCTATCGACGCCCAGTTCGCCTGACCTCTTTTTCTTCCCAGCGAATCGCGTTTGCTGCGCTGAACCCCCGGGAACACTTGCCACACGAGAGGGGCCGAACGGGCTTGCGATAGCGATAGTGGACGTGGCCGGCGGGGCAGGTTCCCACCCACGGAGCGAACTCACTGGCGATCTCGCCATCGTGCAGCCGCTTACCGTCGTAGCCGAGCTCATCCGCGACGGCCTTCCACTTGGGGCCGTGGCCCGCCCGAGTGCCGGCGATCGCATGCGCGACCTCGTGAAGCAGCACTTGGTGAATCTCGTCATCCTCGTAACGGGCGGCGAGATAGCGCGACACCGAGATGCGCTTGTCGGTGTAGTTGCAGAGCCCGGCTCTCGTCTTGGCATTGTCGAAGGCGAACGACCAGCCCCGGTCGAGGTGCAGGTCGATGAGAGCATTCGCCCATGTCGTCACCCTGCTCAGCTCAGCCACCCGTCGAGGCTAGCCCCTGATCAGGACATTGGTTGGAACCTGGATGATGCGGTCATCGCCGGGTCGCGGATCACCCCTGCCGTCGGTGTTGTTGGTGAGAATCCACACTGTTCCGTCGGGCCCGGGAATGACGTCGCGCAAGCGTCCGTAGGTTGCCACGAGCGTTGGGCGGGCGACGATACTCGGCCCGTTGGGGTCGATCGCCCAGATGCGCTGGCCGCGAAGCGAGGCGAGAAAGAAGCCGCCGTCGGCGAAGGCGAGACCGCTCGGGCTTGCCTGATCCGTGCTCCACTGCAGGATCGGGTCGATGAACCCGGTTCGGTTGGCGATGCCCTCCACGATGGGCCAGCCGTAGTTGCCGCCCGCTTCGATGCGGTTGAACTCGTCCCACGTGTCCTGCCCGAATTCGGCCGCCCAGAGCTGTCCGTTGTCATCCCACGCAATGCCCTGCGGATTCCGGTGGCCGTACGAGTACACCGGCGAGCCGGGGAAGGGGTTGTCGGCCGGAATACTTCCGTCGGTGTGGATGCGCAGGATCTTTCCGTTGGGGCTCAAGAGATCTTGCGCGCGATCGGGGTCGCCGGCGTCACCAACCGTGACATAGAGGTCACCGTCGGGGCCGATCTTGATCCGACCGCCGTCGTGATTGCGGGCCTTCGCGAGGCCGTCGAGGATGACCGTGCCCGCGCCCAGCGAATAGCTGCCAGCGCCTCCGTCCAGGGCGAAACGCTCGACCCGGTTGTCGTCGGCCGCCGTGTAGTACGCGTAGAGGAATCCGTCGGCAACCTCGAGACCGAGAAGTCCGCCCTCACCGCCGGAGACGACACCGGCGACGTGAGCAGCGACTCGGAGGACTCCGTCGGGAGTGAGTTCCGTGATCGTCCCGGTGTCGCGCTCGCTTATCAGGGTCGATCCGCTGGCGAGCCGCACCATCGACCACGGGGAATCGAGACCGGTGATGATCTCGATGGTGCCGGGGCTGGGGGTGTCGTGCGGCGTCGGGGTCGCCGCGCATCCGGCAAGCAACAGGGCCACCGTGCCGATCGCGACGAGTTTCATCAGTCGGCCCCGGGTCGCACCTGGAAGATACTCTTTGCGGGCGGCGGAGACGGAATTGCCGTCCCGTCAGTGACGACCGAGGCTCCGGCGATGAACTCGCGCAGCTCGGGGCCCACGACGACCTTCGAGGGGTGGGGACCGGCAGCGAGGAGGCGGGGCATCCACTCGAATGGCAGTTCGGTGGCTGATCCCACCATGACCAGATTTCCGAACCGCTTGCCTTTGAGAATTTGGGTCTCGGCGAGCACCGCGACATTACCGATTGCCGTCACGAGAGTGGCCGCCTGAGAGCGGGCGAACACCAAACCGGGTCCGTCGGCAACGTTGGCGAGGATGATCCCGCGCGGCGAGAGCAGCGCCACGGCGAGCCGGTAGAACTCGATGCTCGTCACGTGTGCGGGCGTCCGTGCACCGCTGAACACGTCGACGACCACGAGGTCGACAGTTCCGTGCAGGCCCGGCGGCAGTTTTCCGAGTACCTCTCGGGCATCTCCGTGACGTACTCGGATCGAGGCCTTCCTCGACCAGGGGAGCTCGGCGCGAACCAGATCGACGAGGTCGGATTCCAACTCGATAACCTGCTGGCGTGAGCCCGGTCGGGTTGCTTCGACATAGCGCGGGAGGGTGAGTGCGCCACCGCCGAGGTGCACCGCAGTGATCGGTTCGCCGGGCATCCCGATTCTGTCGATCACGTGACCCATGCGCTGCACGTACTCGAAGAACAACTCTGTCGGGTCGTCGAGATTCACGTGAGACTGTGGAGTCCCGTCGACCGTGAGGGTGAATGCTCCTGGAACCCATCGGTCGGGGGTGATCGTGGCGATGTGGCCACTGCCGCCCAGCACCGTGGTGGGATTCTCGCTCACCGGTGTGCTCACCGCCCCGGGGTGAAGCTCACGAGCACCTGTGTGATGGTCGCGCCGTTGTGGTCCGGAACGATCGTCTTCACGAGGCCAACACTCTCGTCAAGCCACGCCACTGCGGTGAGTGCGAGTCCGTTCACGTCGAGGTCGGGCAGAGACACGACGAGGGCTTGGTTCAGCACGCGTGCCGAGAAAGTGCCCGCCGGAACCGTCACATCTTGGACGCCGCCACCGGAGATGGTGAAGTCCACAGTCTCCTTCGCGGTGGTGCCATTCGTGAACACGGATGCCTCGATCCGTCCGGTCTTCGTTGTGCCCGCGTCGAACTCGGCAGGAGTCGGCCATGCCACGGTCCCGCTGGAGACGATAATCGTGCTCTCGGCCGACGGGATCGACTGGAATGGCACGGTGAGTGACCCGTCTGCGGCGAAAACGTAGTCGACGCTGTCAGTGACGTCTGGCCTCGACTTGTCGTCCCAGTGGAAGGTGCGCGAGATGCTGACGCGAGCCCCATCGCCCTCAGCGTGGATGGCGGTCATGACTTCGGTATCGGTCACGAGTGAGCCCGAACCATAGTCGATCGAATACACCCAGCGATTGCCCACGGCAACGGGGTAGTAGATGCTTGTGACCTCGATCGAGTCCGACGACCCCTGCGATGTCGGGTCGGTCGGTTCGGCGGACTCGGTCGGAGCGAGACTCGCGGTGGGCGTCGCCGTGCATGCGGCAAGGCACGCGATCAAGGCGATGGTCAATCCGCTGGTGACGAGTCTCATAGGTCAAGCGTAAGCGCGGCCCATCACGTGAGCTCCGGAAAACGGCGCGACACTACGTCGTCAACTGCTGCGATGCTCGCGGCGAGCCGCTGCGTTCGCGTCCCCGTAATCAGGATCCACGGCTCCCCGCGCTCGGTGAGCTCCTCGACGAACCAGCGTTGCATCTCCTCGCGGTAGCTCTCACCGTCCCGAATGCCGTCTTGCTCGAACGGAACCCCGACCAGGTCGGCCAGCAGATAGAGCCGGCGCGGGGCAGACACGGGAACCGCGTCCAGCGCCGCGGTCGAACCCGCGCCGAGGTACCGCCGTTCCCACAACTGGGTGGCGAAGGCGTCGGTGTCGCACAACAGCACGGGCGAGCCGGATGCCGCGGCGGCATCCTCACGCTGTTGTTGCTCGATGGCGATCAGGGCGAAGTCGGGCGCTGTCCACTCGGCAGAATGCACCACGGCATCGGGCTCGGCGTTGCGAGCTTCCTGGCGATCGAGCAACAGCTCGGTGTACTCGCGGCCGTATTCCGCTACCCATTTTGTCTCGGCCCAGATGCCACCGATTCCGCGATAGTGCGCGACAAGTTCGCGGGCGAGTGTGGTCTTTCCCGTGGACTCGGAGCCGACGATGACGATTCGTTGGGTGAGGGCGGCGCGGGCTTCAGGAGTGCGAATGAACCAGTCCATGACATTGCTCCAGCGCGCTTATAGCCGAATCCGGCAATCAGGTCAAGAAATAAGTTGCGGAGGCGTGTTGTTGCGTCCTATAGTTGATCCTTGCGCTCCCAGACAACTCATGCCGTCATATTGTGGACAGCTGGCGCGCCCCGAGTATAGCGGCGGGGCAGATCTTTCTTGGGTCCTGGTGAGCATTTCATTACCGACAGTCAGTACTTATTGACAGACGGGCCCTACCACAGGCCCACGGAGGTTATTTCCTTGGCTGCTGCGCGCACTGCGTCCACCAAAAAGTCCCCCAAGAACGGCCGCACCGCATCGCGGCTTTCGTTCGCAAAGATCACCGACACCCTGACGGTTCCCGATCTGCTCGCATTGCAGACCGAGAGCTTCGACTGGCTTGTCGGCAATGACATCTGGAAGCAGCGAGTAACAGAGGGAGTGGCCGCTGGCCGCACCGATCTGCCGTCACGCAGCGGTCTCGATGAGATCTTCGAAGAGATCTCGCCGATCGAGGACCTCGGCGAGACCATGCAGCTCTCGTTCACCGGCCCAGAGCTCGAAGAGCCGAAGTACTCCATCGACGAGTGCAAGGAGCGCGGCAAGACGTTCGCCGCACCGCTCTACGTCAACGCGGAGTTCATGAACCACCTGACGGGTGAGATCAAGACCCAGACGGTCTTCATGGGCGACTTCCCGCTCATGACGGAAAAGGGCACGTTCATCATCAACGGCACGGAGCGCGTCGTCGTCTCCCAGCTCGTGCGTTCCCCTGGCGTGTACTTCGACCGCATTCCCGAGAAGCTGTCTGACAAGGACATCTACTCTGCGCGCATCATCCCGAGCCGTGGCGCATGGCTTGAGTTCGAGATCGACAAGCGTGATCAGGTCGGCGTTCGCATCGACCGCAAGCGCAAGCAGAGCGTTACCGTCTTCCTCAAGGCTCTCGGCCTTACGAGCGAGCAGATCCTCGAGGAGTTCAAGGGCTTCCCGTCGATCGAACTCACCCTTGAGAAGGATTCGATCCTCACCAAGGAAGAAGCCCTCAAGGACATCTACCGCAAGCTTCGCCCGGGCGAGCAGGTCGCTGCTGAAGCTGCCCGCGCGCTGCTGGACAACTTCTACTTCAACTCGAAGCGCTACGACCTCGCCAAGGTGGGTCGCTACAAGATCAATCGCAAGCTTGGCCTCGACACCGACATCAAGCAGTCGGTGCTCACCATCGAGGACATCATCGCGACGATCAAGTACATGGTCGCCCTGCACGACACCTCGGCGCCGTACGTCACGACCCACGACAACAACTTCCAGACCATCAAGGGCCTCCGCGATGGCAAGAAGGTCGACGTACGCCTCGACATCGACGACATCGACCACTTCGGCAACCGTCGTATTCGCGCTGTCGGTGAGCTCATTCAGAACCAGGTCCGCACGGGTCTCTCGCGCATGGAGCGTGTGGTTCGCGAGCGCATGACGACTCAGGACATCGAAGCGATCACGCCGCAGACCCTGATCAACGTGCGCCCCGTGGTCGCCGCGATCAAGGAGTTCTTCGGAACGTCGCAGCTTTCGCAGTTCATGGACCAGAACAACCCGCTCGCGGGCCTGACCCACAAGCGTCGTCTCTCGGCGCTGGGCCCTGGCGGTCTGTCGCGTGAGCGTGCAGGCGTCGAGGTTCGTGACGTCCACCCGTCGCACTACGGTCGCATGTGCCCGATCGAGACCCCGGAAGGCCCGAACATCGGTCTTATCGGTTCGCTCGCATCGTTCGCCCGCATCAACGCGTTCGGGTTCATCGAGACCCCCTACCGTCGAGTTGTCAACGGCAAGGTCACTGACAAGATCGACTACCTCACGGCAAGCGAGGAGGACGACTACATCGTCGCCCAGGCGAACGCACCGCTCACTGCGGATGCGCACTTCGCTGAGCCCCGCGTGCTCGCCCGTAAGAAGGGCGGCGAGGTCGACTTGATCCCGACCGAGCAGATCGGCTACATGGATGTCTCGCCGCGCCAGATGGTGTCGGTTGCGACCTCGCTCATTCCGTTCCTCGAGCACGACGACGCGAACCGCGCGCTCATGGGCGCGAACATGCAGCGTCAGGCCGTCCCGCTCCTGCGCAGCGAGAGCCCGCTTGTCGGAACCGGCATGGAGGGCTTCGCGGCCATCGACGCCGGCGACGTGCTCACTGCTGACAAGGCTGGCGTGGTTGCGGAGGTTTCCGCAGACATGGTCACCGTGCAGCTCGACGAGGGCGGCACGCAGGACTACTTCTTGCGTAAGTTCGATCGCTCGAACCAGGGCACGAGCTACAACCACCGTGTCATTGTCAGCGCTGGTGACCGGGTCGAAGCTGGCCAGGTGCTCGCTGACGGACCCGCGACGGAGAACGGCGAGCTCGCGCTCGGCAAGAACCTCCTCGTGGCGTTCATGCCGTGGGAGGGTCACAACTTCGAAGACGCGATCATCCTCAGCCAGAACCTCGTCAAGGACGACACCCTCTCCTCGATTCACATCGAGGAGTACGAAGTGGATGCCCGCGACACCAAGCTCGGCAAGGAGGAGATCACCCGTGACCTCCCCAATGTGAGCCCGGAGCTGCTGGCTGATCTCGACGAGCGTGGCATCATCCGTATCGGCGCCGAGGTTCGCCCCGGCGACATCCTCGTCGGCAAGGTCACACCCAAGGGTGAAACCGAGCTTTCCGCCGAGGAGCGATTGCTGCGCGCGATCTTCAACGAGAAGAGCCGCGAGGTGCGTGACACCTCGCTCAAGGTTCCTCACGGTGAAGAGGGCACGATCATCGCCGTCAAGGAGTTCAACGCCGAGAACGATGACGAGCTCGGCTCGGGAGTCAACCAGCGTGTTGTCGTCTACATCGCCCAGAAGCGCAAGATCACCGCGGGCGACAAGCTCGCCGGTCGTCACGGCAACAAGGGCGTCATCTCGAAGATCCTTCCGGTCGAAGATATGCCGTTCATGGCTGACGGGACGCCCGTCGACGTCATCCTCAACCCGCTCGGTATCCCTGGCCGCATGAACTTCGGTCAGGTACTCGAGACCCACCTCGGTTGGGTAGCCAAGCAGGGCTGGGAGGTCGACGGCAGCCCCAAGTGGGCGAACGCGCTTCCCGACCACGCTCGTAGCGCGGAGCCCGGCACGAAGGTTGCGACCCCCGTGTTCGACGGTGCGCTCGAGACCGAGATCGAGGGGCTCCTCGAGTCAACGATCCTCACGCGGGACGGCGAGCGTCTGATCGGTGCAAGTGGAAAGGCTCGTCTCTTCGACGGTCGTTCCGGTGAGCCGTTCCCCGAGCCCGTCTCGGTCGGCTACATGTACATCCTGAAGCTCCACCACCTGGTGGACGACAAGATCCATGCCCGCTCCACCGGTCCCTACTCCATGATCACGCAGCAGCCGCTGGGTGGTAAGGCGCAGTTCGGTGGACAGCGATTCGGCGAGATGGAGGTCTGGGCGCTTGAGGCATACGGTGCCGCATACGCGCTCCAGGAACTCCTCACGATCAAGTCGGATGACATCCTCGGCCGAGTCAAGGTGTACGAGGCCATCGTCAAGGGCGAGAACATCCAGGAGCCGGGTATCCCCGAGAGCTTCAAGGTTCTCATCAAGGAAATGCAGTCGCTGTGCTTGAACGTGGAGGTGCTGTCTGCTGACGGATCCACGGTCAACTTGCGCGACACGGATGACGAAGTCTTCCGTGCAGCGGAGGAGCTCGGCATCAACATCTCCACGCGCTTCGAGTCCTCATCGATCGACGAGATCTGAATTCGTTAGAAGCGAAGCCCCCACTTTTTTACTGACGAACTCATAAGAGAGAAGAACAGACATTGCTCGACGTTCACGCGTTTGACGAAATCAAGATCGGCCTTGCTACCGCTGACGACATCCGTAAGTGGTCGCACGGTGAGGTGAAGAAGCCAGAGACGATCAACTACCGCACGCTCAAGCCTGAGAAGGATGGCCTCTTCGGAGAGCAGATCTTCGGCCCGAGCCGTGACTGGGAGTGCTCGTGCGGCAAGTACAAGCGAGTCCGCTTTAAGGGCATCGTGTGTGAGCGCTGTGGCGTGGAGGTCACCAAGTCCTCCGTGCGCCGCGAGCGCATGGGTCACATCGAGCTCGCAGCACCGGTCACACACATCTGGTACTTCAAGGGTGTGCCCAGCCGTCTCGGCTACCTGCTCGACATGGCCCCGAAGGACCTCGAGAAGGTCATCTACTTCGCCGCCTACATGATCATCTCCGTGGACGAGGAGGCTCGTCACTCCGACCTGCCCGGCCTGGAGAACGAGATCCGTCTCGAGATCAAGACGCTCGAGGGCCAGCGCGACGCCCGCATCGCGGATCGTCTCGTCAAGCTCGAAGAGGACCTCGCGGCCCTCGAGGCTGAAGGTGCCAAGAGCGACCAGAAGCGTCGTGTCAAGGACGGCGCCGAGAAGGAGATGAGCCAGGCCCGCAAGTCGTTCGACGAGCAGATCGCCCAGCTTGAGCGCGTGTGGGATGACTTCCGCACCCTCAAGATCGGCGAATTGAAGCCTGAAGATTCCGTCTTCCAGGAGCTTCAAGACCGCTTCGGAATGTACTTCGAGGCCTACATGGGCGCCGAGGCCATCCAGAAGCGTCTTCAGGCGTTCGATCTGGAGGCCGAGAGCATCGACCTGCACGATCAGATCGCCAACGGCAAGGGCCAGAAGAAGATCCGCGCCATCAAGCGACTGCGCGTGGTCAACTCGTTCCTGCAGACCGGCAACTCGCCGGCCGCAATGGTGCTCGAGGTCGTCCCGGTCATCCCGCCGGAGCTTCGCCCGATGGTGCAGCTCGACGGTGGCCGCTTCGCTACCTCCGACCTCAACGACCTCTACCGTCGTGTGATCAACCGCAACAACCGCCTGCGTCGCTTGCTCGACCTCGGTGCCCCTGAGATCATCGTGAACAACGAGAAGCGCATGCTGCAGGAGGCCGTTGACGCGTTGTTCGACAACGGTCGCCGCGGTCGTCCCGTTACCGGTACCGGCAACCGTGCCCTCAAGTCCCTGAGCGACATGCTCAAGGGCAAGCAGGGTCGTTTCCGCCAGAACCTGCTCGGAAAGCGCGTCGACTACTCCGGCCGCTCGGTCATCATCGTCGGCCCGCAGCTCAAGCTGCACCAGTGCGGTCTGCCCAAGCAGATGGCTCTCGAGCTGTTCAAGCCGTTCGTGATCAAGCGCCTCATCGACCTGAGCCACGCACAGAACATCAAGAGCGCCAAGCGTATGGTCGAGCGTTCGCGCCCGCAGGTGTGGGACGTGCTCGAGGAGATCATCCGCGAGCGCCCCGTACTGCTCAACCGCGCGCCCACGCTTCACCGCTTGGGCATCCAGGCGTTCGAGCCTCAGCTCGTCGAGGGTAAGGCCATCCAGCTTCACCCGCTCGTGTGTGCAGCGTTCAACGCCGACTTCGATGGCGACCAGATGGCTGTTCATCTGCCGCTGTCCGTCGAGGCGCAGGCGGAGGCGCGCGTGCTCATGCTCGCGTCGAACAACATCCTCAAGCCGTCTGACGGTCGCCCGGTGACCTTGCCCACCCAGGACATGATCATCGGTCTGCATCACCTCACCACCCTCAAGGAGGGTGGCACCGGTGAGGGCCGCGCGTTCTCTTCGATCGCCGAGGCAATCCTCGCGTTCGACCAGCACTCGCTCGACCTGAACGCCAAGGTGCGCATCCGTCTCGAGAACGTCTACTTCGACGAGGGTGAAGCTCCTGAGGGCTTCGTCCAGGGCAAGACCGTGCTCATGAGCACGACTCTGGGCCGCGCGATCTTCAACGAGACGCTCCCGACCGACTACCCGTACATCGAGGAAGTTGCCGACAAGAGCCAAATCTCCGCGATCGTCAACGACCTCGCAGAGCGCTACCCGAAGGTGGAAGTTGCAGCAGCGCTTGACCGGATCAAGGATGCCGGGTTCCACTGGGCTACTCGCTCCGGTGTGACCGTCGCACTCTCCGACATCGTCACCCCGCCCTCGAAGCCCGAGATCATCGCCGGCTACGAGAAGCAGGCGGCAAAGGTTCAGGACCAGTTCGACAAGGGTCTCACCACCGATGCCGAGCGTCGTCAGGAGCTCATCGAGATCTGGAACAAGGCGACCGCAGAGGTCGCCACCGCGATGCAGGACAACTTCCGGTCGGACAACAACATCAACCGCATGGTGTCGTCTGGTGCTCGTGGTAACTGGATGCAGGTGCGCCAGATCGCTGGTATGCGTGGACTGGTGTCAAACCCGAAGGGTGAGATCATTCCTCGCCCGATCGTGCACTCCTACAAGGAGGGCCTGACCGTGGCCGAGTACTTCATCTCGACCCACGGTGCTCGCAAGGGCCTGGCCGACACCGCACTGCGTACGGCTGACTCGGGATACCTCACCCGCCGTCTCGTGGACGTCTCGCAGGATGTCATCATCCGCGAAGACGACTGCGGTACGTCGAAGGGTCTCGACATGCCGATCGCCGCTCAGGATGCCTCGGGCAAGTGGGTACTCGACTCCAACGTCGAGAACTCCGTCTACGCTCGCAGCCTCGCTGCCGACGCGGTGGATGCCAAGGGCAAGGTTGTCGCGGCGGCCGGTGCCGACGTCGGTGACGTGCTTCTCGAGACGCTTCTCGCCGGTGGTGTGCACAACATCAAGGTGCGCTCCGTGCTCACGTGTGAGTCGGCTGTCGGTGTGTGTGCGGTCTGCTACGGCCGCTCGCTCGCGACCGGACTCCTCGTCGACATCGGTGAGGCCGTCGGCATCATCGCGGCACAGTCGATCGGTGAGCCTGGAACGCAGCTCACGATGCGTACCTTCCACACCGGTGGTGTGGCATCCGCAGACGACATCACGCAGGGTCTGCCCCGTGTGACCGAGCTCTTCGAGGCTCGTACGCCGAAGGGTGCTTCGCCCATCGCGGAGGCCGCTGGTCGCATCACCATCGAGGACACGGACCGCGCCCGTCGCTTGATCCTGACCCCCGATAACGGTGACGAGCCTGTCGCCTACCCGGTGCTACGCCGCGCGACCCTCCTGATCGAGGATGGTCAGCACGTCGAGCTCGGCCAGCAGCTGCACGTCGGAAACCTCGACCCGAAGGAAGTTCTTCGCGTCAAGGGTGTCCGTGCCGTCCAGTTGCACTTGGTCGACGGTGTGCAGGGCGTGTACCGCTCGCAGGGCGTTCCGATCCACGACAAGCACATCGAGGTCATCGTTCGCCAGATGCTCCGCAAGGTGACTGTTGTCGACCACGGCGACACCGGGCTCCTGCCCGGCGAGCTCGTCGACCGGCTCAAGTACAACGAGCTCAACCGTGCGGCGCTCACCGAGGGCAAGGCAACCGCTTCGGCTCGCCAGGAGGTCATGGGAATCACCAAGGCATCCCTCGCGACCGAGTCGTGGCTGTCGGCCGCGTCCTTCCAGGAGACCACGCGTGTTCTCACGCAGGCCGCCATGGAGGGCAAGTCCGACCCGCTGATGGGCCTCAAGGAGAACGTCATCATCGGAAAGCTCATCCCGGCCGGCACGGGTCTCCCGCGCTACCGCGATGTGTCTGTCGAGGCGACAGAGGAGGCGAAGGCCGAGCGCTACCCGAACCGCATCTTCACGGATGATTCAACGTTCAGCGAGAGCGACCTCAGCTTCGTCGACTTCGACAGCTTCAGCTCCGACGAGTACAAGCCGGGCACCTACAACTAGGTTCCTTGCGAAGTGTTCGCAGAGATGGCCCCCACCCTGGGGTGGGGGCCATCTCTCATTCCGGCCGGCATCATCCGAGGGAACCTCCACTGCTAGTGTGACCCTGTGTTTGCATACTCACCCGACCTGAGTGCAGCTGCCGGGTTCGCCGTTGTCACCGATCGTTTCGTGTGTCTCTTGAGCCGCGACGCGTCGCTGGAGACTGCGCGGTCCGTGTTCCGGTTGCTGGATGGCGAGGATGCGAACCTCGAGGATGCTTTCGGCATGCTTTCACAGCCGGACGTCGTTGAGCGTTTCGCGGTGGTGGAGTTGCTCGTGCCTGCATCGCGCATCCGGGTCGCCGTTCGCGGACACGTCTCCGTGGGCATCGAAGGCACGATGGCGACGCGGCCGTCGGCGCCGGGTGAGGCGATCGGAATCAGAGGTGAGGCCCACGATGTGCGGTCGCTCTGGCTCTCGCTCGAGGAGGACAAACCCGATGGAGAGCTGCTTCCACTACGTCGTGGAGTCGTGCGAACTCTGGCAGTGGTTGCGGAGCCCACTACTGCTGTCATCACGGTCGCTAAGGAGTTGGTCGAGCCCGAGAGCGAGCCGGACCCGACCGACCAGAATGAGACCGGTACGCTCCACGTCAACCTCGACGAATGGATGAACGTCGAGGGTGCGCCGCGGTGGGTTCTCCGACTTCCGGACGGGAACGAGCTCGAAGCCGAGGGAACCATCGTGATCGGCCGCAAGTCGTGGGAATCGGCCATCGACGAGAGCTTGATCAAACACGTCTCGGCACCGTCACCGAAGCGACAGATCTCGGGCTCCCACCTTGAACTTGCGCTGGTGGACGGCGAGTTGGTTGCCCGTGATCTGGACTCCACGAATGGCACGATCGTGCTGACGCCGGAACATCCGCCTCGACTCCTGCATGGCGGGAGCACGACGTCACTTCAGGCGGGGGACATCCTCGATATCGGGGAGAGCTTCCGCATCGTGGTGAGTAATAAGTACTGATCCGCGCCCGTGAATCGAGCCCGCAGTCAGGGGGGAGTCTGTCCGGAACGGGAGCGGCTGGGGCGAACTACCTCGCGAGCCCTGTACGTTGATCCGTCGGTGACGACGGTGCCGAGCAGTGGCCTGCCGAGCGGCAGCAGACGCGCCGTCACGCGGCCGTCGACTGACTCGTCCAGCATCTGCGCGACGATCGTGGCGAACTCGGTCAGATCTTCTTCTGGTGTCTGGCCGCTGCTGTCGTCGAGGAGCACCACATCCACTCCGCGACGTCGCGCCGCGCGTGCGGCATCGATGACGAGACGCACCCGCAGCCCGCGGGCACGGAGGGCGTCGCGGAGTTCAGCTTCGGCAGCTGCGAACTCGGCCTTGTCGTCCTCGCTCAGAGGAGTTCCGTCATCGATGCGCTCGAGTAAGGGCCCTATCGACGCGCGCAGTTCGCTCAGGCGCCTGGCGCGCTCCTCGGCGACGGCCCTGACTGCGGCCTCGGCGGCGACACGCATAGATGCTTCGGCCACCAGATACTGGATGCGCCTGCTCGTACGCAGGAATCCCACCGCGGCAAGCGTGCCGACCGCGAGAATCGCCGACTGCCGCATCGCCATGAGGGCGGCCGCCGCGATACCCACGGGAGTCGTTGCACCCCACCACAACAACGCTCCCACGAGAATCGCACAGCCCACCCACGCAAGAACGATGCGTCCGCGCAGAGTGACGAGGAACAGTATCGCCGTCGCGGCGCCCACATACCACGCGGTGTAACCGTCGTCGATGAGCTGCCACGAGAGCAGGAGCACCGACAGTGGGCCCACTAGAGTTGCGGAGATGGCGACAGGCAGGGACAAACGCTCCCCGCGGTCTCGGCTGACTGCGACGCACACGGCGGCGTAGAGCACGAGCGAGATGATGACCAGCGCGGGGATCGTGGAGTCGGAGAGCGTCCACATCGCGAGGATGACCGTTGCCGCGAAGAACGCCCAGATGAAGAGCCGAGCGCCGGCCCCGGTCAGGCTCACGAGCCCCGAAGCGCTCGAGTTCATGTGTCGCGCCACTCTAGGGTGACGACGGTACCGTTTCCCGGAGTCGACGCCACCCGTGCGGATCCATTCTCGACAGCGTTGAGCCGCCCGGTGATGCTCACGAGAATCCCTAGCCGGTAGGGATCAACGGCCGAAGGATCGAACCCGCTTCCCTCGTCGGTGACGATCACCGTGACTGCCGAATCATTGAGGGTGATCGTGGCTCGCCGCGGTACATCCGGTCCGCCCGCGTGCCGAAGGCTGTTGCGCAGTGCTTCAGTCGCTCCCTCGGCAAACGCATCGGCGACCTCGGCGGGAATGAGGGTCGTGCGTGGGGCTCTGATGACCACGGAGAGGCTGCCCGAGAGGTCGAGGAGCACGGCGCGAAGGCGACTGGCGAACTCCGCGGGCGCAACCGGCGCGGAGTCGATATCGTGAGCGTCGAGGCGCGCCAGCTCGTCGAGGGCCCGACGAGCCTGCGCCCGGAGGGAACCCGAGAGCTCGCCGCGGTCGGTGGTCGCGTAGTAGAGCGCGGAAATGAGCTCGTCGTGCACGAGTGCATCGAGCCGGGCCCGCTCGTGCATGCGTGCAGCGACGGACGCTGCTCCCGCGGCACTTGTACGTGCCGCCCGCGCGGCGGCGTCAAGAGCGCGGGCGTTACGAATGGCGACGATCGCGACAGCGGTGAAAATCGAACTGAATGCGACACTGAAAATGCCGTCCTGAAGAGCATTGGGAAGGTCCATACCGCCCGCCGCGAGATAGCGCACAGCAGAGAGCAGCGCTGCGTTCGCCCCTACGATCAGCCAGGCGAGAGTGGGCCGCCAGGCCAGGGCTGCCGGCACCGTGCCGATGCTCGTGATTTCGAGCACCCAGGGCGGCATGTCCCGGGGCATAGCCATTCCGTGCATGGCAAGCATCCATGTCGCGACGATGAGCAAGAACACGACCGAATAGATTCCGAACGCGACGCGCAGACCCCGGAGGGGCATGACCGCCGAGAGAGCCGCGAGAATGGGCGGCGGGCAGAAGATGGCAAGTGCCGCCACACCTGCCCAGGTGGCGTCGACGTAGCGGGTTTGATCGATCACCGCCCCGATGCTGAGTGGGGCGTAGATCGCAACTCCCGCACCCAAAGCGATCGCGATGGTGCGCACGACGCGCCCCTCGGCTAGTGGACCATCTCTCATTGCTCGGGCCCCGGAAGATAGCGGTCTTCAACCGCACGCTTGTACAGATCGATTTTCGTGTGAGCCGGGCGCCCCACCATTGCATACTTGGAACGGATTCGCCGAATATATTCGGACACCGTGTTCGCAGAGAGACCCGCACGGGTCGCTACTGTCACCGACTTCTCACCGGAGGCGTAGAGCGCGAGCACCTCTTGTTCCTTCGGGCTGAGTCGGGCGGACTCGAGGTCCGGATCCGAGTCCAGGGCTGCTGCCCACTCGGTGGTCGCGATCACCTCCCCGCCGGAAGTGCGCCGGATGGCGTCGATGATCGCCTCGCGTGAATCAGATTTGCGAACAATCCCGAGCACTCCAGCCCTCGAGGCCGCCCGGACCTCCATCGGATTGTCTGCAGCCGTGAATGCAAGAACGGGGGTGCCGTGACTGTGCAACACGCGGACGTTGTGGTCGATTGTGGAGCCATCGGACAGTCGAATATCCAGCACCACGAGATCGACCCTCGGGAGATCCGCAAGGATGTCGTCGATGGTGCTTCCCGTGGCCACGACCTCGAGGTCGGGCTCCCCATCGATGAGTGACGTTAGCCCCAGACGTACAGTCTCGTGGTCGTCGACATGAGCAATTCGGATCGAGCGCGCTTTCGGAGCATCGGTCACCACGGACGCGGGCCTCCATTATCGAACGCTGTGAGTACCCCGAGAATGGCACGGTTGCGGAACATTGGCAAAACCGCCCGCTGTCCCTCAAACGGGTGTCATGGAAACTGACGACTGTCGGGTGGGTTGTTCGACTGTCAGGATTCGATAATCCCGCAGTGTTCCCCAGACCTGGAGCCGCAATGGAAGCAACCGCAATAGACGATCACGTCACCACGAAGCTGTACTCCTGGTACACGGTTGTCTCGGAATGGGAGCCTCCGGGGGAGGGTTTCGAGGGAATCTGCACCGAGTGCGCAGAATCGGCGCTCGCGGATATTGTGGATGTCTCGGCATGGCCACACCACGTCATGCATCTGCTTGTCGAGTCATTGCGTACCGCTATCAGCGACGTGGAGTACTCGTACGCAGAGGAGTGCTTCTGGGACTCGGAAGCCGCGCCCGAGGTCGCGCACCGGGCGGTGGCCGCTGCACTCTCGCCGTACGCAGCCGACATCCATGACGTGCTCGAACAGTGTCTTTCCGAGCGTGTGCAGGATTACCTAGCGACTCAGGTCGCACAGGTCGATCTGCAGTTCAGGCGCCCAGCAGCACCCTAAGCGGCCATTCGTCCCCGTCGAGGATGACCTGTGCCGCCTCCCCGCTGGTGGCGTGCATGAGGATGGGGGCCATGAGGTTCGCGGAAGGTCCGGCCTCATCGAGGGTCGTCACAACGAGAACCCTGACCTCGGAGGTTTCGGTGGCACCGATGGACTCGAGCTGTTGCACGCTGACCTCGGGGTTGTAGTGCGGGAGGTAGACGGGTGCATCGATGACGAAGAGCCGCACATCCGGTGCGTCGAGTGACTGCAGGGTGTACAGGCCGTCCGCTTCAGCCACGGGTGCGAGATCGAAATTGCGTAACGGGGAGAGGCCGGGTGGCGACGTGATGAAAGAGACGAGGCCACTCATGAGAGGAACGACATGAGCGTTGGCTGCAGCGCACGTGCAGTAACCGCGAGGGCAGTCTGGTACGCGACTTCCTGAGTCTTTAGTTGCAGGATTACCTTGCTCAAGTCCACGTCCTCCACGCTGGCCCGTTGGCTCTCTAGGGAGCCGGACTGTGACATGTTCAGCTCCTTGCTGGTCTCGAGTTGGTTGTAGCGGGATCCTACTCGGGACTGCTCTCCGAGGATCGAAGAGAGCGCGCTGTCGACGCCAGAGAGATGCGGGGTGATGTCAATGCCGGCCCGCAGGTCCGAGGTGATCTGGTCGATAAGGGCAAAGGTTGAGGTCGCGCCGGAACCGAAGGCGGCCACGCCGTCGACGTCGACCTTGACCGTGGCGGTCGGGCTTACGCGACGTTCCACGCCATTACCGGGGATCGCTGTCGACGTGTACGTGGCGTCGAAGGCCACACCGGCGTCAGAGGTTCCGGCAAAGATCGAGCGTCCCGCGTACGTGGTGTTCGCGGTGGAGAGCAATGCAGCCTTGAGCGAATCGAGCTGGGTGGCGATTGCTTCGCGCGACGCGGCGTTGAGCGAGCCGGAGTTCGCCCCCTGCACGACGAGATTGCGCACTGCCTGCATGGTGTCCGTTGCGGACGAGAGAGCGTCGTCAGCAGTCGACAACCACGACAGTCCGTCGGTGATATTGGTGCTGTACTGCGTGAGTGCGCGCTGGTCTGCCCGGATACGCATCGATTCGCCGGCGCCGGCCGGGTCGTCGGACGGTTTCGAGATGAGTTTCTGGGTTCCCGCTTGCGACTGCAGGCGAGCGAGCGCCGACATCGACGACTGCATATTGCGCTGCGAAGTCTGCAACAGCATCTGGCTGGTGATTCTTTCGACCATCGGTTATCTCCCTACCAGTCCTGTGCGATTGATAAGGGTGTCGAGCATCTCGTCGATCGCCGTCATCACTCTTGCAGCACCTTGGTATGCATGCTGGTAGGTGATGAGCTGTGTCGTTTCTTCGTCCATGTCAACGCTGGTCTCAGACAGTAGTTTCGACGTTGCGGATGCCGACGCTTGGCTCGCCGTCGAAGCTTGATCCGAGGCTTTGCCGGTCTCGATACCGACCCGCACCACAAACGCCGACCACGCGGAATCCGGGCCCGTTGTAGAGGTTCCGAGTCCGGCGATCTTGTCGGCCAGACTTCCATCGAGGGGGCCCGCACCGACCGCACCGGTGGCGATTCCGGATGCGTCGGTCGGGACGATCGTGAGACCCAGTGCCGCAGGTTTGCCCGCTGCGAACGAAAAGAAGTTGAGGTTTGTCGTCCCCGTCGTCGTGACGCCCGTGCTGTGAATCGCGTTGACCTGCGTGGCGATCTGCGTGGCGAGGGCGTTGTACGACTCGGCCGCTGAGACGATACTGCCGCCAGAACCCGCAGTTCCTGGCCCCATGGCAGCGACCGCAGCGGCGAGTGCTCCACCCGATAGCGCTGCAGAATCGCCGGGACGATTCGCCCATTCGAGTTGCACAGTGCTTGAGTTCGCGTCTTCCAGTCGCATCGCACCGGTCAAGACCAGAGTGTGGGTCTTGCTGCCCGTCACGAGTGGATTGCCGCCTACCAAAACGTCGGCCGAGCCGTCTGCGCGATCGACGACTGTAGCACCGGTGAGGTTGGCGAGCGAGGTCGTGAGTCGTGCGCGTTGATCGAGCATTTCGTTGGGGGACTGGCCGGCCGCGGTTGCCTGTCGGATCTGATCATTGAGCGCGGCGACTTGCGTCGCCATGGCGTTCACTTGGGTCACCATGCCTTGGGCTTGGCTGCGAGTCGTGTCGAAGGTGTCCGCGGCGTCGGCGTAGCCCTGGGCGACAGCCCCCGCCAACTTTCGTCCTGCCTCGATAAGCACACCGGCCGACGATGACTCTCCCGCGTGGTTGGCGAGATCCTGCCAGGATGCCCAAAAGTCGTGCAAGGTCGCGGCGAGGCCCACATCACTCGGCTCGTGCAGCGAGGACTCGAGGGAGTTCATCACGGTGGAGTTCATCTCCGCGTATCCACTGCTTGCGGATGCCGTGCGCACGCGGCTTTCGAGAAGGGCATTCCCGAGGCGCTGGATCATGTCGACGGTGACGCCCGTGCCTCCTCGGAACAGGGTGTCAAGCGGGCCGATGCCCGCGAGCGAGCCATTTGCCGATTGCGACACGCGCTGGCGCGTATAGCCCTCGGTATTCACGTTCGCAATGTTCTGACCGACAGCATCGATTCCGGCGCGGGCGGCGGCCAGCCCCGTGTACGCAGCGCTGAGGCCTCCGAAGGTGCTCACGCGTCGTTGTCCAGAAGTCGCGCTCTCGGGCTGGGGATATCTGCCGCGCCCTTGGCGTCGTAGGTCCCGCTGTCGGTAACGATGTGGGCGAGAGTCTCCTGTGTCGATCGCGACGCGGCACGCAGAAACTGCAGGTTGCTGTCCCGAAGCGCCGCGATTCCGCTCGCGAGCTCGTTGAGTGCCTGAAGGTGCGACGTGAAGGTTTCCTTCCACGCGGCAGAGGGAGCGTGGCTGATGATCTCCTTGAGTGTTGCATCCTCGCTCGTGCCCCATTCGGCAGCGACGCCCGCGACTTCGAGTGAACGCTCGAGTGCCGACTGGCGCAGGCGACCCAGAACCTGCTCTACCTCACGCGTAGCGAAGGGAAGCCACCGGGTGCGTCCGGCGCTCAGAAGAAGCTGTTCTTCCTCGAGCTTGAACATCAGAAGCTCGAGCATCTCGCGCTCGCGCCACAGAAGCGCAGACAGTTCATGGGCTCCCATGCGCGAGTGGTCTCCTTCCGGTTGCTCGGGGCGGACCCTCTCTGGCTCGATCTTCGCATAGAGCGTTCGATTGGGCATACAGAGAACTGTCGGCAAGTTTTCGCCTCCCGTTAGCGCGAAACGGCATATCACGGCAATCGGATCTTGTCCGAGACGACACGCGCACCCATAGTGGGGGGTGCGGCGTGACCTCTTTACCCCCCAGAATTGTGGATTGTCACCGGTGAGGGCCTACCCAGCACCCACTTCTCGACCCGGTATCCCGACGAAATTACCAAACGGACCCTTTGTGGACCGTGCCTGCATATCGGTGACTTCTGGGGAGCACTCGGTGAATAGAGACCAACGCAACGCACTCGTTGTGGACAATCTGCCTTTGGTCGGCTACCTCGTCCGTGACCTCTGCGCGCGAGCGACGCACCTCTCTCGCGATGATCTCGCTGCCGCCGGCGCTCTGGCGCTCGTGACCTCCGCAGATGCCTTCGACCCGACCCTCGGTGTTCCGTTCGGGGCCTTCGCCCGTCGCCGGATTCTCGGCTCCTTCGCCGACACCATGCGCACGGATGACTGGGCAACACGCAGTGCTCGTCGACGAATCAGGGAGACCCTTGCGGTCCAGGAGACGCTGACCGCTTCGCTCGGCCGCGTGCCCACGGTCGACGAGCTCGCCTCGACTCTTGGTGTTGACAGGCAAACGGCAACGGATGCCCTGACTGACGCATCTCGCACGGTGAGCACTCTCGACGAAGTCAACACAGACCTCCTCATCGCCGACAACTCGACCCCCGAAGAGACGGTCATCACGCAGGAACGCACGGTGTTCGTGCGCTCATCCGTTGCTGCACTGCCCGACGACATGCGTTACATCATCGAGCAGATCTACTTCGAGGAGCGCACGGTCAAGGAGATCGCGGAGGAACTGGGCTTTACCCACTCCGCGGTATCGCAGAAGCGCTCGGAGGCAGTGCGCCTCATTCGTGATGGTCTCTCCACTCACTACGCGGAGGATGAGCGCGCCGCCGCCGCCGCTGCCGCCGAATCTCGCATCGCGCCTGTGCGCCGTGCTGCATATCTCGCTCGTGTCGCCGAGTACGCCAAGGCTGGAATGGTCGACGGCCTCGTGGACACCGGGTGGGAACAATCGGCAGTCTCGTGAGTCACACCAGTAACACCAGCCTCAGACCCCCCTTTCGGGAACTTCACTAACGCTCATCCAGTAACAACCGAATGTCAACAGTGCCGGACCACGGATGGACCGGCTCGTTAAGCCCACATCACGGAGGAAATCACCATGGGTATGTCAATCAACACCAACATCGCGGCGAACAACTCGTACCGCAACCTCACCAACACGCAGAATGACCTGTCCAAGTCGCTGGAGAAGCTTTCCAGCGGTCTTCGCATCAACCGCGCTGCGGATGACGCGGCAGGCCTCGCGATCTCTGAGGGCCTCAAGTCGCAGGTCGGTGGCCTCACGGTCGCCTCCCGCAACGCACAGGACGGCATCTCGGTCATCCAGACCGCTGAAGGTTCGCTCTCCGAGGTCCACACGATCCTGCAGCGCATGCGCGACCTTGCAGTTCAGGCCGGTAACGACTCGAACAACACCACGTCGCGCGCCGCGATCACCACTGAGGTGTCCGCGCTCACGACCGAGCTCGGCCGCATTGCTGGCGGCACCGACTTCAACGGCACCAAGCTGCTCGATGGTTCGGCTTCCACGCTGAGCTTCCAGGTGGGCGCGAACGGTGACGCGGCAAGCCGCATCGCCGTCAACCTCACGAACATCGCTGGCCTGGCTGCTGGCCTCACCACCGGTGGTGCTGGCGCGAAGTTTGACGTCCTGACCCCGACCGACGTGACCGGCGCCCAGGCGTTCACCGTCACCGACGGCACGACCGACACGACGATCAGCGTCACGCTGGGCGCCGCGGGTGCGTACAAGACGGTTCAGGAAGTCGCCACTGCCCTCAACGCCGACACCGGCTTCAAGAGCAAGCTCAGCGCGACGGTCAACCAGAACAACCAGCTCGTCGTGAGCTCGCTCACCGGTGGCGCTGTAGTCGGTGGCGGTACCGCAGGCACCGATGCCTCGTCTGGTACCGGTTTCGGTACGAGCGCGGCTGTTGCCGGCGGCGTGCTCAACTTCACCAACGCGACAACGGCAGCGGCCGCCATCACGGCGATCGACGCTCGCATCTCGTCGGTGTCGACCGCTCGCGCGGACCTCGGTGCACAGCAGAACCGCTTCGAGAGCGTCATCCGCAACCTGGCAGTCTCGAAGGAGAACCTGTCGGCGGCCGGATCGCGAATCCGCGACACGGACATGGCGGAGGAGATGGTCAAGTACACGCGTGCCAACATCCTGCAGCAGGCTGGTACCGCGATGCTCGCCCAGGCCAACCAGAGCACCTCTGGCATCCTGCAGCTCCTGCGCTAGTCCCAGTCGAACTCAACTGAACTGACGCACATTCTCCGTGGCGGTGACGGCGGTGGGCCCTAACGGGTCAACCGCCGGCACCGCCCGGAAGATGGCTTCCCGCTAACCAGGAAGGGACACCATGGGATCGCTTGCTATCGACGGCCTCGTCAGCGGGCTGGACACCACGTCCCTTATCAACCAACTCATGACCGTCGAGTCGCAGCCCCAGACGCTGCTCAAGGCGAAGGTATCGAGCACTCAGACTCTGGTCAGTGCGTTCCAAGGCCTCAACACCTCGGTGGCCTCGCTCGCATCTCTTGCGAAGAAGACCGCTCTTCCGGCATCCGTTGATCTCTTCACCGCCACGTCGAGTGCGGCCAGTGTTTCTGTCACCGCCGCCCCCGGTTCTTCGACGGGTCAGATCGACCTCAGCGTTACCTCGGTAGCAAAGGCTCAAGTCTCCGTGTCTGCGGCGATGACCGCCTGGCCCGACAGCCCCGCGACGTTCACGATCGTCACCTCTGACGGCACCAAGGTCGAGCTCACCGCGGCATCCACTTCGATGTCGGATGTTGCCGATGCCATCAACGGGTCTTCCGCGGGTGTCAAGGCCACTCGAGTTTCGGCAGGGACCGACTCCGGTACTGGCGATCCGCTGTATCGGCTCCAACTGACCTCCGCGGCCACTGGCGCTTCTGGAGCATTCCAAGTCTTTCGCGGTACTGCCGCCGATGTCACGGCGGGCACCGCACCTGACCTGTTCGCTGCACCCGGCGCTGCGACGGTCACGAGTGCTGCTGACGCCTCGGTCACCTTGTGGGCAGGCACCGCCGCCGAACAGGTGATCACGTCGTCCACCAACACGTTTGCCGACATCCTGCCCGGCCTCTCTGTCACGGTGTCGTCTGTCGAAGCGTCCCCGGTGACGGTCTCGGTGGCGAAGGACACCGCGGGTATCAGCTCGCTCGCGTCGAACCTCGTCGCCAACCTGACCGCCGTATTCAACTTCATCGGCAGCAAATCGGTGGTTTCGCAAACCACATCATCGACAGGCGCAGCGGTCACCACCGCCGGTGTGTTCACCGGCAACAGCACGGCTCGCGAAATGAACTCCCTCCTGCTCACGGCGGCATCAGCCCCGGTTGCGGGTAGATCCCCCTCGGAGATCGGCATCACGATCACGAAGGATGGCGGCATCGAGTACGACTCCGCCAAGTTCACCGCCGCGCTCGCCGCCGACCCGGCGGGAACGCAGGCGATGTTTCAGACGATCGCCGATCGGGTCGCCACCGCCGCCGATGCCGGATCGAACCAGTACACCGGCACGATCACCCAGGTGATTACCGGCCAGCAGTCCTCTCTCACCTCGCTCAACGACCAGATCGCGAGTTGGGATGTGCGGCTCGCGGCTCAGCGCACCAGTCTTGAGCGCACCTATTCGGCCCTCGAAGTTTCACTGAGCAACCTCAAAGCGCAATCCAGTTGGCTGACCTCGCAACTGGCGGCCCTGACCACGAGCACAGGATGATCATGACGATGACCCAGGATCCGCGCCTCGCGCGGGCACAGTACAACCAGGATGCGATTCTCTCGGCATCCCCCAACCGTCTTCTGACGATGCTCTTCGACAGGCTCATGCTCGACTTGCAGCGCGCTGAGGCAGCTCAGTCCGAGCAGAATTGGGGCCGAGCATCCGGCTACCTGATCCACGCTCAAGATATCGTCGCGGAGCTCGCCGGCACGCTTGATGTGGAGCGGTGGGACGGCGGTCAGAATCTTCTCGCGATCTACCTGTTCTCGTCGACGAAGCTGGTCAGTGCCAACGTCGAGCACTCGATCGAACGCACTCGGGAGGTCATCTCGATTCTCGAACCGCTTCGCCAGACGTGGCACGAAGCAGCGGCGATCGTCGCAGCGCAAGCGACGGAGCGTCACGAAGTGCAGCCGAACGGCGATCTCGGCTATGCCTGATCGAAGTGAAGTCAACGCCTCCTGGCGTCTCATCATGAATGAGCTGGAAGGCGATCTTGCTCGTCTCACGTCGGGGGAGGCGCTCGACGATGGCGGTCGTATCGCTTCGGCGGATTGGTCACCCCCCACGATGATCGGCCCGTTGCCCGACGAGTACGCGCATGCGGTCCGTGACCTCATCGACCGGCAACGCATCGCACTTGAAGCGCTCGAGGAAACTCGCCGAAAGACCGGTGATCATCTCGCCGCGATCAAGGCTGCTGAACCGGTGCGGGGACACCAAGCGGCGTACCTCGACGTCGAAGGCTAGTACTGAGTTCGGGTTGTTTTTGAAGAAAGTGCTAACGGCGCCAACGAATCCGCCGATAGCTACAACAGAGCACGGATAGCTCACTTAACCATTGGCCACGGATCGGCCGTTCTTGTCATCTTGAGATGGAACGGAACTCCGTGTTCGATTCGGTCACCATGAACGCACTTACCAGTGCGCTGGATGGTCTTGCCGCACGTCAGCGCGCCATCGCCAACAACATCGCGAACGTCAACACCCCTGGTTATCAAGCCCAACGCGTCTCCTTCGAGGATGCGCTTGCTGCCTCGGTCAAGAATGGCAGCGGCGAAGTTGCGCCAACCACCAAAGTGTCGCTCGACCCCACTCGGCTCGACGGAAACAACGTCAACCTCGACACCGAGACCCTCTCGAACATCGACACGGTGCTCCGCTTTCAGTTCGCTTCGAATGCCGCAAGCGCCCAGTTCAACTACGTACGCGCGGCGATGAGGTAACCGATGGCCACCGACGCAATCGCGATCGCGGGAACCGCGCTCACAGTCCACCGCAAGTGGCTCGATGCCATCTCGGACAACATCGCCAACGTCAATACCGTTCGCGCGACAAACGAACAGGCGTTCCAAGCGCGCTACATCATCGCCAAAGCAGGCGAGGGAACCACTGGCGTCTACGTCGAGGCAGCGGCTGAATCGAAGTCCGAGGGTCGCCTCGTGTACGAACCCAACCACCCGCTCGCCGATGCCGAGGGCTATGTCCGTTACCCGGACATCGACCTTGGCCAGCAGATGGGCAACCTGATCATGGCGCAGCGCGGCTACGAGGCCAACGCGGCTGTCGTGGACCGAGCCAAGTCCACCTATGAGGCTGCAATTCAGATCGGCAAGAGCTAGTGGTTATCCCCATCGGTGCAGTGTCCGGCGTCTCCCCGACGACGTATCTTTCGGGCACGCAGGGGACGCAGGGTACTGCGGGGGCGGGCACAGACTTCGGGTCCACCCTCGCTGGCGCGGTGGACAACCTGCAGCAGCTTCAGTCAACCTCCGATTCGCTGGCGGTAAAGGCGGTGACCGGGGATCTCAATGACATCCACCAAGCCACCATCGCAGCCACCCGCGCACAAGTGACGATGGAAGTCGTTGCGACCGTGCGAAACAAGGGCATTGAGGCGTTCAACGAGATCATGAGAATGCAGGCCTGATGCCCAAGGAAGTCTCCGCCGCGTTCGGCCGGATCACCCACGCGCTACGGGAGTTCACTGTCGGCCAGAGGACCATCGCCATCATCGGTGTCGCGGTTGTCGTGGTCGGCGCAATTGCCCTCGGTGCCTGGTTCACGCGCTCGACGTATTCGCCGCTGTTTTCTGGGCTGAGCGGTTCGGATGCGAGCGCGATCGTCGACCAACTCGACTCGGCCGGGGTGCCATACCAGCTCACCGACGGCGGCCAGACGATCCTGGTTCCCGATTCCGAAGTCAACGCGGCCCGCCTCAAGGCCGCGGCCGCCGGCCTTCCGAGTCTTGCCAATGGCGGGTATGCCCTGCTGGACGCGATGGGTGTTACGGCGTCTGAATTCCAGCAGTCGGTGACCTACAAGCGTGCGATCGAAGGCGAACTCGCGTCGACCATCGAGTCGATCAAGGGAGTACGAACGGCGTCGGTCAAGCTCGCGATCCCCGAGCAGTCGGTGTTCGTGTCCCAGAAGCAAGATCCGACTGCTTCCGTTTTCGTCGATACCGACTCCGGAGTACACCTCACAGCGGACCAGGTTCAGGCGATCACCCACCTGACAGCCGCTTCCGTCGACGGGCTTACCCCTGAGAATGTGTCCGTCGTATCGGCCGACGGCACCGTGCTATCCGCAGTAGGCACGGGCGCCACCGGAAGTTCCGACCAACAGGTCTCGACCTACGAGGATCGGGTGCGCTCGGCGGTGCAGTCGATGCTCGATCGTGTGGTCGGTGTCGGCAAGGCGACAGTGGTGGTGGCGGCGAGCATGAATCTAGCTTCGGGCCAGCGGGTCGAAGAGACCTTCACGACCCCGGAGGGCGGACCGGCCCTGCAAGAATCGACGACCAAACAGGACTACACCGGGACCGGAACGGGCGCAGGTACCGGCGTGCTCGGGGCCGACAGCATCGCAGTTCCGACCACAGCGACCGGCGATGGAACCTATACCAACGAGACGACGAATCGCACCAATGCGATCAACAAGGTCACCGAAACGACTCAGATACCCGCGGGCGATATTGAACGCCAGACGGTGTCTGTTGCTATCGACAAGGATGCCGCGACCGGCATGACCACGGCGATGCTCGAGGGGCTCGTGGCCGCTGCCGCCGGAATCGACGAAACACGCGGCGACGCGGTCAAGGTCGAACTCGTCACCTTCGCAAAGGTGGACAGCGGGACCGCAGCTTCCGCGCTCGAAGAAGCTCGCGCGTCAGAGCTACAGAGCAGCATCACCCAGATCGTCACGACGTCAGTGCCCGTGGCCGGCGCGATTATCGTTCTCATCATCCTCATGAGTGGGATTCGCGGCTACCGCAAGCGCAGGGACAAGCAGGCGGAGAAGGATCTGGGCGAGATGACCCAGGTGCGTGACACGCTCGAGCCCGGTCAGGCGCAGGCTATCGACGCGGCTGCCGCCGCGGGCGTATTGCCTCCCACGCAGCCTCTCGTCGCTGGCCCCTCCGCATTTGCAGACTTCGGTCCGTCTCTTGATGAACCGGGAGTCGAGCGCATGCGCCAGGAGATCGATAACCTCGCGGCGTCGAGCCCCGAGCGTATGGCTGACCACCTCCGCACCTTGATGGATGACAGGAGCCGTGCGTGAGCACCATGACCGGCATGGAGACGGCGGCACTCGTCATCATGCAGATGTCGCAGGCTCATGCGGCTCAAGTCATGCGGCAGTTCTCCGAAGCGGAAGCCGAGGAGATCGCGGCCGAGATCATTCGACTGCGAAAAGTAGAGGAAGGTCACGCCGAGGCGGCGATCACAGAGTTCCACGCCAGGACCCGAACCGGGCGTACGGATGCTCGAGGTGGTCGCGACGCCGCAGCCACCCTGTTGGAAACAGCGTTCGGCGAAGAACGTGCAGCCGGTCTTATCGACCGAGCGACGTCCGCTGCCGGGGGCCACTCGTTCGAGTTCATGGATACCATCGACCCCTCGCATGTGTCCCGCGTACTCGAAGGTGAAGCCCCCGGCACCATCTCCCTCGTGCTTGCCCACCTCCGGCCCGAAGTCGCCTCACACGTGTTGGGTACCTTCACCACGAGCATCCGGGCCGATATCGCGCAGGCTCTCGCCACCATGGGAACTCCCAGCCCCGAGATCGTCGAAATCGTGGCGGAGACGCTCCGGCAGCGCATTCGTTCGGCCGTGATGCCCGCGGACTCGACGGAGATCACCGGCGGTGTACAGCCCCTCGTGGACATCGTCAAGCGCTCTGACGTGGCGGCCGAGTACGAACTCCTCGAAGAGATCGAGCGGCGCGACCCGCAGCTCGCCGAGGAGATGCGCTCCCGGATGCTCAACTTCGGCGACCTGGTGAAGTTCGAGGACCGAGACGTGCAGCAGATCATCCGTGGGCTCGACGCGGCCGCGCTCGCCGTGGCGTTGCACGAGGCCGACCCCGCGGTAGCCGAGCTCGTTCGCGCGAACATGTCTGAGCGCAACCGTGAATTGCTCGACGACGAGATCTCGTTGCTCAGCAAGGTGCGAAAGTCGGCAGTCGTCGAGGCGCGCTCGGAGATCGTCAAGGCGATGCGCGAACTCGAATCGTCCGGAGCCATCGCAGTCAAAGAGGTGACGGACGACGAGGGTACGGACGAGGGCGAGGGTGTACCCGATGCCGACTGAACCTGCCTTCGCGCCCCTGAGCTTCCCCGCAATACCCGGCCAGGGCGGTGGCGAGCGCGACAGCATCCGCGGACACGCCGCGGGCTACGCTGCGGGCCGGAAGCAAGCCGATGCGGAGATTGCCGAGCTTCGAGACTCCCTGACCAGGGAGGCGGCTGAGGCCGCCGAGCGCGCACGCGACCAGATCGGGTCGGCACTTGAGGCTCTCGCTCGCGCTGCTGAGGACTATCGCGCACGGCAGGTGCCTGTGTTGCAGTCCATCGATGCGTCGATCGCATCCGCGGCGATGGAACTGGCCGAGGTGATCGTCGGGCATGAACTTGCGACCGGTGACGGCTCGGCACGCACTGCGCTGGAGCGGGCCACCACCGACGCCGTTCCCGCGGGAAGCGTGGTGCGTCTGAACCCCCAGGACGTCGCCATCATCCTCGCGGACGGCCGCACGAGCCCTGGCGTCGAAATCGTCGCCGACTACTCGCTCGACCCGGGCGACGCCGTCATCGACCTGAGTCACGGTTCGATCGACGCTCGGGTTTCCGCCTCGCTCCAGCGCGCGCGGGCAGCGCTCACGGAGAGTGCAGCATGACCGCCACGATCTTCAGGCCCGCGCGCCTTGACGCCATGCTGGAGGCGGCGCGCCCCGAGCGCGTCGGCTCCGTCACCTCGGTTGCCGGCCTGCGTATCGACGTAAGAGGCCTCGAAGCCAGCATTGGCGATGTCGTTGTGATTGGCGAGTCCGCGCGCGCGGAGGTGGTTGCGGTGGCGACCGGAGTGCTTACGACGATGCTCCTCGATCCGGTCGAGAACCTTGCCGCGGGTACACCTGTCCGTACTCGCCGCACCCGGATGCTGGTACCGACCGGTCACGGATTGCTCGGTCGCGTGCTCGACGGCATGGGTCGACCCATCGACGGTAAGGGGCCGCTCGTCGCTGACGCGTGGGTGCCAGTCGACAACGAAGTACCCTCGGCAATGGATCGCGCTCGGATCGACACACCGCTGTCGCTGGGAGTGCGCGCGCTCGACACCCTCGCTACCGTGGGCAGGGGCCAACGGATGGGCCTATTTGCCGGTTCCGGCGTGGGTAAGTCATCGCTGATGTCGATGATCGCGCGTGGTTCCGACGCCGAACTGTCTGTCATCGCCCTCGTAGGTGAGCGAGGTCGTGAGGTTCGCGAATTCCTCGACGATGACTTGGGCGAAGAGGGGCTCGCCCGTTCAGTGGTCGTCGTCTCGACTGCGGATGCACCCGCCCTGCTCCGGGTGCGCGCCGCGTTCACCGCCACCCGAATCGCCGAATCGTTCCGAGACCAGGGCTCACACGTCATGCTCATGATGGACTCGCTCACCCGAGTCGCATTCGCTCAACGTGAGATCGGCTTGTCGGTCGGTGAGCCCCCCGCGACTCGCGGCTACCCACCATCGGTATTCGGACTCCTCGGGCGCCTCCTCGAGCGCGCGGGAACCGCCGAATTCGGTTCGATCACAGGCATGTACACGGTTCTTGTCGAGGGCGACGACCACAACGAACCCATCGCAGACGCCGTCCGTTCGATTCTCGACGGCCACGTCGTGCTCGACCGCAAACTCGCGCTCGCGGGTCACTTTCCGGCGATCGACGTACTGGCGTCAGTCTCCCGGGTGGCGTCGCGTGTTTCCTCCCCCGAGAATCGTGCCGTCGCGGCATCCCTCAAGAAGGTGCTTGCCGCCCGCATGAGTGCACAGGACCTGCTCGACGTGGGTGCGTACCAGCCGGGATCCAACCCGCTCGTCGACGCCGCGGTCGGTCATCAGGCGGAGATCGCGCGCTTCCTGCAGCAGGACATGCACGACCTCACCCCACAAGACGAAGCGTGGGCTCGTCTCGCGCGTATCACCAGCATGTTCGAGAGTGGGGCTGCCGCATGAGCGCCCAGTTCTCACTCGCGGGACTCCTTCGCCTGCGCAAACTGGAAGAAGACCAGCGCGCGGCGGAACTCAACTCAGCCCGCGATCGCGAAGCGGTGGGCCTTGCCCGTACTCGACGGATTCGCCGAACGCTTGCCGAAGGCCATGAAGATCCGACCGCCCATGCGTCACTGGCGTCGATAGCGGCAACGCGCGCGTCGTCCGCGAGCATGCTCTCGGAGCTCGGCGAGGTCGACAAGGCAAACGCTGCGGAGGTCGACAAGGCTGTCGCCGCGCACTCGGATGCCCACCGCAAGTCGCTCGGGTTCGAGAAGCTCGAGGAGAGGTTCGAAGAGCGAAAGCGCGCCGAAGAACTGCGCGACGAACAGCTGCTGCTCGATGACCTGTCGTCGCGAGCGTGGCATGTAGCGAATGGGGAGGGCGAACAGTGACCGTCACCACCGATTCGATGGTCTCGATCCAGCGCATCCAGACCACGTTTGATCAACTCGCGGGCCGCGCCAGTGCGACGACGACGAGTACCTCAACGTCGCAGGAGCTCTTTGCGAAACTCATCGCAGCCCTTCAAGCCCAAGACGAGGCGAATCAGGCGAGCACCACCACCGCGACCGGCGCAGGAATTGTCGCGGCGGCGGGGAAGTACGAGGGCGTGCCGTATGTGTTCGGTGGAACTAGTTCTTCGGGAATCGACTGCACGGGCCTTGTGCAGAAAGCACTCGGCGACGCCGGGATCACCGTCGGTCGCAGCATGGACGAGCAAATGACTGCAGGCACGGAAGTCGGCAAGCTCGCCGATGCGAAGCCGGGCGACCTCATCGTGCTCGACGGCGGCGCTCATATCGTCATCTACTCGGGCAATGGCAACGTCATTCACGCGCCCTTTGAGGGGCGCACGGTCACCGAACAGAAGATCTGGTTCGACGACTCGGACATCGCGACCATTCGCCGAGTTGCCCCAGACGCACCCGCCAAGTCCACGACCGCGATGTCCACCTCCGATGCGCTGCAGGCCCTCATCAACGCGCAAGCCGCCATTCTGACTAGGAGCATTTCATGAGCACCGTCGCCCCGAGCGCCCCCGCGTCGGTCGCCCCCGACACGTCCGGGTCGAGCGCCAAGGGAGAGTCCACCGATCCGGCTCTCTTCGCTGCGGAGTTCGACAGTGCCGTGTCGTCGCTTGTCGATTCGACGGTCTCTGCTTCGCCCGCCGCCACGACGTCATCCGCATCGACGACCGCCTCTACGACGACGGGGGAGGCGTCACTACCCGCTGCCACCACCCCCGCGCTCTCCATTGTTGTTGCGCCGGAATCGTCGCCAACCTCGACGGCGACGCCCACGCTGGCGGATGCGACAGCCGCGGAGACACCGGATGCGGCACCGACAGCCACCGCGATCACCACAGCGGTGACCCCCGACCTTGTGGCGACCGCTGTGGTGTCGGACGGGACAGAACCCGCGCCCGCCGCCGCCACGAGCGGGGTGAGCACATCGGCACCGACAGTCCCCGTCGAGGGCTCGCCCGTCGCTTTGGCGGCAGCACTCGACGGCTCGATCGCCCCGGCGGCCGCCGCAGTTGCTACCTCCGACGCTGTCGTCGAGACGAAGACGAAACCTACAAAGGCCGATGACGCGGATGCGGCCGCCAGCACCGACGGCAGCGCTGCTGTCGCCGCGCCCCTTGCGGATGGCGTTCCCGTAGTGGTCGCGGCGCCGGTTCCTCTTCTCGTGACCACTCCGACGGGATCGACCGCCGCGGAGACGGAGGCGGCCAGTAGCGCACTCTCCGCCGTTTCGGCCAAGGATGCTCCGGCCACAACGGCCCGGTCAACCAGCGCCACCGCATCCGCCGATGTCGCGCCCACTCCACCCCCGGCCACTGCCCCGGTGGCGGCAACTCCTGTCGCGACACCCGTCGTGACGGCACTTCAGACCCCCGACGAGGTCGCGGCTCCCGCTGCGCCGGCCCGCGCCCAGGCGCCCGACCTCGTCGGACAGCTCAGCCGTCCCATTCAGGGGCTTCGCTCCTTCGGTGACGGAACGCATACCATCACCATTCAGGTCACGCCGGACAATCTCGGCCCCGTCGCCGTGCGTGCGCACGTGAGCGGCGAAAACATGCGAATCGAGCTCATCGCCCCAACCGAACAAGCTCGTGAGGCTATCAAGTCGATCATGACTGACCTGCGACGAGACCTTTCCGGTACCGGTGGTCAAGCGACGCTCGACCTCTCGTCCGGTAACCAGCCTTCCGGGCGCGACAACGCTCCACGGGAGTTCACCCCAGTGCTCCGCGGGAGCGAATCCGGTGCCGCGGCCGCAGCCACGGGCATCCGCACAGCGTCGCTCTCATCACAGGTCGACACCGGCCTCGACGTTCTCGCTTGAAACCAGATAGATCAGAAAGGACACCATGACCAACGCCATTGACTCCATCGTTGCCAACAGCAGCGTGCAGGTTCCGGCATCGGCAAGCTCGGTGACCAACGCATCCAAGCAAAAGATGGACGGCGAGATGTTTCTGCAACTTCTCGTCGCGCAGCTTCGCGCTCAAGACCCCAGCTCACCCATGGACACCAACGCGATGATGACCCAAACCGCCCAGCTCGCGAGCATGGAGCAACTCACCACCATGTCGAACCTCTCGCAAGAGTCGTTCTCGCTGCAGATGCGAATGGCCGCCTCCGGACTTATCGGAAAAGAGGTCGGCTACATCGACTCGGATGGCACGCAGCAAAAGGGAATTGCCACCTCCGTGTCGTTCGCCGACTCCATCCCCACCGTCACCATCGGCGACAAGTCAGTCCGTCTCGACGTCATCTCTGGCGTCACCACCGCTTCCTAGCTCCACCCAACGAAAGGCTCATCATGCTTCGCGCACTGTATTCAGCGATTTCGGGACTGCGTTCCCATCAGACGATGCTCGACGTCACGGGTAACAACATCGCCAACGTCAACACCACAGCCTTCAAGGCGTCGGCAACCCAATTCCAAGACACCCTCTCCCAACTCACGCGTGGCGCGAGCGGGCCGCAAACCGAGGCGGGAGGAAGCAACCCGGCACAAGTCGGGCTCGGTGTTCAAGTAGCTGCGATTTCGACGAACTTCTCTCAGGGTTCTGCGCAAGCAACTGGCCGCTCGACGGACATGATGATCTCCGGCGACGGATTCTTCGTGGTCCAGACCGGTGGTGAAACTCTGTACACGCGGGCGGGATCATTCTCGTTCGATGCTGGCGGTCGATTGGTCACGCCGGATGGCGCGCTGGTTCAGGGCTGGACGGCGACCGGCGGTGTCGTTCCCACGACCGGTGGCGCAGTGGGGCCGATCACGCTCCCGCAAAATGCGGTAGCACCGGCGGTAAAGACGACCGCGGTAACCATGTTGGGCAACCTGCCATCGGGAGCTGCCGTCGGAACCTCACTCACGCGTGACGTCGACGTTTACGACGTCACGGGTGACCCCCGCACTCTCTCGATGACCTTCTCACGCACCGCGACTGGATGGGACATAAGCGCGGTCGACGGAGGAACTACCGTTACCGGCTCGATGGCCTTTACCGGTGGCACTCTCACCTCTGGCGGCACCATCACCGTCGGCGGGATCGCGGTCGACCTGAGCGGTGTCACTGGCTACGCCGGACTCGACACGATCGCGGGTGCCCATCAGGACGGTCGTGAGCCAGGAACTCTTCAGTCGTTCTCGCTCGCCAAGGACGGCACCCTCGTGGGTTCATTCAGCAACGGTTCGACGGAGGCAATTGCCCGCATCGCGCTCGCGACCTTCGTCAACGCGGGGGGTCTCGAAAAGGCAGGTGGTTCCACGTACCGCACGTCGATCAACTCTGGAGCGGCAACTCTTGGCGCTGCGGGAAGTGGCGGTATCGGTTCGCTCATGGGTGGTGCACTCGAAATGTCGAACGTCGACCTCTCTCAGGAGTTCACCAACCTCATCGTCGCCCAGCGCGGATTCCAAGCAAATGCCCGCATCATCACCACGTCTGACGAGGTCCTGCAGGAGCTGACCAACCTGAAGCGCTAATAGTTCCTAAAACGAGCCGAATCCGGTTGTTCTGACCCCATAAGTGGGGTACAGGCGCAACCCAAATGGGGTACGCAATCGCCCTAACATGAATAACTCCCCCGCCGAGAGTGGGGAATAGCGCCGACTCTTCTTTGTCGGCCCAATGGGGGAGTCATCATGATCGTGGTAACGCGACTCAACAACACGCGCTTCGCGGTCAACCCTGACCTCATCGAGCGGATTCAGTCCAGCCCGGACACCACGCTGACGCTCGTGGGGGGCACCAGCTACATCGTCACGGAGTCGATGGAAGAAGTTATCGAGATGATCGCGGCCTACCGTGCCGGGGTCATCGCTCGCGCACGGGCGACGCCGACCTTTGATGGCCCGGGCACGTCTCTCGGTGTCGTTCCGTTCGATCGTGCTGAGCGTTCAGTTCCTTCCGGGAGTCGCTGATGGATCCGGCAACCATTATCGGCATCGCGATCGCCTTCGGGGCCTTGATCGCGATGATGACGATGGAGGGTGCGTCCCTCAATGCAATTCTGCTGCCAGCGCCGATGGTGCTGGTGTTCGGCGCGACAATTGCAGTGGGAATTGCGAGCACGACAATTCCCGATGCGATCCAGGCGATAAAGTCGTTGCCGCGCGCCTTCATCGGCGTCAAATACAAGCCACAAGCCACGATTGATCAGGTCGTAGAACTCGCCGAGGTTGCCCGAAGGCAAGGGTTGCTCGCGCTTGAGCAAGAAGCAGACAAGATCGATGACGATTTCCTGAAATCAGCGCTACAGGGTGTTGCCGACGGCATGGACGCGGAAGATCTCGCCATCATGCTGGAAGACCAGGTAGCGACCCGCGAACGCGCCGCGCGCCAGGCCGCCAAATTCTTCACGTCGATGGGCGGCTACGCGCCCACTATCGGCATTATCGGCACCGTGGTGTCTCTGACCCATGTGCTCGAGAACCTGTCCGACCCCGCCTCACTTGGCCATTCGATTGCCGCGGCATTCGTTGCCACGCTCTGGGGCGTGCTCTCGGCCAACTTCCTGTGGCTTCCCATCGGCACGAGATTGATTCGCCTCGTTGAACTTGACGTGCAGCGAATGACCATCATCGTGGAGGGCGTCCTTGCCCTTCAAGCCGGCAACCAGCCTCGCGTGGTGGGTGAGCGCCTTCGGGCGCTCGTGCCAGCGCACGCGCTGGCGAAAGCCGCATGAGCCGAAAAGGGCGTGGTCACAAAAGTGGCCACGCCGATGAAGGTCATGCCGATGAGCGATGGTTGGTCTCCTACGCTGACATGATCACGGTGCTGATGTGCCTGTTCCTGGTGTTGTTCGCGATGTCGAGCATCGACGCAGACAAGTACGCGCAGTTGAAGGACTCGCTCGCGACGGGATTCGGTACGACACCGAGTACCACCGTCGATTCGTCGGTGGGTGTGATCGTCAAGCCCGAATATGTCGACAAGCAAGGCGTCGGGTTCACCTCGCAGGACACTCCCGAAGACACCAAGAAGCAAGAAGCAAAGAAAGAGGTCGCGAAGTTCGATTCCCTGATCAGTCAGATCACGGCGAACCTCTCCTCCCAAGGGCTTCAGGATCAGGTGAGTTTCACCATCGACGAGCGCGGACTCACGATCAAGCTCATCGGCGGACAAGCGTACTTTGCCGGAGACAGCTCGTACCTTCAGCCCACCGCCCTCACCGCGATCGACGCCGTCGGTTCCGCGCTCGCGGGCATCCCCAACCACGTCTCGGTGGAGGGCCACATCGACCCGTACGGCCAGGGCTCGCCGGCCCTCAACGATTGGGAGCTTGCAGGGGCGCGAAGTACAGCAGTGCTCCGCCGACTGGTCGAGAAGGACATCATCGCGCCCGAACGTATTTCGTCGACGAGCTTTGGCGGGGTGCATCCGGTGGTCAACGGCGAATCACCGCTCAACCGACGGGTCGACATCGTCGTCCTCACCGACCTCAGTGGCGACGCCGCCGCACTCATTCCGGAGGTGGTCGCCGGGGGGTAGCAACCTGGCTCGAATTCGAGCGGAGATCTACTAACGCGGTCGCGGAAGCGACCGATAGTTCGGCGTGTGACGATTCAGGTGGTGTCTGGCGTACCCTCGCGGACCCCTGATGAGAACGCCGAGATCGAGCCGTACGACTTTGCTCGCCCCACCCGACTTCCGCGTGAGCAGTCCGCGGAGCTCCTGCGTGGCATGGATACCTTCGCTCGCTCCTGGGCGACCGAACTGTCGTCAAAGCTACGCACCGACTGCCACGTCGCCGTTCTCGGGGTCTCGCTCCATTCCTATGACGACTACATCGGTGGACTTCCCGAATCGGCGGCAATGATCTTGCTGTCCATGGACACCGTGCTCGCGCGCGGCGTCATGCAATTCCCCCTCCAGGACGCACTCGGCTGGGCAGAACGGATGTTCGGGGGTGCTGGCAGCGGTCACATTCCCGAGCGACCCTTCTCGCCCATCGAGCAAGCGCTCATCACCAAGGTCGTGAGCGGAGCACTGGCGACAATGGCGTACAGCCTTGGCGCAGGGTTCCCGCAGAACATGAAGGTCGACCGAATCGAGTACACGCCGCAAGCCGCGAAGGCAGCGGGGCCGACGGATGCGACGATCATCACATCGCTCGAACTAACGGTCGATGGCTCAACATCTCTCATCACGTTCGCCCTGCCAGCGGATGCGCTCGTGCGGGAGGGAAATGAGCTATCGCACGCCAGTGAGGACGAGCCCCTCGACCTTATGCTCGCGCACCTTGCGGGCGTTCCCGTACGGGTGTCGCTTCAGTTCCAGCCGACACGGGTAAGACCAGAGGTCGTGCTCGGGCTCGCCGAGGGAGACCTCATCCGTATGACCCATTCGAAGAATCGCCCGCTCAACTTCGCTGTCGAAGGCCACGTCATGGCCAAGGCTGCGGTGGGAGCGAGCGGATCGCAGCTCGCCTGCGTGATCGTCGATACTCAGGAGACACCATGAACCCGGCAGCGCAGACCAGCACCACGGTGCCGACGACGAGCGCGACCCGCGACTACGCGATGCAGGTGGCAGCAGTGGAGGCGCTCGCTGACGCTCTACCCGGGGCTGAGCGGCCAACAGTCGTCAACCATCCGTCACCGGAACAACTCTCCGGTCCGTTCTCCGTGGCGCTTGCCGCCGAGTTCGTAGGTGTTCGCTCCGCCGACATCGCACTCGTGCTCAACGACCGCACGGTGCTCGCCGAGGCGGCGGGCGTTGACGAAGCGCTTGCCGAGCCTGCAGAACTCGTGCGTCCCGCTATCGAGGCGGCCAGTGCGACGCTGGGCGTGGGCGTGCTCGGCGAAATCACCGAATCGGATGCCTCGGCTCTCGTCGCCGCGACCGGCACCGCTGTGTTCGAACTCACGACGGCAGCGGGTTCCATCGGTTGGTTTGCTATCCGTCTGCACGCTACGGCAATCGCTGCCGCACCCACCCCGGCGCCGGCCTCGGCGGGAAACCTTGGCCGAATCAGCAACGTCGAGATGGCACTCACCGTCGAAATCGGGCGCACCCGCATGGCCGTCCGAGACCTGCTGGCCCTCGAGCCGGGTGCGATTGTCGAACTCGACCGATCGGCGGGCACCCCGGCCGACATCCTGCTCAACGGAAAGCTCATCGCCCACGGCGATGTCGTCGTGGTTGATCAGGACTATGCCGTACGAATCACCCGCATTCTCGACAATCCCGAGACAACGCTCTAGTGGACACACTGTTTCTCGCCTTACGTGTTGTCCTGTCCCTGGCGGCGGTACTCGGGGTCATTTGGTATGCCCAGCGCAAGATTGGCAAGGGAAACCGCGCCAAACAGGGCAAGGCCATCACCGTCGTCGGCAGGCAGGGCGTCGGCGCCAAGGCGTCAGTCGCGGTTGTCGATGTGGACGGCAAAAGGTTTCTTCTGGGTGTCACTGAGCATTCGGTGAACATCCTGCATACATCGGACGCGCCCGAGGCACCCGCCGAGGCGTTTACACGAGTCCTCACGGAAGAGGGCGGCGATGTGGCGGTCGAGGCGGTGAAACCCGGGGGCAGTTCGTTGCTCGCGGGGTCGATCCTCTCGGGTGACACCTGGCGTCGCGCGTTCGCCAGCCTCAAGCCGTGACGGCGGGCACGGCCCTGCGCACCGCGGGAGCGGTGGTCGCGGCAGCCGTCATCTCGCTGTTGATCACGGGCGCGGCAGCAGTCCCGTCCGAAGACCCGGTTCCGACGCCGACACCTACTGATCCGGTTACCGGACTTGTCGACGGCATCGTGAACGTTGGGATCAACGGGCCCGATGGCGCACCGGCATCCTCGATCATCGTGCTGCTGGGCATCACAGTGCTGTCGATCGCTCCAGCGATCCTGCTCATGATGACCTCGTTCACGAAAATCTTCATCGTGCTGGCGATGACTCGCAACGCCATCGGTCTCACCACGATTCCGCCAACGCAGGTACTTGCCGGACTCGCTCTCTTTCTCTCGGTATTCATCATGTGGCCGACTTTGAGCGACATCAATTCCCTCGCAGTACAGCCTTATCTCGACGGCGGGATCACCTTCCAGGCCGCGGTCGACGCGGCCTCGGGGCCGCTCAGAGAATTCATGCTCGCCCATACGCGTGAAGAAGACCTCGGTCTCATGACCCGGGCGGCCGACCTCAGCAACCCGGATTCGCCGGGAACCGTGCCGCTGCAGACCCTCATCCCGGCCTTCATGATTTCGGAATTGCGGGCGGGCTTCATCATCGGTTTCGTCATCTTCGTTCCGTTCCTCGTCATTGACCTCGTCGTCTCTGCGGGGCTGATGGCAATGGGCATGATGATGCTCCCGCCCGTGATGATCTCGCTGCCGTTCAAGATCTTGCTGTTCATCCTCGTCGACGGGTGGGGGCTCATCATCACCGCCCTCGTCGGCAGTTACGGACTCGGCCCATGAACCCCGCAGTCGTCATCGACATCGGTGTTCAGGCGCTTACCGTCGCCGCCAAGCTCGGCGCACCGATCCTCGTTACAGCCCTCGTCGTCGGCTTCGCGGTATCCGTGTTCCAGTCGATCACGCAGATTCAAGAGGTCACGCTCTCGTTCGTACCGAAGGCCGTCGCGGTCTCTGTCGCGCTCGTCATCAGCGGCCAATGGATGATCGCCGAGATCGTCACGTTCACGCAGACGCTGTTCGAGCGGATTCCCCAGCTGGTGGGCGGGTGACGTGTTCGGACTCGACGCTGCATGGATCGAAGCCGTGATGCTGGCCGGAGTGCGGGTCACGGCGTTCTTGGTGATCGCGCCACCGTTCTCGCACGCGGGAATCCCCGCACGCATCAAAGCGATGCTCGGCGTCGGGCTCGCTTTGGCCGTTGCGCCGCGCGTCACGGGGGGCTACGCGGCCCTCGAGACGGGTCCGTTCCTGGTCGCCATCGTGATGCAGTTGCTCGTCGGCTTGTTCCTCGGCTTCCTCGTCATGATGGCGTTTGCGGCGATTCAGTCTGCAGGCAACTTGATCGACTTGTTCGGCGGATTCCAACTTGCCCAAGCGTTCGACCCCCAGTCGATGGTCAATGGCGCCCAGTTCACTCGGCTGTTCCACATGGCGGCGCTTGCCCTGCTGTTCTCAACGGACGGTTACCAACTCATCCTCGGCGGACTCATGCGCAGCTTCGACGCCATCCCCGTGACGATGACGCTCTCGGCGGCGCCGAACCCAGAGATCCTTGTCACCGGCTTCTCGCAGTTGTTCCTCTCGGCGTTGCAGATCGCCGGCCCCATGGTCATCGTCTTGTTCCTCGCGGATGTCGGCCTTGGGCTGCTCACTCGCGTGGCACCGGCGATCAATGCCTTTGCCCTTGGTTTCCCCCTCAAGATCCTGATCACCGTCACCTTCGCAGCCGTCGTCTTCCTTGCGCTTCCTCGTGTCGTCGCGTCGATCACCCAGAGCGTTCTCACGTCGATGTTGGGGGCGTTCTCGTGAGCGACTCACAGGAGAAAACCGAAAAGGCAACTCCGAAACGCATGAAGGAGGTGCGGGCGAAGGGCCAGCTCTCCCACTCCAAAGACCTCGTCGCCTGGATCTCGGTCGGCGCTGGCGCGATGATGCTCCCCGTGACTATCGACGCGGTACGGGCATCCGGCATCACCATGGTTACCGGATTCCGCGACGTTATCGCTGCCCCCGATCCGGCGGCGGCCGTGCGATTCCTGAACGAGGGCACGGCAACGATCATTCCGGCGATGACTCCCATGTTCCTCGTGATCGTCATCGCGATCATCGCTGCGACCGCGGTGCAGGGTGGAATCCACCTCAAAAAGTTTGCCCCGCGCTTCGACCAGTTCAACATCGTCGCCGGGGTCAAGCGCATTTTCGGCTTTCAAGCGCTGTGGGAGGGCGCCAAGGCGTTGCTCAAGACCGCAGTGGTGGGCACCGTGTTGTTCTCAGTAATGCAAGGCCTCATGCCCGTGCTTCAGGTGGCGGGCGGCCTACCGATCTCGAACCTCCTGGCTGAAACCACGGGCGGCATCGTTTCGGTCATGCAATCAGCGATCGTCGCGGGTCTTGCGCTCGCAGCGCTGGACATCGTCGTGGTCATGCGTCGTAACCGCAAGAGCAGCCGGATGTCGAAGAAGGAGGTCACCGACGAAAACAAGAACTCCGAGGGCGACCCGATGATTCGCGCGATGCGTCGGTCACGACAGCTCGCCATGGGCCGAAATCGCATGATTGCGGCCGTCACCGGCGCGGACGTCGTGCTGCTCAACCCGACCCACATTGCGGTTGCCCTCAAGTACGAGGCCGGCAAGTCAGCGCCGCGCGTGGTCGCCAAAGGCGCGGATGCCGTAGCCCTCAAGATCCGCGAGAAGGCAGCCGAGAACGACATCCCCATGGTCGAGGACATCGCCCTCGCGCGCGCCCTGCACGCTGCCTGCGATGTCGGCCAAGAAATTCCCGCCGAGCTCTACACGGCTGTCGCGCGCGTTCTCGCGTTCGTCATGTCACTCAAGTCCAGGGGTGCCGCCAAGGGCACCCACCGCCTCGCCCCACAGACCGCCTGACACCGGGAGTAACCACCATGAGAAGAAATCTCGCGACATTCGCGGTCCCGATCGGGGTCGTAGGCATCGTGATGCTCCTCGTCGTATCGGTTCCCGCATGGATGCTCGATGTGCTCATCATCGTGAACATTCTGTTCGCGCTCGTTATCCTGCTCACCACGATGTTCGTCAAGCGGCCGCTCGACTTCTCTGTATTCCCCTCGCTCTTGCTCGTCGCCACGCTGTTCCGGCTCGGTCTCAACGTCGCATCGACGCGGCTCGTGTTGGGGCAGGGTTACGCAGGGCAGGTCATCGAGGCACTCGGAAACGTCGCCGTGGGCGGGTCGCTCATCATTGGCGCCGTCATCTTCCTCATCCTCGTGGTCATTCAGTTCGTTGTGGTTACCAAGGGTGCTGAGCGCGTCGCGGAAGTTGGCGCTCGATTCACCCTCGACGCCATGCCCGGAAAGCAGATGGCGATCGACGCCGACCTCAACACCGGGGCGATCACCGAAGATCAAGCGAGAGTGCGCCGGGCCGAGGTCTCCGCTGAGGCCGATTTCTACGGCGCGATGGATGGTGCGTCGAAGTTCGTCAAGGGCGACGCGATCGCCGGCATCATCATCATCATCATCAATGTTCTCGGTGGCATCGGCATCGGGATGCTGCAGCGCGGGATGGACATCACATCCGCGGTCAACACCTACAGCTTGTTGACCATCGGCGACGGGCTTACCACCCAAATTCCCGCGCTCTTGATGGCGGTCTCCACGGGCATGATCGTGACGAGATCGAATGTCGAGTCCGACATGGGGTCACAGACTGGCAAGCAGCTCTCGCAGAGCCGCACCGCACTCACCATCGCGGGCGTCGCGGCGATCATCCTCGGGTTCGTTCCCGACATGCCGCTCGTCGCATTCTGGATCATCGGCATCACCCTCATCGTCTTCGGGCAGCGCATTTCCGCGCGGGAGAAGGCGCGCGTAGCCGCCGAGGCAGCCTCGACAGCCGTCGAGGAAGCCGCACCCAAGGAAACTCCCGAGGAGCTCATCGAACAGATGCGCGTGCACGCCCTTGAGGTGCAGCTCGCGCCAGACCTCGTCGACCTCGCTTCGGGATCGGGCGACGACCTGCTCGCGCGAGTGCGCGGGTTGCGGCGCAGGCTCGCGCTCGAGATGGGAATCGTGGTTCCGCCGGTACGAACGCGCGACAGCCTCGAGTTGCCGACGTCCACCTATGTCATTCGGGTTGCGGGCGTTGAAGCCGGTCGAGGCATTGCACCCCCCGGCCGAGTGCTCGCCCTCGGTGACAACCTCGACTCGCTCCCGGGGAGTGTGACCGTTGACCCGGTATTCGGACTCGCGGGTAAATGGGTACCGATCGAAATGCGGCACTCTGCCGAACTCGCGGGCGCCACCGTCATCGACAGGGTCTCCGTTATCGTGACGCACCTGTCTGCGATAGTCACCGCCAACGCGGCGCGCCTGCTCACGCGAGAAGATGTGCGCCTGCTTACGGAGGGTGTGAAGCAGGTGAATCCCGCTGCGGCCGACGAGCTCGTGCCGTCGTTGCTGTCGTTGGGGGAGGTGCAGCGGGTCTTGCAGGGGCTGCTCACCGAAGAGGTGCCGATCAACGACCTACCGCGCGTGTATGAGGCTCTCGCAATGCGTGCCAAGGTCTCGACCGAGCCGGAAGGACTCATCGAGTCGGCACGTCTCGCGATCGGGCCGCTGATCGTCTCGAAAAAGGTCGAGGGCGGGGTGCTTCGCATCATCATGGTGGATCCGGTACTCGAACAGGCGATGCTCGAGGCGCTGCGCCCGTCTGAATTGGGATCGCAGATCATCATGGACCAGGGTCGACTCGAACACATCGTCTCCAGCGTTCGCACGATTGCGGAGCAGGCCGCGGAGAAGGGCATTTCGCCCGTGTTGGTGTGCGCACCCGCGCTCCGTCCGGCAATTCGGCGGCTTGTCGCGCCGCAGGTCAACGGACTTCCCGTGCTGTCATATCAAGAGGTGACGTCGGCGCAGGTCGGCATCGAGACGATCGGGGTGGTGCGTGCCTTCGATTCGATTCCGGCTTGATCCCACGCCGCTCGACCGTGTCGCAGAGACTGTCCGCGAGCGCTACGGTCCCGAGGCGACTGTGCGTTCCGCCGAAGAGGTGCGAGTGGGCGGGATCGGCGGCTTCTTTGCTCGGAAATTCCTCGATGTGGTGGTCGACGTGCCCGACCCCGGCCAGCCCACGGAATGGACAGCTCAACGACGCGGTCCCATCGACGACCTCATCGAACGCGCGGACCGTGCCGATCGCCGCGATCTACCGATCAACGTGTCGGCGGTGCCGCCGCTCTCCACCGAATCGGATGCGTTCACCGGGGTGCTCGAAGATCTCCAGCGATACGCGTCACCGTCAGCACCCGTGGCGGTCGCGACCCGCAGCAAGGCGCGCCCGGTCGTGCTACTCAAGGCCCCGGGGGACCTCGTGGTCATCGCGGGCATCGGCGACGACGCCATGACCGTGGCTCGTTCACTTGCCGGCGAGCGCGGGGGCGCGGAAATCGTTGCCGGGGGAGCAGTGCACGTCGGGCCCGGCGTGCCCCGGGTTACCGATCGTCGAACGGCATTCTCCGCTCGCGCGCGGGGGGTGGAGAACGGCAGGGCAACGATCGTGGCGTACTCCATCGAACCGGGGGATGCCCGGCTTGCTGCCCACGCCGCTGCCCTCGCGGGCATCCGGCCCGACCAGTTGTGGCTTGCCGTCGATGCCTCGCGCAAGCCCGAGGACACCGCAGCGTGGGTGAATGCTGTGTGCACCGTCGTCTCGGTGCAAGCACTCGCTGTCGTTCGCACGGCATGGACATCGACGCCCGACACTGTTCGATCCCTCGGCCTGCCCGAAGGTTGGTCTGACGCCGTCGGATAGGCTGACGGCATGCTCGTCCTGACCCGCAAGCGCGGAGAACAGATCCTCATTGGGGACGACATTGTCATTACCATCCTCGAAAGCAAGGGTGATTCCGTTCGGGTGGGGATCGAGGCGCCCCGTGGCGTCGTCATCCACAGGCTCGAGGTCATGCAGGCCGTGACCGACGCCAATCTCGAGGCGTCACGTGCTGCGGCGTCCGACGGTCAGGCTCTCGCCGGACTCCTTTCGGGAATGCCTCATAGGGGTTCGACAGAGGTTCCTCCCGCCGAATAGGCGCGTGGCCCCCCAATGTGGGGCCCCCTGTTGCGGGACTGTCCCCCGGCTTAACCCTCGGGTTAGCGTGTGAACCCTGGGGGGACCAGTCCGTCGGATTCTCGACGTAGAAACGCATGCAGTACAAGGGGGGAGGGCCAGCAGTGATATCACTCGCCGAGATCCTTGTGCTGCGCGGTCTCATGCCCATCGAGAGCCTCGACTCCGTCGGCACCTCCGCCGCGAGCGACGAATTCCTCATCAGTGAGCTCACGGGCAAAGGCAAGGTAACCGAGGCACAGGTCGCCTCGGCAAGGGCTGCGCAACTGGGGATTCCCTTCGTGGAACTCGGCGACTATCCGGTTGACCGCGCCGCGGTCGAGATGGTTCCCACCGCTCTGTTGCGGCGCCATGAGGTGCTCCCGATCGCGATCGAGGGCAACCGACTCATCATCGCGATGGCAGACCCAGGAGATGTCATCGCCCTCGACGACGTGCGCGCGAGTGTGCATCTCATGGTGCATCCAGTGCTTGCTGAGCAGTCAGATCTGCGCGCGGCACTCGCTCGATTCGTGCGCTCGGATGGCGAGCTCAGCGACCTCACGACGGCGATCGTCGACGAGTCGTCCGCTACTGCGGAATCGATGCAGATCTCCGAGGCGTCCGATGACGATGCGCCGGTAGTCCGGTTCGTCAACCTGCTCATCAGCCAGGGCATCCAAGACCACGCTTCCGACATCCACATCGAACCCGGTGAGCACGAGCTCATGGTGCGGTACCGCATCGACGGGGTGTTGCACATCATGCAGCGTGCTCCCAAGAACATTCAGAGCGGCGTCATCTCGCGCCTCAAGATCATGTCGGACATCGACATTGCCGAGCGCCGCAAGCCACAGGACGGCCGGATGTCTGTGCGTCACGCCGATCGCCAGATCGACCTGCGCGTCGCGACCCTCCCCACGGTGTGGGGCGAAAAGGTCGTCATGCGAATCCTCGACAACACGAACACGGCGATGTCGATCGACCAACTCCAGCTACTCGACCGCAACGCCAGGGTGTTCCGCGAGTCGTACACCAAGCCCAACGGGATGATCCTCGTCACCGGCCCCACCGGATCCGGCAAGTCGACGACTCTCTACACGACCCTCAAGGCCGTCGCTCGGCCCGAGATCAACGTCATCACCGTCGAAGACCCGGTCGAATACCGGATGCCCGGAATCAACCAGGTGCAAGTGAACCCGAAAGCGGGGCTGACCTTCGCGAGTGCGCTGCGCTCGATTCTGCGATCTGACCCCGATGTGGTGCTGCTCGGTGAGATCCGCGACCACGAGACTGCTCAGATCGCCATCGAAGCATCGCTCACCGGCCACCTTGTGCTCTCGACGTTGCACACCAACGATGCTCCGAGCGCCATCACGCGACTGATCGAGATGGACATCGAGCCCTTCCTCGTGGGGTCGGCACTCGATTCCGTCATGGCTCAGCGTCTTGCGCGTCGGCTGTGCGACCGATGCAAGTCTGCCTACCAGCCCAACCCGCAGGACCTTGTGAACCTGGGGATGGGTTACGACGGCTCCGAGGCTCCGCCCACACTCTTCTCGCCGGTCGGATGTTCCGCCTGCTCGAACACCGGATACCGCGGTCGAGTGGCGCTGCACGAGATCATGCCGATCAGCGAGGAAATCGAAAGACTTACCGTCTCCCGGGCATCCAGCCTGGAGATCAAGCATGTTGCCGTGTCTCAGGGGATGTCGACGCTGCGCGTCGACGGGTGGGAAAAGGCACGACTTGGTTTGACATCCATCGAAGAAATTTTGCGAGTCGTGGCCTGATGGACAGGTCACAAGGGGGATACATGGACGAGCCTGTGTACGCCGTTCCGGCGTTCGATGCGAATGGGTTGCCGTTGCAACCGCCCGAGACGGGTCGCCGACGCGATTCCCTGCCTCAGCGGCCGCGACGCTCAGAGACGTCAGTGTTCGCACCGAACACCGACTTCACCATGACCACGCCATTGGCGGACCACGCCGAGACGATGCACTCCGCTCCGGCCGTGGAGGCCATCGAGGCCACCGCGCCACCGGCATCGGTCTACGAGATTCCGCTCACTGACCTCGCTCCGCCGACGCCAGTCCACGAGCTACCGCTGACGAGCGCACCGACACCCTCCTGGGATCACTTCGAGGCGATGTCAGGGTCGAGTGCGGCCGCCCCGAACCCCGGCGAACCTGTGGACGAGGCGCCCGTGTTCGACGCACCCGTGTTCGAGGTGCCCGCACACGACGGGCCGTTGCTCGACGAGCCCGTGGCGCAGGTCTACGACGTCACCGGTGGCGAAGCCGCTGATCCCGTCGGGCTGCTGGATGCACCTCCGCCCGCCGCGGCGTTCCGGGTGCCCGTGTTCGATCCGCCCGCTGCCGACTTTGCGTTTGATGTCGACGAGCATGTGGTCGTCAATACCGAGGCAACCGGTGACCTGCTTTCCGCTCTCCGTGAGGTGCTCTTCCGTGGAGCATCCGACCTGCACATTAGTGCGGGCGCACCGCCCATGTTGCGCATCGATGGCGCCCTCGGGCCGATCACCGATGGAAAGCCGTGGAGCAGGGAAGTCGTCCGTGAGACCTTGCTTGGTTTGCTCTCTCCCTACGAACGCGAGCGATTCGAGTCAACGCTCGAGCTCGACTTCGCCTACACGCTGACTGCAAATGCCCGATTCCGGGTCAACTACTACCAGGATCGCGGCGCGATGAGCGCGGCGTTCCGCATCATTCCCAACGAGGTCAAGCAGCTTGCGCAGCTCGGCATCCCCGAGGTCGTCTCGCAGTTTGCGAACCTTCCTCGTGGACTCGTGCTCGTGACCGGACCAACCGGTTCGGGTAAATCGACGACGCTTGCCGCGCTCATCGACATCGTCAACTCGACTCGAACCGACCACATCATGACCGTGGAAGATCCGATCGAGTTCCTGCACCGCAATAAGAAGTCGCTCGTGCACCAGCGTGAGGTCGGCCGCGACACGCAGAGCTTCAGCTCGGCGCTGAAGCACGTGCTGCGGCAAGACCCCGATGTGATCCTGATCGGTGAGTTGCGAGACCTCGAGACGATTTCGACCGCGCTCACCGCTGCCGAGACCGGCCACCTCGTCTTCGCAACCTTGCACACGCAGGATGCCGCTCAGACCATCGACCGCATCATCGACGTCTATCCGCCGCACCAGCAGATGCAGATCCGTTCCCAGCTCGCTTCGACGTTGCAGGGCATCGTCTGTCAGACGCTCGTCAAGCGGGCAACGGGGGTCGGCCGTGTGGTCGCCGCTGAGGTGCTCATGATGACCCCGGCCATCGGAAATCTCATCCGTGAGGGCAAGACGTTCCAGATCGGTTCGGCAATGCAGTCGGGGCGCGCTCAGGGTATGAGCACTCTCGATCAGCATCTGGCCGATCTCGTCAACGCTGGCACCATCTCGCGGCAGTCTGCGATCGACAAAGCGCGGGATATCGCGGCGATGAGTCGCATGATCACCCGAGTCGACGTCGCTGAACAAGCCGACGGCTCCTTTGGCAGCTTCGCACCACCCTCGAAGACAGGAAACCACTGATGTCGACTACTGCACTGCGCTCATTTGAGTACAAGACCAGAAACGTCTCGGGCAAGCTCGTCAAGGGTCGGCTCGAGGCGACCAACGAGAATGCCGCCGCCGCGAAGCTCAACGGGATGGGACTCACGCCCGTCGCGATCAAGGAAGCAACCTCAGGCACAGGCCTCAACAAGGAGATCTCGTTCGGATCGATGGGTAAGCAAGTCAGCCTCAAGGATCTTGCGGTAATGACTCGCCAACTCTCGACAATGATCGCAGCGGGCCTTTCCCTGCTGCGAGCGCTCACGATCCTCTCCGAGCAAACTCAGAACACAAAGCTCGCGGGCGTTCTCGGCAAGGTGTCACACGACGTCGAGGTCGGAAGCTCCCTCTCGGACTCCATGGCGAAGTACCCCATCGAATTCCCGCCCCTCATGATTAACATGGTGCGGGCAGGTGAGGTCGGGGGATTCCTCGACGGTGCCCTGGACTCGATTGCGCACAACTTCGAGAAGGAAGCGAAACTGCGCGCGACTATCAAGTCGGCGATGGCCTACCCGATGATGGTGCTTGCTCTTTCGGGCATCGCAGTCGTGCTCATGCTGCTGTTCATCGTCCCCGTATTCAAGACGATGTTCGAGGGCCTCGGAAGCGAGTTGCCCCTGCCGACCCAGATGCTGGTCACGATGTCGAGCGCGATGGTCTATGTGCTGCCCATCGGCGGGGTGGCGTTCATCGTCTTCTCGTTCTGGTGGAGCAAGAACAAGAACACGGATGCCGTACTGCGCGTCGTCGATCCACTCAAGCTGAAGCTGCCGGTCTTCGGACAGCTCATGAAGAAGATCGCTGTCGCCCGGTTTACTCGCAACCTCTCGAACATGATCGGCGCCGGCGTGCCTATCCTGCAGGCGCTGTCAATCGTGGGGGAGACCTCGGGCAACTGGGTAATCTCGCAGGCAGCCAAGCGGGTTGCTGACTCCGTGCGTCAGGGGCACTCGATTGCCGGCCCACTGGCCGACGAGCCGGTCTTCCCGCCCATGGTCGTGCAAATGATCGCCGTCGGTGAGGACTCGGGCTCGCTCGAAATCATGTTGAGCAAGGTCTCTGACTTCTACGACTCCGAAGTGCAAAGCACCACGGAAGCCCTCACGAGCCTCATCGAGCCTTTGCTGATCGCGTTCCTGGGCGTCGTCGTCGGAGGCATGATTATCGCTCTCTACCTGCCGATCTTCAGCATCGCGACGGTAGTCCACTAGTCGTTCTGTCGCCCTAAAGGGTGGCACACGGACTGGGGTACAAAATTCGGACAAAACCCCCCGTCTGTGGGATTCCCGCCCAGTTGTACCCCGAATAACTTGTGATTGTCGGGTCTTCGCCGGTTTGGGGGGACGGCTCGAATTCACATCTCTCAATAGAAATGGACACATCATGACCCGCTTCATCAATGCGCTCAACAAGAAGCGCGCTTCCCTGGGCAAGGACGAGAAGGGCTTCACGCTCATCGAGCTCCTTGTCGTCGTGATCATCATCGGTGTTCTCGCCGCGATCGCGATTCCCGTATACATCGGTGTTCAAGACAACGCGAAGAACTCGGCCGCACAGTCCGATCTGACCAACGCCAAGATCGCCGTCGTTGCGTACTACTCCGACACGAGCACCTTCCCGGCCGCGATCAACGCGACCACGCTGGGCAAGTACGGCTTCTCGGGCTCCGGCGTTACTGACGCGTCCAAGACGACAGCCGCGATTTCCGCGTTCTGCCTCAAGGCGACCAGTGCTTCGAACACCGTCTGGTACATCACCGAATCCTCGGCGCCCACCAGCACGAAACCGGGCACCTGCGCATAAGCAACACCCGCTTCATTGGGTGGGGTGCTGGAACTCAGCGCCCCACCCATTCCATGAAACTTCAAGTCCCCGGGGGGAGGTGAACACGATGACGACACTGCGCAAGCTCATTGCTAGGGCACGGGCCGAGGACGGCATGTCCCTGGTAGAGGTGGTAGTCGCACTCATGGTGTTCGCCGTGATCGCTCTCGGCGTGGGCTACTCCACAATCACGATCCTCAAGATGACCGAGGACACCCGCGCCCGTCAGGTCGCCACGAACCTTGCGTCGTCGGAAATCGACAAGGCACGCGGCCTTCAGGATCCGTTCCTCGTCACCAACAACACCAAGACCACCGTCATCTCCGGAACCACCTACACGATCACTCGGTCGAGCTCGTGGGTCACCACCGGTGGCGCGGACGTCGGTTGCGGAACCGGAACCGGTTCACTTCAATCCAAGCGCGTGAACATTACCGTGACCTGGAATGGGATGCTCACGACGACGCAGCCCGTGCGTTCAGACACGCTGATCTCTCCGGATGAACGCATCAATGACCCTGCCCTGGGCACTGTCCGTATCTCGGTGCTCAACGTGGCCGGAACCGGAAGCTCCGGTGTTGCAGTCAACCTCAGCCCCACCTCGGGTGGCGCGGCGCTCGCTGCCCAGCCCAACCCGACGGACACTGACGGCTGCAGTTTCGCCCTCAAGGTCGCGCCAGGCACCTACAACGTCACCATCAGCCGCGCGAACTCCGTGGACACCAACCAGTCGACCACGTCGACCAAGAGTGTCGTTGTGACGGCCGGTGGTTCCGTTGCCGCGCAGTTCCAGTACGACTACGCGGCGACCTTCAACCTCGTCTATGCGAGCAACAACACGGGCACGACGGCGCTCCTGCCGTCTGACCTTGACACCACCTACTTGAGCACCTTTGGTGCCTATGTCGACTCTTCCGGGCCGAAGTCGCAGGTGCTCCTGCATCCGGTTCCTTCGGGCTATGCGGGTATCGCGGGCAAATACATCGCTCCCGTGGCTGGGAACGCGGGCTGCATCAACGTCGACCCCGCGTCATGGGCTGAAGGCACTGTAAACGGCACTGTTTATGCCGCTGGGGTCCGCACCGCAAATGTGGCCGCCGCACCGCAGGGTTCGGTCACGATGAGCATCCCGATGGGGCTCATGACGGTGAAGATGCCGAGCTCTGGGTATCTGTTTGCCGTCTCCAGCGCAGGGCCAACCGGTTCGGGCGACCCGGGATGCAGTGCGGCCCCGACCTACTCGTTCGGCTACCAAAGCGGCACCCAAACTCTTGCGTTGCCATACGGTTCGTGGATCCTCTACTCCGGCTCGAAGTCCAACGGCAGCAACAAGTCGCCGATCCCGGCCGCGAACCTTGGGCTCGTCGGCTCGATCCTGAACATTCTGGGTGGCGGCACGACTGTCACCCTTGACCCGAGGCAGCCGAAATGACCAGCCTGAGGACTGCGCTTCGTCGCCGGCTCGACCCCGACTCCGAGAATGGGGTCTCGCTGGTTGAGCTCATCGTCACGATGATGGTCACGGGAATCGTGCTCACCATCGTCGCCGCGATGTTCGTCAATGTCGCGAAGGTCACCGCCGACGCCAATGGAACGAACACCCGCTCGAGTGTGGCCGCGAATGTCATGAACGAGATGAGCAAGGTCATCCGCGTTGCGGCCAACAATGCGACCGCGTCGAGCGAGGATCCCGATCCAGCGATCGTCGCCGGCACTGCATCCACACTCACCGTGTACTCGTACGTGGACACCAGCCCGACAGCTCCGGCGCCCACAAAGGTCACCTTCAGGGTCGATGCGAACGGCAATGTGTGGGAAGACCGCGTTGCGGGTGCGGCATCCGGTAGCTATTGGACCTTCACCGGCACGTCCACATCGCGCAACCTCGGCGCTCCGATCACCGCGACCACGCTCTTCACCTACCTCGACCAGGGCGGCCAGACCGTGGTTCCCGGCGGCACCGGACTCACGCTCGCCCAACGCAACAGCGTCGCGTCAATCAAGGTGACGGTAACGATCGCCAACACCCCAACTCTGGGTAGCGACCCGATCGTGATCATTAACACGGTCGGGATGCCCAACCTCTTGCTCACTGGAACGGACAACTGATGCGTGCCCTTCTTCGTCGCCTTCGCCCACCGCGCCGTGATCGCGAGCGCGGTGTCGCCCTGCTTATCGTCATCGGCACCGGAATGCTCATGCTTGCCCTCGTCGCAACCTCGTTGACGATCGCGTCGAACGGGCTGCGCAAGACCGACACCGATCAGGACTGGAACGGGGCACTTGACGCCGCGTACGCAGGCGTCGAGGAGTACCAAAGCCGGCTCGCGACAGATAACTCCTATTTCACTTACGGAAACAAGGATGCGCCGTTCAGCGTGCTCACCGGCTCAAGCAAACTGGTACTGCCGACCGGCACTGCGGCGAACGCCGCATTCGGCATCGGAACCTCGGGCACCTGGGCAACAGTTCCGGGCAGCACTCCGGTTGCGAGCTACCGCTACGAGGTCGACAACTCTCGCTATACCCAGAGTGGCAGCATCCGGATCCGGGTCACCGGTCGTGTCGGTGAAACGACACGCTCGATCGTGGCCGATCTCAAGCAGTCTGGCTTCATCGACTACCTCTACTTCACGGACTACGAGGTGCAAGACCCTGACCAAACGGGTCAGTCGTACTGCGCAACCCATATCTGGGAGGGTCGCAGCAACTACTGCAGCACGATTCGGTTCGGCAGCACCGACGTCATCGATGGGCCCGTGCATTCCAACGACACCCTGACCGTGTGCGCCACGACCTTCAAGGGCAAAGTGACGACCTCAAGCACGAGCTCGCCCATCGTGATCACGCCGAGCGGCTGCTCTGCGGGTAGCTATCCCGCGGGGCAAACGACTCCGATCTATCAGCCCATGGTGACGATGCCGCCGACCAATGTGCAGATGAAGAAGGAAACTCGCAACGACCTCACGAACAGTGATGTGCCGCTTCCCGGTTGCCTTTACACCGGTCCTACCGTGATCACGTTCACGTCCGACGGCAAGATGAACGTCAAGTCGCCGTGGACGATCAAGACGCAGATCTCACAGACGAGTGGAATCGCGAGCGCGGCTCCCGCCATGTGTGGCACGCCAGGTACCGGCTCGAACGGCCTCGGTTCGACCTCGGGCGCGACCATCGACGTGATCGCGTCGAACGTCATCTACGTACAGAACGTGCCCACGCTCTCGAGCGACCCGAACTACCGCAGTGGCACGCCGTCGAACTTCAGCTGCGTTAACTCCAACGCCGGCTGGACCTTCGGCAGCACCCAGTTTCCTGCGGTGAACGAGATCACTCCGGATGGCACTAGCGCGACAAATCCTGCCTACGGCTGCAAGAACGGCGACGTGTTCGTCAAGGGCGTGCTCAAGGGTGCGGTCACGGTTGCGAGCGAAAACTACGTCTACGTCACGGGTGACCTTACCTACGCTGACCCCGCTAAGGACATCATCGGACTCGTCGGCAACGGTGCGGTGTGGGTCTGGAACCCCATGCAGTCCGTCACAGTTGGCAACGGCAGAAACCAGTACACGACGACATCACCCCTACTCAATGACTCGGCACGCACCATCAGTGCGGCAATCATCTCGGTCGCGCATACCTTCCAGGTGCAGAACTACAACCAGGGTGGGGATGCGCGCGGTACTCTCACCATCAAGGGCTCCATCGCGCAGAAGTTCCGCGGCCCGGTGGGCCTCGTGGGCGGATCCGGATACGTCAAGGCGTATAAGTACGACTCGCGTTTTGCCTACATGGCGCCACCCAAGTTCCTCTCCCCGGTCTCGAGCGCCTACGGTGTTTCGCAGTTCGCGGGCGTCCCGACAGCCTTCTCGCCGACGGGCGCGACACTGTGAGCGGCGTCGAGTGGGCAGTGGGGGCGTCGATCCTCATCGCGGCGTTCGGTCTCGCGATCGGATCGTTCCTCAACGTCGTCGCCTACCGCGTGCCTCTTGGCATGTCAGTGGTCACGCCGGTTTCATCGTGCCCCGGCTGCAACAGCCCCATCGAGGCTCGCGACAACGTTCCGCTGCTGTCATGGATTCTGTTGCGCGGCAAGTGCCGCCACTGCGCGGAGCCGATCTCGCCCCGCTACATCGTGGTGGAGGCCATCACCGGTGCCGCCTTTGTCGTCGTCGCACTGTTCTTCCTTCCTCAGGCGTTGGCTGCGGCATCCGTGCCCGCGCTGGTGTCGGCCGTGCTCGTGCTCGTTGCGTTCCTGTATCTCGCCGCAATCACCGTTGCTCTTTCGGCCATTGACATCGACGTGCACAAGTTGCCGAACCGGATAGTCCTGCCGTCGTATGCGGTCGGCGGGGTGCTCCTCGGCGCAGCGGCGCTCGTGGGCGGCGATCTCGAGGCCGGCGCGCGGGCCGCTGCGGGCGCGGGTATCCTCGTCCTCTTCTACGTCATTCTCGCCCTGGTCAAGCCGGGCGGCATGGGCATGGGAGACATCAAACTTGCGGGTGTGCTTGGCCTCTATCTCGGCTACCTCGGGTGGGCGCAACTCATCGCGGGCACCGCTGGCGCTTTCGTGCTCGGTGGGCTGTTCGGTATTGCGGTACTCATCTCACGTCGAGGCGGCCGTGGAATCCCGTTCGGACCGTGGATGTTCGCGGGCGCGTGGCTCGGAATCTTTGCTGGCGACCAGCTCGTCAATACGTACCTGACAGCGGTGGGGCTGTCATGATAATCAACAGGGGGCAACGATGGCCACGAGTGTTGTAGGACTCGATATCGGGCACGGCGTGCTGCGGGCGGCTGAGGTCGCTGGTGGTGCGACGGCGAAGCCCAGGCTCATGCGGTACCACGAGGTAACTTTTCCAGCCGACGCCACCCGCGAGGGCGAGATCGTCGAGCAGGACGTGCTCGTGCGCGCTCTCAAGCAGCTCTGGACCGCAGGCAAATTCAAGACTCGCGACGTGGTGCTCGGTGTCGGCAACCAGCGCGTTCTGACTCGTGACCTTTCGGTACCCAAAGTGCCGCTCGACCGCATCAAGGAGGCCCTGCCGTTCCAGGTTCAGGACCTGCTCCCGATCCCGGTCGCCGATGCGGTTCTCGACTTCTACCCCGTTGCCGAAGCGCAGGGGGAGTCCGGTCCCGTGATCCAGGGACTCCTCGTCGCCGCTGCAAAGGCCTCAGTGCTCGCGAACGTGCGGGCAGTCCAGGCCGCCGGCCTCAACCCCATCGATGTGGACCTTTCGCCGTTCGCCCTCACTCGGGCCCTGCTGGCACGACAGTCCGGCCGCGGTACCCTCGCGCTCGTGCACGTGGGAGCGACAACGAGCTGCGTCGTCATCGCCACCGAGGGCGTCCCGCAGTTCGTGCGCATCATCCCGTCCGGCGGCGACGAGGTCACCACCGCGCTCACCACAGGCCTGGGGCTGAGCGCGCCAGACGCCGAGCGAGTGAAAGCGACCCAGGGGCTCATCCGCGACGCGTACCCGCCCGAGTTGGTGGCCGCTTCCGAGACGGTGATCCGGGTCACGGATGACCTGCTCAACAGCATCCGGAACACCCTTGCCTTCTATCGGAACACTCGCCCGAACGACCCGATTGCCGCTGTGGTCTTGAGCGGCGGTGGTTCGCGTCTGCGCGGATTCCCCGCTGCACTCGAGGAGACCACGCGACTCCAAGTTGAGCTCGGTGACCCGACAAACCGGTTCGCCCTTGCTCGCGGAATCGACGTTCACGCCCTTCCGTCCGTGCTTCCCGCCATGGGGGTCGCACTCGGTCTGACTCTGAGGAGCGCATCATGAGCAGCAATGCCATAGTCATGCCGCGCATCGCCGACCGCGGTGTCGCTCGTGCCCGCACCACGGGCAAGAGTGGTGGTGCGTTGGGTGGCGAACCACGTGTTTCCTTGCTTCCCAGTGAGGTCAACGATTTTCAGAGACTTCGTGCAGCTCGCCGCCGACTCGGTCTCGGTGTTGTGTTCGTCATCCTCATCGTGCTTGCTGGCATCGCTGGCGCCTATTACCTCGCGACCAATGCTCACGCCCAACTTGAGGCCGCCCGAGCGAATCAGGCAACGATCATTGCCCAGGAGAGCGAGTTCGCCGAGTTGCGCACCGCGAAGTCCGGAATCGCACTCATCAAAGCCGGGGAGTACGTCGGCGCGGCAACGGAGATCGACTGGAAGAGCTACCTCGAAAATCTTCAGGCCACACTTCCCAGTGGCGTAGCGATTAGCAGCGTGACGATCGATTCCGCTACGCCCTTCGTCGACTACGCGCAATCGGCCGTGCCGCTCGAGGGAAGCAGGGTTGCGACTCTGGTGTTCACGGCGATAAGCCCTGGCTTGCCATCCATCCCCAGTTGGCTCAATGGTCTTGGCACTCTCGACGGTTTCGCTGACGCCGTGCCAGGTTCGGTGAACGTGCAGTCGGACGGTTCCTATCTCGTCAACATCACGATGCACATCAACTCCGATGCGTTCGCGCACCGGTTCCCGGGGGAGGACCAGAAATGACCGGCAACAACAGGTTATGGAAGATCGGTTCCGTCACAGTCATGATCATCACGCTGGTGGCAGGCTGGTTTCTCGGAGCCCAGCCGTTCCTCGACGCCGCCGCAAAGGATGACATCGAACGAGCGAGCATCGAAGCGCAGAACACTGCACAGCAGGCTGAGATCGCTCGCCTTGTCGAGGAGAACAAGAATCTCGACTCCATCACCGCTGACTACAAGACGCTGCAGAAGTCGATCCCCGGTTCGCCGAGCACGGCGTCGTTTATCCAGGGCCTCGACGGGCTCGCCGCGAGCACCGGGGTTCAGGTCACCGGCATCACGGTCAGCGAGTCGCAGGCGTATACCGTGCCGCTGTCCGCTGCTGCCGCCCAGGCCGCTGCGCAGGCGGCTGCTGAGACGCCGACACCTGAGTCGACCGAGGCGCCGGTGGCGACGGTTGCTACCGGGTACGTCGCGGCGACAGACCCGCTTATCACGCCCGCGAATTTCGTGGGCATCCGGGTAGGCGTCGACCTCAAGGGCAGCTACCAGTCGGTGTTGACGTTTGTCGAGGGGCTGCAATCTGGCGCTCGACTCGTCCTGGTGACCGGTTTCACGAGCACCACGAGCGCCGATGACCCCACCGTCGTTTCCGCCCATGTGGACGGCCTCATCTACGTTCTCAAGCAGGGATAGCACCGTCGCTCGGTAGACTGATCTCGCCCGCTGTGGGCGGATACGAGGAGAGTCATGAGCGACGACAACGCAACTGGCCCGGAATCACCGGCGCCCAAGAACGACGAAGTCATCGAAGACGCGGTAGTCGTTGACGAAACGACGCCAGCCGAGACCGAAGCAGTTGTGGCAGTGGCGGAACCCGACGTCGCTCCCGCAACGGATGCAAGCTCCCGCGTGGTGTACGTTCACGTGCCCCCGGCGCCCAAGAAGCGCGGAAATCGCGCGCTTGGGTCGGTGATCGCCATTCTCTCGTCCCTCGTCTTTACCGGACTGCTCGCGTTGGTCTATGCACTCATTGCATACGCGAATTCTGGTGTGTTCACCTTCTCCTTCCTGGCGCGTGCCGAGTTCTTTATCCCCACCCTGTTCTTCGTGGTCGGATTCGTGCTTCTCGTACTCATCGTCAACCGGGCCAGCTGGTGGGCATTCATCATTGGCAGTCTGTTGGTGGGCTTCTTCGTATACTTCGGATCCATCGGCCTCACGCTGGTGACCACCGGAATCATCACCTCTACCCCCGCCGATGCGAGTCAGCAGTTCGCGCTTGCGCTTCGGGCGCCGTTCTTCATCGTGGCCGCCCTGCTCGCACGCGAGGTTTCGCTGTGGACCGGAGGCATCATCAGCCGCCGGGGACGCAAGGTTCGTGCTCGCAACGTCGAGAGCCGCGAAGCATACGAGCGTGAGCTCGCCACCACGAAGGCCGAGCATGAGCGAGCCGCCGCCGCCGTCTAGTCCGCTTCTCCTGCCGACACTGGTGACCGTCGTGTACGGTGCGACGGTTGCAGCGTTGTGGGGAGTATTGAGCCTCGCGTTCGATCGGGAGGTTATCGATTTTCTGGATGCCGGCCCCCTGCTCGGGCCGGCGATGGTAGCCGCAGCGTGCCTTACGGTATGGCTGCTCGTGCTGCACACGCCTCGTGCTCGTTCCCCATGGCCGCGTGCGCTCGCCGCTGTGATCCTCGTCCCGAGTTCCATGCTCGTCGTCGCGGCAGTAGGGTACGGGCCAGTGGCAGTGCCCCACTTTGCCCTCGGCCCTTTCGTTTGGGTCGCCTCGGCTCTGGCGGGTGTCACGGTACTGGTGACCTGGGCGTTCACGCCTCGTATGCCCTGAGACTTGTCTTCGCTCACGGCAGAATCATTTGACCGGGGTGGTGGCACAGACTATTCTTTTGCAGGTGTGCGTTTTGTCGTGCGCTTCGACGCATGTATGACCACGCACCACTAGGGTTCGTTCTTCGAGCGGCCCCCACGGCATACCCGCAAATCCTTTCTTTCGAAAGACCAGTGGGTCCAGATGAACTCGCGAAGCTTCGGCGCCGCGAATGCTAACCATCAAGATGCTGTCACCGTGCAGCAACAACAAGGAGTAATAGAGTGCCCACCATTCAGCAGTTGGTGCGGAAGGGCCGCCAGAGCAAGGTCGTCAAGACCAAGGCTCCGGCCCTGAAGGCCAACCCCCAGCAGCGCGGCGTTTGCACGCGCGTCTACACGACGACCCCCAAGAAGCCGAACTCGGCTTTGCGCAAGGTCGCTCGCGTCAAGCTTTCCAACGGCACAGAGGTTACTGCCTACATTCCGGGAGAAGGCCACAACCTGCAGGAGCACTCGATGGTGCTCGTGCGCGGCGGTCGTGTAAAGGACCTCCCCGGTGTGCGCTACAAGATCATCCGCGGCGCACTCGACACTCAGGCGGTCAAGAACCGCAAGCAGGCGCGCAGCCGCTACGGAGCGAAAATGGACAAGAAGTAATGCCTCGTAAAGGACCAGCACCGAAGCGTCCCGTAGTTGCGGACCCGGTCTACGGAGCTCCCATTGTGAGCCAGCTCGTCAACAAGATCCTGCTCGACGGCAAGAAGGGTCTCGCTGAGCGCATCGTCTACGGTGCACTCGAGGGTGTTTCGGCCAAGAACGGCCAGGACGCAGTCGTGACGCTCAAGAAGGCGCTCGACAACGTGCGCCCGACCATCGAGGTCAAGTCGCGTCGCGTTGGTGGCTCGACCTACCAAGTGCCCGTCGAGGTGAAGTCGCACCGCGCGAACACCCTCGCGCTGCGTTGGCTCACGAGCTACGCCAAGGGCCGTCGCGAAAAGACGATGACCGAGCGTCTCACCAACGAGATCCTCGACGCATCGAACGGTCTTGGCGCAGCAGTCAAGCGCCGCGAAGACACGCACAAGATGGCTGACGCCAACAAGGCATTCGCGCACTACCGCTGGTAACACAACTTCGTTGATCGAGCGAAGTCGGAAAAATTCGACTTCGCTCGATCAACGTGACCAGCGTCTTTCATACACAATCTTTCGGAGGAACCTGTGGCACAGGACGTGCTCACCGACCTGAACAAGGTCCGCAACATCGGCATCATGGCTCACATCGATGCCGGCAAGACCACCACGACTGAGCGCATCCTGTATTACACGGGTATCACTCACAAGATCGGTGAGGTGCACGACGGTGCCGCGACGATGGACTGGATGGCGCAGGAGCAAGAGCGCGGCATCACGATCACGTCTGCTGCGACTACCTGTTTCTGGGACAAGCACCAGATCAACATCATCGACACCCCCGGCCACGTGGACTTCACGGTCGAGGTGGAGCGTTCGCTTCGCGTGCTCGACGGCGCAGTGGCAGTGTTCGACGGCAAGGAGGGCGTGGAGCCCCAGTCGGAGACCGTCTGGCGCCAGGCCGACAAGTACGACGTCCCTCGCATCTGCTTCGTCAACAAGATGGACAAGCTCGGCGCGGACTTCTACTTCACTGTCGACACGATCATCAAGCGCCTCGGCGCCAAGCCGCTGGTCATCCAGCTGCCCATCGGATTCGAGAACACCTTCGAGGGCGTTGTCGACCTGGTCGAGATGCGCGCGCTCACGTGGCGTGGCGACTCGAAGGGTGACGTTGAGCTGGGCGCGAAGTACGCAATCGAAGAGATCCCTGCGGATCTCGTCGAGAAGGCGAACGAGTATCGCGCCGTGCTCATCGAGACGGTCGCCGAAGCTGACGATGAACTGCTCGAGCGATTCCTCAATGGCGACACCGATTTCTCCGTCGCGGAGATCAAGAGGTCGATCCGCAAGCTCACGGTCAACAGCGAGATCTACCCGGTGCTGTGTGGCTCGGCGTTCAAGAACCGCGGCGTCCAGCCGATGCTTGACGCTGTTGTCGACTACCTGCCGAGCCCGCTCGACGTGCCCGCGACGGAGGGCCACGACGTGCGTGACGAGGAGAAGATCGTCGAGCGTCATCCGGTCGCGACCGAGCCGTTTGCAGCGCTCGCGTTCAAGGTTGCGGTGCACCCGTTCTTCGGTCGCCTCACCTACATCCGCGTCTACTCCGGCCAGGCCGACTCGGGCGCGCAGCTCATCAACTCGACCAAGGGCAAGAAGGAGCGCATCGGGAAGATCTTCCAGATGCACGCCAACAAGGAGAACCCGGTCGATGCTGTTACCGCCGGTCACATCTACGCGGTCATCGGGCTCAAAGACACGACGACGGGCGACACGCTCTCAGACCCCAACAACCAGGTGGTTCTCGAGTCGATGACGTTCCCGGAGCCCGTGATCGAGGTCGCGATCGAGCCGAAGACGAAGGCCGACCAGGAGAAGCTGGGTATTGCAATCCAGAAGCTCGCTGAAGAGGACCCGACCTTCCGCACCGAACAGAACCAAGACACCGGCCAGACGGTCATCAAGGGAATGGGCGAGCTTCACCTCGACATCCTCGTCGACCGGATGAAGCGAGAGTTCAACGTCGAGGCCAATGTGGGCAAGCCCCAGGTCGCGTACCGCGAGACGATTCGTCGCATCGTGGACAAGCATGACTACACCCACAAGAAGCAGACCGGTGGATCCGGTCAGTTTGCCAAGGTGCAGATCTCGCTCGAGCCGCTCGAGGTTACCCCGGACACGATTTACGAGTTCGAGAACAAGGTCACCGGTGGGCGCATCCCGCGCGAGTACATCAGCTCCATCGACGCCGGATTCCAGGCATCGATGGCGGTCGGCGTGCTCGCCGGCTACCCCATGGTCGGCGTCAAGGGAATCATCCTTGACGGCGCCGCCCACGACGTGGACTCCTCGGAAATGGCGTTCAAGATCGCCGGCTCCATGGCGTTCAAAGAGGCGGCCCGCAAGGCCGACCCCGTCCTGCTCGAGCCGCTCATGGCTGTCGAGGTTCGTACGCCCGAGGAGTACATGGGCGACGTCATCGGCGACCTGAACTCGCGTCGCGGGCAGATCCAGTCCATGGAGGATGCGACCGGAGTCAAGGTCGTCACCGCCAAGGTGCCACTGTCGGAGATGTTCGGCTACGTCGGTGACCTGAGGTCGAAGACCTCGGGCCGCGCGGTGTACTCGATGTCGTTCGACAGCTACTCCGAAGTTCCCCGCGCGGTAGCTGACGAGATTATCCAGAAGAACAAGGGCGAATAACTTCGTTATTCGCACCGACTAACATACAAACAACCCCATTCGCCCAGCACCCGGAATCCATCCGGATGCCGAGCAACCGAGTCCTGAGGAGGACCCACTGTGGCTAAGGCCAAGTTCGAGCGGACCAAGCCGCACGTAAACATCGGTACCATCGGGCACGTCGACCACGGCAAGACCACGCTGACGGCCGCGATCTCGAAGGTACTTGCTGACAAGTTCCCGTCGGCAACCAACGTGCAGCGCGACTTCGCTTCTATCGACTCCGCTCCCGAGGAGCGCCAGCGCGGTATCACGATCAACATTTCGCACGTCGAGTACGAGACGCCGAAGCGCCACTACGCGCACGTCGACGCTCCCGGCCACGCGGACTACATCAAGAACATGATCACGGGTGCTGCCCAGATGGACGGCGCGATCCTCGTGGTTGCTGCTACCGACGGCCCCATGGCGCAGACGCGTGAGCACGTGCTGCTCGCCAAGCAGGTCGGCGTGCCGTACCTCATGGTCGCGCTCAACAAGTCCGACATGGTTGATGACGAAGAGATCCTTGAGCTCGTCGAGCTCGAGGTTCGCGAGCTCCTCTCCAGCCAGGGCTTCGACGGCGACAACGCTCCCGTCGTGCGCGTCTCGGGCCTCAAGGCTCTCGAGGGCGACGAGAAGTGGACTCAGTCCATCCTCGACCTCATGGAGGCCGTTGACGCGTCCGTACCTGACCCGGTGCGCGACAAGGACAAGCCGTTCCTCATGCCGATCGAGGACGTCTTCACGATCACCGGTCGTGGAACCGTCGTGACGGGTCGCGCCGAGCGCGGTACCCTCGCGATCAACTCCGACGTCGAGATTGTGGGCATCCGCCCGACCCAGAAGACCACGGTCACGGGTATCGAGATGTTCCACAAGCAGCTCGACGAGGCATGGGCCGGCGAGAACTGTGGTCTGCTGCTGCGTGGCACCAAGCGCGAGGACGTCGAGCGCGGCCAGGTCGTCGTCAAGCCGGGTTCGGTTACGCCGCACACCCAGTTCGAGGGCACCGCCTACATCCTGTCGAAGGATGAGGGTGGCCGTCACAACCCGTTCTATGCGAACTACCGTCCGCAGTTCTACTTCCGCACCACGGACGTCACCGGCGTCATCACGCTGCCTGAGGGCACCGAGATGGTCATGCCCGGCGACACCACCGCCATGACCGTTGAGCTGATTCAGCCCATCGCCATGGAGGAGGGCCTCGGCTTCGCTATCCGTGAGGGTGGCCGTACCGTTGGCGCTGGCAAGGTTGTCAAGGTCCTGAAGTAATTCAGCTTCCTTATTGAAGGCCCCGCAGCTTCGGCTGCGGGGCCTTTTGCTGTGCCGGGGCTCCGGCCGTGCTCGTTGCCGCTGGCCGCGCCCGCGCCCCTCGGCGCAGGCCACCGCGGGAGTCGCGGTCATCCGCGGCGAACCCAACTCCCGCGTTTGGCGGTAACTCCCGCGGGAATGCCGCGCGGTCCCCGCCCGCGCGCCGCGGCGCGAACTAGCCACGCCCAGTGAGTCGGGCGGTGAGAGCATCCGCTGTGGTACCGACGGCTTCACCAAGCTGGGCGCGACCCTGGGCATCGGTGGCGACGAGACGGAAGGTCAGCCCGATTGCCGCGACGGGGTATCCGTTGCGGTCGACGGCTGAAGCGCCGGCCGATCCGTACTCCGCGGTCACATCGCCCTCCTCGACCGCCCAGCCCCGTGCGCGCGTCTCGGCGAGCAAGGTGTCGAGTTCGCCCAGTGACGCCGGCCCGTCGTCATTGCGTCGGATGAGCGCTGCCCGTGTCGGGTAGAGGGCACGCACCTGACCGGCGGGAAGCAGTGCAAGCATGGCGCGGCCCGTCGCCGTGAGGTGCGCAGGCAGTCGCACCCCGATCGCCGACACGGTCGTAGGGGCGCGGAACCCCTGCACGCGCGCGGCATAGACGACGTCGGCTCCACTCAGCACGGCCAAATGTGCAACGACGGGCAGTTTGAGCTCGCGCACGAGTCGTTCGAGCAGTGGTCGGGCAAGTCGGGCGAGCCGCTCGGATTGCAGGGCCGACGTGCCGATCTCAGAGACGAGCCCACTCAATCCGTAGGCGTGGTCTTCGGGGTAGTGCACAACGAAGCCTTCGTCCATCATCACGGCGATGAGCTGGTAGACGGATGACCGCGGCAGGCCCAATTCGCGCGCGATCGTTGAGGCTGGCACGGGTCCGCTACGCGCGGCAAGCAGCCGCAGGATCGCAAGGGTGCTGCGCGCGGCCGGGATCCGTGGAGAGTCTGACATCTCAGACAGGATATCGACTCGCGACCTCCTGCACGGGAGTCCGTGGGTGTGAGATGGTGCCATGATCACGATCCACATCGGGCCCCTCTCGGTAGCCGACGTTGTTGCCGTCGCCCGACACGGTGAGCAGGTCGAGCTGGGAGCCGACGCGATCGCTGCCATGGGGAGCTCCCGCGCGGTGATCGAATCGCTCGCCGAAGACCCGCGGCCGCACTACGGAGTGTCGACCGGTTTCGGCGCGCTCGCGACGAAACACATTCCTCGCGAGCAACGGCAGCAGCTGCAGCGTTCCCTCGTGCGCAGTCATGCCGCAAGTTCTGGCCCGGAGGTCGAGCGCGAGGTCGTGCGCGCGACAATGCTGTTGCGCCTTTCCACGCTCGCGACCGGTCGGACCGGTGTTCGTCCCCTCGTCGCGCAGGCCTATACGAACTTGCTCAACGAAGGCATCACGCCGGTCATCGGCGAATACGGCAGCCTCGGTTGCTCTGGCGACCTAGCGCCGCTCGCGCACTGTGCCCTGGCGATCATGGCGGAAGGCACGGTTCGGGTCGATGGCCGCCTTGTGGACGCCTCGGAGGTGGTGACCCATCCAGTCGTCCTCCAAGAAAAGGAGGGACTGGCGCTCATCAACGGCACCGACGGGATGCTCGGCATGCTCTCCCTCGCGATCACCGACCTCGACGACCTCTTCACGACAGCCGACCTCGCCGCTGCGATGAGCGTGGAGGGCCTTGCGGGTACCGATCGGGTCTTCGCCGACGATCTGCAGGCGCTACGCCCACATCCGGGCCAAGCACGTTCGGCGGCGAACATGCGCGCGGTTCTCGCGGGCTCAGGTGCGATCGCGGGACACGCTGTCGAGGGATTCACCCGAGTACAGGACGCGTACTCGCTGCGTTGCGCTCCTCAGGTGCACGGTGCAGCACGGGACACCCTGGATCATGCGCGACTGGTCGCAGGGCGCGAGCTCGCCAGCGCGATCGACAATCCGGTAGTGACGGTCGACGGTCGCGTCGAGTCCAACGGCAATTTCCACGGAGCGCCGGTGGGTTACGTTCTCGACTTCCTCGCCATTGCGGTCGCCGATGTTGCGAGCATGAGTGAGCGCCGCACCGACAGGTTTCTCGACAAGTCGCGAAACGGCGGGCTCAACGCGTTTCTCGCGCATGACCCCGGTGTCGACTCCGGGCACATGATTGCGCAGTACACCCAGGCGGCGATCGTGAGCGAGCTCAAGCGGCTCGCGGCACCCGCATCCGTCGACTCGATTCCGACCAGCGCCATGCAGGAGGACCACGTCTCGATGGGCTGGAGTGCCGCCCGCAAGTTGCGCCGCAGCATTGATGGGCTGCAACGGGTGCTCGCGATCGAACTCATGACCGCGGCGCGCGGCATCGAGATGCGCGGCGAGAAGCCGGCACCTGTTTCTGCTGCAGTGATCGAGAGGTTGCGACGGGATGTGCCTGGCGTCGGCCCCGACCGGTACCTGGCGCCTGACATCGCAGCGGCGCTCGCGCTCGTGGCGTCCGGCGAACTGCTGGCAGCAAGTGGACTCAATGGCCCGATAAGTTCGGAGGACAATTCATGATCACTGCACATCGCGGCACCGATCTGCACACGCTGGGCTGGCCGCAAGAGGCTGCCCTGAGGATGCTCCAGAACAACCTCGATCCCGAAGTGGCGGAACACCCCGAAGACCTCATCGTGTACGGCGGCTCGGGCAAAGCCGCACGGGACTGGCCGAGCTTCCACGCGATTGTGCGCTCGCTTCACGAACTGCGCGGCGACGAAACTCTCCTCGTGCAGTCGGGCAAGCCCGTCGGCATCATGCAGACCCACGAGTGGGCCCCGCGCGTTCTGCTGGCGAACTCGAACCTGGTCGGTGACTGGGCAAACTGGGACGAGTTCCGGCGCCTGGAGCACCTCGGTCTCACGATGTACGGACAGATGACCGCGGGTTCGTGGATCTACATCGGCACCCAGGGGATTCTGCAGGGCACGTTCGAGACCTTCTCGGCGGTTGCCGAGAAGAAGTTCGGCGGAACGCTAGCGGGCACGATCACCCTTACAGCCGGTCTCGGCGGCATGGGTGGCGCCCAGCCGCTTGCGGTGACCATGAACGACGGGGTCGCGATCTGCCTCGATGTCGACCCCAGCCGAATCCAGCGCCGACTCGATCACGGGTACCTCGACGTGCAGGCGAGTTCGCTGGCTCATGCGCTTGAGCTTGCCTACGCGGCGCGGGATGCCCGCAAGCCGCTCTCGATCGGAGTGCTCGCGAACGCGGCATCCGGCGTGCCCGAACTCTTGGGCATGGGCGCGGAGATCGACATCGTGACCGATCAGACCAGCGCTCACGACCCGCTCGCCTATTTGCCGCTGGGCGTCGACTTCGACGACTGGGCCGACGCCAAGAAGGATCCCTCGTTCGCCGACCGCGCTCGCCAATCGATGGCGGTGCATGTTGAGGCAATGGTCGGGTTCCAGAAGGCGGGGGCCGAGGTTTTCGACTACGGCAACAACATTCGCACCGAAGCGAAGCAGGCGGGCTATGCCGAAGCGTTCTCCTTCTTGGGATTCGTCCCCGCCTACATCCGTCCGCTCTTTGCTGAGGGTAAGGGCCCGTTCCGATGGGCAGCACTCAGCGGGGATGCCAACGACATCGCGAAGACCGATCGCGCAGTACTCGACCTGTTTCCCGAGAACCGATCGCTGCAGCGCTGGATCCCGATGGCGCAGAAGCGCGTGCACTTCCAGGGCCTGCCCGCGCGAATTTGTTGGCTCGGCTATGGCGAGCGGGATGTCGCGGGGCTCAAGTTCAACGAGATGGTCGCGTCGGGCGAGCTCGCCGCGCCCCTCGTGATCGGACGTGACCACCTCGACTCCGGCTCAGTCGCGAGTCCCTATCGCGAGACGGAAGCCATGAAAGACGGCTCGGACGCCATCGCGGACTGGCCGCTGCTCAATGCGCTCGTGAACACCTCATCGGGCGCCACCTGGGTGAGCATCCACCACGGTGGCGGCGTGGGCATCGGTCGCTCGATCCATGCCGGTCAGGTGACCGTCGCCGATGGCACGGCGCTCGCGGCCGAGAAGATCGCGCGCGTTCTCACGAACGACCCGGGAATGGGAGTGATCCGGCATGTCGACGCCGGATACGATTCGGCTAGCGAGTTCGCTGCGGAGCACGGAGTACGCATACCGATGAGAGACGATGCTTAGCCACGACCCCCGATGGCCACGCGCCGGTGACTGGCCCGCCCCAGCAGGCCATGCCGACGTCGCCCTCGTTGGTATCCCGACCTCAGCAACCTCCCTTTCCCCGACTCAGGCCCACCTCACCCCGGCCGCAGTGCGCGAGGCATTGCGGCGCTACTCGTTCGAGTCGTCGCTTCGCATCGTCGATGCGGGCGATCTGATGGATGTCTCGGCACTCGACGCTGCCTTGGTGATCGCGCTCGGCGGCGACAACTCGGCCACGGTGCCCGTGGCGACGGGCCGTGGAGCGCGCGGACTCGTGACCCTCGACGCACATCATGACCTTCGTGACGGAGTCTCGAATGGATCGCCCGTGCGGCAGCTCATCGAGGCCGGGCTCGACGGATCCCGCGTCGTGCAGGTGGGAATCGAGCCGTTCGCAAATTCCCGCGAGTACGCACAGCGGGCCGCCGACCTCGGCATCACGGTGATCACGCGCGACGACCTGCGCAGACGCCCGATAGCGGACGCGATGGTAGAGGCCCTTGAGCTCGCCTCAGCGGGAGGTGGGCCGGTTCACGTCGATCTCGATGTGGACGTGTGCGATCGCTCGGTGGCCCCGGCGTGTCCGGCGTCGGTGCCGGGTGGCATCTCTGCGATCGAGTTGCGCGATGCGGCGCGGACTGCTGGCGCGCATCCGGCGGTGACCTCTGTCGACTTCGTCGAGGTCGACGCGAGCGCGGACGCCGCAGATGGTCGCACGGTTCGACTGGTCGCGATGTGCGTTCTCGAGGTCATGAAGGGCTACACCAAGCGATGACGACGACCCTCATCGACAACATCGGCCTGCTCGTCACCCACGACGCCGATCGGCCGGAGCGCACACGCGCTGCCCTCGTCATCGAAAACAACGTCGTCGTGTGGGTGGGGGAGGGTTCCCCGGCGGCCGACGAGCGGATCGACGCCGAGGGCGGGTGTGTGATCCCGGGTTTCGTGGACAGCCACAGCCACATCGTGTTCGCCGGTGACAGGGCCGATGAGTTCGAGGCGCGCATGGCCGGTCGCCGATACGAGGCTGGGGGCATCCGGCGCACCGTTGCTGCCACGCGCGCCGCGAGCGACGACGAGTTGCTCGCAAATGCATCGCGCCTCGTTGCGGAGGCTCGCGCCCAAGGCACGACCACGATCGAGATCAAGAGCGGCTACGGGCTGAGCGTCGCCGACGAGGAGCGCGCCGTGCGACTCGCGGCCACGCTCACGCCCGAGGTGACGTTCCTCGGCGCACACGTCGTGCCGGAGGGCAGCGACCGCGATGATTACCTCGCGCTCGTGACGGGCGAGATGCTCGACGCCTGTGCGCCGCACTCGCGCTGGATCGACGTGTTCTGTGAGACCGGGGCATTCACAGTGGACGAGAGTCGGCGCATCCTTGAGGCGGGAATCGCCCGCGGGCTTGGAGCGCGGGTGCATGCCGCACAACTGGGGGAGTCTGACGGCGTGCGGCTCGCTGTCGAGCTGGGAGCCGCGAGTGTCGACCACTGCACCTATCTCTCGGACGCCGACATCGATGCGCTCGCCAGCAGTGGCACCGTGGCGACCTTGCTGCCCGGCGTCGAATTCTCGACGAAGCACCCCTACCCGGATGCCCGGCGCCTCATCGACGCCGGAGTGACTGTTGCGATCGCGAGCGACTGTAACCCGGGGTCGAGTTACACGACGTCAATGCCGCTCGTGGTCGCGCTTGCGGTGCGGGAGATGGGGATGACTCCCACCGAGGCCATCGCCGCCGCGACGCTCGGCGGTGCCGCGGCCCTGCGCCGCGCCGACATCGGCAACTTGCGCGTGGGCGCGCGCGCCGACCTCGCGATCCTAGCCTCCCCGAGCTACGTGCACCTCGCCTACCGCCCGGGAGTGCCCCTTGTGCGGCGGGTCGTCTCCGCGGGTTGACGAGGCCGGCCGCGGCTGCGTCCAAACCTCTCGGCTCGGCCTGCAGAGCAAACCATTCACCGTATTCAGGACGCCGCCCGCCGCCTTGCCGTAGATCAGTGTCGAAGGAAAGCGGTGACCGGGTGCCAGCGGGACCGTGCATCAACTCTCCCTTTCGATGTCCTTCCGCGCCAGGCAGCAGGAGAGTGTGACCCGCGCGCAATGTCCTGAATACGGTGAACGCTGGCGGGGCAGCACCCGACCTCGCCGCGCTACCGTTGCGCTATGGACCGCGTCATAGCCGACATCCCCCGCCTGGCTGTCGCGGGCGTACGAGCGATCCAGCGAAGACGGGATCTGCCGACACGCCGAGCGCGACACGCCCGGGTTGCAGCGGCCGCCGGTATGTGGCAAACTCGACAAGTTCAACATTTCCCGCCGTGTGGCGTGGGATCACTTCCAGGCAGTGCATAACCCGGCTCCGAGAGCCGAAGGTTAGGCCGCGGGAAGCAGAACACGGATCAACCACCCTCCTATGGTCATGTGCTCACGCGCGTGTCTTCGGGGTGGTGGTGACAAGCAGTAATTGACAGATAAACAGTGGTGCGAAGCAGAAGTGCTGAGCATGCCAGCGCGACAGCGCTGGACTGTGCAGTCCGGACGTAATAAAGAGAGTGAGTCAGCCATGGCGGGACAGAAGATCCGCATTCGACTGAAGTCGTACGACCACGAGGTCATCGACTCGTCGGCGCGCAAGATCGTCGACACGGTGACCCGTGCCGGTGCAACGGTTGTCGGCCCGGTGCCGCTGCCCACCGAGAAGAACGTGATCGCTGTGATCCGCTCCCCTCACAAGTACAAGGACAGCCGCGAGCACTTCGAAATGCGCACCCACAAGCGGCTCATCGACATCATCGACCCGACCCCCAAGGCTGTCGACTCGCTCATGCGACTCGACCTGCCGGCGGACGTCAACATCGAGATCAAGCTGTAGCCAGCGAAAGTCAAGGAACCTCACCATGTCTAAGAACACCAAGGGTCTGCTGGGCAAGAAGCTCGGCATGACGCAGGTTTGGGATGCGAACAACAAGCTCGTTCCCGTAACCGTCGTCGAAATCACCCCCAACGTCGTTACCCAGCTGCGCTCGCAGGAGGTCGACGGCTACACGGCCGTGCAGATCGCTTACGGCCAGATCGACCCCCGTAAGGTCACCAAGCCGCTCACCGGTCACTTCGACAAGGCGGGCGTCACTCCTCGCCGTCACCTGACCGAGCTGCGCACCGACGACACGAGCGAGTACAGCCTGGGCCAGGAGCTCACCGTTGACATGTTTGAGGCTGGCCGCAAGGTCGATGTCATGGGCACGAGCAAGGGCAAGGGCTTCGCTGGCGTTATGAAGCGCCACAACTTCAAGGGCGTGTCATCCAGCCACGGTTCGCACCGCAACCACCGCAAGCCCGGCTCGATCGGTGCATCCTCGACCCCCAGCCGTGTCTTCAAGGGCATGCGCATGGCGGGCCGGATGGGTGGCGACCGCGTTACCGTGCTCAACCTGACCGTCCACTCGGTCGACCTCGAGAAGGGCATCCTGCTCGTCAAGGGCGCCGTGCCCGGTGCTCGTGGTCGCATCGTCTTCGTCCGCAACGCAGTGAAGGGAGCGTAAGGCCATGGCTAGCAACGCTTCGATCGACGTCGTTGACTCCAGCGGTAAGAAGACCGGTTCGGTCGAGCTTCCCGCGAGCGTCTTCGATGTTCAGACCAATGTCCCGCTGATCCACCAGGTCGTCGTCGCCCAGCGTGCAGCAGCACGCCAGGGCACGCACAAGACCAAGGGTCGCGGCGAGGTATCCGGTTCCGGTGTCAAGCCCTTCAAGCAGAAGGGAACCGGCCGCGCTCGTCAGGGTTCCGTGCGTATGCCGCAGCACCGCGGCGGTGGCACGGTCCACGGTCCGCAGCCGCGTGACTACTCGCAGCGCACCCCCAAGAAGATGATCGCTGCAGCACTGCTCGGCGCCATCTCCGACCGCGCGCGCGGCGAGCGTCTCACGGTCGTCGACTCGCTGGGCAAGGGCAATGTTCCCTCGACCAAGGCTGCGGCATCCGTGCTCGCGTCGGTGTCGGGCAAGAACGTGCTCATCGTTCTCGAACGTGGCGACGAGGTCAGCTTCAAGAGCGTGCGCAACCTCAAGCAGGTTCACGTTCTGTTCGCAGACCAGCTCAACGCATACGACGTCGTGAACAGTGACGACATCGTCTTCACCAAGGCCGCCTTCGACTCCTTTGTTGGATCCAAGGCACCCAAGACCAAGACTGCAGCCATCAATGAGGGGGCCAGCGCATGACCGTCACGTACAAGGACCCGCGAGACGTGATCTTCGCGCCTGTCGTTTCCGAGAAGAGCTACAGCCTGATCGATGACGGCAAGTACACCTTCGAGGTAGACCCCCGTGCCAACAAGACCGAGATCAAGCTCGCCATCGAGAAGATCTTCAACGTCAAGGTTGGCTCGGTCAACACGCTGAACCGTACGGGCAAGACCCGTCGTACGCGTTTCGGTACCGGCAAGCGCAAGGACACCAAGCGTGCGATCGTCACGCTCAAGTCCGGTTCCATCGACATCTTTACGGCTGTCGGCTAGGGACTGAGGAGAGAAAACAATGGCTATTCGCAAGTACAAGCCCACGACCCCCGGTCGTCGCGGTTCCTCGGTGGCAGATTTCGCCGAGATCACCCGTTCGACGCCCGAGAAGTCGCTGCTGCGCCCCCTGCCCAAGACCGGTGGTCGTAACAACGCCGGCCGCATCACAACGCGTCACATCGGTGGTGGCCACAAGCGCCAGTACCGCGTGATCGACTTCAAGCGCAACGACAAAGACGGCGTCAACGCCCGCGTTGCCGAGATCGAGTACGACCCCAACCGCACGGCGCGTATCGCGCTGCTGCACTACGTCGATGGCTCGAAGCGATACATCATCGCTCCGAACAAGCTCAACCAAGGCGACATCGTGGAGTCGGGCGCTTCCGCCGACATCAAGCCGGGCAACAACCTGCCGCTGCGCAACATCCCCGTCGGAACGGTCATTCACATGATCGAGCTCCGTCCGGGTGGCGGCGCGAAGATGGCCCGTTCGGCTGGCGCATCCGTGCGTCTCGTCGCCAAGGATGGTCCGTACGCGCAGCTTCGTCTGCCGTCCGGTGAAATCCGCAACGTCGACGTACGCTGCCGCGCCACGATCGGCGAGGTCGGCAACGCCGAGCAGTCGAACATCAACTGGGGCAAGGCCGGCCGCATGCGCTGGAAGGGCGTTCGCCCGACAGTTCGTGGTGTCGCCATGAACCCGGTAGACCACCCCCACGGTGGTGGTGAGGGCAAGACGTCCGGTGGACGTCACCCCGTCACCCCTTGGGGTCAGAAGGAAGGTCGCACGCGTAAGCGCAACCTTGCCAGTGACAAGCTCATCGTCCGCCGCCGCAACGTCGGCAAGAAGCGCAAGTAGGAGTCAAGAAGATGCCACGCAGTCTGAAGAAGGGCCCCTTCGTCGACGACCACCTGCTGCAGAAGGTCGTGAAGGCGAATGAGGCCGGTAGCAAGAACGTGATCAAGACCTGGTCGCGTCGCTCGATGATCATCCCCGCAATGCTGGGTCACACCATCGCAGTGCACGACGGTCGCAAGCACATCCCGGTGTTCGTCACCGAAACCATGGTGGGCCACAAGCTCGGCGAGTTTTCGCCCACCCGCACCTTCCGTGGACACGAGAAGGACGACAAGAAGGGACGTCGCCGCTAATGGTCGAATCCATCGCACGCGTGAAGCACATCCGCGTCACGCCCACAAAGGCACGTCGCGTCGTCAACCTCATCCGCGGCAAGCAGGCCGTTGAGGCTCTCGCGATCCTCAAGTTCGCCCCGCAGGGTGCGAGCGAGCCGGTGTACAAGCTCGTCGCGTCGGCCATGGCAAATGCCAAGGTCAAGGCGGATGCCTCGAACGAATACCTCGACGAACAGGATCTGTTCATCGCCGAGGCGTTCGTCGATGAGGGCACGACCCTCAAGCGCTTCCAGCCCCGTGCACAGGGACGCGCATTCCAGATCCTCAAGCGCACGAGCCACATCACGATCAAGCTCACGACGCCGGCAGACGTGAAGGCAGGAAAGAAGTAATGGGACAGAAGGTAAACCCCTACGGTTTCCGTCTGGGAATCACCACCGACCACGTGTCGCGTTGGTTCTCTGACAGCACCAAGGCCGGACAGCGTTACAGCGACTATGTCGCGGAGGACGTGAAGATCCGCAACCTGCTCAAGACCTCGCTCGACCGCGCAGGTGTTGCGCGCATCGAGATCGAGCGCACCCGTGACCGCGTTCGCGTGGACATCCACACTGCTCGCCCCGGCATCGTCATCGGTCGTCGTGGCGCAGAGGCGGAGCGCATCCGTGCCGACCTCGAGAAGCTCTCGGGCAAGCAGATTCAGCTCAACATCCTCGAGGTGAAGAACCCCGAGGCCGAGGCACAGCTCGTTGCACAGGGAATCGCGGAGCAGCTTTCTGCTCGTGTGGCATTCCGTCGTGCGATGCGCAAGGGCCTGCAGGGCGCCCAGCGCGTTCCGAGTGTCAAGGGTGTTCGCATCCAGGTCTCGGGTCGCCTTGGCGGCGCCGAGATGAGCCGTTCCGAGTTCTATCGTGAGGGTCGCGTTCCGCTGCACACCTTGCGCGCCAACATCGACTACGGCTTCTACGAAGCCCGCACGACGTTCGGCCGCATCGGCGTGAAGGTTTGGATCTACAAGGGCGACATCACGAACAAGGAGCTTGCTCGCGAGCAGGCCACCCAGAAGTCCACCCGTCCGGAGCGCCGTGACGACCGTGGCGGCGACCGCCGCGACAGTCGCGCACCCCGTGGTGCCAATAGCGGTTCGGCGGCCCCCAAGGCTGACGCACCGGTCGCAGCAGGAGTTGAGGCGTAACCATGTTGATCCCACGCAAGGTCAAGCACCGTAAGCAGCACCACCCCGGCCGTAGTGGCCAGGCGACCGGTGGCACCGTCGTGTCGTTCGGTGAGTTCGGCATCCAGGCGCTCACGCCTGCATATGTCACGAACCGCCAGATCGAGGCAGCTCGTATCGCCATGACGCGTCACATCAAGCGTGGTGGAAAGGTGTGGATCAACATCTACCCTGACCGCCCGCTCACGAAGAAGCCAGCGGAAACCCGCATGGGTTCCGGTAAGGGTTCACCCGAGTGGTGGATCGCGAACGTCAAGCCGGGTCGCGTGCTCTTCGAGCTCGCCGGTGTCAACGAGACAGTGGCCCGCGAGGCGCTGACTCGTGCAATCCACAAGCTGCCGCTCAAGGCACGCATCATCAAGCGCGAGGAGGGCGACGCATAATGGCGATCGGATCCAAGGAGCTCGCTCCCGTCGAGCTCGACACCTTTGAAGACGAGCGTCTGATCGACGAACTGAAGAAGGCGAAGGAAGAACTCTTCAACCTTCGCTTCCAGTCCGCGACCGGGCAGCTCGAAAGCCACGGACGTATTCGCGCGGTCAAGCGCGACATCGCTCGCATCTACACGGTCATCCGTGAGCGCGAGCTGGGCATCCGTGCCACGCCCGTCGCGGTCGAGGCTCCTGCCAAGACCACGAAGAAGGCCACAACCACCAAGAAGACTGACGCAGCGGCTGAGCCCGCGGCAGAGGTTGCCGAAGAGACGAAGGAGGCATAGTCATGGCGAAAGTTACTGAAGAGAAGGCCGCCGCGACTGCCGAGCTCGCTCGCGGTTACCGCAAGAGCCGTCGCGGCTACGTGACCAGCGACAAGATGGACAAGACCATCGTTGTCGAGGTCGAGGACCGCGTAAAGCACCCCCTGTACGGCAAGGTCATCCGCCGTACTTCCAAGGTCAAGGTTCACGACGAGGCCAATGGTGCCGGCGTTGGTGACCTCGTTCTCATCAGCGAGACCCGTCCGCTCAGCGCCACCAAGCGCTGGCGCCTGGTCGAGATCCTCGAAAAGGCGAAGTAACTCATGCTGCAGCAGGAATCCAGAGTCAAGGTCGCCGATAACACCGGCGCCAAGGAGCTCCTCACGATTCGCGTTCTCGGTGGCTCCGGCCGTCGCTACGCGGGTCTCGGCGACGTCATTGTCGCCACCGTCAAAGACGCGATTCCCGGCGGAAACGTCAAGAAGGGCGATGTGGTCAAGGCCGTCATCGTGCGCGTCATCAAGCAGACCCGTCGTCCCGACGGTTCGTACATCAAGTTCGACGAGAACGCGGCCGTGATCCTGAAGGCGGACGGTGACCCTCGTGGTACCCGTATCTTCGGGCCGGTTGGTCGTGAGCTTCGTGACAAGAAGTTCATGAAGATCATCTCGCTCGCACCGGAGGTGCTGTAACTATGGCGAACATTCGCAAGGGTGACCTGGTGCAGGTCATCAGTGGACCGACCCAAGACCGCGGTGGAGATCGCGGCAAGCAGGGTCGCGTTATCGGCATCATCGCTGACAAGAACCGCGTCATCGTGGAGGGTGTCAACTACGTCACCAAGCACTCCAAGGTTGGCCAGACTCAGCGTGGTACCAAGACCGGTGGCATCGAGACGATGGAGGCACCGATCCACGTGTCGAACGTTGCTCTCGTTGACCCCGACACCAAGCTTCCCGCTCGTGTCGGTTTCCGCGTCGAGACCGATGACCGTGGCAAGACCACGCGCGTGCGCTTCTTCAAGAAGTCGCGTCGCGTCGAGACCAAGAAGGCCGCAAAGGCCTCAACCAAGAAGGTTGCTGCCGATGTGGATACCACAGAGGCGACCGCAGAGGACGCGAACTAATGACTGACACCGCAACTGCCGCGAAGGCTGGCGCCGCCAAGGGCACCTACCAGCCGCGCCTCAAGCAGAAGTACCGCAACGAGATCACGGCGCAGCTCACCAAGGACTTCGGCTTCACGAACCCGCACCAGGTGCCGGGCCTCGTGAAGGTCGTCGTCAACACGGGTGTGGGCGAGGCCGCTCGCGATGGCAAGATCATCGACGGCGCCGTCAAGGACCTCACGGCCATCACGGGCCAGAAGCCCCAGGTGACGAACGCTCGCAAGTCCATCGCGCAGTTCAAGCTGCGTGAGGGCCAGCCCATCGGTGCACACGTCACCCTCCGTGGTGACCGTGCCTGGGAGTTCCTCGACCGGCTTGTGACGCTCGCTCTGCCCCGTATCCGTGACTTCCGCGGTCTGTCGGACAAGCAGTTCGACGGTCGCGGCAACTACACGTTCGGCCTCACGGAGCAGTCGATGTTCCACGAGATCGACCAGGACAAGATCGACCGCGTGCGTGGGTTCGACATCACCGTCGTCACGACCGCAAAGACGGATGCAGAAGGTCGCGCGCTGCTTAAGGCGCTTGGCTTCCCGTTCCGCACCCCTGAGAACAGCAAGTAACGCTGCTTTCTGCTAACAATCCAGCACCACCGATCGACCAGGTCGGCATTCGCGTAACGGATGCCGAAACCGGGCGAGATAGGCACCACAACTCATGACAATGACAGATCCGGTCGCAGACCTGCTGACCCGGCTGCGTAACGCCAACTCGGCGTACCACGACACGGTTTCGCTGCCCAGCAGCAAGCTCAAGTCGCACCTCGCGGAGATCCTCAAGACCGAGGGTTATATCTCTGCATGGAAGATCGAGGACGCTCGTGTCGGCCAGACCCTCACGATCGACCTCAAGTACGGCCCCAACCGCGAACGCTCCATCGTGGGCATCAAGCGCGTGTCGAAGCCCGGCCTTCGCGTGTACGCGAAGTCGACCGAGATCCCCAAGGTTCTCGGCGGACTTGGCGTCGCCATCCTGTCCACCTCCTCCGGTCTGTTGACCGACAAAGAGGCGACCAAGAAGGGCGTGGGTGGGGAAGTCCTCGCCTACGTGTGGTAACTCGCCATGTCACGAATTGGAAGACTCCCCATCGACGTCCCCAGTGGCGTTGAGGTGAAGGTCGACGGCCAGAACGTCGCCGTCAAGGGCCCCAAGGGCGAGCTGTCGCTCGTCGTCAAGAGCCCGATCGCGGTGTCTCTTGAGGATGGCCAGTTGCTCGTCACCCGTCCGGACGATGAGCGCGAATCGCGTTCGCTCCACGGTCTGACCCGCACGCTCATCGCGAACCAGATCGTCGGTGTCACCGATGGGTACACGAAGGGCCTTGAGGTCGTCGGTACCGGTTACCGCGTCGCAGCCAAGGGCAACTCGATTGAGTTCGCTCTCGGATACTCGCACTCCATCACGGTTGATCCCCCCGCGGGCATCAGCTTCACGGTCGAGGGCAACAACAAGCTGACCGTCAGCGGCATCGACAAGCAAGCCGTCGGCGAAGTTGCGGCCAATATTCGCAAGCTGCGCAAGCCTGAGCCCTACAAGGGCAAGGGTGTGCGCTACGCCGGCGAAGTAGTCCGCCGCAAGGCCGGAAAGAGTGGTAAGTAATCATGGCTCTCGGAACCAGAGGTAAGAGCAAGTCGGCCGCAAAGGGCCGCAGGCACGCGCGCCTTCGCAAGAAGGTCATTGGCACCGAGGCGCGTCCGCGTCTCGTCGTCACCCGTTCGGCTCGTCACGTCTTCGTGCAGGTCGTCGACGATTCCAAGGGTCACACCCTGGCGAGTGCGTCGACCCTCGAGGCCGACCTGCGCACGTTCGACGGTGACAAGACCGCCAAGGCGAAGAAGGTTGGCGAGCTCGTCGCCGAGCGCGCCAAGAAGGCAGGGGTTGACGCTGTCGTGTTCGACCGTGGTGGCAACCGCTACGCGGGTCGCGTAGCAGCAATCGCCGACGGAGCGCGAGAGGGTGGACTGGACCTGTGAGCGACGCAACTACTAACAAGGAGCAGGACGTGACGTCCGAATCAACTGACGCCCCCGTCGTCGTGACGGCCGAGGCCGTGGCATCCGCGGCAGTCGTCGACGCGCCGGCAACGGACGTGACCAACGAGCCTCGTGAAGCACGTCGCGGTGGCCGCGAGCGCAACCCGAACCGTGACCGCGGCAACAGCCGCGATGCGGAGAAGAGCCAGTTCCTGGAGCGCGTTGTGACGATCAACCGTGTCTCGAAGGTCGTCAAGGGTGGTCGTCGCTTTAGCTTCACCGCGCTCGTCGTCGTCGGCGACGGAAACGGTCTCGTTGGCGTCGGCTACGGCAAGGCCCGCGAAGTTCCCACCGCGATCTCGAAGGGTGTCGAGGAGGCGAAGAAGAACTTCTTCCGCGTCCCCCGCGTCGCTCAGACGATCCCGCACCCTGTGCAGGGCGAGGCAGCAGCTGGCGTCGTCCTGTTGCGTCCGGCTTCTGCCGGTACCGGTGTTATCGCGGGTGGTCCCGTGCGCGCCGTACTCGAGTGTGCGGGCATCCATGACGTCCTGAGCAAGTCGCTCGGGTCGTCCAACACGATCAATATCGTGCATGCGACGGTCGCTGCTCTCAAGCAGCTCGAGGAGCCCCGTGCGGTCGCCGCACGCCGCGGTCTCGACGTCGAGCACGTTGTCCCGGCACGCCTGCTGCGCGCCGAGGCTGAAGCTAAGGCAGGAGTCTGATGGCCGCGCGCCTTAAGGTGACCCAGATCAAATCCAAAATCAGTGAGAAGCAGAACCAGCGCGACACCTTGCGGAGCCTCGGGCTCCACCGCATCGGTGACGTCGTTGTCCGCGAGGACACCCTGCAGAACCGTGGCTACGTCCGCACGGTTGCTCACCTCGTCAAGGTCGAGGAGATTGACTAATGGCTGACGAAACCACTCCCAAGAAGGCGCCGGCAAAGGCCGCCGCCCCCAAGGCTGCAGCCGCGAAGGCTCCTGCCGCGAAGGCCGCCGCCCCCAAGGCAGCGGCTGCCAAGGCTCCTGCAGCCAAGGCACCGGCGAAGGCTACGGCACCCGCTGCTAAGGCTCCGGCTAAGGCTGCTGCTGCGAAGTCGGATGACTCCGCAGCCGCCAAGGCTCCGGCTGCCAAGGCTCCGGCCGCTAAGGCTCCGGCCGCTAAGAAGGCACCCAAGGCCGACGTACCGTCGCGCCCGCAGGTGCTCAAGGTCCATCACCTCCGTCCCGCCGCAGGCGCCAAGAAGGACAAGACCCGCGTGGGACGCGGTGAAGGTTCCAAGGGTAAGACTGCAGGCCGTGGCACCAAGGGCACCAAGGCTCGCTACTCGGTTCGCCCGGGCTTCGAAGGTGGAAACCTGAACTTCGTCATGCGACAGCCCAAACTGCGTGGGTTCAAGAACCCGTTCCGCGTCGAGTACCAAGTTGTGAACCTTGAGAAGCTGGCCGAGCTCTACCCCAAGGGTGGCGACGTCACGATCCTCGATCTGGTCGCTAAGGGCGCTGTTCGCAAGAACGAGAAGGTCAAGGTTCTCGGGTCCGGTGACATTGCGGTTAAGCTGAACGTTGCAGTCGACAAGGTCTCCGGCTCTGCTGAGCAGAAGATCGTTGCGGCTGGCGGTTCAGTCAAGTAACAAGCCCTCGGGTACGCATTAAGTGCAGACCGGGTGGGGAGTCCTGACAGGGCCCCCACCCGAACTGCTTTTTACCAAACAAAATCGGAGGCCTTGTGTTTAGAGCTGTCGCGCGGATATTCCGCACGCCTGACCTTCGCAGGAAGATCGGGTTCACGCTCGGCATCGTTGCGCTGTTCCGTCTGGGTTCATTCATCCCCGCACCGTTCGTCGACTTCGGCAATGTGCAGGCGTGCCTCGCGAGCAACGCCGGGACTGCCGGGCTCTATGACCTGGTCAACCTCTTCAGCGGTGGGGCCCTGCTCCAGCTGTCGGTCTTCGCCCTCGGCATCATGCCGTACATCACGGCGTCGATCATCGTGCAGCTGCTGCGCGTGGTCATCCCACACTTCGAAACCCTCTACAAGGAAGGTCAGGCCGGCCAGTCCCGCCTGACGCAGTACACGCGCTACCTCACGATCGCGCTCGGCGTTCTGCAGTCGACCACGCTCATCACTGTGGCTCGCAGCGGTGCGCTGTTCCCGTCGAACACGGGTGTGGCCGGGTGCCAGCAAGTGTTGGTGCTTCCCGAAGGAGAGGCCGGATCGGCCCTCGCGATTTTGCTGATGGTCATCACCATGACCGCGGGCACCGGCCTCATCATGTGGATGGGTGAGCTCATCACCGAGCGCGGTATCGGCAACGGCATGTCGCTGCTCATCTTCACGTCGATCTCCGCACGCTTCCCGAGCTCGCTCTGGGGCATCCAGCAGGCGAAGGGCATCGAGGTGTTCATCGGCGTCATCCTCATCGGGGTGCTCATCGTGGCCGCGGTGGTCTTCGTCGAACAATCTCAGCGGCGCATCCCTGTGCAGTATGCCAAGCGCATGGTCGGCAGGCGAACGTACGGCGGGAACAACACCTACATCCCCATCAAGGTCAACATGGCCGGTGTCGTGCCTGTCATCTTCGCTTCGTCGCTGCTCTACTTGCCAGCGCTCATCGCTCAGTTCAACCAGCCCGCGACGGGTCAAACCCCCGCAGGGTGGGTCGTCTGGATCCAGAGCTATCTCACCAAGGGCGATCACCCGCTCTACATGCTGATGTACTTCCTGCTCATCGTGGGATTCACCTACTTCTACGTCGCCATCACCTTCAATCCTGAAGAGGTCGCGGACAACATGAAGAAGTACGGTGGCTTCATTCCGGGCATCCGTGCCGGTCGTCCGACGGCGGAGTACTTGGACTACGTGCTCACCCGCGTCACGCTCCCGGGCTCGCTCTATCTCGGCCTCATTGCGCTCATCCCGCTGATAGCGCTTGTGCTGGTGGGGGCGAACACCAACTTCCCGTTCGGCGGAGCGAGCATCCTGATCATCGTCGGGGTGGGTCTCGAGACCGTCAAGCAGATCGACTCGCAGCTGCAGCAGCGACACTACGAGGGTCTGCTCCGTTGACCCGGCTGCTGCTCATCGGACCGCCCGGTGCAGGCAAGGGGACACAGGCGGTTCGGCTCGCTGAGCTATACGCGATTCCGGCGATCTCCACCGGCGACATCTTCCGCAGCAACGTCAAGAACGAGACGGAGTTGGGGACGAAGGCCAAGGCCTACATGGATGCCGGCGACAATGTGCCGGACTCGCTGACCAACGCTCTCATCCGCGACCGGCTCGAAGACGCCGATTGCCGTGAGGGCTTCCTCCTCGATGGCTACCCGCGCACGCAGGATCAGGTGCGCGAACTCGACGAGTTCCTTGCCGGTCACGGGTTCGCGCTTGACGCGGTCGTCGAGCTCGTCGCTGACCCGGACGTCGTGGTCGACCGGCTTCGCTTGCGCGCGGCAGAACAGGGCCGCAGTGACGACGACGAGGCAGTCGTGCGTCATCGTCTCGAGGTCTATCGAGTGCAGACCGAGCCGCTTATCGACGTCTACGCGGGTCGCGGGATGCTCGTCGAGATTGACGCGATCGGCCCGATCGACGACGTCACGGAGCGCATCACGACGGCACTGGCCGAGCGCGGCATCTCCGCCCCAGACTCAGCAACGCGCTGATCGTGGCCTTCGGAAGTCCGAAGATCTACAAGACGCCAGCGGAACTGCGCCTCATGGTTCGCCCCGGTGTGGTCACCGCGGGGTCGCTCACGGCGGTCCGTGCGGCGATCCGCCCCGGCATCACGACGCGTGAGCTTGACGCGATAGCCGAGGTGAGCATCCGTGCTGCCGGTGGAGTGCCCAATTTCATGAAGGAACCCGGGTACAGCCACACGCTGTGTGTGTCCATCAACGATGAGATCGTGCATGGCGTACCGGGTGATCGGGTGGTGCAACCGGGAGATCTTGTCTCGGTCGATTGTGGCGCTGACGTCGACGGCTGGAACGGTGATGCCGCATTCAGCGTTGTCGTACCCGACCCAACCAGGCCCGAACTCGTCGCGGCTCGTCAAGAGCTTGCCGACGTCACTGAACACTCCCTATGGGCAGGTATTGCCGAGCTCGCCCGCGTACCACGCCTCAACGAGGTTGGCGCCGCCATCGAAGATGCAGTTGACGCCCGTGGCACCTTCGGCATCGTCGAGGACTATGTCGGTCACGGGATCGGTCGATCGATGCACGAGGATCCGCCCGTATTCAACTTCCGGGTGCAGCAGCCGGGACCGCGGGTCAAGCCGGGCCTGGTTGTGGCGATCGAGCCGATGATCACGCGCGGCGGCGTCAACAGTCACGTGCTGGCCGACGGCTGGACAGTGGCGACAGATGATGGCGCCGATGCCGCGCACTGGGAGCACTCCGTCGCGGTGCACGACGGCGGCATCTGGGTGCTCACCGCCGAGGATGGTGGGGCGAACGGGCTTGCTTCGTTCGGAGTCGTTCCCACTCCGATCGGGTAGACCCGCGTCCGGCACGCCTATACACGACAGTTGGCGAAACGCCCGGGAATGACCTAAGCTTGATCTTTGGTGTTTGGGGCGACGTTTTGTCGTGCCAGCTGTGTTTGTTGCAGTCCAGACACCATCCCCGCAGACCAGCGAACCCAATCTATTAGCGACGAAGAGGCAATGGCCAAAAAAGACGGTGTCATCGAGATCGAGGGCGCAGTTGTCGAGGCTCTGCCCAACGCGATGTTTCGCGTTGAGCTGACCAACGGACACAGAGTGCTCGCCCACATCTCGGGCAAAATGCGACAGAACTACATTCGAATCCTTCCGGAGGACCGTGTGGTTGTCGAGTTGAGCCCGTACGACCTGACCCGTGGCCGGATCACCTACCGCTACAAATAGCAAGGAACGCGCTGGAAAGTAACGAGCCGCGGCATCCCGTGGATTCGAAGACAGCGAGTGCAAGGAAACAACAATGAAGGTCAACCCCAGCGTCAAGCCCATTTGTGACCACTGCCGCGTCATCCGCCGCAATGGAAACGTCATGGTGATCTGCAAGTCGAACCCGCGTCACAAGCAGCGCCAGGGCTAAGTAGTAACAACTAAGAGCAACACCACGATCTCGGCTCGCAAGAGCAGGGGGACACCCAGGGCTGGAGGCCCAGGCACCGGTGTTGTCCATAACCTCCACATGACTCCATAAGGGAGATGCATCATGGCACGTCTAGCCGGCGTCGACATCCCGCGCGACAAGCGCGTAGAGGTCGCACTGACTTACATCTACGGTGTTGGCCGTACGAGGGCTCTCAAGACCCTCGCCGACACCGGGATCAGCGGTGAGATCCGCGTCAAGGATCTGACCGATGACCAGCTCATCGCACTGCGCGACTACATCGAGGTCAACTTCAAGGTGGAAGGTGACCTCCGCCGTGAGGTTGCTGCAGACATCCGCCGCAAGGTTGAAATCGGTTCGTACCAGGGAATCCGTCACCGTCGTGGCCTTCCCGTGCACGGCCAGCGCACCAAGACCAACGCTCGTACCCGCAAGGGCCCGAAGCGCACTGTTGCCGGTAAGAAGAAGGCGGGACGTAAGTAATGGCTGCACCGAAGGCCGCTGCGCGCAAGCCGCGCCGCAAGGAGAAGAAGAACGTCGCGCTGGGCCAGGCCCACATCAAGTCGACGTTCAACAACACGATCGTGTCGATCACCGACCCGTCCGGAGCCGTCATCAGCTGGGCTTCGTCTGGCGCTGTGGGCTTCAAGGGCTCGCGCAAGTCGACGCCCTTCGCCGCCCAGCTCGCAGCAGAGTCCGCTGCTCGCCAGGCACAGGAGCACGGCATGAAGAAGGTCGATGTCTTCGTCAAGGGACCGGGCTCCGGCCGCGAGACCGCCATTCGATCCCTTCAGGCCGCTGGCCTCGAGGTCGGATCGATCAACGACGTCACACCGCAGGCGCACAACGGTTGCCGCCCGCCCAAGCGTCGCCGCGTTTAGTTATCCCGGTGGGTCGGGCCTGTCGACATCTCGACAGGCTCGATCTGCTGGACTCAGCACCTCCACTCATAACTCAACAGACCGACGGGCCAGCCACTCGTCGCATTCAGGTGTCAAATAGCGGACACCTCGCCGAAAGGAATCACCAGTGCTCATCGCACAGCGTCCCACTCTTGCCGAAGAGAACATTTCCGAATTCCGCTCCCGTTTCGTGATCGAGCCGCTCGAGCCCGGTTTCGGTTACACCCTCGGAAACTCCCTGCGTCGCACTCTGCTCTCGTCGATCCCCGGAGCTGCAGTCACGAGCATCCGTATCGACGGAGTCCTCCACGAGTTCAGCACCGTTCCCGGTGTCAAGGAGGACGTCACTGAGGTCATCTTGAACATCAAGAACCTCGTGGTGTCGAGCGAGCACGACGAGCCCATCACCGCTTACCTGCGCAAGCAGGGTGCCGGTGAGGTGACGGCCGCCGACATCTCGGCTCCGGCCGGTGTCGAGATCCACAACCCGGAGCTCGTCATCGCGACGCTCAACGACAAGGCGAAGTTCGAGCTCGAGCTCACCATCGAGCGTGGCCGCGGCTACGTCTCGGCGACGCAGAACCGCAGTGAGTTCAGCGAAGCGGGCCAGATCCCGATCGACTCGATCTACTCGCCCGTGCTCAAGGTCACCTACCGCGTCGAGGCAACTCGTGCCGGTGAGCGCACCGACTTCGACCGCTTGGTTGTCGATGTCGAGACGAAGTCGGCCATCACGCCTCGCGATGCCGTCGCGTCGGCCGGTCGCACGCTGACCGAGCTGTTCGGTCTTGCGCGCGAACTCAACAATGCTGCAGAGGGCATCGAGATCGGCCCCGCGCCGGTCGACGCCGTGCTCTCAAGCGAGTTGAGCATGCCGATCGAAGACCTCGACTTGAGCGTGCGCAGCTACAACTGCCTCAAGCGTGAGGGCATCAACACTGTGAGCGAGCTCGTTGCGCTCTCGGAGACGCAGCTCATGAACATCCGCAACTTCGGACAGAAGTCGGTGGACGAGGTCAAGGACAAGCTGGTCGAGATGGGTCTTTCCCTCAAGGACAGCGTGCCCGGATTCGACGGCGCTCACTTCTACGGTGGCTACGACGACGACGACACCAACGCGTAAGCGCCGTACCGACTTTTGATACTGGAGAACTAGAACAATGCCTACACCTACCAAGGGACCCCGCCTCGGCGGAGGGCCGGCCCACGAGCGCCTCATGCTCGCGAACCTGGCCGCGGCCCTGTTTACCCACAAGAGCATCAAGACGACGGAGACGAAGGCGAAGCGCCTGCGTCCGGTCGCCGAGCGGCTGATCACCTTCGCGAAGAAGGGCGACCTGCACAACCGTCGTCGTGCGCTCGCGATCATCGGCGACAAGACCGTCATTCACGAGCTCTTCACCGAGATCGCACCGCTGGTCGAACTGCGTGAGGGCGGCTACACCCGCATCACGAAGCTCGGTTTCCGTAAGGGTGACAACGCGTCGATGGTTCAGATCGAGCTCGTTCTTGAGCCCGTGAACCCGAAGCCGAAGTCCGCCAAGAAGTCCGCTGCTGCCGCTGACAAGGCAGTGAAGCCTGCTACGGCCACGGCGCCGGTCGCTGACGAGGCTCCTGCGGAGGCAGAGGCAGAGGTTGTCGAGACCGAAGCCGTCGAGACCGAAGCCGTCGAGACCGAGGAAACTGCCGAAGCTGAGGCCACCGACGAGGTCGTCGAGAGCGACGCAGACTCCAAGTAGTTCTGACAGGAGCGCCCCGTCCCTGTGGCGGGGCGTTCTTGCGTTAAGTCTCAGGTTGGGCGATTCGCCAACCCGTAGTCGTTCGAGGCGAGGAGCGGCGGCACCTCAGAGAGACGCTGGATAGCGCCGGCGAGCGCCACGGCATAGATACGCCCGCCTGTGGGCCCCGGGTGCACCTCGTCGTCGGCGAGCACGTCGAGCTGGGGTTGGATTGCCGAGTACCAGTTCGACAGTTCCACATCGCGCTCGTGCTGGGCAAAGGTGCCCAGGATGGCATTGACGTCGGGCCCCCATTCACGCGGAACCTGCACGTTCACCACGATCATGCGGGTGCCGGGAGGGAGCATCGCGTGCACCTCATCGAGGGTCCCCTGCTCGATCCATCCGTTCGTGCCGAGGCCGAGCACGAGAATGGGCCGCATCTGGCCGGCGGCGATCACCGTCCCGACGATGTCCGGTGCCTCGAACATCTGGCGAGAGACGGCCGCGTCGATGGCGATTCCAGGAAACGCCTCCTGAAGCTCGGGCGCGGCAGCGAGCATCACCGAGTCGCCGATCGCGTAGATCTGGTCGCCCGAGGGCAGTGGTTGCGGTCGTCGCGGTGCCGTCGCGAAGCCGGGGAGGGCAATGAGTGCCTGGCCCGCTTCGATCGATTCCTGAGCTTGGCCTTTGGTGGGCGCGCTGGCGATCGCCACCCCGGTGAGTCCCACTGCGGCAATGAGGGCGAGGGATGCACCCGCGGAAGCGATCCGGATGACGGCACTTCCCCGCCACATGCGGGCAAGTGCCGCTCGCAGCCCGAGCCTACGGAACGGGGTCTCGACGAGGGTGTACGACAGCGCTGAAACGCCCACCGTCACCACGAGCGCGGCCGCCGGAGCCACCCACCACTCCCGCGCGGTCGGCAGCGCCGCGGTGAACAGGAGGAGCAGCGGCCAGTGCCAGAGGTACAGCCCGTACGACCTCTCGCCGATCCAGCGCAACGGCTGAATGTCGAGCGCCGATCCGAGCCACGAGTCGGGAAGGGTGGCGCCCGCGATGGCGACTGCCGTGAGTACGGCTACGGCGGCGAGTCCGCCGTGGGTGGTGATCCAGTCCGCTTCGTGGAGCAGTGCGGCGGCGACGATGATCCCGAGAACCGCGAGCCCGCCGGCGAACGGGAGAATGACCCGCATCGCGCGGGGGAGTGGCGCCGGGGCATCCGGACCCCGCGCGTGAAGCAGGAAGGCCAGGGCCGCGCCGAGCGCGAGGCCGAAGCTGTGGGTGTCGGTCCCGTAGTACACGCGCGTGCCGTCGGGCCCGGCGAGAAGCGCCATCGCCACGCCTGAGCCGAGGGCGATGACGAGGGCGATCGACACCTGAATCCACCGGGTGCGTATGAGGAGCAACACCAGCAGCGCGAGTGGCCATACCAGGTAGAACTGCTCCTCGACGGCGAGAGACCAGAGATTGCGGAACAGTTCTGGCGTCGTCGAGTCGAAGTAGCTCTGGCCCTGGACGATAGCGATCCAGTTGCTGCTGAAGGTCGCGGCGCCCAACACTTGCGGACCGAGACCAACGAGGAGATCCCCGCCGATGAGTAGCGCAGCAGCAGAGCACACGGCGACCACGAGCACGAGTGCTGGCAGCAGGCGTCGAGCACGCCGTCGCCAGAAGTTCCGAAGCGAAAGTCGTCCCGTGGCGGCACGCTCGCGGAGCAGCAGTCCGGTGATCAGGAATCCCGAAATCACAAAAAACACGTCCACCCCGACGTAACCACCCTTGACGGTGTCAGGCAGGAAGTGGAAGGCGATTACCGCAAGCACGGCTACCGCACGCAAACCGTCGAGGCCTGCCAGTCGCGCACTGGCCACGGTCGGTGTGGGGGTCATCGTGATTACCGCGGCCAAGCCTACCCGCCTACAATCGCAGCGTGACTGACGAGCCGCTCACCCGCCTGCGCCTCGATATTTCGTATGACGGAACCGATTTCGCAGGCTGGGCACGACAACCTGGCCTACGCACGGTACAGGGCGAACTTGAGGCGGCAATCGCGACCGTGCTGCGGGTGAATCCGCCCACTCTCACGGTCGCTGGCCGCACGGACGCGGGGGTGCACGCCACGGGCCAGGTCGCCCATCTCGATCTCACGGATGCCCAACTCACGCATCTCGCAAAGCCGCACGGTCGGGGCGCGAAACCGATGGACCCGGCCCGCGCGATCGTCAAACGGCTCAACGGTATCGCGGGACTCCGCAGCGACATTCACGTGCGCTCCGCTATCGTCGCGCCGCGCGGATTCGACGCCCGCTTCTCGCCCGTCTACCGCCGATACCAGTACCGGATCGCGGATGCCACGGCCGAGCGCAACCCGCTGCTGCGCCGTCACACGCTCTGGTACCCCGCCGAACTCGACCTCGATGCCATGACGCGAGCAGCCAACGAGTTGCTCGGCTTGCATGACTGGGCGGCGTACTGCCGTCCACGGGAGGGGGCAACGACGATCCGTGAGCTGCAGGAGTTCGGCTGGCGCAGGGACGACACGGGCGTGCTGATCGCATCCCTCACGGCAGACGCGTTCTGCCACAGCATGGTGCGGGCGCTGGTGGGTGCTTCGGTCTCGGTCGGGGCGGGTCGGCTCTCCGGGGAACGACTGCTGGGCATCCGTGCCGAAGCCACGCGCACCAGTGAGTTCAAAGTGATGCCCGCCCAAGGTCTTACTCTCGTCGAAGTCGGATATCCAGCAGACGCGGAGCTCGCGGTGAGAGCGGCTCAGACGCGAGCTAGACGCGACCGCGGTGATGGCCTAGGATAGACCCTTGGTGCCACTTGCTGGCATCCGATCATGAGCCCTCCACCGGGAGGTTCCGAGACATCGTCTCGGAACGGCCCACCGGAGCGGGATTCACGAGCCACTCATCCGATCAACGAAAGCAGCACTATTGTGACGCGTACATTTTCGCCCAAACCCGAAGACGTCCAGCGCGACTGGGTCATCATCGACGCTACCGACATCGTCCTGGGCCGTCTCGCCAGCCACGCTGCCACGCTTCTGCGCGGCAAGCACAAGCCGACCTTTGCTCCTCACATGGACATGGGCGACTTTGTCATTATCGTGAACGCCGAGAAGGTTGCCCTCACCGGCGCAAAGCTGGCCCAGAAGAAGGCCTACCGCCACTCGGGTTACCCGGGCGGCCTCACGGCGACCACCTACTCGGAGATGCTTGAGAAGCACCCGACCCGCGCGGTCGAGAAGGCGATCCGCGGAATGCTCCCGAAGAACTCGATCGGTCGCGCACAGCTCACGAAGCTCAAGGTCTACGCAGGCGCCGAGCACCCGCACGCTGCACAGCAGCCCACGCCGTACACCCTCTCCCAGGTCGCTCAGTAGAGCCCCGAGCACCGAAACTAAGGACTTCTAAATTGGCCAAGATCGAAGACGCCGTCGCGACCGACGAGACCAGCTTCTCCACCGAGACCCCCACGAGCTACTCCACCGAGTCCGCTCCTGAGGCCGCCCCCAAGGCCCCCCGTGCCGTGCTGAACGTTCCCGGCGCTGCCGTGGGTCGTCGCAAGGAGGCGATCGCCCGCGTGCGCATTGTCCCCGGCACCGGCAAGGCTGTCGTCAACGGGCGCGAACTCGCAGAGTACTTCCCCAACAAGCTGCACCAGCAGCTCATCAACGACCCGTTCAAGGTGCTCGACCTCCTTGACGCGTACGACGTGACAGCACGTATCACCGGCGGTGGCCCCTCGGGCCAGGCCGGTGCGCTGCGGCTCGCGATCGCGCGTTCGCTCAACGAGATCGATCGCGAGAACAACCGTCCCGCCCTGAAGAAGGCAGGCTTCCTGACTCGTGACGCTCGCGTCATCGAGCGCAAGAAGGCCGGTCTCAAGAAGGCGCGCAAGGCGTCGCAGTTCTCGAAGCGCTGATCCGCTCGGCGTCAAGGCCAGCACGGATGCCTCGGCTCTTCGGCACGGATGGCGTACGTGGGCTCGCCAATGGCGACCTCACGGTCGACCTCGCGCTCGGCCTCGCCCAGGCGGCTGCGGTCGTCCTGGGCAAGGGTCGGGTCGCCGACGGTCGGCGTGCGTCCGGGCGTCGCCCGATCGCGGTAATCGGACGGGATCCGCGGATCTCCGGCGAGTTCTTGGCGTCATCGGTCGCGGCGGGGCTCGCGAGCTCCGGGGTGGACGTGTTCGACGCGGGCGTCATCCCGACGCCGGCGCTCGCGTACTTGGTCGGTGACTTTAAGGCCGACCTTGGCGTCATGATCTCCGCGTCGCACAACCCGGCACCCGACAACGGCATCAAGTTCTTCGCGACGGGTGGCACCAAGCTTCCCGACGAGGTTGAAGACCGCATAGAAGCCGCGCTGGCCCAGACGAAGCTCGCGCCCAAGGGCGGCGACGTTGGTCGCATTCGGCGTTTCGCCGACGCCGAAGACCGCTATCTCGTCCACTTGCTGTCCACCCTCCCGCACCGTCTGGACGGCCTACACGTCGTTCTCGACTGTGCGCACGGGGCCGCGGCAGGCATTTCACCCCAGGTATTCACGGATGCCGGCGCCAAAGTCACTGTGATCGGCGCTGACCCGGACGGCGTGAACATCAATGACGGCGTCGGCTCGACGCATCTGGAACCCCTCGCGGCGGCAGTGGTTGCGCACGGCGCGGATATCGGTATCGCACACGATGGCGATGCCGACCGATGCCTCGCGATCGACGCCGAGGGCAACGTGATCGACGGTGACCAGATCATGGCGATCCTCGCCGTGTCAATGGCCGAGCGGGGCGTCCTCGCCGATCGCACGTTGGTTGCCACGGTCATGAGCAACCTCGGTCTCAAGCGCGCGATGGCGGAGCACGACATTCGCGTGATCGACACCGCGGTAGGGGATCGCTACGTGCTCGAGGCACTCGGCGAGCACAGTCTTTCCCTCGGCGGAGAACAGTCCGGTCACGTCATCATGACGAAGTATGCGACGACCGGAGACGGAATCCTCACGGGGCTTCATCTTGTCGCCGAGATCGCGCGCACCGGCAAGACGATTGCCGAGCTGGCATCGGTTATGACCGTGTACCCCCAAGTGTTGATCAACGTCCGCGGAGTAAACCATCACCTGCTTCGTTCGGACGAGGTCATCGCCGCAGCCGTCGCCGACGCAGAAGCTGTTCTCGGTGAGAGCGGACGGGTGTTGCTGCGTCCGTCAGGCACCGAGCCGATGGTTCGGGTGATGGTGGAGGCCGAGCATCAGGACGAGGCCGATCGCATCGCACGGTCTCTCGCCGAGACGGTTCGCGAGCGCCTAGCGGTCTAGGCGCGGTCCGTCGACCACCGCCCGCCGTGTTCTGGATGTTGGGCCGTCGAACGACGACTATCCGTCCATAACTCCTGCAATTCGGCCGGATCGCCGAGGGTCAAGCGCTCGACTGTTCACCTGCTGCCCACATTGCCGGAGTTACGGACAGGGCGACGGGCGACAGGGCGACAGGGCGACAGGCGACAGGGCGACAGGGCGGGCCGGCGGGCCGAGGTGGTGACGCCGACTCAGGTCTTGCGCAGCAGCACGCTCGAGACCGCGTGGTCGCCGCCTTTGCGCAGCACAAGGTCGGCTCGCGGTCTCGTAGGAACGATGTTGTGCAGCAGGTTCGGCTCGTTGATGGTGCGCCAGATCTCGCGAGCACGTGCGCGCGCCTCCGCCTCACTCAGTGAGGCGAAGCGGTGGAAGAACGACTTCGGGTTTGCGAACGCGCCGCGCTGAAGCCGCAGAAAGCGTTCCTCGTACCAGCGGGCGATGTCGGCAGGTCTCGCGTCCACGTAGATTGCAAAGTCGAAAAGGTCGCTCACCGCGAGGCCACCCCCCGACGCTGCAGGCTGGAGCACGTTGAGGCCCTCCACGATGAGAACATCGGGAGAGTTCACGACGATCTCGGCATCGGGAACTATGTCGTAGGCCAAATGAGAGTAGAACGGTGCGCGAACTTCGCGCGCCCCGCTCTTGATCTTGCTCACGAAACGAAGAAGCGCCCGACGGTCGTACGACTCGGGAAAGCCCTTGCGCTCCATGAGTCCGCGACGCTCGAGTTCGGCGTTGGGAAACAGGAATCCGTCGGTGGTGACGAGTTCCACGCGCGGCGTGCCCTCCCAACGACCCAGCAGCTCACGAAGCAGGCGCGCAACCGTGGACTTGCCTACGGCCACCGAACCCGCAACACCGATGACGAACGGAGTGCGGGGGGACCGTTCCCCCAAGAACGACGAAGTCGCAGCATGCAGGTCTTGCGCGTTCTCGGCGTATAGCGACAGCAGTCGACTGAGCGGAAGGTAAACCGCCGCCACCTCGTCGAGGTCGAGTTCATCGCCGAGACCCCGCAGTTCGACAACTTCCGTCGACGTCAAAGGGGCCGTCATCGTGGGAGCGAGTGCCGCCCAATCGGCGCGATCAAGTTCGATGAACGGCGACTCGTGGCCGTGGTTCGTAGCGGGGTCAGACATCGATCCAACCCTAGCGGCGCAGGACTATCAGCTTTGTAGAACTAAAATCGAGACCATGTGCGGAATTGTGGGATACGTCGGAGACAACAAGAGTCTCGAGGTGCTCCTCGGGGGCCTCAAGCGCCTCGAGTACAGAGGGTACGATTCTGCGGGAGTCGCGGTCATTGGCACCGACGGCACCATGGACACGCGTAAGCGCGCGGGCAAGCTTCAGGTGCTCGTCGATGACCTCGATTCGCGCCCGATGGCCAACGGGGCGACGGGTATCGGGCACACGAGGTGGGCTACCCACGGTGGTCCGACCGACCGCAATGCGCATCCGCATCTGGGTGACGGCGGCAAGCTCGCGCTCATCCACAACGGCATCATCGAAAACTTTTCGGAGCTTAAGCAGGAGCTCGTCGACAGTGGCGCGACCTTCACGAGCGAAACCGACACCGAAGTCGCCGCGATTCTGGTGGGACGCGAGTATGCGGCGACCGGCGATCTCACCGAGTCGATGCGCCGCGTGGTGGGCCGCCTCGCCGGAGCATTCACCCTGCTGATCATGCACGCGGATCAGCCCGGAATCGTCGTGGGCGCCCGCCGCAATTCCCCGCTCGTCATCGGTCTCGGTGATGGTGAGAACTTCCTCGGCTCCGATGTTGCCGCCTTCGTCGAGTTCACCCGTCGCGCCGTCGCCATCGGGCAAGACCAGATCGTCGCCATTCGGCCAGACTCGGTGGTGGTCACAGACTTCCTCGGCAACGCCGTCGAAACCGAAGAGTTCGAGATCGCCTGGGATGCGTCCGCATCCGAAAAGGGTGGTTGGTCGAGCTTCATGGCGAAGGAAATCAGCGAAGAGCCAGAAGCCGTCGCGAACACGATCCTCGGTCGCGTGCATGACGGTCTCGTCGACCTCACGGAGTTGGAGCCGATCGGTGAGGCCGCCCTCAAAGACATCGATCGCATCGTCGTCATTGCTTGCGGCACGGCCGCTTACGCCGGGATGCTCGGCAAGTACGCCATCGAACAGTGGTCGCGCATTCCGGTGGATGTGGAGCTCTCGCACGAGTTCCGCTATCGCAATCCGATCCTGACCGATCGGACTCTCGTGATCTCGATCAGCCAGTCCGGCGAGACCATGGACACGCTTATGGCGGTCAAGTTCGCGATGGAGTCGGGTGCGAGGGTGCTGTCGGTGTGCAACACCCAGGGCGCGACGATCCCGCGCGAGTCCCATGCGGTCGTGTACACGCACGCGGGCCCGGAGGTCGCCGTCGCCTCGACCAAGGCCTTCGTGGCCCAGGTTACGGCGCTCTATCTGATCGGCCTACACCTCGGGAAGGTGCGGGGCACGCTCACCGACGACGAGATCCGTGAGAATGTCGTCGAGCTTCAGGCCATCCCCGACAAGATCTCCGAAATTCTCGCAGTATCGCAGGCCGAGATCGGTCAGCTCGCACACTGGATGACCGACACCCAGTCGGTCTTGTTCCTCGGTCGCAATGTGGGCTACCCGGTTGCACTCGAGGGCGCGCTCAAGCTCAAGGAACTCGCCTACATTCACGCCGAGGGCTTCGCGGCCGGCGAACTCAAGCACGGCCCGATCGCGCTGATCGAGCCGGGCCAGGTTGTCTTCGTCATCGTTCCGAGCCCACGCGACCCCAACTCTTTGCACCCCAAGGTGGTCTCCAACATTCAGGAGATCCGCGCACGCGGTGCCCGGGTGATTGCGATCGCCGAGAAGGGGGATGCCGCAGTGCTGCCTTTTGCCGACGAGGTCATTCCGATCCCGCTTGCCGGTTCGCTCTTCGAACCGTTTCTTTCGGTAGTTCCGTTGCACATCTTCGGAATGGAACTCTCGGCCGCCAAAGGCCTCGACGTCGACCAGCCGCGTAACCTCGCCAAGTCCGTCACGGTGGAGTAGCCCATGATCGTCGGCATCGGCGTTGACGTGGTCGATATCGCTCGATTCGAGCGCGGTCTCATCCGTACGCCGGCGCTGAAAGACCGCCTGTTCGCTCCGAGCGAACAAGTGCGTGACGGCGCCCCGATGCCGCTGCGGTCGCTCGCCGCGCGCTTTGCGGCGAAGGAAGCACTCATCAAGGCGCTGGGGGATTCCAGCGGGGTTGCCTGGCACGATATGCGCGTGGTCTCCGACGAACTTGGCAATCCAGGAATCGAGTTGCACAAGTCGACGAAGGCCATCGCAGACTCCCGGGGGATCACCGCGATCCATGTCTCGATGAGCCACGACGCAGGGTTTGCCATCGCTTACGTCATCGCGGAGTCCCCATGATGCGGGAAGCACTTATCGATCTTGGCGCGATCAGCCACAACGTCGAGGTTCTGCGGGGTATCGCGGGCGTCGACGCTATGGTGATCGTCAAAGCGAACGGCTACGGCCACGGCGCCGTCGAGTCTGCCCGAGCGGCGCTCGCCGGCGGCGCGACGTGGCTCGGGGTAGCCGACCTCGACGAGGCGCGAGCGTTGCGCGTCGCGGGCGTCGACGCGCCACTGCTTGCGTGGTTGCACGATCCTGTGGCCGACTTCGCCTCCGCGGTCGAGGCGGGCATCGATGTGGGGGTGAGTTCTGCGGCGCAGCTCGAGGCGCTCGCGGCGCTACCCGGTCGGGCCGAGGTGCAGCTCAAGGTCGACACGGGGCTCGGGCGTAACGGTGCGACCCTCGAATCGTGGCCGTCGCTGGTTGCGGATGCCGCGGCTCATGAGCGCGCCGGCCGTCTGCACGTGCGCGGCATCTGGAGCCACCTGTCGAATACCGGCGCCGACGAAGACGCTGCACAGGTTCAGATCTTTGCCGAAGCCCTCGCCGCGGCGCATGCCGCGGGACTCGATCCTGAGCTCGTCCACCTCGCGGCGACCGCGGGAGCGCTCCACGTTCCGGCGTCACGGTTCGGCATGGTGCGATTGGGCATCGGGGCGTATGGGCTTTCGCCCGACGCCGCACCCGTCGCACAGCTACGTCCGGCGATGGAGCTTGCCGCATCCGTGGTCTCGACAAAGCGCGTGCCCGCGGGGCACGGCGTCTCGTACGGCTACGATCACGTCACATCCGACGAGACGACACTCGCGCTTGTCCCCTTGGGATACGCCGACGGCATCCCCCGACACGCCTCGGGTCGTGCGCAGGTAACGATCAACGGTGTTCGGCACCGTGTCACAGGGCGGATCGCGATGGACCAGTTCGTCGTCGACGTGGGAGATCACGCCGTCGCCGTCGGCGACAGAGTGGTGCTGTTCGGCGATGATCGTTCGGGAGTGCCGTCTGCCGCCGATTGGGCTGACTGGGCAGACACCATCAACTACGAGGTCGTGACGCGCATCGGCAACCGGGTGAAGCGGGAGTATCGCCTGTGATCATCGACACTCCCGAGGCCATGGCGGAGTTTGGGGCAACGCTGGCGCGCGAGCTGACCGCGGGCGACCTCGTGCTGCTCAACGGTGAGCTGGGTGCGGGTAAGACGACTTTGACCAGGGGGATCGGCGAGGCGCTGGGCGTTCGCGGGGCGGTGACGAGTCCGACTTTTGTGCTCGCTCGAACCCACCCCTCAGACCGCGGCCCCCTCGTACACGTCGACGCATATCGGCTGGGTAGCGCGGTCGAACTCGACGATCTCGACATCGACTATGCCGGCTCGATGGTGATCATCGAGTGGGGCAAGGGGCTCACCGACGGCATCAGCGACGATTGGCTGGAGATCGACATCGAGCGTCCGCACGGGGGAGATCCCGAGGCCGAGGTCGAGCCGCGCACGGTGACCCTGACGGCCCACGGCCCACGCTGGAAGGGGTGGCTCGATGCTGCTGGCCATTGACACCTCGGCGGGAACGAGTGTTGCCGTTGTCGACAGGGCAGCGGGCATCCTTGCCGAGCACTCGTCTGACGACACCCGCCGACACGCCGAGGTGATCGGTGACCTCATCTCCGCATGCCTCACCGACTCGGGGGTTGCGGTCGGCGACCTCTCTGGGGTCGTCGCGGGGATGGGTCCGGGCCCCTTCACCGGCCTTCGCGTGGGCATTGCCGCCGCTCGTGCTTTCGCCGTCGGGGCCGGCAAGATCGTCGTTCCCGTCGTGAGTCACGACGCACTCGCCTTCGGTCAGGACGGCCCTCTCCTCGTCGCGACGGATGCGCGCCGGCGTGAAGTGTATTGGACCACGTACAGTGGCACGGATGCCGCGGGCCTCCCGGTGCGCACCCACGGCCCGGCCCTCGCCAAGGCCACGGACCTCGAGCAGACCGTGCAGAACTTCACCAACTACCGTCTGCTCGAAGCGCGGACCGTGTCGGCGGGCGCCCTGGGGATGCTCGCGGAGACCCTCTACGCGAATCGTCGGCCGTTCGCGACCGATGAGCCGCTGTACCTCCGTTCACCCGACGTGACCCTGTCGGCAGGCCCGAAGCGGGTCACCGCATGACCTGGCAGCTGCGCACCGCGACGACCGACGATCTCGATGCGATCATGGCGATTGAAGAGCGGGTGTTCCCGGAGGATGCGTGGTCGCCGCCCACCATGCTCGCCGAACTTGCAGACCGCAATGGCTACTATCTCGTAGCCGCTCCGCTCGCTGATCCTGATCGGATCGACGCCTACGCCGGCGTGCGCGCACCGCGCCACCAACCACAAGCCGACATCCAGACCATCGCGGTTGTCGAGACAGCGCGTCGGCAGGGCTTGGGTCGGGTACTGATGCTGCGCTTGATCGATGAGGCTCGCGAACGCGGTGCCACCGAACTGTTCCTTGAGGTGCGAGCCGACAACCCCTCGGCGCAATTGCTCTACGAGTCGCTCGGATTCGAGCAGATCGCGGTGCGTCCCCGTTACTACTCCGGAGTCGTCGACGCGGTGATCATGCGGCTCGTGATTCCGAAGCCGAAAGCGGGTCTGGCATGAGCGAGCCACTGGTCCTCGGCATTGAGACAAGTTGCGATGAGACAGGTATCGGCATCGTGCGCGGCACGACACTGCTCGCCAACGTCATCGCGTCGTCGATGGAGGAGCACGCGCGGTATGGCGGAGTGGTGCCGGAAGTCGCGGCACGGGCCCACCTCGAGGCGCTCGTGCCCGCACTCACCCAGGCGCTCGACGAGGCAGGGGTGACGCTGGACGACCTTGATGCGATCGCCGTGACGAGCGGGCCGGGGCTATCCGGCGCGCTCATGGTGGGAGTGGGTGCCGCGAAGGGGCTCGCGCTTTCCCTCGGCAAGCCGCTGTATGCCGTCAACCATCTGGTGGGCCATGTCGGGGCTGATGTGCTCGACCACGATCCTCTCGAGTATCCGACCATCGCCCTGCTTGTTTCCGGGGGGCATACGTCCCTGCTGCATGTTCGTGATCTCATCTCCGATGTGGAGTTGCTCGGCGAGACCATTGACGATGCCGCGGGTGAGGCGTTCGATAAGGTTGCGCGCTTACTCGGGCTTCCCTATCCCGGGGGGCCCGAGATCGATCGTGCCGCCGTCGGTGGTGACCCCAAGGCCATCCGGTTTCCCCGGGGGCTGAGCCTGCCGAAGGATCTCGAGAAGCATCGCTACGACTTCTCGTTCTCGGGTCTCAAGACGGCGGTGGCACGCTGGGTAGAGCGCGAGCGTGACGAGGGTCGCGACGTGCCGGTGGCGGATGTCGCGGCCAGCTTCCGTGAAGCGGTCGTCGATGTTCTGCTCACGAAAGCTGTCGCCGCGTGTGTCGAACTCGGTGTTCCGCGCCTGCTGCTCGGTGGCGGAGTGGTCGCCAACGCCCGGGTTCGTGAGCTCGCGGCCGAGCGCTGCTCGGCAGCGGGCATCCGGCTGCGCATACCGCCGTTGTCGTTGTGTACCGACAACGGGGCGATGATTGCGGCCCTCGGCGCTCAGCTCGTGCAAGCCGGACACCCGCCTTCGGAGCTCGGGTTCGGGGCCGATTCGACGTTACCCGTGACCGTTATCCAGCAGCGTTGAGTCCTGCGCGATACCCGCGCGGGCCGTTGACAGGCCCGCGACAGCGCTGACACTATGGCATGACTATGACAGAACCCACCCCCACTCCGTACACTGCCCCGGCTGCAGCGCCAGCTCGTCCGACGAACACGCTTTCGATCATTGCGCTCGTCGGCGCGTTTGTTATTCCACTCGCAGGAATCATCGTTGGCTTCATCGCGCTCGGCCAGATCAAGAAGACTGGAGAGGGCGGCCACGGGCTCGCGCTCGCGGGCGTTGTTCTCGGGATCGTCTTCTCGGTGCTGTGGCTGCTGTTCATCGCGATGTCGGTTTTGATCCCGCTGCTCTTCGCCGCAAACTACCGCTACTACTGATCCATACTCGATAGCGGGGCTCGCGGCACTGCCGCGGGCCCCGCTTCGTTGTTAGGGTCAAAGGATGACTGACAAGGTTTCTGTCCCCGAGTCCCCGTCGACGACCCCAGCGGCCCAGCCGCTGTATGGCCCGACCCCGCCCTGGAACGTGCTGTCGATAGTGTCGCTCATCGCTTCCCTCGTGGGATTCGGCCTGGCCGGCATCATCACGGGGCATCTTGCTTTGGGTCAGCTCAAGACGAGCGGGGAACAGGGCAAGGGTCTCGCGCTCGCGGGTACGATCGTCGGCTACGCGAGTATCGCTGCCGTTGTACTGTTCACGCTCATCATGGTTGTCATGGCTGTCGTGTTCCCGCTCATCTTCGTGGGAATCGCCGCTGCCACACGCGGATATTGAGGTGACGACGCCGGGGCTTGCACCTCGTACGAATACCCTCGCGATCCTCTCCCTTGTCGCGGCGTTCGTAGCCTCAGGCGTTGGCGTGGTGCTGGGTTTTGTCGCGCTCGGGCAGATTCGGCGCAGCGGCGAAGCGGGACGAGGCCTCGCCGTCGCGGCCATCATCGCAGGGCTCTTGGTCACGGCGTTCTTCGTTGTCGCGTTCGTCATGCCTTATGTCCTTGCGGCGAACCCCCAGTAAAGTCTCGACTATGGCTGCGAACAATGACGACGTCCCTCCCATCCCTTTGCCACCCTCAGGCGGCCCAGCTCCGGTCGAGCCGGCCCCGGTCGTGCCGACTCCGGCAGTTCCCCCGACCGCCGCGAAGCCGCCCACAGCGCCCACTCCGGAGGCAGCGCCTCAGCCGCTGCCTCCGGTGGCCCCGCCGGCCCGACCAGACCCCTATGCGGCACCGGCACAGCCCGGCAGTTACGCGCAACCGGGCGGGTACGCGCAACCGAGCGGGTACGCGCAACCGGGCGGGTACGCGCAGCCTGGTTATGGTGGCTACACCGCGGTTCCTGCTAGCGCTCCCCAAGGGGTGAGCATTGCGTCGATGATCACGGGGATCGGAGCTGTTCTCCTGAGCTTCGTCTCGTTCGGCTTCCTCCCCGCGGTGGCCGCGGTCATTCTCGGGCACCTTGGTCAACGGCGTCAGCCTTACGCACGGGCGTACTGGCTGACCGGTCTTGTTACCGGCTACATCGGGTTGGGAATCTCGCTGCTGTGGGGGCTCGTGATCCTGTTCGGGGTCATCGCTGCGGTGACGAGCAGCTACTCCTACTACTAAAGACGCTCCACCAGAAGGGCCCGGCGGTGCTGCCCGATCCTGGTCAGGATTAGTGTGCCGCTGGCGGGTCCCTTCGGTGCGAGTGACGTGCGGAAGGTGGCGGGGTCGATATCAACCCCTCGTTTCTTGATCTCGAGGGTGCCGATCTCTCGTTCTCCCAGCGCGCGCTTGATCGCCTTTCGATCGAGGGGTAGTTCCTCGAGTACGCGGAATCCCACGGCAAACGGGGTCTGCACCGCAGTGTCGGCGGTGATGTAGGCGATCGACGGTTCGACCATGCGCCCGTCGATGTTGCGGGCGAGATCGCCGATGAGCCGAGCCCGGATGACCGCGCCATCCGGTTCGTAGATGTATTCCCCGAGGCTGCCGGTCGAGGCATCTGCGCTGTCGGCCTCCGCGACGAGTTCGGCTGTCCCGTGTTCACCGACGACGAGGGCCGCGCGGCGGATCCCGGGCCGCGCGAGCGACCCGAACCACACGCTCAGTTCGACGACCTCACGGTCGACGGAAACCCACTGTGCCTCCGCGTCGGGCGGAATGAGGTCGCGGTCGATGCCGGGACCGAGCTTGACCCCCGTCGGAAGCGACGAGGCAAGTCCGAACGCGAAGTCGAGGGAAGGTGACCAGTCGGCCGGGTTCTTGAGGCGCTTTGCCCCGTCTCGTCGTGCTGGGTCGAGATAGGCGCCGCCGATCCCGGTGAGGTCGAAGGTCTCTGCGTCCGCGTGTTCAACGCGAGCGTTAGACCACGGCGCGAGGTTGTACGCGGCGACGGCAGCAGTCACCTCGTCACGATCGACCGCGGTCACCTCGATATCGAGCGCGGCGAGAGCGAGGGCATCCGAGCCAATACCGCAGCCGAGGTCCGCGACCCAGGTTACGCCTGCGCGTTGGAATCGGCCAGCGTGCTGGGCTGCGACGCTCAAACGTGTCGCCTGCTCGAGCCCGGCCTCGGTAAAGAGCATCGACTCCGCGAAGGGACCGAACTTCGCGACAGCCTTCGCGCGCAGCCTCGCCTGGCTCACCACTGCGGCGACCAGGGCGGGGGAGTGACCAGCTTTGCGAAGGTCAGCAACAGTGCGGACGACGTCTGACGTTGACTGCCACGCAGGCAGCGAGTCCAACAGGGTGAGGCCCCCCGGCGAGAGGAGCTCTCTGAGTTCGGCCTGATCCATGCGATTGACGCTACCGTTGATCGAGCTTGTCGATATCTGGCACTCGCGTTGATCGAGTGCCAACGAGGCTCTATAGTTGAACTGGCACTCTCAGAGGGAGTGTGCCAACCAAGCTCTGAGAAAATTAGCACTGAGAAAGAGGTCAACCGTGTCGGTGTCCATCAAGCCGCTCGAGGATCGCATTGTCATCAAGCAGGTCGAGGCTGAGACGACCACTGCGTCGGGTCTCGTCATCCCCGATACTGCCAAGGAGAAGCCCCAGGAGGGCGAGGTCGTGGCTGTGGGCCCCGGTCGCATCGACGACAACGGCAACCGCATCCCGCTCGACATCGCAGTCGGTGACAAGGTCATCTACTCCAAGTACGGCGGCACCGAGGTGAAGTACGGCGGCGAAGACCTCCTCGTGCTCTCGGCCCGCGATGTTCTCGCGGTAGTAGTCCGCTAGTCCGATTCGTTTCCGCCAAAGGTCCCGGTGATTTCGGTCATCGGGACCTTTGACGTTGGAGCGAGACATAGGCTTAACTGTGATCTCGCCGACCCAGGACAAAGTTTCGGGTAGCGGCATAGCTTTTGCCGGAGTGGCGTACCTGCTCTGGGGTTTCCTGCCGGTTCTGTTCTTCGCGCTGCGCGACTCTGCAGCCCCGGAAATCGTCGCGTGGCGCATCGTGCTGTCGCTGGTCTTCTGTGTGCTCCTGATCACTGTGACCCGGGGATGGCCTCGACTTCTCGCGATCCTCCGCGACCGGCGCACGATGCTCGGTCTGGCGTTGGCGGCGGCGTTCATCCTCGTCAACTGGACCGTCTACGTGTTCGCGAGCATAAGTGGTCATGTGATCGAGGCATCCCTCGGCTACTTCACCAATCCGATCGTCACCGTGCTACTCGGGGTGGTGATTCTGCGTGAGCGCCTACGGCCCATGCAGTGGGTTGCTCTCGGCGTGAGCGTGGTTGCAGTTCTCGTTATCGCCGTCGGGTACGGTGCATTCCCCTGGGTAGCCGTGACTCTTGCCTTTAGTTTTGGGTTCTACGGGCTCGTGAAGAAGAAGGTCGGGCCATCCGCCGACGCTCTCAGCGGGCTGACAATCGAGACAGCAGTGCTGGCGCCCGCCGCGGTCGGGGCTCTCATCCTGATCGGTGCGACGTCTGGACTCTCGTTGGGTGCGTTGGGCGCATCGCACGCGCTCCTGATGCTCTCGCTCGGCATTGCGACTGCAGTACCCCTGATTCTGTTCGCTGCTGCTGCCCGCCGGCTGCCGCTCGTGTATCTGGGTCTCGCGCAATACCTCGCCCCCATCCTCCAGCTCATCGTGGGGGTGGTCTTGCTTCGGGAGGCGATGCCGCCAGAGCGCTGGCTGGGATTCGGCATCGTGTGGCTCGCGCTGGTCATTTTGACCGTCGACATGCTCATGCACACGAATCGCCAACGGGGTGTCGCCCTCCCCGAGGCGACAGGCGCGCCCTAAGCCAACCCCCAGCGTGGCGCCGGTAGCCTGTGCACGGGTTGAGAACAGGGAGGTCGCCGTGCGTTCACGCGTCGTTGCTGCCCTCGTGACCCTCCTGCTGCTTACCGGATGCACGGCTCCCGGTTCCGGCATCCAGGCCTCCCAGCCATCGCCGACATCAGCCCTCCCGGGTGACGGCGTCCTCCGCGTCGGAACCTTGTTCCCGGTCACCGGAGCTGCCGCCTACATCGGCCCCGCCCAGGCGGCGGGGGCCGCACTCGCCGTCGCCGACATCAATGCCGCGGGTGGTGTCGAAGGCGAGCCTGTCGAGCTGATTGCGCGCGAATCGGGGGAGGCGTCCGGCGACACACTGGAGGCATCCTTCGCCGAACTCGCCGCGGGTGGAGCCGATGTTGTGATCGGCCCGTCTTCCTCGCTCCTCGCCGCTCGTGTCATCCCACTCGCGGTTGCAGCCGAGATCCCGGTGATCTCACCCGCGGCGACCTTTCCCGGTCTGACCACCGCGTCAGACGATGGATATTTCTTCCGCACGATTCCTGCGTATGGGCACCAAGGGCTCGCACTTGGACAGGTCCTTTCCGAGTCAGGGCCGACCACCGTCGCGTTCGTGTATATCGACGACACTTTTGGCCAAGCCCTCGCCCCCACCCTCGCCACCGGGCTCGAGCAGCACGGGAGCAGTCTCGTCCTCTCGCAGGCAATCCCCCCGGGGACGACCGACCTGTCGCTCGCCATCCAGAATCTCAAGGATGCGGCGCCGGATGTGGTCGTGGTCGGCTCCACCTACGCTTCCGTCGAGGCCACAAAGGCCCTCATCGCGGCCGTGATCGGTGCAGGGTTTGGCGGGGCGAAACTGTGGCTGACGACCCAAAACACCGGTGACTACTCGCAGTCGTTCCCCAACGGCACCCTCAAAGATGTCAACGGGATCATCGAAGGCTATGAACCGGATGACGCCTTCATCGCCCGGCTCAAGACGGTCGACTCTTCGCTCACGACGTTCCGGTACGGCGCGGAGGCCTACGATGCTGTCGTCCTTGCGGCACTCGCCGCGGTGCAGGGCGGTGACGCTGGGAGCATGATCGCGGCCGATCTGGTGGACGTATCCGTGGGCGGGCTGAAGTGTGGAAGCTTCTCCGAATGCCTCGGGCCACTCCAGTCGGGGGAGGACATTGACTACGATGGGGTGTCCGGACCGCTGAACTTCACCCCCGCGGGTGATGTCTCACCCGCTTACTACGGCCTCTACACGTACGACGGTGAGAACCGGTTCGTGTTCGGACGCGGAGTGCTCGCCGGTTGATCCGGTGCCTCAAACCCAGGAGGAGATCAATGACGTCTCGAATCGTGCGACCCGGCGTAGCAGCGGCCGTGGCGCTTGCACTCGTGCTCACCGGATGCACGCCCGACACGGCTGAGCCCACCGTCGCGCCCACGACCCGGGTACCCCTCGAACTGTCGGTCGGAGCTTTGCTTCCGCTCACCGGATCCCTCGCGCCCTTCGGACCGGCGAATGCGGCAGCGGTGGAACTCGCGGTCAACGACATCAACAACGCCAAAGCGGGCATCACCGTAACGGCAACCACAGCGGATTCTGGCGACGCCACCACCGACACCTCGATAACGTCCGCGACGACGCTCATCGATGACGGCGCGTCGGTCATCATCGGCGCGCTCTCCGACAATGTCTCTCGCAAGGTTCTCGATCAGATCGTCAGTGCTGGGGTGTTGCAGATATCACCCGCCGCTACCTCGACCGACTTCACCCGCGCCGACGACAACGGCCTGTTTTGGAGAACGTCGCCAGCGTGCGTGCTCGAAGGCGATGTCATGGGGAAACAGATCGCTGCCGATGGTGTGAAGAAGCTCGGCATCATCTATGAAGCCGGATATTGCGAGCCGGGCCTCCCCGAGGAGCTCTCGACGGCCTTCGAACGGGAGGGCGGAAAGGTAGTCGCCACGGAGGCGTATTCCGCCGGAAACACGGCACTGGGCACGCCGGTGGCAACCGTTGCCGAGGCAAAGCCCGACGCCGTGGTCGTCATCGGAGGTGGCGGTCCCTCGGCGGTCCCGCCTCTCGTTGCAGCTGGCTACGAGGGAAGCGCACTGTATTTTGTCGGTCTCAGTATCGCCAACCACAGCGCTGATATTGCGGCCGGTTCGATCACGGGATCGGTCGCGAGCATGCCCGGAATCGACATCGGGTCGCTCAAGAGCTTCACCGACCGGCTTATCGACATCAACCCCGCGATTACCGACTTCAGCTACGCGGCGGAGACTTATGACGCCGTGGTACTTGCCGCCCTGGCGGCGCTCGCCGCCAACTCGACCAAGGGAACCGACATCGGGTCTCTTCTTCGTGAGGTGTCCGGGGGTGAGGGTGACGGTAAGAAGGCACGGGACTTCGCGTCGGGCGCGAAGATCATCCTTGCCGGCGGAGTTGTCGACTACGACGGTCCTTCGGGGAAGATCACCTTCGATGCCAAGGGAGACCCTCAGGGAGCCGAAATCGGCCTGTATCGGTATGGCGCCGACGACACGTTCACCCGATTCAACTGAGGTCGCGCACTAGGAGCAAGCGTTCGTGACGAATTGGTAGAGGGCGCCTCGCACTGCGTCTGCTGACGGCACGTATATCCGGCCCTCGAGGTCGCCCACCTTCACGTCGATGGGCATGATTGTTCCGCGTTTGTCCTCCTGGATCGCGTGCGGGTCGCACCGACCCGGCACCAGGAAGAGCGTGACCACGGAGGGGTCGTCGGTGCCGGCGATCGTGACCCCGATCGGCTGCTCGTTTGTCGCCATGCCGGTGAGTGGATCGGGTGCCATGAACAAGGTCGTGCTCGACAGCGTGCTGAGCTCGACGGAACCTGTGGCGCCGGTGGGCACCGCCGCGAGTTCCACTTCGATCACGGGTACGCCGTTGATCAGGCCAGCGCGCGGCGGGGCGGTGATCGAGAGGTCGACGATATCCGACACTGCTTTCGCCAGACAGTCTTCAGCCCTGAGCGCGGGTAGACGATCGAGCCGGTCATCGGCAACGGTCCGTGCGGTACCTGTCGAGCCGTCCTCGCGCGTGTAGTCGAACTCGACGATCGGCTGGGGGTCGGCAGCTGTGCAATCGGGGGCCGGGAGCAGCACCGGCAGATCGATGGTTGCCCCGGCAGGTATCGTCGTGGACGCCTTCATCCACACCGCGGTTTCGGTGAACTGGGCCGAGAAAAGGCGTGCGCCGGTAACGTGGAGAGGTTCGGTGGAGCCATTCTGAATCGATAGTTCAAGTCGCCGTGGACCTACATCGGTGCGGGTCTGGTACACAGCCACGGAGACACCTTCGGGAGGCGCAGTGCTGCCCGCAGGAGCCGCGCACCCCGCCAAGGCCACTGCAAGTGCGGTTCCGATCGTTGCAATCCGCCAGTTCATCACGTCCTGATAGTAGACGCAGGGGAATGTAACGATTAAGGCCGTGTTACACGCCTGTAACCCTGTCGTATTGTGCCAGATCGATCCTGCCAATAGCTTGATTAGATGGCCGTACGACTGTGCGGCCAATTGTCCTGAACACATCGATAAACGCAAGGAGCAACATGAGCGTATTCGCGAAGGCTTCCACCTCGCGCTCGCGGACGATTGGCGCAGGCATTGCCCTGCTCGCCACTTCCGCGTTGGTGCTGAGTGGCTGTGCCACTGCAGCGCCCGAGGAGGCCGCTGGCCCCGCCACCGACTACACCCTGAAACTCGGCACGGCGCTGCCGCAGACCGGTAACCTGGCGTTCCTCGGCCCGCCCGAAGAGGCTGGCGTCGCGTACGCAACCTCCTTGGTCAACGCCGAGACGGCTACCACCGGCCTCACCCTGGACATCACCTACGGTGACTCCGGCAACACCGACAACAAGGCATACGTCACCGAGATCCCCCGCCTGCTCAATGCTGGCGTTTCGGGAATCATCGGCGCCGCGTCTTCAGGTGTGTCGCTCCAGTTCATCGACCAGGTGGTCGGCGCTGGTGTCATCCTGTTCTCCCCGGCAAACACGTCTGACGCGTTCACCACGTATGACGACAACGGCCTGTACTTCCGCACGGCTCCGTCGGACACGCTCCAGGGCGCGGTTCTCGGAAACCTCATCGCGGAAGACGGCAACCAGACCCTCGGCATGATCGTCCTCAACGACTCGTACGGCACCGGCCTTGCGAAGTACGTCACCGAGGCTTTCGAAGCTGCTGGTGGCAAGGTTGTCGCACAGCCGACCTACAACACGGGTGACACTGTGTTCGACTCGCAGATCAGCGAGGTTCTCGCGGCGGACCCCGACGCAATCGCCTTGATCACGTTCGACGAGATCAACACGATGCTGCCCGGTCTGTTCGGCAAGTTCCCGTCGGACAAGCTGTACTTCGTTGATGGCAACCTGAAGAACTTCGGCGATGCATTCGCCGCTGGTTCGCTCACGGGCGCCAAGGGTACGCTGCCCGGTCTGTCGATCGACTCGATCAAGGACTTCACCACGAAGCTCGACGCGTTCGTCGCGTCCGAGGGAACCGCACCGCTCGAGGACTACAGCTACGCAGCTGAGTCCTACGACGCAGTGATCCTGCTTGCTCTTGCTTCGCTCGCTGCCGGTGGTTCCACCGACGGCAAGACGATTGCTGCGAAGCTTCAGGAAGTTTCCGGCGGTTCGGGCAACGGCACGAAGTGCAGCACGTTCGCTGACTGCGCCGCGATCATCGTCGGAGGCGGCGTAGCCGACTACGACGGTATCTCCGGCCCGATCACGTTCGACGGGGTCGGCGACCCGACCGAGGCGTCGATCGGCATCTACCAGTTCGGCGAGGACAACAACTACACGGCCTACAAGGGCTAAGTAGCAGTCATTGCAGGAAAGGCCCCGGTCCTCGGACCGGGGCCTTTTCGTGTGCCCGGGCATCCAATATCCGCGGCCGCGCATTTCGTGGGCTCACAACGAAGCCCCCGTCCGTGTGGGACGGGGGCTTCGTTGTGCGGCGTGGGTGCGCTATTCGCCGAGGGTGCCTAGATAGAGCTCAGTGACCTTGGGGTCGCCCAGTAGCTCGCGGCCTGTGCCGGTATAGGCATCGCTGCCCTGATCGAGCACGTAGCCTCGGTCGCAGATCTGGAGACAGCGTCGGGCGTTCTGCTCGACCATGATGCAGGTCACCCCGGCCTTGTTGATCTCGGAGACACGGATGAACGCCTCATCTTGGCGCACGGGCGACAGGCCGGCGGAGGGTTCGTCGAGCAGCAGTACCTTCGGGTCCATCATGAGCGCCCGAGACATGGCGACCATTTGGCGCTCTCCACCGGAGAGCGAACCCGCACGCTGTTTCAGGCGCTTGCCGAGTTCCGCAAAGATGCTCGTAACGAACTCGAGTCGCTCGTCGTATGCTTTCGGCCTTTGGTAGAGGCCCATCTGAAGATTCTCTTCGATCGTCAACGTCGAGAAGACGTTGTTGGTCTGCGGGACCATTCCGACCCCGAGCGCGACGAGCTGGTTGGCCCGAAGGCTGGTGATGTCGCGCCCTTCAAGGGTGATCGACCCGCTGCGCACGTTGACCTGGCCGAAGATCGACTTGAGAAGGGTCGACTTGCCAGCGCCGTTCGGTCCGATAATCCCGATGAGCTCGCCGCGGCGGGCTTGGAGCGAACATCCGTTGAGAATGTCCACACCCGGGAGGTAGCCTGCCACGACATTCTGGATGTCGACGACTAGCTCTGCAGTTGCGGCGGCGCTCACTTGGACTCCTTGCTGGCCTTGTTCTTGCCCGCGTCAGCCGCCGGGTACCTGCCGGTAACGACGCCGAGGTCGATTTCTTGATGTGCGCCAAGGTAGGCATCCACGACTTCGGGATTCTTCATGACGGAGATGGGATCCCCTTCGGCGACAACGCGACCCTCCGCCATCACGACTACCCAGTCGGCGATATGACGGACCATGTGCATATCGTGCTCGACGAAGAGAACGGTCATCCCCTCGTCTTTCAGGTCAAGGATGTGCTCCAGCAGCGACTGCGTGAGGGCGGGGTTGACGCCAGCCATCGGTTCGTCGAGCATGACGAGCCGCGGTTCGCTCATGAGTGCACGAGCCATCTCGAGAAGCTTGCGCTGGCCACCGGAAAGGCTGGCGGCGAAGTCGTCGCTTTTCTCGTCAAGTTTGAATTTCTTGAGGAGTTCGAATGCGCGCTCTTCGATCTGGTGGTCCTGCTTGCGCCAGAGGAAGGGGAAGAGGCTCTGCCAGAAGCGCTCGCCCACTTGGCCCTTTGCGCCAAGCTTCATGTTGTCGAGCACTGTGAGCAGACCGAGTGCCTTCGTCAACTGGAACGTGCGTACCTGGCCCAGGCGGGCGACTTTGTAGGCTGGGACGCCCGACAGAGAGTGACCCTCGAAGGTCCAGGCGCCGGAGTCGGGCTTGTCAAACCCGGTCAGCAGGTTGAACAGGGTCGTCTTGCCCGCACCGTTGGGCCCGATAAGAGCAGTGATAGCGCCACGAGGGATTTCGAGATGTTCGACGTCGACAGCCGTGAGACCACCGAAGGTACGTCGGACGCCGTCCGCGATGATGATGGGATCGGTCTTGGCAACGCCAGGTTTCGCATCCCCGATGTGTAGCCCGGTGGTCTTTTCGCGGGCCACCGGCGCAGTGAGGTCACTTGACAAAGGTCAGCTCCTTCTTGTTCCCGAGGATGCCCTGTGGGCGGAAGATCACGATGAGCATGAGCGCGATGCCCACGAGTATGAACTTCAGGGTCTGCGCTTGAATGCTGGTCATGAACGGCAAGTACCCCGCTTGGACTGCAGCCGGGAGCACGTTGCCGAGCACCGTTTGCAGCACCCAGAAGATGAGCGACCCGATCACCGGCCCGAACACGGTGGCGGCGCCACCGAGTAGTAGCGCGGTGTAGACGAAGAACGTGAGCGAGGTCACATAGACGCCCGGGTTCACCGACGAGGGCAGTGCGTAGACGATGCCACCAGCGGCGGCGATCACGCCACCGACGACGAGGGCGGTGAGCTTGTAGCCGAAGACGTTCTTTCCGAGGGCGCGAACGGCCTCCTCGTCTTCACGGATGCCCTTGAGCACTCGCCCCCACGGGCTCGCCATGAGCCGCCACACGGTAATGATGGCGAGGATGAGCGCGATGATTCCGAGGATGCGCACCCACCAGTCGACCTCTCGGTACTCCCAAGGCCCGAACCCGTAGGTGCCCTCGGGAATCGGGTTGGAAGCGCGGAAGCTCGCGTGGTACCCGAAGAGGCCATCGGCCGAACCGGTGACCTTGTCGAACGCGGTCGTGAGGAACAGCAGCCTCAATACCTCTGCCGCTGCGATTGTCACGATCGCGAGATAGTCGCCCCGAAGCCGCAGTGTGGGGATACCGAGAATGAGTGCGAACACCGCGGATGCGACAAGTCCCAACAGAGCGGCCGCCCACCACGGAAGGCCAAAGGTGAGGATGCCAATCGCATAGCCATAGGCCCCAATTGCCATGAAGCCCGCAATACCCATATTCAACAGGCCAGCGAAACCGAAGTGCACTGCGAGGCCGAGAGCGGCAAGCGCATACGCGAGAGTCGCCGGGCTGATGATCGATGATGCGGAGTTGCTGAGGATCTGTATCCAGTCCATTGTCGTTACCCGACCCTCTCACGTCGCCCGAGAATGCCCTGAGGGCGGAACAGCAGAATGATAATAAGCACCAGCAGCGGAGCCGCGAACTTGAGATCTGCGGGAATCCACAAGGTGGAGACTTCGACGATGAGACCGATCACGACGGCGCCGATGAGGGCACCAAATGCCGTGCCGAGCCCGCCGAGGGTCACCGCAGCAAAGAGGAGGAGCAAGAATTCTGCACCCATGTCCCATTTGATGCCGGGGCGGTAGTAGGCGTACAAGACGCCCGCGAGCCCCGCGAGGGCCGAGGAGATAATCCACACGATGCGCACAACGCGGTCGACGTCGATACCGGATGCCGCCGCTAGCGAGGGGTTGTCCGAGATGGCGCGAGTCGCTTTACCGATGCGTGTGAAGAGCAACCACATGGCGAAGGCGACGATCACCACGATGGAGATCACGACGCTCACCATGTCGATGATGCTCATCGACACCGACCCGAACAACTGGATCGGACGCTGGTCGGCACCCACGAGCTGCGTCGTGCTTCCGCCGATGAAGTACTGGAAGGTGTAGCGGGCGGCCAGCGAAAGGCCGATGCTCACGATCATGAGCTGCACAATGCCTGTTCGCCGTCGACGAAGGGGTCTCCACAAGCCGGCATCCATGACGTAGCCGATGAAGCCGCTCAAGACGAGCGCGATCGGTACGGCCAGATAGATCGGCAGCCCTACTCCTCGTGAGAACACGAGTGTCATGACGGCTCCGAACGTCACCATCTCGCCGTGGGCGAAGTTGGAGAGGCCAGTAGTGCCGTAGACAAGTGAGATCCCGACCGCCGCAAGCGCGAGCATGAGTCCGAACCGCAGTCCGTTGACGATGCGTTCGACTAACTGGTCGGCGAAACTCGTGACATGGCGTTCACCCTCGCCGATGAAGAAGTTGACGGTGACACGGCCGCCCGGCCCCACCTCAGCGTCTTTGATGTTGGGAGTCTCGTCGGTCGCGTCGGCATCGTTCACGACGGCGATGCCGGTTGGAAGGGTGTTCTCATCGAGAGCCACGGTGTAGGTCGCGTTCTTCTCTGGCACGCCCACTGCCCACTGACCGTTCTTGTCGGTCTTCACCGTGGTGTCGACACCGTTGCCTGCGATCGTGAGGGCGATGTTCTCGAGCGGCTTCCCGTCGAGTTGCACGTTGCCGCTGATCCGGTATTGATACTTGTCGGTATCGATCTCGTCGGCCGATGCTGACCCGACTCCTGCAAGGAAAGTAAAGGCGAGCATTGTCGCGAGGAACGCGACAATGAGTGCGAGTGTCGGCATAACGCGGGCTGCTGAAGCGGCTCGGGATCGCGTCACGGTACCTCCAAGAAACTCGAGACTACCGGCGCGGTCTGCGTTGGCGTCATTACCAAAACTACTCACACCATGTTGCTTCCGTGTTTCGAGCAGAGCACGGCGTCGTGCAGATAAAGAATGTCACGGAAATACCTCAGCGCAAGTCACGGTTAAGATTGCACAACGGAACAGCGCTGTATCCGGCCCCCAAAATCAGCTCTCGAACTTCCAGGGATAGTTATGGACCAGCCTGATCCTTTTGGCTTTATCGGCCTCACGTACGACGACGTCATGCTCCTGCCCGGGCACACGGATGTCATCCCCAGCGAGGCCGACACCTCGTCGCGACTCACGCGGCGCATCCGGGTCCATTCCCCCCTGCTTTCGGCAGCGATGGACAGCGTTACGGAGTCGCGGATGGCGATCGCGATGGCGCGAAACGGGGGCATCGGCATCCTGCACCGCAACCTCTCGATTGCCGATCAGGCCGATCATGTCGACAAGGTCAAACGCAACGAGTCCGGGATGATCACCAACCCCGTGACCACAACACCGGATGCCACGGTTGCCGAGGTCGACGCGTTGTGTGGGCAGTTCCGCATCTCGGGTCTCCCGGTCGTCGAGGGTGACGGGCGTCTCGTCGGAATCATCACCAATCGCGACATGCGCTTCGTCTCGCCGTTCGAGAAGTCGACGACGTTCGTGCGGGATGTCATGACCAAGACTCCCCTGATCACCGCGCCGATGGGCATCGATCCCGATTCGGCCGTCGCGATTTTCGCGCAGCACAAGATCGAAAAGCTCCCCCTCATCGACTCCGAGGGCAGGCTCACAGGTCTCATCACCGTAAAGGACTTCGAGAAGACCGAGAAGTACCCCAACGCGACAAAAGACGACGAGGGTCGCCTGCGCGTCGGTGCCGCCATTGGTTTCTTTGGCGACGCATGGGAGCGAGCCGGTGCGCTGCGTGATGCTGGCGTTGACGTCATCGTCGTCGACACCGCCAATGGCGACTCCGCAGGTGTACTCGACATCATCACGCGACTGAAGGGTGACAAGGCGTTCAACGCCGTCGACATCATCGGTGGCAACGTCGCGACCCGGTCGGGTGCGCAGGCCCTCGTCGACGCGGGCGCGGACGCCGTGAAAGTGGGCGTCGGCCCGGGCTCGATCTGCACGACACGCGTGGTGGCCGGCGTCGGGGTTCCGCAGGTGACCGCCGTGTACGAGGCGTCCCTCGCAGCGCGGGAGCACAACGTGCCCGTCATCGCCGATGGTGGACTGCAGTACTCGGGAGACATCGCGAAGGCGCTCGTCGCCGGCGCGGAGACCGTCATGCTCGGATCGCTCCTCGCCGGAACCGATGAGAGCCCCGGCGACCTGATCTTCATCAACGGCAAGCAGTTCAAGGGTTATCGCGGCATGGGATCCCTTGGGGCGCTGCAGACCCGCGGCAAGAAGACCTCCTATTCGCGTGACCGTTACTTCCAGGCCGACGTCCCGTCGGACGAGCAGCTCATTGCCGAGGGCATCGAGGGCCAGGTGCCGTATCGCGGTCCGGTCTCCTCTGTCGTGTACCAACTTCTTGGGGGCCTACGCCAGTCGATGTTCTATACCGGGGCTCGCACGATCGACGATCTTCGGCAGAAGGGCAAGTTCGTGCGCATCACGGCGGCCGGGCTCAAAGAGTCGCACCCGCACGACATCCAGATGGTGGTCGAGGCGCCAAACTACCGCCGGTAGGTCCGCCCGGCGCAGGTCTTCGGCGCCGACCCGTGATCGCGCGGGGGTTTTGACGCCATGCCGACGTTTCGACAGACGCGCCCCGTCGAAACCCCCGCGCGCACTTCGTCGTGGCGCGCCCTCAACAGGCGAACCGATGCCCGGCTCTGTACCGGTCCATGGGCGCCGGGTCGTACGACCCGGTCGTCGAGGCAGGCTGAACTCAGCTCGTGCCGAGACGGGAGCGGAACATGAGGGCACTGAGGGCTCGGCTACTCGCCGAGCGTGGGGCAGCTACAGCTGAGTACGCAATCGCGACGCTAGCCGCGGTCGGCTTCGCCGGTTTGCTCGTGGTGATCCTGCGATCGGACGAAGTGCGCGGCATGCTCACCGACGTGGTGCGCCAAGCACTTGCGATTCCCGGCTGACGAGCGAGGCAGCGCGACCGCTGAACTTGCCGTCGCGCTCCCTTCGGTGGTTCTCGTCCTCGCGTGCTGCATTTCGGGTATGTCGGTGGCGGGTCAACAGCTGCGCTTGACGGATGCCGCGGCGCTCGCCGCACGGACTCTCGGGCGCGGCGGCGACCCGCACGCCATCGCTGCTCGTCTCTCGCCGGGCGCCCTCGTCACTCTCGGGGCTGACGGCGACATCGTCTGCGTCACGCTCAGCCAATCCGCGTCGCTCACCGCGCTGCTGCCGGTGACGCTCTCGGCGCGCTCGTGCGCGCTCGGCGGCGGGCGATGAGAAGCGAGCGCGGGGCTGGCACCGTCGTGACCATGGGAGTGGGGCTCGGGGTCGTGGCACTGTTCATGCTCGCAATGCCGTTGTACGCGGCACTCGCAGCGCGGCACAGTGTTTCGGCGGCCGCCGACGCCGCGGCGCTCGGGGCGGCGGATGCCGCGAGTGGGTTGGTGCGCGGGCATCCGTGCGATGTCGCCGTGCGGATAGCCGCCGAAAATGGAGTAGCTGTCGAGAAGTGCAGAGTCGATGGACTTGTGGTCACGGTCACCACAACGCGCCTCGTGCTGGGGTTCGTGATCGCGGAGAGCGCAACCGCCGGACCGGCGGGTTCGGGAGCGGATTAGGCTCCGGCGCGGTTGGTGTGTGTATGGTGTCGCTGACGGAGCTAACTGGGGATCCGTTCCTTACTTAGGAGTGCTGTGCCCGTGAAGCTCGTCATCGTCGAGTCGCCCACCAAGGCTAAGACGATCGCCCAATACCTGGGCGAGGGCTATGAGGTCCAGTCTTCGGTTGGCCATATCCGTGATCTCATCGAGCCGAAGAACCTCCCCCCGGAGCTCAAGAAGGGCTCCCTCGGCAAATTCTCCGTCGATGTCGAGAACAACTTCGAGCCCTACTACGTCGTCTCCGATGCGAAGAAGAAGACGGTAGCCGACCTCAAGCGAGCCCTCAAGGGTGCAGACGAACTCTTCCTCGCCACTGATGAGGACCGCGAAGGCGAGGCCATTGCGTGGCACTTGCTTCAGGAACTCAAGCCCAAAGTTCCCGTGAAGCGCATGGTGTTCCACGAGATCACCAAAGACGCGATCCAGCACGCGATCGACAACCCCCGCGAGCTCGATACCGCTCTCGTCGATGCACAGGAGACCAGGCGCATCCTTGACCGCCTGTATGGCTACGAGGTGTCGCCGGTGCTGTGGCGCAAGGTCGGTCCTGGGCTTTCCGCGGGCCGCGTGCAGTCCGCGGCAACTCGGCTCGTCGTCGATCGAGAACGCGAGCGCCTCGCATTCGTCACGGCTGGCTATTGGGATCTTCTGGCGCAGCTGACTCCGAAGGGTGAGTCTCAGGACTTCGAAGCCCGTCTCGTGCGCGTCGATGGCAAACGCATCGCTGCCGGTCGCGACTTCGATGATCGAGGCAAGCTCAAGGCAGACGCGGTCGTCATCGACGAAGCGACCGCGCAGTCGCTCGCGGATGCCCTGCGCGACCCCGCCGTCCCCATCACGGTGACCGCGGTCGAGTCCAAGCCATACACGCGTCGACCAGCGGCCCCGTTTACGACCTCGACGTTGCAGCAGGAGGCGGGCCGCAAGCTGCGCTTCTCAGCTCGCCAGACGATGAGCGTCGCGCAGTCGCTCTACGAAAACGGATACATCACCTATATGCGTACCGATTCGTCGTCGCTCTCCCAGCAGGCGATCGACGCAGCACGCACTCAGGCCCGCAAACTTTACGGCGCTGAGACGGTGCCCGATGCGCCGAGGATGTACTCGAGCAAGAGCAAGAATGCTCAAGAAGCGCACGAGGCGATTCGTCCCTCGGGCGACATGTTCCGCACACCGACCGAGCTTCAGTCGACGTTGCGGGGCAACGACTGGAAGCTCTACGACCTCATCTGGAAGCGCACGGTTGCATCGCAGATGGCCGATGCCAAGGGCTCGACCGCCTCGATCACGATCGGCGCCGGCCCTACCCCGACAGGCACGATCGCCGAGTTCGTCGCAACCGGAACGATCATCACCTTTCGCGGGTTCATGTCGGCCTATGAGGAGTCGCAGGATGAGGCGCGCAACGAGACCGCTGAACCTAAAGAAGCCAAGCTCCCGCCGCTGACCGAGGGCCAATCACTCACGCTTGCCAGTGTGGAAGCCAAGGGGCACGAGACTTCCGCGCCTCCTCGTTACACGGAGGCGAGCCTCGTCAAGACGCTCGAAGAGCTCGGCATTGGGCGCCCTTCGACCTATGCCTCGATCATCTCCACGATCATCGATCGTGGCTATGTGACCCCTCGCGGCCAGGCGCTGGTTCCCAACTGGATCGCCTTCTCGGTGGTGCGCCTGCTCGAGGAGTATTTTGCCGACCTCGTGGAGTACGGATTCACGGCCGGGATGGAAGACGACCTCGACCGCATCGCCGGCGGCGAAGCAGACCGGGTCGAGTGGCTCACGGGCTTCTACTTCGGCAACGCGAAGCATCGCGGTCTGCGGACAGTTATTGACAATCTCGGTGAAATCGACGCGCGCGAGATCAATTCGATCCATATTGCCGACGACGTGACGCTGCGCATCGGAAAGTACGGCCCCTATCTCGAGGCTCCTGGCGAGGACCCGGCCACCCCGCGTCGCATCAATATCCCGCAGGATCTGGCGCCCGACGAACTCACCGCAGACAAGGCGCGCGAACTCATTGACGCACCCGTCGTTGGGGACCGGGTCATCGGAGTAAACCCGGAGAACGGCAAGGAGATCGTCGCGAAGGACGGTCGCTTCGGCCCGTATGTCACCGAGGTAGAGCCGGAGCCGGAACCGGTCGAGCCGGAGTACGTGCTCGACAAGAAGACTGGCGAGCTCAAGGAGAAGAAGGCCAAGAAGGTCGCGGTGGTCAAACCACGCACCGCGTCGATCTTCAAGTCGATGGACCTCGCGACCATCGACATCGAGACTGCTCTCGCGCTGCTGTCCCTGCCGCGGTCGGTCGGTGTCGACCCCGAGAGCGGTACCGAGATTCTTGCCCAGAATGGCCGCTTCGGCCCCTATCTCAAGCGCGGCACCGACACCCGCTCGCTCACCACGGAAGAGCAGATCTTCGAGATCGATCTTGCCGGGGCATTGGAGCTCTACGCGCAACCCAAGTACGGGGGCCGTGCAGCGTCGAGTGCGCTCAAGGAATTCGATGCCGACCCCGAGAGTGGCAAGCCGATCAAGATCAAAGACGGTCGTTTCGGCGCGTACGTGACCGACGGCACCACGAACGCCACGATTCCTCGGGGCGAAGAGATCGAAGATATCGACTTCGAACGAGCAGTCCAGTTGCTCGCTGACAAGCGCGCCAAAGGACCGGCAAAACCCAGGCCGAAAGCCGCGGCCAAGCGCAAGGCTCCCGCCAAGAAGGCACCGGCGAAGAAGTAATGCCCGGCCGGTTCATCACGCTGGAGGGCGGCGACGGGTCGGGGAAGTCGACCCAGTCGGCCCTACTCGTCGACTGGCTCACGGCTGCAGGGCACAGGGTGCTCGTCACCCGTGAGCCCGGTGGCACCCCTCTGGGCGAAGAACTTCGTGAGATCGTTCTTCACCGTCGCGGCGACATCGCTCCCCGGGCAGAGGCACTCATCTACGCAGCCGACCGCGCGCACCACATCGCCACGAAGGTTCGCCCGGCACTCGCACGCGGCGAGATCGTGGTTCAGGATCGATATCTTGACTCGTCGGTTGCCTATCAAGGTGCGGGACGGGTGCTCGATGGCGCCGAGATCCGCGATCTCTCCTTGTGGGCAACGGAAGGCCTGCTACCCGACCTCACGGTGTTGCTCGACCTGCACGAGGGGGAGGGGAAGGGCCGGCTCGCGGACTCCCGGACCCGGTACGACAGGTTGGAGGCTGAGGCCGTAGAGTTCCATGCGCGCGTCCGTGCGGGTTACCTCGCACTCGCCGCCGCCGAGCCAGACCGGTTCCTAGTGCTTGACGCGCGGGAGCCTATTGACACGATCTCCGCCGCTATCAGGGAGCGCGTCAGCCACCTGCTTTAGGCTGTGCGCATGACTGCCTTTTGGGACGAACTCACAGGGCAGGCCGACGCCATCGAGATCGTCAAAGCGGCAGCTTCCGCTTCAGCGATCGGGGGCAGTGGCGACTCCTCGATGACCCATTCCTGGCTCATCACCGGCCCGCCCGGTTCCGGTCGTTCGAACCTTGCCTACGCCTTCGCGACGGCGTTGCTCAGTACCGGCGACCCAGACGGTGACGCCTCAGCAGCTCGACAGGTAACTGCTCGAACGCATCCCGATCTGGGCGTACTCGCCACCGAGCGAGTCATCATTCCTATCGACGACGTGCGGCAGCTTGTCGCGACGTCACAGTTTTCCCCGTCGGTTGGTCGCTACCGCGTGATGGTGATTGAAGATGCCGACCGAATGGCGGAGCGCACCTCGAACGTGCTGCTCAAGGCGCTTGAGGAGCCCCCGCCGCGCACGGTGTGGATTCTGTGCGCGCCGAGCGAGGCAGACCTCATTCCGACGATTCGGTCACGCGTGCGCACCGTGCGATTGCGGGTGCCCGAGGTCGCGGAGGTCGCAGAATTGCTTCAGCGACGGGACGGGGTAGATCCCGAGATCGCCACGCGTGCGGCGCGCGAGGCGCAGTCACACATTGGAATGGCGCACCGATTGGCCACCAACGCCGAAGCGCGCGAGCGGCGTGAACGCACGCTCGACATCGCCCTGGGCATCCGAAGTGTCTCGACCGCGGTGGTCGCGGCCGGTTCGCTGCTCGACCTCGCCAAAGCCGACGCCGAAGCGATCACCGAGGAGAAAGACGCGGAGGAGCGCGACGCCGCACTTCGCTCCCTCGGAATCGAGCCGGGCGGAACCATCCCACCGGCTCTGCGAGCCCAGCTCAAGGTGCTCGATGAAGACCAGAAGCGCAGGGCCACGCGAAGCCTTCGGGACGGCATCGACAGGATCATGGTGGACCTGCTGTCGCTTTATCGCGATGTGCTTCTGTTGCAGTTGGGCGTGCCCGGGGAGCCGATCAACGTCAGGATCCTCGATCGACTCATCGCGGCAGCGGCCGCCTGCACGCCAGTGGAGACGCTGGCCACCATGGACGCGATAAGCGCTGCGCGTGAGCGTATCGAAAGCAACGTCACGCCGGCCCTCGCGCTTGAGGCCATGCTCGTCACCGCCATCCGCCCAAGGAGTACCTCGTGAAGCGTCGCATGCTCGTCGCCGTTGCCATCGCCGCCGCGGTGCTTCTGCCGCTCAGTGGGTGCGTGTCGTGGTTCCTCCCACCCACGTCCCGTTCGACATCGACGCCCACGGGGGAGGAGGTCGCCGCCGATCTCAAGCCCTACTACTCGCAGGTGCTGAGCTGGAAGAGCTGCGAGACCGGAATGCAATGCTCCACCGCGAAGGCGCCACTCGACTGGTCGAATCCCGGAGCGGGGGATATCGAGCTCGCCCTCATCAGAAAGACAGCAACCGGCACTCGGCTGGGCTCGCTTCTCGTGAATCCCGGCGGTCCGGGCGGCTCGGGCTACGACTTCATCAGAGACAGCGTCGACTACGCCACGGATGCCCGACTCCAGTCCAGCTTCGACATCGTCGGGTTCGACCCCAGGGGCGTCAACCACTCCACCCCCGTGACGTGCTACAAAGATCCAGCCGAGCTCGATTCATACCTGTACGACATCTACCCCGGCGTCCCAGGTAACGACGAGTGGCTCGCGGCTGCGAACGACACCATGAAGAAATTTGGTGAGCGGTGCCTCGAGCTCACCGGGCCGCTGCTCGCCAACGTCGACACTCCGAGCGCTGCTCGCGATCTGGACATGCTGCGTGCGGCGCTTGGCGACACCACTCTCAACTACCTCGGGTATTCCTACGGCACCCTGCTCGGCCAGGTGTACGCCGAGCTGTTCCCGAGCAAGACCGGAAGGCTCGTGCTCGACGGGGCGGTCGACCCTGCGGCAAGTGATTTCGATGGAACGGCGACACAAGCCAAGGGTTTCGAGAGCGCACTCAAGGCCTTTCTCACCGATTGCGGGAGCCAGAAGGACTGCCCGTTCTCTGGCACGGTCGACCAGGATCTGCTCGATATCCGGGCGTTGCTCGACAACCTCGACGCGAGTCCGCTGCGGAACGCGGATGACGGACGGCAGCTCGGGAGCGCCGCGATGTTCACGGCGATCATCCTTCCGCTGTACAACGCCGACAACTGGGTGTACCTGCGTCAGCTCTTCACCCTGGTGAAACAGGGCGACGCCGCCTACGCCTTCCAACTCGCCGACAGCTACAACGGGCGCAATCCTGACGGCAGCTATGCCGACAACCAAACCGAGGCATTCATCTCGATCAACTGCCTTGATGCGCACGGCGACGGCAATGTCGACGAGATGCGCGCCGAGGCAGCGAAGCTCAAGCTAATCGCACCCGTCTTCGGTCCCCAGATGTCGTGGGGCGGCACCGGATGCCCCAATTGGCCGGTTCCCGCGAAGCGGGATCGCGTACCCATCGTCGCAGCAGGCTCGGCAGACATCCTTGTCGTGGGTACGACGAACGACCCGGCGACTCCGTACTCGTGGGCACAGACCGTCGCCTCGACCCTCGAGAACGGCCACCTGATCACCTACACGGGAGAGGGTCACACCGCGTACAACAAGTCGAATTCATGCGTGAACGACGCCGTCGATGATTACTTCGTGAAGGGAACAGTGCCGGCGACCGATCCGCAGTGCTAGTGCCAACGGGGAAGGCTCCCGATAGGCTCGGCTCGTGACCACGGCAAACACACTCCGTTCGCGCGCCCCGTTCGTCGCCGCCGCGACTGCCCTCGTCCTGCTCATGTCTGGCTGCTTCTTCGGTGGTGCCAAGCCGGCCGCGGTTGATAACTCCGACGTACCTGCCGAACTGCTTCCGTACTACACGCAGAAGGTCAGCTGGTCGGATTGTGGCGGTGGCGCAGAATGCGCGACAGTGATCGCACCCATGGACTGGGCGCATCCGTCGGCTGACACGGACATCACCCTCGCGCTCGCCCGGCAGACGGCGACCGGGCACAAGCTCGGCTCCCTATTCGTCAATCCCGGCGGGCCCGGAGCGTCGGGTTACGACCTCATCCACGATGATGTCGATTTCGCGGTGGATTCGACCCTGCAGGGCAGTTTCGATGTCATCGGGTGGGATCCTCGTGGAGTCGGTCGTTCGACCCCAGTGACGTGCTACCTCGGCAACGAACTCGACGATTTCATCTACGGACTGCCGGTCAATCCGGTGGGTTCGGACGCATGGCTGACCGAGGTCACTCAGTCGGCAATAGATTTTGGTCAGGCCTGTCTAGATAACACCGGGCCTGTACTTCAGTTCGTCGATACGCAGAGCACGGTTCACGACCTCGACATGATGCGAGCGATTGTGGGCGACGAGAAGCTCAACTATCTCGGCTACTCGTACGGCAGCGATATTGGCTCGTACTACATCGAGAACTTCCCCGACCGGGTCGGTCGCATCGTGCTCGACGGGGCGACGGATTCGTCTATATCCGTTTTCGAGGTCGGCCTCGTGCAGACCGCAGGGTTCCAACTCGCGCTGGAGAACTACCTCACGGCGTGCCCCACGATGTTCGACAACTGCCCGTTCCACGATGGCAAGGATGCCGCGCTAGCAACGATCCGTGCACTATACGACCGATATGACGCCAACCCCGTGGCAGCCGCCGATGGCCGCATGATGGACGCGGGGGTGTTGGACATCGCGATGAGCATGGCCCTGTACTCGCAAGACTCGTGGAGCTTCCTGAACGACCTGTACTCCGAGGCCGAGCAGGGTGTCACGGACACGGCATTCTTCCTTGCCGACTACTACTACGGCCGGGACCCGGACGGCACCTACTCCGACAATTCTCTTGAGGCGTTCATCGCCATCTACTGCGTCGACTATCCGGTGGAGACAGACCCTGCCGTGCTCGCCCAGCAAGAGGTCGAGTTGCAGGCGGCATCCCCGACTACCTATCGCGATTTCCCTCCGGTCGGTGATCTCACGTGCGCACATTGGCCGTACCAGTACATCGGCCCGCCCATCACGGAGCTCACCGGCGCGGGTGCGCCGGACGTTCTTATCGTCTCGACGACCGGCGATCCGGCGACGCCGTACCAGTGGGGCGTCGCGCTCGCCCAGCAGCTCGAGAGCGCACACCTCATCACGTACAACGGAGAGGGTCACACCGCGTACAACAAGTCGAATGCGTGCGTGGATGACGCGGTTGATGCGTACTTCACCAAGGGGACGGTGCCCGCGAGCGATCCGAATTGCTAGCCGCAGGGCATCCGGCAAAATTTTGCACGCTGTGCAAGAATAGTAGTCGTGACCACCACTGACGCAGAACCCGGCCTCCGGGAACGCAAGCGTCTCGCCACCCGACGATCCATCCAGCTCGCGGTCGTCAACCTCGTCGCTGAGGGTGGGCTCGACGGTGTGACGGTCGACGAGATCAGCCGGGTTGCCGACATCTCACCGCGTACCTTCTTCAACTACTTCGCCTCCAAAGAGGAAGCAATGCTCGGGGATGCGCCAGACCTCCCCAGCGCCGCAGCGATCGGCATCTTCCTGCGGTCGACGGGCCCCATCCTCGACGATGTGGCGACATTGTTGGCCGATACCGGAGACAAGTCGATGGACGATATCGAGTTGTTCAAGTTGCGCCACGGACTGCTCAAGCAGTACCCGCAGCTTCTCGCGATGCGTATGGCGACGATGCGTGCCTTCGAAGACAGCCTCGGTGAGATCATCCTGCAGCGTCTCGCGAAAGATGACCCCGCACTCGCCGCATCTCCGGATGCCCTCGCCTCGCGGTCGCGATTGGTGACCTTGGTGGCGTTCGCCGCAATGCGGCATGCCTGGATCTGCTGGGTGAACGGTGACCCGGCCGAGCGCCTCACGGATCGGTTGCGGGAATCGTTCGACGAACTCTCTGGTCTCTTTGCGTCAGTGCCCGCGTGAACTTCGGCTAAGCTTTCATGCTGTGCCTCGGGAAACCGGGCCCGCCGCCTTAGCTCAGTCGGTAGAGCATCTCACTCGTAATGAGAAGGTCGTCAGTTCGATTCTGACAGGCGGCTCACAATTTTTGTCCCCCGTGTGGTCGCACGGTGTTTCCTCGCCTCCGGGCCAGTTTTGTCCTCCAAAGTGCGGACACGACACCGAAATCCTGCCCCCAGTGTGCGGGTGAACTGGCTGTTTTTGTCCCCCATTCGCTTGCTGGGTACCCCGGACAGACCTACGTTTAGTCCCGGAAACACTATCGGGGCACCTGCTCCACGGCACGGGGGTAATCATGAAGCGAATCGCATTTCTTGCGACGCTCTTCACCGCTGTGCTGGTTGTGGTACTTCCCTTCGTAGGCGGCGGTGGGCCAGGACTCACGTCTCTGGCGGTGGCTGATTCGGGTTCAGCCACGCCGCTTCTCGCCTCGATGTCCGTCCCGGTTGCCGCGCCGGTGGCTGAAGCGCCTCGGGTGGCGCTCGCATCCACCGTGCGCGTCACGGACGAATACGCGGCGGCACAGGCCGCGGCACAAGCGCTAGCCCTCACGGATGACTGGGAGCACATCGCACAGAAGCCCGTTCCCAAGCCGGTTCCGGTGGTGAACGAGGATGGCTCGTTCAATCCTGATGGGCGCCGCGCACAACTTGCAGCGCAGGGGCTCTCGTGCCCCGGTGACGCCGGCGGCAGCCTTGGTGGAGCTCCGAGCGCGACGTCAGCGCAGGGTGTTCCCGGCACGACCTCGGACGACCTCGCGTCGTTCGCCTACACGTTCAATGCGATCCGGGTCGAGAACTGCCTCGAACCCATCCCATACGGCAACTTCTACTACGACTCCTGCATGGAGGCTCGCCTGTTCTGGATGGCGGAGTCGCCGAGCCCGGATCCTCTCGACGCGTGGGGCCACATGGGCTCGACGCGCTCCGATGGGGTGCCGAGTACGGGCTGTGACGGGAATCTCGCCGGCGGTTCCGGCAATACCGGAGCCACTGTCGCCAGCAAGTGGTGGTACTCGCTCGCACACCGGGCATCGTTGTACCGCCCTGGAGACAGCGTGATCGGCGCGTGCATTGCGTTCGCGATGACCCACGGTGGCATTGACGAACCCTACGACTTCACCCGCTCGGCAGCTCGCTGGGTGAGCTGCTAGGACTGCCCGGTATCATTACTGGGTGACGGATTCCCCCGACCAGCCCACCGAAGTGTTCAGCCGTCGGGCGGCACGTGAGAGTAGTCAGAAGCCTGCCGCGCGCGGGGGCATCCGGGCTCTTATCGCGAAGCACCCCACAGCATGGCTCGCTTCGACAATCGCCGTCGTGTTTCTGCTCTTGAGCACGGGAGCAGTGTTCGCAGGAATTGCGTCGGGGTCGAATCGCGTCGTCGAGGTCGCAGTGCCCACCGAGAGTGCCGCGCCGCCGCGACCACAACCGAGTGCCATTCCCGCAGGAACTCACTTGCGCACCTGCTCGATTGCCTCAGCAGCAGCGCAGCCGCTGCTGGGCACGCTCGTCGGATCGGTGCTGAATGCGAACACCGGAGAGGTGCTGTTTGACCGCAGTGGCGCGACTCCGGCAACTCCCGCGAATGTCGAACACTTGCTGACGGCCGCGACAGTGATCAAGATCTTGGGCTCGGCTGCTCAACTGTCTACGCGGGTTATCGATGGTACTTCCGAGGGCACGATCGTGCTCGTCGGTGGTGGTGATCCGACCCTCGCAACGACCTCGAACAGCGTGTACGAAGGCGCGCCCCTGATCTCCGACCTGGCAACGTCCGCGATGGCCGCGTACACCCTTAAGCATCCGGGCAAGCCCGTGACGAACATCGTTCTCGACTCCTCGCTTTGGAGCGCTACCGACAATTGGGATGCTTCGTGGCCCACGTCCGACCGGTCGAACGGCTATCTCTCGTACGTGACGGCGCTCATGGTCGATGGTGACCGGCTCGACCCGGCCGACCCCGAGGGTGCTCGAAGCGAGGATCCGATTCAGCGCGCCGGGGATGCCTTCGCGGCAGCCGCGGGCCTCAGCGGTGTGACGTTCTCCCGGGGCACAGCGGTCGGATCGACGGTGCTCGCCGAAGTGAAGTCCCAACCGCTCAGTACCCTCCTCGGCCAGATGCTCTCGGTGGGTGACAACACCCTGGCCGAGATGCTTGCTCGCGTCGCTTCCAAGGCTGCCGGATTCGACGGCTCGTCCGCCTCCCTCGCTCAGGTCATCCCTCTCACCCTGAAAGACCTCGGGCTCGATACGAGCGGACTCATCACCAAGGATGCCTCGGGGGAGAGCCCGAACAATTCAGTGTCGCCTCAACTCGTCGCGCAACTACTCGTGAAGGTGCGCGCCAACGAAGCTGATCTGGGCATCATCTACGCAGGGCTCCCCGTCGCGGGCCAGAGCGGCGATCTCTACAACCGCTTCTCGGGCGCGAACGCGGTCGCGGTCGGCAAGATCGTCGCCAAGCCTGGTTGGATCTCAAACGAACGTTCTCTCGCGGGCGTTATCAACGCTGCAGATGGCACACCGCTGGCGTTTGCCTTCTACGGGCTGGGCGACGCGATCACACGCGATACCAAGGAAGCGCTCGACACGCTCGCCACCGCCGCTTTCACCTGCGGCGACAACCTGTCGAACAACTGAGCAACGGAGGCTCCCGTGACGTCTGCGCTCTTCATCATCGATGTGCAGAACGACTTCACCGAGGGCGGTGCACTGGGCGTTGACGGCGGGGCCGCAGTGGCTGCGCGCATTGCGACACTGCTGGCCGAGCATCCGCGCCGCTACGACTACGTGTTTGCTTCGCGCGACTGGCACGACGGCGACAACGACAACGGCGGGCACTTTGCGGCCGAACCGGACTTCGTGGACTCGTGGCCCGTGCATTGCGTTGCGGGAACATTCGGCGCCGAGTACCACCCCGCGATCGATCCCGACACCGTCGATGTTCACGTGCGGAAGGGGCAGGGCAAACCCGCCTATTCGATATTCGAGGGCGTGACCGATGGCGGAGAGACGGTGCCCGCCGCTCTCGACAGACTGGGCATCACGGAGGTCGACGTCGTGGGTATCGCCACCGACTACTGCGTGCTCGCCTCCGCGCTCGATGCGCTCGACTCGGGGCGAACCGTGCGCGTACTCACCGACCTCGTCGCCGGAGTGGCGCCCGACTCCAGTGCCGCGGCGCTCGTGAAGCTCGACGCAGCGGGCGCTCGGATCGTCTAGCTAGTAGCCGTAGTGCAGCCACACCGACTTGGTCTCGGTGTACGCGTCGATCGCCCACGGGCCCATCTCGCGGCCCCATCCGGACGCCTTGTAGCCGCCCCAGGGTGCGGCCATGTCGGGAATTGACGGCATGTTTACGAATACTGCTCCGGCTTTGATGCCGTTCGCGAGTCGTTGGGACGTGGCGATGTCGCGGGTCCAGATCGTGGCAGCAAGACCGTACTCGGTGTCATTGGCGCGGGCGATGAGAGAGTCGAGTTCGTCGGCATCGTCATAGGCGAGAACGGAGAGCACCGGCCCAAAGATCTCATCGTGCGCGATGGTCATCTCATCGGTCACTCCGCCGAACACCGTGGGCTCGAAGAAGTAGCCGGTGCCGTCGATCGCTTTGCCGCCGGTAACCACTTCTGCCCCCTCTGCGGTTCCTGTAGCGACCAGGCGGGCGACGTGCTCGCGGTGCTTCCCTGACACCAGCGGGCCGAGGTGGTTGCTTTCGTCGAGGCCGGAGCCGACCGCGAGGCCGGCAACACCACTGGCGAGTTTGTCCACGAACTCCTGTTCGCGCTTCTTGTCGACGTAGAAACGGGTGTATGCGGCACAGACCTGACCGCTGTTGAGCACGCTGCCAGCGATGTTGCCTGCCACCGCCGCATCGATATCGGCATCACCAGCGATGATGCTCGGAGCCTTTCCACCGAGCTCGAGCGTGAGTCGCTTGAGGTTCGAGTCCGCGCTCGCCCGGGTGATTACTCTCCCGACGTTCGTAGAACCCGTGTAGGACAGATGGTCGATACCCATGTGCGAGCTCAGGAGCGACCCGGTCGTGTGGTCCCCGGTGACGAGGTTCACGACGCCCTTGGGGAACCCGGCTTCTTCGATGAGCTGCACAAGGCGGATGCTCGTGAGGGGGGTGACCTCGGAGGGTTTGACGAGCACAGTGTTCCCGGTTGCCAGTGCCGGAGCGAGCTTCCACGCGAGGATCATGAGCGGGAAGTTCCACGGCAGCACGAGTGCATTCACGCCAATCGGTTCTCGCCGGGTGTAGTGCAGCGTGTCGGGGAAGGAGATCGGGTTTGTGGTGCCTTGGATCTTGGTCACCCATCCGGCGTAGTAGCGGAAGTGCTCGGCCGCGCCAGTGACGCTGACGATCCGGGAGATGCCGATCGGCTGGCCCTGGTCGCGGGTCTCGAGCGCGGCAAGTTCCTCTGAGTGGGCGTCGATCAGATCCGCGAGCCTGAACAGGAGAGCGGCACGCTGCAACGGCAACATCGTCGTCCAGTCGGATTTCTCGAGCGCGGCGCGCGCGGCGGCGACCGCGGCATCCACGTCTGCAGACGATGCCAAGGCCACGTCGTCGAGAACTTCTTCGGTGGCTGGATTTATCGTGGGGATCGTTCCGCCGGTGGCCTCGACCCATTCGCCGTCGATGTACAGGCGTGTGCTCATTGGTGTGTTCTCCCTCGTGCGAGGTCATTCGCCACGCCGCCAGACCAGTCTTCGACAGGGCATTGTCTTGCGGTTGTCTGCACGGGCACGCGCGTTGTACTCCAGCGAACGAATGCCCATCCGGGCTTTTGCTCGCGGATGTCATACTGGTGTGCACGAATTGTCAACAAGCGTAGACACACTGTGGAAGAATGGTCCACAGGTTGGTGGAAAGACCAGGGGTCGTCCCGGCCGTGCCTGGTGAGCGAGTTCCTTGCTCATCACAATCGGTCCGGGCGGCCCCGAACTTGTATTGGGCCGCTTGATCCCGATGTGCCGATCACGCCTGCAGCGCAGTACTGTTCGCGCAGCCCAGCGTCGCCGACGGATCTGACATCAGAGGCGGGGGTCGATGACGGCCTTGATCTGGCCGAGATCGGCCATCCTGCGGATGCACTCGGTGGCGCCGGAGAGGCCGACCGGTTCTGAAAAGAGCTCGTCCCAGGGCATCCGGTCGGCGAACGCCTGGAAGAACTCGATGGCCCGGAAGTAGTCCGAGATGTCGCCGTTGAGAGAGCCGGCGATGGTGAGCTCCTTGCCCATGACGGCGCTGAGCGGTATCTCGCTCAGTCCCCAACCGGTGCTGCCGACGACAGCGAACGTGGCTCGTTGGGCGGCCATACCGATGGCTTCTGCGCCCACACTTGATGCGCCGGCGAAGTCAAACACGTGGTCGGCGCCGCGGCCACCCGTGAGTGTCATCACATCGGCGACGATGCCCTCCGATCCGCGGGTGACGTTCACCGTGGCATCCGCACCGAACCGACGCGCGGTCTCAAGTCGTGAGTCCGGTGCGCCGACGGTGATGACCTGCGCTGCGCCGGAAATGTGCGCTACCGCGGTGGCGAAGATGCCGAGTGCGCCCGCACCTTGGATAACCACCCGAGACGCTGGCCGGATGCCACCAACTCGGGAGAAGGCACGAAGAACCGTTTTTGCGGCGCACCCCGCCATTGACGCCCAGGTGTCCTTGATGTCGTCGGGGAGCAGCAGTTTTGCGGCACCCGGAGTCACGTAGCAGTACTCGGAGAGGCCGCCAATCGCGAAGGGGGCAACATCCGAGCGCTGCGTGAACCCGTAGCCACGCGTGCTGCAGGCCACGGGTTCACGCAGGATCGTGCATCCGTAGCAGTGGCCGCAGGTTCGCTCTGACCAGCCGATTCTGGCTCCGATCTCGATGTCGCGACCGAGTGCGTCGACGGTGCCGGCGCCGACTGCGACGACTTCGCCGACCATCTCGTGACCGAGCACCATCGGCACCATTCCAGGAAATGACATCGTGCCATTCCAGATCTCGATGTCCGTGCCGCACAGCGTCGTGCAGGTGAGCCGAACCAGTGCGGCACCCGCCTCGACTGCGGTGGGTAGCGGAAGGGTCTGGAGGGTGAGTTCAGTTCCGTGCTCAGTAAGCACGGCGGCTCGAGTGCTGGTGGGCGACATCATCGTGGCTCCTTGGGTCTGGGTCTGGCGGTGGCGCAGTTTTTGGATATTCTACATACGTTGACATAAATTCGATCTACCAGAGAAGGCCCTGAGTGCCACCGATGCCACCGAACCAGTTGAACGCCGACCTGATCCTCACCGGCGGTCTCGTCCTCACGCTCGACGAGCGGAATTCGGAAGCCACTGCGATCGCGACTCGTGGTGGTCGAATCGTCTATGTCGGGGACGACGACGGGGCTATCGCACTGGTTACGGATGCCTCCCGCCACATCGATCTCGCCGGGCGGGCGGTCATCCCCGGCATCAACGAATCGCACATGCACGCGACATGGCTGGGCGCCATCTGGCCGGCGACGATCATGGACGGTCTCGCGGGCGGCTCGGGTTTTGCGCAATCCACGACGCTGGAGAGCTCGGCCGAGCGCCGTGCGGCGATTCTCCGGGCAGGAGACATCGCGGCGTCCCTCGGGATCACGAGCTATACCGAACCCGGACTTGGCCCGGGGGAGGACGACGGGGCGACGGGCGCGTGCGGCTCCGACGTACTTGAGCAGTATCGCGCGCTCGCGGCGGAAGGGCTCCTGCGCGCACGCGTCACCGTGCTCATGTTGTTCGGCGAGCTCGATGGACCCAGCACCATTGACGATTTCGAACGCGGGATTCACGATCTCGCCGATGACGACCCCGATTCAGAGTGGTTCCGCATTGGCGGCATCAAGGTGTTCGCCGACGGCATCCCGCCCATGCGTTCTGCCTGGATCCATGGGCACTACCTCGACGGCACGCACGGCACGCTCTTGGTGGAGGGCATAGATGAGTCCGATCGTGCCGAGAACATGCGGGCGATGATCACCCTTGCGCACGAACTCGGCTATCAGGTGGGCGTGCACGCGACCGGCGACAAGTCGATCGATGCCGTGGTCGAGATCGTCGAGTCCCTCGATGGGTCTGACCTTCGCCACTACATCATTCATGGTGATCTGGTGGGCCGGTCCACACTCGATCGAATGGCGGCGCTGGGAATCGGCCTCAACACCCAGGCCGGAATCGCTCCGGCCACCTCAGCCATGCTCGCCGCCACTCTCGGGCCCCAGGTTGCACTGAACGCGTGGCCGATTCCGGATGCTCTCGCTGCTGGAATCCCGTTGTGCTTGAGTTCTGACGCCCCGGTGCTCACTCCGGATTGGCGAATCGGGATAGCGGCAGCAGCAGCCTGGGCCGGGGAGGGAAGTCTTGGCGACCCGCGCCAGACCATGCTCACTCTGCTCAAGACGTATACGGTGAATCCGGCTTGGCAGGATCGCGCGGAGAGCTGGAAGGGCACTCTCACTGTGGGCAAGGTTGCCGACCTGTGCGTGCTGGCCCGCAACCCGCTTGAGGTCACGCCAGCGGAACTACCTGGTGTCACCGTGGACGTGACCGTCGCTGGTGGGCGGGTGGTGTTCGAACGAAGCTAGGTCAGCAACTGCCCGCCATCAATCTGGACGCTCGCCCCGGTGATGTGCTGCGCTCCCGGGCTAGCAAGGAAGACCGTGACGGGTGCGACGTCGTCAACCTCCGCCATCCGACCGAGGGGAATTCGCGCCTGCCACGCGGTGCGCGCGGGAGAACCCTCGGGCATCGCGCCTCGGAGCATCTCGGTGAGCACGGGCCCGGGCGCCACGGCGTTGACTCGAATACCGTGCTGCGCAAACTCGAGCGCTGCTGATCGGGTGAGTGCTTCCACCGCAGCCTTGGTCGCCTCATAGGCGCCGAGTGCTCGGGTCGGCTGGCGAGCGCCAATGGACGTCACATTGACGATGGCGCCGGCCACTCCGCCGCCGATCATCTGCCGGGCAACCGCCTGCGTCATCAGGAACGTGCCGCGAAAGTTGACGTGAACCACCCGGTCGAAGTCGTCGGGAGTGAGGTCGACGAGAAGCCCGCCGATCGCGATCAATCCCGCGTTGTTGACGAGCACATCGATGGATCCCACTCGCTCGACGGCGTCCGCGACTGAATGCGCGTCGGCGATGTCGACCTGCACCGCGTCGCACCCCAGCTCGACGGATGCCGCAGCGCCGGATTCCCCGTCAATGTCAGCAATCACCACCCGGTCGCCGTTCGCGACAAACGCTCGGGCGATGCCCTTGCCGATCCCGCTCGCGCCACCGGTGACGAGGACAGTCCTGCTCATTCGTGCTCCTTTGCTCGATTAGCCATGTGCGGTTATTATACAAGCGTAGACAAAAACCGCTGCGACGAAGGAGCACCATGGCGACCGAACAACCTGCCCAGTCCCGCCCACTCGGACCGACCGGACCGACGGTGTCGACGCTTGGTCTCGGCTCATGGCACACGTGGGATCGGATGACCTTCGATGAGGCTGTGGCACTTGTGCGCCGCGCAGTCGACGCTGGCGTGACGTTGTTTGATGTCGCCTACTACAACATGGGCCCACACCCCGACGATTCGCCGACCGACCTCATCTGGTCGCGCGCTATGCGTGAAGCGGGAATCGCTCGCGAGGAATACGTGTTCAGCGGCAAGCTTTGGCTGTGGGACTACCCGAAACAGAACTTCACGAGCCAGCTCGTGGAATCGCTCGACCGTGTCGGGATTGAGAAGGCCGACACCGCCGTGATCGGGGACTATGCGACGATCGACATTCCTGCGGTCGTCACGGATGTCGCCGAGCAAGTGGCTGCCGGCCGTCTCGGGTCCTGGGGCACCAACAATTGGCCGATTGCCGACTTCCTGGCAGCGCGTGACTTCGCCGCCGCGGAAGGACTGCCACTACCCACCTTCGTGCAGCTGAAGTACGGGATCGCCCGCCGCACCGTTGCCGAGGGACCCTTCTATGGCGCTCTGTTCCGCAGCGGACAGCTCGCGCTGCAGGCCTCTGACACGTTCGAGGGAGGGGTTCTCGCCGGCAAGAAAAACACTGTGCGCCAGATAGGGGCGGATCCCGGTGGTATTCGTGAGCTCATCCGCGAAGCAGCCGATGAGGTCGTGCGGGTGGCGGGGGAGTTCGGGGCGACACCTGCCCAGCTCGGGATCGCCTTCTGTCTCACCAACCCTGCCGTCGCGAACGTGCTGTTCGGAGTGAGTCGCATGGAGCAACTTGATGAAAACCTCGGCGCGCTCGAGCTCTACGCGCGGCACGGTGCAGAGATCCGCGAGGCGGTAGACCACCTCTGGATCGATCGCGACCGGGTGAACCCTGACGGCAGGTGGACGTTCCCCGCGGCATGATCCCGAAGATAGTCGGGCGCTCCCGAGAACGGTATCGGCCGCGTGCCAGGGTGGTAGGTACCGTTCTCGGGAGCGCCCGGCGTCAGCGCGCTGAGTGGTAGAATTGCTGCGTTGGTTGACCCGCCCGCCATCTTGCGGCGGGGGATAGTGCGTCGGGTCGCGCGGTTCAATCTCATTACCGAAGCCGCATGCGAATCTCTCACTCATGCCACCTATCCGGTTTGAACCGTCCTCTATCGATGTGGTTGAGGACGGTGGGGCGAGCGTGTATGCGGAGTGGGCAGAGCTGCTGACCCCGGCGATTGTCGCTCACGTGAACTCGTCGGCAGCGACGGCCGATCTCAGATCCCCAGGAAACCTAATGCTGCCGCACGGAACTCCGTTGAGCGAAGCGCCCCCAGATGGTCACCCGGCACGGTAACCCGCTGTGCGCCCGGTGTGATCGCCACCAGTGCGTCGACCCCGGCAGCCATCGGGTCGCCGTCGCCGGAGACGAACAGCGTCGGCACGGCCGGCCCATCAACAGGAGCGAATGGTTCGGTGGCCAAGCCCTGCATCACGAGCGCGAGAGCCGAGGCATCCTTGCCCGGAGCAGAGATCATGCCCATGAGCATGCTCGTCAGGCCGTCGGTCGGGGCAACGCCGTGGGCTACGAAGGCCTCGACCTGCGCGAAGTCAAGGGCGCCGAACGGTTCCACCGGGCTGAGGCCGCCAAGCACGAGGCGGCGCACAGGGGCGATGGCCGGGAGCTCCCACGCGAGCCGCGCGCCGAGTGAGTACGCGACGACGTCGATCGCCGGATGCTCGTGCACGACGGTGGCGAGGGCATCCACGATGTGGGTGGTGCTGGCGTCGTCGAGCGAGTCGGGGGCGGGGGTCCTTCCGTGGCCAGGAAGGTCGACGAGGATGCTGCCGCGGCCAGCGGCGGCGAGGGCATCCGGCCAGCCTGTCCAGTCGGAGGAGTCTGAGGCGAATCCGTGGATGAGGAGGACGGGCGGGCCCGAGTGGGCGCCGCGCGGCTGGGTCTCCAGGTAGACGAGTGTGGGCACTGCTATCCCTTCGGGCGGCGGAACGGGTTGCCGTGTGTGCGGAGGCGTTGCAGAGCCTGCAGTTGGCGAGCTTGCGGGTCGAACACGGGTCGCAGATTCGTGCCGAGCATGTTGACCAGGAACACGGTGACGGCGAGCACGAGGCCCGGGAACACCATGAGGTACGGCGCGATCGACATGTAGTTGCGACCTTCCGCGATCATGTTTCCCCAGCTCGGTGCGGGAGCCGCGATGCCCAGCCCGAGAAAGCTCAGCACCCCGTCGATGAGCATTGTCGCGGCAATGTACACGATCGTCTGGACGATGATGAGCGGCACGACATTGGGGAGCACGTGCACGGCAAGGATCTTCCACGGTCCCATGCCCGAGACGCGCGCGGCCTCGACGAAAGTGCGGCTCGTGATCTCCATCGTGCGACTGCGCAACACTCGCGCAGAGAACGGGATGAAGATGATCCCGATCGCCAGTACCTCGGTGAGAACGCCCGGTCCGAGAGTGACGCTGAAGACCATTGCCAACACGATGGCGGGGAACGCCATCCACGCATCGGTCACCCGCATAATCACATTTCCGGCCCTAATGAAGTACCCGCTGACGAGCCCGAGGAAGGTGCCGATGGCGCCCGAACACACGGTGATCAGAAGGGCCATACCGAGGGATGCCCGCCCTCCGGTCACCAGCCGGGAGAGCACATCCCGACCGTAGGTGTCGGTGCCAAGCAGGTGCGAACCGCCCGGGGGTTGCAGCCGGTTGATCGGATCAGTCGCGGTGGGGGAGGCGAGGAAGAACGGCCCGATCAGAGTGATGAACACGATCACCAGCAGAAGGCCTGCGGGCACAACGACGGCAGGGTTGCGTCGAGCGAAGGCGAGAAAGGCGGTCATGAAACACGGACCTTCGGGTCGACGAGGGCGTAGGTGAGATCGGTGATGAGGTTCACCGTGACGAAGAGGACGGCGATGAACAGCGCGCCACCCTGAAGGAGAAGAAAATCACGACCGTTGATGGCGCCCAACATCATGGAACCGAGCCCGGGGATCACGAAAATGTTCTCGAGGATGACGATGCCGCCGACGAGGCCGGCGAAGTTGAGCCCGACAATGGTGAGGATGGGCAACAGCGCGTTCGGCAGGGCATGTCGCATGGCTACGGCGAACTCGCTGAGCCCCTTGACGCGCGCGGTTCGCAAGTACAGCTGCGACATCTGTCCGAGCATGCCCTCGCGGAGCACGATCACGAAGCTCGCCCCCTGACCGATTACCAGAACGGCAACCGGGAGGAGCAGAGTGCGGATCGACGCGATCGGGTCCACCCAGATGTCGGTATAGCCACTGGTCGGCACCCATCGCAGGTTGAGCGCGATCAGGTAGATAAGCAGCACCGCGAGCCAAAAGTCGGGAAGGGCCAGACCGATCTGCGACAGCTGGTTGAGTGCTCGCGCTACCCAGTTGCGCGGGCTCGAAGCATTCCACACCGTGATGAGCACGGCGAGCAAGAAGCTCAGCAGAGTGCTGATGATGGCGATCGTCAGGGTAGGGGCGATGTGGTCGGCAATGACATCGAGGACGGGCTTGTCGTAGATGATCGACATCCCGAAGTCACCCTGCAGAACTCGGCCGAACCAACCCAGATATTGGAGGTAGAGGGGCCCGCTGATGCCGAGGTCCTGACGAAGCGCCTCGAGCTCTTCCGGCTTAGCGGTGGACCCGAGCAAGGCAATTGCGGGGTCCCCGGGAATCGCCCTGATGATGAAGAAGAGCAGGGTTCCGACGACGAACAGGATGATGACGAGGTTCACCAGTCTGCGCAAGATGATGCCGAGCACGGGTTGACTTTCTGTTGGGGTGGGGTGGCCCGAATGTGAGCCACCCCACCGATGAGTCGGATGCGGAAGTTACTCGGCGATCCAGGAGTTCCAGAAGACGTACCAGTAGTTGTCGTAGCCCTTGAGGGTGGGGCTGTACGCCGCGTACGGGGTGGTCATTCCGAGGATGATCGCGGGCTTGTCACGGGCAATGATGCTCGTGATGGTGTCCATGATCGCGTGGGCGTCGTCCGCGTTGTCGACCTTGTTGTAGTCGGCCAGCGCGTCGATGAGATCCTGTGAGCGGTCGTCCGCGATCTCGGGGTGGGTGTCCGTCGCCGGGGAGGCAGCGGAGGCGAGCACGTTCATCTGGCCGGGAGACGGGAAGTCACCGTTGAAGAAGATCGGCACGATGTCCCACTTGTCGGGATAGCTCTGCCACTGGCCGAGCATCGTCACGAAGTCGTACGCCTGGATCTCGGACTTCACCCCGATGCTCGACAGCTGATCCTGCACGAGCGTCGCCCAGGCCTGGAACGCGGGGAAGGCATTGGTCGTGAGGATCTGGATGGGCTTGTCGTCGGAGTAGCCGGCCTTGGCGAACAGTGCCTTCGCCTTCTCCGGGTCGTGCTTGGCGTACTCCTCATCGCCCGCGGTTGAGTACATGATCGTGCTCGCCTCCGGAGTGAGGGCGGCGCTTTCGATGGTCAAGTCGGGGCTTCCGCCTGTCGCGGCAACGATGCCGGGCTTGTCGAGTGCGAGGTTGAGTGCATCCCGCGCCTCCGGCTTCGAGAAGATCGAGCCGGACCACGCGTGGTTGAGCACGAGCAAGTTCAGGTTTCCGCCGCTCAGGGTGTGGACGACGAGGTCGGGGTTCGCCTTGAGCTCCGGGTAGGCATCCGGGGTCGGCGAGGCATAGAGCCATTGGCCGGTGAGGAGACCGTTCTTGACTGCATCCGGGTCGGCGACGATCTTGAAGGTGATCGTGTCGAGGTAGGCATGCTTGGCGCCCGCGTAGCCGCTTTCCTCATCGGGCAGCGAAGAGTATGCGTCGTTGCGTTCGACAACCAGTTGTTCGTTGGGCTGCCACGACTGGAGTTTGTAGGGTCCCGTGCCGATGGCTTGATCCTGCGTGAAGCCCGTCGCATCGAGCCCTTTCGCAGTGTCGGCTTCGAGGATGCCCGTGCCCACACCGGTGAGCTCGACGATGAGCGGATACCGCGGCTTTGTGAGCGTGAGAGTTACCGTCAGGTCGTCGGTCGCCTCAATGCTCTCGACATCGCCGGCCACGATCTTGCCCTGCGCGTTAACGCGTAGCCAGTAGTTGAGCGACTCGACGACGTCGTCAGCAGTGAGCGGTTTGCCGTCCGAGAACGTCACGCCGTCGCGCAGGTGGAACGTGTAGGTCTTGCGGTCGTCGCTCAGGTCGTAGGTGTCGACGAGCATGGGGTGCGGTGTGTTCGTGGCGTCGAGGGCGAACAGCTTCTCGAAGATCAGTTCCGAGATGTTGACGGCCTCGATCGAGTACGACGCGTTCTGGTCCAAGCCGCCGGGATCGCCGGAGATCTGGATTGTCAGGTTTCCGCCCTGAACGGGCGCGCCCTCGTCACCGCTGGTGCTTGACGGGTCGGTGGGAGTGCAGCCGGAAAGCACTAGTGCTCCGGCCGCCACGATAGCCATGGACGTCACGCTCAGGTGACGCCACCGCCGTGAGATGCGATTCATGTGATCCTCGGTTCTCTTAGGTGTGCGGTTATGGGTTGGTGGTCTGGTAGGCGAGCAGGTCCGGGTTGGCGGCCAGGAGCTGTCGCGTATAGGGGTGGGTCGAGTTGGTGACGATGTCCGTCGGATGCCCGACCTCAACGAGTTCGCCCTTGCACATGACCCCGACCCGGTCGGCAACCGAAAGCACGAGGCTCAGGTTGTGGGTGATGAACAGAAAACTCAGGTCACGTTCGCGACGCAGCTCGAGCAAGATGTTGATGACCTGCCCCTGGACGGACACGTCGAGCGCCGAGGTGGGCTCGTCGGCGACAATGAGCCGGGGCTCGGGGCCGATCGCGCGCGCGATGGCGACGCGCTGGCGCTGACCACCCGAAAGCTGGGACGGAAGTTTGTTCTTCGTCGCTGCAGGAAGCCCGACCTCGTCGATGAGGCTCGCGACTCGCGTGTCGAGTTCGGCGCCGCGCAGGTTCGTCAGTTCACGCAGCGGCTCCCCGATAATTCGTGCGACGGTGTGCCGGGGGTCTAGCGAACTTTGCGGGTCTTGGAAGATGAGCTGAATTGATCGGCGGAATTCGCGGCTGTCGCCCGTGACACCCTTCGAGGTGTGCTCGTGATCTCCGACGGAGATGGTTCCCGCGCTGGGATGCTCAAGGGCGGCGATCATTCGACCGAGCGTCGTCTTTCCGGAACCAGACTCCCCGACAAGACCGAAGAACTCACCAGGCGCGATATGGAGCGAGACGTCACGGACTGCTACCACGGCACGTTTGCGCAGGTGGTCGAGGTTGGGAGTGCGACGCCCGTTGCCGAACACTTTGGTGATGCCGGAGACGGTGAGCGTCGGGCGGTCGGTGGCGACGAGGGCGGGGGCATCCGTTTCGCCGACTGCAATGGTGAGGTCGAGCGGTCGGGTTGCCGGGTTGAAGCAGGCGAAAGTCGTGTCGCCGAGGGTTGCTGCGAGCGTGGGGGGTGCGGTCGTGCACACCTCGGTGGCGGCGGGGCAGCGGGGGGCGTAGCGGCAGCCGAGAAGCTCGTCGCGCGGGCTCGGCACCGCTCCCGGGATCGACGCGAGCCCGGACGTGCGCCGCACCCCGAGCTGAGGGACGCACTCCAGAAGTGCACGCGTGTAGTGGTGACGCGGCTTGGTGAGAATGTCACGAGTGGTGCCAACTTCGACAAGCCGCCCGCCATACATCACGGCGATTCGGTCGGAAATCTCCGCCGCGACCCCCATGTCGTGTGTGATGAACACGCACGACATGTTGTGTTCACGCTGCAGGCGACGGAAGAGTTCGAGGATCTCGGCCTGGGTGGTGACGTCGAGCGCTGTCGTCGGCTCGTCGGCGAGAAGCAGGATCGGATCTGACATGAGCGCGAGCGCAATCATGATGCGCTGTTGCATCCCGCCGGAGAGCTGGTGCGGGTAGAGCGCCATGATGCGCTCGGTATCGGGCAGCCCGACTTCGCGCAGCAAGCTCGTGGCTTTGGCCATCGCGGCCTGCTGCCCTTTCATGGTGCGCAGTGCACCCGGAATCATGTCGCGGGGGCTGTATGCCTCGAGGAGTTGCTTGCCGATCCGTTGGCTCGGGTTGAGGGAGTCGAGTGCTTCTTGAAACACCATGCCAATGCGCCCGGTGCGGAACGCGCGCATTTCCTCCGCGGTGAGCGTGGGGATGTCGGTGCGCTCGAGCAGGATTCCCCCTGTCGTGCGTACCGGCGCGACGAACTCAAGGAGCCGAATTATCGACATCGCGGTAACGGTCTTGCCGCTGCCGGACTCCCCAACGATGCACAGGGTCTCGCCGGCGGCGACACTGAGTGAGATCTCGTGTACAAGCTCGGTTTCGACATCGTCGGCGAGGACGGTGAGCGATAGGCCTGCGAGCTCGAGGCGCGACATCCGGTGAGTCCTTTCGGGAGTGGCTGGGTGGTGCCGTGGGGGAGGACGGCCAGACCGAAATCCGGATGCGCCACAGCCCTGTGTGCGAGGTAATTCTACATTCGTTGACAACCTGAGGCCACCGTGACCGACGAGGCGCCTGGCCCGATAGTTTCACATTGCTCTTTTTTAGTCAACAACTGTAGAGTCACAGCCATCCCAGTCTCAGAGAAGGAGATAGACAGTGACTTCCACGCCTCACGATGGTGCATCACCGCACCGCATCCTCGACATCGCCACCGGCTACATGGCGGCCAAGCAACTCTTTGCTGCGAGCCGCGTCGGCATGTTCGCTGCGCTCGCGGGAGGTCCGCTCGGCGTCGATCAACTCGCGTCGCGCATCGGAATCACGCCCCGCATGACCCGCATCCTCGCGGACAGCCTCAACGGTATCGGCTTGCTCGAGCGCACCGCCGGCATGTACACCCTCGCCCCGGATGCCGCGGCCTATCTCGCTGGCGCCGACTCTGATCTCGATCTCACGCCGTTCCTCGCTTTCCTCGGGGGCATCAGCTTCCCGCACTGGACGCAGTACTTCGATGGAACTGTGGATACGACCGAACCGGGCACCCTCGACATCAGTGGCGACCGCATGGACATCTTCATGGGTGGCGTCATGACCTACAACGCGTTGCACGCCAAGATGCTGGCCCGTACCTTCGACTTCTCGCCCTTCGCCGACATGCTCGATCTGGGCGGGTTGAGCAGTGCGTTCGCCGTCGAGGCCATGATGGCGAACCCGGGTTTGCGCACGACATTCGTGTTCGATCCCGAGATGCTCGGTTTTGTCACGGGTCATCTGGCAGCGAGCGGGATGGACGCCCGCAGCACGGTAGTGGGCGCTGAGACGGTCACTGCGCAGCCCGAGGGCAACTACGATCTCGTGATGCTCAATCACGTGATCCATCGCTTTACGGCTGACGAGAACGTGCTGATTCTCACGCACGCTCGCGCGGCAGCTGCGGAGGGAGCGACCCTCCTTTTGCTCGACTTCTTCCTCGATGATGACGAGCGACAGCGCTCGATCGACGCTGTACACGCGGGGGAGTACCTCGTCATCGATGGCACTGTCGTGTGGCCGCAATCCGAGGTCAATGAGTGGCTCGCGGCATCCGGATGGTTGCCGGTCGAGACGCTCGCCCTCGAGGGCAGTCCCCGCGTGATCGTCGCGCACGCAATCTAACGGCGGGTAAGCCGGTCCAGGTAATCCTCGAGGTGACGCTCGACCAACGCGACGGTCGTGTATCGCTTGCCCACGAGCGTCATTACGTTCGATCCAGCGGTGAGCAGGATGAGCTCGTCGGCGAGCACCTCGTCTGGCGTGGTGGTCACGATGTCGCCATCCGTCCGACCTTCGGCGAGGTAGCGGAGGATGAGGGCGCGCCAGTCGCCGAGGAAAGCCTCGTACTTGTCGTGCATAGCGGTGTTGGAGAGTGACATTTCCCAGTAGGCCATGAGCACCCGACCAGCAGTGATGCTCGACGCGTCCCGGGGTAGCGCGGCCACTCCCAGCGCGCGCAAACCGGATAGCCCGCGGCCCTGGTCTGGGTTGAGTTCGGAGCCGATAATGCGCATTGCCCGATCGAAGGTGCCCTCGACGATCTCCGCTTTGCCGGGGAAGTAGTGCTTGAGCGCACCATTGGCGAAGCCGGCCTTCGTGGCGATCTCGCGCATCGTGGCGGCCTCGATGCCCCCCTCGACGATGAGTGCCCACGTCACATCGATGATGTGCTCGCGACGCTTGTCGTGGTCGATGAGCTTGGGCACGAAGGTCCTTTCCACCGGAGGCCGAGCGAGTGTCCACCAGTGTAGACCCAATCATCCGGACTGCCGGGCGTAGACCCTCTCTCCGGCGAACCAGGTTTCCGTCACGTGCACAGTCGCTAGCCTGTCTGCCGCCAACTCGAGGGGGTTCGCGCTCAGCACGATGAAGTCCGCAGACTTTCCGATTTCCAACGATCCGGTGACATCGTCGAGACCCATGGCCCGCGCTCCGTTGATCGTGAACACTTCGATCGCCTCACTGACGGTGATCGCTTGGTCTGCCCAGAGAGTTCCCGGATGCCGCCCGCTCGGGTCAGCGCGGGTGACGAGGCCCTCGATGCCCTCCCACGCGTTGGGCGTCTCGCTCACTGGCCAATCCGAGCCACCCGCGACCAGGGCACCGGAGTCGATGAGGGCGCGATTCGGCTGCATCCGCGCCGCGCGCTCGGCGGGAACCGCCGTGGCGATGGCGTCGGGGATCACGCCAGGTACCCACAGGAAGGGTGAGATGTCGGCGCTCACGCCCAGCGTCGCCAGCCGCGGAACGTCGGCCTCGGAGATGAATTGGCCGTGGGCGATCTGGTAGCGCTGCGTAACGCCCTCGGTGCGCAAGATCTCGACACTGTCGAGAACCATCCGCACCGCGGCGTCGCCCGAGCAGTGGATCTTCGCTGACAAACCGAGGGCCGCGGCCGACCGCAGCCGAGCAAGGAGTTTCCCAGCGGACATCGTCGTGTTCCCACAGAAGTGGTCGCCGTACTCGGCAGTCGGGAGGTAGGGCTCGAGGAAGGCTCCGGTGTGAGCGGGCGGCACCCCGTCGAGGAAGATCTTGATGAAGTCGGGTCGGTGGTGCTCACTGCGATGGATTTCTCCGTGCGCGATGAGCTCGTCGCCCGTGACCGGGAAGCCGAAGATTGGATCATTGACGAGCAGGCACGTGACGACCCAGGCGGTGAGTTCACCCGCCTCGTCAAGTGACTGCAGAGCGCTCAGCGCGTCGAGCGAGATTGCCGCATCTTGGAACGCGGTGATGCCGTAACTGTGCAGAATCTCGATCCCGCGTGCCGATGCCTGACGGGATTGCTCTGGAGTCGGAGGGTTTGCCGCGGCCCGCACGCGTTCGACCACAAGTCCGGCCTGCTCGAGCATCACTCCCGTGGGCGCGCCCGTGGCATCCCGGAGGATTCGTCCACCGACTGGATCGTGAGTCTCCGCCGTCACGCCCGCACGCTCGAGCGCTTGCGAGTTCACCCAGCGATTGTGGCGGCTGTCGTCGGTAAGGACGACGGGGTGACCGTTGGAGGCCGCGTCCAGCGCCGCGAGGGCTTCGGGTCGGGCGAGTTCGTCGAACAGAGTGCTGCCCCAACTGCCGCCGACGATCCACTCACCTTCGGCGACGGATGCGGCGTGCATCCGGATCGCGTCGAGAACCTCCGGGAGCGAGGCAGCGGGGGAAAAGACGAGTTCGTACAGGTCGGAGTGTCCCGCAAGCGCGTGGTGGTTGTGGACGTCAACGAGCCCGGGCATGACCGTTGCGCCGTGCACATCGACCGTGGTGGCGGCATCCGTAGCCACCGCGTCGTCGTCGAAGGCGACGATCCGGCCGTCCCGTACCGCGAATGCGGAGGCCCACGGCCGGGCGCTGTCGACAGTGTAGATGCGGGCGTTGGTGACCAGTAAGTCAGTGGCCGTGGCCTTCATGGTGGCTCCCGTGTGGTGCGCAGTGGTCGTCGTGGATCATGCCGGAGGGAAGGTCCAGCGCGGGGTTCCGGTCGAGAAAACCGTACGGCCTGAAAGTGAATCCCGAGTAGTCGACGGGCATGACCGGCCAGTCTTCGGGCCGAGGGATGTGCGTGGGGCCGAACACGTGCCACAACACGATGTCGGTGTTCTCGATGCTTCGGTCCGCAGCGGTCCACGTCGGCAGCCCGCCCCCGCCCGCGTGTCCGTTCGGATAGTCGCCCGCCGGAAATCGTTCGGCAGGAGAGAAGGGCGTCGCCCACAGCTGTTGCGTCGCGAACGTGGCGCGGTCGAATACCGACGAGTCCGGCTGGGCCATGAGCGTCGCGCTTGCCCGCGGAACGAGATGGTAGGCGGTCGGCTTTCCGACGGCATTTCGCCGCGAGCCACTCGTGATTTCCCAGACCCGCGCAGCCGCTGGGTTCGCGACACGCTTCGCCTCGAGTTCGGAGGTGAGCTCGGTAGTCGTCCACGTGAAAGCGTTGCCATGGGGATTGTCGGGCCCGGTCGGCATTCGGACCACATCGATCTCGGCGAGTGAGTTGGCATCGCCGTCGATGGACACGTCCAGTCGCGCGCAGAACAGGTGCTGGTGCACGGGCGCGAACAGACCCGGCGCAATCTCGTTGGCATGGGGGGAGCTGCTGCCGGGCACACCCGCACCGGCGAAGACCACCCCGGTGGCCTTGGCCTCGAACTCGATCGACCCGTCGAGATAGAGATACCAGAAGAATCCGTAGTCGTAGTTGCCGATCGTCGAGAAATAGGAGATGACGAGGCGGCGGGAGCGGCGAGAGTCTGCGGTGCCGTCGAGGTGGGTGTGCTTCCAGAGCACGCCGTAGTCCTCCTCGTGCATGCACACGGCCTGCGGGATCGTTACGGCATGACCGCCGCCGTCAGCGATGACACCGTCGAAGTAGTGGATGACGCCGAGACAGTCGCAGCCGAGCATGAGCGGGTTGGCATTCATGCCGAGCAGGTATTCGCCCGCGTCGAAGTAGCTGATCCAGAACCGCGTCGGCGAGGTATCGCCGTATGGCACGACCATCTCTGGTACGGATGCTCGGTAGAGCACGGGTCGTCCGTCGAACGCGACCTGGTTCAGCACGAGCCCTTCGCGGGCGTTGAAACCGACCCGGAACGACCAGTTCTCCCACGTGACGGCCGACCCGTCCACCGAGTAGCTCGGGCCCTCGGGCTGAGTGATCGCGATGGGCTTCAGCGTGACTCGTTCAGTGAGGGCGGCGGGAGTGCCGAAACGACCGTCCGACGACGGCACAGGTGTGTTCCCCTCATCCTCGACCCGCAGGACGCGGCGCTGAGTGAGGTCGATGTGCACGATCAGGCCTTCGACCGGATGCGACCACGGACTGTCGTGTGCGTCCTCACGGAGGAAGGTGAGCGAACGAATCACCCGATGCCCGGCCTCGTCGTCGCGGCCGAAGAAGCCGGGAGCTAGCGGTGCACAGAATGCGAACTCGGGAGAAAGCCCGCGCCGCGCCATGGCGGCCTGCCATTGCGGATCGGCGCGCACGATCTGCTCCGTGAGTTCGAACTCCTCCCGCAAGTACGGCGGCTGGCCGTACGGGGCAACGTCGGTGGTGAGTTCGGTCCACGACTCGAGGGTTCCGGTGGTGACTTCGACCACCGCTTCAGCGCTGCGGCCGCTCGAGGTATCGAGAGCGACGAAGAGAATCCGACGCTCGACCGTTTCGCCAGGCAGCCATGCAGCGACGGCCTCTTTGCTTGGCTCGACGGGGAGCACCGCAGCACAGCGTGTGGTTGACGTGACCCGCCCGGCCGACTCGAGCACGGCGCGGCCGGCCTCAATTTCGGCGACGGTCAGAGGATCCAGAGGGTGCTGCATCCGACCAGTCTCCGCCCGCGCGTTGCCGACAATGTGCGACCGCTGGTCTCCGTGCGGCGCCGGACAAATACCCTGCAGTGATCGGCAATCGGCAGCCCCGCCCTACCGCGAAGCTGGACGTCATGCACCTCGACCTCACAGGAGTTCCCGTCATCATCACGGGCGCCGCATCGGGTATCGGTCGTGCATGTGCCGTCGCATTCGTAGCGGAAGGAGCAATGGTCGCCGCCATCGATAGGGATGCTGCAGCTCTCGCCGGCCTCGCTGCCGAGCTGCCCGGTCTCGTTGCCGTTCCTGCCGATGTCACTGATGAGACCGCCATGGCGGCTGCGGTTGCTCATGCTGCGGGGGAGTTGGGCGGTCTGGCTGTCGCGATCGCCTGCGCCGGGACATCCGGGCCCTTCGGAACTGCCGTCGACGAGATCAGCCTCGCGGACTGGAACCGCGTCCTGGCGGTCAATGTCACAGGGCAGTTCCTGTTGGTGAAGCACGCGCTGCCGTACCTCCGGCGGTCCTCGGCAGCGTCGATCGTGCTCATGGGGTCGGACTCCGGCTTCGTAGCGGCGCCGGGAATGCTGCCGTACAACGCGTCGAAAGGTGCTGTCGTGCAGCTCACACGCGCGCTCTCCGTCGACCTTGCGGCTGACGGCATCCGGGTCACCTGCGTGTGCCCGTCGATCGTCGACACTCCCATGGCACGCGCAGACCTTGGGCTCGACAGTTTCGCTGGCGTCGGCTACCCGGTGCAGTCGGCGGAGGATGTCGCGCGCTCAGTGCTCTTCCTCGCATCGCCGGCCACGCGCACCGTGAACGGCACGACCTTGGTCTCTGACTTCGGGTACCTCGCCCGATCCTCGTTTCCCGCCTAGATCGCGGACCCCAAAGATAAAGGAACACACATGACGTACAGCGGCTCTGAGGTTGACGGCAAGGTCGTCGTGATTTCCGGCGGTGGTACCGGCATCGGTGCTGCCACCGCACGTCGATACACGGCGGAGGGTGCTCGGGTTGCGATTCTCGGCCGCCGCCGGGAACCGCTTGAGGCGATCGCGGCCGACACCGGTGCGCTCGCCGTGGTCGCCGACGCTTCGGACGCCGAGAGTTGCGCGGCGGCGATCGCAACGGTAGTGGAAGCCTTCGGCGGCATCGACGTAGTCGTTGCCAACGCGGGTGGTCACGGCCTGTCTACGGTGGGCGAAACGGATGACGCGGACTGGGCGCTCGCGTTCACGACTAACGTGACCACAGCGTTCGTGTTGGCACGAGAGGCGCTGCCCTTCCTGATGGAGTCGAAGGGGCACATCGTCGTGGTGTCGTCGCTCGCCGGACTCTTCGCGGGCCCGGGAGTTGCCGGCTATACGGTGGGCAAGCACGCCCTCATCGGGCTAACCCGCTCGCTCGCTCGGGACTATGGCAAGTACGGTGTGCGGGTCAACGCCGTGTGTCCGGGCTGGGTGCGCACCCCCATGGCCGACGCTGAAATGGATGAGCTCGCCCGTATTGCCGGGTTCACCGATCGTGCAGAGGGCTACGGTCTCGTCACGGTCGATGTTCCCCTCGGGCGTCCTGCCGAGCCTGAGGAGATTGCGGCCATCATCCGCTTCCTCGGCTCGGGGGAATCGTCCATCATGACCGGAGCCGTGCTGCTGGCCGATGGCGGCGCACACATTGTGGACGTGCCGACACTTGCCTTCGAGCACGCCGCAGCAGCGGGGTAGCGCCAGCGGTCAGTGCGCCGGTGAACCGCCGAGATATGCGGTGTGCAGCACTTCTGGCGACTGCTGGAGCACGGAGGCTTCGCCCTGAAACGTCACCCGCCCGTTGGAGAAGACGAGTGCTTGACGTGCGACCGACAGCGCGAGGTTCGTGAACTGCTCCACGAGCAGAACCCCGACTCCGTCTTCCGCGAAGCGCTGGACCATCGGCAGGAGTCGGGTGAAGACGACCGGTGCCAGACCCAGGGACATCTCATCGATGAGCAGAAACGTGGGTTGGGCGGCGAACGCACGCGCGAGCACCACCATCTGCTGTTCGCCACCGGAGAGCAGGCCTGTAGGGGAGTCCCGACGTTTCTCGAGTTCCGGGAACATGTCGATGGCCTCGTTCGCGCGAGCAGCATTCCCCGAAGCGAGCCGCACGTTTTCGACGACAGTGAGGGAGGGGAACACCGCTCTTCCCTGTTCAATGTGGACGATGCCGCGGTGGGCGCGCCGTACTCGCGAGAGCTTCCCGAGCGGCTCCCCGTCGAGGGAGATCGTTCCCGAACTGGCGTCGATGACGCCCGAGATCGCTTCGAGCAGGCTCGTTTTCCCCGCGCCGTTGGGGCCGACAAGCGCGGTGATGGTGCCCGAAACCACCTCGAGACTCACATCGCGAATGACCGGCCCGGCACCGCGGCTCACGGTCACACCGTCAAGGCTGAGGACACTCACAGCAACTCCGTTTCGCCCATGTAGGCCTTGATCACGTCGGGATTAGCGAGGACCTGATCCTGCGGGCCGCTCGCGAGGACACTTCCGAAGTCGAGCACCATGATGCTGTCGCACGTCGACCGAACCAGGTCGAGATCGTGCTCGATAAGGATGATGGATGTTCCGAATCGATCCGGGACCTGGGTCAACCGTCGGCCGAGGTCGACGTGTTCCTCGTGGGAGAGCCCGGCAGCGGGCTCGTCAAGCAGCAGCACACGAGGCTGGGAGAGGACGTTGGCTGCGACCTCCACGAGTCGCCGGGTGCCGACGTCGACGCTCGCAAGTCGAGTGCTGGCGGGCGGGCATCCGAAGAACTGGAGTGCGTCCGCGATCTCGGGGGTCGAGAGGCGCCGGCGCGCAGCGAATCGCACATAGGCGTCAATGGTGAGGCTAGGCGGAACGCGGTCCTGCTGGAAAGTGCGTCGGAGCCCTAGGCGGGCTCGTCGGGTAGGGGAGAGCTTGTCGAGCGAACGCCCGTCCAGGCTGACGAACCCGGTGTGCTGCGGCAAGAATCCGGTGAGTGCATCGACGAGAGTCGATTTGCCGGCGCCATTCGGGCCAATGAGGCCCAGCACTGTGCCCTCGACGAGTTCGAAGCTCACCTTCTTGAGCGCCTCGACCTTGCCGAAGGTCACGGAGAGGTCGCGCACCACCAGGATCGGTTCGCCGCGCGAGGGCTGGCGGTGAGGGGGTGCGGGATCGACGTCGTGGGAGAGCGATTTCGTCGGGACCGCACTGCGTCGTAGCGCCCGCTTCCACCAAAGATTACGGATGCCCGTCCCCAAGTTCGTTCCACTCGTGAGAGCCTGAACGCCGAGAACCCCGAAGACGACAAACGCCCAATCCTGCGGGACCCCCCAGCGTTTGAGCAACTCGGGAACGACGATCCAGAGTAGGCCGCCGAAGATCGCCATGTCGATGAGGTGTGCTCCCGACATGATTGCCAACACATAGAGGGCGAGCGACTGGATCGGGCTGAAACTGCTCGCGAACGCGAGCCCCACTTGCCCCGCGATGAGGCCGCCGCTCACGCCGCCGAGCGCCGCGCTCACCGCGAATGCCGTGAGCTTTGCGCCCGGAACGCTTTGGCCGGTCGAGGCAGTGCCCCGTTCAGAGAATGCGACAGCCTTCCAGCTGCTTCCCCAGCGACTGCGCTGGAGGAAATAGACGAGGAGGCCACAGGCGGCAAGCACGAGGATGCCCAGGAAGAAGAACTCACGGTCGGTCCCGAAGGCCTCGGGTCGTTCGATGGAGGTGCCGGTTACCGAACCGGGGAACTGGATCTGCACGAGAGTGACATCGGCGGCGGCCGCGAAGCCGAGGGTCACCACCGCGAGATTCACCCCCCGCAGGCGCAGGGCGGGAAGCCCGACCAGAATTCCGACCACCCCCGCAGCCACGCCGCCGAACGCGAGCCAGACGACGAATCCGCCGGGAGCACCGATCACATTGAGGCCGGCGACGACCCACGCGCCGACGGCCGCGAACGTGAGTTGGCACAGCGCGATCATTCCCGCGCTACCGGTGACGATGCCGAGCCCGAGAATTGCGATGGCGGCAACGATCGCGCTCGTGCCGAGGAAGACGAAGTAGCCGGGAAGTCCCACGCTCAACGCGAATCCGACGAGAATTCCGCCCGCCGCAACGAGGAATGGGACCAAGAACGCGAGGACGCGGGGAAAGCTAGCGCGCGGCATCCCATACCGCCTTTCGCTGGTTCCAGAGCAAGAGTCCGACAATAAAGAGGAAGGGGAGGAAATAACGCACGAACGAGACCTGATCGATCTGGGCGACAGTGCCTTGGATGACGCCGAGCACGAGTCCGCCGAGGACGGCGAGGTCGAGGCGACGGAAAGCGCCGAGCAAAGCTGCCGCGGCGCCGGGGACGATGAGCATGGAGAGCGCGATCGCGTCGTTGGACTGCGATGGGGCCACGATGACGATGACGATGGTCGAGATGATTCCCGTGATCGCCCACACAGCAACACCGAGGGGTTTGGCGGGGATGCCAATGAGTTCAGCTGTTGTCGGACGCTCCGAGAGGGCCCGCAACTTGGTGCCGACGGACGTGCGTGACAGCACGAGTTTCGATGCGGCCGCAACAACGATCGCGAGTACCACGATGACAACGGTCACCTGGCTGATGACGACTCCACTGACCGTGAACGCTGGTCCGGCAAGGAGGGGCTGGAATGGTTGAGGCTTGTTACCGAACAGGATGAACGAGAGAGAGATGAGCAGCAGCAACGGCCCAACTGTGACGGCTGACCGCGTGCTGGTATCGGCTTCGGAGAGCCACGTGGCGATAATCCAACCGATGAGACCGCTGAGCAGCCCGCCGATGAGAATTCCGACGACTGTCGCAAGGCCGATGGGGATGCCTGCTTTGCTGACCATCCAGACCGCGACGTAGCTGCCGAACATGCCGGTAGCCGCCTGAGCGAAATTGACGACCCGCACGAGGCGGGACATAAGAGTGAGGCAGACGGCGATAATCGCGTAGACCCCGCCGGCCGCGAGGCCGGATAGCGCGCCCTGAAGCACTGGTAACTCCGATTCGGTGGGGGTGGACTGCGGCGGCGCGAGTGCTCGCTGGCGCCGCCGCAGAGTGGGGTGTTCCGGACTACTACGGGATCGTCAGCCAGTCCTCGGCGGCGAGTTCCCACTGATTGGTGCCGCTCAGCAGCTTCACTGGGAAGCCAGAGGTGTTGCTGTTGTGGGTGGCCGCGTCGCCGAAGATGTAGGGGCTACCTGCCATCGGGCTTTCGATCGGGTCCATGGTGCGTAGCGCCTCGGAGACCGACTCGCGGGTGATGTCACCCTTGATCGTCTTGAGCACATCGATGAAGTACGTCGCCGCGAGGAAGCCACCCTGGCTGAACGAGGTCAACGGGATGTTGTTCGCCTCCATGAGCGTGCGCCAGTCCTTCGTCTGCGGGCTCGCCGCGTCGGTGAAGGGGTAGAACTCTGCTGGGACGTAGATGCCGGCACCAGCATCCGAGATCGCTGCAGCGAAGTTCTCGCTGTAGACGCTCGTGAGAAGTAGCCACGTGACATCGGTAAGACCCTGAGCCTGTGCCGCCTTGAGCTGACCGATCGAGTCGGGCTCAACCGGGTTGACGGTGACGGCCTGGCAGCCGTGCTCCTTCAGAGCGACGATGTACGGCGTGTAGTCGGCTGCTCCATAGGGAACAGTCGCATCGACGTAGATGAGCTTTTTGCCCGTGATCTCGGTCCACTTGTCGATGGCTGCCTGATACGCGGGCAGCGTGCTACCTGCGATCTCGAGCATCGCGCAGATGTTGTCGAGATGCAGCACTTCTGAGCCGTACAGCAGTGAGAGCGTCATGTCGAGGAACGGGCCGACGTTGGCCGGCGAGATGTTCGCGTTCGCGAAGCACACCGGGTCGACACCGACGCCGGGGATCGACAGGATGTCTTGCTGAACGTAGTAGTCGCCGTTGATCTCGCACTCGAGAAGACTCGCGGAACCGACGAGCGCTACCGCGTTGTCGGAGCTCACGACCTCGCGAGCGGCGGCAGCGGCGGCGGCCGGGTCACCCTTGTCGTCGAGGATCTTGTAGTCGATCAGGTGACCATTGATGCCGCCCTCGGCGTTGACCGCGTCGAACACGGCCTGCGCCGCCTGCGAGGCCTCGGGGAATGCGGCAGCGCCGCTCAGCGCGTTAACTGACCCGACGACAATGGGGCTTGCGTCGCCGTTGTCACCGGACCCGGTACCGGTACAACCGGAAAGAACGAGGATGCTCGCTGCGCTGAGCGCCGCGACTCCCAACAGGTGTTTCTTCATTGATTCCTGCCTCCTGAACAGTGTCATGACTGCTGTGTCTGACACTCCTGCCGCCTCGGGGAGCGGATGGACCGTCGGCCCATGTGTTGAAGGCTAGGTCGGGGGTGCGGGACCGCTGTTGTCCCTCTGAGCACGCCACTTGACGATGTAGGCGGGGTCTCAACGCTCGCTCACGGTGTAGCTGTGCGGATCGTCATCCGGTCGTATTCCCCACGACGAGGCGGGGTCGACGATCCCCTTGTCGAACCAGAATTCGTGGGCTGCTCGACGGATGCCCTCGACTCCCACACGCTCGATGAGGGCAAAGGCCCCGATGTTGTCGAGGACCTGTTCCTGAGTCCGCGCCCCCACCAGAACGCTGCTCACCTGCGGGTTGCATAGCGGTACTGCGATGGCGAGTTGCGCGGCGGTTCCCCCCAGCTCTGCCGCAACTTCGCGCAGCAGCGTGACGGATGCCCGGATGCTGGCCTGGATCCCCCCGAGATCGCCGCCGATCATGCGACCAGCCTGACTGCCGAGCAGCAGACCGCCTTCGAACGTGTCCGACGCCTGAATCGTGAGCCCGATCGACACACCCAGGGAGCGCAGCAGATCGCTCTCGGCGACGGAACGTCGCGCCGGACCGTACTTGAGCTGAGCGTACTCGGGGCGGGGGAGCCCAGCTTCGACAGCCGAACGGGTGAAGGAAAAGATGTCGTCGGCCGACCAGTTGTTGACTGCCCAGTTCGCTACCTTCCCGGAGGCGATCAGCGATTCCAATTGTTTCAGGAGCTCATCACGGAACGTGATGCCGTGCATGAGGTCGCCCAACACGAGGAAGTCGGCGCGATCCGTGTTCTGCCGGTCGAGCAGTTCGTCCACCTGAGGCAGCAGGTTGGGTAGTTCGTCGGCGTCGTGCGGCAACCAGCCCTTGACTGCGAGGCGGTAGCGATCTCGGGCTATGCCGGCTCGGTGCATCCCCTCGGCAAAGAGCACATCGGTAGCACCTTTGCGCTGGGGACTGTAGATGCCAACGTCGAACAGGTTGATCCCGTGCTCGATGGCGGTCGTCAAGGTCTCAGCAGTCTCGCTCGGAGCGAGCCGATCCCAGGTGTGCCACGAGCCCAGAGCGAGGGCGGAAACCGGAGTACCCGACGGCCCGCTTGCGCGCGTGGGGACCGACATCAGAACGACCCGGTAGCTCGAGCGACGAGCAGCGTGTCGGTGAACTGTTCGAACGAAACGACTTTGCCGCCGGCCAAGTGCCAGACATGCGCAACACGCGCGGTGAAGTGCTCGCCCGTCGATTTGTGGGTTCCCGCGTAGAGGCCCAGACCGACGATGGTGTCGCCGCCATCCACAAGTTCGTTGATGGTCGCTGTGTAGCCATCCCATTCCGAGGCGATCCGGATGAATACCCCGTCGCGGACGGCGTCCGGACCGATGTACGTGCCGGCATAAGGGAAGCCCGCCATCTCGGTCCAGCTCGCGTCGTCCGCGAGAGGAGCAAGCATGCCTTCGAGGTCACCGCGATCACTTGCCGCGTAGTGGGCTTTGATGATGTCCAGGTTCGTGCTCATCGTGTGGGTCTCTCTCTGCTTAGACGGGTTGGGCGTCGGGGTAGGCGACCGAGCCAAGGGGATAGATGTGGCCACCAGCGCGCGAGTGTTCGGAGTTGCCGTCGCCATTGAGGCCGAGGAAGACCCCGGTGGTCATGAGCTGGTAGCCCAGGTCGTGCAACCACACGCTTGCTACGGCGATGCGGAATTCGCGGAAGCAGAACAGGTAGAGGCCGTCGTCGAACTTCCAGACCGTGGACAAATCCATGTCGCCATGTCCGCGTTGAACGCCCTCGAGGCACTGCCATGCGTAGCGCTCGGAAGACACATAGACGTGCTCGTACAGGTGCTCGGGGCTGTAGCGGTACAGGTTCCGCTTGCCGATCAGGTCGCGGGATGGCCCGGGCTCGATCCCGGAGGCGTCCCCCATCGTCGTCCCCGACCAGAACCGCTGTCGTACGCGAGGGGTGCCCTCGGCCTCTTCGTCTTCGATCACCGAGTGAACGGCAAGTGCGCGGTGGGTGTGGACAGAGTGCACGAGAGAGAGTGACTCGCGCTCGCGGCTGGCAAACGGGATGGTGACGAAGAACACTCCGTCACGAACGGCGACGGCGTCATAAGGGTCGCGTGTCGCAGCGTTGGTCGTGAGGGCTCCGGATGCCGTCCACTCGACCGAATCGTGGCCAAAGTTCAGGGTGAGCCGGGTGTCGTCGGAGAGGGTCACCTCAAGCTCTGTGCCGACAAGATCGGCATTCGGAAGCCGGTAAGTATCGATTCCCGCGGCGAATTCGTCGTAGGTGCGCCACTCGTCGGGGTCAGGGCGGTTGTCGTCAGTCATGGGTGCCTTTCTGGGTGCATCCTTCAGCGGAGGGTGTAGCCGCTGTCGATGAGCAGATCGGTGCCGAAGCACGACCCCGCATCATCCGACAGCAAGTAGAGAGCGCCAGCGGCGATGTCCTCGACCGAGGCGAATCGACCGGGCACGGTCATCGGCAGCCACTGCTCGTGTAGCGCTGAGTCGGCCTCGAGCAGGGGAGTGGACACGTATCCGGGTGAGACCGAGTTGACCCGAACCCCGCGCGGTCCCCACTCGACGGCGAGGCTGCGCACGAGCGCCGTCACCCCAGCTTTTGCCGTGTTGTAGGGCACCGTGCGCTGCGGGACGTTGACGACGCGGTTGCCGGACATCGATGCGATCGCGACGATACTGCCGCGCCCGGCGGCCAATAGTGGTCGACCGAATGCTTGGATCGCGAGGAAGACCCCACGAAGATTCACTCCCAGCACGGCGTCCCACTCCTCGACGGCGAGGTCTTCCGCCGCAGTGTCAGAACCGCGGATTCCTGCGTTGGCGACAACATGGTCGAGTCGGCCTCCGGTCGCGGCCAGCACGGTAGCTGCCGCAGCGGCGACCGATGCGGCATCCCTGACATCGCAATCGACGTGCTCACCGACCCCGCCCGACTCGACGTTGAGACCGAAAATGCGTGCTCCTTCAGCTTCGAGCGCCGACGCGATCCCGGCCCCGATGCCGCTCGTGGTGCCCGTGACCACAGCCACGCGCCCTTCGAAACGGCTCATCGGGAGCGCTCGGCGCTCGGGTCGAGAACAGCTTTGAGCACGTCGTCGGAGCGAGAGCGGATCAGGTCGTATGCCAGATCGACGTCTTCGAAGGCGAAGCTGTGCGTTACCAGTTGCTCGAACGGGAAGTCATGGCGTTCGAGCAGGGCAATCGCCGGCTCGAAGCCTCCCGATGAGAGAAACGACGGGAGAATGTCGATCTCCCGCGTGAGCAAGTCTTCATCGGCGAGGAACGACACCACCGCGTGTGCTCCGCACGCGCCGGCGAGCACGACCCGACCGCCGCGTCGCACCAAACTCACCGCCTGCTGCTGTGCTGCCGGAACGCCAGCGACCTCGACGACGACGTCCGCAAGCTGTCCACCGATCAGCTCGCGGACGCCGACGACGGGATCGCAGTCACGCGAGTCGACGGCCGCATCGGCGCCGAACGAGAGGGAGAGCGCGAGCCGAGACGTACGCGTGCCGACCATGATGACTTTGCGCGCGCCAGCGGCTCGCGCGGCTGCAGCGGTGAGAATTCCGACGGGCCCGGGCCCGATCACGACGACTGTGTCGCCTGGCGACACGCGCCCGCGCGCCACCGCGCGACTGGCGACGGCGAGCGGCTCGGCGAGCACGGCTCGAGTCCACGGCATGGTCGACGGAAGTTTGTGGGTGATCGCCTCGGCCGGGACGAACAGGTATTCGGCATAGCCGCCCCACAGGCCCGGTGACACGGTTCGCGGGATGTTGACGCCGTACTGCCGACCGCGCGCGAGACCGCGCGCCATGTCATCCTCGTCGCAGAGGTTGTAGCGCCCCTCCCGACAGCGCGCGCACGCCCGGCACGGAAGGAGCATCTCTACCGCGACATGATCACCGACGTGAAGACCACGTGCGGCCGATGCGCGATCCCCGATCGCCGCGATGGCGCCGACGAACTCGTGCCCTGGCACGAGCGGGAACGGGTCGCCGATGTGGCCGGCAAGCAGGTGCAGGTCAGTGGCGCAGATGCCGACGAGGGCTATCCGCACGATGGCCTCGTCGGGACCAGGGGCATCCACAGCCGAGACCGCGTGCTCGATGGTGTCAGGGGCGGAGAAGAGCACCTGCCTGCTGGAGGTGGGCAGCGCGGCGTGGGGCATGCGCCAATCGTTGGCGACGGGCATGCCGCGCTCAAGGCCGCGGCGGTGTTCCTTCGCTACCCGTCAATCGACGTTCCTCGAACGTCAACTGGTGCGGCGGGCTCGAAGCTCGCTCGGGGATACGCCATAGGCCGCTTTGAAGACCCGACTGAAGTGGGCGGCATCGACGAAGCCCCAGCGTGCCGCGATCGTAGCGACTGGACGATCGGCGTGCACGAGGTCGAGCAAGTCCCGGCGGCAGCGGTCGAGCCTGCGTTCGCGGATCCACGACGAGACCGTCGTGCCTTGTTCCCGGAAGATGCTGTGCAGGTGACGAGTCGAGATGAAGTGAGCGGCAGCGATCTGTGTCGGCCCAAGATCGACGGAGGAGAGATTTGTGTCGATGAACTGGCGCACCCGATGTGCGAGTGCGCGGTGTCCGTTACCGGTGCCCCGATCGAGATCGAGCTGGTTGGCGAGAACCGTCGTCACCAAGTCGATGGCGCTGCGGGTGAGTCGTACTCCGGGAGCGCCCGAGACCTGTTCGAGGTTGTTGGCCATTTGGGCGAGGAACGGAACGATGATGCCGGTGAGACCCTCTTCTCGGCCCGACATCCGAACGGCAGTGAGCTGGCCGACTGCCTCGAGGGGCAGGTCGACCAGGTGCTGCGGGAACATGACGACCATCGTGCGGAAATCGTCATCGAAGACCAGCGAGTACGGGCGATTGGTGTCGTAGATCGCGAGGTCGCCAGGCTGGAGAAGTGCCTCGCGGTTGTCTTGCACGAGAAGGCCATTTCCCGCGAGCATGAGGCTGAGTTTGAAGTACTTCCGGTCGCCGCGCGCGATCAGCTCGGGCGTGCGCTCTACGACGTGCCGGCCCGCGCTCACCTCGGAAACGTGTACCTCGTCGGCGGCTGCCATCCGGATACGCCCGTAAAAAGGCTGCGGCTTGTCGCTTGTTACCTGCAGCGGAACGAACGACTCTGAGACTGCCGTGCGGAATTGACTGAAATTCTGCGTCGTGGACATCGACAGTGCGCTCATAAGCAACCACCTCCTCGTGTGATTTGGGATCATAGCAGCAGCCCTTGAACGATTATCAACGGGCGTTGACCCACAGCACAAGGAGACAGGCATGTCCACGTCCACCGAAAATACCCTTCTCGCTCGCGTCCCGGGGGAACTTTTTATCGACGGGCAGTGGGTGCCATCCGAGTCCGGCAAGACTTTCGACGTGCTCGATCCCGCAACGGGAGCGGTGATCAAGTCCATCGCCGATGCGACCGCACACGACGCGAGAGTAGCGATGGATGCCGCGGCAGCAGCCCAGGATTCGTGGGCGGCGACAGCCCCTCGGGTTCGCGGTGAGATCCTGCGCCGCACGTTCGACCTGCTGCAGGAACGAGCTGACGAGTTCGCCTTGCTGATGACGCTCGAGATGGGGAAGCCACTCGCCGAGGCGCGCGGCGAAGTGGCGTACGGCGGCGAGTTCCTGCGCTGGTTCAGTGAGGAGGCCGTGCGAATCTCCGGCCGCTATGGCACCAATCCCGAGGGCACCGGGCGGATGATCGTCACCCAGCGACCGGTCGGGCCCTGCTACCTCATCACACCGTGGAACTTTCCGCTCGCGATGGCAACCCGCAAGATCGCGCCGGCGCTCGCGGCGGGCTGCACGGTCGTCATCAAGCCCGCAGCGCTGACCCCGCTGACCACCCTTCACCTCGTCGCTCTGCTCGAGGAGGCTGGGCTGCCTGCAGGTGTCGTCAACGTGCTCACGAGCACGTCATCCGCGCAGATTTCCGAGCCGATTCTCACCGATGACCGTCTCCGCAAACTCAGTTTCACTGGGTCGACCCCGGTGGGTGTCGCGTTGCTCAAGCAAGCGGCAGACGGCGTGCTTCGCACCTCGATGGAACTCGGCGGCAACGCACCCTTCGTCGTGTTCGACGACGCAGACCTCGACAAGGCTGTCGATGGCGCGATGATCGCGAAGTTTCGCAACATCGGCCAAGCCTGCACGGCCGCGAACCGGTTCATCGTGCACGAGTCGGTTGCCAGCGAGTTCGCGTCGCGCGTCGCGGACCGGGTCAAGGCGATGAAGGTCGGCCGTGGCACCGAAGAGGGCGTCACCATCGGCCCACTCATCGACGACAAGGCCGTCGCCAAGGTCGGCGACCTCGTTCAGGATGCGGTCTCGCGGGGCGCAACGGTTCTCACTGGCGGCAAGGCGATCGCGGGCGTCGGTTCGTTCTACGCGCCAACCGTCATTTCCGGCGTGCCCGCCGGTAGCGACATCCTCGTGGAGGAGATTTTCGGCCCGGTGCTGAGCATCGTGACCTTCAGCGACGAGAATGAAGCCGTGCGTCTTGCAAACTCCACCGAGTATGGCCTCGTCGGCTACGTCTTCACGCGCGACCTGGCACGTGCGCACCGGATGATCGACGCCATCGATACCGGAATGATGGGCATCAACGTGGGCGTCGTGTCGAACGCAGCGGCCCCGTTCGGTGGCCTCAAGCAGTCTGGTCTTGGGCGCGAAGGTGGAGCCGAGGGCATCCACGAGTACCTTTCGACGAAGTACACCCTCATTCCCGACCCAACCCTCGCATGAGCATGGAGCAGTGGGGAGATCCGGTCGAAGTGGGGGACGAGCCCACTCGCGGTCAGCTTCCTCGGCTGCTCGTTGCACTTGTGGGAATTGGGCTCGCCTTCGGGGCGATTTTCGGCGTGGGCAGTTGGCTCGTCGGCACCTTTTCGCAGACGGAGGCCGGCTTGTGCCGGATCACCGTTGCGCCCTGCGCCGAACTCTCCGTGGCGAGCGTTGAAGAGCTCTCAGGCATTGCTCTGCCGCCGGGCACAGAGGTGCGCTCGGGGTACGCGCAGGAGCTCGGTACCCTCCATGAATTCCGTGCGGAGGTCGTCCTTCCCGAGGGCGGGCTCGTGACGATGTCGAACGCATACGAGGAGATCGACGCCCTTCTCGATCTACCCGAGGCCGCCCGTGACCTGCGCGAGGTGAGGCTGTGGGAACGCCCGCTCAGCGCGGGCGACGGGTTCTCAACCGCAGTGACAGGCACGCGCGATGGCCGAACAATCGTGGCGTTCGACGAGCTGTACACTCCGACCTCGTGATCGTCCCCGTCACTGACCTGGCGGACCCGCGGCTCGCGGACTATTCGCACCAGACCGATGTCGCGCTCAAGAAGGCGCGCGGTACCGAACACGGCATCTACCTCGCCGAGTCGGCGCTCGTACTTGAGCGCGCGCTTCGGGCGGGGCACGTTCCGCGTTCGGTGCTGGCTCTGGGCGGCACAGCCGAGGAGGCCGCGGCCCTCGTCGGGGACGACGTGCCCGTGTTTTCGGGGCCGGGTGAGTTGCTCGCCGAACTCACCGGATATGAGCTTCACCGCGGTTTGATCGGCTCGCTCAACCGACCCCCGCTGCTCGGCGTGAGCGAGCTCATCCGTGATGCGCGTCGCATTGTCATTCTGGAAAATGTTGCTGACCCGACGAACGTGGGAGCCATATTTCGTTCGGTGGCAGCGATTGGCGCCGATGCTGTGCTCGTTACTTCGCGGTGTTCGGACCCGTTCTACCGGCGCGCGATCCGGGTGTCGATGGGGACAGTGCTCCAGGTGCCGTGGACGCGCATGGGAGAGTGGAATGCCGCGGCCGCCGAGCTCGCAGGTTTCCACATTGCGGCGCTCGCGCTCTCCGAGAACGCAGTGTCACTGCGGGAGTTCGCAGCGCGCGCGCCGGAGCGAGTAGCCCTCGTTCTGGGCGCGGAAGGGGATGGGCTCACGCCCGAAGCAATCGCCGCCGCCGACACAATCGTGACGATCCCGATGGCGCACGGCATCGACTCGCTCAACGTCGCAGCGACGGCCGCAGTGGCGATGTTCGCGCTCGCGGCAGAACCTTCGCCGCGTCAGAATTCCGGAGATCGTGGTGCTCGGGTGGCTCTCGACCGGTCCTGAGGCCACGCGAGGCACTCTGGTCCCGCATGCACCGGGATGTCCGGAGTTCTGGACAGGGGAGCGGGATGCACCCGCCTAGACGAGCAACTGGTGTTTTGCGAGCTGCTTGTAGAGCGGCGTGCTCTTGACGAGCTCCGAATGCGTGCCGACACCGACGACGCCACCGTGATCGAGAACCACGATCTGATCGGAGTCCACCACGGTCGACAGCCGGTGCGCGATCACAATGAGTGTGCGGTTCTCGGCAACCGCGTCGATAGCTTCGCGCAGCATCTGCTCGTTGAGTCCGTCGAGCGACGAGGTCGACTCGTCGAGCAACAGGATGGGCGGAGCCGCGAGGAGTGTGCGCGCGATCGCGAGCCGTTGACGTTCACCGCCGGAGAGCATGACGCCGTCCTCGCCGACCGCGGCATCCAGCCCCTCGGGATTGCGTTCGAGCACCTCGGTGAGGTTGACAGCCGCGAGCACTGCGATGCACTGCTCGTCTGTGGCATCCGGGGCACTGAGCAAGAGGTTCTGGCGGATCGAGCCGGCGAGCACTGGGGCATCCTGCTCGACATAGCCGATCTGCGACCGCAGGTCGACGCGATCGAGGCTTCGGATGTCGATGCCGCCGAGACGCACGACTCCCGCGGTGGGGTCGTAGAAGCGTTCGATGAGGGCGAGGATCGTGCTTTTGCCCGCGCCGGATGGGCCGACGAGGGCAGTGCGCTTGCCTCGTTCGGCCGAAAACGAGACTCCGCGCAGCACGGTGAGATCGCGCGGGGGCTCCTTGCCCTCGATCGTCGCGATATCGCTGACGAGCGCCGTAACCACGGAGTCCTCCGGATAGGTGAACTCGACGTTCTCGAAGGTGATCGCGGCATCCGTGTCGATCGCAGCTACGGGCGTGATGGCCGCGTCGCCCTCCGACTCGCTCGGCAGCTCAATGATCTCCTGGATACGACCGAGCGCACCCAGCGCTTGGTTGACCGAATTCAGGGCGCCGAAGGCCTGGCCGAGCGGCATGATCATCATGAACAGGAAGAGGATGAACGACACCAGGCTCGCGATCGTGATCGCACCACTGGCCACCCGGAATCCACCGACACCGAGCACCACGAGCAGCGACACCTGCAGCGCGATCCCGGCGATGGGAACCACGAGCGCTGAGATTTTGGCGACGGCGATGCCCTGGGTCCAGGCACCCTCGGCATCCTTCTCGACGATGGCGATCTCTCGTTCGGTTGCGTTCGAGGCGCGAACCGTGCGGATGGCGCTGAGGGAACGCTCGACGGCAGCGGCGAGGTCGCCGACCTTCTCTTGCTGCTTGCGGCTGGCCACCCGGATCCGCCCGGAAAGAGTGACGACCGTGATCACCGAAACCGCTATGACGGCGACGGTAAGTCCCAGGAGCACCGGATCGATGACGAGCATGGCGATGAGTGCACCAACGAAGATGAGTGCCCCGCCGATCGCGTCCACGAGACCCTGGGTGATGACGGCGTAGAGCAGCGTTGTGTCGGCGCCGACCCGCGAGACGAGATCGCCGGTACGGCGGGTATCGAATTCGCTGATCGGGAGGCGGAGCATCCGGCGCACCAACTGGCGGCGAGCGGAGAGGACGACGCTCGTACCGGTGCGCTGCAGCAGGTAGTGCTGGAAGCCGCTCAGCAGCGCAGACACCACCACCAGAGCGACGAGGGCCCACACGATCCAGCCGAGCGGGTCGCCGGCCTGAACGACGCTGATGACCTGGCTGACGAGGAGCGGCTGGCCGAGAGCGGTTCCGGCCCCCAGAATGCTGAGGGCGATCACCACCCCGAGGACGCGGCGATGCTCGGCGAGATAGGGAAGGAGTTGGCGGAATGTCGCCCGGGGGCCGTCGTCCTTTGCCTGCCGCCCAAAGAGGGAGCGGCTCTGGCGTTCTGGCGTCGTGGTGGTCATGGTTCCTAGTCTCTCGTGGTCGGATCGAGCCCCAGTACTACAGCGGGGGTATCTCTCCGGTGTGGTCGTGCAGCCAACGGAGTTGACGGCGTGAACATGTCCGACGTAGTTGTTAGTGTCTAGGGGTGCCAGACTCCGTGATCACTGCGACCGCGCTCACCAAGAAGTACAAGGATTTCGCCGCAGTTGACGGCATCAGCTTCGAGGTCGCGCCCGGCGAATCCTTTGGCCTTCTCGGCCCCAACGGCGCCGGGAAATCGACGACCATGCGCATGGTTGGTGCGGTCTCGACTCGCACCAGCGGAGAGTTGTCGATCTTGGGCATGGACCCGAATGAGCACGGGCCGGAGATCCGGTCGCAGCTCGGCGTCGTGCCGCAGGCTGACAACCTCGACACCGATCTGCGAGTGCGCGACAACCTCCTCGTCTACGGTCGCTACTTTGGGATTCCGCGGGCCATCGTCGCGAAGCGGGCCGACGAGCTACTCGAATTCGCGCAACTCGCCGATCGCGCGAAGGCGAAAGTGGACGACCTGTCGGGCGGGATGAAGCGCCGCCTCACCATCGCGCGGGCGCTGATCAACGAACCGCGCATCCTGCTGCTGGATGAGCCCACCACCGGCCTCGATCCGCAGGCGCGGCATATTTTGTGGGACCGACTGTTCAGGCTCAAGGAGCAGGGCACGACTCTCGTCGTGACGACGCACTACATGGATGAGGCCGAACAACTGTGCGACCGGCTCGTTGTGGTCGACAAGGGGCAGATCATGGCAGAAGGGTCACCCTCCGCACTGATTCGGGAGTACTCCAGCAAGGAGGTGCTCGAGGTGCGCTTCGGTTCCGAGCGCAATGCGGAGGCGGCGAGCAAGCTCGAGGGTCTCGGTCGCCTCGAGGTGCTTCCGGACCGTATTTTGGTGTACTCCGACAACGGTGAAGGTGCGCTGGTCGAGGTCATCAAGCGCGGTCTCCAGCCCATCACGAGCCTCGTTCGCAGGTCGAGTCTGGAGGACGTGTTTCTCCGCTTGACGGGCAGGACGCTGATCGAATGAGCAATCTCGCACTCACCTCACGGCGCTGGGGGGCTTGGTATGTCGCCGAGCATCGTCTCCGCGGCCTGCGCAGCTATGCCGGCACGGTGGCTGCCACCGCCATCGGCACACCGGTCCTGTACCTGTTCGCGTTCGGGGTGGGGCTCGCTACCCTCGTGACGGGCAACGTCGGGCCCGGCGGACACAGCTACCTGCAATTCGTGGCACCGGCCCTTCTGGCCATGGCGGCGGTGGCCGTCGGGACTGAAGAGTTCCTGTTCGGAATTCTCTTGGGCTTCAAATGGAATCCGACCTTCGTAGGCATGAACTCGACGCCCCTCACGGGTCGACAGATCATCGACGGCGTTTTCCTCTTTGTGGCCATTCGCATGCTCATCGTCACGGTCATCTACTACGCGATCATGCTCGCCTTCGGCGCGGTACCTTCGGCCTGGGGGCTCGCGATGATCCCGACGGGCATCCTCACCGGGCTTGCGTTCTCGCCGATGGCGGCGTATTCGGCGACGATCACCGAAGACAAGGGTCAGTTCGCGATTCTGCAGCGGGTGATCATCCTTCCGCTCACGCTGTTCAGCGGCACGGTCTTCCCGCTCACCCAGCTCCCGATCTACCTGCAGTGGATCGGATGGCTCTCCCCGCTGTGGCACGGCGCCGAGCTCGGCAGGCAGTTCTCCTACGGCCCGACGGAGCCGATCTGGCTCACGGGCATCCATGTCGTCTACCTCGTCGGCATCGCCGCGCTGGGCTGGGCGTTCACCGTGCGTATCGCGACGAAGAGGCTCGACAAGTGACCGCGACCACGGATGCCCCGGCCCGGGCCCCCCGCACGAGCGGTGTTCGCGCGCTCTACTCGGGCAATGCACGAGCAGTCATGGCACGCGGCCTGCTCGCCACCCGCAGCACGAACTGGATAGTCGTCCTCACCGGAGTATTCGAGCCCATCTTCTACCTGCTGGCTCTGGGAATCGGTCTTGGCAGCTACATCGAGGGCGTCACTGATCCGCTCGGCAATGAGATTCCGTACGCGGCATATATCGCGCCCGCGTTGCTCGCGGTGTCGGCGATGAACGGTGCGATCTACGATTCGACGTGGAATGTCTTCTTCAAGATGCACTTCGGCAAGTTGTACGCGGGCATGCTGGCGACCAAGCTCGGTCCGCTCGACGTAGCGCTGGGGGAGATCGCGCTCGCGCTGCTCAGAGGGGCCGCCTACGGTGTGACGTTCCTGCTCGTCATGCAGGTGCTCGGCTTGAATCTCTCGTGGACGGCCTTCTTGGCGCTGCCAGCTCTCGTCGTCATCGCCTTCGGGTTCGCGAGCTTGGGCATGGGGATCACGAGCTACCTGAAGACGTTCCAGCAAATGGACTGGATCCCGTTCGTGATGCTGCCGATGTTCCTGCTGTCGGCGACGTTCTACCCGCTGACCGTGTATCCGGTCTGGATCCAGTGGTTCGTGCAGGCGCTCCCGTTGTGGCATGCGGTCGAACTTGTGCGCGGACTCACGACGGGTGCGCTCTCACCCGTGATGCTTCTGCATCTGCTGTACTTCGCCGTGATGATCGTGCTGGGTCTGATCTTCACCACGCGCAGGCTGCGGGCGCTCTTCCTCGACTGAACGCTGGACCGGACCGGCGCCTCTACTTGACGGACTTGACCCGAATGACCGCGAGACCGCCGAGGCCAGCGAAAACTGCTGAGGCGACGAAGAGGCCCGTGAAACCGCCAAGGGTGGCGACGATCGCGGAACCCAACAGGGGAGCGACAGCCTGCGGCACTGCGGTGGCGATGTTCATGATTCCGAGGTCTTTTCCGCGCGTGTGCGAGCTGGGTAGCACCTGGGTCGCGAGGGCTTGGTCGACGGCCATGAAGCAGCCGTAGCCGAGACCGAGCAAAGCGGCACCCACCATTGCGATCGAGAACTCAGGGACAAACGCGAGCAGGAGTGCGGCGAGTCCCTGGAGGTAGGCGGCGAGGTAGACGAACGGCTTGCGCTTGCGCAGCACGTCACTGAGGCGCCCGAAACCGAGGGACGCAATGATGAAGGTCACGAGGTAGATCACCGTGAGTTGAAGCAGGTCATCTTCGGCGGTGTCGGGGCGGTTCAGCCCGAACATGATGAAGTACAGCAGCAGCGTGGTGCCGAGTGCGTTGCCGAGGTTAACCAAGATGCGGCTGAAAAGAGTCCAGCCGAAATCAGGGAACGCCACGGGGTTGATCCAGAAACCCCTGATCAGTGCGCCAAGAGTGAACTTGGGGCGAAGCACCTTGGGAAGCACCTCGTCGGGAATGACGAGCACGAACGGGATCACGAGGATGAGCAGGGCAACGGCGACAACCGAATAGCCGACCACCTGCCCGAGGGACAACTCGGTGACCAGCAGGATGCCGAGCACAGTTCCGACGGCCTGAGGCGCGGAGACGAATCCCGACACGAGGCCGCGCTGCAGCACCGGCACCTGATCGGAAATCGTCGCCGTGATCGCGGCAGACACCATGCAGAACCCGATGATCGCGAGCGACCAGAACACGCCGACCCCGACGATGTTGGTCTGGATGCTCAACAGAATGAGCGAGACCGCGAACACCACCGTGCCGGCAAGGATCCACGGCCGACGACGCCCGAACCGCGATGTGGTGCGGTCGGAGAAGGCCCCGGTGAGCGGGTACGTGATGAGGGCGCACGCCCCTGCGATGCCCGAGATTATCCCGAACGCGACGACGCTCTCCGTCCAGTCGGTGGGTTTGAGCAGGTTATCGATCTGGAGCGGGAGCAGCAATTGCACCGGCGTCAGCTGCGCCATCCAGATGCCGAACCACGCGGTCGCGAACAGAGTGATCCACCCTGCAGTGACTTTGCGAGTCGGTTCGGCGAACGGGGTAAAAGCGGCGGGAGTTGTGGGTGACGTCACAGCGTCAGGCTACTAGGTGCGGAGTTTGCGCAACACGATTGCCGTAGCGAGGGCGGCCTCCGCCGCTTCGGCACCCTTGTCTTCCTTCGACTTGGGGAGCCCGGCCCGGTCGAGTCCCTGTTGTTCGTTGTCGAGGGTGAGCACGCCGAAGCCCACGGGCTTGCCGGTATCGAGTGCAACCCGGGTGAGTCCGTCGGTCGCGGCGGCACTCACGTACTCGAAGTGCGGGGTTCCGCCTCTCACGATCACGCCCAGAGCTACCACCGCGTCGGCACCCGCATCGAGGGCAGCCTTGCTCACCAGCGGAAGCTCGAAACTGCCGGGAACTTGCACGAGCGTTACCTCGGCGCCCGAGGCATCCAGCACGCGTCGTGCCCCCGCCAACAGACCGTCGGCGATCGCGTGGTGCCAGAGTCCAGACACGATAGTCACCTTGAGTCCGGTGCCGTCGGTGTCGAGTGTGGGGTGGCCTTCGCCGCTCATGAATGTGCCTTTCGTGTGAGTACTGCATCGGAGGGGAGGGAGTGCCCCATGCGATCCCGTTTGGTCCCCAGGTATCCCTCGTTGTCGTCACCCACGCCCACCACGAGCGGAACGAGTTCGGTCACGGTGACGCCGCGCTCCTCGAGCTGGCGCTGCTTCTCGGGATTGTTGCTCAGCAGTCGCACCGAGGTGAGGCCAATATCCTTCAGGATCGCGTGGGCGGCTCCGTAGTCGCGTGCGTCTGCGGGCAAGCCAAGAGCGAGGTTGGCGTCGAGGGTGTCGAGGCCATCCTCCTGAAGGCGGTAGGCGCGCAGCTTATTGATGAGGCCGATTCCGCGCCCCTCGTGGCCGCGCAGGTAGACGACCACACCGCCCTCCTTCTGGATGGTGTCCAGCGCCGTCTGAAGCTGCGGCCCGCACTCGCACTTGAGGGAGCCGAACGCCTCGCCGGTGAGGCACTCAGAGTGCACGCGCACGAGCGCACCGTCGTGCACCGGACCCTTGATGAACGCAACGTGGTCGGCTCCGGTCGAACGGTCGCGGTAGGCGCGAACCGTGAACGGACCGTGCACCGTGGGGACTGTCGTCTGCACCTCGAACGAGACGCGGGACGTTTCGAGCTCAGGCACGATGTCGTCCGGGATCCCGTCACAGTGGTGTTCCGTGAGCCACACGATGAGATCGGCGATGGTGATGACCGGCACGTTCTCGCGCAGGCCGAGCTCGAGCAATCCGGGCAAGCGCATCATCTCGCCGTCTTCTGCCACGATCTCGGAAATCGCCGCGACGGGGCGTAGACCGGCGAGCTTCATCAGATCGACGGCTGCCTCGGTGTGCCCGTCGCGTTCCTTGACTCCGCCATCGACGGCACGCAGGGGAAGTATGTGCCCGGGGCGGTGCAGGCTCGCCGGGGTGGAATCCGGATTGGCGAGCACACGCAAAGTGTGGGCGCGGTCGGCAGCACTGATTCCGGTGCTCAGACGATCGGTCGCGTCCACCGACACCGTGTAGGCGGTTCCCCGAGGGTCCTCGTTGTGCTCGACCATGAGCGGCAGCCCCAGTCCGTCGGCGATCTCATTGGTCATGGGTGCGCAGATGAAGCCAGACGAGTTGCGGACCAGCCACGCGATCCACTCTTGGCTTGCCAACTCGGCGGCGATGATCACATCGCCTTCGTTTTCACGGCCTTCGTCGTCGGCGACGATGATCGGCCGCCCCTCGCGAAGGGCCGCGATTGCTTCGGGGATCGTTGACAGGCTCATGCGTGTGCTCCTTGGTCTGCGAACTCGGCCATGCGGGCGACATGGCGAGCGAGGATATCTGTCTCGATGTTGACCCGGTCGCCCGGCGCGAGCGCGCCGAGAGTGGTGGCGGTCAGGGTCTCCGGGATGAGCGAGACCTCGAACCAGTCGCGGCCAACAGCGCTCACCGTGAGGGAAACACCGTCAACGGCTATCGATCCCTTGCGAGCGACGAGTGGGGCGACATCCGGCTCCAATGCGAAGCGCAGCACCCGCCAGGCGCTGCCGTTCTCGACGGAGAGCACAGCGGCGGTACCGTCGATGTGGCCCTGCACGATGTGCCCGCCTAGCCGGTCGCCGACCTGTGCTGCTCGCTCGATGTTGACCCGTCGGCCGACGGACATGGCGTCGAACCAGCTCATCGCGATCGACTCGGCCATCACGTCTGCGGTGAACCAGTCGTTGCCCTGCTCGACGACGGTGAGGCACACGCCGCTCACCGAGATCGAGTCGCCGTGGGTTGCATCCGAAACCGCGAGCGGGGCGCGTACGGTCAGGCGCGCGGCATCCGTCTCTCGCTCCCACGCGAGCACCTCGCCGAGTTCTTCGATGATTCCAGTGAACATGGTTACTCCTTTGGCCTTGCGGTGACCAAGAGGTCGTCGCCGAGGATTTCTACCGAGGTGATGTGAAGTTTGCGCGCGCCGGCTAGGGAGTCGACGCCGATGTCGCCGATGGCCATCTTGTCGCCGCCAAGCACTGTGGGTGCGAGAAAAATGGCGTACTCATCGACGAGACCCGCCGCGATGAACGCGCTGGCGAGCGTCGGACCGCCTTCGACGTACGCACGGCGGATGCCCTGCTCGAACAGCCACGTGAGCACCTCGTCGAGGTTCCGACTGCCCGATTCGAGCACCCCGCGCGGGTGATCCCACAGCCGTGCCGTGCCGGGGATCGGGCGCGTGCCGATCACGATCGGGAGCGGCTGGTGGGCCAACAATTCGCCGGCATCGCCACGCGCGGTGAGGCTCGGGTCGTCGGCGAACACGGTGCCCGTGCCGACGAGGATCGCATCGCTCGCGGCCCGTTGTTCGTGCACGCGCTGGCGAGCGGCAGTACCGGTGATCCACTGGCTTGACCCGTCCGCTGCTGCGGCCCGCCCGTCCAGCGTGGACGCCCATTTCACCGTCACATAAGGCCGCTGTAGCCGTGCCGACGTGAGCCACTCGTGCAGGAACTCCTCGGCTTCGACGTCGAGGACCCCGCTCTCGACGGTGACGCCCGCGGCGCGGAGGGTCTGTGCCCCGCCGGACGAGTTCGGGCCCGGATCGGATAACGCATACACGACCGTGCTCACGCCGGCCGCGATAAGGGCTTCGCTGCACGGTCCGGTTCGGCCGGTGTGGTTGCACGGCTCGAGGGTGACGACAGCGGTGAGGCCTGAGGCATCCGGAACTTTGGACAGGGCGTCGACCTCAGCGTGCGGGGTACCGGACCCGCGGTGCCACCCTTCGGCGACGATAGTGCCGTCCGCATCGAGGAGCACGCAGCCGACCTGCGGGTTGATGCCCAGAGCCGGGCCGTTCGCGGCGAGCACGAGAGCACGGCGCATTGCGGTCTCGTAGTGCTCGGTCATCCGGATAGTCCTGTCGTCAAGACGGACTCCGGGTTCGAAAGTGGAATCGGCGTCGCCGAACCCACCGTGCTTCCTCTCATCCGGACTGAAGGCTGGCACCTGAAACTTTGCCAACCCATTACCGTCGGTCCCGGAATTTCACCAGGTCAACCTCACTCGCGTGAGGCTCGCGGACTATCACCGCCGGTTCGGACTTTCACCGACCCCGGAGCACGTTGTGTTGCTGATTGCAAGTGTAGTCAACGCAGCGGAACGCACAGTATTCCCGCCCCCGGCCCCGGACCCGGACCCGGACCCGGCGGCCCCCTGACGGCGTCCCGGTGTTCACAACTCCTGCAGCTCGCCCCCTTGGAGCCCGGTGGTGCCGGAAGGTGCAGGGGAACACGCCCGCGAGGGACCCCTCCTGCAGGAGTTATGAGCGAGGGGCGTTCTGCACCGAGTCCCGGCCGGACGGTGCTCGGGGGAGCCGAGGCAGCAACACTCCCGGGATGACGTGGAGCGAGGCATTCCGAGACTTGAACGTGCTGGTCGTGTCGCGTGAGGGACTCCTCTCGGCGGGTGCGACTGGCCGCGACCTCACCGCGGCGGTGCAGCAAGGGCACCTTCTGCGAGTGCGGCGGGATCACTATGTACTCCCCGGAACGCCGAAGCCGATCATCCGAGCTGTTCGGATTGGCGGAAGGATCGGTTGTCTCTCGGCACTCGCGCACAGGGGAATCTTCGCCATCGACTCGTCGGCGACGCACGTGCACCTCGCGCGTACCGCTTCTCGGCCTCGTGATCCCGATCGGCGGAATCGCCCGCTGGGCTCGCCCCGGGGAGGCGCGACAGTGCACTGGGGCGCACTGATCGAAACCGGAGGAGGAAACGAGTTCTCGGTGGGTGTTAGTGACGCCCTTGCTCAGGTCGTCCAATGCCAGGAATCTCGGTTTGCCATCGCCTCGCTCGACAATGCTCTGTTCACCGGGGCGATTGAGGAATCCGAAGTGGCGGAGATCTTCCGCCATCTCCCCGAGCGCTTCCAGCCGATGCGAGCACGAATCGACGGTCGGGCCGAGGCGGGTCAGGAGACAGTGTTGCGGCTCGCCCTCCAAGACGCCGGATTCCACTGCGACCTGCAAGTGATTCTCCATGGCGTTGGCCGCGTTGATCTGATCGTCGAAGGCTGTGTGATCGTCGAAGCGGACAGCCGGCTGGCCCACGACAGCTGGGAGCTGCACGTACGGGATCGAAATCGGGACATCGATGCGGCGCGGCTGGGCTACCCGACCGTGAGGCCCGCCTACGGCCGGACCATGTCGTCGACGTCCGAGGTGGTCGACGCGGTGAGACAGCTACTGCTCGCGAGCCACAACTTCCGGGTTCACGTCTGAGCGACGTTCACAACTCCTGCGATGCCGTCCCGGGGACCCCTCGAACCGCCGTCACGTCGTGCGTTGGGCCAGACGTGCAGGAGTTATGAACGCGCGAGCAGCGGCGCGAGCTGGTGGAGCGAGGCGATGATGTGGGCACCGGAATCCGCGGCCGTTGCGGTCTCAGCGGGGGAGGCCGTCGCCTCCCGGTCGAGCCACACCCCGAGTAGTCCGGCTCCGGCGGCCCCGAGGGCATCGGTGTGGAGGCGGTCGCCGACGTATGCTGCCTCGGCCGGGTCCACGCCGAAGAGGTTGCAGGTGTGTAGGTAGATCGCGGGGTCGGGCTTCGGCACCCCGAACTCCCCGCTCGTGACGACGTGTTCGAAGTGCGCCGATAGTTCGAGCGTGTCGAGTTTGGGCTGCTGAAAGCTTGGGATGCCGTTGGTGATCATCCCCACACGAACACCCTGTGCAGCCAGGGTCGAGAGGCAGGGCAGCGCGTCGTCGAACAGCGTCCATGCCCGTACGTACTCGACGAGGTAGGTCTCGAACCAGTCCTCGGCCGCCGCATCCTCGCCGAGAGTGACACCGAAGCCCGCCATGAAGTCGCGTGCTCGAGCTCGGCGTTGGCCGAGGTAGTCGATCTCGCCGCTGAGGTAGCGGTGATAGTGCTGTTCTTCCAAGGCATCCCACCGGTCGAGGTGGGAACTCGCGTCAATTCCTGGCAGGGTCGTCGCTACGTGTGCGGCGATGCCGGCACGGACGGCTTGTCGATGATGGAACAGTGTGTCGTCCAGATCGAAGAGCGCTAGCCGGATCACGGCCAGCCCGGCTTTTCGCTGCGGTCGTCATTGGATGCGAGTGCCGCCTGCCAGACGGGAGGCGTGGAGCCGTCACGATCCGGCACGAGCGCGTCCCGCAGGCCCAAAAAGGTGAAGCCGAGCTTGCGTGCGACGGACACGGAGGCGGTGTTTCCCGGAATGCATTCCCACCCGAGCGAGGGGATGCCCACACTGAACAGCCAGTCGACAACTGCCGTCGCGGCCTCCGTCATGATGCCCTGTCCTCGATGGGGCGCCCCCAGCCAGTACCCGATCATGCCTGACGGTACTCGGTAGCCCACCATCCCCAAGAAGACCCCGTCGCTGCGGATCGCCCAGGTGTACTCCTCGCCCGTGCGCCATCCCATGGGCACGTAGTCCGAGACAAAGTGCGTCGCGTGCTTGAGTTCGTAGGGCCACGGTGTGGTCATGTTGATCTCGAACACGGGGTCGGTGCAGTATTCGGCGATGACCGTACTGTCGGCCGATGTGGGTTGGTCGAGCACGAGCCGCGGCGTCGTGAGCGTGACGGGAATCATGCGCGCGGCAACAGCCCGACCCTGTCGTTGGCCCGGGCCAGGGTGGCATCGGCGATCTCGGCGGCGCGGTCGGCGTTGCCCGCGAGAATCCGGTCGAGCTCTGCACGGTCGTCCAGTAGCTCAAGGGCGCGCGCTCGGATGGGGCCGAAGGTCTCCGTGACGACCTCGGCGAGGCCGGACTTGAAGTCGCCGTAGCCGTGCCCTTCGTATTCGCGTTCGACGTCGGGAATCGTGCGCCCTGTCAGTACCGAGTAGATCGTGAGCAGGTTCGAGATGCCCGGCTTGGTCGCCGGGTCGAACCGCACGGAACCCTCGCTGTCTGTGGTCGCGGCCTTGATCTTCTTCGCGCTCGCCGAAGGGTCGTCGAGAAGCCAGACGACCCCTTTCTCGGACGACGCCGACTTGCTCATTTTGTTGCCGGGCTCCTGAAGGTCGTAGACCTTGGCTGTCTCCTTCTGGATTCTGGCCTCGGGAATGACGAAGGTGTCGCCAAAGCGTTGGTTGAATCGCACGGCGAGGTCGCGCGTGAGTTCGACGTGCTGGCGCTGGTCCTCGCCGACGGGAACGATCTCGGCGTCGTAGAGAAGCACATCTGCTGCCATGAGCATGGGGTAGGTGAACAGGCCAACGTTCGTGCCATCGGCACCCTGCTTCTGCGACTTCTCTTTGAATTGGATCATCCGGCTGGCCTCACCGAAGCCCGTGATGGTGTTGAGCACCCAAGCAAGTTGAGAATGCGCGGCGACGTGCGACTGCACGAACAAGATCGACTCGGCCGGATCGATGCCCGCGGCGATGTACTGGGCCGCAGTTCGACGGGTTGCTTCGCGCAGTTCGGCAGGGTCTTGCGGCACTGTGATCGCGTGCAGGTCGACGACGCAGAAGACTGCATCGTGCGTTTGCTGGAGTTGCTTCCACTGCAGCAAGGCCCCGATGTAGTTGCCGATCTGGAGGGAGGAAGCCGACGGCTGCATCCCGGAAAAGAGGCGGGTCTTGGTGCTCATCCCTACAGCTTAAAGGGCGTAGTCGACCACCACGGGCGAGTGGTCGCTCCATCGCTTGTCGTAGGCCTCAGCCCGATCCACGCGGTAATCGACCACCGTCGCGGCGAGGTCAGGGGAGGCCATGTGGTAGTCGATACGCCAGCCGGTGTCATTGTCGAAGGCTTGCCCGCGCTGTGACCACCAGGTGTAGGGCCCGTCGACTTCGCCGGACCAGCGGCGACCGACGTCCACCCAGCCGAGGCCGGTGCCCGACTCGCCATCGACCGTGTCCACGAGAGCACCGGCTTCTCCGAAGAATCTGTCGAAGTAGGCGCGTTCGCGGGGAAGGAAGCCAGCGTTCTTCCGGTTTCCGCGCCAGTTGCGGATATCGAGCTCGCGGTGGCCGACGTTGAGGTCGCCCACGATGAGCGAGAGTGGGCTGTGCTTCTGGAGCTCCGACATCCGCGCCTCCATCGTGTCGAGAAACGTCCACTTCTCGTCTTGCTTGGGGGTCCCGGCTTCACCGGTGTGGACGTACGTGCTGACGACCGTGATGATGCGGTCGCCCACTTCGTAGTCGGCCTCCAACCAACGGCCAGCACTATCGAAATCTTCGGCCCCGAAAGCGACGCGGTGGATGGTCGGCTTGCGACGTGAAGCGAGCGCGACACCCGCGCGACCCTTCGCCGTGGCGGCGTCGTGCAGGATGTCCCACTCCGGTCCTAGGAGTTGCTCGAGATCTTCGGTCGACGCTCGTACCTCCTGCAAGGCGAGGATGTCGACGTCGCGGGCGGCGAGCCACTCACCCATTCCCTTCCGGAAGGAGGCGCGCACGCCGTTCGTGTTGACGGTCGCAATGCGCAAGGGTCTGGCCATGTCTCCGATCCTAGAGAGCGGTACCGACGCCGCTCGGCCGGTGGGGTGTCGACGTGCCCGACCGTCGTCGCCCCGACAGGTCGACGTCGGCGTCGTCGGCGCTCACCGCGATCCACGTCGCACCGATGAGGATGATCTGGCTGATCAGGTTGAACCAGATCAGCAGGCCGATGATGACGGCGAACGAGGCGAGTAGCGGGTTGCGCGTCGCACCGCCGAGCAATGAGCTCCCGAGGGACTGCAGCACCCCGAGGGCGAGCGCCGCGATGAGCACTCCTTGCCACAACTGGTGCCACGGGATACGGATGCTCGACACCACCCGGTAGAACGCGACGAGCACTAGCGCATCCAGAACGAGCACGATGATCGGGCCGACCGCGTTCGCGGCGACGGTGGCCACAACGGAGGTCTTGTCGATGGCTGCCCAGTCGAAAACCCAGTTCAGCGCACCGGTGCTGAGCACGGAAACTGCGGCCGAGATGAACATGGCAAGCCCAAATGCGAGTGCGAGTGCGAGGTCTTTGAGCTTGAGCAGCAGGAAGTTGGTTGGCGGGGTCGGCAAGCCGAAGAGCAGTCGTACGGCATCGCGGCCGGCGGCGAGCCAGCCGACCGCAGTGATGAGCAGCCCAATCGCGGCGATGGCGCCAGTCCACGTCAGTACCCCGGTGCCGAGGAGAGCATCCGCATCGATGGCGCCGCCGTTGCCGGTGTCGATAAGGCCGGGGACATTGGTCGCGAGCAGGGTGAGAAATGCCTCGCTGAGTCGAGGACTCGATGTGACCGCGAACCCTGCGATCGAGAATCCGACCCAGACCGCGGCGAAGACGGCAAAGATCGCCTGAAAAGCGAGGCCCGCCGCGAGCACGGGCCCGCCTTTGGCGTTGTACTGGAGGAACACGCGGACCGGCTTGAGCCCCATGACCCATGCCACCACCGCGGCGATGCGCTGCTTCACCGTCATCTCCCCACCATAGCTAGGCTGGCTGTGGGCAACTTCGAGGGAGAGGACCACAGCATGGAGCTACACGGAGTTGGAGTCGGCCGGGGAGTCGCGGTGGGGCCGATCCTCAGGATGCCCGACCCGCTGCCCGAGCCCGAAGCGGGTACCCACGGCGGAGACGCCGCTGCCGAGTACGCCACGGTTCAGGAATCGCTCACCGCCGTTGCTGGCGAACTCGCCGCGAAGGGGGCCGCGGCTGGCGGCGAAGCACAGGCCGTGCTCGAGGCGGCAGCCATGATGGCGCAAGACCCGACATTGAGCGACGACATCAAGGTGCGCATCGACTCCGGGACGAGTGGCGAACGTGCGGTGTTCGAGGCCTTCGCGGCGTTCCAAGACATCCTGATCGGCATGGGCGGCTACATGGCCGAACGTGCGACCGACCTCGGCGACGTTGCCCAGCGCATCATCGCCCACCTCCGCGGTGTGCCCGCTCCCGGCGTCCCGACAAGCGACACCCCGTTCATCCTTGTCGCCTCCGATCTTGCCCCTGCTGACACGGCCCTGCTCGATCTCGACAAGGTGCTCGGCCTGATCACACGCGACGGTGGGCCGACCAGCCATACCGCGATTCTCGCGCGTTCGAAGTCGATTCCCGCGATTGTGGGGGTCACGGGAGCGCTCGAGCTCAGTGACGGCACAGTGGTCGTGATGGATGCCGCGGCAGGTCTCGTGACGGCCGACCCGAGTGACGCGCTCATCAGCGACGCCAACGAGCGCATCGCGGCCCGAGCGGTGGCATCGACCCTCCCGATCGTGGATGGCGCGCTCGCCGACGGTACGAAGGTGCCGCTGCTGGCGAATGTCGGTTCACCGAAGGACGGCCCAGGTGCTGTCGAGTTGGGCGCGGAAGGTGTTGGACTGTTTCGTACCGAGTTCCTGTTCCTCGACTCGAAGACCGCGCCGACCGTCGCGGATCAGCAGGAGAAGTACACCGAACTTCTCTCCTACTTCCCCGGCAAGAAGGTCGTCGTGCGAGCCCTCGACGCGGGGGCCGACAAGCCGCTTGCGTTCCTGAACTCCGACCACGAGGAGAACCCGGCACTCGGATTGCGCGGGCTGCGCGCGCTGCGGGCGAGCGAGCAGATTCTCGTCGACCAGCTCACCGCACTCAAGGGTGCTCAGGATGCGACGGACGCCGACCTGTGGGTCATGGCCCCCATGGTCGCCGACGCGGAGGAGACGAAGTACTTCGTCGAGCTGGGCAAGTCCCTCGGTCTCACGACGGTCGGCGTCATGGCCGAGGTGCCATCACTCGCGGTGATGGCCGATCAGGTCCTCGCTGCGGCGGACTTCGTATCGATCGGCACGAACGATCTCACCCAGTACACGATGGCTGCGGACCGGATGCTCGGTTCGGTGGCGAGCTACCAGGATCCGTGGCATCCGGCGGTGCTTCGCCTGGTGAAGATGCTCGGGGATGCGGGCGCTGCGGCAGGAAAGGGCGTCGGAATCTGCGGTGAAGCAGCCGCCGACCCGCAACTCGCGGTCGTGCTCGTGGGTCTGGGAGCGACGACCCTGTCGATGACGCCAGCCGCGCTTGCCGATGTGCGCGCAGAACTGGCAACGGTCACGCTCGAGCAGGCGAAAGCTCGGGCGGTCGCCGCGCTGGGCGCATCGGATGCTGCGGCTGCTCGAACGGCCGCCGCGAACGCCTAGTGGGCTACGGCTTTCCGCGAAGGATGGCCTGCTTCACCTCGGCGATCGCCTTCGTCACCTCGATGCCGCGGGGGCACGCGTCGGTGCAGTTGAAGGTCGTGCGGCACCGCCACACGCCTTCCCTGTCGTTGAGGATGTCGAGGCGAACCTGCGCGTTCTCGTCGCGCGAATCGAAGATGAAGCGATGGGCGTTGACGATGGCCGCGGGGCCGAAGTACTGGCCGTCAGTCCAGAAGACTGGGCAACTCGACGTGCACGCGGCGCACAGAATGCACTTGGTGGTGTCGTCGAAACGCGCGCGCTCGACGGGGCTCTGCTTGCGCTCCTTGCCGCCCTTGGGCACGATGCCCGCCATGAGGAACGGATTGACCGACCTGAAGGAGTCGAAGAATGGCTCCATGTCGACAACAAGATCCTTTTCGAGCGGCAACCCCTTGATCGCCTCAACGTAAATGGGCTGCGTGATGTCTAGGTCTTTGATGAGGGTCTTGCAGGCGAGGCGGTTTCGGCCGTTGATGCGCATCGCATCCGAACCGCACACGCCGTGAGCGCACGACCGGCGGAAGGTGAGTGAGCCGTCCTGCTCCCACTTGATCTTGTGGAGCGCATCGAGCACACGATCGGTGCCGTGCAGCTCGACATCGAAGTCCTGCCAGCGGGGCTCGGCGTCAACCTCCGGATCAAAGCGCCGGATGATCAGGGTCGCTGTGAACGTCGGAATCTCGTCGGGCACGCTCGGCTTGGACTCCATGACTGCGTTCGACATCAGTACTTTCTCTCCATCGGCGGGTAGTTCGTAATCACGACGGGTTTCCAGTCGAGCTTGATGTGTTCGCCAGCGTCGGCAGATTCCGGGTCGCCCACGAGGTACGCCATGGTGTGCACGAGGAACTTCTCGTCGTCACGGTCGGGGTAGTCCTCACGCATATGACCGCCTCGCGATTCGTGGCGTGAGCGTGCGGAATAGACGAGCACCTCTGCCAGATCGAGCAGGAACCCCAGTTCGACGGCCTCGAGCAAGTCGGTGTTGAACCGCTTGCCCTTGTCTTGCACTTGGATGTTCTTGTAGCGCGCACGGAGCTTCTCGATGAGCTCCGTCACCTCCTTGAGGCTTTCCTCGGTGCGGAAGATCTGCGCGTTGCGGTCCATCGAGTCCTGCAGCTCTTTGCGGATCACCGCAATGCGCTCGGTGCCGTCGCCGGATCGCACCATGTCGAGGATGCCCTGGATGCCCGCGGTCGGGTTTTCCGGCAGGTCGATGAACTTTGCCGTCTTCACGTACTTAACGGCGTTCTTGCCGGCGCGCTTGCCGAAGACATTGATGTCGAGAAGTGAATTGGTTCCGAGCCGATTCGACCCGTGCACGGAAACACACGCACACTCGCCCGCAGCGTAGAGCCCCGGCACCACCGTGGTGTTGTCGCGCAACACCTCGGCGTCGACTGTTGTCGGGATCCCACCCATCGCATAGTGCGCAGTGGGGAGCACCGGGACGGGCTCGGTGTAGGGCTCGACACCCAAGTAGGTGCGGGCGAACTCGGTGATGTCCGGAAGCTTCTCATCGATGACGGCCGGTTCAAGGTGCGTGATGTCGAGGTATAGGTAGTCCTTATTAGGACCGGCACCACGACCCTCACGGATCTCGAGCGCCATCGAGCGTGCGACGATGTCACGCGGCGCAAGGTCTTTGAGGGTCGGCGTGTAGCGCTCCATGAAACGTTCGCCCGAGGCGTTGCGCAGGATCGCACCTTCACCTCGTGCGGCCTCGGATAGAAGGATGCCGAGTCCGGCGAGTCCGGTCGGGTGGAACTGGAAGAACTCCATGTCTTCAAGGGGCAGTCCCTTGCGCCAGATGATTCCGACACCATCACCGGTCAGGGTGTGAGCGTTGGAGGTGGTCTTGAAGATCTTGCCGAAGCCGCCCGTCGCGAAGATGATCGCCTTGGACTGGAAGACGTGCAGGTCGCCGGTGGCGAGCTCGTAGGCGACCACCCCGGACGGCTGCTGAACGCCATCCACCTCGGTCATGACCATGTCGAGCACGTAGAACTCGTTGAAGAAGTTGATGCCGAGCCGGACGCAGTTCTGGAAGAGCGTCTGAAGAATCATGTGACCCGTGCGGTCCGCTGCGTAGCAGGCGCGGCGCACCGGTGCCTTGCCGTGCTCACGGGTGTGCCCGCCGAAACGGCGCTGGTCGATTTTGCCGTCAGGCGTGCGGTTGAACGGAAGACCCATGTTCTCGAGGTCGATGACCGCGTCGATGGCTTCCTTGGCGAGGATCTCTGCGGCGTCCTGGTCGACCAGGTAGTCGCCACCCTTGACCGTGTCGTAGGTGTGCCACTCCCAGTTGTCGTCCTCGACGTTCGCGAGGGCAGCGGCCATGCCACCCTGAGCGGCGCCCGTGTGGGAACGCGTCGGATACAGCTTGGAGATCACCGCGGTGCGCGCGTGCGGACCCGCTTCGATGGCGGCGCGCATCCCGGCCCCACCTGCACCCACGATGACGATGTCGAACTGGTGGTAGTGCACGCCGTCAATAACGGTGCTGTCGTCGATCTCCACCACTAGGGCACCGGGCAGAAGCTGGGGAGCAGGTCAGCCGGGGAGCCGGCGGGGCAGGGGTCGAAGGTATAGATCACGAGAGTTCCCAAGATGAGGAGGACGGCAGTCGACACGACGACGGCGCCCAACAGAATTCGACGGACGACCGGCTGGTTCGCGTAGTCGTTGATGATGGTGCGGATGCCATTGGCTCCATGGATGAGGGCGAGCCACAGCAGCAGGGTGTCCCAGGTGACCCAGAACGGATCGGCGAGCTTGCCCGCCACGAAGGCGAAGTCGATGGCATTGACGCCCTCGCCCGCCACGAGGTTGACGAAGAGATGGCCGAAGATCAGAACGACAAGGACCACACCGCTCGCGCGCATGTAGATCCAGCCCCACTTCTCCCAGTTGATGCCGCGCTTGCGGCGGCGCTGGACGGGGGAACGGGGTGCTTCGATGAGGCTCATCAGTGTGCTCCGAAGATGTGCATGAACTGGCGGGGCACGAATCCGATGAGGAGGACCACCCACAGGCCGATGACGATCCAGAAGAGAAGACGCTGGTATTTGGTGCCGACGCTCCAGAAGTCGATGAGGATGATGCGCAGCCCGTTGAGGGCGTGCAGGCCGATCGCCGCCACGAGGGCAGTCTCACCGAGGCCCATGATGGGCGTCTTGTAGGTGTCGATCACCGCGTTGTACGCCTCGGGACTGACGCGCACCAGTGCCGTGTCCAGGATGTGGACAAGCAGGAAGAAGTAGATCGCGACACCCGTGATGCGATGCAGTACCCAAGACCACATGCCTTCACGGCCGCGATACAGCGTTCCTGCAGGCCGTCTCGGCATGCTGATCTTGGGGGCGACGAGGTTGTCGCCCGCCAGGGTACCCGCCGTCTTCTCTGGCACGAGCAACCCCTCCTAGCGGAATGAGGGCCGCGGCTGATTCTGGCGAACGCTGGGCGGCCGGGTAACTGTCCGGAAAGCGGACTCTTCCAGTGTATTCCGACGACAAGGCGCTCGCCGGTTAGGCCCACCTAAATAGCTCGATGTCGAGATTCTTTTCGAAAGAACTCACCTTTTTTACAGGGTGACGGGTGCCGCGCGCCGCGCTATCGCGGTCTCGTAGTGCCCCACGAGTTGCGAACACACTCCCTCCCATGATCGGCCGAGCACCGCGCGACGCCCGGCCTCGCCCATCCGGGCCCGCGCTTCGAGGTCGATCGTGAGCCCCTCGACGAACGCACGCAACTGGGCGTCGTCGCCGGGGGTATAGAGGTATCCGTTGACCCCGTGGTCAACCAAGTCGATCGGCCCGCCCGCGCGTGGGGCGACGACGGGGATTCCGCTCGCGTGCGCCTCCTGCACGGTTTGACCGAAGGTCTCCTCGGTTCCGGTGTGCAGGAAGATGTCGAAGCTGGCGTAGGCGGCGGCCAACTCTGCGCCGCCGAGCGCGCCGAGCATTGTGACGGGCATCCCGGCCAGTTCTCTCGTCAGGAGCGGCCGCGAGGGGCCGTCGCCCACGAGCACGAGCCGGACGTTGTCGAGTCCGCGCAGCGCTGCCATGCGCTCGACCTGCTTCTCCGGCGCCAGACGGCCGACATACCCGACGATCACTTCCCCGTTCGGGGCGAGTCGCTCGCGCAGACGGATCGTTGCCGAATCCTGCCGATTGCGCGGATGGTAGGCGTTAAGGTCGACGCCGCGCCCCCACCGATGGAGACGCCGGATGCCCGCAGCTTCCAGGTCGGCCATGGACGCACTCGATGGCACGAGGGTGAGGTCGGCTCCCTCGTGGATCCAACGGACGATTCGCCACGCAACCTTGGTCGCCGCGCCGAGGTGGTTGCGTCGCGCGTATCCGGCAACATCGGTTTGGAAGATCGCTACCGACGGGATGCCCAGCCGTCCGCCCGCGGCGATCGCCTGAGCCCCGAGCAAGAACGGGGAGGCCGCGTGAATCACGTCGGGCCGGAAGTCAGCGATGAGTTTCTGTACGAGCGGACTGGGCAACCCCACGGGGAACTGCCGGTAGGCAATCGCCGGGACCTCGTGCACGCGGAATCCTGCATATTCCTTAGGGGCACCGGCGGCGGGAACAATCACCATTGCTTCATGGCCATTGGCGGCGAGGTGATCGAGCACCTTCTTGACGCTGTTGGTGACTCCATTGACGGTGGGGAGGAAGCTTTCGCTGACAACCACTACTCGCATGCCAACGACGCTAGGAACTGCCGGTGGCGCCCGTGGGCCAGGCTCATGGCGCCCAGATGAATGGCTGCTTAAGTCTATGTTTGTGGCATGACGACAGCGAAGGCGTTCACCGACTTCTACAGCGTGATTCCGGCAGGTGGCATCGGTTCGCGGCTGTGGCCGCTGTCGCGCGCTGACGCCCCCAAGTTTCTGCACGATCTCACCGGATCGGGCAAGACACTTCTGCGCGACACCTGGGACCGACTTGCACCCCTCTCTGGCCCCGACCGAATCATGGTGGTGACGGGTAGAGCTCATCGCGCGGCGGTCGAGGAGCAAATCCCTGAACTCGCTGACCCCAATGTGGTGCTCGAGAGCGACCCCAAGGATTCGTCAGCGGCAATCGGGTTGGCTGCCGCAATTCTGCTCAGACGCGAACCAGACGTCATCGTAGGTTCCTTTGCCGCTGACCACGTGATCAAGGACAACCGTGGGTTCAGACGGGCGGTAGGCGAGGGAATCGCCGTTGCGCGCGCGGGCTATATCGCGACAATCGGCATCACGCCCACCGAGCCGGCCATCGGCTTCGGCTACATCCACTGTGGGCCGCCGCTGCAGATCGAGGGTGCACCGCACGCCGTAGGTGTGGACTCGTTCGTCGAGAAGCCCGACCTCGTCACCGCCGAACGGTACCTCGCCGACGGCAACCACCTGTGGAACGGTGGCATGTTCATCGCCCGCGCTGACGTTCTTCTTGCCCAGTTGGGACAAACCCAGCCCGAGCTCCTCGCGGGTCTCACTGAACTCGCGGAGGCGTGGGACACCCCGCGCCGTGGCGCAGTAGTCGATCGGGTGTGGCCACGGCTTACCAAGATCGCTATCGACTATTCGGTTGCCGAGCCTGCCGCCGCCGCTGGTCGGCTCGTGGTCATTCCCGGTGACTTCGACTGGGATGACGTCGGGGACTTCGCCTCGATCGCCAAGCTGCACTCGGGTGGCCGTAAGTCTGATCTCGCGATCCTCGGTGAAAACGCGCGCGTCCTGGCGGACGCGTCGACGGGAGTCGTCATCAGCCAGACCGGCAGGCTCATTTCGCTGATCGGGGTAACCGACATTGTCGTCGTCGATACCCCGGATGCCCTGCTCGTCACCACTACCGCAAATGCCCAGCGCGTGAAGTCAGTCGTGGACGCGCTCAAGCTCTCCGGACGAAGCGACGTACTTTAGCCATCCACTCGCGCCGCCATCGCGGTCCAGCCCCAAGGAGTCCGACACCATGTCGAAGTCATTCGTAATACGTGCGAGCGCCATGATCGGTGCCGCGGTGCTACTACTCGCGGGGTGCGCGCCAGCACCGGAACGGCCGGGGGAGGGCGGCACGGGTGAGCAGTTCTGCGCACGCATGGTCACCAACTCCGGCGGTCTGAATGACCGCTCGTTCAATGACGCGAGCTGGAAGGGTCTCCAGCAGGCGGCTACTGACTTCGGAATTGGAGTCGATGTGCTCGTCTCGACGTCGGAGACCGATCTCGCGCCTAACGTGCAGCAGGCGGTGTACACCGGATGCGGCTTCGTGCTCACTGTGGGATACGAACTCGCTCCCGCGACCGCCGACCAAGCCCAGAAGAATCCTGGCATCGACTTCGCGATCGTTGACGAGGTCGTTGATGCACCCAACGTCAAGCCGATCGTGTTTGACACCGCTCAGGCGGCATATCTCGCGGGATACCTCGCGGCAGGGGTTTCGCAGACCGGAAAGGTAGCAACTTTCGGAGGCGGCAATCAGCCTCCCGTGACCCTGTTTATGGACGGCTTCGTCGACGGGGTTGCGAAGTACAACGAGGTGCATGGCACCGCGGTAGTCGCGCTCGGTTGGGACAAAGCAACCCAAGATGGGGTGTTCACGGGCGACTTCGAAGATATCAACAAGGGCCTCACGACAGCCCAAGGCTTCATCGACCAGGGCGCGGACGTCATCCTGCCGGTCGCAGGTCAGGTCGGCGAGGGTGCTGCGCGCGCCGCCCTAGATTCGAAGGGGAAGGCCCTGGTGATATGGGTCGACTCGGATGGATATGACGTACTGTCGGCTGAGTTTCGACCGATCCTGCTCACCTCTGTGCTCAAGAACACGGGCGATGCCGTCGTAGAGATCGTCAAATCCAGCATCGACGGAACGTTCACCAACAGCCAGTACGTGGGAACGCTCGCGAACGGCGGAGTTGATATTGCGGCATTCCATGATCTCGCGAATCGCGTGAGCCCTGAGCTCAGCGCGGAGATCGACCAGTTACGCGCCGACATCATCAGCGGGACGCTTTCGGTAATCAGCCCCAACACGCCTAGATAGCCGCGGTGGGGCGAATGCGCGCTCCCACTGCGTCGAGTTGATTTCAGGGTGTAGCGACTTTGTAACCTTTCGGCGTCGGCTCGCTTTTTCAGGCTATTCGGGTCCGTAACATTATGTAATCTGTATGGACTATGCCCGACGTTCCTCGTCGGACAGCATCTTGGAGGACACCTTGAGAATCACCTCTCGCGGCCGCGTACTCGGCGGTATCGCATTGATCGGATCGAGCGCACTCGTGCTCGCCGGTTGCGCAGCAGCACCTGTTGACAGCACCACCGCCCCGACCGCTAGCGCGTTCATCCCCTGCATGGTCTCTGACTTGGGCGGGTTCGATGACAAGTCGTTCAACCAGCTCGGTTATGAGGGCATCACCGAGGCAGCTAGCACCCTCGGCGTCGAAGCCATCACGGTTCAGTCCAACGCTGAGACCGACTATGCACCCAACATCCAGAACCTCGTTGACCAGGGCTGCAACCTGATCGTGACCGTCGGCTTCGCCCTTTCGGCCGCGACCGTCGAAGCAGCACTTGCCAACCCGGACGTTGAGTTCGCCATCATCGATGACGCAGCAGACAACAACTTCGACGGCAAGGTCGATGCGCCCAACATCAAGCCCATCGTGTTCAACACGGCTCAGGCCGCGTTCCTCGTCGGCTACGCCGCAGCGAGCTACTCGAAGGCTGGAATCGTCGCGACCTGGGGTGGCATGAACTTCCCCACCGTGTCGATCTTCTCCGACGGGTTCGCGCAGGGTGTTGCGTACTACAACACTCAGAAGGGCACGGCTGTCCAGGTTCTGGGTTATGACCCAGCGACCCCCGACACCTACACCCTGACCGGTGGCTTCGAGGCCAACGACGTCGCAAAGTCGACGGCTCAGAACTTCATCGACCAGGGCGCCGACGTGCTGCTCCCGGTCGGCGGACCGATCTACCAGAGCGCCGTTGCGGCTATCGCTGACTCGGGCAAGGACATTGCCCTCGTCGGTGTTGACGCTGACCTCTTCGTCACTGACCCGACCACGGATGCGATCATCCTGACGTCGATCCTCAAGGGCATCAAGACGGCGACGAACGATGTCGTCGCTGCTGCTGCGGCTGGCGACTTCTCGAGCGACGCTTACGTCGGCACGCTGGAGAACGATGGAGTCGGCTACGCCGACTTCCACAACTTCGCTTCGAAGGTCTCGCCTGACCTCCAGGGCGAACTTGACACGATCAAGGCAGGCATCATCGACGGATCTATCCCCGTCAAGTCCTACCTCGGATAGTCTCCAATAACGAGGTCGGGGAGGCCAGCTTCGCTGGTTTCCCCGACCTCGTCATTTCTGCGCTTAACGTGTTAACAGCTCCCTACGCGGCCGACGAAGCCCGCATATTAGATTGGTTCACATGAAGCTAGAACTTCGCGGGGTCACCAAGAGGTTCGGTTCACTGGTCGCCAACGACCATATTGACCTCACGGTCGAACCGGGCGAGATCCACAGCCTCCTAGGCGAAAACGGGGCTGGCAAGTCCACCCTCATGAACGTGCTCTACGGCCTGTATCGGGCCGACGAGGGCGAAATCCTGCTCGACGACGTGGTTCAGCACTTTGCCGGCCCTGGCGACGCGATGAAGGCCGGAATCGGCATGGTGCATCAGCATTTCATGCTCATCCCCGTCTTCACGGTTGCCGAGAACGTCATGCTCGGGCATGAGGACACCAAGTTTGGTGGGCGTCTCGACCTCGCTGGTGCACGCGAGAAGGTGCGCGAGATTTCCAGCCGCTTTGGCTTTGACGTTGACCCCGATGCGCTCGTCGAAGACCTTCCCGTCGGAGTTCAGCAGCGCGTCGAGATCATCAAGGCGCTGTCCCGCGACGCGAAGGTTCTCGTGTTCGACGAGCCCACCGCAGTGCTCACCCCGCAAGAGACCGATGAGCTCATGGTGATCATGCGCCAGCTCAAGGAGGCGGGTACCTCCATAGTTTTCATCACGCACAAGTTGCGGGAAGTCCGCGAGGTTGCCGATCGCATTACGGTCATCCGTCTGGGAAAGGTCGTGGGCGAGCCCTCTCCCACCGCGACCAACGAAGAGCTCGCGTCCCTCATGGTCGGTCGCGCGATCGACCTGACCGTCGACAAGGGCCCGGCCGAACCCGGCGCCGCGGGTCTCGTCGTCAAGAACCTCTCCGTCATCGACGCCCTGAATCAGATCGTCGTCAAGAACGTCAGCTTCGATGTTCGTAAGGGTGAAGTTCTCGCGATCGCGGGGGTTCAGGGCAACGGCCAGACGGAACTCACCGAGGCGCTGTTGGGCCTTCAGAAGCGAGTAACCGGAAGCATCAGCTTGGACGGGGCCTCCCTGCGGGGCAGGTCGGTGCGCCAAGTTCTCGACGCAGGCGTCGGCTTCATTCCCGAGGATCGCAACGAAGACGGACTCGTCGCGGAATTCACGATCGCCGAAAACCTCATGCTCGACCGATCGGACAAGCCACCCTTCGTCAAGTGGGGCACTCTGCAACTCGCTGATCTCGCAACTTTTGCGGAAGAGAAGGTCACCGAGTTCGACATTCGAGCGCAGGGGATCACCACACACGTCGGTCGCCTCTCCGGCGGCAATCAGCAGAAGGTTGTGCTCGCTCGCGAACTCAGCCGTCCGTTGCGGTTGTTCGTCGCTGCCCAGCCCACGCGCGGGCTCGACGTCGGCTCGGTCGAATTCGTCCACACTCGCATCATCGAGGCGAGGGATGCCGGTGTTCCGGTCATCGTCGTCTCGACGGAACTCGACGAGGTAGCAGCCCTCGCCGACCGTATCGCCGTGATGTATCGCGGTGGCATCGTCGGCATCGTGCCCGGTGACACGCCTCGTGAGGTGCTCGGCCTCATGATGGCGGGCGAAGTCCCCGCATCGATCGCCGCAAGCACAAAGGAGTCGGTAGCATGAGCGACCACAAACCCACCAAGGGCAAGGCCACGGAGCTCGTCGAGACCCCGATGCTGGACGACGCAGAGCCAACTCGATCGCAGCAGGTGATCCGCGAGATCATGGGCGGCACGGCGATGATCTCCGTGCTCGCGGTGCTTCTTGCGCTTCTCGTCGGAGCGATTCTTATCGCCCTGACGGACAAGACGGTGCAGGCGGCATCCGGCTACTTCTTCTCCCGTCCCGGCGACACCTTCACGGCGATCTGGAATGCCGCGTCTGGCGCGTACACGGCCCTCTTCCAAGGCTCGATCTACAACTTCAAGCGCCCGGATTTCGCGTCCGGAATCCGCCCCCTCACCGAGACCTTGACGTTCGCCACCCCGCTCATCGCAGCGGGACTGGGCGTCGCAATCGCCTTCCGAGTGGGACTCTTCAACATCGGTGGTCGCGGGCAGATGCTCGTTGCGGCCGGTGCTGCTGGGTACGTGGGCTTCGCGTGGCACCTCCCGTTCGGCATCCACGTTCTCGTCGCGGTGCTCGTCGGCATGATCGCAGGCGCGATCTGGGGCGGGATCGTCGGGCTACTCAAGGCGACGACGGGAGCTCACGAGGTCATCGTGACCATCATGCTCAACTACGTCGGGTTCTATCTGGTCGGATACCTGCTCCGTACTCCCGGGTTGTTGCAGGCTCCAGGGTCGACGAATCCCAAGTCCGCACCCATGCTCGATACTGCGGTCTTCCCCGATCTGTTCGGGCCCCAGTACAACCTGCACTGGGGATTCATCGTCGTCATCATCGCGACGGCGTTGATGTGGTACTTGATCAACCGGTCGAGTATGGGCTTCAAGTTCCGGGCGGTGGGGGAGAACCCCAACGCGGCGCGCGTGGCGGGCATCCACGTTAAGAAGGTCTATGTCTACGCGATGCTCATCTCCGGAGCCCTTGTCGGACTTGCCGGTGTCGCGCAGGTGCTCGGCACGGTGACCACCGGATTCTCGAGCGGCATCGACGCGGGAGTGGGCTTCGATGCGATCACAGTCGCACTGCTCGGCCGATCCAAGCCGATCGGTGTGTTCTTTGCGGGAATCCTGTTCGGTGCGCTGAAGGCCGGCGGCTACTCGATGCAGGCGGCACAGGGTGTGCCGATCGACATCGTGTTGGTCGTTCAGTCGCTCATCGTGCTGTTCATCGCGGCCCCGCCGTTGGTGCGCGCGATCTTCCGACTGCCGATACCTGGCGTCGTGAAGAAACGTCGTACCCGAGTCGTCCCGAAGGTCGAGGTCACCAAGTGAGCACCGTCGAGTCAACACGTTCCGCGACGGCCAGATCGCCTCGAGTCCTCGAGCGCGCGGCGGTTCGCAACTGGAAGCCGCCCATCGGGTTCGCCGCATTCGCGATCATCGCGGTGCTGATCTTCGTGGTTGGCGCGCGCGGCGGAGTCACGACCTTCCTGCTCTCGACCGACAGCGACATCATCCAGCTCCCGGCGGTCTTCGCTGACGTCACCATTGTGACAACCGTCGTGATCGTGCTGTTGTTTCTCGCTGCTGCCGCGTCGGCATACCTGTCGTTCCGGGCACGTAAGACTCCACTGTGGATAATCGCGGTGTTTGCGGCGCTGTTCCTCGCGGCCTTCCTCACCTGGGCCGCCTCCGGGGCAACGATTCCGATTCCCGGGCTTCTTGTCGGCACTGTGGGATTGAGCGTTCCGCTCATCTTCGGCGCCCTCGGCGGAGTGATCTCGGAGCGCGGCGGGGTTGTGAACGTGGCGATTGAGGGTCAGCTCCTCGCCGGCGCGTTCGCCTCTGCGATCGTGGCATCCATCACTCAACAGCCGATCGCCGGCTTGTTCGCCGCAGTCGTCGCGGGGGTGCTCGTCTCCTTCGTGCTCGCCGCCTTTGCTATCAAGTACGTCGTCGAGCAGGTCATTGTCGGCGTCGTGCTCAATGTTCTTGTGATCGGCCTCACGAGCTTCCTGTTCTCCAAGGTGCTCGCGCCGAACGCCGCGTTGTTGAACAGTCCGCCACGTTTCCCGCGCTTGCCGATCCCGATCTTGGGAGAGATCCCGATTATCGGGCCGGTTCTGTTCCGCCAGACGGTCATCGTGTACATCATGTACATCGCGGTCGCCGTGGTGTGGTTTGCGCTGTTCAAGACCCGCTGGGGCCTTCGCCTCCGCTCGGTCGGTGAGCACCCGCAGGCCGCGGACACGGTCGGTATCAACGTCAACCGCACGCGATTCTGGAATGTATCGCTTGCCGGTGCCATCGCCGGCTTCGGCGGAGCGTACTTCACGCTCGGCTCGGTCGGTGCGTTCAACAAGGAGATGACGGCGGGTGCAGGATTCATCGCCCTCGCCGCGGTGATCTTCGGTCGCTGGGATCCGATCAGGGCGACGCTCGCTGCGCTGCTGTTCGGATTCGCCTCGAACCTGCAAAACGTGCTCAGCATTATCGGCTCACCGGTTCCCAGCGAGTTCATGTTGATGCTGCCCTACCTCGTCACGATCTTCGCGGTAGCGGGCCTGGTCGGCCAGGTGCGAGCGCCCGCAGCGGACGGAAAGCCGTACATAAAGTCATGACCACCCACATTGATTGGGATGCCCTGCGGGCTGTTGCCAAGGATGCGCTCCAGCATGCCTACGTTCCGTACTCGAACTTTCCCGTGGGGGTGGCCGCAATCGTGGATGACGGTCGCGTGCTTTCGGGAGCCAATGTCGAGAACGCGTCGTATGGGCTCACGCTGTGCGCGGAGTGCGCTCTCGTGTCGAGCCTGCACATGACTGGCGGCGGCAAGCTCGTCGCCTTCACCTGCGTGGACGGCCACGGCAATGCGCTTATGCCGTGCGGTCGTTGTCGGCAGCTTCTCTTCGAACATTCGGCAGAGGGCATGCTGCTGGAGACCGTGTCGGGAATCAGGACGATCGACGAGGTGATCCCCGATGCGTTCGGGCCACGCACGCTCGAGGCCTATTCCGCTGAGGGAGAGAAGCGCGCATGAGTGTCGAGGCGTTCGACGTAGTAGATCTCATCCGGACTAAACGCGACAAGGGCACGCTCACCACCGCGCAAGTCAATTGGCTTATCGACGCGTACACGCGAGGCTATGTTGGCGACGAGCAGATGGCGGCGATGGCGATGGCCATCTTCCTCAACGGGATGGAGCGCGAGGAAATCCGCGATCTGACCCTCGCAATGATCGCTTCGGGGGAAACGCTGTCGTTCGACGGACTCGGCAAGCCCACGACCGACAAGCATTCCACTGGCGGTGTCGGCGACAAGATCACCTTGCCCCTCGCGCCTCTCGTGGCCTCGTTCGGCGTGGCGGTGCCGCAACTCTCTGGCCGTGGCCTCGGCCACACCGGGGGCACACTCGACAAGCTGGAGAGCATCCCGGGCTGGCGCGCATCGCTCACGAACGAGGAGTTCATGGCGCAGTTGCGCTCGGTCGGCGCTGTGGTGTGTGCTGCAGGCTCCGGGCTCGCCCCTGCCGACGGCAAGCTGTACGCCCTTCGTGACATTACGGGGACCGTTGAGGCGATACCACTGATTGCGTCCTCGATCATGAGCAAGAAGATCGCCGAGGGCACTGCGGCTCTCGTGCTCGATGTGAAGTTCGGCTCTGGCGCGTTTATGCAAGACCCCGTGCGAAGCCGTGAACTGGCGGAGACGATGGTGCGCATCGGCAAGGATGCCGGTGTCAAGACCGTCGCGTTGCTGAGCAACATGAACGTTCCGCTCGGGTTCGCCATCGGCAATGCCAACGAAGTTCGTGAGTCGGTCGAGGTTCTCGCCGGTGGTGGCCCCAAGGATGTCGTCGAGCTCACGATCGCCCTCGCGCGGGAGATGCTCGCCCTCGCTGGTCAACCGGACGCCGACGTCGAAGCTGCCCTCGCCGACGGTCGGGCGATGGACACTTGGCGCGCAATGATCTCCGCCCAAGGGGGTGATCCGGATGCCGCGCTCCCGGTCGCGAAGGAATCCCATATCGTGACCGCCGAGCGCGACGGCGTTCTCACCACGCAGCATGCACTGCCTTTCGGTGTCGCCGCGTGGCGTCTCGGAGCGGGTCGCGCTCGCAAGGAGGATCCGGTTGACCATGCCGCTGGCATCGACCTGCACGCCAAGCCTGGCGACGCAGTGACCAAGGGCCAACCGCTCTTCACGATGCACACGAGCGACCCGGCCCGCTTTGAGCGGGCCATCGAGGCCGTCGCGGGCGGCTACGCGGTGGGGGACGCGGGTTCCGCGATCGACAATGGCGGACCGCTCATCGCGGGTCGCGTCGACTGAGCCCCCCGCCCGCCCCGCCCGCCCCGCCCCGCCCCGCGAGAGTACGCACATACGCGGCCTTTCGCGGATGGGGGGAGCAGAAATATGTACTCTCAGTGAGCCGTAGTGAGGGCACGAGCAACTCGCGCGATGAGCTTTGCCGGGTCGCGATAGTCCGCTGCGGTTGCGCGGATGACGGTCCACCCCAGTTCAGTCAGACGTGCATACCGCTCGATGTCGTACGCCCACTGGCGTGCATCCGTGAGATGGTGCTCCCCCTCGTACTCAACGAGAACACGCCTTTCTGGCCACGTTAGGTCGGGGGTGGCGACCAGACGACCGAGATGACGGATCTGGTAGTTGGGGAGTGGCCTTGGCAGCCCTGCCTGGATGAAGGCCACCCGGAGCTCTGACTCCGGTGGCGAGTCTGAGCGATCCGTCAGCAACGGCACGGCATCGCGGATGAGGCGTGCTCCGCGCCGACCCTCATAGCGAGCGGTTGCTGCCCGGATGCGCCGGAGGTGAGTCTTGGGATCGCGGCGCCACAGGGCAGCATCTCCCGCAGCTACGAGCTCTGCCAAGGTGACACCGGTGGCCGCTAGGTCGCACCACGTACGCTCCACGGTGGTGACGCGCAGCCCGTCGATCGTTTCAATGTCGTCCGGGTCGATGGTCACATGGTGCGCCGTCACCCCACGGGCAACGACCCTTCGTTGGCCCGCCATCACGGCGATGTGTAGGGGTAGCACCTTCCGCTTGAGCCGCGGTGGCAAGGGAAGCCCGTGCAGCAACGCCGCCGTCGTGCCGTAGTAGAAGGCGCGCGGGGGCATCCGTGGTGCGAACGCCCGGATGAGGTCAAGGCCCGTTCGCTCGGACTCTGCCCGGATGCCCCAAAACGGGTGCGCGAGCCGTGGCGATCTCAACTGAGCGGCCGTGATTCCGAGCTCCAGCGCCTCGCTGACGCCGAATGAGCGATTCCAGAGTTCCGGAGGGAGTGAGTGCATCCCGCGAAAGTACGTGCATCCGCTCCCTCGTTCCGTGAGAGTACGCACATGTGTGTACTCTCACGGAGGCGAGAGCATGTGCGGGACTACTCCGGGTCGCCGATACGCTCCAGCGCGTCAACCACGAGCCCCCAGAACTTCGGGTGGTCGAGCTTGCGCGCGACCTGTGTCGTGCAGTCCTCCGGTGCCGGGGCGCGGAAGTCGGCCACGGTCATCCCGAGGGTCAGGGTGCCGGTGAGCTCGACGTCCAGCGGTACTCGCACCGTCTGCATGACCGTCGGGTCGATCACAAAGGCGACAGCGCAGGGATCATGTACCGGCGGATACTCGAAACCCTGCTGGTCACGGTAGGTGTGGCCGAAAAACTCCAGCAGTTCACCCACGAATCGCGCAGGCCCCGTTCCGACCGCCGCGATGGCGGCGGCGACCTCGGGGGTGGCCAGCGCTTCGTGGGTGAGGTCGAGGCCGACCATCGTGAGGGGCCATGCCTCGTTGAACACGATGTGCGCCGACTCGGGATCGATGACGATGTTGAACTCGCTCGTGGCGCTCCAGTTGCCCACGTTTACACCGCCACCCATGAGCACTACCTGCTTCACACGGGACGCGATGCGAGGTTCCTTTCGCACGGCCATTGCGATGTTCGTGAGGGCGCCGGTCGGCACCAGGGTGATCTCGCCAGGTTCGGCGGCCATGACGGTATCGATGATGAAATCGACGGCGTGGCGAGGATCGAGTTCGATCGTGGGGTCCGGAAGCACCGGACCGTCGAGCCCCGAATCGCCGTGGATCGATTCGGCGACCTCGACCTGCCTGACGAGGGGGCGGTGGGCCCCGCGCGCGAACGGAACACCGGTGATGCCGGCGACTCTGGCGACCGAGAGCGCGTTTCTGGTGACCTTCTCGATCGTCTGGTTGCCCATGACGGTGGTCACTCCGACGAGGTCGATTTCGGGGTTCCCCCACGCGAGAAGCATGGCTATCGCGTCGTCGTGGCCGGGGTCGCAGTCGAGGATGATCTTGGTGGGCACAGTTCGAGGCTAGTGCCCAGCGGGAGAGAGATAGATTTGACCCATGAACGCTGCTCATGACGACTTCATCATGCCCGGTGGTGGGGCAAACATCACGGCGCTGCCGAAGGTCTCCCTCCATGATCACCTCGACGGCGGGCTACGGCCGCAGACGATCATCGAACTTGCCGATGCTGTCGGTATGGAGGTTCCTGCGACGGATGCCGCGGAACTCGGTTCTTGGTTCGCGAACCAAGCCGACTCCGGGTCGCTGGTCGAGTACCTCAAGACGTTCGACATCACGACCGGTGTCATGCAGACCCCGGAGGGCCTCACCCGAGTCGCCCGCGAGTTCGTTCACGACCTCGGCGCCGACGGCGTGGTCTACGGCGAGATCCGCTGGGCGCCCGAGCAGCACCTCACCAGGGGGCTCACCCTCGACCAGACCGTCGAGGCGGTGCAGGAGGGCCTCGAGGCTGGAGTCGCCGACGTCGCGGCCGGAGGCGGCAGCATCCGTGTCGGTCAACTGATCAGCGCCATGAGGCACGCCGATCGAGGCCTCGAGATTGCCGAACTCGCGGTGCGGCACCGTAACCACGGCGTGGTGGGGTTTGACATCGCTGGGGCCGAGGCTGGGTTTCCCGCGGTAAATCTCCGGGAAGCCTTCGACTACCTCGCGCGGCACTACATGCCCGCCACCGTGCACGCGGGCGAGGCAGACGGCATCGAATCGATTCGCGGAGCACTCTTCGACGGTCGCGCACTGCGACTGGGTCACGGTGTTCGCCTTGCGGAAGACATCACGACCGCTCGCGAGGACGACGAAAACACGTACGTGACTCTCGGACCGGTTGCCCAATGGGTCAAGGATCGCGAGATTGCGCTGGAGCTTTCACCGAGTTCGAACTTGCAGACCGGCGCGATCGAGCAGTGGGGCTCCGAGCTTGTCGACCACCCCTTCGACTTGCTGTACCAGTTGGGATTCCGGGTCACGGTCAACACCGACAATCGCCTCATGAGTGCGACCTCGCTCAGCCGCGAGTTGTTCATCCTGGCTGATGCCTTTGGCTACGATCTCACCGACCTCGCGGTGTTCCAGCTCAACGCTGCTGCGGCGTCGTTCCTCCCGCTCGAAGACCGCGAGGAACTTGCCGACATCATCACCTCAGGGTTCGAAGCGGCCTAGCGGATGACCCTTCCCCCGCTCCCGGAGAGCGCCATCGTCATCGCCGCAGAGGCGGCCGACTGGCGCGCGGCGGTGACCCTAGCGGGCGAAGCGCTCGCACGGTCGGGAGCCGCGCGTGTGGGCTACTCCGGCGAGATGATCCGGATGATCGAGGAACACGGCCCCTACGTCGTGATCGCACCGGGGCTTGCGCTTGCGCACGCCCGCCCGGGGCCGGAGGTACTCGCCGACGGACTGTCGATCGTCACTCTCGCTGAGCCTGTCGACTTCGGCCACCCTTACAACGATCCGGTGAGCGTGGTGCTGGGGCTTGCTGTGCGGACGTCATCGGAGCACCTCGCCGCGGTCGCCGCGGTCGCCAACGTGTTCAACGATTCTTCGGCCATCGCCGATCTCGCGGCGGCGACGAGCGCCGACGAGGTTCAACGCATCATGGGCGCGGTGGAAGTGTGAAGATCGTGACCATCTGTGGCGCGGGTATCGGTAGCTCCGGAATCCTCAAGGTGAACGCCGAGCGGGTGCTTCGCAAGCTGGGTGTCGAGGCGACAGTGATTGCCGCCGACATCGCGTCAGTCAAGCAGGTCGCCGCGGACGCTCAGGTGATCCTCACCTCGAACGAGTTCGTCGAGGCAATCGGCAAGACCAACGCTTCCGTCATCGTGATCGAGAACTACTTCGACACCGCAGAGCTGAGCACGAAGCTCGAGGGTGCGCTCGGTTGATCCGCTTGGGGCTCGGGCTCGAGTCTCCTGCCGGCGGATCTGCGACTACGCGAGTAACGCCTTCATCCCGGCCTCAAGTTCGGCAACGACAGCCTCGGCGGCGGCGCGACGCTCGTGCGCGGTACCGGAGTTGCTCGACGCGTCGATGTAGACCTTGAGCTTAGGTTCCGTCCCGCTGGGCCGCACGACGATCCGGGCACCGTCGGTGAGGTGCATCCTGAGTATGTCGCTTGCTGGATAGTGCGCGAACCCGTCGGCGAAGTCGTCAATAGTTTCGACGATCACCGAACCAACGTGGACGGGAGGTGTCGCGCGCAGGCGACTCATCGCGGCACCGATGAGGGAGAGGTCGTCGAAGCGCAGCGATAGTTGGGCCGACGCGAACGCCCCGAACCGGTCGGCGAAGTCGTTGAGGTGATCATCGACGGACTTGCCGTCGGCTTTGAGCTCGGAAACCAGGGAGAGGAAGTCGACCGCTGCCGAGATGCCGTCCTTGTCCCGCACCACGCCGGGGTCGACCAGATAGCCGAGTGCCTCCTCGTAGCCGTAGGAAAGGCCTGGCACCCGCGAGATCCATTTGAAGCCGGTGAGAGTGTCTTCGTAGCGCAGCTGGTACGCGTCCGCGACGGCCCGCAGAGCGGGGGACGAGACGATGGATGCCGCGAGCACGCCATCCGCGTCGGCCCTTTCCGCGGCGCGCCAGCCGAGCAGATACCCGACCTCGTTGCCCGTGAGACGTCGCCAGACGCCGTCAGCGGATGGCACGGCGACCGCGAGCCGGTCGGCGTCCGGATCGTTGACGATCGCGAGGTCGGCGCCGACCTCCTCAGCCCGTGCGAAGGTGAGATCCATGGCGCCGGGTTCCTCGGGGTTCGGGAAAGCGACCGTGGGGAAGGTGGCATCCGGCTCGACCTGTTCGGTGACGACGGCAGGCTCGCCGAAGCCCGCAGCGATGAACACGGCCTTCGCGGTCTCCCAGCCGACCCCGTGCATCGCGGAATACACGAAGGACAGGGGAGCGCCCGGAGTCGCGAGGGCCGCCGTCTCACGCACGTACTCGTGCACGACGGTGTCGTCGGCGACGATGAAGTCGGTCGAGCGTGGCAGATCGGTGATCGAGCCCTTCGCGACGATGTCGATGTCGGCGGCGATGAGCCCGTCTTCGGGCGGCACGATTTGCGAGCCATGGTCGTCTTTGCCGAGGTAGACCTTGTAGCCGTTGTCGTTCGCGGGATTGTGGCTCGCGGTAACCATGACTCCGGCGCTCGTGTCGAAGTGACGCACGGCGAAGGCGAGGACGGGAGTCGGGAGGTGCCGGGGGAGCAGCGTAGTCGCCACTCCGGCGCCAGCCATGATCGTGGCAGTGTCGCGTGCGAACACCTCGGAGTTGCGTCGGCCGTCATACCCGATCACGATGCTCGGGCTTGGATCCTTCGACAGGAGGTATGCGGCGAGTCCCGCAGCCGCCTGGGTGACGAGAACCCGGTTCATGCGGTTCGGCCCGGCACCCAGTTCGCCGCGGAGTCCAGCCGTTCCGAAAGCCAAGCGGGACGAGAAGCGCTCAGCGAGAGGCGTGAGCTCACCGGCCTCGGCGGCGGTGATGAGGTCATCGAGTTCGGCTCTGGTCGTGGCATCCGGGTCTTGGTCGCGCCAGGCCCGCGCGGTCGTCAGGAGGTCCATTAGATCGCCGCCACAATCTGAGCCAGCAGGCCGCTAATCTTCACTTCGGCATCTTTGCCCGCCTGAATGACCTCTTCATGGCTGAGCGGGGTCTTCTGGATGCCCGCTGCGAGGTTGGTGATGAGTGACATCCCGAGGATCTCCATTCCGGCCTGACGGGCGGCGATCGCCTCGAGTGCGGTGGACATTCCCACGATGTGCCCGCCGATCGTCTTCGCCATTTGCACTTCGGCGGGGGTCTCGTAGTTGGGTCCGCGGAACTGGCAGTACACGCCCTCGTCGAGGTCGCCGTCAATGCCCTTCGCGATCGAGCGCAGCCGTGAGCTGTAGAGATCGGTCAGATCGATGAAGGTCGCACCCTCCAGGGGCGAATCCGCCGTGAGGTTGATGTGGTCGCTGATCAGTACCGGGGTGCCGGGCTTCCAGGTCTCCTTGATGCCGCCCGCACCGTTAGTGAGGATCATGGTCGTGGCGCCGGTCGCCGCTGCGGTCCGCACCGAATGCACGACTCGTCGAACGCCGTGACCTTCGTAATAGTGCGTGCGAGCGCCGATCACGAGGGCTCGCTTGCCGTTCGGCAGGAGGATCGACCGAAGGGTGCCAACGTGGCCCTCGAGCGCCGGCTTGCCGAACCCCACGATGTCCTGTGCGGTGATGGTTGCGGTTGTCTCGCCGATGAGATCCGCTGCTTTCGCCCAGCCGCTCCCGAGGGTCAGTGCGATGTCATGGCGTTCGACGCCCGTCTTCTCCGCGATCTGCGTCGCGGCCTCGGCGGCAATGTCGAAGGGGTTTGTGGCGAGGTCATCCAAGGGATTGGGCATCCCAACACTCTAGGACTCCGCGGCGTGTTTAACCCTGTCGGGATGCCTCGGCACCACCCACGGTCAGCGCGCGTACTGCGGCCCGGTGGCAGGCATGCGGGGTGCGTTTAAGGGAGGATTGCAGCATGGCCTATGAATTCGAGCGAAAGCAGCGCATCGCGATCCTCGGCGGCGGCCCCGGTGGTTACGAGGCAGCCCTGGCCGGCGCACAGCTCGGTGCCGAGGTCACGCTCGTCGAGCGGGAGGGCGTCGGCGGTTCGGCGGTTCTCACCGATGTCGTTCCCTCCAAGTCGCTCATCGCGACGGCGGAAGCCACCAACGGCATTGGCGAAGCCGCAGACCTCGGCGTTCAATTCTTCGCGCGCTCCGACTCGGGGCGCGCGGTGCGCCCCGAGGTCACAGTGAATCTCGCTGCGGTCAACGCCCGGCTCATGCGCCTCGCTCGTCAGCAATCCGAAGACATGAAGTCGCAGCTCATCAAGGCGGGCGTGCGGATCATCCACGGTGAGGGTCGGCTCGACGGTCCGCAGCGCCTCGTGGTGTCCACGGGAAAGGGCAAATCGGGAACGGATTTCGACGAAGTCAACGCCGATACGGTCGTCATTTCGGTGGGGGCGCGGCCGCGCATCCTTTCCACCGCGAAGCCGGACGGCGAACGCATCTTCACCTGGACACAGCTCTACACGCTCGAGGAGGTGCCGGAACACCTGATCGTGGTCGGCTCGGGTGTCACAGGCGCCGAGTTCGCGTCTGCCTACACCGCCCTCGGCTCGAAGGTCACCCTCATCTCCTCCCGTGACCGGGTGCTCCCGGGTGAGGACCTCGACGCTGCGCGAGTCATCGAGGATGTTTTCAAGCGCAACGGGATGACCGTGCTCTCCAAGTCACGTGCTGACTCGGTCAAGCGCACCAAGGACGGGGTCGTGGCGACCCTCGCGGACGGCCGGACTGTCGAGGGGTCGCACTGCTTGCTCGCCGTGGGATCCATCCCCAACACCGAGGGCCTCGGATTAGCGGAGGCTGGGGTGCAGCTCACCGAATCCGGGCACATCCGGGTGAATCGGGTCGCGCGTACCTCGATGCCATCGATCTACGCGGCCGGCGACTGCTCCGACTTCCTGCCGCTGGCGTCTGTCGCATCGCAGCAGGGTCGAACGGCCGTGTTCCACGCCATGGGTGACGCAGTGAACCCCACGGAACTGCGCAACATCACGTCGAACATCTTCACCCAGCCCGAGATCGCAACAGTCGGGTGGACTCAGAAACAGATTGAAGACGGCATCGCCCAGGGCGATATCTACAAGCTTCCGCTCGCCTCCAACCCGCGCGCCAAAATGATGGGCATCAAGGACGGTTTCGTGAAACTGTTCGCGCGCACGGGGTCTGGCACCGTCATCGGCGGCGTCATCGTGGCCCCGAAGGCGTCAGAACTCATCCTCCCCATCGCGCTCGCCGTCGAGCACCGCCTCACGGTCGACCAACTCGCGCGTGCCTTCTCGGTATACCCGTCGCTCACCAGCAGCATCACGGATGCCGCGCGCGCGATGCACATCGTCAACTAGTCCCCGCCCGGGGCACCGGGCCCGGGGCCGGCCCCGGCCGGGCCATCATTCCGGAGTCTGCGTGGTGGGTGAGGCCGATGGGGCTCGGGAGGTCACGACGCGCTCGTGCGCCACATCCTCAACAGCAACCCCGGAGTGATGAACGGCCACGGATGCCAGTGATCGCGCCTCGGCGCCGCTGCGCCGCGGCATCCTCATCCCATGACAGCAGCAGCGACTGTAGCGCGCTGGGGCTCTGCGAGTACCCGGCGCCAGCTTCTCGCCGGCGGTTCGACAGGTCGCCAGATCGCGGCGGCCGTTCGCGGCGGTGGAATCATTCGGGTTCGGCAGGCCCGCTATGTGCTCCCCTCGACGCGGCCGGAGATCGTGGCGGCGGTTCGGCTTGGTGCGCGACTTGCTGGCCCTAGCAGTGCACATACGTACGGTCTCTGGGCGGGTTTCGACAAGCGAATCCATGTGTCGGTCGAGCCGCATGCGACTCGTCTGGCGCGCGTGCCGCGTAGGGTGGTGCTCCATTGGGATGCGCCGCCGTTGCGAGTCGACGCCGAATGCTGGCGGCTCGATATCCCCACGACGTTGCGTCAGGTCGTCGCGTGGTGTGATCGCGAGACAGCTCTGGCATGTCTGGAATCTGCTCTCGGACAGCTGTCGGTTGCGGATCTCCTGGCAGTGTTTGAGGGAGAGTCGGCTGCTGCACGACTCCTTGCGTCACGGGCGCGACCCGGCTGCGGTTCGGGCGCGGAGTCACTGGTGTCGCAGCGATTGGCGGGTCGGGGCATCCGGGTTGATCGGCAGGTGAGGATCGCCGGAGTCGGCGACGTCGACATGGTTGTGCGCGGAACTCGCCTCGTCGTCGAGGTCGACGGGCGCACCTACCACCAAGACCCGACAGCGTTCGAAAATGATCGGCGGCGTGACGCCGAGCTGCTCCGGCGGGGCTACGTCGTGGTGCGGCTCTCGTTCGAGGCAGTCACCACGCGCTGGGAGTGGTGCGAGTCGATGGTGCTGGGCGCGCTAGCCACTCGAGCCTGGAACCCGGTCCTGCCCGCGTAGCCCCGGTTCAGGATTCCGGATGCTGCGGGGCAGTTGTGCACGAAGGCGTCAGAGGGGTCACGGTGCTCCCAGTGGCCTCACCAGCCACGCCGCATCCGGAATTCTGAACCGCGGGGGGCGGGGCGCTAGTCCGCGATGTTCAGGAGCAGGTGACCCGACGACACCGTCATGCCTACCTTGGCGTTGACCGAGGTGACCGTACCGTCTTTGTGGGCGGTGAGCGGCTGTTCCATCTTCATCGCCTCGAGCACCAGGATCAGGTCACCTTTCACCACGCGATCACCTTCCGCCACGGCCAGTTTGACCACTGTTGCTTGCATCGGCGCCTTGACCGAGTCGCCGGTGACGGTGCTGACGGATGACGCGGCCCGCCGCTTGGGCGGTGCAGCGAGCGCCGTGCCACCGCCGCTGGTGGGAACGAGCTTGGTGGGCAATGAGATCTCGACCCGCTTGCCCGCGACCTCGAGGACGACGTTGTGGCGCGCGACAGGTGCTGCGCCTTCGGGAAGGGACCCGCTCCACGGCTCGATGTCGTTGACGAAGTCGGTTTCGATCCAGCGGGTGTAGATCGAGAACGGCGATGACGTGAATGCAGAGTCCCGCACGATCTTGCGGTGGAACGGCAGCACGGTCGGCAGGCCAGCAACCTCGAACTCGTCGAGTGCGCGACGGGAGCGCTCGAGGGCGTCTTCGCGACTGGATCCGGTGACGATGAGTTTGGCGAGGAGCGAGTCGAATGCGCCACTGATGACATCGCCGGTGGTGACGCCGGAGTCGACGCGGACGCCCGGGCCTCCGGGCATCCGGAGCACGCTGACGGGGCCGGGGGAGGGCATGAAGTTGAGTCCGGGGTCTTCGCCGTTGATGCGGAACTCGAAGGAGTGGCCGATGGGAGTCGGGTCGTCGTAGCCGATCGCCTGGCCCTCAGCGATGCGGAATTGCTCGCGCACGAGGTCGATGCCCGTGACCTCTTCAGAGACGGGGTGCTCGACTTGAAGTCGGGTGTTCACCTCGAGGAAGGAGATTGTGCCGTCTTTGGCCACGAGGAACTCGCAGGTGCCGGCGCCCAGGTATCCGACCTCTTTGAGGATCGCCTTTGAGGAGGAGTAGAGCTCGGCATTCTGCTCATCGGTGAGGAACGGCGCGGGCGCCTCCTCGACGAGCTTCTGGTGGCGGCGTTGCAGGGAACAGTCCCGGGTCGAGATGACGACGACGTTGCCGTGGGAGTCGGCGAGGCACTGGGTCTCGACGTGGCGGGGCTGGTCGAGGTACTTCTCGACGAAGCACTCGCCGCGACCGAAAGCGGCGATCGCCTCGCGCGTCGCGGACTCAAAAAGTTCCGGAATCTCTTCCCGCGTGCGGGCCACTTTGAGACCGCGACCGCCGCCGCCGAAGGCCGCCTTGATCGCGACGGGAAGCCCGTGCAGGTCGACGAACTCGAGCACCTCGTCGGCGCCGGATACCGGATTGAGCGTTCCCGGCGCGAGCGGTGCGCCGACTTTCTCGGCGATGTGCCGAGCGGAGACCTTGTCGCCGAGCTTCTCGATCGCGTCCGGCGACGGGCCGATCCAGATGAGCCCGGCATCGATGACCGATTGCGCGAAGACCGCGTTCTCCGCGAGGAAGCCGTAACCGGGATGAACGGCGTCCGCTCCCGAGCGACGCGCGACCGACAGCAGCTTCTCGATGACGAGGTACGTCTCGGCGCTCGTGGTGCCGTCGAGGGAGTATGCCTCGTCGGCCAGCTTGACGTGCCGAGCATCCCTATCCTGATCGGCGTAAACCGCGACGGAGGCGATGCCACTGTCTTTCGCAGCGCGGATAACGCGAACTGCGATCTCCCCGCGGTTGGCGATGAGGACCTTCGTGATGCGAGACATAATCCCCCAGCCTATTGGCGCACGAGCGCACCGGATGAGGTGTACCCGACAAAAACCAGCGACATGCGCTGTGGGGGCCTACAACCGCGGGACGTTCCACAGGTCCGACCACGTGATTCCGAGGTCGAGTAGCAGCGAACGCAGGAGTGACACTGAGAGACCGACGACGGCGTGCGGGTCACCCTCCACGCGGGTGATGAATGCCGATCCGAGGCTATCGATGGTGAAGGCGCCGGCGACCTGAAGCGGCTCCCCGGTAGCGACATAGGCGTCGATCTCGGCGTCAGAGATGTCGGCGAAGGTCACGGATGCCGTGGACACGCCACCCACGGCGGCCCGGGCCGCGCCGTCCCGGTGGTCGATCACCCAGTGTCCCGAGTGCAGAAGGCCCGTGCGGCCGCGCTGGGCGCGCCAGCGCTCGCGGGCCACCTCGGGGTGGTGAGGTTTGCCGAACAGCTCGCCATCGAGTTCGAAAGCCGAGTCGCCTCCGAGGATGACTCCGTCGATCGCGCGGTCGTTGACCAGGGTGTCGACGATGGCCTCGGCTTTGGCTCGCGCGAGTAGTTGCACGAGACCGGGACCGTCCAGCGGTCCGGCCGCGGCCGCGGCCGCTTCCTCGTCGACCCCGGGCGACACCAGAACAGGTTCGACTCCCGCCGCGCGCAGGGTCGCGAGCCTCGCAGGAGACGTCGACGCGAGATACAGACGCACGGGACTCCTATGCTCGGAGGATGGGTGAATGGGCTGGAAAGTCGATCGAGGTCGACGTTACCAACATCGCGCACGGGGGAGTCTCCGTCGCGCGACACGAGGGACGTGTCGTCTTCGTTGCCGACGCGATCCCCGGTGAACGGGTTATCGCCCGCGTTAGCGATGACAGCAAGGCGAAGTTTTGGCGTGCGGAAACCCTCACGGTGGTGGAACCCAGCGAGTTCCGGCGCGATCACGTCTGGTCGGCCGCCGCGCTCGAGCGCGACCCGGCGGACCGCGCGGGCGGCGCCGAGTTCGGTCACATCGAACTCGCGCACCAGCGGGAGCTCAAGCGACACGTTCTGACGGATTCTCTGAAGCGCATGGCAGGTATCGAGAGCGATGTTCTCGTCGAAGCGCTGCCCGGCGATGAGGAACGGTCCGGTACCGGGTGGCGAACGCGCGTGCGCCTGCACGTCGGCGAGGACGGACGCCCCGGCCCCTACGCCGCTCGCTCGCACCGGGTCATCCCGGTCAGTGACCTGCCGTTGGCGACGGATGAACTTGCCGCCGCGGCCCCGCTCGATCAGGACTTCACGGGTTTCGACCACGTCGACGTCCTGAACCCGTCCACGGGCGGCACGCGCCTCGTGATCGGGGACCAGAAGCCCTCGATCATCACCGAGGTCGTCGCCGGGCGGGAATTCAGACTCTCCGATCGCGGATTCTGGCAAGTGCACCGCTCGGCTGCCGAGGCCCTCACCCAGGCTGTACAGGGTGCAATTGATCCCGATGCGTTCGATCCGCACGCCCACAACCTCGACCTCTACGGCGGCGTGGGCCTGTTCGCCGCAGCCGTGGGCGACCGCTTCGGCGCCGGTACCCGAATCACGACTGTGGAGAGCGATGCCAAGGCAACGGACTTTGCGGCGGAGAACCTTTCCGAGTGGCTCGGCGCTCGTGCTGAGACCGCACGAGTCGAGCGCTGGGTGCGTGAACTCGCCACCTCTGTCTCACCGTCGGAGCGCGCACGACTCGCTAGGGCAACTGTCGTTCTCGACCCGCCGCGCTCGGGTGCTGGCAAGGAGGTCGTCGACGCGCTGGCCGGACTCTTGCCAGCCCAGATCGTCTATGTCGCCTGCGACCCAGTCGCTTTTGCGCGCGACGTCGAACTCTTCTCGCGACACGGATACACGTTGACGGCGCTGCGCGCTTTCGACCTGTTTCCTCATACTCACCATCTGGAGGCGGTCGGGACACTCGCGCGGTCCTAGCGCCGGGCGGTATGTCTCCTGCACCATTGCACGGGTACGCCAGTACGATGAGATACCACCGCAGGCCAGCGAGAACGGAACATCATGCAGCCAAGGACGACGGAGACGGACGGCTCACACCCGACGTCCCTCGTACGTGTCGCCGTCGTCGATGACCACGAGTCGGTGCGTCTCGGCCTCAAGGCCGCCTTCATCGACCAGGGCTACGAGTTCGTCACTGCTGCAGCAACCGTTGACGAATTCGTCGAGAGTCTTGCCGGTCGTGAGGTGGACGTCGTCGTACTCGACCTCTCTCTGGGCGACGGTTCGACGGTCACCGACAACGTCAAGCGGGTTCAGGCGACGGGATCTGCAGTGCTTGTTCATTCCATCGCGGACCGGGTAGCGAGCGTTCGGGAAGCGCTCGCCGCCGGCGCCGCGGGGGTTATTCCCAAATCTTCGGCCACCAGCACGGTCCTCGCGGCCGCGGCAACTGTGGCGCGCGGCGAGGTGCTCAACAACCTCGAGTGGGCGACCGCAATCGACGCGGACCGCGACTTCGCGAAGGCTCAACTAGGTCGCCGTGAACGGGAAATTCTCCACCTCTACGCCTCGGGCCTTCCACTCAAGCTCGCCGCGCAGCAACTGGGAATCGGGTACTCGACAGCACGCGAATATCTCGATCGCATTCGCGTCAAATACGTCGAGGTCGGGCGTCCAGCGCCAACGAAGGTCGATCTTCTCCGCCGTGCTGTCGAAGACGGCATTCTGCCAGGGCTCGACCCGGATGGCGGAGATGGTCGATAGCGCCATCGCCGTCCGGCCGCTTCCGCAGAGTAAGCAGCCGAGAAATCCGATCAGCCGCAAGCAGGTCGAGAAGGTAATTTCCCGCAGCGTCGCGGTGTTTGGTGTCGTTTTCGGTGCGCAGACGATTCCGTGGATGCTCGGCCAGCTCGATGAGGCACAACCCGTCTGGCTGTGGATCGTCGTTCCCGCACTGTTCGGCATGCTCGTCGTTGTCCTCGTGCTGTCGATAGTCCAGGTTTGGGTGCGCCAGTCGCAGGGCCTCTTCGCGATTCTGTATCTCGCCGCACTCATCACCTGGCCATTCTTCGTGCTCCCAGGCGCCGAGGTGTTCGACGGGATCCACTGGCTGAACTACCTCATCACGCAGGCGACGGCGATGGCAGCAATCGCCTTTCCGACGCTCATCACGTCGATCTACCTGTTCTTGTGCCCGTTCATCTACATCATCGTGCGCATCACGCCACTGGGGGGCGGCGCCACCTGGCAGCTCGCCGTGCTCGAGGGCGTGTACGCGCTCATCCTCGGCTCAGCAATCGTGATCATCGTGACGATGCTCCGTCAGGCGGCGAGTTCGGTCGACAATGCGCAGGCAACTGCTCTCGACCGCTACAGTCACGCCGTACGGCAGCATGCGACCGAGGTCGAGCGCGTTCAGGTCGACTCGATCGTGCACGACAGCGTGCTCACCACCTTCATTTCGGCGGCTCGCGCGTTCACACCGCAAGCACAGGCACTCGCCGCAACGATGGCAGGCAACGCGATCGGGTATCTGCGCGACGCTGCTGCCGCCACCCCTGACGATGGCAGTATGGTGCGCTTCACCAGCCTCGCGGAGCGAATCACAAGCGCCGCGGAGGCACTGTCGAGCCCCTTTGAGCTGCGCGTGCGCAGTGTGGGTACCCGCTCGCTGCCGGTGCAAGCATCCGAATCGATCTACTCTGCATCGGTTCAGGCAATGGTCAACAGTCTCCAGCACGCTGGGGAAGCGGAGGTCACCCGCTGGGTTTCCGTTCGAGCGGTTGCCCCTGGCGGTATCGAGGTAGTCATCGGTGACACCGGCGCGGGGTTCGACACTTCCGCCTCCAGCGATCGCCTTGGGGTGCGTGTCTCCATTCTCGAACGCATTGCCAATGCCGGCGGGCGGGCAACGATCCAGTCGGCTCCCGGAGAGGGAACTATTGTCACCATCCGGTGGCCGCATGCGGTCGCAGCGCCCGTGCTGGAGCCCGGGGGTAACGCGTGAATATCGGTGTACCCCGCTATCTCATCGTCGGCATGGCTGGCGTTTTCTCCGGCTATCACCTCGTGCTCGCCACGTACACGCTCGACATCCCTCGGCACATGGAACCGATCTTCGTGGCGATGGCGCTGTATGCGGTCGCCACGATCCTGAGCTTGCTTCCGTGGGGTCCCGTGCGCATGCCGATTTGGATGGCGGCGTTCAACTTCGCCATCGTGATCGCGATCACCCTGCTTGTGGCGAATGAGCTCGACTTCTCCCGCCCGGGGGGCACGGGCTATGCGAGTTGGTATGTCGCGGCATCCGGAACTCTGATGACCATCACGTCCACGCGCGGCAGGCACACCTTCGCGTGGCTCGGAATCGGATTCCTCGTGGTCCACACCGTCGTGGGCGTGGGGGCAGTTGGTCCTGCGGGCATCTTCAGCCTCGGCATCGTCGGGAGCGCATCGTGGGTAGCCGTCTCCCATGTTCTCGCTACAGCGCTTGCCAAGGCGTCCAAGGATGCCCAGCGCTTCTCCCTCGCCGAGCGCGAGGCGACCGACTGGCAGGCGGCCCAAGAGGCACACGTGCACGAGCGGCAGTTCCGGCTTGGACAGACCAGCGCGATGGCCCTCACCATGCTTCGCCAGATTCAGGATGCTGGCGGTGCGCTCACCGACGAACAACGCGCCGAATGCACCTATCTCGAGAGCGCCATCCGGGATGAAATTCGGGGGCGGAAGCTGCTCAATGACGCTGTTCGCGACGAAGTCATGAACGCGCGCCGTCGCGGCGCGACGGTCACGCTTCTCGACGAGGGTGGAATCGACGACCTCTCCGACGACGAACTCGAGCGGGTGCTCAACCGGCTGGCGCTGGCGATCGCCGAAACGGAGGCCGACAAGGTTATCGCCCGCACCGTGCCGGAAGGTTCCGACGTCGCCGTCACGGTGGTGGGGCTGCGATCAGTCGCGTCGAGCGAGTCCGTAGCCCTCGGTCAGGATTCCCTCGAGGACGACGAAGTGGACCTTTGGCTCGAGATACCGCGGGTTCCTGTCACGCCATAGGTGAAGAAGCAGAAGGGCCGGGGGTGCACAGCACCACATCCGGCCCCTCGCTAAGATTCGGGTCAGGGCGATAACCCGAATATCGCCCTGACCCGCCCCCTTTACATTGGCCCGCTTACCCTAGTCGGCCAATGAAGGTGATGTCCTCCAGAGGAGGAACATCTAGCACTTACAACTATGCGTGGGGCAGACAGGTTCGAAAAGTCGTCTCTTTGGGGGACGTCAGGGGGACACTTTGAGTACAAATACCCCGAAAATCCAGCAATTCACGATGCGAAGAACTGCGGAAATAGGGGTACATTCGACGGAATCCTGATGTTCTGGGCTGCTCTTGGGGGTAGAACGGTCTGTTTCGACGGTTTTTGTTGCGGATTCAGTTGTCTGCGGATGCCCGATCTGGGCGAACCGCAGAAATACCCCAGTACGGGGGGTGTGATCCGATGTCAGGCCGAAAAACTGCGCCACGCGCCCGGGCCGGGCCGCATCGGCGTGCGAAGAGCCCGTTGGCTGCGCTGCCACGCGGAGACGCCAGGGCCGGGTTCGGCGCCGAGCTCGTCCGCCAGTTCGGCGAGGGCATGGTTCACCACCACCGTGACCGCAGCGATGTCCTCGGGGGTCGCCGAGGAAGAGATCACGCGAATCTCGGGGCCCGCGGCATCCGCGCTCACAGGGGAATGTTTCCGTGCTTCTTGGGGGGCAATGAGGCGCGCTTGGTGCGCAGCGCCCGCAGCGCCTTGATGACGGCGACCCTGGTTGCGGCGGGTTCGATGATGCCATCGAGTTCGCCACGCTCGGCAGCGAGGAACGGGGATGCCACGTTGTAGGTGTACTCGTTGGCGAGTCTGGTCCGCACTGCGGCGACGTCCTCACCAGCGGCCTCCGCAGCCTTGATCTCGCCGCGGTACAGGATGTTCACGGCACCCTGTCCGCCCATCACGGCGATCTCGGCAGTGGGCCACGCATAGTTGAGGTCGGCGCCCATTTGCTTCGAGCCCATGACGATGTATGCGCCTCCGTAGGCCTTGCGCGTGATGACTGTCACGAGCGGGACCGTCGCTTCGGCGTAGGCGTACAGCAGTTTCGCACCGCGTCGGATGACGCCGGTCCACTCTTGGTCGGTGCCGGGCAGGTAGCCGGGCACGTCAACGAGGGTGAGGATCGGGATGTTGAACGCGTCACAGAAGCGCAGGAAGCGGGCGGCTTTCTCGCCGGCTTCGATGTTGAGCGTGCCTGCCATTGCCTGTGGTTGGTTGGCGATGATGCCCACTGTGCGCCCCTCGACGCGACCAAATCCCACGACGATGTTGGGTGCGTACAGCGGCTGCGTTTCGAGGAAGTCGCCGTTGTCGACGATGTGTTCGATGACCGTTTTCACGTCATACGGCTGGTTGGGACTGTCGGGGATGATGCTGTTGAGTTTGCGATCCTCGTCGGTGATCTCGAGTTCGACTTCGCTCTCGTAGACGGGGAGTTCGGCCAGGTTGTTGTCTGGCAAGAAACCAACGAGGGTTCGGGCGTAGTCGAGGGCGTCATCCTCGTCACTCGCGAGGTAGTGGGAAACACCGGAGATCTTGTTGTGGGTGAGGGCGCCGCCCAACTCCTCCATGCCGACATCTTCGCCCGTGACGGTCTTGATGACATCGGGGCCGGTCACGAACATCTGCGAGGTCTTGTCGACCATGATCACGAAGTCGGTCAGCGCGGGTGAATACACCGCTCCGCCCGCCGCCGGGCCCATGATGATGGAGATCTGTGGGATCACGCCGGATGCTTGGGTGTTACGGCGGAAGATCTCGCCGTACTTGCCGAGCGCGACGACACCCTCCTGGATGCGCGCGCCACCCGAGTCGAGCATGCCGATGATCGGCACGCCGGTCTTGAGCGCGTGATCCATGACCTTGATGATCTTCTCGCCGGCGACCTCGCCGAGGGATCCTCCGAAGATCGTGAAGTCTTGCGAGTACACCGCGACCTGACGACCGTGGATGGTTCCGAGTCCCGTCACGACGGCGTCACCGTATGGGCGGTTCTTCTCCATACCGAAGGCGTGCGTGCGGTGTCGAACGAACTCATCGAGTTCGACGAACGAGCCGTGGTCGAGCAATTGTTCGATGCGCTCCCGCGCGGTCTTTTTGCCCTTGGCGTGTTGTTTCTCCACTGCGGCTTCACCACTCGCCGTGACTGCCTCGTGGTAGCGCACCTTGAGGTCGGCGATGCGACCTTCTGTGGTGGAGAGGTCGGGGATGTGCTTGGCGTCGTTGTCGTCGGTCACGCTGTCACTTTACCCATCACGGCATGGCGCGTCGCGTTGGCGGAACCTGACAGAAACGCGGGGATAGCCTGTGGGGATGCGCCTTCCCCTCAGCCGCGCGGTAGTTGATCGCCTTGACCTGCTCGACGAGACCGGTTCCACGAACGCGATTCTCGTGCAGCGGGCACGGTCCGGTACCGAGCAGGAGTTCTCCGTGGTCGCGACCACGAGCCAGACTGCGGGTCGCGGCCGGCTGGGGCGTACCTGGGTGGCTCCGCCCGGCAAGACGATCGCGGCATCCGTACTACTCACGCCGTCTGAGGGTGACCGGCTCAGTTGGCTTCCGCTGCTGGCGGGCCTTGCGATGACCCGAGCGGTTCGTTCGCTCGTGCCCGATCACGCGGTAACCCTCAAGTGGCCAAACGACGTTCAGGTGGACGGGCTCAAAGTTTCCGGGCTGCTCGCCGAATTGGTACCGGGGGTGGGAGTGGTCATCGGTGCCGGCCTCAACCTCACGATGGCGGCGGAGGAGTTGCCGACTCCGGTATCGACGTCTCTTACGCTCGTAGGCGCGTCGCCCGACGACCTGGTCGATCGTGCCCTTGCGGCCTATCTCCGGGAGTTGCGCGGCCTCTATGACGGGTGGGTCGCCGGGGCGGACATCCGTGCGCAGGTCGCGGCGGAGTGCAGCACCATTGGCAGAAGCGTGCGTGTCGAACTGCCGAGCGGCGATGACCTCTATGGCACGGCGACCGACATCGATGGTGAAGGCCGACTGATCGTCGACGGTCACACTGTGGCTGCTGGCGACGTCACCCACCTGAGATACGTGTGACTGACGAGAGGGTCGTCGCCCGCCTTCGTCCGCACGCACGGGCGCTGTTCTGGCCGACGCTCGTGCTGCTCGCCGTCGCTGCGGGCGTCGGATTTCTCTCCGGAACCTTTCGGGAACAGTGGCAGAACACCGCGCTGCTCTCCGTCGCGGGGGCACTGGTGTTACTGGGCTGGTTGGTGCCGTTGCTGCGCTGGTCGTCGCGAAACTACACGATCACGACGCGGAGAGTCGTCGTGTCATCCGGGCTCATCGCCCGCTCGAGGCACGAGGTGCTGCTTCTCAAGATCTCCGACATCACCGTCGAGCGCCGGGGGTTGCAGTCGGTCTTCCGCAGCGGAGACGTCGTGGTGAACGACACGATTGTGCTCGCCGACGTGCCATCGGCCGCGCTCGTGCAGGCTGCTATCCACGACCTTGTGGAGTCGACTGCGCGGGCTGCCCGGTCTCTGTAGTCGGTTCGATGTCGACGACAGCTACCGGGCCGGTGACTGAGCGCAACGGCATCGACCGGCTGGGGTGAAACACCCAAGACCGATAGAAGGCGAAGCGGAAGACAGTGCCGAGGCCGAGACCGATGACATTGCCCGCGATGTTGTCGGCGAGTACCGAGGTGAATCCGAGCCCGTAGTGCGAGACCCACAGACACGCGAGGGTGATGGCCATTCCCCCGAGACTCACGACCACGAACTCGACGCCCTCGCGGATGACTTGCGCCCTGCGGGTGGCGCCGAACGTCCAATACCGATTGCCGAAGTAGTTCGCCGCGATAGCGAGACAGGTAGAGATGACCTTCGCGATGAACGGTCCCTCGTGCAATACGGACGGTTCGAGCACCGTGGCCCGCAGAATGTTGAACACTCCCACGTCGATGACGAATCCGATGAGGCCGACAACCCCGAAACGCGCGAGCTGGCTGAGCAGCAGGCGCATGGCGTTGCCTCCGGGGTGCGACAGAATGGGACGTGGTCGGTGAAGTGTAACTGAGGAGATCCGCATGTCCCTGACGGTCGGCGTGATCGGTGGCGGTCAACTCGCGCGCATGATGGTTCCCCCGGCGCTCGAGCTCGGATTGGGCATCCGCGTGCTCGCCGAAAACGCAGGAGAATCTGCCGGAATCGCCGTCACGCAGCTCGGCGACTACCGAAACGTCGACGATGTCCTGCGTTTTGCGGAGGGCGCGGACGTGATCACGTTCGACCACGAGCATGTTCCGCAGTCTGTGCTCCGCGCGCTGGTTGACGCGGGCGTGGTCGTGCGTCCCGGGCCAGATGCGCTGGTGTTCGCACAAGACAAGCTACGGATGCGTGCGCGCCTCACGGAACTCGGGCTGCCCGTTCCCGACTGGGCTGCCGTGGCATCCGTCGACGAACTCGACGCATTTCTCGCGGAGCACGGTGGACGGGCGATCGTGAAGACCCCGCGCGGTGGCTATGACGGCAAAGGGGTACGCGTCGTGTCCGCGGGAGCCGAAGTTGCCGACTGGCTCGAGCGTGGCGAACCCTTGCTCGCTGAAGAGCTGGTCGAGTTCCGTCGCGAGCTGTCGCAGATGCTTGCGCGCCGCCCGTCCGGCGAGATCGCGTTGTGGCCGGTCGTGGAGTCGATTCAACGCGATGGTGTCTGCGTGGAAGTCATCGCGCCGGCTCCCGGCGCGTCGACGAAACTCATTCAGGTCGCAGCCGAGATCGCGACCACGATTGCCGCCGAACTCGATGTCACGGGCGCGTTCGCGGTCGAGCTGTTCGAGACTACGGATGACCGGCTCCTCGTCAACGAACTCGCAATGCGACCACACAACAGTGGTCACTGGAGCATCGACGGTTCCGCGACGAGCCAATTCGAACAGCACCTTCGTGCGGTACTGGATCTGCCCCTCGGCCCGACCACCACGCGTGACGCGTGGAGTGTCATGGTCAACGTGCTCGGGGGCACCACCGCCGACCGCTATCCGGCGGCCTTCGCCGACCAACCGGACGTGAAGTATCACTTCTACGGCAAGGAACCGCGCCCCGGTCGCAAGGTCGGCCATGCTACAGCGGGCGGTGATGACCTCGACGACGTGGTGTTCCGCGCGCGCGCCGCAGCGGCATTCTTTGAGGATTGACACCTAGCATTGGTGCGTGCCTGAACCAGTTGTCGCCGTCGTGATGGGCTCAGACTCCGACTGGAGTGTGATGTCCGAGGCTGCCGCCGCGCTCACCGAGTTCGGGATCGCCCACGAAGTGCAGGTCGTCTCGGCGCACCGCAGTGCCGAGAAGATGATCGCCTTCGGTAAGGGCGCCGCGGGCCGGGGCATCCGGGTCATCATCGCTGGCGCCGGTGGAGCGGCGCACTTGCCGGGAATGCTCGCCGCAGTGACGACGCTGCCTGTCATCGGTGTTCCAGTACCGCTCGCCACGCTGGACGGCTTGGATTCCCTGCTGTCGATCGTGCAGATGCCTGCGGGCATCCCTGTCGCGACGGTCTCCATCGGGGGCGCTCGGAATGCGGGACTGCTCGCGGCTCGCATTCTCGGTTCCGGGGACGAAGCGCTCACCCTCAAGCTCGCGGACTTTGCTCGATCGCTCGAGGCTCTCGTGGACGAGAAGAACGCCGCGCTCAACCGATCACTATGACGTCTACGAGTCCGGTCCGTTATCCGGACACGCGCGACCCGAGTGTCATGACGCGACGCGCGTGGGTGCTGGTGGTTCTCAACCTGCTTCTCCCCGGCTCTGCCCAACTGCTTGCCGGTAGTCGTCGGCTGGGTCGGTTCGCGGTCGGTACGACCTTCGTCCTGTGGGCGCTCGTCGCCATCGGGTTGCTCGTCTACACGCTCGCCCGACCCGTCTTCATTACGATCGCGACCAACTACTTCTCGTTGTGGCTCGCGCAGGCGGCGATTCTGTTCTACGCCGCGCTCTGGGTCGTACTCACGCTCGACACTCTGCGCCTCATCCGGCTCGTGCGGGTGGGCGAGCGGGCGAGGGCGGCCGTCGCGGGGCTCGCCATCGTTGCGCTCGTTGCGGTGGGTGGAACTGCCGCCTACGGAGTGATGGTTGCCGGTGTGACCCGTGACACGGTCGGAGAGGTCTTTGCGGGCCAGACGGTCGTGCCGCCGGTTGATGGACGTTACAACTTCATGCTGCTCGGGGGCGACGCTGGAGCTGATCGCGAAGGGCTTCGACCCGACAGCATCTCGGTGGTGAGTGTCGAGGCCGACACCGGCAAAGCGACGATTATCGGCATTCCGCGCAACCTGCTGTACGTACCGTTCGTGGCCGGGTCACCCATGCTCGCCGAATATCCCCATGGCTATGGCACCGACGGTTGTGATGTCGACGTGTGCCTCATCAACTCCATCTACACCGAGGTCGAGCTCTATCACCCCGAGTTGTATCCCGACGCGGAGAAGAACGGGAGCCAGCCGGGCATCGAGGCGATGCGGGATGCCGTCGAGGGTGTGCTCGGCATCACCATCCAGTACTACGTGCTCATCGACATGCAGGGATTTGCCGATCTCATCGACGCGCTCGGCGGAATCACTATCGATGTCGCCGACCGCCTGCCCGTCACCGACGAAGTCGATGAGAACGGCCAGCCCTACGATCCCAACGCTTCGTGGATCGAGCCTGGAGTGCAGCTGATGAACGGCGGCGTCGCCCTCGCCTACGCACGGATTAGGGCAGGCACGACCGATTACGCGCGCATGGAACGTCAGCGTCAAGTGCAGGAAGCGATCATCCAACAGTTCGAACCCGCCAACATCCTGAGCAAGTTCCAGTCGGTCGCCAAGGCCGGGGCGCAGGTGGTGAGCACGGATATCCCGCAGTCGGTCCTCGGTCAGTTCGTCGATCTGGCGGGCAAGTCGCGGGGGCAAGATATCGCGACGCTCGAACTCGTTCCGCCGAACGTTGATCCCGACAATCCGGACTTCGCGTACATCCTCGAACTCGTGGCCAGCCAACTCGTGATCGCTACACCGGAGCCGACGAACTAGCTAGAGATCGGCGTGCAGTTGCCAGACTTTCTCGGCGGCACCGCGCCAGCTGAACGCCTTCGCCCGGTCAGACCCCGAATAGGTGAGCCGCTCGGCGAGTTCGTGATCGTCGAGAACGGAGTTGATACCCACCGCGAGACGCTCGCCGTAGCCGGTGTCGTCCCCGCGCTCCACGACGATCCCTGCATCGACGGCGAGCTCGAGCAGGGCCGGGGCATCGGAGTGCACGACGGGAGTGCCGAGCGTGAATGCCTCCAAGACGGGCATTCCGAAGCCCTCCTCGAGATTGGGATAGACGAACACCGCTGCGCGATCAAGGGCGACGGCGAGGTCAGAATCGGTGAGCGTACCCAGCCCGCGTACCCGATGGGAATCAAGCCCGGCCTCCGCGATAGCGCCAACAAGTGCGGCGTCAGCATCGCTCGGCCCCACGATGAGCAGCGGTACATCATCGGAAACCTGCGGCATTGCTGCCACGAGTAGATCGATGCCCTTGCGGGGATCGAGGCCCCCGATGGCCAAGAGGTATCTCTCGGGAAGGCCCAATCGCTCGGCGCGTTCGTCGGCGTCGTCTGGGATATCGAGAGACGTGCTCGCGGCGCCACTGATCACGCGCACGCGGTCACCCAGATCGACGATCTCCCGTAGCTGGTCGGCAACCGCGTGGCTCGGCACGACTATCGCGTCGGCGTAGCGCTGTGCACGTTTGAGCATCGACTTGTGCCATGACACCACCCGCGGGCTGAGGGCATCCGGGCGGGTCCACGCGACGACATCGTGGACCGTGACGACAATCTGGTCACTCTCGTGAAGCCGATCGTGCTTGGCGAGGGGAGCGAGGAGGCTCGGTGCGTGCACCATCCCCTTTCCGGGCAGCCGCGTGAATCCGTGCTGCCAAGCGGCCTGCAACTCCCGACGGGCGAGCGCACTCTTGTGGACCGCATGGAGGCCGGGCAACCGTTCCTGGATGAGGGTGTATTCAGGGTCTGTGGATGCGGCAACCACGGCTTCGACGTAGCAGCCACGTGGGGCGGTGCTGATGAGCTCGCGTACAAGCTCCTCCGTGTACCTGCCGACGCTTCCGGGCGCGGACGCGAGCATCTCGTCGATGATGACGCGGAGGGTGGTCATGCTTTCAGGGCTCCCGTGCTGAATGCCGCTGCGAGCGCGAGCTGCCAGTCCCGCGGTGGTTCGATTCCCGCCGCGAGCCACGCATCGTGGCCGAGGACGGAATAAGACGGTCGCGGGGCCGGGCGAACGAACTGCGCGCTCCCGGTCGGCCTGACCCTATCAGGATCGTGTCCGCCGAGGCCGAATATCGCCTGCGCAAACTCGAACCAGCTCGCGTGACCCGAGTTTGTGCCGTGGTAGATGCCGGCCGGTGCCTTGGCGTCGATCATCCGGACGATTTGGTGTGCAAGGTCCATCGTCCACGTGGGTTGCCCGACTTGGTCCGTCACGACGTCAACGGTGTCGCGTTCACCAGCCAGGCGCAGCATCGTTTTCGCGAAGTTGCCGCCGTGCTCGCCATATAGCCACGCGGTGCGAATAACCCGGGTGCCCGCGGGGTCGGCTTCCAGTGCGAGCCGCTCGCCTTCCGCTTTGGTGCGTCCGTACGCGGACTGCGGGTCGCGCGGGGAGTTCTCGGCATAGGGGTGGGTCGCGGTGCCGTTGAACACATAATCGGTCGAGAGCTGTACGAGGATCGCCCCGTGGGTAGCGGTGGCGCGGGCCAAGTTCTGCGCCCCGAGAGCGTTGACGGCGTAGGCGGCATCCTCATGCGTTTCCGCATCGTCGACTTTCGTGTAGGCCGAGGTGTTGATCACGACGTCGTAGCCCGCCACTGCCGAGAGCGTGGCGGCCGGATCGGTGATGTCGAGTTGCGCGCGGGACAATCCTGTGGCGTCCCGATCAGCGAGAACCGCCATCAGGTCCGTGCCGAGCATGCCGCCGGCACCCGTGACCAGATATCGGCTCACAACGCGGCGCGTGCCTTGAGGGGCTCCCACCACGCGCGGTTGTCGCGGTACCACTGCACCACATCGGTGAGTCCTTGCTCGAAGGGTACGTGCGGCTCGTAGCCGAGTTCTGCGCGGATCTTGGAAATGTCGACGCTGTATCGGAGGTCGTGGCCGAGACGGTCTTGGACGCGATCCACGTACGACCAGTCCTTGCCGGTGGCGTCGAGGAGCAACTGCGTGAGTTCCTTGTTGGTGAGTTCCGTTCCCCCGCCGATGTTGTAGATCTCGCCAGCGCGACCGCCCACGAGGACCATGGCGATGCCGCGGGTGTGGTCATCGACGTGGAGCCAGTCGCGAATGTTGTTTCCTTCGCCGTACAACGGCACGTGCTTGTCGTCGATGAGGTTGGTGACGAACAGCGGGATGACCTTCTCAGGAAAGTGGTACGGCCCGTAGTTGTTCGAGCACCGCGTGATCGAGAGGTTCAGGCCGTGGGTGCGGAAGTAGCTGCGCGCAAGCAGGTCGCTGCCGGCTTTCGATGCGGAGTATGGCGAATTGGGTTCGAGCGAGCGTGTCTCGTCCCACGATCCTTCGGCGATCGAGCCGTAGACCTCGTCGGTCGAGACATGCACGAAACGCTTGAGGTCGTGGCGAAGTGCCGCGTCGAGCAGTCGCTGGGTGCCGAGCACGTTGGTCTCGACGAACACTCCGGAATCCCGAACCGACCGGTCGACGTGCGACTCGGCAGCGAAGTGCACGACGGCATCGACCGAGGGGAAGATCGTGTCGAGCAGGGCAGCATCGCGAATATCGCCCTGCACGAAGCTGTAGCGAGGTGAGTCTGCAACCGGGGCCAGGTTCTCGAGATTCCCGGAGTAGGTAAGGGCGTCGAGCACGACAACTTCGGCACCCTCGAGGCCGGGATACGCGTCGCTCAAGGTGCGGCGCACGAAGTTCGAGCCGATGAACCCGGCGCCGCCGGTCACGAGGATTTTCATTGCTTCCTTCACCACACGCCGATCGCGATCAAAAGTCCAATTATCCTCTGGTCTCGCACCCTGCGGCGCATCTGACCAGAGCGGCGAGCGAGGGCCCAGCGGGCACGGATGCCGCGACCCTCGAGCAGCGCGAGCATGCCCTCGAGTCCCTCCCGGTGTTCGGGCGGCGCGACTCTCAGGGCGGCCCGAGCGTGAATGATCGCCTGGTTGCGATGCCACCGGGTGCGGATCAACCGGAACCGCTCGAGCGCCGAGCCGATCCCGGTGTTCGAGCCCATGACGTTGTCGTCGTGCTGGCGGTAGTCGAGGGTGGACTGCCCGTCGATGTGCCACGACAGCCCCGCCCCTCGGGCGAGCGCGTAGATGAGCGAATCGTGGAAGTCGGCGGTGCGGGCGGGGGAGGCATCGTCGGTGAGTTGTGCGGCGACGAGGGCGGCCAGTCGCGGAGTGAGCACGAACGTCGATCCCGGTCCGGGGCTCTCGGTGAGGTAGTCGAAGCGACGCTGGGGGAAGTTCTTGCGGATGAGGGTGCGGGAACCGGTGGGTGAGAACGCCGTGATGTTCCCTGAGATGCCGTCGTGGCCGCCCTCGCGCAGTAGCCGCACGTGGCGGGCGAGTTTGCCGGGGAGCCAGAGGTCATCCTGATCGCTAAAGGCGAGGTAACCCTCTGCCGGCGGGGTGACGAGGGTGGCCAGCCGATAGAAGTTGGGAGCCGAGCCGCCCGACGATCCCATCGAGGGCAATACCGTCACGCGAGAGTCAGCCGTGGCTTGCTCGACGAGCCAGTCTCTGGTGCCATCCGTCGACTCGTCATCGAGGGCCACGACGCGCACGCGTACGCCCTCTTGGTCAAGGATGCTCGCCAGTTGCTCGGGCAACCAGCGCTTGCCGTTGTAGGTCGCCAGCAGCACGACTACCTCGGGCAGAGCGAGGGCCTCGGCGGGGGACGGCATAGACAGCAATTGTACGGGAGGGGCCCGAATAGGGTTGAGCCATGAGCTCCCTGACGATCTCCGTCGCACTCTGCACCCACAACGGCGCGACCTACGTGCGCGAGCAGGTGGAGAGCATCCTGCGCCAAACGGTTCCGGCGAGCGAAATCGTGCTGTCGGATGACGCGTCGACGGACGACACGGTGGCGATCGTCGAGGCGACCGTGGCGGATTGGCTCGACCCGAAACCCGAGCTCGTCGTCATCCGGAATGCCACAGCGCTCGGTGTCGTCGCGAACTTCGAACAGGCAGTGTTGGCTTGCACGGGCGACCTGATCGCGCTGAGCGACCAGGACGACGTGTGGCGCCGGGACAAGCTCGAGGTTGTCGAACCGGTGTTCGAGGCTCACCCCGCACTGCTCCTCGTGCACAGCGACGCAACCCTCGTCGACGGCGATCTGAACCCGTTGCGGCACTCGTTGCTGGAGAGTCTCGAAGCGACCACGAAGGAGCGACGCGAACTCGTTGATGGCCAGAGCTTTCGCACGTTCCTCCGGCGCAACCTCGTCACGGGCGCTACCGTCGTGTTCCGCCGGGAACTCCTCGAAAAGGCCGTGCCCTTTTCGCCGCGGTGGATTCACGACGAGTGGCTCGCGATCATCGCGGCTTGCCTCGACTCGACGTTGCTCATCGATGACGAGCTCATCGACTACCGTCAGCACGGCAAGAACCAGATCGGCGCAGAGAAGCCGACATTTGCATACAAGCTCGGCAAGCTCGTCGAGCCGCGGGGGGAGCGCAATCTTCATCTCGTGGAGCGCGCCGAGGATCTCCTCGAACGCGTCGAACTGCTCCAACCCGCGGTCTCGCCCGATCGAGTGGAGCTCGCGCGTCGCAACCTGCTTCACCAACGGCGCAGGCAGGCTGTGCCTCGCACGCGGGTGCTGCGCATCCCTGCGGTGGCTGCTGGTCTGCTCTCCGGTCGGTACTCGACCTTCAGCAGAGGGCTCATCGACGTCGCCCGCGACCTTGTCCAGCCTGCGCGGTGAGCCGCGCACGTTAGGATCGTGCCCGTGCAGATTCGCGAACTCGCCGTGTCCGACGCGTGGGAAATCACCCCCGTGCCCTGGGCGGACGACAGGGGAGTGTTCCTCGAATCCTTCCGACACGACACGCTCGAAGAGGCCACGGGGCGCCGCTTCGAGTTGCGGCAAGCCAACACGTCGGTCTCGCGGCGCGGGGTCGTGCGGGGCATCCATTACGCAGACACCCCACCCGGCCAGGCCAAGTACGTCTCGGTGGCGCACGGCGCAGGAGTCGACTACGTCGTCGATATCCGCGTCGGATCACCGACCTTCGGGCGCTGGGACTCGGTGGTTCTCGACAGTGAGACCCGGCGTTCCGTATTCCTCTCCGAGGGGCTCGGTCACGCGTTCGTCGCCCTCACGGATGACGCAACCCTGACATATCTCGTGAGTTCGACGTACAACCCCGCGGCGGAGCACGACCTCAATGTGCTCGACCCCGAGCTCGGACTCGTGTTTCCGCCAGAGCTCGGCGAGCCGATCCTCTCCGCCAAGGACCGTTCGGCCCCGAGCCTCGCTGACCTGCTTGCGGCCGGCGCCCTACCCGATTTCGCCGAACTCTCGGCGCACTACACGAGAAACGGCGCCTGACATGCGCGGCATCATTTTGGCCGGTGGCAGCGGAACCCGCCTGTGGCCGATCACCAAGGGCATCTCCAAGCAGCTCATGCCCATCTACGACAAGCCGATGATCTACTACCCCCTATCGACGCTCATGATGGCGGGCATCCGGGAGATCTTGATCATCACCACGCCCGACGACCAGTCGCAGTTCCAGCGCCTTCTCGGAGACGGCAGTGATCTCGGTATCTCGTTGACCTATGCGGCGCAGCCGTCGCCCGACGGGCTCGCGCAGGCCTTCCTCATCGGCGAGGAGTTCATCGGCGACGAGAAGGTCGCGCTCGTTCTCGGCGACAACATCTTCCACGGGGTAGGTCTGGGTTCGAACCTTCGCAACAGCACCGACATCGACGGCGCCCTCATCTTCGCTTATCAGGTGCGCAACCCACGCGCCTATGGCGTCGTCGAGTTCGACGACAACTTCAGGGCGGTTTCGATCGAAGAGAAGCCGGAGATACCGAAGAGCAATTACGCGGTTCCCGGTCTCTACTTCTATGACAACAGCGTCGTCGAGATCGCGAAGTCGATAACGCCGAGTGCGCGCGGCGAGTTGGAGATCTCCACGGTAAACGAGCACTACCTCGACCGAGGGAGCTTGCAGGTCAACGTCCTCGACCGTGGCACGGCGTGGCTCGACACCGGCACTTTCGAGTCGATGATCCAGGCCACCGAATTCGTTCGAGTGATCGAAGACCGCCAAGGCTTCAAGATCGGCTGCCTCGAGGAGATTGCGTGGCGGGCCGGTTGGATCACGGATGCCCAGCTCGCGACTCTCGCAGCACCGCTCACCAAGAGCGGCTATGGCACGTACCTGACCGGGCTGCTCGGGGGCGCCTGAGTGGGCGCCGCGACGAACGCGTGGCTGATCCTTCGGCAGAAGGGGCCGCTGCCGTTCCTGCGCAAGGTCATCGAGCGGTTCGAAGGACCAGAGGCCAACAAGGTTTCCCTCGTTGCGTACGACGATGCGCGCTCCGTGGACTGGAGCCATCCGCATCCGGCGGTCGCCAACCCCGTCGCGCTTCCGAAGGGGCCGCTCACCGTCGCGTGGATCATGTCGCCGCCTGGCGAGGGCAGTGGCGGCCACCAGAACATCTTCCGGTTCATCCGTTACCTCGAAGGCGCGGGTCACCGCGTGAAGATCTATCTCTACAGCACGGGCGACGTGTATACGGTCCCTCAGATCACAGCGCGGGTTTCGACCGGGTCATACCCGACGGTTGCCGCGACCATTGAGGACTACCCGAAGTCGGGAGTGTCCGACGACGTCGACGTTCTCGTCGCGACGGGCTGGGAGACCGCCTATCCCGCCTGGCGCGATTCGTCGCCCGCCCGCAGGCTGTACTTCGTTCAGGACTACGAGCCCTACTTCTATGGGGTCGGCACCGACTCGGTGCTCGCCGAGAACACGTACCGGTTCGGGTTCTCCGGCATTACCGCAGGCAACTGGCTTGCGACCAAGCTGGCTAGTGAGTACCACATGCCTACCCGGTCATACGAGTTCGGCGCCGACCGCAACGATTACCATCTCGTCAACACGGAACGACGCAAGGAGATCTTCTTCTACGCCCGACCGGGCACAACCCGTCGAGGATACGAACTCGGCATCATGACGCTCGACAACTTCGCGCGTGAACGACCCGACTATCTGATCAACCTTGCCGGGTGGGATGTCAGCCGCTACTCGATCCCCTTCCCCTATCGCAATCTCGGCACTTTGCCCATCGGCAAACTCAATGAGCTCTACAACCGTTGCGCCGCAGGGCTCGTGCTCTCGCTCACCAACATGTCGCTCCTGCCGCTCGAGCTGCTCGCGGCGGGAGTCATCCCTGTGGTCAACGATGCTCCCAACAACACCATGGTGTCGTCGAACCCGTTCATCGAGTTCACTCCCGCCTCCCCCCGCGCGCTCGCCGATCGTCTGATCGCTGTCGTAGACCGCGCCGACCTGCCCGACCACTCGCGCAAGGCAGCCGAGAGTCTGGGTACCGAGGGCTGGGACGGCTCCGGCCGACAGTTCATCGCCGCGTTCGAGGACATCGTGCGTGGCTGACTGCATAGTGATCGGGGCGAATGGATTCCTCGGCTCGAGCCTGACGGATGCCCTTGTCGAACGAGGGCATGCAGTGACCGCTTTCGACCGGTTCTCCGGCCCCGAACGACGGTTCACGAGCAAGCCCGCGATCATCGAGGGAGACTTCCTCGATCGAGACGCGGTGTCTGCTGCGGTGGCCGGTCAGGGGGTCGTGTTCCACTTTCTCTCGACGACAACCCCTGCCACAGCCGACAACGACCCCGCGCGTGACGTGCTGGACAACCTCGCGCCGAGCATCGACCTGTTCTCGGCCTGTGTGGCCGGGGGAGTACGCCGAGTCGTGTTCGCCTCCACGGGCGGTGCAATCTACGGCGAAAAGTCCGTGGACTCGGTTACCGAGGATCTCACCCCGGAACCTATCTCGCCTTACGCGATCGGCAAGCTCGCCATCGAGGGCTACCTCGCCTACTTTCGGCGCAAGCACGGCCTCGAATCCACCTCATTTCGCATCTCGAACCCGTACGGTCCGCGGCAGCGGTCGAATCGGGCGCAGGGCGTCATTCCCACATTTCTTGAGCGAGCAGCGAAGGGTGAACCCGTCCCGGTCTACGGCGACGGTTCCTCGGTGCGTGACTACGTGTACGTCGATGACGCGATCCGGATGATCGTCGACACCGTCGACGTAACGCCACAGCACGCTGTGTACAACATCGGCAGTGGCGTGGGCACGAGTCTCGCCGAACTGCTCGCCGTGATCGGAGACGTGACGGGATCGCACCCGACCATCGACTACCAGCCTGAACCTGCGACGTTCGTGCACCGCTCGGTGCTGGACACCAGCCGATACCGTGAGGAGTTCGGCACCGCGGTAGCTCGGACTCTCCGCGAGGGGATCGGGCAGACGTGGACGGAGGGAGCGGGCGCATGAGTCCTACGGCGACGGTTGCCATCCTGACCTTCAACGGCGAAAGATACCTGCGGGACATCCTGCTGGCGCTGCGAACCCAGCGGCTTGATGGCGAGTTCGAGGTGCTCGTGATCGATTCGGGTTCGACCGATTCGACGCTCGACATCATCGCGGAGTTTCCGGAGGTGCGGCTGCATCAGATTCCGAACAGCGAATTCGGGCACGGCAAGACCCGCAACCTCGCGGCGCAGCTCGCCGCCGGTGAGTTCGTGGTCTACCTCACCCATGACGCCATCCCGGCAGACGATTTCTGGCTCGAGTCTCTGCTCGCGCCGTTTGCGTCCTTTCCCGGTGTCGTGGGGGTCGTGGGTCGCCACATCCCGCGCCCCGACTGCTTCCCGCTACTGAAGTACGAAATCCGGCGCGCGTTTGACAGCCAGGGCGTCGACTTTGCCACCACGATCTCGTACCAAGACCCCAAGTACGACCGTGACCTGCGGTACGGCTCGCCCGCACGGCTCTACTTCTATTCGGATGTCAACTCAGCAGCGCGACGGCGTTACCTCACCGAGCAACTGCCGTATCAAGATGTCGCCTACGCGGAAGACCAACTCTTCGCGGAAGACTTCATGACCTTGGGTGGTCTCAAGGCGTACACCCCATGGGGCGCGGTAATCCATTCCAACGATCTCAGCTACTCCGAATACAAGAAGCGCCTGTTCGACGAGTTCGTGGGGCTACGTCTCGCGGGTGCCGTGATGCCTCCCGCATCACACGGATTCCGCGCCTTCGTGCGGGCAGTGATTCTCGATCCGATTGACATCGTCCAGGACCGGGAGTACTCGACCGCACGGAAGCTCTATTGGCTGCTCGTGAATCCGTTCTTCCATCTCGCCAAGTTCCGCTCGACCAGACGCGCTCGTCGAATCGACCTTTCGAACCCGAAAGTGCTTGAGAAGTTGTCACTCGAAGCGCAGCGCAAGTCGGCCTGAGTAGTGCTCTCCGGCTGGCCAGTAGACTGTCGTGACATTGGAAACTGAACTGAGCGGATAGCGGCATGCCCGAAAACACCGGCACGAAGCGTGCGATGATCACCGGAATCACCGGGCAGGATGGCTCGTACCTTGCCGAGCTACTTCTCGCCAAAGGCTACGAGGTGCACGGGCTGATCCGTCGCGCGTCGACTTTCAACACGGTGCGAATCGATCACCTGTACCACGACCCGCACGAGTCTGGCGCCAAGCTCTCGTTGCACTACGCCGACCTTGCTGACGGTTCCCGGCTCTCGTCGCTCATGAGCGAGATTGCGCCCGACGAGGTTTACCACCTCGGCGCTCAGTCGCACGTGCGCGTCTCGTTTGACGAGCCCGAGTACACGGGTGACATCACCGGTCTCGGCACGATCCGCCTGCTCGAAGCGATTCGCCAGACCGAGGTTCCCGCGCGCTTCTACCAAGCCTCGAGCTCGGAGATGTTCGGAGCCACCCCGCCGCCGCAGGGTGAGGACACACCCTTCTACCCGCGCTCGCCCTACGGCGCTGCCAAGGTCTACTCGTACTGGATCGCGCGCAACTATCGCGAGGCGTACGGGCTGTTCGCCGTCAACGGCATCCTGTTCAATCACGAAAGCCCGCGCCGCGGCCAGACTTTTGTCACCCACAAGATCACCCAGGCCGTCGCGCGAATCAAGTCGGGCCTGCAGAAAGACCTCTACCTCGGCAACCTCGACGCGCGCCGAGACTGGGGCTACGCGCCCGAGTACGTCCACGCCATGTGGCAGATGCTCCAGCAGGACGTCGCCACCGATTATGTCGTCGGAACGGGAACCGACTACAGCGTCGAGGACTTCGTTCGCTTCTCCTTCGAGCACGCGGGGCTCGACTGGAAGGACTTCGTCAGGACCGATGAGCGCTATCTGCGACCGACCGAGGTCGACTCCCTCGTGGGTGACGCATCGAAAGCCTTCAACGACTTCGGTTGGAAGGCGACGGTTCACCCCGAGCAGCTCGCACACATCATGGTCGACCACGACCTCGCGGAGATCGCCAACAACGGTCACGTCGTTGACGTTCCCCAGGTCGCTCCTTGGATCTCGTGACATGCACGGTCTCATAGCGTGACTGCAGCACCCCGCACGGCGGTCGTCGTCCCGACACTGGGGCAGCGACCGGAGTATCTCGGTCAGTCCCTCGCCTCGATTCGTGCTGCTGGCGAAGCGTGGATCCTCCTGGTCGCGCCGGGTTCCTTCGACGCGAGCGGGCTCATCGCTGACGGTCTTGCCGACGAGAAGGTCGATGAGACGGGGCGTTCCCTTCCGGCCGCGATCGAGCAGGGGTTTGCCGCGCTGCCCGAGAGCGTCACGTACATGGCGTGGCTCGGTGACGACGACATGCTGTCGCCCGGGTCTCTCACCGCGACGAGTGAGTTTCTCGATGGGCATCCGCGCACGTCAGCCGTGTACGGTCGCTGCGACTATATCGACGAGAAGAACCGGCTCGTGTGGTCGAACCGGTCGGGTGCATGGGCGGCGCCACTGTTGCGGATCGGACCGGACCTCATTCCGCAGCCGGGCTCACTCTTCCGCCGCTCGTCGTATCTGAAGACGACGGGATTGCGCACCGACCTCGGATGGGCTTTCGACCTCGACATCTTCTTGCAGCTTGCCAACGTCGGGAAGCTGTCGTACTTGGGTCGCACTCTCGCATCGTTCCGCTGGCACGCCGATTCGCTGTCTGTCGGCCAGCGCCGAGACTCGGTGCGCGAGGCCAGCCAGGTTCGTCGGGAATATCTTCCGGCTTGGTTGCGTCCTATCTCTGGGCTCTGGGAGCGTCCCGTCCAATGGGCGACGTACCGGGCCGGCGGCGTCGTGATCAGAGAGGCAAAGGATTGAGCAAGCCACTGGTGTATGTCGCGGGGCATCGAGGCCTCGTGGGCTCGGCAATCGCGAGACATATCGAGGCCCGCGGCGAGCAGGAATGGATCGGGCAGACCCGCGCTGAGCTCGACCTTCTCGACCGTGATGCGGTATTCGATTTCGTGAAGGCGACCAAACCCGACTCGATCGTGGTGGCGGCCGCCAAGGTCGGCGGCATCAAGGCCAACTCGACCTATCCCGTCGAGTTCCTCACCGAGAATGTGCAACTGCAGTCCAATCTCATGGATGCCGCGCACGCGGCAGACGTACCGCGGTTGCTGTTTCTCGGGTCCTCGTGCATCTACCCGAAGTTCGCCGAGCAGCCCATCCGAGAGGACTCGCTCCTCACCGGCCCGCTCGAGCCGACGAACGATGCCTATGCGATTGCCAAGATCGCGGGCATCCGTTTAGCCGATGGCTACCGCAGCCAGTACGGCAGGGACTGGATTTCGGCCATGCCCACCAACATCTATGGACCAGGCGACAACTTCGACCTCGAAACCTCGCACGTGTTGCCTGCGCTGATTCACCGCTTCCACATGGCGAAGGTCAGTGGCGCGAAGTCCGTGACCCTCTGGGGAACGGGAAGTGCCCTCCGCGAGTTCCTCCATGCTGACGATCTCGCGGAAGCGAGCCTGTTCCTGCTCGACAGCTATCACGAGCCGGGGCCGATCAACGTAGGGTTCGGCGAGGAGATCGCGATCCGTGATCTGGCGGGCATCATCGCTGAGGTCGTGGGCTTCGAGGGTGAGATCGAGTGGGACTCGAGCAAGCCGGATGGCACACCCCGCAAGATCCTCGACTCGAGCCGGGTTCGGGCGCTCGGTTGGGAACCGCGAGTCCAGCTGCGTGACGGCATCCGGCACGCGTATGAGTGGTTCCTCGCCGGGTAGGCTGAAGACCATGTTTGCCTCCGTCCGGCTGTCGCTGGGTTTCCTCACCAAGCGCGAGCTGGTGTCATACGTCTTATTCGTATTCTTCCGGGCGCTGACGGGTGTGCTCGATGTCCTCGGGATCGTCCTGATCGGTGCGATCGCCGGAATCGGGGCCTCTCAGCTCGACACCACGGGCAAGCCGCTCACCGTGTTCGGAATCACTCTCCCGGTACTGACCCAAGACACTCTCCTCCTCCTTGTTCTGGGAGTTCTCGGCATCTTCGTCATCAAGGCAGCATTGGCGATCAGTCTGTCGCGGGGAATCACGAGCCTCATCGCAAGCATCGAGAGCCGCAACGCGGACATCATCGCCGAATACCTCCTGCGCGGGTCACTCGACAGCGCGAAGCAGTACTCGAAGGCTCAACTGCAGTGGGCGATCACGGGGTCGATCACCTACACGTTCACGGGCCTGATCAACAACGTGGCGACCCTCATCACCGAGGGTTCCTTGCTGGTTCTCATCGCTGGCGCTTTCTTCCTGGTGGACCCGGTTGCCGCGGTCGCCGTGCTCGTGTATTTCGCCTTCATCGTGTTCATCATCCAAGTCGTGATCGGCCGCAGCCTTAAGAAGGCGGGTCTGGATTCGTATTACGGCACGGTCGAGACCACCAACTCGATCAGCGACACGCTCGATACGTTCCGTGAGATCTCGGTGCTCGCCAAGCAGCAGATCTTCATTGAGAGCATCAGCACCTCGCGCGCCAAGATTGCTCGGTCGGGCGGCACAATGACCTTCCTGAGCGGAATGCCGCGTTACGTGATCGAGACGGCGCTCATCCTCGGGGTCGTCATTTTCGTGGGCCAGTTGTTTCTCACGGGGCAGCTTGCGAGCGGCATCGTCACGGTCGGCGTGTTCCTCACCGGTGGCGTGCGCATCATGAGCTCCCTCCTTCCCGTGCAGAGCGCGGTCGCGAGCATGAAGAACAATGCGGAGCAGGCATCCCTCGCGCAGAAGATCCTCGTCCAGGCCGGCGCGCCGAACGTCCCGGCGCTCGACCGCACGCGCAAGCCGGAAATCGTCCACGCTGAAGTACTCCCGGCCGGTGGCATGGCCGTGTCGTTGGACAGTGTGCGATTCAGCTATCCCGGCGACGAGCACGACACGATTGTCGGGGTCACGATGGAGATCGTGGCTGGCCAGCATGTCGCCATCATCGGGCCCTCCGGGGCAGGCAAGACCACCCTCGTCGACCTGGTGCTCGGTCTCGTCACTCCCACCGAAGGCACCATCACCATCGGTGGTGAGTCCCCGCGGGACCTGCGCGAGATTGCCCCAGGAGCCGTGGGCTATGTACCGCAGAAACCAGGTTTGGTGTCGGGTACGATCGCCCAGAACATCGCGTTGGGCGTGCGGCCCGAGGATGTGAACTACGACCGCATCAACGAGGTCGTGGAGGCCGCGTACCTTACTGAGTTCATCGCATCGCTGCCCGACGGAGTCCACACCTCGGTCGGCGCACAGGTGGACTCGCTCAGCGGAGGGCAGATCCAAAGGCTCGGCGTTGCACGTGCCCTCTACCCGCGACCGAAGCTCCTCGTGCTCGATGAGGCCACGAGCGGGCTCGATGCGGGCTCGGAGGCGTTCGTCTCTGCGAGCCTCAGCAAGCTCGGCAAGGATGTGACGGTCATCATCATCGCGCACCGGCTTTCTACTGTGCAGCACTCCGATGTCGTGCACGTCGTCGAAGCCGGGCAGGTCACGCACTCGGGCAAGTTCAGCGCCCTTCGAAAGTCCGTCCCCATGGTCGCGGAGTATGTGAAACTTATGTCGTTCGACGACAAGTGATCGGCACTGTGAAGACTCTCATCGCGATCCCCGCCTTCAACGAAGAAGCCTCTATCGGGGCGGTCTTGGCCGATCTTCACGCCCACCACCCGAAGGAGCACGTCATCGTTGTCGATGACGGCTCGCGAGACCGCACAGCGGAGATCGCTCGGGGTCTCGGGGTGCGTGTCATCCGCCATTCCATAAATCTGGGTGTTGGCGCGGCAATGGGCACGGCCTTCACCTATGCGGCTCGCCACGGCTACGAGGCTCTCGTGCAGCTCGATGCAGACGGTCAACATCGTCCAGAATTCTTGTCGGTGTTGCTCGCCGAAGTGGGCGCCGCCGACATCGTCATCGGGAGCAGATTCGCCGCTGGCGGCAGCTTCCGTTCGACGTGGGCTCGCCGCAACGTTCAACGGATCATCGCGTGGACGGTGTCGGCGTACGCACGAACTCGTCTGACCGACGTCACGTCCGGGTTTCGGGTGAGTGGGCCGCGCGCAATCGCACTCTTTGCACAGCACTATCCCGTCGAGTTCCTCGGCGACACCGTGGAATCCGTCGTGCTTGCGGCTCGACAGAACCTCACGGTGAAGGAGGTGCCCGTCATCATGAATGAACGCGCAGGCGGGCTTCCCTCCCAATCGATCCTCCGCGCGAGCCTGTACACGGGGCGGATTCTGTTGATCCTCGTCCTGGCGGGCTTCCGCAGCGCGCCGCCGCAGGTTGCCGCACTGAAGAAGCGACAGAAGAGAGAAGGAATGTCGAGATGAGCCCTCAAGTCCTCGCGATAATCCTGTCAGTGGCGATGTTGATCTTCGTGTTGATCTTGCTTCGCTTCTACGTTCTGCCAGAGAAGTACGCGGTCATCTGGCTGGTGGCCGCTGTGGTGAGCATTGTGCTGTCGGTGTTCCCGGGCATCCTCGATGCCGTCGCAGCCTTTTTCGGTATCGTCCAGCCCATCAACTTGCTGTTCGTCGCAGGGTTTTTCGTCGTGCTGTTGCTGCTGATGCAATTGAGTTTGGAACTCGCGCGTACTCGCAACGAGCTGCGCAAGGTCGTGCAGTCGATGGCCATCGAAGTCGAGGAATCCGGCCGACATGGCTGAGCCAGTCGTGGAATCCGCCACGGGGCGGCCACGGCTGGTGAGCAGGTTCGTCCGGGGGTTTCGTCCGCTGTGGCTGGCGCCGTTGCTCGCGGTGCTTGCTCTTGGAGCGTGGGCGCTCGCGTCTCCTTTGGGAGCGTCGCCCGACGACGACTTCCACCTTGCGAGCATTTGGTGTGCACAGTCCAGCCCCGAGTCGACCTGTGCGGTAGACCCGGAGACCGGGCAGCGATCGGTGCCCGTCGCGCTAATCCGGGCGCCGTGCTTCGCGCATCAGCCCAACGAAACTGCGGCCTGCCAGACTCCATTCTTCGCCGACCCAGCGGTGCGGGCATTCACCGATCGTGGGAACTTCTTCAACAACTACCCTCCCGTCTACTACGCGACGATGGGTATCTTCGCGAGCGACAACTACCTCGTGTCGGCGCTTGTCATGCGGCTCATCAACGTTCTCCTGTTCGTCGGGATCACGACTGTGCTGTTCCTGTTGTTGCCCCTGCGGCGGCGGGCCACTCTGCTGTGGGCATGGATCATCACCCTCGTTCCGCTCGGCCTCTTTCTGGTCGCCTCGAACAACCCCAGTTCGTGGGCGATTACCGGAGTCGGTTCGGCTTGGCTTGCACTTCTGGGTTACTTCGAGACAACCGGCAGACGCAGGGTCGGACTGGGCGTGGCTTTCGTTGTGGCAGCGCTCATGGCTGCGGGCGCGCGCGGGGACGCCGCGATCTACATCGTGCTGTCCATCGGCATCGTCGCGGTGCTCACCTTCCGGCCCGAGCGGACGTGGTGGAGGCGTTTCATCTTGCCCGCCGTCGTCGGCGTGGGTGCTGTGCTGTTCTATCTCGGCTCCCAACAGTCCGGGGTCGCGGTCGGCGGACTCGGGACCGGCCAATCGGGATCGACGGACGCTGCCGGAGCGCTTGGTTCCTTTGCATTACTCGCGTACAACGTGCTCTATGTGCCGTCGCTGTGGTCCGGTATCTTCACGGGCAGCGGGTGGACGCTGGGCTGGTTCGATACCGAGATGCCCGCAATAGTCTTCTTCGCCGCCAGCTTCGTCTTCGCAGGGGTCGTCTTCGCGGGCTTGCGCCGCACCCGCTGGCGCAAGACGCTTGCGGTTGTCGGTCTCATCCTTGTGTTGTGGTTGCTTCCGGTTTACGTGTTGGTTGCCGGTCACAACGCGGTGGGGGAGAACGTGCAACCTCGTTACCTGTTACCGCTCTTCGTGGTGCTCGCTGGCGTCGCCACCCTCGCGGTACGGGCATCCGGCCTGCGCATCTCGGTTGCGCAGGCAGTGCTGGTCGCGGTCGCCCTCTCTGGCGCTCAGGCCGTCGCCCTGCACTCGAACCTGCGCCGCTATGTCATGGGTTCTGACGTGGCGGGGTTCAATCTCGATGAGAGAATCGAGTGGTGGTGGGATCTCCCGATCTCACCGATGGGCGTGTGGGTCATCGGCACACTCGCCTTCGCTGCACTGATGGCGATTCTCCTGAAAGCGATTGCGAGCCCTCATGTCACCCGCTGACCGGATTCCGTTCAACGATCTTTCGCGCATGGAGCCAGCGGTCAAGCGCGAGATCGGCACCGCGATCCAGCGCGTGGTTGATAGCGGTTGGTATGTCTTGGGGCCAGAGCACGATGCCTTCGAAGCCGAGCTCGGCGCCTATCTCGGCGCCTCCGAAGTTGTCCTCCTGGGCAACGGTACGGATGCCCTCGAAATCGCCCTCGCTGCTGTCGGTGTAGGCACCGGAGACACGGTAGTGACAGTCGCGAATGCTGGCGCCTATGCGACCATCGCCATCCGTCAAATGGACGCGACTCCGCTCTACTGCGATGTCTCGCCCGAAACACTCCTCATGACGCCCGAACTCTTCACCACCGTTCTTGATGCTGCACAGGTCGTTCCCAAGGCGGTCGTGGTGACGCACCTTTACGGCGGCATGGCCCGGGTCGACGAGATCGTGGCAATCGCGCACGCTCGCGGAATCGCAGTCGTCGAGGATTGCGCGCAATCGTTGGGCGCACAGGTCGATGGCAGGCAGGCGGGGACTTTCGGGGACATCGCCACCACGAGCTTCTATCCCACGAAGAACCTCGGCGCACTGGGTGACGGCGGGGCCATCTTCACCAACAACGCCGAGCTCGGCACCCTTGCTCGTCGAATGCGTCAGTACGGATGGGCGTCGAAATACAGCATCGAGTTCGATCACGGTCGAAATTCCCGACTCGACGAAATGCAGGCCGCCGTGCTGCGCGTAAAGCTGCCGCACCTCGACCGCTGGAATGCCCGGCGCCGCGACATCCATGCTCAGTACCGGGCGGCGAGTAGCGCCGCGGCTCGTGTGGTCGGTGCCCCGGATGCCTCGTTCATCGCCCATCTCGCAGTGGCAGTGGTCGCCGACCGACCCGCTGCGAAGGCTGCACTTGCCGAACTGGGCATCTCGACCGACGTGCACTATCCGATCCCGGATCACCAGCAGCGCTTCCCGACGCGTCGGCCGGCGCCTGTCTCGCTTCCCGTCACGGAGCGGGCGGCAACGGAGGTGCTGTCGGTGCCGATGTTCCCCGAACTCTCAGACGCCGAGGTCGAGCGTGTGAGCGCCGCCCTCGCGAGTCTGGGGGCCTGACGTGAGCGTCGATACGGATATCACCCAAGTAGTTGGCGCACGGCTGGTGCAGCTCAAGCGGATCGACTCCGAGAATGGGTCGCTTGTCGTCGGGGAGCTTCCGATGCAGCTCCCGTTCGTTACTCGCCGGATTTTCACCCTCTTCGACATTCCGGAGGGGGAGGTGCGAGGAACCCACGCGCACCGCCAGTGTGAGCAGTTCCTCATCTGTATGACCGGATCTGTCTCGGCCATCGTGGACGACGGCGCTCACAAGGCGGAAGTCCTGCTCGACGATCCCGCTCTCGGGCTGTACATGCCGGCGCTCACGTGGGGCACCCAATACAAGTACTCAGCGGATGCGGTCTTGCTCGTTCTCGCCTCGGATCCGTACGACGCCGACGACTACATCCACGAGTACGACGAGTTCGTGGCGCTGGCGCTACAGCGGTGAGGGTCGCGAGCGGTCTGCGGCCCGAAATCCAGGCGCTGCGCGCGCTCGCCGTGCTCGCGGTGGTGCTTTACCACCTGTGGCCCGTCATCCTCACGGGTGGGTTCGTCGGTGTCGATGTGTTCTTCGTCGTCTCCGGTTTCCTCATCACGTCACACCTGCTGCGCGAGCACACATCGACCGGAACGATCAGACTCGGGCGCTTCTGGGCCCGGCGCGCCCGACGCCTGCTGCCTGCCGCCCTGCTCGTCATAGCTCTCAGCGGCATCGCAGTCGTGGCCATCATGCCCCAACTGTTTTGGGCGCAGTTCTTTCGGGAGGCAATCGCCTCCGCTGTCTATGTCGAGAACTGGGTGCTCGCGGGCGATGCGGTGAACTACCTCGCAGCGCACAATTCGCCGTCCGCGCTACAGCACTACTGGTCGCTCTCGGTTGAAGAGCAGTTCTATGTGGTCTGGCCGCTACTGCTCATTGGCGCCGGGCTGCTTGCGCGTCGCGTCGCTCCGCAGCGTGGTCGGCTCATTCTCGCGATGACTCTCGGCGTCGTGACCGTGGCGAGCCTGGCGTACTCGGTTCTGCTGACGTCGGCGGATCCGTCTGCTGCCTACTTCGTCACCCCCACCCGCGCGTGGGAGTTCGGAATCGGTGGTCTTCTCGCTTTCGTTCCGGTCGTAGTCGGGGTCGAGCGGGTCCGCAGTGCAGTGGCATGGCTCGGCTGGATCGCGATCGTGCTGGCGATCGTGAAGTACTCGGCAGGTACCCCGTTCCCGGGCTATACGGCCCTGCTCCCCGTGCTCGGCACGGCGGCAGTGATCTGGGCGGGTTCTCCCCGACCGTGGTGGAGCCCACGCTTCGTGGCGAGCTTGCCTCCCGTTCAATTCGTCGGGGGCATTTCCTATTCGCTCTATCTGTGGCACTGGCCTCTCATCATCATCGCGCCCTACGTTCTGGGTTATCCCCAACTGGCGATCGTCGAGAAGTCCGCCCTCCTCGTGCTGTCGATCGCGCTCGCCTGGCTCACCAAACGCTTCGTCGAAGATCCCGTGCGCGTGGGGCGGTTGGCACAGGTTCCCTCGCGGTGGACGGCGCTTGCCGCGATTGCCGGAATGGCCATCATCGTCATCCCCTCCCTGCTCGGTGGTGCGGCGAGCGCCGCACGGCTGGCCGCAGACGACGCTCAGCGGGCCCAACTCAGCACGACGCCGTGCTTCGGTGCGGCTTCCCTCGATCCCGCGCTCGACTGTGCGGACGCCACCTACCCGGTACTCAGCCCAGACCCTGCTGTGGCTCCCGAAGACGTGCCGACGATCTTCTTCGCCGACCCGCCATGCTTCGCCGGCGGTACCGAGGTGCGCGTGTGCTCGTTCGGCGCTCCGGATGCCACGCTGCGGATAGCTCTCGTCGGTGACTCCCACGCCGCCCAGTGGCAACCCGCGCTCGAGGCGATCGCACTAAGCGAAGGCTGGCGACTCGACACCTATCTCAAGACCAACTGCGCGTTCTCCGACGCGAAGCGCACCGCGCAGTACGACCCGTGCACGCAGTGGAGTGCTGGCGTCGAAGACGAACTCGCAGGCAGTGGCCCGTACGATCTCGTCATCACGAGCTTCTTCGCCGAGAACCTCGGGCTCGAAGTCGACGCAGGCGCAGTGTCGCGCGCGTCGGCAATCACAGGCTTCCACGACGTGTGGCAACCGCTGATCGACGGCGGGTCGACAGTTGTCGCGCTCGCGGATACCCCACACCTCGCCGCTGACGTCACCGTGTGCGTGGCACTGCACCCGACGACGCCCGCGCGGTGCTCCGCATCTCGGGACAGCGCGACCGCCCGTGAGGACCTCCAGGTGACCGCTGCGGATGGCTTCTCGGGCGCGGCATCCATCGACATGGTCGATTGGTTCTGCGGGCAGTCGGCCTGCGAGGCGGTCATCGGGGGAGTGGTCGTGCACACAGACCCGTTCCACATCACACAGACGTACGCGAGCACCATGGCGCCGTATCTGCTCAGGGAACTCCGGCCCCTGCTGGGCTGAGCCCTCGTTGTTGATTGATACCATTGGACGGCGCGTAATTGGCGTGCCTCGTTACACGTTTGGGATCCCCTATGTCTGTGAAATCGAAGTCGGTGCTGGTCACGGGGGGCGCTGGATTTATCGGTAGCCATCTCGTCGATCGCCTCATCATGGATGACCCCGCGAAAATCGTCGTCGTCGACAACTTCTTCCTCGGTCACATGGACAACCTCGATTCCGCACGCGCCGCGCGACCCGATCTCGAGATCATCCGGCTTGACGCGTCCGACCTCGCAGCGATGCAGGATGTCGTGACGTCGAACGGAATCGACACGGTGTTCGATCTCGCCGTGGTTCCGCTTCCCACGTCGCTCGACTACCCCGACTGGACCATCAAGACCAACGTCGGCATCGTCACGACATTCTGTGAGATTTCCCGCCGCGGACTCGTCGAGCGGTTCATCCACATCTCGAGCTCCGAGGCATACGGCTCGGCGCGCTACGTGCCGATGGACGAGGGTCACCCGCACGACGCGATCACGCCCTATGCCGCGAGCAAGTCAGCGGGTGACCACATCATCAGTTCCTACGTGCAGACGTTCGGCATCGACGCCACAGTGGTGCGACCGTTCAACAACTTCGGCCCTCGCCAGAACCCCGGCTCGTACGCGGGGATCATCCCGATCGTCGTGCAGAAGGTTCTCGCGGGCGACCCCATCGAGATTCACGGCGACGGAGAGCAAACCCGTGACTTCGTGTTCGTGCGCGACACGTCCGATTTCATCGCCGAGATCTACGCAACGCCCGCCTGCCGTGGCGAGGTGCTCAACCTGGCTACCGGCAAGGAGACGTCGATCAACGAACTCGTCACGCGCCTGCTCGCGGCGCTCGGCGTGCCGGACCACCCAGTTATCCACGGCCCCGAGCGCCCCGGTGACGTGCGTCGTCACGCGGCGGATGTCACCAAGCTCACTTCGCTGCTCGGGCGGCAGGCTGGCGCGCTCGCCGACAACGCGCTCGCGGAGACCGCGGACTGGTATCGGTCGGTCCTCACCAAGTGATTGCGGACTTCGGGAGTACTCCGTGTGTGGCATAGCGGGCGGGTGGTTCGCCCAGCCCGCTGGCGCCCTGTACGCGGCGGTGAGTACCGGCATCGAACGCATCCATCATCGCGGCCCCGACGACCACGGCCTTGAACGCACGCTCACCAAGCCCGGGGAGGTGGTTCTGGGTTCTGCACGCCTTGCGATCCTCGACCTGTCGCCGGCCGGCCACATGCCGATGCAGACGCCCGACGGGAGCCTTCTCGTCGCCTATAACGGCGAGATCACGAACTACGTCGAGGTTCGTGAAGAGTTGCGAGCGCTTGGGCGTACCTTTGCATCCGATGGCGACACCGAGGTGTTGTTGCAGGGTTGGTCGCAGTGGGGGCAGGCGTGCCTCACGCGTTTTGAGGGCATGTTCGCGTTTGCGATTCTCGATCGAGCGAACGAGCGGCTTACCTTGGTTCGCGACGCCTTCGGTATCAAGCCGCTGTTCTATGCCTTCGACGGCGACGAATTGTTGTTTTGCAGTGAGCTGCCCGCTCTTCTTGAGATGCGCACTGCCGCCCGCACTCTCGATTGGCAGACGGCATTCGATTACCTGCAGTTCGGCATTTACGACAACAGCGACCGAAGCTTCGTCGATGGCGTCAACCAGCTACGGCCGGGCCACACGATAACTCTCGACCTAGCTACGGGGACGCTCGGCGAAGCGCATCGCTACTGGTGGCCAGTGATCAAGACCAACCGCACGATCAGCTTCGATGAGGCTGCAGAGGGCGTGCGCGAGCGCTTTCTGACGAGTGTGCGCCACAACCTGCGCAGCGACGTTCCCGTGGGTGTCGCGCTCTCTGGCGGAATCGACTCGTCGGCAATCGCTTCGGCTATACGCCATCTCGAGCCCGACTATCCACTGAAGTCGTTCAGTTTCGTTTCGCCGGGCTTCACGGAATCCGAAGACGAGTGGATCGACCTCGTCGCCGACGATACCGGCGCCACTTCCTACCGAGTCTCGTCTTCGGGCAACGACCTGATGCGCGACCTCGACGACCTCATCCGCACTCAGGGCGAGCCGTTTGGGTCGACGAGCATCTATGCGCAGTATCGCGTGTTCCGTCTGGTGCGCGAGCACGGCGTGGTGGTGACGCTTGACGGGCAGGGCGCCGACGAAGCGTTCGCTGGATACCAGGGTTTCCCCGGCTACCGGCTGCACAGCCTGATCGAAACCGGGCATCTTTCGGCGGCGAAGAAGTTTACGGATGCCTGGGCAACCTGGCCCGGTCGAAGCTCCTCTGCGGCGTGGTGGGACGCCGTCGAACACCTCAAACCCGGTCCCGTGGCACGCTTCCTCGATTGGCGCCGCAAGGGAACCTCTCCCGTCGTCGACTACGCGGCCCTTCACGAACGTGGCGTGCGCGTATCCATCCCGCTCCTGAACCGGTCCGGCGCCGACCGCGGTGTGAGGCTCAAGGCCCAGCTTCGGTCGCATCTCATGGAGCGCGGTCTTCCTTCACTGTTGCGCCACGGCGATCGCAATTCGATGCGCTACTCAATCGAGAGCCGCGTACCGTTCCTTGATCGCGAGCTCATCCAGTACTCACTTGGCCTTCCCGAGCACTACCTTGTGGATCCCCAGGGCACGAGCAAGGCGGTGTTCCGCAAGGCGATGCGCGGCATCGTGCCGGATGCTGTGCTCGACAGGCGCGACAAGGTCGGCTTCAGCACGCCACAGCCGGAGTGGCTCTCGGAGCTTCGAGAGAGCTCGGCGCTCGCCTCCGGGACGCCGTCTATCGGGTTTCTGCACCCATCGGCCTTCGGCGCGGATGGTGAGCTGCCCACCGAAGAGCAGCTTGGTCTTGGCGATGGTGCCCACTGGCGCCTGCTCAATCTCAGCCGCTGGGTGGAGCTCTTCTCGGTGGACGCGTCATGACCGTCCGCGCACTCTTCCTCTTCCAGAGGATGTGGCTCGCTGTCGCGTACGCGTTGTTCCGCCTCCGCCGACGCGGCCGAGGCGTGACGGTGGACTGGGTGGTCGGTGTCGACGAGATCGCAACCATGGTCTACCGCATTGGCCAGATGCTCCCCCAGTCATGGACGGTTGTGCTCTCTCGTCACGCCTATTACACCCTCCAGTACGACACGCAGGTCACCCTCTCCCGCAACCGCACGGTCGCGCTCCTCCAGAGAACAGTTATCGGGCCGTGGATATTCGCCGACATGCTGACGAAGGCGCGCGGCCTGCTGTACGTCGGTTCTACGGGATTCTTGCTTGTCGATGCGGACCAGCGCGAGTTCGAGATCCAGTACGCGCGCAGCAAGGGGCTCAAGGTAGCCACCTACTTCGTAGGCGACGACATTCGCTCACCACGCCTCATGCACGAGCTCGAGCGCAGGACGGGACTGGAGAATTTCTCGACGCACATCGGCAAGGTTTCGCCCTACCTCGACTCCGACGAGTATGACGCAGTCAAGAAACGCATCGCGACTGTCGCGAACGAGAACGCCGACATCATCTTCACGCTACCGACGGATCAGCTTTCTTACCTTGCTGGTCATACTGAGCCCATGATGTGCTATTACCCAGATGATGGGTTTGGCACGGACGAGAGCAAGTTCGCGGACCTGTCGCGCCCTGTCATCGTTCATGCTCCCTCGTCGCCGATCACCAAAGGGACTCCTCTGGTACGTGCTGCGATTGAGCGGCTCCGCGAAGATGGTTATCAGTTCGAGTATGTCGAACTCACGGGGGCCTCTAACGATGAGGTGCTGGCGACGCTCCGACGGGCACACATCGCAATGAACCAGTTCTACGCGTTTCAGCCCGGGGTATTTGCCAACGAGGCAATGGCGGCGCGGTGCGCTGTGCTTATGAGTGCGGACGAGCACATCGAGAAGGTGCTGCCAGTCGGGTCAAATGACAAATGGCTCGTTACCAAGCACTATGAGGTCTACGAGAAGCTCAAGGGACTGCTCGACAGGCCCGAGACCATCGAGCCCCTGGCCCGTCGCGGCGAGCAGTGGGTTCGCGACAACAGGTCCTTTTCGAGTGCTGGTCCGGCGCTGCGCCAACTTCTCGACTCAGTGCTTGACGGGAGCTACTCCGGGCGCTGACCCTGCGGGTCGATGCTCGCGACGAATCTCGCCCGTTCGGCTTCGGCACTGAGATCTGCGGCTGCCGCGATCGAGGCATCCTTGAGTTCGCGGATGCGCTCGGCAGTGAGATCGTTGATCGTCGCGGCGAGGTCGGGGGCCGTCCATCCGGAAACGACCACACCATTGCCATATTGCTCGATGATCTCGGTCATGCTCGGACTCTCGCCGGAAACGAGACCGAGGCGACCCTGAACAGCCTCGAAGAGCTTGTTGGGGAGCGCGTACTTGAGGCCGGGAGTGCTCGGCGGGAAGAACATCACCTCTAGGTCGTACTGGTTGAGCGCACGTGCGACCTCGCTCATGGGTACTGGCGGCACGATACGAACCCGAGGAGTATCAGCGACAATCGCGGCTGCCTCGTCACGCACCGCCGCGGAACCGGTGAGCATGAGCGTGAGGTCGAATCGCTCGTCCGTGAGCGCCATCGCCTCGATGATCACGCCCAAACCGCGCGCCCAAGCAGCGTGACCGTGGTAGATCAGCCGGATGTGGTGCGGGTCGACGGGGGTCGGCGACTGCTCGACGTATGCCGGAGCATTGCGTACGACCGCTGGGCGGGGGATCCCGAAGGTGTCCCGGTAGTGGTTGGCGATTGCGCCTGCCACCGATGAACGAGTCGCGAAGCGGGGCGATCCGATCCGAGCCCACTGCCACTTCTTGTACGGCAGCATGAGCGGGAGATACGCGGTGCCCGGCGGCAGTTCAGGGATTTCAAACTCGTGCAGATCGAGATGGAAGCGCACCGTCTCCGGCCAGGTGTGCCCGAGCGCCCAAGGAACAAAGTCGAGATCGTTGATGAAGATGAGGTCGTACTCGCCCGCCAACGCGAGCTGGCGCACATCGACGGGCATGCGCGATTCCATGAGCAGGCGGAATCGCAGCGACATCGACGGCTGCGCCAGGGCCAATCCGAGCAGCGCGCGGTTGCGGCTCCAGACCGGGGCATCGGTGATCGCGTAGTGCGTGCGCACGGCCGGTCCGGGTGTGGCACCGAAGCCGACAGTATCCACAGTCCAGCCCTCGGCGGCAAGCCAAGCGATCTCGCGAGCGACTCGGGGATCAGTCTCGAGATCCGTCCAACAGGCGACCAAGACACGGCCATTCGGCGCGCTCACGGTGCTCACGTGCAGGTTCCTCGTTCCGCCTTGACGGCTTGTGTTTGATGTCGTCCTGTCCACCCTATCGGGCGCTTTTGAGGTGTTCACACAAAGAACATGAGGAAGGCTTATAGTGAGCCTCGTGTGCGGAATTTCCGGAGCATGGTCGCGCCACAAGTCGACCGAAGAACTGACGTCCCGCACCGCTCGGGCCCTGGAAACCGCGCGCCATCGAGGCCCAGACGACATCGGATTAGAGGTCTTCGAGGGCGCGGGAACCGTAGCCCTCGGCTCAACCCGGCTAGCGATACTCGACCTCTCCTCAGCGGGCCACATGCCGATGGCCGCGGCCAACGGCGACCTCGTCGTCACCTACAACGGTGAGATCACGAACTTCCTCGAACTGCGGGCAACGCTTACCGATCTTGGCCACACTTTCCGATCGCAATCCGACACAGAGGTGTTGCTCGCGGCTTGGCTCGAGTGGGGGGTTGAGTGCCTGCCACGGTTGGAAGGAATGTTCGCGTTCGCGATGTTCGATCGTCGCGCCGAGACCCTCACAATCGCCCGAGACGTCTTCGGTATCAAGCCGCTCTACTACTACACAGGCGCGGACGACTTTGGATTTGCCAGCGAGATCGAGGGCATCATCGAGCAGCGCGGCGGCCGCCCTGTTCTCGACTGGCAGACCGCCCACGACTATCTTCGCTGGGGTGCCTATGATCACTCGGCACGCACTTTCATTGCGGGAGTTACCAGTCTCAATCCCGGCCACTACGCGATACTCGACCTCCGCGCCGGAACGCTGGGGGAGCCGGTGCGGTACTGGTGGCCGTCGGTGGCTACGACGAGTGACCTGAGCTTCGATGACGCCGCTGCCCGCACGCGTGAGCTGATCCTTGAGAGCATCCGGTTCAACCTTCGCAGCGATGTTCCGGTGGGCGTTGCGCTGTCCGGCGGCATCGATTCTTCCGCGATCGCGTGCGCAGTGAGACTTCTGGAACCCGACTATCCACTCCAGACCTTTAGCTATGTGCAGCCGGGCTTCGCGCACTCGGAGGATGCCTGGATCGGCCGGGTAGTCGACTCCGTCGGTGCGACGGCCCACTACGTCTCCAGCACAGGAGACGAACTGCGTCGCGATCTCGACACGCTGATTCGGGCGCAGGGTGAGCCGTTCGGCTCGACGAGCATCTACGCGCAGTTCCGGGTATTCCAACTCGCACGTGAGAACGGCGTGGTTGTGACCCTGGACGGTCAGGGCGCCGACGAACTGTTTGCGGGCTACTCGGGCTATCCCGCTCAGCGTTTACAGTCCCTGCTCGAACGCGGCAAGTTCGTCGCGGCATCCCGATTCCTCAACGCGTGGGGAACGTGGCCCGATCGCTCCCGCCAGACGACGGCGATGGATGCCATGGCTCTCATGGTTCCGCGTTCCCTCGCCCGATCACTATCCCGCTTGCGGAACAGCCGACCTGCGTTCCTCGATGACGCCGCACTGGCCGAGCACGGCGTCGAGCAGGGCTTTCCGATACTCACGGACGAACGAGTACGCGGCGGGCGGCTCAAGAGCCACTTGCGCTCGGAACTCACCAGCAGGGGCATCCCCGCGCTCTTGCGGCACGGCGATCGCAACTCAATGCACTTCTCCGTCGAAAGTCGGGTGCCATTCTTGAGCGTCGCACTCACCGACTTCGTGTTCTCCCTGCCGGAGGACTATCTCGTGGGTGCCGACGGAACCTCCAAGAACGTCTTGCGCGCGGCCATGGCGGGCTGCGTTCCCGATCCGATCCTGAAGCGCAGGGACAAAGTCGGCTTCGTCACTCCGGAGAAGCTGTGGATGGACATCGCCAACCAAGCCGACGATGAGTCGCATCAGGCAGAGATTGGAATGCTCGCGCGATCAGTGAAGGGAACATTCGTCGCGGATGAAACGGACGCGAACCTTAGCGATCGACAGCAGTGGCGGGTGCTGAACCTGCGGCGCTGGGCTCAACTGCTCGGGGTCGATGCATCCTGACCGGCAACGCTCGCCAGAAATGCCCGGCCCTCGTGCTCTGAGTTGAGGTCGTTGGCACACTGGACAGACGCCTGCTTCAGGCGAGTCACCGTCTCGACGTCGAGGGCATCAAGAGTGCGGGCAAGATCAGCCGCAGTCCAACCGTCCACGACGACTCCGTTGCCGTAGTGCGTGGTGATCTCGACCATGCTCGGACTGTTCCCGATGATGAGTCCGACGCGCCCTTGGACGGCCTCGAAGAACTTGTTCGGGAGCGCGTACTCGAAGCTCAGCGTGGTGGGCGGGATGAAGACGACCTCAAGGTCAAACTCATTGATCGCGCGGGAGACCTCGTCCATGGCAACCGCAGGCACGATCCGTACGCGGTCACCAAGATCGGCTGCGGCGGCAGCGAGGGAGTGTTTCGCTTCCTCGCCGCCGGTAAGCATCAGGTTGAGTCGGAACCGGCTGCTCGACAGCCGCATCGCATCGACGAGGAGGTGAAGACCTCGGGCGAGCTCGGCAAAACCGTGGTACACGAGCTCAATGCGATTCGGGTCGACGGGTCGGGGGTCGAGCTCGACGCGGGCGGGGCTGTTGCGAACCACGCTGGGTCGAGCCACGCCGAAGTCCGTCGCGTAGAGATCGGCGAGCTTGTCTGCAACCGTCGACCGCGACGTCACGACGGGGGAACCCGCACGGGAGAGCAGCCAGGAGTGGTAGCCGCCGAACACGGACGTTGCGAGCCGTCCGCTGCCCTCACCGGCCCAGCGATGGTATTCGTGAAGGTCGACATGGGTGCGGCCGCCCGTGGCAAGCAGCCGTTGTCCAACGCCCGTAACCCAGGGCAGCAGGTCGATCTCGTTCGCAACGATGAGGTCGTAGCTGCCGTGCGCCGATCGCAGCTCGCGAGGGATGCGCGCCTGCTCGAGCATGGCGAAGCGGGCTCGGCGGGGTAGCAGTACGTGAATACCGAGCCGTACCAGTCGGAACGCGAGCAGACCCCGAAGAGGCCTGATGGCGTAGTGCCGGCGCACCGTGGGCCGGGGGAGACCACCGAGGCCGACGGTGTCCACGGTATAGCCGGCGGACACCAGCCAGTCGATCTGGCGGGTCACCCGAGGGTCAGACTCGAGGAGGGAGTAGCACGCCACGAGGGCGACTCGGGGGGCATCCTTCACCCGATCATCGTAGTCGCCGCCCGGGCGCCCGAAAGCTTGCCGCGAGCTAGGCTGTCGCTTGTGCCACGCCCGACAGTGTTCCTCGGACCCCTCGAGATCTCTGGCTACTACGGCAACCTCGAGGCCGGACTGCGGGAGATCGGCACGGCCGCGCGCCTTGTCACCCTGCACCCCAATCCGTTCGGATTCACCCAGTCCACGCCCAACCCGTGGCCCGCCCGCGCGGCCCAGCGTTGGGTGCTTCGGCACCGCGTCTGGCCGACGCCGCTTCGCCTGATTTCGGGCGGGATGTTCGTGCTCAGCTCAATCGCGCTCTTGCTGTGGACCATTCCTAGGTTCAGCCACTACGTGTTCTCATGGGGCACCACGATTCTGCCGCGCGGTCTCGACCTGCCGATCCTGCGATTCCTCGGCAAAACCGTCGTCGTCGTGGTCGGCCATGGTTCCGAGGCGCGCCCGCCCTATATGGGTACGCAGCCCGTCGGGATCACCGCCGACCGGCTCGCTGCCGAGACCGCTTCCGTTGTGCGTCGGCTGCGGCACATCGAGCGATGGGCGACCACGGTCGTGGGGCTCCCGACCACCTCGCAATTCCTCACGAGACCGTTTGTGGACTTCTACGCAGTGGGACTTCCCACCCCGCCTGCACCGGTCGTCACCCCCAGCTCGTTGAGTGACGAGATCGTGGTGCTGCACGTTCCCAGCAAACCCGAGGTGAAAGGTTCGGCGCTCATCCGGGCGGCGATGGACGAGGTGCTGGCAACGCGCCCGCATGTTCGCTACGTCGAACTCACCGGTCGGCCGCACGACGAGATCCTTTCCGCGATCGCGTCGAGCAGTCTCGTCGTGGATCAGGCCTGGTCCGACATCCCGATGGCAGTGGTGGGAACTGAGGCGGCGGCGCAAGGTGTCGCTACTGTCATTGGCGGCTATGCCTGGGCGGAATGGGAGCGCCTCCTTGACGACGATTCACGCCCGCCGACGATCACCAGCGCCCCGGAAGACCTTGCCTCGACAATCGCGCGCGCCGTTGACGACATTGCCGGTACCAGACAGATCGGCACGGATGCCCGCGCCTTCGTCACTCGACGGTGGAGCCTTGCCGCCGTGGCGACCCGATTCGAGTCAATCCTCTTGGGTGACCCGGATCCGCACTGGGTCGTCGACCCTACGGACGTCTCATACGCGTGGGGGTGCGGTGTTCCTCGAGAGCGGGTCGAGCGACTCGTCGCCTCGCTCGTGGAGCGGGGCGGCATCCGGGCCCTGCACTGGAGGGGTGCAGCTGCCGCGTACGGCATCGATCAGGCCGAGGCGGAACCCAGAACGTAGGTCGGTACCGCCGCAGTGAGAGCGGCGGGCAGTACCCTGCGGCCATCGATGATGGTGCGCGCGCCGGGAATCGCTTCGACCGTGAGACGGGTGTATTCGTCGTGGTTGGCCTGCACGACTACCGCATCCACGGTCTCACCGAACTCGTAGTTTTCGAAGCCGAGGGCCTCGATCTCTGCCTTCGTGTACATCGGGTCATTCACCACGGGCCGCGCACCTCGGCGAGCGAGCTCGGCGACGACGTCGAACACGCCGGAGAATGCTGTTTCCTTAACCCCGCCGCGGTAGGCGGCACCGAGCACGGCGACGGTCTGGCCGGTGAGGTCGCCGTGCTTCTCGACGAGCAGGTCAACGGCATAGCTCGGCATCGAGCGATTTGCGGAGCGTGCAGCCCGAACAATGGTCGCTTGTGGGTCGTTCCAGAGGTACATCTGCGGGTAGATCGGGATGCAGTGGCCGCCGACGGCAATGCCGGGCTGGTGGATGTGGCTGAAGAACTGGCTATTGCAGGCCTCGATCACCGCGTAGATGTCGATGTGCTGGGTGTCCGCGTAACGAGCGAACTGATTGGCGAGGCCGATGTTGACATCGCGGTACGTCGTCTCAGCGAGCTTGGCCATCTCGCTCGCTTCGCTCGATCCGAGATTCCATACACCGTTGGCGCGCGCGAGGTCGGGGCGATCGTCGAAGTCGAGCACTGCTTCATAGAACGTGATGCCGTGGGCTGTGGACTGCGCGTCGATGCCGCCGACGAGCTTGGGGTATTTGCGAAGGTCGGCAAAGACGCGGCCGGTGAGCACTCGCTCGGGGCTGAACACGACGTGAAAGTCGGTTGCGGCGCTCAGGCCGGAAGCCTTTTCGAGCGCCGGAGTGAAGCGAGTGCGGGTGGTGCCGACGGGCAGCGTCGTTTCGTAGGAGACCAAAGTTCCGGGCTTGAGTCCCTTGCCGATCGATTCGGTAGCGGCATCCATCCAACCGAAGTCAGGCACGCCCTCCTGGTCTACGAACAACGGGACGACCACGACTACCGCGTCGCTGTGGGCGACCGCAGCGGTGGTGTCGAGAGTTGCCGTCAGCAGCCCGGACGTGACCGCAGTCGCAAGGCTCTCGTCGAGGCCGCCTTCGCCGGGGAACGGAGTGGTACCGGCGTTGATGAGTTCGACGGTGCGGGCGTTGACGTCAGCGCCGAGCACCTCGTGCCCTTTGCTCGCGAACTGCACAGCAAGCGGCAGTCCGATCTTGCCCATTCCAACGACGGTGATCTTCACGTTCTTCTTCCTAGCTGAGCTTGTGGGTAAGGCCATCGGCGACGAGCTTCTCTGCCGTCATGACGACATCGGCGCCTTCGGCGAGGGTCACGATACGCGTCGTGTCCCCGCTGAGGACTGCATCGCGGAATGCCTCGTGCTCCGCAAGCAGGGGTTCCTTGCGGTCGAGCGCGTAGCGCGTGACGTCGCCCTCCGAAACTCCGCGGAACGACGAGACTCTGTCCCACGAGCTCTGGACCACGCCGTTCTGGTAGTACGTGAGGTCTGCGGTGAGAGTATCCGCGACAAGCGCTCCGAATTCGCCCGTAACGACAGTCGTGCGCTCCTTGAACGGGCTGAGCCAGTTGACGGTGTGGGTGACGATGGTGCCGTCGCTGAGCGTGCCCACAGCGACGACCATGTCTTCGTGGCTGCGCCCGCTGCGGTGCGCGGTGCGGGCATTCACACTCACGTAGGTCTGCTGGCTCACCCAGGCGGTGAGGTCGATGTCGTGAGTGGCGAGGTCCTTCACGACCCCCACGTCCGCGATCCGACCGGGAAAAGGCCCCTGCCGACGGGTGGCGATCTGGTAGATCTCGCCGAGCATTCCGTCTTCGAGGCGCTTTCGCATTGATTGAAGGGCCGGGTTGAACCGTTCGATGTGACCGACTCCGCCGACGAGACCCGCATCCGCGAAGAGCTTCTTGAGCTCCATGGCCGACTCGGTGTCCGACGCGACAGGTTTCTCGATGAGAGCGTGGATGCCGCGGTCAGCGAGCTGCCGACCGAGGTCGAGGTGATAGATGGTGGGCGCGGCGACAACGCAGTAGTCCAAGTTCATGTCGAGGAGGGCCTCGATGTCCTTGACCACGGGCTTGCCCTCGATGTGGGAGGGCACCGAATCGGCCGGATCGTAGACTCCGACGAACTCGACACCATCGAGCGAATTCAACACGCGGCTGTGGTGGCGCCCCATGACTCCGAGGCCGACGACACCGGCCCTCAACACCACTAGCTGCCCGCCTTTGCGACGGCGTTGACGGTCTCGACGATCGTTTCCAGGTCATTCTGACTGAGGTCCGGATGCACGGGCAGCGACAGCACCTCGACCGCAGCGCGTTCAGTGACCGGTAGGTCGAGTTCGAGGCGGAATGACGGGAGACGGTGAATGGGGGTGGGGTAGTAGACGCCGTTGCCCACGCCGCGGGAAGTCAGCTCCTCCGCAAATTTGTCACGGTCCAGATCGACGACCCGCACTGTGTATTGGTGGAAGACGTGGACTGCGCCAGGCGCGGTGGGCGGCGTGACGACCCCGTCGATGTTCTCGGAGAGGAATGCGGCGTTCGCCTGACGCTGGGCTGTCCACCCCGCGAGCTTGGTGAGCTGCACGCGGCCGATGGCGGCGTGGATGTCGGTCATGCGGGTATTGAAGCCAACGATCTCGTTCGCGTATCGCACGGCCATGCCCTGATTCCTGAGCAGACGCGACTGGCGTGCGACCTCGTCGTCAGCGGTGGTGATCATGCCGCCCTCGCCCGATGTCATGTTCTTGGTCGGATAGAACGAGAACGAGCCAGCGACGCCCCACGCGCCGACGGGAATACCGTCGACCGATGCGGCGTGCGCTTGGGCCGCATCTTCGAACAAGAGCAGGCCATGCTTCTCGGCGATGGCGGTGAGCGCGACGAGGTTGGCCGGGTGCCCATAGAGATGCACCGGCATGATCGCGCGGGTCCGAGGAGTAATTGCGGCTTCGACCGCGGCAGGGTCGATCGCAAAGTAGTCGAGCTCGATATCAACGAACACCGGAGTCGCCCCGGCAAGAGCTACCGAGTTCGCGGTGGCGGCGAAACTGAACGACGGGACAATAACCTCGTCACCCGCTCCGATGCCCGCAGCGAGGAAAGCCATGTGCAACGCCGAGGTGCCGGAGTTGACGGCAATCGAATGGCGACCATTCACCAGGGCAGAGAACTCGGTCTCAAACGCCGCGACTTCCGGGCCTTGCGCGAGCATGCCGGAGCGCATGACCCTATCGACGGCTGCGCGTTCTTCGTCACCGACGAGTGGTTTGGCTGCGGGGATCATTCGTCTCGTTCCAATCGTCCTGGCTCGACCTCACGGTAGAGCTCGCCGGTCTCCGGACAGGTCCAGATACCGGTAGGTCCTTCGGTCAGGGGGTGACCGGCCCGGCCCACCCAGCCAACGCGGCGCGCGGGGGTTCCCACCACGAGCGCGTAGTCCGGGACATCCTTGATCACAGTTGCTCCAGCACCCACGAGCGCCCAGCGACCAATAGTGATCGGTGCCACACAGACGCTGCGTGCCCCGATGGATGCCCCCTCGCGCACGGTCACGCCCACGGGGTGCCAATCCTCGCCGGTTTTGAGCGAACCATCCGGCTTGATCGATCGCGGGAAGTGGTCGTTGGTGAACACCACGGCGGGCCCGACGAAAACCCCGGCCTCGAGCACCGCAGGCTCGTAGACAAGCGCATAGTTCTGCACCTTGCAGTTGTCGCCCATGGTCACGCCAGTGCCAATGTAGGCGCCGCGGCCGATAATGCAGTTCTCACCCAGTACGGCGTCGTCACGTACTTGCGCGTAGTGCCACACCCGGGCCGAGTCCGCGATGGTCGCAGAGGGTGCGACGTCGGCAGTCGTGTGGATGTTGTCTGCCACGAGGATCTCCAGAGGTGCGCAATGTCGGACTAATCAATCCTAGGCGACCGCTCACGCCCCCGCTTCGCTAGTCTGAAAGGGCGAACCCGTCACTCATCTAAGGGGGCTACCGTGGCGCTGCTCCCCTCGCTTGTGGCGTTTGCCTCCGCACGATTTCCTCGGCTGTCGAGCCGGGTTCTTGCATCGAGCGGTTACACCCTCGATCTCGACTCGTTCGGCCCCGACGCCTTCGGGGTGTGGGAATTGGCGGCGGCCGCACGACAGGATGCCGCTTGGCGTCCGCTCGTCTCGAAGGCCATAGCGGGCTCGCCGCGCGAGGACGTCGCAGCCCTGTGGGCCTCGCTTGCTCCCGTCGTTGGCGCGGATACCACCCTTCTCGAGGTGGGCTGTGGGGGAGGGTACAACTCCGAGGCCATCCTGCACAGGTTTCCCGGGGTGGTCTATTCCGGCCTCGACCTAGCGGCCTCGATGATCGACCTCGCGGAGCAGCACTACCCGGACCGTTCGTTCGTTGTCGGAACCGCGTACGCCCTGCCATTCGCCGACGCTAGTCAGGACGTCGTGCTCGACGGCGTCGCGCTTATCCACATGCCGGAATGGAAGCGAGCGCTCGCCGAGTACGCCCGGGTGCGTCGTGGACACGTCGTGCTTCACGGCCTCACGCTGGCCGAGTCCCATCCCACGACCATGTTTGCGAAGTACGCATGGGGACAACCGTCACTCGAGCTCGTCTTCAATCGGGATGAGATCAGGGGCGAATGCGAGGTGCTCGGCCTCCAACTGGGGGACATTCGAACTTGTCTCGACTACGACCTTGACCCATACATCGGTATTCCTTCAGTGTCGGAGACGTGGACGCTGTCATGACCGGCCCTCGTAGTGGGGTACGTCAATCCTTCCCAATGTCTCGCCGAATCCCATATTCTGTAAGGACGGCCGGGAGGGGCGGGGTTTTGTCTACTGCAAGAAAAGCGTGGGGGCGCGTTGTCGCGGGAGTCGCAATTGCGACCCTGCTGGGCACGGCTATTTCTGTCATGGCGCCTGTCCAGAAAGCGGAAGCGCTCTCGGGCAGCGAGTTCATGGCCGGCAACATCATCAGTGACGCGTTGTTCTATGACTCCGCGGCGATGACGCAGGCGGAAATTCAGGCGTTCCTCAATGAGAAGATCGGCACCTGCAACAACGGGCAGTGCCTAAACGTGCTCGTCACGAGCGTTGCAAGCCGTCCGCGCACACTCTCCAGCCGAACGGGCAACCTCATCTGCGAGGCATTCACCGGCGGAACATTGACCGCGGCCGCGATCATCTACCGCACCCAGGTCGCCTGCAATATCAGTGCCAAGGCGATCCTCGTCACGCTCCAGAAGGAGCAAGGCTTGGTCACGAAGACGGCGCCGTCACAGTCAGCGCTCGACCGCGCGATGGGAATGGCTTGCCCCGATACCGCGGCGTGCGATCCCAACTACCTAGGGTTCGGAAACCAGGTCTATGAGGGCGCGTCGCAGCTCATGATCTACAAAGCTTCCAACTTCGCCAAGCAGCCTGGCGTCAATACGATCGGGTACAACCCGAACTCTGGCTGCGGCGCTGTCTCGGTCAACATACTCAACTATGCGACCGCGGCGCTATACAACTACACGCCGTACGTGCCCAACGCGGCTGCGCTCGCCAACCTCGGTGGTACTGGGGATAGCTGCTCCTCGTACGGCAACCGAAACTTTTGGTACTACTACAGCAGTTGGTTCGGCTCGACGCAGGGCTTGCCGCCGGGTTCCATCGATCAAGGCTCAAGCGTTATTGCGCGTGATTCAGCTGGGGCGCTCTGGCTGTATCCCGGCAACGGCAAGGGTGGCTGGCTTGGACGGGTCCAGATTGGGTCCGGTTGGGACACCTACACCTCCGTGATTAGCACGGGGGACTTCGATGGAGACGGCCACCGCGACCTGCTCGCGATCGATAGCGCCGGCTCACTGTCGCTCTTCCCAAGCGACGGGAAGTCGGCGTTCGGGGCGGCGGTGAAGGTCACCGACGGCTGGAACGCGATGACGATGGTGTTCAGCCCTGGCGACTTCAACGGAGACAAGAAGCAAGACGTGTTGGCGCGTGACGCTGCTGGCTTGCTGTGGCTCTTCGCCGGGAATGGTCGCGGTGGTTTGGCGGCAGGCGTCCAGGTTGGCACGGGGTGGGGCTCCATGGACGCGATTATTGCTGCGGGAGACTTCAACGGCGATGGCACAGCCGACGTGATGGCACGCGACGTTGCCGGAAATCTATATCTCTACGCGGGCAACGGCAAGGGAGGCTGGCTCTCTGGCCGCAAGATCGGCAACGGCTGGTCTGGTTTCAATTCGATTCTCAGCGCTGGGGACTTCAACGGGGACGGAACGTCCGATGTGATCGCCCGCGACGGCGCCGGTTCGCTCTACCTCTACCCGGGCAACGGAAGAGGGGGTTGGCTTCCAGCGTCGAGGATCGGGAGTGGGTGGGACTCGATGACGGCACTGGTCGGCACCGGCGACAAGCCTGGGACGCCATACAAGAATCAGGCAGGCGTCGGCGATATCAACGGCGACGGCGCGCGCGACGTCATGGCACGTGACGCGGCTGGCAACCTTTACCTCTATCCCGGCAATGGCAAGGGTTCTTGGAAGCCCTCAAGTGTCCTTTCAACAGCGTGGGCGAGTCAGGTCACGACCTTCGGCATCAACGACTTCAACGGCGATGGCACCCCGGACGTTATCTCAGTGGATAGCGCGGGTGTCATGTGGCTGTACTCCATCGACGGCTCTGGGAGCCTTTCGGCGGGAACGGAAATAGGCGACGGATGGGGCGCGATGACGCGCATCTTCAGCCCCGGCGATTTCGATGGGGACAAGAAACAGGACGTTGCCGCTATCGATTCGTCGGGCCGCATGTATCTCTACCCCGGTGATGGTGCCGGAGGTTTCCTCGCCCCCAAGGTCATCGGGTCGGGTTGGGACGTCATGACCGCGGTGTTCCCTGCGGGCGACTTCAACGGCGACGGCTTCCCCGACGTGCTCGCTCGCACCCCTGCCGGGGCGCTCTACGTCTACCCGGCGAATGGTTCGGGATACTGGCTCCCACCCGTGCAGATCGGCCAGGGGTGGGACAGTTTGGATAGCCTATTCAGTCCGGGCGACTTTAACGGCGATGGAACGAGCGACGTAATCGCGCGCGATTCCTCGGGCAAGCTGTGGCTCTACCCGGGCAGTGGTACTGGTTTGTGGCTGACCCCTTCGAGGATCGGTAGCGGCTGGGACGGAATGAACTTCATCGGCTAGCACGTCCGGCCGGTAACGCGCTTCTCGTGAGGATGGCGACGCCCTTGATGACGGACGCCTGCGCGCGGAAGACGACTCCGCGAAGGCCGACGCCACGCTTGCTGATCGCTGTCGGTGGGGCGAGTGGGCTGTCGGCGATCACGGATGCGACGCGTTCGAGGTGCTCGATGTACGGCCGATACACGTGGTCCCTGAGCACGGCGCCCATTCCCGCCCCGTAAACGAGTTGCGCGCTGATCCACCACCGGCCGGATCGCTTGAGCCCGTGGAAGTGGAAGAACACGAGAGGGGCGTCACCGACGAGAACCGTGCCCCGGGCATCCGTGCCGAGGTTATGGCCAGACGTGTTCCACGGGGCGAGATTCATGCCGGGGGAGGGCAGCACGGCGACACCCGGGAACGCCGGAAATCTGTCGAGATAGCCCTGGTCGGCGTACTTACCGTCCTGAGGCGTGTCTGAACACCACTCGAGCGTGCTGGATCCCCAAAAGTCGAGAACTGCGCGGCCCTCGGCGTCGTCGGCAAAGCCCACCCAGCCGACGTTGAAGCGTCCGTATTTGGCGAGTCGTCGTTGCAGGCGAGTGGGGTACTTGTGCTCGATGATCCCGACTGACGACGATCCCATGGCGGTCAAGACCGCCGAGGGATCGTCGAAGAAGTAGAGATCGGCGTCGAGGTAGATGACAGCCGTGCCGCTGGCCGCCTGATCCATGACGTAGCGGATGAGCAGGGGCGTGCAGGTGAAGTAGTACTCCATACGCGAGCGCGTGGCACGCAGAGGCCCGAGCTCGGGGATCACCGCCTCGAGGGCGGCCACCGAGATCACGTGCACGCCGGGGATCGCAGCGTCCATGAGGTAGTCCCGCGCGATGTCGTCCAGTGCCATGATCCACACCGGGGAGTCGTCGCCGTGGGCGCGCAGTGACGCGATCAGAGTGACGCCACGGGAGAGATAGCCGCTGTCGAAGTAAGTGCAATATGCATGGGGGTTCTGCATCCGCACAACACTACCCAGTCACCGCCGTTAGGCTTGCCCAGTGAGCCGATCGATCCTCTTCGTCGACTCGTACTACTTCTCGATGCTGCAGGCGCTCGGTCTCGAACAGCGTCCGGCCGCGGGAGACAGTTACGACGTCGCCCTCGAGAGCACCCTCGACTTCGGATTCGGCACGGGCGGCGCGTACACGCGCAACTTCCGTGCGCTCGGGTGGGATGCGCACATCGTCATTCCGAACGCGTTCGCGCTGCAAGCATTGTGGGCGCGGGAGTCAGGGTCGCGTTCGCCGTGGCGCGGCGGCTGGGCGTACGGTGCTCATCTTTCTCGATTGCCGGTCGTCAGTTCGATGCTGCACCGCGTTCCGCACCTCCACGGGCTGCTGCTCGATCAGATCAAACACCACAAGCCAGACGTGGTCTTCGTTCAGGACATCAATCTCCTTCCCCCCACGTTGGCCCGCGAGATTCGCAAGCACACGGGCCTGCTTGTCGGCGAGATCGCGTCTCCTCTTCCGCCTAAACGGTTTCTGCTTTCCTACGACCTCATCATTTCGGCGCTTCCCACGATCGTGCAGACCGCGACGAGCTGGGGTCTGCATTCGGCGGGGGTCCCGCTCGGGTTCGACGAGCGTTGGGCGACCACGAGTCCGGCGTCCACCCGTCCCATCGACGCGATCTTCATCGGCAGCTTTTCGCGCCTCCAACCCCAAACCACACCGCTGCTCCAGGCCGTCGCTCGCCGCGTTCCGGGATTGAAGATCTATGGCTCGGCAGACCCGGATGCCCTCCTCGCCGCCGGCCTCTCTGAGCACTACGCCGGCCCCGCGTGGGGCAAAGAGATGTTCGCGCTGCTGGGCCAGAGCAAACTCGTCGTCAACCGGCACGGATCCATAGCCGGTGACTATGCGGTGAACATGCGGATGTACGAGTCGACCGGCTCCGGGGCAGCACTGGTGACCGAGGTCAAGAGCAACTTGGCCGAGTTGTTCGAACCGGGAACCGAGGTGCTCGCCTACTCGAACGTCGAGGAGGCAGCCGACCTCGCGGCGGCTCTGCTCGCCGACCCGGCGCGGCTCGACGCCGTGGCGGCGGCGGGTCAGGCGCGCACCCTGCGCGATCACAGTTACGCGCGGCGGGCCGAACAGCTTGTCGAGGCGATCGACGTGCGGCTCGCGGCATCCTAATGCGACCTAGGCCTCGATGCCGAGGGTCGAAAACTCGATACCTGCGATGTCTTCGGTCTCGGTCACCAATAGGAGTCCGCCTCGACAGTTGATGACGAGGTCCGTGCCAAACCGCGCCACGATGGCGCCATAAGGCTTGCCGGGGAACACGAGACGGGTGTCGAAAATCTGGGCAGTCCAGATCCGAACCCATCGACCATCGATCTGCGCGAACGCGCCCGGATACGGTCGCGTCTGCGCCCGGACGGCCCGGTGCACATCCTGAACGTCCAGCAGTTCCCAGTCGATGCGCCCATCCTTTGGGGTGCGCTTCGTATAGTAGGTGGGTTCTCCGGTCTGCTCTACCGGCGAAACACGCCCCTCCAGTAAGGCGTCGAGATTCCGAAGAATCATTCTCTCGGTGGCGAGTACCAACTTGTAGTAGAGCGTCCGAATCGTGTCATACGCGTTGATGTCGTACATCTCAAAATCGAAGACCGGGCCGTCATCTGCCCCGGGTTCCATAAGGAACAGGCTCAGGATGAAGCGCTCGCGACCTTCGAGGATGGACCAGTTCATTGGCGAACGGCCCCTCCCTTTGGGCAGGAAATCGGAACTACCGTGCACGCCGATGGCGCCAATTTTGAGGGTGTTCAGCATGGTCGTTGGGAACAGTCGTTGCCAACCGCCCTGCACTAGGAGGTCGAACCGTTGCTCCCTGAAGAAGTCCAGGTCGTCCTCGTGCCCCAAGCCGTAGTCGCGCGCGTAATGGATCGGGATCCCATGGCGCTCCGAGAAGCTTGTGTAATCGCTGTACCCGGCGATTTGCGCCACGGCCTTATGGTCAGGGTGGATGCTGACGATATGAGAGAACTTGACGCCAGTCGCGATCAGGCGTTCGGCTAGGTCCAACCCTGACCCCAAGCACCCAACGAGCACCAACTTAGCGGGCATTATGCCTCCCCAGCCTCAGCAGGAGGTCGTCATACCAATCTCCCGTTGCCTTGGCGCGGCCGTCAATCGCGCGTTGAACGCGCTCCCTCGGAAGCATCGGCGATGGGGTCCACCACTCAGGATGCGTAAGGACCTGCCCATAGGTCTCGCCCCCCTCCAGGAACTTCGAAAGGCGCTTGAACCTCCAGTACCCGTCCGAATCGGAGCAGTACCCGTACTTGGCCTTCAGATCGCGCCCGTAAGCGTTGATCATGCCTCCGAGGGTGTCCGCGTCGAAGCTCAGCGCTCCGCCTATTTCCGGATTGTGGAAGGAGAACACGCCCACTTCGCCGCCGAACACTCGCTCAACAATCGATTTTTCAAATACGAGGGCGTCCTCCAGCGCAAGCTGATCAGCAAAGGGCGCATGGAAGGACGCGTCGAAATGCAACCCGATGTCGTGTCCGAGATCAGAAATCGTACGGAATCGTTTGACGGCTTCCGCCTCCAACGAGTTGTAGAACTCGCTGTGCAGCAACACGAAGTAGGTGGAGCGCACCCCTTCTTCCGCCTCGATTTCGGCCATGCGTAGCGCCCGGTGGGGAGAGAAGTCGACGTCGTGACGCCAGAGCAAATGAGGCTCCAACTCACTGGTCCCAAATCGCTCGAATCGGTACTTCGACTTTGCCAGTTGGAGGATGTCTCGATACCCCGACTCCGTGAAATCCTCGAGATGGTAGTCGATCTGCTGTGGAGTCACGCAGTGCCTCCGTTCACGGGCCCGATGGATCCTGCCTCAGAGACGACCAACGCTGAAAGATCTTGAAGACTCACCAGACCACTCTACCGACACGCTCCCCGCGGGATGCGCCAAGTGCATCGGGCACGACGGACCGCCCTCCGGCGCCGGCCGAGACGGCATCCTGAGCGTTAGAGCGGTTCCTGTTCGAGTGGCCGAGCGAACGCCCCACGCCAGCTGAGCTCTTGCGCGGCTTTGACCGTGCACACCACGAACATGAGCCAGCCGTACTCGACGAGGATGGAACTCTCGGCGAGGGACGCGATGATGAGTGCCAGCAGAACGAGTGCAGGCCAGGTGAAGACCGTGCTGCGCTTGCGGCCCGCGAGCAGCCAGGAGCGGGTGAACGTCAGCGCCACGAGGCCGACAAAGATGACCAACCCGACAAGTCCGAGCTGGAACCACACGTCGAGAAAGGCGTTCACGGCGGAGGTCGGTTCGCGTTCACCGGGGATGGTAAATATGGGGAACGGCATGATGTTGGGCCGCCAATAGCCGACCCACCCCCAGCCCTCCAGTGGATTCTGGGGGATGAGCGCGACCACGCGTCGCCACAGGGTGAGCCGATAGGTCATGTCGTTGTTCGCGCTAAACAGAGCGATGAGTGGCGCGCGCGTCAGCCACGCGGCGAGGGCGAGCAGAAGTGCCCCGACGAGCAGACCGAGTTGCCAGATCGTCCGGCGTTCGGCGGGAAGGCGGCGCAGGAAGTAGAGCGCGATCACGGCGATGGTGACCACAATGAGTACGGCGCTGATCACGGGTGAACGGGAGAGCGCAATCCCGGCGATGCCCAATACGAGCGATCCCACACCGAGACCACGACCCACCGATCGCGTGCGCAATTCGGTTCCGAAAGTGATGACGGCAAGGAGCGCGACAAGGCCGAGTTGGTTGCGGCTTGCCATGATGCCCTGAATGGGACCGAGCGTGTTGAGGTCGCCCTGAATGCCGAGAAAGCCTATTGGCATGTCGATGAGCAATCCGGAGAGGATCTCGAGAGCGAGCGAGACGACGAGCACAGCCCGGAAGACGTCGCCGAACGCCCGGACGATCTGGATGGTGTCGCGCACCAACGAGATCCCGACACCGATGATCGTGAATGCGAGGAGGTAGGCGATTCCAGTGACGGTGGCGGATCGGTAGGTGGTCCACAGCACCGACATGCTCGTCCACCCGACGAAGAGCACGAGCGACACGGGTAGGGCGGCGAGCCACCGGATCTCGCTCCGGCGAACGAAGGACATCCCGATCATCAACAGCACGAGCACCGCGAGCATCCCAATCAGCCCAGCCCAGCCCACCAGCCGAACGAGAAACTCAGCGCTCACTGCGACGCCGATAGCGGCGACGGTAACGACGTGCGCAAAGCGGGGCGACTCGAGCACAAACTGTGCGAGCGCCACGGCCGTCCCTGCGCCCGGGATTGGCTTCACAGGTCGGCCAACTCCTCGCGCGCGCTGAGCTTCGTCTTGAACGCCAGCAGCGCGAGCAGGAACATTCCGTACTCGACGAGGAGTTTGCTCTCGGCGACACTCTGCACGAGCAATGCCACCAACACCAGCAGGGGAAGCAGTGTTGCTGCGGTAAATCCGCCCAGCAGACCGGGCGCCGACTGAGGGCGGTCGATCGCGTACACCCACGATCGTACGAGCGTGGAGAGCACGAGAGCGCCCATGACCATGAGACCGATGATGCCGAGCTGAAGCCAGATATCAAGCCACGCATCATGGGCGTGCAACTGTCGCACCCCGTTGTTCGAGGCGAGGGTGTCGAACGGCGGAGCCCACGGTGCCCAGTAGCTCACCCAACCCCACCCAAACACCGGACGCTCCTGAGCGAGCGCGATGACGCTTGTCCAGATTTCGCCCCGGTTGGTGAAGTCAGACGACTTGCCGAGTAGCCGGAGAATTTGGGGCAGGAAGACGATGGCGCCGACAACCGCCCCGAAACCGATCGCGGCAAGCCCGGCATAAGTGATGCCCCGCGAGCGGGAGGTCGCGGCCCTGCGGACGAGCAGCACCGCGGCAGCGACCGCGAGCACGACCGCGAGCCCCACGATGTTGGTGGCCGAACGAGTGAGGACGAAGCACGCGACGGCGACCGCGAGCCACACGATGCTCCACCGCTTGCGGTAGTGCTTGTCGAAGAGTTGGATGCCGAACACGATGATGCCCAGCAGTGCGACGAACGAAAGCAGCACGGAATTGCCCAGAATTCCCTGAATCTTTCCATCACCAAACAGCTCGTCGCGTGACCAGTAGAGCATGACCGGAATCGGGTCAGGCAGGTGTGAGTAGTCGATTCCCGGCTGTGCGATCGGGGGAAGCACCGGGCGTCGAATGATCACGGCGACGACGAGTTCGAACAGCACCGAGAGGCCAAGCGCGAATCGCAGTGCGATCCCGAGGCCGCTCAGAATCTCTCCCCAGGTGTAGGTCACCGCGACCGCGACCGCACCGGCAACCGTGAACCAGGTGGATGCTGCCCCGAGCGCGGAGGCGCCCGGATAGAACGACCAGGCGACCGACAGAGCCGCGAGCACCAGAAATGCAAGCAGCGGGTAGGGGAGGGAATTGAGCCGCCATCGATCGCGCTGCGCGATGAGCAATGCCACGGATGCCACGGTCATGAGGCCGACGAGAATGCCCCAGCCGATCCATCCGATCGTGTACCGCCATGCGTCGCCCGCGAGAAGCGTGAACAGCATCAGCACCAGAAAGCCCGTGCGCGCGCGGCGGTTCTCGATCAGTCGCATGACGCCAAGGTTAGTGCGGCTAGACGAATGCGGCCTTGCCCGTGATCGATCGACCCACGATGAGCGTGTTCATCTCCCGTGTGCCTTCGTAGGAGTAGATGGCTTCGGCATCGGCGAAGAACTTGATGACGCCGTAGTCCATCACGATGCCGTTGCCGCCGAACAGCTCACGACACCAAGCGACGGTTTCGCGCATCCGGCTCGTTGTGTATTCCTTGGCAAGAGCGGAGTGCTCGTCTTTCTGGATTCCTTCGTCGAGCATCTCGGAGACGCGAGTGACCAAACCGATCGAGGAGGTGATGTTGCCAAGGCTCTTCGCGAGAAGTTCTTGAACGAGCTGATGACCACCGATGGGCTTGCCGAACTGGATGCGGTCGTTCGCGTAGGCGACGGCCGCGTCGTACGCCCCAACCGAATTGCCGATGGCGGCCCAGGCGACCTCGGCCCGGGTGAGGCGCAGCACCGCGGCAGTCTCACGGAAGGTCTGCGACTTCTGCAGCCGGTTGGCCTCGGGGACGACAACGTTCTCCAACACGATGTCGGCGTTCTGCACGATGCGCAGCGCCTGCTTGTTTTCGATGCGCTTCGCTGAGTAGCCGGGGGTGGTCGTTGGGACGATGAACCCCTTCACCTGGTTGTCGTCCGCGTCTCGCGCCCAGATGATCGTGACGTCGCTGATCGAACCATTTCCGATCCACCGCTTGGCGCCGTTGATCACCCAGTTGTCACCGTCGCGCTTGGCGACAGTCTGCAGCCCCTGCGCAGTGTCAGAACCCGACAGCGGCTCGGTGAGCCCGAACGCTCCGAGCAACTCGCCGCTCGCGAATTTCGGGAGCCACTCGGCGCGCTGCTCTGGTGAGCCGGCGACTGCGATGGATCCCATCACGAGGCCGTTCTGCATGCCTACGAGAGTCGCCACCGATGCGTCCACCCGAGCGAGTTCGAGCGCAACCCAACCCCGGAACACCGCGCTGTTGGGGAAGTGCTGAGTCTCTACCCACGGCTGACCGAACAGGCCGAGTTCAGCGAGCCCCTTGACGACGACCTCCCGGTCAAAGAACTCGGCCTTGGCCCACAAATCGTTGGCTACCGGACGGACCTTCTCCTCGAGGAAGGCGCGCAGGCGCACGATCAGATCCTTCTCCTGATCGGTCAGCTTGTTCTCGAATCCGTAGAAATCGGCACTGGTGGGCTCAAAAGTCATGGGTGTGAGCCTATGGTGCGGCACCCTGGGCTTCCAGAGGGTTGGTACTTTGGTCCAATGCCGTCGAGGAGTGATTACACGTGTTTGTAGGCATCACCAATTCGCCGCGCGACTACGCGTGGGGAAGCCGCGGAGAGATCTCCGCGTTGCTCGGGCTCGAGGCATCGGGCGCCATCGAGGCGGAACTCTGGCTCGGTGCGCACCCCGGGTCGCCCAGTCGCATCGTCGGATCCGAGGAGACCCTCATCGACGTGGTCGGTGGACGACTGCCATTCCTGCTCAAGGTGCTCGCAGCAGGTTCTGCGCTTTCGCTTCAGGCACACCCGACTGCGGAGCAAGCCCGCGCGGGTTTCGCTCGCGAGAATGCCGCCGGAATCGCCCTCGACGCGCCGAACCGAAACTACAAGGACGAGTATCCAAAGCCTGAGCTCATCTACGCGCTCAGCGACGAGTTCGATGCGCTCTGCGGTTTTCGTTCGGCGGCGAGCATCCGGGCGGTCATCGACACGTTGGCTCCGGCGCCTGCGCTCAGTGACTGGCGCGATCGCCTGAGCACGGATGCCGCGATCCGCGACGTCTTCGAGTGGCTCATCACTCGCGGCGACGGCGTCGACGAGCTCGTGTCGACCGTGGTGGCACTCGCGGACGGCAGCACACCCGAACTGGAGACTGCGGCATCCCTCGCCCGCGACTATCCCGGTGACCCCGGAATCGTTATCTCGCTCATGCTCAACCGGGTGACGCTCACGAAGGGTCAAGTGCTGTCGCTGCCTGCGGGGAATGTTCACGCCTACCTGCGCGGCGTGGGCATCGAGCTCATGACGAGCTCCGACAATGTCTTGCGCGGCGGGCTCACGCCCAAGCACGTCGATGTTGGCGAACTGCTTGCCGTGCTCGATTTCCGGCCCGTCGAGGTGCCGTACCTGGTGCCGAAGACGCCGTCGAGCGGGGTCAACGTATTTCGCCCAGAGGTTCCCGACTTCGTGCTCGTCACGATCGAGGATGAAGGTTCGTATGAGCTCACCGGGCCGGGGATCGCCCTGTGCACCGACGGTGATCTCGAAATCGTCGGGAGGGGAGCCGCATACAACCTCTCCCGTGGCGATGCGGTCTACATCACACCCGACGAGGGCATGCTGGAGTTCGCTGGCCTCGGAACGGTGTTCCTGGCCACCACTGGTCGCCTTTAGAGCCCGGCCGCCCGCTTCTCGGTAGCGAGGTCGGCCTCGACCATCATCGTCACGAGTTCTTCGAAGGACACGGTCGGGGCCCAGCCGAGTACCTCGCGCGCCTTCGTCGTATCGCCCACGAGTTGTTCGCCTTCGGTCGGGCGCAGAAAACGAGGATCGATCTTCACGTACTGTTCCCAGTCGGTGATGTCGACGGCGGCGAAAGCGAGGTCGAGGAAATCACGCACCGCGTGAGTCTGACCGGTGGCGATGATGTAGTCGTCCGCAACGGGTTGCTGCAGGATGAGCCACATTGCGCGCACGAAGTCTCCGGCGAAGCCCCAGTCTCGCCGCGCATCGAGATTCCCCATCGAGAGTGAGTTCTCGATCCCTAACGAGATGCGGGCCACGGCGCGTGAAATCTTGCGGGTCACGAACTCCGGACCACGGCGGGGGGATTCGTGGTTGAAGAGGATTCCCGACGCCGCATAGAGCCCGTAGGACTCCCGGTAGTTGATCGTCATGAAATGTCCGAAAGTCTTGGAGACTCCGTAGGGAGACCGGGGCCAAAATGCAGTGCGTTCGTGCTGGGGAACCTCTTGCGCTTTGCCGAACATCTCAGAGCTCGACGCTTGGTAGAAGCGGATACGTTCCATGTCCTCGCCCACGTAGAGGCGGATTGCATCGAGCAGGTTGAGCACACCCTTGCCCGTGACGTCGGCAATGGCGCTCGCGTGCTCCCACGACGACCCGACGAACGAGATGCCTCCGAGGTTGTACACCTCGTCGGGCTGGGCAAGTTCGAGGGATCGGAGCAGGCTCATGGGGTCGGTGAGGTCAGCGACATGCAGAGTCGCGGAGGGGACCGCTTCGACCACCGCGTTGTATCGTTCGCCGCTCGCGCTGCGCACGAGACCGTGCACCTCGTAGCCCTTGTCGGCAAGAAGCTCGCCGAGGTACAGCCCGTCCTGGCCCGTAATGCCGGTGATTAGTGCGCGTCTCATCGTGCCCGCAACGCTATCAGCGGTGTCGCGTTCAGCTGGCGAGCCGAGCGCCGAATGCCCGCCGATAGGCCTGCGGCGAGGTCTGTAACACCTTGATGAAGTGGTGCCGCATGACTGCTGCCGTGCCGAATCCGGTCTCTTGGGCAATGGTCTCGAGGCCGTGATCGGTCTGTTCGAGCAACTGCTGCGCTCGGATCAGGCGCTGGCGATTGAGCCAGGCCGCCGGCGTCGTCCCCATGTCGGCCCGGAAGCGCCGCGCGAAGGTTCTACTCGACATGAGGGCTCTTCGGGCGAGTTGGTCGACAGTAAGGTCCTCCGCGAGATTCTCGAGCATCCACTCGGCAACCGCGGCAAAGGAATCCGCGCACTCCGCCTTGACGGGCTGCTCGATGTACTGCGACTGCCCGCCGTCGCGCTGTGGAGGCACCACCATGCGGCGCGCGATCACGTTCGTCGCGGCGGCACCGTGTTCCTTGCGAACGATGTGCAGTGCCGCGTCGATCCCAGCGGCGGTACCGGCGCTCGTGACGACTTTGCGGTCTTCGACGAAGAGTACGTCGGGGTCGACTTGGGTTCCCGGGAATCGTGCCGCAAGCAGGTCGGCGTGCATCCAGTGCGTCGTGGCGCGGCGACCTTCGAGGATGCCCGCCTCCGCGAGGGCGAAGGCGCCGCTGCACACGCTCAGCACCCAGGCCCCCCGAGCTTCTGCCTGACGGATCACCTCGAGATACCGCGGGTCGATGTCGTTGATGCGGTGGGCGGGCACGGCAATGAGGTCGGCGTGCGCCGCGACCTCGAGGCCGGTCGTGATCACCATGTCGTAGCCGAGGCTGGTCGTGACCGGCCCGGGGTCTGCGGTAGCGATGGTGAAGTCGAAGGCGGGACCACCGGTATCGCTGCGATCGATGCCGAAGACCTCGCACACGACGCCGAATTCGAAGGGGGCGACACCGGGGAGAGCGAGCAGTACGACGTTCTTGAGCACGAGCGGACTCCTTGGCAGAAATGGGCCGAACTGTGGCAATACTGCCACTGGTGGCTGTTTATTGCAAATCATAGAGTTACTGCCATGATACTTCTGCTCATCACCGCTGTGATTGCCGCGGTCGCCATCGTCGCTACCGTGCGCGTCACTCTCATGGACGGGTATCGTCGCGTCCGGAGCCGATAGCGTTGTCCGCATGACTTGGCTCGTAACCGGCGGTGCGGGATACATCGGATCGCATATTGTGCGGGCACTTCGCGGCGCGAACCTACGAACGGTGGTGCTCGACGATCTCTCCACGGGGCACGGCGATTTCGTGCCTCCGGAGGTTCCGTTCGTGCGCGGCTCGATTCTCGACGGCGCTCTGCTCCTGGACACCATGGCTGACCACGACGTGAGCGGAGTCATCCACGTCGCGGGATTCAAGTACGCGGGAGTCTCGGTGCAGCAGCCCCTCCACACGTACCAGCAGAACGTGATGGGGACGGCCACGCTTCTCGCCGCCATGGAGTCGAAAGGCGTGGACCGCATCGTGTTCTCGTCGAGCGCAGCCGTGTACGGGATGCCCGACACCGATCTGGTGACCGAGCAGACTCCGAAGAACCCGCAGTCGCCGTACGGAGAATCGAAGCTCATCGGCGAGTGGCTGCTTGCCGATCAGGGCGTTGCGCGTGACCTGCGGCACACATCCCTTCGATACTTCAACGTGGTGGGCTCCGGTGACCCGGCACTCTACGACTCAAGCCCACACAACCTGCTACCCCTCGTGTTCACCGCCCTCATCGAGGGGCGCACGCCACGTGTCAACGGCAATGACTATGCAACCCCGGACGGAACGAACGTGCGGGACTACATCCATGTCGCCGATCTTGCTGAAGCACACGTAGCAGCAGCCCAGCGTCTCGACGCTGGAGAGTCCCTAGAGGCGGCCTACAACCTCGGCAGTGGACGGGGAAGCTCGGTGGGCGAAATCATGACCGCAGTTGCGGAGGCAACCGGTATCGCCTTCACGCCCGAAGTTGGCCCCCGACGTGCCGGAGACCCGGACCGTATCGTCGCCAGCGGTGATCTCGCGGCACGCGATCTTGACTGGATGATGCGGCACACGTTGCGCGAGATGGTCGAAAGCCAGTGGATTGCAACACGCCGAGCGGTAGAACCCTCGGTCTGAGATTGAGGGATTTATCATTCCCGACTTGACGTGGAGTAACTACAACGGTGTAATTATCCCTAACGCGCTAGGTGTTCAGGTCGAGTGCGGAGGGGAGATCGAGCATGGCGAACAACGGATATCGCAATCCTGGCTTAGGCGCCGGCGTTCCCGACGACTGGTTTGTTGACCCCGTCAAGCTCGGAGTGCCCGGAGTTCGACAGCAGGTAGCCGAGGACGATGAGAATCCCCTCGCCTGGCAGTCGGACTCGCTGTGCGCCCAGACCGATCCTGAGGCCTTCTTCCCGGAGAAGGGCGGATCGACGCGCGACGCGAAGAAGATTTGCACCTCCTGTGAGGTTCGAACCCGCTGCTTGGATTACGCCCTCGAGAATGATGAGCGTTTCGGTATTTGGGGCGGTCTTTCCGAGCGTGAGCGCCGCAAATTGCGCAAACGAGCTTAGCCGACACACAGGCTCGACGAACTGCCGCGAGCCACCTCCACAGGCCGCACTACCCCGCATAGTCTCGTCACGTCATGCAGCCGAGAGTCATCGCTGTGCTCGTCGCCAGGAATGGGGCGAAGTACCTCCCGCGAACACTTGCCGCCCTCGCGGCGCAGACTCGGCGACCCGACTCGGTAGTACTCGTCGATACCGGATCCTCGGACGAATCTCTCGCCATCATGACGGCGACCTCGCCCACGAACGTCGTTTCAGCGCCGGGTAGTAAGACATTCGGCAGGGCCGTGGCGCGCGCTCTCCAGGTCGCACCAGCCCAGTCAGCCGACACCGAATGGGTGTGGCTGCTCGGTCACGACAATGCGCCAGACCCCTCGGCTCTCTCCGCGATGCTTGCCGCAGTCGAGGTCGCCCCCTCTGTTGCCATTGCCGGCCCCAAGTTGATGCGCTGGGACGAGCCTGGAGTCATCGCCAGCTTCGGCGAGACCATGACCGATTACGGTCGTTCGGTAAGTCTGGTGTCCGGCGAACTCGATCAGGCTCAGCACGACATGCACAGCGACCTCCTGGCCGTGGCAGCAGGCGGGATGCTCGTGCGCCGCTCGGTGTGGACCACTCTCGGCGGGTTCGATCCCGGGTTGCCGAGCACTGACGCTGCTCTCGACTTCGCTGTGCGAGCCCGCCTTGCCGGCCATCGCGTCGTGGGCGTCCCGGTCGCACGGGTGGCCTCGGCGGGGCCAGCGGAGCTGTTCGGTCGTCGCTCCCTCGGCGCCGGGGCGCAGAACCGCGTGCGCAGATCGGCACAACTGCACCGGCGAATGGTCTATGCGCCGGCGATGGTTGTTCCCCTGCACTGGCTCGCGCTGCTGCCTCTCGGGATCCTGCGCTCCCTCGTGCACCTCATCGCAAAGCGCCCGGGATTCGTCGGCGGTGAACTCGCCGCCGCTATCGGAGCCGCATTCGACGGGAGTGTTCCTGCAGCCAGACGCACGCTGCGCCGTAACCGACGCATGGGGTGGGGAGCCATCGGAGCACTGCGCATCACGGCGCGCGACCTTCGCGAACTGCGATCGGGTGAGCGTTCCGCCGCCGCGGCGACCGGTATCCCACCGGTCGAGCGGCCAGGCTTCTTCGCTGGCGGTGGAGCTTGGGTAGTGCTTCTCGCGGCGGTACTCGGCATTCTGGCCTTCGGGCGGTTCGCCAATGCCTCAGCCCTGGCTGGCGGCGGACTCCTGCCGCTCAGCGCCACCGTAGGCGAACTGTGGTCGCACGTCGGTTATGCCTGGCATGATCTCGGCGCCGGATTCACGGGCGCGTCCGATCCCTTCAGCTACGTGCTGGCGGTTCTCGGCAGCCTCACGTTCTGGTCGCCCTCGTTCAGCATGGTGTTGCTCTACCTCATCGCCATTCCACTCTCCGCGCTCGCAGCATGGTGGTGTGCCGCTCGGTTCTCGACAAAGGCATGGGGTCCCGCGGTGGCCGCGATTGCGTGGGGTGTCGCACCGCCACTGCTCGCATCACTCAGCGGTGGGCATCCGGGAGCCGTGATCGCGCATGTGCTCTTGCCGAGCCTCGTGCTGACGGTTGTCACGGCGGCGCGAAGCTGGTCGATGGCGGCCGTCGCCTCGGTACTGTTCGCAGCGGTAGCGGCGAGCGCGCCGATGATCGTGCCAGCGCTCCTCGTCGCACTGATTGGGTGGGCGGCAGCGAATCCGCGCGGTGCTGTGCGCGTCATCGGTATTCCCGTGCCAGCGGCCGTGTTGTTCGCGCCGCTCATCTTTGACCAATTCGCGCGAGGAACCCCCTTGGCGCTCTTCGCTGAGCCGGGACTGGCGCTGCGCCTCGCGACTCCGGCTGTGCACGAGCTCCTCGTGGGATCCCCGGCGGCGGGCCTCAACGGCTGGGACGCATTCATCGCCGCGCTCGGCGTGCCGGCGGCCGCTGCTCCGGTGGTCGTCATTGTGCTCCTCGCCCCGCTCGGAATTCTCGCGCTACTTGCCCCCCTGCTACCCGGTGCGGCCCGGGGCATCCCCGCGATGGTGCTCGGACTGCTCGGGTTCGTGACCGCCGTCGCCTGCCTACACCTGCAGGTGTCTCTCGTGGGCTCGACCGCGAGTGCGATCTGGCCGGGAGCCGCGCTCAGCGTCTACTGGCTCGGTCTTGTGGGTGCGCTCACGTTGTCGCTTGAAGGGTTGGGCAGGTCCGCGCGGGTACCCGCGCTTCTGGCAGCCGTGTTCCTCGTTGTTCTTGCCGTTCCCTCTCTTGCAGCGTCGGCAGAGGGTGCCACGGCGGTCGCAGCGAGCAACGGGCGACTTCTTCCGGCCTTCGCGTCTGCTGAGGCCGCGTCGAGCCCGTCACTCGGGACGCTCGAGATCGCCGCGCAGCCTGACGGCGGTATCGCCGTAACCGTGCAACGGGGATTGGGGACCACACTCGACGAGCAGTCGACCCTTGCTGCAACCGACACCGTCGTCACGAGCGACGAAGAGCGACTCGCCGTGCTCGCGGGCAACTTGGCCTCCCGCAGCGGTTTCGACGTCGCGTCAGAACTCGACAGTCTCCAGATCGCTTTCATCCTGGTGCCTCATGACGCGGATGCCTCGGACTCGACCCGACAGCGCCTCACCGACGCCCTCGACGGCAACCGAGTTCTCACGCCGATCGGGGACACCACCAGCGGCACGCTGTGGCACTACAACGGACTCGCGACGGGATCCGCCCCCGGTGGGCCCGGTCCGCTCGGGAGCACCGTGGGCATCGTCGTGCTCGTGGGCCAGGGAATCGTGTTCCTCGTGGCTGTGCTGCTTGCCATCCCCACGACGCGTCGACGCCGTGCCCGATCGGCGCGCGTGACGGGTGTCGAAGGGCCGGTCGAATGAGCGATCTCATGGGTGCCCCCATCGAGCCCACGGGGGATGAGTTCGACAACGATCCGGCGTTCCCTGAACAGGACGAACCGGAATCCAGCGAGCGACGGCCGATCTCGGTAAGAGACATCGCGGTCGTCGGTGCGCGATCCGTCGCGGGTTTGGTCGGGATTGGCGTTGCGGTGGCAACCATCGCCGCGGCAGCGCTGCTTCCGTTGCCGACGGTGGGATTGACACCAGGGAGCGTGACAGTGACCCCGGTGCCGACGGCTCAGCAGCTTGTGTGTGCGGGATCGGTACTTCGCTTAGCCGATGACACGGGTGAGGGTGCCACTACAGTGTCCGCGCTCGGTCGACCCGACCTGCGATCGGCAGCGAGCACGGGTCTCGTATCGACGACTCCCGTCCTCGTCTCCGACGCCTCGACGGGCGGTACGTCGTCAGCACCAAGCGTGATCAGCACACCGCCTACTGCCGCCGACGCAACGGAGAGCGCACTCGTGAGCGGCGCGCAATCCGAGCTTGTCGAGGAAGGCGATTTCGTCGGACTCGCCGCGGCAGGATGCGATGTTGCTAGCGGTGACAGTTGGGTAGCGGGTGGATCCACTGCGGTCGGCCGCACTACGTTGTTGTCGCTGACGAACCCCAGTGAGGTGCCGGCGACGGTGGACCTCGAACTCTACGGTGAGAATGGACAGATCACCGCACCTGGGACGAGCGGCATCATCGTTCCTGCCAACGGTCAACGCGTGCTGTCTCTCGCCGGATTCCAGCCCGGGGTCGTCTCTCCCGTCGTGCACGTGATGAGCACGGGTGGTCAGGTTTCGGCGACCCTCCAAGAGGCGATCGTGCGCGGCCTGACCCCGGGCGGGGTCGACATCATCCCCTCCGTTGCCGAACTCTCGACCGAGACGGTGATCCCCGGGCTGCTGGTGACGGATCTTGACGCTGTACAGGCGTTGCGCAAGGGTGGTGATCCCCAGTTCGACGATGTCGAGACGGCGGTTCGTGTGTTCGCGCCGGGCGAGGGTTCTGTCTCGCTCACCGTGAATGTAATCCCGGAGGACGGCGCAGCCACCGGTACGTCGTTCCAGATCGAGGTTGATCGCGGTCGCGTCGTGGACGTGCCCATCGATGAACTCGCTTCGGGAAGTTACACGATCACAGTCGCGTCGTCGGCTCCGCTCGTGGCCGCTGCGCGTGTCACGTCAGCCGTCGGCGACGTCACCGATTTCGCCTGGTTTGCCGGAGCCGCGCAGCTTCGCGATGCCGCGCAGGTGACCGCTGCCCCGGGTCCGCACCCCGTTCTGCACCTCGCCAACATCACGACCACCGATACCCAGGTGCTCGTCGCGGCGCGCGGCGGCGAGACGACGACGACGATCACCGTGCCAGCAGGCGCTTCGGCGCTCGTCGAACTCGATCCCGGAGTCACCTACTCACTGACGGGCTTCACGTCGCTCTTCGCCGCAGTCACGCTCGATGACGGTGGGACGATCGCCGGCTACGGCGTGCATCCACCAGGGGTCGGATCCGGGCCGATCGTCGTCTATCCGTAATCCACTTCAGAGGTGACGGAAGCGCTCAGGAGCAAGATCCCAAGGATCTTTTCCGAGGAGTTCTGCCACCGCCCGGAAAACGCAGCTCTCGACCATCATCCGTTTGTGCAGGTCGTCATAGCGGTGCAGTCGGGACAGTCGTTCGATGGGCAAGCGGTACAGGATGACGCGTCGCTCGCCGGCAAGAACGCGCCAGCGATCCACTGCCGGATCTGCTCCGAGGGTCATCGGCATTCCGGCGATCTCGAAGCGTACGTCGGCAAGTTCATCGGGCCACAGGTCTTTGAGGTACTCGGCGGTCGAGGCGACCGTCATCTCGAACATGCCCGCGCGACTGTGCAACAACGGAAGATGAGGCCCGGTAACTGCGGCCCGGATGCCTCGGCCATGACGGTCTCGCCACCCCGGCCGCGCGGACGCGGGGAGGGCTCTTCTCGTCGGCTTTGCCACGCTGACGATTCTACCGGCGTGGCTCGCGCGACCGATCGCCCACGGTCGTAGCCTTGCACCGAGATGAACGCTCGCCCGTGCAGCAAAGTTGCCTGTAACCAGGAGGCGTCCGCCACGCTCACCTACGTTTATGCGGACTCGATGGCAGTGCTCGGTCCGCTCAGTCAAGCCGCAGAGCCGCACAGCTATGACCTGTGCGACCGGCATGCCGAGCGCCTTTCAGCGCCGCAGGGTTGGCAGGTCGTACGTCACGTCGTTTTGGGTGGCAGTAGTTTTGGGGCATGACCTCGCATAAAACCGCCGAGCTGAAAGCTGTCGTCTTCGACCTTGACGACACCTTGGCGCCCTCAAAGTCGACGATGGACCCCGCCATGAGCGAGGTGCTCGCCAAGCTCCTCGAACGCATCGACGTGTGCATCATCTCCGGCGGGAGATTCGAGCAGTTCGTCGCCCAGGCCCTCGACGGATTCCGAGCCGACGATGCCGCCATGAGCAGGTTGCACCTCATGCCCACCTGCGGCACTCGGTACTATCTGTGGCGCGACGGGCAGTGGCGCCTCCAGTACGCCGAAGATCTTACGGACGACGAGAAGTCGCGCACGATCGCGGCGCTCGAGGCAGGCGCTCGCGAGCTCGAGCTGTGGCATCCGGGACCGTGGGGCGACATCATCGAAGACCGCGGTAGCCAGATCACTTTCTCGGCGCTCGGCCAGCAGGCGCCGATCGCGGAAAAGGCCGCCTGGGATCCGGATGGCGCGAAGAAGCGAGCCCTGGGCGCCTGGGTGCAGCAGAAGCTTCCCGACCTTGAGGTGAGGGGTGGCGGATCGACCTCGCTCGACATCACCCGCAAGGGAATCGACAAGGCTTACGGCATCGACAAGCTGGTCGCGGAGCTGGGCGTGGAGCTTTCGGAGCTTCTGTTCATCGGCGATCGGCTCGACGAGGCCGGCAACGACCGTCCGGTGTACGAGCACGGGGTGCTGTGCGTACCGGTGGATGGCTGGAAGCAGACCCGAGACTACGTGAGCGCGCTCATCCCGTGGCTCGACTCGGTCGACCTGCCGTTTCCGCTGCCCGCCATGATGCCGTTCGCATCGGGTTCGAAGGCGTGACCGATCCGATAGTCCCGCGACTGCGCTCCCTCGACGGGCTCCGAGGAGTCGCCGCGCTCGTGGTGGTGTTCCATCACGCAGCGTTGGCGGCCCCGGTGATTCTCGTGACTCTGTGGCCCGGTCGCGATGGGTCATCCATTTCCCAGGTCGCGGGTACGGTCGGATGGCGAGTGCTCACCTTCCCGTTGCATCTCTTGCTGTCGGCCGGGCTCGAGGCCGTATTCGTGTTCTTCATTCTCAGCGGGCTCGTACTGACTCTTCCGGTGCTGCGCGCACGCGCCGGGTATTCCTGGCTGGTCTATTACCCCCGCAGGATGATTCGACTGGGCATACCCGTACTCGGGTCGATCGCGCTCGCCGCGTTGCTGGTTGTCGCTGTACCGCGATTTCCGGTGGTGAGTGGGGTGGGAATCGATTGGTTATCGAATGCCAACAGCCTCACGTTCTCCGCGACGGATCTGCTCGACACGCTCAATCTGCTCGGCCCTCGGCAACCCCTGAACAATCCACTGTGGTCTCTGGGCTGGGAGTTTGCGTTCTCGCTCCTGCTTCCGCTCGCCGGGCTTCTGGCCGTGCGGATCACCTCGACCCGGGCAGCCGTCGTGGTGATCGTTGCCTGCGTGGCAGTCATCACCGCCGGGAGTGTGGCGGGCCTCGACGCGCTCGTATACCTCCCCATGTTCGTGGCAGGTGTGGCAATCGCAGCAGTACTGCCCGCAATAACTCGCGTGCTCTCCACAGTTCTGGTCGCTCGGCCGGGTCGGGCGGCAGTGTTCCTCGCCTGTTCGCTCGCCCTGATCGCGGTGCCGTGGGTGGCTTCCGGCGTTACTGGCGCCCTATATCCGGTGACTGTGGGTTTCGCCGTTGCCGGCAGCTTGGCCCTTGTCGCGCTTGCGCTCGTTGCCGGTCGGTGGAGCGATTTTCTGGAATCACGGCTTGTGCAGTGGCTTGGCCGTCTCTCGTTCAGCCTCTACCTGGTGCATGTGCCGGTACTCGTCACGACGATGTATTTCGTGGGTATCGACCGCTGGTTGCTCGCGCTGCCGCTCGGGATCGGAGCATCGATCGCCGTGGCGTGGTTGTTCTCGCGGGGAATTGAGCTACCGAGTCATCACCTTGCCCGGATGGTTGGCCGAAAGATCGAGCTGGCTCGCGCACGCCGCAGCGCTGTGACATCCGGTAGCGACCTGCGAGAATAGTCGGATGCTCACGACAGCCCTTCCGTACAAAGTTGCAGATCTCTCTCTCGCGGAGGCCGGCCGTCACCAGATCCGTCTCGCCGAACACGAGATGCCGGGCCTCATGGCGCTCCGTGACGAGTTCGGGGTATCCAAGCCCCTCGCAGGCGCCCGGATTGCCGGATCGCTGCACATGACCATCCAGACCGCTGTTCTCATCGAAACCCTGGTGGCCCTCGGTGCCGAGGTGCGCTGGGCGAGTTGCAACATCTTCTCCACTCAAGACGACGCAGCGGCCGCCATCGCGGTCGGGCCGACCGGTACTCCGGATGCCCCTGCCGGCGTTCCCGTGTTCGCTTGGAAGGGCGAGACGCTCGAGGAGTACTGGTGGTGCACCGAGCAGATCTTCGACTGGTCCGCCGAAGGTGCAACCGGTCCGAACATGATTCTCGATGACGGTGGCGACGCCACGCTGCTCGTGCACAAGGGCCGAGAGTTCGAGCTCGCGGGAGCGGTTCCCGCAACCGAAGCCGACGCGAGCCACGAGTGGAGCGTCATCCTCGACGTGTTGCGTCGTTCGCTCGCATCGTCGACGGACCGCTGGACCACGATCGCGGCCGAGATCAAGGGCGTCACGGAGGAGACCACCACGGGCGTGCACCGCCTGTACGAACTCGCCGCCGCGGGCAACTTGTTGTTCCCCGCCATCAACGTCAACGACTCGGTGACGAAATCGAAGTTCGACAACAAGTACGGCATCCGGCACTCGCTCCCCGACGGGCTCAACCGCGCCACGGATGTGCTCATCGGCGGCAAGGTCGTGTTCGTCGCGGGCTATGGCGATGTGGGCAAGGGCGCTGCCGAGGCGCTGCGTGGCCAGGGTGCTCGTGTCATGGTGTCGGAGATCGATCCGATCAACGCCCTCCAGGCAGCAATGGACGGTTTCCAAGTCACCACCATCGAGAACGTCCTCAGCGAGGTCGACATTTGGGTGACCGGTACCGGCAATGAGAACGTCATCAGCACTGACCACCTGCTCGGCATGAAGCACCTCGCGATCGTCGCGAACGTTGGGCACTTTGACAACGAGATCGACATTGCCGGGCTGGAGAAGCTTTCCGGCGCGGTGAAAGTCGAGATCAAACCTCAGGTGCACGAGTGGCGCATGCCGTCCGGGCGCAGCGTGCTGGTGCTCTCCGAAGGTCGACTGATGAATCTCGGGAATGCGACAGGCCACCCCTCCTTCGTCATGAGCAACTCCTTCACCAACCAGGTGCTTGCGCAAATCGAGCTGTGGGCCAACAACGGTGCGGGTCAATACGCGAACCAGGTGTACGTGCTACCGAAGCACCTCGACGAGAAGGTCGCGCGTCTGCACCTCGACGCGCTCGGCGTTGTGCTCACGAAGCTCACACCACGTCAGGCGGCCTACATCGGAGTGCCCGTCGACGGCCCGTACAAAGTGGACCATTACCGCTACTAGCCGGTTGCTTTCCTAGCCGCGGTCGGGAAAGCCCCGCGGCGTGCCTTCCAGAGCGGGTGCGAGGCGCGCAAGACCCGCCTTCTCCAGCTCGAGCGCGGCGAACTCGCGGTCGCGTCGGACGGCGGCGACTGCCGCGAGGAACAGTTCCGCGCCGACGATCGGCACGGGGGACACATACACGGAGACCTCGTGGGCGAGCTCCCGGCTCAGTCGCTCGCGTGAGACTGGGGTGAGTCCCGGCGCCTGACGCAGGAACTGCGCGGTGCGGCGGGCTAGCGCGTCGGGCATCCGTGCCACATCGGCGGTTCGGCTCCACTCGATGAGCGGTACGGGGACACCGAAGACGGGTAGTTCGATCTTCGATACCCGCTCGTTCTGACTGTATGTTCCCGCAAGCAGGTCGCCCATGCGTTTGGCCTTGCCGTTGAGGAGGCCCGTGATCGCGGCAACGCCGCCGAGCGAGATATAGATCTCAAACACGCCAAGAAGTGCACGGATGAACGCGTGCCGAAACCCGATGGCACCGCCATCGTCGCGCACTATTCGGGCACCGACCGCAAGCTTGCCGAGGGACTTGCCTTGGCTCAGAAGTTCCACGGTCACCGGAATCACCACGATGCACAAGACGAGGCCGATGACCCCGATGGTGCGCAGCAGCGCATCGTCGAGCCCGAGTTGGCTCGCGAAGGTGAACAGCATCACCATGATCAGGATGTACGCGCCGAAGTAGACGAGGTAGTCGATCATCGCCCCCGCAGCGCGAAGGATGAAGCTCTGGGGCCGAAGGTCGAGTGCCACGGCTTCACCTGTCACGAGTTCGTGCATGTCCTCGATGTGCTCGACGGGGTCAACGGAGACGGGGCGGGCCATGCGATCATTTAAGCAGATGGATCTCGACGCCTACTCCGCCGCCCACCGCGATGAATGGGATGAGCTTGCCCGGCTTGGCGCACGCCGTCGGTTTAGCGGTATCGAGGCCGACCAACTGATCGACCGCTACCAGTCTGGGGCGACTCAACTTTCTGCGATCAAGACCACCGCGGGGCAGTCTGCTCAGGCCGATCGGCTGTCGCTGTGGCTCAGTCGTGCGCGGCTGCAATTCACGGGAGCGTCGGCAAACGTGATGAGCCAACTCCCGACGTTCTTCGTCAACCAACTTCCGGCGGCGTTGTACCGAGTACGCACTCTGACCCTCGTGATTGCCGTGTTGAGCGCTCTTGTCGCCGTGATCTATGCGGCGTGGGCGATGAATGACCCCCGAGTGTTGGCAACCTTCGGTTCTGAGGCCGACCTCAAGGACTATCGTCAGGCGTTCGTCGACTACTACTCGACCTATTCGGAGACCTCGTTCACGGGAGTCGTGTGGACCAACAACGCATGGGTGGCGGCCCAGTGCATCCTGTTCGGCATCTTCGGGGTGGTCTCGCCCGTCATCATGTTCACGAATGCGCAGAGCATCGGGATGGCGGCAGCGGCGCTTGCGCACTTTGGTGACCTCGACGTGTTCTTCCTTTACATCGCCCCGCACGGCCAGCTCGAGTTGTACTCGATCTTCGTCGCAGGGGCCACGGGGTTGCGCCTGTTCTGGGCGTGGATAGCCCCGGGTGCCCGTACGCGTGGCAGGGCCCTCGCCGAAGAAGGTCGCGCGCTCTTCACGATCGTGATCGGGCTTGCGCTCGCGCTTCTGGTTTCCGGGATCATCGAGGGATTCGTGACTCGTCAGGCGTGGCCGTGGCCGATCAAAATCGGCATCGGCACTGTTGCTCTCGGCTCGTTCCTTGCGTACCAATTCATCGTCGGCCGTCGTGCCATGCGCGCCGGCGAGACGGGGGATATCAGCGAGTTCGAGGGCGGCGCGAAACAACTCGTCTCCGGGTAGTCGCCCATCCCCATGGCATGTGCGGCCGAGGCTGCTCTTGGGGCGGTCGCGTTAGTCCGGCGCGCAGACCGGGCAACCCTCAAGATGAGCGCTGATGACGCGGTGGACGAGCGCCTCCACCAATGACGGCTGATCGTCGACGAGCAGTTGCGGGCTGAGCGCAATTGCCGCCTCTACTTCGGGCAGTACGGCTACGCGCGGGTCGGCATCCCACAGTTCGGCGATGAGGTCGTCGCGGCATTCGCGCGATCCTGAACGGAGCCGAAGGATGAGTCGGGGTATCCGCTGACCGCAATGCCCGAGCGGCACACGCTCAAGATCGATCGGTAGCGAGGCGAAAGCCTCAGCCCAGTGCTGCACGACCGCGTCCTGTTCGGCGAAGCGAGCGTCCTCATCGACTCTGGACGCGTGCTCTACCGCGACGAGAAGTCCGAGGAGTTCTTCCCGGCCGATCTTGGCTGGCCGACCCACCCCATGCTCGGTGCCACTATTCGCACGACAGGCAGCCACAAGATCGGCGCGACCCAGGATGAGGCCGCTACTCGTGGGGCCGTGAAGTCCCTTGCCCCCGCTGAACAGAGCCAGATCCGCTCCCCATGCGGTGGTGTACTCCCAACTTCGAGCGAAAGGTGGAATTTGGTCGGCGGCATCAACGATCACGGGCACCCCGACATCCCGCGCTTGTGCCGCGAACTCGATGAGCTTGGTGTCCTCGTCGGGGATGCCATACATCCCGGGAAACCACACCAGGGCGGCGTCGCTCGACCGCAGTTCCGCTGGAGCATCGATTACCCGTACCCATCCACCCCCCGCAGCAATGCTGTTGAGATACCCGTTGTCGTGGATCGAGTCCGCGCCAGCGAGCACACCGGTTGTGTGGGCGCGCCAGACCGCGACAGTGGGACGGCTATCACCTTGACGGGGTAGGGCGGCGGCGCGGTCAGGGTCAGTGCCGGTAATGACAGCGGCGACGGCGATCATGATCCCAGCAGCACTGCCAGCAGATACTGCGGCAGCCTCATTGCGGGTTGCGACGGCAAGTCGTTGCCCGACGCGATCGTGGAGTGCTTCCACGTCGACATACTCGGTCGACGCCCGACTCATCGCCTCCCTGACCTCAGGTGAAAGAGTCGAGCCGCCGAGGCGAGATTGTGCGCCCCCCGCGTTGACCACGGTCCGGATGCCGAGATCGACGTAGTCCCTCACGATGTCGGTGATACCCGTTGACGTTCGCGATAGGCGGCAGCGTTGACGCGATTGCCGCAGCGCCCGCTGTCGCAAAAGTTTCGGGATCGGTTGCGGGAGGAGTCGACCATTACGCGTGCACAATCAGGGGCGCCGCACACTTTGAGCCGATCGCTCTCACCGGCCGTGAGTACTGCGGCCAGCGCCATTCCGCCGTCCGCGATCAAGTGCTCTTCGATAGTGGCGAACGAGGGAAAGTAATGCAGATGAAGGCCGAAACCATCATGATCTGACAGCCGGGGGACGATTCTGGCCGACGCGAGTAGGCGATTAACGAGTGTTGTGCGCGAAGGCTCGTCGGGTGCCACGAACACAGCGCGTATTTGGGCACGCACTTTGTGCATTGGCTCGACATCTCGTGTGGTGGGCTCCTCAACCTCGGTGATCACGCGGTCCAGGACGAACTTCTTGAGCGCTTCTACATTGTTGAGTTCGTCGGCGGCGGCAGCGGGCGGGGCTGAATTGACAAGTGAGGTGAGCGTACCTAAGACGTGCTCAAGGTGACGCCAGTCGTGGCCGTTCATAGTGAGTACCGTAGCGCGTGGCGTCACTACCGTCAATCACTTTGATTGTGATGAATTTCGGACAAAACGCTTGACGTTCCGGCTATATGTCCGCAATAGTGTGTTCACTATCAGCACCAAAACGGCTTTTGACCATCACGTAGTGGTCTGAAGCTAAGTCTTCACCAGACCCGCTCTACGTCATTGAAATGAAAGATGAGGATCGATGAAAGCCACAAAACTCCGCGTCGGGATCGCCTTGGCGCTCCCTCTCGCGCTGGTACTTACCTCGTGTTCCGCGGGCGGTACTGGCGATGTCGCGACAACGCTCACTGTCCAAACCGACTCATACGCGCTGCCCGGATTCCAACTCGTTGCTGACAAGTTCGAAGCCGAGAATCCCGGTGTAACCGTCGAATTCCAGGTGCTCACGCCTGATCAGCAGAGCACCACCAACTTGCAGGTGCTCACCTCGAGCGATGCACCCGACATTGCGAGCGCGCCGTTCAACAGCACGGTCTTCACCGAGATGCTCGCGGCCGACCAGTTCCTGCCAATCGATGACGTGTGGGCCGATGCCGACCTGCAGTCCCGCTACGGGGATGCCCTCGCCAACGCGATCAGCCCCGAGGGCAAGAAGATTGGCGTGCTGTTCAGCAAGGTGCTCTATGGAATCGCCTGGTACAACAAGGCCATCTTCGCCGAGGCAGGTATCGACGTTCCCGCTGATCACCAAATCGGCACCATGGACAACCTGAAGAGCATCGTTGCAAAGATCCGGGCGGCGGGCTACCAGCCACTCTCGATCGGCGGCAGCTCGAACTATCATTTCACCTGGATTCTCGACAACCTGCTTGCGACGGCGACAACCCCTGAGGAGCTCACGAACTACACGACGAGCTTCAACAAGTCGGTTCCCGTCACTTCCTCGTACACGGATGCACCCTTCACCAAGTCACTTGATCGAATCAAGGAGATGTACGACGATGGAGTCTTCCAGGATGGCGTGCTCGGCATGGACCAAGATGCGGCTCTCGCGCTCTTCGCTGCAGGTCAAGCCGGCATGATGATGGGCCACAACCAGTCACCGGCTGGGGTCAAGGGCAAGGACTCGAACGTCGACATGGGCTTCCTGTTCCTGCCGCCGATCAGCGCAGCGGTCACCCAGCCCGACTTCTATGCGGGCAACCTGCTGGAGATCCCCGTCAACGCAAAGAACCCGGACCTCGCAAAGAAGTTCCTCATCATGCTCATGTCTGATGAGATGCAGGTTGCGGCGATCGAAGCGACCGGCGGTGCTCTTCCCGGCATCTCGATCACGGACTCCACCCAGTTCGCGAAGGCTCCTGAGTCGGTTCGTGAGCTCATCGAGTTCGATGCGAAATACGGGAACGCCGCAGGCTGGGCATCCCTGGTTCCTGCCAAGCTGGGCACGACCGATCCGCTCATCCAGAAGCTCGTGCTTGGCGAGACGACCTCTCATGACATCGGGGTCGAACTGGATGCACTGCTTGAGGAGATCCGGAATGGCGGCTAGGAACTCCGTGGGCAACGAGAAGATCGGTCGCGCGTAATCATGACTTCTCGTGCAGCGTCCGGGAACGCGGGACTGCGGGTTCCCACCCGCGTGGTTCTCCTTGCCGCGTTCCCGGCGCTGCTCCTGCTTGGAGCGGTGTTCGCCTTCCCCATAGTGCAAACCTTGCAGCTCTCGTTTTCGGACTGGCGGGGTTTCGGCCCCATGGAATGGACGGGGCTCGACAACTACGTCGACGTGCTGAATAACAAGGCATTCTTTGAGGCACTGCGTAACACCGTGGTCTTCGCTCTCGCGGCTACTGTCGGCATTGTGGCGTCCGCGCTGCTGCTTGCAGTGGCCGCGACGGGCGGTGGTCGTTTCGACTCGATCTACCGCACGATATGGTTTCTTCCCGCCATCGTGCCAGGCACGGCAGCCGCCGTCTTCTGGTCGATCTCGGTGCAGCCGCAGTCGGGAGTGATCAACTCAATTCTTGGTTTCCTGGGCCTCGGCAGCGACCATGCATGGCTTGGTTCGCCGGATACAGCCCTCTGGGTCATTGTGGGTGTCGCGATTTGGACCAGCACGGCCTTCCCCTTCCTGCTGCTGGCGGGTGCGATCGATCGGGTCCCACCCGAGATCTACGAGGCCGCACGCATTGACGGCGCTGGAGGCTGGAGCCAGTTCCGCTACTTCACCCTTCCCCTCATCCGGCCGGTTCTCACTATGGTCATCGCTCTCCAACTCATTTGGAACTTCAACGCTTTCACGATCGTGTGGGGCATGACTCGGGGAGGTCCGGCGGGGTCGACGACAATTCTGCCTGTGCTCCTCTACCAAGAAGGTTTCAAGAACGGTGACTTCGGCTCTGCTGCGGCCATGGGAGTGCTCAGCAGCGTGCTGCTCATCGCTTTGGGAACCATCACGCTTCGTGGCTCAGCATCGAAGGCGGCCGGCGAATGAACCGTTCACGCGTTGCGGCCCCGGCATGGGGACTGCTCAAGATCGGAATCACTGTGTTAATAGTGTTCCCGTTCATATTCATACTGTTGTTGTCGTTCCGGTCGATGACGGACATCTTCCGTAATCCCCTCGGCCTAACCGGAAATTGGGTACCAGAGAACTTCGAACGCGCCTGGAACGGGCCGCCCGGGGGTACCGGGTTCGCCAACTATTTCTTCAACTCGATCATTGTGGTGATCGTCGCCGTCGTTGTCTCCGCGGTAGTTGGAGCAGTTGCCGCTTACTTCGTGAGCCTGCTGCCGGCGCGTTGGCGGGCGCGAGTGCTCATGATCCCGCTTATCGCGACGATTATCCCGACCCTGGCGCTTCTCATTCCGTTCTTCCAGGTATTCAATGCGTGGGGGCTCATCAACAACCCCGTTGCTTTGGGAGTTCTGTACGCGGGCCTTTCTCTGCCGATGACGATGCTCATCTTGCACGCGTTTTTCGTGGACTTCCCCCATGAACTACGCGAGGCCGCGGCGATCGACGGCCTCGGGCATCTTGCGACCTTTTCGCGGATCGTCGTCCCGCTCTCGCAACCTTCGCTGCTCGCGGTCTCACTACTGAACCTCATCTGGGTATGGGGCGAAACGCAGATCGCAATTGTGCTGATGCAGAAGGCGGCGAGCCAGACGATTCCGGTGGGTGTGCTCACCTTCCAGAGCGCGTTCAGGAGCGAACTCGGACCAATCTTCGCGGGGTTGAGCCTCGCGACCTTGCCTCTCATGGCGATCTATTTCGTGTTCAACAAGACGATTAGCCGCGGTGTTTCGATGGGAGGTACCTTCCGATGACGGGTTTCGCACGATTTGCAGAGCTCACCCGGGTTCAACTGAGCGAGCGCACCGGTGGCCTTGTCGTGATCCCACTCGCAGCTACTGAGCAGCACGGCGATCATCTTCCGACGCAAACCGATTCCGCTATCGTTACTGCTCTTGCCGAACGCACGTGCGCCATTGTTGGCGAGGCGATCCACGTCACTCTCGCGCCCACAGTTGTTGTTGGGGTTTCTGGGCATCATCTGCCGTTCGGTGGAACCCTGAGCGTGACGTCGGACACGTTCATCCGGTCGCTCATCGACATGGTGACGGCATTGCGCTCGCAAGGCTTCACTCGGACGTTCTTCATCAACGGCCATGGCGGCAACGATGCATCGATGCGGGTAGCGATCGAGCGGCTGGCGCTCACCGCCGAGGAGCGGCAATCGGCAGCGGGCCTCTCGTACTGGAACGCGGCCGAGCGAGCCCTTCAGCCGAAACCGGAATTTCCAGTGCCCGGACACGCGGGTGCATTCGAGACGAGCATCATGCTCGCCTTGCATCCCGCACTTGTGCACCTCGACCGGGCGCCGGCTGAACAGGGCCCGTTCCCATTGGTCACCAACGAAGTACCGGGGGTCTCGGATTCTCGATTCGCCGACTGGCGGCTAAGTGATGGTCGAACCGACGGTCCGGCGGCGGCGACAAAGGAGTTTGGAGAAACGGCGCTCGATGCGCTCTCCCGCGAGATCGCGGAACTCATCGCGAGCCACGTCCGCCTTCTCGACGAGCGCTCAGCGACCACAACCCAAAGGAATCCCGCATGAAACTGACCATCGCGAACGTGGAGCGTTTCCGTGTCCACGTACCGTTCACGCCGAGAACTCGAAAGTGGAACGAGATTCTCGTGGGCGGATGGGGCCTGATCGAGATGTGCAAGGTCACCACCGATGCCGGAATCGTGGGGTGGGGCGAGACCCTTCTCAACTACACCTGGAAGAAGGTGGACGATGCCGCGTGTGCTCGAGTAGTAGGACAACCCCTCTTCGACCACCTGTGGGATGACAGTCTCGGCGCTGGTCTGCAGATGGCGCTGTTCGACGCTGCAGGCAAAGCTCTAGAGACTCCTGTCAACCGACTATTTGCGCTCCCCGCGGTTCGGGCGCACGTCCCGGTCGCGTGGTGGAGCACGAAAATGTCGCCGGAAGACCTCGCAGCGGAGGCCGCCGAAGCGGCCGGACGGGGATATCGTGCACACAAGTTCAAGGCTCGACCGTGGTTTGACGTGTACGAACAAGTCGAGATGATCACTGCGGTTACTCCCGACGACTATGGTCTCGGAATCGACTGGAACTCGTTGCTGCTCACCGCTGCTGGCGCGCGGGAGGTCCTCGAGCGACTTGACGAGCATCCAAGGGTCCATTTCATGGAAGGTCCTGTGGGGCGTGCACAAGTCGCCGACCAGCGCGCGATCCGTGCGCGGTTGCGCACTCCGCTCGTAGAACACTTTGATCCTGCACTCTTTCCGACCTGGATGCAGAATGAATCCCTTGATGGGTTTGTGGTTGATATTGGCGGCGTCTCCCGCTTCTTGCAGACGGGTGCGACGTGCGCCGCCTTCAACAAGGAATTCTGGTTGCAGCTTGTCGGAACCGGCCTTACTACCGCTCTCGCGCTGCATCTCGGCTCGGTACTCAGCCACGCTCGCTGGCCTTCAGTAACAGCAATGAACGTCTTTGAATCGACACTCGTGAACGAGTCGCTTGAACCCACGCTCGGCTTCGTTCCTGTGCCTGAGGGCCCAGGCCTTGGCGTAACGGTCGACGAGAATGCGTTGGAGACCTACCGCGTCGCGGATGACTACGAAGTGGTTCTCCCACGCACGGTTCTCGTATTCAGCACTCCCGCGGGGGTGACCCGTGAGTATGCATCCGTCAACGACTTGTGGAAAGACTGCCTGGACGACGCCACAATTGGCGTGCAGGTGCGGGGCACACGCCTCGACGTTGTCGCCGACGACGGCAGCGCTGAGTTCGACGCCCGGCGCGCGAAGGCCGGTCGCCGGTTCACCGGTACCGGGGTCGCGTGGCCGGGGCTCACGTTCTATCCGGGGCTTGACACGTGAATCCGGAGGGACTCTTTGATACCCACTGTCACCTGTTCGAGCGCGGGTATCACGGCAGGTTCGGCTTCCTGTCGCGAGCCCGTGGAGATGAGCTAGCTGCGTATGAACGATTCCGGGAAGAGTTCGGAATCACCCGCACGCTTGTCATTGGGTACGAGGAACCCGACCGGTATGTCGGCAACAACGAGTACATCGAAGGGCTAGCCCACGATCACGACTGGATTGTTCCGCTGCGCTTTGTGGCCACGGGCAATGCCGTCGGGCGAGGCGACTTCATTTCCCTGTATGCGACCGATATGCCTGCAGCTCGCGATGCCCTCGCGATCCTCGAGGCCGCACAGGTATCAGGGAAACCTCCCGCGATCGTGTCGCTCAACGCCGTCCCCGAGGCCCTGTCTCTGCTTGCTCCGGCGATCCGCCGGCTGGCAGAAACCTGGATCCTCGTGTCGCACCTCGGGTTGCCAGGTCCGGTTGGTTCGACGGCAGCGGCTCAAGCACGGCTTGAGCCGCTGTTGGGACTCGCGGATGCCGAGCACGTGTCGGTGAAGATCTCGGGGCAGTACGCGGCGAGCGCGGGGGGCTACCCGCACGACGACGCGCAGCTTGTCGTCGACGTCATCGCCGATGCGTTCGGCATTGACCGATTGGTATGGGGCTCAGATTTTTCGCCCTGTCTTGAGTACATCTCCTTTGAAGAAGCAATCCAGTGCCTCTTGCCCCGGGGAGTGACCGCGCGAGAGCGCGCAAGCATCCTGAATGACAATGCCACCCGGCTATTCGACCACTACCACGGAGCTGCTCAATGACTGCCACTAGGACGACGACGGGGCCATTCTTCCGTGAGAATATTCTCGGGATCGAAGGCGTCGTGCATCTTTACTCGGGTGCGGAAGGGCCGGCGCTTCATGCACATCGCGACGCTGCCTTGCGCTATCTCGACGACAAGTCTGATGGAGCTCGCGGACGACAGCACGGCGAAATCGAGCTCGCAGAGTGCCGCGCGCAGATTGCGCGCCTTCTCAACGGCTCGGCCGACTCGGTTGCGCTACTGGGCAATGCTTCCGACGCACTGCATCGACTCGCGGGATCTATCGAATACGAACCGGGCTCAAACGTGGTCACCAGCGACCTCGAATTCCCGTCGGGTGTGCAATCACTTCTGACGTTGCGGGATCGCGGCGTTGAGGTCAGATTCGCGCGCAGCAAGCACGGAGATCTTGAGGTCGCAGATTTTGAGAAAGTGATTGACGAGAAGACGCGTCTGGTCCTGTCGAGTCACACGAGTTACGTCAGCGGCGTCAGAATCGACGCGCAGGCACTGCGAGCGGTCGCGAACGGGGTTGGTGCCGCCTTCATCCTTGACGCTACTCAGTCGCTCGGGGTGCTGCCGGTGCATGCGGAGGAGGCTGACGCGATCGTCTCGAGTAGCTATAAGTGGTTGCTCGCGCCTCATGGAATCGGCGTCGTGCATCTCACTAGGCCCGAGGCATTCAACGGACCGGTCAGCGCCGTCGGCTGGCGTTCGGTTGACAACGTATTCGCGCCAGACCGACTCGAACGATTCCACCTGCGGTCGGATGCCCGACAGCTTGAGCTCGGATTCCCAAGCTTTCCCGGGGTCTACCTTATGAACGAGTCGCTTCGACTTCTGCAGTCGGTGGATGCCCTCGCCCTCGAAGAGCACGTCCGCGGCCTCACGACGCAACTCGTCGACGCGCTCCGTGCTACCGGGGCTGACCTTCTGACGCCCGCCGATCCGATGCGCCGAGGAACCAACGTGAGTGTGGTGTGTGAGGATGGCGAGGCAGTCGCTGAGCGCATGCTCGAGCGCGGCGTTCGAGTATGGGGTGGCGACGGCCGCCTCCGATTCTCGATTCACGGATTTCTGAGTTCCGATGATATTGACACGGCAGTCACGGCGTACCGGAACTCGCTGTAATGAAACTGCCCCAGGCCCGGGAGATCGACAGGTCATCGGCCGAGAAACTGCTTGCAGCGCTCATCGGCATTGCCTCAGTCAATCCTGCCTACGACGCTGCATCCCCTGGCGAGAACGCCTTGGGAGATGCAATCGCAGACTTCTGCGCCACAATCGGGATGACCGTCGAACGCCCGGTTGTGGTCGACGGTCGCCGTAATCTCGTCGCACGGTTAAGCTCAGGCGATCATCGACGCACCCTGCTCATTGAGGCGCATCTCGACACTGTGGGTCTGCCTGCCGGCGCGATAACCCCCACCGCGGAGGTCAAGGACGGTCGGATCACGGGGAGGGGCGCGTGCGACGTCAAGGGGGGGATTGCGGCCGCACTTCTCGCCTTGGCCGATCTCCACTCTGCGCCGCTCAGTCACACCGATGTCGTTCTCTTGGGTGCTATCGACGAAGAATTCGAGTTTCGAGGCATTTCCCACTTCATCGCAGCAGGAATGTTGCCCGACGCCGCCGTGGTTATCGAGCCGACCGGCCTCCGGGCGGTCAACGAGCACAATGGGGTCGTGCGCATCGAGATCGTCGTTGACGGTCGCGCCGCACACACCTCGCGTCCGGACGATGGGCACAATGCGATCCGGGATGCGCTTACCCTTGTCGACAGTCTCGACAGGTGGAATGCGAGCGCGAACGCAGACCGTGTAGACGACGAGCCTGACCGGATTCTCGCTGTCACCACTATCGAGGGTGGCTCGGCGATCAACATCGTTCCCGATTCCTGCAGGCTAGGAATCGACCTGCGCATCCGCCCCAGGGACCTACCTCAGGTGGTGCTCGCCGACTTGCGCGAGTTCCTGGGCTCGCAGGATTCGATTGCGGCGCGCGTAGATCGTGAGTTGCTTCTCGATGGAGGGATGTTCACCTCGGTAGGGGACCCTCTCGTTGTCGTCGCTGGCCATGCCCTGACGGAGGTCGGACTTCAGCCGGAACCCGTCCGCGTGCCCTACGGGACCGATGGCAGCAAGCTCTCCCGAGCGGGAGTACCGACAATCGTCTTCGGCCCAGGCTCGATCGAGCAAGCTCACTCCGACGACGAGTGGGTTGAACTAGACGATGTTGTGTCGTCGGCGCGTGTCCTGTCCGCGCTAGCTCGCCGATTCGACGGACATGCCCCATGACCCGCGTGGCTGTTGTCGGCGTGGGCTCTTACGGACTTGAGCACCTCGCGATCTACTCCACTATGCGTGACGTGGAGCTCGTGGGGGTGTGCGACGCCGACTCGACTCGCGCAGAGAGCGCCGCGCACAGGTTTGGCACGGTGAGAGTCTCCGCGGCAGCTTTAGTTGCCGACGCGGTTTCGATAGCGGTGCCCGTTCAGGCTCGGGGTACTCTCGTCACCGACCTGCTGTCTGCCGGCACCGCAGTTCTCATCGAGAAGCCACTTGCCGCTACTGGTCCGGAAGCCGATGAGCTCGTTCGTGCCGCTGCGGGCCGCGTCGCGATGGTTGGCCACGTGCTGCGTTTCGCCGAGCCCTATCGTCGACTCGCCCGATCTGTGGTGCACCTAGGGGAACTACGAAAAGGGGTGCTCACTCGCCGCCGGTCAGCTTCGCACTTCGATCGGTACCCACACGACGATGTCATCGGACTCACCCTCATCCATGACCTGGATGCAGTCCACTGGCTTTCGGGTTCGACGTCAGCGTCGGTCTCGGCGACGGGTCGCCGTGGCCAGGACGGTCGCTGGGTCTATTGCCGAGCTCAGATCACGATGTCCACCGGAGCCGTGTTCACGGTCGAGGCCGAGTGGGTGGGATCGGATTCAGAGCAGAGTGATACGGCATACCTCGAAGGCAGTGTCGACGCGGCATCCCTGACCGTGAGCTCAGCGGACGCGGGCATCGTCTACGGCGACGCGCTGGCCGCTGAACTGCGACACTTCGTGAGTCACGCGGTGACGGGGACGCCCTCCACCGAGCTATCGATGACGGACGCCGCACGGGCGGTACACCTCGCCGACGCCGTGCGCGCCTCTCTCGATCACGAAGGGAAACGCTATGACCTCGCCTCGTGACGTCGATCTGATCATCCGCCACGCCCATCTGATCACCGTGGACGACAACGAGACGATCATCCAGGATGGCGCCCTTGCCATCAGCGCAGGCGCGATCGTCGGGGTCGGGGCGGATCCCGACATCATCAAGAACTTCGTCGCTCGGCAGCAGATCGACGCAATGGGGGCGCCAGTACACCCAGGTCTTGTCGAGTCGCACCTGCACTGCTCATACCAGCTCTTTCGTGGCGCCCTGCCCGATCAGTTGCGTGAGGAGGATGCGTTCCGCGAGTTCGAAGGGCACTTCTATCGCAACGTTGACGATGACGACGAGTACTCCTCCGCGGTCATGGCGGGAATGGAGATGATTCGTCACGGTACTACGGCGTTTCTCGAGCCCGGTACGGTGCTCGAAGTTGAGTCAGCCGCCCGCGCGGCGGAGTTGGTGGGCATCCGTGCCGTACTCGCCGACTCGTTCATCTGGGACAACCCCGAAGGTCTCGCGATGGGCAAGAACGCGAACCCCGCGCGCAACACCTCGATGATTCCGAGGGCCGCGAGCGACAGGGCGTCGGTGCGCGCGCGGCTCGGTCGTATCCTCGCCCGCAACGATGATGTGGATGCTCTCGTCACGGGACACGTGGCGCTTCTTGGCTTGGGGACGGCCTCGACCGAGCTGATGCTCGAAGCCAAAGCGATCGCTACTGCCGCGGGGGTTGTGCTCAACTTCCACCAGTCCTACAGCGCCGCCGATACCGCACGGGACTATGACCGGCTCGGCGCTCACCCGATTTCGGCACTGCGCGACCTCGGAATTGTCGATGCGATGACGACGATGGCACATGTCAACCACATCACTGATGACGAGTTCGCTGCGATCGTCGATTCGAGGGCTGCCGTTGCGTGGGCGCCTGGAGCCTCAATGATGTGGGGGCATGGATCAACTATCGAAGGTCGCCACGCGGAACTCCATCGCAGCGGCGCGACGATCGCGCTGGGCTCGGACTCGCCAAACTGGTCGAACTCTCTTGACCTGATGCGACAGGCAAATCTTGCCGTGCTCACCGCGCGGGAGGCGCATCGTGACCGAAGCTATCTCGTTGCCGAAGACGGTCTACAGATGGCCACGAGAGGCGGCGCGCGAGCCCTGGGGCTTGAGTCGCGAATTGGATCCCTGGAGGTGGGCAAGCGCGCAGACCTCGTGATCCATTCCCTCCGTCGACCGGAATTGCTTCCGCTCACGGATCCGGTACGCAATCTTCTCTATTCGGCCGGCTCGTCAACGGTCGACACCGTCATCGTTGACGGGCGAGTCGTGTTGCGCGGTGGCGAGTTCGTCGACCTCGATGAGCAGGAGCAGCTTGTTCGTGCGAGCCAGCGCTCGCGCGCTCTGCTCTCGCGGATGGGCTACACGGTGGAGCCCAACCTCAGGGGCGGACGGAGTCGCTCATGAACGCCGTCACAGTGTGGCTCGACCCCGACATGTTCTCGCGGACCCCTCGCGAGTTGGTCGGGAACGGGGCGCTCCGCGCGAGCGCATTTCGCTATTCCTCGGGTGTCGAAGGGCTGCGAATCGACAACGGCGTCGGACACATCGTCGTACTGCCATTCGTTGGCCAGCAGGTGTGGCGCGCTGAGATGTATGGACGTCCGCTGACCATGATCTCGACATTTGACGAGCCCATCGACACGACGGACTATCTCGCCGGAAATGGCGCGTATTTCGTGCACTGCGGCGGAAGCGCCATGGGTAACCCTTCGCCCGCAGACGGGCATCCGCTGCACGGCGAGATGCCATTCGCTCGTCACAGTCAGGTCGCGCTCGAGGTAGTCGGGGGCACCATAACTGTTCGCGGGGGTTTCACAAGTCGAGTCTCTTTTGGCCCGTACTTCTCCGCGACTACGAGTGTCACGGTCACTGAGGGCTCTGGGATGCTCGAGAGTCGCGCCACGATCACCAATCTGAGCCGTGAACCGCGCCCGCTCATGTATCTTGCCCACCTCAATTTCAGACCCGCGATCGGCGGCACTGTGGTGGACACACTGCGCCCAGGACTAAGCACAACGACGCGCGCGGGTTTCGATCTCGATCGACCATTTGATGAGTTGCTCGCGCCCGGCGTTCGCGTCGAGCCGGAGATTGTTCAGCACGTCCCGGCCGCGGCGGATGCGAAGGGGTGGGTGACAACGAGACAGCTCCACCCCGACGGAAGCGCCGACGTCGTCGCTCACCGGTCACCGGATCTCACGCACACTTTGCGATGGCTGCGCCGGTCGCCCGACGACGATGCGTTTGGGTTCGCGCTGCCAGCTACCGCAGAAGCGGATGGGCTCGCTGAGGAGACCCGCAAAGGAAACGTGCGGAACTATGCACCCGACGAAAGCCTCTCGGTGCAGATTCTGCACGGAGTCGAGCCGGCCCAGACCACCACACCACCAACAGAATGGAGCAGTACATGACCGCAACCCAAATCGAGACTGACCTTGCCCCGAAGCCGCTGTCCAGCTTCTCTCAGGGAGTGCACGCGTCCGGTCGCATCGTGCAAGTGTCCGGCTGTGGCTCGCTCAATCCGGCCACCGCTGAGGTCATCCACCTCGGGGACGTCGCCGCTCAGGTCGTTGCGACTCTCGATATCGTTAAGGGAATCCTTGAGGCAGGCGGCGCGACCTTCTCGGACGTCATCATGCTGCGCGTATACCTCACCGACCGCAGTGATTTTGCGGCGATGAACGCTGCATACGAGAAGTACATCGGCGAGAACGTATCCGGAGTCAAACCCTGCCGCACCACGCTCATGGTCGGTTTACCCCTTGAGGGCATGCTCGTTGAGATCGATGCGCTCGCGGTGATTCCCGACTAGGACGAGAACCAGAAGACGGATGCCCGAGGCCGATCGACCCGGGTATCCGTCTCCGGGTAGTTGAGGATAGATACTAAGAACGTGAGCACCTCTCCACCACTTCTGCGCAACCGCAACTTTCTCTGGTTCTGGACGGGAGAAGGCGTAAGTCAACTCGGCGCACAGTTGACGAACCTCGCGATCCCCGTGCTTGCGGTGAGTCTGCTCGGTGCTTCGGAATGGCAGGTGGGGGTGCTCGGCGCGGCCCAGACTGCCGCATTCCTCATTGTGGGATTGCCCGCTGGTGCATGGATCGATCGCATGCTCAAGCGTCGGGTCATGATCGTGGCGGATCTCGTGCGTGCAGTCGTACTCGCGCTCATCCCGATCCTGTGGTTCGCGGGTGTTCTCGACATCTGGCACCTCTATGTCGTGGGAGCCGTCGTGGGCATCGCGACCGTCTTCTTCGATGTGTCGTACCAGAGCTACATTCCGGTGCTCCTGCCTGGCGAGCAGGTCGGGAGCGCGAACTCGAAACTCGAAGCGACGTCTCAGATTGCGCGTATTGGCGGCCCCGGTCTCGCCGGCGCTCTCCTCGTGGTGGTGAGCGCGCCGGTGTTACTCCTCGCTGACGGCGTCTCCTACTTGTTCTCAGCATTCGCCCTGTGGCGCGTGCGGGACACCGAGGTGCTGTCAGACCCGAAAGACCGGCAAAGCCTGCCGAAGGAGATCGCGGAGGGCCTGAAGTTTGTTTTCGGTCACTCGCTCCTGAGGCGCATCACGGCAACGACTGCGGTGTCCAACTTCTTCGGGATGCTCGCTTTCACACTCGAGGCGATCCTCATCTTGCGCATCCTCGGGCTCGGCCCGGCAGCTCTCGGCATCATCTTCGGCATCGGGTCAGTCGGCGGATTGCTCGGTGCGCTCGCAACCCCATGGTTGACCAAGCGCATCGGTGAGGGCACAGCCGTCTCCCTGTCCGCGCTCGCGATGGGCGTCGGGGTTCTCGCGCTCCCGCTGTCCGCTGTTTTCCCTGTGGTGGCGATTCCGATCCTGATCGTGGGTTCCTTCATCGAGTCGTTCCTCGTGTTGGTCTACAACATCACCCAGGTCACGATGCGCCAGCGGCTCACCCCGCCGCGCCTCCTCGGCCGGATGAACGCGTCGATTCGATTTGTCGTCTGGGGCGTCATGCCGATCGCCGCCCTGCTCTCGGGCGTGCTCGGTGAAACGCTCGGCGTGCTTCCCACGATGTGGATCGGGACCGTCGGAACGTTTCTCGCTTCAGCGTTCGTGCTGTTCTCGCCGATCACCGGGATGAAGACACTTCCGACCGAGCTCATCGCATCGGCGGACGCTGAGACCATCGAGCAGGTCGCCGAAGACGAACTCGAGGCACCTAAGCCCTAACGACGGATGCCCGGGGCCGATCGGCCCCGGGCATCCGTGTGGTGTTCGACTACGCGCGCTTGCGGTCGAACAGGAAGTTGTAGCTAAACCCGGCAATCAGCGCACCGACAATCGGCGCGACGATAAACGCCCAAAGCTGTTCGAGCGGTACAGCGCCGCCGTAGATCGCGGTCGCAATCGAGCGAGCCGGGTTGATCGAAGCGTTGCTCACCGGGATGGTCACCAGGTGAAGCATGGTGAGCGTGAGGCCGATGGAGATGGGGGCGAACCCGCTCGGAGCTCGGCGGTCGGTCACACCCAGAATGATGTAGAGGAACACCGCGGTCGCGACGACTTCGGCGAGGAGCACCGACGGCAGTGCGAATCCGCCGGGCGAACTGTCGCCGTACCCGTTGGACGTTCCGGTAAAGCTGGCGAAGACATCGCCTCCGGCACCCGCGCGAACCCCGAGCAGTACCGTCGTAGCGAGCGCGCCACCCACGATCTGGGCACCGATGTAGGGGAGCACGTCACGCCAAGCGAAGCGCCCAGCGGCGGCCGCGCCGATTGTGACGGCGGGGTTGAAATGGCCACCGGAGATGTGACCGACCGCATAGGCGGCACCCATCACGGCGAGTCCCACGGCGAGCGCGACGGTGAGCGGGCCGGCGGTCGGAGCAAAGAACATCGCAGTACCGATGACACCTGCGACGAGTACGAACGTGCCGAACGCCTCCGCGATGAGACGTTGCATAAGGGTGGGGGAGCCAATCGCGACATCCGCATTGGCTACCGGAGTGGTTTTGCTGACCTGGGCCACTGGTGGACCTTTCTCTGAGGTGCTGGGGGTGGTTCGACCATACTCGACCCTTATAGCCGACCGGCCGCTTTGAGGGCGATATAGCGATCGGCGAGTGCGGGGGGTAGCTCTTGCGGGGCGCCCGTGACCACCTCTCCGCCCAGTTGACGGATGGCGGCGGCGACTCGCGCCTGGTCGAGCAGCGCGCGCTCGGCGGCGGCGGCGCGGTAAACGTCTTCACGCGTGGTTCTCGTGCGGGTGGCATCCGTGACTGCCGGGTCGATGACGGATGACACGAGAACGGTGTGTTTGCGGGAGAGCTGAGGTAGCACCGACAACAGGCCGCGGGACGCCCCGGGGGCGTCGATAGTCGTGGCGAGCACGACGAGCGCGTGCTGGGAGGTCACCGAGCGCACCAGACCCGGTACCGCCGACCAGTCCATCTCGATGAGTTCGGGGTCGACGGGTGCCATGCTCGACACCATCTTCGACAGCAGTTCTGCGCCGGATGCCCCCTGCACCCGTGCGCGGACCCTCCGGTCGAACACCAGCAGGTCTACGCGGTCGCCTGCGCTCGATGCGAGGGCCGCGAGCAGCAGCGCGGACTCGAATGCGGTATCGATCCGCGGCTCGTTGTCGATGCGGGCGGCCGAGGTGCGCCCGCTGTCGATGACGATGACCACCCGCCGATCGCGTTCCGGTCGCCAGGTGCGCACGACGAGATCCTTGCGCCGCGCGGTGGCACGCCAGTCGATCGACCGCACGTCGTCGCCGCGTACGTAGTCTCGGAGGCTGTCGAACTCGGTGCCCTGACCGCGAACCATGACGCTCGTAGCTCCGTCGAGCTCGCGCAGTCTCGCCAGTCTGGAGGGGAGGTGCTTGCGCGAGTTGAATGGCGGCAAGACGGTGATCGCGCCCGGCAGAGCGATGGTCGCCTGGCGCGCAAGGAGATGGAGCGGTCCGAACGAGCGGATTGTCACGTGTGCCGCACGGCGCTCACCCCGACGAAACGGAGTCAGGGTCGTTCGTATCGCGCGTCGCTCGCCTGCTGGAACATTGACGGGCGCCCGGTTGGGCAGGGCGACAGCGGAGGGCTGCCAGCCGTCCCGCACGATCCCACGGAGGCGGCGGCGCCCCGTGTTGGTCAGGTAGAGAGTGGACTCGACCGTCTCACCCAAGCGCACACGACCCGGAAGTTCGCGAGCGAGCTCACTCTGACGTGGTGATCCTGCGACTGCAAGATCGACCGCACCGAGCACGAGCACGAACGCGAGCCATGCCGCGAGCGCGACGGGCTGCCCCGTCACGGCGATCGGCACTACACCGACGGCGACGAGGGCGACAAACCACCCGCTTACGGCCACTTCGTTCAGCCTTCTTAGATCGGAACCTGAACCTGCTGGAGGATGCTGCGCAGGATCGCATCGGGGGAGATTCCTTCGAGCTCGGCCTCGGGGCGCAGCTGGATGCGGTGTCGCATCACGGGCAGCGCCATTGCTTGGATGTGGTCGGGAGTGATCGCATCGAAACCCTGTAGCCACGCCCATGCCTTCGCGGCGGCCAGCAATGCGACGGCGCCACGAGGGCTCACGCCGAGCTTGACTGACGGACTCTGGCGAGTGGCGCGTGCGAGATCCACGGCGTAGCCGATGACATCGGCGCTGGCGCCGACTTTCGCCACCGCGGCCTGGGCCTGGGCGATGGTCTCGGCATCGAGCACGGCAGTCACTCCAGCACCGGCGAGATCGCGCGGGTTGAATCCCGTCGAGTGTCGGTGGAGGACTTCGACCTCATCGGTCCGCTCCGGAAGCTCGAGAATGAGTTTGAGGAGGAATCGGTCGAGCTGCGCTTCGGGCAGCGTGTAGGTTCCTTCGTACTCGATGGGGTTCATCGTTGCCGCGACCATGAAGGGCACGGGGAGCTTTCGGGTTTCCCCATCGACAGAAACCTGCCGCTCCTCCATGGCCTCGAGCAGTGCCGACTGCGTCTTGGGGGGCGTCCGGTTGATTTCATCCGCGAGCAGGATGTTCGTAAACACCGGTCCCGCACGAAACTCGAATTCGCCGGCCTTGGCGTCATAGACGAGCGACCCCGTCACGTCACCGGGCATGAGGTCGGGGGTGAACTGCACCCGCTTCGTCTCGAGGTTCAGCGCTGCACTCAAGCTGCGCACCAACAGTGTCTTCGCTACACCGGGCACACCCTCAAGCAGCACATGGCCACCCGCAAGAAGCGCAATGGTGAGACCGGTGACTGCCGAGTCTTGGCCAACGACGGCCTTGCCGACTTCAGTTCGCAGGCGCGCGAACGAATCTCTCAGAGCTGCGTTGGGGTCATCGACAGTGGCCATAGTTAGATTCTTTCCTATCGCAGGGTCAGGGTCGCACCGCGACGGAGACGTCGCGTTCGAGTTCGAGAAGTCCATCTGAGAAAGCAACGAGTTCGATGTCGTTCGAGGGCACAGCGTCGACGAGTAGGTCACGGATGCCCGCAGCCTGCATCCCGGTGACGCTCGCCACCGCCACAATGACGTCATCGACGGTGGCGGTGCGGGGTAGTCCGCACGCGGTGGCGAGCCGCTGGACGGAGCCGATCCGCAGCGCGTCGAGGGCACGCAATCGAGCGGATGACTTCTCGTAGAGACGGGCACGCCCCAGCATGGTCTCGCTTGCGCGGACTGTGACGGGCAGGTTTTCAATGACCAATGGACCGAATCGCCGGCCCCGCCACACTGCTCCAGCCACCGCCGCGAGCATGAGCAGGGTGAGCGCAGGGGTCACCCACGGTGGAGTGAGCGACCCGAGGTCTTGCGGGGTCGACTCAGGGAGATCAGCAGCGGTCGGGATGTACCAGACGAGGGTGCGGTGGGCGCCGAGCAGGTTGAGTGCGAGCGCTGCGTTTCCTTGTTCGATGACGTGCTCGTTGGTGAGCGCACTCGTAGCGCCTAGAACGACGACCTGCGTTGCGCCGCGATCGACGTGAACGAGCGAGTACACGCCATCCCCGCTGCCGAGGCACGCGGTGATGCTGGAGGAGTTATCGACTATCCGATAGCCGGTGGCGTCGCCGGAGACCGTCCCGGCCTTGCGGACGGCGGTCACGTCGCAGTCGGCCTTTAGCGGCCCGCCCACATAGCCCGCTTGGGCGAGTTCTGGGGCAAGGTCGCGCAACTCATCGAAGTTGGCATTGGCCACCACAAGCGTGCTCGCGAGAGTCGCGAGCTCGCGCCGCTGCTCGTTGTCGAGGTAGAAGCCGTCGTCGTAGAGAAAGAGGGTCGTGTTCGACGGATCGGAGATCGCTCTCTTAGTTTCGGCCAGGGATGAGGTCGCCGTAACGGTGACTCCTTGCTGGCGAAGGACTTCGGCGACAGCGCGGGCACCCGCAGGCGCGGCATTCTCGGAATCGAGGGTGGTTCCGCCAACCGAGGAACCGGCGGTTCCTGCGGCGATGAGCGTGACGATGGCGAGGAACGCCACCACCCCGATCCAGAACAGCGAACGCCGCAGGACTCGCCCGGTCGTGGGCGTGAGAACGTGCTGTCGGGCGACGGGAGGGCTCGTGCTCACACTGACACGACTTCGAGTGCTGACTTCGCGGATCGCAGATCGTGCTCGAGCGAGGCGATCGCGGTGTATTCGGCCTCACTGCCGGTGCGGTCGAGGTAGCGCACGCCATCAAAACTCGTTGCGGCCGCCGTGAGTCGACTGGCGTAGGCCGGGTAGATTGTGCCGGTATTCTCGGCAAATCCGCGCGCGGTGGTGCCCGGGGTTGCCGTGACGATCGTGCGTTCGGCAAGACCGCGCGCGATGGCACGGAACATCTCAAGGACTGCGGTCGAATAGTCGCCGCTTCGCGCTGCGCGCTCTGCCGCCTCGCGGATGCGGGCCGAGGTGCGTGCATCATCGTCGCCGAAGAGAGCCCCGGTGACCCGGCTTCGCCGGTTAAGGCGAGGCAGTCCAAAGATGAGGAGGGCGACCACGAGAGCGGCCGCGACGATGACGATCACGACCGTGAGCGCAACGGCGGGCGGCGTATTGGCCGATCCTAGATTCAACGACTGAAACCAGTCGGAGATCGCCTGTGCGATCCTGTCGAAAAGAGTGGGTTTCGCCGCCTGATATTCCGGTTTCGAGAGTTCCGTGATGAGCCACTCTGTGGCGTCGGGCGCATCCGGATCGACCGGGACAACCGACGGTAGGTCGGTGATCACGACCAGGGAGAGGTTGATGGCGCGGGGGCGGTCGCGGCGGACGTGGCCTTGACCAGATAGGGGTCCTGAATGGAATCGTCGCCGGCCTGTCGAGCTTCGACAAACCGCCCAAGTTCGAGGTCGAGACCTTCCTTGCGCATCCGAATGTCGATGTAGATGAGCGCGGGAGCCGCTGCCTGTACTACGGCGCCGATGGAGGCGAAGACCACCGTGAAGATGACGGTCAGTACGTAGACGATGCCGATCGCGACGAGCGCGCCACTCTGGCTGTTGTTGGGATCTAGGAGGGTGCTGCCGAAGCCCACGATGAACTGGAGGGGCGTCGAGACGATCCCGGATGCCACTTGGATGATGACCGCGATGAGGAGCAAGGTTCCGAAGGTTCGCCAGAAGAATCCGCCGGTGAGCGACCACGATCGTGCGATCGCGTTTCTCAGGGTGAGCCGCTCGAGCATCAGGATGCTCGGCACGAGGGCAAGCTTGGTGCTGAGCCACGCGGCAACTGCAAGTGCGCCAGCTCCGAACAACAGCCCCAGCAGCACGCCGATGACGACCCCCGCGACACCACCGAAAGCGATGAGTAGACCGACGATCACCGCGAGGAGGAGTACCGCGATGACCACCACGAAGGAGACGATCCCCGACCATCCGATGAGGGCGCCGATGCGACCGCGTGCAGCGCGCCACAGACCGGGGAGTCTGAGCTTTTCGCCCAGCGTAGCTCGTGCAACATCCATCGAGATGATGCCCTGCAGAATCGCGCTACCGACGATCGAGAGCCCGATCGGGATGATTGCGGACAACAAGATCATTCCCACGGATCCGGCAAAGATTGCGTCAGCGTCGTCCTGGTTGGTCACGAATTGAGTTCTGGAGATCGCAAAAAACGTGACGAATCCGACCAGGGTCAGGGTCACGATATAGATCACACCGGTGACGAGGAGTGAAAAGCCGAACGTGGGCCGCGGGTTGCGCCTGAGCACCTGAAACGACGCACCCAGAAGCGTGCCAAAGGCAAGCGGACGCAACGGGATGAGGCCGGGTCTCGGCGGCGGCGTCCATCCGGGCTGTCCACCCGGCATCGGTGCCGGTGTCGCCGGGTCAGAATACGGGGATGGCGGGGCGGCAGGTGCAGCTGCCACTGGGGGCTGCCACGAGGTGCTGTCGGTCACGCGTTCTCCTCGGGAATCGCTGGGCGTTCCTCATCATGCTTTCACACTCGGCTACTCTTGTGCGAAAGCTCCCGCCAGACCCTGGCGACGAGCCGATGGCAGTTGCGAGGACAAGTGAACGCGCGAATTCTGGTGGTCGACGACGACACCGCGCTTGCCGAGATGATCGGCATCGTGTTACGCACGGAGGGGTTCGAGCCCTTCTTCTGCGAAGACGGGCTACAGGCGGTCGATGCCTTCCACTCCGCGAGGCCCGATCTCGTGCTCTTGGATCTGATGTTGCCGGGGATGAACGGCATCGAGGTGTGTGCGCGCATCCGTGAAGAATCGGGTGTTCCCATCATCATGTTGACCGCGAAGAGCGATACCTCGGATGTCGTCAAGGGCCTCGAGAGCGGTGCGGACGACTACGTGGTGAAGCCCTTCAATCCCAAGGAACTCGTCGCGCGCGTGCGCACTCGGTTGCGCCCCACGCCGCAGACCTCCACCGGCCCGCTCCAGGTTGGTGACCTTTCACTTGACGTCGCGGGCCACGAGGTCAAGCGCGGCGAGACGAAGATCAACCTCACGCCGTTGGAGTTCGAACTTTTGCTCGCTCTCGCCCTCAAGCCGCAGCAGGTGTTCACCCGCGAGATGCTCCTCGAGCAGGTGTGGGGATACCACTACAAGGCAGATACCCGGCTTGTGAACGTCCATGTCCAGCGGTTGCGCGCCAAGGTCGAGGAAGACCCGGACAACCCGCGGATCGTGATGACCGTACGGGGCGTGGGCTATCGTGCGGGCAGCTCCAGCTAGTGTGATGCGCGACTTCGATCTGCGCGTCTGGTTCGAAGATCTCGCGAGGCTGTGGCGTTCGTCGCTGCAACTGCGCACGATCGCGATCACCGTGCTGCTTTCCGGTGTCGCGGTGGCAATCATCGGCGGCTATATGTCCTTTAGTGTCGGCACCAACCTTTTCGACCTGCGTCGTGCGCAGCTGGAAACCACCTCCGCCAACGCGACGTTGGCCGGTCAGCGTTACTTCGACCAGGCCTCGGAGCAACTGGGGATCGAGGACATCGATGCGACGACAGTCGAAGCGTTGCGCGCGATCCTCAGCACGGCCACCAACACTGGAAGCACGAAGCTTGCTCTGTTGCGTACGCCAGGACAAGACGGCTCGCCAGAGCCGCAGGACATTCAGGTAGGCCAGAACACGATAAATCTGGTGAGCAGCGAGCTGCGGGACTCCGTTCGCAGCTCGAGCGAATCGCGCACCCACTCCCAGCCGGTGGCGCTCGTCGACGAAGCCGACAACTCCGTACATCCGGGCTTGGTCGTGGGGTCGATCCTTGACATCGGCGGCGCACAGTATGAGCTCTACCTCGTGTACGACATCCGTGACGCTCAGGAGACTCTGGGCTTCGTGCAGCAAACCCTCGTGCTCGGCGGGTTTGCGCTCGTGCTCCTCATCGGAGCGGTGGCCTTCTTGGTCGTGCGACTCGTCGTGGGACCGGTTCAGGTCGCGGCCGCGACGAGCGAGAAGCTCGCGGCGGGACAGCTCGAGGTCCGAATCCCGGTGAAGGGCGACGACGTTATCGCAACGCTTGCCAGATCATTCAATGGCATGGCGGCGTCGCTGCAGAATCAGATAACTCGGTTGGCGGCGCTGTCACAGGTGCAGCAGCGGTTCGTTTCCGATGTCTCGCACGAGCTTCGCACGCCCCTGACGACGATTCGCCTCGCGGGCGATGTGTTGTACGACCAGCGCGCGACATTCCCGCCAGCAACCGCTCGCACTGCGGAATTGCTCCACACCCAGATCGAGCGTTTCGAACTGTTGCTCGCCGATCTCCTGGAGATGAGTCGCTATGACGCCGGTGCGGTTGACATGGAAACCGAACCGACAAACCTCGTCCGTCTCGTCGAAGACGCCCTTGAGAGCGTCACGACCTTGGCCGAGCAGAAGGGTTCGCAGCTGCGGTTGGTCGCCCCAGGCGGGTACTTCGAGGCCGAGGTCGACAATCGTCGGGTTCGTCGCATCCTGCAGAACCTGCTCGGCAACGCTATCGATCACGGCGAAGGCAAGCCCATCGTCGTGTACGTGGACAGCGACGAGAAGGGGGTCGCAATCGCGGTGCGCGACTACGGGGTGGGAATGACCCCCGCCGCCATGGTCCGCGTGTTCGACAGGTTCTGGCGAGCCGATCCGTCGCGACAACGCGTGACGGGAGGAACGGGCCTCGGCCTCGCGATCTCTCTCGAAGACGCCGCACTGCACGGCGGCTGGCTCGAAGTGTGGTCCGCTGAGGGTGAGGGGTCGTGCTTCCGGCTCACGCTCCCACGGGTGCGGGGCGCCGTGCTCACCAGCTCGCCACTCGAGCTGCCTCCCGGAGACGAGATTCCGATCGAGGTGGGTCATGCGTAGGGCAGGGGTGGCAGTCGTGGCGGGCATGCTCGCTCTGGCGCTTGCTGGCTGTGTGGGGATTCCGACGGCCGGTGGTGTGAATGACGGCGCGATCATCAACGACCAAGACTCGCCCGAATTCGTACCCCTGCCATCCGATCCGATCCCGGGATCTTCGCAGCAGCAGATCCTCATCGACTTTATGCAGGCGGTGAGCGCTCCCCAGGGCGGCTACTCGGTGGCCAAGAAGTACCTCACGACTGAATTCGCCCAGACCTGGAATCCCGACGCGAGTGCGATCATCCGCGTGGGTGGGCTCCAGATCGACCAGCTTGACGCACGGACGGTGTCCTACACGATCTCCAGTCGCGCGAGTGTCAACGAGCTCGGTCAGTATCAGGAAGAGCGCGAGACCTCCGAGCAACCCCTCACCTTCGTCTTCGCTCAGGAGAAGGGGGAGTGGCGCATCAGCCAGGCCGCGGACGGCATCGTGCTGTCGCAATCGGCGTTCAATGTCGCCTTCCGGGAACAGGCGCTGTACTTCTTCGATCCGAGTTACGCCTTCCTCGTGCCGGATGTTCGCTGGTTCCCTTCTCGCCAGACCGCGTCGAATCGCGTGGTGACCGCTCTGCTGAGCGGTCCGTCATCATGGCTTCAGCAGGCTGTCACCACCGCATTCCCCGACGCGACCACGCTCGGAGAGATCGCTGCTGATGCCAGCGGTACCACCGTCGACCTCAGCACCGAGGCGCTGACCTCGACGCCGCAAGATCGCGATCGGATGCGCCAGCAACTGGTTGCCACGCTCGGCACCCCCAACGTCTCGCTGACGGTGCGCGGACTTGAGCTCGCGACACCGGACGCCACGGGCAACCGCGCGGTGGTCAACCCGACCGTGGACTCGGCAGTTTTGGTGGGCGCGAACGGAACGGCGTTCGGCCTCGACGGTGGCACCGGCGTCACGCCGATCACCGGACTCAGCGACCAAGTCGTCGCGGCGGGGGCGACGGCGGCCGACTTGTCGTCCGACAGGCAGTCGGTGGCCTTCCTCGGTGCTGGCGGAGTCGTATTCGTTGCGCTGGCGGGTGACGACAAAGCAACGGTCATCGATGATCGCCCCGACCTCACGGTGCCCGCCGTCGATCCCTTCCGATTCATCTGGTCGGCTCAGCGGTCGAGTGCCGCGAGTCTGGCCACCTTCGATCTTTCGGGCGATGTGCACGAAATTCAGTCCGGTCTTCCCGCCGATGCGTCGATCGTGTCGATGGATGTCTCTCGCGACGGCGCGAGGCTGCTCCTGCTGTTGACCACACCGGTGGGCCCGCGGCTGATTGTCGCCGGAATCATTCGACAAGACAACGTGCCGATCAAGCTCGGTGAACCCATCGAGCTTCCGGTCGGTGCTGAGCCCCCGCTTGATGCAACCTGGGTCGACAACAAGACGGTAGCGACGGTGGCGTCTGACGAAGCCGGTGCTCTCATCACCGCTTTTGAGATCGGCGGGCCGAGCATTTCGCTTGGTCGCGTGCAGGGCGCTGTGGCGATCGTGGGCGGCAACGGTGGCACAGATGGATTGCGTGTGCTCGCAAGCGACGGAAACGTGTGGCGGCCCCGAGGCAGCGAAGGCTGGGTCGCGACCGGCATTACTGCCACGTTCCTCGCGACCAAGCAGTAGGCGCTCTCCACAGCCCCCAACGAGGACCACTACGCGCGCGCCCGGTCCCGCACAGTGTGGGAATGGGAATTCGCGACGCACTACTCGATGCTTGGGCACTCATCATGCCGGTCGAGTGTGCGGGGTGTGGGGCGCCCGATCGCGCACTCTGCGCCGCGTGTGCGCGCGAACTCGAGCCGCTTGCCGCCGTCCGATCCACCCCCGGTGGGCTGCCGGTCGTGACGGCTCTTCGGTATGAGGGGCCGGTGCGTCGCGTCGTCCTCTCGCTCAAGGAACAGCACCGTACGGATGCCGCAGCGCCGCTCGCACGCGCGCTCGCCGTGGCCCTCCACCGCGCCGCCGAGCCGATCGGCGCCGTGGAGTTCGTTCCCGTGCCGACCAGTCGGGCTGCCTACCGCCGGCGCGGCTATGACCCCGTGGTGATGCTCTTGCGTCGGGCAGGGCACTCGCCGACCCGCGTTCTGCGAGTCACTCGTTCTCCCTCGATGCAGAAGACCCTTGGCGTCACGGAGCGCGCCAATAATCTTCGGGGAGCGTTCGCCGCGCGAGCGGATCTCGCCGGCAGGATGTTCGTCATTGTGGACGATATCTTGACCACCGGAGCAACGATTGACGAGGCCGCACGGGCTCTCTCGGAGGCAGGCGGGAAGGTGCTGGGAGCAGCAACCCTTGCGTTCACTCCGAGACTATTTGCTTTCCGTGACAACGTCAGCAACGAAGACTACGGTGGGGCTAAAGGCGCACAATGATGGACCGCCTGCAACGGGCGGCCAGCGTCGAGAAGGCTGGGAGGTCTCCGTGGAAATTACGGTCAGCGGACGAAACCTGGGGGTCACGGATCGTTTCCGTGAGTACGCCATCGAGAAGGCGGCCAAGATAGATCATCTTGCCGAGAAGGCAATCGCCTTTGACATCAAGGTGTCCCGTCATCACGAAACGCGCGGCTCAAGTGGCGATGATCGCGTCGAACTCACTCTGGTGGGTCCCGGTCCGCTCGTTCGGGCCGAGTCTTCGGGCTCGGACAAATACGTGGCATTCGATCTCGCGATGGCCAAGCTCGTCGAGCGAATCCGACAGGCCAAGGATCGTAAGAAGGTCCATCGCGGCCAACACCGCCCCACTTCACTACGCGAAGCCACTGCGGCGGGTTTCAGCGTTGTCGACATCACCCCGGCAAGTCCGGCCGCCCTCGAGAGCCTCCTTACGGGCGAGATTCCGGTCGTGTCCGGGAGCGAGCAGGAGGATGAACGGGACTATTCGCCCGTCGTCATTCGTCGAAAGGTCTTCCCGACTTCGCACATGACGGTGGAGGATGCGCTCGATCATATGGAACTCGTGGGTCACGACTTCTTCTTGTTCATTGACAGCGCAACGGACCGTCCGAGTGTCGTCTACCGCCGTAAAGGCTGGGATTATGGCGTCATTTCGCTCGAGGATGAGGCTGGGGAACTGCCCAAAGTCGCCACCGGCGGCCGAGGTGGCAGGCGGTAGCGCACTGCGAGTTGGTACGATTACGAACCGGTAACGCGCCTTTCGCGCTGCCGCAAAGCCCGGGGAAATCCCGGCAAGGAGTGGAGTAATCGTGGCCAACGTTCTTGAGCGCGCTCTTCGCGTCGGTGAGGGTCGTCTTCTGCGTCGACTGAAGAACTACGCGGACGCCGTCAATCACCTCGAAGACGACTTCAAAGAGTTGAGCGACGACGACCTCAAACACGAGACCGTCGAACTGCGTGAGCGATTCGAGAACGGAGAGACTCTCGACGATCTCCTGCCTGAAGCGTTCGCCGCCGTTCGCGAGGCCGCCGTGCGTACGCTGGGTATGCGGCACTTCGACGTACAGCTCATGGGTGGTGCGGCGCTTCACCTCGGCAACATCGCCGAGATGAAGACTGGCGAAGGCAAGACTCTCGTCGCGACCCTCGCCGCCTACCTGAACGCGATCCCGTCGCGTGGAGTGCACGTCATCACGGTTAACGACTACCTCGCGAGCTATCAGTCCGAACTCATGGGTCGTATTTTCCGTGCGCTCGGCATGACCACCGGGGTCATCCTTTCGGGCCAGACTCCCGTCGAGCGTCGTGAACAATATGCGTGCGACATCACCTACGGAACAAACAACGAGTTTGGCTTCGACTACCTCCGCGACAACATGGCGTGGCAGGCCCAAGACATGGTGCAGCGCGGCCACTACTTCGCCATTGTCGACGAGGTGGACTCGATCCTGATCGACGAGGCGCGCACGCCGCTCATCATTTCCGGACCGGCCTCGGGCGAGGCGAACCGCTGGTTCACGGAGTTCGCAAATCTGTCTACCAAGCTCATCCCCGATGTCGACTACGAGGTTGACGAGAAGAAGCGCACGGTGGGAGTGCTTGAACCCGGAATCGAAAAGGTCGAGGACTACCTCGGTATCGACAACCTGTACGAGTCGGCAAATACCCCACTGATCTCGTTCCTCAACAACTCGATCAAGGCCCGCGCTTTGTTCAAGAAGGACAAGGACTACGTCGTGATGAACGGCGAGGTGTTGATCGTCGATGAGCACACGGGTCGAATCCTCATGGGACGCCGCTACAACGAGGGAATTCACCAGGCCATCGAGGCAAAGGAAGGGGTCGCGGTCAAGGCGGAGAACCAAACCCTCGCGACAGTCACCCTGCAGAACTACTTCAGGCTCTACTCAAAGCTCTCTGGCATGACCGGTACCGCTGAGACCGAAGCTGCCGAGTTCATGAGCACGTACAAGCTCGGCGTCGTCGCAATTCCGACCAACAAGCCGATGCTTCGCAAAGACCAGTCAGACCTCGTCTACAAGAACGAACAGGCGAAGTTCGATCAAGTGGTCGAAGACATCGCCAAGCGTCACGCCGCCGGCCAGCCGGTGCTCGTCGGCACGACCAGCGTCGAGAAGAGCGAGTTGCTCTCCCGCCTGCTCGCCAAGAAGGGCGTGCGCCACGAGGTGCTCAACGCCAAGAACCACGCGCGCGAGGCAGCGATCGTCGCGCAGGCTGGTCGCCTCGGCGCTGTGACCGTGGCCACGAACATGGCCGGTCGTGGAACCGACGTGATGCTCGGTGGCAACGCCGAGTTCCTCGCCGTTGCGCAGATGAACGGTCGTGGGCTGAGCCCGATCGAAACCCCGGATGAATACGAAGCCGAGTGGGACGACGTGTACACCGCGGTCAAGCGAGAGGTCGAGACAGAAGCGGCCAAGGTGATCGAGGTCGGCGGTCTCTACGTGCTCGGCACGGAACGCCACGAGTCCCGTCGCATCGACAACCAGTTACGCGGTCGTTCAGGTCGTCAGGGTGACCCGGGCGAGAGCCGGTTCTACCTTTCCTTGCAAGACGACCTCATGCGCCTGTTCAACAGTGGCGCAGCGGAAGCGCTCATGGGTCGAGGCAATGTGCCGGACGATTTGGCCATCGAGTCGAAGGTCGTGAGCCGGGCCATCCGGAGCGCTCAGTCGCAGGTGGAGGCCCGCAACGCGGAGATTCGCAAGAACGTGCTCAAGTACGACGACGTGCTCAACCGTCAGCGCGAGGCGATCTACGGCGACCGTCGGCACATCCTCGAGGGCGACGATCTACAGGACCGCGTGACGCACTTCCTCGAAGATGTGATCACGGAGGTCATCGAGCTCCACACGGCCGAAGGCCACTCCGACGACTGGGACTTCGACGGGATGTGGACAGAGCTCAAGACTCTCTATCCTGTCTCGATTACGGTCGATGAGGTGCTGAGCGAGGCGGGTACCCGAGGCAAAGTGACAACCCAATTCCTCGTCCGCGAGATTCTTTCCGACGCGAAACTCGCTTACGAACGTCGCGAGGCACAACTCGGTGAGCCGGCGATGCGCGAACTCGAACGTCGCGTGGTGCTGTCGGTCATCGACCGCCGCTGGCGGGACCACCTCTATGAGATGGACTACCTCAAAGACGGCATCGGATTGCGCGCTATGGCGCAGCGCGACCCGCTCGTCGAGTACCAGCGCGAGGGTTTCGCCCTCTACCAGTCCATGATGGGGGCGATCCGCGAGGAGTCCGTAGGGTTCCTGTTCAATCTCGAGGTCGAGGTGACGGGCGCCGCATCGGTCGAGGCGCGTGGGCTCGCAGCCCCGCAGTCAAACCCCAACCAACTCAGTTACTCGGCGCCCAGTGCCGACGCCCAGGGCGAGGTCGAGGTGCGCAACCAGCGCGGTCAGCTCGAAGGCGCGGCAACGGCACGCGCTCAGCAGGCGCAAGCCGCGCAACAGCGCCCACAGCAGGCCCCGGCCGCCCAGCCCGCAGCGCGCGGTGCCTTCGGTCAGCGCGCCGAGCCCGCTGCGGGAGCGCCGGCGCCGGCCAACCGTGCCGAGCGCCGCGCGCAGGAGAAGCGCGGCCAGTAGCCGCCGAAGTTCGATTGACAGCGACGCCGCCCGGAACTCTCCGGACGGCGTCGCTGTTCTGGTTGTCGAGCGTCAGGCGGAGATGCCTGCAGCCTCCAGTGTCTTGAGGAACGCACCCATCCAGGTTCCGTTGTCGGGCCAGGCGCGCGCGCTGACGAGGTTGCCGTCGACGACTGCACCGCCGCCCTCGAAGGTCGCTCCTGCGAGCTCGACGTCGATCGCCAACTCGGGGTAGGCCGAGGTCGTGCGCCCAGTGAGAACTCCCGCAGACGCGAGCAGCAGCGGGCCGTGGCAGGTCGCCGCGACGGGGGTCTGACGTTCGAAGAAGGCGCGGACGATGCGCTTGGCATCTTCGTTGTTGCGGAGGTACTCAGGGGCGCGCCCTCCAGGGATTACTGCGGCAACGTAGTCGTCCGGGTTGACATCGGCCAAGGCGATATCGGCATCCCAACTGTGCCCGGGCTTCTCGGTGTAGGTGTCGTAGCCTTCGACGAAGTCATGGACGACGAACTGCAACTTCTTCTTCGTCGGCGCGGCGATGTGGACCTCAAAGCCGGCTTCTTGCAGGCGGTGGTAGGGGTAGAAAACCTCGAGTGTCTCAGCGGCATCGCCGGTGAGAATGATGATGCGAGCCATGTGGCCAACCTCCTTGTCAGCGGGCGGCGAGGATGCCGACCCATACGCATCGTGCGGCTCCGGTCCATCGGTGAACAAGCCGTGTTCCCACGATGTGCGAATCGGGCTGAAATCCCCGGCCCGGTCTCACCCTCGCGGTCGTACCATGGCGTCATGGGTACCGCGATGGAGCAGGAGGCGGCGTCGGGCACGCAGGCGGCCGAACGCCTGCTCAGGGTGCTCGAGATAGTCGGTTCGAGCATCGATGGCGCGGATGTCGCGTCGATCGCCGCGGAGCTCGGCTTGAGTCTTTCCACCACCTACCGTCTGGTCGGGGTGTTGCAGCGTCAGGGTTATCTCCTGCGGCGGAGTCAGGAACCCCGCTACGTGCTCGGGCGTACCGTCGCGTTGCTGGGCTTGGCAGTGAACCGGCAGGTCTTTGCGACTCCCGAGGTGCGGGCAATGCTTGAAGCGGCCCGAGACGAGCTACGCGCGCCGGTGTACTTGACCGCGTTTCACGCCGAGGAGATCGTCGTCGCGCACATCGCGGATTCGCCGGCTCATCCCCGCATTGGGCAACTTCACACCGGCTTCGCTGATGCCAGCCACGTCACGGCTTTCGGCAAGCTGATGCTCGCGGCCAAGAGCCGCGAAGAGCTCGACCGTCACCTCGAGGAGCACTCCTTGCGCGCCCTGACGAACCGTAGTTCGACGGATGCCGCAGCGCTACGCGCCCAGCTCGATACCGTGCGCCATGAACGCATTGCCGTGGAAGTCGAGGAGTACATGCCGCGCCTGGCCTGTATCGCCGCGCCCGTGCGCTCGGCTCACGGATCTACCATCGGCGCGGTGTCGGTATCCGTGTCGGCCGACGACTTCACCTCCCGCGCAGACGCGCTCGAGCGCGTGGTGCGGCGAACCGCCTGGACTGTATCCTCGCAGCTCGCCTAGTCGGCAGAATCTTTCGGCATCAGTTTCGCAATCTCAGAGCACATTGATAGCGGTCGCGCGCCAGCGCTGGTCAAGACCCTCGAGGCGGAGGGCTACGGCCCTCGTGCGCGCTCGTCCACGGACGATCACGACGGCCTCGACGACGCCGTCGCGTGGGGCACAGCGCGTCGTCGATCCGATCGTGAAGATCGGGCGGGAGGCTGCCCGGCCCGTCGCCTGCCGGGCACGCGCGGACAAAACAACGCGCTTCAGTAGGTGGCGATACACGTCGTCGGTAACCCAACGAGAGATCTGCTCGAGATCCCGTGCACCCGCCAGGATCTCAATGACGCAGCGCGTGAGGTTTTCGATCAACGGTGCCGGATCCGGGAGCTCGGCGCTCGACGTCGGCTGGTGGCCGAAGAATTCATCGGGCACGAACCGTGGCCGGATGATCTTGGACGGCAGTGTTTCCTGGGCTGCGCGGACCGGGGTGGCCGAGCGGCGGTCACGCGATGGTGCAGGGCTCATGGTTCTTCCCGTGGTTCAGATGGACGGATCCGAGGACACAGACTGTGCGTTCTACCCCGAAGGGCCACCGACACTCAATCAGGTGAAACCACGGTCTGTCTACGGTATTTCTACGATTGTGGATAACCCCTCATTTGTTCGCCAGTGCACGCGTAACGTCCCGTCATGCGCTGGGAGAACCTCTTCGACGATCTCGAAACTCAGCTCGAACGGGAGCTCACCGCGGAGGAGCTCGATCTCGAGATCGAGGAGGAACGACTGAGGTTGGGGCGACTCTCCGTACGCGATCGACTGGTCGCGCTGCACGACTCCGGTAAGGATGCACCGCACCGCTTGGTTGTGACACTGTCCCAAGGGCAGCGGCTGGTCGTGCATCCGGTCGCCTTCGGACGGGACTGGTTCTCGGCGGATATCGCGACGGAGGGCTCACGCGGCCAGCAGTGCATCGTGCCGATCTCCGCCCTCGCTGCCGTGTCCCTCGAGCCCACGCTCGTACCGCGGAGTCTTTCAGGTTCCGCAACGCCCGACGTGCCGTCGTCCCTCTCCGGCCGCCTCGGCCTCACGTTCGTGTTGCGAGATCTGTGCCGGAGGCGGCGCGCGATCGACGTGGTGCTGTCCGTCGGTGAAGTGCACGGCACGCTCGACCGGGTCGGCCGCGATCATATCGATCTCGCGGTGCACGAGCGAGGCGTCCCGCGGCGGGAGTCCGCCGTGCGCGAGGTGCGCATCGTTCCGCTCGCGGGGCTGCAGCTCGTGCGGCTATAACTCGCTGAAAGCGTACGCGGTGACGTTCGCGAAGTCCGACTGACGCCAGAGGGTGTAGCGCCGAGTCTCTTCGTACTTGGCCTCGATGTACGACTCCATGACGCTGCGTTCGACGCGCCAGTGCCCGGCCGCGCCGACTCGGATCGCGGGAAGCTCGCCGGAGTGAATGAGGTCGTATGCCTGCTTGGTCGTGATGCTGAGCAGCTCGGCGGCGTCCGCGAGAGTGAGGAAGCGTGCGAGCCCCCCGGCGGGGCTGTCGTCGTTCATCTCACGATTATGGAACCGCCTCGCGTCGCGTGGACTACCTGTGGATAACTTGGAACCTCGTCGCCTGTGGCTGACGACCATGGCCGGATGACACGCACCCGGCGAAATGTCCTCGTTGATCCGCGCTTGGCCATCGGGCTGGCACTTGTGGTGGCGTCCGTGGTCGGGGTTGTTGGGCTTGTCTCCGCCGCGGACGCGACCACGCCACTACTCTCCGCGGGCGAAGCCCTCGCGCCGGGGGACCGGGTGCAGCGGGACGAGTTGGTGGTGGTGGATGTGCGGCTCGCCGCCGCCGCGGAACACTATCTCGCGCCGGGTGACATTCCGCCGGAGGGGGTGGTCGTGACCCGTCCGGTGGGGGAGGGTGAGCTGGTACCGATCGCCGCAGTCGGGAGTGCCGACGGCCTCCGGTTCGCATCCCTCGTGCTCGACGTGGGCGGTGCGCTCGCGGCATCCGTGCAGTCAGGCTCGGTGGTCGATGTGTGGGCGGCCCGCGAGAGTGAGGCCGGCCGCTTCGGACCACCCGCCGTCATCGTGAGCGGCGCGATCGTGGTGCGCCTCGTCGAGTCGGAGTCGATCGTGGTGGGTGGGCAGACGACAGCGGTCGAGGTGCTGGTGCCGACGTCCCGCATTGCGCGGGTGCTTGAGGCGACCGCCAACTCTGATGCGGTGTCGATTGTGCCCGCAGCGATTCCGGTCCGCTGACGTGGCGCGGCTCGCCCTTGCCGTTCCGGTTGCCCAAGAGACTGTGCTCGCCGAGCAGGCCCAGCGGCACGGACACGAGGTGGTCGCGCGCGCGGCCAGTGCCGCCGAGGCCGCTTCCCTCGTCGTGGCGCTTCGCCCCGAGGCGCTGGTTGTCGCTGCCGAGCCACGCTACTTGGGGCCTCGGGTGCTTGCCGCGTGTGATGACTCCGGCGTGCGGGTCATCGCCCTCACCACCGGTGATGCGGGCCGGCGGCTTGCGGCATCCCTCGGCCTTGTCGAGACCACGGATGCCGCGGCCGGCTGGTCCTCGATCGAAGACGGGCTGACCGGCTCGCCCCGCCCAGCCCCGGCTCGCGCGCGGGACGGTCGCGGCACGATCCTCACCGTATGGGGACCGGCAGGCGCCCCGGGCCGCACGACCATCGCCATCGGGATCGCTGCCGAGCTCGCGGCCCTCGGGCACACCGTGGCACTCGCGGACGTGGACACCCATGGCGCGTCAGTAGCACCGGCGCTCGGCATGCTTGACGAGGCTCCGGGCTTCGCGGCCGCGTGCAGGCTCGCGGGTAGCAAAGCTCTCACGATCGACGAACTGGATCGTATCGCTCAGCGCTATGAGTCGACGCTGGGCGGGTTCCGAGTGCTCACCGGGATCGGACGACCGAGCCGGTGGCCCGAGTTGTCAGGGGAGCGAGTGGCTGGGGTGATCGCGCTGCTTCGAGATTGGGTCGATGTCGCGGTGCTCGATGTGGGATCGAGCCTGGAAAATGACGAAGAGATCTCGAGCGACCTGTTTGCACCGCGTCGAAACGCAGCTGCGGTGACCGCAGTACGAGAGGCCGATCAGCTCGTCGCCGTCGGGTCTGCTGATCCCGTGGGATTGTCCCGGTTTCTGCGGGCGTACGTCGATCTCGAGGAGGTCGCCACGTCGCGTGACGTGACAGTGGTCATGAATCGCGTGCGGGCGTCGGCGATCGGGATGAATCCGCACGGCCAGGTGACGCAAACTCTGTCGCGCTTCGGCGGTATCGAAGCGCCAGTACTCGTTCCGCACGATCAGGCGGCAGTCGATGTCGCGGTGCTCGGCGGTCGCACGCTCGCTGACGCCGCCCCGAAGTCGCCAGCGCGGCTCGCGATTCGGTCGCTGGTCGAGGGCCGCATCGTGGCGCCCCCTGCGCGCAGCTAATCTTGTTCCATGTCGACGCTCAGTGATCTCGTTCAGGCCGAGGGACGCTCGAGCGAGGCCGACATCGAGTGGTTGCACCTGCTCGTCGGGGACTGGCAGCTTCTGGCTGACCTTGCGTTCGCCGACATCGTCCTCTGGGTACCCGGCGACGAGGATAGTTTCGTTGCCGTTGCGCACGCGCGGCCCTCAAGCTCAGCGACACTGTTCTATCGTGATTTCGTCGGGCAGGCCATCAAGCCCGAGTGGAAAGAACAGGTCACGGAGGCGTTCGAGACTGCGCGCATCGTCGACACCGCAGCTCCCGACTGGTACGAAGAGACACCGACCCGGGTGCGTGCAGTTCCCGTGTTGCGCAGGTTGAGCCCGAGCGGCAAGGCGACTACCGAGTGCCCCATCGCGGTCATCACCCGTCATACGAACCTGAGCGAGGCGCGCACGCCTTCCCGCCAGGAACTGACGTTCAACGAGTGTGCAAACGACCTCTTCGCCATGATCGCGTCCGGCGACTTCCCCGACTTGGGTGCTCCGACGGGGCCGCGCCGGGGCGCGCCCCGAGCATCCGACGGTCTTATTCGGCTCGACGTCGACGGGATCGTCACCTTCGCGAGCCCCAACGCACTTTCCGCATTCAACCGGATGGGCTTTGCAGGAGAGCTCGAGGCCGAGTCACTTGCCGACGTCACCACCGGCCTCATCGCGGGTCAGACCGTCGTTGACGAGTCGCTTCCCCTCGTGGTCACGGGTCGTGCACCGTGGCGCACCGATATCGAGGCCCGCGGGGTCACGGTGTCGCTTCGTACGATTCCGATTCGCAACCGGGGCGAGCGGGTTGGCGCGATCGTGCTGTGCCGCGATGCGACCGAGATCCGGCATCAGGAACGTGAGCTGATCACGAAGGATGCCACGATCCGCGAGATCCACCACCGGGTCAAGAACAACCTCCAGACGGTCGCATCGCTTCTGCGGATTCAGGCGAGACGTACCCACAGTGATGTCGCACGGGAAGCCCTCGGGCAGGCGATGCGCCGAGTGGCCGCGATCGCCGTCGTGCACGACACCCTGTCCGAAGGGCTCAACCAGAACGTCGATTTCGATGTGGTGTTCGACCGGGTTCTCATGTTGATCGCCGAGGTCGCCTCCAGCCACAACACGACAGTGCGCCCGACCTCGACGGGAAGTTTCGGCACCCTGCCGAGTGAATACGCGACGCCGCTCGCCCTCGCGCTGACGGAGCTCGTCACGAATGCTGTCGAGCACGGACTTGCCGGCCGAGCAGACGGCGAGGTCGAGATCGTCGCTCAGCGAACGGATGACCTGCTGACCGTGAAAGTACGGGACAACGGTGTCGGTCTTGCGGAAGGCAAGGTCGGGTCAGGGCTGGGAACGCAGATCGTGCGCACGCTCATTCAGGGAGAACTTGGTGGCACCATCGACTGGCACACGTTGATGGGCAGCGGGACAGAAGTGACTATCGAAATCCCGCTGACCTGGCTGAACCGAGGCTGAAGCCTAGGAAGCGCGACGGGCGCGTGCGGCGCGACGCTTGAGCGCGCGACGCTCGTCTTCGCTGAGGCCGCCCCAGACACCTGAGTCCTGCGAGGTGTCGAGCGCATACTGCAGGCACATTTCAGTCACGGAGCAGCGCCCGCACACAGCCTTTGCCTTGTCGATCTGGTCGACAGCAGGACCCGTGTTCCCGACGGGGAAGAACAGCTCGGGGTCTGCGGTGAGGCAGGCAGCTTTGTCGCGCCAATCCATGGTGGTACTCCTTAGGTGCGTGCGGCTTGGGGGCACCGCGTACAGGCCAACAGGGGCCTGGAGATATCGGGTTCGAGACTCGTGGGGACCCGCTCGCGACACTGGGAGCTAGAAATCAACCTCACATAGACTCTCATAACGGAAGATGCAAATCAATGGTTTTGTATGGGATGACGCTGTGAGTGAAGTTGTGAAGAGGGTCGACCGACACCCGTTCGTCACCACGGTGGCGGTGTTGTTGTTCGCGGAATGTGCATTGCTCACTGCCGCAACCGTGTATCTGATCGTGGAATTGATCGTGGCTACGCCGTTGTCGTTCGCGAGCGCGATCGCTCTGCTGATCCTCACCGCCATTGCAGCGGTTTGGCTCGGATTCATCGCCGTCAACGTGCTGCGCGGGCGCGCCTGGACGCGGGGTGCGGCCATCGTGTGGCAGGTGCTGCAGGGCGCGGTTGCCATTGGATGTTTCCAGGGCGTGCTCGCACAACCGGAGATCGGGTGGTGGCTGCTCATCCCGGCGCTCGTCGTGATGGTGCTTCTGTTCACGCCTCCGGTCGTGGCGGCGATCAGCCGACGGGACGGCTAGGGATTCAGTCGACCGTGGGTGGCCAACCGCTCGACGAGGAGGTCGTGGGGGAGGGCGGGGCTCGTGTGACCTGAGCGACCGATCATTGTCTCGTTGTTGATGAGGGCGTTGAGAGTTGCCTCCTCGACGCCCTCCACAACCGCGGCGTAGAACGGGTCGAGGTAGTTCCACGGTACGAATGAGAGCGAACGCAGCGCTGCATCCTCTGGTGAAACCGAAGGGAAGCCGCTGTTGAGTTCGCCCGCATTGGCGGTAGAAAGGGCGAGAACAATGTCACCGCTGAAATGACTTCCGGTGGTTCCTGTTCGGGCCAGTCCCAGGGGTGCCCGGCGAGCGAGAGCTTCGCACTGCTGCGGGGTGAGTGGGGCATCCGTGGCGATGATGGCGATGCACGAACCCGCGCCGCCCGGAGCTGCGCCGCGATCGTTCGCGAGCCAACTCGGGTCGCCCATCGGGTTTGGCATATCAAGATCGCCGACCGGGATGCCGGCAACCGTGAGCTCCTCGCGATCGCCGAAATTCGCCTGGAGAAAGACGCCGACCGTGTAGTCGACGCCGCCGAAGGAGACGAGGCGGGATGCGGTGCCGTTGCCGCCCTTGAAGCTGTAGCAGTTCATGCCAGTGCCACCGCCGTGGGAACCTTCGCGCAGACCTGAGGCAGAGGCGGTGTCGATCGCAGTGGCAACATGATCGTGTGTCACGGCATCGACATTGATGGAATTCAGGTAGCCGTCCCAGGTCTCACCGACCACGGGGAGTAGCCACTCTGCGGCCAGCTCTGGTCGGTTCCGGGCTGTCCACTCGACGACGCCCCGATGCACCGTACCCACCGCGTGTGTGTTCGTGATCATGATGGGGCTAGCGACCCCACCAGTCTCGTGAATCCAGTGACTCCCAGTGAGTTCGCCATTGCCGTTGAGCGAATAGATCCCCGCTGCGACCGAGGTTCCGATGCGATCTCGCCCCAGCGGCAAGATTGCGGTAACTCCGGTTCGCAGTGAGACGCCGTTCTCGTCCGAGACGACATCGACCATGCCGACCTCGACTCCGGGCACATCGGTGAGCGCATTTCGCGGGCCGGGAATGCCTCCGAAGGGGATGCCCAAGTCGCGCGCGCGCGTCATAGCTCGATCTCTTCGAGATCGTTGGAGCCGGTGGCTTCCGCAAGGAACACGGTGAGAAGCCGCTTTGCGTTTGCTACCGGGATCGATCCGCTCTCGGAGGTGATGTGCAAACCGAAGGCGTCTTCCAATGCCACCGCGAGGGATGCAAGGTCCCGCGCAGGGCGGGAGAGGGTGAAGTGCCCCTGGGCCATTCCGATCTCGAACACCGAGGCATACAGATCGACCTGTTGGTCGAAGAGCAACTTCACGAGGCGCTTGTGGGTCGGGTACTTGCGGTGCAGCGAGTGAAGTTCATAGAGAGCGGAGACGAGTGCGTCACGCCCGTCGACGGGCAGACCAGTAGCAGCGAGCAGGCGCAGCTTCTCCCGGGCATCCGGAACCGTGGCGACGAGGTCGACGCGAGCGCGAGCGAAACGGTCGGTCGCAAGATCGTGGACGGAGAGCAGCAGTTCTCCCAGATCGCTGAAGTGATAGTGGATGGTTGCTGTACTTGCGCCGGACGCATCCGCAATGTCTTTGATGCGGAGATCGGCGAGGCCGCGCGTTGTGAGGGCGGTCATTGCGCCCTCGAGAATCTCAAGTCGTCGCACCGCGATAGGAAGTCTTGCCATTGCCCCAGTATTGACCTTCGAGTCAAGAAGAGTCAATTCTGCGCTCATAAACATTGACAGATTGAACTTTGCGGTATTGACTCTGGCATCAACATAGCCATCCACCCTGATTCGATGGAGAGTCACACATGTCCGATTCCGGTGGTCCTCGTTACACACAGGACCTTGAACGTTCTCTCGGCATCCGGGAGAACATACTCATTACCCTCTCGGCGGTCACCCCAGCCTCGAGCGTCTTCATTATCGTGCCTGCGCTTATCGCGAGCTTGGCCGGCGGGAGCGTGCTAGCGATGCTTCTCGGCGCCCTCATCGCATTGTTTGTGGGCTTCTGCTACGCCGAACTCGCCTCGCGCTACCCGATTTCGGGTGCGGAGTATCCGTGGGCAGCGCGCCTGCTCGGCAAACCTGTCGGGTTTGCCACGTTCGTTCTCGCACTTGTGATGGGGGTGCTCATCATTGCGGTCATCGCTACCGGCGTCGGCCCCTACCTTGCCACGCTCTGGGCGCCGCTCGACAGCCCGTGGACCGGGGTTGTCGTGATTCTCATCTCGACAACGATCGCGTCCCTAGCCATCAAGACGAACGCATGGGTCACCGGTGTGTGCCTTGGGCTCGAAGTTCTTGCGATCGTCGTACTCGTGGTGCTCGGACTCACGCATGTGAGCCGCGGCCCCGATGTGTTCTTCGTTCCGCAGGCGCTCGCCGGGGGAGACGTGCTTCAGCAAGTGTCGATCGGTGCGCTGTTCTCGCTGCTGCCCGTCGCGTTGTTCGCATACAACGGGTACGGGGCATCCGTGTTCTACTCCGAGGAGACCAAGAACGCGTCGAAGCTCATCGGCAAGGCGATCATGTTCTCGCTGCTCGTGACAGTGCTTCTCGAGGTGGTGCCGCTCATGGCCGTCATTCTCGGAAGCTCATCGCTTGCCGCGCTCGCCGGCTCCGATGCTCCGATGAACTACTTCCTGCTCGACCGAGGCGGAGCCGTGGTCAATGTGCTGGTGAGCGTCGGCATCGCGGTTGCCATCTTCAATGCCGTCATCGCTATCCAAATTCAGATCGGTCGACTCATCTTCGCTTCTGCGCGCGACCGGTCGTGGCCTGCGGCAGTCGACCGCGTTCTTGGTCGGGTGAACCCGCGTACCAAAACCCCCGTCGTCGCGACCCTCGTGGTCGGCGTTCTTGTGATCATCGCTGCCGTGTTCATCCCGTTCGACACGCTCATCCTCGCGACGGGGTCCGCCGTCGTGGTGCTCTACACGATCGTCGCCCTCAGTGCTCTGCGCGTGCGCAGTGTGAAGGGCGGGCACGAGGGCGGCTACCGGATGTGGTTGTGGCCGCTGCCGCCCATCGTCGTGCTGCTGTTCATGGCATATGTCGTGTACCAGACAGTGGTGACGGATGTCACGCCGCTTCTAATCTCGCTCAGCACTATTGTCATCGGACTCATCTGGTACGCGTTCTTCATCCGCGGCCGCAAAGATCGGTGGAGCCTGCCCGACCCGCAGCTCGATGACGAGCCAGCGACTTCGAAAAGCTAGCCGTCGATCCCGAGCTTCTTACGCAGGGATGCCACGTGACCTGTGGCCTTGACACCGTAGAGCGGCACCGTGATGGTGCCGCTCTCGTCGATGACGAAGGTGGACCGGATGACTCCCGTGACCGTCTTGCCGTACAGGTTCTTCTCACCCCACACCGCATAAGCCTCGTGCACGGCACGGTCGGGGTCACTGAGCAACTCGAAGTTGAGGGCATCCTTATCGCGGAACTGCGTGAGCTTGGCCGGGGCATCCCGGGAGACGCCCAGCACGGTGTAACCGGCCGATTTGAGGGAGTTGAGGTTGTCGCGGAAATCGCAGGCTTGCGTCTCGCACCCCGGCGTCATGGCCTCGGGGTAGAAGTAGAGGATGACCTTCTGGCCCCGGAAGTCCGTGAGCGAGACGGATGCGCCGTCCTGATCGGTGAGGGTGAAATCGGGCGCCGTGGCCCCCGCTTCGAGTCGCTCTGACATGGGTCTCCTTCGGTAATGTGTCGCTTCCCATTCTGTGCCACAGGACCTTCGGCCCTCGCGCTTTACCGCGAAATCTTGGGATCCTCAGTGCATGATCGATCCCATGCCCGGATCGCCCGTTGACTCATTCTGGACTGCAACCGAGGATCAACTCCTTGCCCGGTTCGGTTCTGCACGAGAGGGCCTCACCGCGGCTCGGGCCGCGGTGAACCTTGAGCAGTTCGGTGCGAATCGCTTGGATGCACAGCGAGACGCTTCAGCATGGCGCTTGCTCGCTCGTCAGTTCGTCAGCCCGATCGAACTCATCTTGGTGGCGGCCACCATCCTCTCCGGGGTCTTGGGCGACTGGACGGATGCGCTGATCATCCTGGTGATTCTGCTGCTGTCGGGGCTTCTCGGATTCGCTCAGGAACGCAACGCGGGCGCCGCCATGAAAGCACTGCTTTCCACAGTTGAAGTGTCGGCGGTCGTGGTCCGCAACGGCGCTAGGATCGACATTCCCATCAGCGGAGTCGTTCCCGGCGACATTGCGATCGTGGCTGCGGGCGATCTCATTCCCGGAGACTGTCGAGTTCTCACCGCCACTGGCTTCACGGTCGACGAGTCGGCCCTGACCGGCGAGGCCTTCCCGGTCGAAAAGCTGCCAGGGGTGCTGCCCGCAAGCAGTCCACTTGCCTCCCGCTCCAACTCCGCATTCCTGGGTACTCACACCGCGAGTGGGACCGGTGTGCTTCTGGTGGTGCACACGGGACGACAAACGGAGATCGCCACGATCTCAGCGCGGTTGGGCTCGCGCCCACCGCAGACCGGATTTGAGCGGGGCATGACCTCCTTTGGGTTGCTCCTGACCAGATTGATGGTGATTTTCGTCGTCGCGATCTTCGTCATCAATCTGCTTCTGCAGCGCACCCTTGTCGATTCCGCCCTCTTTTCTCTGGCCCTCGCGGTCGGGCTCACGCCGCAGTTGCTCCCGGCGATCGTGAGCATTAGCTTGGCTCAGGGCGCGCGCATGATGGCGGCGAAGCGTGTCATAGTGCGGCGATTGGACGCCATCGAGGACTTCGGCTCGATGACCGTGCTGTGCTCAGACAAGACCGGCACGATGACTGCCGGGGAGATCCAACTCGACGAAGCCACCACAGTGAGTGGGATGCCCAGTGCCGAGGTTGCGGCGCTCGCCAGTCTGAACGCGGGGTTGCAGACGGGATGGAAGAACCCGATCGACGAGGCGATCCTCGCCGCGCATCCTCTTCCGGGAGATGTCGCTCGCCTGGATGAGCTTCCCTACGATTTTCTCCGCAAGCGGCTGAGTGTTCTTGTCGACCGTGGTGTCGCAGATGAGGCAACGCTCATCACCAAGGGGGCGCTTGAGTCCGTCCTCGCGGTCTGCACGCACGTCGAGACCGCCACCGGGGTCGTGCCGATCGAGCGTGTCGCCGATGACATCCGGCAACGATTTGCCTCCCTGAGCGCCTCTGGTTTCCGCGTACTCGGTCTCGCGACGCGCACACTGCCAGCGACGCACAAAGCCGTGCTGGGGGACGAGGCCGGGTTGACGCTCGTCGGGCTGCTCACCTTTGCGGATCCGGTCAAATCGGACGCGACATCCACGTTGATGGATCTCGCCTCGAGTGGTATCTCGGTGAGGATGGTCACGGGCGACAACCGATTGGTGGCAACGCACATTGCCAGCCAGGTCGGCCTCGATGTCTCGACGGTGTACACAGGCAAGGACGTGGACGCGATCGGGGACGTCGCGCTCGCGAGGGCGGTGCTGCCGGTTCATGTGTTCAGCGAACTCAATCCGGTACAGAAGGAGCGCGTGGTGCGAGCCTTCCGTGCAGCGGGGCACGTTGTCGGCTATCTGGGTGACGGCATCAACGACTCACCGCCGCTCCACGCGGCAGACGTCGGCATTACCGTGAACACGGCGGTTGCGGTGGCGAAGCAGGCGGCCGCGATCGTGCTGTTGGACAAAGATCTCAAGGTGATCCTTGACGGGGTGCGACAGGGGAGGCGGACCTTCGCCAACACCATGAAGTACATCTTCATGACGACCAGTGCCAACTTCGGCAACATGCTCAGCATGGCGATTGCCGCGACCATTCTGCCGTTCCTGCCCTTGCTCGCCGGGCAGATCCTGCTGATCAATCTCCTTACCGACCTTCCCGCGACCACCATCGCCACGGACTCTGTTGACGAACCACAGCTCCGCCGCCCGCAGTCATGGAATGTGCGATTGATTCGCAACTACATGATCGTGTTTGGCGTGCTCAGTTCGGTGTTCGATCTCGCAACCTTCGCCGTGTTGCGGTGGGGCTTCCACGCCGAGGCGCCAGAGTTCCGCAGTGCGTGGTTCCTCGGATCGATCCTCACCGAGGTCGGCGTGCTCTTCATCCTGCGCACTCGGGGACCGTTCTACCGGAGTCGACCTAGCCGCTGGCTAGCGCTCTCCAGCGCCACAGTCGCGGTGGTAGCGGTGGCTATCCCATACTCGCCGGTGGCAGGGGTGCTCGATCTCGTCCCGATCCCCGGCGAGCTTCTTGGACTGGTCTTCGTGATCACGGTCGGGTATATGTTCGCAACGGAATTGGTCAAGCATCTCTTTTGGGCGCGATCGATGAGTCGCCGGTCGACCCACCCTGCTTCCAATCCACGATTCTGAGCGGGCGAGCGGTAACAATCAGCCCCTGGGACGGGGTAGACTTGACGACGCGATAGGGAAGCATTCGTGTTCATTGCGGGTTTTCCAAGCACTTCTCGAAGTGCTCGCGCACCTCTAGCTCAATTGGCAGAGCAACTGACTCTTAATCAGTGGGTTCCGGGTTCAAGTCCCGGGGGGTGCACAGAAAAAGGGCTCCTGACCAGCATTTATGCGGTCAGGAGCCCTTCTCATTTGGAGCAGTGGAGACTAAACCCCACGCTTACTCACCGTTTTCGATCCCTTTGATTCACTCGGATCGCGCGACGCGAATGCCTCGAGGACGTCGGAAACGTCGGGTGCGATGGCCGCTTTCTGCACGTATCGCGAAGCGGTGAGCCCCTGCGAAGAATGACCGAGCTGCGAGGCGGCATTGGCAGTACTGCGCTCCTGGTCGATCAATGTCGCGACAGTTTTGCGGAACGTATGCGGCACGACCCAATCAAATCCGGCCGCCGCTCGAGCGTCCCGCCACTGCCGGCGCAAGTTGCCGGGTTCGCGAATACTGCCCTTCTGGGAAGGGAACACAAGATCCAAGGGGTTAGGTGTGGCGTTTACTTGGCGACGCAAAAGTGTCTCGACGGCGAACCGCGGGAGCGTCACCGTCCGAAAGCCCGCGGCGCTCTTGGGGTGCGGTTGGCGTGCAACTCCCTTACCCTGCAGCCGCACGATCGTCCCCGCAATGGTCACGGTCGGCCTCTCAGTGGAGAGGTCGACGTCCGACCAGCGCAAGGCGCACAGTTCACCGATTCGCGCACCCGTCGCCAGCAGTAGGTCGACGACGTCGGGAATATCTGCCGAGCGTCGCTGACCGATCTGCGCGGGGTCCTCGAGCCAGAGTCGGACCCCGCGACGAAGCGCTGCGACGTCGTCGACGGACAAGGCACGAACCTCCTTCGGCGCGGATCGAGTCGACGCAACCTCGCGCACTGGGTTCGTGCGTAGGGCGTCGTGCCTCGTCGCCATGCCGAGCATGCCCGACAGGACCACCTTCGCGGATCGCGCGATGGCAGGTGTGCGTGCGGCCGTCGCTTTCAAGAATCGGTCGATGGTCGACACGCTCGCTTCGCGGACCATGATCCCGCCGAGCCCGGGAACGATGGTGCGCTCGAAGATCGTTCGATAACGCTCGACGGTCTGCGGCGACAGGTTCGACAGTTCGATCTCGGCCAGCCAGAGTTTGCCCAGCTTTGCCAGCCGCATATCGGGAGTTACGTCCTCGCCGCCGCTGGCGATGCGCACTCGCAGAGCGGCCTCGAGGGAGCGCTGCGCCGCGGCGCCGGAAACCCCCCACGCCTCGACCTGCGAGGTCTTACCGGTGAAATCACGGAATCGCGCCCGGGCTCGCCATTTCTTTGGCTCGACCTGTGTGCGCGAGATCTTGCCCCACGAGCCGACTGCGAGCGGCGGTCTAGGCACGGTGCTTCCGCCGTTCCGCAACGTATTCACGCGCTTCGACGAGAAGCTCTCGAGTAACGCGGCCGAGGGCCTGCGCATTCGCTCCGGTCGCCGCGCGGCGATCCCGCTCGATTACTAGTCGATGGCCCCAAAGGGAGACGGCGACTGTGGAGAACTCATTGACTGTGAGTTTCAGAGCTCGAGCGGCGCGCGCGTCCGACAAGTCATATGTAAAAACTGCGTCGTACTGAGCGTCCGTGCTCCATGACCCGCCGCGAAGCCACTCGGCACCGTCGCCGTCGAAATGCCGCCGCAAGCTGTTTCGCTTTAGTTCTAGATCCCCGGCCGTCGCGAGCATTCCTCCATGGGTGACTACTTGTCGAAGTGCGGATCGTTCCACAATTACCCCCGGCGCGATCTCGACCGGGATTTGGTCTCCGGGAATCAGCGAGAGAACGCTGATGCCTCTCACCCCCAGGGCGTCGAGAGCTGAACTTACCGCGGCGATAAGGCCTAGGTTCGGCGGAATCTTGCCAGCTTCGAATTCGAATATTCGCGACGTCGTCCAGCGATATCCGTAGCCGCGCATCACGCTGGCAAAGTCGTCGAGGGTGAAACCGTGCTGCAGACGCAGTTCGTGAAACTTCTCACCAATTACTTGCGCCAAAGTCTGGACACTCTCAACCGTTGCGCTCACGTCCAAACCATATCCGAGTTCTCGGGTACTTGACACACCCTTAGTTGCATGATGTAGTACTCACAAGTATCCAATAATTCGGCTATCTGTGGAGGATTCGATGAACGTGCAAGTGGATGAACGGCTCCTGACGCCGTCAGAAGTCGGTGAATTGTTCGGTAAGAGCGTGGTCGCGCTCGCCAAGATGCGAGTGGCCGGTCGGGGGCCTCGGTACGTAAAAATCGGGGCCCGCGACATTCGATATCGAGAGAGTGACATTCTTGCCTACCTCGACCAGCAGACCTTCGAGCAGACTGCCGGAACTGGCCGATGACCGTCCTCTCACCTGCGCCGACCCGAGCGCCGTCGCTACTTCAGTACGTATCAGTGATGAAGAGCGGCGAGCACCTTGAGCCGCTCGACCGTTGGGTCGTGCGCATCAACAAGGCCTCGGGGTCAGGAGAAGTCGGCACGCTGCTTCTGGGGCCTGCGTATCTCTTCCCCACAACCTCGGACTCAATCAACCTACTCAGAATTGATCACGACCTCAGTTCGATACTCGTAACGCGCGCGTCGAACTGGCAGGAGACGGCACACGGATGGGTTGCGTGGGTCGAGTTCGACGACGCGTGGGATGACGGCCCAATGGGGGACTCGATCCCTTCGGGCGGACTCGCGATGGAACTCGAGGGCCTGAAGTGAGCGACCTCTTCGCTGCTGCGTGGATCGGTCGCAGCGAGGAAGGGCGCAAGGCGTCCGAACTTCGAGCCCAGGCTCTCGCTCTGCGTGGGGTGTCCGCCGAAGAACGTGCGCAGGATCCCTCCTCGCCCGCAAATCGTGCTGCGCGCGGCGAGCGGTTCGACCTCGTGCGCGCTCGAATCCAACTGGACGATCACGATGGATGACATTTGGGGCGAAGGCTCCACGACCAAGCGCCTCGCCGTCGAGGATGATGCGGCGACGGATCTGACCTACGAACCTGACGACTTGAGGGAGAGTCCACCGAAGATCGAGCGCAGCGCAGCGGAGCGCGCAGCAGCAGGCCCAACCCAGGCGACCGAGCTCGTACAGCTCGCCCGTAGTCGGTACGAGATCGTCCGCGGCGACGACGGGAAAATCTATGCCGTCGCGCGAGATCTTCCCGGCGTTGCATTCAACTTGCGAGGCGGCACAGGCCTGAAACCAAAGCTCCAAGCTGACTACTACGACGACAAACACAAAGCGGCCGCGGGTGGCTCCGTCCAAGACGCGCTCGGAGTGCTCGAGGGCGACGCGCTCCGCGCAGGGGAGACCCCGATCCACCTACGGACCGGGCGGCACAACGGTGACGTAATCATCGACCGGGGAACGCCCAGCGGGGCCGCTATCAGGATCGCGCCCAGCGGATGGACACTACTCGGAAATTCACCGATCCTCTTTCGTCGGTCCGGAATCTCCCGCGAGATGACCAGCCCAACCACAGGCGGAAACCTCGACCCGTTGCGCGCAATCCTGAACGTGTCTGAGTCAGACTTTCGACTCGTCGTCGCCTATATCGTCGCCGCGCTCATCCCCGAGATCGCCCATCCCATCATGGCCCTACTCGGTCAGCAGGGCGTCGCCAAGTCCACCGCCGCACGAATCGTCTTGTCATTTATCGACCCAAGCGCTGCGGGGCTGGGATCACAGCCGCACAATCCGGATGCCTGGGCAGTCAGCGCCTACAACGCCTACGCGCTCGGCCTCGACAACGTCTCGCACATGCTCCCGTGGCTTCAAGACGCACTCTGCAAAGCAGTAACCGGGGACTCCGTCGTCCGGCGCCAGCTCTACAGCGATCACGACGTCATCGCACTCGCGTTTCGGCGCGTCATCATCCTCACCTCGATCGACCCCGGGTCACTCCAAGGTGACGTCGCAGATCGACTTCTCACCATCAACCTCGACCCCATCGCGCCCACCGACCGCCGCACCGAGTCGGAGCTGCAGAGCGTTCTCGACACATGGCGGCCCGCAATCCAAGGAGCGATATTCGACCTTCTTTCGGACGTGCTGCGCATCATGCCGACACTCGACCTTGTCGAAAAACCACGCATGGCCGACTGGGGTCTCGTGCTCGCCGCCGTCGACGAGGCCCGCGGCTGGACCACGCTCACCGACTACATTGCCTCTGCACAGACCGCCGCCCGCGACGTCGTTGAAGGCGATGCGTTTGCTGCCGCGGTGGTCAATCTTGCGCACCGTCGAGGCCGCTGGACCGGAACCGCGGGCGAACTGCTTGCAACCCTCTCCGAAGACAAGACCGCTCGCGGCTGGCCCACTACGCCTCGAGGCGCGCAGGGAAAGCTCATGCGCATGACTCAGGCATTCGCGGCTGCAGGCGTGGAAGTTCACCAGTCCAAGCGCAGTAACCGCGGCACCCTCTACACGATCCGCATGGTCGACGCGAAACTTTGCGCCCAGTGCGGACTCGAAATGGCGGAGACCCTCACCGTCAGCGGCGCCAGCACCCATCCGAACTGTGAGGATTGAAATGAGCAACGAGATAGAAACCCGCTGGCTTGACGCGATCGAGCGGTATACAGAGGCGCGGGCGGCAATAGCGAGCGCGGCGACTACGGCGCAATACGCGAAGCTGATTCGCGCGTTCGCAAAGACGATCCGCGTAGCGCCGTGGGCAGTGACTCCAGCCGACGTCGCACGTTGGCTCGATGCTCGAGGACTCGCTCGCGAGTCCAGGCGCAGCTACCGTCATGCGCTCTCGTCGTTCTACGTCTTCGGCATCCGCGCAGGGCTCACAGACTCGAACCCAGTGGCCGACTCGATCGCCTCCGCCCCAGTGAAGCCTTCCGCCGAGTGGGACGCGGCAATCACCGAATGGGCGAGATACGAGCGAGAGCGAGGCGTTGCGGCGAGCACGATCGCGCAGCGCACCAAGTCTCTGCGCAAATTTGCGAACTCAACCCGCCCTCACCCGTGGCTCGTCACGTCTGACGAAATTGCAAACTGGCTAACCCTTGCCCCGAGCAGATCCACCCGAAGCGGCTACGAGTCCGCGCTCCGATCCTTCTACCGTTTTGCCTACGCGGCGAAACGGATCGCATTCAACCCTGTCACGGCGCCAGCCGAGCGCGCTCAAACTTTGCTCGCTAGTCCAGCCTGGGAGATCGAGCTCGCCGGATTCCGTCGCGCGATGCGAACCGAGGGCAAGCCTGAGACGACGATAAAGCTTCGCCTGTCCCAGTTGCGCCGATTCGCCCGCGAAAACTCGACGCTCGAACCGTACGACGTTACCCTCGACGCTCTAGTCGACTGGATGGCCGGAAAGCGATGGCTACCGGCTACCCGCCGCGCACAACGCTCGGCCTTCCGCAGCTTCTACCGCTGGGCGAAACGAACCGGACGCGCGCCGAAGAATCCAGCGAGCAAGCTGCCGACGGTACGGGCGACCACCTACGTCGCTCGCCCAGCGTCGGACGACGCCCTCGCACTTGCGCTGGCGAAGTCCGACCGTCGCGACCGCATGGCGCTCGTGTTGGCCGCCGAACTCGGCATGCGCTGCGCCGAGGTCGCTCGCGTACACAGCGACGACGTGCGCCGCGACCGCGACGGTCGGGCCTCTCTTGTAATTCATGGCAAAGGCGGTCGGCGTCGTGTGCTTCCCATTACTGAGGACCTCGCCGGGCGGCTGGGCGGCTGCGGCCTCGGCTACATCTTCCCCGGCTCGACCGATGGACACCTGTCATCCGCATACCTCGGCAAGAGACTAAGCGCGCTCCTACCGGATGGCGTGACCATGCACATGCTCCGCCACCGCTTCGCGACACGCGCCTATGCCGTCGACCGTGACGTGTTCACTGTGCAGCGACTGCTCGGACACGCCTCTCCTGCAACTACCCAGGGATACGTCAACGTCAGCGAGGAGAACATGCGCCGACTCGTGGAAGCGGTGGCATCATGACCCCTCGCATCGCGGCTGCAATCTCCGACCTCAAGCGCGCAGCGCACCGCCTGCGTTTCGTTGCCGGTGTAGGCGACCCCAATCCCATGAGCGTCGCCGCCGCGGAAGTCTGCGAGGCGCTCGCGCAGCACTACGAGCGCGGATGGGCCCCCACCGATCCGCAGCCCATCGACCGCGCAATTTTGAGGCTCGCTGAGTCCGCACTCGCGATGATTCCCGAGCAAATCCGTCCAAATCGGGCGGAATCCGCCCCAAGTCGATCGACCCAATCCCCGGAAGCTGGCGCCGGTACCCGCCTGCACGAAGCGAAAGCGAAAACGAAATGAATATTCTCAAGCGAAAAGGCACGCTCGCCAGCCCAGATATGCCCGCAGGATTCGAGGATCCGCAGTCCGCGTTCTTCATTCCCGAGCACCTGCGCCCGTTGTGGGCAGATTCACGAATGCCCAACATGCAGCATGTGACGGCTCAACTCGAAACCGCAGCATTTGAGCGGGCTTTGTCGGAAGCGATCGCGGCACTCGGGCCCGTTCCCGCAGAGGCATCTGTGGAGGACCAACGCAAACACAATGCTCGGATTCTTGGATCTGCGAAGTCCAACCAGGCGCGCGTGCTCGCGGACAACTACGCCGAGATAATTGCAGAACTGGAGCACGCCGCACGGCTCGAAGGCGTCGATCGTGCGCACAAGGACGCTGCAGCTCACCAGGAAAACATGGACCGCCGCGCGAGAGAAGACATGTGCCCGGTCTGCTGCAAATCCGACCCTCAGCGGGGACAGGCCGTCAAGGGCAGGTATCTGCTTCCCGGGTGGGTAGGCCTCGTATTCCCGGGTGACCCGATCCTGTTTGTGTCCTGCTTGCTCTGCTACACAGTGGCCGTCCAAGAGGTTACCAAGCAGCTCGCCAATGAGCCTGTACCGAATGCGCTCAATCGCGCCGACGCGGTGCGTCTCGCCCTGCCTCAAGCGTGGAGCAACGGCGCAGGGGAGACCTATCGTGGCTGACCGCATCGTAATCAACTTCGGCGCAGAAACCCGCGAGGTCGAAGTCGCCGGACGGAAAATCGAGGACGTCCTCAAGGACACCGAGAGCGCGCTCGAGGACGTCGGCGCAGCAGGCAAGAACGCTGGGCAGGGTGTTGGCGAGGGTGGCGACAAAGCCGCCGAGTCACTCGACAACGTCACTACCGCCTCGGGTAAGTTCGGGGATTCTCTTGGGCAAGTGGGCGGGATCGCAAAAGACGCCCTCGACGGCAATGTTGGCGGCGCTGTAGAAAAGGTTGCAGGGGTTCTCGGTGGTCTAGCAGGGACAATCCCAGGTATCGGCGCAGCGGTCGGAGTGCTCGCCACCGAAGGAATCAGTGCGGTCGTCGGCGGGCTGCAGGATGCCCAGAAGGAAGCCGACGAACTCAAAGCCCGTCTCGTCGACGCGTACAAGAAAGCGGCGGAGGAAGGACGCAACTATCTGACCTCTGAGCAAATCAACGCCGCAGCGCTCGACATTCTCCACCCGAAAGATCAGGCAGGCCGAGACAAGTTGGACGGCTACAAGAAGGCCGCGGACCTGATCGGTGTCGACCAGAACACAGTCATCCTTGCTGAGGCCGGTAGCTACGAGGATCTGAAAGTTGTCATCGACGCGGCAGCACAAGCCGAGAAGGACCGCCGACTATCCCGCAATGTCCCCGAGTTGCAAACCATTCAAGGGCTTGTCTCTGAGTACGGGACGCTCGCTGAGGCCCATAAGACCGAAGCTGCCAACGCCGAGAGGTCTCAGGAGATCAAGGACACCTTGGCGCAGCGGGATCGTGACCAGATCAAGCTCACCCGGGAAGCTGAGGGCGATCGGTACCAAGCGCTCGCGGACAACTACGCGGCGGCCGCAGCGCGTGAGCCGGTCGACATCAAGACGAAGGTGTCCGTCGACGATTCGGCCCTCAAGAACATTGGGCGCACAACGTACGCCGCGAACGTGCTCGTGGAGTTCAAAGACGGGTACGGGAGGAAAATACTGTGACCGAGGTCGAGTCGGGTGTGCGCGGCTGCGTGCGCGCCCGACCGATCCTCGGCGCTGGGCTGTGTAGTGACCTCGTCAGCTTCACCTTCACTTGCCGAAAGTGCTCAATTGTGGAGCCGGTGTGCGTGAGCCACGCGATGGACACCGGGATGCGACACTACATCGACGTGTTGCTCTCCCTCGCTTTGTCCGGTGTCAAGAAGAAAGAAGCGTGCGAACTTGCGTGCGGACTTGGCGACTACGAGATTGCGTTTGTGCCTGGTTCTTTTTGAGACAGGCGTCACAACCCCCGCCGTAGGCAGTAGGCAATTTCTATCCGAACACGAATAATAATTCATAGAAAGTGCTGGTCAGAGGGCACTTTTAGGAAGGATTGAGGCTTAAGTCTTTTCCTCTTCTGGGCACGACAAATGCGCGGCATCCTTGCCGCTAGTGTCAGACGGTATCAGGGTGACCGAGAAAGACCCCGGCGCGAATCGCCGGAGGGCTACTGTCGTCGTCATGGCACATGCAACCACCGGCTGGCACTTAGGTACCTACACGCCAAAGAAGTCGGACGGCTCGTCCATGCACATCGATATGGGTCGCGAGCTGAGCGGGTCTGAGTACGAGAGCTATCGAAACGACGTCGATCTTCTCAGTCGCGTCTCCGTCTCTGGATCCGTGCTCGAGTTGGCGGAAGCCTTTCAGAAGGTGATAGCCGATGCCAACTACATGGTGAGTGGCGATCGCGCCGGGGAGACTCGCGAAATCAGGTCGTCCCGGGCGCGGAATATGAAGAACTTTCTGAGCGAGCTTGTCGCCACTCGCCAGCGTCTTTCCGCGCTGCTTGACGAGCGCCTACCCGACGAGGCCCCGGCGCTGCGCGCGACTTTCGAGGGCTTCTACAAGAAAGAGCGCCACTTCCGCCTCGCGTGGGAACTTCGGAACGAAGGAGAGCATGGGCGAGACCCGTTGGCGCACTCTCGGCTGTCCGAGCGCCTCGTGGATGATGCCGTCGAGCGGCGATGGATCTTCGATCTTCCCTCCCTGTTTGCGGCCCACTCGGAGGAGAAGCCGTGGCGCGCGGCCGCAGCCCTATGGGGAGATGCTGACGACGTCGTCGTCCTCACCGTCATTGCCCACGCTTACTCGGTGGTCGAGCTCTGCTACAGCTTCGCCGTTGTCAACCAGGAGTCACAAATCCGTGCAGCCGCCGCCCGCATCGCCGCCCTTCACAGCGAGGCCGCGGTGGAGGGGAAGTATCCCGCTGTATTCAATGTGGGCTATGACCCAGATGCTGCCGTGCCTCGCGCGCTGCTCGGCATGAACCTCCAGCTAGTTCCCATCGAAGTGGCGGTCGAGGCCGAGCATTCAATCGCGGCAGCTCACAAGAACGTCGATCACTGGTTCGCGCTCAAAGCGGCAAATTCGGGCGCGGAGTAGAACCGCGACTCGACCCTCACGACCCTCACAAAGCGCTGGGTGTGACGATCGCGGGTGACGGTTGGCATCCCCGCGGAGGCCAACACTCACGCCGACGATGCCTGCTATTCGGGACGGTTGTGACGGTTGTGACGGTTGTGACGGTCCGATATGCCAAAAGTCTCAGGTGGTGCCCCTCACCCCTTGTCGCGAGTTGCCTTCGCTAACATGACCCGATTTCACAAGACGGCAATTAGCCTGCTCGCCGGTCCAGCCGCCGTCGAATCTCTCCCCAAATTGACCAAGGGGTATTTCACCCACCACCCCACGTTTACCCACCGTTTTCAGTGGAACTGAGTGGTATCCGAGGTCACAAACTTCGCCCTGTTTCCCCTGAAATCTCAGTAAAATGGGCCTCAACGGACACCTACGGTATCCAGCGGAATGTCGTCCGCGCTACCAGTGGGTTCCGGGTTCAAGTCCCGGGGGGTGCACCACAGGCCAGCAAAGACAAGGGTTCCGCTCGATCGAGCGGGATCCTTTTTTTGTTCGATTTGGTCACGTTCAGCCCTGCGGGAAGATACCCCCGACGGTATCCTTTTCGCAGGAGGTCGGCAATGATCAGGTCAGCGGCTAGACGGTTCTGGGGATTCTTCGGTAAGAGCTACAACGATGTCCGCCCAGACGCTGCTCGATCGATTCTGGCCGCGGGTGGGGTGCTCGTTGACGTCCGCACCCGCGCAGAGTGGAACAACGGGCACGCGCCAGAGGCGATCCACATCCCGCTTGAGGCAGTCGGCCGTCGGGACAGCGGCCTGACCCAGGGAACTCCGATCGTGGCCGTATGCCAGTCGGGACACCGGTCAGCGGTGGCGGCACGGATGCTCGCGGCCCGAGGCCACACGGTGTCATCCCTCACCGGCGGCATGCCGGCATGGATCGCTGCGGGCAACCCCGTCGTACGCAGCCAAGGAAAGGACAACGCATCATGACCACGGACTCGCCCGCGGAGAACACGCGCAAAATCGTCAACCGGCTCAAGCGAGCGCAGGGTCAGCTCGGCGCGCTCATCGCGGCGGTCGAGAACGGCAATGACTGCCGCGCCGTGATTACTCAGCTCTCGGCGGTATCCAGCGCACTGGACCGCGCCGGCTTCGCGATCGTCGCCAGTGCAATGAAGGACTGCATCGACGAGGGCGAAAACGGTGACCTGTCGGTCGACGACTTGGAGAAGCTCTTCCTCACTCTCGCCTAAGCCGCGCCGTTCCCGAAATGTGAGCCACTGCCGGGGACGCGGGGTGTGGCGAGAAGTCGAAGCGGTCGACCTCGTCGATGGCGAAACCGGCAGAACGAATCGCTGTTAGCGTGTCGCGATTCAGGTGGCATCCACCGGCAATTGTCGACCACGCCGGTGTCAGCAGATCCTCGATCAGCCCCAGCGCGCGCCCCTCGGAACGGACGTGCTCGTAGAACGCGATGCGACCACCGGGTTTGAGTACCCGGGCGAATTCGGCCAGCGCCGCCTGCTGGTCGGGCACCGTGCACAGCACCAGGCTGCACACGACCCAGTCGCAGCTGCCCGAGGCAACAGGCAGGTGCTCGGCAGTACCGTCGCTGACCGTGATGGAGGCACCGGCATCCTGAGCCGCAGCTTCAGCGATCGCGCGCAACTGCGCATCCGGCTCGACAGCATGCACTGTCGTGACTGCAGGGCCGTAGTGACGGAAGGTGGCCCCTGTCCCCGCGCCCACCTCGACGACGACGCCATCGACGGCGTCGAGGAGGTGCGCGCGGTGGGAATCACCACCGCGCGCATCCATGGTCGGGGACAGGCGAAGAAACCCTGCGCGGAACACCGCGCTACGCCACCCGCCTCTGACCATTGTTGACAACGCCTAGTTTCAGACGCCGGCGCTCGCGGCCCGTGCGCGGATCTGCTTGCCCGTGAACGGAAGTCGCAGCAGCGGTGCAATGAGGCACACATCGAATGCGCCAGCTAGGAGTACCGCACCACCAACCACAGCGATGACGATGCCAAGCACGGACTGCAACAGGATTCCGATGACGACAAGCGCCGCACCCGCAACCACTCGCAAGACGCGACCGGCAGGGCTTGACATGAACAGTGAGAACTTCATTGTGCTACTCCTTCTTTGGGTGATCTTCAGAACGTCTGCAGGTCTCGCAGCGTCCCCGAATCGTGATCCCGTCTCGAACGAGATGTTGGCCGAGTTGCTCCTGGATCGCCGAAATCACGGCGGGGGAGAGCTCGAGGTCGACGATCCCACCACAGGCGGCACAGACGAAATGGTCGTGAGTCTCGGCGCGCGCATCCAGAACGACGGTGCGCCCGTCGCTTGGGCCCAGCCCCACCTGGCCGCGTTCGACCATTCGCGCGGTGATGCGATGCACGGAGGGAAGCGACAGCGTGGGCATCGACTCAGCCAGCGCCGCATGAAGCTCAAGGTTCGTGGCATGCCCCAGCGAGGACAGTTGCCTGAGCACTGCCTCACCCTGCACGGTGGTGACCATGGACATATTCTAGGTCAATAGCTTACAAAAGGTAATTATTCACCCGGATGACAAAATACCCCGGGGGGTATACTATGGACGACGTATCCAACGAAAGGTAACTGAGATGTGTAGTGCAGTGACGTGCAAGACGTGCGGGAAGACGACATGGGCGGGGTGCGGCCAGCACGTGGACCAAGTCATGCGCAACGTCCCTCGAAACCAACGCTGTGAAGGGCACGAGCGAGAACCACGCTCCGGCTCATTCCTCTCGCGACTCTTCACGCGCTAAGCCAGTTATGAGACTTTTCAACAAGCTCGGCCAACTGCTTCTTGCCGCTGTCGTGCTGACCGGATTGGCGGGCTGTGCGACGAACTCGATTGACGTCACCTCCGGCACAGTTGTCGTGGACGTTCGCACGAGCGACGAATACAACGCAGGGCATCTTGAGGGAGCGATCAACGTCGATGTGAGCAGCGCGGACTTCGACTCGCGTATCGCCGAATTACCTCTGGATGGGCAGTACGTCGTCTACTGCGCGTCTGGCAATCGCTCGGCCGCCGCCGTCGCGCAGATGGCGGAATTGGGCTTCGAGAATCTCGTCGACGCAGGCGGCATCTCTAGCGCCTCGTCATCGACGGGTCTCGACGTGGTCACGGGTCCGTAGTCCCCGGCCTCAGTAGGTCGCGCGCCCGCCGCTGATGTCGTAAACGGCTCCGGTGGAGAAGCTCACCCCATCGGATGACAGCCACGCGACGAGTTCGGCGACCTCCTCCGCGCGGCCGACCCGCTTCATCGGGATGAGACTCGTGATGTGTGCGAGCACCTCCGGGGCGGTCGTGTCGTTCATCGGGGTGGCGATGACGGCCGGGGCGATCGCATTGACGAGCACGCCAGTGGTGGCGAGTTCCTTCCCCGACGATTTCGTGAGGGCGATGACCGCAGCTTTCGAGGCGGAGTAGATCGAGAGATTCGGGTTTCCGTCCTTACCCGCCATACTGGCGAAGTTCACCACACGCCCCCAGCCGGCCTCGACCATCCCCGGCACAAACGCGCGCATGGTAGCGACGACGCCGAGGACATTGACGTCAAACACTGTGCGCCAGTCGTCGGGCGTGGTATCGACGAGCGGGAGCCCTGGGCCGACGATCCCCGCCGAGTTGATGAGGATGTCGATGTGCCCGATTTCTGATGCTGCCTTGGCGAAGGCTTCCTCATCCGTGATGTCCACGACAACGTCGACATCTCCGGCGCGATCGAGGGTGAGCACCCGGATGCCGTCGGCCCGAAGCCGTTCGGCTGTAGCAGCCCCCAGTCCGCGACCACCACCCGTGACCAGTGCGGTTCTCATGACACCTTCCTCGGGTCGACGTGAACTTTGGGGCCAGGGCCAGCATCCGGTCCGCGTTGTCCCTCGAACCGGCTGGGCACATCCTCCAAGCCGATGACTTCGCTCACTATCGCATCGGGCACCACCGCGCCGCTGGCGAAGCTGTTGATCGCCCCCGCAAGCCCGGGGGATGCGGAGAGGATCCCAACAGCAGTGATGTCTTTGAGCGCGATGTCGCGGGTATCCACGAGGCTCGGAGTCGACGACAGCCCGATATAGACGACGCGCCCAGCGGGCTTGGCTAGCTGAACCGAAAGGGCGGGCATGGCCTTGTTGCTCGTGCACTCGATGACGGCGTCGAATTCGTCCACACGGCCGGCGGAAAGCTCCGCGAGTTGCCAGGTGTGATGTACGCCGAGCGCTCGGGCCAAGGCAAGGGAACCCTCCCGGAGACCGCCGACATGAACTTCGGCGCCTTCTGCGAGGGCGAACTGGGCGGCGAGCAAGCCGATGGTGCCGGAACCCAGCACCAGCACCTTCTGGCCGGGTTCGATGGCCGCCCCGCGAACGGCGCGGAGCGAGTTGCCTCCTGGCTCGACGAGAGCTGCTGCGGTGAGACTGACGTTCTCGGGAATGCGCAACGCAAATCGCGTGGGGATGACGAACTTTTCGGCGAGTGCTCCCGCCCAACCATCGCGGATGCCGACTTCGAACCGGTGTGGGCACACGTGGTGGTGGCCCGACTGGCAATACGCGCAGTGCCCACACCCGAGCATGGTGTCTCCGGTGACCCGCTGGCCGACCCACTGTTCGTCCTCCGGTGAGCCGGCCGCCACCACGCGGCCGGCCCACTCGTGGCCGAGTCTCAGCGGAAAGTGCGTGAAACCCTGGTCTATGTACGCCATCTCACCCGTATACAGCTCGACGTCGGTGCCGCAGATGCCTACCCGTTCCACGTCGACGAGGAGCTGGCCTGGTGCCGCGATCGGATCGGGAACCTCCTGTACCTCCGCGGTTCGCGGGGCGGTGACGACGAGCGCGCGCATCATGCCGGAGCGATGACGTGCTGCGTCTGCGTGCCGAGGTGCGTGATACTCAAGGTCATGGTCTCGCCACCCTTGAGGTAGGTCGGCGGCTTCTGGCCCATGCCCACTCCCGGGGGAGTGCCCGTGTTGATGAGGTCACCGGGTTCGAGTGCCATGAACTGACTCAGGTAGTGCACGATGAAGGTCGGGCTGAAGATCATCGTCGAGGTCGAGCCATCCTGTCGACGCTTGCCGTCGATGTCGAGGGTCATATCGAGATCGAGTACGTTCGTGAACTCATCCGGGGTAACGAGGTACGGGCCGGCTGGGTTGAACGTGGGCGCCGACTTGCCCTTCGACCACTGTCCGTTGCGCTCAATCTGCCAGGCGCGCTCGCTTACGTCATTGACGATGACATATCCCGCGATGGATGCGGCGGCTTCGGCCTCATCGGCGAGGTACGAGCTGTACCGGCCGATGACGATGCCGAGCTCGACCTCCCAGTCGGTCTTCTCGGATCCGCGCGGGATGAGCACGTCGTCATCCGGGCCGATCAAGGTGTTGGGCGACTTGGTGAACAGGATCGGCTCGGTCGGCACTGCCTGGCCAGTCTCGGCGGCATGGTCGCTGTAGTTGAGCCCGATGCACAGGATCTGGTGGGGGCGCGCGATGGGGGCACCATAGCGTCGACCGGCGAGCGGTTCACCCTGTCGTTCGGCAACGATCGCCGGGAGGGTGGCGATGGCGCCCGAGGCGAAGAATGCCTCATTGAAGTCGCTGACCACATCCGACAGGTCGACGAACGTGTCATCCTCCAGAAGGACGCCCGGGGTTTCTGAGCCTGCGGCTCCCACTCGTACGAGTCTCATTTTTCATCGCTTTCCGGCACTAGCCAGTAGGGGGTTGTGGTACTGCCGGCCCAGCGGTGGGCGGGCATGCCTGCTACGCCGACGGAGGCGAGAAATATCGTTCCCGCGAGATCGGTGATGGTGTCGAGGTCTTCTTGGGCGGACGTGATGGCCAGCAGGTCGAGATCCGGGCCGACGAAGCCGGGGCAGGAGACCTGCTCGGCATCGACCATGACCACGTCGAGAAGCTCACCAGTGGGAGCGTGGCGACGCACGCTCGACCCGCCCCATTGGGCTATCCACAGTGCGCCTTCGGAATCCACGGTGAGGCCGTCCGGGTGGTTGGGGAGGTCGAGTGGGATCGTGACCCACGGCTCCTTCCGGTCGAAGGGCCCGAAGTTGTATGAGTGGCGAGAAACTGTGCGCGCGAAGGTGTCGACGTGGTAGATCGTGTCGCCATCCGGGGAGAACGCGATTCCGTTGGAGAGCTGAATTCCTTCCCGCAGAACCTCGATCCTGCCGTTGGGGAACACCCGCAACAATGACTCTTCGCCCGTGTTACCGCGGATAGTCAGCGTGCCGACGACGACGGCGCCATAGAGGTCTGCGGACGCATCGTTGAAGCGCACGCGGGTTCGAGGGCCCAGCAGATCGGGGCCGAACGACACGGCGCCGGCCGGGGAGATGGTTGCGAGTCCACGCGCTGCGGCGATCAGCAGGCCGCCATCCTCGGCGAGTACCACCGCGCCCGCAGTCTGGCCGAGCTGCACGTCGTCGACGGTGACGATCCTTCCGTCGCGCAGTTCTCCTGAGAGCACACGGCCCTTCCAAATGTCCACCCAACGCACGAGTTCGTCGCGGTCATCCCACATGATCCCCTCCGCAAGGTCGTAGAGGGGCTCGGTCGCGGCGGTGCCTCGATAGATCGTCATTCGGGCCGCAGCCGGAGTTCCTGCATGCCCCCGTCGACGGCGATCGAGGTGCCGGTCGTGGACCCCGAGAGCGGGCTCGCGAGGTAGGCGATCGCCCCCGCAATCTCTGCCGGGCTCACGAGGCGGCCGTGCGGCTGTCGGGCTTCCAATGCTGCGCGCTCCGCCACCGGATCAGCGGACTTGGCGAGGAGGCCGTTGATCCATGGGGTGTCGGCAGTACCGGGGTTCACGGCGTTGAACCGGATGCCCTCGCGCAGGTGATCCGCAGCCATCGCGCGCGTCATGGCAAGCACCGCGCCTTTGGTTGCCGAGTAGAGCACCCGCTGTGGAACGCCGGCGGTCGCGACGATGGACGACACGTTCACGACGGATGCCGCGGGGGATTGCCGCAGGAAGGGCAGGGCCGCGCGGGTGACGCGTGCCATTCCGACCACATTGATGTCCCACACCCGATGCCATTCCTCGTCGGAATTGGCAGCGAGATCGCCCTGCGCGCCGATACCAGCGTTGTTGACAACAATGTCGATCCTGCCGAACTCGGCCACGACCGCGGTGATCGCGGCAGTCACTGACTCATCGTCTGAGACGTCGGTTGCGACGGCGAAGTGGTCGACCCCATCGGCCCTGAGATCGAGCACTGCGATCTGAGCTCCCTCATCCTTCAAGCGCTGGGCGACGGCGGCCCCGATTCCGGATGCTCCGCCCGTGACGACGGCGACAAGGCCCTCAAACTGACTCACGTACTTCTCCTTGTTCTCGCTCATTGTGGCTGCTGCTCCGCGAGCAATCGCCGGACTTCGTCGACGGTCTCGAGCACCGAGATCGTTGCGGATAGCGGATTGGTGGGGTGTTCGAGCTTGCCAGCGAGAAGCGTCTCGCCGACTGCGCGGAACATCGGAACGTACCCCGCGCCCTCCACCTCGATGGCGATGACTTCGGGAGCATCGGTGCCACTTCGGAGCCGAATCGAGGTTGCTGCCCAAAAGGGCTCGTCGATTTCGATCACGCCGCCCGTGCCGCCGATCGCGGCGGTGCGAGGCAGCATGTAGGAGATGGACGACGCGAGTCTCGCCACCGCTCCGCTCGAGTATTCGAGCGTCATGAGTTCGTCGAGGTCGATGCCGTTCGGCCACATCTCCCCGATCGCGGAGATGCGCTCGGGTGCGCCAAGGAAGTGGTGCGCAAGGGTGAGGGGATAAATGCCCATGTCCAAGATCGCCCCGCCGCCCAATTCGGGAGTGTGAAAGCGTCCGCCTGGAACGACGTCATGCGCGAAGCCCATGCCGGCTTGGATGAACCGGATGTCGCCAATCGCGCCAGATGAGATGAGTTGGTGGATTCGCTCGAGTGCTGGGCTGAAGCGCATCCACATAGCCTCCATCAGGAAGACCCCGTGCTCGTGGGCGAGCCGAGCGAGCTCACGGGCATCCGCAGCGGTGAGGGTGAAAGCCTTCTCACACAGCACGTTCTTGCCCGCTTCGATCGCCTGTTTCGCATAGTCGAAATGGGTCCCGTGGGGAGTCCCGATGTAGACGAGATCGATGTCAGAGGCAGCAAGGAACTCGCTGTAGTCGCCGTACGCGGTCGGGATGCCCCACGTCTCGGCGAAGGCATCCGCCGAGTGTTGATTGCGGGAGACGACCGCGACGAGATCGGCATTTTCCGTGAGCCGAATGTCACGAATTGTGCGGTTGGCGAGGTTGCCGGTGCCCACCAGCCCCCACCGGACGGTCGTGGTCATCGGTCGACTCCCGCGTGCTTCGCGGCAGTCGCTGCGGCATCGAGTACCTCGAGAACGTGCTGGTAGGGCTGACCGGTGGCGCGGGTCATCCCGATCTCACACGTTCGGTTGCACGAGACGTAGGCGTCGAATTCGCGAGCCATCACTTCTGCCGATTCGCGATCGGTCGCGCTCGCGGTGAGTTCTGGATGCAGCATGCCGCGGTCGCCCGCGAACGCGCAGCATCCCCAGGCAGCGGGCACGGTCACCTCCGCTGCGACGGCACTCGCGAGAACCGCGAGGTTCGGGTTGGAGCCAGCCCGCGTGCTTGAGCACGTCGGATGCACAACAACACTTCCGAGCGTGGGATCGATCTCGAGCAGAGGAAGGAGGCGGTCGGCAGTGAAGTCGACGGCATCGACGATCGTCATCCCGTGGAACTCGGGATGCGCGGCGACGGCGTTCTCGAGCGCGAGCACCAGCCCTTCTGAGCAGGACGAGTTGTCGCACACGACCGGAAGGCGGCCGTGCTCGGAGGCCTCCCACAGTGCGGACGCGGTTCGTTCGACCATGTCGTGGTAACCGTCGAGAATCCCCTTCGACTTCCATGGCGTCCCGCAGCACAGGCTGCCGATCGCGTCGGGACGGGTCAGCCGGATGCCCGCTTTCGCGGCGAGTGACTCGAATGCCACGGCGACCCCCTCACCGCCGTCGGCCGGTCCGAACATGGTGCCGACGCAGGCCTGGAAGTAGACGGCATCAGCACCCGCGGCTGTGGCGCGCGATCGTGTGGTCCCGCCCTTCGGCAGGTCTCGCGACCAGAGCGGCAGTGTGTCTTTGCCGAGCACGGCGCGGGCCGCGCTGTTCGGTGCGGTGATGAGTGGGGCGGGTACCGCGGCAGCGATGGTCAGAGCCATGGAGGCGATGCCCGTGACCGGCTTCCACGCCTTGCCCGCGGCCGTCCACACTGCACTCTCGACGGTGCCAACAGACTCGGAGCGCAGTCGCCGGACCAGATCGCCCGTATTGATCAAGACCGGGCACGCCGTCTGGCACATGCCATCGACCGCGCAGGTGTCGACAACGTCGTACTCTTGCTTGCGCTTCAATTCCTTGACCAGGGCCCGGTCGCCGCGCCGCTCAGCTTCGGCTATCGCACGCTGTACAACTATCCGTTGCCGGGGAGTGGTGGTGAGGTCTTTGCTCGGGCACACCGGTTCGCAGTAGCCGCACTCGACGCAGCGGTCGACCTCGGCCTCGACGGTCGGGGTCGACTTGAGGTTGCGCAGGTGGAGGTCGGCATCGGTCGTGAGGATCGTGTCTGGGTTCAGGATTCCTGCCGGATCGAACGCCCGCTTGATGTCGAGCATCATCCGGTACAACACCGGCCCGTACTGGCGGGCGACGAACGGAGCCATGATGCGACCCGTGCCGTGCTCGGCCTTGAGAGTGCCGCCAGCGCCGAGAACCAGGTCGACCATGTCTTCGGTGAACGCACGATACCGGGCGACGTTCGACTCGATATCGAAATCCTCGTTGATGAGGAAGTGCACGTTGCCGTCTTTCGCGTGGCCGAAGATGACGGCATCCGCGTAACCGTGGATCTCGAACAAGCGGGTCAGACCAGCGCACGTTTCAGAGAGTTGCGCGACAGGCACCGCAATGTCTTCGAGGAGAGCAGTGGTTCCTGACGGTCGGGCACCCGCGACGGTTGCGTAGAGACCCTTGCGAATGTGCCACAGGGATGCCCGCACCCCAGCATCCTGCGACAGCACGGGTGCAGCGGTGAGGGGTAGGCGGGCGAACAGCAGTTCGGCGTCGGAGCTGAGGCGGGCGAGCTCCGTCGGCGTCGCGGACTGGTACTCGACCAGGAGCGCGCAGTGCTCGACGATGTCGAACGTCGGCAGGGCATCCCGGGACTCGGAGTCGATCAGGGCTGCTCGCAGGGATGCGGCATCCATGAGTTCCACGGTCGCGGGGCCGGTAGCGATGATGTCGACGAGAGCATCGGTCGCCGCGCGGAGCGTATCGAAGACGAGCAGGGTCGTAGCTGCGTGTGGGAGCAACGGCACGGTGTTGAAGGTCGCCTCGGCGACGAAGCCGAGCGTCCCTTCGCTGCCGACGATGAGGTGGGCAAGAATCTGGCTGGGGCGTTCGTGGTCGACGAGAGAGTTGAGCCCGTACCCCATCGTGTTTTTGATGCCGTATCGGCGGACGATGTCTGCGACCAGCGCCGGGTCTGCGAGCACTTTTGAGCGCAGCGCGAGCAGGGTGTCATGCAGCACGGGTTCAGCGGTGCGGAGGGTTTCGTCGGCGCTGTCGGCTCCGGTGTCGATGATGGTGCCGCTGGGGAGGACGATGATGGCCGAATGCAGCGTGCGATAGGTGTTCTGCTCGGTGCCGCAGGCCATGCCACTCGAGTTGTTCGCGACCACCCCGCCTATCGTGCACGCGATTTCACTGGCCGGGTCTGGCCCGAGTTTGCGACCGTGACGCATCAGGCGCGCATTGACCTGACGCACCGTCGCGCCCGGCCCCACTCGGGCGACGAGGCCGTCGTCCTCGATGGAGATCGAGCGGAAGTGTTTGCGAGTGTCGACGAGGATGTTGCCCGTGGACGCCTGACCGGAGAGACTCGTGCCACCCGAGCGGAACGTGAGCCGTTCGCCAGCCGCGGTTGCGTAGGCGAAGAGTGCCCCAACCTCGTCACTATTCTGGGGCGTCACCACGGCACGGGGCGTGAGGAGATAGTGCGACGCATCGACGGCCGCGACGACCCGGTCGAAGGCACTCGTCGACACCGCACCGTCGCGAGGGACAGCCACTGTGATTGCGTGCCCCAGTGCATTCTCGGAGAGCGTCAGGTCGGCCCGAGAAGCAGATTCAATGCGACTCACGGCTCACCTTGTCCCCGGATGCCCCGGTGAGGAAGTCGAGGTCGGCGCCTGTGTCTGCCTGCATGACATGGTCGACGTAGAGCTTCGCCCACCCGCGAACGGGCGCCGCGTAGGCGGCCTCGCTAGCGGGCGACTGGGTGCGGGCTCGCAACTCGTCGTCAGAAACATCCATGTTCAGGGTTCGGTTCTGCACGTCGACGGTGATGAGATCGCCAGAGCGTACGAAGGCGAGCGGCCCGCCTGCCGCGGCTTCAGGAGCGACGTGCAAGATCACGGTGCCGTAGGCGGTGCCGCTCATTCGGGCGTCGCTGATCCGGACCATGTCGCGAACACCTTGTTCGAGTAATTTCCGGGGGAGAGGCATGTTGCCGACCTCGGGCATGCCGGGATACCCCCGAGGCCCACACCCGCGCAACACGAGAACCGAGTCTGCGGTGACCTCGAGTTCGGGGTCGTCGATGCGTGCGCGCATGTCTTCGATGCTGTCGAAGACCACGGCTGGTCCGGTGTGCTGGAGGAGGGCCGGAGTGGCGGCGGACGGCTTGATGATCGCGCCACGGGGCGCGAGGTTGCCCCGCAGTACAGCGATGCCGGCGTCGTTCTGGAGTGGAGTAGCGCGAGGCATGATCACGGTGTCGTCGTACACGGGGCGATCTACGAGGTATTCCACCAACGGCACTCCCGTGACCGTGATCGGCTCGGGGTGGAGCAGGTCTTTCACTTGAGAGAGGAGTGCGAGTACACCGCCAGCGCGGTACAGGTCGTCCATGAGGAACGCACCGGAAGGCTGGAGGTTTGCCATCACGGGAACCCCGGCGCCGGCCGCGTCGAAGTCGGCGAGTGTCAGGTCGATGCCGAGGCGGCCAGCGATCGCGAGGAGATGGACAACGGAGTTGGTCGATCCGCCCACAGCCGCGACGGCCACGATCGCGTTCAGGAATGAGTGCTTCGTCATGACGTCACTGGGTCGGCGACCCTGCGCGACCATGTCGACGATGAGCCGACCGGTGTCATGCGAGAGTGAGAGGAGGCGGGCATCCGGAGCCGGGGTGCCGGCGAAGCCGGGGATGGTCATGCCGAGCGCTTCAGCAACGACGGCCATGGTCGAGGCGGTACCCATGGTGTTGCAGTGGCCTTTACTGCGGATCGTCGACTGCTCGGACTCGAGGAACTGCCCGTTGGTAATCGTTCCTGCGCGCACCTCTTCGCTCAGTCGCCACACATCGGTTCCGCATCCGAGTGCCTCACCACGGAAGTGGCCGGTGAGCATCGGACCGCCAGGAACGACCACGGCGGGCAGGTCGACGGATGCCGCGGCCATCAGCAGCGCCGGAATAGTCTTGTCGCACCCGCCCAACAGCACGAGCCCGTCGATCGGGTTGGCGCGGAACATCTCTTCCATCGCCATCGCCGCCATATTGCGCCACAGCATTGCCGTCGGCTTGACCTGCGTCTCGCCGAGTGAGACGACCGGGAGGTTGTAGGGAACACCGCCGGCGGCCCAAATGCCGGCCTTCACCGACTCGGCAACCTCGTTCAGATGCATGTTGCACGGTGTGAGATCCGACGCGGTATTGGCTATCGCGATCTGCGGCTTCGTATTGTTCAGCGCATCCTCGGGCAAGCCCCGACGCATCCACGCACGATGGATATACGCGTTGCGATCGGTACCCTCGTACCAATCACCGCTGCGGAGATGATCCACGATGACCTTTTCCATTTATTCGAATTCTGGATTACTATATGGAATTATGTCACAGGAGGAATCCGAACGCCACGACACGCGCTTGGTCGGTGCTGACCGAGTGCTCGCCGTACTCACCGAGCTCGCACGCCATCCGGACGGCGTCTCCTTGGAGGAGCTTGCCCAGGCCCTCGACAGCCCGAAGTCGACAGTGCATCGGGCACTCAGCTCGTTGCGGCGGGCGTCGCTCGCTGAACAGTTGAGCCGCGGAACTTACGTGCTGGGCGACGAGTTTCTCCGACTTGCTTTCCGCAACTACGAGGCTCGCCCCGACACGGCTCGGCTCGAGCCGCTCATGCGTGAGTTGGCAATCTCCTACGGTGAGACGGTCCACTATGCGGTTCTCGACGGCAAGGACATCGTCTATCGCGCGAAGGTGGATCCGCCTCAGGGCGCAGTCCGGCTCACCTCCGTGGTGGGTGGTCGCAATCCGGTGTACCGGACAGCGGTGGGAAAGCTCCTGCTGAGTCAGGTCGTCGCCACCAAGACCGAGCTATTGGACTGGCTCGGTGGCGAACCTCTTGAAGGCAAGACTCCCTTCACGATCGTCGATCCGGATGCCCTGCTGCGAGAACTTGCAACAACCCGCGAGCGTGGCTATGGGGTTGACGATCAGGAGAATGAACTGGGAATCAACTGTGTCGCGGTGCCCGTCTTCCTCGACAGATCTGGCGATCCCGTGGGTGCGATCAGTGTGAGCGCGCTGCGCTTCCGGTACCCGCTCGAGCGGCTGCTGGATACCATTCCAGACTTGCGAGCGAAAGTCGAAACAGCAACGTTGGCGTGATCACATCTCGTCGAACACGACGCCCTTGCGCAGCACGAAACAGCTCCACGGTCGCGCGTCAAGAGTGTGCACGATGACGGATGCCTGTCGGGCTCGCGCGTAGAACTCGAGCCTGGGAATAACCCCAACCTCGAGGCTCGGCCGGGTCAATTCTCGGGCCGTGTCCAGCACTTCTTGTTGTGAAGCGGTCATGAGTTCAGGCTGATCGTTGACCTCCATCCGCTCGAACGGGATCGCCATGGTGTCGAGCGGAAGCACACTCAGGATCGCGCGCAGCGCTCTCGTGGTGCTCACCTCGCCGAGCTGCACGACGGGGACCCCGGCCGAGTGCGCCGGATAGTTCCGATCGACAAGAAGAACGAGTTCTTTTACACTCTGCGGAAGAACAACTGGGAAGGGGTCTGGCAACTCGATCAGTTCCCGTTCCGGGAAGACAGCGTCGAAGCGGCCAACCATGCGATCGACTTCCTCAAGGCTGCAGATCGAGGTCTAGACAAGCTCGACTTTGCCGCAATGCAGGCAGCTCAAGACCGACATGATGCGATCGGTGCGCTCGCGCTCGCTCAGCGGGCTCTCTTTAGCTCATACTGAACAGCGTGAGTCTGCAATCGGGCCTGAGCAGGCTCCCCGCTGAGCGCCTGTCATTGCTCGCCAAGGTTGCGCGGATGTATCACGAGCAATCATTGCGCCAGCCCGAGATCGCCGAACGCCTCCACATCTCTCAATCCCGGGTGTCCCGACTTCTTAAGGAGGCTGGGGCACTCGGGATAGTGCGGACGATCGTTATTGCGCCGAGCGGTGTCTATCCCGATCTGGAGGAGGGCATCCGGGCGAAATTTGGTCTGCTCGACGTGGTGGTTGCTGAGCCTGCGGGACAGGATGACGTTTCGCTGCTGCGGGCGCTTGGTGGATCGGGCGCGGCGTACCTTGAGACGGCGCTCACGGGTAGCGAACGGGTGGGAATCTCCTCGTGGTCGGCCACGCTGCTGGCGACGGTGGACTCTCTCGCGGCAGGACCGGTCCGCACCGCCCAGGAGGTCGTGCAGGTCATCGGCGGCGTTGGCAACCCGAGCGTGCAGGTGAATGCGACACGGCTTACCGAGTCGCTCGCCCGTGCGACCGGTGCGACCCCACGCTTTCTCCCGGCACCCGGGATCGTCGGCAGCAGCACCGTGCGCGATGCCTTGATGTCAGACACGCACATTCAGGAACTCGCTGCCGAATGGCCAAAGCTGACGATCGTGCTTGCCGGCGTCGGAAGTCTCCAACCTTCTCCGCTCCTCAAGGATTCTGGTAACGCTGTCAATCAGGCCGACCTGGAGGAGCTGCGAAAAGCTGGCGCGGTTGGGGACGTGTGTCTCCGATTCTTCGATGCCTCAGGACGTCTTATCGAGTCGACTATCAACGACCGCGTGGTGGGGATCAGCAGCGATGACTTGCTGCGGGTTCCGCGGCGGGTGGGAGTTGCTGGCGGCGCACGCAAACTCGAAGCGATCCGGGCAGCCCTGCTCGGCGGCTGGATCAACGTTCTGATTACCGACAAAGAGACCGCCACGGCGTTGCTTGACTAGCTAGTGTGGCGTGCGTGGGTCACCCGATGATCGGACGCTCGTCGGGGAGTCGGTAGAGCAGGCTGCGTTGCTTGAGAGCGAGGGCTGCGGCAAGCCCGATCGGGCCGATGCGTCCTGCGATCATGAGCACGGAGAGAACTGCCTTTCCCGGCGCTCCCAACTCCGGCGACAATCCGACGGAAAGCCCACAGGTCGCGAAAGCCGAGATCACTTCGAACAAGATGCGATCGAGGCCCACGCCCGGGTGGAGAATCAGGATGATCGTCGTCGCGCCGAGGACGAGGGTGGCACCGAGGAACGTGACACTGATCGCGAGTCGAAGACTCTCGTTCGGGATGGTGCGGAATGCGGCACGAACATCCTTGTCACCACGCGCTTCGGCAATGATGGCCAGAAACAGTACAGCGAGGGTCGTGACTTTGATCCCGCCCGCAGTCGAGGCCGATCCGCCCCCGACGAACATGAGCGCGTCGGAAACCAGCAACGTAGCGGATTGGGATGCGCCGGTGTCGGTGAGCGTGAAGCCTCCCGATCTCATCATCGTCGAGGCGAAGAGGGCGTGAAGCACCTTGTTCAGCGGGGATTCGTCGCCGACCGTCGCGGGATTGTTCCATTCGAGCGCTGCCCACGCTATCGTTCCGGCGAGCAGCAACAGGACTGTCGTGGTCAGCGTCAGCTTGGTGTGGAGGGTCCAGCGCTTGCGATGCCACTTGTGAAGAATGAGGGTGAGGAAGACAGGGAATCCGAAACTACCGATGAACACGCCGATCCCGATCGGGACCAGGATCCACAGGTTCGTGTCGAGGGATGCAAGACCACCGGGATGAATCGAGAACCCGGCATTGTTGAACGCGGAGATTGCGTAGAACAGGGCGCTCCAGATGCCGTCCCACCACTTGTCCTCGACAAAGAGGAAGGGTGGGAGCAGCACCAAGAAGAGGGCACCTTCGACGATGAGCGTCGTGAGCACGACGATTCTCAGCAGGGTCCCGACTTCGCCGAGTTTTGACGTCCCCATTCCTTGTTGAGCGAAGACCTTGGTCTGCACGCCGAGGTGGCGGGTCACGGCACGGGCGAGCAATAGGGCGATCGTGACGATGCCGAGGCCACCGGTCTGGATTGCCAGGAGGATGATGATCTCACCAAACGGGGACCAGTGGCTCGCCGTATCCACGGTGGTGAGGCCCGTCACTGTCACGGCCGACACTCCCGTGAAGATGGCGTCGCTCAGGGGTGTGGGACGCCCGTCAGCGGCAGCGAGAGGAAGTGTGAGGAGGGCGCTGAAGACGACAGCGGCGAAGACGAACACGAGTGCGGCGGCGCGCGCGGGTGAGTGTCGCGCGACGTCACGGAAGAAATGTGAAGGACGCGAAAGGCGATCACCCACCGGAAATCGACCGAGTTGGCTCATAGGGTCAGTTCCGTCCTCGCTAGTCGTGTGGCGGATATGCCCGGTTACGGATGCTGAGGATAATGGCCCCGATTGACGCGGCAATCAAGGAGCCAGCGATAACGCCGACCTTCACATGCCCGTCGGACGCGTTGCCCGCGCCGAATGAGAGCTCTCCGATGAGCAGCGACACAGTGAAGCCGACCCCCGCGATGAAGGCCATCCCGATCAGATCGATCCACTTCAGTGCAGGGTCGAGACTTAGCCCTGGCAAACGGGTGACGAGGAATGTCGTCCCGGTGATGCCCACAACCTTGCCAACAACGAGGCCGCCGATGATGCCGATGGCGATCGGGTCACGGAACGACTCGGAGAGGCCCGCGATACCGCCGAGGGCAACTCCCGCCGAGAAGAAGGCGAAGATCGGAACCGCTACCGCGGTCGACACCGAACTCCACCGGTCGGCGAAGTGAGCGGCGAAGCCTTCGTAGATCGGGGTGCCGTCGTCATCCGTGCCGATCGTGACCCGCGCGCGGGTGGTGGCGATGACCGGGACCATGAATCCGAGAAGCACTCCCGCGACGGTTGCGTGAATGCCGGAAGCGTGTACGAGTGCCCACGTGATCGCTCCGAGGGGGAAGAGCACCCAGAAACTCCGGACCCCGCGCCGCACGGCGAACGCGAAAACGCCGACCGGCACGATGGCGAGGAGAAGTGGAACCCATTGCAGCTCGTCCGTGTAGAAGATCGCAATAATCGAGATCGCCAGCAGGTCGTCGACAACGGCGAGAGTCAGCAGGAAGGTCCGCAGCGCCGTGGGCAGATTGCGGCCCACGACCGCGAGTACGGCGACCGCAAAAGCGATGTCCGTCGCTGCGGGAATCGCCCAGCCGCGAAGCGCGGCCCCGCCTGCGGAGAAGTTGATCGCGGTGTAGATCAGCGCGGGGATCGCAACGCCACCGATGGCCGCGGTGATCGGGAGGATCGCCGTGCGGACATGTCGGAGTTTTCCGACGACGAACTCCTCCTTGAGCTCGAGGCCCACCACGAAGAAGAAAATGGCCAGCAGGCCGTCGGATGCCCATTTCCCCACACTGAGGTCGAGGTGTAAGGACGCGGGGCCGAAGGTGAAGTCGCGGACGCTTTCGTACAACGGTGCTGCTGCGGTGTTCGCCAGCACGAGGGCAAGCACCGTCGCACCGAGCAGCATCCCGCCACCGATGGCATCCTTTTGCAGCGTGTGGTGGATGCCGTGCCACATCTCATGCAGCGGCTGCGGCAATCGGCGAGGGGGGCGGCTCATGGGGACCTTCCGGACTTTTCTGGCGTGGGGGCAGCAATCCCTGCCGGCCGATGTGACTTCCGGCTCACCAGCTACAGACTACCGGCGCGGGTGTCCGGTCTTAGATTCCGAGGGAGAGCAAGTCCTCGGCAAGAGGTTCACCCGCGGCTTCCGCGAATAGCGCAAATGCCGAACCGACCTGAGCCTGAGCTGCGGGCGAAAGCCGCGCGAGAATCGCTGCGATTTCTGCGCGGCGACGTTCCGTCACGTGATCCACAAGGTGCTGACCGGACGTGGTGAGCTCAATCAGGATCTCCCGTCGACTGTCCGGGCTTTCGCGACGCCGGACCCAACCGCCCGCTACCATCCGGTCGATCGATCTGCTGAACGTCGAGGGGACGGTGTGGGCTCGGGCCGCGAGCGCTCCCATGCGCAACGGTCCCGTCGAGGAGAGAATCACCATGACGCGAAACTGGGGGAGCGTGACCATCTCGAGCGCTTCGGCTAGGGACCGGGCGACGACCCCCAGTAGGGCCCTGGACGCCACGAGAGTCGGGTCTTGGCTGGCCGCAGGCCTTGGTAGCTGAATCTCCGCGGTATCCATGGTTCCCCCGATTGCTGATGAAAGGTGCGCTCGTGCAAATGTTACGATGCTTCGTCCTGAGTTGCCGCAGCCGTCGCGAAGAGTGTGAATGCGCTGGCAACCGCACGGCGATCGGCCCGAGGGAGCGCTTCAAGAATTCCGGAGAGCTCGGCAGACCGCCGAGCATCGACATGTGCGACGAGCTGCACGCCGTGCGCGGAGAGGGCGATGATCCCGCCCTCGCGGAGCTCGACCCATCCTTCGTCGGCGAGCGCCGTCACGATTGCCTCGAGGCGCGCATCGCCACTTCCCAAGCGTGCGCCGAGTTCACTCCGCAGTAGCGGCTGCGGCGCCAAGGCCACCATCGCGCGGTATTGCGGCAGGCTCACGATGTCGAGGATGTCCGCGACCGAACGACTGATGACGTCATCCAGGGCATGTGACGCCGTGAGGGCCGCGGAAACCGGATCGTCGGTCTGCTGCTGCGGGTGTCGTCCCTCACTGGTGTCGACACCCGCGATCTCGTCCTCATGCCGCCCAGAAGTCTGCATGCACACAATTGTTGCAGAGATGCACATGTCAGGCGAGTCTCGCGGCCCGTGAGCCGCAGACCCGAAAATTGGCCATACGCTAGCAAAATGAAGGAGTCTTGCACGGTCGTTGTCGCCCCGGATTCGTTCAAAGGCTCCCTTTCGGCTCCTGAGGTTGCCGACGCAATCAGTGCGGGTTGGCGATCCGAACGCCCGGAGGACACGGTGATCCTCTTGCCCCAGGCCGATGGCGGGGAAGGCACGTTGGACGCCGTCGAGCGTTCGGTGCGTGGTGCTGTGCGGCGCTCAGCAGGAACGGTAACCGGTCCCGATCGCCGTCCGGCGAATGCGGAATGGCTCGTACTGCCGCAGGGCATCGCCGTAGTCGAGTTCGCCGTGACCAGCGGGCTGGCACTGATGCGCAATCTCGACCCGATGCATGCGACCTCCCGCGGGCTGGGCGAGGTGATCGCCGCCGCGCTCGCGTCGGGCGCCCGATCCCTCGTCATTGCGTTGGGTGGGTCGGCCAGCACGGACGGTGGGATGGGCGCGCTCTCCGCGCTGGGTCTCCGCCTGCTCGATGCCGGGGACAACGAACTTCCCGACGGCGGGGGCGCGTTGTCCCGGCTAGCTCGCATCGACGCTTCTGCGCTCATCCGGCCGCCCGCAGGCGGGGTGACGCTTCTGACGGATGTCACGGCGCCCCTCCTGGGGCCGGCAGGAGCCGCAGCGGTATTCGGGCCGCAGAAGGGAGCGAGCTCGCACGAGGTGCGCCTGCTCGACAGTGCGCTGGCCAGGTTGTGTGATGTCACCGGCGGCGACCCCGCGACGCCCGGCGTTGGGGCCGCGGGCGGCACCGCGTTTGGATTCGCGGAGTTCTGGGGCGCCCGGATAGTTTCCGGGGCGGAATACGTGGCGACATTGTCCGGACTTGATCCGGCGCTCGATGCGGCCGACGTGCTTATCACGGGAGAGGGGCGGTTCGACGCGCAGTCCCTCACGGGAAAGGTCGTGGGGAATGTGTTGGAGCGTGCACGCGCGCGCGGCATCGTGGCCCACGTGGTCGCGGGTCAGGTCGACCTTCATTCCGACCGATGGACGCAATCACTTGTCGGGCTGTCAGGCTCGACCGCCGCTGCGATGGCAGACCCCGACCGGTGGTTGCGGGTCGCTGGTGCCGCGGCCGCCGTTGAGTACTCCCGGCGGATCGCCGCCCGAGGCGGACCGACCGACTGAGCCTTCGGGTGCCGCAGCCCATCCCGTTCCCCCATCCCACGAAACTGCGCGCGCACAGTCAAGTGCTGCACGAGCGCAGATGGGACGCTCGAACCTTGGCACAACAAGGAGAGCATTCTCATGGTCGAGAAGTACGACGTCATTGTGGTGGGCGCAGGTTCAGCGGGATCCGTGGTCACCGGTCGTGTGGTGGAAGCAGGGCATAGCACCCTGCTTCTCGAGGCAGGTGGATCGGACTCCAACCCGATGATCCACGAGCTCTCGGGCATGGGAAGCCTGTGGCACGGGCCGGAGGACTGGGACTACTACACGGTGCCGCAAGCACACGCTGCGAATCGGCGACTGCACCTCCCGCGCGGGAAGGTGCTTGGTGGTTCGCATGCGCTCAACGCCATGATCTGGGTGCGCGGTGCCGCGGACGACTACGACGGGTGGGCTGCTGCGGGCAATCCCGGATGGGGCTGGTTCGACGTCCAGCCGATCTTCGAACAGATCGAATCCGTCGTCGATGTGGTCACCGACTACCCGCTCGCACCGATCCAGCAGTCGATCCTCGATGCGGGGATCGAAATCGGTCTCGAACACAACCCGAACTACAACGGCGACCAGCTCGACGGCATCTCCCAACAGCACATCACCGTGCGCGACGGCACGCGATTCAACTCCTACATGGCCTACGTCAGGCCTCTCGTCGGCGAGTCCAGGCTCACGGTAACGACCGGAGCCTGGGTGCACCGACTGCTCGTCGACGGCGCCAAGGTCATCGGTGTCGAGTATGAGAAGGAGGGAGAGTTGCACACCGCTCATGCGGGCGAGGTTGTGCTCTCCGCGGGTGCCCTCGACACGCCGCGCATCCTGTTGCGATCGGGGGTGGGCCCCGCCGACGAGCTTCGCGCACTCGGAATCGAGCCCGTGCTCGATCTGCCGGGAGTGGGTAAGAACTTGCACGACCACCTGCTCGCACCGGTCATCTTCGCAACCGACAAGCGCGAGGTCGCGCCCCCGGCGCGGGGAGTCTCGGCAACCCAGACCCATCTGTTCTGGAGGAGCGACCCTTCGCTTCCGGTACCCGATACTCAACCGATCAACTTCAGCGTGCCCATGTATCAGCCCGGGATGGTGGGACCCGCTGGCGGGTTTTCCCTGATGGCGGGAATCGTCAGCCCCAAGAGTCGCGGGTCCGTGACCCTCGGCGGGCCCGATCCGCGCGACAGCATCCTCATCGATCTGGCCGCGCTCGAACACCCCGACGATGTCGCTTCGCTCGTGGCATCCGTGTCACAGTGCCGCGAGCTCGGGGCCGCGTCTGCGCTCGCCGACGGGTGGGGAGCCCGCGAGCTCTACCCCGAGCCGGGCACCACCGATCTCGAGGATTACGTTCGCCGCACGGTCGTCACCTATCACCATCAAGTCGGCACAGCGAAGATGGGTACGGATGCCCTCGCCGTCGTCGACCCCACACTTCGCGTGCACGGGCTCGCCGGGTTGAGCGTCGTGGACGCGTCGATCATGCCCACGATCACGACCGGAAACACCAACGCGCCCGCGATTCTCATCGGCGAGAAGGGTGCGCGGTTTTTGCTGTCGTAGCCGAGCGGTAACGTCATCCCATGACCGACGTGCCGACCTCGCCGCGGGGAGGCACGCTCGGTGCCGCCGGCCTCGTTCTTGTCGGGCTCATCTGCCAAGACATCGGGGCCGCGTCTGCGGTGACGCTCTTCCCGCACGTCGGCGCGCTCGGAATGGTCACCTTGCGGCTGGTCTTCTCGGCGGCGATCCTGTTCATCGCATTCCGACCTCGGCTGCGTGGTCGCTCGCGGGCGGACTGGTTGACCGTTATCGCGTTCGGCTTTGCTCTCGCCCTCATGAACGGACTCTTCTACGAGGCGATCGCCCGTCTTCCGCTGGGAATCACGGTCACGATCGAGGTGCTCGGCCCGCTCATCCTGTCGGTCGTCGTGAGTCGAAAGGCCTCAGCCTGGCTGTGGGCGGTTTTGGCGTTCATCGGCGTTGCGATATTCGGGTGGGGCGGGTGGGATCACCTCGACCCGATCGGGGTCGCATTCGCGGTTGCCGCCGGAACGATGTGGGTCGCGTACATCCTGCTGTCGGCCCGAACCGGCAGGCGGTTCGAGCGACTCGACGGGCTGGCGATAGCCATGAGCATCGGTGCCTTAGGCGCGATCCCCTTCGGGATCATCTCGGCGGGCCCACCGCTCTTCCACATCGACATCCTGTTGCTCGGGGTCGTGGTCGCCGTGCTCTCGTCCGCGATTCCGTATGGTCTCGAGTTGCTTGCGCTGCGCAGGTTACCCGCCGCGACCTTCTCGATTCTCATGAGTCTCTCACCCGCGATTGCGGCAACCGCGGGCCTGATCATCCTTCACCAGGCTCTCACCGTGCCCGACGCCGTCGCGATCGCTCTCGTGGTCGTCGCGAGTATCGGCGCGGTGCGTTCAGCAGACCGTCGGCAGCCAGAAATCGTGGTCACACCCTAGCCGGGGTTCAGACCAACGAGCGGGCGGCCTCCACCGCTGCGATCCGACCTTCACGCGACGGCGCGAGCGGGGCGATCATGAGAGTCGTCACCCCCGACGCAACCATGGCGTCGATTCGCGCTCGAACCTCCGACTCGGTGCCGATGAGGGATGTCTCTCGCACGAGTTCTTCGGGTAGTGCCGCGGCCGCTGCAGCCTTGTCGCCCGCGAGGTAGAGCTCCTGCACGCGAGCGGCTTCGTCGACGTAACCGTAACGTGCGGCGAGGTCGTTGTAGAAGTTCGCTCCGACGGCACCCATACCGCCGACGTATAGAGCAACGCGGTGGCGGTGGCCTTCGAGCGCCTGATCGACTCCCGGTCCGACATGGAACGGGGCGGTCACGATGATGTCGAGCGGGCCGAGGGCGGGGTCGCGCTTCGCGGCTCCGGCGGCCAGCGCCGGCCCCCAAGCATCCTCGCTCTTGGTCGGGTGGTAGAAGAGCGGTAGCCAACCGTTTGCGATCTCGGCAGTTTGTTCGACGGCTTTCGCGGTCAGAGAGGCGAGTGCGATCGGGATGCTCTCCCGCACCGGCGAGTTGATGAGCTTGAGCGGTTTGCCGAGCCCCGTGCCCTGATCGGCGGGAAGGGGGATGGTGTAGTGGCGGCCTGCGTGCTCGAGCCGCTCGCGGCGCCACACGGCCCGACAGATTTCGACGACCTCGCGCAGGTGGCCGAGGGGAGCGGAGAACGGTACCCCGTGGAATCCCTCGATCACTTGGGCCCCCGACGACCCTAGTCCCAGCTCGAATCGCCCGCCTGAGACTGAGTCGAGCCCCGCGGCCGTCATGGCCAGGAGGGCAGGTGTACGCGAGTAGATCGGCAGAATCGCCGAGAGCAGCGCCACCCGATCCGTGATCGCGGCGAGGTAGCCGAGGCGACTGACGGCGTCGAACGAGTAGGCCTCGGCGACGGCGACCACATCCACGCCGGCTCTCTCGAAGTCGACGACCTCCGTGGCCGAGGTGGCGAAGTCATCCGAATAGTCGACAGTGATCCCGAGACGAGTCATGGTGCCAACGCTAGCCTGAAGGCATGCAAGACGTCGCGCTCGGGCCGTGGGCCAAATCGTTCCCGGTCGAGAGTTGGGGGATGACCCACCGGGAGTTCCTCGCCACCGAACCCCGCCTCTCGGCGTTCGCTACTCCGCTGCTCACGATCGACCGATCCGCAACCCAGCACAATGTCGCCCTGATGGCGGACTGGCTCGGCGCACGAGACTTCGAGATCGCACCGCACGGCAAGACGACGATGGCTCCGCAGTTGTGGCAGCAGTTGCTCGACGCCGGTGCATGGGGCATCACTCTTGCCACCGCTTGGCAGGTGCAACTGGCGCGGTCGTTTGGTATCCGCCGAATAATTCTGGCCAATGAGGTTATCGACCCCCGCGCTCTGAGTTGGCTGGGCGCCGAACTTGCAGACCCCGAGTTCGAGCTCACCTGTTGGGTCGACAGCCTTGAGGTCGTGTCCCTCATGCGTGCAGGGCTCTCCGGCGCCGCGCGACCCGTCGATGTGGCCGTCGAACTTGGTTCCGGGCGCACCGGGGCTGCACGTGTCGCGGATGCCCTGGCCATCGCTGCGGCGATCGAATCAGCCCCCGAACTTCGCCTCGTGGGGGTGGGTGGCTACGAGGGTTCGGCGGGCAACACCCGTTCGACAGCGGATCTCGACGCCGTGCGCTCGCATCTCGACCGGATCGTCGCCGTGCATGATGCGATCCACTGGCAGCACACGCCCCTGGTTAGTGCCGGCGGCAGTGCGTACTTCGACGTCGTGGCTGACCGTCTCGGGCCACTCGTCGACCGCGCGACCGTAGTGCTGCGATCGGGTGCATACCAAGTGCACGATGAGGGGTTCTACCAGCAGATCACTCCGCTGCCGGGACTGCGCTCGGCCATGCACGGTTGGGCAAGGGTGCTCTCGCGTCCAGCGCCGGGGCTCGCGATCCTCGACGGCGGGAAGCGTGACTTTCCCTATGACCTCGCCCTGCCGTCCACGGCGTACGGTTCACTGTCGAAGCTCAACGACCAGCACGGGTATCTTCCCTACGACGGGTCGGGCCCCGAGATCGGCGACGTCGTGCGGCTCGGGTTGTCGCATCCGTGCACCGCGTTCGACAAGTGGCGGCTGATCCCGATGATCAGCAGTGTCGACGACGACGACCCGGTGGTCGTCGATCTTGTCGCGACCTACTTCTAGTCGATCAGACCCCTAATCGATCAGGGCAGCCAGCCCATGGGGTCGACACGTGAACCGCCCGCGTAGACCTCGAAGTGCAGGTGGGGGACCGACGCGTAGCCGGTCTGACCGACTAGGCCGAGAGCGTCGCCGGCATTGACGAACTGGCCGACCGAAACGCTTTGGGTACCCGAGATCATGTGCGCGTACAGGGTGTAGACGCCGCCGCCGTGATCGATCTTGACGTAGGAGCCCCAGCCGCTGTCGGACGCGACGGCGATCACGGTGCCGGGAGAGGCCGCCACGATAGTCGTACCGTAGGCGGCCATGATGTCGATGCCGCCGTGGAACTCGTTGCCATCGCGATAGCCGAAGCCGTCGTTGACAGAAGCATTTGCGGGCCACATGACGAGGCTGCCGGTGATCGACGAGAACGAGATCGTCGGTGCTTCCACGATGGTTTCTACTCCAAAGGCATCCCGTACGACGGGCGCTGCCTCGGCGAGGTAGGCGGACGAGAACTCTTGTGTTTCGACGACTGTGGGGGCGATGGGCGTCTCAGGCGCCGAGAGGTACACCGACCGCGAGCCACCGACGGCGGCGGCGGGAATGCTCACACCGACGAGAAGGGTCGCGACAGCGCCCAGCGTGACGACGCTCTTCAGGGATGCGGTTCTTGGCAGCACAGGTTGGTACATGTAAGTCTTTGGATCTTTCCGGTCGTGCGCGGTTCATCCCAGCGCGGCAAACGGGTCAGTTGAAACCCCCTGGTTTCGCCTCAGTCGAGGCCCAGAATCCGGGGGCTCCGTCGACCGGACACTGACCACTAGCGCAACCCGGAAGTTCACGGGCGCACAAGTAAGCGTTTTCAGGCTACCAGATACCGGGTAGCGCGCCCCTGACAAGGTCCTGCATGTTGGCGGTCCGGGTCCGGGCCCGATGGCGGTGTTTCGCGGGGTGTAGTTCACTGGGGAGGATGGAAGACGACGAGGTCAGGTTCGAGTGTCGCGGAGCGCTCGGGCACATCGTGCTCAATCGACCGCGCGCCATTAACGCGCTCACTCACGGGATGGTCGTCGCTATCCGCTCAATGCTCGACAAATGGGCGACCGACGACTCCGTTGAGCGGGTCGTGCTCAGCGGCGCGGGGGATCGAGGCCTGTGCGCGGGTGGCGACATCGTCTCCCTCTATCGGGATGCTACGACCGGTGACGGGAGTTCCGCCGAAGCGTTCTGGCGCGACGAGTACGCGCTCGACGCTCACATCGCCGACTACCCGAAGCCGTTCATCGCGATCATGGACGGTGTCACGCTCGGCGGCGGCGTAGGTCTTGCGGCGCACGCCTCCCATCGCGTGGTTACCGAGCGATCGAAGGTCGGGATGCCCGAGACCACCATCGGGTTCGTCCCCGACGTGGGCGGCACCTGGTTGCTCTCGCGCATGCCGGGGGAACTCGGCACCTACCTCGCGCTCTCGGCAACATCGGTGGGGCCGGGGGATGCGATCACGCTCGGGCTCGCCGACTACTTCGTGCCGTCGTCGCGCTTGCCGGAGTTGCTCGACGCGCTCTCGCGAGTCGAGCCGGTCGAGACCTCCGACGTGCTGCACTCGTTCGCCCAGCCACCACCCCCGACCCAGCTGTCCAACCTCGACCGGATCGACGCTGCGTTCGCAGGGAGCGACCTCGCGACGATCCTCGCCCGGGTCGTGGTCGTGGACGTGGAGGTCGCCGAGCTCATCGCGGCCAAGTCGCCGACGGCGCTCGCTGTGACTCTCCAGTCCCTGCGCAGGGCGCGCGAGCTCCCGGACCTGAGGGCGGCACTTGCGCAGGAGTTTCGGGTGTCGATGCGGGCGCTACGAACGCCGGACTTTGCGGAGGGCATCCGTGCTCAGGTCATCGACAAAGACAGGAACCCGCACTGGAACCCGGCGCGGGTGCAAGATGTGACCGACGTGGACGGGTTCTTCGCTCCACTTGAGAGGGAGTTGTGGCAATGACATACGAGACCATCACCGTCGAACAGCGTGGTCGAGTGGGGATCATCACGTTCGATCGACCGAAGGCGCTCAACGCGCTCAACGCGCAACTCATGGCGGAGGTGGTAGAGGCCGCGACCGTGTTTGATACGTCGGTCGACGTCGGGTGCATTGTCGTGACCGGATCCGACCGCGCATTCGCAGCTGGCGCCGATATCAAGGAGATGGCGGATCGAACCTTCCAGGAGATGTACCTCTCGGGGATCCTCGACGGCTGGGAGCGATTCGCGTCGCTACGCACTCCGACGATTGCCGCGGTTGCCGGCTATGCCCTCGGCGGCGGCTGCGAGGTCGCGATGATGTGCGACTTCATCATCGCGGCAGAGAGCGCGAAGTTCGGCCAACCCGAGATCAACCTCGGCGTCATCCCCGGGCTCGGGGGAAGTCAGCGACTCACGCGCGCCGTTGGCAAAGCGAAGGCCATGGAACTCGTACTCACTGGGCGAACGATGGATGCCGCGGAGGCGGAGTCCGCCGGGCTGGTCGCGCGCGTCGTCCCGGCTGAGCGGCTCCTCGATGACGCCCTCGAGACTGCCGCGGTCATCGCGTCGCGGTCGCTGCCTGTGCTCTACGCGGCGAAGGAAGCGGTGAGCATCGCTTACGAGTCGACCCTCGCCGAGGGGCTGCGGTTCGAGAAGCGACTGTTCGGCTCGATGTTCGCACTCGATGACCAGAAGGAAGGGATGGCGGCCTTCGTCGAGAAGCGACCGCCACACTTCACGCATCGGTGATGATTCCGTTCTGAGCTCGCGCCGGACCCGCTCGCGCGGGGGTTTCGACCGCATGCGTGGGTCGCTACGCCCGCTTCCGGTCGAAACCCCCGCGCCGACGACCGCGGAGCCCACGAGCCTCGAGTAGCGCGCCCAACTCCGGTCGGTTCATCGCCACCCGCCAACCCCACCGAACGATGCCACCGGCCACCGCCCGCAGACGATCTTCGCGCTCCTTCTCTGCGACGAGGACCTCTTCGGCAGTGAGGTGGGTGTCGAACCGGCGCCGATCCCCGTACTTGGAGTGTCCATCGAACTCTCCGATCAGCCCTAGCTCGCGCCAGTAGAAGTCAGTGATTCCGATGAGCCCAAGTCGGTCGTAGAAGGGAACCTGGATTTCGGGCAGGGGGATGCCCAGAGCGAGCATCTGCACCCGGCTGACCGTCTCACCGAGGGAGCCAGAAGCCGGGTCGGCGAAGTCGATTGCGCGTGCGGCTCGCGCACGGCCGGCGATGCGACCCAGCGACTCGAGTTCCCCGATCACCTGTTCTCGGGTCGGCGCGGTCCTGCCACTGCGAAACTCGCCGGGTACCGGCTGCCTCAACCCGTCATCGAGCATGCCGACCGCGCGTGCGAAACTGGGCCCGCAGGCAATCTCGGCCAGCGTGCGGGCCAGTGACGTCAGGGTGATTCCATCGATCTGGGTGGCGTTGGGGTCGAGTCCGATGCCGTGGCGTTGCACTAGGGCGCCCGACCTCCCGCCGGACTGGCGTGGGGATGCGGCATGGACAAGGTCAGGCCATTTGCCGAGGCAGGGAAGCCGCCATAGCGCGGCGGCCGAGTCGCCGGAGAACTGTGTGTCCGGCAGTAGGCGGGAGACGGCGGCTACGCGCGCTCGGTAGCGGGCGTCCGAATCCAAGGCGGTGAACTCCGCCGTTCGAATGTACGCACCTCGCACGACTCGGTGCATCTCTCCGCGGGCAAACTGTTGGCGGAGGCCCCGATCCATCCGGAGGGCAGCGAGTTCGTGACTCAGGACAATGGTGAAGTTCGTCATGCGCGGATGCTGCCAAGGCCGCACCCGCGCGAGCGGGGAGTTTGGGCATCCGTGGTCAGCGGTCTGCTTGGGCGACGGTGGAGGAGCGCTCGCGGGGGATATGACGGCGCGCGCTTGGCGTCAAGCCCGCGTCGAGTCGAAACCCCCGCGCCACAGGTGCGGGCGGGCCGGGCGGTGCAGGCGTGCAGGCGGGCCGGGCGGTGCGGGCGGGCCGGGCGGTGCAGGCGGGCCGGGCGGGCCGGGCGGGGTAGGCGGCCCCGGTGATGACGAAGGCCCCGCCCGCGGTGCGGACGGGGCCTTCGGCTCGATCAACTACTTCTTCTTGGACCCGTCCGAACCAAAGACTTCGCCCTCCATTGCGTCATAGCCTTCGGCCTGTGGGTCGCCGTGCATTCCGCCGCTGAGCGCGTACTCCTCCTCCGGGGAGAGCACGAGCTTGGTGCGACCGAACAGGGCGAACAGGGCGAGCATCACGACGTAGACGACCGCGATCGCGATGATCGCAGGACGGAACGCTTCCTGCAGGATGAACCCGACGAAGATCAACACCGCGATGAGACCTGCGACGACCGCACCGGGGATGCCGGTGGGGCTGAGGTAGGGCCGCTTCGCGGTCGGGAACTTCTTGCGCAGAATGATGAACGAGACCATCTGCAGGGCGTACGCGATGACCGCACCCCAGACCGCGATGTTCAACACGATCGGTCCGGCGACGGCTCCACCGAAGTCGACGAGCAGGAGAGCGGCGAACCCGATCACACCACCCACCAGAAGCGCGACCCACGGGGTTTGACGCTTGCCCGTCAGGGACAGGAACTTCGGGTAGTAACCGGCGCGTGACAGCGAGTACATGTTGCGCCCGTAGGCGAACATGATTCCCTGCAGGGATGCCAGCAGACCGAGCAGCGCGAATGCAGCAAGCAGCGCGGCCACCGTGTCAGGCAGGAAGGCCCGGAAGCCATCGAGCAACGGCTCGCCCGAGGTGGCGAGTGCAGCGGATCCGGTGACACCCGGGTTGAGCACGAGCACCAGGATGCCGAGCACGACGAGCGTGACCATGCCGGTGATTCCGGCCTTGGGGATGTCCTTTGCCGGGTTGGTCGACTCCTCCGCAGCGAGCGGAAGCTCCTCAATCCCGAGGAAGAACCACATAGCGAACGGCAGCGCGAACAGGATCGCACCGAAACCGTGAGGCAGGAATGCGGTCTGGCCGGCGTCGGGCGCGATGTCGAACAGCTTGTCGAACGAGAACTGTCCGGACGCCAGCGACATGATGAAGAACAATCCCAGAATCGCGATCGAGACCAAGGCCACCACGAGGGCGAACTTGAACGAAATCGAAGCTCCCGCAGAGTTCAGAAGGATGAAGATCGCATACAGGATGATCCACCAGATCCAGCCGGGCATGCTGAAGCCGAACAGCGCCGAGGTGACTCCGTCGGCGTAGGACGCGGAGAAGTACACGATCACACCAGTGGTCGCGACGTACTCGATCGTCTCGGCTAGGCCGGTGACGAAACCGCCCCACGGCCCCATCGCCGCGCGTGCGAACGAGTAAGCCCCACCTGTGTGTGGTTGGGCTGCCGCCATCTCACCGATGGAGAACAGCATGCCGAAGTACATGACGACGACGATGAGGAATGCGATGAGCATTCCGCCCCAGCCTGCGAAATCGAGACCGAAGTTCCAGCCTGAGAAGTCGCCCGAGATAACCGCGGCGATGCCGAGGCCCCAGAGGCCCCAGATTCCAGCCGTGCGTTTGAGGCTCCGTTTTTCGAAGTAACCAGCCTCGGCCTTGGTGTACCTAACGCCGGACACGCTCGTGCCCTTTGATTCCGCCATTTGTCCTCCATGAGACATCGGACGCAGGCACCATCGCCTGCGGAATTCACATGAGTTTGTCGGCTATTGGTACTTGTTGTCTACCTTTAGATGTAAATTGCGCGTTACGACTTCCCAGCTAATCGCGACTCTCGCGTGATGTAATGGTCGGCAGAACACTCAAGGAGGAGCTAGTTGGCACACGCGAGCACCACGCAGAAGACCGGGAATCTCACCGTTCAGGAGCTGACCGCCCTGGTCGCTTCCCACGAGATCGACACCGTCATCATCGCGTTCACGGACATGCAGGGTCGTCTTGTCGGCAAGCGGGCATCGGCTCGACTATTCCTCGAGGAGCTCGCGGAGCACGGCGCCGAGTGTTGCAACTACCTCCTCGCGGTTGACGTCGAGATGAACACAGTTGACGGCTATGCGATCTCCTCCTGGGAGCGCGGCTATGGCGACATGGCGATGATCCCAGACCTAGACACGCTGCGCCTCACGCCGTGGCTGCCCGGTACGGCGATGGTGACCGCAGACCTCACGTGGCTTGACGAAACGCCCGTCGCCCCCGATCCCCGCCAGGTACTCAAGCGTCAAATCGCGCGCCTCGCCGAGAAGGGCCTGCAGCCGTTTGTCGGTACGGAGCTTGAGTTCATCGTCTTCGACGACAGCTATCGCGAGGCGTGGAAGAAGAAGTACGAGGGCCTGACGCCCGCGAGCGACTACAACATCGACTACGCCCTGATGGCGTCGACTCGTATGGAGCCGCTGTTGCGCGACATCCGCAACAGCATGGACGGCGCGGGAATGTACAGCGAGGGCGTCAAGGGTGAATGCAACCTTGGCCAGCAGGAGATCGCCTTCCGGTACACCGATGCGCTCGCGACGTGCGACAACCACTCGATCTACAAGAACGGCGCAAAAGAGATCGCGGATGCCCACGGCAAGTCGCTCACCTTCATGGCGAAGTTCAACGAGCGCGAGGGCAACTCGTGCCACATCCACTTGTCTGTGGTGGGCAAGGGCGGTGATCCCGTTATGGCCGACAAGAACGGCAAGTACGGATTCTCGAAACTCATGGAGCACTGGATCGCCGGTCAACTGGCTACCCTCCGTGAGCTGACGCTGTTCTTCGCTCCCAACATCAACTCCTACAAGCGCTACGTCGAGGGAAGTTTCGCTCCCACCGCCGTCGCGTGGGGACTCGACAACCGCACGTGCGCCCTCCGTGTGGTCGGCCACGGTCGTTCGTTGCGTGTCGAAAACCGGGTGCCCGGTGGTGACGTGAACCAGTACCTCGCGGTCGCGGCCCTCATCGCGGGAGGCCTCTACGGCATCGAGCACGAACTCGAACTCGAGCCGATCTTCGAAGGGAACGCCTACGCGTCTGACGCTCCGCGTGTTCCGTCGTCACTGCGGGAGGCCACCGAGCTGTTTGCCGGTTCCGAGGTCGCCAGCCAGGCTTTCGGCGAAGATGTAGTTGCGCACTATCTCAACAATGCGCGCGTAGAGCAGGCCGCATTCGACGCGGCAATTACCGATTGGGAGCGGGTTCGTGGTTTTGAGCGGTTCTGATACATCAGCAAGGCGACCACTCATCGGTCTGACCACCTATCTGGAACAGGCACAGACGGGGGCGTGGGACGTGCCCGCCTCCTTCCTGCCACAGGTGTACTTCGACGCGGTCACCAACGCCGGTGGCATAGCGATATTGCTCCCACCCCAGCCTGTCGACAGCACGATCGCCAACAGTGTGCTCGATTCGTTGGACGGACTGATCATCACCGGTGGCAAGGATGTCGATCCGGCGCGCTACGGGCAGGAGCGGCACCCCGACACCGACGAACCTCGGCTCGATCGTGACGCGTGGGAGGACGCCCTCCTGACGGCGGCGATCGAAAGGGAGATGCCGTTCCTTGGGATCTGCCGAGGAGCTCAAATGCTCAACGTCGCACTCGGCGGCACGCTCACCCAACACCTGCCGGACACGCTCGGCTCGGATCGCTATCGGGAGCGGCTCGGGTACTTCAGCGACAACGAGGCCGGAATCGAGCCCGACACCACGCTGGGCAGCCTCTTCGCTGGCGACAAGACCGTCGAAATCAAGAGCCATCACCACCAGGCGATCGACGAAGTCGCGCCCGGGCTCGTCGTGTCCGCTCGAAGCGATGACGGCACAATCCAAGCCGTCGAGATGCCCGCGCTGCCGTTCGGGGTTGCCGTGCAGTGGCATCCAGAGGAGGGCGCCGCCAGTGACGCCCGCCTGTTCGCGGGAGTCGTCAGTGCTGCGGCCGACTACCACGCGTCGAGGAGCAGGAATGGCTAGCACCGCCCTCATCAACCCGGCGACCGGAGCGGAATTCCGCACGGTAGAGCAGACCACGCTAGACGGCGTTGACGATGCTGTCGCTCGCGCCTTGGTGGCGCAGAAGGCTTGGTCAGCGCTCGCGCCAGCGGCCCGGGCGGGTGCGCTTCGCGATTTCGCCACCGCGGTCGGGGGTGCGATCGAAGAACTCGCACTTCTCGAGGTCGTCAACTCCGGGCATCCGGTCAGTCAGGCTCGTTGGGAAGCTGGCCATGTCCGCGACGTGCTCAACTACTACGCGGCGGCACCCGAACGGATGATCGGCAGCCAGATTCCCGTCGCTGGCGGGCTCGACATTACCTTCCTCGAACCGCTCGGGGTCGTGGGCATCATCGTTCCGTGGAACTTCCCGATGACCATCGCGAGCTGGGGATTCGCCCCTGCTCTCGCGGCGGGCAACGCGGTTGTGCTCAAGCCCGCGGAGTGGACGCCGCTCACGGCCATCCGACTCGGCGAACTCGCGCTCGAAGCGGGACTGCCCGACGGCTTGTTCCAAGTGCTTCCCGGCAAGGGGTCGGTGGTCGGTGAGCGATTCGTCACCCACGAGAACGTGCGCAAAATTGTCTTCACCGGCTCGACCGAGGTCGGCAAGCAGGTTATGGCCGGATGCGCGGCACAGGTCAAAGCGGTCACTCTCGAGCTCGGCGGCAAGAGTGCGAACGTCGTGTTCGCCGACGCCGACCTTGAGAAGGCGGCCGCATCCGCCCCCTACGCGGTGTTCGAAAACGCAGGACAAGATTGCTGTGCGCGCTCGCGGATCCTCGTAGAGCGGAGTGTCTTGGAAAAGTTCCTGCATCTTCTCGAGCCAGCAGTGAAGGGGGTCGTCGTCGGCGACCCGACCCACGAGGCGACCGAGATGGGTCCGCTCGTCTCGAAGGCGCACTTCGACTCCGTGACTGCCTTCCAGCCGGATGATGCGGATGTCGCATTCCGCGGGACGGCCCCGACCGGGCCGGGGTACTGGTTCGCGCCCACCGTCGTGCTGCCGAAGAGTCGCGACGACCGTCGCGTAACGGAGGAGATCTTCGGGCCGGTCGTGACAGTGCTCCCGTTCGACGACGAAGCGGACGGGATCGCCCTCGCGAACTCGAGTATCTACGGACTGAGCGGCTCGATCTGGACGCGCGACGTGGGCCGGGCCATCCGGGTCGCGCGCGGGATCGACAGCGGCAACCTCTCGGTCAACTCCCATTCGAGCGTGCGGTATTCGACGCCCTTCGGTGGGTTCAAGCAGAGCGGCCTCGGCCGTGAGTTGGGCCCCGACGCAGCTTCAGCATTCACGGAAACCAAGAACGTCTTCATCAGCACCGACTAGGCGGAGAGAGCTCGTCGAGATCTCATGCCGAGGTCTCCGCTAGCTCGACCCGCGAAAGGAACACGCATGGCAATCACCAAGATCGACCTCACCCAGCGCCTCGCCGGGAAGGTCGCCGTCATCACGGGCGGCGCAAGCGGAATCGGTTTTGCGACGGCCAAGCGTTTCGCTGCCGAGGGCGCGACCGTTGTCATCGGTGACTTCAACGCCGAGACCGGAGAGGCCGCCGCGGCCGAGGTTGGAGGCTTGTTCGTCAAGGTGGATGTCACCGACGAAGCCCAGGTCAACAACCTGTTCGACACCGCCAAGTCGACCTACGGTTCGGTGGACATCGCCTTCAACAATGCGGGAATCTCGCCGCCTGAGGACGACTCCATCGAGACGACGGAGCTGCCGGCGTGGGATCGTGTGCAGGACGTCAACCTCAAGAGTGTCTACCTCTGCTCGCGCGCGGCCCTGCGGCACATGGTTGCCCAGCAGTCCGGGTCGATCATCAACACCGCGTCGTTCGTCGCCGTGATGGGGTCGGCGACGTCGCAGATCTCCTATACCGCGTCGAAGGGCGGCGTGCTCGCGATGACGAAGGAGCTCGGCGTGCAGTTCGCGCGGCAGGGCATCCGGGTCAACGCACTGTGCCCTGGCCCGGTGAACACCCCGTTGCTGCAGGAGCTCTTCGCGAAAGACCCGGAGCGCGCTCAGCGTCGCCTCGTGCACATTCCGAAGGGACGGTTCGCAGAGCCCGAAGAACTTGCGGCGGCCGTCGCATTCCTCGCTAGTGATGACGCGTCGTTCATCACCGCCTCGACGTTCCTCGTCGACGGCGGTATCAGCTCGGCCTATGTGACCCCCCTCTGATTCCATGACTGACGCGGGGGAGGTACTGTTCGGTCCGGTTCGCAACGGGAATGCGTTCGAGGACACGGTCGCGCGCCTCCTCCAGACCATCCGGCTCGGCATCGTGCAACCAGGGGAGGCGCTCCCGCCGGAGCGCGATCTCGCGGTGCGATTCTCGGTGAGTCGCGACACCGTGCGTGACGCCATCCGGTCGCTGAGCGACGCCGGCTATCTTGTCGCCCGGCGGGGACGGTATGGCGGCACCTTCGTGAGCGCCACGATTCCGCACACGCCGGTCGGTCCGGATGCTGCGGCGCCGACGGCAGCGGAGATCGAAGACGTTCTCGGGCTCCGGGACATCCTCGAGGTGGGCGCGGCCCGCGCGGCGGCGGCCCGGGAGCTCTCGGCATCGGAACGTGAGCTGCTCTGGACCCGACTCAAGGAGACCGCGACGGCCTCGCCCGCCGACTACCGCCGCCATGACTCCCGGCTGCACCTGTCGATCGGCGAACTCGTGGGCACCCCGTCCCTCGTGTCATTGCTGGCCGACAACCGCACGCGCGTCAATCGACTTCTCGACGACATCCCGCTCCTCGAGCGCAACATCGAGCATTCCAACGAGCAGCACGAGGCGATCGTGGTCGCCATCCTGACGGGGAATGCGGAACGGGCGGCGTCCGCGATGACCGAGCATCTCGCCGGGTCGGCGGCGTTGCTGCGCGGCTTCCTCAGCTAGCGGGCGGAGCCTTTGGCGTGCGCGGCTTGGTCGTGGTTGTCGGCTTGGTCGTGGCGGCTGCCGGAGCGGGTGCGGCGGCGACCGGGGCCGTCGTGGGCTGCGCTGGCGAGTTCTTCGCGACATACAGTTTTGCGGCAGTGGTCGCCACAAGAAGGAAGCGCACGAGCAGGACGATGAGCCCGATCGCGACGATCACGAGCACGAGTGTGCCGAGCGCCGAGGCGGCTAGTCCCACAATGTGGAGTCCGTAAGGGCCGTTGTCGTACATGTCAGTTCTCCAGTTCGTTCTGGTCTTCAGCGTCTTTGATGATGGTGCCGACCGCGATCGCTACGGTGAGGCCCCAGCTGACCCACATGAGGATGAGCCGCCAGTCGCGCGGACCTTTCCGGGTGGCCTGCACGGTACCCCATCCCCCGAAGAGCGCGCTGAGAAGAGTGGTGTTGAGAATGAACTTGCGCATGTTCCGAGGGTACCCCGAGCCGTGAATCCGGCCCAGAGGAATCACGTTGGCTGAGTTATCGCTGAGGATTCACTGGCAAACTGACCGATCGGACAGGGTCTGACCGATCGGTCAATTACCGTTGAAGTCATGTCCACTCAGGAAGAACTCCGCACCATCGCGCTCGCCGAATTCGCGGCGGCCGGGTACGGGGCGACCTCCTTGCAGCGCATCGCCGAGCTCGCCGGAGTCTCCAAGTCGAGCGTGCTCTACCACTTCGCCTCGAAGGAGCATCTGCTCGAGGCCGCTATCGGCCCTGCCATCGATCGCATGCAGGATGTACTCGCGCCCCTTGAGGGTGCCGGCCTGCTCGAGGGCGACCGCACCGCGTTTCTCGAGGCTTTCGTCGACTTCCTGCTGCAGTACCGCCTCGAAGTCAACATGTTCATCAATCAAGGGCCGTCGCTGGTCGACGTCCCGGTCATCGAGCGCGCCAACGCGCTCGTGCGCAGGCTCGCGGGATTCTTCTCCGCGAACTCGGATTCCCTCGAAGAGAAGATGCGATTCGGCATCGCTCTCGGCGGGGCGGCCTACATGCTGTGCACCGTCCAGACCTTCGGGCTCCCTGAGGAGCCCGGAACCCTCGATGAGACCAGGGCCGTTCTCATCACCATCCTGAGCGACCTGCTCGCACCCGTATCCGCCACAACCGCCCTGGGGTAAACAATGGCAACACTGCTCTATCGTCTTGGCCGCTTCTCCTACCGTCGCTCTTGGCGCGTTATCGGAGTGTGGCTGCTCCTACTCGTGGCCACTCTTGGCGGCGGCATCGCTCTCGGTGGTCAGAGCCAGGAGTCGTTCGCGATTCCGGGCACGGAGTCGCAGGCGGCGCTCGATCGGCTCGAGGCAGTGTTCCCTTCCGTTGCGGGCGCAAGCGCGACTGCCGTCGTGGTAGCACCGAGTGGGGCATCCGTTGACGACGAGAAGGCCGCGATTTCCGATCTCGTCACGGCCATCAAGGGCGTGCCCGGTGTCGACTCGGTGGTGGGTCCGTTCGACGAGTACGCGGGCAACGCAGTGAGCGCCGACACGACCATGGCGATCATCCGGGTGCAATTTGATGGTCCTTCTGCGGATGTCACAGACCAGACCGTCGCGGATCTCAAAGCCACCGCCGCCATCGGCGAGAAAGCTGGTCTTCGCGTCGAGTTTGGCGGGCAAGTGTTCCAGGACACCACAGTTGCCATCACGATCACCGAAGTCTTTGGCGTTGTCTTCGCGGGCGTGGTGCTCGTCATCACCTTCGGATCGTTGCTTGCGGCCGGGATGCCGCTTCTGAGCGCACTCCTGGGCGTCGGCATCGTGATGGGTGCCATCACGGCGCTCTCCGCGTTCACCACGGTGTCGAGTTCGGCGCCGCTGCTCGCGCTCATGATCGGACTCGCAGTCGGCATCGACTATGCCCTGTTCATCCTGTCGAGACATCGATCGCAACTCGCGCGCGGAGAAGATCCCCAAGAGTCCGCGGCCATGGCTGTGGGCACTGCAGGTAGTGCTGTGGTGTTCGCGGGGCTTACCGTCATCATCGCGTTGCTCGGACTCCTGGTCGTCGGTATTCCATTCCTGAGCGTCATGGGGGTGGGAGCCGCCGTTGCCGTGTTGATCGCGATCGGTGTCGCGACGACCCTGCTACCGGCGTTGCTCGGCCTCGCCAAGGGCAGGCTCGTGCCGAAGGAGGGTTCTCGGGCGTGGAAGCGTGCCGTCGCCGCCGAGAAGGGTGAGCAGAAGTCGATGGGCATCCGTTGGGTGAAGGGCGTCATGAAACGCCCGGTGCTCGCGAGCCTCGGTGTGGTTGCCATTCTGGGAACCCTCGCGATTCCAGCGCTAAGCCTCGATCTCAACCTGCCCGATGGTGGGTCGCAGCCTCAGGGTTCCACTCAGCGCGAGGCGTATGACCTCGTCACGGAAGGTTTTGGCCCCGGCTACAACGGGCCACTCGTCGTGGCCATCGACATCACCCAGACCATTGCGATTCAAGAAGACCTCGCCGCAATCGCGACCCAACTCCGCGGTCTCGACGATGTTGCCTACGTGTCCCAAGGGTTCCCCGATGCCGGGCTCGACACCGCGATCATCCAAGTCACGCCGAAGAGTGCACCCGACTCGGTGCAGACAAAAGAGCTCGTGCAGGCCATCCGTGACCTTGCACCGTCGATCGCGAAGAAGTACGACACCCCGATCTCCGTGACCGGCACCACCGCGGTCGGCATCGACATCTCGAACCGTCTCACAAACGCGCTGATCCCGTTTGGCCTCATCGTGCTCGGGCTGTCGATCGTGCTGCTCACTGCAGTGTTCCGCTCGATTCTCGTTCCGATCAAGGCGGCGCTGGGGTTCCTGCTTTCCATCGTCGCGTCGTTCGGTGTGGTTGTCGCCATCTTCCAGTGGGGATGGCTCGGCAGCCTGTTGGGCGTCGAAAATCCCGGACCGATCCTGAGCTTCATGCCGATCATCCTCATGGCCGTGTTGTTCGGCCTCGCCATGGACTACGAGGTGTTCCTCGTTTCCGGCATGCGCGAAGAGTTCGTCAAGACCGGGGATGCGCGGTACTCGGTGTCGCACGGTTTCGCCAACGGCGCCCGGGTGGTCACGGCGGCGGCGCTCATCATGTTCTTCGTGTTCTTCGCCTTCGTTCCGGAGGGCAGCGGCATGATCAAGCCGATCGCCCTGGGGCTCGCGGTCGGTATCGCCTTCGATGCCTTCTTGGTGCGGATGACTCTGGTTCCCGCGCTCATGACCCTGTTCGGCAAGGCCGCGTGGTGGATGCCGAAGTGGCTCGCTCGCGTGTTGCCCAACGTCGACATCGAGGGGGAGCAGTTGCGTGAGCACCGCCACGCGGTCGAGTGGGCGAAGGCTGAGGGCGACATCGCACTGAGCACTGAATACCTCGTTGCGGGATCGCGCGACCATGCTGTTGGCCCACTGTCGATCAGCGTGGCGCGTGGCTCCGTCGTGATAGCGAGCGGCGACCCCGTCGACCGCCGTCTCGTGGCGGCCACGCTCTCCGGACGGCTGGATCCGGTCTCGGGGCGGGCGCAGATTGCCGGGCATCCGGTGCCTTCTGAGGCCTCGGACGTGCGGGCGTTGGTTGCCCTCGCGGATGTCGGCGGAGCGCAGCGCACCGAGACGAGCGTCACGATCGGCGAATTGCTCAGCGAGCGCATCGAGATGACCCAACCTTGGTACCGCTTCTTCACCACCGCGCGCAGTGCGCGGCGCTGGCTGGATCGGGTGAACGCCGTGTTGGGTGACGGCAGAATGCGGGTGACGCCGTCGAGCACCCTCGTCGAGCTTCCGCAGCTTGAACGCGCGGTAGCACTTGCAACGGTGGCACTCGCCGAGCGCACGCCCATCGTCATGCTCGACCAGCTCGACGCCTTCGCGAGTGACGAGGAACAGGCGACATTCCTCGCCGCCATTGCCAAACTCGCGCCAGCAACCACGACCCTCGTGATCGGCACACCGATTCCCGCACATGACGACACTGTCGCGGACCGGGCGGTGGTCGCCGTCGACCTCTACTCCCTCTCTCCGAAAGGACTCGTCCGATGAGCAAGCGCACCACCTGGTTGCGGTGGGGCGGCCTCGCGGCCGTCGTACTCGTGCCCCTCGCCTTCGCGGGTCTCTTTGTCGGGGCTGTCGGCCAAGGCGACAAGGCACTCGACTCGATTCCTGTCGCGATAGTGAACGAAGACACCCTGCAGACCGTGACGTCCCCAGACGGCACAGAGCAGAACGTCTTCGCGGGCCGCCAACTGGTCACCGAGCTGACGGGCTCCACCGGGTTCGACTGGACAATCACCAACGCCACGGATGCCGCGGCGGCCCTCAAGGCCGGTGACGTCTATGCCGTTCTGACCGTTCCCTCGAACTTCTCGACCTCTATTCTGTCGCTCTCCAGCGACAAGCCCCAAAAGGCGGACATCTCGATCCGTACCGATGACGCGCACAGCTACCTGACCGGTTCCGTCGCCCAGGTCGTCGGGCAGACCATGGCCGATACGTTCGGCAATGCGATCACGGCGCAGTACATCGGAGGCATCTACTCGAGCCTCGGCGAGCTCGGTGCCTCCCTCGGGTCCGCTGCCGATGGCGCAGCGCAGCTCTCGTCCGGCGCGACCCAGCTCTCGTCAGGGTTGACGCAGTACACCGACGGGGTGGGGTCACTTTCCTACGGGCTCGCACAACTCGACGACGGTGCCGCGGGACTCAGCCAGCTCACGTCGGGCATTGCGACGTACACGGGCGGGGTCTCGCAGCTCTCCGCCTATCTGTCGTCGCTCGATCTGACGAGCGTCACCGACCCGACGGTCAAAGCGCAACTCGAGGGTGCCATTGCCAACCTCGCACAGACCGCTGCTGGGGGATCGACCTTGAGCTCGCAGGCAGCGAGCGGAATCTCAGGGGTGCAGACAGGCATCTCACAGAGCGCCGACGGCGCGTACCAGCTTGCTCAGACTGGGCCTTCCTTGGTCGACGGTGCCACCGGGCTCGCGTCGGGCGCGACCGGCCTTGCCACGGGGCTTCAGTCGGGTGCTGACCAGATTCCCGCGACGGATACCAATGCGGCAGCGGCGGCGGAGATCGCGGCCGACCCTGTCACTCTCTCGGTCTCAACGGACAACCCTGTTTCTCAGGTCGGGCAGATCGTCGCGACGTTCTTCGTTCCGTTGGGTCTGTGGGTCGGTGCGCTCGCGGTGTTCCTTGTGCTGCGTCCGATCACCCGTCGTGCCCTGACCTCGACGGCGCGCAACGGTCGGCTCGTGGCATCCGCGCTCGCTCGTGCCAGTCTCGTGACCGGAGGCCAGGCGCTTCTGCTCACCGCTCTGCTGCACGGTGCGCTCGGCGTGGGATGGAATCTGTTGCCGGCGACTCTCGGATTCTCGCTGCTGATCGCTCTCGCGTTCACCGCGTTCCACTACCTGCTCACGATCGGTCTCGGTCGTGCCGGTCTCGTGGTGTCGCTCTTCCTGCTCGCGGTGCAGGTGACGTCGACCGGTGGGATCTACCCGATCCAACTGCTGTCGACCCCGTTCCAGCTCGCGAGCCCGTTCCTGCCGCTGACCTATGCGGTCGACGGTATGCAGGGCATCCTCTCCGGAGGTGATCCCGGCGCGGTGGTGGTCTCTGCGCTCACGCTTCTTGCCTTTGGGGTGGGTAGCGCGCTGCTCGCGCTCGTCGCCATCCGGCGAACTCGACGTGCAGGAGCGCTCGGCCTAGCCCCGCGGATCGCCTAACGGCTAGTGGATCGCGGAGCGGATTAGGCGGCCTTGCTGCCGAGCCGCTCGGCGAGCGAACCTCCGTCGCGCGCGGCGGCAACCTCGCGCGTGACATCGGCATCGACCGAGTCTGGGCCGGTGCGGCGCACGAGCAATTCGCCTTCGATCTGCTGCCACAGTTCATCGTGCTCGGCGATCGTGCGGGCTGCGGCTACACGGCGACCGCCTGCTTCGCGCTCAGGGTTGAATGCGGTGGCGACGTGGTGTGCGATCGTGTCGCTCACAGTGGAGACGAACACGGCGTCGTCAGCGGTTGCGCGCCCGAGGGTGATACGGAAGCTTCCACCCGGACCAAACATCTCAAAGAGGCGCTCACGCATGAGATCGAAGACGAGCTGCTGCTCCGCCTCGGTGCTGGTGGTGTGGCGCTCAGACATAGTCCCCAGTGTGGAGGAAGGGTCACTACCGGTGTCGACAACACGCCGGTACGTGGCCAGCGCAGCTAGAGCCAGTCGCGCCGCTTGAACACGATGTACAGCACGATCGCCGAGATGAGCATCAGTCCGATCGCGAAGGGGTAGCCGAAGGTCCAGCTCAGCTCGGGCATGAATCGGAAGTTCATCCCATAGATCGCGGCGATAAGGGTGGGGGCGAACAGGATTGCGGCCCATCCGGAGATCTTCTTCACCTGATCGCCCTGTTCGATGCTCACTGCCGAGAGGGTGCGCATCTCCTCGTTCTGAACGTGGGTGACGAGCGTCGACTGCACAGTGAGGGCATTTTGGAGTAGTGCGCGGAAAGAATCCGCACGCTCCACTGCCTTGAGGCTGTGATCTAGGACATCGCGCAGATTCCGCCGGAGTTCTAGGTCGACCGATTGCGCTTCATAGCTTTCATCCAGACCACGCAAGATGTCGACGAGTGGATGGGTTGCGCGCTGAAAGGCCATCACCTCGCTCGCTAGCTTGTAGATGCGCTTGGAGACCTTCGCGTCGCCGTCGAAGATCTGCCCCTCGATCTCGTCGATATCGTTCTCGAGTCCGAGCACGACGGGCTGAAACTCGTCGACCACCTGGTCGAATACTGCATAGAGCACAGCGGGTGGCCCAAGAGTGAGGAGCTCGGGCGACTGTTCCAGACGCTTGCGCACGCGACCGAGGTCTGGAGACTCGGCGTGGCGAATGGTGATCGCAAAGTTTTGTCCGATGAAGAGGTGGACCTCGCCGAATTCAACTTCCTCTGGTGCGTCGAGGTAGCGGGCCGAGCGGAGAACGATGAAAAGCACCTCGCCGTAGCGCTCCATTTTTGGCCGCTGATGGCCACGCAACGCATCTTCGACTGCGAGTGGATGGAGGCCGAATTCGGTGGCTACCGTGCGCAGTTCCTCCTCCGTGGGACGGTACATTCCGATCCACGCAAAGCCGCCGTGGGAACGGAGCTGCTCGAACGTGAGGTCGAGGGTCACTGGGTGCGCATCGCGCACGCCGCCACGGTAGATCGCGTTGTCGACGATGGGCATGCGGCAAGGATATGCCCGCGCGGTTATGCAGAGGCGCCCTGTCGACGCGACCGTCCGATTGACATTTGTCGACGCGCAAACTGGACAGTTTCGACGAGCATCTCGAGACGCTCCGAGTCGGTGGCGGCGGCACCCGTGGCGACTTCGGCGATCAGGGATCCCTGCCAGCGGCGATGTCCGAGGTACTGCAGAACCTCCGCGACGGGTTGCGTTCCGTGACCCGGAACGAGATGCTCATCGCGATGACCCTCTGCCATGCTTCCCGTGCCGTCGCACAGGTGGACGTGGCGGAGACGATCACCGGCGGCCATCGTCATTTCTAGAGAGTCGCGACCAGCGAGTGCGGCGTGGGAGAAGTCGAGTGTGACCGCCGCGGGCGCGTCGCTCGTGGTCGGGTCGGGCCCAGGGGAGAAGACGCGAAGCGTCACCGGGCCCACGGTCAGCGGGAACATGTTCTCGACAGCTACCTCGACCCCATACCGAGCTGAGACCGCAGCAACGTGATCAACGAAGCGTCGCGCATACCGCATTTGCCACCGATAGGGCGGGTGCACCACAACCGTTGTCGCTCCGAGCCGAGCGGCCAGTTCTGCCGATCGTTCCAGTTTGTGAGCTGGATCAGTGCTCCAGACAAACTGCGAGCGAGTGAGAACGGGAGCGTGGACCGACAGGATCGGCAGGCGGAACCGGTGCGCAAGGCGGGTGAGCCCGACGCTATCTCGGGTAGTCGGGTCTTGGGTGACCATGACTTCGATTCCGTCGAACCCTGCCTGCTCGGCGAGCCGAAAGGCGTCTTCCGTTGACAGCGGGAAGACGCACGAGGTGCTCATGCCGATCCGAATCATCGACCTCAGGGTGTCGCGTCGAGTTGTACCGTTGGTCCCTTCGAGGTGAACGCCGGGTGAAGTGATCCTGCGCGTCGCTGGTAGGTTTGAGAGGCAATGGCCTCCCCGACGCATGCCGACTACGACTTCGTCGTCGTGTCCAATCGTCTGCCCGTTGACCGCGTGATCGGGCCGGACGGCGACGAGAGCTGGACCCGTTCTCCTGGGGGATTGGTGACGGCCCTCGAGCCTGTCATGCGTGAAGCCGATGGTGCGTGGGTTGGCTGGGCCGGGCAAGCCGACGTTGTTATCGAGCCCTTCGAGAACGATGGAATCCACATCGTGCCGGTCGTGCTCAGCGATTACGACATTCAGAACTATTACGAGGGATTCAGCAACGACACCCTGTGGCCGCTCTACCACGATGTCATCGCGCCGCCGAGCTACCACCGCGAGTGGTGGGAGAACTACGTATTGGTGAACCAGCGGTTCGCGGATGCAACGGCAGCGGTTGCCGCGCAGAATGCGGTCGTCTGGGTGCAGGACTATCAGCTCCAACTCGTCCCGCAGATGCTGCGCGACTCGAGGCCCGACCTCACCATCGGATTCTTCAACCACATCCCGTTCCCGCCCTATGAGATCTACTCCCAACTTCCGTGGCGGTCCCAGATTCTTGACGGACTCCTCGGGGCGGACGTCATCGGGTTCCAGCGCATCGCCGACGCCGGCAACTTCTCTCGTGCGGTGCGGCGGTTGACGAACCACGCCACCAAGCACACGTCGATCGAGGTCGCGGCTGCCCATCAGCGTTCGCGACGCGTGATCGCACGGTCGTTTCCGATTTCGATCGACACGAAGAGTTTCGAGGAACTGGCGCGCGAGCCCCGAATTCAGGAGCGCGCGAAGGAGATCCGTGAGGGTCTCGGCAGTCCGAAGACCGTCATGCTCGGCGTTGACCGCTTGGATTACACGAAGGGCATTGGTCACCGACTCAAGGCATTCGGTGAGTTATTGGCGGAGGGCAGACTTAGCGTCGAGGACGTCACGCTCGTGCAGGTCGCGAGTCCTAGCCGCGAGCGCGTTGCCGCATACATGCAGCTACGGGACGAGATCGAATTGACGGTGGGCCGCATCAATGGCGACTTCGGCACGATGAGCCACCAGGCGGTGAGCTACCACCACCACGGGTATCCGAGGGATGAGATGGTCGCCCTCTATCTCGCTGCCGATGTGCTTCTCGTCACCGCGCTGCGAGACGGGATGAACCTCGTCGCCAAAGAGTACGTCGCCAGCCGATTCGACGACGACGGGGTGCTCGTGTTGAGCGAGTTCACGGGGGCGTCAGACGAGCTCAAGCGTGCGTTGTTGGTCAACCCGCATGACATCGAAGGCCTGAAGGATGCGATCGTGCAGGCAGTCGAGATGCCGCAGCGCGATCGCACCGCGCGAATGCGAGCGATGCGCAAGCGCGTGCTCGAGAACGACGTTCAGCGCTGGTCCAGTAACTTCCTCGAGACCCTCGAGCTGGCCCGCAAGGGTCGATACGACAGAAACGAACCCATGGAACTCCCGGACGAGCTCGAGTGGACCGTCGACCGTCGGTGGACCACCTGACATGGTTGACGTCGATACCGCTCCGCCCTGGTCCAAGCTGCCCGAACCTCTGATCGGAGCGCTACGCGAACTGGCCCATGTCAAGCGTCTGCTCGTGGCCCTCGATTTCGATGGCACCCTCGCGCCCGAGGTTGACGACCCCGAAATGGCCCGCGCACTTCCCGAGTCTCGCGCGGCAGTGCTGCGACTGCTCGGGATGCCCAATACCCGCGTTGCGCTCGTCTCCGGTAGAGCGCTGCGCAGCCTCGAAGCGGTCAGTGACCTGCCCGAAACCGCCTTGCTCGTCGGTTCGCACGGAATTGAGATCCGCCTCGACTCCCCGGAAGACAGTGTGGGCCTCGACACCGCCGAGCTCGAGCGGGTCGACATGCTCAACACCGTGCTGGGTGAGGTCGTAGACGCTGTCGATCAAGTGTGGCTCGAGCCCAAACCCGCCGGATTCGCGCTACACACCCGGCTTGCTACCGAGCGGAACAGCAGGGTGGCACATCTCGTCGCTCGGAGCGAAGCTGCCGCAGAGGTGGAGGGGCTCACGATTCGCGAGGGCAAGAACGTGCTTGAGTTCTCCGTGCGATCGACCACCAAGGGCGAGGCCGTCGAGCACCTTCGCCGCTATACCAACGCTGACGCCGTGTTCTACGCGGGCGACGACGTGACCGACGAAGACGCCTTCGCGGCCCTCAATCCCGACGATGTCGGGCTCAAGAGTGGCGAGGGGCCCACGCTCGCCAACTTCCGCGTGCCCGGCCCGTCCCAAGTCGCCCGAGTAATCGCGCTCTTGGCTGACCTGCGCGAAGGCGACGTGCACGAGCAGTAGGGCGAGAATCACCGCACGTAGGCGTCCCGATCAGAGTCGAGCTTTGCGAGAGTCTCGTCGGCCCAAGCGATCGCGGCGCGGGTCGTGTGTTCGCCCGCCGAGATGGTGATCAGCCAATAGGGCTGGTGCTGGAGATAGTCAGTCTCGCTCTCGACTTGCGCGTGCAGCGCTTCGTAAACGGCGAGTTGCTGGCGGGCTCTGTCGCGCGCCTGTTCGACGAGAGCGCGGCAAGCGTCCGGTCCAAGGCTGCGCCCGAAAAACAGTCGAAGCATGAAGCCGTCTCGCCGGGGTGTGGGGCTGTCGGGTTGCTCGAGGAGTGAGATCATCCGGAGACGGCCCGCATGGGTCAGCGAGTAGAGGGACGACCCGGGCCGAGTGCCCTCGTGCTTTTCCACATCGCCGCGCGCGAGGAGTGCAGCGAGGGTCGGGTAGATCTGCCCGAAACTCTCGCTCCAGAAGAAGCCCAGCTGATCCCGGATTGCTGCCCGCACGGCGTAGCCGGTCATGGGTTGCACGCCGAGGGTGCACAACACAGCGAGTTCGGTCTGCTTTTGCCTTGCCATGAGTGAAACCTATCTGCTAGACATATCTTTTAGATACAATCCAACACTACTACAGGAGCCCAGAATGAACCACCCAACCCCACGAGAGCGCGTCGCACGGACATGCTCGATCGCGGCGGCAACCCTAATGGGCGGCCTCGCCGTCTTCCAAGCCGCGCTTGCTGCGGGGGCGCCGTGGGGTGAGGCGGCTTTCGGCGGAGCGCAGACGATCCTTGATCCCGGATTGCGGGTCGGGGCGGGAGCTGCAGCGTTGATCTGGAGTGCGGCGGCGCTCGTCGTGTTGCGGCGGGCGGGGCATCCGGTCTGGGCGCCCCTGCCGCGCCGTGCTCTACCGGTTGCGGTATGGGTGATCGCGGGCTACTCAGCAACCGGTGTCCTTCTCAACGCAGCATCACCGAGCGTGCTCGAACGTGCGATCTGGGTGCCAGGGGCGTTCGCCATCTCGGCGTTGACGTTTGCAGTGGCGATTGCGTCTCGTCGTCGACGAGTGGTAGCCCCGGCCTAGCGAACGCGCGACCCTCTGCGGGGCGATACCCTCGTATCATGCCGAAGAAGCCCGATATGAAGCCGCGCTCGCGCACGGTCACCGATGGAATTGAAGCAACCACGTCGCGTGGGATGCTCCGCGCTGTGGGTATGGGGGATGCCGACTGGGACAAGCCTCAGATCGGTATTGCGAGTTCCTGGAACGAGATCACGCCCTGCAACCTCAGCCTCGACCGCCTCGCGCAGGCGGCCAAAGAAGGAGTGCACGCGGGAGGTGGCTATCCGCTGCAGTTCGGCACGGTCTCCGTCTCCGACGGCATCAGCATGGGTCACGAAGGCATGCATTTTTCGCTCGTGTCGCGTGAGGTCATCGCTGACTCGGTCGAGGTCGTCATGCAGGCGGAGCGGCTCGATGGATCGGTTCTTCTCGCGGGCTGCGACAAGTCCATCCCGGGCATGCTCATGGCTGCGGCTCGCCTCGACCTAGCGTCGGTCTTCCTCTACGCCGGATCGATCGCGCCCGGCTGGGTCAAGTTGTCAGACGGGACCGAGAAAGACATCACGATCATCGACTCGTTCGAGGCGGTTGGTGCAGTCAAGGCGGGCAAGATGAGCCTTGACGATGCGAAGCGCATCGAGTGTGCCTTCGCTCCGGGCGAGGGTGCTTGCGGTGGCATGTACACGGCGAACACGATGGCGAGCGTGGCAGAGGCCCTCGGGATGTCACTTCCGGGTTCCGCGAGCCCGGCGGCGGCAGACCGTCGCCGTGATTACTTCGCGCACCGATCTGGGGAGGCCGTCGTCGGGATGCTCGAGCGCGGGCAGACCGTGCGCGACATCCTCACCATCAAAGCCTTCGAGAACGCGATCGCAGTTGCTATGGCGCTGGGAGGTTCGACAAACGTCATCCTCCACCTGCTCGCCATCGCGCACGAGGCAGAGGTTCCTCTCACGCTCGATGACTTCAACCGCATCGGTTCGAAGGTTCCCCACCTCGGTGACCTCAAGCCCTTCGGCAAGTACGTCATGAACGATGTCGACCGACAGGGCGGTCTGCCGGTACTCATGAAGGCGTTGTTGGATGCCGGACTCATGCACGGCGACGTGCTCACGGTCACCGGCAAGACTATGGCCGAGAACCTCGCCGAGTTGAACCCCGAGCCGCTCGACGGTGAAGTGCTCCGCACACTGGACAACCCCATCCACGCAACCGGTGGCCTGTCAGTGCTTCACGGCTCGCTCGCCCCCGAGGGCGCCGTCGTCAAGACCGCGGGCTTCGACGCCGAGGTCTTCGAGGGCCCTGCGCGGGTGTTCGAGCGTGAGCGCGCGGCGATGGATGCTCTTACCGACGGATTGATTAGCGCTGGCGACATCGTCGTCATCAGGTACGAGGGCCCCAAGGGCGGCCCAGGCATGCGCGAGATGCTCGCGATCACGGCGGCCATCAAGGGAGCCGGCCTCGGTAAAGATGTACTACTCTTGACCGACGGCAGGTTCTCAGGCGGCACAACCGGACTGTGTATCGGCCATATAGCTCCCGAAGCAGTGGACGCAGGTCCTATTGCCTTCGTGCGCGATGGTGATCTAATAAGGGTCGATATCGCAGCTCGCTCGCTCGACCTACTTGTCGAGCCGGCTGAGCTCGAAGCTCGCCGAAACGGCTGGGCTCCCCTTCCTCCGCGCTACACCCGCGGTGTTCTCGCGAAGTACTCCAAGCTCGTGCGCTCGGCAGCTGTCGGGGCGGTCACGGGCTGACCGGATAACGGTCTCGACTTCGCTCGACCACCGATCTACCAAAGGATCTACGTATGTCCACGGACCCCAGCCCGCGGCCGAAGAGTTCCACCCCTGAGATGCTCACGGGGTCGGGCGCAATCTTGCGCTCCCTCGAGCACTTGGGGATTACCGATGTCTTCGGTCTTCCCGGTGGCGCGATCATGCCGTTCTACGACGAGCTGATGGCATCAACAGCTATTCGCCACATTCTGGTTCGGCACGAACAGGGTGCTGGCCACGCCGCCGAGGGGTATGCATCCTCGACCGGCAGGGTCGGTGTCGCCATCGCGACCTCCGGCCCGGGTGCCACCAACCTCGTGACTGCCATTGCCGACGCGTACATGGACTCGGTCCCGCTGCTCGCGATCACCGGCCAGGTGTTCTCCACCTCGATGGGAACCGACGCGTTCCAGGAGGTAGACATCGTCGGGGTGACGATGCCGATCACCAAGCACTCGTTCCTCGTGACGAAGCCGGAAGACGTTCCCGCGACCCTCGCCGCGGCGTACCACATCGCAACAACCGGTCGCCCCGGACCCGTGCTCGTGGATGTCACCAAAGACGCGCAACAGAACAGTGCGCCGTTCATCTGGCCGCCCAAGGTCGACCTCCCGGGCTATCGCCCCGTGGTCAAAGCCCACGGCAAGCAGGTTGTCGCGGCGGCCCAGTTGCTCGTCGAGGCTGAGCGCCCCGTGTTCTACGTGGGTGGAGGCGTCATCCGGTCGGGTGCTTCGAAAGAGCTGCTCGAACTGGCTGAACGCGTCGGTGCTCCCGTGGTGACGACCCTGATGGCGAGGGGAGCGTTCCCCGATTCCAACCACCTCATGCTGGGGATGCCCGGAATGCACGGTGCCGTGCCCGCCGTGCTCGCGCTTCAGGAGTCAGACCTCATCATTTCTCTCGGCGCCCGGTTCGACGACCGTGTGACGGGCAAGCCGAGCGAGTTCGCTCCGCACGCCAAGATCGTGCACGTCGACATTGACCCCGCGGAGATCGGCAAGATCCGCGCAGCCGACGTGCCGATCGTGGGCGATGCGAAAGACGTCATCGTCGACCTGAGTGCCGCATTCAAAGACGCCGCGAAGAGCACGAAGCCTGATTATGTGGCGTGGTGGAAGCGACTTGACACCCTCAAGGCGCAGTACCCGCTCGGATTCACCGTTCCCGACGACGGGCTGCTCTCACCGCAGGCGATCATCCAGCGCATCGGTGAGCTCACTGGTCCGGAGGGCATCTACGCCGCCGGTGTCGGTCAGCACCAGATGTGGGCGGCTCAATTCATCAAGTACGAGCGTCCGAACGCGTGGCTCAACTCTGGTGGTGCGGGAACCATGGGTTACGGCGTACCCGCGGCGATGGGCGCGAAGGTTGCCAACCCCGACCGCGTGGTGTGGGCGATCGACGGCGACGGCTGTTTCCAGATGACGAATCAGGAACTCGCGACCTGCACGATCAACGACATCCCGATCAAGGTCGCGATCATCAACAACTCGTCTCTCGGTATGGTGCGCCAGTGGCAGACCCTCTTCTACGAGGGTAGGCACTCGTTCACCGACCTCAACACGGGTCACGGCACCGCCATGGTCCCCGACTTCGTCAAGCTGGGGGAGGCGTACGGCTGTCTCGCCATCCGCGTCACGAAGCCCGAAGAGGTCGACGCCGCCATCACACTCGCGCTCGAGACCAACGACCGGCCCGTCGTCATCGACTTCATCGTGAGTCGAGACGCCATGGTGTGGCCGATGGTTCCGCAGGGCCTGAGCAATTCGAGCGTCCAGTACGCCAGAGACCACGCCCCCGAGTGGGAAGAGGAGTAGACCGATGAGCCACATTCTCTCCCTCCTCGTGGAGGACAAGCCCGGGCTGCTGACCCGTGTCGCGGGGCTCTTCGCCCGCCGCGGGTTCAACATCGAGTCCCTTGCCGTGGGTGCGAGCGAGATCGAAGGTCTCAGCCGCATCACCGTCGTCGTCGACGTCGAGGAGCTTCCGCTCGAGCAGGTGACCAAGCAGCTCAACAAGCTGATCAACGTCATCAAGATCGTCGAGCTCGACCCCGCGACATCCGTGGCGCGTGAGCACATGCTGATCAAGGTGCGCGTCGACAACTCGACCCGATCGCAAGTGCTTGAGGCAGTGACACTCTTCCGTGCGCGGGTCGTCGATGTGGCGACCGACGCGCTGGTGATCGAGGTGACCGGCGACTCGAGCAAGATCCAGGCGTTCTTACGAATCTTGGAGCCCTACGGCATCAAGGAGCTCGCGCAAAGCGGCCTTCTCGCGATCGGCCGTGGGTCGAAGAGCATCACCGAACGCGTGTTTAAGAACTAGCTCGCCCTCCAGGCGACGAGAGAACTAACCGAACCACCCCTACACAAAAGGAAACGAAACAGTGGCAGCAGAACTTTTCTACGACCAAGACGCCGACCTCTCCATCATCCAGGGCAAGAAGGTCGCCATCATCGGCTACGGCTCGCAGGGTCACGCTCACGCGCAGAACCTTCGTGACTCCGGTGTCGAGGTGAAGATCGGCCTCAAGGACGGCTCGAAGTCGACAGCGAAGGCGCAGGAGGAGGGCTTCGAGGTCCTGAGCGTCGCGGATGCCGCCGAGTGGGCAGACGTCATCATGATCCTCGCGCCCGACCAGCACCAGCGCTCGATCTACAGCGACAGCATCAAAGACAAGCTGACCGCAGGCAAGACCCTCGCCTTCGCACACGGGTTCAACATCCGGTTCGGCTACATCGATGCGCCCGAGGGTGTTGACGTGATCCTCATCGCGCCCAAGGCGCCGGGCCACACGGTTCGTCGCGAGTTCGTCGCGGGCCGTGGCATCCCGGACATCATCGCCGTCGAGCGCGACGCCTCGGGTCACGCCTGGGACACCGCCCTGTCATACGCGAAGGCGATCGGTGGCACGCGCGCCGGCGTCATCAAGACGACGTTCACCGAAGAGACCGAGACCGACCTGTTCGGCGAGCAGTCCGTTCTCTGTGGTGGTACCTCGCAGCTCGTCATGTACGGCTTCGAGACGCTCATCGAGGCCGGCTACCAGCCCGAGATCGCCTACTTCGAGGTGCTGCACGAGCTCAAGCTCATCGTCGACCTCATGTGGGAGGGCGGCATCGCCAAGCAGCGCTGGTCGGTCTCCGACACTGCGGAGTACGGCGACTACGTTTCCGGCCCCCGCGTGATCGACCCGTCGGTCAAGGAGAACATGCAGGCGGTTCTCGCCGACATCCAGTCGGGTGCCTTCGCCAAGCGTTTCATCGCGGATCAGGATGCTGGCGCCCCCGAGTTCCTCGCGCTGCGCGCCAAGGGCGCCGAGCACCCCATCGAGGCCACCGGCAAGAAGCTGCGTTCACTCTTCGCGTGGAAGCAGCAGGACGCCGACTACGTGGACGGTTCCGCGGCCCGCTAGTCACAGGTTTCACACGAACGGCTCGGTCTTCGGACCGGGCCGTTTCGTCGTTAGTATCCGTACATGACAGTTACTCCTGCGATGGCGCAGCAAGGCGAGCCCCCAGCAGTCACCTCTCCGCGCCCGACAGTGGGCCGGGTCGCTCTGATCGCCGGGACCGTGCTGATTCTGGTCTCGCTCGGGCTGTCGATAGTGCTAGGACTGCTCGGCGCCCCCTTTGTGATCCGCGACCAGGCCGGCCCCCATTTCAATTTCCAGTTCGGGGACCCGAACCCCGCGGTGTCCATTCTTGGTTTGCTGGGACCGCTGCATGTGGTGCTGGGTTCTCTTGTCGGGGTCTGGGTGATCGTTCAGGGAATTGTCGCGATCAGCATCAATCGCGGGCGGCGCGACGGAATCATTGCCATCGTGCTCGCGGTAGCCGCACCGGGCATCTCGCTGGTGGTCTACTTGCTCATCATGCTGTTGCCGCGCTAATGGAGGTGCTAGTTCCCGCGCGACGCGTAAGCGGCGCACTGCGCCTTGCGGCCGCGACCACTCTCCTGGTCGCCCTCGTCTCGCAGATCATCGAGAAGGTCGTCAACAACGACATGGTTCCCCAGGAGTACTTCAGCTACTTCACCATCCAGTCGGCAATGATCACGATTGTCGTGCTGGCGGTCGGCGGGATCATGGCGTTGCGCTGTGACACCGACACGGTGTTGTACACCACAATTCGAGTTTCGGTGCTTGCCTACTCGGTTGTCACGGCAGGCGTGTACAACCTACTGCTGCGCGGGATTCCCGACGAAGGCTATGTCGTCGCGCCCTGGCCGGGGGAGATCATGCACGTCTGGATCCCGTTAATCGTGCTGCTCGATTGGCTGCTGTCGCCGGGTCGACCTGCGCTGCGCTGGACCGCGCTGCGGATCGTCGTGATCTACCCGCTCGCGTGGGTGGCCTTCACCCTGGTGCGTGGGGCGGCGACTGCGTGGTTCCCGTACCCGTTCCTCGAGTTCTCGACGGGCTTCGTGAGCGTCGCGCTCTACATCGTGGCGATTGCCGCCTTCATCATCGGGATCGCGTCGCTCGGAATCGCGTATTCACGTCGGATGCTGCGGCCCAGAGTTCGCGCTGAGGCCTAGGACGGGTCGAGCATGACGAGCGGGATCTCCCGCTCAGTCTTGGTCTGGTACTGGGCGTAGTTGCGGTGCGTCGCGGCGATCTGGCTCCACAGTTTCGCGCGCTCGTCGCCGGTGAGGATACGCGCCACGCGGTGCTCACTCGGCCGACCCTCGATGACTACATCGACCTCGGGGTTGTCGCGGAGGTTGAGAAACCAGGCCGGGTGAACGTCGTCGCCGCCACGGGAGGCGACCACCACGTAGGAGTCTCCGAGCACGAGCGGAGCCGTGAGCATCGTGCTCCGGCGCTGGCCCGACTTCCGGCCGGTTGTGGTGAGTTCGAGCACGGGCATCCCGCCCAGGTTCCAACCCCGCCGGCCGCCGGTCACCGTCATGATGGCGCGGTGAACGCCGTTCATGACGCGCATAGAGAAATCAGTGGGCATGTGCCGACCCTAACCCGCGCGGTATGGACAGCACAACTATCCGATAGTTAGACTATCCGTGTGCGAATCTCTGAACTCAGCTCAGCGACCGGTGTCACCGTGCCGTCGATCAAGTACTACCTGCGCGAGGGACTGCTGCCGCAGGGCGAACTGACGAGTGCGAATCAGGCGAGCTACGCCGACTCCCATGTGCAACGGTTGAAGCTCATCCGCGCCCTCATCGACGTTGGCGGGCTGGCGGTCGCGACTGCTAAGGACGTGCTCGGCGCTATCGACGACACGAGCCTGCCGCTCACGTGTGTGTTCGGGATCGCGCAGCGGGCCGTCTCCGACACGAGCCTCTACGAGCCGGTCGAGGGGGAGACCGACGGCACGCGGCAGGTCCGCGAGACGATCGACCGGATGGGGTGGCACGTCTCCTCGGACAACCCCGGGATCCAGGGCGCCGCGCGGGTTATCGACACGTACACGCGGGTCGGGCATCCGGAGCTCGCGCAGATCTGGGAGGGATACGCCGAGGCTGCCGAGCTCATCGCGCGGGCAGATCTCGCGACCGTCGCCCGCAATGAGCGGCTCGAAGCGATGGCGGAGACGGTCGTCGTCGGAACTGTGCTCGGCGACGCGCTCGTCTCGTCCTTACGCCGCATGGCCCAAGAACACATCTCGAACCTGCAGTTTCCCGCCCCCAAGGAGTGAATCATGACAACAACCTGGCACCGCCCCCTGCTGTGGTTTGGCGCGGTGATGGCCGCGCTCGCCGTCGTCTGCCTCATCGGAATCTTCGTCGACCCGCGCCAGATCCTCGGCGTGAGCGCGTGGGAGAAGCCCTTCAAGTTCGCGTTGTCCGCAGCGATCTACGGATTCACGTGGTCGTGGCTCATCGGACAATTGCAGAAGCTACGTCGACTCGCGTGGTGGGCGGGAACGGTGAGCGCGGTGCTCATCTTCGTGGAGATCGTCATCATCGTGGGGGCCTCCGCGGCCGGGACTACGAGCCACTTCAATGTGTCCACGCCGCTCGCGGTCACCCTGTGGGCGATCATGGCGTTCTCGATCACGGCCGTATGGGTTGCGACGTTTGTCGTGAGCATCCTGCTGTTCCGCACGAAGATCGGTGACCGCGCCCGCAGCTTCGCGATCCGTGCTGGTGCGCTGGTTGCACTCGTCGGAATGGGCCTCGCATTTCTCATGACCGGCCCGCAGGGCGACCAGATCAGCAACTACCAAGGGGTCATCGGCGCGCACGCTGTCGGTCTCGCTGATGGTGGCCCGGGCCTGCCGGTGCTGGGGTGGAGCACCGTCGGCGGCGACCTGCGCATTCCGCACTTCGTGGGGATGCACGCCCTCCAGCTAATCCCACTCGCTCTCATCGCCATCGAGCTGCTGTCACGGCGGATTCCGCGTCTGCGCGATGGGTCGGTACGCGTTCGTCTCGTCGCGATAGTGACTGTTGCCTACGTGCTCACCGGGGGAGTGCTCACGTGGCAGGCGCTGCGCGGGCAGTCGATCGTGCATCCGGATGCCCTGACCCTCGTCGTCGCAGCAGCCATAGCTGTTGCGGCTCTCGCCGCCGCAACGTTCGCCCTTGTGCGCCGCACAGGGGCCAGAGGAACCCAGATCGTCGCGGCCTAGGATCGTCGCATGACCTCACCCTCTGTTCTCGTCACTGGTGCGTCCACCGGCATCGGTCGCGCAACCGCCGTACTGCTGGCCGAGCGGGGGTTTCGCGTCTTCGCGGGCGTGCGCAAGCAGAGCGACGGCGCGAGTCTTGTGGCCGAGGCATCCGGGATAGTGCCTCTGATTCTCGACGTCACGAGCACGGAGCAGATTGCGGCGGCCGCCGAGGCGATCACTGCCGCCGTCGGCGCCGAGGGTCTCGCAGGGCTGGTGAACAATGCGGGGATCGCCTCTGCGGCGCCCCTAGAGTTCGTGCCGATCGCTGACCTTCGTCACCAACTCGAGGTCAACGTCGTGGGTCAGGTCGCGGTCACTCAGGCCGTCTTGCCGCTGCTGCGTCTGGCGAAAGGTCGTATCGTCAACGTCACGTCGATCGGCGGGCTCATCGCCGGCCAGATGCTCGGCCCGTACAACGCGTCGAAGTTCGCGCTCGAAGCGGTGACGCACGTGCTGCGTCAGGAGCTCGCGCCGTGGGGTATCGAGTCCATCGCCATCGAGCCCGGCGTGATCGCGACTCCGATCTGGTCGACGTCCGCGGCGTCGGCCGACCGGATGCTCGCGCCCGTCATCGAGCAAGTCACCGAGTTGTACGGCCGACAACTCAAAGCCGCTCAGCGTATGGCGTCGAACGCGGCGTCCAGCGGAATCGCCCCGATCGAGGTCGCGAAGGTCATCGAGAAGGCGCTCACGGCGAAGCGACCCAAGACGCGGTACACAGTTGGTACAGACGCGAAGATCGGCGCGACGCTGCTCGCCCGGCTCCCCGACCGCACACGCGACAGGCTGCTGGGCGGTCGGCGCCGGAAGCGTGGAACGAAGTAGGTGGGAGCGGTCATGAACGAGCTGCTAGCTGAGACGAAGCACAATGTTGGTATCGTGAGTGATACCATCAGGTATGGCTATGACACTTCGCCTTTCCGATGCAGAGGCCGACGCCCTGAACCGGCGCGCCGCGCTGGAGTCCCGTTCCATGCAGGACGTCGCCCGGCAGGCGGTCCGCGAGTATGTGGAGAACCACAGTCGCGCTGAACTGCTCGATCAAGTGCTCGACCAGGAGCTGCCGCGCTATGCCGAGGCATTGGAGCGCCTCGCACAGTGATCTATCTGACCCTGCCGGAGCTAATGCACGTCGGGCAGCGAGTTCTTGGCGGCGAGGTACCGGTTCGCGACCACGGGCTGCTGGAGTCGGCACTCTCCCGGCCAAAGGCAACGGTTCTGGGTGCTGACGCGTACTCGACTCTGGAGGAAAAGGCTGCGGCATTGCTGCATTCGATCGTCCGCAATCATGCACTCCTCGATGGCAACAAACGGCTCGGGCTGGCCGCAACCATCGCCTTTCTCGGTATGAACGGGCGACGGCTAACATTGACCAACTCCGAGGCTTACGCGCTGGTCATGGCCGTCTCGACGGGTGAGCTTGACGAGACGGCCCCGATAGCAGTGCAGATCCGGCGGGGGAGCGAAGTGTGGCGCCGGTGACGCAACTGGGTCTCGTCGAGGATCGACTGCTTGAGCGCTGGGTCGGGGGACGCCCGCACAGTAGCGCCGCGTGGGTCCAAGGCCCGAGCATCCCGACCGTCGCGGAGCTTCGCGCGGCTGCCCGCAGCATGACAGATCGCCTGTCAGTTCTGACCGGCTGGGGCTGGGTTGCGGCCGCTTCCCTCGTCGGGTTCGAGGGCCTTGAGGTGTTGCTCGGGTCGATGGTGGCTGCGCCTGAGTTCGTGCCCGTGGTGATCGTGATACTTGCAGTCGCTGCGCTCATCCGGAATCGATGGAGGCAGCGCGCTGTTTCTGGCCTCCGCAACCGCCGTTGGGTTCGCTAGCCCAGTAACGCCAAAACGCCCCGGCCACCGAGAGGTGGCGGGGCGTCGGCGTGAACGCGAAGTGGGGCTTAGTAGCCGACCGACGAGAAGATCGAGATCGCGTGTGCGAGGAGGAGGACGAAGCCTCCCGAGCTCAGCATGATGATCGCGAGGACCGTGGGGACGGCGTACCAGGGGTAGACCGGCTTCGTGTTTGCTACGGTGTTCGACATTGTGTATCTCCTTTGTATGTTGGTTAGTTGGTTCAGTAACTAACCAACCATGTATCCCTCTTTGTGTCAAGTCATACGTCCGCCTCCGGTAATGTTCGAGCAGATCACTGAGCCGAGAGGTCGTGTCGTGACGCCCACAATCCAACGACTCACGTTCATCCGATTCGCCTGTCTTCTTGTCACGATTGGGCTGTTCGTGGCGGCGGGATTCATTGACTCGGCACGCTGGGTTCTTGTTGGTGCGGGAGTCGTTGGAATCGTCGCCTGGCTTGGTTTGCTGTTAGCTACGACGGCGCTTCGAATGTGACAAGTTGCAGAGGCATCGCATCGACCTAGAACCGTCAATTCGACCAGCGATCGAGCAGCCGCTCTACGCTTTCGGTTACAAGGCGGAGTGATATTGGCTTTCGGAGTCGCCTTCATCGGCGCGGGCCTGATCCTCGGTGATGTGATCGAGCTCGTTGGGGTCCTCGCGGGCTCCCTATGCTGTTTCATAGGATTGCTGCTCTTGGCCGCATCCGTCTACTTCTGGCGGCGGGCTAGACGCCCCCGGGTACGCAAGCCTCCGCCTAGTACGCACCCTTGATCACGAAGTACGAACCGCGGATAACCCCGGCAAGTTTCGACTTCTGGCGGGCGAACTTGAACTTCGGCGCCAGTTCCTCCGGGACATCCATCCCTTCGGCGAGCTTGAAACCGACCGCTCGCTTGCCGCCGTCTTCGACGGCGTACATGACGTTGATCGCTAGCCCCGACTCGTAAAACACGTACGCCATACGCAACCCGTCGACCTCGAACGCGGTCGCCTCGAGAGGGCGGGAGTCGATGACGATGTCGCGCTCCTCCTTCAGGATGCGGCTCACCCGCTCCACCACCTCCGGAACCTCCTCGGCGGGGCTCACGGTGAAGGTGTGGTCGTACTTGTTCCGGTAGTAGCGCGCCTCGTTGGCCCGGAGCCCGGCGAGGGCATCCGTGACCGGGGACGACTCTAGGCCGACCGTCGAGACATCCGTGAAATCAACTTCGTACGGCATTGGTGCTCCCCACCTCAAGCGCGGTGACCCCGCGCAGATCGATCCGCAGTCGTTCGCCTGCGCGTACGAAGGTCATGAGCACGTCTTCGCAGACGTGGCACCGCACGCACCACCCGGGTGCGGCGTCGTAGACCATCGCGGTCGCGAGCACGGAAACATCCCCGCAGTGGGCGCAGCGCGCCGTCGCGGTCGTCATGTCTTCGCGAAACAACTCCGACAGAATTCCGGCCAGCGCGTTGCCGTCAACATGATCGGTCATCACGCACCTCCGAAACGTTCGGTCTTCACGGATGCCGCGTCGTGCCCGAGCTCCACGAGCCACGAGGCGACGGCCTCGACGAAACCGGTGGGCCCGCACACGTACACGGCGGCGCCCGGTGGCAGCACGGCGGAGGCGAGGTGCTCCTTCGTCAGACGCCCGATGCGGGCATCCGTAGGCCCTGACCGGGTATAGGCGTAGGTGACATTCTCGAGCGCCGAGAGTTCGTCAGCGAAGAAGCGGTCCTCCGGGGTGCGCACCGAGTACAGCAACTGCATGGGAGCGGTCGATCCGGATGCCGCGTGGGCCCGGATCATCGCAACCAGCGGCACCACTCCCGAGCCGCCGGCGATGAGCTGTACGGGCTGGGTCTGTTCTTCTTTCCAGACGAACCACCCACCGAGCGGACCGCGCACCTCCAGCATGTCGCCCGGCTGCAGGTCATCGACAAGGTAGGGAGACACCTCGCCATCCGGGAGTCGGTCGACGGCGAGTTGTACGCGTGCGGCGGATCCGGAGGAGGCGAGCGAGTACGACCGGGTCGCCTGATAGCCGTCGGGCGCGGTCAGTCGCACATCGACGTGCTGGCCGGCGATGTTGCCCGGCCAGTCGGGCAGCTCGATCCAGAGGCTGCGGCCCGAAGGGGTCTCAGCGTGGGTCGACGAGACGGTGCCCACAGTCCACGATCCAGGTCGAGGGGTCGCTACCAATAGCGCTGCTCTTGCCACGGGTCGCCATAGGCGTGATAGCCGTTCTGTTCCCAGAACCCTGGGTCGTCATCCTTCATCATGGTGAGCCCGTGGATCCACTTCGCGCTCTTCCAGAAGTACAGGTGCGGAACCAGCATCCGCGCAGGCCCACCGTGTTCGGGGTCGAGGGGTTCGCCCTCGAAGGTGTGCGCGATCCAGGCCTTGCCGTCACGGATGTCCTCGTACGGAAGGTTGGTCGTGTATCCACCGTAGGAGTGTTCCATGACGTAGTCATACTCGGTCTCCACCTCCGCGAACAGAGTGTCGAGCGAAACCCCGCGCCACGTTGTGCCGAGCTTTGACCAGCGGGTGACGCAGTGGATGTCCGTGTGGATGTCTTCGCTCGGAAGCGCCATGAGCTGCTCCCAGTTCCACTTGTGGACAGCGCCGGACTCGGTAGTGATCGTGAACTCCCAGTGGTCGGTGTCGACGTTGGGAGTGGGCCCGGCGGAGAGAACGGGGAAGTCCTCTGTGAGGTATTGGCCGGGCGGAAGCGCAGGATTGTCGTCCCTGCCGCGACCTGAGAAGCCGCGAGTGAAGATGCTCATGGTTGACTTTACTGTGTGACCCTTTCTCTCGGCATGCCGGCCTTGCGCCGAGCACCGTCGGAGCGCCCTGCAACCGACGGACGCCCGGACTCAGTGGGCCTCATCGATCAGCACGGTCGAACTGCGCACGACCTCAGGATCTCCGTCACCGAGAAGTGTTCCCTGCGCTGCACCTACTGCATGCCCGAGGCCGGGCTGCCGGCAATCCCACGGGACGACCTGCTCACGCCCGTCGAGATCGCGCGGCTCGTCGGTATCGGCGTTCGCGATCTGGGGATCACCGACATTCGGTTCACGGGCGGGGAACCGCTCATGCGCAACGATCTGGCGGAGATCATCGAACGGTCGGCAGCGGTTGCGGGCGGGGCATCCGTGAGCATGACGACCAACGGGATCGGTCTCGACAAGCGCATCGACGAGCTCGTCGCCGCGGGGCTCACCCGCCTCAACATCTCCCTCGATACCGTCGACCGCGACCACTTCGCCCGCCTCACCCGCCGCGACCGCTTGCCGTCGGTGTTCGCGGGGATCGAAGCCGCCAAGCGCGCCGGGATCACCCCGCTCAAGATCAACGCCGTGCTCATGCGCGACACGCTCGCCGGTGCCGCCGACCTGCTCGAGTGGTCGCTCGCCAACGGCGTGCGTCTTCGCTTCATCGAGCAGATGCCGCTCGACGCCGATGAGGCGTGGGCGCGGGACAACATGGTGGACGCTGCGGAACTGCTCGACGCGCTCTCCACACGATTCACCCTCACCGAGCCGCATCGCGAAGACCCGTCAGCACCCGCCGAAGAATGGTTGGTCGACGGAGGCCCGTCGACCGTGGGCGTGATCGCCTCTGTCACCCGCAGTTTCTGCGAGGCTTGCGACCGCACGCGGATTACCGCTGAGGGCACGGTGCGCTCGTGCTTGTTCGGGGACGACGAGACCGACCTGCGCGGTCTGCTGCGCTCTGGATCGGACGACGCGATGATCGCCGACTGGTGGCGCGCGGCGATGTGGGGCAAGCAGAAGGGCCACGGAATGGATCTCGCCGACTTCGTGCGCCCGGAGCGAAGCATGGGGGCGATCGGTGGGTGAGGTCGTGACGGTACGGTACTTCGCCGCAGCGGCCGAAGCCGCGGGCGTGCGGGAGGAGATCCTTCCCCACGTCGCAACCGTTGGTGCCCTTCGGGTGCTGCTCGTCGAACGCTATGGCGACGCCATGGCGCGAGTGCTGGCATCCGGATCGTTCCTCGTCGACGGCGTCGTCAGCCGCGACGATTCGCGAGCACTGGGTGCCGTGGCTGACGTGCTGCCACCGTTCGCCGGCGGGTAGCGCCTAGATCCCGACCCACTCGGCGTCGCCCACCGCGAGGTGTTGACGCTTCCAGATCGGCACGGTGAGCTTGATGAGCTCGACGACGCGCGCGCAGGCGGTGAAAGCCTCGGCCCGGTGCGGCGCAGCGACGGATGCCACGAGCGCGATGTCCCCGATGACCAGCGACCCCGTGCGATGTGCCGCCGCGACCCGCAGTCCCGTCTCCGCAGCCACGATCTCGCAGCACTCCTCGAGGAACCGCTGCGCCTCGGGGTGAGCCTCATAATCGATCCCGGTTACGGGGCGCCCGTCATCGTGATCACGGATGACGCCGCTGAATGTCACCACCGCTCCGTTGACGGGATCCTGCACGAATTCCTCGATCGGGGTGACGTCGATGGGCTCGTCAGTGACGAGAGCGTAGACGACCATGGTCATAGCCTGCCACCTTAGAGTGGGATGCTGGGAATGTGCTCCCTCGTCATACCCTTCTCGCACTCCTCGTTGTCGTGATTTGGGGACTGAACTTCGTTGTCATCGACTTCGGTCTAGACGGCGTTCCGCCCCTCGTCTTCCTCGCGCTGCGCTTCATTCTCGTGGCGATTCCGGCGATATTCTTCCTCAAACCGCCCAACATCGGCTGGAAAAATGTGCTGCTCATCGGCACTTTCCTCAGCCTCGGGCAGTTCGCGTTGCTCTACTTGTCGCTCGCGCTCGGAATGCCTCCGGGCCTCGCATCGCTACTGCTACAGACACAGGTGGTGCTGTCGGTGATCGTGTCGGCGATCGTGTTGCGCGAGCGTCCTACCCGCAAGCAGTTGATTGGAATCTCGATAGGCATGGCCGGGCTCGTCGTTGTTGTCGTTGGGCACAGCTATGCGGCACCATGGTTGCCCATTGTCGTACTGCTGCTTGCCGCGCTGTCCTGGGCGGTCGGCAACGTGTTGAGTCGGCGGGCCAAAGCCACGTCTGGGCTGTCGCTCGTGGTGTGGTCGGGGATGATCGTGCCGATACCCGCTCTAGCTCTCGCGCTGATCGTGGATACACCCGCGGTGGTCATCGACTCGCTCACTCATCTGTCGTGGATTGCCATCCTGTCGACGATCTACACGGCAGTCTTCGCCTCGCTCATCGGCTACGGAATCTGGAACACCCTGCTCGCCAAGTACCCGACGAGCGCGGTGGTGCCCTTCACCCTCCTCGTACCGATCATCGGCATCCTCGCCGCGTGGGTGGCGGTCAACGAGCAGCCGACCACCTCCGAGGTCGTGGGCGGCGCGGTGATGCTCGCGGGACTGGCGATCGCGGTTATCGTGCGGCGTCGCAAAACCGCTCTAGTGCTGCCCGCCGCCAGCGACCTGGGCGACGAGGTGCTCGAGTAGATCGTCGAGCACAGCGAGGCCGTCCGCGACGCCACCGGTTGAGCCGGGCAAGTTGACGATGACGGTTCCGCCCGCGGTGCCGGCGAGGCCACGGCTGAGTGCGGCCTTCGGGGCGTGGGGCAGCCCGCGGGCGCGGATCGCCTCGGCGACTCCCGGCAGCTCGCGGTCGAGGAGCGCACGCGTGGCTTCGGGCGTGGCATCCGTCGGGCTCATGCCGGTACCGCCCGTCGTGATGATGACGGCGGGGCCGGTGGCGAGAACCCGCTCCAGTTCGGCAGCGATATCGGCGTCGGCGACCACGGACTTTTCCGTGACATAACCCGCGGCCTCGAGCCATTCGGTGATACGCGGCCCGGTGGTGTCATCCCGCAACCCGGCCGCGCCCTGAGTTGAGGCGACGATGACGGCTGCGGTCTTGGGCTGCACGGTGGGGCGACTCTTGCCGCCCGACTTCGAGACGAGCCGGATCTCCCCGAGCACCGAATGCGGGTCGACAGCCTTGGTCATGTCGTGCAGCGTGAGCCCCGCGATCGCCACTGCGGTGAGGGCTTCCATCTCGACTCCGGTCTTGCCGGTAGTTTTCGCTGTCGCTGTGATTCCAATCGCAGTGTCCCCGATCTCGAAGTCGACGGTGACCGAGCTGAGGGCAAGTTGATGACACAGCGGAATGAGTTCGCTCGTGCGCTTTGCCCCGGCGATTCCGGCGATGCGCGCGGTGGCCAGCACGTCTGCCTTGGGGAGGTCGTCGGCACGCACGAGCGCGATCACCTCGGGGGTCGTGGTGAACAGTCCCGCTGCGGTCGCGCTACGTTTCGTGATCGCCTTGTCGCCGACGTCGACCATGCGCGCGCGACCATCCGAGTCGAGGTGGGTGAGATTCACAGGTGCCACACTTCCACAATCAGTACCTCGCCATCGTGGAGTCCCTGTCACGCGCCCACGCGTCGATGCCGCCTTCGAGGTGAGTTGCGGCGAATCCGTGGGCAAGCAGGATCTCCCGCGCCGTCGCCGATCGCACACCGTGATGGCAATAGGCGATCACCGGTCGCTGTGCGTCGAGCTCGTCGAGGCGCCCATCGAGTTCTCCGAGCGGGATGTGCACGGCGTTGGGAAGGGCGACAAGGTCAACTTCCCAGGGCTCACGCACATCGAGGAGGGTCGCGCCCTCGTCGAGCGAGCGCGTTCCGGCGAGCCCGCAGAACAGCTCGTAGTCGATAAGTTCCGTGATCGGCTCTGCGAGCGGATCCTTCTCGTAGGCGATCGTGCGGAAGTCACCGCTGAGTCCGTCGAACACGGTGACCCGGCCGACGAGCGGCTCGCCGATGCCCGTGAGCAACTTGAGCGCTTCGGTCGCCATGAGTGCCCCGATCACTCCGACCGTGGTGGGAAGCACCCCGCCCGCTTCGCACGACAGCACTGATCCGGGCGGCGGGGGAGTGGGGAACAGGTCGCGGTAGGTCGTTCCCCACGAGACGCCGAGTTGCCCGCCGTACTGGGAGACGGCGCCCCACACGAGCGGAATCCCGGTGAGCACCGCCGCGTCGTTCGCGAGATAGCGGGTGGGGAAGTTGTCCGAGCCGTCGAGTACGAGATCGAAGTCGGCGAACATTGCGAGCGCGTTGGTGGAGGTGAGCCTCGTGCCGAACGTCGTGACCCTGGCATCCGGGTTCAGGGCGGCCGCACTGGCGGACGCCGAGTCGACCTTCGAGCGACCCAGGTCAGCCATGCCGTGGATGTGCTGGCGGTGCAGGTTGCTGAGTTCGACGCGGTCGTCATCGATGATGCCGACGGTGCCCACACCTGCCGCGACGAGGGCGGGGATCACGCTGCTGCCGAGACCGCCAGCCCCGATGACCAGAACCCGGGATGCCGCGAGCCGCTCCTGCGCGGCCACGCCGAAGCCGGGCAGGGCGATCTGGCGGGCGTAGCGGGGGTCCATGTGTCAATTATGGTTCGGGGGTGGCGGCGGGAGCACGGTCGTTCCGGGGCACCGCTTCCGGCGCCGGCCCTTCGGGCGGCGCTGCCAGGCCCGACCTGCGGTGCCCCGGAACGACCGTGCTCCCCACCGGCGCACCACGCGTGACACTCGTGTGCGGGTATATTCGGATCTAATTGACGCAGAAGCGGAGTCAAGTGAGTACTTTTACCGTACGCGAGGCAGCGGCCGTGCTCGGGGTGAGCGATGACACAGTTCGGCGGTGGGCCGAGGGCGGACGCCTGACCCTGCACGCAGGAGTAAACGGCCGCTCCCATGTTGAGGGTGCAGAACTCGCGGCCCTCGCTCAGGAAGTCGCTGCCGAGTCCGACCTCGCGGCGGCGTTTCCCACCTCGAAAGCCTCTGCTCGCAATCGCATCACGGGCATCGTCACGAAGGTCACGAAAGACACCGTTATGGCGCAGGTCGAGCTGCAGGCGGGGCCGTTCCGGATCGTCTCCCTGATGAGCACCGAGGCGGCGGACGAACTCGGCCTCGAACCCGGAACCCTCGCCGTCGCCAGCGTCAAGGCCACAAACGTCGTGGTGGAGTTGCCGTGAGAAAGGCCGCCGTGGCCGTCGCGGCGGTGCTCGTTCTGACCGGGTGCGCGGCACCTGCACCAGAGCACGACGACACGCTCCACGGCACCATTGCTGTCTTCGCGGCGGCATCCCTCACCGACACGTTCCAGACCATCGCGGCTGCCTTCAGCGCCCAGCACCCCGGCGTCACCGTCACGATCAACGCCGGGGGAAGCTCGGGTCTTGCCGCCCAGATTGTCGCGGGTGCGCCCGCCGATGTGTTCGCCGCGGCCTCCGTTGCAACGATGAAGGTCGTCACGGATGCCGCGCTCACCGCCACGGAGCCCACGGTCTTCGCGACCAACACCCTTGAGATCGCAGTCCCCGTGGACAACCCCGGTCACGTGTCCGGGCTTGCGGACTTCGCCGACCCCGCCCTCGCCATCGCCCTGTGCGCGCCGGAGGTCCCGTGCGGAGCCGCGGCTCGTTCCGTACTCGATACCGCAGGCATCGTGGCATCCGTCGACACCCTGGAACCGGACGTGCGAGCGGTGCTCACCAAGGTCGAACTGGGCGAGGTCGACGCGGGGCTCGTCTACCGCACCGACGTGCTTGCTGCGGGGAACCGAGTGCGCGGCATCGAGTTTGCTGAGGCGGCGACAGTCGTAACCGCCTACCCGATCGCGCGACTCTCGGCATCAACGAATCCGGATGCCGCGGCCGCCTTCGTCGCGTTTGTGCACTCCGCTGCGGCTCGGGCGATTCTTGAGGAGGCTGGATTTGGCGCGCCGTAAGAGCTTCCTAGCGCCGGGCTTGTGGATTCCCGCGGGCCTCGCGCTCGGTCTGCTCGCGCTGCCGCTGGTCGCCCTCGTCGTCCGCGCGCCTTGGGCCGAGCTGCCGGTTCTGCTCGCCGACAGGACTGTCACATCCGCGCTCGGGCTCTCTGTGCTGACCGCCGTGCTGTCGACTGCGGTGAGCCTCGTGCTCGGGATTCCCCTTGCGCTCGTACTGGCCCGCTCCGCGAAGTGGCCGGCCGTGCCGCGTCGGTTGCTGCGCGCACTCGTGACCGTACCCCTCGTGCTGCCACCGGTGGTCGGGGGCGTCGCGCTGCTGCTGCTACTCGGCCGGCGCGGACTGCTCGGCCAATTCCTCCCGTTCCAGCTCCCGTTCACGACGGCGGCAGTGGTGATCGCCCAGACCTTCGTGGCGATGCCGTTCCTCGTGCTCGCGGTGGAGGGGGCGATCCGTGCGACCGATCGCCGGGTCGAGATCGCGGCGGCAACGCTCGGCGCTTCGCGGTGGACGGTGTTTCGCCGCATCACGCTTCCACTCGTCGCCCCGGGCGTCGCGTCCGGTGCGCTGCTGTGCTTCAGCCGGGCGCTCGGCGAATTCGGAGCGACCATCACCTTCGCGGGGAGCTTTCCCGGAACGACGCAGACCCTCCCGATTGCGACCTACCTCCAGCTTCAGACGAATCCGGATGCCGCGATCGCACTCTCCCTCGTGCTGCTCGCGGTGTCCGTGGGAGTGCTCGTGTCGTTGCGTGACCGCTGGGTTCCGGGGTTGACCTCGTGAGCCTCACTGCGGCGGTGCGGGTGCCGGAACGCTCCGTTGACCTCGACTTGACTGTCAGCCGTGGACGAACCCTCGCCCTACTCGGGCCCAACGGCGCGGGGAAGTCGACGGTGCTCGGAGCCATTGCCGGAGTCGTGGCATCCGTCGGACAGATCACGCTGGGCGGTCGCCCGATCGAGAACGCCGAGGTGGAGGATCGCCGGGTCGGGTACGTCTTTCAGGACTACCTGCTGTTCCCGCACCTGTCGGTGCTCGAGAACGTGGCGTTCGGGCCGAGGTCGCAGGGGCGAGGTCGTGCGGCATCCCGGTCGGTGGCCGGAGAGTGGCTTGACCGCCTCGGCATCGGGGCGCTGGCTGCGCGACGCCCGGCCGAACTCTCGGGTGGTCAAGCCCAGCGCGTGGCACTAGCGCGCGCTCTCGCCGCCGAGCCCGAACTCCTGCTGCTCGACGAACCGCTGTCGGCACTCGACGTTGAGGTGCGTGCTGAAGTGCGGGAGGAGCTGGCTCGGCATGTGAAGGAATGGGGTGGGCTCACGATTCTCGTCACCCACAGCCTCGATGACGTTGCCGCTCTCGCCGACGACGTGATCGTGCTCGAGAAGGGTCGCGCTACCCAACGGGCCACGGTCCGCGAGTTGGTGGCGGCGCCCGCCACGCCGTACGTGTCCCGGCTCGTCGCGACCTGGAGCGAGGACTAGGGCGGCTCGGCGGGCCGGCGGTCGCACTCTGGTCGCCCGGTTGCCTAGCCGCCCGGCCCGGGGTCGCCCGCTCGGGTTGCCCGGCCCCGGGGCCGCACGGCCGGGGGTCGCCTGGCCCGGGGTCGCCTGGCCCGGGGCCGCCCGGCCCGGGGTTGCCTTGCTCGGGTTGCCGCTTTCTGGTCGCCCGGTCGCCTAGCCGCCCGGTCCGCGTTCGTCTGAGACGATTCAAAATCCAGTTGTGACGGTTCGGCGTCGATGATACGGCGCATCTGGATTTTGGATCGTTTCACGAGCGGGGCCGCGGGCGCGGGCTCGGGCCAGGGGCTCGGGACGCGCGGGCTCGGGAGGCGCAGGGCGCAGGGCGCGGGGCTCGGGACGCGCGGGCTCGGGACGCGCAGGGCGCAGGGCCCGGGGCTCGGGACGAGCGGGGCGGCGGCCCCGGCGCGGGCTCGGGACGCGCAGGGCGCAGGGCGCGGGGCTCGGGATGTTCGGGACGAGCGGGGCGGCGGCCCGAGATGCGCGGCGCCGTGGGGGCGCGACGGCTAGCTGCGCCCGGGTCGCCCCAGGTGCCCGAGCAGCGCGGCCGCAAGGGTGATGACGGCCGCGAGCCCCATTCCCGCGCCGATGTGGATCTGCAGCAGGAGCGCGCCGACCGCGGCTCCCGCGCCGATGAGTACGATCGCGAGGGCGCGACGCGGCCAAGGGTGGCCCTTGGTGCGGCCTCCGAATACCGAATCGAACGCGAGCCCGACGATGGTAGAGGTGACGACGACGGTGGTGACATCCTTGACGCCGATATGACGTGCAGCACCGGCCTGCATGCCCATCGCAAGGCCGAGCGCACCGGTGACACCCAGCTTTACGGGTTCGCTGGGATCTGCCGTGAACACCACCGAGATCGTTGCCGCGAGCAGAACAGCGCCCACCACCGCGAAGAGCGTCGTGCTCAGGCCGGACCAGCCGACTCTGGCGCGCGACAGGGTGCGACCGGCGATGGCTGCCCCCACCATGAACAGCGCGAGAGCGATGATCGGGCCGACGATCGGGAGGCCGTTCGCGCCGGTGAGGGCCATTCCGAGAATGACGACGTTGCCGGTCATGTTGCCCGTGAAAACGCGATCGAGCCCGAGATAGCCGACGGCATCGATGACTCCGGTCGAGAAGGTCAGGGCGAGCATGAGGCCAAGGTGTAAACGCTCGGGATTACGTCGCAGTCTGTCGATCACGTGGCTCCTGGTGTCTCGGTAGGCTTTGAAACATTATGGATGCCCTGCAGCTCGGCCCCGGACCGACAGGCAACCGGTGAGTGGTTACGACGATGTCGAGTCCGCTTTCTGGGAGTACGAGCGCGCCCTTCAGTCGAATGATCTCGAGGTACTCGACCGGTTGGTCGCCCCAGGGCCGGACACACTGCTCGGCGATGATGCGGGCATCCTTGTCGGTCACGATGCGATCCGCGCGTTTCGCCACGCGCGCGATGGCGTACCTCGTCGCGTTGTCGAGGCCGTCGAGATTCGCCTGATCCCGGATGCCGCGGCTCTGGTCGTCGCGATCACCGCCCCTGCCACGGGTGGTCGAGGCCAGCAGACGCAACTCTGGAATTTGATCGGCGGCTCCTGGCGAGTTGCTGCGACCCATGTGTCCCAGCCAGCGCCCGCCGTCAACGGATCGGTCTGGCGCACCGTGGGCACCCCGCTCGTGGCCGCGTCCGTCGCGGGTGTGCTTTCGGGCGAGACGGTCGCGGTGAAGGATCTGTACGATGTCGCAGGCTTCCCGGTGGGAGCGGGCATTCCGGCGTGGCTGGCAGAGGCGGCCCCAGCGACGGAGCATTCGCCAGCGGTCGCGGCGCTCATCGCGGCGGGAGCCGACATCGTCGGTATCGCGCAGACCGACGAGTTCGCGTACAGCATCGCGGGGCGCAACCCGCACTATGGCACCCCGCCCAACCCGGCCGTGCTCGGGGGCGTACCTGGTGGCTCGTCCAGTGGTCCCACGTCGGCGGTTGCCCTGGGGCAGGCGTCGATCGGGCTCGGCACGGACACCGCGGGGTCCGTTCGCATTCCCGCCTCGTACCAGGGTCTGTGGGGGCTGCGGAGTACCCACGGTGCCGTGAGTCGGGAACGGCTGATCGCGTTAGCGCCGACCTTCGATGCCGTGGGATGGCTTACGCGTTCGGCCGCGACTGTGAGCGCGGCGGCCGAGGCGACCCTGGACATGTCGCGCCAGATCGATGCCGCCCCGGACTATGTCGTCGCGCCCGCCCTGCTCGCGCATTGCGAACCCGACGTTCGAGCTGCCTTCGAGGCGTTCGCCGGGGACGCCTTCGACACCGTGGAGCTTGGCGATATCGACGAGCTTTTTCTCACGTTCCGCACAGTGCAATCGGCAGAGGCGTGGCGCACCCACGGGCCGTGGATCGAGGCTCACCCCGGTGCCCTCGGAGACGACGTCGCCGGACGCTTCGCGTTTGCCGCCACCATCACCGCGGAGCAGGAGGCGGCAGGACGGACAGCGCTCTCCGCCGCCCGGCGGACACTTGACTCTGTTCTCGGTGATCGGGTCTTGCTCGTCCCGACCGCGTCGTCCACCGCTCCAAGCGTGTTCGCCGGCCCAGAGCACACCGAGCGCACCCGACAGGGCACGCTGCGATTGACGTGCATCGCGGGCCTCACCGGAAGGCCGGCCCTCTCCGCTCCGCTGTTGAGCGCGCCACAGCCGGGAGCGCTCCTGCCCGCGCCGGTGGGCCTGGGGTTGGTCGGGCCGCGGTTCAGCGACGTCGCCCTCGTGAACCTCGCTACGCAACTCGTGCGCTAAAACCGCAAGGAGCTCGTACTCCGTACGATTGGCTCATGTCGACCGACCCGATCAACCCGCCGCGACGCCTTCTGATGGGCCCCGGCCCGATCAACGCTGACCCGCGCGTGTTGCGCGCGATGTCCGCGCAGCTTGTCGGCCAGTACGACCCGGCGATGACCGGGTACATGAACGACACGATGGAGTTGTACCGCAGCGTCTTCAGGACCTCGAATGAGGCAACCTTCCTGATCGATGGAACGGGCCGTGCAGGCATCGAAGCCGCGTTCATCTCCCTCATCCAACCGGGCGACGTTGTACTGATCCCCGTCTTCGGTCGCTTCGGCGACCTCCTCCGGGACATTGCGGAACGCTGTCAGGCCGACGTGCGCGTCATCGAGAGGGAGTGGGGAACCGTGTTCACTCCCGCCGAGATCGAGGCGGCACTCTCTGAGCACAAGCCCGCGATGCTCGCGATCGTGCACGGTGACACGTCGACGACGGTCGCTCAGCCGCTCGATGAACTCGGCGCTCTCGCCGAAAAGCACGGCGCCCTGTTCTACACCGATGCCACGGCATCTCTCGCGGGCAACTCCTTCGAGGCGGACACGTGGGGCGTCGACGCGGTGACGAGCGGCCTTCAGAAGTGCCTTGCCGGGCCCTCCGGCAGCTCGCCCATCAGCCTCAGCGCGAAAGCTGTGGCCGCGATGACCTCCCGTGACATCCCGATCCGCAGCAACTATTTCGACCTCAGCCAGATTCTCGAGTACTGGGGCCCCAAGCGACTGAACCACCACACCGAGGCCACGAGCATGCTGTACGCCGCGCGGGAGTGCGCGCGGCTGTTGGTCGAAGAGGGCATGGAGAACGCTGTCGAACGACACCGCCTTCACGGTGCCGCGATGGTCGAGGGGCTCCTAGCGCTCGGCCTCACCCTGTTCGGTGACCAGTCCGTGCGCATGAACAACGTGGTGGGCGTGCGCATCCCGGACGGGATTGACGGCGATGCCGCCCGTGCGACGATGCTCACTGACTTCGGAATTGAGATCGGCACCTCGTTCGGCCCCCTCGAAGGCAAAGTCTGGCGCATCGGCACGATGGGCTACAACGCGCGAAAGGATGCCGTGCTCACGACTCTCGCGGCGTTCGAGCAGGTGCTCCGGCGCGGAGGTTTTTCCGTGTCAGGTGGCGCGGGGGTAGGCGCTGCAATGGACTTCTATGGGTGACGATGATCGCCTGCGCCAGCTCGTCATCGAAGACCTGCACCGTGCGCGACACGGCTACGGACTCGCGGACGACTTCACGGGCGAAGGCTCCGAGATCAGCCCGGCGTGCGGCGATACCGTGACCGTGCGCGTCGGGCCCACCGGCTTCAGTTGGCAGGGCAATGGATGCACGGTGTCGATGGCCGCGGCATCCGCCCTGGGGGCAACTCCGGTAGCGGACTTTGAGCTACTCATTGAGCCCTACCTCGCCTCGGTATTCCCTGGTGGAGAGCCGGTCGCTGGCGACCTCGCGGCTTTCGCGGGAATCGGGCGATTTCCGCTCCGGGCGCGCTGCGCCACGCTCGCGTGGCGGGCAGCGCGCACGGCGCTGGCTAGCGCTTCCTGAGTGCCGCGGGGTTAGCCAAGACCACGGAAGCCGCTTCGCGTGCACCTCGCCGCGCCCTGAGCTCGGTGCCGACGAGTTCGGCCTGCTCGCGGAAGCGCGACGAGTCGAGAAGTGTTTCGATCGCCTCGCGCAGGCGCGCAGTACCGGTGCGACGGTCGAGGGTGAGTCCTACACCGCGTTCGGCGACGATGCGGCCGATTTCGGGTTGGTCGAACCCGAGGTTCATGGGAATGACGAGCAGCGGGACACCGTGGGCGAGGGCGAGCATCGTCGTCGAGTGACCGCCGTGCCCAATCACGAGAGAGGCGCGCTGCATGAGTTCACTGTGGGGAACGAACGAATGGATCTCGGCGTTTGATGTCGCCCGGAGGTCGTCGACGGCGACCGCCGGACCTGTCGTGACAATGGCGTGCACCTCGAGGTCCGCGAGCGCATCGAGCACGTGTTGGAGCACCTCACGTTGGCCCTGAATATAGGTGGTGCTGAAGCTCACGAGAACGACGGGAGGAGTGGACGGGCGCGCGGCGCTTTCGACAACCGGGATGACCGGCCCCGTGTACGTGGCCGTGGGTGGGGCTTCGGATGACCCGGGGTCGAACGAGGCGAGAGTCGTCACGATCTCGCCCTGGGCAGTTCGGTAATGCTTCGCGGGGTCGAGCCGACGCACTTTCATGATGAGTGCGAGCGGCCCACCGGTGAGCGTTCTCATCATTACTGATCGCAGGCTGTGCACGAGCACCTGATACTCGACGCCGGCGCTCGCGAGCCCGTGCATCGCGCCGATGAGTAGACCGTCGACCACGACCCGATCAGCGGGCTCCCGCTGCAGCGACTCGAGGAGATCTTGCCCCATGCCGCGGTCGGTGAAAACCCCCGCGTAGGCGAGGGGCGCCCTGAGCGTGGAGTGGCGCGTGAGTGCGGACCATTCTCGTGCGTGACGGTATGCCTCGAAGGCGAAACCTGCGGATTCGATGGCCGAGCGTTGGCTCGCGTGCCCTAGGAATCGTGGATTTTCGCCACGGTGGGCGAGCTCGTGGGCGACAGCCAGGGCCGGCGGGAGGTTGCCTCCACCGTCCCAAGTGACGAACAGAATTCCAGCCATATTAGGCTTCTCCCTTCTTCTCACCGAGGGCTCCCTCGACGAGCATTCGCATGCGTTGCTCACACTGGTCGCGATCAAGTCCACGATCCCGACGTAGCAGCTTCCACGCGTAGACGTCGAGCGCAACGATCAGGCCGTCGACGGCTGCATCCCGATCCGACGCGGGGACTCGGGCGAGTTGAGGGGCAAAGGTCGTCGTGACCCAGGTCTGGTGCACGGTGCGGCCGTACTCGACGACGGCATGGATTCGGTCATCCGAAAGCTCCTGGGCGAGCATCCGGATCACCCAATCGCCGCGCTTCTCGTAGTGGTCCACGATCACCTGGATGGCACGCGGGATGTCACCCACGGGCGCCTCTCGCTCCTCCGCGACCTCCGCGATCGCGAACTCGGTCACGGCGTCGAAGAGCCCCTCTCGTGAACCGAAGTGCCGAAGGATCGTCTTTACCGTCACCCCGGCCCGCGCCGCCACCTCGGCGAGGATGATCTCGACGGTGGCTTTCTCGCCCACGAGCGCGAACGCCGCACTCAGAATCGACCGGCGCGTATCGTGAGCGCCGGCGCCGCGCAGTGTCATCGAATAGGTGCGGGAATTCATGTCCATCGGAGTTAACTCCAAATGGCCAAGCGTGTCAATGGCTAGCCCTCGTCGCGGTCGAGCCCGTCCCACAGGTCGGAACATTCGATCTCGTCGACTCCGTGCTCGACGAGGTATCCGCGCGCACCCCGGTCGCCGCTGAGGGTATCGGCGACCGGCGCCCAGTGCTCCGCAGCGATATAGACCGGATGCCCGGGCCGCCCGTCGTATGTCGCCTGACGTAAGGGGCCCGTGCTGGTGAGGACCCGGTGCACGACGGTGACCGGAAGCTCCGGCAGGTCCACGAGAGTGACGAGGGCGGCGTCGCCGTCCGCCGCGGCGAGCCCGATCCGCAGGGACTCGGAGATGCCCTTCTCCCATTCCATCGCGACGACTGTCGTGACGCGATCGTCGAGCGGAACCAGTGTCCGCGCAACGAGGGCTTGTGCGCCTAGGACCACGATCACGCGCGAGCAGCCGCCGTCGAGTAGTGCCGTGGTGCTGAGTTCGATCCAGGGGGTACCGTCGGGCATCCGGAGCAGCGTCTTCGGACCGCCCGCGCGTGAGCCGGCACCGGCAGCAAGCACGATCCCGGTCACATCAGCCATGGGTACTGTTATACCCAACATGATCGATGTCACCGACACAGAGCTTCGCGAGGGTTTGTTCGCGAGCCTTGCCGTGCGCCGTTGGGTCGAGGATGTCGCATCCCGCGGTCCGTTCGCTTCCCTCGACAACCTCCTTGCGGTGGCGAGCGCCGAGGCGTCACCACTGTCGCCGGACGAGATCGACGAGGCGATTGCCCACCACCCGCGTATCGGTGAGAAGCCTGTCGGTCAGGGCACCTCCCAAGAGATGAGTCGGAGCGAACAGGGCGCCTCGACCGAGTTCGCTGACGAGATCGCTGCAGGAAACCTCGCCTACGAGAAGCGCTTCGGTCGCGTGTTCATCATCCGGGCCGCCGGGCGTTCTCGCCGCGAGATCCTCGACGAACTCACCCGTCGCCTCGACCTCGACGACGCCATCGAATTGCAGGTGGTCGGCGAGCAGCTTCGCGACATCGCCCTGCTCCGCCTCGAGAAGCTGTACGGAGACTCATGAGCCACGTCACGACGCACGTTCTGGATGCCGCGCTCGGTCTGCCTGCGCCGGGAATTCCCGTAGCCCTGTCCGGGCCCGACGGTGCTCTCATTGCGCTTGCCCAAACTGACGCAGACGGACGGGTAAAAGACCTGGGCCCAGAGCTGCTCCCCGCAGGGGACTACCGGCTCGAGTTTCAGGTCGGCCCCTACTTCGCGGCCGCGGGCCGGACGTCGTTCTACCCCAGAGTGACCATCGACTTCGTTCTCTCCGACACCACCGCGCATTACCACGTTCCGCTGCTGCTGAGCCCGTTCGCGTACTCCACCTATCGAGGCAGCTAGTACCACGTTTGCTTCACTCATCGACCTCGACCGTGCGATGTTTGTCACGCTGGTCAGCCGCCGGGATGTCGACGTACGCGCCGGCCTAGTAGTCAGTGCGGTGTTCGTGCGCGAGCCATGCGTCGAACGGCGCGGTCGCGTCATCCGGTCGCAAGGAGTCGATGGTGACGTCCCAGGTCGAGCGGTCGCGGCTGAAGAGTTCGTAGAACTCCCGGTCGTCGAAGCCACCGCGCGCAGCGTCGTCACGATCTGCGGCGAACACCACCCGGTCGACCCGCGCCCACAAGGCGGCCGACAGGCACAGTGGGCACGGTTCGCACGACGTGTAGAGAGTTGCGCCTGCGAGGGAGAAGTCACCGACGACCTGACAGGCGGCACGGATGGCGACGACCTCGGCGTGCGCAGTCGGGTCGAGGCTCGCGGTGACGCGATTCTGCCCTTCAGCAATGAGTTCATCGTCGCGGACGATGACGGCTCCGAACGGACCGCCACCGTCAGCCACGTTCTCTGTGGCGAGCCGGATGGTGCGTTCGAGCCATTCCGCGTCGCTGGTCATGCTCAGGCCAGTCCCGCAGCGATTCGCCAGGCGTCGCCGGCGGGGGGAGCGTTCTCGTCGAGCACCTGCGCTTCGATGAGGCCGTAGGGCCGGTCAGCGGCGATGAACACCTCGCCGGGGTTTTCCAGTCCGAACGGCGAGAGGTCTACGAGGAAGTGATGCTTGTTCGGTGCGCTGAGTCGCACCTCGACGATCGACGGGATCTCCTCGATCACGGCCTTGCCCATGTGCCACAACGTCTGCTGGAGTGCGAGCGACTGGAGGGTGGCGAATTCCCGAATCATGATCGCCTTGACCTTGTCGTAGGTTGCATTCCAGTCGACGTCGGTGCTGTCGAAACGCCACTTGGCGACCAATGAGGTCGCCATCACCCGGTCGTGAGTTTCTTGCAGGGTGGTGAACTCGTCGACGAGGAATCCGGCGAACTCCGAGCCGGTCGACTTGAGGATCACCAAATACTTGAAGCCGCCGATCACGTACTCACCGGTCGCGTCGACGGTGACCGCTGCGGTGCGGGTTTCACGACCCGCGCGAGTCCACGTGTGGTCGTGCTCGACCCCGTCGATCACCGCACGCTCCCACGCGTACTCCTCGATCTCGATGCGCGCGCCCTCCACGGGTGCGACATCGCCCACAAAGTGCCGCGCGAGGGCGAGCCCATAATTCTCGATCGAGTCGGTGCCGACCAACTTCGCGAACGCAAACGCTGTGTTTTTCTGGGTGTCGGTCGGGAGCACGTTCGACTGGTCGCCCTCGAGATATGCGGGTCCGAACGGGCCGCGGAGCGCGGTGCTCACGTTGAGGTCGTGAATCTCGTGCCGTGGTGAATCCCGCACGATGCGTACTACGCGGTTCTCGGCCTTGCCGTACTGGTTGTCGCCCAGGAAGATTGCCATGCTCTGATCATTGCAGCCAGTGTTGCAAGGGTGTTACTTACAGCTTGTCGTGTTCGGCTTCGATTGAGGGCACGAGCGGGATCGCGACAGCCGGCGCGAATGCAGAGATCAGGAACGTGAGCGGGTAGCCCAGGAGCCCGATGAGCGCGCCGAACAGGGGCGCCGCGATCGACGCGGTGAGAAACTGGGCGGTGTTTTGGGCGCCGAGGGCACGTCCGGCCCAACGGCTGCCCGCCATCTCGGCGACGGAGGTGAAGGCGAGGCCGTTGTCTGCGACGGTCACGGAAGTAGCGATCACGAACACTATCCCCGCCGCCGCGAAATGCGTCGCGTCGACCGCGGCAAGCACGAGCATGACCGCTGAAGCCGAAACGGCGACCCAGCGGAGCGGCCGCACGCGACTGCCCACCCGGTCGCTCAGCACCCCCACGCCAATCCGACCGATCGCTCCGATGAACTGTGCGGCTCCCACGAGCACTCCCGCCGCCAATGGAGTCCAGTGCTGTTCCGACACGAGCCAAACCAACCCGAACGTCGACAGCAAGAACTGGGGCAAGACCAGAAGCGCCGAGACGGCATGGATGCGCCACAGGAACGCACTCGTGCGATACGGGTTCGCGGGAGCCGCGGCATCCGGTGCGCGGGCTGCCCGCGGGGGGTCGGAGATCACCAGCGCGCAGACGATGGCGATCACCGCCGTGAACACGAGCGGCACGAGCAGGGCCGTGGCGATACCCGAACCCGACGCCAGCACCGGGATCGTCACCGCAGAGATCGTGACCCCCAGGGGCGGAGCCATCTGCCGGATGCCCATCGCGAGCCCACGTCGGTGCTTCGGAAACCACCCCACAACAACGCGGCCGCTCGCTGCGTTGGTGCTTGCCGCAGCCATGCCCCCGAGCAGGAAGAAGATGCCGAGCGCGACATAGCCGCTCGAGAACACAGCGCCGAGGGCTGCGAGGGCGGTGAGCGCGAGGCCACCAGCAATGACCACTCGTTCGCCGATGCGGTCGGCGAGTGCCCCCCACGCAATGAGGGTGAGCACGAGGCCTGTCGTCGGCGCCGCGGCGAGCAGTCCCGCATCCGCGAGCGACATGCCGCGCTCGAGGTGGAGGAGAGGGATCAGGAACGCCGGCGTCGTGACGAAGACGGTGCCCGCAACTTGCGCAAGCACACCCACGGCGAGCATCGCCCACGCCCGAGGCGGGGTGCTGGTGAGCGTCATCGGCTGAGCAACTCCCCGTGGCCGGGTGGCAGCCCGCGCACCCAGGTGCGTCGGACGACGCCGCGCAACTCGCGCCCGTCGTACGCGCACACGGGGTTCTTGTGGAGGAGTTCCTCCTTGTGCACCGTGAACCTCGTGTCGGGGGCGAACGCCACGAGGTCGGCGTCTGCGCCGACGGCGATGCGGCCCTTCTGGCCGAGTCCGACGAGATCCGCCGGGCCCCGTGACATCCAACCCACCACCGAAGCGAGGGGGATGCTGCGGCGCGCCGCTTCGGTCCACACCGCGGCAAGCCCGAGTTGAAGGCCGGCGATCCCACCCCAGGCGAGTCCGAAGTCGCCCTCGCCACGCGTCTTGAGCTCGACAGTGGCGGGGGAGTGGTCGGTCACCACGATGTCGATGTCGCCGTCCACGAGCGCCTGCCACAGGGCGTCACGGTTGGACTCGTCGCGGATGGGCGGGCAGCACTTGAATTGGGTCGCGCCGTCAGGCACCTGTTCCTCGGCCATGGTCAGGTAGTGCGGGCAGGTCTCCACGGTGATCGGAAGACCGTCGGCGCGGGCCGCTCGCAGAGCGGGCAGGGCGGCGGCGCTGCTCAAGTGCAGGATGTGCGCCCGTGCGCCCGTGCGACGCACGCCAGCGATGACCCGTTCGATGGCAGTGACTTCCGCTGCCTCGGGTCGAGATTCGACGAATCGGTGGTAGTTGGTGCCGCCCTCGTTTGCGTAGGCATCGAGCACTCCGGGGTCTTCCGCGTGCACGATGAGCAGGCTGCCGAGCGCCGCGATCTCGTCCAGTGCCGCGCCGAGCTGGTCGGCATCCAAGTGGCCGAACTCGTCGACACCCGACGGTGCGAGAAAGGCTTTGAAGCCGAATACTCCCGCCTCGTGCAGAGGCTTCAGGTTGCCGAGATTCTCCGGTACGGCCCCGCCCCAGAATCCGGTGTCCACGGCAACCGTCGCGACCGCCTTCTTGATCGCGAGCGCCTCGACGGTGGTGGTCGCGGGGATGCTGTTGAGCGGCATGTCGATGACCGTGGTGACTCCACCGGCGGCGGCGGCGGCGGTCGCGGTCGCGAAGCCCTCCCACTCGGTGCGGCCGGGCTCGTTGATGTGCACATGCGTGTCGACGATTCCCGGCAGGAGCACCTCGTCGCTCTCGAGCGTCATGTAGGCATCGCCCTCCAGCGGTCCCGCGTCGATAGCGGCGATCCGGCCATCGCTGATTCCCAACTCCGCTGGCCGGAACACTCCATCGATCAGCACGGATGCCGCACGCACCACCAGGTCGTATTGCTCAGTCATGCGCGCAGTGCCCCTTGTCGCTCTCGTTGTCCATTATTGCCGCCCGCGCCCGTGCGCCCGCGTCGCGTTCGGCCTCGCCCGTCCGAATCTTCGAAGGATAGGGTCGGCACCATGAAAGCATCAGACTGGGACGCCCGCTACGAGACGGCAGGCGTGTGGTCGCGCGAACCGAACGCCTGGATTGCCGCGACCCTCGAGCACCTCGACCCCGGTACCGCCGTCGACCTTGCCGCGGGGGAGGGTCGCAACGCGCTGTGGCTCGCCGGCCTCGGCTGGGAGGTCACGGCCGTCGATTATTCGGCGGTCGGACTCGCGACCGGCAAGGAGCGCGCGACCGAGCTCGGTGTCGACGTGGAGTGGGTCGTCGCGGATGCCACGACGTGGGTGAGCCCCACCCTCGTCGACCTCGTGGTGATCGCCTACCTGCAGTTGCCCGCCGAGGAACTCTCCCGCGCGATCGGCACCGCCGCGGGATACCTAGCCCCGGGCGGCACACTCGCGCTCATCAACCACGATCGGGACAACCTCGTGCGAGGCGTCGGCGGTCCGCAAGACCCCGCTGTGCTCGCGACGGTCGAGGAACTCACTCACGCGGCATCCGTGCTCGACATCGTGGAGTGTCGCCAGGTGGATCGCGTGACACCGAACGGCATTGCCATCGACGTGGTGCTCGTGGCGAGAGCCCACTAGCGCGCCAAGACCCATGGTTGTGCAACGCTGGTGTCATGTTTGAGATCGCAGACCGGCTGCTCGCCGCTGTCGATGCCGGTCGCGTGCTCGTCGTGGCCACGGCGATCTCGATCGAAGGTAGTGCCCCGCGCACCGTCGGCACCTCGATGGCGTGGGACGGTGAGGCGGTGATCGGCAGTATCGCCGGCGGATGCGTCGAAGGTGCGGTCGTCGAGGCGTGCGAAGCCGTCTTGGCGGGAGCCCCCGCTCACACCGTCGAGTACGGCGTGAGCGATGAGACGGCATTCGCGGTGGGACTCACCTGTGGCGGGATCATCCGAGTCCACGTTCAGCCCTTCACCCCGGAGCTCGAGGCGGGCCTCCGCGAAGGCCGTGACCTCGAGGTGTGCCGGGACTTCTCGGAACGGCCCCCGGTCGAGTCGCGCATGATCATCTTCGGCGCCATGGAGTTCTCGACGGCGCTCGCCGCCGCCGCTCGCGTCATGGGCTATCGCGTCACTGTCGTCGATCCACGACCACTGTTCGCAACGGCTGAGCGTTTTCCGGGCGTTGAGACAGTTGTCGTCTGGCCCACCGAATATCTTGCGTCGACCACGATCGACGAGCGCACTGTCATCTGTGTGCTGAGCCACGATGCGCGGTTCGACGCCGAGTTGATCGCCCAAGCTCTCGCGCTGCCGGTCGCCTACGTCGGCGCGATGGGTTCGCGCGCCACCCACGATCGCCGCATCGCGTCGTTGCTCGAGCGCGGTGTCACCCCGGCGGCGCTGGCGGCCTTGCATTCGCCGATCGGCCTCGACCTCGGCGCGAGCACGCCGCAAGAGACCGCCATCTCGATCCTCGCCGAGGTGCTCGCCGCACGCACGGACACCACAGCTTTGCCCCTCACCGTCCTCGACGGTGCCATCCACACTCGACGATCGGTACGCGCATGACCCGCACAGTTATTGAGGGCGCCTATGTCGCCACGGTCGATTCGGTCGGCACCGAGCATCCGCGCGGCCATGTGGTCATCGACGGTTCACGGATCGTCGCGGTCGGCGAGGGGAGCGCCCCATCCGAGCTTACGGAGGGTGCGACGTGGATCGACGGCACCGGTCACTTGCTCACGCCGGGGCTCGTCAACACGCACCACCACCTCTACCAGTGGCTCACGCGGGGCATAGCGCAAGACTCGATCCTCTTCGACTGGCTGGTAGCCCTCTACCCGTCGTGGTCGCGCATCGACGCGGGCTTGGTTCGGGCCGGCGCGGCCGGGGCGATGTCGGTGCTCGCGCGATCGGGGTGCACGACGGTCGCCGATCATCACTACGTATTCCCTCAGGGTTCCGGCGACATCCTCGGCGGCATCATCGACGCTGGCTCGGAATTGGGGTTGCGCCTGCACGTCACGCGCGGGTCGATGGACCTCGGCGAGTCCGACGGCGGTCTGCCGCCCGACTTCGCAGTCGAGACCACGGATGCCGCGTTGCAGGCCAGCGCGGATGCCGTAGCTCGGTACCACAACCCAGGCTTCGACAGCATGGTGCGCGTGGCCATCGCTCCCTGCTCGCCCTTCTCGGTGACGTCGGACCTCCTGCGCGAGGCCGCGGTTCTCGCCCGTGACCTGGGCGTGCGGCTGCACACTCACGGTTCGGAGACCGTCGAGGAGGAGGCGTTCTGCCACGAGCGGTTCGGAATGGGGCCCACCGACTATCTGGAATCGCTCGGCTGGCTCGGCGACGATGTGTGGATGGCGCACTGCGTCCACCTCGATGAACATTCCATCTCGAAGTTCGCAGCGACCGGCACGGGGGTGGCACACTGCCCGTCCTCCAACGCACGTCTCGCGGCCGGGATCGCCCCCATCGTGGAGATGCTCGCGGCGGGGATCCCCGTCGGACTCGGTGTTGACGGCGCCGCCTCGAACGAGTCCGGCCAGCTCGGTACTGAGATTCGGAACTCACTGCTCATGAATCGCCTGCGCTCGGGCGCGGATTCGATAACCGGCCGCGACGTGTTGCGCGTCGCAACCATGGGCGGCGCGCGCGTTCTCGGACGTCAGGACGAGATCGGGTCGCTCGAGCCCGGCAAGCTCGCGGACCTCGCTCTGTGGCGCATCGACGATGTCGAGCACGCGGGTATCGCCGACCCGCTCGCAGCGCTCACTCTCGGCGCGATGCCGACTGTGGCCCAACTGATCGTCAACGGCGAGACCGTCGTCGAGCAGGGTGAGCTCTCCCGGGTCGACCAGCGGGAGATCGCCCGCGCGGCCGCGACGGCAGCGCGCGACCTCGCCGCGAGGTAGGCGGCTCGATCCGACCTAGCCGGGGTTGACCAACCGCCACAGGCGGTCGCGTGACATCGGCAGTTCGTGGGGCCGTTGGCCAAGGGCATCCCGGATCGCGTTGGCGAGGGCGGGCGCGACGGGGTTGTAAGGCGCCTCACTCATGGACTTCGCTCCGAGCGGCCCGAGGGCGTCAGAGGTCTCGGCCAACAACACCTCGGTCGTAGGTATGTCCGCGAATTGCGGCACGTGGTAGTTGCGGAATGCGGTGGTCAGCACGCGGCCCTCACCGTCGAGCTGCATTTCTTCATACAGCGCGGTGCCGATTGCCTGGGCAGTGCCGCCCTCGATCTGGCCGCGTAACTGCTCGGGGTTCAGGACATAGCCTGCATCGGCGGCCTGGATCGACTGGAGGATGCGCACCTCTCCCGTTGCCGGATTTACGGCAACCCGGAACGCGTGCACGTTGAACGAGACGGAGCGCGGGGTTCCGTCGTGGGTGGCGGCGGCGGTGAGGCCGGGCCGTGGGCCCTCCACCGCGATCAGGTCGCGCAGGTTCTCGGCAGCCGCGAGCAGGGCTTTGCCCGCCACGACCACCCCGGCCGACCCGAACGCTCCGGTGTCGTAGGCGACGGCATCCGTGTCGGACTGCCGGATGCGGATGCGATCGACGGTCGTACCCAGAGCGGTTGCCACGAGTTGGGCGTGCACCGTCGTGGTGCCGTTGCCGAACTCGGCGGTGCCCACGGCGATCTCGTAGCTGTCGGGCTCGAGCAGGGTGACCGAGGCTGTCGCGTAGTGCCCACTGGGTGCGATGGTCGCGATCATGGCGAGGGCCATGCCGGTGCCGACCGGCCAGCCAGCGGGACCCGATCGGGAGTAATCGAGTGCGGCCTCGGTGAGGTCGAGGCACTGGTCGAGCCCATAGCTGACCATCGATAGGTCGCTCTTCTCGTCCACCGACGTCACGACGAGGTCGTCCCCGGGCAGGATGACGTTTCTGCGGCGGAACTCGAACGGATCGATCGCGAGCGTGCGCGCGAGCTCGTCCATCGCGGATTCGATCGCGAAGATCACCTGCCCGAGGCCATAGCCGCGGAATGCACCGGACGGCAGGTTGTTGGTGTACACCGCTTGGGCATCGACGCGCTTGTTGGCGCACCGATACACCTCGACCGACTCGTGGATCGAGTGGAACATGACGCCGACGCCGTGGTTGCCGTACGCGCCGGTGTCCATGAGCTGGTCAACGGCGAGGGCGGTGAGCGTGCCGTGAGTATCGGCCGCGACCGTCACTGCGACCCGCATAGGATGCCGCGTCGGGCTGATAGTGAACTCGTCACCGCGGGTGAACTCGTATTGCACCGGCTTGCCGGTCCTGAGCACGGCGAGGGTCACGAGGTCTTCGGTGAGCAGTTCCTGTTTGCCGCCGAAACCGCCGCCGACGCGTGCCGTGAAAACCCGCACGCGAGCGGGGTCGAGAGAGAAGATGTGGGCGAGCTCGTCCCGCACGAGGAACGGCACCTGACTCGACGTGCGGATCACCAGGCGCCCCTCAGTATCGAGCCAGCCCCGTGCTGCGTGCGTTTCGAGTGCGGCATGGCTCACGCGCTGGGTCTGCCACACCCCGGTGTACGACGCGCCGCCGGATGCCTCCGCAGCAGCCACAGCGCCGGCTACGTCACCCAGCTCGCCGTGGAACTCTGCCACGGTGTTGCGGGTCACATCCCCGATGCGCGACTCCGCACTTTTGTCGCCGTGCACGAGTGGACTTCCCGGCTCTCGTGCGAGCAGCGGATCGAACACCGCCGGCAGCTCCTCGTACTCGACCGCGATCACGGCGGCGGCGCGCTGGGCGAGCGCCGCACTTTCCGCGACGACCGCCGCGACGCGCTGGCCGCGGAACCGGACCACGGTGTCGAACACGCGAGTGTCATCGGGATCGTCGGTGCGGTGCTCATGGCGGGCGGTGGAGAACAGCACGTCGGGGGAATCCAGGTGAGTGAGCACCGCATGCACCCCGTCCATGGCGAGCGCCGCCGCCGCGTCGATCGACAGGATGCGCGCGTGGGCGTGGGGTGATCCGAGCACGGCAAGATGCAGAAGGCCCGTGGTTCTCACGTCGAGCGTGTAGGGCTCAGTCCCGGTCACCACGCGCAGGGCGGCGGGGGGTGCGATCGAGCGGCCCGCGGCATCCCCCGCGTCCGCCTGCTCGGTGTTGTGCACCCCGCAGATCGCGTCACCGATCGAGCGGTAGCCCGTGCAGCGGCACAGGTTGCCTTTGAGCAGCCGAGGGAGGTCGTCCCGCGAAACGTCATCACCGAACGTCGACGCCGTGACCACGACCCCAGCCGTGCAGTAGCCGCACTGGAATCCGCCCGCGTCGACGAATGCCTGCTGCATCGGATGCGGCGCCTCAGGTGTGCCGAGGCCCGACACCGTGGTGACGCTCGCGCCGTCGAGCCGATGTGCGGGGTAGATGCACGAGTGCACCGGTGCACCATCGAGTAGGACTGTGCACGCGCCGCAGTCACCGGCGTCGCAGCCCTTCTTGACCTCGAAATGCTCGAGGTCACGCAGCAGGGTCCGCAGCACCTGTCCGGGGCGCGGTGCGGCGTCGACAGAAGAACCGTTGACCGTGAACTTCACGACAGCTCCGCCCTGATCTCTTCGGCGAAGACAAGGCTCATCGCGCGCCGCCAGTCGGGCGTGCCGTGCGCATCGAGATGCCAGTCGTCGATCGAGTCCACTGCCGTGGCGACTTCGGCTGGGGCCGGGGGAGCGTCGAACGCGAGGCGGTGGGGTCGAGCGGTGCCACCCGTTACCGAGAAGACCGTCGTGCCCGTGGTATCCGTGCGGCCGGTCACGAGGGTTCCCGTGCGGCCGAGGGGTGACAGCGAGATTCGGCGGAACGCTGTGCGGTGCAGGGACGCGAGAGGGATCTCGATGGCCCGCAGGATCTCGCCGGGCTCGAGAATCGTGGCGCGCACGCCGGTGACGAACTCGGCGGCGGGGACGCGACGCTCCGATTCGGCGGTCCACAGCACGAGTGTCGCGTCAAGTGCGACGGCGAGTGCGGTCATCGGACCCGCCGGAAGGGCGAGTGCGATGTTGCCGCCGACAGTGGCGATTCGTTGAATTTTCCACGACGCGAGGAGCGAGTCGGCACACTGTTGGAAGAGCGGAGAGTCCGGCAGCGCTCTCAGTGTTTCGACGGTGCACGTGGCCGCGATAACGAGTGTGTCATCGGATCGGGTGACGGGCTCCCAGCCCATCCCCATCAGGTCGACAACCCCCGTCACGTCGGCGGGCTGCTCTTCGGAATAGAGCCACGTGCCGCCCCCGATCACGACCTCGCCGGGAGCAAGGGACAGCGCTGAACGGGTACTCGCCACCCTGGCCTCGCGCACGTAAATCAGGTCCATCGTGTGACGAGTTAACCCCATGGACGTGACGTCCGTCTAACGGCCCGCTCGTGTTGCGATGGCAGGCCGCGAATAGACTCGGTTCATGGGAAAGACGGCGGTACATTTCGGGGCAGGAAACATCGGCCGTGGCTTCGTCGCGCAATTCTTGCACGAGAGCGGGTACGAGGTCGTCTTCGCCGATGTGAGCGAAGAACTCATCGGTGCACTGCAATCCCGCGACAGCTACGAGGTCATCGAGGTCGGCGAGGGAGCCGTCACGAAGACCGTCGACAACTATCGGGCCATCAATTCGAAGAGTCACGAGGCTGATGTCATTGCCGAGATCGCGGCCGCGGACATCGTCACGACGGCGGTCGGCGCGCGCATCCTTCAGTTCGTCGCTCCGGTGATTGCCGCCGGTCTCGCTGCCCGCACCAATCCCGAGCCACTCGTGGTTATCGCCTGCGAGAACGCCATCGGCGGTACCGACCTGTTGGCCATCGAGGTGCGCAAGCACGACCCCGCTGCCTCTGCGATTTTTGCGAACTGCGCAATCGACCGCATCGTTCCCGAACAAGCGGGTGGCCTCGATGTCACGATCGAGTCGTTCTTTGAATGGGTGGTCGACCGCACCCCCTTCGACGGCAAGACTCCCGAGATCTACGGCGTGACGTGGGTCGACGACCTTGAGCCGTTCATCGAGCGCAAACTTTTCACCGTCAATACTGCGCACGCCGCTGCCGCGTATCACGGCATCGATCGGGGCTGGGTCTCGATCCGCGAAGCGCTGGCGACCCCTGAGCTGCAGGCGGAGATCCGCGCGGTCCTCGCGGAGACGAAGGCGCTGTTGGTCGCCAAGCACGGCTTCGACCCCGACGAGCAGCAGGCATACATCGAGAAGACGCTCAAGCGCATCTCCAACCCTGCACTCCCCGACACGTGTGAGCGCGTGGGGCGGGGACCCTTGCGCAAGCTCAGCCGTAACGAACGGTTCATCGGTCCTGCCGCCGAGCTTGCGGAGCGCGGCATGGAGGTGTGGAACCTGCTCAACGCGGTGGGCGCAGCACTCCGATTCGATGTGGAAGCCGACGCCGAGAGTGTCGACCTTCAGGCGATGCTCGCCAGTGGTGCGGCAGCGGATGCCCTTGCCGCCACGATCACAGGGCTCGACCCGTCGCATCCGTTGTTCCCGCACGTGGTCGAGGTCATCGAACTGCGTCTCGCGCGCTAGCAGCTTGCCTCATGACGAGAGATATCGTCACACGGGCGCCGAGGCATCCGAGCACGCAGTAAAGTTGCTGGGGTTGTGCAGCAGCACCCGAGCCCACTGACTGAAGGATTCGATCCCGTGGCCAAGCCGATCGTATTGATCGCCGAAGAACTCTCGCCCGCTACCGTCGAAGCCCTCGGGCCCGACTTCGATGTCATTACCGTGGACGGCACCGACCGCCCTGCTCTGCTCTCTGCCCTCGCAGACGCGAGTGCCATCCTGATCCGTTCCGCGACGAACGTCGATGCTGAGGCGATTGCCGCAGCAAAGCGACTGAAGGTGGTCGCCCGTGCGGGTGTCGGCCTCGACAACGTCGACATTAAGGCCGCCACCGCGGCAGGCGTCATGGTCGTGAATGCGCCGACGTCGAACATCATCTCGGCGGCAGAGTTGACCGTCGGCCACATCCTCTCGCTCGCGCGGCACATCCCCGCAGCACACGCGAACCTCGCGGCTGGTACTTGGGCGCGCTCGAAGTACACGGGCACGGAACTCTACGAGAAGACCATCGGCATCATCGGCCTCGGTCGCATCGGTGCGCTCATCACGGAGCGGGTGCAGGCGTTCGGCATGAACGTCGTTGCCTTCGATCCGTACGTCACGAGCGCACGTGCGCAGCAACTCGGTGTCACTCTCCTGACCCTCGCCGAGCTTCTTGCTCAGTCGGACTTCATTACCATCCACATGCCAAAGACCCCCGAGACAACCGGGATGATCGGCACCGACCAGCTCGGACTCATGAAGCCCACCGCCTACATCGTCAACGTGGCGCGCGGCGGCTTGATTGACGAGGATGCCCTCTTCGCCGCCCTGCGATCCAAGCGGATCGCTGGTGCCGGTCTCGATGTGTTCGTGAGCGAGCCTCCGACCGCCTCGCCCCTGCTCGGGCTCGACAATGTGGTTCTCACCCCTCACCTTGGAGCGTCCACCGATGAGGCGCAGGAGAAGGCCGGCGTCTCGGTTGCCCGCTCGGTTCGCCTCGCCCTCGACGGTGAACTCGTCCCCGATGCCGTCAACGTGGCCGGCGGCGCCATCGACCCGAACGTGCGGCCGGGCATCCAGCTGATGGAAAAGCTTGGCCAGGTCTTCGCGGGCCTCGCCGACAGCCCCGTCACCACTATCGATGTCGAGGTTCGCGGCGAGATCGTCGAGCATGACGTCAACGTCCTCAAGCTCGCCGCGCTCAAGGGCGTGTTCTCGAACATCGTGAGTGAATCGGTCAGCTATGTGAACGCACCGTTGCTCGCCGAGGCGCGAGGGATCACGGTGCGGCTGACGACGGATGCCATAAGCGAGGAGTATCGCAACCTGCTCACGATTCGTGGCTCCCTGTCGAGCGGCGACACCATCTCGGTGTCGGGAACGCTCACCGGCACGAAGCAGACGCAGAAGATCGTCGAGATCAACGGCTACGACGTCGAGGTTCCGCTGGCTGAGCACCTGATCGTGATGATCTACCGGGATCGACCCGGAATCGTGGCGCTCTACGGCAAAGAGTTCGGCGAGGCCAACATCAACATCGCGGGCATGCAGATAGCTCGCCAGAGCCGCGGTGGCCAGGCGCTCAGCGTGCTGATCGTCGATTCTCCCGTGCCGGAGCAACTACTCGACTCGGTGCGTACCGCTATCGAGGCCGATCTCCTGAGGGCGATCGACATCGTCGTCGAGTAGCAACTCCCGCGGGTTCGGTTTAGACGACGTCGTCTGGCGTTGTCGAGGTGCGACGCTCTGAAACGCTTCCGCCATTCGAGTCAACCCCTGAAGTGACGGTCGTAACGGACTGACGCTTGCGCATCATGAGAACCAAGCCGATGACGAAGACCACGAAGCCTGCACCCATCAGGATGTACCCGACGAGGTCGAGGTTCACATAGGAGTTCTCGAGGTTGACGGCGAAGGTGAGGATCGCGCCGATGACGAACAATACGATTCCGGTTCCAATACTCATGAGGCTGACCCTACTCAGGTTCCCTGAAAAACCAAGGGGTGCGCTGCCGATATCGTTGTGACATGTCCACTTCGCACTCCCTCGCAATCATTCCCGGAGACGGTATCGGCCCTGAGGTCATCGCCGAAGCACTCAAGGTCCTCAATGCCACGGGGGTGGCGGTGACCACCACCGAATTCCCCTTTGGTGCGGGTCACTTCCTCGAAACCGGCACGATCATCGAACAGTCGGATCTGGACGCACTCGCGCAGCACGACGCGATCTTGCTGGGCGCTGTCGGCGGAGACCCACGGGATGTCCGACTCGCCGACGGGATCATCGAACGTGGACTTCTCCTCAAGCTCCGGTTCGCGTTCGACCACTACGTGAATCTGCGTCCGTCGGCGATCTTCCCTGGCGTCACCTCTCCGCTGGCCAACCCCGGAGATGTGGACTTTCTCGTGGTGCGGGAGGGTACCGAGGGGCCATACGTGGGCAATGGTGGGCGCATCCGGGTGGGAACCCCGCACGAGATCGCCACAGAGGTGTCAGTCAATACCGCATTCGGAGTGGAACGCGTGGTGCGGTTCGCCTTCGAGAAGGCCCAGCAGCGCAACAAGAAACTGACGCTCGTGCACAAGACCAACGTGCTCACGCATTCCGGATCATTGTGGCAACGGATCGTGACCGCGGAGGCAGCCAATTTCCCCGAAGTGGTCTGGGATTACCTCCACGTCGATGCGGCAACTATCTTCCTCGTCACGAATCCGAGTAGATTCGACGTCATCGTCACGGACAACCTCTTCGGCGACATCATCACCGATCTCGCAGCCGCTATCAGCGGAGGCATCGGACTGGCGGCCTCGGGAAATATCAACCCTGATGGCGCCTTCCCGTCGATGTTCGAGCCCGTGCACGGGTCGGCTCCGGACATCGCGGGCCAGCAGCTCGCCGACCCCACCGCGGCGATCCTTTCGGTTGCACTTCTGCTCGCGCATCGGGGCGAGACGGAAGCCGCAGCCAAGGTGACAGCGGCAGTGGAAGCCGATCTGGCCGCACGGGGTGCAACGAAGCGTTCGACCGCGGAGGTCGGCGACGCAATTGCCGCTCTCGTATCTCAGCGGTAACTGGCGCACACTTAACAGACTCCCCGACTAAGGAACCCCATGAAGAACCTTCTCGCCCCCACGACGCTTCAGTTCCTGGTGAAGCAGAACCAGGATGCCCGCTCGGCTGCCGAGCACGCAGACATCATCGCTGAGCCCGGCTTCGGCAAGCATTTCACCGACCACATGGTCGATATCTGCTGGAGCGAGCAGGGCGGGTGGCACCGTCCCCGAGTGCAACCGTACGGTCCGATCGCGTTAGACCCCGCGGCCGCCGTGCTGCACTATGCGCAGGAGGTTTTCGAGGGTCTCAAGGCCTACCGTCACGAGGACGGTTCGATCTGGGGGTTCCGACCCGAGATGAATGCCGAGCGGATGAAGCGTTCCGCTGCGCGCCTCGCGCTTCCTGAGTTGCCCACCGAGTACTTCATCGAGTCGCTGCGACAGCTCATCGCGGTCGACGCCCGCTGGGTGCCGTCAGCCGAAGACACGAGTCTGTACCTGCGCCCCTTCATGTTCGCGAAGGAGGCCTTCCTCGGGGTGCGCCCGGCGAAGAAGGTCAACTACTACGTCATCGCTAGCCCCGCGGGTGCCTACTTCAGTGGGGGAGTCGCTCCCGTGTCGATCTGGGTTTCCACCGACTACGCGCGCGCTGGCCGCGGTGGCACGGGTGCAGCGAAGACCGGCGGCAACTACGCGTCATCGCTGATCGCTCAGCAGGAGGCCTACGATCACGGATGCGCCCAGGTGCTGTTCCTCGACTCGGAGCAGGGCAGGTACATCGAAGAACTAGGCGGGATGAACGTGGTGTTCGTGTACCGCGACGGTCGAGTGGTGACGCCGGAGTCGCCGAGCATCCTTGAGGGGATCACCCGCGACTCGCTGCTGCAGCTCGCGAAAGACCGCGGGCTCACGGTCGAGCAGCGCAGGGTCACCATCGACGAGGTGCGCGAGGGCGTGGCATCCGGCGAGATCGTGGAAATGTTCGCGTGCGGTACCGCCGCCGTTGTCGTTCCCATCGCCGCATTCAAGGCCGCTGCCTTCACGATCGGCGACGCGGAGGCACCGGCGGGCGAGCTCACGTTGTCGCTGCGCCAAGAGCTCACAGACATTCAGTACGGCCGCATAGCCGATCGCCACGGCTGGATGACCAGGCTCGACGCGATCGCCGACTAGAGCGGGCGCGATCAGCGGGCGCGAATAAACGCGAGCGCGGCGTCGGCGGCACTCTCGAGGTGCTGCTTGTACGTGAACCCGGAGATCGCTTTGCGGGGTCGAAGCCCGTGGTCTCCGTCTTCCAGCCACACAAGCTCAACAGCTGGGGAGAGGCGGTACCCCGCGACGTCGTCGCGCGTGCCAAATTCGTCGCGCGTGCCCTGCACGATGAGCAGGGGTGTTCGCAGGTGCTCGAGGTGAGCGGTACGCAATTGCTCTGGCTTGGCCGGCGGATGGAAGGGATATCCGAAGCACACGACGCCGGGCGGCTGAAGTTCGTCGGCGACAAGGGTGGCGACCCGTCCGCCCATGGAACGTCCGCCGATGAACGGCGCGCCGCCGATCTGCTCCACCGCGGAACGGTACTCGCCGGCGAGACTCTCAGCGCGAGGCGGTGGTTTGCGGACGCCCTCGCGCCGCGCGGCCATGTAGCCGAACTCGAACCGCGCGGTGCGGATGCCACGGCTCGCGAGCACGTCAGCTAGGTCGTTCATCCCGACGGAATCCATCGCGGCCCCGGCCCCGTGTCCCAGCACGAGAGTCCCGACGCCGGATTCGGGTCCGGTCCACAGTAGGTCGACAGCCATGGCACGATCGTAGCCATGAAGATCGCACGCTTTTCCCTGAACACGGCCGGTAGCGGGGACCCTCGTTACGGCATTCTCGACGGTACCGATTTGGTCGTGCTGGCGGGGGATCCGCTGTTCTCGGGATTCGACACCCGTGACGAGCGCGTCCCGATCACGGAGGTGCGCCTGCTCGCGCCGGTGATTCCGCGCTCGAAGGTCATCGCGATCGGACGCAACTACCGCGCCCACGCTGCGGAGTTCGGCAATGAGGTCCCTGACGAGCCGATGATGTTTCTCAAGCCAAACACGTCGGTAATCGGTCCTGGCGACGCGATCGTGTTGCCCAAGCAGAGCACCCATGTTGATTTCGAGGGTGAATTGGCTGTCGTCATCGGCAGCGTCGCGCGAAACGTGCCGGTGTCAGACGCGGCAAGCGTCATTTTCGGCTACACGATCGCCAATGACGTGTCTGCGCGCGACCTGCAGAAGCGAGACGGCCAATGGGGTCGCGCCAAGGGTTTTGACACGTTCTGCCCGCTCGGCCCCATCATTCAGACCGAGTTGGATCTTGCGACGGAGTCACTCGAATCGCGCCTCAATGGCGACACCCGACAGTCCGCGCCGTTTACTGACCTCGTGCACTCGGTGCCAGCCCTTGTTGCTTTCGCGTCGTCGGTATTCACTCTGCTTCCTGGCGACGTGATCTTGACCGGAACGCCCGCGGGCGTGGGCCAGCTCGCCGACGGCGACACGATCGAGATCTCCGTCCCCGGTATCGGCACCCTCCGCAATCCCGTCCGGGCCGCCTAGCTCCGTCTCGGCCACCGCCGGCCGACGGCCCTCGCCCGCGCTCGCCGGGTCCCGCGCTCACCCGGTCCCGCGTTCGCCCCCGGTTCCGTGCTCGCCGGGTCCCGTGCTCGCCGGGTCCCGCGCTCGCCGGGTCCCGCGCTCGCCCGGTTCCGTGCTCGCCCGGCGTCGGCAACTCAGGACAATCCCTGCCGAGGGTGCAACGTGGGCACAGGTTAAGCGCTTTGGCGCGCTCGCGGTCCTGAATTGCCAACACCACCGTCGCGGGGCCGGGCCGGTCACCCACCGTCCCGGCCGCCGACGACAGGCCGCGACTGCACCCACGGACCGTAGACTTATCGGCGATGAGCGCCACATTCTCCACAGCTACTGGTTCCGACGTTCGCGTGCGGTTCTGCCCCTCGCCGACCGGGACTCCGCATGTCGGCCTCATCCGGACCGCACTCTTCAACTGGGCGTACGCACGTCACACGGGTGGCAAGCTTGTCTTCCGCATTGAGGACACGGATGCCGCGCGCGACAGCGAGGAGAGCTACCTGCAGCTTCTCGACGCTCTGCGGTGGTTGCGCATCGACTGGGACGAGGGGATCGACGTCGGCGGGCCGAACGAACCCTATCGGCAGTCGCAGCGCACCGAGATCTATCAGGAGGTCATCGAGAAACTCACCGCGTCGGGGCATCTCTACGAGAGCTACGCGACGGGCGAGGAAATCGAAGCTCGAAACGTTGCGGCGGGTCGCGACCCCAAGCAGGGCTATGACAATTTCGAGCGCGAGCTCACCGCAGCCGAGCGGGACTCCTTCAAGAAAGAGGGGCGCCAGCCTGCGCTGCGCCTGCGCGTCCCTGACACTGATCTGAGTTTCGACGACCTCGTTCGCGGCGAAATCACGTTCCCGGCTGGGTCGTTCACTGATTTCGTGGTCGTGCGACCCAATGGGGCGCCGCTCTACACATTCGTGAACCCTGTCGACGACGCGCTCATGGGGATCACCCACGTGCTCCGTGGCGAGGATCTGCTCTCCTCCACGCCGCGGCAGATCGCGCTTTACACGGCTCTCATCGAGATCGGCATCGCGGAGTTCATCCCGCGCTTCGGCCACCTGCCGTATGTAATGGGTGAGGGCAACAAGAAGCTCTCCAAGCGGGACCCGGAATCCAATCTCTTCCACCACCGGGATCGCGGGTTCATCCCGGAGGGTCTGGTCAACTATCTCGCCCTCTTGGGCTGGTCACTGACGCACGACCGGGACGTCTTCTCGATCGACGAGATGATCGCGGCATTCGATGTTGTCGACGTCAACCCCAACCCCGCGCGCTTCGACGTGAAGAAGGCCGAGTCGATCAACGGCGACCACATTCGGTTGCTCACCGTCGAGGACTTCGCTGATCGCCTCCTTCCCTATCTCGGCGATCTGATCAAGGATGACGCCGACCGGTCGATGCTCCTCGCAGCGGCTCCGCTCGTGCAAGAGCGCATGCAATTGCTGGGCGAGGCGCGTGACCTCCTTGCGTTCCTGTTCACCGCCGACGCCGAGCTTGACTTCGCCGCAGACGCTATGCCGGGCGAAGAGGGAGCTGTGGTGCTGGATGCCGCCGCCGCAGTTCTGCCGGCCGTTGCCCCTTGGAACACGGAGGCGATCGAAGCCGCCCTGCGCGCCGAGCTCATCGACGGGAAGCAGTTGAAGCCGCGGATCGCGTTCGGGCCCTTGCGGACAGCGATCTCCGGTCGGCGCATCAGCCCCCCGCTGTTCGAGTCCATGGAGTTGTTGGGCCGTGAGTCGACGCTCGTTCGAATAGCGAAGCTTCGAGCCGCCCTGTGACCGAGTCGTGACCAGCTTCGACGTCAAACGCAAGCGGGCATGGTGGTTCGCATGGATCCCCGCCGCAATCACGCTCGTTCTGATCGTCGCGATCGGCACTACCTCGGCAGTGCTACTCAATCAGGGTCTCGGAACCCCGTTGCCGAAGCCCACGGTCGGGCAGGTTACCGAACTTAACTGGTCGTCGTTCAGCGCTGAAGGCATCGACTACATCGAGAAGTCGCGACGGGTGCGGATCGACTTCGCCCGCCCGCCGGTTCAGGCCGCAGCGATTGACCTCATCGGGGACGGGGCCACGACGATCGGCCCCAGTTTTCACGATGACACCGACAACGACTATTACCTCATCATCAACGGTGGGGGAGAGGGCCACGGTGGCACCTGGCTCACGGTGTCGGAACTCACGGTGACGTCGAAGAACGGTCTCGTGACCGGGATCGCTGCACTGGCTTCCGGAGCCCTGCCATTCCGGGACGCCCTCGCGCTTCTGCAGGGCCACAGCGAGGAGTTCGGCTGGGCGCCCCCCGACATGACGGCACTGTTCGCCGAGGTCGAGGATGCCACGCGCGCGGGCACTAGTTACGAGTTCACTTTCGGGCCCGGCGACCGGCTCGGTTTCGACATCTCAGCGACTGCATCGTGCGAAAGCACCGGGTTTTGCGTGGTCCAATATGACGCCGCGCCACGGGTAGGCTAAAGTAGACAGTCGGCTCAGGCTTGGCCCGAGCCCATTGGGGTATGGTGTAATTGGCAACACGGAAGATTCTGATTCTTTTGTTCTTGGTTCGAGTCCAGGTACCCCAGCAAAGCATTCTTGAGGGCTGATTGTTGCTCATCCGTCCGGCAGTCGATTCAGATGTCGACGCCATCCTCGCCATTCATAACACCGCGATTCGCGACACTCTGGCTATCTGGACCGAGGTCGAGTCCGATCGCGCTGACCGCGAGCGTTGGCTTGCGGCGCACGATGCGGCGGGGCATCCGGTGATCGTCGCCGACATCGACGGCGTGGTGGCCGGGTACGCGGCGTACGGGCCGTGGAGAGAGCGGACCGGGTATCGGTTTACCGTCGAGAACTCCGTGTACGTCGCCGAGCAATACCAGCGGCAGGGAATCGCGCGGATGCTCATGGTCGACCTCATCGAGCTCGCCCGCGAACGAGGTGTTCACGTGATGATCGCGGCGATCGAGGCAGGCAACAGCGGGTCGATCGCCTTGCATCAGCAACTGGGTTTCGAGTCACCGCAGATCATGCGCGAGGTGGGGATCAAGTTCGACAAGTGGCTTGACCTCGCGTTCATGCGCCTCGTGCTTTAGCTCGCGCTAGAGGTCGAGGGACTCCCCGGTCTCGAGAACGAAGAACTCCCCGCCGCCCTGCTTCGTGACGATGTCGATGCGGGCCCGAGTCATCCCCTTGCCGATCTGGGAGAGCACGCTGTCGTGAACGGGGAAGGCTCGCCGCGGCTTGATCTCGAGCACATAGTCCATGGCATCGCCAATCTTGAGCCACGGCGCACCGATCGGAACGGCGAGCGTTTCGACCGCGACAGGCGGCACGGTGTACGAGTCGCCCGCGTAGTAGAGGGCGTCATCGACGAGCACGCCGACATTGTCGACGACCGGTATCGACGAGTGGATAACGGCGTGCTTCGAGCCGAAGAACCGCAGCGTAAACGGATCGACCTGGATGACGTCGCCATCCTTGACGGTCTCGACCGCGAAGCCGCTCGCGGCCTCTGCGACACCCGCCGGCCCGAGGATGCGCGCCTTCGGGTTGCGCTCGAGCAGACGTTCGAGGTGCTCCGCAGTCCAGTGGTCGGCGTGTTCATGCGTGATGACGATGGCGACGACGCCGTTCACGTCGATGAGTGGTGTGGTGAACGATCCCGGGTCGATAACGAGAGTGGCGCCGGCCTTCTCGAGGACCAGACAGGAGTGCTCGAACTTCGTCAGCTTCATACTCTCAGCGTATTGCCGCGGGAATGGTCGTGGTGTCGTTCGCAATGACGGCGCGGTGTGCGACGCCGAAAACCGACATACTTGGCCGGTGACGACGATGAAGCCAGTCAGGAGAAGCCGCCGATGAGACCCATGAAGCGCAAGCGACTCGTCGTGGCGATCAATCCGACTGCCTCCTTCGGCAAAGGCAAGGATGTCGGCCCCGCGGTCGTACAGACGCTGCGCGCCCTCGGCCACGATGTCGTGAGTTTGCAGGAGCCCGACTTCGATCAGCTCATGGTGGCCGGAGCCAAGGCGGTCGCGGCCAAACCGGATGCGCTCATCGTCGTGGGTGGCGACGGAATGGTGAATCTGGGCACCAACTTGGTGGTCGGCACGAAGGTTCCGCTCGGGTTGGTTCCCTCCGGTACCGGCAACGACATGGCACGCGGGCTCGGTATTCCGTACGAGAACACCGAGCAAGCGATCGCGACCCTCGTGGCATCCCTCGACCGACCCGCGCGGGAGATCGATGCGGGCCGGGTCGACTACACGGATGACGAAACCGGTCTACCCGCGCAGCGTTGGTTCGCCTGTGTGCTCTCCGCGGGTTTCGACGCGATAGTCAACGAGCGCGCGAACAACATGGAACACCCGAAGGGCCCCAGCCGCTACATCATCGCGCTGTTGCTTGAGCTCGCCCGCCTCAAACCGATCCCGTACCGACTGGTGATCGACGATATGGAATTGGTGACCAGCGGCGCCCTCATCAGCGTGGGTAACAACGTGTCACTGGGCGGAGGAATGAAGGTCACTCCCGATGCACTCGTGGATGACGGGGAGTTCGACGTGCTCGTCGTGCAGGCGCTCTCGCGTCTGTCCTTCCTGCGGGTATTTCCCCGAGTGTTCAAGGGGGAGCATGTCACCGATCCACGGGTGGTCATCCATCGGGCGAAGCGGATAAGGATCGAGTCCGAGGGCATCGTCGCCTATGCCGACGGCGAGCGGTTCGGTACCCTGCCGATCGAAATCGAGGCGGTACCGAACGCGCTGCGCATCCTGGACCAGCGCACGCCCTGAAGAAGCTAGTGGGTCACGCTGCGTCGGTAGCCAGACACGAGTAGTTGGTGATCTCGCTACCGTCGGGCAGGGTGTTTCGCGCGACGATGTATTGCGGCTCGGGCGCCGGATTCTTGTCCGCCGCGTAAGCGTCGAAGGTGCTCTGGCAGAGCTGGATGAGGGCGACCTGGATGTTGTCGAATCGCGCGATCCGTCGATCCGAAAGCGTGCCCTTGCCGATGACGACGTAGCTATGTTGTTCGGTGCACGGAACAACAGTGGCGTATGAGAAGTTGCTGTTCTCGACGAAGTTGAAGCAGTCACCGACCCAGGCGTCGGTGGACGGCATTTGCACTTCCCCGACGATCAACCCGGCGGCGTCGCGGGTCGGTGCGAGCACGTTGCATCCCGACAGTGACAAAGCCGCAACGATCGCCGTTGCGAGCAGTGCTGTCGGCCGTACGTGTCTCATCGTTCCCCCGTTTGGCGAGGCCTTGCCCCATATGGCATACTCGTAAAGTTGTCGTGACGGCCCCATCGTATAGAGGCCTAGTACGCCGCCCTCTCACGGCGGTAACGCGGGTTCGAATCCCGCTGGGGTCACGATACCGAAAACCCCCGGAACTCCGGGGGTTTTTGTGGTTCTGGACGACAGCGCCCCTGTTCGACAGCGCCCAGACTATCGCGCGACGAGACGAGCGCTCAGGTCAGCTGCGGAACGCGGGAATGCCGGTGATGTGGTTGCCGATGATGAGGGTGTGCACTTCGTCGGTGCCCTCGTAGGTGCGCACGCTTTCGAGGTTGTTGGCGTGCCGTAGCGGCGAGTAGTCAAGGGTGATCCCGTTGCCGCCGAAGATCGTGCGGGCTTCGCGGCAGATCGCGATCGCTTCTCGGCAGTTGTTGAGCTTGCCAACTGAGATTTGGTGCGGTTCGAGGCGTCCCGCATCCTTCAATCGGCCCAGATGGAGTGCGAGCAAGCTCCCCTTGGCGAGTTCTAAGGCCATGTCGACGAGCTTCGCCTGAGTGAGCTGATAGCCAGCGAGTGCCTTACCGAATTGCAATCGTTGCTGCGAGTACTCGAGTGCGGCGAGGTAGCTATCCCGTGCGGCACCCATGACTCCCCAGATGATGCCGTAACGCGCCTCGGCGAGGCACGCGAATGGGCCGGAGAGTCCGCGCGCGTTCGGCAGTATCGCCGAGTCGGGAACACGCACCTCGACGAGGTCGATGTCGCACTGGATGGAGGCACGCATCGAGAGTTTCTGGGGGATCGGGGTGGCGGTGAACCCGTCGCTCGACGTGGGGACGATGAACCCCCGCACTCCGTCGTCGGTCATCGCCCAGATGATCGCGATGTGCGCGATCGAGGCGAGCCCGATCCACCGCTTGCTGCCGGAGATCACCCAGTCGTCGCCGTCACGGTTCGCACGGGTCTGCATGCTGCCGGGATCCGATCCCGCCGTCGGTTCGGTCAGGCCGAAGCATCCGACAACACGGCCCGCAGCCATCTCGGGCAGCCACCGCTGCTTCTGTTCTTCAGAGCCGTGCTTGTGGATCGCGCTCATCGCGAGTGACCCCTGCACGCTCACGAAGGTCCGCAACCCGGAATCCCCGGCCTCGAGCTCCATCGCGGCGATGCCGTACTCCACGGCGGATCGCCCGGCGCAGCCGTACCCCTCGAGGTGCATACCGAGCAGCCCGAGGTTGGCGAGTTCCGGGATGATCTCGACCGGGAACTCTGCCCGCTCATACCAGCCGGCGATGTTCGGCTTGATGCGCGTGTCGACATAGTCGCGAACAGTTGCTCTGAACTCCCGCTCTGCTGCAGTGAGAAGGCTGTCGATATCGATGAGGTCGCCGGGTTGCGTGGTGTTCACGAGGCTTGTACCTTTCCGTTGGTGTGGCGGGGGGATGCACCCAGCCAGGTCCTGATCGAATCGCCGTGCTCGTCGAGCAGCGGAGGTGCTGCGGAGCGCACGGGGAGAGCGGGCGTCCAGCGCACCGAATTGCGAATCTGACGCCCGCGCCGATCCCCGCTCGATGAGATGACCTCAAGCGTCGGGTCGAGACCGAGCCGTTCGGCCAGTTCGATGCCCTCGGCAATCGAGGCAACATGGCCCGCGGGAACGCCGCGCTCACCCAACGCGCGCTCCCAGTTCGCAGCCGTGTCGGTGGCCAGCCGAGCCTCCAGCAGATCGACCAGTTGCACTCGATTCACCACGCGGGCGGAGTTGGCGACGAAGCGCTCGTCTGCGACGAGCTCCGGAACACCCAGCGCGTCGACGAGTTGACGAAACTGGCCGTCAGTGCCGCACGCAACCGCAAGGTCACCATCCGCGCAGCGGAGCGTTTGGTAGGGCGCGATCGACGGATGCACATTGCCGAGCCTTCCCGGAAGAACTCCGGCACCGAGCCATGCCTGTGCCTGGTTCGCGAGTGCACCCAGCGAGCTCGAGAGCAAGTCGAGTTCGATCCGAGATCCTCGTCCCGACGCCGACCTGCTGAGCAGTGCCGCGAGCACCCCGGCGACGAGATCCTTGCCCGTGAGCACGTCGACAAGGGCGACCCCCGACTTCATTCCCGGTCCGTCGGCCGCTCCAGTCACACTCATCAGGCCACCGAGCGCCTGCACGACGAAGTCGTAGCCGGGCATCGCTGCACCAGCGCCGGAGCCAAAACCCGTGACCGACGCGTAGATGATCCGCGGATTGCGCGCGCTGATCGCGTCGTAGCCGAGCCCGAGTCGATCCATTACCCCTGAGCGAAAATTCTCGACAAGTATGTCGGCTCGTTCGGCGAGCGCGACGGCTACTTTCACGTCGTCCGCGGAGCCGAGATCGAGCGCGATGGACTCCTTGTTGCGGTTGACGGCGTCGAAATACGTGCTCGAGCTTTCCGAGAACGGCGGGCCCCACTGCCGAGTGTCATCGCCCGTTCCGGTGCGCTCGACCTTGATGACCCTGGCTCCAAGGTCGGCGAGCGCCAGCGTCGCTAGCGGGCCGGCGAGAACGCGGGAGAAGTCGGCGACAACCAGACCCTCGAGGGGAAGGGCGGCGTCGGGAGGCGTGATCGTCTCAGCCTCCCTTGCGTGTCCGTTTCGCTGCATGTCGTACCCGAGCGGCGTCGGGCCCGGCCGGCCCGATGAGCCAACGCTACTGCCCGATTCGCGAGGCTGGGGCATTGCGATAAAGATGCCGTGATGCAAATATTGCACTCATGCAACAGTCGAGTCGAGAGTCCTTCAGCGCGAGGGCCTTCGCGGGGGCACTCCGCACCCGTTGGGTAGTCCGATCTCCGATTTGGATGTTCCGAGCCCGCCTCGGCTGGATCTTCCGTGGCCGACTTCTGCTGCTCGAGCACCGCGGGAGAACCACGGGGCTGGCCCGTTGGGTGGTGCTCGAACGGGCTGAGCAGGAGGGCGACACCGTCTACGTGGCATCCGGCTTCGGCACCACTGCCGCCTGGTACAAGAACCTCGCAGCCAACGGAGTCGCGTTCGTCAGTATCGGTGCACGCGTGCGGGTTCCGGCGCAGGTGGAGCTGCTCTCGAAGACCGACTCCGACGCGCGTCTCGCCCGCTACGCAGACCGCTACCCGAAGGCGTGGACGCAACTGGAGGGGGCAATGCGCGCGGCGAGCCCCACCGGCGTGGCGGACATCCGTCTCGTCGGCCTCACACTCGCGCCCAGCAGGGGATAGTTCCCGCCCCGAATCTCGCCCGCGCGGCATACTCCGGGCATGCGATGGACTCTCGCCGGATGCTCGGCTCTCGCCGCGCTAGCTGCGGTGTGGCGGCTCGGCGCAACCTACACGCTCGTCCCGTTTCTGGGTTTTCTCGCGCTCGGTGTCGCTCTGTCGTGGATCGACCTCACCGAGCACCGCCTGCCGAATCGTCTCGTGCTGCCGGGCATCGCGGCATCCCTGCCCGTGCTGCTCATCGACGCGTTGCTTCTGGGTGACGTATCTGCCTGGCTGAGGGCGCTGGTCGGAGCAGTGGTGTTGTGCGGTTTCTATTTGTTGCTAGCCCTGCTCTCACCGGGCGGGATGGGCATGGGCGACGTCAAACTCGCGGCGCTGGTGGGCCTGTTCGCGGGATACCTGGGGTGGGAAGTACTCGTCGCAGCGACCTTCGGCGGTTTTCTCCTCGGCGGTGTCGCGGCCCTTGTCGCGGTGCTCCGCGGAGCGAACCGCAGGGTGGCGATCCCGTTCGGCCCGTGGATGCTGGGCGGATTCTGGCTCGCCGTCGCACTCGCCCCGTGACCAATGAGCGGTCAGGCGGGCCTACTTCTGTCCGCTCATCCGACGCACTTCGTCGTCGATCGCCGACTCGGTGATTGCGCCGCGGTTGGGACCGTAGATGGCCAACGCTTGGAAGAAGGCGGCGATCCCCATGCCGCCGATTGCCCATCCCGGCCAGAAGTATCCGCCGGGAGTGGAGATCCACCAGACCGCGGTCAGGATGATCGAAACCCCGAGCCAGACCCACAGATAGTTCTTGAAGTCGGCCTTGTTCTTGAGGCGTTTGCGAGCTTGGTCACGGATGTCGTCTGAGCTGCCCATGCGGCCCAGATTACCCGGTAGTCTAGGCAAAGCGAAGGGGAGTATCCCACCTCGCTGAGCCCGTCAAGACGATCCGCAGCGTTGCGTGTCCGGGCCAGCGGCAGCCAGAATCTGGACTGCGGGAGAGACTTTCGGGTCCTGTCCTGCCCGCCTCTCCGAATGGATCCCCGTGCTTTCCGAGATCACCATCGCTGCGATCACCGCAATCACTCCGTCAGCCAAACTGAACCCGACCTTCGAGATCGTCACGCTCGCGGCACTCGTGCTCGTCCTCGTCGCCGACCTGATCCTCGCCTACCGCCGACCGCACGTGCCGAGCACGCGCGAGTCGGCGCTCTGGGTGGGGCTGTATGTCGGTCTGGCCCTCGTTTTCGCATTACTCATGCTGATCCTCGGGGATGCCGAGCACGCCGGACAATTCATCGCGGGCTGGGTTACCGAGTACAGCCTCTCGATCGACAACCTGTTCGTGTTCGTCATCATCATGACCAGATTCAGTGTGCCCCGGAAGTACCAGCAGGAAGTGCTCATGGTGGGCATCGTGATCGCGCTTGTGTTGCGCGGCATCTTCATCCTGCTCGGCGCCCAGTTGATCGAGAACTTCTCGTGGATCTTCTATATTTTCGGGGCGTTCCTGATCTACACGGCCGTTCGGCAGGCCTTCCAGAGCCATGACGACATGGAGGACACCGAGAGCGGGGTCATCAGGTTCCTCCGCAAGCGCATTCCGATCTCCAACCAGTTCGAGGGCGGCAAACTGTGCACGGTTGTTGACGGCAAGAAGATGTTCACGCCGATTCTCGTCGTGTTCATCGCGATCGGCACCACTGACCTGATCTTCGCTCTCGACTCGATTCCCGCGATCTTCGGCATCACTACCGACCCGTTCCTCGTCTTCACGGCGAACATCTTCGCCCTCATGGGACTGCGCCAGCTCTATTTCCTGCTGGGTGATCTCATCGACAAGCTCGAGTATTTGCACTACGGGATCGCGTTCATTCTCGTGTTCATCGGCGTGAAGCTCGTGTTCCACGCGCTGCACGAGAACGAGTTGCCGTTCATCAACGGCGGTCACGGCGTGGCGTGGGCACCGGAGATCTCCACGTGGACCTCGCTGGGCGTGATCATCGGGTCGATGGCGGTCGCCACCGCTGCGAGTCTCATCAAGATCCGGGTGGATGCGCGGCGACCGAGCCGCGGATAGCTCTGCTCGCACCCGCTGGCCCGGATCAGCACCTCCGCAACTCGCCTCAGCGCGAGTGATACTCTCGAACAATGCACCTCGATCGACTCCTTCTTCGTCGCCGCGACGAGGCCTAGTCACCTGGCCTCCCTCGTCGCGGAGATCTGTGCTTGTCAAAAGCGCCGCGACTTGGCTGGGCCCCTCGATCGAAGAAGGATAGAAGCATGAGCAGCAAACCCCGCACCCTCGCAGAGAAGGTTTGGGATGACCACCTCGTCGTCAAGGGTGAGGGTGGCAATCCCGACCTCATCTACATTGACCTGCACCTCCTGCACGAGGTCACGAGCCCCCAGGCTTTCGACGGACTCCGGCTCGCCGGGCGTCCGGTGCGACGCCTCGACCTCACCATCGCCACCGAGGATCACAACACTCCAACCCTCGCGATCGACAAGCCGATCACAGACCTCACGAGTCGTCTGCAGATCCAAACGTTGCGCGACAACTGCGCGGAGTTCGGGGTGCGCCTGCACTCGCTTGGCGACATCGAGCAGGGGATCGTGCACGTCGTCGGCCCCCAACTCGGCCTAACCATGCCGGGCATCACGGTCGTCTGCGGCGACTCACACACGAGCACTCACGGGGCATTCGGCGCCATGGCCTTCGGCATCGGAACCTCCGAGGTCGAGCACGTTCTCGCCACCCAGACGCTGCCGCTCGCGCCGTTCAAGACCATGGCCATCACCGTCGAGGGCGAACTGCGGCCGGGCGTCACCGCGAAAGACATCATCCTCGCCGTCATCGCCCAGATCGGCACCAACGGCGGTCAGGGCTACGTGCTCGAGTTCCGCGGCAGCGCCATCCGTTCGCTCTCCATGGAAGGCCGCATGACGGTCTGCAACATGTCGATCGAGGCTGGTGCGCGCGCTGGCATGGTCGCTCCGGATGCCACGACCTACGCGTACCTCAAGGGCCGCCCACACGCGCCAGCGGGCGCCGAATGGGATGCGGCGGTCGAGTATTGGGAGACCCTCGCAACCGACGACGATGCGGTATTCGACGCCGAGGTCTACCTCGATGCGAACACGCTCGAGCCGTTCGTCACCTGGGGTACCAACCCCGGCCAGGGTGTCTCGCTGAGTGAGCCGGTGCCGAACCCGGCATCCTTCGACGACCCCAACGATCGCGCCGCTGCCGAGCGAGCCCTCGAGTACATGGATCTCGAAGCGGGAACTCCGATGAAGGAGATCCACGTCGATGCCGTGTTCATGGGTTCGTGCACAAACTCCCGTATCGAAGATCTCCGCGCCTTCGCGAGCATCATCAAGGGTCGGAAGAAGGCCGACGGGGTGCGTGTCATGGTCGTTCCCGGCTCTGCGCGCGTTCGTATCGAAGCCGAGGCAGAAGGGATCGACAAGATCGTCGAAGAGTTCGGCGCCGAGTGGCGCTTCGCGGGCTGCTCGATGTGTCTCGGAATGAACCCGGACCAGCTTGCGCCGGGCGAGCGCTGTGCGTCGACCTCAAACCGCAACTTTGAGGGCAGGCAGGGAAAGGGCGGCAGAACTCATCTCGTCTCGCCGCTCGTCGCCGCCGCGACCGCTATTCGTGGCACGCTCTCCAGCCCTTGGGATCTCGAAAACTCCTCCATGCCGGAGACCGCAGCGAAGGTAGGTGCCTGATGGAACCCGTAAGCGTTATCACCGGCGTCGCCGTTCCCCTGCAGCGGGCCAACGTCGACACCGACCAGATCATCCCCGCAGAATTCCTCAAGCGCGTCACGAAGACCGGCTTCGACGATGCTCTGTTCTTCGCATGGCGGCAGGATCCCGACTTCGTCCTCAACCGCGACGTCTACGTGGGAGCGAACATTCTCGTCGCGGGCCCGAACTTTGGCACCGGATCGAGCCGCGAGCACGCCGTCTGGGCTCTGCGCGACTACGGGTTCCAGGCGGTACTGAGTCCACGGTTCGGCGACATCTTCCGGGGCAATGCTGGAAAGCAGGGACTCCTCGCAGCTCAGTTGAGCGAGAAAGACATCGAGACCATCTGGCTCATCCTCGACGAGCATCCGGGAATAGAGATCTCGGTCGACCTTGTTGCCATGACGGTGTCCGTCGGCAAGACGCAGTTTCCTTTCGTGATCGACGATTACACTAGGTGGCGTTTGCTCGAAGGGCTTGACGATATCGGGCTCACATTGCGTAACGAGGCCGATATCACGGAATTCGAGTCGCGACGCGAGGCGTGGCGACCCATGACGATTCCGGCCAAATGACACAGACAGAGGGTGAGCATTGAATTCTCTTACTAAGGATGCCCAAAAGGCGGCCAAGAGAGTGGGACTCCTCTCCGACAAGATCGTCATCAACGGCGGCAAGCCCCTGATCGGTCGGATCGAAGTCCGCGGGGCCAAAAACCTCGCGACCAAAGCAATGGTCGCAGCCCTTCTGGCTGAGACGCCGAGCATTCTCAAGAACGTGCCCGACATCAGCGACGTGAATGTTGTGACGGGCATGCTCGAGGCCTATGGCGTCTCCGTGACCAAGCAGGGCGAGGGCGAACTGCTGCTTGACCCCAGCAACGTGCTCAAGGCGCAGTTCCACGAGATCGATGCGCTCGCCGGCTCCAGTCGTATCCCGATCCTGTTCTGTGGTCCGCTCCTGCACCGCCTGGGCGAAGCACTCATCCCCGATCTCGGCGGTTGCCGCATCGGCGACCGGCCGATCGACTTTCATATGGATGCCCTGCGCGCGTTTGGCGCAATCGTCGACAAGAGCTACGAGGGAATTCGGCTCACGGCCCCCAACGGCCTGCACGGCGCGAACATCGAGTTGCCGTACCCGAGCGTCGGCGCGACCGAGCAGGTGCTGCTCACCGCGGTGCTCGCGAAGGGTGTCACCGAGCTCAAGAACGCGGCCATCGAGCCCGAGATCATGGACCTCATCGCGATCCTCCAGAAGATGGGCGCGATCATCAACGTCGAGCCCAACCGGGTGATCTTCATCGAGGGTGTCGACAAGCTCGAGGGCTACAACCACCGTGCTCTCTTCGATCGCAACGAGGCAGCGAGTTGGGCTTCGGCAGCGTTGGCCACCGAGGGTGACATCTTCGTGGGAGGGGCCCGCCAGCAGGAGCTGATGACCTTCCTCAACATCTTCCGCAAGGTGGGGGGCGCGTTCGACATCCACGATGACGGCATTCGCTTCTACCACCCGGGGACGCCACTCAAGCCGGTGGTGGTGGAGACGGATGTGCATCCGGGATTCATGACGGACTGGCAGCAGCCGCTGATCGTCGCCCTCACCAAGGCCGAGGGTCGCTCGGTGGTGCACGAGACCGTGTACGAGAACCGCCTCGGTTTCACCGATGCGCTCATCGAGATGGGGGCGAACATCGTCGTGCACAAAGACGGCATCGAGTCCGTAAGCCGCAGGGTTCCGCGTCGTCCGCTCGAACAGGCGGCAGTCATCATCGGCCCGACCCACCTGCACGGTGCCGATATCGAGATCCCTGACCTGCGCGGTGGGTTCAGTCACCTGATTGCGGCCTTGACGGCCGAGGGTCAGTCAACAGTCACGAATGTCGGGATCATCAGCAGGGGCTACGAGCATTTCATCGACAAGCTCAGGCTACTCGGGGCCGACTTCGTCTACGAGGGCTGAATCCGGTGGCCACCGCTCGGTCTGAGAAGACCGCGATCTTCCGCACTTTTGCTTTTCTGCTGATCCCGTTCATGCAGCTCGTCGGCAAATATCGCACTCACGGTGCGGAGAACGTGCCCACGGTGGGTGCTGCAGTGGTGTCTCCCAACCACTACAGCAACATCGACCCCATCGTGATCGGCTACATGTTGTACCGGTTGAAGCGGATGCCGCGATTCCTAGCCAAGGAGTCGCTGTTCCGGGTGCCGGTCCTGGGCTGGATGCTCACGAAGGCCGGTCAAGTTCCGGTGCTGCGGACCAGCGGGGCCGGTGCCGATCCGCTCGCCACCGCGCGCGGGATCGCGGCGGCCGGCCACACTCTCGTGATCTATCCGGAAGGCACGCTGACACGGGACCCCGAGCTCTGGCCCATGCGCGGCAAGCTCGGCGCAGTCCGCACGGCATTGGATGCGGGAATCCCGCTCATCCCCGCGGTGAGCTGGGGTGCCCAGCGCATCCTCCCGCGCTATGGCCGGTTGAGCCTGTTCCCGCGCAAGCCGGTCGATATCGTCTTCGGTCCGCCGCTCGACCTTTCCCGGTTTGAGGGCAGGTCATCCGACCCGAAGGCGCTCGCCGAAGCTACTCAACTGCTCATGAACACGCTGGCGACAATGCTGGGGGAGTTGCGGAACGAGACTCCGCCCCAGAAGCGCTGGGATCCGGCCGAACACGACCAGAGCGAGATCGGACGATTCACGTGAGTTCAACCAAGGTCGCAGTCCTCGGTGCAGGCTCGTGGGGAACCACATTCGCGAAAATCCTCGCCGATGGCGGTTCGGATGTGGGCTTGTGGGCGCGCCGGTCGGAGCTCGCGCGCGAGATCACGCAGTCCAAGCGCAACAGCGACTACCTCCCAGGCATTAACCTGCCGCGAGGCCTGTGGGCGAGTGCCAACCTGCACGATGTGCTCGATGACGCCGAGCAGGTGTACCTTTCGGTACCGTCTCAGGCGTTGCGCGAAAACCTGCGGATCATCAAAGAGTTGATCCCCAGCGAGGCGATTGTGGTCTCGCTCATGAAGGGTGTCGAGAAGGGCACCCGCGCGCGGATGAGTGAGGTGATCATCCAGGAACTGGGTATCAACCCCGACCGGGTCGCCGTTGTGTCCGGGCCCAATCTCGCACTCGAGATCGCCAAGGAGCAACCCACCGCGGCAGTGGTGTCATCCGAGACTCGTGAAGTCGCGACGATCATCGCGAAGACGGCCACGAATCCATACTTCCGTTCGTTCGTGAACACCGATGTGATCGGCACCGAGTTCGCAGGAGTGCTCAAGAACCTCATCGCGGTCGCCATCGGAATCGTCGACGGTGTCGGGTACGGCGAGAACACCAAGGCCGCGATCATCACCCGAGGACTTGCCGAGATGACCGATTTCGCCGTGGCCTACGGCGGGCGGGCCGAAACGCTCGCCGGTCTCGCTGGTCTCGGCGACCTCATCGCCACCTGTGAGAGTTCGCTCTCGCGCAACAACACGGCGGGTCGCCTGCTCGGCCAGGGCTACAGCTTCAGCGAGGTCATCAATCAGATGAACCAGACCGCTGAAGGACTGTCATCGGTGGCTCCGGTGCTCGAACTTGCGCTCGCGAAGGGCGTCGAGATGCCGATCGTCAGCCAGGTCGCCGAGGTGCTTGCCGGTACTCTGAATCCGCGGGATATCGCCCCGCACCTCACTACCGACGACCACCCGCAGGGAGAATGATGCTGACCGTCGCCCTCCTCTTCGGTGGACGATCGAGCGAGCACACCATCAGTTGCTCAACTGCCGGTGGCGTGCTCTCGGCGATCGACCGCACCAAGTACCGCGTCATCCCGATCGGGATCACCGAGGACGGCGCGTTCACCCTCCAACCTGACGACGCGAGCCTCTTTACCCTCAATCCGTCGAAGATGCCGATGGTCGACGACAACGGCTCGCGTGTGCTGTGGCCTTCCTCGGCGAGCTCCCGTGAACTGCGGGTGACGGATGCCGCAGGCGCAACCACCTCGCTCGGCGAGGTCGACGTGGTTTTCCCCATCCTGCACGGGCCGTTCGGGGAAGACGGCACCGTGCAAGGCATGCTCGAACTGGTCGGACTCCCGTACGTGGGCAACGGCGTTCTCGCCTCTGCCCTCGGCATGGACAAGCACTTCACCAAGACGGCACTCGAAGCGGCAGGCGTTGCCGTCGCGCCGTGGGTCACGGTCTCACCCGCTCAGTGGTCGCGCGACAACGACCTGTGGCGGGGGCGTGCCGCAGCCCTCGGGCTTCCCGTGTTCGTCAAACCTGCGCGTGCAGGGTCGTCGGTGGGGGTGACGAAAGTCCGGTCTGCCGAGGAGCTGGATGCCGCGCTCGAGACTGCGTGGGCCGAAGACGGCAAAGCACTCATCGAGGCCGCGATCGTGGGCCGGGAGCTGGAGTGCGGAGTGCTCTCCGGTCGCGACGGCTCGGCACCCCGGGTGAGCCTCGCCGGTGAGATCATTGTCGCGGGCGACGGCTTCTACGATTTCGATGCCAAGTACCTTGACGACTCGGCGGCCCAACTCGTCTGCCCGGCTTCGCTGCTCGACGGCGAGCTCGCCGAGATGCAGCGGATCGCCGCGCGTGCGTTCGAGGCGATCAACGGTTCAGGGTTGGCTCGGGTCGACTTCTTCTTCACCGGAACCGAGTTCATCGTCAACGAGCTCAACACGATGCCGGGCTTCACCCCCATCTCGATGTTCCCGAAGTGCTGGGCGGCGAGCGGGATGACCTACCCCGAACTCATCGACGAGCTCATCGAACTCGGCCTCGAGACAGCGCGCTGACATGGTGGATTCAGACAACACAATCGCGGGCGCAGTCGCGATCGTCACGGGCGGTGGTACCGGCATCGGACGCGCGGTCTGTCTCGCCCTCGCGGCTCGGGGAGCCTCAGCAGTCGTCGTTAGCTACTCGCGGTCGACGCAGGAAGCCGAAGCCGTCGTAGCCGAGTTGCTTGCGGCCGGATGCCGGGCGCGGGCTGTACGCGCCGACGTGCGCGACGAGTCCGCCGTCGCCCAACTCGTTGCCTCGACGATCTCCGACTTCGGCGGCATCGACATCCTCGTCAACAATGCAGGCGCGACGAGGATGATCGCATTCGGCGACCTCGATGCGATCACCGATGACGATTGGGATCTCGTGCTTGGCGTCAACATCCGTGGCGCCTTCACGGTCACTCGTGCGGCCGCGGCCGCGTTGCGCAGATCCGAGGGCAGCGTGGTGAACGTGGCATCCATTGCGGGGTATCGAGCGACCGGTTCATCGATTCCCTACGGTGTGTCGAAAGCTGGCACGATCCAGCTCACACGTGGTCTTGCGGTCGCACTCGCTCCGGAGGTGCGGGTCAACTCGGTCTCGCCGGGGTCGGTCACTTCCCGATGGATGGGCGACCTCATCGGTGAGGATGTTGCGGCCGAGCGTCGTGAGAAGGAGTCCGCGCTGATTCCGCTCGGGTCGGTGGCGACGCCCGAAGATGTCGCGGAAGCAATCATCGCTCTCATCGACGCACGGTTCGTGACGGGCCAAGACATCATCGTCGATGGCGGTAAACACCTGCTGTACTAGCCCGCATCCGAAATCGAGATGCACTTGCTCGTCTGCGGGATAACCCCGACGGCAGCGGACAGGTCGGAGAGCGCTTCCAAGCCGGAAACCCCGTCGTTCTCCACCTCGGGGTCACCGTCGCTGTCGATCAGTACCTCGACGGCCGGCGTGCGGCCGTAGGTGGTGAAGGTGAAGTTCGGGTCTTTGCTGTCGTCGCGAATCCAGTCGATCCCGTCCACTGCAAGGCACGGTGACGTCGAGGTGGGCGGCGGTGAGGCAACTCCGCACCGCAAGATCACGAAGGCGGGGTCGCCCCACGCCCCGGTGCCCTGAGCGTTCGTTTCTCGGGCGTCGAGCCCGGCAACCGTATCCGGCAGGGCGACGATAACCCGAGCACACGCCGGGTCGGTTGCGTCAGTGGCGGCGGGGAGCGCGACGGTGGAGGAGCAGCCGGCAAGCGCGAGCAGCAGCAGCGGCGCCAGCATCGGCACTAGGCGGGCACGGGTTCTCATCGAGGTCAGGTTATCGTGTGAAGCATGACGCTTCCCGAGACTCTCGGCACCCTCGGGGAATCACAGGTGCTCGCACGCATTTTCCCGCGACTTCCCGCCGCCGCGCGCGAACTGCTCGGCCCCGGCGACGACGCCGCAGTGCTCTCCGTGCCGGACGGCCGCGTGGTCATCACCACGGACATGATGATTCACGGGCCCGACTTCCGGTTGGCCTGGTCGACGCCCCACGACCTCGGGTGGAAGGCCGCGGCATCCAATCTCGCTGATGTTGCCGCGATGGGCGCTGTACCGACCGCGCTCGTCGTGGCTCTCGCTGCCCCGGCCGATACCGAGGTCGCCTTCCTCGAAGCCTTCGCTGACGGACTGCGTGACGGGTGCGCGGCACTCGCTCCCGACTGCGGAGTCGTCGGTGGCGACCTCTCGGTGTCTGCCACCCTCACTATCGCCGTGACGGCATTCGGTGACCTTGAGGGCCGAGCGCCCGTGACCCGCTCGGGCGCTCGCCCCGGGGACATCGTCGCCGTCTCTGGAGTGCTCGGTGCCGCCGCCTTCGGGCTCGAGCTCCTCTTCGCCAGCACCGCAGACGCCAGCACCGCAGACGCCAGCACCGCAGACCGCGAGCCGGATGCCACGGCCGCCGCCGCACTGAAGCTCGAGCATCCGGCAGCCGTCGCCGCCCAGCTCGCGCCGCACCCGCCGATCGCGGACGGCAAAGCCGCCGCGCTCGCCGGCGCCACCGCCATGCTCGACCTGAGCGATGGTCTCGCGATCGACTCCCGCCGTCTCGCGCTTGCGAGTGGAGTCGCGCTTGACCTGTCCGCCGCCGCGGTCGCGCAGGGTTTCCCGTTCGACGCACCGCATGACGCCCGGTTGTGTCTCGATGGCGGAGAGGATCACTCGCTGCTCGCGACCTTCCCCGCCGGGACCAACCTGCCCGGTGGCTTTCGCGCCATCGGCAGTGTCGTCGATCTGGCTGATGACGGGGACGGCATCCTCGTGGACGGTACGCCGTATCTGGCCCGCTCCGGGTGGGACCCGTACGCGGGGTGGGACGGGGTTGCGGGTTAGCTCAGCCCCAGCCAGTACAACGCAGTGTCCCCGTAATCTTTGCGGCGCTCCAACTCCAGACCGTCGGGCCACTCTGGTGCGGGCGTGCGCGAACTGCGCTCCAGCACGACGACGGCGCCGGGCGACAACCGTGGCACGAGAGCGTCGAGGTTGTGCTGTAGTTCGCCGAGCCCGAGATCATAGGGCGGGTCGAGGAAGACCAGATCCCAAAAGCTGCGGGCCGAGTCCAGAAACGCTTGCACCGGTTGCCCGGTGGTTTCGACGGTGGGTTTCACGCCCTTCGGTGCCGCGCGCAGGATGAGGGCTGCGTTCGCCTTCGGCACCCGGATGCTGCGATCCACGAGTGTCACGTGCGAGGCGCCTCTGCTCACCGCCTCCAGTCCGAGAGCGCCAGAGCCCGCGTAGAGGTCGAGCACGCGCATCCCGTCGATCGCGTCGCGTGCTTCGAGAGCCGAGAAGATTGCTTCGCGCACGCGGTCGCTTGTCGGCCTGGTTCCCGCGCCGGGTACCGCGATGCTGAGTGATCCGGCGAATCCGGCGATGATGCGGGGCACTGCCGTTACCTCCAGAACTGGAACAGGCCGTACCCGAGTCCGACGTAACCCGCTGGTACACCGAGCAGTGACAGGATGCCGTTGATACCGGCGAAGAATGCGCTGTTCAGAGCGGGAATCCACAGGATCGCGAAGAGCCCCAGGATCGCGAACGGCGCAATGCGTGCGGCCTGCGAAGCCCACGTGCGCGGCAAGTACGGCTCGAGGATGCCGTAGCCGTCGAGCCCGGGAATCGGGAGCAGGTTGAGGATCGCTGCGGTCACCTGAAGGAAAAGGAGGAACGCGATCGCGGCCCAGAACGGAGTGGTCGCCTCGTGGAACGCGAGGGCAATCGCGAGCACGATGGCGACCGCGACGTTCATGAGGGGGCCCGCTGCAGAAACGGCGCTGTGGGCGAAGCGAGTACGGAGAGCGCGACGGTCTACGAACACCGCACCACCGGGGAGCCCAATTCCGCCGAGCAGCACGAAGATCAGGGGGAGCACGATGCTGAACATGACGTGCGTGTACTTCAGTGGGTCGAGGGTGAGGTACCCGCGGTGCGCGATGGAGAGGTCACCGTTGCGGTAGGCGACGATCGCGTGGCCGAATTCGTGGAGGCACAGCGTGATCACCCAGGACGCAATCACAAACACGAAGGCGATAAGACGGATGCCGATCCCGCCGCTTGCGGTGCCGTCGTAGCCCACCCAGTTCCAGAGCGCGATGCCCGACACCACCGAAACGAGGATCAGCCCCAAGAAGATCGGGCTCGGCCGCCATCGGGTTGTCGCGCGCTGCTGTGGTGTGGGGCTGGTCATGGTTCGGGCTCTCTTCTGGTGTGCCCCGGTAATCCTGTCACGCGGGCCGGGTAGCGTTGGAGCGTGGCATCCGCGTCCCCCCTCGATCTGAAGCTCGACCGCGCCCTCGGGGATCGCACTGCGGCCGCCTTCGCGAAGGGCCTCGGTCTGCGCACCGTGGGTGACCTGCTCAGCCACTACCCACGGCGGTATGCGCACCGTGGCGAGTTGAGCTCGATCAATGAGCTTCCCCGCGACGAGAATGTCACGATCGTGGCCGACGTGCTTGCCGTGAATCATCGTCCGATGCGGGCCAAGCGCGGGTCGATTCTCGAGGTGACGATCAGCGACGGCAAGGGCATCCTGACCCTCACGTTCTTCAACCAAGCGTGGCGGGCCAACGAGCTCAAACCCGGCGTGCGGGGAATCTTCGCGGGCAAGGTCGGGGACTACAAGGGCACGGCTCAGCTCGCCCACCCCGACTACGAGCTGTTCGAGGAGTTGGTCGACGACCTTGCCGAGAACGCCAGCATCCGGGCCGACCCGGCCAAGGCTAAGGCGTGGGCCGAATTGCCGATTCCGATCTACCCGGCAACGTCGACGGTCGCGAGCTGGCAGATCCAGAAAGCCGTCGGGGTGGTGTTGGATACGCTCGGGCCCCTCGATGACCCGGTTCCGGATGCCGTGCGCCGAGCTCGATCGCTGGTGCCCTTCGGGCGAGCTCTCGAACTCATCCACCGGCCGCACGTCGATGCCGACTGGGGTGTTGCGCGCAAGGCTCTTCGTTTTCAGGAGGCGTTCGTGCTTCAGGCGGCTCTGCTCCAGCAGCGCGCTCGTCTGCGTGAGACTGCCGCGACCGCGCGAACGGCGGGGGCACTGCTGGAGGGGTTCGATGCTGCGCTCCCGTTTACCCTGACGGGCGACCAGCGTTCGGTGGGGGAGCAGATCGCGCGGGATCTCGCCGAAGCCGTTCCGATGAACCGACTCGTGCAGGGTGAGGTCGGTTCGGGTAAGACTCTTGTCGCGTTGCGGGCGATGCTCGCTGTTGCCCAATCGGGTGGTCAGGCCGCGTTGCTCGCGCCGACCGAGGTTCTTGCTCACCAGCACCTGCGATCGATCGTGCGAACCTTGGGTCCCGATCTGGCCGCTCGGTTGCGTCCGACGTTGCTTACTGGTCAGCTTCCGGTTGCGGAGCGGCGCAAGGCGTTGTTGGCGGCGGTCTCGGGTTCGGCTCATATCGTCGTCGGTACTCACGCGTTGCTCGCCGACAATGTCGAGTTTTTCGATCTTGGGCTTGTGGTCGTCGATGAGCAACATCGGTTCGGGGTCGAGCAGCGCGAGGCGCTTCGGCTCAAGGGACGCCAACCCCCGCACGTGCTCGTGCTCACGGCGACTCCTATCCCGCGGACGGTCGCGATGACGGTGTTCGGTGACCTCGACATCTCGTCGATCGCTGAGTTGCCCGCTGGTCGTTCCCCGATCGAGAGCTTCGTCGTGCCTCTTGCCGAGAAGCCCGGATGGGTCGGACGCGTGTGGGCACGTGTGGCCGAAGAGCTCGCCAAGGGGCACCAGGCGTTCGTGGTGGTGCCCGCCATCGACCGGACAGTGACCGAGCCGGGCGCACCGGTGTTCACCGCCGACTCGAGCGCCACTACCCGATCGGCCGCTCGGGTCAGTTCGGGCAGTCCAGGTTCGCCCGGCGGCGCGGGCGGGGCAGGCGGGGCAGGCGGCGCGGACATCCCCGGCGGCGCGGGCCCCCATGGCCCGGCCCTACTCGCCGCCAATGTCACAGACGTGCTCGCCACTCTTCGCGCCAACCCCGCGCTGGCCGGGAAGCGGATCGAGCCGCTGCACGGTCGCTTGCCGAGCGACGAGAAGGATCGCATCATGCGCGAGTTCGCGGCCGGAGACATTGACGTGCTGGTCGCGACCACAGTGATCGAGGTCGGTGTCGATGTGCCGAACGCTTCGACGATGGTGGTGCTCGATGCAGAGCGGTTTGGGGTGTCGCAACTCCATCAGCTGCGGGGTCGGGTCGGCCGCGGTGGTGTGCCCGGGTTGGCGCTGTTCGTGACGTCGGCAGAGGAGCTCACGTTGGCTCGTGAGCGGGTAGAGGCTGTGGCATCCACCCTTGACGGTTTTGAGCTTGCCAACAAGGATCTGGAGCTGCGCCAAGAGGGCGATGTGCTCGGCAGTTCGCAGTCCGGCGGGCGGTCGAGTTTGCGGCTCGTGCGGGTGGCGAAGGATGGCGAACTCATCGCGGAGGCGCGCGAACTGGCTGCGGGGATTCTCGCGGAAGATCCGACTCTGGCTGAGCACACCGAGTTGCGGGATGCTCTCGAGCGTCGGCTCGATGCTGAGTCGGAAGCGTTTCTGGCAAAGAACTGAGTATGTGCTCGTCGGGCGGCCGATCGGGCGACATTTAACTGGCCGGAAACGTCGGGCCGATAGGGTTGAGGCATGCACAGGATCGCCGTTGTTCCTGGGTCTTTCGACCCCATCACTCTTGGGCACATCGACGTGATCGAGCGGGCCGCTGGGCTCTTCGACGAACTGCATGTGCTCGTCGTCCACAATCCGGGCAAGACTGCTCTGCTGCCGATAGCGCAGCGCGTCTCCCTGATCGACCAGGCTGTGCGCGAGGCCGGGTTGCCGAACAACATCACTGTTACGAGCTGGAGCGTAGGGCTTCTCGTGGACTACTGCACGGATGTCGGCGCGAGTGTTCTCGTGAAGGGTATTCGTTCCCAGATCGATGTCGCCTACGAGACGCCTATGGCGATCGTGAATCGCGACCTCGCGGGTGTCGAGACTGTGTTCCTCCTTCCGAATCCTGCTCATGCTCACGTCTCCAGCTCGCTCGTGCGGCAGGTCGCCGCGCTCGGCGGGGATGTCAGCCCGTACGTGCCGTCGGCGGTGGCGAATTACCTGCAGGCTCGCACGGAGTAGCGCTCACGTAGCGCCGGCGCAGGGGCAGGGCGCCCGGGCGGGCCCGGTTAGCTCGCACGGCGGAGCCTCCCCGCGAGCGCACTCTTCGACCTGAGCAACACCGGTTCGCCGGACGACGGATCTCCCGGCACTCCTGGCAAACGTGACAACCCGGACACCCCCGGCGGCGGGTACAGCCAGTACTCGCTCCCCGTTCGCCGAATTTCCCACCCGTTGTTGTGCATCAGCATGTGATGGTGTCGACACAGCAGCACACCGTCATTTACTGACGTCTTCCCGCCGTGACTCCACGGGATTATGTGGTGCACTTCCGTCCAGGAGGGAGGCCGATCGCACCCCGGTGCGAGGCACCCACCGTCGCGGGCCGCGATCATTGTTCGTTGGGGTGCGCTGTGTCGTCGCTCGCGGCGACCGAGGTCGAGCACCGCCCCATCGCGACGGAAGAGGATGGGCACCATCCCGCCGTCACAACCGAGCCGTTCGACGGATGGGATGGAGATCGCTGCGGTCTGGCCTTCGATTCGACCGACGCCGACCCCGTTGGTGAGGTCGCTCTGGGTGACGAGTACCTTCACCTCGGGACGCCGGGCGCCCACGATGTGCGCTGACTCGCCGCGCGTGGCCACGTCAACGAGCTCAACAAGCGCGTCGAGAGCCAACTGCTCTGTGGTCCGTTCGTCGTTCACGATTCGTTCCGCTCGGGCGACCTCGTCATCGTCGACGAATCGTGGACCGCCACGGCGCGGTGAAGTAGCGGCATCGACGGCAGCGGTCACGACCGCGGCCGACTCTGGATCGAGCAACCCGACGATGCGAGTCATCCCGTCGGCCTGAGGGAAGAGCCGCAGGTACCGCCGCTCACGCAACTCCTGCTCGCGGGCGGCAACTCCTGCCGCATCGAGGTCGTCGCGCGCCTCCCGGGCAAGCGCGGCCAGCTTCTCGACCGTGACCTGCACCGCCTGCGCGAGGAGTCTGCGGGCGGCGTCGGCGAGGGCATCCGTGCTCAGGGTGTCGGAGGGGGCACCCAGGCCGGAGCGTATTGCGTCAACAGCCTCGCCGGAGAGCGCGCCCCGACCTGCAGCGGCGAGTATGTCGCTGAGCCACGGCTCGGCCGAGGGCTCGTAGCGGCCGGCGTTGTGGGCCACAAGGGTGCCGACTCGCACGAGGCGGCGCGCGGTGGCCGAGCTCGCACCAGTGACGGTCTGCACGAGCGCCTCGGCGGTGCGTACCCCGCGCTTCTGGGCGAGCCCCTGATAGCCGAGTTCGCGACGGGAGCGGTGGGCGATTTCTGCCGCAAGCGAGGCAGCAGCGGTTTCAAGCAGGCGGGTTGAGGCCGCGAGTTCCCGCTGGAAGGCGAGGAGCGCATCGTCGGACACGGTGCTCGCCGCGGGAGTGGCCTCGACACAGTCGGCAGCCGCCGTGGCGAGCACGGCGAGGGCGGACTGGAGATCGGGCATGGGTCAATTCTCCCAGAGATTCGAACATATGTTCTACAAATGTGGAAAGGTTCTCTCCACAGATTTGGTGCGGAGAAGATTGGCGCTCAAGCGAGGGCGACCCCCAACAGGTAGAGAATGGAACAGTGACCCTCAAACTCGGATACAAGGCCTCTGCTGAGCAGTTCGACCCCCGCGAGCTCGTCGAAATCGCGGTCGCCGCGGAAGGGCACGGTATGGAGAGCGTCGCGGTCAGCGACCACTTCCAGCCGTGGCGGCACGAGGGCGGGCACGCGCCGTTCTCCTTGGCGTGGATGGCGGCGGTGGGGGAGCGTACGAGCACCATCACGATCGGGACATCCGTGATGACGCCGACGTTCCGCTACAACCCCGCCGTGCTTGCGCAGGCGTTCGCGACGATGGGGTGCCTGTATCCGGGCCGCATCATGCTCGGAGTCGGCACCGGTGAAGCGCTCAACGAGATTGCCACCGGCTGGACCGCGGACTGGCCAGAGTTCAAGGAACGCTTCGCCCGGCTGCGGGAATCCGTCGATCTCATGCGCGCCCTCTGGACAGGCGACCGCGTGAACTTCGACGGCGAGTACTACAAGACTGTCGACGCAAGCATCTACGATCGCCCGGATGTTCCGATCCCGGTGTACATCGCCGCCGGCGGACCGTTCGTGGCGCGCTACGCGGGTCGCGCGGGCGACGGCTTCATCTGCACCTCGGGTAAGGGCATGAGTTTGTACACAGACGAGCTCATCCCGGCGGTGAAGGAGGGCGCGGGCCAGGCGGAGCGCGAGTTCGAGAGCATCGACCGGATGATCGAGATCAAGCTCTCGTACGACACCGATGCCGACACCGCCCTCGAGAACACGAGGTTCTGGGCGCCGCTCGCGCTCAGCAAGGAGCAGAAGCACGACATCACCGACCCCATCGAGATGGAACGCGCCGCCGACGCCCTGCCAATCGAGCAGATCGCGAGCCGCTGGATCGTCGGTTCCGACCCCGACGCGGTCGTCGAACAGATCAAGCAGTATACGGATGCCGGACTCAACCACCTCGTCTTTCACGGCCCTGGGCAAGACCAGCGCCGATTCCTCGAACTGTTTGAGCGTGATCTGGCGCCACGACTACGCTCGCTCGCATGACCCTCACTGACAAGCAGGCACTGCAGCGCTACCTCATGCTCGGCCACGAGGCGCTCCTCTGGAAGCTCGACGGGCTGTCAGAGTACGACTTGCGGCGTCCTTTGGTTCCCACCGGAACCAATCTCCTCGGCATCGTCAAGCACGTGGCGACCGTCGAGGCGGGCTATCTCGGGGACATCTTCGACCGACCCTTCCCGGATGTCTTCCCCTGGAACGCGGAGGACGCGGAAGACAACGCCGACATGTGGGCGACGGAGGACGAGTCGGCCGAGTCGATCCTCGACCTATATCGGCGCGTCTGGGCGCACTCCGACGCGACTGTCGAGGCGCTCGATCTCGACACGGAGACGAGCGTGCCGTGGTGGGATCAGGCGAGTAATCCGGTCACCTTGCATCGCATCATCATCCACATGGTCACGGAGCTGAACCGCCACTTGGGACATGCGGACATCCTGCGCGAACTCATCGACGGGTCGGTCGGTCATCGAGCCGACTCCACGAACCTGCCGGACGGCGACGCCGAGTGGTGGGCCGCCTACCGGGCGAAGCTCGAGGCGACCGCGCAACGCTTCGCGTGATCGTGACACGGCGCACTCGCAGGTTCACCAACAAATGCTCGGTACCCTCAGCACCATGAAGAAGTTGCCTCTGCTCGGCGTCGCGGTCGCTCTGCTCGTCCTCAGTGGGTGCGCCACCGGCACCACAACGGGCGGTACCGCGACGTTCGCCGACGCCGACGCCCAGACGGTTCTGTTCGGGAAGGACACGCAGGCATCCCTCGCCAAGCTCGGCTATACGGCAGAGAAGAACGTCCTGTCGACGGCGAGCGTTGAGACGTATCTCGCGAACGTGAGCAGCATCGCGGATGTCATTGACCCGGCGAAGTGCGCCAACACAGTGCGGCCTCTGCTCCTCCCCGACCGCGACGTGAACAGCCAGGACACCTTCTACGGGCTGCCCCACCTGATCACTGGCGGTTTGGTCGTCACCGTTCAAGCACGGTTGTTTCCCACGGATGCCGACGCCGAAGCCTTCCTCGCCGACTTCCACAAGGCGGTCGCCGACTGCCCGAAATTCACCGATACGCAAGGATCCGACACGATCGGCGTTGTGGTTTCGGTGTCGGACCCCGACCCCGACGGTAGGGGTTTCTTCATGGACACCGTCGCGGGAACCTCCGACGCGGCGCGGGCGTTCCGCACCTACATCGTGCGTCAGGGCAACCTCGCGATCGCGGTGCAGGGCGTCGCCAACACCGCGGACGCCGACACGTTGCTCGTCAACACGACCTCGGCGCTCTACACCGCGGCGAGCATCCTGACCAGCAGCGAGTAGCGGGGCGCACCTACCTACCGGTCGACCGCCGCGAGGATCGTCGCGGCGAGGTCGGCCGGTCGCGTGAACTGCGGCCAGTGCCCGGTCGGCAGGTCGACGAGCTCGTAGTCGGTGACCCTTGCGAGTTCGGCGAACTCGCCAGCAGCCATCCACTTGCGTAGCTGTTCGCTGCTGAATTCGCAGCAGATAACGGTGGATGCCACGTCGTAGCGTGCGGGGTTGCTGAGCACTTGCACGTCGGAGGTGACGCCCAAGGGTTGGGGGATGGCGATGCGCCGCATGCGCTCGCGCAACTCGTCGGAGAGGTCGGTGAGGTCGGCATCCTCGAAGACCGACCAGTCGGGCAGCGGAACCTCGCCGTCGACCACGGGAAGCTCGTCGTTGATGACGTCGCCGTCACCGAGGGGTCCGCTGTCGACGTAGATCACGCGCGCGACGGATGCGGGCCGGGTGTCCGCCGCTGCCCAGGCGATGGGGCCGCCGCCGCTGTGTCCGACGAGCACGACGGGCTCGCCGGAGGCGTCGATCGCCGCGACAACGGCGTCGACGTGATCGCGCAGAGTGATGGCCGAGCGGTCGGCGTCGAGCGACTCGAGGCCGGGCAGCGTGAGTTGCTGAACGGTATGGCCGGCGTCGCGCAACGGGGCCGCCACCTCGTCCCATGAGGCACCATTCAGCCAGAACCCGGGAATCATGATGATGTTCATGTGGCCGATGGTAGGGCGGGCGTCGGACAACGGTGTCGGCACAAGTCACGGATGCCACGGCATCGCCGCCACGAGCGGCTCGGCGGTCACTCCCGACACCTCGACTGATATCGCACCTCACGCAGATTCGAGAAGACGGAAGGCCGTACCACGGGCCCGTCTGGGGGTTCGAGTTCCTCCGAGGGTTCCGCAGCTGCACAGCCTGCAACCAACCGCGCCACAATGGACTCATGCCCCGCGCAACCCCCACCACCCCAAACCCCTCAGCCGCGGCATCCGCCCCGCACATCGGCTACGCCGCCATGCTGGAGCGGTTTCCGCCGCGGGAGGCGCTTGAGTTAGCGGCGCACGCCGAGGCGCACGGGTTCACGGGGGTTATGGCCACCGACCACTTTCAGCCGTGGACGCCCCAGCAGGGTGAGGCATCCTTCGTGTGGAATGTGCTGAGCGCGCTCGGGCAGACGACCACCGGCGACCTGGGCACCGGGGTGACGGCGCCGACCTTTCGGTCGCATCCGGCGTTGACGGCGCAGGCCAGTGCGACGCTGGCGGCGATGTATCCGGGGCGGCACTGGCTGGGCATCGGCAGCGGCGAAGCGGTCAACGAGCACGTCGCCGGGCTCTACTGGCCCGAAGCCCACGAGCGCATCGACCGCATGTTCGAGGCGGTGGATGTGATCAAGAAACTGTTCGCGTCGGGCCTCGCCCAGCGGGATGTGCGCCACAACGGCCAGTACTACCGGCTCGAATCCACCCGGCTGTGGACCATGCCCGAGGTCGCCCCCGAGATCATGGTCGCGGCATCCGGGCCCGTTACCGCCCGCAGGGCCGGGCGCACCGTCGACGGGCTGATCACCGAAGGCGCCCCGCTCGACAAGATCGCCTTCCTCCTGCAACGCTTCGCCGAGGGCGCCAAAGAGGCCGGACGCAACCCCGCCACCCAGACCCGCGTGCTGCGCCTGCACCTGAGCTGGGCGCCCACCGACGAACAGGCGATGACCAACGCGCTCGCCGAGTGGCCCAACGGCGGCATGCGGTTCGGGCGCAGCGATATCCGTTCGCCATTCGAGTTCGAGCAGTTGGCGCGGCTGGTGCGCCCCGAAGACTTCGAGGGCCGGATGCTCGTCACCGCCGACCTCGACGCGCACCGCGCCCACATCCAGCAGTACTTAGATCTCGGCTTCGACCGCATCTACCTGCACAACGCAGGCCGCGACCAACGCGAGTGGATCGAGGTCTTCGGGCGCGACGTGCTGCCGAAGCTCAGGCGCTAGCGGACGGCACAGCCCCCACCCCGCGTCGCGGGAACAGCAGCGCCAGCGCGACCACGAACACGATCGGCATGAAGCCCGCCGTCGAGACCTGCGCGAAGGTGAGCACGCCCTGGGCGACGAGGCCGAGGGTGACGATTCCGTCGAGCACCTGCACGACAATCATGGCGACGATCCACGAGCGGTAGCGCTGTGGGTCGCGGATGGCCAACACCATCCCGACCACGAACGCGAGGGCGCGCGCGCCGAACAGGCCGAAGATCCAGGCCACCCACGCGGGCGCTTCGGGCAACCCGATGAGGTCGCCATAGAAGAGGGGCGCGACGAGAAACAGGCTGCCGAAGGCGAGCTGGAAGGCGGCGATGATGCCGAGGGTGATTCGAAGGGCGAGCAGACGCATGGGTTCTCCTTGAGAGGGGTGGGAATGTCGGGCGGGATGCCCGGTTGCCAACTCTGCCGCCGCCGCACTACTTTGTGAAGTAGGCACTATTTGTGAAACTAGTTTCCCTCAGTGAACTCTTGTGGAAAGGCTGGGCCGATGGGTGCACCCGGATGTCCGATCGAACGCTCGGTGACGATCCTTGACGGCAAGTGGACGCTGCTGATCCTGCGCGAGTTGTTCGCCGGCACCCGTCGGTTCGGCCAGTTGCGCACCGAGCTGACCGGTGTCAGCCCCAAGACCCTCACCGAGCGGCTGCGCACCATGGAGCAGCAGGGTCTCGTGCACCGCGAGATCTACCCCGAGGTACCGCCGCGTGTCGAGTACTCGCTCACGCCGCTCGGCCGCACGCTCGAGCCGGTCATCCATTCGCTGCGCGACTGGGGCACCCAGTGGGCCGAACAGGTACCGGATACACGGTGACGCAGTGATGCCCGGAAAACCCCTACCGCCAACACTGTGTCATGAGACTCGGTGCGCCGTCCGGATCGGGTAGACGCCACGCTACCGTGGCAACTATGAGACTGGATGAGCGTGTGATCGTGGTGACTGGCGGGGGATCGGGAATCGGAGCGGCGACAGTTCAGCGCCTGCGTGACGAAGGTGCCATCACCGTCTCCCTCGACCTGGACTCCGATCGCGCCAACGCATCCGAACCCGCACTGGGGCTGGCCTGCGACGTTACCGACGAAGTGAGCGTCGCCGCGGCGCTCGATGAGGTAGTCGCTCGGTTCGGTTCCGTGTACGGCGCCGTGCTGAACGCTGGTATCGCTCTCGAAGTGCCGCTACATGAGACAACGCTCAAGCAGTGGAACAGCGTGCTGTCGGTGAATCTGACCGGAGCTTTCCTCGTCGCGAAGCACACGATCATCCGGATGAGCGGACCCGGGGCACTCGTCTTTCACGCCTCGATGTCTGGCCTCGTGGCGACAGCCGACGAACCCGCCTACTGCGCGAGCAAAGCCGGAGTCATCGGGCTCTCCCGCGCGATCGCTGTGGACTACGCCTCACGGGGTATCCGTTCTAACGCGGTGTGTCCCGGCGTCGTGGACACTCCGATGACTCGCGAACAGTTCGCGCCGCATCCGGACTTTCGCACCCTGGTCGAGGGGATGCACCCGCTGGGCAGATTCGCCCGCCCGACGGAGATCGCTGCGGCGACGGCCTATCTCATCTCGGACGACGCAAGCTTTGTCACCGGCACCGAACTCATCGTCGACGGCGGCTACACCGCCAAGTAGGCGTTAGGGAGCGGTCTTGCGGTGGGTGGTCGCCCGGTCGCGCTGTGCATCCATGACCAGCAGCGCTACCTGCAAGTTCACACAGTCGCTCTCGTTCTCCAACTCGACTCCGAGCACGTCGCCGATGAGCCGGAGCCGTTCGTGCATCCACGGACGGGAGACGAAGGCGCGCTTGGCGGCAACCGTCTTGTTGCGACCGGCATCCAGGAAGTGTCGAAGCAACGACACGAGCGCGGTGTGGTTGGCGGCGTCGTAGGCGACGAGCGGGCCGATAGTGCGCTCGCTGAACTGAATGACCCGAGGATCGTCGCGGAGGGTGTGGATGAGGCCGCGTACGCCCAAGTCGGCGGCGGTGACGACATCCCTCTCGACCGACATGCTGAGGGCGGTACCCACGGTTTCGATGGCGTCGAGGAGCACCGCGCGCGCTGGTTCGATGCCATGCCCGTACCCACCGGATGCGGCGATGACCGTCATTCCGGTCGCCTCAAGTTGCTGCACGATGGTGCCCGCCAGTGCGAGATCGCTCGACCCGCGGGGGATGCTCGTGAGCATGCCCACGGTGAAATCGTCAACCGGAGCAACCAGCGACGAGAGCCGCGCATCGCGCGCAATATCGGAGATCGAGCTTGCGAGAGCCCGCAGGCCGCGCTGCCGATCGCGCGGATTGAGCTCCGCAGCACCGCGCGCTCGGAATGCCAGACCGGCAAGCCGCGTCTGTTGGAATGAGACGCCGAGGGCGTGGGCTTGATGGTCGAGTTCGACATCGTCGTGACCGCCGGCAAGGAGCTGGCCGAGCACATTGCTGTGTGTCGTGAGGTCGAGCAACTGCGACTCGCGGTCGACGAGCCTGCCGATAGCGAGGGTGGTTGCCGCTCGCTCGATGAGCATGATGAGGCTGCGGGGCACCGTCATTGTCGGGTCGAGCGCGGCGTCGAGGTCGCGCGCTCCCGCCGACGGTGCCATCAAGACAAGACGCCCCCAGTCATTGCCACGGGCGCCGACCGTTGTCTTCAGCCAGCCGCTCAGCGGGTCGTAGAACGTGCGCACGGCCTTCTGCGGTCGATGGCTATGTTCGGCCCACTCGGCGAGCACGTCCCCAGCGGTACGTTCCGCGGGGTCAAAGGCGAGGATCTGCCGCGACTGGTTCTCGAGTACGACGGCGAAACCTGAAAGCTTGGCCACTTGCTTGAGCACGATCTCGGGCTTGCTGCCCTGCACGGCGAGCGCGCTGAAGATCATGTGGATGCTCTCCGACGCCTGCAGGTCGCGCACCTGAACGTCGATGAGGGAGGCGTGTACTTCCTCGGTGACATCGATGAACGCGATCTTGCGCCGAAGCGCAATGAGGGGCAGTCCGTGTTTCTCGCAAGCGTCGACGAGCGCTGCGGGCAATCGGTCTTTGTAGCGCGGACCGAGTCCAATCACCAAGGCTGCGGCGTTGGTTTCGACCAGACGTTCGACGTATTCGGTCAATCCGGCCGGGTCCTCGGGAAACACGATGCCCATGGTGAGGAGCAATTCGCCGCCGTGGAGGAGTCCCTCGATGTTGACTGCCTCGCTCATGTGCACCCAGCGCACGCGTCGGTCGAGGCCAGCCGCCCCGGCCACCACGACAGGGTCACCCCGCATGATCGTCGAGAATTCGAGCGCTTGCGCGACAGTAGGAAGCTCGTTCTGTGAGCGCCCGTACAGCGGCAGCCGAATCACCATCTCTCGATCATGTCCCACAACAGTCGGCAGCCCAATTCGATGTCGGCGAGCGGGACGAACTCATCAGCAGTGTGCGCTTCATCGGTCGCTCCGGGCCCGAGCACGGTGCTTGAGGTTGAGCCGGTGAGTGCCGCAATCATCGCAGAGTCTGTGTACGCTTCGTGGCCGTCGGCACCCCCGATCTCGGGCAGCGCTCCGGTGAGACGCAGGTACGAGTCGCGCAGCGAGCGGACGATCTTCGAGTCGTCGGATGCCCGCACCGGCGGCCGCGCGGCCCCCAGCGTCGACACCTCGAAGCTCGAGCCGGGGTAGCCCGTGACGACCCGAGCGGCCACCTGTTCGACAATGCGGACGGCATCTTCGGGCACGAGGGGCGGCACAATGCGCAGGTCGAGTTCGGCCTCGCAATGAGCGGGCACCACGTTGGTGGCGACACCGCCGTGGATCGTGCCGCACGTGAACCGCGGCTTCCCGAGGATCTCGTCATCGAACGGCAAGCCTGCAAACACCGACTCGAGCTCGACGATGATGTGCGACATGATGTGGGCCGCGTTCACGCCGAGATGGGCGCGTCCGGCGTGCGACTGGCGACCCGTCACAGCCAGGGTCACCCAGCGCAGTCCCATCTGGGCAATCCGCAGGCGCATACCGGAGGGCTCGGGCGCGAGAATCTGGTCATCGGGGCGCAGCAGTCCATCGGTGACGAGCTGGTGGGCGCCGAGCATCCGGGGCGCTTCTTCGTCCACTGTGTAGAAGGCCACGACATCGGCGGGCGGTACGGTGCCATTCGTGGTGAGTGCTTCGAGCAGCCCGAGAGTGAGCGCGAGTCCCGACTTCATGTCACACGCGCCGCGACCGTAGAGCAGGCCATCCTCGATCACCCCGCCCAGCGGGTCGCGGGTCCACCCGACGCCGATGGGTACCGTGTCGAGGTGAGACACGAACACGAGTCGTGGCGCCGTGCGATCCTTGCCCGGGATGATCACGCTCACGTTGTCGCGGCCGTCCTCTACGGGGTGACGGTGCGGTTCGAGGCCCATACCGCGCAGCCGCTGCTCGACCCAATCGGCACACTGCGCTTCGAGAACCCCCGGGTTGGTGCTTTCGATGCTGATGAGCGTGCGGGTGTCGGCGACAACTTTGTCGAAGTCGATCATGAATGCTCCCCTTTAGTTGGGCGGGCCGTCGATGACGACCGATTGACCGCTCATTCCCGTCGACGCTGCGCTCGCGAGGAACGCGACGACGTTCGCGACCTCACGAATGTCGATGAGTCGTTTGAACGCGGTGGATGAGGCGAACTCGGTGAGGGTCTCCTCGGTGGCAACGCCATTGCGTTCCGCGACCTGCGCCGCGAGGGTGCGCAGCATCGGGGAATCGATGTTGCCGGGGCAGACGGCGTTCACCCGCGCGCCGTACTGCGCAACTTCGGAGGCGAGACACTGCATGAACCCGATGAGCCCGAACTTCGACGAGGCGTACACGCTCGCACCACCCTCACCGACGAGACCGGCAGTCGACGAGAAGTAGACGGTGCTGCACTCTCGTGGGTCGACCTCAAGCCCCTGAGCGAGCGCCTGGCCGACGTAGGCCGCGCCGCGGAGGTTGACGGTGAGCACCCGGTCCCATGCCGCCCAGTCCGTGGTCGCGACGGGGCCTGTGTAGTTGGTGCCGGCGGCATAGATGAGAGCGTCGTAGCGTCCCACCGACGGATTCACTCCGAGGGCGCTGTGCACATCCTCGAGGGAGGTCACATCGAGCCTCAGCCCCGCATGCCCGTCGCCGGCCAGCGACGTCACAAGTGCATCCGTATCGCTCATATCGGTGACGGTGACGCGCATACCTTGCTCGGCCAGCACGGTTGCTACGACACTTCCGATGGCTCCGGCGCCTCCGACGACAACGACGTGACGGCGGCTCATCGTGCCGCCCCCGCTCGCATGATCGCCGCGAGTATCGACTCGGCGTCGGGAACTATCGCTTGTTCGAGACTGAGCGCGGCGGGGACGGGGACACCGGGATTGCCGTGGCGACCGACGTAGTCCATGGCACCCATTCCGAGCCGCTCGATGACGCCGGTGATCAGTTCACCGCTGAGGCCGAATCCCAAGTAGTCCTCGTCGACGACGAGCAGCGATCGGGTGCGGCCCACCGATTCGCACACCGTGTTCCAGTCGAGCGGCACGATGCTCCGCAGGTCGATGACCTCCACATCGATGCCTTGGCCCGCTGCGACCTCGGCGGCCGCTACGGCGTGCCGCACCGATCCGCTGAGTGTCGCGATGGTCAGGTCGGAGCCGGGACGCACGATTGCCGCACTACCGAGGGGCACGTCGTATGCCTCTTTCGGCACCGAGGCCCCGAAGGTGAAGTCGGATGCTCGCTTGAGCAGTAACCCCTTGTGCTCGATGAACACCACAGGATCGTTCGACCGCACGGCGGCGGCCATCATGCCCTTGCTGTCGTAAGGGTTGGAGGGAGCGACCACGCGCAGACCGGGAAGGTGGGCGAACAACCCCCACAGCGTCTGGGAGTGCTGCGCTGCGGAACCGATATTCCCGCCCGCGGTCTTGATGACGACCGGCATGTCCACTCGCCCGCCCGACATGTAGGGAATCTTGGCGATCGCGTTGTACACCTGCTCGAGGCACACGCCGATGAAGTCGACGAACATGATCTCGATGACGGGCCGGTACCCGTCCATCGCGAGCCCCACGGCCATTCCAGTGAACGCCATTTCGGAGATCGGGGTGTCGAGCACGCGCTGCGGTCCGAACGCCTTCAGCAGCCCGCGGGTCGAGCCGAACACGCCGCCCTGGGTTGCCACGTCCTCTCCGATGACGAGGACCTTCTCGTCGGCTTCCATCTCCAGACGAAGGCCTTCGGCGACCGCCTGGGAGATGTTGATGTTGCGGGGTGCAATCTCGGTGATGGTCATGAGGGAATCCCTTCGAACGGGGCGAGCCCCGAAGTGAAAACGTGGTCGCGCGCGCTCGCCGGATCGGGCTGCTCATCGAGGAGCACGCTCGCGAGCAACTCGTCGATCTCGGCCGAGGCGGACTGCTCGAGTTCATCGAGGAGCACGGGATCGAGAATCCCATCACTCAGGAAGGCCCGGGCGAGGACAAGCGGATCTTTCGTCTCGGTGCGCAGAGACTTCTCACCCTGATCGCGATAGAGGTCGAGGTCGCCCTCATAGTGTCCGCGGAACCGGTAGCACATGGCTTCCACGATCGCCGGACCGTCAGTGCGCGCATGCGCGACGGCACGGCCGATGGCGTCGGACGTGGCCTGCACATCCAGACCATCGACGCGCTCGCCGGGCACTGCATAGGCAACAGCGCGCTCGGCAAGAGTCGCAGTCGCGCTCGCTGCCGAGAAGGGCACGGAGATCGCCCACTCGTTGTTCTCGATGATGACGACGAGGCCCAGCCCGAGCACGCTCGCCATGTTCATGGTCTCGTGGAATCCACCCGAGTTCACCGAGCCGTCGCCCACGACGGCGAAGGCGACGGCGTCGCTGCCGCGCAACTTGGAGGCGTAGGCGTGACCCAGAGCCACCGGAAGTGAGGCGCCGACGATGCCGGTGGTGCTGAAACGCCGTTCACGATCGAACAGGTGCATGTGTCCACCGAATCCGCCGCACATTCCGGTCTTCTTCTCGAAGATCTCGGCAAGCAGCGGACGCAGGGGGATGCCCTTGGCGATCGCGTGAAGGTGGCTCCGATGGGTGCTGGTGAGGGAATCATCCGCCCGGATGTGTTCGGACAGAGCGACGGCGATGGCCTCTTGGCCGATAGCCGTGTGCAATTCTCCGTGCACGGCTTTGCTTGCGACCCCGGTGAGGCACGCTTCTTCGAAACGTCGCATGAGCACCATCAGTCGGTATCGGTCACTCCAGCTGGCGTTCACCATGGCTGCTCCAATTCGACGACGGTTCCTGTGGGGCTCCAGCAGTACACGGCCGGACCCTCCTCGAACTCCACGATCTCGCCCATTAGGGAACCGCCACGCTCGACGAGGCCGGCAATCGAGGCCTCGAGGTCGGCAACCTGGTAGGCACCGTGACCAACCCCGACATGCACGGGAAGTCGGGGGTCGATGCCCTCGGGAACTCCACGTACTGCAATGAGTTCGAGCCGGGTCCCGCTGTAGGGGGCAATCAGTTGAGTGAGGTCGCAGACAACGCCGTCCACGCCCACGGTGCGCTGGAATTGCGTGTCCATGTCGCGAACGAGGAACTCGACCTCATAGCCGAGCGCGTCACGGTAGAACGCGATCGACTCGTCGAGGTCGGCCACCACGAGGCCAGCGTGGTGCCACGCCCAGGCCTTCGCGGTTCCGGCTTCATCGTGCGTAGGCATATGCGGTCCTCCTTGAATCTGCACCGGCGGCGAGCAAGCGTGCTCCGCCGGGGGTCGACGTCGAAATGATGGTTTGCACACTGCCCGCATCGAACTCGTTGGCGGGCCAGTCGATGATCTCGTGGCCGCGTTCGGCGAGCCCCGCAGCGACTTCCTCGCCGAGGCCTGCCTCGACGAATACGAGGGACTCACCTACGGGGTGTGGATGGAAGGCGCCCGGATAGCTCGATCCGAATAGCCGCGGTGCTTCGACCGCTGCCTGCGCCGACTTGCCGACAACGTCGTACTGCAGCATTGCCTGCACGATTGCCTGAACGATGACGTCACCGCCCGGGCAGGCGGCCGCCCAGATGTTGTCGTCGACGCCGAGAGCAATGACTGCCGCGGGCGTGATGCACGGGCGCCCGCCCGGCCTGAGTTCATTCGGGTGACCCGGGATCAGCCTGCTCTGCACGCCGCGAGGCGAGCAGAGAATACCGAGTTCGGGGATGATCGGCGCCCCGTCGATCGTGTCGCTCGGAGAGCAGGAGAACGCGGTTCCGTCGGCATCGACGACGACAATCGCCGTCGTCGAGGGCAGCGCGACACCGGCCTGAGGGGTGGTGGGGGTGTTGGGAAGTGCCCGCTCGCCAATCATGGCAGCGAGGGCTTCGAGGTGGTCGGGATCCAGGAGTTGCGCGGCAGTTTCGCTCGTGAACCGCGGATCGCCGTAGGCGCGTTCTCGCTCGCTGAATGCGAGCTTGAGCGCCTCAATCACTTCGTGTGAGAACTGCACCGATGTCGATTCCAGATTGCGGATACCCCGCCGCTCCAGTACTCCCAACGCCTGCGCGATGACGAGCCCCTGCGACCAGGTGGGCGTTACGTGCACCCTCCAGCCACCGAAGTCGACGGCGGGCGCTGGCGTCACTTCCGCGCGGAAGCCCGCGAGGTCTGACGGGTCGAGGTATCCGCCGCGAGCGTTGACGAACGTGCAGATCGTCTCGGCGATGTCTCCCGCATAGAACAAGGTGTGGGCGGCCTCGATGGCTGCCTTCCTCGAGGCTCCTGCGACCTGGGCCTCTGTTGCGGCATCCGAGAGTCGCTGCAGAGTCGCTCCGAGCGCAGGCTGGCGGAGGCGTTCGCCAGCCTTCAAGGCAACCCCGTCGGGCTGATAGACCGCCATCGACGAGTCCCAGCGGGAGAACCCCGCCGACATGGCCGCAAGGTGCGACGCCGTGCGCGGGTCGAGGAGGAAGCCCTCCAGCGCGAGTTCGATGGCCGGCGCGATGATGTCGGGCAGGGACATGGTGCCGAACCCGCTCAGTGCGGTGAGCCAACCCGAGAGGGCGCCCGGCACGATCGAGGGGACACCACCGAGCGGGATGGTTCCGTCGTAGCGAGTGAGGATCTCCTGCAGGTTGGCCCGAGCACCCCACGTTCCCACCCCGGCGATCGCTTTGACGTCGGGCGAACCGCTCGCCCGCACGAGAATCGGGGCGATGCCCCCGAGGTTGCACATTTCTACCTGCACGACATTGGAGGCGAACCCGGCGGCGACACCGGCATCCACGGCATTGCCGCCGCGGCGCAGAATCTCGGCGCCCACCTCGCTCACGATGGGGTGACCGCCTACGATCGCCCAGCGCTCGCCGTAGATCGTGGGGCGCATCGATTCGGATTGGTCGAATACCCCCGACACGATGCCACCGCCCATGCCGGAACCCTTGGGCAATTTTTGTCCAGAGCGTGTTCTCAGTCCCGAGTCGATGGTCATAGTAGATGTCCTTTCCATACTGGTCCGCCCGACACTGGCAGTTCGCACCGGAAGAGCGAGCCTGCGGCGGGGTACCCGTCGAGTTCCTCACGGGGGGCGTCAATGCGCGCGGTGGTGATGTACAGCGTTCGTTCGTTGCCGAATGTGCAGCTCGAGACTCGAGGTGCGGCGACGGTTACTCGGTCGACGACGGTGCCGTTCAGGTCGACGCAGATGACCTGGGCCGCCCCGAAGATTGCGATCCAGGCTCGGTCGAGTTCATCCAGACAGAGTCCGTCGAGATCACCTTCGCCTGTCCACTGGAAGATCTGGCGAGCGTCGCCGAGGTCACCGGTCTGGCGATCGTGCTGGATGCCCCACACGGTGTTGGTCGCGCTGTCGATGTGGATGAGCTCCGTGCCCGCAGCGGTGAAACCGAGCCCGTTAGAGAACCCGACATTCTCGCGCTGGACGGAGAAGCCTTCGCGTTCGAGTCGGATGAGTGCGCCGTCAATTGGCTTATCCCCAGCCGGGACCACGCCCAGCCAGATGTGTCCGGTGGGGCCCGCCGTTGCGTCGGAGAGGCGGGCTCCCGGCTGGAGGTCGAGGGCGATGCGCGAAACCTCCGAGCCGTCGGAACCCAGAATGGCGATGGAACGATGGAGCGCGACAGCCGTTGCGCCGTCGTCGAGCGGAATGAGTGCGCTCACCGTTTCGCCCGGGAAACTCGCGACAACGGTGCTGGATGCTCCATCGAGGGCGGAGATAGTGCCGGCCAGCAGGTCGGTGAACACCAGGCGGTCCGGTAGACCGCCGTAGGGCATCCAGCGCGGGGCTTCACCCAGCGATGCGGTACCGGGCGCGGCTACTTCGGCGATCACCGTCGAGCCTCCGCGAGCTGTTCTACGAGGTCGAGAGTGTCGGCAAGCTTGGCCAATCGCTCCTCGCGGGCGACGCGGTCGCTCGCGAGCTGGCCCGTCAACCGCGTGCGTGCGGCTGAGGCGTCGACGGTGCTGCGGCCGTCGACGACGACGGGTGCGCCAGCCACCCACACGCTCCGCACGCAGTCTGCTGAACCGTTGGCGACGAGGTCGTCCACTGTGCTTGCCTCAAGGTCGAGGGCGATGAGATCGGCGGGGGAGCCCGCGGCGATTCGCCCGCCCCCCGCAATCCCTAGCGCGTGCGAACCGCCGGTTGTCGCCATCATGAAGGCCTGCTCGGCGGAAATCGGGTCGTCGACGTGATGGGCGGTTGCCAAGGTGGCCCGCATGACCTCGAACATGTCGGGCGCGCCGACGTTCTGGCTGTCGATGCCGATGCCGGCAGGGATGCCGCGGGAGAGCCACTCGGCCACACCGGCCCGACCGACGTGGAGCGCCTCGTTGGATGCGGGGCAGTGCACGAGGCTTGCGCCGGATGCAGCGATCAGATCGAGTTCGTCGGCACGAAGGTGAACGCCGTGCGCGCCGGAGAGCCGATCGTTGAGCAAGCCTGTTGAGCGAAGTCGTTCCAGAGGGCTCTGCGCCCCTGCGAGCCAGTCGCGATGATGGCGGCTCTCGTGCAGGTGGGTGTGCACCCGATGGTTTCCTGCGCAGCTCGCGAGCGCTTCGAGGAGGGCGTCGCTAGACCACTGCCCTCCCACCGGCCCGATGCCGTACTCGGTGCGCGCGGGCGCGTTCTGGTCGAGCCATTCTCGTGCGACGCGGGCGACACTACTGGCAGGAAGGAGCGGGGGGAGCGCGGATACGAGCTCCCAGTCGTCAAGAGCCGGCTCGGGTGCACGCAGCGCTCGATCGGCAAACCCCAACACGAGCAACGAGCGGATTCCGGTGCTCGCGAGCCCGCGCGCCGCTGCTCGGGCACGGTCGAGCGCGGTCTGCTCGTCGGCCGAGGCATCCACGAAGCCCTGAACTGCCGTCACCCCTGTCTCCAGCAAGCCGACACCGGCAACCAACGCCTCGTCGTGCGGGTCGAGGTCTGAGGCCGCAGCGAGCGAGCAAATCCACGCCTCGAACTGTCGCGCTGGCAGTCCGTGCTCATCGAGCGGAATGCCTCTCAGATGGGAATGCGCGTCGACGAATCCTGGACTCACGACTCCGTCGACCTCGGTAACCGAGCTCACGCTGCCCGCCAGGTCTGACCAGTCGCCGACCCAGCCGATCACGTCGTCGTTGATGACGACGGCAGCGTCATGGCGGGGTGGTTCCCCGGCCGCGAGCAGCGTACGAGCTCGGATTACGCGGACACTCACGTGCGCACAGCCCAGCCGAGGAGGGCACGTTCGATGAGGCCGACGATGCTAAAGAGCACCGACGCCACGAGCGCCGAGACGAGCACTGCACTCCACATCGTGGTGATATCGAGGCTGAGCCACGATTGCACGACGAGGCGCCCCAGACCGGTGCCGCCGATGATCCACTCTGCCGTCATCACGCCAAGCACCGCGTTGGGAGCGGAGATTTTTAGGGCGGAAACGAACGAGGGCATGGCGAAGGGGATCCGCACCCGGGCGTAGGAGAACACCGTCGGCGCGTTGATGACCTTGAGCAGTTCGAGAGCTTCTGCGGGTACCGACCGCAGGCCCAGAATCACATTGACGAGCGTCGGGAAGAACACGATGAGCGCCGCCACAACGACAGTTGCGCCGGGCCCGCGACCGAACGCGAGAGTGATGAAGGGGGCGAGGGCCACGATGGGGATCGCTCGGACCACCACAGCCGCCGGGTAGACGATGTCAGAGAACGTGCGAGACGCGCAGATGAGCACGGCAAGCGCGAGTCCGACGAAGTTGCCGACCGCGAAACCGAGAAGGGTAGAGAAGATCGTGTTTGCAGCTGCGCCAGCGACGCGCAACCAATCCGCTCCAAGCAGGATCTGCACGGGGCCGGGAAGCACGTTCGCGGAGGTTCCGGCGACGGTGATCCCGATCTGCCAGACGACCAGGGCAATAACGACGACGATGAGCGTGACGACCCAGCTGGGGAGCGACAGTCGCTGGTCGCGGGGGGCAAGGATGCTCATGCGATCGCCTTCGAGGAGTCGTGCCAGGGTGCGGCAAGTTTGCCGAGAACGTCGAAGAGAAACACGATGAGTCCGTTCAAGGCTGTGGCGACCACAAGCACTGTCCACAGCAACGGAACGTTGAAGTTGAACATCGCTTGGATGATCATGACGCCGAGGCCGCTTTCGGCACCCATCCACTCCGCGATGATCGCGCCGATGAATGCGGCAGGTCCGGCGATTTTGAATGAGGAGAAGAGGGCAGGCAACACCGCCGGCGCTCTCAGGCTCACAAGCTTGCGGGTATATCCCATGGCGAGCACGCGACCTAGTTCGTCGATGCGCGGATCGAGGGTGCGAAGGGCCCCGGTGAGGTTGACGAGCACGGGGAAGTAGGCGGAGAGCGCCGCGACAGCGATCTTGCTCTCGGTGCCAAGTCCTAGAGTCGCCGTCAACGGCGCTGCGATGGCGATCACGGGGATGGAGTAGATGACGAGGGCGAGGCGAAAGAAGCCTTCGCCGACGACGCGGAACCGGTCGACCACAACGGTGAGCACGATGGCGGATATCGACCCGATCAGGAATCCTTGGCCCGCCTCAGCGAGCGTGATGCCAGCGTTGAGCAGCAGCGCATACCAGCGCGTGCCCATGGTCTCGATGATCGTGGTCGGTGGAATGAGTACCGCTCCGGGACCAGCGAGCGCCTGGCCGGCGACCTGCCAGACTGCGAACAACAGTACGAAATAGATCGCCGGGAGCACGGGCCTCGGCAGGGCCCGCATTAGTCGTCCCTAGTCTTGTAGTCGTCGCTCAGGAGGGCAGTGAGGGCTCGTTCATGGGCGATGTAGTCGGGCGAGAGTGAGTTGTCGATACTCCGGGGCCGCGGAAGGTCGATCTCGCGCCGCTCGATAATGTGGCCCGGATTGCGCCCCATCACGATGACCGTGTCCGAGAGGAAGACGGCATCGGCGACGTTGTGCGTGACGAGCAGCGACGTGGTCCCCGTGGCACTCCAGATGCGCTGGAGCTCGACATTCATCTGGCGGCGACGCAGTTCGTCGAGTCCGTTGAATGGCTCGTCGAGGAACAGGATGCTCGGCTCGACGACGAGCGCGCGGGCGATGGCGACCCGGCGCGCCATACCGCCCGAGAGCTTGGCGGGCAGCAGGTGCTCAAACCCGTCGAGCCCGACGAGCTCGAGGACCGCCATTGCGCGCTCACGCCGTTCCGCCTTGGGAACGTGCTGCGCCTCGAGCGGCAGCTCGATGTTGCCGAGTGCGGATCGCCACGGCAGCAGCACGGGATCTTGGAAGACGAAACCGAAGAGTCCGTTCATCCGTGCTTCGCTGGCGGTCATGCCGAAGAGGTCGACAGTGCCTCGTGTGGGCTGGATCACATCGGCGACGATCCTCAGGAGCGTGGACTTGCCGCAGCCCGACGGCCCGAGCAGTGTCGTGAAGCTTCCGCGCGGGAGCGTGAGAGCGATGTCGTTGAGCGCAGTGAAGGTTCCGCCTTTGACGGCGAAATCCATGCCGACGCCGTCGACGACCACATTGGCCTTCTCTGCAACGTTCATGCGAGGTTAAGGAGCCGGGCGAGGTTGCCGCCTTCGATGAGGGCGCGATCGGCATCGTTCGGGATCGCGCGGGCGATCTTGGCTCGTTCGAGTGCGGGGACGCTTCCTGGCCAATCGGTGCCCATCACGATTTTCTCCGGGCCGACGCGCTTGTAGGCGGTTTGCACTTCGAGCAACTGGGTGCTCGAAGTTTCGAGGTAGATATGGGGATTGCGCTCCGAGACGATGAGAGCCTCTGTCGTGTTCCAGACAGTTCCCATGTGCGCGATGAGCACGGGGGCCTCGGGGAAGTTGCGCGAGATCTCTTCGATCGACAGCGGTGCACACCACGGGTCGTCCAGAGCGTTGATGAGGATCATAAGGCCCTCGTCGGTCGCAGCCTTGAAGATCGGATCGAGCAGGCCATGGTCTGCAAAGTGGTAGCCATTGAGGGTCGGGTGGAGCTTGATGCCCTTGAGGCCGAGACGGGCACACTCGGCGACCGTCTCGGCGGCTCCGGATAGCCGCGGGTTGACTCCGCCGAATCCGATGAAGCGGTCGGGATACTTGGTCACGACCTTGGCGATGTAGTCGTTGTCAATCGCCTGGCCGAGCGAGCAGCCCACGGCCATATCCACGCCAGCCTCATCGAGAAAGGGGATGAGATCCTCCGCGGTGAATGACTCCCCGGTGAGGTAGTCGGAGTTCCCTGATGCTTCCCAGATGTTGTTGTACGCGTCAATGATCATGAGCTCTCGCCCTTCCAGGTGGTTGTGTTACTTGAGGAGTGAGGTGGAGGTGCCGTAGACGTCGTCTAGCAGCGAGGTATCAACGACATCTGCTGCGTTGAGCGGAGCCGGGATCGTACCGGCCTTGACGAGTGCATCAATGATCTTCTGCATCTTGTCGACGTCGAGCCGCAGTACGCCCTTCGGTCCCTTGATGAGATCAGCCTGGATTTTCGCGGCTGCGGCTTCGGTAGCAAGGTCGAGGCCACCGGTCGGGTTCACGTCGTTGACGACGATTGCCGCGGCGTCATCAGGGTTCGCGTTCATCCACTCATAGCCCTTTACCGTGGCAGTGAGGAATCGCACCAACAGGTCGCGATTCTCCTCGATGTTCTTGCGCGTGGTGACGATGACGTTGCCGTAGCTGGGTGCGGTCAGGTCGTCGACGTAGAGGTAGTTGATCTTGAGCCCCTGAAGCTCGAGGGATGCGCCTTGTGCCGTCGCGTAGCCGCCGTAACCATCCACCTGGCCCGTGATGAGCTGCGTGGGGTCGGCGCCGGCGGGTACGATCGTCACCTTCGACATGTCGACACCCTGAGCTTCGAGCGCCACCGTGAGGTAACCGATGCCGTTGTCCGGGTAGGCGATCGTCTTGCCTTCGAAGTCTGCGGCGGACGTGATGGGGTTGTCCGACATGCTCATGATCGCCAGCGGCGACTTCTGGAATATCGCACCGATCGCGACGAGGTCCTCGCCACTGCCGATTGCCTGCAGCAACAGAGTGGGGTCTTCATCTCCGAGAAGGGCTGCGCCGGAGGCGACCTGCTGCCAGGCCAGAATGTTCGATCCGCCTGCGGTGAAAGTGGGCGCGATGCCTTCCTCCTTGTAGAAGCCCTGAGCGTCACCGGCGAAGAAGCCGCCGAACTGGGTGATTTTCAGCCAGCTGAGTTGGTAGTTGACGTCGGTCAAGGTCTCGCTGCCGGGATCGGCAGTGGGGGCAGCGCACGCGGTGAGGCCGGCGCTAAGGGTTACCGCGAGGAGTGCGGTGAGTCCCCGACGCAAGCGCCGGATGGATGGGGTTGAGCTTTTCATGTGTTGTGTTCCTAACGGGTCGGATGGACGAATGCGGTGAGTGCGACCCGGTGTTTAGTCGAGGCCGCAGCGGTGCGGGAACAACGGCGGTGCGGAACAACGAGGGCTAAGCCCTTGCGTCTCATGGTCGGCGTCTCTGCGTAGCGTCACAATCGACAATCTGCCTCCTCTCCGGCGACGAAAGGCTACAAAGTGTAATCTCGGAACCCGTTCTTGGCCCAGACAATGTGGCCGAAAATGCCGATTTACTGGGGGAACGCGGGCATCCGGCATAACGAAATGTCAGAAGCACCTGTTCGTAACATACGCGACACACTTTCGAGGGAGTTGGGTGTGCGGTTGCCTAAGCTTGTCCGGTGATGCTTACGGTGTTCGGCGTTGAAGGGTTGCCCGAGATCGCTGTTGGCGACGACCTTGCGGCGATTATTGGAGATGCCGTCGCGTCAAGCGCGCTTCGCGACGGCGACATTGTCTGTGTGTCATCGAAGGTTGTGAGCAAGGCTGAGGGGCGCCAGATCGAGGCGGCCGACCGCGAGGATGCGATAACCGCGGAGACCGTGCGGATCGTCGCGAGCCGACAGCACCCCGGTGGCGTCACCCGCATTGTCGAGAACCGACTCGGGTTGGTGCTGGCGGCGGCGGGCGTTGATGCGAGCAACGTGCCCGAAGGAACCGTGCTGTTGTTGCCCGTCGATCCGGATGCGAGCGCACGTGCGCTGTGCTCGGCATTGCGCGAACGATTCGGGGTGCGCGTGGGCGTCATCATCACCGACACTCTGGGCCGGCCGTGGCGGCAGGGACAGACGGATGTCGCTATCGGCGCAGCGGGCATCCGGGTGCTCAACGACCTCCGCGGTCAGCTGGATGCCGGCGGCCGCCGCCTCGACGTGACGGTCGCCGCGGTGGGCGACGAAATCGCGAGCGCCGCCGACCTCGTCAAGGGCAAGGCATCGGGCATTCCCGTCGCTCTCGTTCGCGGACTCGATCACCTCGTCGCCGACCTCGATGAACCGGGCGCTTCGGCGATGATCAGGCCCGCAGCCGACGACATGTTCCGGCTGGGCACGGCCGAGGCCTGGGACGAGGGCTATCAAGCCGGGTTGCATGCGGCAGGGCAGTAGCTGGACGATCGTGGTGCCCGTGAAGGGTACCGAGGCGTCCAAATCGAGGCTCGGCGGTGCTGCGGAAGACAGGCTCGCGCTCGCCGAGGCGATGGCGCTGGATACCGTTGAGGTCGCACTGAGAGTCGCGCCCGTGCTCGTGATCGGTGGGCCAGCCCTATCTGCTGCATTCGCAAGTCTCGGCGCGAGCGTCATGACCGAGCAACCGGGCGACGGCCTCAACGGAGCGATCGCGCGGGCTCTCGCGACGCTCGACGGACCCACTGCGGTGCTGCTCGCCGACCTGCCCGCGCTTCGACCGGATGAGCTCGCCGCCGCGCTTCAGAAGAACGTGATGGTGCCGGATGCCGAGGGCACAGGCACATCACTCATCACCGGGAGTGTGCCCGCGTTCGGAGCCGGATCCCGCGACGCGCATCGGGCGCTCGGCTACCGGGAACTCGATCTACCCGTCACGAGTGGGCTGCGCCTCGATGTGGATTCACCCGAGGCGCTCGCTGCGATCCCGCGCGCGCGACTCGGCCCTCGTACGGCCGCGCTACGAGCCGGGCTGGGCGCCGAGTTCTAGCGCGGCCGAGACCATCGCGGCGGTCGTCGCGGGGTCGGTCATCCAGAGCGGGACGGCGGCGGCGCGGATACCCGCGGCAGACAGCGTGGGGATGCCCGCGGAATCCGTCTCGTCGACGAGCCACGCGTCGAGCAGGCCGCCGTTCGTACGCGAGCCGTAGTGCAGGGCGACGGCGTCGGCGCTCGTGTCGACGCCGATAGCGGTGAGGCACGCGTCGGCCATGCCGCGCACGACGGCTCCGGCAATGATGGGGGAGACGCCCACAACGGGCGCTGCTGCCGCAGTCAACGCCGCACGGATGCCCGGAATCGCGAGAATCGGACCGATCGACACGACCGGGTTGGAGGGCGCCACAAGGATCACGTCGGCGGCGCCGATCGCCTCGACCACCCCGGGCGCGGGACGTGCATCCACGACACCGCGGTACTCGAACTCAAGCGCGGGCAGGGCGGCACGATGGCGGGTCCACCACTCCTGGAAGTGCATGACCCCGTCCGCGGTGTGCACGTGGGTCTCGACTTCCTGATCGGTGGAGGGCAGGAGGCGCACGCCCAGCGGCCAGCGCGCAGTGATGCGCCGGGTGGCCTCCGCGAGCCCGAGACCCTCCCGCAAGTAGTGAGTTCGAGTGAGGTGGGTGCCGAGGTCGAGGTCGCCGAGAGTGAACCACGGCCAGCCGACACCGTAGGCGCGCAGTTCGGCGCTCACCCGCTCGGTTTCGCCCGCACGACCCCAGCCGCGCTCAGTGTCGTTGACGCCCGCAAGCGCGTACATGATCGAGTCGAGGTCTGGCGCGATCCGCACGCCCGTGAGCCACATATCGTCGCCCACATTGACGATTGCCGTGATGTCGGCATCCGTTCCGGCGAAGTGCTCACGCACTCCGAGCAGGAACCGTGCGCCGCCGACACCACCGGAGAGAACTACTACCTTCACCCCGTAACCGTAGCTCTGGTCGGGGACTCAGCAGATCCATAGGATCGAGGTATGGCTCAGCTCGTCTCTCTGCTTCTGCTTGCGGTGATGATCTTCTCGATCGTGGATGCGATCACCAGCGATAGCTGGCGGGTGCGGTATATGCCCAAGGTGGCATGGGTGCTCCTGATCGTTTTTCTCCCGCTCATCGGTTCGATTCTCTGGCTCGCGCTCGGCAAGGATCGGCAGCGTTCCGCGCCCAGCAGTTTCGACCGGCCATCCGCGGCGATAGCACCTGATCGATCCACCACCGAGAGCGAGCTCGCGGCAGTCGAACGGGAGATCGTCTTCCACGAGAAGCAGGCGGAGATCCGGCGCCTCGAGGCGAAGCTCCAGGCCCGCAAGACCGATCCCACCGCGTGAAACGTTCTGTACGGATGTGCCACGCCACCTAGCCGCCACCCGTGACAGACTCGTATGGTGTCGAATCTCGAGATGAAGCACGAGGACGTGCCGGTGATGCCGTATGACGTCTTCCACGCCAAGGCGCAAGCGGTGGTTTCGACAGTCGAGACGGTGATCGACGGAAAGCGTGACGCCGTGACGATGGCGTTCACTGTGCTGCTAGCTCAGGGACACTTGCTGATCGAGGACGTTCCCGGAGTTGGCAAAACGATGCTCGCCAAGGCGCTCGCCCGCACCATCGATTGCTCGGTGTCGCGCGTCCAGTTCACACCCGACCTGCTTCCTGCTGACATCACCGGGGTGTCGGTCTACAACCAAGCGACCCGGGAGTTCGAATTCAAACCGGGGCCCATCTTCGCCAACATTGTGATCGGTGACGAAATCAATCGGGCGAGTCCGAAGACCCAGTCCGCGATGCTCGAAAGCATGGAGGAGGGGCAGGTCACAGTCGATGGCAGCACCCACCGTCTCGCTACCCCGTTCATCGTCGTCGCCACCCAGAATCCGATCGAGATGGAGGGCACCTATCCCCTCCCCGAGGCCCAGCGCGACCGATTCATGGCGCGAATCTCGATGGGGTACCCGGATGCCACGGCTGAGCTCGCCATGCTCCGCCAGCGTGCAACATCCAGCCCTCTCGATGCGGTCCGTCCCGTGGTCGACAGTTCCGAACTCGCGGTGATGATCGCCACGGCTCGCCTGGTTCACGTCAGCCGGGCCGTTGAGCAGTACGCCGTGGCGATCGCCCAGGCCACTCGGAGCGACCGCGACCTGCGGCTGGGAGCGAGTCCACGAGCGACACTGCAGCTCGTCCGTGCGGCGAAGGCGCGGGCAGCGCTCGACGGGCGCGAGTTCGTCCTCCCCGACGACATCGACGCGCTCGCGATTCCCGTGCTGGCGCACCGGGTAATCGCAACGCGCAGGGCCAGTGCCGGGGCATCCGCGCTCACCGGTGGAAACGTCCCGGAGATCATCGCTCGCATCGTGGCGGAAACCCCGGTACCGATCAGCGCAACCGCCTAGGTTCGCGGGCAGCCATGAAACAGCCGCGAGTCCACGCGGGATTCACGCGTCGCGGAGTCGTGTTTCTTGTCGCGTCGATCAGTTCGTCGCTCGCGGCCTATGCGACCGGGCTGCGCGAGCTGTTGTATATCGCGATTCTGCTTGCGGTGTTGCCGATCGGGGCGATTCTGTTCGTGTGGGTTGCTCGACCGCGGCTTGCGGTAACGCGCACCTTCGCCCCGCACATCATCGAGGCCGGGTCGTCGGCCACGGCGTTTCTGCACGTCGGCAACCGTGACCTGAGGCGAAGCATCCAGTCGCGCTGGCGCGACACCCTTCCCTGGTACCCCGGGCAGACACCGAGTGCTGACCTGCCAGCGCTGAAACCCCGCGGCATCCGCTTCGACGGTCGAGGCAACGGCGTTGACGTGGAGTACGAGTTGTCTCCGCCGCGCCGCGGCGTCTTCCCGGTCGGGCCGCTGGTTGTCGATGTGGTGGACGCGTTCGGTCTCGCGTCGAGCGCTCTCTCCGTGGGCGAGGCGCAGCCCGTCGTGGTCACCCCGGAAGTGTTCGGCCTCCCCGCCACCGGGCTTGCGACATCCACCGGTGACGGAGAAGCCCGTCTCGTACAGCGCAGGGCAGTGGGCGATGACGACGACACGATCACCCGCGAGTACCGCGCCGGCGACGCGATGCGCAGAGTGCACTGGCGCGCGACCGCTCGGCACGGAGAGCTCATGGTGCGCCAGGAGGAACAGCGAAACCGTCCGGAGGCCCGGGTCATCGTCGACACCCGGCGCGCGGGATACCGCGACGGCTGGGATGATGGCACGCACGACGGGCCCGAGAGCGAGTCTTTCGAGTGGGTCGTTCGCATGCTTGCGTCGGTAACCACCCATCTTCGTCGGGAGGGTTTCGCGGTAAGCATCGTCGAGACCGGCTCGTCCCAACTCGCGGCCCTCGATCGGAACCGGCAGCGCGCGTGGGGTGACGAGGAGTTCCTCGTGAGTCTCGCCTCGTTCGGATTGGTCGATGAACCGCTGCACTCGTCGCGGCGCCCCCGGACTTCCGGACTGACCGTCGCGCTCTTGGGCAGCCCCGACCCGGCGACCCTCGACTGGCTCGCGGGCCAGGCCAGGGTGGGTGAACTCGCGATCGCGTTCATGGTGCAGGATGTGTCATCCGTCGATCAGCTGAACCGTTCTCTGGGGGTCTATCGCGCCCCGACGAACCGGGGGGAACCCTTGTCCGAGGCGGGCTGGCTTGTCGTTCCGGTGCGCGCAGACGATGACCACGCGTCAGCGTGGGAAGCTGTCGTGTTCGAAACGGGGCGATCGCGTGCCGGAGCGTAGCCACGATCGTCATCGGGGTCTCGACTGGCTCACCAGCGGCCTGATGCTTGCCGCGGTCGGCACCGCGACGGCGGCGCTCAGCAGCATCCTCACTGACGTGCTGTGGTGGTTCTCGCTCATGTTGGTGGCGACGGTCGTGCTTGCCGCTGGGGCCGTCGTGCGTTTCGTGACGAAGCACGGCGCGTGGGGCAGCCTTGCGGCGGCGATCGCCGCTATCTGCACGATGACCGCAATTTTCGCTCCAGGCTCGGCGTGGTTCGGCATCATCCCGACCTTCGACACAGTGGATGCCCTGCACGAGTTGGAGGTCGCCGGAGTCGCTTCGATCGCGAATCAAAGCCTCCCGGCCTCCGCTGACGTGGGGATTGTCTACCTGCTGTGCCTCGGCGTCGCGGCGCTTTGTGTATGTCTGGATCTCCTCGCGCTCACCTGGCGGGTGCCTGCGCTGGCCGGGGTGCCACTGCTCGTGTTACTGCTGGTTCCGAGTCTGGTGAACCCGACCCTCGACGACGGCCTCTTCTTCGTCCTGACCGCGAGCGCCTACGTCGGTCTCCTGCTGATTCGATCCCGGCCCTCGACGAGGCGCACGGGGGTGGCAATCGCGGCGGTGGGCATGGTGCTCGCCCTCATCGTGCCACTAGTCCTTCCGAGCGTGACCCGGGTCCCGCCGGATTCGGGAACCACCGGCACGGCGACCGGGTTCAATCCCATCATCACGCTGGGTGACAACCTCCGGCAGGGCGACCCCGTGCTTGCCCTCACCTATACAACGACGGTGCCCGGTGGGGTGTACTTGCGGCTCACGGCGCTCGACGATTTTCGTGGTGGGTCGTGGACGCCGAGTTCCGTGGACATGATCCCGGACAACACGGTGGATGCGATTGGTGACCCGCCCGGTCTCGTCGAGCGAGTGCCCGTGTCGCCAGCAACAACTGACATCACCGTCGCGAATATCCGCAGCAGTTGGCTGCCCGTTCCCTATGCCCCCACAAGCATCTCGGGCCTCACCGGCACGTGGTCGTGGGAGCCGGATGCCCTCGCCATTCTTTCCGCCAACTCGAACGCTCGCGGGCAGCAGTACGAGGTGCAGAGCCTCACGATCGCCCCGTCCGTCGACCAGCTCGTCGCGGCGGGAACCTCGGTCCCGCCGGGCTTCGAACGCTACCTCGCGGTTCCCGACGATCTGCCCGCCATAGTCGCATCGACGGCACTCCAGGTGGTCGGCGACGCCACCACGAACTACGAGAAGGCCCTCGCGCTTCAGTCCTACTTTCGTGGGCCCGAGTTCACCTACTCCGAGCAGGCCCCGGTCGACAACGGATATGACGGATCGGGGGCAGCGGTATTGGGCGCCTTCCTGGTCGCGAAGTCCGGCTATTGCGTGCACTTCTCGTCGGCCATGGCCTCGATGGCACGCACCCTCGGCATTCCAGCGCGGGTCGTCGTGGGGTACACCCCCGGCGTTCCGGGCGCGTTGCCGGGGCCAGGTACCGAATATCGCGTGACCACGCACGATCTCCATGCGTGGCCCGAGCTGTTCTTCGTCGGCATCGGGTGGGTTCGGTTTGAGCCGACACCGGGTCGGGGTAGCGCTCCCGCGTTCGCGCCGCTTGCAGTGGACGACCCGACGACGCCCGACATTGACGAGTCAGTTCCGGTCCCGACGGTGACCGACGCGGCGATCGCGCCGACGGGTGCCGCGACCGACGCTCCGGTCGAGAGCCCGACGCCGAGTCTGGATCCCTCAGTGGGACCGGATGCCCCGTCCGAGCCGATCACGTGGGGATGGGCCATTGTCGCGGCCCTCGCCGCCCTGCTCCTGGCCCCGGCAGCGGTGCGCGGCATCCGTCGTAGCAGGCGGATGGTGGCCACCTCCCGTGGTTCGGCCTCCGCCGCATGGGACGAACTCCGCGACACTGCCCATGATCTCGGCCTCCCCGCGGCCGTAGCGCGCACGCCGCGCCAGCTCGCCCTCGACCTCGCGCCGCACGTGGACAGCGGGGGAGCTGCCGCGCTCACGCGGCTCCGGATTGCCCTCGAGGCGGAGGCGTTCGCCGACCGCGCTGGCGCGCCGAACCCGCGCGACGTCGCAGTGGTCTCGTGGTCGCTGCGGCGCAAGGCCGGACTGTGGCGCACCCTCGTGTCGCTGTTCGCGCCGCGGTCGCTCGTCGACCCGACCGGTCGCGCGGGGGTTTCGGCGCCCCGCGCTGGTTCCGGAGGCCGCGCCGCGTCGAAACCCCCGCGCGGGACCGGGGGAACGGACGGGCCGGGCCATGTGCCCGACGACGCTAGCCCGCGTCCGGGAGGGGACTGAACGCGAGCACGCGCGCGCCCGTGACGGGGTTGGTGAGCACGGACGCCTGTACGCCGTACACCTTCCGCAGGAGTTCCGGAGTGAGGGTCTCCGCCGTGGGGCCTGCCGCGACGACCGTGCCGTTCAGCAGCACGATGACGTGATCCGAGTAGGTGGCGGCCAGCCCCAAATCGTGCAGCGCTGCGAGCACGGTCATGCCCTCCGCCGCGAGACCGCGCAGCAGGGTGAGAACCGCGAGCTGGGCACCGATATCGAGATGGTTGGTGGGTTCGTCGAGCAGCAGGAGGGCGGGCTCTTGGGCGAGCGCGCGGGCGAGCATCACACGCTGGCGTTCCCCGCCCGAGAGGCTCGCGAACTCACGATCGACGAACTCGGTCATGCTCGTGGCCTCGAGCGCACGGGCGACGATTGCGGCAGAATTCGCGGTCTCCTCGAGCCACAGCGACTGGTGCGGCAGTCTGCCGAGCCCGACGACGGATGCCACGGTCATCGCGGTCTCGGTGGCAGTGTCTTGTTCAACGAATGCGACGATACGAGCCCGCTCACGCCTCGGGAGGTCGAACAGGTCGGCGCCCTCGAAGACCACGGCCCCGGCATCCGGTCGTTGCACCGCTGCAAGCGCACGCAACAGCGTTGACTTCCCGGCGCCGTTCGGCCCGACCAGCGCGGCTACACTTCCCGGCGGGATCGTGCAGTCCACGCCGTCGATGAGGAGCTTCTTCCCGGCGGTGATAGTGATGCGTGAGGCCTCGAGGCCGCTCATGTCTCGCTCCGGCGTCGACCGAGGAGGAGGGCGAAGATCGGTGCGCCGATGATCGCTGTGACGATTCCGACGGGAAGCTCGCGCGGTTCGAAGAGGCTCCGCGCAGCGGTGTCGGCCCAGAGGAGGAAGATCGCCCCGACGAGTGCCGAGAGCGGCAGGAGCGCGCGGTGAGCGGGACCCACGAGCAGTCGCACGCCGTGCGGGAGGATCAGCCCGACGAAGCCGATCGATCCGCTTACCGAAACCATGGCCCCGGTGAGCAGGGCCGTCGCGGTGAGGAGTCCCCACCGCGTGGCACTCACGTTGACGCCCAACGACGACGCCGAGACATCCCCGAACGCGAACGCGTCAAGCACTCGGCCGGTGAGCATGATCGGGATGCCCGCCACGACAAGTGCGACGACGGCAATCGCGACCGCCGGCCAACGCGCACCGGCGAGCGAGCCGAGCAGCCAGCCGAGGATCTCGCGGAACGAGTCGCCGGTGGCCGTCCAAAAGATCACGAGGCTCGTGATCGCCCCGGCGAGCGACGACACCGCGAGGCCCGCGAGCACGGTGCGGGTGGGCGTAATCGCCCCCAGCGAGCTCGCGAGCAACAGGGTGAGGACGAGCGCCACCATGGCTCCGAGAAAGGCCGCGACGGGCAGAAGCAGTGAGAAGCCCAAAAGCACCACGCTCACCGCACCCAGTGAAGCGCCGGAGGACAGCCCGAGTAGATACGGGTCGGCGAGCGGGTTGCGCGTGATCGCCTGCATCACCGCGCCGGAAATCGCGAGCCCAGCACCCACTGCCGCGGCGGTCAAGACTCGAGGGAGCCGCAGTTCCCATACGATCCCGTCCCGCAGCACGGGCAATGGCGAGGTTCCGAACCCGAGATGACTTCCGATCGAACCCCACGCCTCACCGAAGGTGATGTTCGCCGGTCCGATCGTGACCGCGACCACGATTGACGCGACGAGCGCGACAGCGAGGATGACGCCGATGATCGCGGGTCGAGCCGGGCTCGAGCCATTCGTGCTGCGGCTAGCCATTGAGCTCCGCGATCTGCTTCGACAGGGATGCCGCAGCCTCGACAGTCCGCACGCCAGCCTCGCCCGACGCGAACGGGAGCAGGAGGTAGCGCTTGTTGACCACGGCGTCGAGTCCCGCCGTCGCGGGATTGCTCTCTAGCCGGTCGATCTTCGACTGGGCAGTATTCCAGGTCGCGTCGATGAGCACGATGTAATACGGGTTGGCGTCGACTACCGACTCCCAGCCGAGGGGAGCCCAGGTCGCCTTGACGTCGGCAGCGATGTTGACGAGCCCGACGGTCTCCATCACGAGTTCGGGCGCACCGATCCCGGCACCGGAGTAGGGCGTGTCCGAACCGGACGAATACCAGAAGGCGGTGTGCCCGGCCCCGGTCTTCGCGATGCCGTCCAGGGTCTTCTGCTGAGCGGCGAGCAGCTCGGTCGGGTCGACCCGGAAGATTGACGCCACCTGAGTGATGTCCCCGAAAATATTGGCGAAGGTGAGTTTGGGGGGCTGTTCGGCGCTCTGGCAGGCCGAGGGCGACACGTAGGTGGCGATTCCGAGGGTGGCGAGCTCGGGGCGGGTCCCGGCTCCATCAGCGGCGAACGCTGACTCCCAACCGCCATAGACGAGGTCGGGTTGTTGTTCGAGCACGACCTCTTCGCTCGGCACGAAGTCAGCGATCGACGTGAGGGATGCCGCATCCGCAGCCCACTGGTCGGGAACCGGCCCGTCCTGAAAGGCGGTACCGACGATGCGGTCGCCGAGCCCCAACGCGAGCAGCATCTCGGTCGAGGTCGACTTGATCGTCACGACCCGCTCCGGCGCCTTGGTGAACGTCACCGACGTCCCGCAGTTGGAAACCGTGACGGGCGTGTCGGCGCTGGGCGTCGGCGAGGGTGCTGCCGCGGTGCCGGTTGCGCAGCCGGCGAGGGCAAATGTTCCGATCAGAACGATGGGCAGAATGCGAGTGACAGTGGACACGAGACCTCCGGAGGGCATGGCTGTAATGGTCATGACGACCTACCACCCCAACTCGTGGGCAGCACTCCACGCCATACACGGCGCACGGGTCTGTATCTGCTCAGTCTATTTACGCGGCCGTCACAAACAGAAACAATGGGGAAACGTTCGCCCTCGAAGATGAGGGTCTGACTCCCGGAGGAATGCATGACTGTAGTACGCGCGGCAATCACCCAGACGACCTGGACCGGGGACAAGGAGTCGATGCTCGACAAACACGAGCAGTTCGCCCGCACCGCGGCGGCGGATGGCGCCCAGATCATCTGCTTCCAAGAACTCTTCTACGGCCCGTACTTCGGCATCACCGAAGACAAGAAGTACTACCGGTATGCCGAACAGGCCGATGGACCGATCGTGCAGCGCTTCGCGAAGCTTGCGAAGGAACTGAATATGGTCATGATCCTTCCGATCTACGAGGAGGACATCACCGGCGTGTATTACAACACCGCCGTAATCGTCGAAGCCGATGGCACGATCCTCGGCAAGTATCGCAAGCACCACATCCCGCACCTCGATCGGTTCTGGGAGAAGTTCTACTTCCGACCCGGCAACCTGGGCTACCCCGTCTTCGACACCTCGCTGGGCAAGATCGGCCTGTACATCTGTTATGACCGGCACTTCCCCGAGGGATGGCGCGAGCTCGGCCTCAACGGAGCTCATATGGTGTTCAACCCGAACGCGACCAAGCCGGGGCTTTCCAACCGACTCTGGGAGGTCGAGGGCCCGTGTGCGGCGGTTGCAAACGGATACTTCGTACTCCAACCGAACCGGGTAGGCCGCGAAGACAACGAGTATGGCGAGCTCGCCGTCGACTTCTATGGCACCAGCCAGGTCATCGACCCGCGTGGGAACTTCGTCGGCGAACGCGGATCGGGAAGTGACGAGGAGATCGTGATCCGCGATCTTGACCTCGACATGGTTCAGCAGATGCGCGACGACTGGCAGTTCTATCGCGACCGCCGTCCCGACTCCTACACGTCCATCCCCAAGCCGTAAGCGGGTACCGCCATGACAACGACACTCATCACAGGCGGGACGGTCGTCTCCGCCACGGGCCGAACCCAGGCCGATGTTCTCATCGACGGCGAGAAGATCGTCGCCCTCGTGAGCCCGGGCTCGGCGGCTCTGGGGGCTGATCTCTCCGCGACGGCCGATACGGTCATCGACGCCACGGGTAAGTACGTGATCCCCGGAGGCATCGATGCGCACACGCACTTCGAGCTTCCCTTCGGCGGCACCGAGGCATCCGACACTTTCGAGTCTGGTACCCGGGCTGCGGCGTGGGGCGGTACCACAACGGTGATCGATTTCGCGGTGCAGACCGCGGGCACCCGGGTGCAAGATGGCCTCGCCACGTGGCACCAGAAGGCCGCTGGCAACTGCGCCATCGACTACGGATTCCACCAGATCGTGGGCGGCGTCGACGAGGATTCGCTCAAGGCCATGGAAGGGTTCGTGAGTGAAGGCATCACGAGCTACAAGATGTTCATGGCGTACCCCGGAGTGTTCCTCAGCGACGACGGTCAGATCCTGCGAGCCATGCAGAAGGCGGCCGACCTCGGTCTGCTCACGATGATGCATGCCGAGAACGGCCCGGCGATCGACGTGCTCGCGGAACAGCTCGTGGCCCAGGGCAAGACCGACCCGTACTACCACGGCATTGCTCGCGCCTGGCAGATGGAGGAGGAGGCGACGCACCGCGCGATCATGCTGGCCAACCTCACGGGTGCCCCGCTGTATGTCGTACACGTGTCGGCGAAGCAAGCTGTCGAACAGCTTGCATGGGCTCGCGACAAGGGCCAGAACGTCTTCGGCGAGACCTGCCCGCAGTATCTGTACCTGTCGTTGGAGGACCAGCTCGGCGCGACCGGAGACCCGACCTGGGGCAACTTCGAGGGCGCCAAATGGGTGTGTTCGACCCCACTGCGATCGAGGGCCGAAGGTCACCAAGATCACATGTGGCAGGCATTGCGCACCAACGATCTGCAGATGGTCTCGACTGACCACTGTCCGTTCTGTATGAAGGGCCAAAAGGACCTCGGCGTTGGCGACTTCCGCAAGATTCCCAACGGGATCGGAACCGTCGAACACCGCATGGACCTCATGTACCAGGGTGTCGTCACGGGCGAACTCAGCCTCGAACGCTGGGTCGAGCTGACCAGCACGACACCCGCGCGAATGTTCGGGATGTACGGCCAGAAGGGTGTAATCGCGCCCGGGGCCGACGGCGATGTCGTCGTGTACAACCCCAACGGGCGCACGTCGATCTCGGTCGACACGCACCACATGAACATGGATCATTCGGCGTGGGAGGGCTACCAGATCGACGGACACGTCGACACCGTGATCAGCCGCGGAAAGGTCATTATCGATGGCAACCAGTACCTGGGCGCGAAGGGCGACGGCCGGTTCATCAAGCGCGGTCTCTCGCAGTACCTGATCTAGGTGCCTCGCCACTACGACAGGCTCGATCCCACAAAAACTGAGAAAGCAGCAACACATGGAATTCGGAGCAGTTCTCCAAACCAACCCGCCGGCCTCGCGCACGGTGCATCTCGCCAAACTCGCTGAACAATACGGATTCGAATACGTCTGGACGTTCGACTCTCACCTGCTGTGGGAAGAGCCCTACGTCATCTACAGCGCGATCTTGGCAGAGACGAATCGGATCATTGTCGGCCCCATGGTGACGAACCCCGCGACGCGTGACTGGACGGTCACGGCATCCGTATTCGCCACTCTCAACGAGATGTATGGCAATCGCACGATCATCGGGATCGGTCGCGGCGACTCGGCGGTGCGCGTCACGAACGGTGCTCCGACGACCCTCAAGACTCTGCGCGAGTCGGTACACGTCATCCGCGAACTCGCGAATTCCCGGTCGGTGGAGTACAACGGCGCGCAGTTGCAGTTCCCGTGGTCGAAGGGCTCGAAGGTCGACGTCTGGGTTGCGGCGTATGGCCCGCTCGCGCTCAAGCTCACCGGCGAGGTCGCTGACGGGTTCATCCTGCAGCTCGCTGATCTCGACATCGCCGAATGGATGATCAAGACGGTCCGGGATGCCGCTGCCGCCGCCGGCCGCGACCCGATGTCGATCAAGTTCTGTGTCGCCGCCCCGATGTATATCGGTACCGACATTGAGCACATGCGCAACCAGACCCGCTGGTTCGGCGGAATGGTGGGAAACCACGTTGCCGACATCGTCGCAAAATACGGTGAAGGGTCCAACATTCCCGCGGCACTCACCGACTACATCAAGGCGCGCGAGGGGTACGACTACAACTCGCACGGCAAGGCGGGCAACGACCACGTCGACTTCGTGCCCGACGAGATCGTCGACAGGTTCTGCGTACTCGGCACCGCCGAACAGCACATCGAGAAACTCAAGGCGCTCAAAGAACTTGGTGTCGATCAGTTTGCTGGCTATCTGCAGCACGACCACAAGGAAGAGACTCTCCGCGTCTACGGCGAGACTGTCATGCCGGCCCTCCGCGAACACACCGTAGCGAAGACATGACCCGCAAGAGGGCGGCTGTCGCCTGGGGAGTGGTGGGCGTCCTTGCGGTCATGGTCATCTGGGAGCTGTACAAGTTCCTCGGTCCGGCCGAGGGATTCGTGATCGGTGCCATTGCGGACCAGCGCGGCTCCGGGGTGATGATCCTGCCGCGCGCGCATGATCGCGCCATGCCACACATCTGGGACATGGTCGCGCGGCTGTTCCAATCCACCAGCGGTGGCGACACCCCGCCGCTCATCGTTCCCGTGCTGACTGCCGCGCTGACGACACTCGGCATTGCGGCAGTCGGCTGGCTCATCGGGGTCACCGTTGGCGCCCTGCTGGGCATGGTCATGCAACGCTGGCGCCTCGCCGAGTGGGGTCTGCTGCCGTGGATCGTGGTCAGCCAAACGGTTCCGCTCATTGCCTTCGCCCCGCTTCTCGCGAGCATCGGTACCCAAATCGACCGGGCCGGAACCATCCCCTGGCCACAGTGGCTCTCCGTTGCCGTCATCGCCTCATACCTTTCGTTTTTTCCCGTGGCCGTCGGTGTGCTTCGCGGGCTGGAAGCGCCCGACCGCATCCATCTCGATCTCATGCGCACCTACGCCGCCGGCTACTGGCCGACCCTGGTGCGCTTGCGGCTACCCGCCGCGGTTCCGCATCTCCTGCCTGCCCTCCGCCTCGCGGCGGCAAACGCCGTGGTCGGCGCCGTGGTCGCGGAGGTTTCGATCGGCATGCGCGGGGGAATCGGCCGGATGCTCATCCAGCTCGCCGGGCAGGCATCGAGTGACCCGGCAGCACCGTGGGGCCCGACGTTCGGCTCTATCGCACTCGGGCTCGTCGCCGCGGGTTCCGTCGCCCTCGTGGGTGTCGGTCTCAAGAACTATCGCAGGGGAGAAGCGACCGCATGACCACTGAAATCGCAGTGCAGGCCAGGAACGTCAGCAAGACGTTCGACGCGAATTCCGGTGACGTGATCGCGCTCGAGGATGTCGATCTCACCGTTGAAGCAGGGGAGTTCGTGTCCCTTATCGGCCCGTCCGGGTGTGGCAAATCGACGCTGCTCCGCGTCATTGCCGACCTCGAAACAGTCACGACAGGCGAACTCGAGATTTTCGGAAAGCCGGCCAGACAGGCCCGGGTCGATCAGGACTATGGGATCGCTTTCCAGCAAGCCGGGTTGCTGCCGTGGCGCACGGTCGCGGGAAATATGGGCCTGCCGCTGGAGTTGCACGGGGTCAAGAAGGCCGCTCGCGCGGCTCGGGTTGCGGAGCTTGCCGAACTCGTCGGGCTCACCGACTTCGTCGACAGCTACCCAGATCAGCTCTCGGGCGGTATGCAACAGCGAGTGGCGATCGCCAGGGCCCTTGCCGAGCAGCCGCGTCTTCTCCTCATGGACGAGCCGTTTGGTGCACTCGACGAGATGACGCGGGAGTACCTTCAGTCCGAGCTCACGCGCATCGCCGCGGAGACCGGGGCGGCCGTCGTCTTCGTCACCCACTCGATTCCCGAGGCCGTGTTCCTCTCCGACCGGGTTGTGGTGATGAGCCCGCGGCCGGGTCGCATCACCGACATCTTGGTCACCGGCTTCGGCGACGGCCGGGGCGACGCGCTGCGTGAATCGCCCGAGTACTTCGAGCGCGTGACCGCGGTACGTGAGGCGCTCCATGGGTCACCGGTAGAGCGGGCGAACGAACGATGAGTGCGACGCTGCCGTCGTGGATGCGCTTTGCCGCGCCCGTGGGTGTGGGGGTGATCATCGTCGCACTGTGGTTCCTCATCGTCGACGTGCTCCACGCGGCACCGCGGGCTCTGCCGAGCCCCGTCGCCATCATCGACGAGCTCGTGATTCACTCCGACATCATTCTCGAAGACATGGGGATCACCGGCAGTAACGCCCTCATCGGGCTCCTCGCGGGCACCCTCGTCGCGATCGTGCTTGCTGCGCTTGCGGCTACGGCGCGGCCGATCGACGGGATGCTCGCACCGCTCGTCGCGGCGATCGCCGTGGTGCCGATCGTGGCGATCACCCCCATCCTGAACACGATGTTCGGCGCGTCCAGCCAGTTCGGGCGCGAGGCCGTCGCCGCGATTGCCGCCTTCGTGCCGGTGTTCGTCAATGTGTTGCGCGGGCTGAGGCAGACCCGTCCCGTCCACCGAGATCTGCTGCGGGCATCCGGGGCTTCTGGCCTCCAGACCTTCCGTGTGCTGACCCTGCCCACGGCCCTTCCCTACCTGCTCACGGGATTGCGCATCGCGAGCTCGATTGCAGTTATCGCGGCCCTCGTCGCCGAGTACTTCGGCGGACCAGCCGACGGCATCGGCACCGCGATCGCGAGCTACGCCAAGTCGGGGCACGCCGCCTTGGCTTTCGCCTATGTCGCTGGCGGGATCGTCATTGGTCTCGTATTTTTCCTCGTCACATCGCTCCTTGAGCGAATCGTGACGAGGCGATCGCCGGTCTGACCGGCACCTTGCAGCACCACCCGCACCATTCACCGAAAGGAAAAAGTAACAGCATGAGATTACGCACTAGACCTTTCTTCCGCCGCGGCCTCACCGTCGCTTCCGTCGCAGCCATTTCGGCAATCGCGCTCGCCGCGTGCTCCGCTCCGGCGGCCACGCCCGACCCGGGGTCGAGCGACTTCGTCCCGATTACCTCCATCAAATTGCAGCTGCAGTGGCTCCCGCAGGCCCAATTCGCCGGCTACTACGTGGCTCTCGACAAGGGCTACTTCGCAGACGAGGGCTTTGACACCGTCGACATCATCCCCTCGGGTGGTGACATCGTTCCGCAGGACGCGCTCGTCGCAGGGGACGTCGACTTCGCGGTCGCGTGGGTGCCGAAAGTTCTCGGCACGCTCGAAGCCACTGGCGCAGAACTCACCGACATTGCGCAGGTTTTCCAGAAGTCTGGAACCTTGCAGGTGTCGTTCAAGGGTGACGGCGTGAGCTCGGTCGCCGACTTCCAGGGCAAGCGCATCGGCTCGTGGGGCTTCGGCAACGAGTGGGAGATCTTCGCGGCGATGGCCGCCGAAGGGCTCGACGCTTCATCCGTGTCGATCACCACACAGGATTTCTCGATGAACGCGCTACTCGATGGTGACGTCGACGCGGCACAAGCGATGACCTACAACGAGTGGGCGCAGATCCTCGAGGTGATCAACCCCGCCACGGGCAAGCTGTACCAGCCCGAGGACTTCGATGTGGTCTCGTATCAGGACACCGCCGGCGCTATGCTCCAGGATGCGATCTGGGCCGACACGGCTCGACTCGACGACCCGGCATATGCCGACGCGACAGTTCGCTTCCTCAAGGCGATCACCAAGGGCTGGCTGTATGCACGCGACAACCCCGAGGAGGCAGCGTCGATCACGTACAACGCAGCAATCAACGCGGAAGCCGCATTCCCGGTCGGTCCTGTTCATCAGGAGTGGCAGATGAACGAGGTCAACAAGCTGATCTGGACGGGCGGCGACTTCGGCATCATCGATCCCGCCGCATGGGATAAGACGGTCAAGGGCGCGCTTTCTGCGGTCAACCAAGACGGTCTGCACCTGATCACCGCTGAACCGGCGGCGTCCGCGTATTCGAACACGTACATGCAGCAGGCGCTGGACGCGCTAAAGGCGGACGGTGTCGATGTCAGCGGCGGATACACGCCGATCAACGTCGTCCTCACCGAGGGCGGCCAGTAACACGAGAATCGTGAGCGGGGTCGGTTTCGGCCGGCCCCGCTCCTTCGTGGATTAGCTACTCGCCCGCACCGTCGACAGCGTTCCACGCAGGGCCTCGACCGAGTGCTCCAGGAGGCTGTGCTCGTAGTCGTCCATCGGCACGTCGAGCACGCGCTCAACGCCCCCCGACCCCACGATCGACGGCACGCTCAAAGCGATGCCGTCGATGCCCTGGTAGCCGTGCAGCACGCTCGACACCGGCAGGATCGCGCGCTCGTTCCTGAAGACCGCCTCGACGATCCGGGCAGCGGAGAGCCCGATCGCATAGTTCGTGGCGCCCTTGCCCGCGATGATGCGCTGGGCCGCGTTCACCACATCGCTCGTGAGTTGCTCGAGTCGATCACGAGTGAAGACAATCTCGCCCTGTCCGTTCACCCACTCGCGCAGAGGCCGCTGCCCGATCATCGCCGCCGAGAACAGGGGAAATTCGCTGTCTCCGTGCTCGCCGATGATGGTGGCATGCACGCTCGAGGCGGCAACTCCCACCGCGTCGGCGATGAGCCAGCGAAGTCGCGCAGTATCGAGCACGGTTCCCGAGGAGAACACCCTGCCAGCGGGGAGGCCGAGGAGGTCGTCGGCGATCACGGTCAGCACATCGCACGGGTTGGTGACGAGGATAAACACCGCATCGGGGGCGCGCTGGATGAGTTCGGGAAGCAGTGAACGCAGGATTCTCGCGTTCACCCCTGCGAGCTCCAGTCTGGTTTGCCCGGGCTCCTGCTTCGCGCCCGCCGTGATCACCACCGCCTGTGCTCCGCTGATCTTGTCCAAATCGGAGCCACCTGACACGCTCGCCGAACCGATAAACGGAGTTCCGTGAGCGAGATCCAAAACCTCGGCGTCGACGCGCGCGGTGTTGATGTCGTAGAGCACGACGTCACGCGCGGAGTTTCGGATCAGCGCAGCGTAGGCGAGGGAGGAACCGACTGAGCCGGCGCCGATGATGGCGAGTTTTCCAGGGGTGAACGACATGACGCCAGTATGACCCGAGAACGTGACAGAGCGACAAGGGAGTTCTTGTTATTCTGAGCAACACGCCACATCGAGAAAGAAGACCAGTGAGCACGCTCAATCCCGCCGATGGAAAACTGGCCTACGACCTCGATCGGGCACATGTCTTCCACTCGTGGTCGGCGCAAGGCGCCCTGAACCCCTTCGTTATCGCCGGTGGCGCGGGCAGCACGGTCTGGGACTTCGACGGCAACAACTACCTCGACTTCTCGAGCCAGCTCGTCAACACGAATCTCGGCCATCAGCATCCCGCGGTAGTCGACGCGATCAAGAAGCAGGCCGATATCCTGACGACGGTTGCTCCTCCGCACGCAAACCTCGCGCGCGGTGAGGCGGCCAAGCGCATCGTCGCCAAGGCGGGCGGCCCGTTCAACAAGGTCTTCTTCACCAATGGCGGTGCCGATGCCAACGAGAACGCAATCCGGATGGCGCGGCTCACGACCGGCCGCGACAAAGTGCTGTCGACGTACCGCAGCTACCACGGCAACACCGGTGCGGCGATCGTCGCGACGGGCGACTGGCGCCGGGTTCCCAATGAGTTCTCCCGCGGCCATGCACACTTCTTCGGACCGTTCCTCTACCGCTCGGAGTTCTGGGCGCAGAGCGAGGAGCAGGAGAGCGAGCGTGCCCTTCAGCACCTTGAGCGGGTCATCCAATCAGAAGGCGCCAACGGTATCGCGGCAATCCTCATGGAGACCGTCCCCGGTACTGCGGGCGTTCTGGTTCCCCCCGCCGGCTACCTGCAGGGCGTACGCGCCCTGTGCGATAAGTACGGCATCGTCCTCATCTTCGACGAAGTCATGTGTGGCTTCGGTCGCACGGGGGAGTGGTTCGCCTGGCAGGGCTTCGATGTCACACCCGACCTCGTGACATTCGCGAAGGGCGTCAACTCGGGATACGTGCCTGCGGGTGGCGTGCTCATTTCGGAGTCGATCGCCAACGCCTTCGATTCGCAGGTGTTCCCGGGCGGACTGACCTACTCGGGCCACCCTCTCGCGATGGCGTCGATTGTCGGAGCCATCGATGCGATGACCGACGAGAAAGTTATCGAGAACGCGAAGATGATCGGCACGGATCACCTCGCTCCCGGTCTCGCCGAACTCGCGGAGAAGCATCCGTTCATCGGCGAAGCGCGCGGTCTCGGCGTCTTTTGGGCGCTCGATCTGGTCGACGACCGCGAGTCACGCCAACCGGTCTCGGGTGGCGTGATCCTCCAGATCAAGAAGGCCCTCATGGCGCGGGGTCTGTTGCCGTTCGCTGCAGACAACCGCATCCACGTCGTTCCGCCCTGCATCGTCACTCCAGCTGAAGTGGCTCAGGCGCTCGTGATCTACGACGAGGCATTCAGCGAGGTCGAAGCAGCGCTCTAGCCGATCACGTTCCGGCGCCCGTCATCGCGGCCGCCCAGCGGGTAAGGTTGTTCCTCGTGTCACATCACCCCACGTCTCCGTACAGCATCCCGGTCTTTGACCTGATGCACCGACCGGGCGAGATGCGTGAGAAGACGCTCGACGTCGCGGAACCTGAAGGGTTTGGCAACGCGGTTATTGGGGTCCGTCAGGGCACAAACGTGCATATCGAAGCCCGTTTCGAATCGCTGCACGATGGCATTCTGGTCTCGGTCGAGGTCGATACCCTCGCCGAGGGTGAATGCGTACGGTGCCTTACTGACGTCAAGGTTCCGATCGAGGTCGAATTTCAGGAGCTTTTCGCGTATTCTTTCGACGAAGCTTTTGACTACATGGTTCACGACGATCACGTCGACTTGGAACCCGTGGTCAGGGATGCGGTGGTCTTGTCACTACCGTTCCAACCGGTCTGTCAGGAAGATTGCCTCGGCCTGTGTCCTGAGTGTGGGATACGGCTTCTAGACAACCCGGGTCACGAGCATGACGCTCCCGTCGATCCACGGTGGGCCGCGCTTGCCGGGCTCGAGAGCCTGAACGACTCAGACGACACACAGTCTTAGTAAACACAGAGAAGAGATAGCCATGGCAGTTCCGAAGCGCAAAATGTCGCGTGCCTCCACCCGCATGCGCCGCGCCCAGTGGAAGGCGACAGCCCCCACCCTGGTCAAGACGATCGAGAACGGCAAGACCACGTACAGCCTCCCGCACCGCGCGAAGGTCGTCGAGGACTCGACCGGCACCCCCCTGTACATGGAGTACAAGGGCCGTAAGGTCGCAGACGTTTAGTTGATGGCTCGCCCTCCGGGCGACCCGGTCGTCCCTGACGACCGCGAATCGCTCACAACGGTGCTGGGTTGTTCCATTGACCCCGGATTGTTGGAGCTCGCGCTGACGCACCGCTCTTTCGCGTACGAAAATGGCGGTCTCGCGCATAATGAGCGCCTCGAATTCCTCGGGGACTCGATACTCGGGCAGGCCGTTACGGTCATGCTCTACAACGACAACCCGAACCTCGACGAGGGCGAACTGGCCAAACGTCGGGCCAGCCTCGTGTCGAGTGTCGCGCTCTCCGAGGTAGCGCGGTCGATCGGCCTCGGCGAGTACGTGCGTCTCGGCCGGGGTGAAGAACTCACGGGTGGGCGTGACAAAGGATCGATTCTCGCGGACACCGTCGAGGCGATCATCGGGGCTGCCTACCTGTCACTGGGTGGCGAGGCTGCGACAGCGCTCGTGCTGCGCCTCATCGTGCCGCTTATGGACAACCCAGAGCGTTTCGGTGCCGCGATGGACCCCAAGACAAGCCTCCAAGAGCTTGCGGCTCGCCTGGGGCGTGGCCTCCCCAACTATCAGGTGACCGACAGCGGTCCCGATCACTCAAAGCGGTTTCACGCGACAGTCCTGCTTGGCAACGACGAGATCGCCACTGGCGTCGGTTCAAGCAAGAAGCAGGCAGAGATGGGCGCGGCCCTCGACGCGTGGACGATTCTGCAGTCCGAACTGCCCCCGACGAAATAGCCGTTGTGCCGGAGCTCCCCGAGGTCGAGGTCGTGCGCGCCGGGCTCGAACCCGCCGTGACCGGTGCGACCGTGGCATCCGTGCAGGTGTACGACGAGCGCTCGCTGCGTCGCCACCCGGGTCCGAGCGAAGACTTCATCGACCGACTGATCGACCGCGGGATGCTCGCCCCCGAGCGCCGCGGAAAGTTCATGTGGATCCCGCTCGACTCTGGAACAGAAGCCCTCGTACTGCACCTGGGCATGAGCGGCCAAGTGCTGCTTCGCGACCGGGACACCGATGACCTCCGCACGCGCATCCGCATCGAACTCGACTCGCCCCACCACGGGCCGCTGCGGCTCAACTTCGTCGATCAGCGCATCTTCGGTTCGATGGCCATCGACACTCTCGTGCCGACGCGCGACGCTGCGTTGCAGCTCATTCCCATCGCTGTCGCCCACATCGCACGCGACCCACTCGACGATCGTTTCGACGACGCCGCGTTTCTCTCTCGGCTCGCGAAGAAGAACACCACGATCAAACGGGCCCTGCTCGATCAGACCCTTATCAGCGGCATCGGCAACATCTACGCAGACGAAGCGCTCTGGGCAGCGAAGATTCACTACGACCAGCCCACCGGGGCTCTCAGCCGCCCGCGGGCGAAGCTTCTCCTCGCTGAGGTGCGCGCTGTGCTCACGAAGGCTCTCGCCGAGGGCGGCACAAGCTTCGACGCGCAGTACCTCAACGTCAACGGACAGTCCGGCTATTTCGCCCACTCACTCAATGCCTACGGGCAGCAGGGTGAGCCGTGTCCGCGCTGCGGCAGGCCAATTGTGCGCGAGTCGTTCATGAACCGCGGTTCACACTTCTGCCCGTGGTGCCAGCGGGTGCGTTAGTGCCTCACTGACGCTAGACGCCCAGTGAGAGTTGCGGCGCAGCGATCGAGGTGACCGGGCCGCCGACTTCGGCGCCGAGACCGACGTACACACCGTAGGTTTCGCCGGTCGGTCCCGTGAGGGTCGTCTCGTCGAGGCGGATTGCGTAGTGGTTCGGCCCGTTCGTGAGAGCGAACTCCTGGGTGGTGTCGGGGTGCGCCGCCGCAACCGCGTCGGCATTCGCGCCGACCGAGATTCCGTCAACCGTGGAGATCAGCACGTCGCCCACGCTCGTGACGACAACCGTGACGCGCAGCGGCGGATAGGCGTCCGCGCCCGCGTCCAGTGCCTGCAACTGGAATCCGCTCCAGCCGTAGCTCGTGTATCCGGGCTCTTCAAGGCCAGGAATGTGTTCGACCGTGGGCGCGGAACCGAACGCGTCGGTGAGCAGCGCAACCACGGCGTCCGCATCGGTGAAATAGTCGAATGCTTCGAGAACAACGCCGGTCTTCGTGGTGACGGAGACGGTCGATGCTGACACGGTGACAACGGCCGGGCTGGTATCGACGGGTGTCGTCGCGGTGACGCTGGGCGCGGGCATCACAACGGGGCTGGCGCACGCAACAAGGCCGACAAGCACGCAGGCCGCAACAGCAGAGCTGAGCAACTTTCCCGCGATCATGTGTGCAGCCTAAGGCGCGACACTGAACGAGTCACCTCAGGTCTTTGCGCCATCCGCCTTCGCTCGCTACCGGCACGAATCCCACGGCTTCGTTGACGTCGAGCATGTGCCGGTTCTCCTCGGCATTGAAGGTCATGATCGACGGATGCCCCGGCTTCACTCGTTCGAGGTGCGCAAGGTTGCCGACCTTCAGGAGCATCCCGAGCGCGTGTCCGCGATGTTCCTTCAGCACGAGAGTCGCGTACTGGTCGACGGCGCGATGCTGTTGTTGTGGCACCGACAGAATTGTGAACCCGGCGAGCTCACCGGTGGGGAGGTGCTCGACCGCTGCGGTGATGCGGCGACGGGGGCTCATCCGTTCCGCCCGATCGTCAGATTCCTTGACGCGCTCGGCTGTCCAGATGTCTTCGGGCTCTTCGAGACCGGCGGTGGGGGCATCCGTGCTCATCCGAGTACCGAGATGGGCGATGCCTTCGCGCCAGCGCTCCGGCGTGCGCCCCACCCAATAGTGCAGGCGGTACTCGGGGCCGCAGCGTTCTTCCGCAGCGACGACGAGTCCGTCGAGGCCCGCAATCGGAAGAGGAAGGCGACTGAGGCGTTCGATCTGCTCGAGGCGGTAGCCGCGTCCGGTGAGAAATGTCACGCTCGGGTCGTCCGCGCGGATCGATCCGTACCCGGTAGGGGAGTCCATACGTGGGCCCGGCCCTTCGGCGACAGGCGAATAGACGATTGCCTTGGATTTTCCGTCGGCAAGTGCCATGTTCTCGACCGCGTCCGCGAGGGCGGTGCCGATGCCGCGCCGACGGAACTCGGGCAGCACTTCGGTGGTGAGCCACGCAGTGTCGGCGTCATCCCCGAGCGTCGTCTCGCAGAGCGCCCGGGCGACGATCCCCCCACCGACCCGCGCCACGAGAACGTGCTTCGGCTCGTGCGGATTGCTGAAGATCGGAAGTTCTTCATCCGGCTCGTACGTGACATCGGCCGTGCCGTACCCGATCGCCTCGACCTCGTTGCCAACCTCCACCGATCGGATGAAGTCGGCGCCGCCCGGCCCGTTGAGGGTCGCGGGAATCGTGAGCTGGTCGATCGTGAAGTCGCCCATCATGGTCTGCTCCTGGTTGACGATGCCGAATGTGTGCCGCGACGATGAGCAGCCGACCAGATTACAGCCGACGTCATCGCCGCCAACCGATCGAGACGGAACCGTTAGGTGCGGCAGTCGGGTAGCTTAGAGCGATCATCACAGCGAATGGAGGGGCAGCGCCTTGTACCTGAAGAGCCTGACCCTCAAGGGATTCAAGTCCTTCGCGCAGCCGACCACCTTCGCCTTCGAGCAGGGCGTGACGTGCGTGGTGGGGCCGAACGGTTCCGGCAAGTCGAATGTCGTGGATGCCCTCGCTTGGGTCATGGGCGAGCAGGGTGCGAAAACCCTTCGCGGCGGCAAGATGGAAGACGTCATCTTCGCCGGCACCGCGACGAAGGGGCCGCTCGGCCGGGCCGAAGTGGTGCTCACCATCGACAACGCCGACGGCGCACTGCCCATCGAGTACAGCGAAGTGACGATCAGCCGAACACTGTTCCGCAACGGGGGCAGCGAGTACGCGATCAATGGCGAGCAGTGCCGGTTGCTCGACGTGCAGGAGTTGCTTTCCGACTCCGGTCTCGGTCGCGAAATGCATGTGATCGTCGGGCAAGGGCAGCTTGACGCCGTGCTTCATGCGTCGCCCGAAGACCGTCGCGGGTTCATCGAAGAGGCCGCCGGAATCCTCAAGCATCGCCGCCGCAAAGAGAAGACGCTCCGCAAGCTCGACGCGATGCAGGCGAACCTCACCCGTCTCTCCGATCTCGCTGGCGAGATCCGACGTCAGCTGAAGCCGCTCGGTCAGCAGGCGGAGATCGCCAAAGAAGCGGCATCGATCGCCTCGATTGTCAGGGATGCCCGTGCTCGGCTGCTGGCCGACGAGGTTGTCGAACTGCGCGCCGTGATCACGGACTTCAGCCGCAGCGAATCGGAACGCAAGACCGAGCGCATCGTGCTGCAGGAGCAACTCGACCAGAACAAACTTCGGGAGAGCCGCCTCGAACAAGCCCAGGTGGGCGACGCAGTCGACATCGCGCGCCGCACTGCGTTCGGTCTCGAGTCGGCTCAGGAGCGCCTGCGGAATCTCTACACACTGGCCAACCAGCGACTGTCGTTGCTCGGTCAACAGGGCGACGGCCCGAGCGCGGGATCGACGATCAGCCAGGCCTCGGTGCAGGAGGCGCGCGAAGAGGCGGACCGTCTTCAGGCTGGCGTCGCGGAGGCCGAGGGACTCGTCGGCAAGGCCGCCGCGGCCACGGCGATGGCGAAGGCGTCCCTCGACTCGCTCGATGAGGAGATTGCGGCGCAAAGCGCCCTCGTTTCCCGCCACGAGCTCGAACTTGCCGGCTTGGCCTCGCGCGTCGATGTCGCCAGCTCGAAGCTTGCTGCAGCGCGAGGCGAGTTGCTCCGCCAGCAGAACGCCCTCGAACAGGCCGAGCAGCGCCGGGATGCTGCGCGTACCGAGCTGGTTGCGCTGGAGGCCCAGGCGTCCACCGGCGACGAGGGCGACGGGTCGCTCGACGCCGCGTACGAGGCTGCCGAGGCCAGCGTCGCCACGCTCCAGGCCGAGATCGAAGGCTTGCGCGACGACCTGCACGCCGCGGAACGCGAGCGGGATGCACTTGCCGCCCGCAATTCGGCTCTCTCGCTCGCCGTCGACCAGAAGGACGGCTCGAGCGCTCTCGTCGGGGCGAAGCTGCCGGGCATCCGGGGCCTCGTCGCCGAGCACGTCAAGATCGAGCCGGGTTTCGAGGCCGCGATTGCGGCTGCTCTCGGCTCCCTTGCCGACGCGGTGCTTGCTGACGACAAGGATTCCGCGTTCGACGCGCTTGCCGAGTCGTCGTCGAAAGACTTTGGCCGCGTTGAGGTGATCGTCGCCGACAGCGCGGCGCCGCGCGCCACGACCTCGATTGCCGGAGTTCGCCCCGCCGCCGATGTGGTCACTGCTCCTGACGGGGTGCTCGGACTTCTCGCGGGAGTGTATGTCGCCGACGATCTCGACTCCGCCCGAGCTGCCTACGGTTCGATCGGTGATGCGACGTTCGTCACGCGTCAGGGCGACGTGCTGACGAGGTACGTGCTCAGGGGTGGTTCGGGAGCGAAGCGTTCGCGTGTCGAACTCGTCGCCGAGCGCGACGCAGCCGCCGTCAAGCTTGAGACGGTCACGACCCAGATCGAGCGCACGACGTTTGCGCTCGCCGAGAAGCGCGGCGCCCTCGAAATAGCGAAGAAGGATGCCGCGGCAGCCCTCACCGCCTTGCGCGAGTACGACGCTGCTCTGGCCGCCCAGTCAGAGCAGCTCTCGCGATTCCGAATCCAGCTCGAAGCCGCGCAGGCGGAGTGGGAGCGACTGTCCGCCACCCTTCAGGTCTCGACCGAATCGGTGCGTGAGGCCGAAATCGTCGTGGAGAAGGCCAAGGCCGACCACTCGGAGTTCGCGTCGACGCCTCGGCCCATGCTCGATGCCTCGGCGCGCGACGGGGTGCAGACCGAGGTGGAGGCGGCTCGAGCTACCGAACTCGAGTTGCGCATCCAACTCGAGACGATCCGAGAGCGTGTGCGGGCGGAGCGAGCCCGCGCTGAGACGCTCGCCGAGCAACTCGTAGCCGAGCGTGAGGCTGCGGAGGAGCACGCTCGACTCAGGGTCATCCGTCAGCGTCAAGTCGCCGCCGCCAATCAGGTCATCGCGGCTCTGCCGGCGGTGCTCGACTCCGTCGACAGGTCGGTGTCCGAGGCTCGCGTCCGGCTCGCAGCGCGCGAGTCGGAGCGCAGCACGCAAAACGAGGAGCTCGCCACCCTTCGCCGTGAAGAGATCACGTTGCGTGAGCGTCTCTTTGCGGTCAGTGAGAATGTGCACGGACTCGAAATGCAGATCTACGAGAAGAAGCTGCACCTCTCCACCCTGCTCGAGCGTGCGGGTGATGAACTCGGTCTCGTCGAGGACGTCCTCGTCGCAGAGTACGGCCCCCAGGTCGCGGTCCCGGACGACTCGGCGCCGCGCGACGACGAGACCTCACCACCGGAGAACACCGACGAGGCCTCGACGGGCTCAACCATCGGTAAGCCTTTCGTCCGTATCGAACAGCAGGCTCGTCTTGCTGCGGCGGAGCGCAAGCTCGTGCAGCTCGGTCGCGTCAACCCGCTTGCGCTCGAAGAGTTCGAGGCGCTCGAGCAACGACACAAGTTCCTCACCGAGCAGCTCACCGACCTGACGAACACCCGCAAAGACCTGCTCACGATCATCGAAGAGATCGACGAAAAGATGCAAGACATCTTCGGCAGCGCTTTCGAGGACACGAAGGCGGCGTTCAACCAGGTGTTCCCGATCCTGTTCCCGGGCGGAACGGGCAGCATCCACCTCACCGACCCCGAGAACATGCTCACGACGGGGATCGAGGTGACGGTCAAGCCTGCGGGCAAGAAGATCGAGCGACTGTCGCTCCTCAGCGGCGGAGAGCGTTCGCTCGCCGCGGTCGCCCTGCTCATCGCCATCTTCAAGGCGCGCCCCAGCCCGTTCTACATCATGGACGAGGTCGAGGCCGCTCTTGATGACGCCAACCTCGGTCGACTGCTCACGATCTTCGAAGACCTGCGCCAGACATCCCAGCTCATCGTCATCACTCACCAAAAGCGCACGATGGAGATCGCGGATGCACTGTACGGGGTGTCAATGCGCGCCGACGGCATCAGCGCCGTCGTGGGCCAGCGCGTGAACGCCGAGCGCGCGAGCTAGCCGCCCGCCCCACCGCGCCGACGCACGCTGTGGCCCGGCCAGTCCCGTACCCTTTTGCCATGGCACCGAGCTGGTCACTCTCTTCAGCCCTCAAGGGCATGTTCTCGCGCGCGACGATCGACGAGAGCACGTGGGAAGACCTCGAAGACGCCCTCCTGTCCGCGGACTTCGGCCCGGACATCACCGATTCCATCGTCGATGAGTTGCGGGCGAGCGTCGCCAAGTACCGCACCACGGATCCGACCGACCTGAAACGGATGCTCCGCGAGACTCTCGAGGAGCGACTGGCCCGGCTCGACCCGACCCTGCACTTGAGCGCTCGCCCGGCCGTAGTCCTCGTCGTGGGCGTCAACGGCGTGGGCAAGACCACCACGATCGGCAAGTTCGCGAAGTTCCTGACCGGGTACGGGCGCACGGTCGTCGTGGGTGCTGCCGACACGTTCAGGGCGGCCGCCGTCGAGCAACTGGCAACGTGGGCCGAGCGTGGCGGAGCCGAGATCGTCGTGCCACAGCAGCAGGGACAGGACCCGGCATCCGTAGCGTTCCAGACTGTCGAGCGCGCTGTGCGGGAGGGTATCGAGATCGCGATCATCGACACCGCCGGCCGTCTTCAGACCAAGAGCGGGCTCATGGACGAGCTCGGCAAGATCCGTCGCGCACTGGAGAAGCAGGTCGAGATCGCCGAGGTGCTCCTCGTGCTCGACGCGACGACCGGGCAGAACGGCCTCTCCCAAGCCGAAGCGTTCATCGAGAGCGCTGGCGTCACTGGGCTCGTGCTCACGAAGCTCGACGGATCAGCAAAGGGAGGTTTCGTGCTCGCGGTTCAGGAGCGCACGGGCATCCCGATCAAGCTCGTCGGCCAGGGTGAGGGAATCAACGACCTCACCGGCTTCACTCCGCACGTGTTCGTGCAGGGGCTCGTCGGCTAGCGCTATCGTTCGGGCATGAATACCTCGCGCGGGGTCATCCCGCTCCTCGCCGCTGTCATCGCGGCGGTCGTCGTTCCTGCGAGCTTCGTCTACGGCGTCAGCGCTGCGCTGAGCGGCGACGGGTCGGGTGCAATCCTGTACCAGGTGCTGTTCGTCGGGGGGCTCGCTCTCGCTCTCGCGTCGATCATCGTCGCGATCGTGCGGCTCGCCAAGGGCGCCAAGAAGGCCTTGCCGATCGCCACTATCGTCGTGGCCCTCGTACCGTTCGCTGGTGTGCTCGCGCTGTATCTCGCGAACCTCACCGCCTAATTGGCTGCGCGGTGCACCTCGCGGTATCCGACATAGTGCTCCGCGTTCTCCCGGATGCCCGTGCGCTCCTCCTCGGTGAGCTCACGCCGTACCTTCGCAGGAACCCCGGCGACGAGTGACCCCGGCGGCACAATCGTGCCTTCGAGCACAACCGCCCCGGCAGCCACGAGGGATCCCGCGCCGATCACCGCGAGGTTGAGCACCGTCGCCCCCATGCCGATGAGACTGCCGTCTTCGATCGTGCATCCGTGCAGAACCGCGCCATGGCCGACGCTCACGTTGGCGCCAATGGCCGTCGGCTTGCCACCGTCGCAGTGGACGACCACGTTGTCCTGGATGTTCGACCCCTCGCCCAGCGAGATGGAATCGACGTCGGCTCGTAGCACAGCGCCGTAGAACACGCTCGCGCCCTCCGCGAGTGTGACGGCCCCGACGAGGGTCGCGTTGGGAGCCACCCATGCGGATTCGGGAATGGATGGGGTCTTGTCTGCGATCGAAACGATGAGTGCCATCTGCCCATTAAACTAGGTTCACCATGGCACTTTTCGGAAACCTCACCGATCGTCTCGCAGATACCTTCAAGAACCTGCGGGGCAAGGGCAAGCTCAGCCCCGCCGATGTCGACGGCACAGTCCGCGAGATCCGGCGTGCGCTGCTCGATGCCGACGTCGCCCTCGAGGTCGTCAAGGAGTTCACCGGGCGGGTCCGTGAGCGTTCCCTCGGCGACGAGGTGTCCAAGGCGCTCAACCCTGCTCAGCAGGTGGTCCAGATCGTGAACGACGAACTGATCACGATTCTCGGTGGTGAGGCGCGGCGCATCCAGTTTGCCAAGCAGCCACCGACGGTGATCATGCTTGCCGGCCTCCAGGGCGCGGGAAAAACGACCCTTGCGGGCAAGCTCGCAAAGTGGCTCGCGTCCGAGAACCACACCCCGCTTCTCGTTGCGGCCGACCTGCAGCGGCCCAATGCGGTCACCCAGCTTCAAGTGGTGGGGGAGCAGGCTGGCGTTCCCGTCTTCGCTCCCGAGCCCGGCAACGGCAAGGGCGACCCGGTCAAGGTCGCCAAAGACGCCCTTAAGTTCGCGAAACAGAAGCAATACGACGTGGTGATCGTCGACACGGCCGGACGCCTCGGTGTCGACGCCGAACTGATGAAGCAGGCGGCGAGCATCCGCAAGGCCGTTGACCCCGACGAGGTGCTCTTCGTCATTGACGCCATGATCGGCCAGGACGCCGTGGCGACGGCACGTGCCTTCCAAGAGGGCGTCGACTTCACCGGAGTCGTTCTCACCAAGCTCGACGGTGACGCCCGTGGTGGCGCCGCGCTTTCCGTCGCATCGGTCACCGGTCGCCCGATCATGTTCGCCTCGACGGGGGAGGGCCTCGGCGACTTCGAGCCCTTCTACCCGGACCGTATGGCGAGTCGCATCCTCGACCTTGGTGACATCCTCACCCTCATCGAGCAGGCGCAGAAGAACTTTGACGAAGATGAGGCCAAGAAGGTCGCGGAGAAATTCGCCACAGATACCTTCACCCTCGAAGATTTTCTCGGTCAGATGCAGCAGCTCAAGAACATGGGCTCGATCAAGAACATGCTCGGCATGCTCCCCGGGGCGAAAGGGATGCGCGAACAGCTCGACAACTTCGACGAGTCGGAGATCACGCGCACGGAGGCGATCATCCAATCGATGACGGTGCAGGAGCGCCGCCAACCGAAGGTGCTCAACGGATCGCGCCGCGTGCGAATTGCTCGCGGATCGGGAACGACGGTCACCGACGTCAACGCACTCGTCAACCGCTTCGACCAGGCAGCCAAGATGATGAAGACCGTCGCACGCGGCGGTGTACCGCAAGTGCCCGGGATGGGCCCGATTCCCGGCCAGAAGTTCGGTGGCGCGAAGACGCAGCCGAAGAAGAAGGGCTCGAAGTCGGGCAACCCCGCCAAGCGGGCGGCAGAGAACGCGGCGCTTGCGGCCGGGGCATCCGGGAAGCCTGCTGCCGCTGCAGGGTCGGGCTTCGGCCTCGGCTCCAAGCCCGGTGGACCGAGCGAGGAAGAGCTCGCGTCGCTGCAGAAGTTCCTCGGCCGCTAGCGTTTTCGTCACCTTCTTCGTGTGGCGCTCCCCGGCCGCTAGCGTTTCCGTCACCTTCTTCGCGTGGCGCTCCCCGGCCGCGCGTGGGTTTCGACGCCGCGCGCTCTGCGCAGGGGGCGCCTCCCGTCGAAAGCCCCGCGCCGACGGACCACGAGTGCCCCGTGCCGTCACGCAGGGGCGGGCCGCCCGCACGGGGTAACGTGAAGGAATGACGTCACGCCCCGTACGCCTGGGACTCCAGATTCAGCCCCAGCACGCCAGCTACTCCACGATTCGCGACACGGTTCGCGAGGCGGAGGATCTCGGCGTCGACATTCTCTTCAACTGGGACCACTTCTTTCCGCTCTACGGCGACCCCGACGGCCTGCACTTCGAGGCGTGGACGGAACTCGGCTCGTGGGCCGAGCTCACGAGCCGAGTCGAATTCGGCACGCTCGTGAACTGCAACAGCTACCGCAATGCCGACCTGCAGGCCGATATGGCCCGCACCCTCGACCACATTTCGGGTGGCCGGTTCATCTTCGGTACCGGCTCGGGCTGGTTCGAGCGCGACTATGACGAGTATGGCTACGAATTCGGGACTGCGGGGCAGCGACTCGATGCGCTCGCGGAGGCGATGCCCAGGATCGAGGCCCGCTGGGCGAAGCTCAACCCCGCGCCCACGCGCAAGATCCCGGTTCTGATCGGTGGCGGCGGGGAAAAGAAGACCCTCCGGATCGTCGCGCAGCACGCTGACATTTGGCACAGCTTCTCTGAGCCGGAGGTACTCAGCCGCAAGTTGGGCATCCTCGGCGAACACTGTGCTGCGGTCGGCCGGGACATGACCGAGATCGAGATCTCCACCGAACTCGGCAAGAAAGACGAGCACTACGCGGATGAGATCCGCGCACTCGGGGCGACGATGTTCACCATCGGGATCGACGGTCCGGATTACGACCTCACCCACCTCAAGCGTTGGCTCGTCTGGCGCGACGCGCAGAACGCCTAGGGGCCACTGACTGCCATAGTTTCGGCGGCTTTCGGCCATTGCATGCCCGGTCGGGCTCAGGCATCGGCGGTCGTCGCTAACGTAAGCACGTGAACGCGCCCCGACCGACTCCACTCGTTTTCATCGCCATTGGGGTCACGATCCTCGCGTGGGCGAGCGCATTCATCGTCATCCGTGGTACCGGCGAATTCTTCTCGGGTGGTGCCCTCGCTCTAGGCCGACTCATCGTGGGCACCGTGCTACTCGGCGTGGTTGTCCTCATCGGTCGGCGCTGGGTCACACCCACTCGGCGGGAATGGCTGCAGATCATCGGCTTTGGAGTGCTGTGGTTCGGTGCGTACAACGTTGCGCTCAACACCGCCGAACAGTCTCTGGATGCGGGCACCACAGCGATGATCGTGAATATCGGGCCCATTCTTATCGCGCTCGGCGCCGGGGTGTTCTTGGGTGAGGGCATCCCGAAGTGGCTCGCCATCGGTGCGGGGGTTGCCTTCCTCGGGGTCGTGCTCATCGGCTTCGGCACTGGGGCTTCCGAATTGGGTGACGGGGTTGGGGTTCTTCTCGCGCTCGTCGCGGCCGTCACCTACGCCGCCGGGGTCTTACTGCAGAAGCCGGCGCTCAAGCGGCTTCCGAACGCGCAAGTGACGTGGCTCGGCTGCGCCATTGGTCTCGTTGCGACCCTTCCGTTCACTGGTGACCTCATCAGAGAGTTCGCGGATGCCCCGCTGCAGGGCGTCCTCGGGCTCCTCTATCTCGGCGCCATTCCCACGGCGCTCGCGTTCAGCACCTGGGCTTATGCGCTCTCGCGGATGCCCGCCGGACAGCTCGGGGTCACGACCTATATCGTGCCCCCGCTGGCGATCATCATGGGTGTCATCGTCTTCCAGGAGGTGCCGCATCTGCTGGCGATCGTCGGTGGCGTCGTGTGCCTCGTCGGTGTCGCGCTGTCCCGTCGACGCCCGCGAATTCTCGAACAGTCAGAACCCGGTTCCTCGTCTCAGTAAAAACATGGCAGAATAGCCAGTCGAGTCTTGTCACGCCGACCCTCTAATCTGGCGCGACGGAATCCATCAGAGCTTTTGTGCCGAGTGTGCCCCCACGCTCACGGCTAGCGGTTCGCCACCCAACACCGTCTGTTAAAAGACAAACACCGAATTCAGGAGAATTGTGGCTGTAAAGATTCGTCTCAAGCGCATGGGCAAGATCCGTGCACCGTACTACCGCATCGTCGTGGCCGATGGCCGCACCAAGCGCGACGGCCGCTCCATCGAGGAGATCGGCAAGTACCACCCGACCGAGGAGCCCTCGTTCATCGAGGTTGACTCCGCGCGTGCGCAGTACTGGCTGAGCGTCGGCGCGCAGCCGAGCCCGCAGGTCGAGGCCATCCTCAAGCTCACGGGCGACTGGGGAATCTTCAAGGGCGACAAGAACGCCAAGAGCACGGTCAAGACCAAGGAAGCCAAGGAAGTCTTCCAGGCTGACGAGAAGAAGAAGCCGGTTCTTAAGCCCAAGTCGGAGAAGCCCGTCGCGAAGGTAGAAGAGGCCCCCGCCGCGGACGCCGCTGATGCTCCGGCCGAGGCTGTTGCCGAAGCTCCTGCCGAGGCCGTCGCTGAGGCACCTGCCGAGGTCGTTGCTGAGGCGCCTGCCGCTGAGGCCGCAGCCGACGAAGCCGCTCCGGCCACCGATGACGCTCCTGCTGCGGATGCCGCTGCAGAGGCTGACACCGATAAGGCTTAGCCTTGCTCGCTCCCGCTCTCGAACACCTGGTCAAGGGGATCGTCGATCACCCTGACCAGGTTCAGGTCGTCGCGAAGAACTCACAACGCGGAGAAGTACTCGAGGTGCGCGTGCATCCCGAGGATCTCGGCCGTGTCATCGGTCGCGCCGGTCGCACCGCGAAGGCGCTTCGCACCTTGGTCTCGGCCCTTGCCGACGGCCGCAAGGTGCGCGTCGACGTGGTCGACACCGACTACTAGACCTTGGCCGGGCCAAAGGCTCCTCAGCCGTCCCACACGCAGTTGCGAGTGGGACGGCTGACCAAGGCGCATGGACTCAAAGGCGCGATCAAGGTCGAGCTCTATACGGATGCCCCCGAGAAGCGGTTCGTTCCCGGGGCGACGTTTTCGCTTCAGGTTCCGACCACTTCCGAGTGGCACGGCAAGAAGCTCGAACTCATCGAGCTTAAGTTCTACAACGCCCAGCCGGTCGCGTTCTTCAAGGACGTCAACGACCGCAGTGCCGCCGAAACCCTGATCAAGGCGATTTTGTGGATCGAGCACGATCTCGCGCAAGAGTCGGACGAAGAAGACGCGTGGTTCGACCACCAGTTGGTCGGCCTCACCGTGCTGCGGGACGGTATCGCTGTCGGTACGGTGTCGCAGATCGATCATTTCCCGGCGCAAGACCTGTTGACGGTTGCGACGAGCTCGGGGGATGTGCTCGTTCCGTTCGTCAAAGCGATCGTGGCATCCGTCGACATCACGGCAGGCACGATGACGGTCACTCCGCCGATCGGATTGTTCGAGGAGATCGCGGACGACGACGCCCCCGCGGCCTCGGCGGCCCCGGTCCAGCCGTCCGTTCCGGTCCAGCCGTCCGTTCCGGAGGACGACGCGCCGTAGTCCGGCCCTAACTCCCGCTCGGGCGGCGCGTCGTCCTCCGCATCGATGACGTTGGGTGCGTCGGACTTGGCGTCGGACTTGGCGTCAGCGGGCGAGGCCGGCGCGGTGATGCGCGGCGGTCCACCGGTGTTCGCCGCGCGCGACGAGTCCGACGATCGCGAGTTCGATCAGTTTCCACTCGTGCACGACGTGCGCGTACCCGACGCGAATCACGACGTAGCCCATCCGCACGAGGGCGAGATCACGTGATCGATCCGCCAAGAATGCGGACGAACCGTTGTGCCATTCAGCGCCATCGGCCTCGATTACGATCCGATCGCCGAGCAGGAGATCGACTCGCCCGACGCCCGGAATTCGCACTTGGGATCGGATGCTGATTCCGAGCGGCCTGAGTCGACACCGGCAGAACGTCTCGAGCCCCGACTCGCTCCGTGCATCCACCTCGCCGATCACGCGGGCGAAGCGCGGCGGTAGCGTGTCCAGGATTGCGGCAAGACCGGCCATCGAGAGTGTCCTCGTGTTGAGCGCGGAGTCGATCACGGTGAGCGCATCCTCGAGTGGGCGGCACAGCAGCACCTGCCGCACGAGGTCAGGCACAGGTTCGACTACCGAGGAGTGTGCCGACCATGCGGTCGACTGCCAGTGGATGATCAGGTCCTCGGGATGCCCGTGCACCCGCCCCGCGTGCCGCGGTATTGCCGCGTGGACGTGGTCATCCTCCGGCGCCCAGAGTCCGTGAAAGCGCGCGGCTGACAGGCAGGCGAGACGGCCGCCGTACGCGACGGCCCGGATAACGTCGGCGGGGGCATCCGGAACCGCGAGCCACCCCTTTCTGATTCGGACGAGTTCCCCGTTCTGCACGGCGGCCCGGAGCCTTCCGCGGGTCGCGCCCGATGCGGTGAGCGTTGCGACGCGGGCGGCGCCCCCTCGGGAACGGATGTTGGCGATGAATGGTTGTGTCATAACTGACAGGGTTGGCGCGGGCGGGAAGCCGACGGCGGTCGGCCCGAACTTCGGTGGGTTGCGCTAGCGGCCGCGCCGTTGTGGAGGACGCCACGCCGCGCGCCGGGCGGGCCAGGCTTCTGCTGCGGCGTGCCGTCCTCCGTATTGGTCGAGGACCGGCCGCGGCCGCCCGCGCCCGTCCACGGGTCCACCGCGACCGGCCCGCGCCCTACGCTGGTGTTGTGCGCATCGACATCGTCACGATCTTCCCCGACTTCTTCGGCGTGCTCGACGTCTCGCTACTCGGCAAGGCCCGCCAGGCGCGCATTATCGACGTGGGTGTGCACGACCTGCGCGATTTCACGCACGACAGGCATCGAACCGTGGATGACACACCCTACGGTGGTGGCGCTGGCATGGTCATGCGTCCCGAGCCCTGGGGCGAAGCGCTCGACTCCGTGATTACAGCCGACTCCGTGGTGATCTTTCCCTCTCCTGCCGGGGAACGGTTCACGCAAGCGACGGCCCGCGAACTCGCCGGCGAGCAGCATCTGGTATTCGGATGCGGTCGCTACGAGGGTATCGATCAGCGCGTCATCGACCATGCCAGCTCCGTGGCCCGGGTGCGTGAGATCAGCCTCGGCGACTACGTGCTCAACGGGGGAGAGGTCGCGGTCATGGCGATGATCGAAGCCGTAGGGCGCCTCGTCCCGGGCGTGATCGGCAACGCGGCAAGCCTCGACGAGGAGAGCCACGAGGGCGGCCTGCTCGAGTACCCGAGCTACACCAAACCTGCCGAGTGGCGCGGGCGCGAGGTCCCTCCCGTGCTGCTCAGCGGCAACCACGGCGCGATCGCGAAGTGGCGCCACGAGCAGCAAGTCGAGCGCACGAAACGGGTGCGGCCCGACTTACTTCCGAGCGCTGAGGACTAGCGGTCCGTCGTCGGTCACCGCGACAGTGTGCTCGAAGTGCGCTGCGCGCGAGCCGTCTACGCTGCGCAGCGTCCAGCCGTCCTGATCCGTTACGATGCGGTCGGTGCCGAGCATGAACCACGGCTCAATCGCGAACACGAGACCGGCACGCAGCGGCAATCCGCGGCCGGGTCGCCCGTCGTTGGGAACGTGCGGATCACCGTGCATGGTCCTGCCGACGCCATGACCACCGAAGTCGAGGTTGACCTTGTACCCGGCGTCGTGAGCGACGTCACCGATCGCGGCTGAGATGTCGCCGATCCGGTTGCCCACGATCGCGGCGGCGATCCCAGCGTCGAGTGCCCGAGAAGTGGTGTCGATGAGACGGAGATCCTCGTCGCGAGGGGTGCCGACGACAAACGTGATCGCGGAGTCCGCGACCCATCCGTCGACGGATGCCGCGAAGTCGAGGGAGAGCAGGTCACCGTCGCGCAGGCGATAGTCGTGGGGGAGACCGTGAAGCGCGGCATCGTTGACCGACGTGCAGATCACCTTGCCGAACGGCGATCCACCGAACGACGGGTGGTAGTCGATGTAGCAGCTCTCGGCGCCGGCCGCTCGAATCATGTCGTGCGCGAGGCGATCGATCTCGAGCAGATTGGCACCGACCACGGATGCCGCGGCAGTGGCCGTGAGCACGCTCCCGACGAACGTCCCGGCGGCGCGCATCCGGTCGATCTCGGCGGGGGTGCGCAACTCGATCACGAAGCGACCACCTCGTGCTTGCCCATGTACTCGAACACGATGGAGCGCAGTTTGGAGATGAACCGCTCGTCTCCGCGCGGGTCGTACAGGAATGCGCGGTGCAACAGGGCGTCTGCGATCTCGACGATGATTTCGAGGTCGAGCGAAAGGTCGTCGGAAGGCACGAAGCCGTACCGGCGAGTGAAGAGTTCTGCGAACTGCGGCGCGAGCACGGAGTTGTTCGACAGGTCTGGCCGCACGAAGCGTTTGTCGATGACGTCGCCGAAACCAAGTGCGCGGAACCCAGGCTCATCGCGGAGTAATTCGATGTACTGATCGATCGCGGCATTCATGGCGTCCATCCAGGTGGCCGGTACCTCGGTCGTCGTGCCGAAGACCCGGGCCCTAAACGTCTCCATGTTTCGAGAGGCGAGAGCGCGCAGCAGCGACTGGATGTTGGGGAAGTAGCGGTATACGACGCCCACCGACGAGCCCGAGCGGGTAGCTACATCGCTGGTAGTGAGGCCGTCAATGCCGTTCTGGTCGATGAGGCTCGCCGCGGCATCCAAGAGGCTCGTAATGCGTTCGCTGCTGCGTTGCTGTACCGGCTCGGTGCGGACTGTAGTCGGAACGAAGTCGGTTTTGACGTTCCTGTATTGCTGCTCTGCTTTCACTGGTCGGTTGCCAGAACATACCGTGGCCCACCTATGCTCTTGCTGAGTGGCACCGCGCGGGCAATCTGTGCGAGAATTGCCGTTCGTGCCTGCATCCGGCTCTGCCACAGGGGATTCGGTTCAATGCCTCGGCGCACACTTCATTCTTCACTACTGATAACACGCGTTCGACCGGTGGCGGGCGCAGAGAGCGAAACACCATGCATATCCTCGACAGCGTCGATGCAGCTTCCCTCAAGGACAACATCCCCGACTTCCGTGCCGGCGACAACGTCAAGGTGCACGTCAACATCATCGAAGGTACGCGAGCGCGTATCCAGGTGTTCCAGGGTGTCGTGATCGGTCGCTCCGGCGAGGGCGTCCGTGAGACCTTCACAGTGCGCAAGGTGAGCTTCCAGGTCGGCGTCGAGCGTACGTTCCCCGTGCACTCCCCGATCATTGACCACATCGAGCTCGTCACCCGCGGTGACGTGCGTCGCGCGAAGCTCTACTACCTGCGCAGCCTGCGTGGCAAGAAGGCCAAGATCAAGGAGAAGCGCGACTTCTCATAACGACCGTGATCGGCCGCGCGGGTTTTTCAGAAACCACGTCGTAGGTCGCCCGCGAGTTAGCTTTTCCTGAGCTCCCAGCCGCTTATGCTTGCTGGGAGCTCAGGGGTTTAAGTGACATATCGCACGGAATACGATGAGACGGCAGGCAGCAAGCCAGTCCGCGCGCCTCAATCGAAGAAGAAGCGCGGCTGGAAGATTTTCCTCCGCGACATCCTCCTGATCTTCCTCGCTGCGCTGCTCATCTCATTCCTGATCAAGACGTTTCTGATCCGTTCGTTCTACATACCGTCTTCGTCGATGGAAGAGACCCTGCATATCGATGACCGGATCATCGTCAACCAGTTGGAGCCTAGGTTCATGCCAATCGAGCACGGCGATGTCGTCGTGTTCAAGGATCCGGGCGGGTGGCTCACCCCCCAGTTCGAAGCACCCGTCAACTGGTTCGTCGGAGCGATCGACGGATTCCTCGCGTTCGTGGGTTTGAGTGCACCCGACAGCAACGACCACCTCATCAAGCGCGTCATCGGCCTCCCGGGTGACACCGTCGTGTGTTGCAACGACTTCGGTCAGATCACGGTCAACGGGGTTCCCCTCGAAGAGCCGTATATCAACCTGCCGCCCGACATCACGAAAGCGACCCGGGAAGATTTCAACGTCACCGTGCCGGAAGGCAAGCTGTGGGTCATGGGGGATAACCGCTATAACTCTGCGGACTCGTCATTCCACAAAGATGACCCGAGCGGCGGTTTTGTCCCGATTGACAACGTGGTTGGTCGTGCGCTGCTGATTAGCTGGCCGGTGGATCGCTGGACGTGGCTGGACAACTACCCGGTGACCTTCGCCGACGTGGGCACTCCCGCACCGCAGTGACTGTCGCCGACCCCACCCTGAAGCTCGAGCGGTCGATGCATCGCGAGGGCATCGGTTACGTGATCGGGTGTGACGAGGTGGGTCGCGGGGCGATTGCCGGTCCGGTTGCCGTGGGCCTCTCGGCGGTGGGGGTCGGAATCGTCAAGCACCCCCAGGGGTTGCGTGACTCCAAGATGCTCAGCGAGAAACGTCGCGAAGAACTCGCGCCACTCGCCCGCGCCTGGTCGCACTACTCGGCAGTGGGGCTCGCGTCGCCGCTCGAGGTGGACGCCATCGGCATCATCGCCGCCCTCGCGCTCGCCGGTCGCCGCGCTCTTACCGAGCTGCATGAGGCCGGTCTGCCGATCCACGAGAGTGTCGTGCTTCTGGATGGCTCGCACGACTGGCTCACGCCCGGGCTGGCGAAGCCGCCGCGAGTTCGCACCCGCGTCAAGGCCGACCGCGACTGCGCGTCGGTGGCCGCGGCATCCGTGATCGCCAAGGTGCATCGCGACCGGCTGATGATCGAGGCGGATGCCGCGCTCCCGGGCTATGGCTGGAGCGGAAACAAGGGCTACGGCTCGACTCAACACTTCGCCGCAATCGACGCGCTCGGGCCGAGCGAGCTCCATCGTCACACGTGGTTGCATGCGCGCGCGGTGGAGCTTTATGGATCGCGCCAGCGATCCGCGACCCCAGCGCCGAGGGAGCCTGCGACCGAGGGTGACGTAGACTTGCCTGAGCATGGATGAAGACGAGTTCGAAGACTACGACCGCGAGGTCGAGCTTGCGTTGTACAAGGAATACCGCGATGTGGTGGGCCAATTCCGCTTCGTCGTCGAGACCGAGCGTCGCTTCTATCTGGCCAACGAAGTCGAGTTGGTGCGCCAAGACACTGAGCACGATTTCTACTTCGAGCTGACCATGAACGACGTCTGGGTGTGGGACGTCTACCGTTCCGACCGCTTCGTGAAGTCCGTTCGGGTGCTGACCTTTAAAGACGTCAACGTCGAGGAGCTCTCCTCGAAAGAACTCGAGCTTCCCAAGGAACTCGCGCTCGACGAGTAGCGCTCGACAGATGATTCGCGCGGCGGTCTTTGATCTGGGCGGTGTGCTCGAGATCGTCGATGACGACTCCTGGCAGGATCAGTGGATCGCCCGCTGGGAGGGCATCGCCGGGGCATTGCCCGGCACGTTGCGCAGCTCACCCTACGTGGGACCCGCCGAGGCCGACTTCCGGTCCCGAGTTTCGGCCGCGCTGGAAGGGGCGCGCGCTGCGGGCTGGCACGCTGTGCTCCACGAGTCGACTGATCGGTCAATCGCTACCATCAGGCAGATCATCTCCAGTCCTCCCCGCTAGCGCGCGACGGGCTGGCTTCACCGGTCCCGCCGCTTCGGCGCGATGCCGGATGCCCTGCCGCCAGCCTTGACCCATGGCAGCAAAAGACGCCCTTGGGCGCAGGGGTGAGGCGATCGCGGCGCGGCACCTCGTCGAGGCCGGGCTGAGCATCGTCGAGCGGAACTGGCGGTGTGTACAGGGGGAGATCGACCTTGTCGCGCGGGATCGCGACGAGCTCGTGTTCGTCGAGGTCAAAACGCGGTCGAGCATCGCGTACGGGCATCCATTGGAGGCGATCACGGCACGCAAGCTTGCCCGGTTGCGGCGCCTCGCAGGGGCATGGTGTCTCGCGCACCCGGAGCAGACGGGCGACATCCGTATTGACGCGATCGCCGTGCTTGCTCCGCGCGAAGGCGAGATCGAGATCGAGCACCTCGAGCGGGTGTTCTGATGGCGATGGGGCGAACCTGGTCGGTGTCGTTGTTGGGACTGCGGGGCGCGGTCGTGGAGATCGAAGCCGACCTCTCAAGCGGCCTACCCGCTTTCGTGCTCATCGGCCTGCCCGACGCGGCGTTGGGGGAGGCTAAAGATCGAGTGCGGGCGGCCGCGACAAATTCTGGATGTGGGCTACCCGCGCGCAAACTCACGATCAACCTGTCGCCCGCGGCCCTGCCCAAGCACGGATCGGGATTCGACTTGGGAATTGCTCTCGCCAGCCTTGCGGCAGCCGAGACCGTCAGCGCGCAATCGATAGGTCGAGTAGTGCATCTCGGCGAACTCGGCCTCGACGGACGGTTGAGGCCCATCGACGGCATCCTTCCGGCGGTGCTAGCCGCGTCGCGGGCTGGCTTCGACACTGTCATGGTCCCGACCGGAAACGCCGACGAAGCGGCTCTCGTTCCGGATGTCCGGGTGATCGCGGTTGCGTGCTTGCGCGACGCGGTCATCTGGCACGGGGGCGAGTTCGCCCCTGAAGTCGTCGAGCCGATCCTGCGTAGCGCCCCGGCGTTGGTCGATGACCACGAGCCCGATCTCGCTGACATCGTCGGAAGCGACGACGCGGTCGAGGCCATGTTGGTTGCTGCGGCTGGGGGTCACCATGTCTTCCTGTTGGGACCGCCGGGCTCAGGTAAGACGATGCTCGCCTCGCGACTACCGAGTCTGCTTCCTGATCTCGGGTCCGATGCGGCCCTCGAGGTCAGTTCGTTGCGGTCGCTGTCCGGGATGCCCGTGGGTTCGACGCTCTCGTCGCGCCCGCCTTTCGAGGCTCCGCACCACACTGCGACTGCCGCCGCGCTCGTCGGCGGCGGGAGCGGGCAGATCCGCCCGGGAGCCGCTGCACGCGCCTCACACGGAGTGCTGTTTCTCGACGAAGCGCCTGAGTTTCCCAGCTCGGTGCTTGACGCGCTGCGGCAGCCGCTCGAATCCGCAACGATAAGCATTCATCGCGCGAACGCGGTCGCGCACTTCCCCGGATCGTTCCAACTCGTCATGGCGGCGAATCCCTGCCCGTGCGGACAATACGGTGCGCAAGACTCGGAGTGCACGTGCCCGCCAAACTCTCGGCGCCGCTATCTCGGCAGGCTTTCCGGGCCGCTTCTCGACCGGATCGACATCCAATTCCGCGTTCAGCGCATCACCGCAGCGCAGCTTCGGCTCGCAGGAGACACGGCACGGATGACGAGTTCGATGGCCCGCGCGCAGGTGCTTGCTGCACGGTCCGCGGCTGCCGAGCGTCTCGCCGGGACGCCGTGGACTCTTAACTCCCACGTTCCCGGCGCATGGTTGCGCGGGCCTTCAGTTCGGTTGGCTCCCGCGGTCACATCGTCGCTCGATCGCGCGCTGGAGCGCGGAGGCATCACCATGCGTGGCTACGACCGGGTGCTCCGGCTCGCGTGGACAATTGCCGACCTTGCCGGTGCAACCCAGCCGACGCCGGACCACGTGAACCAAGGTCTCTACCTCAGAAAGGCGATCTCGACATGACCCTGTTCGGATTCAAGGAGGCCGAAGTCGCCGAGCTCGTGCGCGCGGTGTCGATCGGCACTCTCGATCGAGACGCGATCGAGAACGCCTTCGCGCGCGCCATGTGGACCGGTATCGCCGAGCCCGGAGACCGCGTTGCAGGCCAGCTCGTCGACCAACTCGGGCCAGCGCGTGCTCTCGCCGCTCTTGTCGAGCGTCGACCCGCTGGCGACATCGCATCGTCGGAGCTGTCCGTCGCCGACGCCCAACAGGCACTCGACCGATGGATGCCTCGGCTACAGCCCGCGACGATGCTCCAGTGGCTCCGCCAAGGCGCGCGCTACGGCGCTCGATTGGTGACCCCTGTTGACGACTCCTGGCCGAGCGGGTTTGCCGACCTGAGGCACCACGGCCCGATCGCACTCTGGACTCGAGGGCGCCCCGAAACCCTTGCGGCCCTCTCCAACTCCATCGCTCTCGTTGGTGCTCGTGCGGCGACGGGGTACGGAGAGCACGTAGCGATGGAGGCGTCTGCCGGTTTGGTCGATCGGGGCTTTGCCATTGTCTCGGGCGCCGCCTACGGCATCGACGGGATGGCGCATCGTGCTGCGTTGGCTAGTCGCGGGCACACGATCGCCTTCCTCGCTGGCGGGGTCGACCGCTTCTACCCGAGCGGCCATGACGCACTGCTCAACCGAATCGTGGAGAACGGGCTGGTGGCGTCGGAACTCCCGTGCGGATCGGCGCCCACCCGCTGGAGGTTCCTGCAACGAAACAGGTTGATCGCGGCAGCCAGCCTCGCGACAGTCGTGCTCGAAGCTGGTTGGCGATCTGGATCCCTCAACACCGCGCACCACGCCAATGATGCCGGGCGTCCCGTGGGCGCGGTACCGGGTCCGGTGACGAGCGCTGCGTCTGCCGGATGCCACAAGCTCATCCGCGATGGAGTGGCTGAGCTCGTGACCACTACTGCGGAGATGGCCGAACTCGTCGGCGTGATCGAAGCGGGGGAGCCGGAGTCTCGAACACGCGAAAACACCAGAGTGCTCGACGCCGTGAGCGCGCGCGTGCCTCGAAGTCCCGATGACATCGCTGCTCGTGCGGGACTCACCGTCGCTGAGACGCAATCCGAACTCGCGCGGCTTGAGGTCGAGGGCGTGGTTCGTGGGAGTGAGCGCGGCTGGACGAAACGAGGGACACCTCGTGAGCCATAGGCACACCGCGTCCTCACCAATAAGGTGGGAGAGTGATCCAACTCGGGCAGTACCCCGCCCCGTCCCACGTCATTGCCCACATCAGCGATACTCATCTGCTGGCGGGAGGCCGCCCCCTCTACGGCAAGGTCAATACGATCGAGCACCTCACGCAGGCGCTACTGCAGCTTGAGCGCTCCATAGCAAAGCCTCAGGCCATCGTCTTCACGGGTGACCTCGCCGACCTCGGGGAGCCCGACGCCTATTCGCGCCTTCGCGACCTCGTCGAACCCGTCGCCGCCCGCATGGCTGCCCAGGTGATCTGGGTGATGGGCAACCACGATGAGCGCGCTGACTACTCGCGACTGCTCTTCGACGAAGAGTCGGATGCCCCGCAAGACCGCGTCTACGACATCGACGGGTTGCGCATTATCTCCTTCGACTCGACGGTGCCCGGCTACCATCACGGCGACATCACCGACGACCAACTGGACTGGCTTGCCGATGTGCTCTCCAGCCCCGCGCCGCATGGGACGATCCTCGCGCTCCACCACCCACCGATCCCGACGCCGCTTCTCGAAGCGATGGGAATTCTCGAACTCAATGACCAGCCCCGGCTCGCGGAGGTTCTTAGGGGCAGTGACGTGCGTGGCATCCTTGCCGGGCACCTGCACTACTCGACGCACAGCACGTTTGCCGGAATTCCCGTGTCCGTCGCCTCGGCTACCTGCTACACGCTCGACCTCAGCGCCGAAGACCGTCTGCTCTCGGGCGTCGACTTCGGGCAATCGGTCAACGTCGTTCACGTGTATCCGGAGCAGCTTGTGCACTCGATCATCCCGGTCGGCGAGACCATCGAGGTCACGGGTCAGCCGGCCGCCGCATGGGGACAGATCGAGGCAATGACCCACGAGCAGCGCATCGAGGTGCTCTCGGCCAAGAACTCTGCATTCAACGCGGCGGAGACCGAAAGCTCGAACTAGCCGCTACCGTCGGGAATCCGTGCCCCGCTGGGCCACGCCGAGCCGAATGATCGGCGTGAGCAGTGGGATCACGGCGATGAGTGCCTTGTACCGCAGGCTCGGAACCGAGACGGGTTTGCGGCGTTCGACCGCACGCAAGGCCGTCTGCACGACGAATCTGGCATCCAGCCATGCGATGCTCGGCGCCATCGACTCGCGGGTGCGTCCCATGCGCTCGTGGAACTCCGTGCGTGTAAACCCGGGGGCGACCGCCGTGAAGGTCACTCCGCCCGTGCGGTAGTAGGCATTCGCCCAGCGCGAGAACGTCAACGCCCACGCCTTCGCAGCGCTGTAGGTGCCGAGACCCGCGAACCCCGCAATGCTCGCGACAGTGAGGATCCGACCGGACCTACGCGGCAACATCTGCGAGAGCGCGGCATGGGAAAGCTGCAACGGAACTGTCGAGAGCAACTCGAGTTGGCGGGTCTCGTCTTCGGCAGTGTTCGCATCGAACTCGAGTGCCATGCCGTAGCCCGCATTGTTCACCAGATAGTCGACGGGGTGGTCGGTTGTGGTGAGGCGAGCAATCACCCGGGCGCGTCCCGCTGGGTCAAGCAGGTTGGCGGCGAGCACTTCGCTGCGCCCGGGGAGGGTCGCGGCCAACGCCTCCAGCCGCGCACTGTCGCGCGCGACGAGCACGAGGTCGTAGCCAAGGGCGGCGAGTTGGCGCGCGAACTCCGCGCCGAGGCCGGCGCTCGCGCCGGTGACGAGGGCGATGGGCATGCCGAAACGCTACCGCGCTCGTGTCACAGTGGGCCGATGTGCAGGACGATGGTCCCGTGGACCTGCAGCGCACGGTTGATGACTTCGCGTCGTACCTCGCTGTCGATCGCGGGTTCAGCGAGCACACCGTGCGGTCCTACCGCTCGGACCTGACCCAGCTCGTCGACTTTGCGACCACCCGTGGCGCCACCGATCCAGACGATCTCGATCTCGAACTGTTGCGCGACTGGCTGTGGCGATCGTCCCAAGACGGCCTCGCGAAGTCGACTCTTGCCCGTCGTGCTGCCTCGGCACGTAGCCTCACGGCCTGGCTCGCGCGCACGAAGACAACTTCGACGGATGCCGCGACGCGCCTCAAGGCACCCAAGACCGATCACCACCTCCCCAGGGTGCTCTCGCGTGACAGCATCGACTCGATCCTCACCAGGGTTTCGACGCGCGCGGAAACCGGCGACCCGGTCGCTCTGCGCGACCTCGCCATCATCGAACTGCTCTACGCCTCCGCCCTGCGGGTGAGTGAACTTACAGGTCTCGGCCTCGGTGACGTGGACTTGGGGCGACTCACTGTTCGCGTGCTGGGCAAGGGCTCGAAGGAGCGGGTCGTGCCGTTCGGCAATCCCGCACGGGACGCACTTGTGGCGTGGATGGATCGCGGTCGCCCGTCACTGGTTGTCGAATCGCACGCGGCATCCCCACTCTTCGTCGGGGCACGTGGTGGTCGCCTCGCGAGCCGCACGGTGTACGAGCTCGTCTCCGGATTGCTCGCGACCGTTCCCGGGTCGGGACCGGCCGGCCCGCACACGTTCCGGCACACCGCGGCAACCCATCTGCTCGACGGGGGCGCCGATCTTCGGGCGGTCCAGGAGATGCTGGGGCACGCGAGCCTCGCGACCACCCAGCTCTACACTCATGTGTCGACGGAGAGGCTCAAGGAGAGCTACCGGATGGCCCACCCTCGCGCCTAGGGGATCGTGCCGACTGCGAGCGTGTCGGTATGAGCACCGCACGCTCGAACCCGCCCAACCAGCGCAGCGGCGACACATACCCGCCGTCGACGCGCACGCCGAAGTGCAGGCAGACGGATGCACAGTGCCCCGGTAGCACGACGCCGATCACCTCTCCGCGCTCGACGGTGTCACCTGCAACGAGTGTTGTCGTGACGGGCTCGAAGCTCGTGAGCACGCCGCCAGCCTGCTTGATCGACAACACCGGACGGTCGACCACCGTGCCCGCGAAATGCACTACCCCGTCGTCGGGTGCGTAGACGGTGCGAGCGGGCGCGGCGAGATCGACCCCGCGGTGGCCGGCAGCGTACGGGGTATCCGGGGCGATGTACGGGTGCACGATCGAGTGGGGCGGGTCGATCGGCCACACCCACGGAGGTGCGACCGCGAGCAGCGGGAGGAGGGCGACGGTGAGGGCGAGGGGCATCCAGCAATCGTGCCAAGTGCACCAGGGCGGGTTCGCGGAGAAGTGGGGGAAGGGGGAGAGGCGCCCGAAAACCCGCACGAGGGGGAGCGGTGCTATCATTTTCGAAGCGCTCGGGTAACTCCGGGCGACTACGCGTGCCTTGAACGAGAAGTCACTTCCATCAGTCTCAGTGCAAACTGGGCGGTTGTGTGCTGCGGGCACCAGGTTCCGCGCCGACCGGCAGCGGATAACAACTGAGAAAAAGGCTCGCGTCTGCGCGCGCCGAGAAGGAGCACGGCCATGGCCGTTGTCACAATTCGCCAGCTGCTCGACAGCGGCGTTCACTTTGGTCACCAGACCCGTCGTTGGAACCCGAAGATGAAGCGATTCATCCTGACGGAGCGCTCGGGCAGCCACATCATTGACCTGCAGCAGTCGCTCAAGCACATCGACGCGACCTACGACTACGTCAAAGAGACCGTGGCTCACGGCGGCACCATCCTCTTCGTCGGAACCAAGAAGCAGGCACAGGGTTCCATTGCGGAGCAGGCGCAGCGCGTTGGCCAGCCGTACGTCAACCAGCGTTGGCTCGGTGGCCTCCTCACCAACTTCCAGACCGTCTCCAAGCGCCTCGCGCGCATGAAGGAGCTCGAGGAGGTCGACTTCGAAGACACCGCGAAGAGCGGCTACACGAAGAAGGAACTCCTCATCCAGAAGCGCGAGCTCATCAAGCTTCAGAAGAGCCTGGGTGGTATCCGCAACCTCACGAAGACCCCGTCTGCTGTGTGGATCGTCGACACCAAGAAGGAGCACCTCGCGATCGACGAGGCGCACAAGCTGGGCATTCCGGTTATCGCGATCCTCGACACCAACTGCGACCCCGACGACGTTCAGTACCCGATCCCGGGGAACGACGACGCGATCCGTTCCGTTGGCCTGCTGACCCGCATCATCGCGGATGCTGCTGCCGAGGGTCTCATCCAGCGTCACCAGAAGCCCGAAGACGGCGCTGAGGTCGAGCCGCTGGCAGCGTGGGAAGCGGAGCTGCTCGCAGCCTCTGAGACCCCCAGTACCGAGGCTGAGAAAATCGAAGCCGTCGACGGTGCCGTAAGTGGTGCCGGCGCTGACGCGAAGGCCAAGGTCGCCGAGGTCGTCGCTGCTGCGGTTCCCGTCGAGGAGAACGATGCTGATGCCGTCGTCGCCGAGCACGAGGCCGCCGCTGACGCGACCGTCGTTCCCGAGCACCACGTCGAGTCGGACGAGGCCACTGAGGCCAAGCTCGAGGCAGAGGCCACCGAGGCAGAGAAGAAGCCCGCCAAGGCCGCAGCCCCCAAGAAGCCGGCCGCGAAGTAGCTTTCGCTACCTCGCGCGCCCAACACTCCAGAGTTAGGACAGAACATGGCAGACGTTAGTCTCGCTGACATCAAGGCCCTGCGTGAGCGCCTCGGCACCGGCATGGTCGACACCAAGAACGCTCTTGTCGAGGCCGAAGGCGACTTCGAGAAGGCCGTCGAGATCCTTCGCCTCAAGGGTGCGAAGGGCAACGCGAAGCGTGCCGACCGCTCCACGAGCGAGGGACTCATTGCCGCGGTAGAGAGCGCAACCGCCACCACGATGATCGAACTCGCATGTGAGACCGACTTCGTTGCGAAGAGTGACAAGTTCGTCGCGCTGGGCAACAAGGTTCTCTCGGCGCTCGCCGACTCGGGTGCCGAGACCGTGGACGCGGCTCTTGCCGTTGCGGTCGATGGCAAGACAGTCGCGGCAGTTATCGACGACGAGGCGGCGATTCTTGGCGAGAAGGTCGAGCTTCGCCGCGTCGTGCGCATCGCGGGTGACAAGTTCTCCGTTTACCTGCACCGCACCAACAAAGACCTGCCTCCGCAGGTTGGTGTCGTGCTTGCGTTCCAGGGTGACGACGTCGAGACCGCGCGCAGCATTGCGCAACACATCTCGTTCGCCGATCCCGTGTATCTCGCCCGCGAGGATGTCCCCGCGGCCGAGGTCGAGAACGAGCGTCGCATTGTCGAGGAGATCAGCCGCGGCGAGGGCAAGCCAGAGGCCGCCCTTCCGAAGATCGTCGAGGGTCGCGTTGGTGCGTTTTTCAAGCAGGTCGCTCTGCTCGAACAGGACTACGCGCGCGACAACAAGCTCACGATCAAGACCGTGCTCAAGGATGCCGGCCTGACCGTGACGGGCTTCGCCCGCTTCAAGGTCGGCGCGTAACCAGTTTCGCTTGACCGAATGCCCCGGATCTTCGGATCCGGGGCATTCGTCGCTTCCTGAGGCCGTCAGGTGAGCGCGGCGGTGGCTGCCGCAATGAGTTGCTCGCGATCCACTCCGAGACGCATGAGCAGGCGAGCGGATGTCCCGTGCTCGCGCTCCGCGACCGCGATGAGTGCGTGCGCCGACCGCAGTCCGGTGGGGGAGTGCTTCGCGATCACGCCGGTTCGGCGCAGGGCCTCCTGCAGCGAGGTCTCGGCGCGGTAGAGCCCGCTTGCGGCTGGCAGTGGGTCGGTGCTGTCGCTCTCGATGCCGAGCGCGGCCAACGCTTCACGGTGCACGTCCGCCAACGCGCGGCGGGCGGCAGCAGCGTCGATTCCCAGCGCAGTGCGCGCTGAGTCATCGTCGACGACCAGGCTGGCGATGAGCAGGTGCTCGGCGCCGGGTTCGGCATCGCCCGTGGTGCGTGCCTCATTCTCGGCCGTGGTCAAGAGTGCTGCGATGAGTTTGGTGTCTTTAAGGGCGGTACGTAGCGGCATGTTTTCGTCCTCTCGTCGGGGTGGGAGTTAGCGAAGTTCGGTGCGTCGGGCCGGCGCGAGTCTCTTGTGGGCGGCCTGTGCGGTCATTCCGAGCGCCTGGCCGATCTGGGCCCACGTCCACTTTTCCTCGAGCGCGAGATCGACCGCCTGACGCTCGAGTTGGTTGGCGCGACGACGCAGGCTGATGACCGCCGCGAAGGCGTCGTCGGGTCCGAGTCCGGCCCCGCTGGCAGCGATCGAGGGCGGGAGGTCCGGGTCGGCGAGAATGTTGGTTCGCGTCATCCATCAACTATCGTTGATGAGCTCGCCGCTGTCAACGTAAGTTGATGGCCGGGGCGGCGTGCGGCGTGCGGCCTGACGCGACCCTGACCCCGACCCTGACCCGACCCCGACCCTGACCCCGACCCTGACCCTGACCCCGACCCTGACCCTGACCCCGACCCTGACCCGACCCCGACCCTGACCCCGACCCTGACCCTGACCCCGACCCCGACCCCGACCCCGACCCCGACCCCGACCTTCGGGAGGATGACACGCCGCCAATCGTTCGCCCTTCGCCCGTCTCGCGGCGTGTCATCCTCCGCAACGGTCGGTGGGGCTGGGGGCAGCGGTCGGTGGGCTGGAGCCTGCGGCCCATCCGCACCCCGCGGCCCGGTAACCTGTAGGGAGTTTGCACGCGAGAAGGAGCATCCATGTCAGACCGCAAGAGACGGGTTCTCCTGAAACTTTCCGGAGAAGCCTTCGGGGGCGGTTCTCTCGGCGTCAACCCGGACGTCGTCGCGGAGCTCGCGCGAGAGATTGCCGCGGCCGCAGAGACAGTCGAGGTCGCCATCGTCGTTGGTGGCGGAAACTTCTTCCGCGGCGCAGAACTCAGCCAGCGCGGCATGGACCGTGGCCGGGCCGACTACATGGGCATGCTCGGCACCGTCATGAACGCACTCGCGCTGCAAGACTTCCTCGAGCAGGCCGGAGCCGCGACGCGCGTACAGTCGGCGATTTCGATGACCCAGGTCGCCGAGCCGTACATTCCGCGCCGCGCGGAGCGCCACCTCGAAAAGGGCCGTGTCGTCATCTTCGGCGCGGGCGCGGGATTGCCCTACTTCTCCACCGACACCGTCGCAGCTCAGCGCGCCCTTGAGATCGACGCGCAGGTTGTTCTCGTTGCAAAGAACGGCGTCGACGGCGTGTACGACTCCGACCCTCGGCACAATCCAGATGCCAAGCGGATCGACGAGATTACCTATCAGCAAGCTCTCGTTCAGGGGCTCAAGGTCGTCGACTCGACGGCATTCAGCCTGTGCATGGACAACAAGATGCCCATGGTGGTCTTCGGGATGGAGCCTGCGGGAAACCTCACCAAGGCAATCCGCGGCGACCGCATCGGTACTCTCGTCTCGAACTAGCGCGACAGCTCGTGATCGTCGCGCTGTTGGTTGGTGGCGCAGCTCTGGCCCATGCCATCTGGAACATCACGATCAAGCGAGCGGGGACGTCGGGCGCCGGATTTCTCTGGCTGACGTTTCTCGTGGGCTCGATAGTCTTCGCTCCGTTCGGGATCGCTTCGCTGCGCGACGTCGACCTCACCCGCTGGCTCCCGCTCATCCTGGTCAGCGGAGCGCTCCAAGTCGCCTACTTCCTGCTGCTTCAGCGGGCATACCGACTGGGGGATGTCTCGCTCGTCTACCCGCTGGCCCGTGGAACCGGTCCCCTCCTCGCGGTGCTGCTGGCCATCGTGATCCTGGGGGAGCGACCTACGCCGATCGCCCTAGTCGGAGCAGGTGTGGTCATCGCCGGGGTGGTGATCATCGGCTTTGCTGGGGGTCGCGCTGCCGCAGTCGTCAACCGGGCCGGAGTGGTTTACGGACTGCTCGTCGGGGTCGTCATTGCGGCGTTCACGCTCTGGGATGCCTCCGCGGTCACCGTGGGTGGGATGCCGCCTGTCGGGCTGTATTGGGGCAGCGTGCTTGTTCAAATGCTCCTGCTGGCAACTCCGGCGTTGCGGCGCGTTCGGGATACCCGGGCGATAGCAGGCACCCACTGGCGGGCGGTACTGACTGTCGGGATTCTGTCGCCGCTGGCATACATCTTGATACTGCTGGCGATGCAACTTGCGCCCGTGTCGACTGTGGCGCCGGCGCGCGAGGTCAGTGTCGTGCTCGTCGGGCTCGCGGGGTGGCTCATCTTCAGAGAACCGAACCCGGTGCAGCGACTTGTCGGCGCCGGAGTTGTGCTTGCGGGTGTCGCCCTGCTTGCCCTGTAGGGATGCTGTGCTGTGTGGTGTACCACGGTGCGCACCCTAAACTTGGTGCAGACACAAAGGAGTTGCCGTGATCAGCGACGTTTTGGCAGAGGCCAAAGAGAAGATGGACAAGGCTCTCGAGGCCGCCAAAGACGACTTCGGGACGGTGCGCACGGGCCGCGCCAACCCGGCACTGTTCCAGAAGGTGCTCGTGGACTACTACGGGAGCCCCACGCCCCTCGCCCAGCTCGCCTCCATGGTCAACCAAGAGGCGCGCACGCTGCTCATCACGCCCTTCGACAAAGGTGCGCTCAAGGACATCGAGCGAGCGATCGTCGGCGCGGCGAACCTCGGTGCGAGCGTCGGCAACGACGGCAACGTCATCCGCGCAACGCTTCCCGAACTCAACGAGGAGCGCCGCCGCGAGTTCGTGAAAATCGTGCGCGACAAAGCCGAACAGGCGCGAGTCTCGCTGCGCAACATTCGCCGTAAGGCGAAGGATGATCTCGACGCGCTCAAGGAGGTCGGCGAAGACGAGATCGCGCGCGCGGAGAAAGATCTCGAAGCGGCAACCAAGCAGCACGTGGATGCCATCGACGACGCGCTCAAGAAAAAGGAAGCCGAGTTGCTCGAGGTCTGATGGCATCAGACTTCGAGACTCAGGCGCGCGCGGCGAACGACAAAATCAACGCGCGTACCGGTCGACCCCTCCTGCGCGCCATTGGCGTTGGGCTATTGCTCGGCGGATCGCTGCTCGTCAGCTTGCTCATCATCAAAGAGCTGTACATGGTGTTTGCGGGCGCCCTCGTTGGGTTCGTCGCTTATGAGCTTGCGACAGCATTGCGGTCGTCTGGCCGGGACGTCCCGCGGATCCCGACTGTGGTTGCGGCGGTCGCCGTGGTACCGGCGACGTTCTACTGGCTCGACGACGGCCACTGGTGGGTAACGCTCGGCGGGATCGCCGTGGTCGCCCTCTGGCGTGTGGTGGAGCTAGCCCGCCCGAGTGCGCGTGCCTCCGCGAAGAATGCACTGCTCGACGTCGGCGCGGGCGCGTTCATCATGATCTACGCGGCGTTCATGGCGGGGTTCACTGTCTTGCTCACCGCACAGGACGGTGGTCAATGGTGGACGCTCGCGTTCCTCATCGTCGTGGTCGCGGTCGATACCGGTGCCTACGCGAGTGGTCTCGCTTTCGGCAAACACCTCATGGCACCCACGATCAGTCCCAAGAAGACCTGGGAAGGGTTCGCGGGATCCGTTGCGGCTGCCCTCATCGCCGGAATCCTGCTCGCCATCTTCATGCTTCACCAGCCTTGGTGGGTCGGCGTCGTTCTCGCGCTGGCTATGGTGCTCACCGCGACATCCGGTGACCTCGCGGAATCGCTGATCAAACGCGACCTCGGCATCAAAGACATCAGCAGCTTCCTACCGGGCCACGGCGGCTTTCTGGACCGGCTCGACTCGGCTCTGCTCTCGGGCGCCGTCGCCTATGCGTTGTTCCTGATCTTCACCCACACGTCGGCTTAGGGCCAGCCCTCAGGCTCGAGGTCTCAAGCTAGGGCACAATGGTCTTGTGAGCACTACCTTCCCCCGAAGCCGCAAGTCCAAGCGGGGCTACGACATCGATCAGGTCGAGGATTTCCTCGAGGAGGCGCGGCGCGCCTACACCGCCGAGCCCGGAGCGCTTTCCGTGCTGAATGCAGAGAGCATTCGCACGATGGCATTCAAGATGCAGAAGGGCGGCTATTCCACGAACCACGTGGATGCGGCGCTCGAACGCCTCGAGGATGCTTTTGCAGCGCGTGAGCGTGAGCGGGCGTTCGCCGAGGTGGGGGATGCCGCGTGGTACGCGCGAGCGCGCAGCTCAGCGCAGACGATCCTCGATCGCCTGGCTCGAGACGAAGGCAAACGCTTCTCACGGGTCGGACCGTTCACCACCGGATACAGTCCCGCCGATGTGGATGCGTTCGCGGATCGACTCGTCGGATACTTTCAGCGCGGTAAGCCGATGAGCGTCGATCAGGTGCGCACGGTTGTCTTCCGTGGCGCAAAACGCGGCTACAACGAGACCCAGGTCGATCTCCTGCTGGATGCCGTCATCGACGTCATGCTCGCTGTTCGCTGATCCGCTTCCCAGTCAAAGTCAGTCCCGTCGGCTAAAATCGGGACATTGTGGGGAATAGCACGCGCGTCAGTGAACTCCGCGCCCAGCTCAAAAGCTCGGGCGGGGACGTTTCTGGGCGCCATGTACGCGCCCCGTGGTCGCTTCCCATTTTTGCGTCGTTCGTCACTTTCGCGTTTCTCGCCGTGACGATCGCGCCACCCGTTCCGACCTCGCCCGCGTGGGCAGTGGCCCCCAGCCCGATCAGGGAAGGCCAGACCCTCGCTGTTGAGGGCGACTATGCGAACCCGACCGGGCGGGATGCGTTTACCATTTCCGACCCGGTTGCGGTCGCCGCATCGACCGCTCCGGCCGCGGGAGTCCCCGACGCGGGTTCGGCGCAAGCGATCGCCTACGCCATGGTGAAATCGATGGGCCTTGACGATTCCGAGTACAACTGTCTCGTTGCCCTCTGGAATCGCGAATCGCACTGGAACGTCTACGCGTTCAACGAGTCGAGTGGTGCTTACGGCATCCCGCAGGCACTCCCCGGGGAGAAGATGGCCTCGGCAGGCGCTGACTGGGCGACCAACGCGACAACTCAGGTCACGTGGGGGCTGAGCTACATTGCGGGTCGCTATGGCACTCCCTGTGGCGCGTGGGCCCACTCCGAGGATCAGGGCTGGTACTAGGCCAACACCCATCATTGGCGAAGTGGGCCACCCTAAACTGACGCGATGAGCGACTCTGCCAGCGAGGTGATCCGCATCTCGTTGCTGGGCGTTCTCGGGCTCATTACGATCGTCGCGGCTGGTGCGTTCAGCAAGAAGCTGGGGGTCGCAGCCCCGCTGATTCTGATCGTCATTGGCGTCGGCTTCAGCTTCATCCCCGGTGCGCCAGTGATCGTTCCTGCGGAAGTTATCCTTCTCGGGTTGCTCCCGCCGATTTTGTACTCCGCGGCGCTCAATGTGCCCGTCGTTGACTTTCGACGCAATCTCACCAGCATCTCCTTGCTCAGCGTTGCGTTGGTGCTGGTAACCGCGGCGATCTCTGGGCTCATCCTCTACCTCCTCTTCCCCCAGCTCAGCCTCCCGGCAGCCATCGCGATCGGGGCGGTCATCTCCCCGACCGATGCCGTCGCGGCGACCGCGCTCGGCAGGCGGCTCGGGCTGCCACCGCGGCTCGTGACGATTCTCGAGGGCGAGAGCCTCGTCAACGACGCGACGGCACTCGTGCTGCTTCGTTCCGCGATTGCTGCCACCGCGGCATCCGTCGCGTTCTGGGATCTCGTCGGCGACTTCGTTTTCGCGGTGACGGTGGCGCTCGCAATCGGCCTCGTGGTGGGCTGGGCAACCGTCTGGGTGCGCTCGAAGCTTCGCGATTCGATGCTCGACACCGCGGTCTCTTTTGCGGTTCCCTTCATCGCCTTCATTCCTGCCGAATACCTGAACGCGAGTGGGGTGCTCGCTGCAGTCGCGGCTGGGCTGTATTCCGGACACTATGGCGCGAAGAGGTTCTCGGCTCAGGCGCGCATCTCTGAACGGCTGAATTGGCGCACACTGCAGTTCGTGCTGGAGAACGGCGTTTTCCTGCTCATGGGGATCCAAGTGAGTTCATTGATCGCGGGCGTGCAGGAGGAGGATCTGAGCGCAACGACCGCCATCATCGTGGGCCTTGTGATGGTGCTCGTAGTTTTGGGCGTGAGGTTCCTGTTCATGGGGCCGCTCGTGCTCGTGCTTCGGCGACGGGACGCGGCCAACGAACGCATCAACCGGCGCTGGGGGAGCGTTCTCGAAGGTGCGCGACGCCGGAACGACATCGCGATCAACGGGGCTGAGACGCCCAATCCCAGTGAGCGGCTTCAGCGACGGCTATCCCGGGCTGAGAAAGCGCACAAGCGACGCGCAGCGGATGTCGTGCAACTACGGGCCGAGGGGCTCGGTTGGCGCGGTGGCGTGATCCTCGGGTGGTCCGGGATGCGCGGGGTAGTCACCCTCGCGGCAGCGCAGTCACTCCCAGACGGCACGCCGTACCGGGCCCAACTCGTGCTTATCGCGTTCACCGTGGCGGTCGTCACCCTGCTCGTGCAAGGAGGGACGTTGCCGTGGATCATCGCACTCACGGGCATCCGGGCAACCGATGACGCTGCTGATCGGCGCGAGTTGGCGGGCCTCCTCGACGACATTGCTGCTGCCGGCATCACCGTATTGGACAATCCCGACTTCCAACTTCCCGACGATCAGTCCATCGACCAGGCGATCATCGACCGGGTGCGCCACGACACGCTCGCGAATGCCGAGTCTGCCTGGGAGGGAGCAGAACACGGTGCGGGGGATGACGGTCTCGTGTTCTCCCCGCAGCGGCAATACCGCGAGTTGCGACGGGAGGTCCTCAGGGCCGAGCGTGCGGCCCTTCTCGAGGCGCGGTCAGAAGGTACCTACCCTTCGCGCATCTTGGGCCGCGTCCAGGCGATGATCGATCTCGAGGAGACTCGGTTGGAGCAGATGGACACCCCGGGCTGATCGCACCGGGCTGAAGGCAACCCCGGCGGATCGTAAGCTGGAGTCATGCCTCGTTCACATCGTGCCCGCGGCCGCCGCGGTGGGGGAGACGAAGCGGACATCGATCTCTCCCGCGCCCTGATCGGCAACAGGATCACGGTATCGAAGCGCGATGGCCTGTGGAACGTTCAGCCACTCACTGCTGCCGGCGCCCAGAAGGTGTACACCTGTCCCGGATGCGGGCTTGAGATCAAGCCAGGAGTCGCCCATACCGTGGCCTGGAAAGCTGACGGGATCATGGGGGAAGCCGACGACCTCGCCGGCCGTCGCCATTGGCACTTGCACTGCTGGAAGATTCGGCCCTAGCGGAAGAGATGGCTCCCGTGGAAGAAATACGAAGTGGCACCGTACTGCCAGCAATTCGCGAGAACATCGAGTTGCGTACGAGCGACGGGCTCACACTCGTCGGTGAGCTGGCTATGCCAGAGTCGGGCACGCCCGTTGCGACACTCGTGGCGCTGCATCCATTGCCGACCGCAGGCGGGTTCATGGACTCGCATGTCTTGCGCAAAGCATCCGCTCGACTGCCCGCGCTCGCTGACGTCGCCGTGCTCAGGTTCAATTTTCGTGGGGTGAGTTCGCCGCGGGGTGAGTCTGAGGGCGAGTTCGGTGAGGGCGTCGAGGAGCGACACGACCTGCAGGCAGCGATGGATTTCGTCGCCGAGCGCGGGTTGCCGCATCCGTGGCTCCTGGGCTGGTCATTCGGCACCGAGGTCGCGCTCAAGTGGGGCCTGGAGCAGCCGGTAGAGGGCGTGATTCTGCTCTCGCCGCCGCTGCGCCGCACCACTGACGAAGAGCTTGCGCGCTGGGCGGGCAGCGGCAAACGAATGGTTGCCGTCATTCCAGAACTTGATGACTTCTTGCGACCGCCTGAGGCGTCGGCCCGGTTCGCGGTCGTACCCGAGACGGAGTTCGTGGCAGTCGAAGGTGGGCGTCACTTGTGGGTGGGTGAGGCGCAAACCTACCGTGTGCTCAGTGAGATCGTGGCGCGAGTGAACCCCGAGGCGCTCCCGCTACCGACTACGTTCTGATTGCTCGCTAGAGATCGTTCTGTTTGGGCACGATCACCTGGTTGATGATCAGCAGGATTGCTGCGGCAACGGGGATGGCGATCAGGGCTCCGAGGATGCCGAGGAGCGTGCCGCCCGCGAGTGCGGCGATGACGACCACGGCTCCGGGGACCTTCACCGCTTGAGCCATGATGCGCGGGTTGAGCACATACGCCTCGAGTTGCATGTAGGCGATGTAGTAGATCGCGACGGCGATCACGCTCGGCGAGCCGTTGAAGACGAGGACGAGGAGGGAGATGACCGCAGCGCCCGAGATGGTTCCCACGAGGGGGATGAGCGAGCCGAGGAAAGCGATGAAGGCCAGCAGCGCCGAGTAACTGATCGGCAAACCGAACAGCGGGAAGATCAGCGTGAGAACGATGAACGAGAGCACACCGTTCACGAGGGCGAGCGAACCTTGACCGATAACGTAGCGACCGACTGCACTGGCGATCTGCTCGGAAAGGTCGATGAACGTCGGCCGTTTCGATGCCGGGACGAGCTGGTACAGGCCTCGCTTGAGGTTCGTGAGCGACGACACGAAGTAGATGGTCAGGATGAGTACGACGACGGCTCCGGTGACTCCGGTAGCGATCCCGATGCCGACGGTGAGTACTCCGCCGCCGATGCTGGTGAAGTCGAGCGTCTTTGCCCAGTTCTGGATGCTCGTGAGGATGCCGTTGACGTCGACCCAGGGCAGGGCCTTCTGAATGTTCTCAGGGATAGTCCCATCGATGAAGCCACCGATCAACCCGGGCACGGTCTTGATTGCTCGGTTCACCTGCTCCGTGATGACGGGGATGATCGCAAACACCAAGCCGGCGAGCACCCCGAGCACGGCGACGAGCACCGTGATGATCGCCACCGGGCGCGGGAAGCGGTGTTTCTCCAGCCAGGTGACGAGCGGGTCGAGGCCGAGCGCGAGGAACAGCGCGGCGCCAATGTAGGTGAGGATCGTCGCGAGTGATCCCACGGTCGTGCCGATGCCTACGGCAACGAGTACGCCAAGTCCGCCGAAAAGGCCCAGACGGAACGGATTCTGTATCTTCACGGCGGCACCTCTGTGTCGGTGGAGCTAGCTGGGGGGAGCGCTACGACTCGGTCGAGATCTTCTCAGCCTGCTGGAGAACGCCCCGCAGGTTTTCGAAGTAGCCCGCCACCGTGTCGCGCTCAATCCTAATATTCCTGAGTCGTTCTTCCGCGTCGGACACGAGCTGCGCTGAGCGCTTCTCAGCGTCGTCTACGAGCGCCTTGGCGCGGGCTTCCGCGGTCTCCACGAGCTCCCTCGCTTTCGTCTCGGCTGCGTCCCGCACGGCCCGAGCTTCGTTCTTCGAGGTCGTGTCGAGGTGTGCCGTCTCCTGACGCTTCGCCGCGGCTTGGCGGGCGGTTTCCGCGAGCTGCACTTGGGCCTCGTCCAGATACTGCTTCGTCTGGGCGGTGGCCTCTTGGTGGCGCGCGAGTGCCTGCTTCTCGGCCTCGTCACGGAGGGCAGCCAGTTCCGCCTCGAGGGCGGCCCGGGCATCCGTCGCCTCGCGTTCGAGGGTTGACCGTGTTTCGTCACGCTCGTGGGCGAGGGCGGCACGGGTGGTTTCCGCCTCGCTCGCGAGCTCGGCTCGCTGGCGGGCAATGTCGCGGGCGAGGTCGGTGGTCTGCTTCTCGACGTCATTCTTCAGACGGGCCGTCGTCTCGTTGACCTCGGCTTCGAGGCTGGCACGGCGCTCGGTGATCTCCGCTTCGAGGCTGGACTGCTTCTCGGCGATCTCCGCGGCGAGGGATGCTCGTGCCGACGCGGTCTCGGCCTTGAGCTGGTTGTGCGCGGCCGTGGTGCGTGCCTCTAGATCGGCCCGTCCCGTGGTCAACTCGTGCTCGAGCTCGGCGCGGGAAGAGGCAAGCTCGGCTTCGAGCGCGGCTCGCGTCGACTCGACCTCCGACTTCAGGGCGGCCCTGGCGCCACTCAACTCCGCCTCGAGTTCGGCTCGACGACCGGTGATCTCTGCCTCGAGTGCGGTGCGTGCTCCGGTCGTCTCGGCCTCCAGCGCGGCCCGCGCGGCTTCAGTGTCGGCAGCGAGCGCGTCTGCGGCCGCCTTTGCCTCCGCTCGCTGGCGAGCAAGCGCAGTCTGTGTTTCGACGCGGAGCTTTTCGTATGCGGCGGAGGTGTCATTCGCGAGCTTCTCCTGTGCTGCGGCGGTCTCGTTGGCGAGTGCTTCGCGCGCGGTGGCAATCTCGGCTTCAAGCTCGGCGCGGCCGGTCTCCAACTCGCGAGCGAGGTCAGTTCGGCCCTGCTCGAGGTCGCGGGCAAGATCGGCACGGAGGCGAGCGTTTTCGTTCTCGTAGTCCGCGCGGCCCTTCTCTGCGTCGCGAGCAAGCTCCGCCGCGGCTTCGCGGGCCTCGGTTGCCTCTCGGGTCGCGGCCGCCTTCACTTCGGCCGCGGCGCGCTCGGCTTCGGCTCGCATCGCGGCGGCCTCGCGCTGCGCCGTTGCTCGCGCCTCAGCGGCTTCGGTAGCTACAGCACCGCGGAGAGTGATGGCTTCGCGAATCGCGTCCTGCGTGAGAGCTTCTGCGTCGGCCTGTGCGCGGGAGAGTTGCGATTCTGCCTGCTCGCGGGCGTCACTGAGGAGCTTGGTGGCCGCTGAGTTTGCGGCATCCATCACGCGCTGGGATTCCGCAGCGGTGTCCGCGCGAAGTTTCGCCATCTCGGCGGTGGTCGTGGTGCGCAGGTTCTCGGCATCGATGTCGGCCTGGCCGATGAGGCGGGTCGACTGCTCCTCAGCAACTCGGAGGGTGTTCTCGAGCTTGGTTCCGAGTCCGGCATAGGTGGGGCTGCCCGTTTCATCGAGCTCGGCTTGCAGGTCCTCGTTGACGGCGAGGAGGCGTTTGACCTCTTTGGCGGACTCGGTGCGTTCGGCGTTTGCCTTGTCGAGCTCACGTCGCAGCTCGTGCAGAGCCGAGTCCACCTCTTCTTTGCGGTATCCGCGCATTTCGGTTCCGAAGGTCGTGTCGTCGGCGGCCATGGCTTCTCCTAAGAAGGAAACGAACGGGGGATTCAGTGAGTTTACTGCCCCCGTGGATGACCGGTTGCGACGGGAATGTTCACCGCTCTCTCAGCAAGTTCCCAGAGCATCCGTTAGGAGCGGTCGAACGCATCCGATAATCTTGAACGTCTTTGTTGTTGCCAATCCCCGCGATTCTGCGGGATCCTTCCTCTCGTCCCTAGTGCGAGCGCCCGCCTGAGTGCGGCGGAGGGTGCTGAGGACTGTGGGTCCTGCCGGCAGCACGAAAGGAGTAATTTCCGTGCGGTTTGTTCTCGCCATCATTAGTTTCGTTGTTGCTGCCGTCATGATCGGTGCCGGCATCGCACAGCGCACCGTCCTGCTCGAACCCGATCAGGTTTCGCTGTCCACCACCTCTAACACCGGTACTGCGGTAACGGTGATCGACGGCGCTACCCTCAATGCGTTCGACGGTTCCCAGACCCTGAGGGTTTCCGGTTCCGACACGATTCTCGCCGCCTACGGGCGTACGACAGATGTGCTCGCCTGGATCGGCGACGCCGAATACACCGAGATCGGTTACGACGCCGACACCGAAGCCCTGACCACCACAAAGGTAAGCGGCAAGGAGAAGGAGGTTCCCACGATCGAGGGTTCCGATCTCTGGCTCTCCGAATACTCGATGACCAACACTCTTGCCCTCACAGTGAAAGTGCCAGCGGATGTGTCGTTCATCATCATCTCTGACGGCATCAAGCCCGCAGCTCCCAACTATGCGGTGTCTTGGCCCCTCGACAACTCGACGCCATGGGCTGGTCCGCTGATCATCGCCGGGGCGTTCGCGCTGCTGCTCGGCCTCGCGTTCTTGCTGTGGGCGACCAACCACCTGCGCAACTCGCGCGGCCCTCGTCGCAAGCCGCAGAAGATGCCCAAGGTTCCTCGAAAACGAATTCTGAGGCCCACGCGCAAGTTGGCAATCGACAAGCCTTCGGGCGGTCGCCGATCTGCGCGCGGCATGATCGCGATCCCCATCGTGCTCGTCGGTGCACTCAGCCTCGCCGGGTGTACCGCCGACTTCTGGCCCGGTACCGGCCCTAGCGCTACGCCCACTGCGACTGCGACGGCGGTGCCGGATGCGGCCCAAGCCGATCCGCCGGCGGCGACCGTCAAGCAGGTCGAGCGCATCGTGGCCGCGATTAGTGAGACAGTCGCCGCCGCCGACGCGGCAAAGGACAAAACTCTCCTCGCGACGCGAATGCAGGGCGCCGCACTCGAGTTGCGGTTGGCGAACTACACGATCACGACCGCTGATCCGTCGATCGCGGCCCTTCCCGCGATCCCCGCAGGACCGGTCAAAGTCACCTTGCCGCAGCAGACCGACACATGGCCCCGTACGGTGTTCGCGGTAATTCAGGACGATACCGATTCGACAATCCCGCCATTAGCGCTCTTCCTGGAACAGGAAGAGCCGCGCGCGAATTACAAGGTCTCATACGCGATCACGCTTGAGCCGTCGGCTGTTCTGCCCAAGGTCGCGCCCGCCGCGATTGGCACCGCCCGACTCCTCGAAGACAGCTCGGTGCTCAGCATTGCGCCGGACAAGCTCGCGCTCGATTACGCGGACATCCTGGAGAAGGACGTTGACAGCAACGCCTATCTCGACTTCGAGGCGGACGGCGACAGCCTGCGGGAGAACGTTGGAGTGACCTACAAGGCGAAGGTGCGGGCGGCCTTGCCGACAACGGCGACGGTTACCTTCAGCCACGCGCTCGGAGGGGCCAGTGCCATCGCGTTGGCAACGAACGATGCCGGGGCGATCATTGCCGTGAACCTCAACGAGATCACGACGGTCACACCGGTCGAAGCCGGTGCGGCAGTCAACCCGACGGGCCAGGTCAAGGCCCTCTCGGGGCTCGAGATCAGCACGAAGGGTGTGGTCGCGACCTACGGAGACCAGCTGCTGTTCTACGTTCCGCCCGCGGGAAGCGATGCCAAGATCATTTTGTTGGGCTACACACAGGGACTCATCAAGGCAGGGGAGGTCGGATGACCAACGCACCGCTCAATGGCGCAACTAACGCCGCAAATCTCCGCGGAGCCGTCGATCTGTCGTCGCTTGTGCGGCCGCCAGTGCCCGCAGGAGGTGCGCAACCTTCGACGGCAACAGGAGTCGTACGCGCGGCATCCGACGCCACGTTCACGGCGATCCTCGACCTGTCGTCGACCGTGCCCGTCATCGTTGAGTTCTTCGGTCAAGGCATCGAGCCTTCGCTTGGGGCCCTCGTCGAGCAGTACGGCGGTCGCATCGCTCTCGCGACGATTGACGCGACCGCGAACCCGCAGCTCGTGCAGGCCTTCCAGGTGCAGCAGGTGCCGACGGTTGCCGCAGTGGTGGGCGGGCGTCCGATTCAGCTTTTCACCGGGATGCTTCCCGAGGCCGAGTTGCGCGACGTGATGGAACAGGTGCTTCAACTCGCCGCGCAAAACGGGGTGCAGGGGACGATCCCGGTCGACGCCTCGGCCGAGCCCGCCGAGCCCGTCGAAGAACCGCTGCCCCCGCACCATCAGGAGGCGTATGACGCCATCGCTGCAGGTGACTTCGCTACCGCGATCCGGGAGTACGAGACCGCCATCGCTCAGAACCCGCGTGATCAGCTCGCTGTCGCGGGCCTCGCGCAGGTCTCACTCCTCGCGCGTCTCGATGGTACGGATGCCGCGGCCCTGCGCAGCGCGGCAGCCTCGGCTCCGGCCGACCTCGCCGCTCAGCTCGCGGTTGCGGATCTCGATGTTGCCGGTGGCCACGTTGACGACGCGTTCGGGCGTCTTCTCGACCTCTTTCCGACGCTCGACCACGCCGGAAAGAACACCCTCCGCGCGCGCATCCTCGAGTATTTCGAGATTGCCGGTGCTGAGGATCCGCGCGTCGTCGCCGCGCGCAGAAGGCTCACCGGGCTGCTCTACTGATTTCCGCCGACAGCGTGCGCTAGGCGTGCGGCGCCAACCACAGTCCACCAAGCGGTGGCAGGGTCAACTCGACCGAGGCCGGTCGGCCCTGGAACCCATCGTCGCTCGCGGTGACGGAGCCGTAGTTCCCGACCCCTGAGCCACCGAACTCAGTGGCATCCGTGTTGATGACCTCGTCCCACACACCGGCAAAGGGCAGACCGATTCGGTAGGGGCCGATGGGTGCGCCCGAGAAGTTGAAGATGCCTACCAGCGGCGTCCCGGCGCGGGACCAGCGCAGGAACGCCACCACGTTTTGGGCGGAGTTGCCGCCATCGATCCACTCGAAGCCGGCGGCGTCGTTGTCCTGTTCCCACAGCGCGGGATGCGATGAATAGGCAGCATTGAGCGAGCCGACGAGTTTCTGCAAGCCCTGGTGCACGGGTTGGTCCAGAATCCACCAGTCCAGTCCGCGCTCTTCACTCCACTCGGAGGGCTGCCCGAACTCGCTACCCATGAACAGCAGTTGTTTGCCGGGGTGTGCCCACATGAATGCGAGGTAGACGCGCACGTTGGCAAGCTTCTGCCACTGATCTCCGGGCATCTTGTGCAATAGCGATCCCTTGCCGTGCACGACTTCATCGTGACTGATGGGCAGCAGGAAGTTCTCGCTGAACGCGTAGAAGAACGAGAACGTGATGTCGTTGTGGTGGTACGAGCGGTACATCGGGTCTTCCTGCATGTACTGCAGGGAGTCGTGCATCCACCCCATGTTCCACTTCAGGCCATAGCCGAGCCCGGATGCCGCGGTCGGCTTGGTCACGCCGGGCCAACTCGTCGACTCCTCGGCGATCATCACGATGCCCGGATTTCGTTTGTACGCGGTGGCGTTGACCTCCTGCAGGAAGCTGATCGCCTCCAGGTTTTCGCGCCCGCCGTAGATGTTGGGCAGCCACTCGCCCTCCTTGCGGGAGTAGTCGAGGTAAATCATGGATGCCACGGCGTCGACGCGCAGCCCGTCGATGTGGAACTCCTCGAGCCAGTACAGCGCGTTCGCCACCAGAAAGTTGCGCACCTGCGACTGCCCGAAATCGAAGATCAGCGTGCCCCAGTCCATCTGCTCACCGCGGCGTGGGTCGGCGTGCTCGTAGAGCGCTTCGCCGTCGAACTTCGCGAGAGCCCACTCGTCTTTCGGGAAGTGCCCGGGCACCCAGTCCATGATGACGCCGATGCCCGCGCCGTGCAGGCGGTCGATGAGGTACTTGAGGTCGTCCGGATGCCCGAACCGGCTGGTCGGGGCGTAGTAGCCGGTGACCTGGTAGCCCCAGGACCCGCCGAACGGATGCTCGGCGAGCGGCATGAACTCCACGTGCGTGAATCCGAGCTGCTGGATGTAGTCGATGAGCTGGTCGGCGAGGGCACGGTAGTCGAGCCCCGGACGCCACGAGCCGACGTGCAGCTCGTAGACGCTCATGGGCGAGTTGTGCGGGTCGGTTTGCGCCCGACGGGTCATCCAGTCGTCATCGCCCCACTGGTAGAGCGATTGCCCGATCTTCGATGCGGTGAGCGGCGGAATCTCGGTGTAGCGGGCCATCGGGTCTGCGCGCTTGACCCATTCGCCCGACGGGGTGAGCAATTCGAACTTGTAGGCCGCGCCTGGTTCGAGCGCGGGGACGAACAGCTCCCACACGCCGTTATCGTCGAGGCGGCGCATCGAATGCCCCACGCCGTTCCAGTCGTTGAAGTCGCCGACGACCCGCACCGCCTTCGCGTGCGGAGCCCACACGGAAAACGACGTTCCCGCGACGTCCTCGTGCGGGCGGTAGTGGGCACCGAGAACGTGCCAGAGCTGTTCGTGACGCCCTTCACCCCAGAGATACAGGTCGATCTCGCCGACGGAGGGCACGAACCGGTACGGGTCATCTGCTGTCCAACTCGGACCACCGTCGTAGTCCGTCTCGAGAAGGTAGGGCTGGCCGGGGGCCGGCGCGAACCCCTGCCACAGGCCATCGGAGACGTGTGAAAGCGGGACTCGCAGTCCGTCGGCGCGCACTGCGACCACGGCAGCGGCCAGCGGACGTACCGTGCGGATGACGAAACCGCCGTCGACCGGATGCTGGCCGAGAGCGTCGTGCGGCCGGGGGTGGGAGCCGCTCACGAGGGAGGCAATGTGGTCCGGATGCAGCTCGGGAAGTGCGGGGATGTCGACCTTCTTGGATGCCATCAGCGGCCCTTCTTGGTCGGTTCGGGGCTCGTCAGCGGCGCGTGCACGTGCAGGATGTGGCACGGCTCGCCGAACGCATCGAGCCGCACGTAGTTGTCCGCTCCCCATTCGAAGGTCGCGCCCGTAATCAGGTCGGTCACCGTGAACCTCGCATCGAGCGGGAGGCCGATACGACTGAGGTCGAGGTGCACAGTCGTCTCGCGGACGGAATGCGGGTCAACATTCGCGACGACGATTACCGCATCGACGATCCCGTCGTTGTGCTCGGCGGCAAGATACTTGGTGTACACAAGGATCGACTCGTCCTTGCTCCAGTGCACATCCAAATTGCGCAATTGGCGAAGCGCGGGGTGGGCAGCGCGGATGAGATTGAGTCGCTGCAGGTACGGCGCGAGCGAAGTGCCCGCCTTCTCGGCTCCGGCCCAGTCGCGTTGTTTGTACTCGTACTTCTCGTTGTCGATGTTCTCTTCGCTGCCGGGCCGGGCAACATCCTCGAACAGCTCGTAGCCCGCATACACGCCCCACAGCGGAGCAGCGGTCGCGGCGAGCGTCGCGCGGATCTTGTATGCGGCGGGGCCGCCGAACTGCAGGTACTCGGTGAGGATGTCCGGGGTGTTCACGAACAGGTTCGGGCGGAACCAGCCCGACGTCTCGTGCGAGATCGACTCGAAGAACTCCGCGAGTTCTTCCTTCGTATTGCGCCACGTGAAATACGAATACGACTGCTGGAATCCGACCTGAGCGAGTGCCTGCATCATCGCGGGACGGGTAAAGGCTTCGGCGAGGAAGATGACGTCTGGGAACTCGGTGTTGATCTCATGCAGCACGATCTCCCAGAACTGCAACGGCTTCGTGTGCGGGTTGTCGACTCGGAAAATCCGCACCCCCAACGCGATCCAGTGCCGGATGATCCGCAGCACCTCTTCGCGAATCCCTACCGGGTCGTTGTCGAAGTTGATGGGGTAGATGTCTTGGTACTTCTTGGGCGGATTCTCGGCGTAGGCGATCGAGCCGTCGGGCAGTGTTGTGAACCACTCGGGGTGCTCGGTAACCCACGGGTGATCTGGTGACGCCTGCAGCGCGAGATCGAGGGCGACCTCCATGTTGTTCTTGGTCGCGACACCCACGAAGTAGCTGAAGTCTTTGAGGTCGCCGAGGTCTGGATGCACGGCGTCATGACCGCCCGCGGCGCCACCGATCGCCCACGGGGATCCCGGATCACCCGGCTTTGTGTCGAGGCTGTTGTTCGGCCCCTTGCGGAATGCCTCCCCGATCGGATGGATCGGCGGTAGGTACAGCACGTCGAAGCCCATCGCGGCAACGGCGGGGATGCGCTTCGCGGCCGTGCGGAAGGTGCCGCTCGTCCACGTGCCATCCTTTGCCCGTTTGGCGCCCTCGCTGCGCGGGAAGAACTCGTACCAGTTGCCGACGCCCGCGCGGGTGCGTTCCACGCGGATGGTGAGCGACTCACTTTCGGTGGTGAGGCTCGCGAGCGGTTTCGCGTCGATCGCCAAGGTGAGCTTGGGGTCGAGGGCGATGGCGAGCTTGTTTTCGGCAGCCAGTGTCGGGTCGGCGAAGGCAGCGACAGCGTCCTGAACGACCTTTCGCGTTCCGGCCCGCGCAAGAAGTTCGGCGCCGGTGAGCACCATCACATCGACGTCGATGCGAGCGGGAATCTTGATGGCAGCATTGTGCAGCCAGGTCGCCCAATCGTCGGCGAACGCTCGCACGCGCCACGTCCACGTGCCTTCGGTGTGCAGCTGTACATCGGCGTGCCAGCGGTCGGTTCCGGGATCGCCCGGGTGCATGCGGTGAGTGGTCCATGCGCCGGCCGGATCGGTGATGATTAGGTGTACACCGAGCAGGTCGTGCCCTTCGCGGAACGCGCTCGCGCCGAAGGTCACCACCTCGCCCGCGAACGCTTTCGAAGGCCAGCGGTTCTCGGGTTGTTGGGGCGTCAGGTCTCGGATGGGGATCCGGCCCAGCTTCGGTTTGTACTCAACACTCACGTTTCGACCGTACTCCCTCGTACTCGTTCCCCGAAGGATACCGGGAGCGCTTGCATACCGGCTGCAAGCGCTTTACTGCTGCCCACCGCGACTGCCCTAGGGTGGTTGGGTGAAGGCCATCCGCAGGTTTACCGTCCGTACTGTTTTGCCCGAGGCGCTCTCGGCACTTGACGAGTTGTCGAGCAACTTGCGCTGGTCGTGGCACGAGCCGACGCGTCAAATGTTCAGGTCGGTCGATCCCGAACTGTGGGAACAAACCGGCCACGATCCAATCGCGCTGCTGGGGGCGGTCGGCCCGGGCCGCCTCGACGAACTGGCCGGGGACGACGCGTTCGTGGCGACCACCGTGATCTTGCGCGACGATCTCCACGACTACCTGCAGAAGCCGCGCTGGTACCAGACGCTCAAGGATGCCCCAGCATCGATCGGTTACTTCTCGCCCGAGTTCGGCATTGCCGCAGCCCTGCCGCAGTACTCGGGCGGCCTCGGCATCCTCGCTGGCGATCATCTCAAGAGCGCCAGCGATCTCGGTGTGCCGATCATCGGGGTCGGGTTGTTCTATCGCGCGGGCTACTTCCGCCAGGCGATCTCACGTGAGGGCTGGCAGCAGGAGAGCTACCCGGTACTCGATCCGGATGGGCTTCCCCTGCGCGTACTCCGTAATCCCGATGGCACTGCCGCCCACGTCACCCTGTCGCTTCCGGGCGGTCACGCACTGTGCGCGCGCATCTGGCAGGTCAAGGTCGGCCGCATCACCCTGTTGTTGCTCGACACCGACATTCCCGAGAACGAGGAATCGTTGCGCACGGTCACAGACCGTCTTTACGGCGGCGGCGGGGAACACCGTCTATTGCAGGAACTGCTGCTCGGAATCGGCGGGGTGCGGGCGATCAAGGCATTCACCGAATTGACCTCGACGCCGTTCCCCGAGGTGTTCCATACCAACGAAGGCCACGCCGGATTCCTCGGCCTCGAGCGCATCGGCGACCTCATCGGAGACGGTCTCGCATTCGCGGAAGCGCTTCAGGTCGTTCGTGCCGGGACTGTCTTCACGACGCACACGCCCGTTCCTGCCGGAATCGATCGATTCGAGATCGACCTGATCGAGAAGTACTTCTCGACCGACCTGCTCCCGGGCGTGGTCGCGGCCGATGTGGTGAACCTCGGTGAAGAGAATTATGTCGGCGGTGACCCGTCGATGTTCAACATGGCAGTGATGGGGCTTCGGCTCGCACAACGCGCGAATGGCGTCTCGCTTCTTCACGGAGAAGTCTCCCGTGGGATGTTCGGAGAATTGTGGCCCGGATTCGACGCGGATGATGTGCCCATCACCTCGGTCACCAACGGCGTGCATGCCCCCAGTTGGACCGATCCGGCAATGCTCGAGCTCGCGCAGCAGAAGTTCGGCACCGCAGACACGACCGTCGTCGACTGGTCGTCGGCGAAGGCGGTCTCAGATGCTGATCTGTGGGACGTGCGTGGCCGGATGCGCGAACAACTCGTTCACGATGCCCGGCGCCGCGTGAGCGCAGCATGGCAGGAACAGAATCCTGGTGTGGGGGATCCGGCGTGGTTCTCCGAGCTACTTGACCCCAGCGTGCTCACAATCGGTTTCGCGCGACGGGTTCCGACCTACAAGCGGCTCACGCTCATGCTGCATGACGAGGACCGACTGCGCGCACTGCTGCTCCACCCCGAGCGGCCCATCCAACTCGTGATCGCAGGCAAGTCGCATCCGGCTGACGACGAAGGCAAGCGCCTCATTCAGCGACTCGTCGAGTTCAGCCAGGAGATCGACGTGCGCAAGCGGATCGTGTTTCTGCCGAACTACGACATCGGTATGGCCAAGTTGCTCTATCCGGGTACCGACATTTGGCTGAACAACCCTTTGCGTCCGCTCGAAGCGTGCGGCACGTCGGGGATGAAGGCCGCACTCAACGGATCCCTCAACCTGTCGATCCTCGACGGCTGGTGGGCGGAGTTCTACGACGAGGAAAACGGTTGGGCAATTCCGACCGCGGACTCGGCCGGCGACGGTGCCGAGCGCGACAAGCTCGAAGCAGAGAGTATGTATGACCTCATCGAGCACCAGATCGCCCCTCGCTTCTATGACCGCGCGAAGAACGGCGTACCGACGCGCTGGGTCGAGTCGATCCGGCATACCCTCGCCACGCTCTCGCCCGCGCTCTCGGCAGACCGCATGGTCAAGGAGTACGTGGAGCGCTTGTACATTCCTGCCTCGCATTCCGAGACGGCGATGAGCGTCAGCGGGTACGAGCCCGCTCGCGAGCTCGCGGATTGGAAGGCGCGGGTCACCGCGGCGTGGCCCGCCGTTCATGTCACCCACGTCGAATCAGGGGGATGGGATGCCGTGCCGCAGGTGGGGGACGACCTGCACCTGCGCGCGACGATCGCTCTGGGTGGCCTCACTCCACAGGACCTCGCGGTCGAGGTGGTCTACGGTCGCGCGCACGAGGGCGACCGCCTGGATGAGGTGCAGCACTTGCCGCTTCCCTTCGCCGAACCCGCCGAAGGTGCTGCTGCGATCTTTGCTGGCACGGTGCCGCTGGCTCGGGCCGGGAGTTTTGGATACACGGTTCGCGTCGTACCGAATCACCGATCGCTCGCTTCCCCCGCCGAAATGGGACTCATCGCGGTGGCTGAATAGTCTTGGCAGTAGCGGGATAGTTGCGGTTCGCCCCGAACTGGGGACAAGGGGGTAATTCAGCACCCCTTCCGGTCGCTGTACCCCGTTTTGTCCCCAATAGTGCCTGTAGTCCTCATGGGGGACTGGATCTGTACCCCAAACGCCAACTTCGTTGTAAACACTGGGTTACGCGCCCGTGATGCCGTTGCCCCCGTTGTGGGGAGGGTACAGGGCTTGTCCCCCCTACTGCCGACAGTGAGTATTGATCCAAGAGATACCCGATCTCTTCCAGGACCCGAATCCAGGAACCGTGACATGAACACAATCGACAGGAACACCGAGATGAGCACCATCGACCAGGCAGGCGCGAACACCACGTTCGCTTCGCCGTTCTTTATCGCCTCTGTCGGCATCACGATCGCCCTCGTGGCGCTCGCGGCCGTAGTCGCTGTGCTCTCCTAAGGCACACCCGAAAGTAACCTCCGCATCATCCGACGACGAGTCGACGCCACCCGAAGGCGCCGACTCGTTGTCGTTAACGAAGCGTCGAGGGTCGCGCTTCCGAGTCCAGTCAAGTGGGTGAATGGCCCCCAAACGAGTGACCCCCGGAATGGGAGGGTTACAGCCCTTGTCCGCACTTCTGCCGACCAATAGATTTCTCACTAGGGGAAGACCCGCTCCCCGCCTGACCCGAACCAGGAACCCACCATGACACTGCGCACTGAGTCAGTCGACACTGAGACCGTCACCACGGAAAGCACGCCCCGCCGGGCAGTATCGCCGTTCTACGCGATTGCCGGGGTCGCTGTGGTTGCTCTTGTCATCCTCGGGTTTCTGGTCGCCACGCGCTAACTACGGCCGATCGCCGCAATCACCGCGGCAGTGATCCTCAGCAAGTCCGCTGGCGCCAGCTCGATGTCGAAGCCGCGTCGCCCGCCTGATACAAAGATCGTGTCGTACAGTTCGGCGGTCTCGTCGAGCACCGTGTCATGCGCGATCTTTTGTCCGATCGGGCTGATCCCGCCGACAACGTAGCCCGTGCGCTTTTCCGCAACCTTCGGGTCGGCCATCCCAGCCTTCTTGCCGCCGACTGCCGCTGCCAGCGCTTTGAGATCGAGCTTTCCGGAGACGGGCACGATCGCGACCACGAGGCGTCCGTCGACTTCGGCCATGAGCGTCTTGAACACCTGACCAGGGTCGAGCCCGAGCACTTCGGCCGCCTCGATCCCATAGTTGGTCGTACCGGGGTCGTGCGCATACTCGTGCGCCGTGAAGGCAATTCCTGCAGTCACGAGCGCGACGGTGGCTGGCGTGCCGCTCAATGTGCCCTGAACAGTTGCATCGAGGTGCCGGCAACGGTGAGTTCACTGCCGGGTCCGTGCTCGAGCATCGACTCCGTGGCGTCCTCGACGGCGGAGTCCCACAGCAAGGTGTACGAGGTCACGCCTGCGTGTTCCGGAAGGGTCACGGTCACGTCGTCTTCGAGCCCGTGCACAATGAGCAGGATGCGGTTGAACTCCTCGAACTCCGGAGTGGACGCGGCAAGGTACTGCAGGGTGCGTTCGGCTGGTGAGTCCCAATCCTCTTCGCTCATGGAATGTCCCTGCTTGTTGTACCAGTCCATCTGGGTCGCCGAGGGAATGGTCTCGCCCCACCTCCCGTAGCGGACCGGCCGCAGAGCCGGATTCTCCGCTCGCAACTGGATAAGTTGCCGAGTGACCTCGAGCAGCTCATCCTGCCAGTCCTCGCGGACCCATGGAACCCAGGTGAGTTCGCCGTCTTGGTTGTACGCGTTGTTGTTGCCACGCTGGGAGCGGCCGAACTCGTCGCCTGCGGTAAGCATGGGGACGCCCGCGGAGAGGAGCAGGGTACCGAGCAGGTTGCGCATCGCCTTGCACCGGGCATCCGTGATCGTGGCATCGTTTGTCGGGCCTTCGACCCCGTAGTTGAACGAGTGGTTGTTGTCTGTTCCGTCGCGGTTCTTCTCGCCATTTCCGAGATTGTGTTTCTCGTTGTAGGCGGTCAGATCTGCCATCGTGAAGCCGTCATGGGCAGTGATGAAATTCACGGATGCCATCGGCCCGCGTTCGTGAGTGAACACATGGGCAGAGCCCGCAAGCCGCCGAGCAAGGGATCCGATTCCGTTGGGCGCTGACCCGTGTGCGCGCGCTGAGCCGATATCGGTGAGCCAGAAGTCGCGCATCCGGTCGCGGTATCCGTCGTTCCACTCGGACCAGCCGCGCCCCCGGTCGGATTCAGCACTGGCACCAGAGTCGGCCCCGGGAAACTTACCGACTTGCCATCCGCCCATGCCCAGATCCCAAGGCTCGGAGATGATCTTCGCGCTCTGCAACTGCGGATCGTCGCGGATCGCGAGGAGCAGCGGATGCTCGGGCTGGAACTCGTTGTTCTCGTCGCGCCCCAGCGTGACCGCGAGGTCGAATCGGAATCCGTCGATCTGCACCTCGTTCGTCCAATACCGCAGGGAATCGAGGATGAGACGCGCCGCAGCGGGGGTAGCGGTGTTGACCGAGTTGCCGCAGCCGGTGACATCCACGTAGACACCGTCGGGGGACTGGCGGTAGTAGTTCCGGTTGTCGAGGCCGCGGAGACTCGTGGTCGGTCCGCCCAACCCCTCCTCGGCGGTGTGGTTGTAGACGACGTCCAGAACCACTTCGAGGCCAGCCTCATGCAGGAGCTTCACCATCCCCTTGAACTCGCGCAATACCGCGCCCGTGCCGCCGAACTGTGCCTCCCGGCTTGCATACAGCGCATGGGGGGTGAAGAAGTTGAGTGTGTTGTACCCCCAGTAGTTGGTGAGCCCCTGATTGATGAGTCGCTGTTCGCTGACAAACTGGTGCACGGGTAGTAGCTCGACCGTCGTGACACCGAGTTCCTTCAGGTACGTGATCGTCGACTCGTGGGCGAGACCGGCGTAGGTTCCGCGAAGCTCTTCCGGGACGTCGGGGTTCAGCTTCGAGATGCCCTTGGCGTGGGCCTCATAGATCACGGTGTGGTCCATGCCGATGCCTGGCTTGCTCGACGTGCCCCAGTCGAACGAGTCCGGTTCTTGCACGTATCCGCGCCAGTCGCCACTGCTGGTGCGGGCGAGCCCGCGTGCGTACGGGTCGATCAGGTGCACGTTCGGATCGAAGGCGTGGCCGGCAGTGCTCGGACCGTTCGCGCGGATCGAGTACCGCATCCCGGGCACCAAGAGTGTCGACTCAGCGGACCAGACATCCCCATCGCCCTTGGCCAGGGGGACGGTCTTCGCCACCCACGCAGGATCCTTCTCGTCGAACAAGCACAGCTCCATGCTTGTTGCGGACGCCGACCACACCCGCAGTTCGCCGCCTGTGTCACCGAGGCGTACTCCGAGGTCGGCAAGGTGATCAGGCATGGGGATAAGAGTAAACGCCACGTGAGTCATGCTTGTTACATGAGCGTCTACTTCGACCACGCGGCGACGACTCCGCTGCGCCCCGAGGTACTGGCCGCGTACGTCTCCGCGCTGGGGGTCGTGGGCAATCCCTCATCGATACATTCGCAGGGGCAAGAAGCGAAACGGATGCTCGAGGAGGCGCGTGAGCGGGTCGCTGCCTCTGTGCGTGCCGACTCGGTTGAGGTCACGTTCACGTCGGGTGGCACCGAGGCGATAAATCTCGCGATCAAGGGATTGTTCTGGGCACAGCGCTCGCTCAAGCCCTCGAAGCGCCGCATCTTGGTCTCGCGAGCCGAGCATCACGCCACCATTGACACCGTCGAGTGGCTCGAGAAGCACGAGGGTGCAGTGATCGACTGGATCCCAGTCGACGCGGTCGGCCGCATCGACTTGGCGTACGTGCAATCGGCGCTCGCCGATGATGTGGCCCTCGTGACCGTGTTGCTCGCGAACAACGAGGTGGGCACCGTCCAGCCTGTCGCCTCGGTTGTCGAACTTGCCGCTGCTCACGGAGTTCCCGTTCATTGCGACGCGGTCGCGGCGTATGGTCATGTGCCGATCGACTTTCCGGCCTCGGGACTCGCGGCGCTCAGCATTTCCGCCCACAAGATCGGCGGACCGGTGGGCATCGGAGCCTTGGTGATCTCCCGTTCGGCGACGGTGACCCCGCTCATCCACGGCGGAAACCAGCAACGTGCCCGGTCGGGTACCCAAGATGCGGCGGGTGCCGTTGCGTTCGGCGTTGCGGCCGAGCTCGCGGATCGAGCCAGTCGAGATCTCACCGGCATGATCGCCTTGCGGGATCGGCTCATTGCGGGCATCCGGGCTGCTGTGCCCACGGCGGTGCTGCGCGGTGATCCCGTCGACAGGCTGTCGATCAACGCGCACTTCACGTTCCCCGGGTGCGAAGGCGACTCGCTGCTCTTTCTTCTGGATCGCGCCGGCTTCAGCGTCTCGACGGGTTCAGCCTGCCAGGCCGGCGTGCCGGAGGCGTCCCATGTGCTTCTCGCGATGGGCCTCTCGGAGCCCGACGCTCGCGGCGCGCTCCGCATAACGCTCGGCACGGACTCGACGGCGGCCGAGGTCGACGCCCTCGTTGCGGCCCTGCCCGCGGCCGTCGATCGTGCCCGGACGGCGGGTCTCGCCGACCGCTCGCCGACTCTCGGTCGCTGAGCCGCCGCTCCCCTCCCGCTCCGGCCCCGCCCCGTCCCGCCCCGCCCCGCCCCGCCCCGCCCCGCCCCGTCCCGTCCCGCCCCGCGTCCCGCCCCGCGTCCCGCCCCGTCCCGCGCCCCCCGCCCCGTCCCGCCCCGCGCCGTTGCGGAGGACGCCGCGCCGCAAAACCCTGTCCGCTGCCGGATATCGCGGCGCGCCATCCTCCGGAACGCACAGCGGCCGGCTCGCTCCGGAAGACGCCCACCGACATCCCGGTTAGGCTCGAAGGATGAAGGTCTTGGCGGCGATGAGCGGGGGAGTGGACTCCGCAGTCGCTGCCGCGCGAGCGGTCGACGCCGGCCACGAGGTTGTCGGCGTGCACTTGGCTCTGAGCCGGATGCCCGGAACTCTGCGCACGGGAGCCCGAGGTTGCTGCACCATCGAAGACTCCATGGACGCCCAGCGCGCGGCGAACCTCATCGGCATTCCGTATTACGTATGGGACTTCTCCGAGCGGTTCCGCCTCGACGTCGTGGACGACTTCATCGCCGAGTACGCGGCGGGCCGCACCCCCAACCCGTGCATGCGGTGCAACGAGCGCATCAAGTTCGCCGCACTCCTCGAGAAGGCTCTCGCGCTTGGCTTCGACGCTGTGGTCACCGGCCACTACGCGTCGATTGTCACTGACCATGCGGGAAACCGTGAGTTGCACCGGGCATCCGATGGGGCAAAGGACCAGAGCTACGTGCTCGGCGTGCTGACCACCGAGCAACTGGCTCACGCGATGTTCCCGCTCGGCTCTACGCCCTCGAAGGCCGAAGTGCGCGCCGAGGCGGCAGCCCGCGGGTTCAGTGTCGCCACGAAGCCCGACTCGCACGACATCTGTTTCATCCCGGACGGTGATACGCGCGGTTGGCTTGCCGACAAGGTCGGGGCCGAACAGGGCGACATCCTCGATCGTGATGGCGGAGTCATCGGCCAGCACGAGGGAGCGCTCGCGTTCACGATCGGGCAGCGCAAGGGTCTCAACGTGGGTTACCCGACGGACGATGGCAAGCCCCGGTTCGTGCTTGAAATCCGGCCCAAGAGCAACGAGGTGGTGGTAGGCCCGCGCGAGGCACTTGCGATCACCGAGCTGGCGGGGAGCAGGTTCAGCTGGGCGGGGCTCGACCCCGTGGCATCCGGCTATGTGGATGCCCCCGGCGATACTTTCGCGTGCCAGGTACAGGTGCGGGCGCACGCCGACCCGGTACCTGCGACGGCATGGGTCTCGACGGGCTCGACTGGCTCGACGGACGATGTCGAACTCGTCATCAACCCGACAGAACCGATCACGGGCCTCTCGCCCGGCCAGACCGCGGTGCTGTACGTCGGCACGCGCGTGCTCGGGCAGTGCACGGTTGATCGGACGGTGTCTGCGGTGCCAGTGTTGAACGGATCCGGCGCCGGATCGAGCGTCTGATCAGCCGTCCGGCCGGCCGCCTGCGCACATCTTGAATCACGCTGAGTAACGTCGGACTCGCTCCGTAAACTAGCCCCGTGGCCCAGAGCGAAGTCCCCCAGCAGGCAGTTCCTCAGCATCCCGATGCGAGCCTCATCGCGGCCAAGGCCGAGGTTGATGAGCTGACGACGCGAATCCTCGAACTGCGTGGGGCGTATTACGAACGCGACGAAGAACTCGTCAGCGATGCGGAATACGACGAACTCATGCAGCGTCTCAACGAGGTCGAGCGCACGTTTCCGGAGTTGCAGAGCCAAGACAGCCCCACGCAAACCGTCGGCGGTCGCGCTGCGACGCTGTTCGACCCGGTCACACACGCCGAGCCGATGCTCTCGCTCGACAATGTCTTCTCCCTCGACGAGTTCACTGCCTGGGCAGCGAAGGTCGAGCGCGACTCCGGCCGACACGTCGACTACCTGTGCGAACTCAAAATCGACGGTCTCGCAATCAACCTCCGCTACGAGCACGGTCGGCTCACCAGTGCGGCGACCCGCGGCAGCGGCGCGGTGGGTGAGGACGTCACTGAGAATGTCGCGTTCATCCACGGAATCCCCGCCCGGCTTGCCGGCACAGATCACCCGCCGCTCGTCGAGGTCCGCGGCGAGATCTTCTTCCCGGTCGAGGCTTTCACCGCTCTGAACGCGGAGCAGGCGGCTGCCGGCGAACGAATCTTCGCGAACCCGCGGAACGCGGCATCCGGCTCACTGCGACAGAAGGCCGAGGGAAAGAACGAGGCGGGGCTCGACCTTATGTACCGCCGATTGTCGCGGTTACGGATGCTCGTGCACGGCATCGGCGCCTGGCCCAACCCGCCCGTGGCGTCCCAGAGTGAAATCTACGAGCTGTTGAAGGGTTGGGGGCTCCCCACGAGCGAGTACTACCGGGTAACCCCGACGGCTGCCGCTGCCGCCGAGTTCATTGAGTACTACGGGGAGCATCGTGACTCCGTCTCACACGAGATCGATGGCATCGTCATCAAGGTCGACGAATTCGCGCTACACGAAGAGCTCGGTGCGACGAGCAGAGCGCCGCGGTGGGCTATCGCCTACAAGTACCCGCCGGAGCAGGTGCACACGAAGCTGCTCGACATTGTCGTGTCGGTCGGTCGTACCGGGCGCGCGACCCCGTTCGCGGTCATGGAGCCGGTACACGTTGCGGGTTCCGTCGTGCGACAAGCGACGTTGCACAACCAAGATGTCGTCAAAGCCAAAGGAGTGCTCATCGGCGACACCGTCGTGCTGCGGAAGGCAGGCGATGTAATCCCGGAAGTTCTTGGCCCGGTAGTCGAGTTGAGGGACGGCACCGAACGTGAGTTCGTGATGCCCACCAACTGCCCCGAGTGCGGCACCCCGCTCGCGCCAGCAAAAGATGGCGACATCGACTTGCGCTGCCCGAACGCGCGGAGCTGTCCGGCCCAGGTACGTGGCCGCGTGGAGCATGTGGGCTCGCGGGGTTCGCTCGACATCGAGGGATTGGGAGAGGTGGGGGCTGCGGCGCTCACTCAGCCGCTGCATCCGGCGGTCCCGCCGTTGGTCACCGAGGCGCGGTTGTTCGCGCTCACCTTGTCAGACCTGTTCCCGATCGAGGTTGTCGTCCGTGATCGCGAGACGGGCTTGCCCAAGATCGTGGGGCCGGATGATCCGGGCAGCGAGTTCACGACGCGCGACGGTGTGACACTTCGGGTGAAGACCGACACCCCGTTCCGTCGTCAGCGCAAGCCTGGCGACGAGCCGTTCGAGGGTGACGAGAACTACGTGCCCTCCAGTCAGGCGCTCACTCTCGTAGACGAACTCGAGAAGGCCAAGACCAAAGAGTTGTGGCGCATTCTGGTGGCGCTGAGTATTCGGCACGTTGGCCCGGTGGCAGCGCGATCCCTCGCGACCTACTTCGGATCGCTCGACGCGATTCGAGGGGCGACGCGCGACGAACTTGCGGCAGTCGACGGGGTGGGTGGCATCATCGCTGATGCGCTACTCGAGTGGTTCGAAGTGGACTGGCACCGCGAGATCCTCGACCAGTGGTCAGCGGCTGGTGTGCGGTTCGCCACCCCAGGGCACCCGGGTCCGGGCGCTGCGACCTCGTCCGATGGTCCGCTTTCGGGCCTTACTGTCGTGGCGACTGGAAGTCTCGACGGCTTCACCCGCGAGGGAGCGCTCGAAGCGATCATCGCTGCGGGTGGCAAAGCCGCATCGAGCGTGAGCAAGAAGACCGATTTCGTCGCGGCCGGGCCAGGCGCTGGTTCCAAGCTCGCCAAGGCGGAGGAGCTGGGTGTGCGTGTTATCGACGCCGAGCAGTTCGCACGACTCCTCGTCGACGGTCCGACGGCTCTCGACTAGCGTCCAGCCCCTTCATAGATCGCCCCAAGGCCTTGGCAGGCCCGAATTCGGTGTACCCCGAAAACGACGTTGTCGACCCCCGATGCCCGATTTCGGGCAAAATCCCTGTAACCCGGCGGATCTTCAATTAACAATTTTAACAATAGAAACAGTGGTAACCCCCCAAACGGGGCGTTCTATCCCCTACCATGGGGGTGCGCGGTTGCGCGTCGACACGCGGCGCATAACTCGCGCAAATAGGGGAACCCCGAATTGCTGTTCGAAATCGCAGCTCTCGTGACCTCGGTGACACTCGGACCTGTCGCTGGGGTTTTCGGCGTTCCCGAAATCGTGCAGTACCCAGCGCAGTCGGTGGATTCCTTGGTGCATTCGCTCGCCATTCCGGATGCACCGCCACTTCCCTTCATCGGCCCCGAGCCCGCCGGGGGTGCGGCCGAGCAAATCAAGGGCGCGCGCGTTCTCGATCAGCTTGCATTGGTACCCAGCGATTCGATCTCGGATTGGGTTGCAACCCACCAGAGTTCGATCGATGCTCTGATGACAACCCCACCACCAGCCCACGACGTCACGCTGTGGTGGGCGTCCCTCGATCTCAATTCCAAACTCGCCCTTCGTGACGCCAGCCCACAGTTCGTGGGCAACCTCGACGGGGTGCCGTATTCCATCCGGGACCTCGCGAATCGCACAGTTCTGACGTCCACGATGAAGAGCCTGCAGAGCACCATCGATACCGAGTCGGGCCGTACGGTCGTGGAATCCGCGAAACAGCAGCTTCACATGCTGCAGTCGATCAGCGACGCGCTAGCGGCAGAGAAACCAGGGAGCGGTTCCGCTGATCGCACGCTCATGAGCCTCGATGTCACCGGTCAAGGTCGAGCTGCGATCGTCATTGGCAACCTGCGGACCGCCGACTATGTGAGCTACCTCGTTCCCGGCATGTTTTTCACCATCGAGAACCAGATGGGGGACTGGGTGGATGCCGCATCCCGACTCCACGATGAGGAACTGAGCTGGCTCGCACTGCTCGGTCCGGGGGCAGGAACGGCGCCGACGGCGGCGGACTCGGCTCCCACTGTCGCAACGGTCGCCTGGATCGGCTATCACACGCCGAACCTCACAAACGTGGGAGGCATCCAGAACGCGAATGAGGGCAGGGATGCTCTCGCTGGTGCCATCGAAGGTCTCCAAGCGATCCGGGCTGGCAACGAGCCGTACATCTCGGTTATCGCGCACTCCTACGGATCCACTGCCGCGCTTATGGCCCTTACCGAGTACAACTTCCAGATTGACGCGCTCGCGCTGGTCGGTTCGCCGGGTAGTCCCGCGAAGTCGGTGGCCGAGCTCCACGTTCGCAACAGCAACGTCTACGTGGGGGAGGCCGCGTGGGATCCGATCCCCAACAGCGCCTACTTTGGTAGTGACCCTGGCGCCGAGAGCTACGGCGCAAAGCCCATGGGGGTGAGTGGCGGACTAGACGCGCTGACGCGGCAGGCGCTCGCGGCTTCCGTGGGCCACAACGAGTACTTCTCAGCTGGTACCGAGTCGATGCGGAACTTTGCGCTCATCAGTATCGGTCAAGGGCAGTTCGTCAGCTCCGGCAACTAGCTGCACCCCCAGCACGAGGGAGCCCCGGAAGGGGACAAGACAGCGCCCCGCCGGGTGCGTACTTTTGATCCCAGACGCACTTGCGATGGGGGTCCAATGCGGCGAAGTACTGCAAGGGGTGCGGCACTGCATGCACGATTGCATGCATCACGTGCTGCAGCACGGGGTATAGCACGCGGCTGGGGGGCCGCGTGCTTTCTCGTGCTTCCCACCTTGCTTCTGGGCAGTTGCATGGTCCCGGTTCACGTCGATTCTTTGGTGGGTGCCCCGACTCTTGAGCAGACGCGTGACGACTTCTACGCCGTGGTCGACTCGACTGCGGACCTTGTTGGTGGGGAGTGGGAGAACCTCGACTCCGCAAGCAGCAGGGGTTGCGTCATCTCCTTTGGGTTGGCCGGCCGGACCTACTCCGCGCTGCGCCTCGCGCCCATGGCTAACGAACAGGACACCACTGCACCCGGCACGACCGCAGTTTTGCGGAGTGTGACTGCGAGTTGGACAGAACTCGGCTACACCGTCGAGCGCACCAGGATCGGTCCGGTGGTGCAGCTTCTTGCCAGGAATGAGGCAAACGAGCAACTGATTTTCCGCGTCAGCGATCGCGCCATGACGTTGCAGGGCGAGAGTGCGTGCCGTCCGGCGATAGGTCAGTAACGCAAAGGCGCGCGCGTGAGCGGCATCCGGCGAGCCGTCGGCGGAGCTCGTATGCAGGTCGGACTCGCATGTCGACGGGCCCCGAACGTCGGCGGCATTGCGCATCGGCGGAGCTCGTTCCCGCTGGTCTCGCATCGCGCGCGGAGAGAGCCTCCACCCGGCGAATAGACTTGTGCGGTCCCCTTCCGCACGCCACCTTCGGAGTCGCATGTCTGAAATCACGACCGACGTCGTGTCCCACCTCGCGAATCTCGCGCGCATCGCGCTCACTTCCGAGGAGATCGAGAAGCTCACCGGCGAACTGAGTGTGATCGTCGACTCAGTGGCCAAGGTGAGCGAGGTCGCAACCGCAGACGTTCCCGCGACGAGCCACCCGATCCCGCTGGTTAACATTTTTCGACCAGATGTTCCCGGCGAAACCCTCACGACGGAGCAGGCGCTTGCCGGGGCGCCGGAGCACGATGGTTCTCGATTCAAGGTCAGCGCAATCTTGGGGGAGGAGCAGTGAGCTTGATCACTCTGAGCGCCGCCGACTTGGCCGCAAAGCTTGCTTCGGGTGAGGTCTCGTCCGTGGAGGCCACTCAGGCGCACCTGGATCGCATCGCGGCGGTGGATGGCGACGTGCATGCGTTCCTGCATGTGAATTCCGAGGCGCTTGCGACTGCGGCATCCGTGGATGCTCAGCGGGCGGCGGGGGAGAAGCTTGGTCCGCTCGCTGGTGTTCCGGTGGCGATCAAGGACGTGCTCTGCACGATCGGTATGCCCTCGACGGCGGGATCGAAGATTCTTGAGGGTTGGGTTCCGCCGTACGATGCGACCCCGGTGGCTTTGTTGCGTGCGGCGGGGCTGATTCCACTCGGCAAGACCAACATGGACGAGTTCGCGATGGGCTCCTCGACTGAGCACTCGGCGTATGGTCCTACTAAGAACCCGTGGGATTTCGACCGGATTCCCGGTGGTTCTGGTGGCGGTTCTGCTGCGGCGGTTGCAGCGTTCGAGGCGCCGCTCGCTCTCGGTTCGGACACGGGCGGCTCGATCCGCCAACCAGCAGCGGTGACAGGGTCGGTCGGGGTGAAGCCCACCTACGGCGGAGTGTCTCGCTATGGCGCGATCGCTCTCGCGTCGTCTCTCGACCAGGTCGGCCCGGTCTCGCGTACGGTTCTCGATGCTGCGTTGCTTCACGATGTGATCGGCAAGTACGACCCCCGCGACAGCACTTCCTTGAAGGATGAATGGCCGTCGTTCGCTGCGGCGGCTCGCCAGGGTGCGCGCGCCGAGTCGCTTAAGGGTCTGCGAGTTGGCGTCGTGAAGGAGTTGGACAGTCCGGGCTTTCAGAGTGGCGTTTCCCAGCGCTTCCACGAGGCTCTTGAGCTGCTGACTGCCGCAGGTGCGGAGATCGTGGAAGTCTCTGCCCCTCACTTCGAGTATGCGGTGGCCGCCTACTACGTGATTCTGCCGGCGGAGGCATCCAGTAACTTGGCGAAATTCGACTCGGTGCGTTTCGGTATGCGCTCGAAGGTGAGTGGAACTGTCGAGGACGTGATGTCGGCAACGCGCGAGGCTGGCTTCGGCGCCGAAGTGAAGCGCCGCGTCATCCTTGGCACCTATGCCCTTTCTGCCGGGTATTACGACGCCTACTACGGGAGCGCTCAGAAGGTGCGGACGCTCATCCAGCGTGACTTCGCGTCTGCTTTCGAGAAGGCGGATGTGCTCGTCTCGCCGTCTGCTCCTACTACTGCGTTCAAGTTCGGTGAGAAGTTGGAGGATCCTCTGGCGATGTATCTGAATGACGTGACCACGATTCCGGCGAACCTCGCGGGGGTGCCCGGTATGGGTCTGCCCATCGGGCTTGCTCCGGAGGACGGCCTGCCTGTCGGCTTCCAGATCATGGCCCCGGCGCGCGAGGATGCCCGGCTGTACACACTCGGTGCGACGCTGGAGCGTCTGCTCGAGGAAAAGTGGGGCCACACGTTGATCAGTCAGGCGCCGACTCTCGCCTAGCCGGAGCATTGCGGTAGATCGATCGCGGCGCATCTAGCCGATGAGCTTTCGTGCGGCGATTCCACGGCTCTGCGCGGGTATCGGCGTTTGGTCGGGATCGATCGAGCGCGGCGGTACGAGGTAGTACCTGTTGTCTTTCCGAATTACACGCCACTTATTGTTGTGAGTGAGCATGTGATGGTGTCTGCAGAGAAGAACGCCGTCGCGAATGTTCGTTTTCCCGCCGTATTGCCATTCATCGGTGTGGTGAGTTTCGGTCCAGGACGGTGGTCTTTCACAGCCGGGGAAGATGCAGCCTCCGTCGCGGGCAGCGATCGCGACCTTTTGTCGCGGACTGAAATATCGGTGGGCTCGACCGACGTCGAGTGGTTGCCGTCCGTCAAACAGGATGGGGATTGTTCCGGCTGAGCAAGCATTCCGGCGCACTGTATGCAGGCTGACGGGGTCTTTCTGGCCTTCGAGGTGTCCGGCACCGCGATCGAGGTCGAGTTCCCTCTTTGTGACCAGGATGTGAACGGTCGGCTGGGTGCTCCCGAGAACTGTGCCATCGTCAGCGAGGGTGGCGATTCTTACGAGATCGACGAACGTGTCAAGCATGAGCTGATCGGTCGTGCGCGGGTCGTCGACGATGCGCTGAGCGCGGGCTTTGCCGTCGTCGCTGACGAATCTGGGGCCACCCCGCCGCGGGGAGGTCGCCGCGTCGAACGCCGCGACGATGGTCGCAGCAGATTCCGGATCCAGCAGGCCGGACACCCGGGTCATTCCATCTGCTTGCGGGGAGATGTGCAGGTAGCGCCGACTACGCATCATCTCTTCACGTTCAGCGACGTTGTCGAGATCGAGCTCGCTGCGCAGTTCGCGCGCGCGTGCGGCGAGACGTTCGACGGTGAGATCAGGCGCTTCAGCCAATAGTTGCGCGGCGGCGTGCGCGAGCACTGCCTCGGTGACGGTGTCGTCGGGGGTGCCCAAGCCGGCTCGGATGACATCAGCTTCGGCAACTGACGACTCTCCTGCTGTGACGGAGTCGCCGACAGCTCCGAGCCAGGGCGTCGATTCGTTCGTCAGCAGAGTGCCCACTCGAGTCAAAGCGTGGGCCTCGTGCTTCGAAATGCCGGTTGTTTGCTGGATCAAGTTTTCCGCAGTGCGAGCGCCGAGCCGCGCAGCGAGGCCGGTGTAGCCGAGTTCGGGGCGAGAGCGGTGTTTGATTTCTGCTGCGAGGACTGCAGCCGCGGCATCCGTACGCCGGCGAATCTGGGCGAGGGTGCGCTGCGCTTCGAGTAACTCCATGTCGGCCCACGCCGCCGGTGAAGGCGGAGTGAAGGGCGCATTGAGGTCCGCGAGTGCGGAGTAGGCGCCATATGAAGTCATACATATATTATGACGAGTTTCGAAGATATGTTCTAGTTGTTGGCGACATCTGTGGACAAGTGATCGCTCGGCAGGGTGGCGAGGGCCGGTCTTGGTTGTGTGGATAAACCGCCGCATGTCTACGCGCGTTGGATAACGTCGAGGGATGCCACGACACCTGTACCTCCCGGCTGCGGCCGTGCTCATTTTCGCGATCGCCGGATGCCACGGGCCGGCCCCGCACATTACGGTGCCACCCACTCCCACGAGTGCCCCGATGTTCGCCTCCGACGAGGAGGCCCTCGCAGCGGCGGAGGCGGCGTACGGGGCGTACCTCGCGGTGTCCGACGCGATCTCATCGGAAGGTGGTGCGAACCCTGAGCGACTTAGGGATTTCGTCACCGACGAAGAACTCGTCCAGTCCTCCGCACGGTTCGAAGAGTTTGAATTGACAGGGAATCGAACCCAGGGTGCTTCGACATTCGACACATTGCTGCTCCAGCGCTACGACGATGACGGGATAACCGTATACCTATGTCTGGACGTGACGGATGTCCGGGTGTTCGACGCTGGCGGCGTTGACATAACGCCTCCAGATCGGTCGAATCGGATACCTCTCGAGGTGAGTTTCGGAGCACAAGGAAACGACCTCCAACTTAGCGGTAGTCAGGTCTGGGCGGAGGTGAGCTATTGCGCGGATTGATTATCGCAGCAACGATTCTGACGATTGGGGTCACTGCACCTGCGAGCGGTCCCAACTGTTCCGTGCTGGGCGCGCAGACGGGCACCTGCCCCACAGTCTCCGCCAACCTGACCCCCGACGCCGCCACCCTGGAGGGCACGACCACTTCCACGGGCTCATCGGGCTCAACGACCAACGGGTCCACCACCCCGAACCCGGACCCGTTCGCGTCCTGCGACGATCCCGCCTCGACGACGTGCCTCCGCCCGATCCCGGCCACGGTGACGGCACCGGTGACTCTCGCTGACATAGCCGCTTTTCGGCCGGTCCCGCCCGTGGACCACATGCAACCCAACGGCTGGACCATCGCCGGGCTCGACACCAACTTCTACGCCACGGGCGGCACCCACATACGTGACGGGCAGCTCCTGGGGCAACCGGCATCCGTGCGTTTCACGCCAGTGAGCTGGCACTGGGCATACGGCGATGGCGCGCACGCAACCCGAAGTCAGCCGGGCTCAACCTGGTCCGCGCAGTCCATCCCCGAGTTCGATCCCACGCCGACGAGTCACATATACACGGCCTACGGCACCTACTCCATCGATCTCGATGTCACCTACACCGCCGAATATCGCTACGGCGGCGGACCATGGACGCCCATCGCCGGCACTCTCAACCTTCCCGCCAACCGACTCCAGATCACGGTCGGCAATGCCAAGACTGTCCTCGTCAATCACAACTGCACGATTCACCCCAGCGGGCCGGGCTGTTAACTCCCCGCACGCTCGCGGTACGCGAGCTGGTTCATCCGGTTCCCGCAGCGCACACTGCAGAAACGCTTGGATCCGTTTCGCGACAGGTCGACGAGCAATCCCTCGCAATCGGGTGCTTCGCAGCTACGCAAACGGTGCATTTCATCCGAACGGATGACGTCCATCAGCGCCAGCGAAACCTCGACCCGGATGCGCTCGGCGAGCGGAGCATCCGGGGGAGTGGCGTGAAGATGCCAGTCGAAATGGTCGTGGCGCATGAGGAAGGGGAGGGCGTTGGCATCGCGAAGCATCCGATTCACTTCGAGCGCCGCGGCATCCCGATCAAGGGCCCAGATCGAGCGCAGCAGCTCGCGTGTTTCCCGCACTTCGCCGAGCTCTGCAAGGTCGCGATCGAAGCGTCCGGAGTAGGCGTGCGCACCGACAAGGGCCGTCAGGGAGGCTGGCGTAGAGAGCTCGTCGAGTCCGGTGCGTGAGGCCGACGGATGGGTGTTGGCGAGGTCGACGGTGAACTCCAGCGTCAAAACTGTGTCAGGGGCAAAAAGCAATTTGACTCCTTATTCTCGCTAAGAGTACCGTCAGCATCAGATCAAGGGAAAGGCACAGAAATGCAGGCCATGCGCGGCATCATCATCGCGGTTGTCGCGTCGCTCGCTTTCGGCACATCGGGCCCGTTCATCAAGCCACTCCTGGAGGCAGGATGGAGCCCCGCGGCAGCCGTAGCAGTGCGTACATTGATTGGTAGCATCCTTCTCGCGCCGGTCGCGTTCTATGCGTTGCGGGGCCGGTGGGCAGCCCTCTGGCGTGGCCGTTGGCGGGTGTTTGGCATGGGTCTCATCGGCGTCGCCGGCTGCCAACTCACCTACTTCATCGCCGTCTCACGCATCCCCGTGGGCACGGCAATATTGGTCGAATACCTCGCTCCGGTCCTGCTCGTCCTGTTCGCGTGGGTGACAACCCGCCGGATGCCGAAACGCGTCGTGCTCGTGGGCTCCGCCATCGCGATCGCGGGACTTGTGCTTGTCGTGGGCCCGGGCCCGCTCGCCTCCGTCGACTCCCTGGGTCTCTTCTTCGCGTTCCTCGCAGCGATTGGTGCGGCGGGGTATTACCTCATCGCTGCGCGCCCCAGTGACGGGTTGCCCGGTGTCGCGCTCGCTTGGAGCGGCTTGGGGATGGGTTCGGTGATCCTGTTCCTGGTCGGTGCAACAGGGGTCATTCCTTTCCGGATGGTGTTCACCGATATTCCGTACTCAGGTACGACAGCACCGTGGTGGGTTCTGCTCGGCATCGTCGCAGTGTTCGGCACGGCCATTGCTTACGCGGCGAGCATCATCGGAACAGGCCTCCTCGGCTCCCGGCTGATGTCGTTCCTCGGTTTGCTCGAGGTGGTTTTCGCGACACTCTTCGCGTGGCTGCTGTTGGGTGAGGTGCTCACGTTCTCGCAACTGCTCGGCGGAGTGCTCATCCTCGCCGGCATCCTCTTCGTGTATGCCGAGCGAAGGGTCACGATGCCCATCGAGCCGCTCGAGATGCCCGCCGCGACCGAACCGATCCCGACGCGCCCGTAGAATCGTCGGGTGGCTAAAGCTGACCTGATGGATTACGACCGCGCTCTCGAACTGTACGAGCCGGTGCTCGGCTTCGAGGTGCACGTCGAGCTCAACACCCAGACGAAGATGTTCTCGGATGCCCCGAACCCCGCTGCGGCAGGCAACGTGGCCCACGAGCCGAACACGACGATCACCCCGGTGGATCTCGGACTGCCCGGTTCCCTTCCCGTCGTGAACGAGCAGGCGATCAAGTATTCGATCAGCTTGGGTCTCGCGCTCGGCTGCTCGATCGCGTCATCCAGCCGCTTCGCTCGCAAGAACTACTTCTACCCAGATCTCGCCAAGAACTACCAGATCAGCCAGTTCGACGAGCCCATCGCGTTCGATGGGCAGGTCGAGGTGGAACTCGCCAACGGCAAGACGTTCACCATCGAGATCGAGCGCGCCCACATGGAGGAGGACGCCGGCAAGCTCACCCACGTGGGTGGCGCGACCGGCCGCATCCAGGGCGCCGAGTATTCGCTCGTCGACTACAACCGCGCGGGCGTTCCCCTCGTCGAGATCGTCACGAAGATGATCACGGGCGCCGAGGCGGATGCCCCCGAGCTCGCCAAGGCGTACGTCAGCGCCATCCGTGACATCGTCGTGTCGCTCGGCATCTCCGAAGCGAAGATGGAGCGCGGCAACCTCCGCTGCGACGCGAACATCTCGCTCAGCCCCCGCGGCTCCGGCACGCTGGGTACGCGCACCGAGACCAAGAACGTGAACTCCCTGCGCTCCGTCGAGCGCGCGATCCGTTACGAGATTCAGCGCCAAGCGGCGATTCTCGAAAAGGGCGGCACGATCACCCAGGAGACGCGCCACTGGCACGAGGACACGGGGGTGACCTCGGCCGGGCGCCCCAAGAGCGATGCTGATGACTACCGATACTTCCCAGAACCCGACCTCCTTCCCGTTGAACCTTCTCTCGAGCTGATCGAGGAGTTGCGTGCCGCCCTCCCCGAGGCGCCGTCAATCCGTAAGAAGAGACTGCAGCAGGCGTGGGGCTTCACGGACCTCGAGTTCCAGGACGTGGTCAACTCCGGCCTCCTCGTTGAGGTGGAGGAGACGGTGGCGGCGGGCGCGAGCCCGGCGGCCGCCCGGAAGTGGTGGACGGGCGAGATCGCGCGGCTTGCGAACGAGGCATCCGTCGACTCGTCGACCTTGGTGTCGCCGACCCATGTGGCGGAGCTCGCGCTCCTTATCGACATGGGCTCCCTCACCGACCGCCTCGCGCGACAGGTACTCGAAGGCGTCATCGCTGGCGAGGGCACGCCGGCCGAGGTCGTTCAGTCGCGTGGGCTTGAAGTGGTGTCGGATGACACTGCACTCATCGCCGCGATCGATGAAGCGCTGGCGGCTCAGCCCGATGTGCTCGAGAAGATCCGCGAAGGCAAAGTGCAGGCGGCTGGCGCCGTGATCGGCGCCGTGATGAAAGCGATGCAGGGCAAGGCGGATGCCGCGCGCGTGCGCGAGCTGGTGCTGGAGCGGGCGGGGCAGTAGCGCTTCTGGCGGGTCACCACGCTGATACGTCAACCTGCAGCCACTGCGCTAGGTCCGCGATCTCGGCGCGCACCATCTCGTCTTCCTCAGCGTCGAACGGCAGAAACTCGTGCACCGCGTTGACGGTGAGCTTGTCGTCGGATGCCGCGGCGTCGAGCATCCCGACGAACCGGTCGCCCATGAGGATCGGATACGCGAAGAAGCCGTACTTGCGCTGCGGTTTCGGCTTGAACTGTTCAAGAACGTACTCGAACTCGAAGAGCTCTTTCAGGCGCGGGCGGTCGAACAGCATGCCGTCATACGGGTTGAGCAAGGCCACGCGACCGCCGGGGTCGTCGTCGAGTGCGGCGATGGCCTCCGGGTCGACGCGAAACTTCCACGAGCTGCCCTCGACCGTGGCGGCCTCGCCCGCCATTCCCACTCTGGTCCAGGGTGACTTCTGCTTCGCGATACCTGCCGCCTGCAGGCGGCGCTCGGCGAGCATCCGTTCCGCTTCTTCGAGTTCGTACTCGGGGAGGTTCTGCGGGTAGACGCGCTCGGCCAGATCCCAGAGCCGGTGGCGACCCTCGCGGCCCACGACGGCGACCTCCCCCTGCCGCTGCAAGAAGTCGAGCATGTGCACAACCTGATTGGTGCCGTACCAACCGTCGGGCGGGCGGGTCACCGTGGCGGTGTCGGGAATGTCGGATGCCCGCAGCCGCCCCTCCGCGCGCAGCCGGGCCAGCACGTCCGTGCGGAAGCTGTCGTTGGCCTCAAGCCACTCGCGCGTGCTCGCCCGCTGGGGCCAACGCCGCATGCCGGGCAGCATGAGCGGCAGAAGGCTCATCGGGCGGAACGCGCCATCGAACTCGAACAGCAGCCGATCTGTCTCGACCGCTTTCGAGAGCTGGACCGGCTCGTAACCCAAGCCGATGCGGGACCAGAGGATGCTGTGCTCGGCCGGCGCGATCGTCGACGTCGGATCGATCTTGATCGCACCCAACGTCTCGGCCACCTCGACGACGTCACCGGCGCGGTCGGCATCCAGCAACTGCGCGCGCACGACGATGCGTCGGGCCTCGTCGCGCGTGAGCTGGTGGGTCACGCGCTTACGGTAGCAGCGGGGTGTGACGTGGGGTGGGCAGTCAGCTCAGCCGAAGTCGGGTCGCGGTGGCTTGTCGGGTACCTCGGGCAACCCTTTCGTGAAGATCGCGCCGAGCATCCGCACGGCCTTGTCGGGTAGCACTTCGCCTAGGTAGAAAGATTCGTATAGATCGGCTGCTGCGACGGCGTTGTCCACACTGCAGATTGCGAGCAGGTTCGCGATGTCGTCATCATCACGGCCCGCGCGGCTTGCGCGGAGCTTCATGGCCAGAAGGGCGGGCGCGGATGCCACCCAGATGCTGACATCGCCGTCGACGTAAAGCGACTCCCACCCGACGTCGTTTGCGATCGGGATGAAGTGGTCGGCTTTCGTGTTCAGCCAGTCCTCGGGCCAACCGTTTGCGGCACCGATGTCGGCCGCGGCCGCCAGCGCCGCATCGACCGGATGCACCTTCGCATCAACATCCTCGGTGGTGCGCCGCTCGAAGTAACGCAACGACAGTGCGGCACCGCCGACGATACGGATGCCCGCCGGCTCCCCGCGCTCGCGCAACAGCGCAACGACCTCGCGGAGTCCGCGGATCAGGTCGTCCCGATTGAGGCTCATCAGTAGCTCGTCAGTGTGTCCTCGTCGATGAGCACATTCCGGTCGAGAAACGACTTCGGCACACGCGCACGATCAACCGGAACGACGTAGCGCCCGGCGGTGAATGTCCACGACTTGCGGAGCGTGCGTGAGGGATCCTGCGTCCACGCCGGGACGGGCAGCCCTGCTTCCTGAAGCCGATATTCGACGAGCGCCGCGATGGCAGCATCCCAATGTTTGACCCCGGTCGGCGCCGGTTCGGCGATCGTGAGTGCGAACCGCACTTCGTGGTGCTCCGCCGCGAGGTTGTCGTTGAGTTGGATGAAGTGGCGCAGCGCGCTGGCAGGCTCACCCTCTCTCACAGCGGCGGCGATACGTTCGGCGATGGTTGCGGTATCCGCACGACGGGTGGGGATGCTCACGAGCGACCGTCCGGTCGCCGCCAGCAGGCGCTCTAGCGTGGCGACCGTGGGGATGCGGTCTCCGCTCTCAATGAGGGAGAGGGATGACGCGGCCACACCCGATCGCTCACCGAGCGCCTTCTGGCTCAGACGACTGGCGCGGCGAGAACTACGCACGAGAGTCTCTGCGGTCACGTGAATCACCTCATTTCATTACTAATAGGTAATCATAGCCCGGTAATGCTCTTCCGCAGATCTTTCATCAACAGAAACAGGTGCAGCGGGTCGGTCGGCGACGGCTCGAACTCGGCGAGCCGCAGGTAGTAGTTCCGCGCGTGCTCGTCCTTCGCGTGCACGAGGAGCGCCCGCACCCCGATCTCGGCGGCGGCGCGGTCGACGCGCAGGAGCGCGTCTCCCACGAGCATCCGGCCCAGACCTTCGCCCTGATGCCGCGAGTCAACGGCGAGCCGCGTCAACAGAATGACTGGCACCGGATGCCGCGGCACCCCCTTCGCGACGCGCGCCGGGGCCTGCGCGTAGTCGATCCCGCCGGTCGCGAGTGCGTAGTACCCGGCGATGCGCGAGGCCGACGTGCTGACGAACACGGTCGACATGCCGGACTGCTGACTCGTGAGGGCGTAGCGACCGATCCACTCGTCCAGATCGGGCTGCCCGCACCCAAACTCGCGCACCGGGTCTGCTGGATCTAGCTTTCTCGGGCGCCCGAACCTAGCGCGGTCAGTCAACGAATTGGGTGTCCCTGGCCAGCAACTCGGCGAGGCGCGGCTTGTACTCCGCCGGACGCTCGAGCAACTCCTCGAACGCACGCCAGGTCGCGTCATCGACGGTGAACCATCGGCGGTCGGCGAGAACGTGCTCGGCAGCGGTTGCAGCGCTACTGATGACGAACTCGCTCACGCTCTTGTGGTCCGCCTCCGCCGCGCGCCGGATGAGGGTCGCCTGGGATGGTGCGAGCCGCACATTAATGCGCGAGTCCTTGTTCTCGCGTTCAACCGCGGAGGGATTTGTCGTGGCCATAGGGTGCACTCCTTGTACGTCGATTGTACATACGAACAATGGCAGGGTGTTTCGGATTTTACGCCTGACGGTCGCGCCCAGATGGTCTAGTTCTCGATTGGCTTGTGCGGGTCGGAGCGCCATCGCGCCCGACGATCGACTTCGTCCTGTATCGCGACGAAGAATCGATCGATTGCACTACGACGCTGCACGAACAGGAGGGTGTCGAACATTCCATTCTTGCCCGTCACCTCGACTTCGATTCGAGTATGCCCAGAGTCGACCGGCGTTACTCGGAGTTTCATGTCCAACAACATCCAGCCGGTGTAGAACTGACCGAAGAAGGTTGTGAGCGTGGTGTTGCGGGTGGCTTCAACCAACAACTCTCGAAGATCCTCAATCGGGACCGGCACTACTTCTTGGGGAAAGCGCTTGGGGGCTACCTCGCCCTCGGTCGGCTGCCGCGGCTCCATCTCACTCACAGGGGCAGCGTAGTCCGGGTGGGCTTGGCGTCACCGTGGCGAGTTCCCTAAACCAACTCCACCGGAGCCCCATACGCGGCCACCGTCTCGTCGGTGGTGAGCAACACAATCCCTTCGGCCCGCGCCTGTGCGATCTGGATTCGGTCGAACGGATCCTTGTCCAGCGGCGCGAGGTCGGTGACGGCGAGAGCGTGCTCGCTCGTAATGGGGAGCTCTTGTGCGCCATTGATGATCAGTCCGCGGCGCAGGAGCCGGGCATCCACCGAGAAATCGGACCGCCCCAGCGTCGACTTGATGGTGATCTCCCAGATTGCGGCCGAGCTGAACATGAACTCGTTCGCTTCGTCGGTGAGCAGGTCGCGCGCGGTGTCGCTTAGGCGGTCAGAGTCGGCCGCGGCCCACAGGATGAGCTGGGTGTCGAGCAGGTAGATCACCGGGATGCCGCGGGGCCCGCGCCCTCGAACTGTGCCGCGAGTTCGTCCGCACCCATCCGGTCGAAGTCGTCGGGGACGCTGATCCGCCCGCTCAGGAACCCCACGAGGCTGCGCGGACGGCTCGGTTCCGCGTCCAGGGGCACCAACCGGGCGACGGGGGAGCCGGCCTTGGCGATCACGACGGATTCACCCTCAGCGACGTCGTCGACGAGTCGCGAGAAGTGGGTCTTGGCGTCATGGATGTTGACCGATCGCATGGGTTAAGGGTGGTGGACTAAGATCGGTTAGTCCACTTGATATCGGGAGGCTGTGGATACGGCGCGCACCCCCGGCCGAGGTTGTGCAGTCGCGTGGACTCGAGGTGGTGTCGGATGGCACCGCGCTCATCGCCGTGATCGACGAAACGCTGGCGGCTCTGCGACGTGCCCGAGAAGATCCGCGAGGGCAAGGTGCAGGCCGCCTGTGCCGTGATCGGTGCGGTGATGAAGGCGATGCAGGGCAGAGCGGATGCCGCGCCGGTGCGCGAGCTGGTGCTGGAGCAGGCGGGTTTCGCAGTGGAGTAGAAGCGGGTTGTGCCTGCCGCAGCCTCGAAATGACGGCCGCGGCAGGCGGGTTGGGCCGAGCGACCCAGTGTGCTCGGCCCCGTCCTGGACCTTGATGGAACAGTCCGTTCGCGCTGGTGTGTAGCCGCAACGACACTGCAGTTTTCGACGCTTCAGATCAGAGTCACGGCGCGAGTAGCTGGGTGCGCGCCATCAATATACTTCTTGATTTCGCTTGAGGTCTAGTTCTAAGCCGAGATCGAATCCGCGCCACCGGGTGAACCACGCAGGGGCGAGGCGCATCACGCCAAACCTGTCCTTCCGCGCCGTAAGCCCAGCGTGAAGAAGGATAGTCAATTTCGAAGCTTGACTGAGAAATGGAGAGGACGCTGCATCAAGGATGAGCAAGACTCGCTCGGCATCGTGAGCCCTTGACTCCTTCACACGCCTTATCCACTCGGCTTCTGCCACAAGCCTAATCGCTGTATATCTCGATTGACGTTTGACGTAGTGAAGGAGGGTGGTGAGCGCAAAATGGTTGAGCGGCGCTTGCAGCACTGCAGTTTTTCCAGTGGCGTCGATCGAGAACATCCGCTCGATCTCCTCTGCAGGAAGCAAGTAGGCAGGGCCGAGGGGGACAAGGGCGCTAAGCAAGTAGAGCTTTTCGACTTGCAAGTCCTCATCACCGTGAGATCTTTCTAGTTGGGATCGAATCTCGAAAAACACCGCGTCAAGGATCCTGGATCTTTGCGAACCCCTGAAGGGCTTGTTGATCGCAAACTGCGAAACATTGACAACGATTCGACACAGCTTCACGGTCGGATTAACTTTCGGCGATGCGCTGTAGATAAAGAACGCAAACTCCACAAGTGCGGCGATGGCCGCAGCGAGGTCCTCTTCGTCGCCGTCGGTTGTCTTCAAACTCGAGAACTCCTTCAGAGCCTCGACTATCCGTCGTTCGAGAATACTAAGGGTGTAGTTCAGAACGTCCTTTTCGGGGGCGGAGGTCTCCTTGATAATTGTCTTGTAGTCGGTGATGAGGGCGGTACTCGACTTGCCGCCCGAGATGAGTCCGGGCCGACCTGCAGTACTGGCAACTGCCGCTGAACCAATTCGCTCTTCCAAGAGGCGGGATATGCGGCTCTTTGCGATTGAGATGGGAGTGATGTCCGGATTTGCGCCCCGAAGCTCCTTCTCGCCATTGAGGCTGAGGCCATAAATCTTGAGTTGTTCCGTAATTGTGCCCTTGATTCTTGATTCGTCACCCAAGCGATCGAAGAACACAAAGTAGTCATCGACGTACCGCACAATTTCAAAGTGCCTCCCTCGACGGAGTCCGAGTTTCTCCAATTGGCGGAGTACAGCACCGTCCACTGCCTGAAGAATGATCTCTGCAAAGAGGCGTGCGAACTCCGACCCGACGAGTATCCCGTTCGTCTCGTTGTAGTTGAGCTTCTGCATTAGCTCATCGAACCGTTCTGGGAATGTTCGAGATTTCCGTGAATAGTTATCCTTCACGAGTTCCTTGCCGTAGACAGCCCAACTGATCGAGTGGGTATAGATCGATTCAAAGCACTTTGAGATATCCAGCCGGAGGAGATGCTTGTAGCGCTTCTCCATGGCCTGATACTCGGGCGACTCGTAGAACTTGTAGATATTCGAGTATCGTTCATATGCAAAGTACGACTTGAAGGTCTCGTACTCTTGGCTATTCTCGGAAACGCCAGCGGCCCAAGTCGCACGGAGTTGCGAGTGGAGTTGGTCCTCGGCGAATGAGTACTTCCCTACCCGCACAGGTTTGCGGAGCGAAAATGGACTCTTTCCAGCGAAGTACAGAAGCGCGGCATACTCGTCCCTGTAGAAGGCCGAGACCCGAATTTGGCTCCGCGGGTGAGGAATCGACAACGTTCGATAGTCGTTTTCTGACTTCGCTACGCGAAAGCTGAAGGGGATCGTGTTGTCATCGACTGAGGCGAAAGATCGCCTGCCGTTGGGGTGTCGTTTGATTGCTGCGTTCGGCGCAATGCCAAAAATGAGCTTGAGTACAAGCTCAACTGTCCGCGTCTTGTTCGAGTTGCTTCGCCAACTGACTTCAGTACCTTCAAGTCGAACCGCGTTGTCCGCCAAGAACTTGTAGAAATGTCGGTTGCTGTACTGGGCGGGCACCTCATACGGAAGAACATCTGATAGCACCACTCGGTGTTCGCTCCGTGGCGCGTCTACTCGCCGTTTAGCCAAGTTTCCTCCATGCGCTGGCGATGGCTTCGAAGTCGGTTAGACGGTGGCGGGTGAAAGTGCCCTCGGACCAACCTCGTATGAAGCTATATGTCCCAAGCTTCTTGGCGAGAGCGGCATCTGACAAGGTTGCGATATGGCCCGCCAACCTTGCGTCCAGTGATGCGAGTTGGCTCGGGTCGTTCACAAATCGATTCGAGAACCGAATTCCGACAAAGGCACGGCGCTTATTATTGGCGAGTCGCGTGTTGGTCGACAGAAACCTAACCCGCTTCATCAGCATCGTCTTCGCCTTTGCGCTCGGCGAGCGGGAGGCGGTGTAGCTCGCAAAACTAGCGTCCAGACGACGCTTGATTTTCTCGAGACGGTTTGGCGACAGCCCGACGAGTAAGCGTCGGCCGCGGTATTCAAGCGAGTAACCAAGAAACGGGATATGGGCCAGGGTGCCGTCGTTCGCCATCTCGCGAACGCTGCTTTTGGTTCTGTTGAGGCTTAGCCCTCGAGCCGACAACTGAACGTCGAGTTCAGACAACACGTTTGCACCGTTGCCAGGATGGGACACAATCAAAATATCGTCGACAAACCGGGTGTAGAAGACTACTGAATCAAGTCGCGTGAAATGTGCGTCCAGACTCCGCATGAACACTTCAGACAGGTCCGCGCTTAGACCGATTCCTCTCGGAAGGCCGACCGTTGATCCCGAAATATCTGAGTAGCTCTTCAGCAATTTGGCAATCAAGGTGAGTGTAGCCGTGCTTAAGACTGAGCTTTCCCGCAAGGTATCTAGCAACCTGGAATGATCAATTGACTCGTAAAACTTAGAAACGTCGCCACGGATGACTGATTTTGGATAGTGGTCATTGAGTAGTCGAGTTACCTGGCTCACGATATCGTCGCGGCTCGATGGGCGGATTGAAAAAGCGCGCCGCAGATTGAGGCTCAAGGCCTTTACGGCCATGAAGTTGATCGCGTATGGAGCGTCGAGTCGGTAGACGTCGACTCCCTTGGCTCGGTAGCTCACCGATATGCCGATCCCAAAGGTTGGGTCTTCTAGGGCATCGCGAACTCGCCCGACGAATGCCGTCACGAGGTCTTCACGCTTTGCTCTCAGTGACTTGAGCCGATCTTCTGCTTTCAGGATCTTGTCGGGTTTGGCGCCAGACTTTCGCAATTCCCGTACTGTTTTCCGGGTCCGCGCGGTGCTTGAGTAATTTGCCTTTATCGCTTGCAGGTGGATGTCTGAAGGATCACCGGGAAGTTGGAGCCTTCTTGCGAGATTGACTCCCTTCCTAGTTTCTAGGTCCCATGCCTTCCTAAGGTTGCGCGTCGAGAATGTTTGGTCCAAGTGGTCCAATCTGATCGGCGAGTGCGGGCAACAATACTGAGCGTAGCTCGGTCTAGTCGCAAGTATCACTCAGGCCCAACCGCCCGGCGCGAGTTTTACGTGCTTGCTCACTGATTGGGCGTTGAGGAATCGGGGAGTCATGGCACCGCTGAATCTTTGCTCCGAGGGAGCAAAGATTGACCTGCCTGTGTATTTCAAGCGCCAAGGTATGAAGTTGAACGGACCCTCTCGCCAGAGACGGCGTGGCAAGTCCACCGACAGCTAGAGCTTTTCGATGGCTGCCATCGTCGGATGCGGGCGTGCAATGGTGTGGTGGCGCCGAGACCCTCCGAAGGTAGGAGGGACACCCCTACCATGTAACCCATGCGCACCCCAGCCGCCACCATCCGCGGCGTCCAACACCCTGAGGCCTATCACGGCACCGGCGTCACGCGCGGGTTCTTCGAGGGGTGGTACATCAAGCTCGTGTCGGCGGATCGCTCGCAGCGGTGGGCGGTCATCCCCGGCGTCTTCCGCGGGCTCGCGACCGGCGGCGACCAAGCCAACGAGAGCAGCACAAAAGACGAAGCCTTCGTCCAAGTCCTAGACGGCCTAACCGGCCGCTCCTGGTACCACCGGTTCCCGGTCGAGGAGTTCCGAGCATCCGATCGCGAATTCGACGTCGAGGTCGGCGGCAACCGGTTCTCGTCGGAGGGCGTGACCCTCGACCTGCCGCAGTTGAAGGGGCGCATCGACTACGCGACGCCGCTGGTGCCGTGGCCGGTGACGGCGCGCGAGCCCGGCATCATGGGCTGGTACGGACTGGTGCCGTTCATGGAGTGCTTCCACGGCATCGTCTCGTTCGGCCACGAGTTGCGGGGATCGCTCGAGGTCGAGGGGGCCGCGACATCCTTCGATCAGGGCCGCGGCTACATCGAGAAAGACTGGGGCAAAGCATTCCCGGCCGGGTATGTATGGATGGCCAGCAACCACATCGACACCACCACGGGCGACGGCACGGATGCCTCACTCATCGCCTCCGTCGCGATCATCCCGTGGCTCCGGGGGTCGTTCCGCGGGTCGATCATCGGGTTCCGTCACGGCGGGCGGCTGCACAAATGGACTACGTACAACCGCTCAACCGAGCGCGCGCTAAGCATCGACGACAGCCACGTGCGCTGGTCGGTCAGCGGCCCCGACGGTGTGCTCGAGCTCACTGCGGAGCGCGTGCGCGGCGGACTACTGCACGCTCCACTGCGCACGGCGATGCACCAGCGGGTCGAAGAGACTTTGGATGCCCGCATCGAGTTCCGGCACAGCGACCACAACGGTGTCGTGCTGCTGGAGGGCGTTGCGGAGTGTGCCGGGCTCGAAGTGTTCGGCGACACCGAGCGGCTGCTCGCTCTTTAGTCGAAATGCGTCGTGGAACACCGTTGAATTGTGGGGTCAATAGTGACACCATAGGTCTCGCGATAGCGAGAGTGGAGCAAGACCAGTGACCAACATCGAGCACTACACGTACCGCGTCACGTGGTCTGCGGAAGACGACGAGTTCGTCGGGCTCGTCGCGGAGTTCCCCTCCCTCTCATGGTTGGACCGCGATCAGACCCGTGCGCTGAACGGAATCATCAAGGTGGTCGAGGGAGTGGTGGCCGACCTTGAGTCCAGCGGTGAAGCTGTACCGCAGCCGTTCGCGGAACGCCGCTACAGCGGCGAGTTCAAGCTGCGGATTCCGCCCGAGCTGCACCGTGCGCTCGCGATCCGTGCTGCCGAGGAGAACGTCAGTCTCAACCGGCTTGTGAGTTCGCGGCTCAGCTAGACCGCATAGCCTGAGCAACCGCCTCCACCGAGGCGGCAACGTCCGCGGCATCCGTCGACCAGTTGCTCACGGAGATGCGCAGCACCGCGCGGCCCTGCCAGCGGGAGCCAGACATCCAGACTGCGCCGTCGGCGATGAGGCGTTCGGTGACTTCGCGGGTGCGCTCGTCGGTTCCGAACGACAGGCTCACCTGCGTGAACACCACGTCGTTGAGTACTTCGACGCCGGGCAGAGCGGCCAACCCCGAGGCCAGAGCGCGAGCGTTCGCGGCGAGGCCTTCGACGAGGTCGATGACCCCGGAACGTCCGAGCGAGCGAAGCGCCGCCCACACCGGAACCCCGCGAGCGCGGCGCGAGAGCTCGGGCACGAGGTCGAACGGGTCGGCCCGACCCTCGGCCGGGTGGATGAGGTAGTCGGTGCGAACGCTGAACGCCGACCGAATGGCGTTCGGGTCGGCGACGATCACCACCCCGCAGTCGTAGGGCACGTTGAGCGTCTTGTGGGCGTCGGTCGCCCATGAGTCGGCGGTGTCGAGACCGTCGAGTACGGATGCCCACCGCGGGCTGACCGCAGCCCACAGCCCGAACGCCCCATCGACGTGCACCCACGCGCTGTTCTCGTGCGCGATCTCGATGCACTCGCGCATCGGGTCGAACGCACCGGAATGTAGCTCTCCTGCTTGGAGCACCACCAGCACGGGGCCGTCGATCTCGGCGAGGGCGAGGGCGAGTTCATCCGGACGCATGCGGCCCTGGTCGTCGGCGGGCACCAGTTGGGGCGCACCCAACCCGAGGTAGCGCAGCGCGAGCAGCACCGACGCGTGCACCTGCTCACCGGCGAGCACGGTAATCACTGGGGCGCCCTGGAGGCCGCGCTCGTTGACATCCCAGCCGACGCGGCGCAGCACTTCGCCCCGTCCGGCGGCGAGGCCGGCCATGTTCGCCGAAGTGCCACCGGTCGTGAATCCGACATCTGCGCCCGCAGGCAGACCCAAAAGATCGAGCAGCCACGCGCCGGCGGCCTCCTCCAGCGCTGCCGTCGCAGGAGTGGCGAATCGCATGCCGTTGTTCTGATCCCAGGTGCTGACCATCCAGTCGGCAGCGAGTGCGGCGGGCAGCGTGCCGCCGATCACCCAACCAAAGAAGCGACCCGAACCGATGGCCATCAGGCCCGGCTCGGCCGTCGTCACGAGCTCATCGATCACCGTGGCCGGGTCGGTGGGGGAGTCCGGTAGCGGCCTCCCGAAGAGCGTCGCCAGCTCGTCGGCAGTGGAGGTCGGATGCACGGGTCGAGTGGGTACGGACCCCAACCAGTCAGCGGCATGAGCCCGGGCCCGATCGAGCGCTTCCGTGTAGTCGTCCGGGTCGAAGGGCATGGCCGCAACCGTAGCCGCGCACGGAGAGGGCCACAAGGGCGGCCCCCTCTGTGCGGTCCGTGCTTGAGCCGTCTACATGAGGTCGGGCAGCGCGATGACCCCGTCGATCAAGCTGACCACCGAGTTCCACCAGCCTTCGGGAGTCTTCATCGCGTAGCCGGGGACGAGCCACGCGTTGCCGTCGACATCCCACATGAGAAGCAGCGTCGGGGTCGCGTTGTCGACGGTCACCTCGACGACCTCGGGCGTGGGCTCGGGTGCGGGGTCGACCGGAATGTTGGTCGATGGGTCGACGGGCACATCAGTCGACGGGTCGACGGGCGCGCTGGTGTCATCGGGGGTGGCGGTCGGCTCGGTGTCGGAGCCCTCTGCGGGGTCTACTGCTACCCCGTCACCGGCCTTCGCCGAGTACAAGATCGCGCCACCCTGGTAGTCGGGGCCAGCCGAGCCATACCAGCGGTAGTCGGTGAGTCGCTGCACGGCATCCGACGCAGAGATGGTGTTGAAAGTACCGCGCGACTCGAGTCGCACGGAGTGTCCGTAGGCGTAGGAGAGCCCACCGGTGTTCGTCCAGTACGCACTCCACCCGAGCGCTGTCTTGACGCCGTCAATGGTGAGGTAGGCGCTCGCGCTGGTGCCGTAGGTGTCCGAGGTGACCTCGATGGCCGCGGCATCCGTCGTGTAGCCGGTGGATGCGAACAGCGCCTGCGCAAGGGATCGCGCGGCCTCTCCCGTGGGAGCCTGATTTGCTGGCGCCTCGGACGGCAGTACGCATCCGTAGCTCTCGGCGTCCGCGGCCGTCACCGACGGATCGCAGATGTAGATGGAAGCGACCGAGGGATCGTTGAACCACCAGTCGCCGGTGCCGAACGCGCTGACCGTGAGGTTGGCGGCCGAGCCGTCTTGCGGGCCGACTATCCAGGTCGGGTAGGTCGCGTCCGAATAGTCGGCTTTGGTCACTGTCCCGTCGATGCCAAGGGCCCCGGCCAGGTCGGCGGTGCGAGCTTCCGGGTCGGCGTAGTCAAGCACGAGTTGGTAGACAGGCCCGGAGCCCCCTTCCGTCGACAGCGCAGCGCCAGCGGTGTAGTGGTACTCAACCCACCACCCGATCTTCGCGTCACTAGAGATAGCGTCGCTCGCGCCGAGCGCCGAGGTGTCGGATGCCGCGGCCGCAGTGAACAGCGGAGCTCGCGTCAGGCCCGGCACTACCAGCGCACCCACGGTTACTGCCGCGAGCACCACCCCGGCAGCTCCGGCAATTCGCAGTGTGCGGGCCGGGTTGGCGAGATGCGGGGTGGGGCGACCGGATGCCCCACTCACCACCTCGGCGGAAAGCTCGGGGGCCACACCGCGATCGAGGCTGCTGCGGAGGCGTCGGCGAAGGTCGTCGTGATCGTTGCTCATACCGGGGATATGTCGCGAGCGCGCGATTCTTTCACTGGCGTCAGAAATTCATTCCGTTGCAAGAAGGCCGGCGAGCTTGGCGCGCGCCCGGTGCACACGGATCGTCGCCGCGTTCACGCTCACTCCGAGGGCCACCGCGAGCTCTGCGGGGGTGAGATCCTCCACGAGTGCGAGCGCGAGTACCTCACGTTCGGCAGGGCGGAGTTGCCGCCAGGCCGCAGCGAGGGTCGCGTCGGCCGACACGATCTCTTCGGCCGAGGGGGCTGAGTCTGCCGGTCGCAGCGAGGCGAACAGTGCAGCGCCCGAAGCCTGCTTTCGACGGTGGTTGGCCACGACGTTGGCGGCGATCCGATATAGCCAGGGCAACTCTTCGCCCTCAGAGACGGTGGCTCGCCGACGCCACGCGATCGCGAATACATCGGCGGCAAGGTCTTCAACGTGCTGCCGATCCACGCGTCGGTAGAGGTAGCCGCTGACAGCGGGTAGGTACTGAACATAGGCGCGCTCGAACGACGCGTCGGTGGTGACCATGAGGCCAGCATGCTCACCGCTGCGCCGCATCACAACCCAACGTTCTGGGGGACTTGTTCGTCGGTAGGCTGCTGATCATGTCGCCCGAACCAATGCCCGACACCCAGCCCGCCACGATGCGAGCCATTGTCCAAACTGCCTACGGCAAGACGGGCAACCTCGAGTTGCGCACGGTGCCGCGCCCGACAGTCGGCGACGGCGAAGTATTGGTGCGCGTGCACGCGACGGGATTCAACGACGCAGACTGGTCGCTCATCCGAGGCAAGCCGTTCTTCGTGCGGCTCTTCGGTGGCGTACGCGGGCACCGTGGTCGCATCCTCGGCGCGGATGTTGCGGGCGAAGTCGTCGCCGTCGGCCCAGGTGTCACGCGGTTTAGCCGCGGGGACCGCGTATTCGGTGACCTATCCGAGCACGGCAACGGCGGGTTCGCGGAGTACCTGAGCACCTCGGAGCAGGCTTTCACCCGGATTCCCGACGGGCTGTCGTACGTCGACGCGGCCGCCCTGCCGCACGCGGGCAATCTCGCCATGCAGTCACTTTTCGACATTGGTCAGCTCAAGCCCGAACACCGCCTGCTCGTGAACGGTGCCGGGGGAGGGGTCGGGCCACTCATCGCCCAACTCGCCACCCACCATGGCGTGCGCGATATCGTCGGCGTCGACAACGCGGACAAACAAGACTTCTTGCGCGAGGTCGGTTTCGCGCGCACCCTCGACTACCGCGCTGTCGACTTCACCCGCAGTGGCGAGCAGTTCGACGTGATCGTCGACACTCGCCTCACCCGATCGCCGTTCAGCTTGCCGCGCGCTCTCGCCCCCGGGGGCGTCTACGCGACGGTCGGCGCGACCACGTCGAGCCTCCTCGGCCTCGCGCTCTGGGGTCGCCTCATCAGTCGCAGGAGTGGCAAGCAGGTGCGGATGCTCTGGCTCAAGTACAACAAGAGCACTCCCGAGGTTGCCGAGCTCGCGGCATCCGGTGTTCTGAAACCGCTCATCGACACGGTGTACCCGCTTGCGGACACCGCACTCGCGATGGCCAGATTCGATGCATCCGAGCACCGCGGCAAGATCGTGATCGGCGTGGTGTAATGGCAACAGTTCGCCGGGCAACCCCGGCCGACTGGCGCGGCTACCGCGCGCTGCGATTGCGGTCGCTCGAACTCGCGCCCGACGCGTTCGGGTCGACGCTCGAGGCAGAGCTAGCGCAACCCGACGAGTGGTGGGCCGCGCGGCTTGCGGGCTCGCACACTCTGCTCGCGGAAGTGTCAGGCGCCGCGGTGGGTATCGGCACGGGCATCCGGGATCGGCACGAGATCGGCTCGCGCGAGATCGTCGGGCTCTGGGTTGAGCCTGAGTTCCGCGGTCGCGGCCTTGCTTCCGAGTTGATTGAGCACCTCTCCACCTGGGCGCAGGATGCCGCTGCCCACGCCGTCGCGTTGTGGGTGTCTGACGGCAACGATGCTGCCCGGCGCCTCTACGAGCGCAGCGGGTTCGTCGCCACGGGAGAACGAGAGGTTGTGCGCGGCACTCTCATGGAAGAACGGATGCGGCGGCCACTCGATCCCGTCACCCCACACGAGACGCCGGGTTGGCGCTCCGCCGGGATCGTGTTCGACGGCGAGGCGATCGACCTCGATGGAGTGAACCCGTGGCAGCACTCGTGGAACGACACGGGCGAGATCGTGTGGATGCGGCATCCGAGCTACCCCACCCAGTTGCACGACATGCCCGAATATATGATCACCGTCGACGGCCGCGAAGTCACTTTTGCTGCTGGGGAGCTGTCGAACACCGTCTGGGGTTTCTTCCTCAAGGTGTGATGTGGGCGCTCCGGCGTACCCTCCTTACTGGGGCGTGCGACTATTCGTGTACCCCGATTACTCTCTGGGTGTGGGAATCGCATCGGGGGAATCGCGCGCCGCAGGCGTGTCTTTCGAGACGGTGTTGGCAGCAGCTCAGGCCGGAACGCCTTGGGCCTGCACCACGCTCTGGCGCGAATACTCGCCGACCGTTGTGGGCTTCGCCCGCGGTCGCGGCGCACGCGAGCCCGAGGATCTCGCGAGTGACGTGTTCCTCACGGTGTTCGAACAGCTCACGACGTTCGTGGGATCCGAGTCGGAATTCCGCTCCTTCATCTTCTCGATCGCCTATCGGCGGCTCGTCGACGAATTGCGCCAGCGAGGCAAACGTGGCGAAACCGTGCAGTGGACCCCGGAGCAAGATGCACGGTCGACGCCCAGCGCGGAAGAGGCAGCAAACGCCCACATTTCGGACATCTCCGTGCTTTCTTTGCTTGACTCGCTGCCTGCCGACCAGCGCGACGTCATGGTGCTGCGCATTGTTTCCGACCTCACTGTGGAGCAGATCGCGGAGGTGCTGCACAAGAAACCTGGCGCAGTGAAGGCCTTGCAAAGACGGGCCCTTGCGAGCCTTCGAAAAAAAGTTTCGACGAAGCCGTACCCTTTTGCGACCCTCGAACGATTACCGGTGTGAGATGAACACCACACGGATATCAGATACCGAAGCTTTCGAGCTCGCGCATGGTCGCGTGCCCGCACGCCCGGATCTGGATCAGTTGGCGGATCTGCTCGCGGAATATCGCAGTGCGGCAATCGGGTCTGCACCGCGACCGTCGGCAGCTCTCGCCACCCGGTTGGATTTGTCCGCGACGCCCATTGTCATGCAGAGGGATGCCGTGGCGGACGGCGAAGCAACCGGATCCGGTGCCAGACGAACAGTTTCGGGTCTGTTCGGGCTCGGCGTCACGGTGACAATCATCTTGGGTGCAGCTTCGGGTGCTGCAGCCGTCGTAAGTGCGGGATCCGCTGGGCTGCTTCCTTCAGGAGCGCAGGACGCGTTCAATCAGATTGTTTCCCTCGTAGTGCCGCCAGGGGTGGTTGGCCCGGAAACGACTGATGAGGGGGAAGCGCCCAGCGACCGCACTAAGACGAGTACGACTCCTGAAGCAGTGGGAGGTACCGGCACGGGGGCGAATAGTTCGACAGTCGGCACCGCTGATGTCGGCACAGGCAAGGTTGATCTTCACGACACGACAGGAATTGTCGACCTGCCCACTACCGGTGTTGTTGGCGATGTGGGCTCAGCTGTCGCCGATACGACGAAGTCTGTGGAGGCTGTTACCGAAACTGTCACGGAAACTGTTTCGGAATCCGTTTCGGAATCCGTGTCCGGCATTCCCACCGGGACGCTCAATAAGGTCAAAGGCATTCTCCCGTAACAGAGACGGCCGGCTGATCGACTCTGATCTCGTTTGCGGTAGTGCACGTGGATGACACCGTTCTCGACCACTCGCGAATCGGCGAGGGTGAGACGTGCACAGGCATTCTTCGGAAGGAATCGGGTACCGCTGCCAGTCGAAGTTGCCGCCAGCGTCATTGACAAAGCCGTCGAGTGAGACGAGTCCCGTGAAGCTCAGACGTCCTAGGGCTAGCGAGACTTCAGCCGAACGCGTCTGTTTTGGCCGTCTTCGTGCAGTTCGGCGAGCGACGAGTTGGCTTTGATGAAGTCGGTAAACGACTTGTAGCCGGCCTTCTTCTCATCGAATGCTGCGTCGAGGCGCTTCATCTGTGACTTGAGCGTCGATGCCATCACCCACCCGTCGACGTCGTCGTTGCGGGCTCGCAGTGCGCGCACGAGCAGCTTGCGGGCGTCGCGCTTGGGATCGGTGGATTCCACGACCTCGGGTTCGGCGGGGGTGATCGCTACCGGCTCGGGCGAGTCTGGGGTATCCGACTCATCAAGGTCACCGTAGTACGAGAAGTCATCGCACGCGTTCTTGAAGGCCGCGCTCGTGGAGCCAGCCACTCCGATACCGATGACCGTGCGCCCGAGGCGTCGTGCACGCTGCGCCAGGGGGATGTAGTCGGAGTCGCCGGCGACAATCACAACGTGCGTGACATCGGGGAGCCGGAACAGGTCTTCGACGACATCGATGGCAAGTCGGATATCTGCACCGTTCTTGGTGCCCGACGTGTTGAAAAGTTGGACGAGGTCGACGGCGCGCTCGACGAGTTGCTTCTGGTACCGCGTGTTCGCTGGCGCGGCCCAGTCCGCGTAGGCGCGGCTGATGGCGACGGCACCAAATGACGAGGCGAAGTCGAGAATCGCGCCGATGTTGACGTCGGCAGCCTCGAGGCGTTCCGCGGTTTTGCCGCCCGCGGCTCTGGCCTTCTCCTTGATGAACGTCCCCCGGCCGTGCGTGTTGTCGTACTGGGAGATGACGATGTTGTCGAAATCGATGTAGACAGCGACGCGGGTCTCGGTGGGCTCAGCCATAGCGATAACCTACTCGCGTGAACGACGACGACCTTGCCGACGGCTTCGAGCGGGGGACGCTTTCGACGTTCCCGCACGAGAGTCACGTGCGCACGGTATTCATTCTGGTGCGATGGTACGGCGAAGCTGACGCACTGGCGCGGTTGAAGGCGGGCATCCGTGCGCTGGCCGTGCGCGCCGGCAAGCTGGACAAATACCATGACACCCGGACGGTGGCATGGTTCACGTTGATCGTCGCGCGGATGGGTGATGACGCCGACTCGATTACCTTTCTAGCGCGGCACCCGGAGTTTCTGCGCCGCGACCTACTCGACGATTACTACACGGCCGAGCTCTTGAACTCGCCCGCGGCACGAGAAGCCTGGGTCGCCCCAGACCGCTAGCCACGTTTTGGGGGGAGCGCGACGACGATGCTTCTGTGATTCTTATGGTGCTGACTGGGGGAGGCACAGTGGGAAACGTCGTTCGGCTGCATGATGGGCTCCGAGGGCTCTATCCGCACGCCATCGTCTTCAGTGCCGTCGGCACGCGGGATGTGGTCCGGGGTCTTGATCGCATCCGCACGCACCTCGATATGCCGGCGCTGAGGCGCCCCCAGCCCGTGTTGTCGATCGCGGCCAGCCCTGAGGGCATTACCGTTTGGGGAGATGCGCCGATTCTGAGCCTGCGCCTCAGCCAGCTTGCGGTTGTAGTCGTTGACGATGGCGCCGTGGATGTCACAGCAGTGGTTGCCGGCGCGACAACTCGCATCTCCATTCCGCTCGCCGTTCCTGCCGAAGCTGCCCACATCGCCGACCGGCTCTGGGTCGCTCTCTCCGGACGTCGTGCGGTCTAGCGGCATACCGTCCCGCGTGGTGACCGCTACGCGGTAGCGAATTTCTTCGCGGAGCGCTCCTTCGCTTTGGCGGCCTCGACCTCACGGTCTTTGGGCGGACCGAAGGCGACGAGATCGTCCAGTAGGTGTTGGGTGATGTGTGCGATCTCGTGCACGGCCTTGTCGAACGCTTCCTGATTCGCTTTCGAGGGTTTCGTCGATCCGCTGATCTTGCGAACGTACTGAAGTGCAGCGGCGTGCACTTCGTCATCGTTGGCCGCAGGCTCGAAGTTGTGGAGCACATGGATGTTTCTACACATGGCTCAACGGTACGCCTGACGACCGTCGGTAGGGTTGCCACGTGACCAAGAAGCCGTGGTACCGCCGCAAGGCCCGCACGATCCCTCTCGCTGCGCTCGCTCTCGGGGTGGTCGCTGCCCTCGTCTGGACGCTAAGCCCGTGGCCCGCCGCGCTGCTGATCCGGGCGTTGTTCGAGTCGACGGCCAACAAGACCGTCGCGGAGATGGAGCCCTACGCTCCGAAGGATGGACTCACGCAGTTCCTCGATGTCGAGTACGGTGCATCCGGTTCCGACACGGCACTGGACGTGTTCACGCCGACCGGGGGGAGCGCACCGCTGGCAACCGTCGTGTGGATTCACGGTGGAGCGTGGATCTCGGGTGACAAGTCGAACGTGCGGTCTTATGTGCAGATCCTCGCATCCCACGGGTACACGGCCGTGGCACTCAACTACACCGTGGGGCCGGAGGCGACATACCCCGTCGCCCTCAACCAGCTCAACGATGCTCTTGCCTTTCTCATTGCGCACGCGGCCGAGTACAACATCGACCCCGACCGGATCATCATCGCGGGCGACTCGGCCGGGGCAAACCTGACGAGCCAACTCGCGACCCTCGCGACCAATCCCGCTTATGCCGCAACCGTCGGCATTGCCCCTGCCATCACCAAGCAGCAGTTGCGCGCGGTCATCCTCAACTGCGGGATCTACGACGTGAGCGAGATCCCGAACGCACCGGGCATCGGCGGTTGGGGGTTCCGCATCTCCCTCTGGGCGTACCTCGGTGACAAGGATTGGTCGAACACCCCGGGTGGGGAGGAGATGTCCACGCTCGACGACGTCACCGCAGACTTCCCCGAGACGTGGATCTCGGGCGGCAACGGCGATCCGCTCACCCCCGGTCAGTCTGAGAAGCTTGCCGCGAGACTGGGCGAACTCGGCGTGCCCGTGACCTCGGTGTTCTACGACCAGGCCCACACGCCGTCCCTGCCGCACGAGTACCAGTTCCACCTCGATCTTGCTGACGCTCAGGCGGCCCTCGCGTCGACGGTTGCGTTTCTCGACCGCGTCTCGCGATAGGCCCAGCCGGGGGTTCTGACCCTCTACTCCAGGAACGCGATCGCCGCGGACCGGAAGGCGCGCGAGGTTGGGGCGTTGAAGTGGTTTCGTCCCGGGATCTCGACGAACGTGCCATCCGGTACCGCGGCGCACAAGGCTCGCGATTTCTCGATGATCGGGTCGTCGGTTCCAGTGGCAAAGAGCAGCGGCTGGCTCGGCGCGTTGTCTACGGTCGGCTGTTCCCCGTCGCGCATGCCCTCGACGAGGCTGATCAAAGCGGTCAGGTCGTTGCCGGGGATGCCCGCGGCCATCTGCACATACGCGGCGGTGAGCCGGTCATCCGGGACTGTGGCGTCGGCGATGAATTGCCGCGCCTCGTCGATGCGGAACCGGGTCAGCGGATCGCCGTCGGGGATCCCCCCGAGCACGGCCCGGGTGATGCGGTGCGGGTAGTCGCGGGATGCTTTCCACCCGACTCTGGCGCCCAGCGAATAGCCCACGTACTGCACTTCATCGAGCAGGAAGGTGTCGAGCACGGCCAGCACGTCTTCGCTCAGAAGCTGCATCGTGTACTGCTCGGGGTGGTGCGGCTTGTCGCTCGCGCCGTGCCCGCGTTGGTCGATGGCGATGACGTGAAACTCAGCGCGCAGCAGGTCGCGCACCCATCCGGTGAGGTTCCAGTTACCGAGGGCGCTCGAGGCGAAGCCATGGACGAGTATCACCGTGGATGCATCGGGGTCGCCCCACTCGTAGGTCGCGATTTTCGTGCCGTCGGGCGCCACCACGGCGCGAGGGTCGGGTGCTTCGGGATGCGCCATGGCACCCATTGTGTCGGCTGCTCGGCGTAGCCTGCGACAGTGCCGGAGCATGTCGGAACCTGGTGGGCGCGACGCCAGTGGTCGAAGGCTGCCTCAGTGCCCTATCCGGTGGGGTCATACCGAGAGTTTTGGGAAACCTATCCGGTACTCGTGAACCAGTTCCACCCCGACCTCAACAACGGCATCGTGCTCTCGCAGGTGCCCCCGGCGGCCGATGTCTGGCTGTTGTGGCAGTGCGACGTCGGCCACTTGTTCGTGGCTACGCCGAGCGAGCAGAGGCTACGTCCAGGCGGCTCCCGCCGTCGTTCAACGTGGTGCCCGGACTGCTCGGTGCTGGCGGGGGCTGGCGCGCCCGCGAAGCCGCGTACCACTCTGTGCGTCAAGTCGATCGCCGAGCACTACGCGGTCGGCGAGGCCTTCCACAGCGAATGTGCGCCGCGCCCGGCGTCCGCCGCAGAAGACCTGCTGCGTCAGAAGCTCGTCACGCGACTACCGCTCGCACACTCCAACGCGCTGCGCGTGCCTCGGCCCTTCTTCACTCACCTCGAGGTCTGGCCAGACATCCTGCTGCCCGACCTGCGGGTAGCGATCGAGTACGACACGACCGGCCGGGACGGGCTCGAGCATGTGGGCAAACGCGAGCTCGTCGACAACCGGAAAGACCGACTCGTGCGCGCCGCGAACTGGGAGGTCGTGCGAGTGCGAATGGGCAAACTCAAGGCGATCGGACCATACGACGTGGAGGGCGGTGCGCGCACCGTCGATCGCGTGCTCGATCGGCTCCGGGAGATCCGGGGGGACCTCATCGTGAATGCCTGGCTCGCGTAGTCAGGAGCCGTTCTCAACCCGTTCATAGCAACTACATAGGCGCGCACGACGTAATGGTCGGGAACCACTACGAAGGAGCTCCCATGGACCAGGCCATCATGATTGGCATCGACCTCATCGCTATTGCGGCGATGACATTCGGCCTCTACTTTCCCCGTCACCGTCGCCGAGACCTCGTTGTCGCCTATCTCGTCGTCAACGTCGGTGTGCTGGCGGTGGCCGCGATTCTCGGGACCGCCACGGTGGGCCTCGGAGTGGGTCTTGGCCTGTTCGGTGTGCTGAGCATCATCCGTCTGCGCTCCTCGGAGATCAGCCAACACGAGCTCGCGTATTACTTTGCCGCCCTCGCTCTCGGCCTCCTCGCTGGCCTGTCGACGACCATCAATCCCGTGGTCGTCGCCCTCATGGCGCTCGTGGTCGCTGCCGTCGCTCTCGGTGACAGCCCAGCGCTGTTCCGCCGCTATCGCCAGCAGACCATCGTCATGGATCGGGCGTACTCGAACGAGCCCGAGCTGCGCGTCGAGCTGGAACGGATGCTCGCAGCCAAGGTGCACCGCGTGAACGTCCTTCGGCTCGACACGGTCAACGACACGACCACGGTGGAGGTGCGTTTCCAGCTCGCCGACTCGGTGGTGGACTCCGCCCGCACTCACGAGTCACTCGAAAGCGTGCGATGAGCCTCGCGGAGCTGCAGTCCATCGGACTCGACGAACTCGTCGAGAAGGCGGCACTCCAGACTCGCATCGACCGTAAGTACGTGCTGAGTCGATTCGAGGCGGCGCAAGTGCTCGCCGCCCTCGACCCGAGCACCCGCGTCTTGGAGATCGCTGGCGCGCGAGCCTCGAGCTACGAGTCGGTGTACTTCGACACGCCTGATCTGTTGAGCTACCGTCTGGCGGCGACGGCTCGGCGCCGCAGGTTCAAGATCCGCACTCGCTCCTACGTGGATACCGCTGAAGCGTGGCTCGAAGTCAAGACCCGCGGGTCGCGGAGCTCCACGGTCAAGGACAGAGTGGCGTACGACATAGTGCACCGCGACATCTTGACGGCGGGTGGTCGGGAGTACACGGATGCCGCGCTCGACGGCCTCGGCCTGAACGGAGCCGAGCTCGACCTGCGGCCGACGCTCGTGACTCGGTACCACCGAACCACGCTCTTCCTCCCCGCATCGGCGAGCCGCGCGACGATCGATACCGACCTGAGTTGGGAGGCCGACGACGGTCACCGGTTGTCGACGCCGGATCTCGCCATCATCGAAACCAAGTCGGGTGTCCGAACCTCTGAGATCGACAGGCTGCTGTGGTCGCACGGGCATCGCCCGACGACAATCTCCAAGTTCGGTACCGGTCTCGCCGCGCTGCGCTCGGATCTTCCTTCACACAAGTGGGCGCGGGTTCTTCGCCGCTACTTCCGCTAGTCGCGAAGTTTGTCGGCCTCGGCCCGAAGGTCGGCCGATCTTCGTGCAGCTCTGTCACGCTCGCGACCGAGTGAGCGCAGGTCGCGGTCGGATTCACGCAACTCGTCTTCGAGCGCGCCCACCTGTTCCTCCAACTCGGCGAGCCGCGACTCGAGCCGCCCGCGCCGGGTCTCGACGTCTGAGATGCGGCGCTCGACACCGCGCACTTCGAGGTCAGCTTCGTCCGCCCTCTTCTCCGCCTCTTTCGCCGCTCGCACCGCTGCGAGGTCGCGCACAGCCTTACGTTCGGCAGCGGGTCGAGGTGCGGAGACCATGGACGCCTCAGGCGCAGCTACCGCGTCGGTGAGATCCACGGGCTCGATCCCGGTCGCCTCCAGCCCCCGCACGAGGCGTCCGCTGCGCACGGCTGCCGCCGCTGCCGGATCGTTGAGCGCCGCCTGCAAGGTCTTGGCAACCTCTTCGATGACCGTCACGGTGAGGTTGTGCCGGGCATCCTTCGCCAGCGCGGATGCCTCCCGCGCGAGCGCGTTGACGAGTGCTCTGCGTTGCCGGGTGAGCTCCGCAAGTTGCTCGCGGTCGAGGTCTTCCTGCGCTTCGCGCATGGTCGCCCCGAGGTCCGCGAGCTGTTCCAGTTGCTCGGCCCGCTGGCGCGCGAGCAGGTTGACCGCCCAGGCCGCCGGCGACGGCTTCTTGAGCTCCTGCACGCGCGCCGCGAGCTCGAGATCAGCAGAATCCTTGACCTCGCGTGCCGCAGCGTTGCGTGCCGCGGTGAACTCGGCGGGGGCGAGCGCGTAGAGCGGGTCCGCGATCGTCGCGAGGATCTGTGGTGGCGTGATCAGGCTGGCCACACTCCGATGATGAGGGCCATGACCAAGAGGGTGACCAATTCATGGGAAATGTTGAGCACAGTGAGCCCAGTCGGACGACCGTCGAAGGCATCATGAGTGATGAACCTGGCCGCGGTGAATCCGGCCCACAGAATGAGGGTCGTCACCAGCGCATTCAGCAGGAAACTGCCAGTACCGCCGTAGAACTCGAACGAGATCGAGGCGGCGCCCGCGAGCACCCATGCCGTGATGAAACTCACGACGAGTGTGATGGCAATGGGCTTGATGACGTCTTTGGTATTGCCCGACGGAGTGACATTGGCGGCTTTCATCCAATACGCCCCGAACACCTTGGGTGTGTACCAGATGGTTCCGACGACCATGCTCGACAGGGTCGCGAGAATAACGGCGATGTAGTTGATTGAGGGTGTCATGCAGCACATGCTATTGCCGATCAGCCCGTGATGGACCGCTCAAAATCGCTGATCGGGTCGTACCAGCCCTGCTCAAGCACGAAGGCCTGAAATTGCTTGTCGAGTCCGAGGATGATCGCGAGGCCGACCACGATGAGCACCACTCCCACGGCACGACGGAACCAGCCATCCGGTTTCGACAGCCACCCGAGTCGCCGGGCGAACGCTTGCCCGAGGAATGCGACGAGCAGGAGCGTGCCAGCCAGCCCGATCGCGTACACCGTCAGATAGGTCAGTCCCTCACCGAATGACACCGGAAGCACCGTGACGAGGATGAGCGCGTACGTGGGGGAGCAACTGGCGAATGTCGGCCCGAGGGCGGCGCCGAGCAAGATGTCGCCGGCGACACCGCCGCGGCGGTAGGAGGTATCGAGTCGGGCGTTAGCCCTGGCCTGGATTCCGGTCGCCGTCATGAGCTTTTCCCACAGCACAGGGAAGACCAGAGTCAGCCCGAACAGAATCAAGATTCCGCCGGTAATGATTTGCCAGACCACAGTCGGGATTCCCAGCAGAGCGGTTGTGGCGCGGAGCAGGAGCGTGAAGAGCACCAGCGAGACGGCGAGACTCGCGGCAATGACGACCGGTCGGTACCACTGTCTCTCGGCGACCGATCCGTCACTTGCCGTGCGGACCGCCGAGCCACCCACGATGACGGGCAACAGGGGCAGAACGCAGGGCGCCGCGATGGTGAGCACTCCCGCGACGAAGGAGAGCAGCAGGAGGGAGAGCATCGGCTAGAGCATCGCGTCGATGACGGCCTGCAGAGACGGGTTGTCGTAGGCGACGAACCGCTGGACTTCCTTTCCGGAGCTATCGAGCTTGATGAACGTCGTCTGCTGATTCACGTCGTACTGCTGGCGAACGTCCTGACGGCTATCGAAGTCGACCTTGATGATCGTGACTCCCGCGGGAACACCCTTGGAGAGGATGTCCGACTCTACGGCCCGACACTGTGGGCACCAGGGCGCGTGAAAGAAGAGCAGGGTCGTTCCCTGAGCGTTGGCGATCGCGGTGTCGGTGTAGTTCTCGTAGACACCAGCAGCAGCGCCAGCGGTCTCGGGAGTCGGCGCGCTCGATTCAGGCGCAAGGGTCGCGTCAGCTACCGGGGTGCTCGGGGCGTCGGGGGAGGCACCGGACCCGAATACCGCATAGGCGGCGACCGAGCCGCCCAGAATTACGGCGAGGGCAAGAACTATGACGAGGACGCGTTTGTTCATACTCCGGGTTCGCTGCCGCGCGGCAAAGAGTTTGGTTCACCTAGCGACGTAGTCCTTGAGGTGCTGTCCGGTGAGGGTCTTCCCGTGTGCGATCAGTTCCGCCGGCGTCCCTTCGAATACGATCGTGCCGCCGTCGTTTCCGGCGCCAGGGCCGACATCGATGATCCAGTCGGCGTGGGCCATCACGGCTTGATGATGTTCGATGACGATGATCGACTTTCCGGAGTCAACGAGGCGGTCGAGCAGGGCAAGCAATTGCGCCACATCGGCAAGGTGCAACCCGGTTGTCGGCTCGTCGAGCACATAGATTCCGGCCTTCTCTGCCATGTGGATGGCCAGCTTGAGCCTCTGGCGCTCCCCTCCCGACAGCGTCGTGAGCGGCTGGCCGAGCGTGAGGTAGCCGAGCCCGACATCAGACATTCGGGCGAGAATCGCGTGCGCCGCAGGCACCTTCGCTTCGCCATCGAAGTAGGAGACTGCTTCGTCAACTGACATCCCCAGAACCTCGCTGATGTTCTTGCCTGCGACTCGGTACTCGAGAACTTCCGCTTGGAACCGTTTCCCCTCGCACACCTCGCACACGTTCGCGACGCTGCCCATTGCGCCCAGATCCGTGTAGATGACGCCATTTCCATTGCAGACGGGGCATGCTCCTTCGGAATTCGCGCTGAAGAGCGCAGGCTTCACGCCGTTCGCCTTCGCGAACGCAGCGCGAATCGGGTCGAGCAGCCCGGTGTAGGTCGCCGGGTTGCTGCGTCGCGAACCACGGATCGCAGCCTGGTCGACCGAGACGATGTCGGCATCTTTCGGGAGCGAGCCATGGATGAGGGAGCTCTTGCCCGACCCGGCGACCCCCGTGATCACGGCGAGAACGCCCAAGGGGATGTCGACCGAGACATCCTTGAGGTTGTTGCGGGTCGCACCCCGGATCTCGAGCTTTCCGCTGGCCGTGCGCACCGTTGGCTTGAGCTGTGCGCGGTAGTCGAGGTGGCGACCCGTGAGCGTGCCACTCGCCCGCAGCCCGTCGACGGTGCCGGAGTACTGGATCTCGCCGCCGTGGGTGCCGGCTCCCGGCCCGAGGTCGATCACGTGGTCGGCGATTGCTATGGTCTCGGGTTTGTGCTCAACCACCAACACGGTGTTGCCCTTGTCGCGGAGTTGCAACAGGAGCGTGTTCATCCGCTGGATGTCGTGCGGGTGCAGCCCGATTGTCGGCTCGTCAAAAATGTAGGACACGTCGGTGAGGCTCGAACCGAGGTGGCGAATCATCTTGGTGCGCTGCGCCTCGCCTCCGGAGAGCGTGCCGGAGGGCCGGTCGAGGGTGAGATAACCGAGACCGATTTCGACGAAGGAGTCGAGGGTCTGCTGAAGGTTCGCGAGTAACGGTGCAACGTGTGCATCGGTGAGCCCGCGAACCCACTCGGCGAGGTCGCTGATTTGCATCGCGCAGGCTTCGGCGATGTTGATACCGGCAACGGTGGATGACCGCGCACCTTCGTTGAGTCGGGTTCCATCGCACTCGGGACAGGCGGTGAACGTCACAGCGCGTTCGACGAACGCTCGGATGTGTGGCTGGAGTGCCTCGACATCCTTCGAGAGGAACGACTTTTGCACTTTGGGCACGAGGCCCTCGTAAGTCATGTTGATGCCGGCGAGCTTGACCTTCGTGGGTTCCTTGTAGAGGAAGTCATCGAGTTCGGACTTCGTGAAGTCACGGATGGGCTTGTCGGCGGGAACGAGCCCGGACTCGGTGAAGATGCGGACCATCCAACCATCGGCGCTGTACCCGGGGATTGTGAAGGCCCCTTCGCTGAGCGCCTTGCTGTCGTCGTAGAGTTCGCTGAGATCGATGTCGGTGACGTTGCCCATACCCTCGCATCGCGGGCACATTCCACCCGTGATTGTGAACGTGCGCTTCTCGGCCTTCTTGTCACCGATCGAAATCGCGCCCGACCCGGTAGCCGAAGCGATGTTGAAGGAGAACGCCTGCGGGGACCCGATGTGCGGCTCGCCAAGACGGGAGAACACGATGCGCAGCATGGCGTTCGCATCGGTAGCGGTCCCGACAGTGGAGCGGGAATTCGCCCCCATCCGCTCTTGGTCGACGATGATCGCCGTTGTGAGACCCTCCATGACGTCGACATCCGGCCGACCGGGGCTCGTCATGAGCCCTTGAAGAAATGAGCTATAGGTCTCGTTGATCAGTCGTTGGGATTCGGCGGCGATAGTGCCGAAGACCAGACTCGACTTGCCCGATCCCGAGACACCGGTGAAGACCGTGAGACGTCGCTTGGGTAGATCGACCGAGACGTCGCGCAGATTGTTCTCGCGCGCGCCGCGGACCGTGATGATGTCGTGGGAGTCGGCTGTGTTCACAGCGTCTACTTAACCAGACACCACCGCTATGGGGCCGGTTCACGTCCAGACTTCGGGGATACCCCTAAAGGTCGTCGCTTCGCCGAAGTCGACGTTCCCGCCGAACTTCGGCCGTCGATATGGCACGAGCACGAGCAGCGCCGTCCCGTCGCGGTGCTCGAGCCGCACTTCTATCGCATCGGATCGCTCCTTGGCCAGGCGTGCAGCCAGAGTGAGCGCAGTCGCACGAACGGATGCCGTGAGCCCCCGCAACTGGGTGAGGGCAGCGTCGACGAGCTCCTCCGACTCGGGGTGCTTAGCCAGCTCGGAACGATCGATCTCTGCGGAGAGCATCCGCCCGTCGGAGCCCGTCACCAGCACGAAAGGGTCGAACGAGGAGGCCATGCGCACGTTCTGTTTCGCGATCCGCAGTGCAGCGTCGAGGAGCGCATCGAGGTCGGAATGGGTGCCGCCGCCGGTGGTATCCCCCGAGGTCATGTCACCACCGTAGCTGAGTGACTAGCGGGGGTTGTCGAAGAGGCTGCGCAGTAGATCGGTGATTGCGGTGCGCTCCTGCTCATCGGTAAGGGTCGAGACTCCATCGCCAGCTTGGACGCCGTAGTCGCCGAAGCCTGCGTGGTTGAGCCCCTCGATTTCGACGAAGTTCGTGGTGTCCGGCAGGAGCGGCTTCGCGGCGTCGATCTTCGCCGGGGTGCTCAGGCCGTCGTTGCTGCCAGAGATGCTCAGCACCTCCAGACCGGAGCCGCTGAGGTCATTTGCGCAATAGCTGCCGAAGAGCACGAGGCCGACTGTGCCGTCGGTGCCGGCGAGCTGGCAGGCACGGACGCCGCCCAAGGAGTGTCCGCCGACGAACCAGCGCGTGACATCCGGCGCGTCGGCTTCGAAAAACGACACCGGCCGAGTGTCGAAGAACGCGAGATTGAGGGTCGGCTTGGTGATGACGACGGTGGCCCCCGTCTGCTCAACGATGCCCGAAAGTTTGTAGAGGTAGGCGTAAGGGTCGACCTTCGCGCCGGGGATGAACACGAGCCCAGCGCCCGATGCGTCTCCGGTGGGAGCAATCACGATCGAGTGGTCTGTGGAGGTGATCGCGATGGCGGGGTTCTCCCACGCCTCGAGCGCTGCGGTGCGATCGCCGCGCAAGACAAGGCTCGAATAGAACAGGATTCCGACCACCGCGAGCACGACGACGACGAGAACGATGACGAGCGTGCGCCGGAAGATTTTCACACCATCTAGTCTGCACCGCCCATCATCTCGATCAATCCATATCCTGCAGGTGTTGGCCGAGGTGACCACGCGCGGGTAGGGTCGGCTCAATGGGACAGAACATCGGCACTCTCATTATTTTCGGAGCCAGCGGAGACCTCACCTCCCGCCTACTCTTACCAGGGTTGGCGTCCTTGCTCGGCTCGTCGCGCGGGGAAGAACTCCACCTCATCGGCGTGGATCGCGGCGACGTAAGCGATGCGGACTGGCATGCCACCGTCACCGCCTCCTTCGCCTCGGAGTCGTCTGCGCTCGCCACCAAGGTCGCGAAGAACTCGCGCTATCTGAAGGCGGATGTCACCAGCAAGGATGATCTCGCCCGGGTGTTGGGAGAGGCGACCGGTCGCGTTGCGCTGTATTTCGCCCTTCCTCCCGCGGTGACCATCCTCGCCTGCACGACGCTCGCGACGATGGACCTCCCGAAGGGAGTCATGTTCGCACTGGAGAAGCCGTTCGGCACCGACCTCGCGAGCGCTCGGAAACTCAACCGGCTCCTCGAAACGATGCTTCCCGAGGAGCAGGTATTTCGGGTCGATCACTTCCTCGGTAAGTCAACGGTGCTCAATCTGTTGGGTCTTCGTTTTGCGAATCGGATATTCGAACCGTTGCTCTCGGCCCCGAATGTCGAGCGGGTCGAGATCGTCTTCGACGAGACACTCGGGCTCGAAAACCGTGCCGGGTACTACGACAAGGCGGGGGCTCTCGTGGACATGATCCAGAGCCACCTGTTGCTTGTGCTCGCGCTCACGGCGATGGAGCCACCAGCCAGCCTCGATGCTGACGACCTTCGCGGTGCCATGGCACAGGTGCTTCGCGCCACCCGAACCCAGCGCAAGAACGGCACCTCAAGCAGGCGTGCGCGTTACGGCGCTGGCACAATCAACGGTCGCGCACTCCCGGACTACGTCGATGAAGAGGGGGTCGACCCCGCGCGTGGCACGGAGACGCTAGCCGAAGTCACTCTCGAGATCGACAACTGGCGCTGGGCGGGTGTGCCCTTCATGTTGCGTTCGGGGAAGGCCCTTGGTGTTGGTCGGCAGGATGTGCTCGTGGTGTTCAAAGAGGTACCGCATCTGCCCACCGGCCTCACGGGCGTGGCGGGGCCGTCGTGCCTGCGCATCTCGATCAAACCAGCCACCCTCGATCTCGACCTGGTCATCAACGGCCAGGGTGACCCGTTCACCCTCGAGCGCAGCGCGCTTCACAGCGATCTCGGATCCGGAGAGCTGAGTGCGTACGGCGAAGTGCTCGCGGGCTTGCTGGAGTCCGACCCGACGCTCTCTGTGCGTGGCGATGTCGCGGAGGAATGTTGGCGCATCGTCGAGCCTGTCCTCGCGGCGTGGCGGAAGGATGCCGTGCCGTTCGAATCGTATGCCGCCGGTTCAGCCGGTCCTACGGCCTGGCAGTAGAGCGGAAGGCGGATCATGGCGGGATCAAGCGCGACAACCGTGGCGACGGCGATGGGGACGCCAAAGGAGGCGTACGACATCGCGGGGCCGGTTGACCCGACGAAGTTCTACCCGAAGTCGGGAGTGCTTCCCGCGGTTGTCGAGGTGCGCAACCAGACCGGCACCTGGGACACCGTCGGTCACACCCGCATGCTCATCCTCTCCGACGGCGGCCATGTGATCGAGACCATTACCGATGCAGACTCGCCCGGCTACTTTGCCTACGAGCTCACCGACTTCCAGAAGCTGTTCGGCACACTCGTTGACCACGCGCGCGCCGAGTGGCGCTTCGATCCGGTGAGCGACGGCACGAGCATCCGGTGGACCTACACGTTCTTCGGCAAGCCCGGGCGCGGCTGGATCGTCGGTCTGATCGTCGGGTTGTTGTGGACACCGTACATGCGCAAGGTGCTACCGCCGATCGCCAACGAGGTAACGAGGCAGGTTGCAGCGAAGGGCAAAGGGTAGGCAGCGAACTCGGCGTCAGGCTGTCTTCATCACGTCGGCGGTGAAGGCCTGCACGCGAGAAGAGAGACCCTCGATTCGGCTGGCGAGCAGCTGCTCAGGATCCTGCAGGGGTGTCGGTGGCGGCAGAATCCGGATCATGTGCGAGCACGCGAGATCGTCGCACAGGTAGGTCCCGATGGTGTTGCCGTCGCGACCCGATTGACCAGCGCGCGCCGCCGAGAACAGCGATATTTCGTCAGAGCGACGGGTGGTGCGACACCACGAGCACATTGCCGCGATCCCGGGCTTGAGCGAGAACTCCGAGGCTCTCAGTACCAACCCGAGTGGCTGCCCGTTCACCCAGTGCACGAGGTACCCGCGCTGGGGTGCCTGTTGGTCGCGCCAGCCGAGGTACTCCCTTTCGTCCCACAAAACGTCATGCAGGCCCGGCATGGGAACGCGAGATGCGTCACCCTTTGACGTGTTGACGAAGCTGCGACGGATGTCGTCGGGGCTGAGCGGCTGCACCTCTCCACCCTACCTAGGGCGCGGTGAAGCCTGCCTCGACCATGTCGATCACCCGCTGGGTGACGGCGTCGGCCTGATCCCGCGGCAACGTGCGCAGCGGGCCGTCGATGCACAAGAGGGCGAACCCGTGCACAGACGACCAAGCGAGGAACTCGGCCTTCGGTCGACGGTCGGCGGGCATGATCCCGGATGCCACGTACGCATCCAGCGCGACGGTGAGAAGCTCGAGCGGCGACCGACCGCTCGGCCCAGACTTGCTCGCTGCTGAACTCCGCTCGAGGTTGTCGGAGACGAAGAACGCCGTACGGAACAGACCCGGCTCATCGAGGGCGAAGGCGACATAGCCGGTGCCCACTGCGCGTAACTGGGCGCGGGCGACGGATTCGCGCGTGCCCTGCGGGATTGCGTCGAACAGGGCATCGATCGCCGTCGCGAGTGTCGCGAGCGCTGCGTCGCTGACTGCAGCGAGCAGCGCATCGCGATCGGCGAAGTGGCGATACGCGGCATTGGGGGAGACGCCCACTCGGCGAGTCGTCTCGCGCAAGACCACCGCGTCGGGCCCGCCTTCGCGCGCGAGTTCGATACCAGCGGCGAGGAGAGCGGGCCCCAGATCACCGTGATGGTAGGTCTGTCGCGCACGGGTCTCGCTCATCCGGCAATCCTATGGCAGTGTTTACAGTGTTCACATGTGGAGAGGAACGGGAATGTTCGCAGAAGCAAAGGCATTTAGTGGGTTCTCGGTCGACGACATCGATGCCGCGCGCACCTTTTACCACGATACTCTCGGCCTTCGAGTCGAGGACAATCCGATGGGCTTCCTCGATATCCACCTTGCAACCGGGGCCACGATCCTCGTCTACGCCAAGCCCGATCACGTACCGGCGACCTTCACGATCTTGAACTTCCCGGTCGCGGATGTCGACAAGGCAGTCGATGAGCTCAACGCGAAGGGCGTCGTGACCAAGATCTACGAGGGTGATTTCACCGACGATCGCGGAATTGCACGCCCCGAGAAGCGTGAGTGGGGTCCCGTGATCTGCTGGTTCAAGGATCCCGCAGGTAACGTGCTCTCCGTGCTGGAGGACTGATCGCTCGAGAGGGCACCGCTCGACCGTGAGGTGAGTGGTTGAATTGCGAGAGTGACCGCACTCGCCGACCTCGCCGCTGACCTCGGCGCCGCCCGATTCACCGTGGACGCGCTTGGTGAGTTGTGGGGCGAGGATGCCGCGGCAGCACTTCACCGCGGCCAGCGGGTACCCGCGCTCAGGGCGATCAAGGGCTCCACCACGCCGACAGCGACCCTCGCCACGGTGTTCGTCCTCGGACTGCCGGCCCTGCCGGACGCGCTCGCCACCGCCCTGCCCACCCTCGGGTTCGAGGGTGCCGTGGCACTCGGTCTCGTCGATGAACGCGGTGCGCCCTTGCTCGACCTGCGCCCCTACTCCTTCGTCGATCGCGCCGGTGTGGTTTCGTGGTGGATCGCCTCCGATCTCGGCGAACTCGCGCTCGGCCACGCGATCCCCGAGCAGCACGTTCTCGGCGTGGGCGGCGCCTCGACAACGCTCAGCGGACTGATGATCGACAGCCCCGTGGACCTCGCTCTCGACCTCGGGACCGGCTGCGGCATCCAAGCCATGCACGCCGCACGGCACGCGAAGCGGGTCGTCGCGACGGATATCTCGCAACGCGCTCTCGAACTTGCCGCGTTCAACGCCGAACTCAATGGCATCACGAACATCGAGTTTCGACTCGGCTCTCTGTTCGAACCCGTCGCCGAGCGCTTCGGGCACGTCATCTCGAACCCGCCATTCGTCATCACGCCGCGTGCGGCCGAGGGCGTGCCCGCCTACGAGTATCGCGACGGCGGGATGATCGGCGATGCACTCGTCGCCTCCGTCATCAAGGATGTCGAGAAGCACCTGGAGCCCGGGGGAGTCGCCCAGCTTCTGGGCAACTGGGAGTATGGCCCGGGTCTTTCCCAAGCCGATGGCCTTGCCCGCGTCGAGCAGTGGGTGCGTTTCACGGGTCTCGACGCGTGGGTGATCGAGCGCGAGCGCCAGCACGTCGAGCACTACGCCGAGACCTGGATTCGCGATGGCGGTACGCGCCCCGGCGCCGAGTTCGATCGGCTCTATGACGCATGGCTCGACGATTTCAACGCGCGCGGGGTGACACAGGTCGGCTTCGGCTACATCACCCTCCGACGTCCGAAAGTGGGCGGGCCGACGCTGCGGCGCTTCGAGATACTCGACGGTGCCGTCGGCGCGTCCCTCGGGGAGCGGGTCTCCGCAGTGCTCGACGCGCACGACTGGCTTGCGGCGACGGATGACACCGCGCTCGCCATGGCGTCGCTGACGGTCGCAGCAGACGTGACCGAGCAACGCCACTACTGGCCCGGCGACGAGCATCCGACGGTCATGGATTTGCGTCAAGGATCGGGATTCGCTCGCACCGTTCCTCTGGGCACCGCCCTCGCGGCGGTCGTGGGTGCCTGCGACGGCACGCTCCCGATCGGGGTCATTTGCGATGCAGTGGCGCAGCTTCTCGACGTGGATGCCACCGAACTCTCGGACGAGGTGTTACCGCAGGTGCGTGAACTGGTGCTCACGGGCATCCTTCTCGTCTAGCGCGGGTCGCGACCCGTGACGGCGAGCAGTTGGTGCAGAAGTGGAGCATCGGCGGGAAGGGGAACGGGCGGAGCGTACAAGCCGCTCGCGGCGAGGGTGTCTTTCTGGGGTTCGAAGACGGTCCAGACCGCTTCGACTATCTCGGGATCGAGTGCTTCGTCGGCACCGATCGCCCGGGCCAAGTCCCAGGTGTGGATCGCGACATCCGAGACCTGCTCACGCAGATAGTCGGTCATGGTGACCGAGTCGTACGAGAGCTGCACGATGGTGCTGGGAGGCGTCGACATCCACGCTGCGGTGGCAGCGAATGAGTACAGCTCCCACTCTTCGCGCAGGTCGCCGCGCAGCGGTTCGATCTCCTTGCGTGCGGTCGCAACCGTCTCGCCCGCCAGCAGGTACGGAACCCACTGTTGTTCCTCGATGACGTGTGCGACGAGGTCGCGAACGTTCCACTCGTCGTCGGGAGTGGGTGCATCCCAGTCCGTCACGGCAGCAATTCGTCGGGAGAATTCGCGCTGGACGCGGTGCTGCAACGACAACCAGTCGTACTCCATCAATGCCCTTCCGGATGAATTCGTCTGAGGCTACCAACCGGGCTACCGGGTATCGAATCCGGCGACAGCGTCGTCGCTCAGGTGGTGCTCACGTTTCTCACATCTTTCACAGAGGAGACGGAGAGATACTGAGCCATGCGCGCGAAACGGTACATCCTCACAGGGATTGCCGCAATCTATTTCGGCGCCCTCGTCGGGCTTACCTTCGTGCGTGGGCCGGCCTTCGACCGCGGACTCTGGGTGTGGCCATTCGTCGCATTTCTCCCTGTGGGAATCTTGCTCGTGCTTCTCCTCGGTCGCCGTCGCTGGTGGGCCGCTGTCGCTTTCGCGGTGCTGGGTTCGGCCTGGATCGAGGCTGCGCAATCGATCTGGATGCCCGTCGGCTATGCCCAGGCAATCGATATCGCCTGGGCAAGCCTTGGCGCTGTTGCGGGTATTGCGGCGACCGTGGCTGTCATCAACTCCAGGCGCTACGCGGCCCGTCCACATGGATCTCCCAGAATCGTCACGCACGCTGGTCACAGGGAAATTCCCCAGGACTGAGTGAGCCCCGGTGCGCTGACGCCGCCGGATTGACGCTTCCTTAGAGTCCGTGCAGCACCGACCGGTGCTTGACCCAACCGATGTGCCGATGTTGCACGTGCTCATAGCGCCTTGTCGCGCGGAGCGCCTAGTTCCGAAAGATCTCCAGTTGCTCACTCCACGTTCGTCGTTTCTTCGTGCCCGAAATACCTTCGTTGAACCGCGCCTCATCGGTTTCCTCAACGCAAATCGCCGCATCCTCGCGGTGAGCGCCATCGCCGCGACCGGCCTGCTCACGAGCATCCCTTCGCTCCCCGCTCAAGCCGATTCGTTGTTTGCCGCCGCTCCGGTGGAAGTGCCATCGCAGTCGTACGTTGTCCCGGCCGGCTATCTGGCGCCCGTTCACCGCGACGCCTTCGCTATCTCGACCTATTCCGTGGTGCAGTGGCCGATGCCGCAAGGCACGACGATCAGTAGCGGCTACGGCCCTCGCGTGTGCGACGGGTGCAGCACGTTCCACAACGGCATTGACTTCGACCCAGGAAATGGCTATCCGATCCAAGTGGTCGCCGATGGTGTCGTCACCGAGGCGGGCTGGGACAGCACCGGATACGGCAACAAGGTGGTCGTACAGCACGTCATCGACGGTCAGACGGTCTCGACGCTCTACGCGCACATGCAAGACGGCTCCATCGCCGTAGCCGTCGGCGAGACCATCAAACGTGGCACCGTGCTCGGGCTCGTCGGGGAGACGGGCGTGGCTACCGGCCCTCACCTGCACTTCGGAGTGCTCGTCGACGACAGCACTATCGACCCGTACCCGTGGCTCGTCGCCCACGTCAATATCTGATCCAGCGCCGCGCGCTCCCGTCAACAACGGCACCCGTCAGCTAGCCTCAACCGGTGAGTGACGACCGATATGGCAGCGACGTTCTCGCTGGTTTCCGTCAGCAGCGGGGACCTGCGCCCGTTCCGACCGTCGAGGTCGAGAAGGGGCTCGTCCTCGAGGAGACAGGCACCGGATTCGTCGGCGCGATCATCGCCTATGCGAACGGGCTTGTCGAGCTCGAAGGCCGCGCGGGCGCGGTTCGCACGTTCTCACTCGGGGCGGGGTTCCTCGTCGACGGAAAGTCCGTGAAGCTCGTCAAACCGACGCCGCGCGCGGCGCCGGCGATGAGGAGTGCCTCCGGATCTGTCGCGGTCACCGATCGCGTTGCGCGGGTTGCGTTGCCGAGTCGGATATTCGTCGAGGGCAGGCACGACGCCGAGCTCGTCGAGAAGGTTTGGGGGCATGACCTACGTATTGAGGGCGTGGTCGTTGAGTACCTCGAGGGCGTTGACGATCTCGAGTCCTTGCTCGCAGACTTCACCCCTGGCCCGGGACGTCGAGTGGGTGTGCTCGTCGATCACCTCGTGCCCGGCTCGAAGGAGAGCCGCATCGCTGACGCTGTCGGACGGGGTCCGTTCCGTGAGCACGTACTTGTGGTCGGGCATCCGTACATTGATGTGTGGCAGGCAGTGAAACCGCAGCGGCTCGGCATCGCTCAGTGGCCGGTGATCCCGCGCGGTACCGAGTGGAAGCATGGCATCTGCGCGGCTCTCGGCTGGGCGCACGACGATCAGGCTGACATCGCGCGGGCATGGCAACACATCCTTGGCAAGGTCGACAGCTATGCCGACCTCGAACCTGAGTTGCTCGGCAGGGTCGAGCAGCTCATCGACTTCGTCACAGACCACTAGCGCTCACGTCGTTTTCCGAGTGGGAACGGCTACCGTTGTGCCATGCCCCTGCTGCCGACGGTGTCGATCGTCATTCCTGCCTACAACGAGCAGGACACCATCAAGGCGTGCGTACTTGCGGCCCTCGATCAGACGGTCATGCCGTTCGAGATCATCGTCGTCGACAACAAGTCGACGGATGCCACGGCCTCGGTGATCCGCGCACTCCAGCACGCTTACCCCGAGGCGCCCATTGTCTACCTCCAGCAGAACGAGGTACAGGGGCTCATCCCCACCCGCAACTTCGGTCTTGACAGCGCACGCGGGGACATCATCGGACGGATCGACGCCGACTCCGTGCTCGAACCCACCTGGGTAGCCGAGGTCATTCGCGCATTCGGCGATCCGGAGGTCGCGGCCTGCACCGGTCCGGTGCTGTACTACGACATGCCGCTGCGCAGGTTCGGGCACATTGCGGATGACGCGATTCGCCGGGCGATGATCGTGATCACGCGCGACTACCAGTTGCTGTTTGGGAGCAACATGGCACTGCGCGCGACGGCGTGGCGGATCATCCGGGAGTCGGCCTGTCTGGATCCCGATGATGAGCTGCACGAGGACATCGACCTGTCGATCCACCTGCACGAACACAAGCTCAAGGTCGCCTACTCGTCGGACATGGTGACCGGGATGTCGGCTCGGCGCCTCGACGACTCACCGCGCGCGTTCTACAACTACGTGATGCGCTTCGAGCGCACCTACCAGAAGCACAAGATTCGTAGCGTGACGCTGCGAGCTCCGATGGCTGTGTTGCTGTCGGCGTACCCGGCACTCAAGGCGATGCGGCAGAACGAGTTGCGCAAAGAGGCAAGGGCGTCCGACTAGTGCGGTCGGTTGCGCTGTTGCGCGGGATCAACGTTGGGCCCACCACGAAAGTTCCGATGGCCATCCTGCGCTCGCTGTTCGAAGCCGCCGGTGCGACCGACGTGGTCACCGTGCTCAACAGCGGCAACGTGGTTTTCTCGGGGTCAGTCGACGCGCCACTTCTTCTTGAGGCGATTCGCTCGGCCACGGGGGTGAACACGCACCTCATCATCGTGTCGGGCGAGCAACTGCGCCGCATCGCTGCCGCATTCCCCTACGACGGTGACGAGTCTCGTCTGGTCGTGGCGTTCATGCCCACGGTGCCAGCGGTCGAGCTGCCGGATGTCTCGCCCGAACTGATCTCGCTTGGCGACGAGGCCGTCTACCAGTCGCTGCCAGACGGCATCTCGAACACGAAACTCACGCCCGCGTTCTGGAAGCAGT
>JAHBSZ010000013.1 GCA_019638845.1 Salinibacterium sp. | reverse complement strand
GGATGATGTCCCAAGCTCAGTTGAAAGTGGTGGTGAGCGGCCTGGGGTTTATTCGACGTTAACTGGCTACGGTCTCCTGGGCAAGGCGTTGGTCGCGTGAGGTTTCGTCGAGCGCGGCCTTGAGCATCCACAGGTGCTCGTGTCCCATGATCCGGCGGAAGTTTCTGGACGCCGCCTCGAACGCCGCGGCGGCCCATCTCAGAGCCATCGTGCCATTCCGCCAGTGCTTGACTCTTCTCGTTCGTTCCCGCACGGCCGAGTGGCCGTTGTCGATCAGGTTCGTCGTCCCCAGGCAGCGACGCAGCTTCGAGGGCAAACCCAGACGGTTGATCGTGAACAACTCTGCTAGACCTTCCCTTAGAGAAGTCGCGGCACTGGGCCATTCCCGCTCCAGCCACGACGCATATTGCTCCAGCTTGGCCATGCCTTCGGCTGCGTCGAGCTTGAACGCCGCTTTGAGCGTGGACCGGGCCTGCTCGTGCTGCTCCTTCGGCAGATGCCCGAGGACATTCCTCATCTTGTGGTTGCGGCAGCGCTGCACGGGGTTCTGTCCTCCGAACACCTGCTCGATCGCCTTCCGCAGCGCCTTCGAGCCGTCGATCACGAACAGTCGCTTCTGGAACGGGCTGATGCCGCGGGCCACGAGGTCTTGCAGCAGGGCCACAGCCACTTCGGCGTTCTCGGTCGCTCCCTCGCGAAAGCCGAGCACATGCTTGTGTCCTGTCTCGTCCACTCCCACCGCACAAATCACGTGGTACGGCCCGAACTGCAGGCCGTCGATGTCAATCACCAGCAGCCGTGTCTCGGAGAAGTCCCGCTCCGTCAGTTCTTTGAGTAGTCGTTCTCCCGCGTCGATGAACTCCCGCGAGACCTGGCTCTTTGAGACTCCGACGGTCTCGGCCATCTCCGGTAGCACCTCGGCGTAGTTCCGTGTGGAGACGCCCCGCATCAGGATGTGCAGCATGCGGTCCGCCAGCCGGGTGTCGTCGTGCATCGCCGCGTAGGCGGGAATCTCCACTTCACCGGACTCGTGCTCTTCACATCGCTTCTTCCGTAGCCGCGGCTTGGTGACTTTGAGCTGACGTTCCTGGAGCTTCACCCGTCCGGGCTGCGAGCCGTGGTAGACCACCTCGCGGTCGGACTTCTTCCCCTGCTGCCGGGGACCAGCGAGCTGCTCGGCGCTCATCTGCAGCACCGCCTCGATCGTGGCCCGGCCCATGACGTCGACGAGGTCGTCGATCGCACACTGGGCCTGTTCGACAAGATCGAGAAGCGGGAGGATCAGTTGGCCGTCTTTGCTGAGCAGCTCCGCGAGCTGCTTCGACTCGGGCAACGCGGACGTGGCGTCACTGCCGTCGGGAGAGACGATCTGGTAGCGTTCAGACATCGGTGGTGGCTCCTGTTCTGGAGGAAACAATGCAACCGGATGATACCCTCACCCGGCTCCCCCAGGACCACCACCGATCCCCTCTCAACTTCCCACTACGGATGGGACAACTTC
>JAHBSZ010000012.1 GCA_019638845.1 Salinibacterium sp. | reverse complement strand
TGTCGAAGCCAAGCCCGAGGGGCACACGCTGAAGGGTGTCGAGACCCAGTCGGCCAAGTACATCGGAGGCCTGCCAAAGGGCCTGCCGCGCTGGACGCCGGATGGGACGGCGCTGCCGTTTGCGTACGAGTCCACGGGGACGGTGACCCAGTTCACAAGCAACCTCGATCCGGAGCCGTGCAGCCGCGAGGTGTTCGCGTTTCATCGACCGGAGGAACTCGTTCGGCTCGCGGGGCTGGAGCGGCAACTCCGCGCAAGCCTGCGGAAGATGCCGGTGCTCGACACCTCCAAACTCTGGGCCAAGCAGGTCACGGCGATTGAGAGTCTCGAGAAGTCGCTCGCGGCCGATCGTCCCCGCTCGCTTATCCAGATGGTCATGGGCGCGGGCAAGACCTTCACCGCCTGCAACATCGCCTACCGCCTCATCAAGTTCGCGGGCGCGAAGCGGGTGCTCTTCCTGGTCGACCGCAACAACCTCGGCAAGCAGACGCTCAACGAGTTCCAGCAGTTCGCCTCCCCGTACAACCAGTACAAGTTCACCGAGGAGTTCGGCGTCCAGCATCTCAAGAAGAACACCATCGACCCCGCTGCCAAGGTGGTCATCACCACGATCCAGCGCCTCTACTCCATCCTCAAGGGCGAGGAGGAGTTCGACGAGTCCGGCGAAGAGTCGTCCATGTTCGAGGCTGCGAACGCCCTCGTCAAACAGCCGCTCCCGGTCGTGTACAACGAGAAGATCCCGCCCGAGTTCTTTGACTTCATCATCGTCGATGAATGCCACCGCTCCATCTACAACGTCTGGCGGCAGGTCCTCGAGTATTTCGACGCCACCCTCATCGGCCTCACCGCCACGCCCAGCGCCCAGACCATCGGCTTCTTCCAGAACAACCTCGTGATGGAGTACACCCACGAGCAGGCCGTGCTCGACGGCGTCAACGTCGGCTACGACGTCTACCGCATCGAAACTCAGGTCACCAAGGACGGCGCCAAGCTCATCAAGGACCCCGCGTACCTCGTCCCCAAGCGCGACCGCACCACCCGCAAGAAGCGGTACGCCGCGCTCGATGACGACCTGGAATACACCGGCACGCAGCTCGACCGCGACGTGGTGAACGAGAGCCAGATCCGCCTCGTCATCCGCACGTTCAAGGAACGCCTTCCCGAAATCTTCCCTGGCCGCACCGAGTGCCCCAAGACGCTCGTCTTCGCAAAAACCGACCTGCACGCCGACGACGTCACCCGCATCATCCGCGAGGAGTTCGGCAAGGGCAACGAGTTCTGCCAGAAGATCACGAGCAAATCGACCGGCAAGAAGCCGGAGGAGTTTCTCAACGACTTCCGCAATTCTTACTTCCCCCGCGTCGCCGTCACCGTGGACATGATCGCCACCGGCACAGACGTCAAGCCCCTCGAGTGCCTGCTCTTCATGCGGAACATCTCGTCCGCCGCTTACTTCGAGCAGATGAAAGGCCGCGGCTGCCGCATCATCAGCCCGGATGCCCTCCAAGCCGTCACGCCCGACGCCCCCGGC
>JAHBSZ010000011.1 GCA_019638845.1 Salinibacterium sp. | reverse complement strand
TGTCATTTGTGGGCCCGGTGGGGATCGACTCCCCTACTGAGCCGCATCCACAGTGCGCGGTTGGGCGCCGGTGCGAGTTCTGGGTCTGCGCACTACGGCTGTCTGCTCAGCGGGGGCCCACGAAAAGTTCTCCGACTTCCGGGCCCACCAGCAAGATGCGGCGAGTTGGGGAAGTCGAGAAGTATGGCGGAAAGTGCCACATCTCACTGTGGGCCCGGTGGGGATCGAACCCACGACCCGCGGATTAAAAGTCCGATGCTCTGCCAACTGAGCTACAGGCCCTACAGGGTTAAGCGTACCGGGATCAGTCGGCTGCTAATGCCCGTTCGATCCGCTCGACCTTCTCGGTGAGCTGACCCGTGAAACCGGGGCGGATGTCGGCCTTGAGCACGAGGGAGACCCGCGGGCTGAACTCCTGCACGGCTTCAGTCGCGCGGCGCACCACGTCGAAGACCTCATCCCAGTCGCCCTCGATCGTCGTGAACATCGAATCGGTCTGATTCGGCAGGCCGGATTCGCGCACAATCTTGATCGCCGCGGCGACGGCGAGGTGGACGGATCCGGTGTCGTCCGCACCGGTCGTCGGGGCCACAGAGAACGCAACGAGCATGTGTGAAGCGTACCGTTGTCGTGATGGCCGACGACTTCCACAAACCGACCCAGTACTCCGGCGACAAGTTCGACGAGTATGAGGGCGGCGAAGACCCTGCACAGATTCTGCGCGTCGCCCACGACACGGCACACGCTCTCGTCGACCGGGCACGCGAGACCGAGGATCCGGACGTCATCGACCGCCTCGTCGCCTACACGGATGCCCACGGCATCGACGCTCTCGCCGAGCTCTGGGCCCGCTCGAGCCCGCGCAGCCTGCCAGGAGCACTGTGGCGCATCTACCTGCTGCGGCTCCTGATTCGCCAAGACCCGGCCGGCACGAGCCTGCTATTCCAGCGCGGCCTCGACGTGCTGCCGACCATCGACGCGCTCGTCGCGGGGGCCCCGATGCCAACCGGCCCCGACGAGATCACCGAGCTCGCCGACCAGATCCTCCGCGGCCTGTTCCGGGGCGACTTCGCGGTGGCGCTCGACCGCGCGGCATCGTTCAGTCGCATCCTTTCGGCCGGATGCACGAGCCTCGCCGACGACGAAGAACCCATCAATCCCGACCGCGCGACCGAGCTGACCACCCGTGCCGACCGGCTGTCTCTCACCGCCGACGAGTTGTCGGCATGTGGACGGCTCTACCGCTCAGGCAACCTCGACTAAAATGGTCGAAGCCGGGCCGCAGTAACCCCGGGCTCCACTAATAGCCGCTTCGAGCGGCCTTGCGCCGAGAGGCGTTCTGCGGCCCGGCACCACGAACCGACCGACATACGGCAGGCTGGAGACTGTGTCTCACGAGGAAGATGTCGGTAGCGAGCATCCGGCTGAGGGCACTCCCGCGGTAGTTCAGCGGGATCTGCTGGTTCGCGTCGCCCAAGGCGACCAGCGCGCGTTCTCCGACCTCTACGACCAGGTCGCGCCAAGGGTATTCGGGCTTATCAAGCGTCTGCTGCGCGATCACGCGCAGTCGGAGGAAGTGACCCAAGAGGTCTTTCTCGAGATCTGGCAAACCGCAAGCCGGTTCGATCCGAATAAGGGGGGAGCAACGACGTGGATCTTCACGATGGCACACCGCCGCGCGGTGGATCGCGTGAGATCTTCGCAGTCCTCCCGTGATCGGGATACTCGAATCGGCATCCGCGACCACAAGGTCGACTACGACCATGTTTCCGAGACCATCGAGGTCCGAATCGAGCACGAAAGGGTGGAGAGGGCGATGACACAACTCACTGAGTTGCAGCGCCAGGCCGTCTCCCTCGCCTACTACGGCGGCTACAGCCACAGCGAAGTGTCTGAACTGCTTTCCGTTCCCATCGGCACCGTCAAGACCCGACTGCGCGATGGCATGATTCGTCTTCGTGACGAATTGGGGGTGACCTCGTGACCCCCCGCGGTGCCGACCTCACCGGGCTGAGCGCCGCCTACGCGCTCGATGCGCTCGACGCGGCTGACGTCCGCGCGTTCGAGGCCCACATGGACGTCTCTGCAGAAGCACGCACCGAGGCTGCGGAGTTCGCCGACACCGCAGCTCTCCTCGGCCTCGCGGTCGACCCCGAGACTCCGCTCGCGACGCTCAAGGCGAGCATCATGGCCCAGCTCGCCAGCACTCCGCAGGTCGAGCGCGAGCCGGATGCCCGCTTCTCCGGCCGCGCGGAGTCCATAGCCCAGGCGCGCTGGTTCAGTCGACCCGTCAGGGCGCTCCTCGCCGTGGCGGCGGCAGTGGCCCTCATCGTTGGTGGTGGCATCGCCGTCACGACGATCAACGCCACCACGTCCCAGCAAGCTTCCGCTGACCGGCTTGCCGCGATCTACGCCGCCTCCGACATGACGAGCATCAAGACCACAATGGAGGGCGGCGGCGAGGCGACCCTCGTCTACGCCTCGAGCCTCGCGACAGCGGCGCTCATCGTCGACGGGATGCATTCGCTCCCGCCGGACAAGGTCTACGAACTCTGGTACATCAACGATGACGGCGCGCGCCCGGCCGGAATGTTGAACGTTGGCGCGGACGGCACGACGTGGTGCGTGCTCGAGGGCACCATGCTCCACGGCGACTCGGTCGGCGTGACGGTGGAACCCCGCGGGGGCTCGACAACCCCGAGCGCGGATCCCGTACTCATGATCGCCAGCGCGTAGCACCATAGACCCATGCCAGAGACACCCACCAGCTACGTCGTAACGGGCGCCACCACTCGCGAGCGCCAGTCCACCATCACGGCAGGCGATCAGGTGATCCCCATCGAGTCAGCGTGGGCGCCGGAACAGCCATCGGGCCAACCCGGGCCCGCCGAGCTTCTCGCCGCAGCCCTCGCGGGGTGTCTCCTGAAGGGGCTGGAGCGCGCCCGCGCCATGATGCCCTTCGACTACGACAGCGCCGAAATCAGTGTCACCGCACATCGGCAGGACGTGCCGCCCAAGTTCACCGAGCTCGTCTACGAGATCCGGCTGGTCACCGACGAGCCACCGCGGCGCATCGAGCTGCTTCACCGCAATCTGCGCCAGTTCGGCACAATCACGAACACCTTGGCCGCTGCCTGCGATGTTCACGGCACGATCGTCGTCGAGTCGAGCGACAGCTAGATCAACCGAACTTGCCGGAGACGTAGTCTTCCGTCGCCTGCACGCTGGGCTTCGAGAACATCGTGGTGGTGTCGTCGTACTCGATGAGCTTGCCGGGCTTGCCGGTGCCAGCGATGTTGAAGAATGCCGTCTTGTCAGACACGCGCGACGCCTGCTGCATGTTGTGGGTCACGATGACGATCGTGTACTCCCGCTTGAGCTCCTCAATGAGGTCTTCGATAGCAAGCGTCGAGATCGGGTCCAGTGCCGAGCACGGCTCGTCCATGAGGATGACCTCGGGAGAGACCGCGATCGCGCGGGCGATACACAGCCGCTGTTGTTGCCCGCCAGACAGACCCGAGCCGGGGAGGGCAAGGCGATCCTTAACCTCGTTCCACAGATTCGCGCCCTGAAGCGACTGTTCGACGAGGGCGTCGCCGTCTGACTTCGACATCCGGCGGTTGTTGAGCTTCACGCCCGCGAGCACGTTGTCCCGAATCGACATCGTCGGGAACGGGTTGGGCCGCTGGAACACCATGCCGACCTGGCGACGCACGAGCACGGGGTCGACACCCGGCCCGTAGAGGTTGTTGCCGTCGATGAGCACCTCGCCCTCGACTCGGGCTCCGGGGATGACCTCGTGCATACGGTTGAGGGTGCGCAGGAACGTGCTCTTGCCGCAGCCGGACGGACCGATGAACGCCGTCACCGTGCGGGGCTCGATCGTGAGCGTGACATCCTCGACGGCCTTGAATTTGCCGTAGTAGACGTTCAGGTCGTTTACTTCGATGCGCTTGGACACAGATTTCCTGTCTTGTTTGCGATGGCCCTAGCGGCCGAGTTTGGGGGAGAAGATGCGGGCGATGAGGCGAGCAACGAGGTTGAGTGCCATGACGATCAGGATGAGGGTCAGTGCGCCCGCCCACGCGCGATCGAGATACGGCTGCACGTCGGAACCCGGGTTGGCGTACTGGTTGTAGACGAAGACCGGCAGTGACATCATCCGATCAGAGAACAGGTCGTAGTTCATGCTCGTCGTGTAGCCGGCGATGATCAACAGCGGCGCGGTCTCGCCGATCACCCGGGCGATCGCGAGCGTGATGCCGGTCGTGATTCCGGCGATCGACGTCGGGATGACGATCTTCAGAATCGTCAGCCACTTAGGTACACCCAGTGCGTAGGATGCCTCGCGCAGCTCGTTCGGCACGAGCTTGAGCATCTCCTCGCTCGAGCGGACCACCACAGGCACCATGAGCAGCGACAACGCGACAGCGCCACCGAAGCCGAAGCGAATGCCCGGATCTCCCGTGATAAGCGCAAAGAAGGTGAAGGCGAACAGACCAGCGACGATCGACGGGATTCCCGTCATCACGTCCACGAAGAAGGTGATCGCCTTGGCGAGAGTCCCGGTGCCGTACTCGACCAGGTATATCGAGGTGAGGAGACCGATGGGAACCGAGATGAGGGTCGCCATCCCGGTCATTTCCAAGGTTCCGATGATCGCGTGCAGGGCCCCGCCGCCCTCGCCGACGACGTTGCGCATCGACTCGGTGAAGTACACGATGTCGAATCGGGGCAGCCCGTTGATGAGCACGGTGGCGAGCAGCGAGACGAGCGGCAAGAGGGCAATGATGAACGCCGTCATTACCAGCGACGTAACGAGGCGGTTCTTGGCTTGACGGATGCCCTCGACGAGGTACGCGACGATGAAGATCAGCACATCGAACAGCACAGTGCCGACGAAGAGCGCGAGCACAGGATTGAAGTCGGACTCGGTGGCTGCGGCCATGAGACCGAACAGCACACCCATCGCCAACCAGCTGCCGCCGAGAAGCGCCCACGGCGCCCACTTGGGGAGGCGGCCCGAGGTCAGGGAGTTGACGATTCCCTCGGTCGGGGCGGTGGTGGCAGTCATCAGTTGGCTCCCGAGAATGCCTTGCGGCGGTTGATGACGAATCGCGCCACCGAGTTGATGATCAGAGTGATGATGAACAGGATGAGGCCGGTCGCAATGAGGGCGTTGACGTTGACGCCGTACGCCTCGGGGAAGTTGAGCGCGATGTTTCCTGCGATCGTTGGCGAGTTCTGCGAGCCGGTCAGCACGAACGTGATGAGCACAGCCGGAGATAGCACCATCGCGACGACCATGGTTTCACCGAGGGCGCGACCCAAGCCAAGCATCGCGGCCGAGATGATTCCGGGGCGGCCGAAGGGCAGCACCGCCATCTGGATCATCTCCCATCGAGTGGCGCCGAGAGCAAGGGCAGCCTCCTCGTGGAGCACGGGGGTCTGCAGAAATACCTCACGGCAGATCGCGGTGATGATCGGGATGATCATGACCGCCAGAACGATCGCGACCGTGAGGATGGTGCGGCCAGTTCCCGAGACGGGCGGGCTGAAGAGCGGGAACCAGCCGGCGTTGTCCACGAGCCAGGTGTAGAGCGGCACGATCGCCGGGGCGAGGATCTTGATCCCCCAGAGGCCGAAGACTACCGACGGCACGGCGGCGAGGAGGTCGATGATGTAGCCGAGCGTCTGAGCGACACGGCGCGGAGCGTAGTGCGAGATGAACAGTGCGATGCCCAGCGAGATCGGAAGCGCCATCAGCAGGGCGAGGAACGCCGACCAGACGGTGCCAAAGGCGAGCGGGGCAACGTACTCCCAGAAACTCGAGGGCGAACCCTTGAGTTCGGCTGGATCGACGACGAGGGCGGGGACGCTTTGCGCGAGGAGGAAGATCGCTACCGCGGCAAGCGCGGCGAGGATGATGCTGCCAGCGATGACTGTGGCGCCGGAGAAGATTCGGTCGGCGGGGCGGAGCTTGGCTCTGGGCGACGGAGTTACTGTCGTCATTCCTGACTTCCTGCGCGACGTGACGGTGAGTACGGAGTGAGTTTGCGATGGAGGACACGTGGGGATGTCCCCCAAGTCTGTCGGGCTGCGACACGGCGTGCAATGTGCACAGGTGTCGCAGCCCGACAGTTGTTGATGCTGGGGTTACTTGATTGCTGAGATGATCGCGGCGATCTTGTCGGACAGCGCAGCCGACATCGGCGCGGCACCGGCGGAAGCCGCGGCCTCGGCCTGGCCGTCGGCGCTCGTGACGTAGCCGAGGTAGGCGGCAACGAGCGGAGCAACGTCCGCCTTCACGTACTCGTTGCAGGCGATGAGGTAGCTCACCAGCACGAGCGGGTAGTGCGTCGGGTCGGTCGTCGTGCGGTTGATGCTGATCGACAGGTCGGTGGCGCCTGCGGTGGCGCCTGCGGGCGAGTCAGCGACAACGGCAGCGGCGGCCTCGGCCGTGTAGTTGACGAACGTGTCGCCGACCTTGATCGCGGCGGTGCCGAGCGCGCCGGCCTTTGATGCGTCCGCGTAGCCGATGGTGTTGGTGCCGTTGGTCACTGCACCAACGACCCCGGAGGTGCCCTGAGCGGCCTCACCGGTGGCGTAGGGGAACGGGTCGGCAGGCTTCTCAGTCCACACGTCGGGCGCGTTCTGGAACAGGTAGTCGGCGAAGTTCTTCGTCGTACCCGAGTCATCTGAGCGGTGCACAGCCGTGATTGCTGCGGACGGGAACGTGGTGCCCGCGTTGAGAGCTGCGATGGCCGGGTCATCCCAGCTCGTGATGTCGCCCTTGAAGATCTTGGCGAGCGTCGCCGCGTCGAGGTTGAGCTTGTCAACACCGTCCACGTTGAAGATCACGGCGATCGGGGAGATGTAGTCGGGAACCTGGATGTAACCGGTGCCGGGAACGCATGCTGCGAATCCGCCGTCGATCTCTTCCTGCTTGAGCGCCGAGTCGGATCCGGCGAAGTCAGAACCGCCACCGATGAAGGTCTCGCGGCCCGCACCCGAACCGGTGGGGTCGTAGGTGATGTTCACGTCGGGGTTGGCGGTCTGGAACGCGGCGATCCATGCTTCCTGCGCGGAACCCTGTGCCGACGAACCGGCGCCGACCAAGGTGCCGGAGAGGCTCGCGGTCGGTTCAGCAGGGGCCTCGTTTGCTGCACAGGAGGAGAGGACGATCGATCCAGCGATTGCGATGGCACCAATGGTGCCAAGACGCTTGAAGTTCACAGTGGTTCCCTTTCAGGAGATTCTTCTGGTGGATTCAGGACGGGCCGGTGCGACCCAATCGTCGACGCTATGCACAGCGGTTAACCACGTTCGGCCCCAGAGGTGAACGGAAGGTTAACGACGCCGTAACTCGGCGCGTGTCTCTTCCCGAAATCACGCGGGGGAGTGCGTTTCCACCGCGACGATGCCCGACTTGGGGTGCCGCAGGGAGATGTGCATGACGGTGAAGTCTCCGGTCGAGAGGGATGCGGCGCGGCGCAGGGCCGCGTCTGCCTCGGTCTCGGTGCGGGAGGCGATCTCGGCCACAATGCGCGGCAGCACGGGTCCGTGACTGCACAAGACCGCGCTCACCTTGCGCTTGAGGCGCTTGCTCACTACCCCGGGTACACCCGAGGTTCCCGCCTCGTACGCGTCCTGGCTGATGTCCTCCGTCGCCCGCACCGGGATGCCCGTGAGTTCAGCGAGCGGAGCGACCGTGCTGAGGCACCGAACGGCCGTGCTCGAGAGGATCCGTTCGGGTGCATAGGCGGCGATGCCATTCGCGATACTGGAGGCCTGGTCCATCCCTCGTTGCATCAGAGGGCGGGTGGAGTCGGGGCCGTCCCATGATGACGGGTCGACCGCTTTGCCGTGTCGCACTGCGATCAGGGCGAACGTGCGAGCGTTGCCCGCCTTGAAGCGCGAGGCGAAGCGATTGACGACGTCGAGGTCGTGCTCGTAGCTCAGCTTCTTTCGAGCGGCGCCGAGCGACAGCCACTCAAGGGAGGCGATCTCGTCGTTGGGGGTGAACTTCGCGAGTTCGAGGTCGTGGTCGTTGACCTCGGCAGACCAGTAGTACACGACCTTGTCGCGACCGTTCGGCAGCGGGTACTCGACGGTGCCCAGCGGTGCCCCGAGCACGATCGCGAGGCCGGTCTCTTCCCGAATCTCGCGCACGGCAGTTTCGGGAAGGGTTTCTCCCGGATCAACCTTGCCTTTGGGGAGCGAGACATCCGCGTGCGCGCTTCGATACACGACGAGCACTTTCGGCTTACCGTCGACCATGCGCCAGCACACGGCTCCTGCTGCAAGGACAGGGGTCGGGGCGTCCGTCACCGAAGAACCCCGCCGCGCTTTCGCTGTGAGATCTGCCTCATAAGAACATTCTGCATGTCCTCGAGGGGTGTTCCGTCGTCTGCCCTGCTGTGGCGCGTCCACGTGCCGTCGGCTTCGAGGTGCCACGAACTGGTTTCGGGCGACATCGCGAGGTTGAACAAGTCGTCGAGCTCCTGGAGGTGGTCAGGGTCGGTGAGCCGCACGAGAGCCTCCACTCGGCGGTCGAGGTTTCGATGCATCATGTCGGAGCTGCCGATAAACACCTGCGGATCACCGTTGTTGTGGAAGGAGAAGATGCGCGCGTGTTCGAGATAGCGCCCGAGAATCGAGCGCACGGTGATGTTCTCGCTGACGCCCTCCTGGCCCGGCTTCAGGGAGCAGATTCCGCGCACGACGAGTTCGACGGGAACGCCCGCGCTGCTTGCTCGGTACAGCGCATCGATGATCGCCTCATCGACAATCGAGTTGGTTTTGATACGGATGCCCGACGGCAAACCCTCACGCGCATTGTTCGCCTCCTGCCGGATGCGCTTGAGGAGTCCCTTGCGCAAATGCAGCGGGGCCACCAAGAGCCGCTTGAACTTCTTCTCGATCGCGTAGCCGGAGAGTTCGTTGAACAGACGGGTGAGGTCTTTGCCGACGGTGTCGCTCGCGGTGAGCAGGCCGAGGTCTTCGTAGATGCGGCTCGTCTTCGGGTTGTAGTTGCCGGTGCCGATGTGGCTGTAGTGGCGAAGCACGCCGTTCTCTTGCCGCACGACCAGCGCGAGTTTGCAGTGCGTCTTGAGCCCGACGAGGCCGTACACGACGTGCACGCCCGCCTTCTCGAGCTTGCGCGCCCACGAGATGTTCGCGGTCTCGTCGAAGCGCGCCTTGATCTCGACGAGCGCCAGCACCGCCTTGCCCGCTTCGGCCGCATCGATGAGTGCTTCGACGATCGGGCTGTCACCGCTCGTGCGATACAGGGTTTGCTTGATGGCCAGCACGTTCGGGTCGGCCGCAGCCTGCTCGAGGAACGCCTGCACGCTCGTCGAGAACGATTCGTACGGGTGGTGCAGCAGGATGTCCTGTCGCGCGATCGACGCGAAGACGTCCGGCTGCGCATTGGGCTCGCTTGGCAGCAACTGCACGGCGGTCGTCGGTAGGTGCTTGGCGTACTTGAGGGACGGGTTGTCGATCCGCGTCAGTTGGAACAGGCCACCGAGATCGAGGGGCGCGGGCAGTCTGTACACCTCCTGCTCGGTGATGGACAACTCGCTCATCAGCAAGCCGAGAGTTACTGCATCCATGTCGTCGGTGATTTCGAGCCGGATGGGCGGGCCAAAACGACGGTTCAGAATCTGCTTCTCGAGGGCCTGCAGCAGGTTCTCGGATTCGTCTTCGTCGACCTCCACGTCTTCGTTGCGGGTGACGCGGAACTCGTGGTGTTCGAGGATCTCCATGCCGGGGAACAGGTCGCCCAGGTGGTTGGAGATGAGGTCTTCGAGCGGGATGAACCGCAGCAGTCCGCTCTCGTCGTCGGGAAGCTGCACGAAGCGCGGCAGGTTCTGCGGCACCTTGAGGCGGGCGAACTCCTCCTTGCCGGTCTTGGGGCTGCGCACCCGGATGCTCAGGTTCAGAGAGAGCCCCGAAATATAGGGGAATGGATGCGCGGGGTCGACCGCAAGCGGCATGAGCACCGGGAAAATCTGGCTCGAAAAGATCTCGTCGATGCGCTCGCGGTCAGCCTCGCCGAGGTCGGCCCAGGTCTCGATGTGGATGTCGGCCGCATCGAGGGCGGGCTTGACGCTTTCGCGGAACGCCAGAGCGTGGCGCTCCTGGAGTTCGTGGGCCTTGGCGCTCACGTCGGCGAGGACATCCGCCGGAGCGGTGCCGATATTCGTCGGCACAGCGAGGCCGGTGGCGATGCGGCGCTTGAGGCCGGCGACGCGCACCATGAAGAACTCGTCGAGGTTGCTCGCGAAAATGGCGAGGAAGTTGGCGCGCTCCAAGAGGGGAAGTTCGGGGTCTTCTGCGAGTTCGAGCACGCGCTGGTTGAACGCGAGCCAGCTCAACTCCCGGTCGAGAAAGCGATCCAGTGGAAGCGTGCCGTCATCGACGCTCGACGACTCATCGAGGTCGTACTCGTCGAGGGACTCGGTGGCGGCACCGGTGTCGGCGATGTTGTTCTCGCTATCCATCCGCTTATCCTGCCACCCGCGCGTTAACGTGCGATTAACTGGGCCGACCCCGGCTCGACTCGTGGCGGATCCCGGCTCGCGCCCGG
>JAHBSZ010000010.1 GCA_019638845.1 Salinibacterium sp. | reverse complement strand
TTACTGAAGTGCCCTCGGCAGGATTCGAACCTGCGACCAAGAGATTAGAAGGCTCCTGCTCTATCCCCTGAGCTACGAGGGCAAGGAATCGCCCAACGATACCTCAGACAGCTTTGGCCAGAGCCACGAGCACCTGGTTCGTCGTTGGAATACCTTCGGCACGAAACACCTCGGTGCCATCATCCCGAAGCACAATTACCGTCGGCGTCGAACGGATGCCCGCCCGCTGCGCCTCGTCGGCGTCGCGCACGACATCCAATTCGGCGATGCGGGCACGTGGTACGAGTAACGAAACCTCGCCCAACACCTTCCGTGTCACCATGCACGGTTCACAGAAGTCCGAGGCGAAGAAGAGGAGGTTCACTTGAGCGCCAACCGTGAAACCCGTCGAAGGATTCCTAGCCGTCGTTGCGTTCGTCGAGGGCTTCGAGCGGATCGCTGTCCGCTGCGTCCCACGTGTACGTGACCTGGACTTTGCCGCCAACCTCGCGCGCAACCGGGTTGTCGTAGACGAGCTGCGTCTCTTTGCCGTCGACGGCCGCGATGACAGTGATCTCAGTCTCCCACGAGCCATCCGTGCTGATACGGGTATCGTTCCGGCCGTCGTACGGCCCTGCAACGTAGAAGACGATGTACTCGTCGCCGCGCGCAACCTTCGGTGCTGAATCGCTCATGGTCAAGTCATACCAGATGCTGCCGGGAACTCGGCATTCCTCGCCCCCACACGGCATGCTCCGGTCAGTGCCGCCGCCTAGACTTTCACTATGGCTTCCACCTCTGACCTGCTCGTCTGGATCGATTGCGAGATGACGGGGCTGGATATCTCCATCGACGAACTCGTCGAAGTAGCCGTCGTTATCACCGACTATGACCTCGTCGCTGTCGATCCCGGCTTCTCGATTGTCATCAAGCCCGACCAGTCGGCGTTCGACAACATGGGCGACTTCGTCACGAATATGCACCGGGAGAGCGGGCTGCTCGACGAGATTCCGAATGGCGTCGCCCTTGCCGATGCCGAGTACGCAGTCAACGAGTACATCCTCAGGTTTGTGCCGACCGCCCAGACCGCTCCGCTCGCCGGCAATACGATCGGCACCGACCGCACGTTCTTGGCCAAATACATGCCGCGCGTCGATTCGCACCTGCACTACCGCAGCATCGATGTCTCGTCGATCAAAGAACTATCGCGACGGTGGTTTCCCCGGGTGTACTTCAACGCGCCAACCAAGGATGGCGGGCATCGTGCGCTCGCCGACATCCGTGAGTCGATCCGCGAACTTGAGTACTACCGCAAAGCGGTCTTCACCGCTGAGCCCGGCCCGAGCACTGAGCAGGTTCAGGCTATCTCTGCCGAAGTTGTGCAGGGATTCGCGGGGCGTCTCTAAAGTCGGAAAGCTGTAATACACTTGACGGGCTGTGCCGCGCACAGCAGCCATGGTGGTCGTAGCTCAGTTGGCAGAGCGCTGGCTTGTGGAGCCGGATGTCGCGGGTTCGAGCCCCGTCGATCACCCCACTGAGAACGGCCCGACTGATAAAGTCGGGCCGTTTTCATTTCGAGAGAGGCACGGATGTCACGCACCCTCGAGACGCCGCTCGACTCCCCGCTCGACACACTCCAGCAGCTCGCCGACCAGCCGTGGGTCACCATCGTCTGGAATGACCCCGTCAACCTGATGACCTACGTGTCCTACGTGTTCCGAAGCTACTTCGGTCACAGCGCCGAGGAGGCGCAGCGGCTGATGCTGGTCGTGCACAACGAAGGGCGCGCGGTAGTGGCATCCGGGGGCCGCGAAGAGATGGAACGCCACGTGGAAGCGATGCACGATTTCGGCTTGTGGGCGACGCTGTCCAAGGAGAGCTCGTGATCCCGTTCTCCCGCGAGGGGAACCTTGTGACTGCGCGGCTCGAACCCGGTGAGACTGCCGTACTTGCGGCTCTCGCCGGGCAACTCATCGAGCTTCTCGACGAGCGCGCGGCCGAATCCCCCACCGATGTGCTGCTCGCGCAGCTGGGCATCGGCGGGGCTTCCGCTCCCCCGCTTGACCCGGCGTTGGCTCGTTTGTTGCCGGACGCCTACCGCGACGACAGTGAAGCTTCCTCCGAACATCGCCAGCTCACCGAGCTCGGGCTCGTCGACCGCAAGATCGCCAACGCGAGAGCCGTCGTCGCCACGCTCAACGGCGGGATGCTGGTCGTGCTCGATCCCCCGGCAGCACAGTCATGGCTACGCCACCTCACTGACCTGCGTCTCGTGCTGGCAGCGCGCCTGCAGATCGAAGGCGATGGCGACGCCGGGTCGGGAGACGACCGCATGCTCGATCTCTACGACTGGCTGGGGTACCTGCAAGGAACCCTCGTGGAGTGTCTCGAATGAGCCCCGAGGAGTACAACGCGGAACGCTTCGAACGACTCGTCATCGACGAGCTCGACCTACTCCCGGATGACATGGTCGACGGCCTCGACAATGTGGTCTTCGTGACCGAGGATCGCCCCGACGACGGTTCGCTCGACCTGCTCGGCCTCTACGATGGCGTCGCGCTCACGGAACGTGGCAACTATGGCTTCGGTGAGCTGCCCGATCGGATCATCCTGTACCGCGAGCCGCTTCTGCACGTCAGCCCGGATCTCGACGAACTCAAGAATCAAATTCGCATCACGCTGGTGCACGAGATCGCGCACTACTACGGGATCGACGACGAGCAACTTCACGATCTCGGGTGGGCCTGAATACCCTCTGCCGAACTACTCGGTGCAGTCCTATGATTCGAGGAGGACGACGCGAAAGGGTCTCATGTTCTCCTCATTCACTAAGCCCATCGCAGCTTCGGCACTGCTGCTGCTCTCCCTCGCCGCGTGCAGCGGGGCTGGCAATAGCTCAACGTCGTGCATCTCAGGGAAGACGTGGATCTTAGACCTTCCCGACCTCGCTGCGCAACTCGGCGAGCAACTCTCCTCGCACGGGCTGAACGTCACTCAATCAGAAGGAGTCGGTCGCCAAGACTTCGTATTCGACGGGAGTGGCACAGTCGCCTCCCACATTGACGTCACGTACACCATCAGCGTCCAGAAGGACGACCTCACCATCACGTTGGTTCAGACCCAGGGCGGTGATACGAGCGGCGAGTGGAGCTGGCAGGGCGACACTACTGACGTCGTGTTCTCGAATTGGGACAACGCCGGATACTCGGTGCAAAACCAGTTCCTCGTCAACGGTGTTGCTGGCGAGAACTCGGTGACGATCCCCACCGAGACGCTCGGCGACGGCACGGTCATGGCAACAACATGCACTGGGACGACTCTAAGCACCCAAGTGTCGGGCAGTCCCTTCACCCAACATTGGACCTCAGAAGGCTAACGTCGCGCCCCATCGGGGTGGCCTCACCGAGCGCGCAGAAACTCGAACTAAGATTCGCTGAAGAGACCGCAACCGGGAGGCCCTCTTGTTCACTCAGCCCTTGTCGACTGTCGCCATCGCGACCGCCATGGTGATCGGCCTTGCCGGCTGCTCACTCATCGAACCGCCTCCCGAGGCCCCGCTCACCGGCATCGCCGCGTGCACCTTGGGCAAGACCTGGAACCTCGATACTGGCAAGCTCGCCGAAGCCCTCACGGCCGAACTCGCGTCCCAAAAAGTCACTGCGGTCGTCGCTGTTGATGGTCACGAGACCTTAGCCTGGGATCTCACCGGCAAAGTCACGGTCGACACCGACTACACGATCACCAGCACCTCGGGCGCTGAGGGTCAGCAGACCGTGGTCACGGGCAAGCACTCCGGAAAGTCCACCGGCATCGCCTACATCAATGCCGAGGTTGCTATCCCCCGAAACTGGGATGCCTCGGGCCTCACGGTCACGACGAAAGCAACCCTCAACGGCGCTGACCTGGAGCAACTGCCCTACGAACTCGTGAACACCGAACTCGACGACTCTGTCGGCGTCGAACTGACGTGCGACGGCGGAACGCTTACCACTCACCAACGTGGAAGCGACATCATCCTGACCTGGTCGAGCAAGTAGCGACGAGCAGGTAGCTCGTCAAGCGGGCTGGCCGCTGTCGAGCGGCAACGACGGATCGGCTGACCACTCCTCGAGCGAGCCGTCGTAGATGCGCACGGCCTTCTTCCCGATCGCAGCGAGCGTGAGCGCGTTTCCCGCTGCCGAAATTCCGCCACCGCAGTAGAGCAACACCTCGTCGTCGCTCCCCTCCGCGATATCGATGCCTGCGGCGTCGTAAGCAAGGATGAGTTCGACCCGGGTCTTGACGTGCCCGTCCGCGGTGAACAGATCCCGGCTCGAGACGTTGACACTGCCAGGGATGCGGCCGCGACGGTCATACCTGGTGAAGTCGGCGCCGGTGAAGGATCCGGCGGGCAATCCGCACACGAGTGGTCGGGTGTCATCCGGCGTCCGTTGGAGCAATTCGCTCTTGCTCACCCACGCGGCACGCACCGCACTCGCCGACCACGTCGGCACCGGTTCGGGGCGCACCCCTTCGCCAGTCTCAACGCGCTCCCCCGCGGCCTGCCACGCGGCGAAACCACCATCGAGAACGCGAACTGACACCCCAATCCAGCGCAACAGGTACCAGAGCCGTGCAGCGAATAGGTTGCCGGTCGAGTCGTACACCACGACATCGCGCTTCTCCCGGATGCCCAACCGCGCGAGCTCGTCCGCGATCGCCTGCGGTTCCGGGTGGGTGTAGTGCAGGGTCGCCGTCGTGTCGCTGAAGTCGCTGGCGACATCCACGTGCAGGGACCCCGGGATGTGCCCCGCGATCCAGCGCGGTCGGCCGCTGTCGCGACGGTAGTCGCCATCGAACTGAGCCGGGTGCAGCACGAGACTCGCGTCGAGAACGGCCGGCGGATTCGAACCAGAGAGCGCGTCGGCAAGTTCGCCGACGGAAATGAACGGGGAAGTCATGGTGACAACTCTAAGGAGAACGACGTGACATCGTTCCCGTCCACAATCGTGTCCGCCAGCACCCTCGGATTCTCGCGGGCGATGAATCGATCCTCGTGCTCGGCCCATCGGTCCCAGTGCGCCGCGAAGTAGTCATCTCTCGCGAGCGCGCGATCCTTGCGAGTAGCGCCGTCGAGCTCGACCCACAGCGCCCGGTCGGCGAGATCTCGCGACGCGCGACTGAGTGCGCCAACGCCTTCCACGATGAGGGGTCGGTCCGGATCGAGTGAGTTCCACTCCGCGAGCTTGGCTGTACTCCAGTCCCAGCGGCGCCAACGGCGCGAAGACAGGATGCCCGGAACCGCCGCGCTCGCCGCGTCCAACCCATCCCAGCCAGGGTAAATGTCGTCAAGCCGCACGAGTTGCGCCCCCGGCACCTGCGCAACCAGCTCCAACGCAAGCTCGGTCTTGCCGGAGCCCGACCGCCCGTCGATGAGGATGATCACTGCCGGCCAAGGAAGCGCTCGACGGCCGGTGTCGCCGGTTCGGCCAATACCTGGGCGGCGTCACCGAGCTGCACCAGACGGGAATCCATCATGATTCCGATGCGGTCGGCAACCAGCACGGCCTCACCCTGATCGTGGGTCACGAACATCGCGGTCGTTCCGGTGTCGACGAGGATGCGGCGCAGGTCCTGTCCTAGGCGCTCACGCAGCTCACGATCAAGAGAGCTGAGCGGCTCATCGAGCAGGAGCAGCCGTGGGCGAGCCGCCAGGGCACGGGCGAGTGCGACGCGCTGCTGCTCGCCGCCCGAGAGTTCTGTGACGCGGCGGTCGCCGAATCCGTCGAGCCCCACGAGCTGCAGCAGTTCTGCGACCCGTTCGCGCTGCTCGGGCACGGGCATCCGGGCGATCTGGAGCGCGTAGGCAACGTTGGATGCTACCGACCGATGGGTGAAAAGCTGACCATCTTGAAACATCAGCGCGAACCCGCGCTTGTGCACGGGCATGCCGGTGATGTCCTCACCGCGCCACAGCACGCGCCCGGCATCGAGCACCTCGAGGCCCGCGATGGCCCGGAGCAGGGTGGACTTGCCGCTGCCCGAGGGACCGAGAATCGCGAGAACAGTACCCGCCGCAAGATCGAGTGTGACATCGTCGATCGCGAGCGCAGCGTGTGACGTGTCGCGCAAATACGAGACGGTGAGCTGCTCCACGGAAAGATCGATCATCAGAATGCTCCCACCGTATCGACTCGAAGCCGCTCGACGAGTGCAATCACCGCGACCGTCACTGCGGCAAGTACCACGGAGGCTGCGATCGCCATGCCGAAGTTGTCTCCGCCCGGTAGTCCGATCAGTCGGTAGATCACAACGGGCAGGGTCGGTCGGTCGGGGCGCGAGAGAAAGCTCGTCGCCCCAAACTCTCCGAGTGCCACCGCGAACGCGAATCCGGATGCCGCGAGCACCGGGCGCGCGACGACGCTGAGGTCCACGTCCCGCAGCACGCGCCAGGGCGAGGCACCGAGCACCGCCGCCGACTCGCGCAGCCTCGGATCGATGGACCTCAGAACGGGAAGCACCGTGCGCACGACGAGTGGCAACGCGACCAGCGCCTGCGCGATGGGGATGAGAATCGGCGAGGACCTCAGGTCGAACGGCGGTTGATTGAGGGTGATCAGAAAGCCGAAGCCGACCGTGACCGCCGACACCCCGAGCGGCAGAAGTAGCGCGCCGTCGAAGACGCCGAGCGCGCGACGGGCAGTAGGGCTTCGGGGTGACCGACTCAGCACGAGACTCGCCACGAGGCCGATCGTCACCGCGATCACTGTGGCCTGCACCGCGATCGTGAGGGAGTTGCCGAGGGCAACCCAGACTGGGACGACCAGGGCGTTGCGCGAGCCCGTGCCCGCGAGCAGGGCGAAGTTGGTGAATCCGTAGCCGTCGGACGTGCGCAGTGAGCGTTCCACGAGAGCCAGCACGGGCACCGCGAGGGCGGCAGTGATGAGCGACGCGGCGACAAGCGCTGGGGCATCCGAACGCCGCGGTCGCCGCGCGATGGCGACGCGTCGTTGGGTACTGCCGCGCACCCGACCGACCACCGCGAGCAGCGCAACCACGATGACAAGCTGGGTCACCGAGAGCACACTTGCCGCCCGGAGGTCGAGAAACTGGGTGGTGAGGAGGTAAATCTCGGTCTCGATGGTCCCGAACTGAGTGCCCCCGAGCACGAGCACGACACCGAATGCCGTCGCGCAGAACAGAAACACGATCGACGCCGCCGCCGCAATCGAGGGACCGAGGCGCGGCAAGGTGATTGTGAGGAACACCCGCGCGGGGCTCGCCCCGAGCACGCGTGCGGCATCTTCCTGACGGGGGTCGAGCCCTTCCCACGCGCTGCCCACCGTGCGAACGACAACCGCAACGTTGAAGAAGACAAGCGCGAGCATGATCGCGACGAACGTGCCATCGAGCGGGGTTCCCCGCAGGAGAGTGCGGAATGCGACACCCACGACAACTGTCGGCAACACGAACGGGAGAAGCACTAGCGCTCGAAGAAGCGCCCGGCCGCGGAACTGCAAGCGGTAGAGCACGTGCGCGACCGGAAGCCCGAGGAGTACACACAGCACTGATGCGAGCGCGGCCTGCCCGAGAGTGAGCCCGAGTAGCCGGATCGTGCGCGGTCTCGAAAACACTTCACCGAACCCGCCGAGATCGAGTATCCCCTCAGGCGCGACACCTCGACCGATCATCGCCGCAACCGGCCACGCGAAGAACACCGCGAGAAAGGCGACCGGCACGCCGACGCCGAGCACCGTCGCGATGACGATGCTCGGCGGCGTGCGCACGGCGGTGCTGGCGTTGGCCATTAGGGCTGGGCTATCGCCGCCCACTCGGCGAGCCATGTCTCGCGATTCTTGTCGATATCGGCTGGGCTCACCACGAACGGGTCCGGAGCAATCTTCGCGAACTTCACGAACGACTCCGGCAGGGTCGCCTTCGAATTGACCGGATACACATACATCGATTCCGGAATGTCGTTCTGCACCGTCGTCGACAACAGGAAGTCGACAAGCTGCTGAGCCCCGGCCTCATTCTTCGTCCCGGCGATCACACCCGCGTACTCGGTCTGGCGAAAGCACGTGTCGAGCAGTGCGCCAGTGGGCGCCACCGTTGCCCCCTCGGCTACCTCGAAGGGCGGGGACGACGCGTACGACACGACGATCGGACGGTCGCCCTCGCTCGACGGCCCAGAGAAGTCGACGTAGTAGGCGTCACTCCACCCTGCGTCGATCTTCACGCCGTTGGCCATGAGCTTCGTCCAGTATTCCTGCCAGCCGTTCTCGCCGAACGCTGCGATCGTCGCGAGCAGGAACGCGAGCCCGGGCGACGACGAGTTCGCCGCCTCGGTCACGAACAGGTCCTTGTATTCGGGCTTGATGAGGTCGTCGAGGGTCACTGGCTCGGGGATGCCCTTCTCAGCGAACCACTCGTGATCGACGTTCACGCACACGTCACCATTGTCGATGGGGGTGAGCTGCTCGCGCCCCTGACCTGCCGGGAGCAAGTACTGATCTTCCGCGCTCGTGAGATCCTTCGAGGCGTAGTCCGCGAGCACCCCGTTCTCCACGGCACGCGAAGCGAACGTGTTGTCGATGCCGAAGACGACGTCGCCCAACGGCGAGTCCTTCGTCAGCACGAGAGTGTTGACCAGTTGCCCCGCGTCGCCCGCGGATTGCACAGTGACGGGGATGCCCGTCTGCTCGGTGAACGTATCGAGGATGCCCTCACTCAGCGCGAACGAATCGTGCGTGACGAGCACGAGCGGCTGGGGTGCAGTGGATGCCGTCGTCGTGCATCCGGTCACAGCGAGCATCAGCGCCCCGGCGATAATTGCGTACTTCATTTCAGACGTGCCTTCCCATAGGAAACGGCACGGGTTTCGAGATTGCCTCCCTGCGCTGGCATGATCCAGATCAGGTTCGACGGTCGAAGCTTGGAGTAGCTTCCTCTCAGCCCGGCTCACCGGACTCCCGTGTTCAGTGTCGATCATAGACTGATGCCAATGGACTACCGCATTTTCACCGAACCGCAGAACGGCGCAAGCTACGACGACCAGCTCTCGATGGCACTCGCTGCCGAGCAGTATGGCTTTTCGGGATTCTTCCGTTCCGACCATTACCTCACCATGGACGACCGCAACGGTGGGCTTCCCGGGCCCACCGATGCGTGGACGACCTTGGCTGGTCTGGCACGCGAAACGTCAACGATCCGCCTCGGCACGCTCGTTTCGTCCGCCACCCATCGGCTGCCCGCGATCCTCGCGATCCAGGTCGCTCAGGTCGACGAGATGTCGGGCGGGCGGGTCGAACTGGGCCTCGGTACCGGGTGGTTCGAGCGAGAGCATCTGGCTTACGGCATGCCGTTCCCCGAAAAGCGGTTCGGGATTCTCGAGGAACAGCTCGCCGTCGTTACCGGCCTGTGGGCTACCCCGGTGGGCGACACCTTCAGTTTCGCGGGCGAGAACTACACGCTCGTTGACGCCCCGGCGCTCCCCAAGCCTCGACAGACACATGTGCCGATCATCATCGGCGGCAGCGGACCAACCCGCACTCCCGCCCTCGCTGCACGCTTTGCGGATGAGTACAACGCGGGGTTCGCGACCATCGCTCCGCTCGCCGAACGAGTAGCGCGCGTGCGAGCCGCGTGTGAGGCAATCGGTCGCGACCCCGACTCGATCGTGATGTCGATCGCCGGCACCACCGCCGTGGGTCCGACCACTGCAGTTGCTGCCCAGCGGGCCGAGAGTCAGGGGCGAACCCTCGACGACCTCCGACTGGGCGGGTTTGCCGGATCGACTGCCGAAGTCGTCGACAAGATCGGGATGCTCGGCGAGCTCGGCTTCTCCCGCATCTACTTCCAGTTCCTCGACATCCACAGCGAGGAGCAGGTCGCATTCCTCGGCGATGAGGTGCTGCCGCAGCTCGCAGCTCGCTAAAGCAGTCTTCCCGCCAGACGCGCGTGCCGCTCGAGGGCTATTTCCGGCTAGGTTAGGCGCGTGCATCCGGACAATCTGCCCCTTCGCCAGCGCCCTCTCGACGTCATCTTCGCAGTGTTTTTCACGCTTTTCATCGTGACGAGTTGCATCGCCGACATGCTGCCGACGCTGGGCATCGACTTCACCCAACCCAACGGTCAGTTTCTCGTGGACTCGAACTATTGGTACGCCCACGACGCCGACCCCCTGTTCATGAACGCTCCGGTGTGGATGCGGATCGTGACCGGCCTAAGCGCGTTCGTGTATCTGGCGTTCTACCTCGTGCTCGTGCCATCGCTGATCAAGGGCTGGAACTGGATTCAGCTACCCTCCGTGATCTACGCGACCATGATCGCGGGCATCACCGGCATCATCGTGTTCGGCGTGGAGTTCTTTGGCGAGCCGGAGTTTCAAACGCAGAATCCGGTCAAGTTCCTGGCTTTCAACCTGCCTTATGTGCTGGTGCCGCTTCTTCTGTTGATCCGGATGCGCAAGCCACTGCCGTTCACGCGGAAGTTCTGACCCGCCCGATCGCCCAACAACTCCACTTTCGACGAAGTCTCGCGGGGCACCCGTACCAACGGGAGTTTGGATCTGATGGCGCGCAGGATGTGGCGGCGCTGGTCGGCCGGGGCATCCATTCGGGGCAAACGCACGCCGCGCGCACCCAAAAGGGCCATATGACCCGAATGGATGAGGCGAGGGGCGCGCGCGGGACGGGACGCGGACGCGCGCGGGACGGGACGCGGACGCGGACGGGACGCGGACGCGCGCGGGACGGGACGCGGACGGG
>JAHBSZ010000001.1 GCA_019638845.1 Salinibacterium sp. | reverse complement strand
CATTTGCCCCGACTCGACGAGGGCGACGCGAAGCTTGGCCCCTAGGGCGCGCGCCAGAGGTATTGCACGTCGACCGAGCGGTCCGCGAATCCGAACGAGCGGTACAGGGCGAGGGCTGCGGCGTTCTCCCCCTCAACATACAAATGCGCGGTCCGGATGCCACGGCTCGCCAATCGCGCCAAACCGTGGCCCACCAGCAGGCGGCCCAGCCCCTCACCCTGTCGGTCCGGTGAGACCCCCACCACGTAGAACTCGCCTTCGCCGTTGTCGACTTTGAGCCAGCAGTAGCCGATCAGAGCCGGACCATCCCACAGCAGCAGGAAGTCGTCCGCGTCGAACCACGACTCCGCGATGAGGGTGTCGAGCTCGGCCCGAGTGACACGGCCCTGCTCAGGATGGTCCGCGAAGGCGCGCGAGTTGAGGGTGAGCCAGGTAGCGGCATCTGCAGGGGTGTAGGCGCGGATCGAGCCTGCCCGGCTCCCGTCGCCACGGCCCCGGCTGTGCTCGACGAGCGGGGATGGCACCGACGCTTCCAAGTGCAGGAGGGAACGGACGGGCTCCAGTCCATGGCTCGCGGCGAGAGCCCGCGCTGCCGGGTGGTCGCCGTGCGCCCAGAACAGCAGGTCGCTCCCGTGCGTGAGGTGCTCGAGCATGCGGGTTCCGTGGCCTTGAGCGCGGGCATCCGGATCGACGACGAATTCGGCCTCGTTGGCGTTCAGGAGCGCCACGGCGGCGCCCAACCACACGAGTGAGCGGGCGTCGTTGGCGAGTTCGACGAGGGCGCCGTCAGAGAACGGGGGTGAGCCGTCGACCGCCGTCGCGCGCCGGATCAACTCGTCGAGGGCCTCAGGGCGCGGGTTGCTCAGTGTTGTCATCATCGTCATAGACGTTGAAGCGGTAGCCGACGTTTCGCACGGTCCCGATCAAGGATTCGAGATCGCCGAGTTTGGCGCGGAGGCGGCGCACGTGCACGTCGACGGTGCGGGTTCCGCCAAAGTAGTCGTATCCCCACACCTCGCTGAGAAGTTGCTCGCGGGTGAACACGCGGGATTGGTGAGTGGCGAGGAACCGCAGAAGCTCGAACTCCTTGAAGGTGAGATCGAGGGGTCGGCCGTGCACCTTCGCCGAATAGGACGCCTCGTCGATGACAACTCCGGATGCGTGGATCTTCGAGCTCGAGGAGTTCACGGCTTGGCGGCCCAAGGCCAACCGGATGCGAGCGTCGGCCTCGGCGGGACCGACGGTCTCGAGGATGACATCGTCGATTCCCCAGTCGGCCGAGACCGCAGTGAGGCCGCCCTCGGTAAGAATGAGGATGATCGGAACCGTCACACCCGTTGAGGTGAGGATCTTGCACAGCGACTTCGAGCTGGCCAGATCCTGGCGAGCGTCAACGAATATGAGGTCGCAGGTGGGCGCAGAAACAAGGGATGCCGGCGACGCAGGGATCTGCTTCGTGGTGTGGCTTAGGAGCCCCAATGCGGGTAAGACCTCAGTGTCGACCGCAGAGGTCAGGATCAACAGCTGCGCCAACGTGCCTCCAAAGTGCGTTTGGTAAGTCTAGGGCGCCTTAAGATCACTGTATGACGTGGCAAATTTCCAGTGTTCTCCCGGTCTGGGTGCTATCGCTGGCTGGCGCCATCGTTTTCGCAGTGGTGCTCCCGCGTGAGCAGTATCTGACCTGGGTGGCAATCGTGCTCGCGGGGGCGGTCATCCTCACGTTCCTGATCCAGCTCGGGCTCAAGCGCACCGAGGGGTTCGTGGTCCGCGCGATGGCGAGCATCGGAGGCTCCGCGCTGATCCTCGCGGTCGCCTCAGGTGTTGTTGTGCTGCTCGGTTAGGATAGGAACATGCTTCTCGCGCTCGAGCTCTTCTTCGTCGGCCTCCTCGTGCTGGCTACGCTCTCGATCGGTTTCGTCTCGGTCGTCGTACTGTTCAACCTCTTTCGCGGCCAGCGCTAAGCGCTCGGTGCTTTCGTGATCGAACTCGATCCGACCATCCCGGCCGAACTCGCACCTCTCTCCTGGCTCATCGGCCTGTGGGAGGGCACCGGCATCGTCGACTATCGGATCGGTGACGACTCCCGTTCGCTGGAGTTCGGGCAGCGCATCTCGTTCTCGCACGACGGCCTTCCGCACCTCAACTACAGCTCGTACACCTGGTTGCTCGATGGCGAGAACACTCCGCACGTGACGGAGACGGGGTACTGGAAGCTGACGCGGCCCGCGCTCGAGGGCGACCCTGGTCCGGGCCTGCTGCCCGGGATCGGTCCGCGCCCCTATACGACCGCCGAGTCGGTCGAAGCGCTGCGCACGTCGGAAGGCGCCTTCGAGATTGAGGTGTCGATCGTGCATCCGGGCGGTGTCAATGAGTTCTATCTGGGGCGCGCGATGGGCGCGCGAATCGACCTGTCGACGGATGCCGTCATGCGAACCGCCTCGGCGAAGGAGTATTCCGCCGCCACGCGGCTCTATGGGCTCGTCGACAACCACCTGCTGTGGGCGTGGGACATCGCCGCACTCGGACAAGACTTGCGCACGCACGCGTCGGGGCGGCTCGCTCGTGTTTGAGTCGCGCCCGGGGGCTGTCGGTTCGCCGCCGCAACACTTCGGAAACCCGCTCGGTGAGCAGAAGGCGTTGCTCACAGGTGCGGTCGTCGATCTTTCGGATCGTGCCATCATCACCATCACGGGACCGGATCGCCTCACCTGGCTCGACTCGCTGACGTCGCAGGCGGTGTCGAACATGGCGCCGGGGGAGTCCGCCGAGACGCTGCTGCTTGACCCGACCGGACGGATCGAGCACGCCATCCGGCTCGTCGACGACGGTGCGACCGCATGGCTCCTGGTTGACGGCACCGAAGGCGCTGCGCTGGCCGCGTGGCTCGACCGGATGCGGTTCATGCTGCGAGTCGAGGTCGCCGACGTCTCCGCAGAGTTTGCGACGCTCGGTGTTCTCGGCGCCGCTTCCTTTGAGGCTGTTGCCACCTGGGTCGACCCGTGGGTAGCCGGACCCGGCCACACCTACGCGGCATCCCGGCCCGATGCGCCGTGGGACTATCGCGAACTGATCGTGCCGCGCACGTTCGCCTACGACGGCCCGGTGGCTGGCACCCTCGCGCTTGACGCCTTGCGTATCGCGGCGTGGCGACCCCGCATGACGGATGCCGACGAGAAGACGATTCCGCACGAGCTCGACTGGCTGCGATCGGCAGTGCACCTCAACAAGGGCTGCTACCGCGGGCAAGAAACCGTCGCCAAGGTTCACAACCTCGGACACCCGCCGCGCCGACTCGTGCTTCTGCATCTCGATGGCACCGTACCTGCGGTCGGTGCCGAGGTGCTTCGCGGTGAGGATGTCGTCGGCCGCGTCACCTCCGCCGCACTGCACTGGGATCTGGGGCCGATCGCGCTCGCCGTGATCAAGCGGAACGTCGATCCCACCCTCGATCTCGTGGTAACCACCGATGATGGTGTCGTTGCCGCGGCACAGGAGGTCATCGTGCCGACGGATGCGGGGGCCTCGGCGAACATTCCGCGCATTCCGCGACTCGGCGCTGTGACCCGCTGATCCGTGAGTGACAGCGCGCGGCTCCGCCGACTGGGTCGGAGTGTTCGGTTCCGCGCTCAGCTGAGGGCCGCTGCGCGCCGAGCGACCGATGCGCTGCCCCCGGCACTGCAGATCACGGTTGCTGCTGTGGCCGCATACTCGATCGCGCACTACCTGTTCGGGCATCCGTCGCCCTTCGTTGCTGTCGCGGTGACGATCACCTCGCTTGGGCTCACGCGCGACGCCCGTCCCCGCAAGGTGCTTGACGCGGCGCTCGGCGTCTCGATTGGCATCGTCCTGAGCGAACTGATGGTCCTCGTGATCGGTAAAGGCGTGTGGCAGGTCGCGATCGTGCTGTTCGTGACACTCGTTATCGCCCGGGCGTTCTCGCCCAACCCCGCGTTCGCGATTGCGGCAGCCGTGCAGTCGGCGATCGTGGTGATTGTGCCGGCCCAGGTCGGCGCGGTGTTCACTCGCAGCATCGACGCGGTGATCGCGGGTGTGGTCGCACTGATCGCGACGGCGCTGATTCCGCGTGACCCACGGCGAGTGGCTGCTCGGGATGCCCGGCTGCTGTTTTCCGCGTTCCACGAAGCACTCGGCGGGGTGGTTGAGGCGCTCGCGATCGGAACAGCACCGGCCGCCGAACTCGCGTTGGAGCGCCTGCGCCGCACTCAGTCGCTGGTCGACAATTGGCGTTCATCCCTCGATACCGCAGTGGCCGTCGCGCGAATCTCGCCGTGGCTCCGGCGCTATCTTCCCGAGCTCACGGTGCAGGCGCGCGTACTGACCGGAGCCGACCTTGCATCCCGCCACCTGCGGACGGTAACCCGCCGAGTCGGTGTCATCGTCGAGAAGGGCATGCCCCGCCCCAACCTTGCCGGGGTGTTCGGAGAACTCGCCAACGCCATCGATCTTCTCGGTCGCGAGTTGGACGATCGCACTCTCGCGGGCTCGTCGCGGACCGCCCTCGTGGATCTCGCCGAACGCCTCGACCCCGCGACCCTCACGCCGGAGGGCGAGCTGCGTGAGACCCTGATCGTCGTGCTGCTGCGTCCGCTCGTGGTCGATCTGCTCGTGGCCACGGGCATGCCCGTCGATGACGCTCGGGCGTTGCTGCCGAAGGTGTAGCTACGCCCAGGTGAAGCCGTTCGGCTGTACCGCACCCCACGCGACGGTCAGCTCCCCGAGGCGCCAACGCGCTTTCGTGCCGAGCACTGGCCAGGTCTCCTTCATGGATGCCGCGACCGCAGACCACCGCTGAGACGGCCCGTACACGCTCAGGGGAGCATGAACCGCCCACCACCGGTCGAGGTCGAGCAGGTATTGGTGGATGGGCTCGCCGGGCACGTTCCGGTGGATGAGAACCTTCGGCAGCCGCTCAGCGACGATCGACGGCCGCTCGAGCTCCGCGAGCCTGAGTGAGACGGTGAAAGTCTGGGGGCCGGCATCCGTCACATCTACCCAGCTCGCGACGCGGCCGACCTCGTTGCACGTGCCCTCCACCAGCACCCCGCCCGGCTGAAGTCGACCGACCATGCGATGCCAGTGCTCGAGCACCTCATGCTCGTCGTACTGCCGCAGCACATTGAGCGCCCGGATGACCGTGGGGGAGTCGCCCGGAACCTCGAACCCGCCCAACCGAAAGCTCACCCCGGGCCGCGCGGATTTCGCCGCCAACGCGACCCGCGCCGGCTCGATCTCGATGCCGACGACCTGCACATCCGGCCGGCCGCGCGACAGCCGCTGGTACAGCTCGAGAGTCGTCGTCGCGGATGCCCCGTACCCGAGGTCTACGACGAGCGGCGTCGTCGCCCGGCGCAGGGCGGGGAGCTGCGCGATCCACCGGTCCACGCGGCGGAGCCGGTTGGTGCCGGTGGTTCCGCGGGTGACCTGGCCGATGGGCATTAGCGGGGCCGCTTCGAGTGTGCCAACTCGCGCAACCGGGGGAAATGGGTGGCGACGGTCGACCACAGTACTTCGACATCTATCGAGTTGTAGTGGTGTACGACCTTGTCACGGTGCCGCGACGCGAACGTCCACTCCGTCTCTGTAAACAGGTCGGGGTCGAGTTGGACGAGACGCTTCGTGGCTTCGCCGACGCGATTGCTCAAGGCCTCGAATGCGAGGCGCACGGTGAAATCAGCGTCGAACGCTTCCCGACCACGTGCGACCAACTGATCTGCGGAGTGCAACGTTTGTTCAAGGTCATCGAGGAGCCCGTCGATCCGGTCTGAGGCTCTCACAGCAGGATTGCCTCGTCCAGCATGGTCTTGTCCCGTGTGCGAGCCGGGTCGAGCGCGTCGCGCGTGAGAACGTCAACCGGGCGTCCGAGTAGCTGTTCAAGGTCGATCTCGAAACCGGCGATGTCGAAATACGATCGACCCGGCTCGGCATCGACGAGAAAGTCGATGTCACTGTCCGCTCCCTCTTCCCCTCGCGCCACGGATCCGAATACAGCGATGTCATGGATGCCCCACGTCGACCCAATTCGGCGGATAAGGTCGGCGTGCGCCCGCACGGCTTTGAGACCCACAGAGACGGCGGCGCCCTCCGCGCGGTTTTTCAAATCGAGGAATGTCGCATAAGGGATGAGCGCCACCTCGGGCTTTCGGTGCGAGCCGATGATCGCAATGTCGGATGGATTAGTCGTCATGCCGTCGATAAGCGTGGAGAGACCACTGCGAGCCTCCGCAATGCCGAGCACGTGAGTATCCATGGAGAAAGTGTATCTAATATGTACATATTTATGTACAGAATTAGTGCTTACAGTTCGCGAGTAACTTCCCAAATAATGGGGCCATGACGACAGCGAGGGTCACGAGCAAGGGGCGGGTCACGATCCCGATTGGCGTGCGCGAGAAGTTGGGGATTCACGCTGGCACTCGGGTGCAGTTCGTGCCCAGAATGGACGGCGGGTACGACTTTGTGGCGTCGACGGGGTCGGTGGGAGACATCCGGGGCATATTCGCGCCGCAGGGTCGGGCGATCACGCTTGAGGAGATGGATGCTGCGTGCACGGATGCCGCAGCCGACCGCTACGCAGATTGAGTCTTGGCGCATCGGTACGCTGGTCCCATGACTCACACGCTCATCCTGCTCCGCCATGGCCAGTCCGACTGGAACCAGAAGAATCTGTTCACCGGATGGGTCGACGTGCGACTCAGCGAGCAGGGCGAGGGCGAGGCGAAGCGCGCGGGTGAGCTCCTCGCCGAGTCGGGACTCAAGCCCGACATCCTCTACACGAGTCTGCTGACCCGTGCGATCCAGACCGCGAACTTGGCTCTGGATGCCGCCGACCGCGCGTGGCTCCCCGTCAAGCGCTCGTGGCGTCTCAACGAGCGCCACTACGGTTCGCTCCAGGGTCTGGACAAGGCCGAGACCCTCGAGAAGTTCGGCCAAGAGAAGTTCATGGAGTGGCGCCGCAGCTTCGACGTTCCGCCGCCCCCGCTCGATGATGACGCTGAGTACTCGCAGGTGCACGACGAGCGCTACATCGGCATCGACGGCGAGATTCCACGCACCGAGTCGCTCAAGATCGTGATCGACCGGATGCTGCCGTACTGGGAGTCCGACATCGTCCCCTCCCTCGCATCCGGCCAGACCGTGCTCGTGACCGCGCACGGCAACTCCCTCCGCGCGCTCGTGAAGCACCTCGACGGCATCTCGGATGAGGACATCTCCGAGCTCAACATCCCGACGGGCATCCCACTCGTGTACGAGCTGAATGACGACTTCACGCCGACCGGACCGGGAAAGTACCTCGACCCGGAGGCCGCGGCCGCAGGTGCGGCGGCGGTAGCTGCGCAGGGCGCGAAGAAGTAGGGGCAGGACAGCACCCCAGCACCAAAGGGAGGGCCCGACCACTCGTCGGGCCCTCATCCTTGCTAGCGGTTACGACGCGTAACGCGCCAATCCTTCACGAATTTTCGCGTTGATATCGGATCGTTGCGCCTCGATGTAGGCGAGAACGGCTTCGTCGACGATCTCCGTCTTAGGACGCTGCAGGAGCCGTGAAGCCTCCGCAAGTGCCTGGTCGGTATCGCCGCTGACGTGGGTCTTGCTGGCTGTGGCAGCCATGGGAAATCACTCCTTGTGGTTGGTACCGCAAGTGTCAAGGGTACCAAACCGGGCCGAGCGGGCCTTTATTGGGCGGGTGAAGTCGCTAATCGGAGGCAGATACGGACCGCGGTTGCACGCGCATTGCCTGTAGAAACGCGCTGCACCGCACGCCCAGAACTCCGCATACTGTCGGATGTATACTCAACCTAGCCATAAACAACGCCAGATTGAGGAGCGCGGGATGGAACCGGTCAACATCCTCGACGCCCGCAATCGTCTCTCTCAACTGATCGCCGCCGCAACCAGCGGTGAGGATGTCGTGATCGCGAAACGCGGAAAGCCGCTCGTGCGGATAGTCCCCATCGACGACAAAGCCGAGCATTCCGGGGCCGAGCTGATCAACTGGCTCCACGCCCACCCGCTACCCGCAGGCGCGTCAAGAACGCCCGAAGAGCTGGACGAGCAAATCGCACGTGAACGCGAATCGTGGGATTGATCTACCTCGACAGCTGCATGCTCATCTATGCGGTTGAGGATCACAGTCCCCGTGGCGATGCGGTTCGGCGCCACCTTCATGACCCGCATAGCCGCTTGGCAATCTCCCCGCTGGTCGTGATGGAGTGCTTGGTCGGGCCGCTCAAGCGTGACAACCTCGCGTTGCGTGACCAATTCACAAATGTCTTTGCGCGTTGTGACATGCTGTCGCTCGGACTTCCCGAGTTCGCTCGCGCCGCCGAGCTACGCGCACGTCACTCTCTGCGCACCGCTGACGCGCTCCACCTGGCGGCGGCGCAACTCAACGGCTGTGAGGCTCTGTGGACCAACGACTCGCGACTGACAGCAGCCTCGAGCGGCCTCGCGGTGGACCGGGTGACGGCCTAAGCCGGGAGCGGGCGACCCTCAACCCGCGATCAGCTTGCGTACCTGAAGCGCGAACGCGAGGGTCAGTCGGGCGCGCGGATCGTGCAGGTCGACGGCGATGAGGTCGGAGATCCGTGCCATCCGATGCTTCATGGTGTTGTAGTGGATGAACAACCGCCGAGCAGCGTCCGCGGCGTTCCCGGTCCCGAGGAACATCTCCAGTGTCGCGCAGAGTTCTGACCCCGTGGTGGCGTCGACCGCGATGAGCGGACCAAGCTCGTGGTCGACGAGTTCGGCGAGGAGTGCATCCGGCACAGCGAGGATTACGCGCTCGAGCACGAGTTGGTCGTAGCGCACGTTGGTGCGTCCGGTGGCGTGCGCGATGGCGAGAGCCGACCGGGCTGCGGTGTGCGACACCGCGAGTTGCGACACTGACGCGGCAACGCTTCCGGTGGCAACGGTGACCTGCCCGGCCCCCCGGCGTTTCAGAGCCTCACCCCAGTGCTCCGCAAGCGGCCAGTCGGACGTGCCTGCCGGAATCGACGCCGCCGACACGATCGCAACGGCTTCGTGGCCGCGCGCCCAGGCGACCGACCCTCGTTCCAACTCCGAGGCTGCAGCCCGCCCGACCGCGGCGTCGGATAACTCGTTGCTGGTGCGTGCGAGCACAACGACGTGATCCGGCCCGAAGTCCCAGCCGAATAGTCGGGATCGCTCGCGGACGAGCGACTCGTCGATCACCTGACCGGTGAGGAGTTCCTCCAGGAACAGCACTCTCATCTGCCGGTCGAGTTCGAGGCTGGCGGCGGCTTGGGCGATGTGCATTCCCCCCGCGAAACACGCTTGCCGGATGAGCCGACGCTGGCCAAGCGTCGGTTCGTGGTCGCCGCGCACGACGATGCGACCGCGTTCGATGCCGCCCACAGTGATCGGGAATGACCAGGTAGCCGCATCACTCGGGGGTGCAGCATCCGGCACCTCGCCAGCGCCTCCGGCGCCGAGCAGAGCACCGTCCGGATCGAGGATGGCGACGTGTCGCCCCAGCGCGCCGGCGAGGGTTCTGGCGATCTCGACGAGCCCACCACCCGCCAGCGCGACCCCGGTCAGCCGTTCCCGGATCGCCTCGGCGCTGGCCGGCTCCGCACCGTATTCGGTGAGCACGACCGCCAGCACCGCGCCGATGACCTCGTTGAACGAAGTGTGCTCGGCCACGAGCATCACGGGAAAGTCGAGTTCGTCGGCGATCGCCAGTGCCTCGCCGGGAAGCCTCTCGAGGTATCGCCCGGTCTTCACCGCGAGACCGGCCAAACCCAGCCGCGCCAGGGTGCGCACGAGTGCGCCGAGATCCTCCGGATGCTCGCGCAGCGGGTATGCGGTGGTGAGAAGCAGTTCGCCTCCCTTGACGAACGACTCGATGTCGGGCACTTCCATCACATTCACGCCGGTGACCGCGCGCCCTAGGCCGCCGTGGCCGGCGACAACGAAGGTTCCCTGAAGCACGGGCAGGGTGAGCACCTCCCGAACGGTAATGGTGCTCATACCGTCTCCTTTGTCTCTTTCGGACATTCGGGGCCACGTTTGTCGTCCATTCCGGACCGGGCCAGACAGTGAACGATGACCCTACTATTCATGAGTATGGCGATGGCGGCAACGATTGCAGCACCCGGTTCGGGGCGAATCGATGCGAGCCTGCACGGGATCGTCGCGACACGCCCGGCCCGAGTAGTCCATCTAGGACAATCCGCCATCGTGCTGCAACCTGCCGATCGGTCCACTCTGCTGACCATTACAGATGCCGCGGCCGGCGTGACACCGGGCGGACTGAGCATCCCGAACCGCGCCCACTTCGCTCGAGTTCGTGGCGATCTCGCGACCGCCGGGGTTGGCGCGACCGTCGATCTGTCGTCGTGGACAGCGGCGGCGATGCAACCCGTGGACCTCGTGTTGAAGCCGACCACACTCAGCGGGGCAACGATCCTCGCGGTGGCCCGCGCACTCGCAGACGCACGCCCAAGCGCTTCCTCGTCGTTCGACGGAGGGCTCGCGCGGGTGCGCTCGCGGGCCGCCGACCTCGCTTCCGCGGCCCTCGCACGTGAGCCGCGGCGCGTCGTCGCCGAGGTGATCGGCGCGGGCCCCGGCACCACTCCGACCGGTGACGACCTTCTGGTCGGCTGCCTCGCGGCGCTCGCGGTTCTCGGGCGAGGGGATGCTGCGTCTGTTCTCTCGGGGGCGACCGCCCCGCTGCTTGAGGCAACCACGACTGCGTCACGGCACTACCTCGTGGCCGCGGCATCCGGTCGCTTCTCGGAGCATGTGCACGAACTCGTCGACGGATTTTCGGCTGGCCGCCCGGCCGACCTCATTGTGGAGCACGCGACCCGCTGGGGTGCGACCTCCGGTGTCGATCTCCTGATCGGACTGACCGAAACGCTGCGAGCCGACCTCGCCGCTCGAACCGAGGAAGGCGTCGCGTGACCGACTCCAACATTCTCTTGTCGCGGGTTTTGCCGCACTTCTACCGCGACTCGGTCGCACTCATGGCGATCGCCTCGACCACCGAGAAGCGTGACGGCATTGTGCGGGTGGGCGCGGTGATGGCGACGCCATCGAACCTCGGCATTCTCGCGGAGTCCGGCATGCTGCCCGACGGTCTGGCGGCCGCCCCTGACGACCTCGTGTTTGTCGTGCGCGGTTCCGACGCCGAGACGGTGACGGAGGCACTCGACGCCGCACAGGCAGCTCTCACTGCGGTCGACGGGGGTTCGAGTTCTGAGGAGCAGCGGCCGGGCACGATTCGCGAAGGCATCGCCGCGGCACGCCAGGCCGAGCATCCCGCGAACCTCGTTGCGGTCTCGATCGCCGGCACTTACGCCCCGATGGTTGCCGAGCAGGCGCTGCGCGACGGGATGCACGTGCTCTGCTTCTCCGACAACGTCGACATCGCCGACGAACTGCGCCTCAAACAGTTGGCGGTCGAGAAGCGGCTTCTCATGATGGGCCCGGACTGCGGAACGGCGATCATCGACGGAGTGCCGCTCGGGTTCGCGAACGTGGTCGCCCCAGGGTCGGTCGGCATCGTCGCGGCGTCGGGCACCGGCGCACAAGAGGTGTCACGCCTGCTCGACACGGCGGGTGCCGGGGTGTCGCAACTGATCGGTGTCGGAGGGCGCGACCTGTCGGTCGACATCGGAGGGCTGATGTCGAACCTCGCCCTCGACTTCTTGGTCGAGGATGCCGCGACCACTGTGATCATGGTTGTCTCCAAACCTCCTGCGGCCGCGGTCGCGACCGAACTGCTCGCTCGACTCACGACGATCGCCGCAGGCGGCATCCCGGTCGTGGCCTGTTTCCTCGGGCAAGAAGACAGTGACAGTGACGGCGTCATGGTGCGCGGAACGCTGGAGGGTGGCGCGCTGGCGGCAGCGGAGCTGGCCGGGCATCCGTTTACGGTCACCGATCTCGAGCCGATCACGGTGCCGAGCGGCCGCATTCTCGGTCTGTACACCGGCGGCACGCTGGCATCCGAATCGAAAATCATTCTTAAGCGAGCCGGTGTCGAGGCGGAGGTCATCGACCTCGGTGACGACGAGTACACGGCGGGCAAGCCGCATCCGATGATCGACCCCGAGTCGCGCGCCGAGAAGATAGCGGCGGCCGGTTCCGATGAGACGGTCGGCACCATCCTGCTCGACCTGGTGCTGGGCCACGGCGCCCACGCCGACCCCGCCACTCCGGTAGCGGTAGCGGTGGCGTCGGCTCGCGATGCCGCGAAGACGCAAGGAAGGGAGCTCGTGGTGGTCGGTTCGGTGTGTGGCACGGCCTCGGATCCGCAAGGGTTGGCGCGGCAGCGCGACATCCTGACGGGGGCAGGCGTGATTCTGGCCGAGACCAACGCGTCGGCGGCCCGCTTGGTCGCGGCCGCGCACGCAGCGAAGGGCGACGCGGCATGAGCATCCTCACCGACGCACTTAGCGTCATCAACGCCGGACTCCCGCTCATCGTCGAGGGGGTACCCGCCTCACAGGTCACCCAGCTCGACTGGCGCCCCCCGGCTTTCGGCGACGCAGACGTCGCCCGGCTCGCCCTGACCCTCGACAACGAGACGACGGATGCTGCGAACGCGGTCGCGATCGCGCGAGTGCACGCGGTCAAACCGCAGCTCACCCGGGTGCGCCCAGCCCGCGAGGTAATGCCCGGCATCGCGAAGGATCGCACGCTGTTGCACGCCGGCCCACCGATCGAGGTGGAACGCATGTGCGGCCCCATGCGCGGCGCGCTCATCGGAGCGACGCTGTTCGAGGGCTGGGCCAGCACGGCCGACGAGGCGATCCGGATGCTCGATGCCGGCGAGATCGCCGTCGCCCCGTGCCACCACCACGGTGCTGTCGGCCCGATGGCGGGCGTGATTGCGCCGTCCATGCCCGTGCTGGTCGCAACCGACCTCGACGACGGGCGGCAGGCGTTCGCCAGCCTCAACGAGGGTCTCGGCAAAGTACTGCGGTTCGGCGCCTACGACTCGGAGGTGATCGACCGACTCACCTGGATGCGCGACGTGCTCGGCCCGGTTCTCGATCGGGCGCTCGTCGAGTACGGACCGATCGACGTCACCTCTCTCATCGGTCAGGCCCTGTCGATGGGTGACGAGGGCCACAACCGGAATGTTGCCGCGACGTCGCTGCTGGCCAGGCGGCTCGCTCCGGTGATCGCGGCGCTCGAGCCGAATGACGAGAGCGTCGCCGTGCTCGCCTTCCTTGCGGGCAACGACCACTTCGCGCTGAACATGTCGATGGCGGCCGCGAAGCTCGCGCTGGATGCCGCAATCGGCGTCGAGAACTCCACCCTCGTGACCGCGATGGCGCGCAACGGCGTGGAGTTCGGGCTGCGGGTGGCGGGCAGCGGCGACGAATGGTTCACGACTCCGGTCGGCCCGGCAGACGGACTGTTCTTTCCCGGCTACGGACCCGAAGACGCCAACCCCGACCTCGGGGACTCCGCGATCACCGAGACCCTCGGGCTCGGCGGCTTCGCTATGGCGGCATCCCCGGCGATCACCCAGTTTGTCGGGGGCACTCCGAACGACGCGCTCGACGCGACGCGCTCGATGCGACGGATCACGCTCGGGCCCCACCCGGCGTATCCGTTGCCGCCGCTGAACTTCGCGGGTACGCCCTCCGGTATCGACGTGCTCAAGGTGCTCGACACCGGCGTGCTGCCGCTCATCAACACCGGCATCGCCCACAAGAAGGCCGGCGTGGGCCAGATCGGCGCCGGGATCGTCACGGCACCGAGCGAGGTCTTCCTCAAGGCGACGCGGTTCTTGGCCGACCAAAGGTCGGGACAATGAACGCCGCATCCGGTACGGGGACAGTCCTCATCGCGATCGGCGGCAACGCCCTGGTGCTCGACGGTGAGCCGGGGTCGGTCGACCGTCAACTCGAACGGGCGGGCCGCTTCGCCGAGTCGGTAGCGGGACTCGTGAATGACGGCTGGACCACGGTCGTCACCCACGGCAATGGACCCCAAGTCGGCTACATTCTGCGCCGCGGCGAACTCGTGGCACCCGATGCCATGGTCGAAGGGCTGCCAGCCTTGCCGTTGTGGCTTGCCGTCGCCGACTCGCAGGGCGGAATCGGCCACATGCTCGCGGTCGCGATCGATTCCGCACTGGATGCCCGGGGCCTCGAGACCCGCGCCGTCGCGGTGCTCACCCATGCCGAAGTCGACCGCGACGACCCGGCCTTCGAGAAGCCGACCAAGCCGATCGGTGGGCAGCTCACCGCCGAGGTTGCTCGCCTGCGTGTGGCCGAGGAGGGTTGGGCGGTCACAGAGATGGGCGAAGACACATTTCGCCGGGTCGTTGCCAGCCCGATCCCGAAGACGATCATCGAGGCGCGCCAGATTCGCGTGCTCGTGGATAGCGGAGCGGTCGTGATCGCCGCCGGGGGTGGCGGCATCCCGGTCGTGCGTGACTCTACGGGATGGCATCCGGTCGATGCGGTCATCGACAAGGATCGCGCCTCAGCCCTGCTGGCCGGTCAGATCGGGGTCGAGACGCTCGTGCTCGTCACCGGCGTCGACGAGGTGTACGTCGACTTCAACGCCCCAACCCAGCGGGCCCTGCACGTGGTGGGTGTTGCCGAGATGCGGGAGCACCTCGCCGCTGGGCAGTTTCCGGCGGGGTCGATGGGGCCCAAGGTTGCCTCGGCAATCGACTTCATCGAGGCTGGCGGCTCGCGCGCCATCATCACGTCTATCCCCAAACTCCCGGATGCCCTGGCCGGCGTTGCGGGAACCATCGTCACGAAAGGTCACCCATGAACAAGACAAAAGGCTCCATCTCGGTGCCGGCGGAACCCTACGAGTTCACCTTCGACCCTGAGCACGTCGCGCTGGTCTGTATCGACTTCCAGCGGGACTTCATGGAGGCCGGCGGGTTCGGCGAATCGCTCGGCAACGATGTCTCGACCCTGCGCGGCTCGATCAAGCCGACCCGGGCCGTTCTCGACCTGTTCCGCGAGAAGGGGTGGACGGTCATCCATACCCGCGAGGGTCATCGCGAAGACCTCACCGACCTCTTCCCCGCCAAGCGCGACCGCGGCAACCCGAGCCTGCGTATCGGGGATGAGGGCCCGATGGGTCGCCTGCTCACCCGCGGCTCGGCGGGCCACGAAATCATCCCGGAGCTCGCGCCCATCGAGGGGGAAGTGATTCTCGACAAGCCCGGCAAGGGTGCGTTCTACGGAACCGACCTCGAGACGATCCTGCGGGCGAAGTCGATCACCCAGCTCATCATCACCGGCGTCACCACCGAGGTGTGCGTGCAGTCGACCGCCCGCGAGGCGAACGACCGCGGTTTCGAATGCCTCATCCTTTCCGACTGCACCGGGTCGTACTTTCAGGAGTTCTACGACGCGGCGCTCAACATGTTCAAGGCCCAGGGCGGAATCGTCGGCTGGGTCGGTACGTCGACGAGCCTGCTGGCTGCGGTCGATTCGGCAACCTGATAACGCGACAAACCCCCGATTGGAGCAAAGAAATGAGTAGCACTACCGCGACCACCACTTCTGCACCGGTGCAGATCAAGTGGTGGGTCAAGGGCGACTGGAACGGGCTGTTCGGGCTCGGCACCAACGTTCTGCTTAATGTCATCGTTCTGTCCGGCTTGTGTCTGGCGGTGATCCAGTTGCCGAACGATGTTGTCTTCGGGCGCATCCTGCCCGCGCTGGGTATCGCGCTGCCGCTCGGCAACATCTGGTACGCGATTCTCGCGAGGCGGCTGGCCCGCCGGGAGAACCGCACGGACGTCGCCGCCCTGCCGTATGGGCCGAGCGTTCCCCACATGTTCATCGTCGTGCTCGTCGTCATGCTGCCGGTGTACCTGCAGTCCGGCGACCCGCTCAAGGCGTGGCATGCCGGGCTCGCGTGGGCTCTGATCGTCGGGCTCATCATTCTGCTCGGCGCGGTCTTCGGGCCGTGGATTCGCAAATGGACGCCGCGAGCCGCGATGCTCGGTGCCCTAGCCGGTATCTCGATCACGTTCATCTCGATGAGCCCTGCCGCCCAGATGTGGGAGGCACCGTGGATCGCGTTCGTGACCTTCGGGGTCATCCTCGTCGGCTGGCTCGGCTTCAGGAAGATGCCGTTCAACGCCCCCGTCGGGCTTGTCGCCGTCGTCGCGGGCACCGTGATCGCGTGGATCGCGGTGCTGGCCGGCTGGTCGAACATCCTCAAGCCCAGCGCCGTCGCCGAGTCCGTCTCGACGATCGGGTTGTACCTGCCGATTCCGGGTGGTGAGGTGCTGGCCGGTCTGCAAGACATTGCGCCGCTGCTCGCGACGGCCATCCCGCTCGGCATCTACAACTTCACGGAGGCCATGACCAACGTGGAGTCGGCTGCCGCGGCCGGTGACCGCTACTCGGCTCGCGCGATCCTGACCGCTGACGGCCTCGGCGCCATCATCGGTGCGTTCCTCGGTTCGCCGTTCCCGCCGGCCGTCTACATCGGCCACCCGGGCTGGAAGAAGGTCGGTGGCCGTATCGGCTACTCGCTCGTCACTGGGATCGTGGTCGCGGTGGTCTGCTTCAGCGGACTCGTGGGTGTGTTCCTCGCGGTGTTCCCGATCCAGGCGCTGGTGCCGATTCTGCTGTACATCGGTTTGGTGATCGGATCGCAGGCGACCAACGTGAGCGCGCTGCGCTACGCACCCGCGATCGTGATCGCCATGTTGCCAAGCCTTGCGCAGTGGGCATCCGGCCTCATCGACAATGCGCTCGGTGCCGCTGGCACCAACGCGGCGGCGGTCGGCTTCGACAAACTCGCGGGCAACGGAGTGATCTACGAGGGGCTGCGCCTGTTCGGTTCGGGTGCTGTTCTCGCGGGCGTGCTGCTCGGTGCAATCACGGTGTTCGTGATCGACCGGCGCCTGTACGCGGCCGCGATCACCACCGGCATCTGTGCTGTGCTGTCGTTCTTCGGTCTGATCAACGCCGTTCAGGTGGGGATCAACGCATCGTTCGGTGTCACGCTCGGCTACGTGTTCCTCGCGGTGCTGCTGCTCGGCTTCGGTTGGGCGAATCGCAAGGACAAGGAGGTCGTGCTTCAGGATGACCTGCTCTTCGTCAACGGAACCCTCATGCGCGGCCTGGGACTGCACGGCAACCTGTTGGGCGCCGAGTTCCTCGCCGAGATGAAGACGGCACCGAAGTACCGGATGCACGACATCGGCGGCGCTCACCCCGGCATGTACGAGGTAGAGAAGGACGGCGTCGCGGTATCTGGCGAGCTGTACACCCTGCCGCTCGATGTGCTGCTGCATGTCATCGAGAGCGAGCCGGCTGGCCTGTACCGCGGCCCCGTCGAACTCGAGGACGGGCGCGTGGTGCCGGGTGTGCTCTACCAGGAGGACATGGCGAAGAAGCACCCCGTGATTGCCGACGGTAACTGGCGCAACCACACGGCTGCCAAGAAGTAGGGCTGTGAACCGGGGGTCCGGCCGCTTCGGCGGTCGGGCCCCTTTCGTTTCGCGCTGCGCACTATCATGCGGTGATGCGCACCACGCTACACATCGACCCTTCCGCAAGCGCGAGCGGCTTCCCCACCTTCACAGCGGCCAGCGATGCTGCACCGATCACGGTCGTCGTGGTGAACGGTCGTCGGGATGATTGAGCGACACCTGCGCACCCGTGACCGACCGTACTACTCGCAGCTCAGTTCACGACCGGCAGTGTGCCGATTCTGGCGCCGGCCCCAGCCTTCGGGGGTTGAGGAGTCCGGGCCTTATGTTTGTCATGGGCGGAGGGAGTCTCGGTGGTCAAGCGGATCGATGTGGTCGGGGCGGTCATAATTCGGGACGGGGTCGTGCTCTGTGCGCAGCGAGGATTGAACGGTGCTGTCCCCGGGCTGTGGGAGTTTCCGGGCGGCAAGATCGAGATCGGCGAGACGCCCCGTGAGGCGCTCGAGCGAGAGATCGTCGAAGAACTGCAGTGCCGGGTGGTTGTCGGGGGGCAGGTGGCTTCGACGGCCTACGAGTATGACTTTGGAGTGGTTACTCTCACGACCTTCTATTGCGAGCTGGTGGAAGGGGCGCCGGTGCTTACTGAGCACCAGGCAGTTCTCTGGCTCAAGCCTTCGGAACTCCACACCATTGAGTGGGCGCCCGCTGATATCCCTGCCGTAGATTCCATTCAGCGAGAGTTCGCCACGCAGTGACTATCGATCTGAATGACCTTGAACCATTCGGTCAAGATGTCGGGTTCGGCTTCCTCGATCGAGCGATTCGATCTCCTCGGCGGTTTCAACCTCAACTCGTACTGAACGGGGGATCAAACTCAATGCTGCGTGCATTGCGCGAAGAACTCCGACGATGCACATCGTTTACCTTTTCCGTAGCATTCGTCTCGCCGCGCGCTATCGCCCTTCTCAAACAGGAGTTCATCGAGTTTGAGGGCGTTGGCCGCATTATTACCTCGGACTATCTGGGCTTTAACTCGCCGCAGGCCTTCGCTGAACTGCTCAATCTGAAACATCTTGATATCGACGTGCGTTTGTATGAGGAGACTGCGTTTCATCCCAAGGGCTACGTCTTCCAGAGACCAGAGGGAGTTACGGCGATTCTCGGAAGCTCCAACCTGACGGAGAATGCGCTGGTTCGAAATCACGAATGGAACCTGCGCGTTTCGGTCAAGCGTGACAGCGACTTGAGTGACCAGTTCAGCAATCTCATCGACACCGAGCTCGCAAGATCGGCGCCGCTTACTCAAGATTGGATTGACTCGTACGCGATCGACTATCGGCCTCCGGCCGCCCGCAGACGGCCACCAGTCAACCCACCCGGACCCGAACCCGTCTTCTCGAACGAAAGGATCTCGCCAAATTCGATGCAGGTTGAGGCGCTAGCCGCGATCGAGGAAGTGCGAGCTGCCGGCAATACCCGTGCCCTAGTAGTTTCGGCAACAGGGACAGGGAAGACGATCCTTTCCGCGCTCGATGTGCGAGCCGTTGACCCCGCACGAGTCCTTTTCATTGCCCATCGAGAGCAGATCTTGGACCGAGCGATGCGCGAGTATCAAAGGGTGCTGGATGCACCACCTGAGGATTTCGGCAAGCTTGCCGGTGCAACACGCCAACGCGATCGTCGATACGTTTTCGCTACGGTGCAAACACTGTCGCAGGCACACGTGTTGGAGGAAATCGATCCGAATGAATTCGACTACATCCTGATTGATGAGGTTCACCGAGCAGGCGCGGTCAGCTACGCGCATGTGATCAACCACTTCCGACCTAGGTTCTTGTTGGGTATGACCGCCACTCCGGAGCGGACTGATGGCCTCAACATCTTTGAGTTGTTCGAGTACAACGTGCCCTATGAGATTCGTCTCAACAGCGCGCTTGAACTCGACATGTTGGCGCCGTTTCACTACTACGGCGTGACCGATTTCACCTTTGATGACGGAGTCACGACGGACGATACTAGTTCGCTCGTGCGGCTCGTGGCTCCCGAGCGGGTGGACCATATCTTGAGAGCAATAGACATGTACGGTCACGCAGGCGTGGCACCGCGCGGGCTAATTTTCTGCAGTCGAAAAGATGAGGCTCGAGAACTCGCTTACGAGCTGAATCGCCGCACTTATCGGGGCCAGCGTTTGCGCACCGTGGCCCTTACCGGCGAAGACAGCATTGAATATCGTGAACGCACAGTCGAGCAGCTTGAAGCCGGAGAGGTCGACTACATTCTCAGCGTCGATATCTTCAATGAGGGTGTCGACATCCCATCCATTAATCAAGTCGTCATGCTTCGTCAAACGCAGTCGAGCATAGTGTTCGTTCAGCAGCTCGGGCGAGGTCTCCGGAAAGCTCCGGGCAAGGACTACTTGGTTGTAATTGACTTCATCGGAAACTACACAAACAACTACTTGATCCCGATCGCGCTGTTCGGAGACGAGTCGCTGAACAAGGAGTCACTTCGCAAGAACCTCATCGCTGCCGAGGAATCGGGAGTCCTCGCCGGATTGTCGAGTGTTCGTTTCGATCGAATCGCACAACAGCGCGTTCTTCGGTCCTTGGCAGAAGCCAAACTCGACAACCTTCATAGCCTAAAGCGAGCCATCGAATCAACTCGGAACAGGGTGGGGCGCCTTCCTGCGCTGGCGGACTTCTTGCGCTTCGAGTCTGCCGATCCGATCGTCGTTGCGACCAAGCTGGGCAACTATCCAAGGCTTCTAGAGAAGCTCTTCCACGAGAAGACCGGTCTTTCCGCATACGAAACGGCTGTGCTTACCGTCGCATCCAAGGAGTGGCTCACTGCCAAACGCCCCCATGAGTTGCTCCTCTTGCGAAAGCTTCTGTCAGGCGACTTAAGCTCGGTGGACATTGAGTCGGTGCTCCTGGGATCGGGTGTTGTCCCATCTGCGGTTGAGGTCACAAGTGCGATTCGCGCTCTGACACTCGAGTTCAATACCGCTACTGAACGATCAAACTATGGTGTGGATGCGCCCGCCACCACTTCGGCCCATGGTGGGCTGGCATTATCTGACCAGTTCGTTCGTTCCTACGCGGAGTCGCCTCCATTCAGACGTGCCATCGACGACCTCATTGCTACCGGCCTCAGTGCCATCGAGAATCGCTACCGTTTCGACTTGCAATTTACGCCTGGCCGGCAATACTCGAGAAAGGACTCGAGTCGCTTGTTGGGCTGGGCCACAAACATGTACAGCACAATTTACGGCTACCGCGTGGATCGCAACACATCGACTTGTGCGATTTTCGTCACGCTTCACAAGTCAGGGCAAGTCTCGGCCAGCACGGCATACGAGGACGAGTTGCTGGATCCGCGAACCCTGCTCTGGTACACCCGCAGCCGGCGGACGCTTGCCAGCCAGGAAGTGCGGGCGATTGTCGACAACGACGTAGCCCTCCACGTATTCGCCAAGAAGAACGACGCCGAGGGGGCCGACTTCTACTATCTCGGGCAGGCTACCTCGCACTCCGCGGAGCAGACGACGATGCTGGGAGACAACGGCAATGAGCTTCCTGTTGTGCGGATGCACCTTCAGTTCGACGACCCGATTGACGTGGCTCTGTTTGACTACTTCCACCCGAACCTCACCGGATAGTGGCAGCTCCTCGTGGTTCGCCGAGCGCCGCGCGCAGCACCTCGGAATGCACATTTACCACTACGCCTCCGACGAGCGCACGCACCTGCTCACCATTTCCGCGCACCACGGAATCGGCGAACACGAGTTTGACGATCTGCTGCGCGACAATGTGCTCGTCGATCTGTATCCGCGTGTCAAGAAAACTGGCGTCGGCGGGCGATCGTAGCTGCCGTCAGACGCCGTCGATGCGATCCTTCGTCACGGTATCAGCTCGGAATCGCTCCGGGCGGATGACTTCCAGGCCCACTTCGGGGCGCGTAAGGAATTCATCTTGACGCTGATCGAGAACGCAATGGGCAAGCGAGTGCAGCGTGAGGACGTTATTGGTGCCGCAGCAGAGCTGGCGGCGGAGTATGAAGACGAGGATGAGGGCTGGCAGGAAGGCGACGCGGTTGTCGCGTGAGCACAGGTAGTCCTACCCTGTCGAACCATCATTTCATCGGCGTCCCGCAGCGATCCGCGAGTTTCGCGCCTTTACGAACTGAAGCGCGTGTGTCCGATACGACGTGTACTCCTCGAGCGTGGCAGGTACTGGCGGAGTCGTGAAATCCGCGAACGGGGACCAGAACTGCACATTGCTGTAGTCGGAGGAGACGAGGTCTTGAAGCAGGAAGAATTCCACGTAACCACGGAAGTCCCCGAAGAGATTGAAGAACCCCGAGTACCTCGCGAGCGCACCAGCAATTGGGCTATCGCCGCCAGCGTAGTGGCGTCGGATCGCCTCGAGCGTCAGGTCGAAGCGATCTGCAATCCGCGGGTGCATCCCCCTAGCTCCATTGATCGTTGGCTTGCCATCAACGCGCTGAGCGGGGAAGATCATCATCCCGCCGATTGTGTAGCCCTGGCGGCTGAAGGACTCCTGGTCCTTCGTGGGGACTTGGGCAAGCACGGCTCGCGCCGCACCCAGATTACGAAAAGTTCGGATGGATGCGTCGCTGGACAAGACAAATTCACCAAGGTCGGACACGTGATGGAGATATCGACGAGGATCACTTGTGTCTAGGTGGAAATGGACCCCGCTCGGGAGGGGCTTGCTCCAGAGGAGCTGGTGATAGCGACGCAGGGTTGGACTGTGTTGATCGGGATCTTTGCCCGCGGGGGTATCAGATCTCAGGTCGAACTTGACGTCGATCTCCGGTCGTAGTCCCATGGGATGAACCTAGCGTCGACGAGTGACATCCTCTCAGTGTTTCGCTGAGGCCAGCCATCACCCCGCAGGTAGACACACACGTGATCGAGCCGCAGGAACATGCTTACTCAGCCGCCTCACCCCGCTCGGTCTCCGTGAACCCCATCTTTCGCTTGCGCCGCACGTCGGTGACATACCGGCTCATCGACTTGTTGGCTGCCGTCACCTTGTCGGGCTCAGCCGCGTAGGTCATGGAGGATTCCGCGTCGATGCCGAGGTGCCGGGCAGTGAGCACGGCGTCTTGGTTTGCGCCGAGGAAGACGAAGTCCCAACCGTACTTCTCGGTTTGGTGGGTGATGAGGTCGCGGATGACGTCATCCGTATATTCCTGGCTCGAGTTCTCCTGACCGTCGGTCACGATCACGACCTGTACCGTCTCGGGGCGGGCGTGCTTGGGTAGAGCAGCAAGCGCGCCACCGAATTGCTGCACGGCCATGCCAATCGCGTCGAGCAAGGCGGTCGCCCCGCGCGGGTCGAGTTCGATGGTCACTGTTGCGGGATCGGCCATCGCGTGGGTGTGCTCGATGATGCTGTCGAACTGGACGATGTCGACGGTGAGCATCCCGGGCTCGGCCATCTGCTCATCGAGCATGGCGCGCAAGCCGGCAACCATTTCGTTGCGGATCGTGTACATCGAACCTGAACGGTCGATGATGAGGAGAAGTGCGGTGTAGTTCGGGTCGGTCATGAAGTGCCTCCACAGGCTCGGTGCCCGCGGTGCAGGCAGTCGAGCAGTTTGTCGGGGGCTACCGACATTCCTTCAGTTTCGGCTCAGTGCCGCGAGAACCCGAGGCGGGTCTGAGGCAAGAACGCTCGCCCCATGTAGAGGGGCTGCCTCCTGCGTTCGTTCGCGAGCTACCCTCGGCTTTTGGAGGTGCCTCATGGCAGAACAAGACCGTGCGGGGGCGTCGGCACGACGCGAGTACGAGCGTCGGCGAGCCAACGACGAGGCTCGACTGCGCAGAGAATGGGGCCGTCTCGGCGGCGTCGCCGTAGCCCTATCGGCAGAGAAGCAGAGTACCAAGGCGTGGTCCACGGGTGCGGTCGGCGAGGAGCGAGTCGGAGCGGTTCTCGATCGTCTCGCGTCTGACTCATGTCATGTTCTTCACGATCGTCGTATTCCCGGGTCCAAGGCCAACATCGATCACCTGGTCGTGAATGCGAGTGGGGTTTGGGTCATCGATGCCAAAAGGTATGCGGGCAAGCCCGAGAGACGAGTTGAGGGTGGCTTGTTTCGACCCCGAGTGCAGAAACTCTTCATAAGAGGCCGAGATAAGACTTCGTTGGCCGAGGGTGTGAAGTGGCAAGTCTCTAAGGTTCGCGAGGCACTGCCGAACGTGCCTGTCGTCGGATTTCTCTGTTTCGTGGACGCCGAGTGGGGGTTGCTCGACGCATCGTTCCTCATAGACGACGTCACGATTACTTGGCCGAGAAAGCTCGCGTCGATGATCAAACACTCGAAAGCCCTCGACGTCGACCCGATAGCGACAGCGACAGCTCTGGCCGCGGTGTTTCGCGCAGCCTAGGGGCATGTCGGCACAGGGTCCTTGTTTTCTCCTCATCCGACAATTTGGCAGTTTTCCCGAGATAACTCAGTTATCTCCAAGTATGACCGTGAGCCTGCCCGGCTCACACAAGGCGGTCGCTAGCAAGATTGCCGGTCCGCCCCTGGCGCTCACTGGGCCGGTGATCACGCTACCGTCGAGCAGCTCCGCTCTGATGCTGCGGTCGGCGCGCGACTCTTCCTCAACGAGCTCCATTGAAGTAGCGGCAGCCGGCCGGATCGTTGTCACCACTGACCGCTAACCTTCACCCATGTTCCTGCTCGACTCCACCGTGGTCACGAGCCCGAGCGACCTCACGACCGCCGCGAAGTGCGAGTTCGCGTTCGTGCGGCAGCTCGACGCGAAGCTCGGGCTGATCGAGATCGAGCGGGCGCCGCGGGATCCGCTCGAGGCGCGGGCCGCGGAGCTCGGGGACGAGCACGAGAACCGCTGGCTTGAGCACTATCGGGCGAACCACAAAGTTGTGGAGATCGCGCGGACGGGCATCCGAGCTGAGGAGCTACGGGAAGCGGCGAGACTCACCGAGCAGGCGTTCCGCGACAACGCCGAGGTCGTCTTCCAGGCCACGTTCTTCGACGAGTCCGACCCAGCGGCCCCCATGATCGGGTTCGCCGACTTCATCGTGCGGCAGCCCGACGGGCGGTATCGGGTGCAGGATACGAAGCTCGCGCGATCCGTGAAGGTACCCGCCCTGCTGCAGCTCGCCGCGTACTACGACCAGCTAGTTCGCCTCGGAATACCGGCGGATGACACCGTCGAGCTCATCCTCGGCACCGACGAGATCGTGCCGCAGAACGTGCACGACATCCTGCCCGTGTATCGCAAGCGGCGGGAGCGGCTGCACGCGATCGTGCGGGAGCGAGCAGCGGCGACAGAAGCGGCCCAGTGGGGCGACCACCGGTACGCGATCGACGGGCGCTGCGAGTTCTGCGAGCCCGAAGTCGAGGCGAGCCGCGACCTGCTGCTCGTCGCCGGGATGCGACCGACGCAGCGGACGAAGTTGTTGGCGGCGGGAATCCGGACCATCGACGAGCTCGCAACAGCGACCAAGCCCGAAGGGATGACCGGAGCCTTCGAAAGCCTCAAGCAACAAGCCGCGCTGCAGGTGACCGCGACGCCGGACGAGCCGCCGCCGTTCGTCATGTTCGCCCCCGAGCTCATCGGCGACCTGCCCGTGCCCGACCCCGGCGACATCTTCTTCGACTTCGAGGGCGACCCGCTGTATCGGGAAGAGGCAACCTGGGGCCTCGACTACCTGTGGGGGCTCGTCGACCGCAACGAGCAGTTCACCGCGTTCTGGGCCCACGACTTCGAGGCCGAGAAGGTCGCGCTCGAAGAGTTCCTGGCGTGGGTGGGGGAGCGCCGTGCCCGGTATCCCGGCATGCACATCTACCACTACGCCTCCTACGAGCGCACCCACCTGCTCACCATCTCCGCGCGCCACGGAATCGGCGAACACGAGGTCGACAACCTGCTGCGCGACACCGTGCTCGTCGACCTGTATCCGCTCGTCAAGAAAACCGTGCGCGTCGGCGGGCGCTCATACTCGATCAAGAAGCTCGAACCGCTTTACATGGGCACCGAACTGCGCGAAAGCGAAGTCGAGGATGCCGCGGCCAGCATCGAACAGTACGACCAAGCCATGCGGGCCGAGGCCGCCGAGCAGGAGCGCCTGCTCGAGACGATCGCGGACTACAACCGGTACGACTGCGTCTCCACCCTGCGACTGCACGAGTGGTTGCTCGCCCGCGCGAGCGAGCACGGCGTACAGCCAGGAATGGACACCGAACAACTCGAGGAGCGGGCACCGTTCGAGCCGAGTATCCTCGCCGGGCAGTTGCTCGGGCTGGACGACGGCAGCGGCGCGTTCGCGCTCGCGTCGGCCGCCGTCGACTACCACCGCCGCGAGAACAAGAGCTTCTGGTGGGAGCACTACGCGCGGCTCGAGTATCCGGTGGAGGAGTGGCAAGACCAGCGCGGCATCTTCATGGTCACCTCCGGCGAGATCGTAAGCGACTGGCACCTCAAGAGCACCGTGAGCTACCGCACCGTGCGTCTGCGCGGCGAGTGGGCGCCCGGCAGCTCGGTCCCGCGCGACGCCTTCACGCTCTACGACCCGCCCGGACCTTACCGCGACCCCCACATCGCTCGGGGGATGCGGCTGCCCGTGGGCGTGGACGAAATCCGAGTCGACGAGAACGACCCCGACATCGTCTACGTCACCGAGAAGTGTCCGGGCTACGCAGACCCGTGGGCCCGGATGCCCCTTGCCATCGCCCCGGGGCGACCGTTGCGCACCCAATCGATCGAGCGGGCCATCGAAACGGTAGGCGCTCGGCTCTGCGAGACCCCGTGGCCGAAGTCCGCCATCGGGGACATCCTGCGCCGCACCCCCGCCCGCACCAGGTCCGGAACCCTGGCGCCCGAGATCATCGACAGCATCCTCGACCTCGACGACTCCTACCTCGCCGTGCAGGGCCCGCCCGGCACCGGCAAGACGACCCTCGCAGCGAAGGTCATCACGACTCTCGTGCGCGACCATGGCTGGCGTATCGGTGTCGTCGCGCAGTCGCACAAGGTCGTCGAGAACGTGCTGCACGCCGTGATCAAAGCTGGGCTCGATCCCGCGAAAGTCGGCAAATCCAAGGTCGACGATGCACCCTTCACGATGCTGCCCGACGACGGACACCACAACTTTGCCGCCCGCAACACCGACGGTTACGTCATCGGCGGCACCGCGTGGGACCTGACCAACACCAAACGCATCGGCCGCCGCCAGCTCGACCTGCTCGTCATCGACGAGGCCGGCCAGTTCTCGCTCGCCGCGACCATGGCGGTGAGCGTCGCAGCCAGCAATCTCCTGTTGCTCGGCGACCCGCAACAACTGCCCCAGGTCAGCCAGGGCACGCACCCGGCGCCCGTCGACCAATCGGCGCTCGGCTACATCGCCGACGGCCACGCCGTGCTGCCGACCGAGTACGGGTACTTCCTCCCCGAGAGCTGGCGGATGCACTCCGCCCTCACCGCCCCGGTCTCCGACCTCGCCTACGACGGCGCCCTGCGGTCCGCCCCCAGTGCCGACGCCCGGATGCTCGCTGGCATCGCCCCCGGACTCCACCCCATACCCGTTCTGCACGAAGGCAACGCAACGCACTCGGTGGAGGAGGCGGCCGTGGTCGTCGACCTCATCCGGGATCACCTCGGCCGCGACTGGAACGGCTCACCGCTCACTGAGGACGACATCATCGTCGTCACCCCGTACAACGCCCAGGTCGAGTGCATTCGGGAGGCGCTCGGCGGGCATCCGGGCATCCGAGTGGGCACCGTCGACAAGTTTCAGGGGCAAGAGGCCGCGGTCTCGATCGTGAGCATGGCCGCTTCGAGCCCGGAGGACGTTCCGCGCGGCCTCGACTTTCTGCTGTCGCGCAACCGCCTCAACGTCGCGATCAGCCGCGCGCAGTGGGCGGCCTACCTGCTCTACTCGCCCGCGCTCGTGGACACGCTGCCGCACACACCCGCGGGCGTGGCAGACCTGAGCCGGTTCATCCGGTTGGTGTCTGCTGGCTAGTGTTCGGCGGGCGCTTCGGGCGTGGCTGTCTCGGCAGGGGCATCCGTGGGGCCGGCCGCCCCGTCGGTGAAGGTGTACGCGAGAGAACTGCCCCAGGTTTCGTCGACGCTCGCGATAATGCGCACCTTGCGGGTCGCGTTCGAAAGGTCGGCGTAAGCGTCTGCAGACGTCGTCACCTCGTAGCCGGCGTCGACCAGGAGCGCCGTCGCGGTCGCCAGATCGGCGGCCAGGTCGGTCGATTCCACCCACACAGCCCAGATGTTGCCGGAGTGGGCGACATTCAGAAGCGTGCCGTCGAAGAGCGGAACCTCGGCACTGCTTGGGAAGTCCTCCGGCAGGACCACCGGCCCTGCGGCCTCGCCGGACGCGGCTTCACCGTGTGCGTCGGATGGAGCGGCTTCACCGCTCGCGCAGCCCGACAGCGTCAGCATTGCCACGACGCACAGGAGGAGAAGTCGCTTCATGGTGCAACGAAACTAGCTGACTCGCCGACCGCGGCACGCCGGGGCGCGCCGAGCCCTAGGACAGGGGCGTTACCCAGTCGCCCGTCGCGAGGTACTGGACCTTCTTGGCGATCGAGACTGCGTGGTCAGCGAAGCGCTCGTGGTACCGGGAGGCCAGGGTTGCATCGACGGTGTCGACGGCCGCGCCCTTCCAGGTCTCCCCGAGCACCTTGTCGAAGACCGAGAGGTGCAAGGCGTCGATCTTGTCGTCGTCGTTGCGGATCTCCTCGGCAAGCTTCACGTCTTCGGTCTTCAGGAGTTCGACGAGCTTGCGGGCGATGGCGACATCGAGTTCGCCGAGGGACGCGAAGGTCGGTCGCAGCGACTTGGGGACGACTTTGTCGGGGAACCGGTAGCGAGCAAGCTGTGCGATGTGCTCGGCCATGTCACCCATGCGCTCGAGCGAGGAGCTGATGCGCAGGGCTGACACGACGATTCGAAGGTCGCGCGCGACGGGCTGCTGGCGAGCCAAAATGTTGATCGCGAGCTCGTCGAGCTCGCGCGCGGCAGTGTCGATCTTGTCGTCGTCGGCGATGACGGTCTCGGCCAACGACACGTTTGATTCGTTGAACGCCCGCGTTGCATTCTCGATCGATTCGGCCACGAGGGTCGAGATTTCGACGAGGCGGTCCTGCACCTCTCGCAGTTCCTGCTGAAATACTTCGCGCACGCTGGGGGTCCCTTCGTGGTGGGCATAGTGACACCCACACGGTTCACGCCACACTGCCTGCGTCAGGTTAACGCTTGGTGCTCATGGCGTGAACATCGCCTGAAGTACTGCGCCGGCGACTTAACGTCGACCAGTCCCTCCGGCAGATTGAAACTAATCTAGTCCCATGGACACCGCGTGGCTGGTAGCAGCCGCTCTCGCGTTCGGCGTCGTCGTCGGCGCTGGCGTCTTCGCGATCGTCCTTGCGGCCGCCCGGCGGGGCCAGCGAGCTGTCGAAGTCGTGAACACTGCGGTACCGGATGGTGTCGACCAGGTGCTCGATGCGCTCGAGTCGGCGGGGGTCGTTATCGATCCGTCGAACAACGTGGTCAAGGCATCCCCGGGGGCCGTGTCGCTCGGCATGGTGTGGAACCACGGCCTCGTGCATCCGGAACTCGTGAAACTCGTCGACAGGGTACGTCGCAACGGGGTACCCATTACCGAGGAGCTGCACCTCACGCGCGGACCCTTCGGCGAGGCGAGCATCCACCTGTTCGTGCGAGTCGCGCGTCTCGGAGCACGCTACATCCTTCTTCTCGCCGAAGACCGCACCGAGTCATATCGCCTCGACGATGTGCGTCGCGACTTCGTCGCCAACATCAGCCACGAATTGAAGACGCCCATCGGCGCGGTGGGATTGCTCGCCGAAGCGCTCGCTTCAGCCAGCGACGAGCCCGAGCAGGTCAAGCGGTTCGCGAAACGCCTCACCAAGGAGTCCGAACGACTCGCACGCATCACCCAAGAGATCATCGAGCTCTCCCGACTGCAGGCGACGGATGCCCTCGCCAAGGCCGAACTCGTCGAGATCGACAACGTGGTGGCGGTCGCGATCGACCAGAATCGCGTTCTCGCCGACTCGCACAAGGTGCAGCTCGTCAGCGGAGGCGACGCCGGCGCCGAAGTGTATGGCGACGAGACTCTCCTTGTCGTGGCGTTGCACAACCTCGTGTCGAACGCGATCCAGTACTCACCCAAGGGCACGCGCGTGGGCATCGGCGTGAACTGCCACGAGGGTATCGTCGAGATCGCCGTCACCGATCAGGGCGTCGGCATCCCCGATGATGACCAGGATCGAGTGTTCGAGCGGTTCTTCCGCACCGATCCCGCACGCAGTAGAAATACCGGAGGCTCGGGCCTCGGACTGAGCATCGTCAAGCACGTCGTCCAGAACCATGGCGGCGACGTGCGGGTGTGGTCGCAGTCCGGTCACGGGTCCACCTTCACCATCAGACTGCCGCAAGCGTCACACGCGGCCGCCGCATCGCTGGGAGCATAGCCACCATGACCCGAATTCTGATCGTCGAAGACGAGCCGTCGCTGAGCGACCCGCTGGCCTTCCTGTTGGGCCGCGAGGGCTACGAGACAACGATCGCGGCAGACGGGCTAGCCGCGATCGCTGAGTTCGACCGCAATGGAGCCGATCTCGTGCTTCTCGACCTCATGCTGCCCGGCCTCCCCGGCACCGAGGTGTGCCGAGAACTTCGCACCCGCTCGTCGGTGCCGATCATCATGCTGACGGCGAAAGACAGCGAGGTCGATATCGTCGTGGGGCTCGAACTCGGGGCTGACGACTATGTGACGAAGCCGTACTCGACGCGCGAGTTGCTCGCGCGCATCCGTGCTGTGCTCCGCCGCCGCGTGGAAACCGACGACGATGACGAAGCAGTGTTGGAGGCGGGGTCGGTGCGAATGGATATCGAGCGCCACTCGGTGAGCGTCGACGGCACGCCGGTGGCGATGCCGCTCAAGGAGTTCGAACTGCTCGAGCTGCTGCTGCGCAACGCTGGTCGCGTTCTCACCCGTGGCCAACTCATCGACCGCGTGTGGGGAGTCGACTACTTCGGTGACACGAAGACTCTCGACGTGCACATCAAGCGGATCCGCTCGAAGATCGAGAAGAGCCCCTCAGAGCCCGTCATGCTCGTGACGGTGCGAGGTCTCGGCTACCGCTTCGAAGCCTAGTTAGCCGTTCAGTGAGGCGGGGAAAAGCCCGTCGTACTCCGGGTTGTGATCTGCATTGAGCACGGGAACCAAGATTTGCTTTCCCTCGTTGTCCCCATACTGCAGGTACACCGGAAGCAAGCCACCGGCCTTCACGCTCGGGTTGACGACAATGATCTGAGTGTCGTCGACGGTCGTGCCGTACCGGGCGACGGCCCCTGCGTTGATCGGCTTGGTGACCGTGGTCTTCACGCCATCCGACTCGTACTGAATGTTCATGTTGACGCTGCGCTGGCTCGAGTTCACGAGCGTGATCATGAGGCTCACCGCGCTGGCGTCCTCATTGATGAGGGCGATCACGTTGCGCACGTGCACGTTGCCAACGTCGACCCCGACGCCATCGCTCGGGTCGTATTGGATCAACGTCGCCTGAGTGGAAACGAACGCGCAACCGGTGGTTCCCACGACGAGGGCACCGGCCAGGACAACGGATGCCGCGGCTCGGGCGGCGACTGTACGAGCTATCACGTAGCGAGCTTACCGCGCGTGAAGACCCGGCTGCGCTCGACCAGCGGAGGGGATCAAGTTAGGTAAGCCTAACCTTGAACTCCCTGTGATAAACTAGGTCTCTTCGAAAGGACCCCCATTCATGTTGTTTGAGGTCGGCGAGACAGTCGTATACCCGCACCACGGTGCCGCAACCATCACCGAGGTGAAGAAGCGGACCATCAAAGGTGAGGAAAAGCTTTACCTCAAACTGAACGTGACTCAGGGCGACCTGACCATCGAAGTTCCGGCTGAGAATGTCGACCTGGTCGGCGTGCGCGACGTCATCGGCAAGGAGGGCCTCGACAAGGTCTTCGAAGTACTCCGTGCTCCGTTCACCGAAGAGCCCACCAACTGGTCGCGTCGCTACAAGGCCAACCTCGAGAAGCTCGCATCGGGTGATGTCATCAAGGTCTCCGAGGTCGTGCGCGACCTGTGGCGCCGTGACCAAGACCGCGGCCTGTCCGCTGGCGAGAAGCGCATGCTCGCGAAGGCCCGCCAGATTCTGATCTCCGAGCTCGCGCTCGCCGAGAAGACTGACGAAGAGAAGGCCTCCACTGTGCTCGACGAGGTTCTGGCCTCCTAGGCACCCCGGGTCGAGCCTGTCGAGACCTCACACATGCCTATAGTCGGCATCATCGTCGTCGCTGCGGGCAGTGGCGCGCGCCTCGGCGCGGGCCAGCCCAAAGCGTTCGCGGACGTAGACGGCGTGCCGATGCTTGAGCGCGCCCTCCGCGGAGTCTTCGGTTCGGTCGAGCCCGCACAGGTCGTGGTGGTGGCGCCGGCATCGCATCTGGACGTCGCCCGTTCGATCTGCGATCGCGTTGCGGGTGTGGCATCCGGCGCAGTGTCGGTGGTTGCCGGCGGGGTGACGCGACAAGACTCCGTGGCGTTGGGCCTTCAGGCGCTCGACGATTCCGTCGAGATCGTGCTCGTCCACGACGCAGCGCGTGCGCTGACCCCGAGCGCACTGTTCGATCGCGTGGTGGGTGCTGTCGCAGCATCCGGGCACGGGATCATCCCGAGCCTCCCGGTGAGCGACACCATCAAGCGCGTGGCCGAACGATCGGTGGTCGAGACCGTCGACCGCAGTTCCCTCGTCCATGTGCAGACTCCGCAGGGTTTTCCGCGGGAGAGCCTGGTCGCGGCCTATGCCGAGGCGAACCAAGAATTCACGGACGATGCGGCGCTCTACTCAAACGCAGGCGATGTCGTCGACATTGTCGACGGTGAGCCACTCGCGTTCAAGATCACCACACCGTGGGACTTGGCCCGGGCCGAGAACGTGCTCGCCGAGCTCCGCCCCGTCGCGAGCATCCGCACAGGCGTCGGCATCGATGTGCACGCGTACGACCCGGGGGAGCCGCTGTGGCTCGGCGGCCTGTACTGGCCCGACGAGGTCGGCCTCGCCGGCCATTCCGATGGCGACGCGATGTGTCACGCAATCTGCGACGCACTGCTCTCGGCCGCGGGCCTCGGCGACATCGGTGGCCGGTTCGGCACGGATGACCCCCGATTTGCCGGCGCGCACGGGGAAGTCTTCCTCGCCGAGACGCTTGCGCTCGTGACTGGGTCTGGGTGGACGGTCGGCAACGTCTCCGTGCAGCTCATCGCCAAGCATCCGCGCCTCGGTGCTCGCCGCACCGAACTCGAACACCACCTCAGCTCGCTCGTCGACGCGCCTGTGAGTGTGTCGGCGACCACGAGTGACGGTCTCGGGTTCACCGGCCGTGCCGAAGGCGTCGCGGTCATCGCGACCGCTCTGGTGCAGCGCGCCTGAGCCCCCCGCGCGGGGGTTTCGACGCCGCGCTGCGGCTGTGGTGACCGCACGGGGTCGAAACCCCCGCGTCGCCGAGGGCGCAACACCGGCGGTCCCGCGCGGGCGGCCCCGCTAAACTTGCCCGGTGACAGTCCGGCTCTACGACACCAAGGCGCAAGCCGAGACCGACTTCGTACCTCTCGTCGAGGGCAAGGTCGGGATGTACGTCTGCGGACCCACCGTGCAGTCGAGCCCGCACATCGGCCACCTGCGCTCCGCGCTCGTGTACGACCTGTGGCGGCGCTGGCTGACCTACCGCGGCTACGACGTGACTCTCGTGCGCAATGTCACCGACATCGACGACAAGATCCTTGCGGCGGCCTCGACGAGCTCGGCTCGCTCTGGGGAGCAGTGGTGGGCGCTCGCCTACCGGTACGAGCTGGAGTTCACCGCCGGGTACACGCGCCTGGGCATCCTGCCGCCGACCTACGAACCACGGGCGACGGCGTCGATCGGGGAGATGCGCGACATCATCCAGCGCCTGATCGACACGGGGCACGCGTATGCGGCCGAGGGCGACGTGTACTTCGACACTGCATCGTGGCCAAGCTACGGCGAGCTCACCCGCCAGAAGCCTGCCGACATGGTTGTTGCCGCCGACGCCGACCCGCGCGGCAAGCGGGCTCCGCAAGACTTCGCCCTGTGGAAGGGCCGCAAAGACGACGAACCCGTGGATGCCTCGTGGCCGTCCCCGTGGGGCGAGGGCAGGCCGGGCTGGCACATCGAGTGCTCGGCAATGTCACGCCGTTACCTCGGCGGGGCATTCGACATTCACGGCGGCGGACTCGACCTGCGCTTCCCGCACCACGAGAACGAGATCGCGCAGTCGACAGCCGCCGGCGACCCGTTCGCCACGTACTGGGTGCACAACGGCCTGGTGAACATCAACGGGCAGAAGATGTCGAAGTCGCTCGGCAACTCGATCTTCGCGGCCGAGTTTCTCGAGCAGGCGCGACCTATCGTGGTGCGGTACTTCCTCGGTTCCGCACACTACCGTTCGACCATCGACTACCACGACGGATCGCTCGTCGAAGCGGAGGCTGCACTCGAGCGCATCGAGGTATTCCTCACTCGCGCGGATCGCAGGCTCGCCGGCACCAAATTCTCGGGCAGCGGAGTCGAGCGCGTCCCGGACGCCTTCGCCGCAGCCATGGACGATGACCTCGGCGTGCCGCAGGCGATCGGCGTGCTGCACGAGACTGTGCGCGCTGGCAACGCTGCTCTGGACGACGGCGACCTTGGGGCAGTGGCGACGGCCCGCGGTGAAGTGCTCGCGATGAGCGAAGTGCTGGGGATCAACCCGCTGTCGCCACAGTGGAAAGCCGACTCGGCACCCGCCGATCGTGCGCTCGGCCAGCTTGTCGAGACGCTCATCGCCGACCGGAACGCCGCCCGTGCGGCCAAAGACTTCGCAGCGGCCGACCGGATCCGTGATGAACTTGCCGCTGCGGGCATCACCGTCGAAGACGGAGCCACCGGATCCCATTGGAGTTTCATATGAAAAGCTCAGGCAACAAGCCACGAGCAGGTGCCGTTCGGAAGACGCGCAAGGGACCGCAGGTTGGTTCGGGTGGCCAGGGCCGCCAGGCGCTCGAGGGCAAGAAGCCCACGCCCAAGGCCGAGGATCGCCCGTATCATCCAGCAGGCAAGCGCAAGGCGGCATCCGAGCGCTTCGAGGCGGCGGGTGGCAAGCGCACCGGTAAGAAGCCGGAGACTTCTGACGGGAGGTCTCGACAGGCGCGACCCGCTGGGCCGAAGTCGGGTGATGAGTCGGAGATGGTCACTGGCCGCAACTCGGTGCTCGAGGCCCTGCGCGCGAAGATCCCCGTGACCACGCTGTACATGGCGGCGCGCATCGAGTTCGATGATCGAGTCAAGGAGATCCTGCAGCTCGCGAACTCCCGCGGCGTTCCGATCCTCGAGGTCATGCGCCCCGAGCTCGACCGCCTCGCCGGATTCGACTCCGTGCATCAGGGCGTGGCGCTCAAGGTTCCGCCGTACGAGTACGCGCACCCGATGGAATTGCTCGACAAAGTCGTCTCGCGTGGGCAGGTACCCCTGCTCGTCGCGCTCGACGGCATTACCGATCCGCGCAACCTGGGGGCGATCATCCGATCGGTTGCCGCGTTCGGTGGCCATGGCGTCATCGTGCCGCAGCGTCGCTCGGTCGGCCTCACGGCTTCAGCGTGGAAGACCTCGGCGGGCGCCGCGGCCCGCACACCGGTAGCGATGGCGGGCAACCTCACGCAGACGATCAAGTCATTCAAGGAGCGCGGGGTGTTCGTGCTCGGCCTCGACGGCGGTGGCGACACCTTGCTGCCCGACCTGCAACTGGCGAAGGAGCCCGTGCTCGTTGTGGTGGGTAGTGAGGGCAAGGGCCTGTCGCGTCTCGTCACCGAGAACTGCGACGCTGTCGTGTCGATCCCGATCTCGGCCAGCACCGAGTCCCTCAACGCGGGAATCGCGGCAAGTGTGACCCTCTACGAGATCTCGAAGCTGCGGGCTGCGGCGAAGAAGAAGTAGTGGACAAGCGAATCGAGCCTGCCGAGATCTCGACAGGCTCGATCCGCTCTAGTTGCTAGTTCTTGTACTGGTACGGGTTGAACAGGACCTCGGACTCTGGAATGTCAGGGTGCTGCCCTGCGATCCAGTCGTCGCCGACCTCACTTTCGAGGTAGGAGACGGTGGCGTCGAGCTTCTTCTTGACTCCGGCCAAGTCCCCTGCAATCACCTTGCCGTTCGACTTGACCACCTCGCCGCCGACGAGCACGGTGTGCACATCGCCACGCTGGGCTTGGTAAACGATTTGGCCCCACGGGTTAATGAGCGGCGCCCACGTCGGTGAGTCTTCATTCTTGAGGAGAACGACATCGGCGAGCTTGCCCTTCTCGAGGGAGCCGATCTGATCGTCTTTGCCGATCGCCTGCGCACCGCCGCGGGTCGCCATGTGCACGACATCCTCGGCGCGAAGCTTGACGTGGGTGACGGTCTCCGCCGGCTCCAAGAGGTGCGCGTGGTAGTGCTCAAGCGCGCGGTCGGCATTGACCGTTGCCCGCATCGCGGAGAACAAGTCAGCGCTGAACCAGACGCTGGTGTCGACAGAGAGCGAGGCCGGAATTCCGTACTTGCGCAATTGGTGAATGGGCGGGTATCCCTGACCGCAGGTGTCTTCGGATTCGGTCGCGAGCGAGACGTTTCCTCCGGTGGCGGCAATCTTCAGATACGAGTCCTCGGAGAGTGACGCCGCGTGCACGTAGGTGAATCCCTCCTCCATCACGCCGGCATCGTAGGCGTTCTTGATGCCCCAATCGTTGGTCGCGCCCCACACTCCCGAGTGGGTCGTGACCCGCAAGCCCAGGTCTTTGGCAACCTTGTACGCCGCCAGCTCCGGGAAGTTCTCGTCTTGGTTTGGCACGTCGAATGCGATCTGGGTGCCAAACATGCGGGAATCGTCGCGCGACTTCGTCAACAGTGCCTGAATTGCGGGATCTGCCGTCCATTCCCATGGCGACAGGTGAATGTTGCCGTAGGCGAAGACGAATCGTCCCGGCGAGGAGACCAGCGCATCGAATGCGGCCTCGCCGTGCTCGATGGTGCGCAAGCCGTGCGACCAGTCGACGCTTGTTGTCACGCCCGACTCGATGGCGTCGAGGGCGGAGATGAGGTTTCCGGCGGCGTAGTCCTCCGGGCGGAACTTCATTCCGTGTTGGAGGTAGTACCAGACGAAGTACTGGGTAAGGGTCCAGTCGGCGCCGTAGCCGCGCATGGCGGTTTGCCACATGTGGCGGTGCGTGTCGACCATTCCGGGCATCAGGATGCCGCCCTTGGCGTCGATCTCGAACGCGCCGTCTGGCGCGGTGAGGCCGACGCCGACTTCGGCGATCTTTCCGTCGACCACGAGAACATCGCCATTGGGGATCACGGTGTGTGAGTCATCCATAGTCAGGACGATTCCGTTCCGGAACACGATGGGTTGGCCTGGCTTGGGGGTGGGGGTACCGGGCATTGTGACGCTCATCCTCCTTGATATGCGGTCAGTCGCGCTCGTAATGAGCTCGCCACCGATTGATCCGCGCTTTGCGGGCGCTACAGGTCGAATCGGCGTCTCCCAGATAGGTTAAGCACTGCTGCACACGTCTGTCCAGTACCACTTCGCTCGAAGCTCACGTTTGCGGCGATCAGCGGGCTGTCAATGGACCGCACAGACCAGCTTGACTGCGGACTTGTTCCCCTCTAGCCTGCGTTAAGTGCGAATGAACGGTGATGTCCATCGCGGCCCGCGAACCTAGTTGAGGATCCACATGAATGCCCGATTTGTCGTGCGCAAGGGTGACGAAGCGCACTATGACCAGCCCGGTGAGCTTGCCCCGGGATCCGACGGACTCCGGCGCTGGGCCGCGGTGACCGAGGATGACGGCTCGGTGCACACCGGATTCGGTATCTCGAAGCTCGCGCCAACCGGGTCGGTGCCGACCCACGTGCACTCCTTCGAGGAGAGCTTTCACATGCTCGAGGGGTCAGTCATCTTGGTCACACCCGAGGCGACAGTGCACTTGGTCGCGGGCGACTACGGAGTGATCCCGGTCGGGGTGCCGCACTCCTGGCACGGCGTCGGCGACGCGGATGCAGTGTGGTCCGACATCTTCAGCCCGGTTCCCCGTGCGGCTCACGGCTATGACACCTATCGGGTGCCCGAGATTCCCGCAGGTGCGCCCATTCGAGTGGATGCCCGAGACCCGCGCACGCGCTCATTCGGCGCGATCACGGCTCAGCAGATGGATCCGTCGCAACAGTCCCAGAAGAACCTCGCGCAGTCGGCGAGTATGCGCACCGCTCTGCTGGTGTACAGTGGCATCTCCCTCAAGATGATGGTCGACTCCGATCTCGGATCAGTGCTGTCGACCATGTTCATGGTGCAATACGAGCCGGACGGCGTCGCCGGTCCCCACGATCATCCCCTCGAAGAGGCGTACCTCATCACCGAAGGGGAAGTCGACGCCACCTTTGACGGCCAACAGTTCAGGTTGAAGCCGGGCGACATCGCCTGGGCCGGGGTGGGCTGCATTCATTCGTTCGCGGCGACCGGTGCTCCGGTGCGCTGGCTGGAGACACAGTCGCCCCAGATGCCCGCGCGCCACGCTTACCGATTCGCACGCGACTGGACCTATCTCACCGACAAGTTGGAGGAAACCACATGACCCGCACCATCGTTGTCATCGGGGGGACTAGTGGAATAGGCCTCGAGATCGCCAAGGATGCGATCGCCAGGGGAGAGAATGTCGTGCTCACCGGCCGGGATCTTGAGAATGCGAAGGCAATCGCAGCAACGCTCGGTGATGGCGCCTCCGGTTTGGCAGTCGATCTTTCGGAGCCGGAATCGATCAAGGAGAGCCTCGCGAGTGTTGGCCAGATCAACGGGCTAGTACTCGCGGCGATCGAGCGCGACGCGAACACGGTGCGTGACTACAACATTGCTCGGGCGATCCGGCTGGTCACCCTGAAGCTCGTCGGATATACGGAAGTGGTGCATACCCTCATCGATCGGATGGAAGCGACAGTCGACTCGGGCATCGTGCTCTTTGGCGGTCGTGCCAAGGATGCCCCATACCCGGGATCGACGACGGTATCGACGATCAATGGGGGAGTCGAAGGCCTCATCCAGACTCTCGCGCTGGAACTCGCTCCGATCCGCGTCAATGGGATTCACCCCGGGATTATCGGCGATAGCCCGTTCTGGGCGAACAAGCCCGCAGGCGTGCTCGACGGCTATACGTCGAGAACGCCCGGTGGCGCTCTGGCGACGATGGTCGATGTCGTCGGGGCGACTCGTTTCCTCCTCGACAACCGTGGCGTTTCAGCGATGAGCCTCAATGTCGATCGCGGTTGGCGCACCACCTGATCTGATCGATCGAGGGGTCAGACGGTCTTGCGTCCGGCGGCGATTAGGGCCATCGTCATCGACCCGAGCGCCAGGATGAGCGCGAACACTCCGACCCCGGCGTAGCCCGCCCACCGCATCACCATGTCTGCGATCGCTGTCGCGCCCGCACCGGCGAAAAAGGTCGTGGCCATGAACACGGTGTTGGCGCGCCCCGACTCGGCCGGTTCGACGGACGCGAGTGCGTTCGCTTGGCTGGAGACCTGCGAGCTGCTCATACCGAAGGAGACGAGAAAGAGGCCGACGAGTACGACTGGCACGCTGTGCGTGAATGCTGCGATTCCGACGCATCCGACGATAAGTGCACCGAGCGAGATCGGCAGCGCCCGCCTAGTGCCGAGTACTCCCTGCAGTCGAGCGGAGGCGATCGTCGCAGCACCGCCGAGAAGGCCCGCGATGCCGACGGCTGCCGTTTGTGTCACCGTGAGCCCCAGCTCGGTGACGCCGTACAGAGTGACCATCGACCAGACGGAAATGAACGCCGAGAACCCCAGTGCGTGCGTGATCGTCAGCAGCCTGACCGCGCGTGACGCGGCGATAATTCCCGGAATCGAAGCGATGATGGCGAGGTAGCTGGCCGCGCCGGGCGGCCTCGATCTCGGCGCGAAACGCAGGGTCAGCGGGATGCAGGCGACGACGAGACCCGCCGCACCCACGAGCACAGTGCGCCAGCCAAGTACCTCCGCGAACGTTCCGAGCACGGTGCGCACGGTGAAAAGTCCGATCAGGAATGAGCCGAGCAGCACGGCGGCCGTGTGGGCGCGCACTTCCGGTGGGGCGAGGCGCAGTGCCGCCGACACCAGTATTTGTCCGACGGTCGCTGCAGCCCCGGCGACAAACATCATGACGGTGAAGATGGTGAAATCCTGCGCCACTGCCGCGATGAGGATCGCGGCTGCCGTCGCGGTGAGCTGGATTGACACCTGCCGCCGTGGGATCAGCCGATCCCCGAGGGAGACCAGGAACACGACCCCGATCGCGTATCCGGCTTGGACTGCGACCGTCGCAGCCGACGACTGAGCGAGGGGCACCCCGAGTTCGTCGGCGGCCAGAGTCTGGATGGGTTGCGGAACGTAGATTATCGAGACGCCGACCGCGGCGATAATCGCCATCGCGGCGACGCGCCCGGCCCATCCGGTAGACGTCTCGGGATCGGTGTGCACGCTACCGCGAGCGGAGCTTCGACCAGGCGTCAAAACCAACCGCCAGAAGGATGATCACGCCGAGCGCGATGCCCTGGAAGAGTGGGTCGATTCTCAGCAAAGTGAAGCCGTTGTAGAGCATTGCGATAAAGAGGATGCCGAGGACCGTGCGCCAGACAGCGCCCTCACCGCCGAGAATCGATGTTCCGCCGACGACGATTCCCGCGAGGACCGTGAAGGTGAGGGTGGTGGCGATCGAGTCGTTCTCCGGAACCGAGGGTGTGCGCGCGAGGTCGATCACGCCGGCAAGCCCTGCGGCGAGCCCGGCGAGCGCGAAGGTCGAGATGCGAACGAGGTTGACCCGGATGCCCGCGAGCCGAGCCGCCTCCGCGTTACCGCCCGTTGCGTATACGTACCGTCCGAATGTGGTTCGCCAGAGCACGATTCCTAGAATGACGACCACTACAAAGGCAATCCAGATGGGCAGGGAGACCCCGAGAGGTTTGGTTTTAGCGAGCCACGTGAACTCTTCGACGTCCACTCGGATCTGGCCGACGCCCGTCTTGCCGAACTGAGACACCAGCTTGGTTGCACCGAGAATGATGAAACTCATGGCCAGTGTCGCGATCAGCGGATTGATCTTGAGATAGGTGCTGATCACGCCGTTGATGATGCCCACGATGAGACCCGCGAGGACACCGGCGATGATGCCAAGCGCAACGCCCCCGACGCCGCCGACTTTGACGATCATGGTGCCGCAGATGACCGCGGTGAACATGTACGTCGCACCGACCGAGAGATCGAGCCCACCGGCGATGAGCACGAGTGTGCTCGCGGCGGCGACGATGAGCATCCCGCTCTGCCGGTCGAGGACGTTGCCAATGTTGAGCGGCGAAAGGAATGCCGGGCTGCCAATGGAGAGAGCGATGAAGACCGCGAGGAAGGGCACCACGATGGCGATTGATCGCCATGGGATGTGGCGAAGGAAGTTCGGCCTCGACGTGACCCCGCTCGAGGGCTCGACTTGGGTGGTGTTCGTCATGAGGTCTCCTTCGTGATGGGATCCGCGAAGGCCGCGGTAAGGACGTTCTCTTCGGTCATGTCTTCGCCGGCGAATTCGGCAACGATGCGTCCGTTACGGATCACGAGGATCCGGTGAGCGAGCCCGAGTATCTCCTCGACATCGGAGGAAATCACGAGCACGCCAATTCCCGCTGCGGCCTGATCCACGATCAGGTCGTAGATCGCTCGGCGGGAGCCGACGTCCACACCGCGTGTGGGTTCATCGGCAATGAGCACTGAGCGTGAGCGCTGAAGCGCTCGGGCAAACAACACCTTCTGTTGGTTGCCACCGGAGAGTGCGGACACATTCCTGCGATCGTCGCCTGCGACCGTGACGCGTTCAAGCATGTCGCGGGCCGCGAGTTTCTCCCGTGTCGGCCGCACCCAGCCCCCCGTGGCCACCTGGAGGAGGTTCGAGAGCGTCACATTCTGGCGGATCGGTCGGCTCAGCACGAGGCCCTGCTCCTTGCGGGACTCCGGAATGAGGAAAATGCCGTTGTGCAGAGCTGCGGGGATCGACGACGAACTGTCGACGCCATCGACCTCGACCGTTCCGCCCGCGCGGCGCACGGCCCCGTAGATGGCGTGCGCGATTTCACTTCGCCCGGCGCCGACGAGGCCAGCAAGTCCGACAATTTCGCCGGCGCGCACCGTCAGTGAGACTCCGTTTACTCCGGGCGCCATGAGGTCGGTGACGACGAGCACGTCCGCAGCGTCTGCCGCAGCGGGAGAATTCTCTGGGAACACTGATCCGAGGGTGCGGCCGAGCATCCCTTCGATGAGTGTCGCCTCTGTCTCAGCTGCTGCGGGCCCAGTGCGGATGTGGTGCCCGTCGCGGAGGATGGTGATGTTGTCGCTGAGTTCGAGCACTTCAGAGAGGTAGTGCGAGATCAGAAGAACAGTGTGGCCGGATGCCGCGAGCCGTCGCACCACCCCGTGCAGCAGCTCCATGTCGTGGCCGGAGAGCGCGGCTGTGGGCTCATCCATGATGATGAACGACGCGCCGCGGGCCAACGCTCGCAGGATCTCGACCTTCTGTTGGTCGGCGGTACGGAGGGAACCGACCTTCGCGTCGGGATTCAGCTCGAAGCCCGTGCCCTCAGCGAGATCGACGAATTGTCGTCGTAGCGTTCTGCGATCGAGGAACCCGCCGGTGCGAGGCTCGCGCCCGAGGAACACGTTCTCGGCGACCGTGAGCGCAGGCACGAGGGCAAGGTCCTGCGCGATGGTAGCGATGCCGCGGTCGAGCGCTTCGCGGGGCGAGCCGAAATCCACTTCCTCACCGTTGACGACGAGGGTGCCGGAGTCGGCGCTATAAACGCCCGAGATGATCTTGCTCAGTGTCGATTTGCCTGCGCCGTTTTCGCCGACCAGAGCGTGCACAGCGCCGGGTTGGAATACGAGATTGATGTCGTCAAGAACCGATGTCCCGCCAAAGGTCTTGCCGACGCCCCGCAGCTCAACGAGGAGCTGCGGGGCGTCGGATGATGCGGTGTTTGGCACTGATTATCCGGCCCACTCGCCGGTGAACTGGCCAGCGGTTTCCTTGGTCATGACGCCGTTGTTCGGGAAGTCCTTGAACGGGTCGACGTCGCCGTGGTTCTTGCCGTTACGCAGAGCGTCGACCATGGCTTCCATACCGAGCTTGCCTTCGGTGGCGGGCGCCTGCAGGACATCGGCGAACACCGTGCCATCAGCAACCTTGCCCTGGCCCCACTCCGAGCCACCGTAACCGACGAGGAGGAAGTTGCTCACCGGCGTACCGGCAGCGTCGATGGCGAGGATGGCGCCTTGCAAGCCCTGGTCGGACGTCGCGATGAGGTTGACCTCGGGGTGCGCCGTGAGGATGTCCGACACAGCGGTTTGGGCTGCAGCCGGGTTGTAGAACGTCTCGCCTTCGGCGACGACCTTAACCGGGGATCCCTTGGTGGCAGCCGTGAAGCCGTCCCAGAGTGCTACGCCGATTGCGGAGGCCTTGACGTCGTGGAGGTAGGCCACGTTGCAGGGGTCGAGGTTCTTCGATGCGCAGGCCGCAACGGTCTGCTCGCCGAACTTCGTACCGAGCTCCGAGGGAACGAACACGACGTTCGCCGACAGCCCATCAACCTGTGACTTGCCGGTCGTGAAGTCTGAACCGAGAATCTGGTCGATGTTGACGACCGTGATACCGGCGCCGATCGCCTGGTTGACGACATCGAGGATGGAGGGGCCGTAGATCGGCTGGGTGATGATGCCGTCGTACTGGCCCGACGCCACCGCGTCTTGGATGAGCGATGCCTGTGTAGCGGGGTCGAGGTTGCCGTCGAAAACGGTGAGGTTGACGTTGTTATCGTCTGCCACCTTCTGGGCCGCGGCGAGCATCGGCTCGTCGTAGGTGTTGGCCACCGCGAACGAAATGTAGGCGACTTCCAGCGGAGCGTCTGCCGGAGCGGCGCTGTCGCTGGGTGCCGGGGTGGAGCATGCTGCGAGCGTGAGTGCTGCAAGCGCAGCCGCCCCGATCGCGAAGGGGCGACGGAAATTCGCCGGCCGTGATTGCCTCATGGTGATTTCTCCTTTGAAACCGCTGACGGACCAGGGATCGACTTCGATCACCGGGTGGTGCCTTTCAGTGTCACTATACACACCGTGTGCTCTAGGTGAAATATTTGTTCAGGAACGGCAGAAATCCCCGCGGGAGTGCCTCGCTGGGGTCGGCAGGCGTTCATCCCAACACCACGTCGCGCGTGGCGCGTGATGAGACTTAGAGTCCGTCGATGGCCCGGAGTACGTCGACCGCCGACGCGAGTGGCGCATTCGAGCGGGATGAATCATTGCCGGCGGCCGGCCGCATCTCGAGGTTCTGCTGGCGGCGGCCGAACACGAACCACACGCCTCGCGCGACGACGTCGCCCCGGTTTGAATACAGGTGTGGACGCACGGAGTCGAAGTGCATCGAGTCGCCGGGTTCCAGGACGTACGTGTCGAAATCAAGCTGGAGGGTGAGCTGGCCCTCGATCAGGTAGGCATACTCGATGCCCGCGTGACGCATGAGTTTTCCCTCTATCGAGCTCGAGGCGCCCGGGTCGTAGCTCACGAGCAGGCCGTCGGCGGGGCCACTTTCGCCAGCCAGTCGCTCCCAGCGCACGCCATTCTCCATCTCAAGAACCGGGTTATCGGCCGCCCGTTGCACGGCAGGCGCGCTCGAGTAGTTCGGCATGGCAACGGCTTCCGCCTCGTCGGGCACGGCTCGTGCTGGCGTTCCCATGACATCGTCGATCGAGATGCCAAGATGCGTAACGAGGGCGTAGAGGGTCGAGACGGAGGGTTGAGTTTTTCCGGTCTCCACCTGCGAGATGAGGCTCGCCGAGACGCCGAGGGCTTGCGCGACACTGCGAAGACTGAGGCCTTGTTTCAGCCGAGCTTCACGGAGGCGAGTGCCGATATCCGCCGTCATCGGTCCTCCAGATGTCCTGCCGGAGCTGTCTCCGGCCCGGATCCATTGCGGGCGAGTGCCCCACTTGTTGGCGAGGATATCATTACGCGACTTACCTGCCCGGCTGCGCCGCCAGCTCGGCGGGAGAGTCCTCGTGCGGTCTGGCGCGAGGTCAAGTGTTAATCTATGCTAAACATGGCATTTTGTGTCACTGAACGGCGGAACGAGGAGGACTCGATGAAGAGCACCGGAACGACCGGCACCAACGCGGTGGACTGGGAGGCCAGAATCGACTTCGAGCGCCTGCGCTCAGAACGGCTCGCTCGTCTCAAGGCCGAACTCGAGATCTCGAACCTCGGGGCGCTGCTGGCGTTCGATTTTTCGAACATCCGCTACATGACCTCGACCCACATCGGCACATGGGCGGTCGACAAACTGATTCGGTTCAGTCTTCTCACCCGAAACACCGACCCCATCTCATGGGACTTCGGCTCCGCCGCTAAACACCACAAGCTGTACAACCCGTGGCTCGATCGGACGACGGCTGAGATGGACGCCGACCCCAGCGCGCCGCACGAAGGTGCCACCCGGCCCCGGCTCGAGAGCGGTGCGCGCGCGGGCATCTCGACGTTGCGTGGCGCTTTCACCCCCGACGCTGAGATCGCCGACAAGGTCGCCGCGAAGATCAAGCGTGAACTCGAGAAGTTCGGCGTCGCCAACCAGCCGCTCGGCGTCGATGTCATTGAGCTTCCGATCCTGTTCGCTCTGCAGAACGAAGGAATTCAGGTCGTCGACGGCCAACAGGTCTTCATGGAGGCCCGCCGCATCAAGACTCACGATGAGATCCGCCTGCTCACCCAGGCCGCATCGATGGTGGATGCCGCGTACGAGGAGCTTTACCGCTTCCTCCGGCCGGGCGTCCGCGAGAACGAGGCCGTCGGGCTCGTGGCAAAGACCCTGTACGACCTCGGGTCTGAGTACGTCGAGGGCGTCAACGCGATCTCGGGGGAGCGGTGCTCGCCGCATCCGCATGTTTTCTCCGACCGGCTCATCCGCCCGGGAGACCCCGCATTCTTCGACATTCTGCACAGCTTCAACGGCTACCGCACCTGCTACTACCGCACCTTCGCGGTTGGTTCGGCGAGTTCTGCACAGCGTGACGCGTACACCCGTGCCCGCGAGTACATGGACCGCGCGATCGCTCTCGTGAAGCCCGGAGCGACCACAGCTGACATCGTCAAGGTCTGGCCGACGGCTCAAGAGTTCGGCTTCGAAGACGAGGAAGCTGCTTTCGCCCTGCAGTACGGCCACGGTGTCGGGCTGTCCATCTGGGAGAAGCCGATCTTCTCGCGTCTCGTCTCGATCGATCACCCCGAGGTGCTTCACGAAGGAATGGTCTTCGCTCTCGAGACCTATTGGCCGTCCAAGGACGGCTGGGGCGCAGCGCGCATCGAAGAGGAAGTCGTCGTGACCGCGGACGGCTGCGAGGTCATTACCAAGTTCCCTGCTGAGGAACTGCTGGTCGCCGGGCAGCGTTACTACACGGTCGGAGGAGTGCTGGATCAGTCCCGCGACTCCCAGTCGCACCTCAACACGACGGACGGCCGGGGCGGGGCCTGACGGGCCGGCTAGCGGCGCCGAGTGACCTCTGCAACCGCGGACCAATCGAGATCCACGAGTTCTGCATCCGCCAGCGCCCGCTCGAAACGATCACGAAGCACAGGAGCGGTCGGCAGGGTAAACCCGGTCTCGCCCGCGAGTTCTTCGGCGAGACCTAGATCCTTGAGGCCCAGCGCCATGGCGAAGCCGGCAGGGCTGTATCGCTTTTCGGCGATCATCGAGCCGTAACCGGCATAGACAGGGCCGGCGAAGAGGGTGTTCGCGAGCAGCTCTGCAAAGTCAGTGGACTCGATGCCTTGCGATTCGACGAGCGTGATGCTCTCGGCCATGGCTTGAAGCGCATGCAGGATCGTGAAGTTCATGGCGATCTTGACCGCGTTCGCACGTCGAGGCTGCTCGCCGAAACGCCAGATCCGGGCGCCGAGAATCTCCAGAAGCGCGGTGACCTGAGCGATCGCGACATCCGGACCGGCAGCGATGAGGTTGAGCCCACCCGCCGCGGCAACGGAAGGGCGGCCGAGCACCGGGCACGCGATGTATTGGACGCCGGCCTCGCGGTGGACCGCATCGAGTCGATCGGCTGCAGCCGCGGAGATGGACGCCATGTTCACGTGGATGCGCCCGGATGCTCCGGCGAGCGCGTTCGAGGTCAGCACCGATTCCGCGGCGTCGTCATTGGCGAGCATCGAGAAGGAGATCGGTGCGGACAGTGCCTCGGCCGCTGACCCGGCCCTCGTCGCGCCTGCAGCGACCAGAGCGTCTGCTGCCTCGGCGGAGCGATTCCACACCATCACCTCGTGGCCGGCGGCCACGAGCCGTCCGGCGATGGCACTGCCCATATTGCCGAGTCCGAGGAATCCGACCTTTGTCATGTCACGCCTTCCACACCGTCTTGAGATTGCAGAACTCCCGGATGCCCGCTGCAGCGAGCTCGCGACCATAGCCGGAGTCTTTGATGCCACCGAACGGAAGCTCCGGGTAGGAGACGGTCATTCCGTTGATGAACACCGCCCCGGCGTCGATACTGCGGATGAACCAGTCCTCTTCTTCCTGGTCGGTGGTCCACACTGCGCTCGACAGCCCAAAGGTCGTCTGGTTGGCGATGCGGAGGGCATCGTCGCGATCGGTGGCGCGATAGAGGGACGCGACGGGGCCAAACGTCTCCTCCATGACGATGCGCATATCGTCGGTGAGGCCCGCGAGCACCGTCGGGGCGTAGAAGTATCCCGCTCCGTCGATCGCCCGCCCACCGGTGAGCACTTCTGCACCCTTGGCGATGGCGTCGTCGACAAGTTCGACGAGTTCGTCGCGACCGCCGACGGTGGCGATCGGACCGACCTCTGTCGAGCGATCAAGGGGGTCGCCGACTACGAGCGCGCTCACCTTCGCCGTGAACAGGCGGGCGAATTCGTCGTAGACGTCCGTATGCACGATGAAGCGTTTCGCTGCGATGCACGACTGACCGTTGTTGGAGATGCGCGCCTTGACTGCTGTCGTCGAGGCCGCGTCGAGATCGGCGGACGGCATGACGATGAACGGGTCGGACCCACCGAGCTCGAGCACGGCCTTCTTGATCTGGGCGCCGGCGGTGGAGGCGACCGAACGCCCTGCCGGTTCTGACCCGGTCAGGGTGACGGCTTTGACCCGGCGGTCCTCGAGCACGGCGGCAACTGCGCCCGAACCGATGAGGAGGGTCATGAACGATCCCGCGGGGAAGCCGCCACGCTCGAAGAGGGTGTCGAGGTAGAGGGCCGATTGCGGCACGTTCGAGGCGTGCTTGAGTAGCCCCGTGTTTCCGGCCATGAGTGCGGGAGCGGCGAACCGGACCACCTGCCAGAGCGGGTAATTCCAGGGCATCACCGCGAGCACGACACCCAGCGGATCGTAGCGAGTCCATGCCGACGAGGCATTGACCGAACCGGGGTTGTCGAGACGGTCGTCGGCGAGGAACGACTCGGCATTGTCAGCATAGAAGCGCATGTTCTTGGCGCACTTCAGCACTTCTGCCTCGGACTGGGCGATGGGCTTTCCCATCTCGACAGTGAGCATGCGTGCGGCATCCGCGACATCGGCTTCGAGGAGATCGGCCGACGCTCTCATCCAGTCGCCCCGCTGCGCGTAGGTCGTCGCCTTGAGCGCGACGAATGCGCTCTGGGCGAGTGCAATTCGTCGTTCGATCTCGGCGGCATCGTGCGCCTCGAAGGTCTGTTCCGTGACGCCGGTGGCGGGGTTGACGGTAGCAATGGCCATGGTTGTACTCCTCTAAATCGTGGGGGTCAATCGATGAAGATTTCGGGATGCCGCGCGAGCTCAAACCTTGTGCGGCGGATGTGGGCGGCCAAAACGCGTTCTGCCTCATCGACATCACGACGACGGATCGCAGCGACGAGCAGATGGTGCTCGTGATGCACGCTACCGTCGCTCGGGCGGAACACCTGCATGAACGCACGCCGGTAGTGCTGCGTTCGATTCCAGAGCTGGTGCACGGTTCCGCCTAACAGAGTGGTGGAGGCAGCGTCGTAGGCGCCCAGATGGAACTCTCGATCGAGTGCGAGGAAGTGTTCGATGTCGTCGCCGCTCTCCATTTGCGACGCGAGCGCGTCGAGGTGATCGATTTGGGCTTCGCTCAGGAGCGGAACGTTGTAGCGCAAGAGCAGGGGCTCGATCCGTTCTCGAATCTGGTACATCTCGTCACAGTCAGCGAGACTCAGGCTCGTCACCCAAGCACCGGTGTTGGCCACGAGCGTCACGAGGCCTTCGCTTTCGAGCATCCGTAGTGCCTCGCGCACCGGGAGGCGACTTGCTGCGTAGCGTTCCGCGAGATCTTCCTGCCGGATCCGAGCGCCGGGCGCATATTGCCCCTCGAGTATTGCGCGGCGCAGATCGTCAGCAATACGCAGACCCGCGCTACCGTGCGCTAGAGGGATGACCGGAGACACGACACTCATTCTGCAGGATTCCCCGGATGCCACAGCCGCACGGTCGCATCACGCTCGTACGCCTTGCCGTGGGGAAAGCTGACGAGCTCGAACTGCATGCCCCAAGGGCTGCGGAAGTAGAGCCACCGCTGTCCTTCGGACGCACCCTTGCTGGCCACGGCCTCACCCATGATCTCGACATTGTGTGTGCGGAGGTATTCGGCTGCCGCGTCGAGGTCGTCGACGTAAATGGCCAAGTGGTGTCCGCCGATGTCGCTGTTGCGGGGTTCGGGTGCCTGCCCGTCGGCCGCGTCGTACTTGAACAACTCGAGGTTGCTGCCATTGCCCAGTCGCAGAAATCGAATCTCTCGGATGACGGTGCGCGGGTGAACGCCGAGTGTCGTGGCCATCCAGTCGTCGTCGGCTTGCTTGGCGCCGAGTGTGTAGATGTATTGAGCACCTAGGACATCGACGAAGAATCGTTCAGCCTCATCGAGGTCGGGAACGGTCACACCGATGTGATCGATGCCCCGCATCCCCGGTAGTCCACCACTCATGTCTCGACCCCTTCGGCAAGTGCTTGATTGGATACAAGTATGCCCGAATTCCGCCAAAACAACAGCCAGATGGGAAGAAAGCCCCTTGGATTGGATTCAATCTTGCGCTAGATTGGCGAACATGTCGAAACAACGTCGTTTGGAAACCCTTCAGCCTTGGGTCGAGCTGACGACCACCGCCGCCGACTGGAAAGCCGCAGATCCCGCCCTGCTCGCCACGATGCTGGGCGAGTTGCACCTCATCCGGGCCTTCGAGGAGACGGTGCTCGAACTCGCATCCGAGTCGTTGGTGCACGGCCCCGCACACTCCAGCATCGGCCAAGAGGGCGGCGCGGTGGGTTCGATCGTGGGCATGCGATCGAGCGACGCGGTCAACGGCTCACACCGCGGGCACCACCAGTTTCTCGCCAAGGCGATCACGCACGTTTCTCAGGGCAACCTCGACTTGGGTGCACTCGTCACCGCACCGATCCAGACCGTGCTCCAGCGCACGCTCGCCGAGATTCTCGGGCTCGCTCAGGGGTATTGCGCGGGTCGTGGTGGCTCGATGCATCTCCAGTGGTTCGAAGCCGGTGCACTCGGCACCAACGCGATCGTCGGGGGAGGGGCACCGCTCGCAGCGGGAAACGCCTGGGCACAGAAACGTTCCGGCACCAGTGACATCACCGTCAACTACTTTGGCGATGGCGCGAGCCAAATCGGGTCAGTGCTCGAGTCGATGAACCTCGCGGCCGCCTGGAAGCTGCCGGTCTGCTTCTTTATCGAGAACAACATCTACGCCGTCGCGACGAAAATCGAGGAAAGCGTCGCCGACACTCGACTCTCGGTGCGCGGGCAGGGCTTCTCGATCCCGTCGTGGCGGGTCGACGGAATGGATCCGCTCGCCGTTCATCTTGCGATGCAGCAGGCGGAAGAGGTCATGCGCTCGGGTGGCGGCCCAGCCATCATCGAAGCCGAGGTTTACCGCTTCTTCCACCAGAACGGACCGTACCCGGGAAGTGCCTTCGGCTATCGCACGAAGGAAGAGGAAGCCGAGTGGCGCGCGCGCGACCCGCTGCTGCGCATCGCCAAGGAAATGATCGCCCTCGGGCTCATCGATCAGGCCGGAGTCGATTCCGTACGCGAGCAAGCCCAGTCCGCCATGACCCTCGCGGTCGGCGAGCTCACCGAAGCTGATCCGGAGTCGTCGGGTAAGCGTCGTATCCGTACCGAGCTCTGGCCAGACCCGAGCTTCGTGGACGTCGGGCTGCGGGGGGATCTCTCCGAACTCGAGGGCGCCCGTACCCTCGACCCGCTCGACTACACCGGCGAACTCGAGAAGACGAAGTTCGTCGATGCTGTCGCCGCGGTGATGGGACGGCGCATGGATGAGGACGACCGCATCGTCATCATGGGCGAAGACGTGCACCGCCTGAGCGGTGGCACGAACGGTGCGACCAAAGGCCTCTCGAAGCAGTACCCTGACCGCGTGCTCGGCACCCCGATCAGCGAGAACGCGTTCGCGGGACTCGCGGGCGGCATGGCGCTCGACGGCCGGTATCGCCCGGTCATCGAGTTCATGTACCCGGACTTCATGTGGGTGGCCGCCGATCAGGTCTTCAACCAAATCGGCAAGGCTCGCCACATGTTCGGTGGCGTGAACCCCGTTCCCCTCGTGCTTCGCACGAAGGTCGCCATGGGCTCCGGCTACGGGTCCCAGCACCTCATGGACCCGGCCGGCATCTTCGCGACGAGCCCCGGATGGCGCATCATCGCGCCCTCGACGGCTGCCGACTACATCGGGCTCATGAACACCGCGCTCACGCTTGAGGATCCCGTGCTCGTGATCGAGCATGTGGATCTGTACGGCCAGCCCGAGGAGATCCCGGCCGGGGACCTCGACTACCAGCTGCCGTTCGGCAAGGCGGGCATCCGGCGCGTGGGCAATGACGTAACCGTCATCAGCTACCTGTCGATGGTGCGGCACTGCCTGGAGGCTGTCGAGCAGACCGGCCTCGACGCGGAGGTCGTCGACCTGCGTTGGCTCGACCGGGCCTCCCTCGACTGGGACACCATCGGGGAGAGCATCCGCAAGACCAACAGCGTGCTCATCGTCGAGCAGGGCGCGCGAGGAACGTCGTACGGCGGCTGGCTCGCCGACGAGATCCAGCGCCGGTTCTTCGACTGGCTCGATCAGCCGATCGAGCGGGTCACGGGTAGCGAGGCATCCCCGAGCATCTCGAAGGTTCTCGAACGTGCTGCCATTGCGCGCACCGAAGAGGTCGTCGCGGGACTGGAGCGCATTCGAGCAGGGCTGGGGCAGCGCTAATGGCAACCATCATCCGGATGCCCGAAGTGCTCGCGGGCAGCGAAGAGGCCGCTATCCAGACCTGGCTGGTGACCGAGGGTCAGCAGATCACCGTGGGGGTTCCGCTTGCAGAGGTGGAAACCGAGAAGGCAACAGTCGAGTACGCCGCCGAGAACGAAGGCACGCTGCTCAAGTTTCTGGTGAAAGAGGGCGTCTCCGTGAAGGTGGGTGACCCCATTGCTGTGATCGGCGCCCAGGGGGAGGCCGTCGACGATGAGCCTTCAGCCGAGCCGGCCGAGCCAGCCAAGCCAGCCGAGCCAGCCGAGCCAGCCAAGGCTGAGGAGACTGAGCCGGTCGCGATCGAGCGGGTCGAGCCTGTCGAGACCCCCAACACGTCCACCCGGCAATTCACGAGCCCCCTCGTGCGCAGGCTGGCCAAGGAGCGCGGTGTCGATCTGTCGAGCCTCACCGGTACCGGCCCCGGCGGCCGCGTGGTGCGGGCCGATCTCGATCGAGCACCGGCTGCGGCCTCAGCGCCCGCCACGGTTGCCACCGGCACCTCTGAGTACACGGACATCCCGCACACGGGAATGCGCCGCGCCATTGCGCGTCGCCTCACCGAGAGCAAGTCCACGGTTCCGCACTTCTACCTCGTTGCGGATTGCCGGGTTGATGCCCTCGTTGCGCTACGGAAGTCGGCGAACGAGACAGCGAGCGTCAAGCTGTCGCTCAACGACTTCGTGCTCAAGGCAGCAGCGGCGGCGTTTCTCGACGTTCCCGAAGCAAACGCGACATGGGGTGACACGGCGGTTCGTCGCTACTCGACAGTCGACATGTCTGTCGCCGTCGCCATCGACGGCGGACTCGTGACCCCCGTGCTGCGCTCGGTCGAGAAGCAGACCCTCACCGAGATCGCCCGGAATGTCGCCGATCTTGCGGAGCGCGCGAGGGCCGGGCGGCTCAAGCAGCACGAACTGGAGGGCGGCAGCTTCGCCGTCTCGAACCTCGGCATGTACGGGGTCACCGAGTTCTCGGCCATCATCAATCCACCACAGTCCGCGATCCTTGCGGTCGGTCTCGCGCAACAGCAGCCGGTAGTGGACGACGGTGTTCTTGCCGTGGGCACGGTCATGACCGTCACGCTCTCGGCCGACCACCGCGTGCTCGACGGGGCGCTCGCAGCCCAGTGGCTCGCAGCATTCGTGAAGCGAATCGAGAACCCCGTGAGCATGCTCGTCTGATCGACGTCAGGCGTGTGCCTCCTGCCGCTGCACAGTCAGAGCAGCATCCAGCGCGGTGAACAGGTCGGCGGTGAGATCGTCGACGTGCTCGAGGCCGACCGAGATCCGGACAATGCCCGCTCCGGGCCTCGCTTCAGCGGCGACCGGTCGATGGGTGAGTGATGCCGGGTGCTGCACGAGGGAGTCGATGCCGCCCAGCGATACCGCATGGGTGATGAGTTCGCAGCTTTCCGTGAACCGCACGGCCGCTTCGAACGATCCGAGGTCGAGAGCGATGAGCGACCCGGCCCCTTCGGCCTGAACGCCGAGAAGACCGGCCGGGTCTTGGCCGGGCAGGCCCGGGTAGAGCACCCGGACAGCGGCCGGATGCTCGACGAGCCGAGCCGCGAGCAACCCCGCGGTGAGTTGCTGGGCGCGTACGCGCACGGGCAGGGTGCGCAGTCCGCGGTGCAGCAGGTACGCGGCGAGGGGGTGCAGGAGCGCGCCGGTGAGCGCGCGCACCTGCCGAAGCCGGGTCACCCACTCCCTGTTCGTCGCGACGACGCCCCCCATCACGTCGCCGTGGCCACCGAGGTACTTCGTCGCACTGTGCAGCACGATCGTCGCTCCGAGCTCGATCGGCCGCTGCAGTACTGGGGTCGCGAACGTGTTGTCGACGAGTACGGGTACGTCGCCCGCATCCTTGACCACCCGTCGGATGTCGGTGAGCTCGAGGGTCGGGTTCGCTGGGGTCTCGAGAATGACCAAGCCGGTGTCGGGGCGGAGTGCGCCAGCAACCTCATCGGCGGTCACCCACGTGACGGTTGTGCCGAGCAATCCGGTCTCGAGTACGTGGTCGGTGCCGCCATACAGCGGTCGTAGCGCAACGATATGGGGTTTGCCTGCGGTGACAGTCGCGAGCAGGCACGCGCTGAGTGCCGCCATGCCCGTGGCGAACGCTACCGCGCCATCTGCGCCCTCAAGCGCGGCGAGACCGTCTTCGAACCGGGCGACACCCGGCTGCCACAGACGCTGGTACACGGCGGAGTGGCCGGGCAAAAGGTCGCCACCGGTCGCGAGGTTCTCGTATGCGTCGCCGCCGTGCTCAACGTCGGGCAATGGGTAGGTCGTGGACAGGTCGATGGGCGGCGTGTGCTGGCCACTCTCACGCAACCCCTCCATCCCGGAATGAACGGCTCTGGTCTCGAGGTGGGCATCGGCGCGGATCATGTGCTGATATCACCAGAAACTGCGAAACTTAGCAATCACGTCTGAAGAATCTACGATCTCCGCCCGGTCTATCAAAGAAAGAGTGCACATGACGGAATCCAAGCGGTCAATGGATGCCACCGACCGCGCGCTACTGCGCGCGCTCGCGCACAACGCGCGCGTCTCAGGGACCGCCCTTGCGGCCGCAACGGGAATCGCCGAGTCCACCGTGGCCCTGCGCCTGCGACGGCTACAGAACGACGGCTACCTGCGCGGCTATCACGCCGACATCGACGTGGCGGCTCTCGGGATCACCGTGCAGGCGCTCATCTCGATCAAGCTGCTCAAGCACGTTCGCTCGGAGGTTGACGCTTTCCGCAAGGCTGCCCCCACGTGGCCCGGGGTCCTCGCCCTCTTCCACATGGGCGGAGCGGACGACTACCTCTTGCACGTGGCGGCACACAGTGCGGCTGACCTGAGAGATTTCGTGCTGGGGTATCTTGCCGGGCATCCGGCCGTCGCTCACACGGAGACGAACCTGATCTTCGAACACGTCGAAGGTCGGGGGCTGGAGCAGCTGCTCTCCTGACTACAGCTCGTAGTCGACGGTGGCCCGGTCGGCGGTCACCGAGCGGATGAAGGCACCGGCCTCGAGGTGGGCGGGGTGTGCCTGATAGGCCTCAAGCGCGGCGTTGTCGTCGTGCTCCGAGACGAGTGCGACATCCCAGTGCCCCTCGATGAGCCCGAGATCGGGCTTGAGCGTGACCGCCTTCAGGCCGGGGATCACACCAACCAGAGCGCCGAGACGTTCCTGCATGCCGGAGATGTCGGCGGCGCGCTCAGTATCGGAGGTCGCGGTGAGAGTGAAGAGCACGATGTGACGGATCATGCTCAGACTTTACTGCGCCAATCGTCTTCGTCGGTGACGGGCACCGGTTGCGTGAAGGTGCCCGTGGGTGGGTCGATGATCGTGGCCTCGTCGCGGCGGTGGCGCAACACGGTGTCGATATAGCTCGACACCGCCTCCGCGAGGGGAATGTCTCGTGCCTCGTTCTGCGACAGGTACCAGCGGTGGTCGAGCAATTGGTGGAAGATCTCCGCAGGCTCGAGCTTGCCCTTGAGGTCTTTCGGGATTGCACGGATGACCGGCTCGAACACTCGCGCGGCCCACTCGTGGGCTACGACCTCTTCATCCATGTCTTGCTTATCGAAGGCGGCGCGATAGGAGTCCAAATCGTTGAGGAGACGCCTCGCTTGGTTCTCCTGCGCGTCGAGTCCCGTCAACCGCAGCAACCGGCGTGAGTGGTGGCCGGCGTCAACCACCTTCGGTTGGATGCGCACGGTCGTTCCGGCATCGTCGGTCTTGATTGCCAGTTCCTCGATGTCGAATCCGAGGTCATTGAGGCGCTCCACGCGTTGGTTGATGCGCCAGCGCTCTGACTGGTCGAACTCTTCGGAACCGGTGAGTTCTTTCCAGAGCGTTCGGTATTGGGCGACGATGCCGTTACTGATATCGACCGGGTCGATGTCATCGGCGAGGCGGCCACCGGCCTGCAAGTCGAGCAGTTCCCCGGCGATATTGATACGGGCGATCTCGAGATCGTTCTCCCGCTGGCCATTCGATAGCCCGTCGTAGAGCTGCCCGGTTTCCGCGTCCACGAGATACGCCGCGAAGGCCCCGGCATCTCGTCGGAAGAGCGTGTTCGAGAGCGAGACATCCCCCCAGAAGAAGCCGACAATGTGGAGTCGGACGAGCAGGACGGCGAGCGCATCGACAAGTCTGGTCGCTGTTTCGGGTCGCAGGCTCTGCGAGTAGATCGCTCGGTAGGGCAAGGAGAAGCGGAGGTGCCTGGTGACGAGCACGGACTCCAGCGGTTCGCCCGCATCCGTTGTGCGGTTGGTGATGACGGCGACCGGATCGACGCAAGGGATGTCGAGACGCTGGAGCCTGCGCAGCATGTCGTATTCGCGGCGAGCTAGCTCTGCCGAGGTTTCCTTGATGGCAACGACGTATTCGCTGAGGTTGACGAAGCGCACGAGGTGTCGCGAAATGCCCTTGGGGAGCGCCGCGATCGTCTCCTCCGGCCAGGTCTCGAGCGGGAGGCTCCACGGAAGGTCGAGGAGTGCCGGGTCGACGGTGGCAGCCGTGATGTTGAGTGATCCGCTCATGGAATGTCCCTCGGTTAAGTAGGGCGAGCCTGTCGAGACCTCGCGGGGAGATCTCGACAGGCTCGACCAGACTTGGCGGCTAGCCTGCGTGAACAGCCTTCTTGCTGAGGCGCAACCCGGTCTCGGTGTCGAACACGTGGATGTGGTTCGGCTCCGGGGTGATCACGACCTTGTCACCGGCGTTCGGGTGCGAGCGACCGTCGACTCGCACGACGACATCGGTGCGGTTGCCGTCGATGTCGGTGTGGCCGTAGAGGTAGCCATCGGCGCCGAGTTCCTCGACGACATCTACGACGACGGGAAGGCCCTCGCCGGTCTTGGATACCTTGACGTCTTCGGGGCGGATTCCGATCGTGACCGTCTTCGCCTTGGTCCCGCTGAGCGTCTCACGGTCGACCTTTGCGAGGGCAGTACCGAACTGCAGGCCACCGTCGATGACTGCGGCGTCGAAGAGGTTCATGGCCGGGCTTCCGATGAATCCGGCGACGAACACGTTCTGCGGCGCTTCGTACAGGTCACGCGGGGTGCCGACCTGCTGGAGCACGCCATCCTTGAGGACCGCGATGCGGTCACCCATGGTGAGCGCCTCGGTCTGGTCGTGGGTCACGTAGACGGTCGTGACGCCGAGGCGGCGCTGCAGCGACGCGATCTGCGTGCGGGTCTGCACGCGGAGCTTGGCGTCGAGGTTGGAGAGCGGCTCGTCCATGAGGAACACCTGGGGCTGGCGAACGATCGCGCGACCCATGGCAACGCGCTGACGCTGGCCACCGGAGAGGGCTTTGGGCTTGCGGCTCAAGTAGGGCTCGAGGTCGAGAAGCTTGGCGGCTTCCAGTACGCGGTTTGCGCGCTCCTCCTTGTTGACTCCCGCGATCTTGAGCGCGAAGCCCATGTTCTCGGCAACCGTCATGTGGGGGTAGAGGGCGTAGTTCTGGAACACCATGGCGATGTCGCGGTCCTTCGGCGGGACGTCGGTGACATCGCGATCGCCGATCAGGATGCGGCCGCCGTTAACCTCTTCGAGGCCGGCGAGCATGCGCAGGGTTGTTGACTTTCCGCAGCCGGACGGGCCAACCAGAACGAGGAATTCGCCATCGGCGACCTCGAGGTCGATTCCATCGACGGCGGGACGGGTGGAACCCGGGTAGAGGCGGGTTGCCTTGTCGAACGTTACTGATGCCATGACTATTAATGCTCCTTCACCGGCAGGTACGTGCCGGACGATCCGTAGTGAATGGATGTGGTGATCGAAGACCACCGACATTGATTATGTCAGGGTTGGGCAATTCCCAGACATCGCTCGTACAATTCGACAGGCGCCCTCTCGGCGCCCGCACCCTGTAATCGAACAGTAATGAGGACTGAGTGAGCAACGGGATCCCCGGCGACGGCCGTCTCTCGAAGAACGAGAGGCGTGAAGCCGCACGAGAAAAAGCCCGACTTCTGCGTGAAGAACAGAGGAAGAAGGATCGCCGCACGCGCTTCATCTTGCAGGGCAGCATCGTCCTCACCCTCGTGGCTATCGTGGCTATCGTCGCCGTCGTCCTGATGAATTCCGTCGGGCCCACCGGCCCCGGGCCCAAGAACATGGCCAGTGACGGTATCCAGCTCAACCAGGGGGCAATCGCCACCGAGACTCCCGCGCTCAAGTCTGGCGACGAGCCGGTCGCTAACATTCGCGACGAGGCCGCTGGGACCCTCGACATCCAGATGTACGTCGACTACCTGTGCCCGATTTGCGGACAGTTCGAGGCGACCAACGGCGAATACATCACGAGCCTGCTCGAGAACGGCAAGACCACTGTCGAGATCCACCCCATTGCGATTCTCGATCGCTTGGCTCAGGGCACCAAATACTCAACGCGCGCGACGAATGCCGCGGCGTGTGTAGCGAACTACTCGCCCAATCATTTCTTCGACTTCCACAACTTGCTCTTCGCGAACCAGCCGGGGGAGAACACTCCTGGTCTCACTGACGACGAGCTCGTGGCTCTGACCAGTCAGGCCGGAGTCGATAGTCCCGACAAGGTGGCCAGCTGCATCAAGAACCAGGAGTTCAAGAAGTGGGTTGCGGATTCGACGGCTCGCGCTCTCAACGGCCCGATCCCGAACTCAAACGTGGACAAGGTCACGGGCACGCCGACGATCATCGTCAACGGCGTCAAGTACGAGGGTTCGGTGAGTGATCTCGCATCGTTCCAGGCCTTCGTCATCCAGGCCGCCGGCTCCACCTTCAACGAGAAGTCGACCCCAACCCCGACGCCGACCCCTTCCGCAACCCCGTAGCGTTCCGCGGGTGCGGTTCGAGATTGTGGCCGTCAAGCGGGAACGTATCGGCGGGCATCCGTGTTGCTTAGGGTGGGCCGTTAGCCCGCGCCGCAGCCAGCGGCGCTGAGGGAAGGAAGATCACCATGACCACCACAACGGAGACCGCGATTCTCGCCGGCGGATGTTTTTGGGGAGCGCAGGAGCTACTGCGCAAGCGCCCGGGTATCGTCTCCACGCGCGTCGGCTATTCGGGCGGCGACGTGGCCAACGCCACTTACTACAACCACGCTGGGCACGCTGAGGCGGTCGAGGTCGTGTTCGATCCGTCCGTGATCTCGTACCGGGACATCCTCGAGTTCTTCTTCCAGATCCACGACCCATCGACCAAGGATCGCCAAGGCAACGATGTTGGATCGAGTTACCGGTCGGCGATCTTCTACGAGAACGACGAGCAGAAGAGCGTCGCCCTCGACACCATCGCCGATGTCGACGCGTCCGGGCTATGGCCGGGCAAGGTCGTCACCGAGGTGACGGCCGCCGGTCCGTTCTGGGAGGCAGAGGAGGAGCATCAGGACTACCTCCAGAAGCGTCCGAATGGATACACCTGCCACTTCGTGCGGCCGGGTTGGACGCTCCCGCACCGGAGCTAGCCGACCGGGTTGAGCCGGGCGGGTTCAGTTCAGGAGGGCGGCGACGCGCAGCGCGCAGGCCATCACCGTGAGCGCCGGGTTGAACCCGCCGTTGGTCGGGTGCAGGGAGGCGTCAGCGATGTAGACGTTCGAAGTGCCGTGCAACAGGCCGCGAGAGTCGCACGCTGATGTCGCCGGATCGTTGCCCATCCGGGCAGTTCCCGCCGAGTGCTCGCCGCCCCTCGTCCCGGCAGGAAAGGAACTCGACTCGATGTCCTCGCCGCCGAGCGCAGCTACCCATTCGACGCATCTCGCGCGCATGAACTCGGCCGCTTCGGCCGTCGCCGGGTGTGATTCGCCACGAAGTCGCGCGACGGGCATCCCGAACCTATCTTTCACGCTCCCATCGATCGACACTCGGGAACGTTCGTGGGGGATCTCTTGAAGGGTGGACATGGCGCCCAGCGGATTGGGCGAGTCCCGCATCCACTGTTTGTGGGCTGAACCGAAGGGCGCAACGTGCCGACCGAGGGCTGCCTTCGCCCCGGGCAGGATGGCCGGTAGGTCGAAGATGATGCCCCCGCCCCACGGGGCTCCCCGGCGGTGAACGAATTCGAGTGTCGAGATGGAGTGGTTGGGCCCGATGTGCGCCTTTCGGATCGGCGCCGCCAACGTCGTTGCGGTTGCTCCCGCGTGGGTGTGGTGATTGCGACCTACCCACTCGTTGCCCAACCCGGAGGCCAGCAGAAGGCGCGGAGTCTCCATGGCTCCCGCCGAGACGACAACGGTTCCGGCTCGCACCGTGCGCTCCGTCACCGCATCGTCGTCACCCACGACGACGAGGCGTACCCCGGATGCCGTGCCGCCATCGTGCAGGATCGAGACAACCTGCGCGCTCATGAGCAGGTCGCAGTTTCCGCTCGCGATCGCCCGCGGGATGAAGGTGTTGTGAGTGCCGTTCTTCGCGTCCACCGGGCAGGCGTGGCCCAGGCATTGCGCGCATCCGACGCACGCGGCACGCCCGTCGCGGGGCACGCTGTTGATCGCGGACGGAACCGGCGACGTCTCCCATCCCAGAGTCTCGGCGGCGGCTCGGTAGTGGTTGCGTAGTCCGTTGTCTCGCAGCGCGGGCATCGGCAGGTCTCGCTTCCGTGGCGCTCGCGTGCCGGCAGAAGCTGTCGAGTCGCCGGAGACCCCGAGCTCCCATTCGACGCGCTCGTAATACGGCTCAAGTTCGTCGTAGCCGAACGGCCAATCGACGAGAGTGCTTCCGTCGGGGGCTCCGTAGGTCGATGCCATAGCGAAGTCTTCAGCGACGAATCGCCACGACATTCCCTGCCACACACGCGTGCCGCCGCCGAGCGCCATCGCCACCAACCCGTAGTCGTTTCCGGCACCATCCCCCCGAAGCAGTTCGGTGCTTCCGTCGGCGCGCTCCAGAACTCGGGGGCTTCCCTGCCCGGGCCCGGCGGTCACATCGAACAGCGCCAACCGTTTGCCTTGAAGGTGGTTGCCGCGCAACTCCGAATTGCGGAACGGACGCGATCGCTCGACAAGCAGAACTTTCTTGCCCCGAGCCGCGAGCTCCGACGCCGCAACCCCGCCGCCGCCTCCGGCACCGACAACGATGACGTCATACTCTGCGCTCAACTGGGAGAGCGGGATGCCCGTGAGCGGTTCGGGATCGACAACAGTTGTCCCCGCTGGAACCGGTTCGAATCCGACATCGGCCCAGCCTGCCGGGCGAGAGGTGCCGGCATAGAACGCTAGGTGAGCGAGTTCGATGCACGCGTCGATCGCGACGAGCCATTCGGGGTGGTCGGATCGCTCGCGGGCAGCCTCGACGGCACGAGTGCGACCGGAGGGTGGCAACTCAAGGAATCCCACGCCTTCGGCTGCGTGGGCGAGTTCGTCGACCGCAGTCAGGGCCTCGAGAAGGTGCGGCACCTGGTGGACGAGAAAACCGTCGAGGTGTTCCTCGAGAAGGCGCTCGCCCCCGCCCGACCAGCCTCCCGGCGAGCTGTCTTCCGGAATGATCGTCTCGAACAGCGCTGCGATGCGGGCCAGGTCATGGGCATCGAGTTGTCCACCGGGAAAAGCCTCGCCTGACAATATCCGCTCCTTCACGTCGTGCCGACTATAACGGTGGCAGACGCCGCAGCGGTGCGGCACGATGAGTCACATGACTATCGGTGACCTGAAGATTGCGATAGTCGGCGCCGGTCGGGTTGCCCGGGATGCTTACCTCCCGCATCTTGCGGCCGATCCCAGCATCCACCTCGGGTTCAGCAGCCGCTCGGAGGAGCGTGCCGAGCAGCTCGCTGCAGCCTTCGGCGGCGTCGCACTTGCGACGGACGCCGCACTCGCAGCGTGGCATCCGGACATCGCCTTCGTGCTCACCCCGGAGCAAGCGCGATATTCGGTCGCGTCATCCCTGATCGCCCTCGGGGTGCCCCGGCTCTTTCTTGAGAAGCCGCTCGTTGCGGCGAACGGTCAAGAGAGGGTCACGGAACAGGACTACGTCGACGGGCGTTCCTTGCTCGCTGCTGCGGACAGCGCCGGATGCGAGACGGCGATGATATTCAACTACCGCTACTTCGAGCACGTGCAGCGGGCGCGTGAGCTCGCGGCGACCTTTGGGGCTGTGACAAGAGTCGGTGCCACCACTCATTACGCCTGTTGGAGTCATTGCATAGACCTCATTGCATGGTTCACCGGAGGGTTCCGGGCGGTGACGGCGACATCCGGCGAAACGGAGTTCACCGGCGCGGGCATGACCGCCCCTGACATCGCCGCAGCGTTTACTCTCGAGTCCGGCGCGGTCGGCACTCTTCTCGGGACCGCAGGGCGGGCGTGGCAGCATCCCCTTTTCGACCTGTCCATCGACTTCGAACGGGGGCGGGTCAGGCTTAGCGATATTGGTGGTCACCTCGAGGTGTTCGACGACGACAGCCCCGAGCCGGTTCTCAGCCCACCCGCAAGCGAGGGGACGAGGTGGGATCGCTACCGCGCCACCTTCCGAGCATCGATCGACGCCTACCTCCACACGGTGCGCACCGGTGAGGCCCCGCCGATCCCGGGCGCCGATGGCCTGCGCGAGCTGCAGTTCGAAGCCGGGATCAAGCGCTCACTCACCGAGGGTCGCCGGGTGAATCTCACCGACCTCTGATCCCTCGTCCAGACGGAACGGCGGGTACTCGTCCCGCATAAGCGCGACATAGATGAGCACTCGATAAAGCCATCGGTTGATCCCCATAAGGAAGTCGAAGAGCGTTGTCGGGTAGCGACCCGTGATGAGCAGGAACACTCCGGCGATCACGACGAGCAGGTTGAGAATCGAATAGGCGCCGGTTGCCCACGGGTAGATCACGAGGTCGGCGAGGGTGAGTGCGACGATGACCAGATGGGGAATGGCGAGCAGCCATTTCACGAGCACGAGACCTCGCGAGAGCCTGTCCGGGTAGTCGACGTCGATTTCGGCCGGATGCCCGGTGCGGGCCAGTGTGAACGGCGGATACTGATCCGTGGCCAGAGCCGCCCAGACATAGAAGCCGACTCGCCAATTCCACCGCACCACGCCGACGTTGAAGTCGAACAGTGCCCGCGGGTAGCGACCGGTGACGAGGATCGCGACCCCCGCGCCGATCGTGGTGAACACGAAGGCTGTCCACAGGATGGCAAGAACGATGAAGTGCGGAATGGCGAGGAACATCTTCACCAGCCAGAGCCATCGCGAGAGGTGAGCGTCGAGCTCACCGGTCAGGTGCAGCGGGGACAGGGTGGGCGTGCTCGAGCTTGTCATTGCGGTCCTTCTTGGGAAGATGAAGTGGGGGAGGGGATATCGAGCACGACGCTGCCCTTTTTGCGGCCGGTGTCGACGTAGCGGTGTGCGTCGACGATGTCGGCGAAGTCGTACCGGCGATCGATGACGGGTCTGAATTTGCCGGCCTCGGCGAGGAGGACGAGACGGCTCAGCGCTTCAGCCGTATAGACGACTTCCTGTGCGGTGACGACTTTCCCGCTCGTGCGCGACGCCCGCGATGCTCCAAGGATCGCCTTGAGGTCGGCGACCACGAGAAGGAGTGCACCACCGTCGTTGAGCGCGCCCTCCACCCGCCGGAAAGGCGCGTTCCCGACGCAATCCATGATGACGTCACAACGTGCCTCTTGGGTGAAATCAGCAACTGCGTAGTCGATGACCTCATCCGCCCCGAGCGTGGTAACGAGGTCATGATTGGCGCTGCTGCACACAGCAGTGACATGGGCGCCCCGCACTGTGGCGAGTTGAATCGCTGCGGTGCCTACTGCACCCGAGGCACCGTTCACGAGAACTCTCGCGCCCGGCCCGACCGATGCGCGGTCGAGGAACGCTTGCGCGGTGACCCCACCGAACACGAGAGCCACCGCCTCGGCGAAGGTCATGTTGTCAGGTTTCGCCGTGATGGCGCCGCTCGCAGGGATGCACACGTACTGTGCGTGGCCGCCAAATCTGGCGCCGAGCATTGCCACTATTTCGTCTCCGGGAGCAAACGTCGTGACATCTGCGCCCACGGCCTCAACCACACCAGCGACATCCATGCCGAGGATGCTGCGCCGGGGCCGGAACACGCCGAGCGCTAAGGCAACAGGAACTGCAAGCCCCGATGGCACGATGCGGGTTCGCGCCCGGTAGTCGGCGGCGCTCACGGTGCTCGCGCACACCCGGATGAGTACCTCGTCGCGGCCGGGGGAGGGGGTGGGAACTTCCTCAATTCCGACCACCTCTGGCGGCCCGAATCGACGGTAGATCGCCGCCCTCACGAGAGCACCAGGGTCGCGCGCCGGGTGGTGGTCTGGCGACGTCGGCGCCGAGCCCGGCCGCGGATAACCAGTTCCGCGATGGCGAGGTTGATCACCCACGCCGCACCCATCAGCACGGTTCGCGAGAGCTCGTCGTGCGAGCCGAAGATGATGGAGCCGGGGATGAGCACGATGGCCTGCGTGCCTGCACCCATCGCGATCGCGTAGGCCCGCGTCATCCACGCGCCGTGTTCCGCGAACTTTCGGCGGATGATCGCTCGAATCGCATACGCGAGACTGACCAGCATGACGGCACCGAAAAGCAATCGAAGAAGTGACAGGGCGACGCCATCGCCGACCGGGTGCGGGTAGAAGACGGCCATCCACATTCCGGAGAGCGCGGTGAGCGCGCCGGCCGGGATGAGGACTCGGCCGGCGCCCCGGTGCCAACCACTGCGGCGCCGTAGCGCCGGAACGAACTGGAAGGCACCGAGCAGGCTGAAGACTGTGACGCTGACGATATGGATCACGACCGGGATCGGGGACTCTACGAATCTCGCGTTGGCGGGGGTGACCACGGCACCACCGGTCAGCTCGGTGAGCCGCGCCGCTCCGGCGAGTAGCGGAATGAGGCTGAGCAGGATCAGCCCTGCCGGCGCTAGCCACTGCCCTCGCGGGCTTGTGCGGGCCGGGGTCCTGGCGGGTGACGTTGTCATTGCTGTGTACTCCTTGGGTTCTGAGGTTGAGAAAGGTTGTTCACCGAGATCAAGACGACGCCGAGATCGCTGATGCGTCGAAGCAGTCCGTGGAGTGCGGCCTGATCGGTGATGGGGCCGGTGAGGGTGGTGGTTCCATCGCTGTTGTGGGTAAGGGCGAATCCCTCGAACCAGTCACTCCATCTCGGATCAAGCTGCCCCTCGAGGCGAATGTCATACCGGTCGGTGTCCACCGGGAGTCAGACGGCGGGCGTCCGGTCGAGTCGGGACTCGTCCGTGGTGGGCAGCACGCTGAGCTTGCTGCCGCGCATGCTCACCCAGAGCGAGTATCCGAGCCAGGCAAGAGCGAGACCCATCGGGACGGCGGCCATGCGCTCGAGCGTGTGGGGGAGCAGCGCGCCGGCGACGGGAGTGATGGCGGCGGCGACGATGAGGAGGATCCCGGCCCCCAGGGACAGCACGTGTGCGCGGATGATTGCGATACCGAACAGCAGCGCGCCGCCGACGTAGAGGATCGCGCCGACCTGCGGGAGGGCCGCAAGAGGGCCGAGATCGGTGACCGGTGCGTACCGACCGAAGAGGCCAGCGAAATCGGTGGCTAGCTGGGGTGCGTCGACAGCGATCAGAGGGGCAATGAGTGCCTCAGCGAAGTTGAAGGCCGACTGAAGGATGAAGAAGAAGCCGAACATGAGGTATCCGATGAGGCCGAGTACGCCGAACTTGCGCACCTGGCGAAGGTAGATACCCGTGATACCGACGAGGGCGAGTACGGCTTCGGTGAAGCTGAGGATGTGCACGTTCATCCAAGCCTGGGTGGAAAGGGACGCGATCGTGTCTTCCGGGTGGATGAACTGGATGGTGGCGTAGGTCAGTCCCGCAACAGTGACGGCAACGGCCGCCGTGCGAGTGAGGGTCGAATTGGTGATGCTCATGGTGGCACTCCGATGATCGGTCAGCCCCGGCGGATGCCTGAGGACGACCTGAATCTAGGGAGACGTGTGGTGACTGGGCATCACCACATGGGGTCAGGATGTGGTGATTGTGCCGACGACGGCGCTAGATCAGGCCCAGAACCTCGGCCCGGTGCACAGCGGCTGCGCGGCTCGTCACGTCGAGCTTGAGGAAGATGTGTTTCGTGTGGGTGCGCATCGTATTGAGCGAAACGTAGAGCTCGCGCGCGATCTCGGGACCGGTCATCGAGGTGGCGAGCAGGCGTAGAACGTGAAGCTCGCGTTCGCTGAGCACCTCCGAAGCGGGCTGTGCCGAGACATCCGCGCCCGCTGTCTCCCTCAGCGCTTGGTTGAGCTGACGCACGTAGTCGGGTCGGATGCCCGCACCGGCGGCCGCGCGGAGCAGCCGAAGCATCGGCGCTCCCTCGTCGAGGAACACCCGCACGAATCCTTCAGGCGCGGCCAGGTCGAGCGCGTGTTCGAGAGGGATCAGGGCTAGTGCGGTCTGGCCCTGGGCTTCCAGCGCGAGGGACTGAAGAATGAAGATCTCGAGTGCACTACCGTTTCGACCGCCAGCCCGTGCGGAGTCGAGAAGCCGCGCGAGAAGCGCCGTCACGGGAGAGGGGTCCACGGGTTCCGCGCGATGCTGCGCAAGGAGAACCCGGGCGAGGGTGATGTGCCCGAACTCCGTCAAATAGCTCAGCTCGTCGGTGCCGGTAAGCCCCAGCTCGGATACCGAGCCCATCGCTTCAGTCAGGCGTTCTTGCAGTATCCGTATACGCGCCTTCCGTGCCCAGATGGGGCGACTCTCAGGGAAGAACCCCCGGCGATAGTGTTGCTCGGCCTGCGTGAGCAGGTCGAACGCTGCGTCGAGGCGACCTTCCGCTTGCCGCACTCCGGCCATCGCGACGAACCACCGATAACGGTGTTCGTGCGAGAAGGCTCCCTCACCCAAGGCGTCGCTCGCCGCAAGCTGCTCAGTTGCGGCGAAGAGCTCATTGCGCTCGCGGAGTACCTCGGCGAGGCCCGCATGGAGGTCGGCGGTGGGTTGACCACTGCTGTGGTGCTCGAACGATTCGGCTAAAGCGCTCTCGAATGCAGCTTGGGTGTCGCCAAGCCGGCCCAACGGCATGAGCATGTCCGAGATCACCAGCGTGGTGCTGAGTGCATCGGTGAGGTTTCCGGCACGACGCAGACTCGCGCTGCTCGCCTCAAAAGCGGCAACCCCGGCACTCAGTTCTCCGCTTGCCCACGACGCCAGGCCAAGAAGGCCCGCCGCGGCTCCTCGTCCGAGGTGGTCGTCGGGTGCTGCGATGTCCAGGCCGCGCTGCGCGTGAGTCTTGATACCCGCCTGATCACCGGATGCCATTGCCACCGCCGCGCGGTACAACTCGATGGTCACCGGCAGCGATGCGAGCTCGTCACTCGGTTCAGAGTCGTGCGCGGGCATCCCGTCGTCACCGAATGCGGCGAGGAGTTGCTCGGCGTGCGCGAGCTTCGGTTCGACACTTCCGACAGCTCCGTGGACCAGGGACGACCAGGCGGAGAAGACCGTCAATACCGGTCGGCGGTTGATCGTCTCCGGGGGCAACCGGTCGAGCCACCCCAGCAGCGTCGAGTCCTGTCTGCTCTTGCGCACTCCCGGAATTGTCGCCTCGATCACCCGTGCTGCCCGCGAGAAGTCGGCGGCTTCGAACGCGTGATGCACGGCATCCTCAGACAATCCGTGGGACTCATACCACTCGCTTGCCCGCCCGTGCAATGCAGAGATGTGGTCAGATCCGTGGGGGAGTAGACGGATCTTCAGCACATCGGCGAAGAGGTGGTGGTATCGGTACCACTCGCGGTGGTCGTCCAACGGCACCACGAACAGATTCGCCCGTTCGAGCGACTCGAGCACCTCGGCGCTATCGGTCTGTCCCGTCACTGCATTGCACAGTGGGCCGCTCAATCGATCGAGAATTGCGGTCTGGCAAAGGAACTCCCGAACGTCAAGAGGTGCTCGCTCGAGCACCTCTTCGATCAGATAGTCGATGACGAAGCGGTTGCTCCCCGCAAACGCGCTGATGAATCCGGGTAGGTCGCTCCGCTCCCGCATCGACAAAGCGGCGAGCTGAAGACCGGCTATCCATCCCTCAGTCCGAGTCTCGAGCATTGCTACGTCTTCGCGGGTGAGCGTGAGACCCATCGCCGTCGTGAGGAAATCCGACGCCTCGTCGGGCGTGAAGCGCAGGTCGGCCGCGCGCAGTTCGGTTAGCTCGCCCCGAGCACGGATCCGGGACACGGGGAGCAACGGATCCGATCGGCTTGCGATTGCCACATGCAGCCGGGACGGGAGGTGATCGAGCAGGAACGCGACAGCGTCGCGGACCGTGGCATCCTCGATCAGTTGGAAGTCGTCAAGCACCAGCAAGACCGAATGGGAGCTGAGGGTCAGCTCATTGATGAGCGTGGTGAGAACAGCTTCAGCCGGTAGTTGCGGGTCGCGATCACCCGAACCAACTGAAGGTTCGGCATGGTTGAGGGCGGCGATGAGATAGGTAAGAAAGCGGACCGGATCGTTGTCGCTCTCCTCGAGTGATAGCCACGCGATTCGCATCTCCGGGTCCCTGCGCGCGGTTGCCGCAATCCACTCACTCAGCAGAGTCGTCTTGCCGAAGCCAGCGGGCGCGGAGATGAGGGTCAGTTTCCGACCAATCCGCACCCCGTCGTCCAGCTTCGCGGTGAGCCGGGATCGTTGCACAGCTTGGGGACGCGGTGGCGGCACGAAGAGCTTCGTAGCCAAAACCGGCATCGCCATGTGCTCATCCTAGGGAGACACGGCGCACCGGGTGACGAGCGGGAAGATCGCCGGCCCCGGTCCGGTCGAGGTGCTCAGTATGTTCGGCAAACAGGGGGAGCGCATCCATCTGCGGGCGCGATCGACGCCGCCGTCCTAGCGACTCGGGTGCACCGTCTCCTATTCCTTCGCCACGACGGATTTCTGGTTGTTCTAGCTGAGCGCGATCAACAGGGCGAGTATCGCCAATGCGGCGGATACGGGAACCATCAGGCGCTTCTCCTGCGGACTCTTGGAGGCAAGGTTAGGGACCACGCTGAAGAACAGATAGCTCGTGACTACCCACATGGCGATGATCCCGACGAGGTCCGAGAGGGGTGTTGCAATAACGTGCGACCGTAGAAGCGCTATGACGACGAAGGCGGCGTAGAGCACGATCGCAACACCCGCCGCTATCCGACGCGAAGGGGACAGTCGATCTTGTGTTCCGCCCCAAGCGAATCGCCCCAATGGCATGCCGACGATGAGGAGGATCTGGAGGACGGCGAGGGCGAAGAGCAAGACGGTGAACGGGATGACGAGGAAGGGTGCGACAGTGCTCACGCGAACTTCACAACCCAACGATATCGGCGAGGAACGCGGTGATTGTGCGACTGATCTCTGGCGACTGCGTCCAGTGCAGGTAGTGGGCACCTTCGAGGATCTCAATGTGGTGCGTGGTAACGTTCGCCAGTTCCGCTTCGTGTTTCGGCAACCAAGTCGGGTCCATGCTAATCGATTCGGAAGCGAGGAAGTCAAGCACAGGGATGTCGGCAGGTATCGGATGAGCGCTCGCCTTCGTCGAGTTCGCGCCAATCTGCGCCCACTCGTCAGAGATCGAGACATTGCCGTAGTTCCAGTTCGTAGCTGCGGCGTAGATCTTGCGCTCCTCCTGGGTGTAGCCGGTTCCGGGAGGTTGGATGATGTCTGGCGCCACCGTCGTCACGAATCGGAAAAGGCCTAGCGCTTCGAGCGTGCCCTCCGTCGTCGACGGCTGACCCACCTCGAGTGACGACGCCGTGGCCGTCATGGGGTCGATCCCGATGATTGCGGATACTTCACCCGGATACGCGTTCGCGTAGTAGTGGGTATAGAGCCCGCCACCGAGTGGCCGAGGAGAACAACGGGGGTTGCCACGTTGAGGCGATCGAGAACCTCATGAATCTCGGAAGTGATGTTCTCGATCGACCGGTTCGGCACGTCGATGTCGCTGAACCCGTAGCCGAATCCTTCGATGACGATGACATCGAAGGCGTCGAGCTCTCGGATGAGCGGGGCGAAGTCGACGGCCGGGGCGGGGGTACCGAATCCGCTCAGCATCACCAAAGTCGGTCCGGTCCCGCCGTTGCGGTAGACGTTGATGTCGCCAGCATCGAGTGCGATCTTCTGTCCGTACGGGGTGATGTCTGCCTTCTCGGAGTTGGATATCGCGACATTGGCGATGGATGACGCTGTCAAGAGTGCGGCGGTGACGCCGATGGTGACGCTCAGCGCGATGAGGGCTCGTCGCCACTTCGGTCGCCGAGTTCGGTTGGTGTTCGACATGATTTGTGTCCTTCTTGTCGTGGGGTTTGAGCGAAGAGGGTTTCTTTACTCGTACAACAGTGTTCAAGTTCCGGCACTAAGATATACATTAGTGTTTGAGTTAGTCAAGGGGCGGCGATGTTCTTTATGGGTGGTCGACGCTCGCTGCGAGGTCCGAGGTCGCTGAGAGTGAGCGAGGTCGGTTGCATGATGAACCCGTGGCGTGCATCCGGAATCTGTTCCGCGGGCGCGACGAAGGGCTGTTCAGATCGGACCAAGATCTGCAATGGCAGGTGGAATGCTTCTACGCAATACTCCGGGCTGGTGCATCCCAGATCCGACTCGGGCGGCTACTTCCGCCGGAGGCCGCGGCGGAAATCGCTACGACGATCCGTTCGATGCTTCGAGCAACAGCCGGAGCGTCTGCGGAAGGTTCCGCTGTACCTCCGCCTCGGTTAAACGACCCTCTCTGATCTCAGAAGCGGCGCCGTGAAGGATCGAAAAGTAGCAGGCGGTTTGCCACTCGATCGTCTGGTCTTTTCGGAAGGAACCGTCTGCCCGACCCCTAGCGAGTAGATGCTCGACGCGTGCCCGGGGGTCTCCATGGCTGTTGTGGGCTTCCGCTTCCGGTAGTTCACGTTCGATGACACCGCGCAGCGCGTTGAGATCGTTGAGGAGTTTCCACGACGAGGCGACGAGGGTATCCAACGCATGCCAGGCGGTGCCCTCGAGATTGAGGGCTGCCAGCTCGGACTCGACACGCGCCATCGTGTGGTGGAGCAGGGCGTGGAGGAGGTCACTTCTGGAGGAGAAGTGACCGTAGAGCGTGACTCTGCCGACGCCCGCGGCCAAGGCGATGTCTGCGAGACTCGCAGCCGGATTTGCGGTGAGGCAGTCTGCGGCGGCCGCCAGGATCGCTTCGCGATTGCGTGTCGAGTCCGATCGCACGGCCCGCTCGCGTTGTCCCTGTGCCACGAGCATCCCCCCGATATGTCGCATCCCTAAGTCAGACTCGATTGTACATGATCAGGATCCGGCGTGACGGCCTCTCGACGCGCAGGAGACACATGTATACGGTGTTCACATGACGAAGTATCTGATCTCCTTCCCCGGCTCGGCAATGAATCTCTCCGAAGAGGATTTTGTGGCCGCCGGTGTTGCGTCTCACGCCGTCGTCCAGGAGGCGAAAGACGCGGGGGTTTACGTCTTCGGGGGTGGTATCGACGAGGATGTCGCGCCGGTGATGGTCACGGCAGACGGAACGGTAACCAACGAGACCTATCCGCAGACGCGTGAATTCGACGGTGGATTCTTCGTGCTCGAGCTTCCCTCGCGGGAGGCTGCCGTGGAGTGGGCCGCGAAGACGGCCGCCGCCTGCTTCTGCGCTCAGGAACTCCGGGAGTTCATGTACGACCCGGAGAGCTAGCCGCGCGGCCCGCCCTGTTGGCGATCACGAGTGTCGCCGCAACCGCCGCGATGAAAATGAAGACCACGACGTACCTCAGGGCGATCAGCGAACTCGGCCCAAACCACGCGATTGCTGCGACCGCCGTGACGGTGACAAACCCGATCCACGCTGGCGCGATTGCGGCGCGGTGTGCTGCAACCCACGCGACGTCACTGCCCATCGCAGCGTTCACGCGCACACCGAAGTAGCGGTTGCGAGGCAACCCACCTCGAGCGCCAATGATCGACACGATCCCGGCGAGCAGGAGCACGGCGGGAAGCACGATTTCCACGGGAGACATGGCCGGACTCTACTCCGTACCTTCGAGAGACGGACCCCGCCTCAACAAACTCTCAAGCGACTCCAAGCGACGAAGGACAGGATGACCGCATGGACAGCAACCGTCGCCGGATTGCCAGCGTCACCATCGTGCTTCATCTGGTGTTTGCCGCCATCACGTGGCGCGACATTGCGAGGCGCTCATCAGCCGAAATCCGAGGGCCCAAGGGCGTCTGGCGAGCTGCCAGCGCGATCAACTCGCTGGGCTCAATCGTCTACTGGACGTGGGGTCGCACTCGCGCCCGCGCGCACTCCGGTGTCGTTGACATCCCTCTCGATGAATGCTGGGCACTGTTGCGCGATTCTCCCGTCGGGAGGCTCGTCACACTCCAACTTCACGTGGAGGGGCGAGAAGACGGGCTGGACATATTCCCGCTGAACTATCTCGTTCACGACAACGCCGTGTATTTCAGAAGTGGACCGGGCTCGAAGCTCATGGAGATTGCCCAGCATCACACCGTCGCGTTCGAGGTCGATGGGCACCGCGGCAACACCCACTGGAGTGTCGTAGTTCATGGGCGAGCAGAGCGACTCGGTATGGATTTCGAGATCGAGAACTCCGGTGTGCTCGAACTCTCGTCCGTGCATCCCGACGAGAAGTGGAACTTCGTGCGGATCACCCCCGAGGCGATCACCGGCAGACGGTTCCACCATCATCCGCACCGACCCGTCGGGGTCGGCGGCTAAATATCTTGCGGTTATCGACCAGGGGCAGTCGGAAACTCGGCGACTGCCGTTAGTCCGCCGCCGGCCCGCGAGTTTAGGCGTGCCCGCCCGCCGCTGGCAGTCATGAGCTGTGCCACGATGGCCAGTCCGAGTCCGCTTCCCGCCCGATCCCCGTTCTCTCGCCAGAAACGATCGAATGCCCTGACGCGGTCCACTTCGTTCAGCCCCGCGCCTTGATCAGAGACCTCTAGGGTAGTCATCGTCGCACCCGGAAGTACTCGAACGGTGACACACGATCCGGCAGGACTCACCGACAGCGCGTTGTCGAGATAGTTGTCCACGACCTGCTCAGCTGCGGTGTCCACCGCCAGAGCAGGGGCTGTTGGTGCACCCTCGTATTTCAATTCCACCTGCAGTTCGTCGGCTAGGGACTGCCATTGATCGACACGCTCGCGTGCGATCGTCGAAAGGTCGACCCGGTGCACGACAAGGGCCCGGCCCTCAGTTCGATTGAGCAGCAGCAGACCCTCGATGATGGAAAGCAAGCGATCGGTCTCCGCCTCGGCATCGGCGAGCCGCTCCGCCGCTCTATCAGGATCATCGGGAAGCAGGTCCCGCGCCCGCTCCAAGCGCAACCGCAGGGCTGTGAGCGGCGTTCGAAGCTGGTGGGAGGCGTCTGCGGCGAAACTTCTCTGCTGGCCCACGAGCAGCTCAAGACGCGTGGCCATGCTGTTGAACGATCTCGACAGCGCGCGGATCTCGGGGGCTCCAGTCCCTTCGTCAGCGCGAGCTTTCAGGTCTCCACTGGCGAGAAGCTCAGTGGCGTCCCGAAGCAGCGTGAGCCTGCGCGTAAGGCCGGTCGCAAAAATGAATCCGACCACACCGGAGAGCAATACAGTCGTGAGCGCGACAAGCCCCAGCGTTCCCAACTGCCGTGTGACCGTGTCGATCACGACCTGCTCAGGATAGGTAAGTCGCACAGCCCCGAGAATCTTGTCTCCGCTGAACACCGGCACCGTGACGTAAAGAAGCTCAAGGCCCAGTGTTGTCGAATATCGGTGTCCGGTCTCCACTGAGCCCCCCAAGGCGCCAGCGATCTCCGGGCGAGAAAGGTAGGACGCGCCTACTTTTGACTCGTCGTCGTCGCTTGTGACGATGGCTATTCCGTCAGGGTTCACAATGACAACGCGCGCACCGCCTGCATCTCGGTAGTCCTGTGCGAGCTGGGTGAGCGCGGCATCATCACCGGGGTCCGCAGTTTCGAGAGCTTCTTCACTACGCCCTGCGAGCACGAAGGCGTCGCGCTCGAGTGACGTCATGATTCGAGCGGTCTCGACGTCGCGGAGGTACGAACTGAGGGGAACGTCTTGCACCAAGAGCACGAGAAGCGTCAACCCCATGAGGGCCGCCATCACTCGCCATCTCATTCGGGCAGACCGAACCGGAAGCCGATTCCACGCACCGACACGATCCACCCTGGATCGCCAAGTTTCCGGCGGATCGCCGCAACATGCGCATCGAGAGTCTTCGTCGTGCCGTACCAGTTCGTCTCCCAGACATTGCGCAAGATCTCGGCCCTCCGCAGCACGGCGCCCGCATCACGGGAGAGGTAGTCGAGAAGATCGAACTCCTTGGGCGTGAAATAGATCTCGACCTCGGCAAGAGTCACTCGACGTGATCGCGAGTCGATGGAGAGCGGTCCGTAATTCCGCAGCGACTTTGTCGATTCGGGTTCGACTGTGCTTGAGCGACGAACGACTGCTCGGATCCGCGCGATGAGTTCGCGCATCCCGAACGGTTTGACCAGATAGTCGTCCGCTCCGATCTCCAGCGCGACCACGCGATCGATCTCGTCGTCCCGCGCACTCAGGATGATGATCGGCGTCGACGACGTCGACCGGATGCTGCGGCACACGTCGGTGCCATCCATGTCGGGAAGCCCCAGGTCGAGGAGCACGATGTCCGGGGAGAGCTCGGCAAAAGATCTCAAGGCTTCTGTGCCCGAGCCGACCAGAGTTGCGCCGAGATTCGCCGTGGCAAGACCCTCCATGACGCTGGATGCTACGGATTCATCATCCTCGACAACCAGAACGTGCATAAGTTCATTGTGACGGTCTCCTCACAGGCCAGCCCCCAATCTTTGACAAGTCTTGTACAAGCAGAGGGCCGCCCTTCGATGGCCAAAACTTAGATTTGAGACATGAAGAGCCAGATGATCACCATTCTTTCCATTGTCGGAGTGCTCGGAACCGCAGGCGCTGCGATGGCAGTGAACGCCGATGCGCTCTCGTCGGTGGGCACGGGCACGATCGGCCAGGGGACCGAGATACTGATGCCCGCATCGCCTTCGTCCACGCCCACCTCGACTACGACTCATTCCCCTACGACTTTGCCCCCGGTCGTGCCGTCAACCGATGACAATTCGACCAGCACGACCGAGCACGCAACGACTCCGGAGCCCAGTGACGACAGCCCCGAGCCCAGCACTCACACGCCGGAGCCCAGCGACGATAGCTCCGGTTCGGGGGACTCAAGCTCGGATCACGAGGATGACTAAGCGCTTCCAACCAGCGCGGCGCGCGAAGATATTCACCGGAGTGGCGTCAATAAGTGCACTTCTGGCGATGGTCGCTGGATTCGAGGCCGCGCCCTCAACCGACGCGACGGCCGCCGTGACGCCAGTCAGCCGGTCGACGACGCAGTCGCCCGCGCACCCGTCCACGTCAGCTCAGGCACCGGTTGCCGAACCGGCCGCTCCCGCGCCTGCCGAGGCCGCGCCGGTAGAACCCGCGTCGGTTGCCCCTGCGGTGCAAGCTCCTGCTCCAGCACCTGCCCCAGTAGTGGTGGCGCCGCCTCCGGCACCGGTCACCCCTCCGGCGGCGACCAGTGCTGGATCAGGCGGCTGACGATTGCTGACCTCGAATTCCCCCGGGCGGGAAGCGCTGCAGGGCTTCCTGTTCTCGACCGGGGAGTCGCTAGCTACGACCAAGCGGACAGTGGCGGCGATGGGCGGTACCGCGACCATCACGATGGTGGGGGCAACAGCGCCCGTGCTCGACGCGGCTGTCCACCTCCTTGGGGTCTGTGAAGAACTCTGGAGCCGATTCCTGCGGACCAGCGACATTTCGCGCCTGAACTGGGCGGAAGGTCATCCCGTGAACGTGCATTCCAGCACGATCAGGTTGATCGACGCGATGGTGGAGGGATACAACCTCACTCGCGGCGCGTTTGACCCCACCATGCTTCCCGCTGTTATCCGCGAAGGGTACGGGCAGTCGACGACCTCATCCGGTCTCGTCACGACGTTGCCCTCGTCATCGGTGGCCGGAGGAGATCCCGCAAAGATCGAGATCACCGGTACCACCGTGACCCTGCCCGAAGGCATGACGTTGGATCCCGGGGGGATCGGCAAGGGTCTCGCGGCCGACATGGTTTGTGAGCTGATCATGGATGCCGGCGCGTGGGGGGTTGTGGTCGACGTGGGTGGGGACATCGTCGTGGGCGGGCGTCCGGCTCAAGGGTTCGCGTGGGATCTCGGTGTCGAGAATCCGTTCGAGCCGACCGGCTACAGCGCCCTCGTCCGGCTGTCTCGCGGCGCACTCGTGACGTCGAGCCAGCGCAAACGACGGTTCGGGCCCGTCGGTTTCGAGCGTCACCACATCATGGATGCCCGAACCGGTGCCAGCGCCGAGACCCGTGTTCAGACGGTCAGCGTGATCGCAGCGACGGGCGCACGGGCCGAGTCCCTGACCAAACCCGGTTTCGCGTGGGACACCGACGAATACCTTCGCTGGTTGCCGAGTGTTGGCGCCGCCGGGCTTGTCATCGACGATTCGGGTGTGGCTACGGCATCGGGGAATTGGGAAAGATACCAATGAACGACCCACACATCTGGTGGTACGTAACGCGCGCGAGCGCCGTCATCGCGTGGGTGTTGATGACGCTCTCCGTTGTGTGGGGCATCCTCTTATCCACCCGAATCTTCCGGCATTCCGACAACCCCGGCTGGCTCCAAGACCTCCACAAGTATCTGGGTGGTGCGTCTCTCGTGATGGTGGGCCTGCACATGGTCTCACTCATGCTTGACGGTTGGCTCTCTTTCACTCTCCCCGAAGTGCTCGTACCCTTCGCCACGGACTATCGCGCCCTGCCCGTTGCGCTGGGGATCCTTTCCTTCTACGTGCTGCTCACCGTGCAGTTGACGTCGCTGTTCATCGCAAAACTGCCGCGAAAGGCGTGGAAGGGTATCCACTACGCGAGCTACGCGACTCTTGTGCTGGTCGCGTTTCATGCTGGCCTCTCCGGTACCGATGTTGGCCAGAGTTGGTACGGAATGGTCTCGATCGCGCTCGTGATGGTCGCGCTGGTTGCCGTTCTCGTGCGAATGCTTGCCAGTCGAAAGCGCGAAACCCCTCAACCTGTTGCTTCGATGCCTGCCGGAGGATCGCGCGCCGCGAGAGCCGTCGGGCCTGCCCACAACATCACCGATGTCGGCGCCGCGGCTGCATCACTGGTGGGGCTTCTGACCCGCACGGAGATTCCGCAACTGGAGCGCCAGACCATGGTGGTCGCGGAGATGAGCGCGACCGCTGCAGGGGTTCTTGGAATCCGATTGCTGCCGCTCGGAGGCGCGACTCTTCCCGCTTGGCGACCGGGTGCTCATGTGACGCTTCATCTCCCGAACGGTCTTGAACGGCAGTACTCCCTCTGCGGAGACCCAGCCGACCGCGGCCACTTTGATATCGCGGTGCTGCGCGTCGACAACTCCGGAGGCGGAAGTTCGTACATCCATGATCAGCTCCGGCCCGGAATGACTCTGGAGGTAGATGGCCCGCTCAACCATTTCGAGTTGGAAGCAGCCAACGACTACCTCTTCATCGCGGGAGGAATCGGCATCACGCCGATCAAGGCGATGATCGAGTCACTCCCAGAACGGCGCATGTGGCGGCTCGTCTACCTCGGCCGAAGCCGCACGACGATGGCGTTCTTGCCTGAACTGCTCAGTCGATACCCCGACCGAGTCACGGTTCTCGCGGATGACGAACGGCAGCAGCGGCCAGATCTCTCCCAGTTGGCGAGGTCAACCGCCGACGTCTACTGTTGCGGCCCCGAATCGCTCATGGCCGGCGTTGCCCAGTTCGTGCCGCCAGAGCGGTTGCACTTCGAGCGATTCATCCCCATCGTTCGCGCGCCCCAAGTCAGGTCGCATGAGCTTGACGTCACCTGCGCGCGCAGTGGTGTCGTGCTGCAGGTCGGCGCCGACGAGAACCTCCTAGAGGCACTCGAGGAGCGGGGGATGCCCGTCAGCGGCTCCTGCCGCAAAGGCGTGTGCGGCACGTGTGAGGTGAGGGTGCTCGACGGAATCCCCGACCATCTCGATTCGGTGCTGAGCGACCACGACAAGGACGAACTGGGTGTCATGTACCCGTGTGTGTCCCGCGCCGTGTCGCGCACGATTGTGCTCGATATTTGAGGAGAAGGTGTCACAGTGCTCGCACGCTGTTGTTGCGCGCATCGTGTGTGAGTTCGACTGTCCCGAGCTCTTCGAGCAGGGGCGGGAGGTACATTCCGAATCTGCCGCGGTAGCCCTTTCGCAGGCCGTACCACCCGCCGACAGGATTGTGCTCGTCACGGCCCCAGGCCTCGACGGTGCCCTCTACTGCGGGCTTGTTCTCGTCCGCGGCGCCGAGTGGCACCCAGCCGTTCTGTGCCTTTAGCCAGAGCGTCAGGTCGTCGATCGCCCGCGCTTGGTACTTGAGCTTGGTGGATCCGACCTGACAGACCAGCTCATCTCCCTCGATATACATCTGGTAGTGGGACGTACCCGGAGCGGTGACCAGCTCCCAGGGGTCTTCCTTAGTGCCTGCGGCCATCAGCTCTTCCTTTCAACGGCTGCCACAAGGTACGGCAGCACACCATCCCAACCGCCACGATTGCGGTCGCGCCAATCTTGTCCGTCGCCGAGTCGGTCCCATCCCGTATGGACGATGTCCACGCGGGTCCGGTTGGGCTCGAGGCTCGTGAAAGTGATATCCACATCTGTCGCATCGGAGGCATCCCGGCGGAGGTGCCAGGTGTACCCGAAACGCTCTGGCGGCTCCCACGCGACAACCGTGCCCCAATCGTGTTCGACCCCTTCCGACGTGCGTTCGAAGAGCCGGCCGCCGATTTGTGGCTCGAGTACGATCGTCGCGCCGTGGTCGAGCGTGGCCGTGTGGTCGCGTGGCCACCAGGTGTCGATACTTCTCGTCCAGATGTCGAACGCATGGTCGGCCGAGCTGGCGACCTCAAAACTGATCACGAGAGGTTCAATCACGGGTTCCCCTTGGGGTCGTGTTCTCAGCCATCATCCGAAAGCGTGCCGCGGCCTCTCCCCACACCGTCTCCAGGTAACTCTGCACCGCGGCAACTCCTTCAGCGCGAAGCGCGTAGATGCGCCGGGTGCCTTCGCGGGTCTCCGAGACCAGGCCGGCCTCGCTCAAGAGCCGAAGGTGCCGAGACACTGCCGGGCGACTGATCGGGAGGTCATCCGCGAGTTCGTGCACGGCTCGATCCCCGTCGCCCAGCAGGCGCAGGATCGCCCTGCGGTTTGGATCGGCGAGCGCGTCGAAGGGGTCGCCGACTGGTTCAGGCACGCGACTCGACGCGCTTCTTGAGACCACTGACGAACTGTTGGAACGAGGGGCCGAGATCTGGGATGGACTTCCAGATCGCGCCGAGCATGGCACCCGTGTACTCCTCGCGCATATGAACCAGCGTCTCCGCCCCGTCAGGGGTAAGCGTGTAGGTGCGCATACCTCGGAAGAGGCCGAGGGGCATGCCACCGCTAAAGACGAGCTTGTTCGGAGCGTCGAAGGTCACCACCTTGACTGGGAACGCACGGTCCCCACCGACCGCCGCCTTGATGGTGATCTTGTTGCCGGGAGCAATGACGCCGTCGACGGAATTTACCCCTGAGTCCCAGGTGGGCCAGGAAGCACCATCCACGAGGGCCTCCCACACCGACTCTGGCTTCGCGTCGATCGTCGTCGTCGCTTCGTAGAACTCCATGTTCGCTCCCGTTCGGTAACTGTTCAGTTACCGTAACAGGGCGGTTACCGATGGGCAAGGGCGAAGAGCCTGCGGGGGTCAGATCGACCCGAGCACTGCCGCGGGCGATTCATCGAGCTGGAGCGCGTCAACTGCACAGCGAATGGTGGGGCACAGACACGGAACGAAGGACCGACGGCCCACAGCGGACAGCGCGCGGCGCGATTGTGGGGCGGGGCCCGAGTTGCCCGAGGGCCGAAGCCTCACTCATGCGGGCTCAGAAAAAGAGCCAAATCGTTGGCTCTTTTTCTGAGCCCCCTGTCGGATTCGAACCGACGACCCCCGCTTTACAAGAGCGGTGCTCTGGCCAACTGAGCTAAGGGGGCGAAGTAATGCGTGAACAACAATACCGAGTGACGGCGGTGCCTAGACTCGGCGGGTGACACATTCCCGCGCCGCAGTGGCGCTCGCCGTCGTCGCGGCCGCCGCGTGCGGGGCCCTCGTCGCGATGCAGTCGCGCATCAACGGCGAACTCGGCCGCGAACTGGGCGACGGATATCTCGCCGCCTTCCTCTCGTTCGGGTCGGGCCTCATCATCCTGAGCATCACCGCGCTCGGGCATCCGGCAACCAAACGTGGCGTCGCCACAATCATCCGGTCGATCCGTGAAGGTTCGATTCCCTGGTGGTATCTGGCGGGCGGAACGGCGGGCGCGCTTTTCGTGCTCGCGCAAGGCCTCACGGCTGCGCTGCTCGGCGTGGCACTCTTCACCGTCGCGACCGTCACGGGGCAGACCCTCAGCGGGTTGCTCGTCGACCGCCGCGGCGTGGGCACGATGGCGCCGAAGCCCATCACCGCGTTCCGCCTCGTGGGTGCCGGGCTCGCCGTACTCGCGGTCGGCTTTGCTGTCTCCCCACAAATACAACTCGGGGTCGCACCATGGGTGCTCATCCTTCCGCTCGCCGCAGGACTGGGACTGGGCTGGCAGCAAGCCGTGAACGGGCAGCTCCGCGAGCTCGCGAAGTCGGCACTCACTGCGACCTTCTTCAACTTCGCGTTTGGCACAGCGGTGCTCGCGATCATCCTGCTCGTGCACGGCCTCATCTCCGGTCTACCGCAGCAACTTGCCGGCAGCCCGTGGTTATACGTGGGCGGCGCGATCGGAATCATCTTCGTCGCGGGCTACGCGATCGTGGTGCGCATCACCGGTGTGCTGCTGCTCGGTCTCGGGGCGATCGCGGGGCAGCTCGCGGCATCCCTGGCCTTCGACCTCGCCTTGCCCGTTGCCGATCACCCGATCGCTTGGCAGACCATCGTCGGCACGATTGCCACATTCGTCGCGATCGCGGTCGCAGCAATCCCGGTCAGAGCGACGTCAGGTGCTCCTCGATCGTGACAGGGTCGCGGTTGCCAGACTTCGTCTGCTCGGGAACACCACCGACGTAGAGCCACCCCATGAGTTTTTCGTTCTTCGCGAGCTTGTGAGCCTTGGCCACCTTCTCGCCGCGGGTGAGTTCCCCGGTGCGCCACATCACACCCCAGCCGGCTTCGTCGAGGAGCAGGCTGAGCACGTGGGCGACTCCGGATGCCGCGGCATCCTGCTCCCACTCGGGGGCCTTGCTGCTCGGCCGGTGCACAGCCACCACAGCGATCAAGAGCGACGCCCGCAACGGCTTGTCGGCGGACCCGCCCGACTTCGCGAACGCCCTGCCGATCTTCTCGCGCGCTTCGCCGCGGATCTCGATCAGCCGCCACGGCCGCAGGCCGCCGTGGTCCGCGACGGTCGCCGCCGCTTCGACGAGCGGAACGAGTTGTTCATGCGTGGGCGCATCGCCGGTCACATGCGAGACCGACCGGCGGCGACGCACCGCGTCGAGAGCGCTGATCAGTTCTCCGTGAAGTCGAGTGAGAGCGAGTTCATGCAGTACCGGTCGCCGGTGGGGGTCTGGTAGGCGTCATCGAAGAGGTGGCCGAGGTGCGAGCCACAGGTGCCGCAGAGCACTTCGGTGCGGACCATGCCGAGCGATCCGTCGGTCTTGAGCTCGACGGCATCCGGGTCGACCGACTCGAAGAAGCTCGGCCAACCGGAACCCGAGTCGAACTTCGCACCGCTCTTGAACAACGCCGCACCGCAGGCCCCACAGGTGTAGGTGCCGGAGCGCTTCTCGTCGAGCAGCGCCCCCGACCACGGACGCTCAGTCGCAGCCTCACGCAGAATCGAGTACCGGTCGCCGAGCTCGTCGCGCCACTCCTGCTCAGTCTTCTCAACCTTGTACGTCATCGCTGTCTCCTTAGAAGTAGGTCCACTCCATTAAAGTCGTAAGCGTGCCAGATTCTTCCGTGCAAGCTAAGTCGTGGGGTGAGCTCACCACCGACGAGCTCTACTCCTTCGTGAAACTCCGCACCGACGTGTTCTTCGTCGAGCAAAAAGTTGACGAGGAGGAGCTCGACAATCGCGACCAAGAGCCGGGAACCAGGCACTACTGGATCACGGATGCCACGGGCTGCGCCGCCTACATCCGGGTCTTGGTGAACGACCAGCCCGAGCATCTAGACGCTCGACACATCATCGGTCGGGTCGTGGTGCGAGCTGACCGTAGGGGAGAGGGCCTCGCCCAGCTGCTCCTCGCCCAGGCCCTCATCGACTTCGCCGGCCACGCGATGGTCTTGCACGCGCAGGTGTACGTGGCACCGCTCTACGCGAAGTTCGGCTTCGTCGAGTTCGGAGAGCCCTTCGACGAGGCGACGATCATGCACATCGGAATGTACCGGCAGGCGGATTCGTGAAGGGCCCTGCTCTCGCCGCCCTTGTCGCGCTGTTCGTCGGCATCGCAGGGGCACCGTCGGCGGCTGCCGCACCGCTCGCCGCGGGCGACACCTGTGCAGTGGATGCCGCGACCATGATCTGGGGCTTCAAGGAGTCGTTCCGCAGCTACATCAGCGGCACTATCGCGAACGGCGAGTGGACAGTTGCCGACGGTGCAACGTACGCCACGCCCGATTTCAGCTGGTCGGCAGGCAAGGGTAGCTATGGCCAACAGAGCGGCCTTGTCGCCTTTGACGGGTCGGTGGAGTTCACCGGTCATGGTGGCATTCTCGACACCACGATCGCGCACCCGCAGCTCCGGTTCGACGGCAACAAGGCGATGCTCCTGCTCGATGTGACAGGCACGACACAGGACGGCGCGACCGTCGACAGCAGGGACGTCGAGTTCGTCGAGATCGACCTCGGTGGACACACCGTCTACGCCGACGGCACGATCACTGTCACCGCTGCGCCGACGACGCTCACGGCCGCCGGTGCCGCCGCGTTCGGTACCTACCCCGAAGGCGAAGCATTCGACGCACTTTCGTTCACCCTGCCCCTAGACGCGACGTGCGCCGATGCGGTTGCACCCGTGTCCTCGCCGTGGTGGATCATCTCCTCGGTCGTGGTCGTGCTGCTCCTCGCGGCCGCGGCGGTGGTTCTCGTCGTGCGGCGACGTCGAGCGTAGCTACTGGCCGGGTGCGTAGATAGCGCGAGCGAGCGCATCGAGTACGTCGGCGGTGCGCGGGCCAAACGCCAGAACCTCGCCGTCGGCCATGTCGACGAACCTCTTGTGTTGGCCCGCGTTGGTGAGCGCGATGGCTGGCTTCGACTCGAGGAGGGCATCGACTCCGCCGACGCTGGCGATACCGTCGGTCATGACCAGAATGAGATCCGGATTCGCCGCCACCATGGCCTCGTCCGTCATCGGTCGCATGCCTTCGAGACCGATCTCCGCTGCGACATCGACTCCGCCGAGCGACCGGATGAGTACGTCTGCCCCGGACTGCTCGCCGAACAGGTAGTAGATACCTGAGGTTCCCCGCAGGTACAGGAACAGCATGCGCAATGGCGCCGCATCGGGCGGAACGATTGCCGCGATCTCGGCGACCTTCGCGTCGATGGCCGACGTCAGGTCGGCGGCGAGGGTGATGCCGGCGTTGGGTGCCCCGAGTGCTGCGGCGACCTGCACGGCGAGCTCACCAACCCCGTCAATCGTGGGATTCGTGTCGACGAACACGACGGCGATGCCTGCGTCACGAAGCTGGAGCAGGACGTCGATCGGGCCGACCGAGCCATCCGTGATCAACACGGTCGGGCGCAGCGCGATGATCGACTCGATGTTCACCGAGTGGGCGCTGGACGTGATGACCGGCAGGTCCGTAGCTCCGGGGAACGTGGTCGAAATGTCGCGGCCCACGACGGAGTCGCCGAAGCCGAGCCCGAAGACGGTCGCGGCGATCGAACCCGAGATATCCATGGCGAGGATGCGCTCGGTTGAGTCGACAGTGACAGGTCTGTCTCCCGAGAGGTCGTGGGAGGTGACGGTCGCCGGTAGTTGCTGCGCAGGCGGTTGTGCGGGGGAGGAGATGGCCGCGTTCGGGAGGATCGCGGTGGACGGTCCCACATAGAGGCGGGGGTCCGCGGGAATGGTGAGGTCGGCAAGTGGGACCGTCGGATGTGCCGCAACCACGCTCGGCTCGATGTTCGGGGAGGGTGCCGTCGTGCATCCGGCCAACAACACAACGACCGCGGCACCGAGAGACAGCGCGAGACGGGGGCGGGACAACATGGGGACCAATCGGGCTCGGGACGACTACTTAGGTGATCCTAACCTGCACACCTGAGTGTTCCTGATAGTCAGCGGGGCACCACGGATGCCGCGGCACAAGTTCTAGGATTGCTGCGGGGTCGGGAGGTCCATGACTGCGCTGCCAGAGCGTGCGGAGGAACCGGATTTTGGCCTGCCCGAACGCGAGCGCCGCATCCTTGATTTCGAGCGGCAATGGTGGCGTCACGCAGGGGCGAAAGAAGAGGCGATCCGCTCCCAGTTTTCTCTTCCGGCGGCCCGGTATTATCAACTGCTGAATGCCCTGATCGATACGCCGGAAGCCGTGCGCCACGATCCGATGCTTGTTCGACGCTTGCAGCGTGCACGCGATGCGCGCACTAGCGCGCGAGCTGCGCGGACGTTCACCACCATTGACCCGGGCACCGCCCACCCCCACGACGAATCGAGCGACTGAGCGATGGCCGCATATCCCAAAGACCGGTTCGACCAGCTTCCCGACGACCTAAAACGCATCGGGGCGCACCGCGGACCGCAGAAGAAGGGCGGCGGTTGGCTTGCTTTCGCCGTTGCCGTGCTTGCCACGGGGCTGCTGGTTTTTGGTGGCCTGTGGGGCCTGAGCAAGTTTCTCGGAGTCGACGTCGGCCTGCCGATTTTCCAAGCACCCGCCACGCCGACTCCCACGCCGACTCCCACCCCGACCGCTGATCCGGTGCTCGACCCGACGACGATCGATCCGACGCGCGGAATCAAGACGACGGTTCTGAACGGCACGCCCGCTGCCGGCCTCGAGGACACGGTTGGTGACGCACTCGCTGCTTTGGGTTGGGTGATCGACAGCCGAACGAACGCTGGCGAGAAAGACGTCGCAAAAACTGTCGTCTACTACAGCGACCCCGCGAACGAGGACGTGGCGCGAGGTGTGGTCGTGAGTCTCGGTATCGGCGAGATCCGGCTCGTGAGCCCGGAGACCTTCCCGGGGATGCCGCTGACGGTGGTCATTGGACTCGACTACCCCGGAGCCACTCCAGCCCCCTAGCTCGGCCCGAAACGCGCCCTTATTCCGATCGTGTTACACCTGTGTTTAATTGCAGGACGACCCCTTTTCTCCCCGTTTTCTCCCCGCTACTATCTGGGATTGGCCGCCCCGTTTGGCGCCGATCGAAACACAGCAGGGAGCAACACATGGCGAACGGAACCGTGAAGTGGTTCAACGCTGAGAAGGGCTATGGCTTCATTACCGTCGACGGCGAAGGGCAGGACGTTTTCGTTCACTACTCCGCCATCGAAATGAATGGCTACAAGGTTCTCGAAGAGGGCCAATTGGTGGCGTTCGAGGTTGGCACCGGGGCGAAAGGCCCCCAGGCCGAGTCGGTGCGCTTGGCCTAAATCTTCGGCAAAATCGAGTGAGCAATGCCGTCCGCTTTTGCGGGCGGCATTTCGCGTTTGGGCGGGGCCGCCCTTTCTTGCACTCGACCCTATCGAGTGCTAATTTATCACTTGGCACTCGCACGTTTCGAGTGCTAAGGAATTCGTTTGTATGACGTCCGGGAGGGACGAGAAACACACATGGCAAAGATCATTGCTTTCAACGAAGAGGCCCGTCGCGGCCTCGAGCGCGGCCTCAACATTCTGGCCGATGCAGTCAAGGTGACCCTCGGCCCGCGCGGCCGCAACGTCGTGCTCGAGAAGAAGTGGGGCGCCCCCACGATCACGAACGACGGTGTGTCGATCGCCAAGGAGATCGAGCTTGACGACCCTTACGAGAAGATCGGTGCCGAGCTCGTCAAAGAGGTCGCCAAGAAGACCGATGACGTCGCCGGCGACGGAACCACGACTTCGGTAGTGCTTGCCCAGGCGCTCGTTCGCGAGGGACTGCGCAACGTTGCCGCGGGTGCAGACCCGATCAGCCTCAAGAAGGGCATCGAGAAGGCCACTGCGGCTGTCATCGAGGCACTTATCGCGAGCGCCAAGGAGATCGAGACCAAGGAAGAGATCGCCGCTACCGCGTCAATCTCGGCCGGCGACCCGGAGATCGGCGCGCTCATCGCTGAGGCAATCGACAAGGTCGGCAAAGAAGGTGTCGTCACCGTCGAGGAGTCGAACACTTTCGGTACCGAACTCGAACTCACCGAGGGCATGCGCTTCGACAAGGGCTTCCTCTCGGCGTACTTCGTTACCGATCAGGAGCGCCAGGAGGCGGTCTTCGAAGACCCCTACATCCTGATCGCCAACAGCAAGATCTCGAACATCAAGGATCTGCTCCCCATCGTCGACAAGGTGATCCAGAGCGGCAAGCAGCTCCTCATCATCGCCGAGGACGTTGACGGCGAAGCGCTCGCGACACTCGTCGTGAACAAGATCCGTGGCATCTTCAAGTCGGTGGCCGTCAAGGCTCCCGGGTTTGGTGACCGTCGCAAGGCTCAGCTTCAGGACATCGCGATCCTCACGGGTGGTCAGGTCGTCTCCGAGGAGGTCGGTCTCAAGCTCGAGAACGCAACGCTCGACCTGCTCGGTCGTGCGCGCAAGGTCGTCATCACCAAGGACGAGACCACGATCATCGAGGGCTCGGGCGACCAAGAAGCCATCGCCGGTCGCGTCAAGCAGATCCGCGCCGAGATCGACAACACCGACAGCGACTACGACCGCGAGAAGCTCCAGGAGCGCCTCGCGAAGCTCGCCGGTGGTGTTGCGGTGATCAAGGCCGGTGCCGCAACCGAGGTCGAGCTCAAGGAGCGCAAGCACCGCATCGAGGATGCTGTGCGTAACGCCAAGGCTGCGGTCGAAGAGGGCATCGTCGCCGGTGGTGGCGTGGCGCTCATCCAGGCAGGCAAGGTTGCTTTCGAAGGTAAGGCGATCAAGGCCCTCACGGGTGACGAGGCGACGGGCGCGAACATCGTGCGCGTGGCCATCGACGCTCCGCTCAAGCAGATCGCGCTCAACGCGGGCCTCGAGCCCGGTGTTGTCGTCGACAAGGTGCGCAACCTTCCGGTGGGACAGGGCCTCAACGCCGCCACCGGCGAGTACGTGGACATGCTGGCTGCTGGCATCAACGACCCGGTGAAGGTCACGCGCTCTGCGCTGCTCAACGCCGCGTCGATCGCTGGACTGTTCCTCACCACCGAAGCCGTAGTGGCAGACAAGCCGGAGAAGCACCCGGCCCCGATGGGTGACCCGTCGGGTGGTATGGACTTCTAAGTCACACCACACAGTGGGCGGCTCCCCTTCCGGGGAGTCGCCCACTGTCGTTAACGGACGAAGAGGCGCGCGTTGGAGGCTTCGATCTCCGCGTACTGCTGGGCGGCGTGGGTGAGCCCCTGGTTGATGGCGGCGAGATTCTCCTCCACTCGCTGTTGGGTCGTGCGCCATTCGGCGACGACTCCGGAAAACGCGGTGGCCGCCTCGCCCGTCCACGAGGATTGCAGGTTGGTGAGCTGGCTGTGCAAGCCGGCGACCTCGGACTGGATGCGCGAGATCGAGGAGCGCACGGCCCCGGTCGCAGTGAGTACGGCTTCGCTGTCTACCTGGTATCGAGTCATCCCCGGACCGTAGCCCGCACGGTAGCCCTTCGCGGGGCGCTCAGGCCGCGCTGGGAGCCGAGGGAGCGGGCGTCGGTTCGGGGAGGAGCGGAAGCTTCACCCGGAAGGTAGCCCCACCGCCGGGAGTCTCAACCATGTCGACACTGCCTCCATGCGCCTTGACGATCGCCGCGACGATCGCGAGCCCCAGGCCGCTGCCGCCCGTTGCGCGCTGGCGCGAACTGTCGGCCCGATAGAACCGTTCGAAGATCTTCTCGCGGATCTGCGGAGGAATGCCTTCTCCGTGATCGATGACCGAGAGAATTGCGACTCGTTCGGTGGCGTCGACGCCCACGCCAATCTCGATGGGAGAGCCGCTGGGCGTAAACCGCATGGCATTGCCGACCAAGTTCGCGATCACCTGCCGAATCTTGTTCTCTTCCGCAAGCACGAGCGCGCGCAGTTCAGCGTGGGGAGGATCAGCGATCGTGACGGTTTCGCCGGCGGCGCGGCTCGCACGAGCGCGTCGAGCTGTGAGGCGGGCGAGTGTGGCTTCCGCGAACCGGATAGGGCCGGTCGCGACGGGAACCGCGGGTGCTGCTGCTGGGATCACGTCGAGCACGAGCGTCATCGTGGACGGTTCCGCGGGGGCATCCGTGCCGATCACGGTCACGACGCGATCCGGGGCCGATGCCATGGCGTCGAGGGCTGCGTCTTGGGCGAGCGGCACGAGGTCGAGCTGGGCGAGCTGGAGCGGCTTGGCTTCGTCGATTCGGGCGAGTTCGAGCAGATCCTCGACGAGTTCGCCCATCCGGATCGCCTCCTTCTCGATGCGCTCCATGGCCTGAGCGACGTCTTCCGGTTTGGTGAGTGCACCCATACGGTAGAGCTCGGCGTAGCCGCGAACCGAGACCAAGGGAGTGCGCAGCTCGTGCGACGCGTCACCCACGAAGCGGCGCATCTGGTCGATCGTTCGGGCGCGGTCGGCGAATGCGCGATCGATTCGGCCGAGCATCGAGTTGAGCGAGCGGTTGAGTCGTCCGACCTCGGTGTTGGGGGTCGCGCCGGAGAGGCGCTGGTTGAAGTCACCCTCGGCGAATCGCGCGGCTGTCGCCTCGACCTCGCGCAAAGGGGCGAACGTCGAGGTGACGAGCAGGCGAGTGAGGGCGCCCCCGAGGATGACGACGGTCAAGCCGAAGAAGAGGAAGATCGCGGCATACCGTTGCACGATCGCGTCGGTTCCTCGCAGGTCGAGACCGATGATGATGGTGAAGTAGTCGGTACCCAGACTGTTGATGGCCGGGTAGGCACTGACGCGCCATTGGCCCCCAGGTACTGAGCTCGGCAGAGTGAAAGCGCCGGTTGTGCCGGCGACGTTCTGCAGGGTCAGGGTCGAGACGATCGGATGCGGGGCGTCGTCGACGCGGTTGTTGCACAGCAGTTTGCCGTTGTAGTCGAGCACGGCAAGGAAGTAGTCGTTGGGCAGAGTGGGCAGGCTGCACTGTGGGTCTTCGGCGGTACCGCTGTACTGGATGGTGCCCTGCAGCTTGTCACCGGCAGAGCTGATGCTCGAATCCACCTCGTCGAGAAGATAGGTGCGCAGCACCGCCATGGTTCCGGTGCCCGCAACAAGCAGCCCGACCGTCAGGAGAAACACGGTCACCGCAGTGATTTTGGTGCGCAGCGATATGCGGTTCCACCAGTCGGAGAGCTCGTGCATCAGAAAGCCGAGTTTATCCGTCGGCGCTGTGAACTAGACCCGGGCGGCCTTGAGCATGTAACCGAAACCGCGCTTGGTCTGGATGACCGGCTCCGCGGAGAACTGGTCGAGCTTGCGGCGCAGGTACGAGATGTAGCTCTCCACGATCCCGGCATCGCCGTTGAAGTCGTACTCCCACACGTGGTCGAGGATTTGCGCCTTCGACAGCACGCGGTTCGGGTTGAGCATGAGGTAGCGCAGCAGCTTGAACTCGGTGGGGCTCAGCTCGATCTGCTCGGAGCCGATGGTCACTTCGTGCGTGTCCTGGTCCATGGTGAGCTCGCCCGCGCGGATCACTGCATCCTCGTCGTCTTGCATGGTCCGTCGCAGGATCGCCTTGATACGCGCGACGATCTCGTCGAGACTGAACGGCTTGGTCACGTAGTCGTCCCCGCCGACGGTGAGACCGGTGATCTTGTCCTCGGTGTCGTCCTTCGCGGTGAGGAACAAGATGGGTGCGGTGTATCCGGATGCCCGTAGCCGCTTAGTGACCCCGAAGCCGTTCATGTCGGGGAGCATGACGTCGAGGATGATCAAGTCCGGCTCCTCCTCCAGCACCGCGGAGATGGCCTGAGCACCGTTGCCCACCGCGCGCACGGCGAAGCCGGCGAAGCGCAGGGACGTGGTCAGCAGGTCACGGATGTTCGGCTCGTCATCGACGATAAGAATTTTCGGTCCATCAGCCATGGAGCAAGTATCTGCGCGTTGTCTGAGTGTTGTCTGGGAGCGCGTTGACCGCCGCCGGGCAGTCTGCCGAGAGCGTCAGGCTGGCAGGAGGGGTGTCGCATCTGACACAAGTCGGTCGACAAGGGCACGGGCATCCGTCTCGGCGATCAGGGGCGATGCCTGCCCGGCCCACAACGACATGATGTCGGTGAGGTCGCGCTCGGCCGCAACGGATCGGAACCGGCCGGTGATCCAGTTCTGCACCGGGAACGGCGCAATCTGCGTCTCCTCGGTAAGCCGGTTCCGGATGCCACGGGCGAGCCGCCCACTCGGTGCACGGGTCAGCACGGTCTGTGCGCCGCCGGGCCCTCGGAGGGCGGCTCGGTAGCCGGGCGCTGCCGCCGACTGTTCCGTCGCGAGGAATGCCGAGCCGACCTGCACCCCGGAAGCGCCGAGCGTGAGCGCCGCCGCGACTCCTCGTCCATCGGCGATGCCGCCCGCGGCGATCACTGGCACCCCTACGGCGTCCACGACCTGAGGGATGAGGGCGAAGGTGCCCACGAGCGAGTTCTCTGCGGTGTCGAGGAACGAGACACGATGCCCTCCGGCTTCCATGCCGCTGGCGATGATGACCTCGACGCCGCCGGCCTCCAGTGCCACTGCCTCCGCGACGGTCGTCGCGGTGCCCATCGTGATGATCCCCGCTTCACGAGCCAAGCCAACGACCTCGCGTGAAGGCACCCCGAACACGAAGCTCACGACGGCGGGCCCGGCTTCGAGTACCGCCTCGAACTGTTCGTCGAACGGTGGGAGGTAGGAATGAGGGCGTTGCGGAAGAGGCAACCCCACCTCGTCGAAGTACCCGGCAAGCGCGGCCACGTGGCTGTCGAACTCTGCCGCATCCGGGCGCACCCCGTGATCGCCGTCATGGGGGAGCCACAGGTTGAGCGCGAGCGGGTTCGTTGTGGCGGCGGCGAGTTCGCGTGCTGTGGCGAGGATGCGCTCGCCGTCGTAGCCGTAGAGCCCGTAGGCGCCGAGCCCTCCAGAGTTGCTCACCGCCGCGGTGAGGGCGACCGACGACACCCCACCGAACGCGCCGAGCATGATGGGAATGCGCAGCCCGAGCACGCGAGTAGCGGGGGTATCACACCAACGAGGACTGCTCATAGACCGAGCCTACGATTCATACTTGTTGAGTGGTCGATGATGACGAAACGATTCCCGAGGGAGACCCAGTGTGCTGGCTTGAGCGCGTCTGCGACGAGTGTGGCGCGTTTATCGAGACCGAGAAGTGTTGGCGCTGCGGTGCTGCTGCTGAAGCTCACTGATCGGCGAGAGTCGGCTGAGATGTCGAGAGTGTGACGCAGCACTGCCCCTGTTGAGGGTTGAAGTGCGCGGTGTGACTGTCCCCGACGATTCCCGTGACCAGCGCGACGTTCGCGTCACAGATGAGCGCGGTGTGGTCTTGGGCGAGGCGGTGGAACGGGCAGTTGGCGAGTACGACGTCGGTATCGCGAGTGATGGGTTCGTAGCCGAGTTCGCTCAGGACGTCGAGTGGGGGACGCTCGGCAGCGAGTTCGCGACCGCGCGTGACGGCGACCGAGGCGAGACAATCGCGCACCACTTCACCGGTCTGACCTAACCGCTCGATGGCTGACGCCAGCAGGTCCCCGGCCAGGTCGTAGTGTCGATCAGGTACGGCCACCGAGGTCTCGCGGGTCGAGAGAGAGAACATGCGGGCCGGGCGGCCGGAGCCCGGTCCACCGCGGCCTTGACGACGAAACCCGGTGGACACCAGCCCGGCCGAGACGAGCTTCTCAAGGTGGAAGGCCGTGGTGCTGCGGGGTATCCCGGCGGCTACGGCTGCGGCATCCGTGCCGATCGGTTCACCGTGGCTAGCGACGACGTCGTACAGTCGGCGCCCTAGCGGATCGTTGAGGGCAGCGATAGCGGCGATGTCGTCATTGCGAGAGGGCGGGACCATGAACAGAGTCTAATTCTAAAAACAAGATAGTTGACAATAGAATCCAGAGCCTCCTAGAGTCGCAACTGTAGGAGGCATCGATGAATCCCTCATCCACTCATGCGCTCGCCGCGGCGGGCGTCAGCATCTGGCTCGACGATCTGTCGCGAGAGCGCATAGTTTCGAGCGATCTAGCCGATCTGATAGCCACGCGGGATGTCGTGGGCATCACCACAAACCCGACAATCTTCGCCACCGCCCTGCGGGACGGACACGGCTACGAGACGCAGGGAGCGATGCTCGCCGCCGACGGAGTGAATGCGGCTGCTGCGATCATCGCGATTACCACACACGATGTGATGCTCGCGTGCGACGCCTTCCTGCCTGTGTACGAAGCAACGAACGGGCGCGACGGCAGGGTGTCGATCGAGGTGAGTCCCGATGTTGCCCACGACGCCGATGCCACGCTTGCACAGGCCATCGAGTTGGCCGGGCGTGTCAACCGGCCCGGCGTGTTGGTGAAGATCCCTGCGACGGATGCCGGACTCACGGCAATCGAAGAGGCCACCGCGCTCGGTATGAGCATCAACGTGACACTGATCTTCGGGCTCGACCGCTACCGCGGCGTGATAGCGGCCTACCTCGCGGGCCTTGAGCGCGCGCACGCTTCAGGCATCGATCTCAGCGGAATCCGTTCGGTCGCCTCATTCTTCGTGTCACGGGTGGACGTTGAGGTTAACGGTCGGCTTGACGCTCTCGGAACACCTGAGGCGGCAGCGCTGCGGTCGACGTTTGGCGTGGCCAACGCACGGCTGGCCTATGACGCCTTCCTTGCCGAGTTCGCCACTGCTCGGGCTCAGGCCTTGCTCGCACTCGGCGCCCACGTTCAGCGGCCACTGTGGGCCTCGACGGGGGTGAAGGATCCCACACTGCCACCGACGTTTTACGTCGACTCGCTCGTGGCCGCCGATGTCGTCAACACCATGCCGCGCAACACTCTCGAGGCAGTTGCCGCGCGCGCCGCCGTGCCAGGGGACACCATCACTGGAACTGCGGGGGAGTCGCGTGCGGTGTTGCAGCGCGCGGCCGCGCTCGGTATCGACTACGACGACGTAGCCGCAACGCTCGAGCGCGAGGGAATCGAGAAGTTCTTGGTCTCTTGGGCCGAGTTGAGCGACTCGGTGGCCGCTGCACTGCGCAAGGCGACACAGTGAACCGCGAAGTGGATCGCGAGGCCGCAGAGCGCGCGGTCGCCGATCTGCTGCGCGCGCTCGGGCGCGACCTCACCACCGAATCGCTCGTTCACACGCCCGGTCGCGTGGTGACGAGCCTCATCGAGCTGCTCGGTCCAACGGAGGTCATCGCGACGACATTCCCCAATGCGGAGGGCTACATCGGTCCCGTTGTCGTTCGTGACATCCCGTTCCACTCGACCTGCGAACATCATCTGATGCCGTTTCGTGGTGTGGCGCATGTCGGCTATATCCCGCGCGACCGCATCGTCGGTATCTCTACCCTGCCGCGCATCGTCGAACACTTCAGCCGCGACCTGCAGGTGCAGGAGCGCCTGACTGTCAACGTCGCGGACTGGCTTGAGCGCGAGCTCGGTGCTGTCGGCGTCGGGGTCGTCATTGAGGCAGAGCAACTCTGTATGTCGTTGCGCGGCATCGGCACACCAAGCACCATCACCGTCACGAGCGCCTTCCGGGGCACCATGACGCGCGCAGACCTGCACCGATAGGAGAAACAGATGACTGAACAATCTTTCGCCATAGTCGGCGGCGGCCTCGCCGCCGCGACGGCGGCCGAGCAACTTCGCACTGACGGATTCAGTGGCAAGCTTCACGTGCTCGCCGCGGAACCACATTTGCCATATCTCCGACCGCCATTGACGAAGGAGTACTTGAAAGGCGCCGAGAAACTCGACAGCATCCTCGTCAAGCCCGAGTCGTGGTATCGCGAACACAACGTGACACTGGAGACGGGGGCCGAGGTCGCAGTGCTCGGCGATCACCGGGTGACCCTGGGCAACGGTCGCGATATCCCAGCGGACCGCATTCTCTTGGCTACCGGTGCCTCGCCCCGCATTCTCCCGGCGCCTGGAGCGGACTTGCCGATGGTGCACCACCTGCGCACAGTTGACGATAGCGACACGCTCAGGCGCGAAATCGTGGACGGCGGCAAGCGCGTCGTCCTGATCGGAGGCGGCTGGATCGGGCTCGAGTTCGCCGCGGTGGCCCGCTCGTATGACAACGACGTCACGATCGTCATGCTCGAAGAGATTCCACTGGCCATGGCGATCGGCGATGAACTCGGCGAGCGCTTTCGGAAGCTACACGAGGCGAACGGCGTGCGATTCATAGTCGGTGGCGTTCAGTCGATCTCGCAGAGTAATGGTGTTGTCACGGATGCGGGAACCTTCGCCGCCGATCTCGTCGTCGTCGGCATTGGCGCGGTGCCGAATACGGCGCTCGCGGAGGCGGCTGGACTTGAGGTCGACAACGGCATCCTCGTGGATGAACACCTCGCCACGAGTGCGCCCGACGTGTTCGCGGCCGGAGACGTGGCGAACGCCTTTCATCCCGTGCTCGGCCAGAGGCTGCGCAGCGAGCATTGGGCGAACGCCATTGCGGGCGGCAAAGTCGCGGCAAGCTCGATGCTCGGCGGCGACGCGGTGCTCGACGAGATCCCGTACTTCTACACTGACCAGTACGACCTCGGAATGGAATACTCGGGGTATGGGCCACTGGCGAAGGGTGCGGAGTTGCTCTATCGAGGGGATAAAGACTCCGGCGAGTTCGTGGTGTTCTGGCTATCCGCTGGAAAGGTCGTCGCGGGGATGAACGTCAACGTGTGGGACGTCAACGACAAGGTTCAGGAACTCATCCGCTCCGAGCGCGTCGTGGATCGGGCACGGCTCGCCGACCCCGGGATTGACATCGCGGGGGCGTGAGCGTCGCCGAACGCCGCATCGGCACCCGCACCTTCGACTTCGCCAGACAGGTCGCCGTCATGGCGGTGATCAATCGCACACCGGATTCGTTCTACGACAAAGGGGCGACGTTCGCTCTCGATCGCGCCATCGCCGCGGCACTCCGAGCTGCAGACGATGGCGCGGACTGGGTAGATATCGGCGGAGTGCCATTCGGACGCGGACCGGTGGTGACGATGGAAGAGGAAGTCGCTCGCGTCGTGCCCGTCATCGCGGGTGTGGTCGCGGCATCCGACATTGTCATCTCCGTCGACACCTCAAGCGCTGAAGTCGCCCGTCAAGCGATCGCCGCGGGTGCGGCAGTCATCAACGACACGAGCGGCCTGTGGGATAGCGACATGGTTGGGGTGATTGCCGCGAGCGATGCGAGCCTCGTGCTCACCCATAGTCTTGGGCCGCCCCGCGACGGCCCGCGCAGCCCGCGCTACGGCGACGTCGTGGCGGACGTTGCCGATCGCCTGCGGGAGCTTGCCGAGACCGCGATCGCCGGCGGAATCTCACCCGACCGGCTCATCGTCGACCCCGGGCACGATCTCAACAAGAACACCCTCCATACCCTCGAACTCACGCGTCGCCTCGATGAGATCGTCGCGCTCGGCTATCCGACCCTCGCCGCCGTGTCTAACAAGGACTTCATCGGGGAGACCCTCGATCGCGAGCAGGGTCACCGCCTCGAGGGTTCCCTCGCGGCAGCGGTTGTGTGCATCATGAAGGGTGCGCGCGTCGTGCGCATGCATGACATCCCTGAGTCGGTGGCCGCGGTGCGCATGACAGAGGCGATTCTCGGGCTGCGACAGCCCGCCTACCTGAAACACAACATATGACGGCTCGCATCGACAGGCTGTGGCCAGTCCCGGCCGAGAACGTCACCGACGACGAGCTCGTCAGCGATCTCGGTGTCGGCGTGCGGGTGAACTTCGTCTCAAGCATCGACGGCGCGGTGACCCACGATGGACGTTCGGGGGGCCTCTCCGGGCCTGGCGACAAGCGCTTTTTCGAGTTGCTCCGCCGTGCCTGTGACGTCGTCATGGTCGGTGCGGGCACCGTGCGTGATGAGGGGTACGGCCCCATGCGCGTCTCGGCCGCGTCTGCGCGCTGGCGCGTCGAGCACCGGATGCCCGAGCATCCGGTCTTCGCGATCGTCAGCCGTAGCCTCACCCTCGACGAGAACTCGCGCATCTTCACCGAGGCACCGGTGCGACCGGTCCTCGTGACGGCGGGTGAGGCATCCGGCGTGGATCGCTTCACGGAGGTTGCTGACGTCATCGCCACGGGCACAGCGCAGGTCGACCTGTCCGCGGCTCTCGATCAGCTTCGCGCTCGGGGGCTCACGAACGTGCTGTGTGAGGGGGGCCCGTCGTTGTTCGGTTCGTTGCTCGCCGCCGACGTCGTCGATGAGTTGAGTCTGACCATCGCGCCCGTTCTCGAGTCCGGTGATTCTGGCCGCATCGCGCAGGGGAGGTTGGCCGAAGCTAGGGGTATGGAGCTGGTCCACGTGCTGCGGTCGGGCGACAACCTGTTGTTGCGGTACCGGCGCGCGAAGACCTAGGCAGCTTCGAGCGAGTGCGAATCGAGGATGGTGTAGCTGTAGCCCTGTTCGGCAAGGAACCGCTGTCGGTTCTGCGCGAAGTCCTGATCGACAGTGTCGCGGGCGACGAGCGTGTAGAAGTTGGCGGGAAGTCCGCTCTCCTTGGGGCGTAGCAGGCGCCCGAGACGCTGGGCCTCTTCCTGACGCGAGCCGAAGCTCCCCGAAACTTGGATCGCCACTGTCGCCTCGGGGAGGTCGACGGAGAAGTTTGCGACCTTCGAGACCACGAGTACTTTCGTGGTCCCCTCGCGGAACTCCTGATACAGGCGTTCGCGCTCATCAATGGTTGTCGCACCCGTCAGTTTCGGGGCGTGCAGAACATCGGCGAGCTCGTCGATCTGGTCGAGGTACTGGCCGATGACGAGGATGCGCTCGCCCGCGTGTTTCTCGACGAGAGCCTTCACGACCCCGAGTTTGGCGGGGGCGGTCGCTGCGAGCCGATACCGTTCGTCATCGGCCGAGGCGGCGTACTCGAGTCGCTCCAGCTCCGGCAGGTCAATGCGCACCTCGAAGCACGAGGCTGGAGAGATGAATCCCTGCGCCTCGATTTCCTTCCACGGAGCGTCGAAGCGCTTGGGGCCGATAAGGGAGAACACGTCGCCTTCGCGGCCGTCCTCCCGCACGAGCGTCGCGGTAAGGCCGAGCCTGCGGCGGGCCTGCAGTTCTGCCGTGAGCTTGAACACGGGCGCGGGTAGCAAATGCACCTCGTCGTAGATGACGAGACCCCAATCGAGAGCATCGAGCAGCGCGAGGTGGGCGTACTCACCCTTCCGACGCGCGGTCAGAATCTGGTAGGTCGCGATCGTCACCGGGCGCACTTGCTTTACTTGGCCGGAGTACTCGCCGACCTCCTCCTCAGTGAGGGTGGTGCGCTTGAGGATCTCGTTCTTCCATTGGCGTGCGGAAATGGTGTTGGTGACCAGGATGAGCGTCGTGGTCTTGCCGGCAGCCATGGCTCCGAGCCCGACCAGTGTCTTGCCCGCGCCACAGGGCAGCACGACCACTCCCGACCCGTGAGCGTAGAAGTTGTCGACGGCCTGATTCTGGTACGGCCGCAGGCTCCAGCCCTCCGAAGTGAGGTCGATCTCGTGCGGAGTGCCAGGCGTGTAGCCCGCGAGATCCTCGGCGGGCCAGCCGAGCTTCAGCAGCTCCTGTTTGAGTTGCCCGCGCGCCCACGCCTGCACGACGTAGGTGTGGTCTCCCCGCTTCTCGAAGAGCAGCGCGGCCACCTTGCGGGCCCGAGTGATCTCGCTGAGCACTGCGGCGTCGGTGGCCGTGAGAGTGAGGGCTCCGTCATCCGCGCGTTCGATGACGAGGCGTCCGTAGCGGCCGACCGTCTCGGTCATATCGACGATGACCGACTGCGGCACCGGGAACTTCGAGTAGGTCTCGAGCGTCGCGAGCATGTCCTCAGCGGTGTGGCCAGCGGCGCGCGCGTTCCACAGGCCGAGACGGGTGATGCGGTAGGTGTGGATGTGCTCCGGTGCACGTTCCAGTTCGGCGAAGACCGCGAGGTCGTGACGGGCGTCCTCTGCGCTCGGGTGCGCCACTTCGAGAAGAACTGTGCGGTCGGATTGAACGATCAGGGGGCCGTCGGGCATCCTTCTAGCCTAAGCCTGCGGGCCTGCTCTAGAGGGCGGGGCCGACAGACACGATGCTCGTGAGGGGCAGCGTGCGCTCGATATCCGACTTGCGGTCGCGCGCGCGCATGCGCCCACCACCCACACTCGCCGGTTCGAGTTGGAAGTCGACGTGCGTGCCGTCGGGCATCCGGATCGTCACAGTGAGGGCGAGCTTGCCCTTGATCGCGACGTCGATCTGCCGTGACAACCACGCCTTGTCGGTGACGTCAGAGTCGCTTGAGCTGCCGAGTCGAAGTCGTTCGATCAGAGCAGCCGTTGAATCGGTGGCTTGGGTCGAGGTGCGCGTCGCGTGCTTGCGGGTCAGTACCACGACCTCACGTTCGCCGTTCTCGGCGGCGACGGGATACCGTGCCTCCGCGAGGGTCCAGAACACGAGGTCGCGGTCGAATCGGCTCAGCAACCGGTCGCCGGCCCGAGTGAGCCCCAAGCTGCCGACACCGTGGTCGACGAGAAGCGTGCGCAGGAGCGTGTCATCCTCGGAACGCACATACGCGCGGTCACCGTCGACGACCCCCACGCGCACGAGCCCGTAGCGTGCGGCGGCATCGGTGATCAGATATGAGAGGGGCTGGGGGATGCCCGTGAGCGAGATCTCGGTAAGGAAGTCCAGAACCGTGGCCTCGGTTTCGCCCGTCGCCATGGCGCGGTAGAGGCTCGCCGTCGAGATTCGGTAGGTGGACGCGATCGCCCGCGCCTCTACATCAGCCATCGCTCGCAGCCGCGAATCGAGTGCCGGCTCAAGCGGCCCGGGCGACACCACCGAAAGGTCGGGTTGCAGGTAGACCTTGTCGACCTCCGGTGGGAACAGCGTGGCCATCGCCGTCGAGGCTGCGGCCGGTCCTTCCGCCAGCAGGGCGACGCCCGGTGTGCTCGGCTGGTTGTGGGCGGTGATGCCGAGCATCTCGGCATCGCGCGTATAGACCCGCACGCGCTCGGTCATCCAGTCGCCGCCTGCCGGATACAACCAGTTCGCGTAGTCGTCGAGTCTCTCGCCCCACGACGCGCGAGCACTTCGCCCGAGGATCGAGCGGATATCGCTCGGAAGCCGATCCAGCCAGGCACCCGCGAGAGCCGCCCAGCGGTCACCGGATGAATCGAGCAGCCACTCTCCACTGGCTGCGGTCGGCATCCAGCGCCCTGATTCGAGGGCCGCGAGTCCAGCGCGGGACGCGATCTCGAGAAGCACCCCGACATCGTCGATGTCGACGTTCATGGATGCCGCAAGCCGCTTGCTGTCCGGAAGGGCGATGCCACCGCGCGCCAATTCGCGCGCCGACTCGTGTTGCAGCTCACTGACGAGCTCGACGATCGCGGTCGTCGTGCCGAACGCCCGTTCGGCGGCGACGGTATCGGTGAATCGGGCGTCGACTTGGCTCACCGCGGCGAGCGGGGTGGGTGGTGGATCGGAAATGAGCTCCTGACGCGACGGCAGGTCGAGCTCAGGCCATTCGACCAGCTGTTGGCCGACGGCGAGCGGGACGGTGAACATTCCGTCGCGTTTCACCGTGAGCGCGAGATTCGCGGCGGCCGCGAGGTGCACGGGTAGGGCGGCGAGAGCCGCCTCATCGGCGCCGGCACTCTTTAGGTGAGCCGCGGCATCCGTGACCGAGGCAGTGCCCAGTTCTCCGAGCGTGGCGATGACGGCGAGGGTCGGACGGTCGAGACGAGAGAGTGCCTGCTGGATCGACGTGGGATCGAGAAGCGCGTCAGCCAGATCGAAAAAGTCTTTGATGCCGGCTTCGCGCAGTTCCCGTGCTCCCAAGAGGGCTACGAGTTCGGTGTCGGAGAGTGACCGCAGATGCCCGGCGAAGGCAAGGGCGGTATCGCTACTTGCGGTCATCCTTCGCTTCACGACCCCGACGAATACTGCTGATCACGATAAGTGCGATGAGGAAGATCGCGCCCAGAGGAAGCCCGATCACCGGCAGAACGATGATCGTTGGCCACGGCGGGGCACTGAACGCGTCCTGCCCGACACCCGTTCCGGTGGCGATGATCACCGCCAGAAAACAGATGATCGAGAGCCCGACCGCCGCTGCGGCCATGAAGGCGAGGATGCGTTCGGGTCGCTGGGATGAGATGGGAGCGTCTTTTGGCACAAGGACAAGGATACGGGTAGCGCCAAGTCCTCTAGTCTTGGACCTATCAAGCAATAAGGAGTACCGCGATGCCCACCGGCAAGGTTAAGTTTTACGACGACGAGAAAGGCTTCGGCTTCATCACCTCTGATGACGGCCAAGAAGTCTTCCTTCATGCGTCTGCCCTGCCCGCTGGCACCACCGGTGTTAAACCGGGTACCAAGCTGGAGTTTGGCATCGCCGATGGAAAGAAGGGCGCGCAGGCGCTCTCCGTCAGAGTGCTCGAAGCGCCCCCGTCGCTTGCCAAGCTCAATCGCAAGCCGGCCGACGATATGGCGATCATCATCGAAGATCTCGTCAAGCTCATGGATGGCATCGGGGCGAACCTGAAGCGCGGCCGCTACCCTGACCGCGCTCACGGCGAGAAGATCGCGGCGATGTTGCGCAAGGTCGCGGACGAATTGGATGCCTGATTCGACGGGTGCCACTCACCAGTACGAAGATCTCGCTCGGGCGGCGCTGCTGGAGATCACTCCGGCGGCAACGATCGGTGATTTCGTTGGAACCACGGATGAGGGCGACGGAGTAGTTTCGCTTCTCTTCGCGTCCGCCCAACCCGGATACCCGGATTGGCTGTGGACAGTGTCCGTTGCTCAGGTGGAGGGCGCCGAGCCGACCGTTCTCGAGGCCGAGCTCATGCCCGCGGAGGGCGCCTTGCTCGCCCCGGACTGGGTGCCGTGGAGCGACCGTCTCGCCGAGTACAAGGCCGCGCAGGCACAGTCTGACGAGGCACCGTCGGAGGGCGACGAGCCGGATGATGACGACCTCGACGACGACCTCGATGGAGACGACGAGTCCGACGACGACGACGATCTCGACAACGATGTGCTGCACGGCGGAGACCTCGACGGAGTCGACATCGATGAGCCCGACTTGGATGACGACGACGATGACGAGTCGGATGACGACGACGACGAGTTAGATGACGACGAAGTAGACCGGACCTACTGAGCTTTTCGCCGCCAGATCGACCAGCCGAGACCGATCGCGCCGATCGCGAGGCCTGCAACGCACGTCCAGCCGAACCACGGCTGTGGCGCGAGCAACAGCGCTGCGACGAGGGCGATCACCCACAACCCGGAACCGACGAGAAACGCTGCGCGGTCATCCGTCACGACGGGCGCAGGGTCTGGCCGCCGTTCGGAGTCTTTGAGCCAGAAGCGCACAACTCTAGGCTAGCGCCCGCTGCCCCCGCGACGGGCTAGAGGTGTTCGACCACGTATTCGACTGAGGCGATGAGCTGCCGCACATCCGCCGGGTCGATCGCGACGAACGTGGCAACCCGCAGTTGGTTGCGGCCGAGCTTGCGGTAGGGGTCGGTGTCGACGATGCCGTTGTCACGCAGCGCTGAAGCCACCGCCGCAGCATCCACCGACTCATCGAAGTCGATCGTCGCGACGACCTGCGATCGATGCGTCGGGTCCAGCACGAACGGGGTCGCGTACGACGTCGAGGTGGCCCAGTCGTAGAGTGCGCTCGACGACTCCTTGGTGCGGGCATCTGCCCAGGCGAGGCCGCCATTGCCGTTGATCCAGTCGACCTGATTCTCGAGCAGCAGAAGCGTTGAAATCGCGGGGGTATTGAGTGTCTGGTTGAGGCGCGAGTTGTCGATGGCGTTCTTGATCGACAGGATCTCGGGGATGTAGCGTCCGCTCGCCGCGATGCTGAAGACCCGCTCGATCGCCGCGGGGGAGAGGAGGGCGAACCACAACCCACCGTCTGACGCGAAGTTCTTCTGCGGGGCGAAGTAGTACACGTCTGCTTGCGACACGTCGAAGTCGATGCCGCCAGCCGCGGAGGTGGCGTCGATGACGGTGAGCGCACCGGGAGCGTCGACGCGGCGGACAGGCGCCATGACTCCCGTCGAGGTCTCGTTCTGGGGCCACGCGTACACGTCGATACCGTCGACGATCTCGACCTCTGCGCGTGAACCTGCTGGTGCGTTGATCACATGGGGCGATTCGAGGAACGGCGCACCCGCTGCTTGCGCGAACTTGGATCCGAACTCGCCGAACGTGAGGTTCTCGCTGCGCAGGGAGATCAGAGAGAAGGCCGCGGCATCCCAGAACGCTGTGGACCCGCCGTTGCCGATGACGACCTCGTAGCCGTCGGGTAGGCGGAAGAGGTCACCCAACCCTGCGCGCACCCGGCCAACGAGATTCTTGACGGGAGCCTGACGGTGCGAGGTGCCCATGAGCGCGGCGCCGGCACCCGCGAGATAGTCGAGTTGTTCCTGCCGCACCTTCGATGGACCGCACCCGAACCGTCCGTCGGCGGGCAGCAGGGATGAAGGAATTGTCAGGCTGGGCATGCGTCCAATGCTACCGGCGGCGTCCCGTTAGTCTGGGAACATGACGGACCTCGTCGACACCACTGAGATGTACCTCCGCACGATTCTCGATCTCGAGGAGGAGCACATCGTTCCTCTGCGCGCCCGAATCTCGGAGCGCCTCGGTCACTCCGGCCCCACCGTCTCGCAGACGATTGGGCGCATGGAGCGCGACGGATTGGTCAATGTGGAGGGCGATCGTCACCTCGAACTCACCTCGGAAGGCCGTACTCGTGCGGTGCACGTCATGCGCAAGCATCGCCTCGCCGAACGTCTGCTCGCTGACGTCATCGGTCTCGACTGGGCCTACGTGCACGACGAAGCCTGCCGCTGGGAGCACGTCATGAGCGAGCAGGTCGAGCGTCGTCTGCTTGAGATGCTGGATCACCCCACCGAGTCGCCGTACGGCAATCCGATTCCAGGTCTCGAAGAGCTGGGGGATGCCCCCGCCCCCGCGTTCATGGATGGCGTGATCAACCTCGTGGAGCTCTCTGCGGAGTTTCCCGAAGGCGTGAGCCGGGTCATCCGTCGCCTGGGGGAGCCTGTGCAGTTCGAGCCGGAACTCCTGCAGCAACTTCAAGCCGCCGGGGTGTTGCCCGGGACAACTGCGACGATTTCGGCTGCAGGTTCGTACGTCTTCGTGCAAGTAGACGGATTAGGCGAGGGCCTCGAGTTGCCCAACGAAGTTGCGGTGCATATCTTCGCTGCTCGTTGAGCGCCCGGCCTACAGGGACTGACAAGTTCTATGGGTTACCCTGAAGCTCTTGGGATTCATTCATGAATCAGGAGTGTCGAATGTCGATCGTGCGTAGCGTCCAAACCAGGGACGTGCGCGCGCGCTTTTACATACGACCGAGCAGTTTGTAGCACTAGGCATCGTCTTATGACGGTGCCTTTTTGTTTACCTGCAGCTCCCCTTGATGCGTGACCCTCAAGGAGTCGAACGCCTGCAAGCCGTGCAGGCTCTTTCGAGAGGAACGCACTTGCGCACACTTGTTCTGAATGCGGGCTACGAGCCCCTCGCTGTGGTGTCCTTCAAGCGGGCACTCGTACTGGTGATGAATCAGAAGGCGACGATTGTGGCGGCCGATACCGAGCATCCGGTCTGGGCTTCGGGGGGTGCTTGGGATCGCCCGTCGGTGATCATTCTGCGCAACTACGTGCGTATCCCTAGCGGCAGACATGTACCCGTGTCGCGGCGCGGAGTGCTGCGGCGCGACAACCATCGCTGCGGATACTGCGGCGGCACCGCAAACACGATCGACCACGTGCTGCCGCGCTCCCGCGGGGGCAAAGATAGCTGGGAAAACCTTGTCGCATGCTGTCTACGTTGCAACAACCTCAAGGGTGATCGCACTCCGAGCGAGATGTCGTGGAAGCTGCGGATGACCCCCCGACCGCCCCACGGAACTACGTGGCTGGTGCGGGGTGTCGAGCGGGCATTGCCCGACTGGGAGGAATACCTGGCACCCGCCGCTTAGCGAGTTGTGTTGCTGTTCACAGGTTCTTCACTTACCTTGTATGAGGTCCCAGCACCACCGAGGGGAATACGTAACGTGGACGAACGCAGTATCAGCAGCTTTGTGGCGCCGAAACCGGCCGCCCGCAAGGCCGCTCGCAAGAACCCGGCAAGCGTCTTGCTGACGATGGCAGCAGTGGGCGGAATGGTCGCCTCCGTAGCCCTTCCGGCGTACGCCGTGAACCCCGTCGAAGTTGTGAACAACGCGCCTCTCGCCTCCAGTATCGGCGCTCAGTCGGTCCAGGTCTCTGCCGACGCACTCCCCGCAGCTGCGGTGCGCGATACCTTTACGGCGACAACTCCCGAGGAGCTCGCCGCGACCAAGGCGGCAGCCGCGCTCGCTGCCTCCTATGTGTACCGCGACCCCGGTCCCACTCAGGCAGGCGATGACTATCCGTGGCGAGGGATGGAAGGTCTGTCACCGCTGCGCTACTACTACGGCGAGTGCGTCGATTTCGTCGCGTGGCGCCTCAACCGCGATGCTGGCTACACCGGTCCGTTCAAATGGGATTGGGGCAACCTCACTCCCGGCGGCGGAAGCGCCTCGTCGTGGACGAGTGCGTGGTACGCCCACGGCTGGCCCGTCAGCAGCACTCCGGTCGCTGGTGCCGTCGCTGTTACGGGCTACAACCACGTCGCTTACGTCAAGCAGGTGCTGGGCGATGGCTCGGTTCTGCTTGAGGAATACAACTACGGCAACTACCACTCCTACGGCCAGCGTGTGATCTCGGCGGGCTCGGCAACATACCTCTACCCGCCCGGCTAGTTGCGTCCTCTGGAGTGAGGACACGCCGGGGTACGGGTAGCTATGCTGTTATCTTCCTGTGACAATGGAAACTTCGCGGGGATATCAAATATTCTCGTGAGGTCCGTCTCCTGTCCCGAAGGGATTGTCCGTTTTGGTTGATGTCACGCCATCCAATAACTTGGATGACCTCTTCGGTTTCGGTAACCCCGAATCCGGTGTGACCTCATCCACGGATGCCACGGCGCACCCTTCTGCGGGGACGCCCCAGTACGGCTCTCGCCGCGAGGCTCGCGACGCGGCATCCCGTCGTCGTGCCAAGCTTTCGCGCCCGGCAGCGGATCGTCGTGCCGTCCGCGTGGCCGCACGAGAGATCGAGGGGCGCGGGCCGGCGTCCCGCAAGTTGCGGCGCAACGAACTCGCCCTGATGCGCGCTGCGGCACCGAAGGCCCAGCCCAAGAACCCGCTGCGTGCGCTCGCCACGATGACCATCGTGGGCGGACTGTTCGCGGTGGCGGGTCTCCCTGCCTACGCCGTTTCGACCGCGGACCCCACCCTCGTCTCCTCGTCGGCCAAGCAGTCCGCACTCGCTGTCGGTAGCCAGTCGATCGTGGTGAGTGCTGACGCGACAGTGACCGCGGCGACTCGAGACGGCTACCGTGCCACAACTCAGGCGGAACTCGCCGAGATGACGAAAGACCAGTTGCGCGCCCAGAACAACGCGGATTACCTGCTCTCGGGTGCGCGTGAGATGGGCGACGACTACCCGTGGCCGTATGAGCTTTCGTCCCGCCAGGGTGGTGGCCTTTCGCCGCTCAACTACTACTTCCGCGAGTGCGTCGACTTCGTGGCGTGGCGGCTCAACCGCGATCAGGGCTCGTACAGCGCCCCATACAAGTGGGTGTGGTCAACGCTCACCCCCACCGGCGGCAACGCGAGCCAGTGGGAGTACGCATGGGAGCAGCACGGCTGGCCCATCAGCGACACCCCGATCGTCGGGTCGGTCGCGTGGTTCGGCTGGTCGAACCACGTCGCCTACGTGAAGGCGATTAACGGTGACGGCACCGTGCTCGTCGAGGAATATAACTACGTTCCCGGCATCTACACTCAGCGAACGATCCCGATCTCGTCGGTCGAGAAGTTCCTCTACCCACCCTCCTAGTAAACTCGTTCCGCCAAGCCTCTGTAGCTCAATGGAAGAGCAGTTCCGTCCTAAGGAAAGGGTTGGGGGTTCGAGTCCCTCCAGGGGCACGAATTAAAAGAGGATCGCTGCATTGCGGGTCGGCTCGGCGAGACTTCCGCAGCGATCCTCTTTTGATTCGTACTCATGGGTGGCCCCTAGAAGCCCGGGGTCCCCGCCCGCGCAGTCCGGCGCATTGCGCTGTGCGTGGGCGATCCGGATGCGGGCTACCGCGCGATGTGGCGGCGGAACGGGTGGGGCGTCGAGTCCCTCCAGGGGCACCAAAGAACGCTTACTAGAACCCAGAGCCTCTTCCACGGGCTCAAGTCTGTCTTCTCTGGTTGACGCATTATCTGACGACGCTTCGGCGTCGTTTTTGTTTGTGTCGGCGTCAATTCCGAGACCGAACGACTCCGCCCAGGCGACCTGAGCTTCGAGGAGAAGCCGCGCAGGTTCCGCCAGTTCGGACTCGGCGCGGTCTTGGTCCATCACCCAGATGCGCTTGAAGATCGCCTGATTGAGTTCGCGGCGCATCTCATTGCTGGCGGCACGATACATCTCGTACGGATCGCGCAGCAGTTCCAACCAACCCTTGAGATAGTCGGCCCCGGTGCTGATGTCGTCATTGATGGTGGAGAGTCGGACCTCAAGCCCTGTCCGCTCGCGCTCGATCTCGGTGATCTTCTCGCGTGCCTTGGATCCAGCTAGCCCGCCGTCAGCCACTAGGTCGATGAGGTTATCCGCTCGGGTTTGCAGCCGTGCGATCTGGGGTGGTCCCGGGAATGGCGCGAGCGCGTCGCTCTCGAACAGAGTCAATGTAGAACCTGGGCCGAGCTGGACGCTTGAGGAAACATATTTCCCTTGACATTGGCGACAAGTCCATCGGCTATAGAGCTTCGCCAACCACTCCTGGCTGGACCCGTCGTCTCCGCAGCCTTGGCTCGAAAGCTCGCAGATCGCTGACCCGCGATTCGAGTCGGCTTACTGGCGAGCTAAGTCCCCAGTATTGGAGCTCTTCGACTTGGACTTCATGGAGCATCTCCCCAAAGCAAAACAAGTCTTCCATCGCACGCTTGAGAGCGTCCAATCTCTGGGTAGTCCACCTGAGGCTTTGATTGACGCTGGTGTCCTAGAACCAAAGCGCGAGTGGACCGCGGAGGACGAGATTCTCAGGCCGCGAAATATTCGCGGTGGAGAGGTGGCTAAGGGAAGCGCTCGCGCGGGGCTACCGGCTTGCGTAGCACGGTCGATCAGCCTAAACCCACCGGGTTGTGGAATTGACAACGCTCGCGAACGGAATATTGACGCCACGATCCGTCGGCGCATAATCATCCGCACGCTTCCTCGTCTGAGAGCGGCTTTCGCAGAGGAACCCATGTCGGGTTCGTCGGCCGCTCGAAGAAGAGGAGGTGGTGTGCATCATGTCCGATGCCACTTCACCCGCCGGGGGATTCCCGGCAAGCAGTCAGATGCGGACGCTCGCCGTCCGTATCACGGATGACCTGCGTGCGCAGTTGGACGTCATCGCTCAGCTCAGCGATCGCAGTGTCACTGAGGAGATTCGTCTCGCCCTTGAAGCCTGGATCGTGACCAGCAAGTCCGACCCGAAGGTGCTCGCTCGGGCTGAGACGGTTCGTGCCGAGATCGAGCGCGAGGCCAAGACCAAGCAAAGTGCGATCGAGGCCATCTTCGGCGGCGATGGATCTACCGCTGCCGCTCGCGGCAAGGCGAAGCCACCGGCGGACGCCTGACTGACAATGCGGTCGTCCCGGGATTGAACACCACGCGTGCTCTCCCGGGGCGGTCGCCACAACCACTCGTTGGTGAACTGCGGCTAATGAGAGAACTACCCGGTTCTCGGTCGCTCACATCAAGGAGGAATCATGGTCGTAGGCGTCTCTGTTCCACCCCTCCAAAGCAACTCACGAGGCTGATTGTTTGGCTACTGGGTCACGCCCAGTCACTGCTTTGAATCCTTCAGTCGTTCCGCATTGAGCGATGAGCCAAGCGACCCAAGCCTCTGTGTATCCATAGCTGCTCGACAGAGCGTCGAAGACGCAGTATCGCTCGTCCGTTCGTTCAGGTGTTGCTGAATCGCGCGGCGGGCGTATCTGCTTTATCTGCCAAGCGCGCAGAAAGTGGTGGCTGTTGAATCCGAAGGGGATCGCTTGATTAACTCGTCGCTCGCATTCTTGCGGCCGAATGAGCCCAAGCCCAACGACGGAGCGCTGTTGCTCTCGCACGACGGTCTGCCCTCGTCGACCCATTGCGAGTACAGATTCCTTCTCTTCATCCGACATGTCGTCCCATCGGGTGAACTGCATTGAGAGCGCCTCGGGATCTCGGTTCACCTTTTCGAGCACGACTCTCAGTCGAAGCTCGAAACGCGGGTCGTCCACGAGGTCCGTTTCTAGGCCCGAGTGGAAGTTCGCAATGAATGTTCGCAACTCAGAGGGAAGCTCATTGCGAAGCTTTCGGAGGGCAGCCTCTCCTTCGGTGGTGAAGGTGCCAATGAATACGGGAAATCTCAGCACGCTCGCGAGCGAGTATTCCTGACCGAAAGTCGTAGTCACTTCGCTTTCGTAGTTGAGGAGTAAAGCTTGAGAATGCCCGCTGACGGCAACGGCGAGGTTGGCGTCGGATCGATCGTGGCGATGCTCTAGCTTGTTTCGCAGCGCGATGAAGAACTCAAGATTTAGTCGGACGGGATCTCGCTCATCGGGCCATCGTTCGAGAGCGCACCGCGCGAGCTCCCAGCGCTTCGGCTCGCCGTCGATCAGAACAAACTGTTTGGGATCATGAGTGCTGCGGTATCGGACGTCTGTTCCATCGCGCTCGAAACGAGCGTGGAGTGCGTATAGCCAAGCAACGTGCATGTGGATGACGAACGCCTCGAAGGCCCGAGGCTCGGAGGAGTCGTTGTAGAGACGAACGGCTAGGGCGGCTTCCGCCAGACTCGTCCGGAGCGTTGAGACCCATCTTTTTGGCATGGCCACGTTCAACCCACCTATGCTTCGCGCTCGCGGTTCGCGAGTGTCTCGCGCAGTTCGGTGATCAACGCGTCGAGTCGAACGTCCAGAGTGGACTGTTCCGAGGTGGGCGTAGACCGAACGACATGGAGCTTTGCGAGGTCGGACTCGATCGCGTGTGGTCGAACCGCCGAGGTAACGATCAGAGCGGAGGACAGTGCAGGAACAATCGCCTTATCCGGGTGGCGGCGAATACCGTACAGATACTTTGCTCCCTGAGTGAGCACGTCCTCAGGCAACATCTTGGCCCACGCCTTTGCATCGATTGCCGCAAGCTCGGTGTGCTCACCACGAGTTGCTGAAATGAGTAGATCTGGTACGAGGTCGTCAGAGATCACTGATACGAACTGCTCACTTCCAATTGTGTTCGGAGATCCGTGGAACGCGGGCTTCAGCCAGAGCTCAAACAGGATCTCATCGTTCCTCCACGCAGCAAGTGCGCCGGCCTGACTGTGGTGTCGGTTGCCAAGGCGGGTATCGAAGAAGTCAAGGGTTCGAATCGCCAACCAAGACTCATAGAGTTCGTCAGTGTCGAGCAGTGGCAGAGCACCGGTTCCGCGTTCGATCGCGGCGAGGTCCGCAAGTACACGAATGCTAGATACAACGAACTCCGAAAATAGCCGGGGCCACGAGGAGGGATCTGGATCGCTGCGCTGCGATTGCGGTGAGGCTATGAATCCGACTTGGGCGATTGGGTGGAGGAGGGGGCTGACACTTTCTAAGTCCCTGGCGCTGAGAGTGTGTTCGAACAACTGGACCACTGCCTGCGCTACACGCTGAACGGACATCGAAGGGATTCGCTCCGCCTGCCCGACCCACCGAGCGCTCTGCGCGATCAACATACCGTGACCGGTCATAGACGCCACGCCACGAGCCGGACCGTCTCGCTCGGTCCGTTCCAAATCTTCTATCCCCGCAGGAACACCAACCGGGGACCATCTCAGTCGACGCCCCAGCGTCGAAGGCCATGCTGCAAGCAGGTTTCTTGCTGCGCGGGTACACGCGATCAGGGACCGCCAGCTCATTACGATGCCCGCTACCCCAACAATCTCTGGTGTCGCGAAGCTGACCTCTTCTCCGACCTGGGCGGTGCGCGCCTTCCAGTCGGCCAGTTCTTCGCCCGCGCGCCATAGCGCCGTCAGGTCGGCTTGGTCGAAGAGTCCGCTTGATGGAATCTCCAAATCGACAAATCCGATGGAGTTGTCGGTCAAAACCATCGGCAAGCTGAGGCGGCCAGACAACGATCGACCGTCGGGCTCGATCAGCAACAAATCGGAGCCGCTTCCCGACATGATCAATCCCAGTGGCAGCGTCGGGGCCAACAGGCGCCCTTCTACTTGGACGTGAAAGAGCGAGCGTCCACGTCTCATGTAGTCGAGGCGAACGCTCAGCTCAATGCACCCCAAAAGTCCGGCGGCAGACCAAAGTGCTGGCCGGTCGTGGCGTTAGCAAGACGGCTGATCCTCGATGCAAGAACACCCTTCGGATCAGCTCCACCAAGTGCGGCGAGAGCAAGGCTGAAATGCGCTGCGGCCAGTCCCGGAAGAACGAAGTGAAGGACAGCATTGTCGGTTGCAGCGAGCACGGCAGCCTGGTCAGGTGCGGGCTCGTCTATCCCGCTTAGCTCGACGAACCAGGCCATGTAAACGAGGCTCTTCTGGAAGGCGCGAGGGCTGATGACGTCACCACCGAGCGCGTCCCGAAGGAGTTCTGCGCGTGCCATGAAACTCTGCTGCAGCACATCACTGCCAGAGGCGATGTAACGATCGAAAGCAACGGTCGGGCGACCGATCACGCCTTTCGCCTCACCGTCCGCGTCTTCAATCGAAGGCTGGACCAGTGTGTCCGAGGAAGCCAGCGTTGTCTCGATCGATGGGGTCTCCAGAAGCACCACACATGCGCGGCTCACTACCTTGCGGGCAGGTGCGGGGGAGTCTGCATCGACATTGATGGTTAGGAAGAAGCGTGGGTATGGCTCGATGCTGAGCTTCGCGGGCACCACCCGGTCGGGAACTTGAGATGGGACTTCATCCGGCTGCGAGTGAAGCGCGAGGGTCAACACCTCGGCCTCCAGCCCGCCAAGCCCGTGCACGAGTGGAGACAGGTAGCCTTCAATGGGCGAGAGGTTGGCTTCCTCGATGGTGATGATCGGGGGAGTAACTTCTTCGGACTTGGAGATGTCTAGCAACTCGAGAAGCTGGTCGTACGCCATGAACTGTGAGCCCGCCAGATGCGAGAAATAACCGAAGAACTCCTCCCTACGCGCTAGCAGCCGTGTTGCCTCGAGCCGGGTCCGTCTTGTCTTTGGGGCGAAGAAGGCGGCCAACGCAGAAGCCATTAGTGACTTCCCGCTTCCGCTCGGCCCCGCCATGATCACCAGTTGGCTCGACAAGGTCGCGGCGAGCAGGTCGACTATCTCATCTGTGCTCCCCGCGGAGATGCCGTGGTGATCCAGAAACTTGGTGAACTCAGTAGGAAGTTCTCCTACCGTCTCGATGCTCACGGCTTCGTAGGGGAGTGTGTAGCTTGAACCACCCGTGGCGACAGCAGGGGCGGGCGGGCCGAACTGCCAGGCCTCGAGAGCCGCCGGGCTCCACTCGGGTGTGCCAAGCAATGAAGCTCCTAGCGCACGGTCTTCAGTGATCCGCTCGAGGTCGCTGACGGGAAGCCCCAGGAAGTCTGCTGCTGCGGCGAGAAGATCGTCGCGTGATGGTTCGCTGGACCAATCTTGATCTCGCGTCACGAGCACGGCCAATGCATCCCGGGCCGGAAGAGGCTCGTCGCTTCCGAGCTGGGCAAGCAGTACGTCAATAGCGTCGGCGCGAAGCCCGTTCTCCCAGTGCGAGTTGGTGAAGAGCCCATTCTGGGTTCCGTCTCGTGTGCCTGTGTTCCATACCGTCTTGCGGCCGGAGTTGGCTGTAACAAGCCACCGCATCTTCGAGGACAGGTCTATGAATGGATTGATCCGCCCGCGCGGATTGTCGGGAATCAACGTGAACAGATCAGCGACGCCCGAGTCTGTTCCGCTCGTGTTGTTGGGGTAACTTGCTCGCCGCATGCGGGTCGCAACAAGGAATGCCGACATCCAGTTTGAGCGAGCCTTACCGCTCGCCGCATGCTCGCTCAGCTGGGTCAGCGCGAGTTCCATCGCTTCTTCGGAATACTTCGACACTGCGTCTCCCAGAGTGTTCTGCGTGCAGACATTTCGCCTGTGTCGATTCTATGGGCGGGTTATGACAGACATTCGGGATCGACGGTTCTGGTCGCTCGAGGGAGACCTCCGTGTCGGAGGCTGATGCTTCAGTAAGGGGCTTGTGGGGGCTCAAGGCGCCAGTTCCGGGCCGATCCCGGTGGGTTGGCTCGGTCCGATCCGGAAGCCATGGCAAGGTGTAGGTAGGCAAGGAAACGGAGCAGTAGTGGTGACCCTCAAGCAAGCGGTACAGCTCCCGGACATCAAGCCTCGGACCCCCCTGGCGTCCCTGGATAGAGCTGCCTGGATCGGGCGACCGGAGCGCTTTTCGGTTGAGTCTGTTGCGCCGATCGTTGGCATGGCTCCCCACTTCGTCCGTCGTGCCTTAGGCCACGGAGGCGACGTCACTGTAGATGAGGTGATCGCGCTCATGGACCAGGATGCCTTTGGCGAAACCTTCGTGCCCCGGAGTCAGGTACTCGACTACCTCGTCCGTGAGTCGGAAGTGAACCAGACGGCCGAGACCCCTGAGCTCGAGGACTACTTGCTCATTGAGGGAAATGTCACCGAGGTACTGTCCTTGATCGAGCCGGGCAGCGTTCAGTGCGTGGTGACGTCGACTCCGTACTGGGGTCTTCGAATGTACAAGGACTCCAAGATCGTGGGCTGGGCCGATGGCGAAGAGTGTGCTTACGGGCACGAGCAGACGCCGGAAGGATTCGTCCGGCACACTGTCCAAATCTTGCACCAACTCCGTCCAGTGCTCACCGATGAAGCCTCGATCTGGTGGAACATCATGGACTCGTACAACACCCGCACACAGATCCGAGGCAACGCCGCCGAGGCTCTCCGTGCGATGCAGGGCAAGGAGACCAAGTCCTGGGCGGACCACGATGCGCGTCGGTACAGCGCGGGCCACTCGTATTTGAAGGACGGGGAGCAGTGCCTGCTACCCACACAGATCGCGGAGCGTGCTAGCCGTCTCGGCTACTTCGTCAAGAGCGTCATTACTTGGGCGAAGCCGAGCAGCATGCCCGAACCGCAGAACTCTCGCGTCAGCAGAGGTCTCGAGTACATCATCCACATGTCCACTGTGCGGGCGCCTAAGTTCGACAAAACTGCCTATCGCCGCATGCGACCAACCCTCGGCGGTCGCAATGTCGGATACGAGTCCGACAAGCTTTCCGACGTATGGGTGATGCCGACCTCAAGCGGCAAGAACGGCCATGGGGCTCAATTCCCAACGGCTCTCCCCGGGCGATGCATAGGCCTCAGCACGGACGTCAACGATGTTGTGCTGGATCCGTTCGTCGGTAGTGGCAACAGTGGGGTTGCGGCGCGAGCGCTCGGACGGCGCTTCATCGGCATTGACGTCTCACCGCAGTACATTACGTCGGCTGATGAAGCGATCTCAGCGGTGAAAGGCAGCGGCTTTGAGGCCGCTGGCCGCGATCTCTCAGAAGTCAACCCACACCAGGAGCTTCCGATGACCGGCGAGCTTTAAGCGCCGAAGTCGTGCCGCTCCCCAACGCCGTGAAACTGGATTCGAGCAAGTCTTTCTTCCCTGGAATATTTGGGGTCGTGCCGGACTGGTTACCGGCCCTGATCGGCAGAGTGGTTATGGTCGGCGCGCTTACCGAGGGCAAAGCCTCAAACGCTCATGCGGGCAAGCCGGTCAACGGCAACATAGAACTTTGCCGAACGTATATCCGAGGGTTGGGCGGAGAATACGAAGCATTCGCGGTGAAGACGCTTGAGTTACTAGACGAGGTTGACGCTGCCCTGAAGCGTCGCAACGCGGTCGTGCACAGCCTGTGGCCAGACAACTCTGTCGAGGTCGCGCGTGGGTGGCGGAATCTCCCGCCTGGACAGCGCGAGGAGGCTTTGCCGGGGAGCGAGGCTGTATGGACTTCCTGGGTCGAGATGGACCGAGACCGGTTCGATCATCTCATCGTGCTGTTCGCTCAGTTGGTCGACCGTCTGGCTGACGCGATCGCGATGGCGGGGTCGATTCCGACCACGCGTGTCGACTGAGATTGAGATGTGGACTACGTCAGAGTGACCACGCTCAGCGTCTTCGTGTCCGGAAAGTATTTGAGTCCGACTGCCACCTTGATCGGGTGGGCCTCGTCGCGGGGTAGCTCCAGCGCGACAGTGAATTGCACTGTGCCATCGACGTTGTGCTGCAGTCGGTAGATGTAATCGCTATCCAGCTCGGCTCGTATGCGGATGCGAGCTCTTCGCGGGAGTGCTTGTCGAGGCCGGCGATCTTCAAGATCTCGCCCTTGGCAGATTGTAGGTAACCGAACTTGGCCTCGGGCAGAAGTACCTCAAAACCGTCCAGCGACATTGGCTCGTCCGAGATGGCGTTGAGCGAGACGAGCACGTCCTCCTGGTATCGAGGAGTCACTTCCGACTGAATCTTGTAGGAGAGCAGTGGCGAGAAGAGGTCGCTGTTGACGCTGACGACCTTAGTATCCGTTCTCCTCGAACGGGTAGCCAATCTCGTTCGAATCTCCTACCCACGGGTCATCCCCGCCGTGGTCAACGAGCATGAAGCCTTTGTGTTTCACGAAAGCGGTGGGCAACGTCGACCCCGCGGTGGTGCGAGAGTAAGAGTTGTAAGTCGCCGCACGTAGCCGAGATAGCCAGGGCTGCCGAAGAATCCGTTATGCAAAGCGTCGCGCTGACTTTCGCTGAGGTTGTTGAGATAAACGCAGAAGAGATAGTCCTGACCCCACTCGTGAAGGTCGCTCGGGACGAATCCGGCGTAGCGCGCCATCTCGCGGACGGCTTGGGGATGCAGGAAGATATCGCCAACGAGTACGCTCAAGGTTGCTTCGGGCTCGAGCAGGGGGATGAGCCGCTTAGCGATGGCCCTTCCATACATCGATGAGCCGATGAGATCGATGTTGAAGAGCAACGCGATTTCATGACGGGTGGTCGAAGGGAGAAGTGCCGGGCTCAATGCGTCATAGGTGACGCCGACCTTTGCTAGCTCGCTCTGGAGGGTCGTATAGTGCTCGCGAATGAAGCCTCCGAACTCCTCCGACGACATCTTGAACATCTTGCGGGCGACCGTAAGGCCGACGCCGTCCCGAGCGTTGAGAGTCAGAATCGAAGACATGGCTTGAGCGTAGGGCGGGGGAGCGTCCGAGGCGACTAGCTACTCGTGAGCTGTGGCCGGATCTGAACACCCTCAGATCGAAGAGCACTGAGCACCGTGTGGTTGTCGAAGCCCAGACGCCTTCCGATGGCCCCACTTGAGTGGCCCTCGACGTAGAGTCCGACGGCCCGCTCAACGTCGGCTGGCTTCATGCTCGACGAGGTATCAATTCCTCTGCCCTTGAGCACCTTCGCGACAGTAGTGCGTGACACCCGCATCTCGCGGGCGACCTGCCTCATGTTGCGAACCTCGAGGTATCGATCGACCAATCGCTCCAGCTCCTTCTCTCGCAACTGCCGGGCGGATCGAACAGCGACCGTTTCGGCTTCAGCGGGTCGGGTGGACTCAGTCGATCGGAAGAGCAACGCCTGGGGAGAGAGGCGATTCGCCGAGGGGTTCGAGTAAACCTGCAGAAGGTGCACGAAATAAAGGAGGATCGCTGCATTGCGGGTCGGCTCGGCGAGACTTCCGCAGCGATCCTCTTTTAATTCGTACTCATGGGTGGCCCCTAGAAGCCCGGGGTCCCCGCCCGCGCAGTCCGGCGCATTGCGCTGTGCGTGGGCGATCCGGATGCGGGCTACCGCGCGATGTGGCGGCGGCACGGGTGGGGCGTCGAGTCCCTCCAGGGGCACTGCTGAGCGCGAGGTTCGTTCGTTCTACAACTGAGGTCGTGCGGTGAAAGCCGACATCCCGCACAAGATGAGAAGAAGGGATCCAGTCCTTCTTCTCATCCATCGTCCGCTCAAGAGTGTCCCGCCAAGCCTTCGTCATTCCGTCGACGTCAGAGTACGTTATCTCCCCCGGGCGCTGACTGGATGCGCTGCATCCAGTCGAAGGGCCCCGGGTAATATCCCCACATGAGTAGCGAGATCGACGCGTTCATCGCGAGTGTGACCCCGTTGAAGCGTCGGCGTGACGCTGAAACCCTGCTCCACCTCTTTTCGAGCGCGACAGGCTCTGAGCCCCGACTGTGGGGGACCATTGTCGGCTACGGCCACTACCACTACCGGTATGAGAGCGGGCGCGAGGGTGACACGGCGGCAGCCGCGTTCGCCCCGCGCAAGGCAGCGATGACTGTCTATCTCGTGGACGGAGTTGCCGCGCATTCCGCGATGCTCGAGCGTCTCGGCCCGCACACGACTGGTGTCGGTTGCGTCTACATCAAAGATCTCGAGCTCATTGATCTCGACGTCCTCGGGAAGGTTGTGGCCAGCTCGTACGAAACGCTTACGTCGGGCACCTACGCGCTACGCGCTCGCGACGGCGAATCCTGACCCGTGACGGTCTGATCGCGTACACCTTCCCAAGGATATATATTACTGGTAATATAGATCTCGGGAAGGTAAAGTATGACCACTGAGGCGCTGTTCGCTGATCTTGTCGGCCTCCAGATCGAGCTCTGGAACGCGCTCGACGCGCGTCTGCGAGCTGAACTCGGACTACCGTTGAGCGACTGCGAGGGGCTCCGGGTCATCGCGATGCGAGAAACCTCGCGGGTGAACGACCTCGCCGAGACACTCGTCATTACCGTCGGCGGCGCGAGCAAGCTTGCCGATCGCCTGGAACGAGCGGGTCTGGTCGCCCGCCACGCCAACCCCGGCGACCGCCGTTCATCCGTACTCCGCCTCACCGAGGCCGGAATCAGCGCACGAGAGCGCGCGGCCAAGCTGGTCGACGGCGAACTGGCCAGCCGCGTTGATGCACGACTAGAGCAGGACGAGCGCAGAGTGCTCGCCGAGACACTTCACAAGCTTCGGCTTCGCACTGCGGATGCCGACCCGACCACCACGAAAGGAACGCCCTAATGCCTTGGGATGCCCAACTATTCTCCGCACGTTTCCTCAGCGAGGTTGCGCTCGCGCGCAACACCGAGACTGTCGGCGCAGTGCCCTACTTCGACGGACTCTTCTCTGACGATCCGGATGCGCTTGTCCGCTCCTTCGCGGGCGAACCTCAGTTGCATGACCCTATTCAGGGCCGCGTGAAGGGGGCCGCAGCGTTCACCCGATACGTCCGCACGTCCGCTGCCGACCTGAAGTCGCGCAACGCCACGGTCGAGCCCGTCGACCTCATCGTGAGCGAGACGCGCACCGTCGAGGAGGTCGTGCTGAGCTACGACGGGGATGCCGGGCGCATCCGTCTGCCTATGGCGATCGTCGCCGACCGCGAACCCGGCGGCCTGATCGTCGAACTGCGCCTCTACTTCAGCACCTGGCCGATCACGGGGGAGCACGCCGTGCGCCAACCACTGCTGCAGCTCGAGCCTGAGCTGAACGAGCCACCGATCGTCGCCGAGTACTTTCACGCGCTCGCCGCGGGCGACACCGATCGCATTCTCGCGACGCTAGATCCGGATGCCTCGATCCGCGAGCCCTCCGGCGACGCGTACGTGCACAGCGGCATCGAAGACCTGCGTGCGATGTACACGTTCTTCTTCTCGAACGGAGGCGGAGTGGTGCTCGACCATTGCAGCATCACCGACGACGGCCGCGCGAGCGCACTCGAGTACAACGTCATGAAGTGGGGATCGACGATCCTTCCCCCGCAGGCCGGGATTGCGGTCTACGTACTCGGCGAGAGCGGCAAGGTCTCGAAGGTCCGCATCTACGACGACTCGAACCCGCCGCTCACGTACTGATACGCAGCCCGCGCTCGAATCGCTGAGCGATCCCGCCGCATATGGGGGAGGATCGGTACATGTTCACCGCAAGCGACCTCGCGGCAATCGATGCCACCCTCGCCGACACGGACCGGATGCTCGTCGAGCAGTACCCCGGGAACACTGCAGCCCGCCAGCCCGTGCACACCGTGTACACCCCGGCCGACACCTACACGCCGGACTTCGTCGCACAGTGGGGGGAGACCGCCCAGAAGGCGGTGGCCGACCACGGCGGAATCGCAGGACTCACGGCTGAGCTCGGGGTGGCTGACGACCTCGTTAACGACGTTGCGGAACGGGTATCTGAGAAACTTGCCACCGAGCCGATCGAAGACCTTCGACTCGACTTCGAGGACGGCTACGGCAATCGCGGCGACGACGTCGAGGATCGGGACGTACTGGCGGCGGCGTCCGCCGTCACGCAGGCGGCGGCCGACGGGAAGGCTCCCGCGTTCATCGGCATCCGATTCAAGTGTTTTGAGAGGCCGACTCGCGCTCGGGGCTTGCGGACCCTCCACCTTTTCCTCGGCACCCTCATCGAACAAGGGGGACTGCCCGACGGGCTCGTTCTTACGCTTCCGAAGGTGTCAACAGTCGCGCAGGTCGAAGCGATGGCCTACGCGTGCGGCCGACTAGAGGATGCACACGGTCTGGCACAGGGGCGGCTGCGTTTCGAGGTGCAAGTGGAGACGCCGCAGCTCATCGTGGCTGGCGATGGAACGTTGCCCGTCGCCCAGTTGCTGCATCGCGCGGGTGGGCGGGTAAGCGCGCTGCACTATGGCACCTATGACTACAGCGCGTCACTCGGCATCGCCGCGGCGTACCAATCTATGGAGCATCCTGCCGCCGACTTCGCGAAGCAGGTCATGCAGGTCGCCGTTGCGGGAACGGGGGTTCGACTGTCTGACGGCTCGACGAATGTGATTCCGGTGGGCGGGAGCGAACAGGTGCTCGCGGCGTGGAAACTTCACGCGAGGCTCGTGCGGCGCTCCCTTGAGCGCGGGTTCTATCAGGGGTGGGACCTGCACCCGGCACAGTTGCCGAGCCGCTTCATCGCGAGCTACGCCTTCTATCGTGAGGGATTCGCGGCAGCGGCAGAGCGGCTGCGAGACTACGTTCACCACACCGCGAGCGGCTTCATGGATGAGCCGGCCACAGCGATGGCGCTCGCCGGCTTCATGCACCGCGGTGTCTCGTGCGGGGCGATTACGGAGGCCGAAGTCGTCGAGCACGCCGCCCTCACCACCACGCAGCTCGCCGAACTCGCGTTCCCTTCCCGCGCCACCCGACCACAGTGAGGACCTCCGCATGACCCCCAGCTACTACGTTCCCGAGACGGTGCTTCCGCCGCAGACCGACCTGCTCAGCGACCGCGCGATCGTGACCGAGGCTTACACGGTCATTCCGCGCGGCGTGCTGCGCGACATTGTCGTGAGCGTGCTGCCCGAGTGGACCGACACGCGCACCTGGATACTGAACCGCCCGGTCGCGGGCGGCGCGACAACCTTCGCCCAATATCTGGTTGAGGTCGCCCCCGGTGGCGGATCGGATGCCCCAGAGCCCGAGTCTGGCGTCGAGTCGTTCCTGTTCCTCCTGCGCGGCACCCTCGCGATCACACTCGACGGTGAGCGGCACGAACTGACCCCCGGCGGATTCGCGTTCTTCCCGCCCGGCTCAACCTGGTCGGCGGCGAACACGGGCGACGAGCTCGCTACCTTCCAATGGATCCGCAAGGCGTACCAGCCGTTGGCGGGTCATACGCCCAAGGCCGTCGTGGGCAACGAGCAGCAGCTGGAGCCCGCCGGGATGCCCGGCACCGACAACAGGTGGCGCACAACGCGCATGCTGCCGACGGATGACCTCGCCTACGACATGCACATCAACATCGTGACGTTCGAGCCCGGCGCCTCGATTCCGTTCGCTGAGACGCACGTCATGGAGCACGGCCTGTACGTGCTCGAGGGCAAGGCCGTCTACCGTTTGAACGCGGACTGGGTTGAGGTGCAGGAGGGCGACTACATGTCACTGCGCGCGTTCTGCCCGCAAGCCTGCTACGCGGGCGGGCCCGGCAACTTCCGCTATCTGCTCTACAAGGATGTCAACCGCCAGATTCGGTTGACCTGACCCACCGGCGCCTCGCCTCCCTATAATGGTAAAAAGGAGTTTCTTCCTCTTTATTGGATAGGCGGTGTGACGTGACCTCCGCAATACGACTGACCGGCCAGCAGGTCGGAGCCGCGTCATCCGATCGACCGGCCCTCGACCGCACCTCGCTGCGCCTCGCTTTCCTCATCCCGGGCGGTCTGTCGCTACTGCTCGGATTGGATGCCGCACTCCTGCTGTTGGGCGTGTGGTCGCCGTTATCGGTTGCCGAGATCGCAGAGCTCCATGCGCCGCTCCTGGCTTTCGGTTTCGTCGGAACACTCGTTGTTCTCGAGCGCGCCGTTGCGGCCCGCAGGGCGTGGGGATACGCGGCGCCCGCCATGCTCGGGCTCGGCAGCCTCGCACTTCTCTCTCCTCTCCCCGCCGCGGTCGGCAAGGCAATGATCGGGCTGGGGTTCGTCGCACTACTCGGGGTCTACCTCGTGATCCGCAGGCGCTCGCCCGCAGTAGCTATCGATATCCAAATACTTGGCGCGGTCGCCGGGCTAACCGGGGTGACCCTCTGGCTGGTCGGTGCCTCGATCGCGACACTCGTGCCGGGCATGGCACTCTTTCTCATTCTGACGATCGCCGGCGAACGGTTGGAGCTCGCTCGCATCTCCCCCGTCATGGATGCTCGTGCCGAGCGACTCGGACTGGGAGCGGCCCTCCTGCTCGTCGGCGCTGCCGCAATCGCGCCACTCTGGCCGGCGCCGGGCTACCCCTTGCTTGGCGCAGCGCTGACATTGCTCATCGTGTGGCTGTTCCGCTACGACGTGGCGACGCGCCTCATCGGGGCGAGCGGGCTTCCACGCTATATGGCGGTGTGTCTGCTCGTCGGCTATGTCTGGCTGATCGTGCCTGCTGGCGTCTGGATCGTCGCGGGCGGCGTGGCGGGGGGCACCTTGTACGACGCGGCCCTACACGCGATCTTCCTCGGCTTCGTACTGTCGATGATCATGGCCCACGCGCCGGTCATACTGCCAGCGGTGTTGCGCAAGCCGTTGCCGTATCGGTCGTTCCTCTATGTTCCGGTCGTGCTACTGCACGTCTCGCTCATGGTCCGGCTGCTCGGTGGCGATGCGTGGGGCAGCGTGGAGGCACTGCGCTGGGGTGGTGTGCTCAACGTCGCGTCGGTCTTACTCTTCGCGGCCCTCGCGGCAACCTCTGCCGTGATGGGTCCGCTGACGAAACGACGGAAGGGCAGGCCATGAGCCGCAAGCGCTGGTACCTCGTGATGAACGGCCTCATCGCCGGGTGGCTCGTCGCAGCGGCAGTCATCGTTGCCGTGCATCGTTTCGTGCCGAACGGTGAGTGGCTCATGGTCCACCTGCTGTTGCTGGGAGCGATGAGCACGGCCGTACTGGTGTGGAGTCAGCACTTCGCCGACACGTTGCTCCGGCACCCGGCGCCCGGGGGGCGGGTGTTCCATGGCATCCGGCTTGGCGGTCACACCGTCGGCGTCGCACTTGTCGTGGCGGGCATGCTCACGGAGTTGTGGAAGCTTGTGCTGAGCGGCGGAATCGTTGTGGCCGCAGTCGCGGTCACTCACGCAATGACGCTCGTGGCCCAGTCGAGAAGCGCACTGCCAAGCCGGTTCGGTCCGGTCGTCCGTTTCTACATCGCGGCCGGGCTCTCCCTCGCGATCGGCGTCGGGATCGGCGTGGCTATGGCGCGCGGCGCTCTCCCGGAGGGGATGCACGACCAGCTCTATCCCGCCCATCTTGCCTTCAACTTGCTCGGCTGGCTCGGGCTTGCAGTCATCGGTACGGTCGTCCTGCTCTGGCCGACAGTGCTTCACACCCGCGTCTCCGACGAGGTGGATGCGACCGCTCGTCGTGCACTCTGGCTCTGCGTGGTCGGGCTCATGACGGTGGGGACAGCGAGCCTGCTGGGTCTGAGACCCCTGTTCGCGATCGGCCTACTCGTATACCTCGCGGGAGTCGGCTTCGTCGCCGCCGACGGTGTGCGTTTGGCCCGGAATTTCCCGCAGCAGCAGACGTTCGCAAGTTGGAGCATCGCGGCCGCGTTTGGCTGGTTCGTGTTCTCCACAATCGCGTTCGGCGTGACGATCGTCGAGGCGCAGAGTTGGAAGGATGCCGCGGCCGGCCTCGGCTGGCTCGTCGGACCGTTCGCGGTCGGATTCGCAGCGCAGATCCTGCTGGGCGCGCTCAGCTATCTGCTACCCGTTGTGCTTGGCGGCGGCCCGAGCACGTACCGCCGCACCGCTCTGGAGTTGAACCGAGCCGCGTTGTACCGGGCCGCCGTGGTCAACCTCGGGATCATCCTCTATCTGCTGCCGGTGCCGAGCTTAGTCAAGGTCGTCGACTCGTTCCTGGTCTTCGCGGTGCTGCTCGTGTTCCTCGTGCTTGCATTCCGTGCGGTGGTCGCCTCCCGGATGCCCGCGACTGCCGCCGAGCCGCCGCTGGTGCCCACGCGCCGTGGCGGGGCACTCGCCGCCGCAGTCGCAACAGTGGTGATGGCGCTCACACTCGGCATCGCACTCGACCCGGTCGCGGCTGGCCTCCAGCTCACCAAACCCGCGGTATCGGTGACCCCGACCGGCCACACGACGACCGTCGAGATGAGCATGAAAGACATGCGCTTTACCCCCGACGTTGTCTCCGTTCCCGCCGGCGATGAGCTCGTCATTCGGCTCACGAACAACGATGATCAGGTGCATGATCTCGTGCTGGAGAACGGGGCATCCTCGAAGCTCATGAACCCTGGTCAGACTGTCGACGTCGAGGTGGGAGTCATCGGCTCGGACCTCGACGGGTGGTGTTCTATCGCGGGACACCGGCAACTTGGAATGGTCATGTCGGTCACCATGATCGCTGCGGCGACCCCGCTTGCCGTTCCGAGTCACAGCGGTCACCAGACCGCCCTGACCGAGGGTCCCTCGGCCGCGGGAGACATCGATCTCATGAAGCAACCGGATGCCAGCTTCGAGGCGCGTGACGCGGCGCTGCCACCGGCAACGTCCGCGACCGTTCACGAATACACGTTCACGGTACGCGACGAGGTGCACGAGGTGGCGCCCGGGGTAATGCAGACCCTGTGGACCTACGGAGGTACTGCGCCCGGTCCCACCCTGCGCGGGATGGTCGGAGACACTTTCGAGATCACCCTCGTCAATGACGGCACCATGGGGCATTCGATCGATTTCCACGCTGGGTCGCTTGCGCCGAATGAACCGATGCGCACCCTTCAGCCCGGGGAGCGACTTACCTATAGCTTCACAGCGACGCGATCCGGGATCTGGCTGTATCACTGCTCGACCATGCCCATGTCGCTGCATATCGCCAACGGTATGTTCGGTGCCGTCATCATCGATCCGCCGGGGCTCGCAGCCGCCGATCGCGAGTTCGTGTTTGTGCAGTCCGAGCTCTATCTCGGTCCTCAGGCTGGAGTCGCGGACCCGACGAGGATCGCCACGCAGAACCCTGACCTTGTCGTGTTCAACGGGTATGCGAACCAGTACAGATACCGACCGATCGATGTGCGGGTCGGTGAGCGCGTGCGCGTGTGGGTGCTCGATGCCGGCCCCAACCGACCAAGCTCGTTCCACATTGTGGGCGGTCAGTTCGACACGGTGTTCTCTGAGGGGGAATACCTGCTCAGGAACGGCGGGAGCACAGGAACGGGTGGGTCACAGGTGCTCGCGCTACAGCCAGCGCAGGGCGGCTTTGTCGAGCTGGTGTTCCCAGAGGCCGGAACCTACTCGTTCGTCACCCACGTGATGTCGGACTCGGAGAAGGGCGCGATCGGGACCTTCCGCGTTACGCCGTAGCGCTTGCGTGCTGTCGGACCAGGTGCAACTTCCACAGCTCGGGACCGGCGTCGAGGTAGGTCACCGCGAACTCGCCGGGATTCTTCTGGTCTAGCTGCTCGAGTAGCGGCAACGGATTGTGATCGGCAACGAGATCGATACTGAATCCTGGGGCGATGGCACCCAACGCGCCGAAGATCGCAGCATGACGGACCGCGTGCGGAATCTGTCGCACATCCAGTACCACCTCGCTCTCGTTTGCATGTCCACACGCGCAGGCCGAGCCTGTTGCGGGAGCGGGAGCGGGAGCGGGAGCGAAGCTCTGAAGGTCGATCGGTTCTGCAGCCATACCTTCACCGTACTCAGTGAGTTCTGCGGGTGGGCCCGCGAAGGCCGTGACAAATCTAAACGGGCCGAGTGATCAAGGGATGAGGATGACCTCGATGGCGTCACCAATCCGCACCTCGGTCACCGCCTCGGGCACGATCGCTAGGCCGTTCGCGCCAGCGAGACTTGCGACGAGGTAGGAGCCGGACCCTCCGCTGCTTGCCGGACGGACAGCGAGTGTGCCATCCGCTTGTCGGCGGGCGACGACAGGCATGTACTGCGTTCGACCGATCGGGCTCCGCCAACCTGCCGTGGCGACTCCTGATTGCGACTCCTGCAGCACGTCATGCTGGCCCTGGAGCGCGAGAAGTGCAGGACGCACAAAGGCCTCGAAGGAGACGAACACGCTCACGGGGTTGCCGGGCAGGGCGAAGATCGGCGGCCCAGCCGCGCCGCCGGGGCCGGGCCATGATCCGAAGCCCTGCGGCTTTCCGGGCTGCATGCGCACCGGGCCGAACCACACCCCCATCGGCGCGAGCACAGCCTTTACGACGTCGTAGGCGCCGACGCTGACGCCACCCGAGGTCACAAACGCATCGATCGACGGCGCCGCCCGGTCGAGCATGGTGCGCAGGGCATCCTCGTCGTCCGGAACCGAGCCGAGTTGCACAGGGATGCCGCCACTGCTATTGACCAGTGCGGCGAGTAGCACCGAGTTCGAGTTGAAGATCTGCCCACGCCCGAGCGGTTCGCCCGGATCGCGCAGTTCGCTGCCCGTCGAGATGACGCCGATGCGCGGTGCCGGATGCACGAGCAGGCCGCTCGCGCCCGTCGCGGCGGCCGCCGCGAGATCCCGCGGCCCGAGTACCCGGCCCGCAGGCAGCACCAGGTCACCGGCTTGCACATCGGTTCCGGTTCGGCGAATGTGCGCCGCGGGTGTCGGAGCCCGGACGATGGTCACTGTCACGGTGCCCTCGTCGGTGTCCTCGATGGGTACGATGCAGTCGGCGTCTGTCGGGACCGGAGCCCCCGTCATGATGCGCGTGACTTCGCCAGTGCTGAGTGCGGGATCGTCGGAAGCGCCCGCGGGGAGGTCAGCGACCACCCGCAGGGTCACGGGCGTATCGGGGGCTGCGGATGTGACATCCGCTAGCCGAACGGCGTAACCGTCCATGGCGGAATTGTCGAAGCCTGGTACATTCACGTCGGCGTGGAGGTCGGCAGCGAGAGTGTGGCCTAGCGCCTCGTGAAGCGGAACCGTCGCGGGCGCGAGGGGCCGAATTGTGGCGAGGATGTGGTCTCGGTGCTCGGTAATGCTCCTCGGGGCCGAGCCCTCATCGCCGCCCTGAGTCATTCCTCAACCCTACTGAGTGCGATGGAGCGCGGATCCGCATTTGTCACGGCACTTCCCTGTCGACTGAGAGGCTGGCACGCGCCACACTACGGGTATGGTTCCGGTCGCCTCGCATCGTGCGCCGATCACCGTCGTGGTCACACTGTTGGTCACCGGTGCCGTGGGGCTCACTGCGTCGCTCGCACTCACCCTCGACAAGTTCGCGCTGCTCGCTGACCCGAACACGCCCCTATCGTGCAACTTCAGCGCATTGGTGAGTTGCAGCACGAATCTCAACTCCGAGCAGGGTGCAATTTTCGGCTTCCCCAACTCGTTGCTCGGTCTCATGTTCTGGTCGGCAGTCATCGTGGTGGGCGTGGGGTTGCTCGCGGGCGGCCACTTTGCGCCCTGGTTCTGGGGGTTGTTCAGCTTGGGCAGCGCCGCGGCGTTCGGGCTCGTTGTCTGGTTTATCGGCCAGAGCATATTCGTTCTCGGTGTGCTGTGCCCGTGGTGCATGGTCACCTGGACCGCCACCATCCCGCTCTTTCTCGTCGTCGTGTTCGACACTCTGCGCGCTGCTGAAGTTCCGATACCTCAACCCGTTCGTCGCGCCGCCGCGACCGCCTTCAATTGGATTCCGCTTGTCACGTTTGCGGCCTATCTCCTTATCGCTGTGCTTGCGCAGTGGCGCCTTGACCTCTTCGCTGCGCTCGGTTAGCGAAAGATATGCACCGGAAGCGTCCGAAAGCCGCTTGCGGGGTAAGCAGCAACGACTGGCGGGGTATCCAGAGACAACGCGATCTGGCGGGTAGCCGCGAGCAGTTCCGCAATGGCCACCCGTAATTCCAGCCTGGCTAGAGGTGCGCCTGGGCAGTCGTGGATACCGCGACCGTAGAGCAGATTGTGCGGCGCATTCTCGTGGGGTCGATACTCATCTGGATCACCGAAGACAGCCTCATCGCGGTTCGCTGACGCCCAGGAAATCGTGATCCGCTCGCCCGCATCGATGTATCGGCCCCCTAGTTCAACGGCGCGCGTGGTCACGCGACGATTGGACGATAGCGGGGCATGGATACGCAAGATCTCGTCGATTGCCGCCGGGAGGTCTTCAGGAGCGTGACGCAGGCGCTCCTGTAGCTGCGGATGACGCGCAAGGTAATCGACGAGAATGCCGACACTCGCCGACATCGTCGCCAGTTCCCCGACCGTCCAGTTGCGCAAGATCGACACGATCTCGTCATCACTGAGCGGCACTCCATCGATCTGCTCTCTTAGCAAGCGACTAGTGATGTCATCAGCGGGACTCGGTCGTGCCCGCCATTCCGCGAGCACCCGACTGACTACCCCATCAAAGTCACGAGCGACGTCGGCGAGCGCCTGGCGATCGCCCGAAAGAGTGGCACTGTGTTGTCGTGTCACCCATTCCCGCAGTGCCACCGCGAAATAGTCGGGCCAGCCCAACCAGGCACGCTGAGTCTGCAGCGCGTAGGTGAGTGCGAAGCGATCGATGAACTCGATTTCGCTTCCGTCGCCCGGGAGTTCCGCCGCCAGTTCGGAGGCGATGGATGAGAACAGTGGCTCGAACGTGTTTACGTCGTCTGGGTGGAAATAGTGGTCGACGAGGTCTCGGTATCGTCCGTGCTGTGGGGGGTCGTAGCCATTCGGAACTGCCGGATGTCGCGCCGAAACGCGGCTGGAGTAGCTCGCGTGATCCTCGACTACCGCGACCACGTCGGAATGACGGAACACAGACCACCCCAGATACTCGCTGTGCGCCACCGGGCAGGTGCCGCGCATCGCGTCATAGGCCTGCGTCGGATCCGCGAGAGCCCCGGGGCCTCGCGGATCCCAATCGTCGGTTTGCTTGGCCGAGACCACTTTAGCTCGGCATTTCGGCATTCGGACGTGCGTAGAACCACCACGCGAGTCCCGAGCAGAAGGCACACCAGATCGCACAGATAATGAAAAATGCCGACGGAGCCATGACCGAGAGCGACATTCCGACCAGGAATGGCCCAAACGCTCCAATCGAGGCGGTCCACCCGATGGCACCACCGGCCTGGCGCGGCGGGAAGATCATCGGCATCTGCTTGAAGGTTCCCGCGTTGGCGAACCCGGAGAAGAAGAAAATGATGAGCATCCCGGTGAAGAATCCGCTGAATTCGCTGGCCGACGCGGGGTTGAGGAAGAAGAGTGTCACCACGGTGCCGAGCGTCATCCCGAGCCCACCAATGAGGGTGAAGCGGGCTCCGCCGCCGAGCCTGTCACACAGTGGTCCGACTGCGGCGCGGACCAGCGCTCCGAGCATCGGCCCGATCCACGCCCAGGTGAGTGGGTTCGGGGCATCCGGGAAGTGCCCGTACACATTGAGGATGATGAGCCCGGTCTGCGCGGCAAGCCCGCTGAATGCCCCAAAGGACATCAGGTAGATCGCGGTCATGATCCAGGTGTGCTTGTGTCGGAAGATGTCGAGCTGCTGCCGGAAGTTGGCCTTCACGGGAACCCGGCGCAGAATGAGGATCGCGAGACCCACGGCGAGCAGCACCCAGGGAATGAGAACCAGTCCACCGTTGTGCAACCAGACCAACTTGCCTTCTGCGGCGCTTTGCGGGGTGAGTAGGGCGGTGCCAAAGAGACCGAATCCCACAACCCACGGGAGCAGCAGTTGCATGACGCCGATTCCGAGGTTGCCGATTCCGGCCTGAATGCCGAGCGCGGTTCCGGCGAGACGTTTCGGGAAGAAGTAGCTCGTCGAGGCCATCAGCCCGGAGAAGCTTCCCCCGCCGACACCTGCGGCCAGCGCTAGCGAAATGAGCACCCAGTAGGGGGTGGATGAATCGCGCGCGGCGAACGTCCAGCCGATGAGGGGCAGCACCAAGAGTGCGCCGCTCAACGCCACGAGCTTACGGCTCCCCAACACCGGCGGAAGGAACATGAAAACCAGTCGCAGGGACCCTCCTGCCAGGCCGGGCACCGCCACCAGCCAGTAGAGCTGCTCCTTGGTGAGGGCATAGCCGATGTCGTTCAGCCGTGGCGCGATTGCGCTTACGAGATACCAGGTCGCGAAGGCGAGCACCATCGTGTAAGTCGTGACCCACAGGGTGCGCCACGCGAGCTTCTTATCCCAGGTGGACTCGTCTTCTGGGTTCCAATTGGAGAGATCCGGTTTGAGGGCGGAGCCTGCTGCTGACGTCATTCTGGACCTTTCACATTGCGCGCATACGGGGAACTAATGACCCGGGCGAACCGGTTGTTTTTGCTTCGGCCGCTTTGGTACCGGGCGGTCGCTGGGCTCCCAGCCGCGCCGCACCGCGCGTGCGCCGCGATGGGCGTCCCGCGAACGGTAGACGACATAGGGACGGAACAGGTATCCGATCGGCACCGACAGCACGTGAACCAATCGGGTGTAGGGCCAGATCAGAAATAGCGTGGTCGAGCACAGCACGTGGAGCTGGAACATCAAGGGAACGCCGGCCATGAGCGCAGCATCCGGCTGGAAGAAGATGAGGCTGCGAATCCAGGGCGACACCGAGCCGCGGTAGTCGTAGCCAGCGCCGAGAACCTGAAACTGGACGACCGCGATGGTGCCGAGCACAAGTGAGCCAGCGAGGAACAGGTACATGACGACATCCATGACACTCGTCACTCGAGCGACCCGGCGGATCGCTCCGCGTCGGGACAGCAGGATCACCAAACCGGCAATCGTCACGAATGCGACGACGGTGCCAATCCAGGTGGCGCCAAGGTGATAGAGATGCTCGCTGACTCCGAAGAACTCCATCCACTCGCGCGGGACCAGGAGCCCGACCACGTGGCCCGCGAACACCCCGAGAATGCCGTAGTGGAACATCGGGGAGCCCCAGCGCAGCAGTTTGCTCTCGTAGATCTGGCTCGAACGTGAGGTCCAGCCGAACTTGTCGTAGCGGTATCGCAGCAGGTGACCGATGACGAAACTGGCAACGGCGATGTAGGGGAAGACGATCCACAGCAGAACATCCACAACGTTCATACCCGCACTCCTTCACTGGTAGCACCCGATGGCGCGAATGGGGCGAGTGCGCCGAGGAATGTGATGCCGACCAACTCTGTAGGTGGGCCCTCGTTGACGAGCCTCAGATAGCGTTCTCGCGTCGCGTCGTCGATCTCCGGAAGCGAGGCGCAGACTGCGGCGACGACGTGGATGTATGGGCTTCCGAATAGCTCCAAAGCGGTACGGAGAACCTCGATACCTTCGCGGTGAGAGGCGAGTAGCTCGCCGGCTATCGGCGAATCGCTGCGAGCCGAGAACTCGAGCACCATGGGCAGATAGTCCGGCAACTCGCCGTCTTCCACCTCCCATCCCGCCGCCCGGTAGGCCTCGATAAAACTCACGAGTGCCATGCCGCGTTTGCGGGTATCACCGGTCGAGTAGTAGCTGAGGTAAGGGCTGCACTTGCGTTTGAGGTCGAAAATCGCGGTGAAGTGAGCTTCCAACTGCTGCTGGTCCATCGCCGACGCTGCAGCAAGAAACGCCTCGAACTCATCGGCGATCTCCGCAGGCAATGTGGCCACGGATGCGGCAACCGCAGGGAACTGCTCGCGGCGCGCGACATCCGGATAGTCCAGAAGGATGGATGCCGCCATATGCGCGGTCCGCCGCTGGTCGGGGGTCATGCGGACCCACCCGCCTCGGCGGTCGGTGGGAACATCCCGTTCGAGATGCCGCCGCCGTTCCAGTTGAGCAGATTCAATCGGCCCGGCGTCGAGGGCTCACTCGGGTCGGTGAGATTCTTGAGCGAGGCGAAACTCTCCACCGTCGAGTCGATCGGTGTTCCCGGGATGCGCGCAGTCGCCAGAACGTCGCCCGTGGAGCGCGCGCCGCCCATCCCTGGTCCGCCGTCTGTGTCGAGCGAGCAGGCGAACTCATCGAGGTCGCGTGCGGACTCGACGTGGGCCTTCGGGATCACGTAGCGGTCCTCGTATTTGGCGATCGCGAGAAGGCGATACATCGCCTCCATCTCCGCACCAGACATGCCGACGGCTCTGGCGATGTTCTCGTTCGCCTCGTTGCCGAGGTTGATGTCGCGCATGTAGGAGCGCATCGCGGCGAGCTTCTTGAGGGAGTGCTCGATCGGGACGGTGTCGCCAGCAGTGAAGAGCCCCGCCAGATATTCGACGGGAATGCGGAGCTTGTCGATCGCGGCGAACAGGGTGCGTGCATCCTCGCCGTCGTTGCCGCTGTTGGAGATGACGTCGACGACGGGCGAGAGAGGCGGGATGTACCACACCATCGGCATCGTGCGGTATTCGGGGTGCAGCGGAAGCGCGACCTTGTACTCGCTGATGAGCTTGTAGATCGGGCTCTTCTGAGCCGCGGCGATCCAGTCATCGGCGATGCCATCCTTCTTCGCCTGAGCGATGACGGCAGGGTCGAACGGGTCGAGCATGACCGAGCGCTGCGCGTCGAGCAGTTCATGCTCGTTCTCGACGGCCGCCGCCTCAAGCACGCGGTCGGCGTCGTACAGCATCAGGCCGAGGTAGCGCAGGCGCCCAACGCAGGTCTCAGAGCAGATCGTCGGCTTGCCCTGCTCGATGAGCGGGTAGCACAGCGTGCACTTCTCGGCCTTGTTCGTCTTGTGATTGAAATAGACCTTCTTATACGGGCATGCGGGCACGCACATGCGCCAGCCGCGGCAATCATCCTGATCGACGAGGACGATGCCGTCTTCCTCACGCTTGTACATTGCCCCCGAGGGGCACGCGGATACGCAGGACGGGTTCAGGCAGTGCTCGCAGATGCGCGGCAGGTAGAACATGAAGGTGTTCTCGAACTCCATCTTCACGTGCTCGCTCATGTGGGCGAGGATGGGGTCCTGGTGTGCCGTCTCCTGCGAGCCCCCTAGGTTGTCATCCCAGTTCCCCGACCACGTGATGTCCATGTCCTTGCCCGTGAGGAGCGACTTCGGGCGCGCAACCGGGCCGTTCTTCGTCTGAGGCGCATTCGTGAGCATGTCGTAGTCATAGGTCCACGGCTCGTAGTAGTCATCGATCGTGGGCATCGTGGGGTTGGCGAAGATCGTCGCGAGCTTCTTCAGCCGCCCACCGGCTTTGAGCTTGAGCCGGCCGCGCTTGTTGCGCACCCAACCGCCCTTCCACCGTTCCTGATCCTCGTATTGGCGCGGGTAGCCGAGTCCGGGGCGCGTTTCCACGTTGTTGAACCACGCGTATTCCATCCCGTCTCGATTGGTCCACACCTGCTTGCAGGTGACCGAGCAGGTGTGACATCCGATGCACTTGTCGAGGTTCATCACCATCGACATCTGGGCCATGACTCGCATCAGTACTCCACCTTCTGGCTGCGGCGACGAATCACGGTGACTTCATCGCGCTGGTTCCCGGTCGGTCCGAGATAGTTGAAAGCGAATGTCAGCTGGGCGTACCCGCCGATCAGGTGAGTCGGTTTGAGCAGGATGCGCGTGAGCGAGTTGTTGGTGCCTCCGCGCATTCCCGAGGTCTCGGCGATGGGCACATTGATTGTGCGGTCCTTCGCGTGGTACATGAAGACCGTTCCCTCGGGCATCCGGTGTGAAACGACCGCCCGAGCCACCACGACGCCGTTTCGGTTGTAGGACTCGATCCATTCGTTGTCGCGCACCCCGATCTTGTCGGCGTCCTGCGGTGACATCCAGATTGTCGGGCCGCCCCGGTCGAGGGTGAGCATCATGAGGTTGTCTTGGTACTCCGAGTGAATCGACCATTTCGAGTGCGGTGTGAGGTAGCGCACCGCAACCTCGGCTCGATCCGTCGAGCCCGGCGCACCAGTAGGTGAGGTCGACCCTACGATCGAGTCGTTGAACAGCCGGTGCATGTCCAGCGGTGGCCGGAAGACGGGCAACGCCTCTCCCAGTTCCAGAATCCAGTCGTGATCGAGGTAGAAGTGTTGGCGCCCGGTGAGCGTGTGCCACGGCTTCAGGTGCTCGACGTTGATGGTGAAGGCGCTGTAGCGGCGGCCGCCGTGCTCGCTTCCCGACCACTCGGGCGAGGTGAGCACGGGTACCGGAGCGCCGGAGACCTCTCTGAAAGTGAATCGGCGATCGGCGCTGTCGCTCGCCAAGTGAGCGAGCTTCTGGCCCGTCTTCTTCTCCAACAACTCGAAACCCTGAGTTCCGAGCCGACCGTTGGTCGTACCGGACAGGGCGAGCACCATGTCGCAGGCTTTGATGTCGGTATCGAGCTTGGGTCGACCCTTCGTCGGTCCGCTCTCCACGAGGCCGTTTCGCACTCCGAGATCGACGACCTCGACATCGGGGTCGTACTTCAGACCCTTGGTGATCATGCCCAGCTTCGTGGTGAGCGGCCCGAGGGCTGCCATCCGGGCCGCGAATGCCGGATAGTCGCGCTCGACTACCGAGAGTTTGGGCATCGTGACGCCGGGGATCAACGTGGGGTTGTCTACGACCACTCCGTGCGGCGTGGCCATGGCGTCTGCCGTGTCGTGAATGAGTGGCGATGCCACGAGATCCTCGCGCACCCCGAGGTGCTCGACCGAGAACTCGGAGATCTTTTTCGCGAGCAGGTGGAAGATATCGAAGTCGGTTTTGGCCTGCCAGGGCGGAGTGATCGCGGGGTTGAAGGTGTGGATGAACGGGTGCATGTCCGTCGTGGACAGGTCGTGCTTCTCATACCAGGTGGCCGGCGGCAGTACGACATCGCTGAACGTCGTCGTCGAGGTCATCCGGAAGTCGCTCGTGACCATCAGGTCGAGCTTGCCTTCGGGCGCTTCCTCGTGCCACGTGATCGACTTCGGCCGCCGGTCGGGTCCAGACTCCTCGCCCCGGATCGCCGAACTCGTTCCCAGCAGGTGCTTGAGAAAGTACTCGTTTCCCTTGCCGGAAGACCCGATGATGTTCGCCCGCCAGACATTCAGCACTCGCGGGAAGTTCTCCGGGGCATCCGGGTCTTCGCAGGCGTACTGCAACTCGCCGCTCGTCAGTTGGTCGACGACGTACTGTGCTGGCTCGACGCCCGCCTCCTTCGCCTGATCGACGATGTCGAGCGGATTGCGGTTGAACGTCGGATAACTCGGCATCCAGCCACGCTTCGCGGACTCGACCAGGCAGTCCGCAGTGGTGCGTCCCTGGAACAGCCCAGTGGCCTGGGCGCTGGACAGTGTGTCGGCGGGGAGTCCGTCGTACCGCCACTGGTCTGTCGCCAGGTACCAATAGGCGGTGCCGATCATCTGGCGTGGCGGCCGCACCCAGTCAAGACCGAATGCGTACTGTGCCCACCCGGTGAGCGGACGAACCTTCTCTTGTCCAACGTAGTGAGCCCAGCCGCCGCCGTTCTTTCCTTGACAACCGGTCATCGTGGTCAACGCCAGGAAGGATCGGTAGATCGTGTCGGAGTGGAACCAGTGGTTGGTGCCCGCGCCCATGAGGATCATCGACCGCCCGTCGGAGTCCTCTGCGTTCTGGGCGAACTCGCGACCGATCCGCTCCGCAGCCTGGGCGGGCACGGAGGTGATCTCCTCCTGCCAGGCCGGAGTTCCGGGAGAGCTCGCGTCGTCGTAGCCGGTCGGCCACTCGCCGGGCAGCCCGTCGCGCCCGACCCCGTACTGGGCGAGGAGCAGGTCGAACACCGTCGTGACCGTGCGGCCGGCGACCGTTCGTACCGGAACGCCGCGTCGCATCGTGCCAGCACTGCCGGCGTGCTCCTGTGTGACGTCCGGGGCGAGGTCAAACCGCGGCAGATCGACGAGAACTGCCGTGCCGTCATGGTCGGCGGCATCCGCGATCGACAACAGAGGATCAACATCGCCGAGGTCGAGGTTCCAGAGTCCTGCCTCCTTCTCAGAGAAGCGGTGACCGATCGAACCGTTGGGTACGACGGCTGCACCCTTCTGGTCGAGGAGCACGGGCTTGAAGGCAGCATTCGGCAGCTTGGCCGCCGCACCCGGCAGTGCGTCAGCCATGAGGAACTTGCCGGGAACCCAGGACTTGCCGCGCTTCGTCAGCTCGATGAGGTAACTCGAATCGCTGAACTTCTTCATGTAGTCGATGAACTGCGGAGTGCGCCGATCGACCAAGAATTCCTTGAGGATCACATGCCCCATAGCGATGGCGAGGGCGCCATCCGTGCCCGGGTGGGGCGAGAGCCACTCATCGGCGAACTTCGTGTTGTCGGCGTAGTCGGGGGAGACGACGATGACCTTCTGCCCCCGGTAGCGAGCCTCCACCATGAAATGCGCGTCTGGGGTGCGGGTGACCGGAACGTTGGAGCCCCACATTACGAGGTAGGACGAGTTCCACCAGTCGGCGGATTCCGGAACGTCGGTCTGGTCACCGAAGACCTGGGGGGAGGCGACGGGGAGGTCGGCGTACCAGTCGTAGAACGACAGCATCGTGCCGCCGAGCATCGAAATGAACCGGGCCCCGACACCCTGCGACACGATGGACATTGCGGGAATCGGAGAGAAACCTGCGATGCGGTCAGGGCCGTACTTTTTGATGGTGTGCACGTGGGCCGCCGCGACGATCTCGGATGCTTCGTCCCAGCTAGCGCGAACTAACCCGCCCTTTCCTCGCGCGCTCTTGTAGGCGCGTGCGGTTTCGGGATTCCCGGTGACTTCGGCCCAGGCGAGCACTGGGTCGCCCGTCAGCGCCTTCGCGGCACGGTATGCCTCGAGCAGAACGCCGCGCACGTACGGGTACTTCACCCGAGTGGGTGAGTAGGTATACCAACTGAATGACGCTCCCCGGGGGCAACCGCGTGGTTCGTACTCCGGTGAGTCCGGCCCGACCAACGGGTAGTCGGTCTGCTGGGTCTCCCAGGTGATGATTCCGTCTTTGACGTACACCTTCCACGAGCACGAGCCAGTGCAGTTCACGCCGTGAGTGGACCGCACCTCCTTGTCGTGTGACCAGCGATCGCGGTAGAACGAATCAGCCTCGCGCCCACCTTCAAGAAAGACGGAGCGCAGATCGGCCGAGACAGCGCCCGGTCGCAGGAACCGTCCGAGGGTGAGAAGGGAATCGGCAAGAAGGCCGTCAGTACCGGTTGAAGGAATGTTAGCTATCTTGCGACTGTTCACGACTACTCCTGACGGTGCGTCGGGGTGTCGCGACCGCGAGACTCCCATTGCCGAGCCTTCACCGATGCTGGCGCGCGCGCAAGGCATAGTGGCCGTGAAAAATGCCTACGGTGAGGTCAAGGAATAGCTCGGGGAGGACTTTCCAAGTCCAGCGTGCACTCGTCTACTCCTGAGAATGGATGCAGTTCCCTCGCATCGAGCGGGCCATCCGTCAACTCAAGGGCGTCCTTGACCAAGGCGAAGTGCACCTGGCAGACCTGAGGGTTCTCTCTCGCGAGATCCGAGAACGGGCACGCGTGCACGGTCATGAGGGAGGCATCCGGATTGATATCCGCATCGAAACCGCATTGATCCAGATGGTCGTCGAGCACATCGAGTTGTCGATTGAGAGAAGCGTGATCCGACCTGATCTCGCGGATCGGTACGAGGCGGCGAAACCGCTCGGTGCGAATGTCAGCAGCGTGTAGCCGGGCCTCGCGCGCCGGATCGTCGGGCCGGTTGGCAGCACGATAGAGGATCTTGGGTCGACCCTTGCTCGTCCGTGGGATCGGCTCTGCGCGCACAAACCCGGCGTCGATGAGGCAGTGCAGGTGCTCACGCGCCGTGTTGTGGTGCAAGCCGGTCGCAGTCGCGAGTTCGGTGACGGTCATCGACCCATGGAGCTGGAGTTCATGTAGCAGGTTGATCCGGCTCAGCGATGACAGCGTCTTGACCTGGCTCCGAGGACGACGCGCGATCATGGGTATATTCAACGACGATCGCCGTGTTTAATCCACGTTAGTTCGAGGCGGCTAGTGTTTCCGCCGCAGTCGTGGCCTCTGTGACGGCTCGAATTGGGTCGGTTCCTGCCGCGGCTGCGCGGCCGGCGGCGTATCCGACGAGGAAAGTCGTCACCGGTGCTGCGGGGCGCACGACAGACTTCGCCGCAGCTCCCGCGAGGTCGAGCACCCCGTCGATATCGAGCTCGAGGTCATTGATGTCCAGCGCGGTGAGGAGCCTGACGGCCCAGGACTCGAGAAGGGTTCTGTCGTCGTCGTTCATGTGTCTCCTTAGTTCTGGTCAGGTCGTGGTGGGTGAGGATATCGGACGACTGACGCCGAGGTGGCGGGCATCCTCCCAAGTGTCGACATCAGCTGTCGCTCGTGCAGGCATAGGAATAGGGATGAGGGTTAGGCCATCGAGAAGGCGGAACATCGCCATTCCTGCGAGAGGCTCAGCGCGACTCCGCGCGGCGAGAACGGCGCTCAGCCGACGAGTCCGGAAGGTGGCGGCAAGAGGTTGACGTCGCTGCTCGGTGTCGACGGCGATCACGCCGTCTGACTCAGGATGCTCCGCGAGCCCGTGGAGCAGCAGCGGTATCGCGAGATGGATGTGCGGCATATCGCACGCGAGAACCAGAACGGCATCGCTCGCAGCCACGGAGAAGGTGGTCAGCGCGGCCATCCCTGCCGCAATGCCTGCGACGGGGCCGCCGAAGGGCGGATCCTCACGGGAGTGGAGAACACCGGCAGGCAAGCCCTCAAGCTCTGGTCCCACGACCACAGCGCATCGCGCTGCCCCTGCTGCCCGGAGCGTGCGTCGAAGGAGTGTCTCGCCGTCGAAGATCAGTTCCGACTTCGGCGTCGAGCCCAGCCGAGAGGACCGGCCGCCGGTGAGCACGATAGCGTCGACCACCACGCGCCAATACTATGCGAGCGTGTGCGCGCATAGCGGAATCTGCCCGGCGAGCGAAGACCACTCGGAGGAGCTAGCGCAGCACGAGCCGCAGGCTCGTATCGCCGCACGGGATGGCGGGGGCATCCGTGCGAAAGAGAGAGCCTGTAGGGCGGTGCGGGTCTGTCGAGACGACCACGCGACCGGACGCGTTGATAACCGTCGCGGGGCCGCCAATGGCCCGTACGTGGGGCAGCAACACACGTTCAATATCGTTCACATAAAGATCGGTTCCGACCACCCCGATAAGGGACTCACGGTATCGCACCGGCACGGTGAGAGTCAGTGTGTAGTCGTCGGTGCAGAGGTAGTCGACGTACGGACCGGTGATGTGCCGCGCTCCGGTAGCTGCGGGAACCCGCCACCATTCGAGGGTCGTGTAGTCACGGAATTGTTCGGACGATGGATCCTCTTCGGCAACGAGTCTGCGCAAGATTGGGTCTGCCGAACCCACGCCGAAGGTGTTCGAATGACCGAGCCACCAGGCCAAGTGGTACTCGGAATCGACGAGAAATCCGGGTCTGGCGACGAAGCCAGCGCCGATGGTGAGGGCGTTCTCCGCCGAGAGGCTCGCCAGCACGAGCGACTCGGTGAGGTCATCAACTTCCCGTACGGTCACCGTGCCGTCGCTGTCGGATGCGAGTGCCTCGATTGCCACGCGCCATCCGTCGATACGTGCGAATACCGCGCTGAAGGTCGAGCTCACCGCGTCGAGACAATCGCTCATCGTCGGGCTGAGGGTCTGGCTCATGATCCCTGCCCTTCGAGGTCAGCTTGTGCGTCGAGCAGCCACTCTATGGCTTCCGCGATGTGGCCGACAGTGGCTTCGCGGGCCGCTTTTCCATCGTTCTTGGCGATCGCTTCCACGACCTGGATGTGGGCGGCGCGGCTGCGGTGGCGATGGGATTCGTTCCTCAGACACAACCAGAGCAGCGGCGCGAACTCCGCCTGCAGCCTCAGCTCCTCACGCACGAGCCGGGCGGACTGGGAAAGGGCGGCAATCTCGAGTCGAAACGTCCCCTCGCCGCGCCGCGTACTCGTCTCGTTCGCCGCATCGACAGCCTCGATCGTGTCGTACAGGTGTTGGAGGTCGTCATCCGTTGCACGGTCGGCGGCAAGCTCGGCGGCCATCGCCGCGATTGCGGAGTAGTACACCCCCATGTCGCGCAGTTCGACGCGCGAGAGAGCCCGCACTCGCCGGTCGATGCTCTCGTTGCGCGAACCGACTGCAGTCACGAAGCTGCCCCCGTCGCGTCCGCGGCGGGTTTCGACCAGCCCTCGTTCGCGCAGGGCCTCGAGTGCCTCCCGCGCTGTCACGGTGGCCACTCCGAATTGACGGGCCATCTCACTCTCGCTGGGCAAGCGCTCGCCATCGGTGAGCAGGCCGAGTTCAATTGCGTCGGTCAGCCGCTGCGCGACCAGTTCGGCGCGCCCTCCACCCGCCAGCGGCGCGAACACCGCGGCGCGGGCGGCGGTCGTGGGTCGTATCGATTGAGGCATGTGACACGACCGTAACATCCGGGAGACCTGCAAGACATCTGTTTCCATATGATTTACTACATACAGGCAAGGAGGCCATGCGTGACATCAGAAACGCCTGCGATCCGACTCACCGGACTCACCAAGACGTTCGGCGCAGTCAACGCGGTGGACAATCTCGACTTGGACATCGCCGAGGGAGAGTTCTTCTCCATGCTCGGCCCGTCAGGTTCAGGTAAGACGACGGTCCTACGCCTCATTGCGGGGTTCGAGATGCCGACCTCGGGAACGGTCGAACTGCTCGGGCAGGATGTCACCTCCCGCGCCCCCTTCGACCGAGACGTCAACACCGTCTTCCAGGACTACGCGCTGTTTCCCCACATGACCGTCCTCGAGAACGTTGCCTACGGGTTGCGGGTCCGCGGAATCGCCAAGAACGAGCGGCTCGAGCGTGCGACCGCCGCACTGGAGGCCGTTGCTCTGGGAACATTCGGTCCCCGCAAGCCCAGCCAGCTTTCGGGCGGCCAGCGGCAACGGGTCGCACTCGCACGGGCGACCGTCGTCGAGCCCAAAGTTCTCCTCCTTGACGAGCCGCTCGGCGCGCTCGACCTCAAACTGCGCGAGCAGATGCAGGTGGAACTCAAAGAACTGCAGCGCTCGCTGGGCATCACCTTCATCTTCGTGACCCACGATCAAGAAGAAGCACTCACTCTCAGTGACCGGATCGCCGTGTTCAACAACGGCCGTATCGAGCAGTTGGGCACTCCCGCCGAGATCTACGAGGCGCCGATGTCTCCGTTCGTGGCTTCGTTTGTGGGGACCTCCAACATCTTCGACGCAGACGAGGCGAAGGGGATGCTCGGTCGCGACGGAGTCTGCTCGATCCGCCCAGAGAAGATCACCCTGCACGCGCCGGGCGGCAAGGTCGTGACGGATACCGTTGCCCTCGCCGGCCGCGTGACCGAAGTGATCTACCTCGGCACGAGCATGCGCATCCTCGTCGACGTTGATGGAGGAAAGCGACTCACGGTGCTCGAACAGAACGCCGGAACGGCATCGCCACTTGATCGTCGCGGTGAGGTTGTGAGCGTCCGATTCTCCCCTTCCGACCTCGTCGACCTCGAACCCGCAATGGCCTGATCTACACCCCCACCCAGATAAGGAGCACAGCAATGCGAATATCAGTCCCAAGAAGGTCGGCACTGTTTGCCGGCCTAGCGATCGCGGCCTCTGTCGCGTTGCTCACAGCCTGCGGAACCACATCGGCCCCCACCGGTGGAGCAGAGGCGACCAGCCTCGGCGAGATGGAAGGCAGCGTATCGATTCTCGCCTGGCCCGGTTATGTCGAAGACGGAACGAATGACCCGACCGTGGACTGGGTAACTCCGTTCGTCGATGCCACTGGCTGCAAGGTGACGAGCAAGTCGTACGGCACATCCGATGAGGCGTTCAACCTCATGAAGACCGGTGACTACGACGTGGTCGCGGCCTCCGGTGACGCGAGCCTGCGTCTGGTCGCGGCCGGTGACGTGGCCCCCGTGAACACCGACCTGCTCAAGAACTACGGCGGAATTTACGACTTCCTGAAGATGCAGTCGTGGAACAGCGTTGACGGTGTCGCGTACGGCATCCCCCACGGTTACGGCGCCAACCTGCTCATGTACAACACGGACGTGTTCCCGGTGGCCCCCACCTCATGGAGTGTCGTGTTCGATGACGCAGCTGCTAACGCAGGCAAGGTGACCGCCTACGACTCCCCGATCTACATCGCGGATGCCGCGGTGTACCTCATGGCGCACAAGCCGGAGCTCGGCATCACGAACCCGTACGCGCTCGACGAGACGCAGCTTGCTGCCGCGGTCGACCTGCTGAAGGCTCAGCGCGCGAGCATCGGCGAGTACTGGAGCGACTACCTCAAGGAGATTCAGGCGTTCGAGACCGGTGACAGCGTCGTCGGAACCACCTGGCAGGTCATCCAGAACTATGTGTCGACCGGCAACACCGACGTCGTTCTGCCCGAGGAGGGCGCGACCGGATGGAGCGACACCTGGATGATCGGCTCGCAGGCGAAGAGCCCGAACTGCGCTTATGCGTGGCTCGACTACATCGCCAGCCCCGAGGCGAATGCTCAGGCGACCGCCTACTTCGGTGAGGCACCTTCCAGCCAGGCGGCCTGTGCGTTCCGCGATGACTGTGAGGCGTTCCACGCCGGCGACGCGGCGTACGCGGCGAAGATCTGGTACTGGTCGACGCCGATCGCCAAGTGCCTCGACGGGCGCACGGATGTCACCTGCACCGACTACTCCGCGTGGACCACCGCGTGGCAGGAGATCAAGGGCTAAGTGACTTCCAGCCCTACCATCGAGCGTGCCGGGGTCCCTTCCATGAAGGCGACTCCGGCACGCACGATTTCCGTGTTCCTGAGCCAGCACGCTCGGGTTCGACTCGCGCTGTTGCTGTCGGCCCCGCTGTTCTGGCTGGGTTTGGTGTACATCGCGGCGCTCGCGGCGCTGTTGGTCACTGCGTTCTGGACCGTCGACAGCTTCACGGGTCAAGTGCAGACCACGTGGACGCTCGACAACATCATCACTGTGTTCACGGGTTCGCTGTATCAGGCGGTCACGCTGCGCACGGTCGGAGTCGCACTCCTCGTGACGATCATCGACATCATCGTCGCCCTCCCGATCGCATTCTTCATGGCAAAGGTGGCGAGCCCGCGTCTGCAGCGCATCCTCGTAATCGCGGTGCTCATGCCGCTGTGGGCGAGCTATCTCGTGAAGGTCTACGCGTGGCGGTCGGCCCTCTCGCAAGGTGGGATCGTTGAGTGGTTGGTCACGCCGTTCGGCGGGACGTCGCCCGGCTACGGGTTGCCAGCCACCATCATTACGCTCTCCTACCTCTGGCTTCCCTACGTGATCCTGCCCATCTACGCGGGGCTCGAGCGGGTGCCGAACTCACTGCTCGAGGCATCCAGCGATCTGGGTGCCAAGACCTGGCGCACGATGCGGTCGGTCGTACTCCCCATGCTCTGGCCCGCGATCATTGCGGGTTCGATCTTCAGCTTCTCGCTCTCGCTCGGTGACTACATCACCGTCAATATCGTCGGGGGCGCTAACCAACTGCTCGGTAACCTCGTGTTCACGAACGTGGGTGCCGCCAACAACCTGCCGCTCGCGGCCGCAATCGCGCTCATCCCGATCGGCATCATGATCGTCTACCTCGGGGTCGCCCGCCGCACCGGCGCCCTCAACAGCCTTTAGGAGCATCCGGATGCGACTGAGCCGCGTTGCACGCGTCACCCTCGGCACCATCACGGCGCTCATCCTTGCCGTGGTCTACATGCCGCTGTTCGTGGTGTTCGTGAACTCCTTCAGCACGAGTACGAGCCTCACCTGGCCGCCTCCCGGATTCACCCTGGAGTGGTGGGGCCGGGCGTTCCGGAATGCAGGAGCACTCGAAGGCGTGACCACGAGCCTTCAGATCGCGCTTGCGTCCACCGCGATCGCCCTCGTTCTGGGCACCCTCGTCTCACTCGCACTGCAGCGCCACACCTTCTTCGGCCGTGACTCGGTGTCGCTTCTCGTCATCCTGCCGATCGCGCTGCCGGGGATCGTGACGGGAATTGCGCTCAACAACGCGTTCCGTACGATCCTCGACGTGCGTCTCGGCGTACTGACGATCATCGTGGCCCACGCGACCTTCTGCATCGTTACCGTGTTCAACAACGTGATCGCGCGGTTGCGTCGTATGGGCACCTCTCTCGAGGAGGCGTCAGCCGATCTCGGGGCGGGAGTGTGGACGACCTTCCGCCTCGTCACCTTCCCGCAGTTGCGCTCGGCGCTGCTCGCGGGCGGGCTGCTCGCGTTCGCCCTGTCGTTCGACGAGATCATCGTGACCACCTTCACGGCTGGTGCCGGTGTGACGACTCTGCCGATCTGGATTCTCGACAACCTCTTCCGGCCGAGTCAAGCGCCCATCGTCAACGTCATCGCGGTCATGCTCGTGTTCGTCTCGATCGTGCCGATCTACTTCGCGCAGCGTTTGGCCGGCGCCGAGCAGTTGCAAAAGTGACCGACCGTCTCTCTACCGCCGCCCGGACGGCCCTCGCGGTAGTGCTCACGCTCGGCCTGGCCGCGCTCCTGTATTTCGTGGCCCAATGGCTCGGCACGAGCGACCTTGCCACGCGGCCAGCGACCTGCGTCGAAACCGGCTGCTTCTGTGAGGCCCCCCAAACAGTTTTCCCGGCGCAGCTCGCGGACTCCTTCAGCTCACTCGCCTTCGTCTTCGTCGGCCTCTGGACTGTGCTCGGCGGCCTCCGGCCGGCGCCTGGAACTCCCGAGCGTCGGCTCACCCCGATCTTCGGCGCGATCTTCGTCTTCATCGGCGCCTCGAGCTTCACGTACCACGCGACGTTGTCATTTTTCGGCCAGTTTCTCGACATCTTCTCGATGTACACGTTCGGCATCCTGCTAGCGCTGGGCGCGTTGTATCGCAGCGGCAGGCTTCGCTCTCGGACGGCGATCGCGCTGTTCGTCGCGCTTGCTGTGATCCTCGCGGTCGTGCAATACCTTGTCCCGGATGCCCGCCGCCTGCTCTTCGCAGCGCTCCTGCTCCCGGGAATCGTGCTCGAGCTCATGCCGTCCGTCACCGGCCACAGCCCGCGGTCGCCGAAGGTGCGCTTCATCTACGTGGGGGTCGCGACCATGGTCGTGGCCTACGGGATCTGGCTGCTCGACCAGACGCCCTACTTCTGCGAAGGGCATTCGCTGCTACAGGGACACGCCATCTGGCACGTGCTCGGCGCGGTCGCCGCGGTGATGATCGTGGTGCACTACCGGCGCACGCAGCACCTCGACTGAGGCCCCGGGTGTGAGTTTCCTCCGTATTCTCGGCTCAGGTTGACGCCTGCCGTCAGGTACGGAAGCGTGGCTTACTCGTTTGCTGCCAACGGAAAGGAAGCGCATGCTCACCCTCACAGAAACAGCCACCACCGCCGTCAAGGCGATTATCTCGGGTAACCCGGAGGCCTCAGGCGGAGGCCTGCGGATCGGTCAAGGCCCCGAAGACAACCCGGGCTTCGCGGTCTCGGTCGTCGCAGAGCCGGTCCCCGGTGACGCCACCGTGGAGTCCGACGGCGCCAAGGTGTTCCTCGAGCCGGCGACCTCCGTCGTGCTCGATGACAAGATGCTTGACGCCCAGGTAGGCGAGAACGGCGCGGTCACCTTCGCGCTGGTGCCACAGGCGTAGTTCACAGGCTTAGAAGCAGGGTCGTCACGAGAGTGGCGGCCCTTCTTCGTGAGTGCCCGGGTAGCGTGGCATCCATGGCGATATTTCTCGACAAGGCTTTCCCGGAGGCATACGAGGCGCTGCTCGGCGTGAGCAAGCAAGCGGAGCTCGCAGCCCTCGACTCTGGGCTGCATCCGTTGCTCATCGAGTTAGTGAAGCTGCGGGCATCCCAGCTCAACGGATGCGCGTACTGCCTGCGCCTGCACACCCGGGTTGCGCTCGAGAGGGGTGAGACCACGGACCGTCTCGCGATCCTCTCGGCTTGGCGCGACACCGACTACTTCACCGAGGCCGAGTGCGCGGCGCTCGCCATCACGGAGGAGATCACTTTGATCGCCGACGTCACGTCCGGTCGACGTGCTGCCGACATCGAGCATCCAGAGCTCACGGATGCCCAAACCGCTGCCGTGCGCTGGCTCGGCATTTCCATCAACGCGTTCAACCGCCTCTCGATCACGAGCCACCACCCGGTCGACCCGGACACGGAACCGAAGCCGGCGCCGACCGAGGCTTAGCGCCGTCGAAGGCCGCCGTCGGAGCAGGCTCCGGCGACGGCCCTCCGGCCGACCTCACCGCTATCTCAGGGGGAGGGTCAGCCTTGCAGCGCGATCCCATTCGCGTTCGCGCTCGAGCCGGAGGATGTTCTGCTCGAGGCGAGTGGCGCGACGTTCACGGGAAGCGGCGCTAGGTCGCCGGCTCCACGTGATCAGGGCAACACCGAGGTGCAACGCAATGCGGTCGATGACCCCGACACGGCGCACCCGAGGCTCGGCGCGCTCGATCGGTTGGGGTGGGTGATCGTGACGACTGGGGGCAGTCGGCAGGGTGGTATTCATGTGGGTTTTCCTTCACTGCTGGCGCGCGTGAGCGCCCGACGTGCCGCTCGTGGCGGCGGGAGATGGTCGACCAGATCAGCTGTTGACCGGTCGTCGACGGGGCGGTCGGCCCTCAGGCGTTGAACAACGCCGTGCGCACGGGATTGTGCGAGGGCCTGAGCTTCGAGAGCGTCGCCACCGTTCACCGGTGACGGAATCTGTCAGCGGCTACGCGGTGAAGACGCCAGCGAAGCCGGCGGTAAGGGACATTCCCTTGGTTCGGAAAATCAACACGGTCGGCCTCCTTTCAATGGCGTGGATTAGAACGTAGCGCCCGCGTGCTCGACGCGGCAAGCGGCGTAACCGTTTCGAGATGAAACAGTCAGAGCCGCACTCGTCGGAACGGTGAGAGCGCGAGCGCGATGGCAACCGAGACGAAGCCTGCAATGCCGATCCAGATCGTGGGTCGGTACCCGATCGCATCGGCGAGAAGGCCGCCGAGCGGGGCGCCGATGACGATGGCCGCGCGGTTGATCGAGCGGATCGTCGTGTTCGTCCGACCCTGCAGGGCGTCTGGTGTGATCGACTGCCGGAACGCCATTTCGTTGGCATTTTGCAGCCCGAGGGCGAAACCATAGAGGCCCTGACCGAGCGCCAACAGCGTCACGGTGAACACGCCGTTCGGTACCAGCGCAATGATCGCCCACCCGAACACCATCACGACGTAACCGGCGATGACCACGGGGCCGACACCCCAGCGCGTACCGACCCGTGTCGAAAGGAAGGCGCCAAGCAGACCAGCCACTCCAGCAGCGGCCAGAGAGATGCTGAGCTCGAACGCGCTGAGATTCAGAGAGAGCAGCACGAAAGGAACGAACGCCGTCGTGAGCATGCTGTTGAACAGGAACCAGACGTGGGTGGTGATCGCGGTCGGTGTGAGGGTGGGGTGCCGGTACACCCACCGAAGCCCTTCGGCGATGTCCCTGCGCAGGTGCAGTCGCTCGGTGCTCGGTGCAGGCTCGACGACCCGGATGCCCGCCATAACGATCGCGGAGAAGAAGTACGACACCGCGTCGACCAGAACCGCGACGGGTGCGCCGAACAGTGCCACGAGCCCGCCCGCCACGAGCGGACCGGATGTCTGCGCGACGGCCGCACTCTGGTCGAGCCTGGCGTTCGCCTGAAGGAGGCCCGTCCGAGGAACGAGACGCGGAAGGAACGATTGGGAGGCCGAGTCATTGAGCAGGGTCAGCAGCCCGATGCCGCCCACGACCACGAGCAGCACCGGGAGAGTGAGCACCTGGAACAACCACAACAGCGGAATGGCCCCGAGCAGGATGCCCCGCCCGAGATCCGTCCCGACCAGGATCGGCTTTCGTCGGCGCCGGTCGACGAGGGCGCCGACCACGAGCCCGAGCAGGAGGTACGGCAGCCACCGTGCGGCGTTCAGTAGTCCGACGTCGAGCGCTGTTCCGCCGAGGGTGATGACGACGAGGACTTGCAGCGCGATCGTGGTGATGTACGTGCCGAACCCCGAAACGGTCTCGGCAAGCCAGAAGCGCCGGAAGTCCATTCCTTCACGGTAATCTGATCGCATGGCTACCGCACTCTGGATCATCATCGGCGTCCTGACCCTCTCGACCGGTTTGGCCGCTGTCGTGGCGCTCGTGTCGATGGCCGGCTCCAAGTACCGCGGCTAGTTCGCTAGTTCGCCCCGAGCCTGCGCGACAGCGCGTGGGCCTCGTCGAGCAGGATCCGCCCGAGAGTTGAGCGCCGGGCATCTGTAAACCGTGTCTCGATGCCGGTGATGCTGAGCGCGTAGGCAGGGTTGCCGCTGGAGTCGAACACCGCGGCCCCCATTCCCCACGAGCCTTCGACGATGAGCCCGGGGTTGACCGCGAAGCCGCGGTCGCGCGTCTGGGCTACTCGATCACGGATGCCCGCAGCCGAGTGACTCGCACCCCATTCCACCCCGAGCCCTGGGGAGCGCCGCAGGTACGCATCGACCTCGTTTTCGGGCAGGAACGACAGGATTGCCAGCCCCGCCGAGGCGACCCCGAGCGGGAACCGCACCCCCTCGTACAGCACGAACGATCGCACCGGAAAGCTCCCCTCTTCCCGTAGCAGGCACACCGTTTCGTCACCCCGTCGGACGGAGAGAAAAGCACTCTCTCCCGTGAGCGCGGCGAGGCGTTGCACGAACGGTGCGGCTGAGGCGGTCACGTCGTAGCGGCCGGCGGCGATCGTGCCCATCACGAACAACTCCGGTCCGAGTAACCAGCGGGAGTTCTCGGAGTCCAGATCGACGAAGCCTTCCGCGGCGAGTGAGCGCAGCAGCCGATACGCGGTCGGACGGGTGAGGCCGACCGCCGCCGCGAGATCGCTCGTGCGCATGCCCTCCGCCCCGCCAGTGCTGAGTTCGCGAAGGATGCTGGCGATGCGCGCCACGACCTGCCCGCCCTGAATTTTCTCCACTATGTGGTCAGGATACCTCCGGGAAGTCACATGGTGCTCAGATTCGACGCGAACAATCCCATGAGTGACAGGCTCGCTCCTGTCCACCTTGTGAGCAGGAGAATCAATGACGAAGCTATGGCCCAGCGCGCGGGAGGCCCTCGAAGGGCTTCTCACCGATGGTATGACCCTTGCGGTCGGAGGGTTCGGACTCAGCGGCATCCCCGCCGACCTGATCGACGCCGTGCGGGACTCCGGAGTGAAAGACCTCTCCGTGGTCTCCAACAACATGGGAGTCGACGGCAAAGGGCTTGGGGTGTTGCTCGAAAACGGTCAAGTCCGCCGCGTGATCTCCTCCTACGTCGGGGAGAACAAGGGATTCGCGGCGGCCTACCTTGCCGGAACCCTGGAGGTGGAGTTCGCACCGCAAGGCACCCTTGCTGAACGACTGCGGGCAGGAGGTGCGGGCATCCCGGGCTTCTACACCAAGACCGGAGTCGGCACCCCGATCGCGGAGGGCAAGCCGACCATGGTGTTCGACGGCGAGGAGTACCTGCTCGAACGTGGCATCGTCGCCGACGTCGCGCTCGTCCACGCCCACCGCGGCGACCTCGAAGGCAACCTGATCTACCGGCACACGGCGCGCAACTTCAATCCGCTCGCGGCGACCGCCGGGCGCGTGACCATCGCCGAGGTCGAGGAACTCGTGGAAGACGGCTACCTCGACCCGGACCATGTGGTGACCCCTGGCGTCTTCGTGCAGCGGCTTGTGACGACCACCCGCGAGAAGGACATCGAACAGCGAACGACACGACCTCGCCCCTCGACGAGTGCAGGGAGCAACTGACATGGCCTGGACGAGAGACGAGATGGCGGCCATCGCGGCGCGCGGACTCACAGACGGCGACTACGTGAACCTCGGTATCGGCATCCCGACGCTCGTGGCGAACTACATTCCGGAGGGCACGCGCGTGACCCTGCAGAGCGAGAACGGGTTGCTCGGAATCGGACCGTTCCCGTTCGAGGGCGAGGAGGACGCAGACCTCATCAACGCGGGCAAACAGACCGTCACCGCCAACCCCGGGGCCAGCTTCTTCGACTCGGCGACCTCGTTCGGCATGATCCGCGGCGGCCACATCGACGCCGCTGTGCTCGGCGCCCTGCAGGTATCGGGCCGAGGCGACCTCGCCAACTGGATGGTCCCCGGCGCCATGGTCAAGGGCATGGGCGGCGCAATGGACCTCGTCGCAGGCACCCCGCACGTGACCGTCATCACCGACCACGTTGCGAAAGACGGCAGCCCCAAGATCGTCGAAGAGTGCACGCTACCGCTCACCGGGCGCCGCTGTGTCGACGAGATAATCACCGACCTCGCGGTATTCGACGTCACGGATGTCGGGCTCGTGTTGCGTGAACTCGCGCCGGGAGTCACCGTAGAAGAAGTCCGGGAGAAAACCGGAGCCACCTTCGTGGAAGGAACACAGTCATGACCACACTTATCGTCGGATACGCCCGCACCCCGTTCGTGAAGTTCAATGGCGTGTTCAAAGATGTCACCGCGCCAGCGCTGGGGGCGCACGCCGTGAGCGCAGCACTCTCCGCCGCCGGTATCGCACCGGACGCCGTCCAGTACGTCGTGGCCGGGCAGGTACTCCAGGCCGGAGTCGGCCAGAACCCCGCACGCCAGACGGCAGTGGCGGCGGGCATCCCGCTCTCCACGCCTGCGATGACCGTGAACGCCGTGTGCCTGTCGGGCATGGAGGCGATCGTCGCGGGCCACCGGCTGATCGCGGGCGGCGAGGCCGACGTCGTCGTTGCGGTTGGCCAGGAGTCGATGACCCTCGCACCGCACGCCCTCGTCGGATCGCGCGCGGGCACGAAATACGGCTCCGCGACCCTCGTCGACACCCTCGAGGTCGACGGACTCACCGACGCGTTCGAGCGCCGCAGCATGGGCTTGTCGACGGACGAGTTCAACGGATCCCTCGGCCTCGGCCGCGCGGAACAGGATTCATTCGCGGCCTCGTCGCACGCGCGTCTGGCCGCCGCCCAGCCTGCACTTCGGGATGAGATCGCGCCGTTGACCGTGCCGGGGCGCGCACCGGTGACCGTCACCGACGACGATGGTCTGCGTGCCAACACGACTGCAGAGACCCTCGGCAAGCTGCGCGCGGCTTTCCGCGACGGCGGCAGCATCACTGCCGGCAACTCGTCGCAACTCACCGATGGCGCGGCCGCGGTCATCCTCGTCAGCGACAGCTACGCCTCGGCGCACGGCATCTCGGCTCTCGCGCGCCTCGTTTCCCACGCTCTGGTCAGCGGCCCGGACGTCTCCCTTCACGCCCAACCGGCCAACGCGATCGAGGCGGCACTTAGCCGCGCATCCCGCACCGCAGCCGAGCTCGCCGCCGTCGAGATCAACGAGGCGTTCGCCGCGGTGGCCGTGCACTCGACCACCCAGCTCGGAGTCGACCCCGCCATCGTGAACTCCCACGGCGGAGCGATCGCGCTCGGCCATCCCATTGGCGCCTCGGGAGCGCGGATCGTCGGGCACCTCGCTCGCCGGCTCGCCGCCCTCGGCCCCGGAACGCTCGGCGCCGCCGGCATCTGCGGCGGCGGCGGTCAGGGTTCGGCCATCGTGCTCGAGGCTGTCTAGCGCACCTTGTCCTGCGCACAACTCCGGCAGATCGTCGCCGTCGAGCGCTTGACCGAGCCGTGGGCCGGCCTCCGGTGCAAAGTTGCCGGAGTTGTGCGCCGGCGGCGACATCAGCGGCGGAACCGCCCCGGCGGCTCCTGCCGGCGATTCCTCCAGCGGCTCCTGCCGGCGATTCCTCCGGCGGCTCCTGCCGGCGATTCCTCCAGCGGCTCCTGCCGGCGATTCCTGCGCACTCCTATGTCGGCAACTCAGGACTTCGGACATAGTTGAGCGCTTGACCGGGCCGTCCGTCGGCCCTTTCGGGGTAAATCTCCTGAATTGCCAACACGGGTTCGCGGGCTGGGGCGGGCCGGAGGTCCGGCTGCCGCGGGGCGGCGACCACGTTCGGCGGTCGTGCTCGAGGTTGTACAGCGCACCCTGTGGTGCGCACAACTCCGGCAGATCGTCGCCGTCGAGCGCTTGACCGAGCCGTGAACCGCTCTCGGGCGCAAAGTTGCAGGAGTTGTGCACCGGCGGCTCTGGCGGGAAAGGGGCCCGGTCAACGGGCGCGGCAGGCGCGGCAGAGCTGCGGCAGAGCTGCGGCGGGGCAGGGGCAGGGGAGGAGGCGCCGGGACCTCAGCGACCGTCGTAGCGCGCGAGGGCGTCCGCGTCGCGGGCGTGCGTGACGGCCCGCCGGATGGTGTCGAGCGCGTCGACCGGATCGGTTGCCGACTGGGCAAGTTGATACTGCCGCTCGGCTTCTGCCAGCCGAGTACGGGCGCCGACTCCGCTGCCGTGTTGGGAAATGTACTCGCGCACGTCGGCAATCTGACTTGTGGCACTGACGAGGGTCGCTTCATAGGCGGCGCGTGCGTGTGCCAGTCGTGAGGTCTGGTTTCGGGCGCTCGCGAGCGCGAGATCGAGTTGGGCGACCGCCGAACCGACGTTGTCGAGTTCCGCGATCGGGTCAGAAGGACCGGCGGGCGCCGCGAGCGCCGCCTCGACGGCTGCCATCGCGTCGATGATGCCTTGCCGCGTCTCAGAGTCTGGCGCGGCCTCTCGCTCGGCCTTGGCCTCGACGAGATCCTTCTTCGTGCCGTCGCGCAGGGTCGCGAGTGCGGCCGACGCGGCGGCGAGGTCACGGGCGGTACGGTCCACGGAGTCCAGCAGTTGATCGGCGCGACGTGCGGCCTGGCCAGCGCGATCGAGGGCGTCGGAAACGTCGTTCACGCCGGTGTTCGAGATGGCCGGGGCCGCGGCATCTGCGCCTGCTGTTGCTTCGTCGAGGGCTCGCTCGGCGCCTTCGACGTTGCTCGCGACCGCGGCAAAAGTCGTCGGGGCGTAGTGTGCCGCGAGCTGGGCGAGCGAGTCCCGGGCCGGTGTGAGTCGCGCGGTTGACGCGGCGATTCGTGAGCGGACGTCAGCGAGCGTGCCTGCCGCATTGACCTCGAGCCGGCGCAGGCCCGCGAAGTGTGCATCCTGCTGATCGAGGGATGCCTCGGCCTGCTCGCACAGCGCGATGATCTGCAGGGTCCACTCGCGCTTTGTCCGATCGGTATCGGGCACGGAGTCGTCCAGCGCCTGTCGAAGCCGGAATGCCTCAACTACCTTGCTGCGCGCGGCAGCCACGGCGTCCCCGTAGTCGCGTGCCCGGTCCGCCCCGAATTGGGCCATCGCATAGCCGAGCTCTTCGTCGGCGGCGCGTACCGCATCGTCCATGCTCACCAGGAGGCTGGATGCACGCTTGTTGAGTGCTTCGAGGGTGTTCGGTCCGGCGGCGGCAATACCGCGGTCGCCGCGCCGCCGAAACAGGACGACGAACCCGACGGTGACCAGAACTCCCATAACCGCGACGACGGTGACGATTGCAACGGTAATGCCCGTAACCACGTCCATGACGCTCAAGTGTACGGCTGCGCAGTTCCGCGAAACTCGGCTGAACCTGCGGCGTTTCTCCGGGTGGCGACCTTAAGGTTGCGGTGTGCGGCGCGCCGATAGACACTCTGACGACTTCACAGTCGAGCCAGACCTTGTCGAGCCAGAAATCTCCACCCTGCACGCGCAGATGCAGGTCACTGCCCCGCACATGATCACTCTTGCGGAACCGGGGGTTACCCCAGGCAATATCGCCGAACCGGTCTGGGCTGACTGGCGGGCCGAACTCGCGGCGGTCGGCGGTCCCTCACCGCTGCTGCATTTCGTCGACTCGCCCCGCACGCGTATCGAGCTTTCCGTGACTCATCCCGGTGGTCTCGCGCAGTTCATCACAGGCAAGACAACTTTGCTCTCCAACCTCATTCGCGACGATGTTGCCCTGCGCGCGGCGAAGAACGCCGCCGGAGCGATCGCGGCCAAGGGCCTAGAGCTGCACAGCGCCCGGGGTATCGACGCAATTCACTTGGGAATCGGGATCGCGGAGTGGCGTCACGGGATGGGCGAGTACCGTGCGCCGATCCTGCTCCGACCGCTCGCCATTCGTCGCCACGGTCGCGATTTCGAGGTCAAGCTCAGGGGAGCAGCGTTCCTCAACCCGGATCTCGCTCGCGCCCTCGACGAGCAGTTTCAGCTTCGTCTCGATGCCGACGCATTCGTGGCCCTCACCGATGACGACGGGACGTTCAAGCCGAATCCGGTGATTGACCGACTCCGCGGACTCACCTCTCACTTGGATTCGTTCACCGTCAGCCCGCGCCTGATCGTTTCATCATTCGCGGATGTCGCAACGGGGCTCATCGCAGACTCGGCACACCTCGAGCACCCGATTCTCGACTCAATCGCCGGGAACACCGCCGCGAAGTGGACTGTCGAGGAGGCCTACGCTCCCGTGCAGTCCGTTCCGTCGGACGAGCGGGCGCCACAGACCGACAGCCTCCTGCTCGACGCCGACTCTGAACAAGAGAACGTGATCGCGCAGATCACGGCAGGCAACTCCCTCGTCGTGAAGACCCTGCCCGGTACCGGTGGCACCCAAACCATCGTCAACGCAATCGGCACGTTGGTCGCTCAGAACAAGAGGGTTCTCGTCGCTTCCGCGCGGCGGGCGTCCCTGCAGTCGATCTCCGACCGCCTCGGCGACATCGGATTGCCGGGTCTCGCTGTGGCCCCGCGCACGCTTCGGCGCGACATCATCCGCTCGATCTCCCGCAGCGAGAAGGCCAAGCAGCCGCTCGTGGGTGAGGTCGATGATGCTCTGCTGCGGCTGCGCAAAGTGCTGTTGGACTACCGGGGTGGTCTCTCCCGCAAGGATCCGACGCTCGGCATCTCGGTGCTCGACTGTGTCACGGAGCTGAGTCGCCTCGCACTGCTCCCTGATGCGCCGTCCACGACCGCGCGTCTCTCCCGCGGGACTGTCGAGCGTCTTGCGTCCGACCGCACCCGTGCCGCCGAAGTCATGGTGGCGGCCGCCCAACTTGGTGAGTTCAAGTACGGTCCCGGTGATTCGCCTTGGTACGGCGCACAGTTCGCGAGCGGCGATGAGGCTTTGCGCGCGCACGAGATCGCCAAACGTCTCAACGAGACGTTGCCGCCGCTCGTTGAAGCAGGCATGCACCTCATTGCGGGCACCCACATGCGCCCGTTCCAGAACATCAACGAGCTGGGCGTCTATCTCCGCCTGCTCGTCGACTTGCGCGACAGCCTCGACCGTTTCCTGCCGATGGTGTTCGACCGGTCGATCACCGAACTGATCGCCGCCACGGCCCCGCGCCGGGACTTCCCGGACATGTCGAGGGGCAATCGTCGCCGCCTCAAGAAGCTTGCGATGGAGTATGTGCGTCCGGGCGTGCGCGTCGGCGACCTCAACGCGGCACTCATCCGCATCCAGCAACAGCGCGTGCTGTGGCACCGGTTCGTGGCCGAAGGGGCGACGCCTCAAGTGCCCGTCGGCATCGGCGAGGTCCAGGCCGCGTACGCGCTCGTCGCTCAGGATCTCGGCGCGCTTGACACCCCGCTCGGCCTGACGACACGCGAGACCCAACTCGGGGGGATGCCCATCCCCACCCTCATCGACAAGATCGCCGGTCTCGCCGCCGAGTCCGATGTGCTGCACAACCTGCAGGAGCGCACCGCGCTCATGTCCAATCTGCGGGAACTCGACCTCGATCCGCTCATCGATGACCTCGCTCGCCGTCACGTTCCTGAGAGCGCTGTCGCCGCGGAACTTGAGCTGTCATGGTGGAAGTCGGCGCTCGAAGGCATGCTCGAGACCGACCGCGCCCTGCTGAACGCCAACACTTCCGTGCTCGACCGGCTTGAGGCCGACTTCAAACTCGTGGATGAAGCGCACTCCGCTGGCAACGCACAATTGCTCGGATGGCAGCTTGCCGAGAATTGGAAAATCGGTCTCGTCGATTGGCCGGAGGAAGCAGCTCTCCTCAAGAAGCTCCTCGCCCGGGAGGGCATCTCGGCGTACGACCTGCAGACCACTGCGCCGCACCTGTCCCGCACTGTCGCGCCCGTGTGGCTCGCATCGCCCTACGAGATCGACAACATCGTCGACACGATGCCGTTCGACACGGTCATCCTCGTCGATGCTGGAGCCACGACGATCGCGGAGAATGCCGGCGCCATCCGCCGGGCCCGCCAGGTTATCGCTTTCGGTGACCCGGTCACCCAGACGCCGACGCCGTTCACGATCGCGGTGACCGATCCGACTCTCGATGCGCCGTTGGTCACGGATGACTCGCGCGATGAGCTGCATGCCAATTCCGCCCTCGCTCGCCTCAGCGAACTGCTGCCCACACTGACCCTCACCCGCAGCTACCGCCCGGGCGGGGAAGACCTCGCTGAGCTCGTCAACCGACGCTTCTACGGCGGCCGCATCGACTCGCTCCCGTGGGCCGGGTCGTTCCTGGGTCACGGCAGCCTCGCACTCGACTACGTCGCCGACGGCAGCGGGATGCCCGACCCAGACTCGGGCGCGATCGAAAGCCCGATCGCCGAGGTCGAGCGGGTCGTCGATCTCGTTCTCGACCATGCCTTGAAGAAGCCGCACGAGTCGCTCATGGTCATTACCGCCTCTGAGAAGCACGCGGTGAATGTCATGCAGGCGGTGCTCGATCAGGCGGTTTCTCGCCCTGAGCTTCTCGACTTCGTGACCACGGACCGTCCGGAACCGTTCACCGTCACGACTATCGAGCAGGCGGTCGCGCAGAGTCGGGACCGGGTCATCTTCTCGATCGGATACGGTCGCACACCGCACGGGCGCGTGCTCTCCGATTTCGGTGCGCTCGGCGAGCCGGGTGGCGAGCGACTGCTCGCGGTCGCGATGACCCGAGCGCGGCGCTCCATGGTCATCGTTTCGTCGTTCGAACCGGCAGACCTCGACGACGGTCGCATGCAACACGGTGCCGTCGCACTTGCCGAGATCTTGGGCGAGGTCGGCGCACGGCAGGCCGCCCAGCCGATCCCCGATGACAGTGAGCCGATGCTTGTCGACCTCGCCAACCGCCTCCAGGCTCGCGGACTGACCGTGGCCCTCGGGCACCGCGGCAAGCTGGGGCTCGTGGCATCCCGCGGCGGCATGTGTATTGCGATCGAAACCGACATCGTGCTGCATCGCACGAGCCTGCGCGAGTCGCTGCGTCTACGCCCTGAACTGCTCCGGCGGCTCGGATGGCACTATCTCCGCGTTCACGCGTTCGAACTGTTCAGCGATCCGGAGGCCGTCGCTTCCAAGATTGCGGTGATGCTCGGCGCCGACCCCACTCCGGCAGCGGATCCGATTGCGGCAGTCCCCGTGGTGTCCTCCGCCAGTGTCTGAAAACCCTGAGGCATCCGAGGGTGCCGTGTACGTACCGTCGGAGCCGTCCCACCGCGCCGACGTTCCGGAAGACGTGCCCCCCGGTCGCGGAAAGCACCGGCGTGTGACCACGGATGTTCCACCCGGGACCGACCCGAATCCCACCGCTGAACCGGCACGACACTCGTCCACCGAGAACGACGAACAGCTCCGCCGAGACAAGCCGCCGCACTGGGGCTGACGCGCGCTGCGTCTGCGCGACTTTCGGAAGTGCAGCCGCCGACCTACGCTGCGTCGCGCTTGGCGAGGAGGTCGCGGATCTCGGTGAGGAGCTCGAGTTCGGTCGGCGGGGCGGGGGTCTCGTCCTGTGCCGCGGCCTCGGCTTCGTGCTGGTGGAAGGAGAGCTTCGAGAGGTAGTTGATCGGCACGATGATCGCGAAGTACACGACGAGCGCGACGAGCAGGAACTGGATGACGGCACCGATGATGGCCCCGAAGTACATCGTTGCCGTGTCACCCGAGGTCGTCGGGATCGTGACCGGAAGCGCTTCGGCCAGGGTGGCGGCGTTGAACAGTGCGCCGAGTGCAGGGTTGAACACGCTATTCACGAGCGCATTGACGACGTTCGTGAATGCGGCACCGATGACGACCGCGACAGCGAGATCGATGACATTGCCGCGCAGGATGAACTGTTTGAAACCCTTGAACACGAGTTACTCCTTGCCTGACGTACTTGACGACGACGTGCTGGATGACGAGCTGCTTGACGACGACGTGCTGGATGCCGCGGGTGCGGCCGCGGGGGCATCCTTCTTCGCGGTGCCGGAGCCCGACCCTGAGTCGCCCGACGACGATGAGCTAGACGCCGAGTCGGTGGAAGCAGAAGCTGCGCGGGAGTCCGTGCGGTAGAAACCCGAGCCGCTGAACGTTACGCCCACCGGCGAGAAGACCTTGCGTAGCTTCCCCCCGCAGGTCGGGCACACGGTGAGCGAGTCATCCGTAAAGGCCTGCACGATGTCGAAAGCGTTTTCGCACTCGGTGCAGCGGTAGGAGTAGGTGGGCACGGGGTCCTTACGAAAAGCTAGAAGGCGACGATGCCAGACGGAGTCACAACTCCGCCGACGCGCTGGTCATGACGTTCACTCGGCACAGTGTCGACGAGTTCGTTGTCGAAGATCACAGCATAGACCGGCGGGCAGTTCTCCATCGATCCGAGGGTCTTGTCGAAGTAGCCGCGGCCCCAGCCCATGCGCATGCCCGTGCGGTCGACGGATGCCGCAGGCACGATGATGAGGTCGACTTCGTTGATCGCAATCGGGCCGAGGAGCTCAGAGACGGGGGCGGGCATGCCGAGCGGATCGAGCTCTTCGCCGGTCCCGTCGTAGGGCGCCCAATCGAGCAGCCCGTCGATGCGCGAAACCGGGAGCAGCACCCGGATGCCCTGGTCGCACGCCCACGAGACGAAATCCCGCGTAGCGGGCTCTTCGGGCAGCGAGAGGTAGGCGGCGACCGAACGAGAACCGAGTGTGGTTGTCAGCTCAATGAGGTTCCGGGTGATGGCCGCGTCGGCTTCGTCGCGTTCCTTCGAAGTCGTGATGCGACGGCGCTCGCGGAGTTCGGCGCGCAGCGCACGCTTTTCGTGAGCGACCTCGTCCACCATATGTTCATAGTAGGCGCGTCCGTTACTGTGGCTGTCCGCCAAGTAGCCTGTCACCATGGCATTTCGCATCACAAAGGCAGTAATTCCCGCAGCGGGCCTCGGAACACGGTTCCTCCCCGCCACGAAGGCGATGCCCAAGGAGATGCTGCCGGTGGTGGACAAGCCCGCCATCCAGTACGTGGTGGAGGAGGCCGTCGCCGCCGGTCTCACCGACGTGCTCATGATCACGGGCCGCAACAAGAACGCGCTCGAGAACCACTTCGACAGGGTCACCGAACTCGAAGCCACCCTCGAAGAGAAGGGCGACGTCGATCGCCTCCAGAAAGTCGAGTACTCCAACGACCTCGCCGACATGCACTACGTCCGCCAGGGCGACCCGCGAGGCCTCGGCCACGCAGTACTCCGGGCCCGGATGCACGTGGGTCGCGAGCCATTCGCCGTGCTCCTCGGTGACGACCTCATCGACGAGCGCGACGTGCTGCTCTCGCGAATGATCACGGAGCAGAACAATCGCAATGCGACGATCATCGCTCTCATGGAGGTCGACCCGTCGATGACCCACATGTACGGAATCGCGACCGTCGAGAAGACCGGCACGCCCGACGTGGTCAAGGTCTTGAGCTTGGTGGAGAAGCCAGTTGCGGGCACCTCTCCCTCGAATTACGCGATTATCGGGCGCTATGTGTTGCAACCGGACGTTTTCGATGTGCTCGAGCACACCGAACCGGGCAAGGGTGGGGAGATCCAGCTCACCGATGCACTACAGACGATGGCAACAGAGAATATTGCGGGTGGTGTCTACGGTGTTGTCTTCCGCGGTCGCCGCTACGACACCGGTGACCGGCTCGACTACATTAAGGCGATCGTGCAGCTTGCTGTCGAGCGCCCCGACCTTGGACCCGAACTGAAGCCTTGGCTTAAGCAGTTCTCCGCGACTCTGGAGTAGGCGTGTCGTCGACAATTCCCACCCTGACCGAGGGCAGCGTAACGATCCGGCCGATCCGGCTTCGTGACTCCCGTGCCCTCGAGCGCGAACTCGCCGAGAACCGCGGCTGGCTGCGCAAGTGGGAGGCGACGAACCCACACGGGCCCATGTCGTTCGACGTGCGGTCGAGCATCCGGAGCTTGCAGCAGAACGCACGTGCAGGTCTCGGCTTACCGTTCGTGATCGAGTTTGACGGGGAGCTCGCTGGCCAGCTGAATGTCTCGTCAATTGCGTACGGTTCGCTGTCGTCGGCGACGATCGGATACTGGGTGTCCGAGCGATTCGCCGGCAAGGGTGTGACGCCCACGGCGGTGGCGCTTGCGACCGATCACTGCTTCTTCGGAGTGGGGTTGCATCGCATGGAGATCTGCATCCGTCCCGAGAACGAGCCGTCGCTGCGGGTGGTCGAGAAGCTCGGCTTCCGCTACGAGGGGCTGCGGCGCCGGTATATCCATATCAATGGTGACTGGCGCGACCACTTCTGTTTCGGACTTACTGTCGAAGAGTTGCCGCAAGGCGTGCTGCGACGCTGGCTCGACGGCAAGGCGCCGCACAGTCACGCGGAGGTTCCCGCAGCGGACCGTGCCAAGACAGCACGACCGCTTCTGCCCTGAATCACGAGTCGACACACTTCGCTGCCGCGTGGTGACCGGCCTTCGGGCCAACCTGCTCGTACCGTAGTGCCATGGAACTCACGGGCGTCGGTGGCGGGCTCATGCTCGCGATCGCTGCCGCCCTCTGGCTCGTCTATCTCGTGCCGAACTGGTTCAAACGGCGCGAGTATCTCGCTACCGAGAGGAACGCCGTGCGACTCCAACAGACGATTCGGGTACTCGCCGAGACCGCGGAAGTTCCCGCGGCCGTGCGCGCCGAGGCCGCGGCCCGACAGCTCGCGCTCCAGCAGCGCGCCGAGTACCGCCAGGGCCCCGTATCCGTCGGTCGCCCAGTGCGGCGCGCGCAGCCGAGCGCGAGCCAGCTTGCTGCCGCGTCCCGTCGCATTCGCCGCACCCGTGCGGCAACAGCCTTGGCGCTTCTCGTTTCTCTCGTCACCGCGGGTGCCCAGGTCGCCATGATGGTCTCGGGCGGCGCAGTTGCCCAGTCGTGGTTCGTGCTCGCGATCTCCGTCGCCGCCGCCATCGGATCTCTTGCCCTCCTTGGTCGCATTGCCGAGGTCGCTCGGGCGCGCACGATGCCAGTCGCCGCGAGGCCCGCGCGTCGCACCACGCTCGGCCCGGCCGAGGCGAAGGTCGTGCAGCGGGAAGCGGAGTGGACACCCGTTCCGATGCCTAAACCCCTATACCTGTCGCGGTCCGTCGTGGAGGCAGCCGCGGCCGTTCAGGATCCGGCGCACGAGCTAACCCTCGCGGCGGCGGCCGCGGAGCGCGCGTTGCGGAATGCCGAGCAGGAGGCGACGCCATTGCGGGTTGCCGCGGAGTCCGCGTCACCCTTCGCCAGCATGGGAATCGTCGCTCAGGACTCCATCTCGACGCCCGACATCGACGCCGTGTTGGCTCGACGCCGCGCCTAGTGAATCGCGCAGTTCAGCAATTCGGCTGTGACGCGTTCTGATAACCTAGTTTCTTGTCTGAGTCGCTTCGGCGGCGCAGGGGCCCTTGGCGCAGTTGGTAGCGCGCCTCGTTCGCATCGAGGAGGTCAGGAGTTCAAATCTCCTAGGGTCCACAACTACGAGAACGCCGCCACTATTGGCGGCGTTCTTCGTTTTGGGCCAGCGGCGTTCTCGTAGTTGTGGACCCTCGTCGTGGATGAACTCCCGGGCCCCCGCCGCCTCTTGCCATCGCGGCGGGTGCTGGCGAAAACGTTATCGGCACGGATGCCACCCGCGTCGCTTCGGCGATCGACGACGTTGCCTCGGCCGACGGTGTGCTCGTGTTCATGGACTTGGGTTCTGCCGTGCTCAGCGCCACGATGGCTCTTGAGTTCGCGGCCACGACTGCGGAGGTGCGGCTCAGCGACGCGCCTTTCGTGGAGGGCATAATCGCCGCGGTTGTGCTCGCCGCCGCAGGGGCATCTCTCGACGAGGTGGAGCGGGAAGCGCACGGTGCGATGGACGCCAAACGTGGGCAACTCGCACCCCCGGCCGCGGCTGGCCCCAGCGCCGCGGGCGGAGTCGACGTCACGCTGGTCAACCCGGATGGATTGCACTCCCGCCCGGCAGCGACAATCGTCAAGACAGTGTCGGGTTTCGACGCAACGGTGACGATTGTTGATGTCACGAGCGGCAAAGGTCCAGCAGCCGCGAACAGCCTCATCGCGATCATGTCGTTGGGGGCGAAGGAGGGCGACGTCATCCGGATCGCGGCGACCGGACCCCAAGCCGCCGATGCGGTCGAGGCGATCCGAGTGATGGCGGTAGACGGATTCGGTGAGCTTGCGGGATAGCCAACAACTATCGAACATATCTTCGAATGTTGCTAGTCTCGATACATGAGCATTGCGTTCCAGACTTCACTCTTCGACGACATCTTCTCCGAGCCCGAACTGCGCCCTCTCGGTGCCATGGTCGAGCGAATCCCGCTCGACGATGGCGCGTGGATCGACTTGCGTCCCGGCTGGCTGTCCAACTCCGACGCCTTGTTCGAGCGGCTCGCGGTTGATGTTCCCTGGAAAGCTGACAAGCGCGAGATGTACGACCGCGTGGTCGCGGTGCCGCGGCTTGTGTCATGGTTCGGTGCGGGGTCCACGTTCCCAGACCCCGTTCTGACGAGTGCACAAGACGCGCTGAACGAGCACTACGGCCGCCCTCCCGGACAGATATTCGAGACAGCGGGGCTCTGCTTCTATCGCACTGGTGACGACAGCGTCGCGTGGCACGGGGATCGGGTCGGTCGTTCGATCGACCGAGACACGATGGTTGCCATACTCTCGGTCGGCGCGGAGCGCTCGCTGTCCGTACGCCCGAAGGGTGGCGGGCGCACGATGAAGTTTCCCGTCGGCCACGGCGACTTGATCGTTATGGGCGGGTCCACGCAGCGCACGCACGAGCACGCGATTCTCAAGACAAAGCACGCAGTGGGGCCGCGCATCAGCGTGCAATTCCGGCCGGCCTGGCGCTAGGCATCCATAGTTTCTTCATAGCTAACCCGAAGGCTGCACCTACTGTGGGTTGCTGAAGTGTGGGCATGAACACTTCACCTCTCGCGATCCGCATCGCACGACAGCTCGCCCTCGCCACGACACTCGCGCTCGTCGGCGGCGGCCTAACCGCCTGCGCTGTCACGACGACAACAACGGAAACCACCCAATCTTCGGCGGTAGTCATCGACACGTCGAGCTTCTGGGATTCGTCAACGGTGCACACCATCGATATCGCGGGCGTCGACTACGACGCGCTGATCGCCAGCTATCTTGCCAGCGGTGACAAGGAGTGGGGCACCGGAACGGTCACCATCGACGGGGTGGTGTTCGAGAACGTGGGCGTCAAGCTCAAGGGCAATTCGAGCCTGCGGGATGTGACCGCGGATGCAGACCCTGCAACGCTGCCGTGGGTCATCCGGCTCGACAAGTTCGTCGACGACCAGGAGTATCTGGGCGAGACCGAGTTCGTCGTGCGCGGCAACAACTCGTCGTCTGCACTCAACGAGGCGCTCGCGCTCGAGTTGCTCGCGGATACTGGCCTGGCCACCCAGGAGGCGGTGTCATCCCGAGTCTCGTTCGACGGGGGAGCCCAGCAACTACGTCTGGTCATCCAGAATCCGGACGAGGGCTGGGTCGACGAGCAGTTCGGCGACGACAGCGCGCTGCTCTATAAGGCAGAGTCCGGCGGCGACTACAGCTATCGAGGGGACGACGCTGAGCTCTACACGGATGTCTTCGACCAGGAGGCAGGCGACGACAACCTTGTTCCGCTCACGACTTTCCTCAAGTTCATCAACGAGTCCGACGACGCGACCTTCGCGGCCGAGCTGGACAGCTACCTCGACGTCGAGTCGTTCGCGACCTATCTCGCTTTCCAAGATCTGATCGACAACTTCGACGACATCGCGGGGCCGGGCAACAACTCGTACCTCTACTACGACGAAGAGACGCAGCTCATGACCGTGGTGTCGTGGGACCTGAACCTCGCGTTCGGAGTGCGCAACGAGGTAGGCCAAGGTGCGACGCAGGCGGGTGGCCCGCAGGCGGGCGCGCCCCAAGGCGGCAATGTCGCGGGCGGCAATGTCGTTGGAGGAAACGGTGGCCCGAGTTCGGGCAACATTCTTGCCGAACGCTTCATGGCCGACCCGACGTTCTCCGCACTCTATGACGCGGCGAAGGTCGACCTCACGGCCTCCCTCTTCGCGAGCGGACTCGCGCAGTCGCAACTCGATGCGTGGGTTGCGCTTCTCAATTCGCAGGCGGGCGATCTGATCACCAGCGATGTGGTGGCTAGTGACGCGGCATCCATCGAGTCCTACTTCGGCTAGGCGCGAGCGTCGATCGACACGAGCTTCGTCGCGGTCAGCTCGTCGAGGACGAGGTGCGTGATGACACCCGCGCGGAGGGCGGCAAGCAAGGGAATGACCTTGCTGTCGCCCGCCACGGCGCACACGCGGCGGGGAACGCGACGGAGCTCGGCAGGGGTGGGGCCAGTTGCACGTTCGTTCAGGGTGAGGTCTTCATACGTTCCGTCAGCGCGGAGGAAGACTGTGCAGACATCGCCGACAACCCCTTCGGACTCGAGAGTCTCGATGTCCTCGGCTTCGAGATAGCCGGCCGAATAGACGTGACTCGGCACCTCACCGCCGACGGCGCCGACCGAGAAGAGGGCGACATCGGCTCGTCGCTGCACGTCGAGAACGCGGGCGATCGAGCGCTCGCCCCACATCGCGCGTCGCGTCGAGGCGTAGTCGAAAAACGCAGGGACGGGGAATAGGTGCACGGTTGCGTCGAAGGCGTCACCGAATCGCGAGATGAGACTTCCCACGTATTCGACGCCCGAGGTGCGGTTGTTCGCGGCACCGTTGAGTTGGACTATCGAGCTCCCCCGCGTCGGCTTTTTGCTGAGATGTCGGGCGATGGCGCCCAAAGTTGTACCCCATGCGACGCCCAAGACCATGTCGGAGTCGAACCAGCCGGTGAGCATCCGCGCGGTGCTCATGGCGACCTGTTCGAGCCGCACCTCGTCGGTTGCCGAGTCGGGTACCGGGACCACGTAGACCTCCACTCCGAACTGCGAAGCGATGTACTGGCTCACTCCGGGCGCTCGGGTCGGGGTCGGCCGGAGCGTGATCTCGACGAGCCCGCTGGCCCTCGCTTGCTTGAGTAGTCGAGACACGCTTGACCTCGACATGTGGAGGCGACTGGCGATCGTCTCCATCTTGATGTCCTGCAGGTAGTACATCGACGACGCAGCTAGCAGTGTCTCTTCGCGATCCATACTGACCATTCTGCACGTATGTGCACGTTCGCTGCTCAGTTTGCCAAAGCACCCCTTGCTGGGAATACGCTGCTGCACGGCGCCACTAGTCAAGCGCCAAACGACAAGAAACACAGGACCGGATGACCGACAGCCGCATGACCCCCGAGAGCCGTGACCGTGCTCTGGCGCGCCTCGCCGCCAGCTCGAAGCCGGGCGAGGAGCTCGACTTGCTCATCATCGGCGGCGGAGTCACCGGCGCCGGCATCGCGCTCGACGCGGTGAGCAGGGGCCTCTCGACGGCGGTTGTCGAGGCGCAGGACTGGGCCGCGGGAACGTCGAGCCGCTCGAGCAAGCTCGTGCACGGAGGGCTGCGCTACCTCCAGATGCTCGACTTCAAACTCGTGCTCGAAGCACTCAAGGAGCGCGACCTTCTCCTCACGACGATCGCCCCACACCTTGTGCGGCCGCTTCCCTTCTTGTACCCCTTGCGCCACCGCGTGTTCGAGCGTGCTTTCGTCGGCGCGGGCATCCTGTTGTACGACCTGCTTGCCAGTGTTCGACGGGGGAAGCGCGCACTGCCGTTCCATCGCCACCTGTCGCGCGCCGGTCTCACGAAGGCGTTCCCTGACTTCGCGCCCACGGCAGCGGTCGGTGCAATCGAGTACTGGGATGCGAACGTCGACGACGCCCGACTCGTGCTCACCGTAATGCGGACCGCGGTCTCCTACGGGGCACACGCGGCCTCCCGGACTCAGGTCGTCGAACTCACCAAGAACAGCTCGGGTGCCGTCGACGGTGCAGTGGTGCAGAACCTCGAGACCGGGGAAAAGTTGCCGGTCAAGGCGAAGACCGTCATCAGCTCGACGGGAGTGTGGACCGAGGAGTCCCAGGCGCTCGCCGACGACGAGGGCGGCCTGAGGGTACTCGCGTCGAAGGGCATCCATATCGTCGTGCCTCGTGAGCGCATCCAGGGGACGACCGGTCTCATCTTGCAGACCTCCAAGAGCGTGCTGTTCGTGATCCCCTGGTCGCGGTACTGGGTGATTGGCACGACCGACACCCCGTGGACCGAAGACCTGATGAACCCGGTCGCGACTGCCGCCGACATCGACTATGTCATTGCTGAGGCGAACAAGGTTCTCGATCACCCGATCTCCCATTCCGACATCATCGGCACCTGGGCTGGCCTGCGGCCCTTGCTCCAGCCGGGCACGAAGGAAGGCACGCAATCTGCGAAGGTGTCGCGCGAGCACACAGTCGCATCGCCCGTGCCGGGCCTCGTGTCGATTGCGGGCGGCAAGTTCACGACCTACCGCGTCATGGCGAAAGATGCCGTCGACTTCGCGTTGGGCGCCGAGGCCAAGCGCAATCCGTCTGTCACCCAGAGCATTCCGCTGGAGGGGGCCAACGGATTCCTCACCGCCGAGCACGAGTTGGCTTCGGTGATCGAGACCCTCGGTTGGGACAAGGCGCTGACCGACCACCTTTTCCACCGCTACGGCGCGAACATCCGTGACATCGCCGCAATCGCGCAGGCCGACCCGAGTGCCGCCGTGCCACTCGAACACGCAAGCGCGTACTTGCGGGCCGAGATCGTCTACGCGCTCACCCACGAGGGAGCTTTGCACCTCGACGACCTCATGATGCGCCGCACCCGCATGGTGTACGAGTTTCCGGACGAGGCGACGGATGCCCTGGCCGAAGTTGCCGCCATCGCAGAGGCACAGCTCGGCTGGACGAAGAAGCAGACGGCGCGCGAGATCGACCTCTACCGCAAGCGCGCCGCAGCAGACGCGATGGCCGCTGAGCAGCCAGACGACGCAAGCGCGTCACGTGAGCGTGACAAGGCCGAGGAGGTCGTCCCCATGGTCGACCTCAGCGACAAGCTCAGCTCACAGAACCCCTGACCCGACCCACCCATCTCAACGGAGAGAGCAAATAGATGCCCGAGTATGTCTTGTCGATCGACCAGGGAACCACGAGTTCCCGTGCGATCGTCTTCGACCGGTCCGCACGCGTGGTGGCGTCCGGCCAGCTTGAGCACGACCAAATCTTTCCACGGGCTGGGTGGGTCGAACACGACCCACAGCAGATCTGGAACAACGTCCGAGAGGTCGTCGGCATCGCGCTGACCCGGGCGAACCTCACCGCGCAGGATCTCGCTGCGGTCGGCATCACCAACCAGCGGGAGACGACTGTCGTCTGGGATCGTCACACCGGAGTTCCTGTAACGAACGCGATCGTGTGGCAAGACACCCGCACCCAGAAGCTCGTTGAAGACCTCGGCGGCGCCGCAGGGGCGGACCGCTACAAGGATGTCGTCGGGCTCCCGCTTGCCACTTACTTCGCCGGCCCGAAGATCCGCTGGATCCTCGACACTATCGAGGGTGCGCGCGAGGCGGCCGATCGCGGCGACCTCTACTTCGGCACGATCGACACGTGGTTGCTCTGGAACATGACGGGTGGCGTTGACGGGGGAATCCACGTCACGGATGTCACGAACGCCTCGCGCACGATGCTCATGGACCTCGACACCCTTCACTGGCGTGACGACATCGCCGGCGAGTTCGGGATACCGCTGTCGATGCTCCCCGAGATTCGCTCCTCTTCCGAGGTCTATGGCCACGGGCGTGAGCACGGGATGCTGCCGGGAGTGCCGATTGCGGGCATCCTCGGCGACCAGCAGGCGGCGACCTTTGGCCAGGCCTGCTTCTCGGAGGGCATGGCCAAGAACACCTATGGCACCGGCAACTTTCTGCTGCTGAACACGGGAACGAAACGCGTGCGTAGCGCCAATGGACTGTTGACGACGGTCTGTTACCAGATTGGTGACGCAGCGCCCGTCTATGCGCTCGAGGGGTCGATCGCCGTCACAGGGTCACTCGTGCAGTGGTTGCGCGACAACCTTGGAATGTTCGCCGATGCGCCAGATATCGAGAAGCTAGCCCGCAAGGTCGACGACAACGGCGGCGCGTATTTCGTGCCCGCGTTCTCCGGACTCTTCGCCCCCTACTGGCGACCGGATGCCCGGGGGGCCCTCCTCGGACTGACGAGGTACGTCACCAAGAACCACATTGCCCGGGCCGCGCTCGAAGCGACCGCGTTCCAGACCCGCGAGGTGATGGACGCAATGAACGCGGATGCGGGTGTGGATCTCGCTGAACTCCGCGTCGACGGTGGAATGGTCGCCAACGAACTGCTCATGCAGTTCCAGGCCGACCAGCTCGGTGTCGACGTGATCCGACCGAAGGTCACGGAGACGACGGCATTGGGTGCCGCCTTCGCCGCGGGCATCGCTGTCGGCTTTTGGGGAGGCGAACAAGACGTCACTGACAACTGGTCGGAGGACAAGCGATGGTCACCAGAAATGGCCCCGCTCGAACGCGACCAGCTCTACCGCAATTGGAAGAAAGCGGTGACGAAGACCATGGGGTGGGTGGACGGGGATGTGGAGAACTAAATGATCAACAGTGCAACAACACAAAGGAGTGAAATGAAACCCACAATGATGAAGCGAAATAGCTTCTGGCTGGCGCTCTCGCTGGTGTTGATGGTGGTGTCGTCGCTCGTGGCGTCCGCCGTCCAGACCAACGGGTACACAGTCACGGTCAAGAACATGAGCTGGGAGACCGCCTCAGGCGAGTCGATGAGCGCGCTGCTCTACAAGCCCAACGGGGTGTCCGCAGACCACAAGGCGCCCGCGATCGTCGTCTCCCATGGGTGGTGGAACAACAAGGAGATGCAGGATGCCAACTACGTCGAACTAGCTCGACGCGGCTACGTCGTGCTGTCGATCGACATGTACGGCCACGGCGACTCCGACTACCTCACCTCGGATATCACGCTGGGCGGAACAGGCATGTATGACGCGGTCAAGTTGATCGCAGACCTCCCGTACGTCGACGCGTCGAAGATCGGGGTATCCGGCCACTCCAACGGAGCGCGTGCGGCCAACTTCTCGGTAGCGATCGACAATGCTGCGGAAAAGCCGTTGATCGCCGCGGTGTTCCTCGTCGATAACGACCCGGTCTACACGGATGCCACGAACGACAACGCCTACTTCAACCTGTACGGCACGCGCGACACCGGTCTGGTCGCTGACCAGTATGACGAGTTCTTCTTCCGTAGCTACAGCGCAGAAGGAGCAGTACTGACCCCGCCGCGCGAGTACATCGGAACGCCGAATGCGCAGTCCTTCTTGCACTACGGCACCGACCCCAAGGACATCTCGGATGTTCGTGAGGCTGGCACGTTCTACACCGATGGTGCCAGCGGAGCGATCCGTGTTGTGTTCACGCCACCCCAGACTCACCCGTGGGGCACGATCTCGAAGGGCACCGTTGCCGACCAGCTCGACTTCTTCGACAAGGCATTCGGCGCACCGACCGCTATCGACTCGGGTTCGCAGGTCTGGCAGATCAAGGAGACGTTCACGACCCTGGGTCTGATCGGCTTTGCGATCTTCCTCCTCGCGTTCGCTCGCACTCTGTTGTCCACGCGTGCGTTCGCTGGCCTGAAGCTCGAGGCCCCGATGGCCGTTGCGCCGAACACGCGTGCAGGCTTGGGCTGGTTCTGGGGAGCGATGGTCGTCTCGGCTCTCGTCTCCGGGATCAGCTATGTGGTCATGAGCAACACGCCGTGGATTCAGGGCATTTCGTTCAACTTCCTGCCCACGATCTTCACTCAGGGCGCGGTGTTCTTCATCGCATTCTGGGCGGCGGTCAACGGTCTCGCCGCGATTCTCATCATGGCGATTTCGTACCTACTGTTCGGTCGCAAGAACGGGATGAGCCCGCGTGCGCTTGGGCTGCTGCCAGGCTGGCGCAAGGTCGGCCTTGCAGCCGCGCTTGCAGTTGTCACGGTCGCGGCCGCCTACGGCATCGTGTTCTTCTTCAGCTGGCTGCTCAACACCGACTTCCGGTTCTGGACGATCGCGGTCAAGGACTTCGGGGCTGACAAGCTGTGGATCGCACTGCTCTATGTGCCGTTCTTCTTGGTCTACTTCGTGGCCAACTCGGTAGCGATCAACGTCTTCAACCGCTTTACCCTCCGGGGCAAGGAGTGGCTGAACACGCTGGTGCTGGCGCTCGTCAACGCGCTCGCACCGATCGTTCTGGTTGTCGCGCAGTACGTGACGTTCTTTGTCACGGGCTACACGATCCCGAACTTCGGCGGAATCTTCAGTATCTGGCTGTTCCCGGTGATCGTGATCTTGGCCGCAACCGCGGTACTGTCGCGCAAGCTCTACCGCATCACGGGCAACCCGTACATCGGTGGATTCATCAGCGCAACAGTGGTGACGCTCATCGCGGTGTCGAACACCCTGACCGTCATCTACTGATAGCGGGACGAACGATGCCCCGGGCCGTAAGGCCCGGGGCATCGTGGCGTCCGGGCTGAGATACTCGACACGGGAATGCGCAGGGCCATCACACAGTTGAACAGATCGATGCGAACGCATCGAATATGGTGGGGAGAGCAGAGGTCAGTGATGGCAGACGTAGAGTTCGGACTCGACACTTTCGGTGACGTGACAGTAGGACTGGATTCCTCGCCCGTGAGTCAGGCGCAGGTCATCCGGAATCTTGTCGCTGAGGCGGTGCTCGCTGACGAGCTCGGCATCGACTTCATCGGGGTGGGGGAGCACCATCGCGTCGACTTCGCGGTCTCTGCCCCCGAGGTCGTTCTCGCCGGAATCGCTACCGCCACCACAAATATTCACCTCGGTTCCGCCGTGACCGTGCTCAGTTCGGATGATCCGATTCGCGTGTTCCAGCGCTTCGCGACAGTGGATGCGCTGTCCAACGGGCGTGCAGAGGTCATCCTCGGGCGAGGTTCATTCACTGAGTCGTTTCCGCTCTTTGGCTTCGATCTATCGATGTACGAGCAGCTCTTCGAAGAAAAGCTCGATTTGTTCTCCGAGCTCATCAAAGAGCGCCCCGTGACCTGGGCCGGCGAACTGCGCCCCGCCCTCAAGGACCAGAACGTGTACCCGCGTACCCAAGGTGGGCACCTGAAGACGTGGATCGGAGTCGGCGGTAGCCCCGAGTCGGTGGTGCGTGCCGCCCGGTACGAGCTGCCTCTCGTGCTGGCGATCATCGGAGGCGACCCCGCGCGGTTCGCCCCCTACGTCGACCTGTTCCACCGCGCGCTCGCTCAACTGGAGAAGCCCGATCTGCCGATTGCCGTGCACTCGCCAGGATTTATCGCCGCGACCGACGAACTCGCCGCCGAGCAGTACTACGAACACCACAAGGCGATGCGCGACCGGATTGGCGCCGAGCGCGGCTGGGCCCCGTCAACGAAAGACGAGTTCGCGAACGAGATCGCACACGGATCCCTCTATCTCGGCTCGCCCGAGACCGTCGCCCGCAAGCTCGCCAACACCATCCGAACTCTGGGCATCCAACGCTTCGACCTCAAGTACAGTGCGGGCACCCTCCCGCACGAGCTCATGATGACGTCGATCGAGCTTTACGGGTCGAAGGTCATCCCGATGGTGAAAGACCTGCTCTCTTCGTCGGATCGAGCTGTCACTCCGCGTTGAGCTTGCGCTGGGAGTTCCAGCGCACGATCAACAGGACCGCGGCGGTGACGACGCCCCCGAGGATGATCCACGGCAGCAGCACACCGATAACGACGAGTAGCCCGGCGAAGAAGGCGACGAAGAAGTTCCAGCCGGTGATGAGCCCGGAGAGGAATGTGTCGGGTTCGGTGACCGGCGCGTTGTAGGTCGCCACGAGGTTGAGCGTGACCGTCGACAGGCTCACCTGGTCGGCGTAGTAGCGACGGTCGCTCTGGAGGCTCTCGAGTTGGGCTTGACGATCCGAAAGCGTGGCCTCGATCTTCAGGAGCGTGTCGGTGTCCGTTGCGTTCGCGAGTAGTGTGACCAAGCGATCGACGGATGCCTGCAGCGCAGTAATCCGCGCGTCGAGGTCTGTCGTGGTCTGAGTGACATCCTGCGAGTTGAGGGAGACCTCCTCCACGGTCCCGAGCGTGCGGAGCTCGTCGAGAGTGGCGGTGAGTCGCACCGACGGAATGCGCAGCGTGAGCGTCGCGCTGCCCTTGTCGGTGTCGTCCTTCGGGGCGTATTCGCTTCGACCGTCGACTCGGCCGCCGCTCTGTTCGGTGATCCGTACGGCATCGGCCGCGGCATCCGTGGGACTGTCCACGGTTATGGTCACGTACCCGGTGGTGATGACCTGCCGGTCGCCGGGAGCGACGATGACGTTCGCGGAGTCGGCGCTGCTGCCGGCCGCGACCTCCTCGGACTGGGGAGCCGCGACACCACCATAGGAGGTGTCGGACGACGAGCCCGCCGCTGAGCACCCGGTGAGGGCGAGCGCGGCGAGGACAAGGAATACGGGAATGGTTGCTGTGCGCCTCATGGCTTCACGCTACTGACACACTTCGGCGTCCACTACCCAACGTTTTGAGCGAGCCTGTCGTCACTTAAGCTGTGCAGATGAGCTGGTGGGGCGCGATCAAGCAGCGTGTGTGGCTCCGACGAGCCCCGCTGTTGCATATTGCCAGTGACGTGGGGCAAGGCCCGGTCGTCATTCTCGTACACGGCATCGCGTCGTCCGCGGCGACGTTTAACCGGCTCATCCCCTTGCTCGATGACCGGTACCGTTGCATTTCGATCGACCTCCTTGGGTTTGGTGGTTCTCCCGCTCCCGTTGACGCGAAATACACGATCGAAGAGCACGTCGCGGCCATCCACAAGACCATTCGGTCCCTGCGGCTCGTCGCTCCGTTCGTGCTCGTCGGCCACTCGCTCGGGAGCCTCCTCGCTGCACGCTTCGCGGCACAGCATCCGGAGCAGGTCTCCCGCCTGATCCTGGTCAGTCCGCCCGTCTATGTGGCGCCCTCGGAGATCAGCGATCCGCGTGTGCGACTGCAGGTTGGGGCGTATCTCAAGGTCTACGAGTTCATGCGCGAGAACAAAGCGTTCACGATGTCGACCGCCGCCAATATCTCGCAACTGTTCGGGCTGAAAGATGCGCTCGAGGTGTCGGAGCGCAACTGGGTGCCCTTCATGTTGAGCCTCCAGAACTGCATCGAGTCGCAGACCACGGTGAGCGACATCGCTGCGGTGCAGGTGCCCATCGATGTCGTCTACGGCGCCCTTGACCAGTTCATCCCCGCTGGCACGATGCGCATCCTTGAGCAGATGCGTCACGTGACAATGCATCGGGTCGAGGTCAGCGACCACCTGGTGCGGAAGAGACTGGCGCGCGCCGTCGCGCATGTCCTCGACGGATGATGGCGTTGAGCACCCCGCACACCCCGACGAGAACCCCACCGATCACGGGAACGTAGAGTCCGTCGTACGCACCGGCTGCATCGATGGCGGCACCGGAGAGGCTGGCGCCGACAGTGACTCCGACGGATAGCGCGACCGACGGCCACGCCATCGCCGATGTGATGATCGAGCGGTCGACAGTCTGTTCGATGAGTGACGCGCCAGAGATCATGACTGGCGTCGTGACGACACCTGCGAGAAGGCTGACGAGGGCGAGCCACGACACGTCGCGCACCACGAGGAAGAGTGGCATCACCGCCGCAAACGCGACGCCGGAGATCCACACCCGTCGCAGCGGGCTCCAGTGTGGGCTCACCGCGCCGAACACGAGACCCGAGAGCACGCTGCCCACGGCGAAGACCGCGAGCAGCAAGCCTGCCAGCGCAGGGGATCCCATCTCGTTAGCGACCCCGACGGCGGCGAGATCGATCGCACCGAATTGGAACCCCACGCCCGCGTAGCCGGCGAGAAGTGCAAGTACGGTGAGCGGAAGCCACGACTTCGGGCGATCTCGTGACGGGCCCGGAAGGGGTGCCGTTGAGCGCTGCATGAGCAGAGCGACGAGCCCCACCACGGAGACGCCGACGCCCACCGCGAAACCGAAGGCGGGTGAGATGAGTCCCCCGAGCACGGTCACGACGGGCGGGCCGATCACGAAGGTGAACTCGTCGCCGACGGATTCGAGGGCGAGTGCGGTGTGCCGTCCCTCGGGAGTCGTCAGCAGGTGTACCCAGCGGGCACGGGCCAGCGATCCCGCATCGATGGAACTCGCCCCCACGAGGAAGGCGGTGACGAACCAGGTCCACGCGGGTGCGTGAAGCTCGACGGTGGCGATCAGGCCAATGGCGCTGGTGACGGATGCCACGATCGCGAACGGCAACACGCGACCCTGGCCCCGGGCATCCGCCGCGCGCGACCACAACGGTCCGGCCAGCGCAGCACCCAGCACCACCGAGCCGGAGACCGCACCCGCGAGGGCGTAGTTGTCGGCGCGGCCGGCCACGAGCAGGATCGCGCCGATTCCGGCGGTCGAGCGCATGATGCGCCCGAACCACGCAGCGAGGGAGAATCGCCAAGCTTTCGGCGTGGAGAGGATGTCTACGTACGGACGGACGAGGGCCACTGCTACCGATTCCCGTTCTGGCCGGCGAAGACGGGAATGCCCGTCCGCTCCTCGCGCGACTGGATCAGCCTATCGGAGGCGACGCTTAGGCTTGGGGGATGCACACCAGCAACCCCACCCGCCTCGGTCGTTCGCTCTCCGTCATCGGCCTCGGCACCTGGCAGCTCGGTGCCGACTGGGGCGATGTCAGCGAAGCGGATGCCACGGCGATCCTCGAGGCGTCGTTCGAGTCCGGCGTCACGATCTTCGACACCGCCGACGTCTACGGCGACGGACGCAGCGAGCAGATCATCGGGAAGTTTACGAAGTCGCACCCCGAGATCTTCGTCGCCACCAAAATGGGGCGTCGCCTGTCGCAGGTTCCCACGAACTATTCGATGGCCAATTTCCGTGCGTGGACCGATCGTTCGCGCACGAACCTTGGGGTTGACACTCTCGATCTTGTGCAATTGCACTGCCCTCCCACCGAAGTCACCGAGAGCAACGAGGTCTTCGACAACCTCGCCACCCTCGTCGAGGAGGGCGCAATCGCGCGCTACGGCGTAAGCGTCGAGACCGCGGACCAGGCGCTGGCAGCCATCGCCCGTCCCGGAGTGGTCAGCGTGCAGATCATCCTCAACGCGTTCCGGCTCAAGCCGCTCGACGCGGTACTTCCGGCAGCAGTCGACGCGGGTGTCGCGATCATCGCCCGCGTGCCCCTCGCCTCCGGACTGCTGAGCGGAAAGTACACGACCGAGACGGTTTTCGCGGCCAATGATCACCGCACCTTCAACCGGCACGGCGAGGCGTTCGACGTCGGCGAGACGTTCTCGGGCGTTGACTTCGAGCGCGGTGTGACTGCGGCCGCCGAGTTCTCTGCGCTCGCGGCATCCGTGGGCCTCACCGCCCCGGTCGCGGCTCTTGCGTGGCTTGCACAGCTCCCCGGGGTGTCCACCGTCATCCCCGGTGCTCGCACCGTTGCGCAAGCGAGAAGCAATGCGAGTGCGGGATCGGTCGACGGTCTCGACATCACGCCGCAAGTTACCGAGCTGTATGACCGATACTTCCGCGCGGTAATCCACGACCGGTGGTGACGCGGGTAGGTCAGCGCGGCAGATATTTTTCGATACTCGACAGGAATGCTTCGCTGTCGAAGTCGTCGAAGAGTGCTGATTGCAGAATGTAGCCCTGCGCGACACTGATGAAGAGCAGCGACTGTTCCGTCGCGACCAGGTCGGCGTCGGCGGGGGATAGCCCGTGTTCCCGCTGTTGCCACAGGGAGATGTAGTTGATGTAGACGCCACGCAGTTGATGCATCACCTGCGTCGCGAGTTGTTGCACGGCGGGGTCGGTCACCGCTTCGCCCCACAACTGCAGAAGGAGAGACGGCCTGCCGATATCGTGCAGCATTCCGCTCATCAGGATGCGCGTGAGTGCTGCTGGAGGTGGCTGAGGGTCCCGGTTGGACAGCGACTCGATCTCGCCCACTCGCGCGCCAACTACCCGCTCGGCCACAGCAAGGATGAGTTGACTCTTGCCCGCGAAGTGCCCGTAGATCGCACCTGCAGAGAGTCCCGACTCGGCGATGATGTCCGCCATCGATGTGGCCTGAAAGCCCTTGCGGACGAAGGCGCGCATTGCTGCAGTGGCGATCTCATCGCGCTTGGCTTCGCGATATTCGTCAGACACCTTAGGCACATTGACAAGAGTATCGCGCGAGAGGACTATAAAGAACGAACATTCGGTTTCTTTAGGAGGTAGTAGTCAATGTCGACAAACGCACATTCGGAGTCCTTGACGCATCGCCGGCGATGCATCGATGGCGAGCCAGCTCGAGGGCGCCCTCGAACAGCAATCGCCGGGGGCCTTCGCCTTCGTCGAGGCTGCGGACCGAGCAGGGGCGGTCGACCTTATCGAATCTCGCGCGGTCTATGGCGCGATAGTTCTCGGGCAGGCTCCCGAGGTTTTGACCGCGTCCGCGGGTAGCCCCATCGTGGCGCAGCAGCTTGCCTCCCTGGCCCCGGTACTCCAGGCCAAGCTAACGGCCGCGCTCGCGGCGCAGGGCATCCAGCCGCCCGCACCCATCGTCGTCACCGTCACCGATGTGGTTCCGCTTGCGGCAACCGATAGCCGTGGCGCGGGACTCGCCTCCTCTTCATTCCCGCTCTTGCTCGGCGGACTGCTCGGCGGAATCGCGATCTCCCTCGCGGTCGTGGGCGTGTGGCGCCGAGTGGCGGCGGTCGTGGGGTACTCCGTCGTGGCCGGTCTCTCGCTCGCGGGCATCATGCAGGGATGGTTCGGCGCCCTGCAGGGTGCGTATCTGGTGAATGCCGCTGCGATCGCGTTGGCCCTGCTGTCGATGTCGGCGGTGATCGTCGGGTTGGTGTCGGTCCTCGGTCGACCCGGCCTCGCCGTTGGGCCGATCGTCTTCCTGCTTATCGCCAACCCGATCTCGTCGTTCGCTCAGCCACTCGAGTTTCTCCTCCAGCCCTGGGGAGTGGTGGGTCAGTGGTTCCCGCCGGGCGCTGCCGCGACCCTGCTGCGCGACCTCTCCTACTTCCCGAGTGCAGACGCCACGTTCCCGTGGCTTGTTCTGACCGGGTGGGCGGTGGCAGGGCTCCTGCTCGCTCTTCTCGGGCACTCGCGTGGCAGGAAGGCGGCCGCAATAAGTGGTTGACTTGTCATATGAAACTGATGATTGTCGTGGGAAGTGTCCGTCCCGGTCGTGCTGGACTTCCCGTCGGCGAATGGGTGCGGTCGCGCGTCGAAGCCGACGGACGGTTCGAGCTCGACTGGGCTGACCTGCTCGAGATCGACCTTCCGTGGCTGGATGAGCCGAATCATCCAGCGAAGCGCCAGTACACGAAGGCGCACACCATCGCGTGGAGCGAACGAGTCGATGCTGCGGACGCCTTCATTTTTGTCACCCCGGAGTACAACCACAGCTACTCGCCCGCCCTCAAGAACGCCTTCGACTTCCTCTACCGGGAGTGGTGGCGCAAGCCGATCGCGTTCGTGAGCTACGGCGGAGTTGCCGGCGGAGCGCGCGGGGTTGCCGCATTCGACCCGGTCTACACAACTGTTGGCGCGGTGAAGACCATGGCGAATGTCGAGATTCCGTTCGTGGCGACGATGATCACCGATGGGACCTTCGTGCCCAGTGACAGGGAGACGGCGATCTTGGGCAAGGTGCTCGACGAACTCGAGTCACTGAGCGTGGCGCTCACGCCTCTGCGCGGCTAGCGCAACTGTGCTTCGGATGCCACGGCGCTAGCTCGGTTGGATGGCCACCGGCTCGGTGTCGGCAATCGGACTCGCGTCCTTGCCCCGCAGGTCGGGGTGCCAGGCGCGCAAGAGCGTCGGGACGAGGAATCCGACCAGAGCCAGCGACCCTGCCGCCCAAAAGGCGCCGATCGCACCGTTGGCGTCGATGAGGAAGCCTGCGGCGGCGGAACCCAAGGCTGCACCGATGAGTTGGCCAGTGCCGACCCATCCGTAAGCCTCAGCGGTGTCGCTGAACTTGACGCTCGACGAGACGATGGCGAAGATCACCGCCAGTGCAGGTGCAATACCGACGCCCGCGATGAGTAGGGTGACGGCGAGCCACCAGAACTCGAGTCCGTAGCCCTGCGCAACAGTGAACCCCATCGCGAGGGAGAGACCCACCAAGACCGCGAACATGCGTCGCGCGAGCGCCCACGGACCGATCGGAACGTGGCCGAGGGAGAGCCCGCCGATGATTGATCCGATTGCCCAGATGGCGAGCACGAGTCCGGCCTGCGGACCCCCTTCGCCGAACACCGCGACGACTCCGACCTCGACTGCAGCGCACGATCCGACGAGCAAGAAGCCCGTAATGGTCCCGAGCAGTACTGCCGGTCGCCGCAAGACGGCGCCCAGGCGTCCTTTGCTGCGGGGGATGCGAACTTGCCCGACTTCGGGGCTCGCGATGAACCAGATTCCACCACCGATGAGGAAGATGCCCGCTAGGCAGATCGCGAGCACGCTGGAGATCTGCACCGCAACGAAGGTTGTCACAACCGGCCCCGCGATCCAGATGATCTCCTGGGCCGAGGCGTCGAGCGAGAACAACGGTGTGAGCTGGCGGGAGTTCACCATCTTGGGATAGATGGTCCGCACCGCGGGCTGGATGGGTGGCGTGCTCAGACCACCGATAAGCCCGACGAGCATGTAGAGGGGAAGGGTGAGGGGCGCAAAGGCAATGGTGAAGATTGCCGCAGCGCACACGATGAGAGTGAGGGTGAGCACGGGGCGCATGCCCCACCTGCCCATCCATCGGCTGGTGAGGGGTCCGGCGATCGCTTGACCGAGGCTCGTGGCACCGAGGACGAGGCCCGCAGCCCCGTAGGAATGCAGGGTGTGCTCGATGTGGATGAGAAACGCGAGGGAGAGCATCCCGCTCGGAAAACGTGCCGTGAGCTGTGCCGCAATGATGCGCCCGACGCCCGGCGTCTTAAGGAGGTCGATGTAGCTCTTCACGAGATCACCAGCTTAGACCGGGGGATGCACGGGCTCGGGGGTGTCGGATGTCCTCCTTATGGTTGTCCTGTGGGGTACAAAAACTGCTCACAGGCTGTGTACAACTAGCCGAAGTTATCCACAATTGTGGACGACACGCCCACTACATCTGGGGTTGGCAGAGTGTCGTCGGCACGATATATAGTGGTGGAACCGCCGGGCCGGGGGTTGCAGGTTCGGGCACTGTAGATACCAATTTCACGGGGCGCGCGGGTCATTTTGGAGCGTTGTTTGGCGACGCAGAGGGAGTTAAACGGTGGGAATCACAGTCGTCAAGCGCAGCGGCGAGCGGGAGCCGTACGACGCCAACAAGATCAATCTGGCGATCGAGTCAGCAAGCGCTGGTCTCGACGACAACATCACCTGGGTGACGCAGATCGCCTCGGAACTCGAACTCACATTGTTCGACGGCATCACGACTCAGCAGCTCGACGAGGCGGTTATTCAGGTCGCCCTCCAGAACGTCAAGGATGACCCCGCTTTCGACATCGTGGCGGCGCGCCTCCTACTCAAGACCATCTACAAGCGCGTGCTCGGCGACTACAAGACCGCCGCGGAGCTCAAGGAGCTGCACCGGTCGCATTTCCCGACGAACGTGACGCGGGGTGTCGACGAGGGCCTTCTCGACCCGCGACTCACCTCACTGTTCGACCTCGACTTCCTTGCTTCGCAGCTTGAGCCCGCGCACGACGAACTGCTCAAGTACATCGGCGTCGTTACTCTCAACAACCGTTACGGCATCAAGGGGCGCAACGGCGACGCGCTCGAGGTTCCCCAGTACTTCTGGATGCGCATTGCCATGGGCCTGTCGCTCAATGAGGCGGACCCCACGAAGGCGGCTCTCGCGTTCTACGAGAAGATGTCGAGCCTCGAGTACCTCGCGGCCGGCTCCACGCTCGTCAACGCCGGGACCATCTACCCCCAGCTCGCGAACTGCTTCGTCATGGAGATGCAAGACGACATGGAGCACATCGCGAAGACGACCCGCGATGTCATGTGGCTCACCAAAGGCACGGGCGGCATCGGTCTCAGTGTTACCAAATTGCGTGCCCAAGGGTCGCCCATCCGAAGCAACAACACGACGTCGACCGGTCCGATCCCGTTCATGCACACGATCGACTCGATCCTTCGTGCAGTGAGCCGCGGCGGCAAGAAGTTCGGCGCCCTGTGCTTCTACATGGAGAACTGGCACCTCGATTTTCCCGAGTTCCTGGACCTCCGCCAGAACTCGGGAGACCCGTATCGTCGCACCCGCACCGCCAACACGGCAGTGTGGATCAGCGACGAGTTCATGAAGCGCGTACAGAACGACGACGACTGGTATCTCTTCGACCCGCTTGAGGTCACCGATCTCAACGAGCTGTACGGGAAGGCGTTCTCGGAGAAGTACAACGAGTATGTCGCCAAGGCCGAGGCCGGCCAGATGCGCATGTTCAAGAAGATCACGGCGCGCGAACAATTCAAGTCGATCCTCATTTCTCTTCAGACGACCAGCCACCCGTGGCTGACGTGGAAAGACACGATCAACAACCGCGCCCTCAACAACAACACGGGCACCATCCATCTCTCGAACCTGTGCACCGAGATCACGCTCCCGCAAGACGAAGACAACGTTTCCGTGTGCAACCTTGCGTCGATCAACCTTTCGCAGCACATGCTCACCGCGGAGAACGGAAGCCTCTCCGTCGATTTCAGCAAGATCGCCGCCTCGGCTCGACTTGCGGTTCGCCAGCTCGACAACCTCATCGACATCACCCGCTCTAGCGTTCAGGAGGCAGATTTCTCCAACGCACAGAACCGCGCAGTCGGCCTTGGCGTCATGGGCTTCACCGACATCATCGAGAAGCTCGGGATCAGCTACGAGAGCGAAGAGGCGTACGACCTCATCGACGAGATCATGGAGCACGTCTCCTACGCTGCGATCGAGGCATCCACTGACCTCGCGCAGGAGCGGGGTGCATACCCGAACTTCGAGGGCAGCCGCTGGTCAGAGGGTCTTGTCCCCCTCGACTCGATCGCGCTCACCGAAGCCGACCGCGGCATCGCCATCAAGGTCAATCGCACGACACGCCTCGACTGGGATGCTCTGCGGCTCAAGGTGAAGGGCGGCATGCGCAATGCCACCCTCATGGCGATCGCGCCCACGGCATCGATCGGTCTCGTCGCGGGAACGACTCCCGGCCTCGACCCGCAGTTCGCACAGATCTTCAGCCGGGCGACGTCGAACGGCAAGTTCCTCGAGGTAAACGCGAACCTCGTGCACGACCTTCAGAAGCTCGGCATCTGGGAGTCCACGCGCGAAGCGATTCTGCGCAGCCAGGGTGACATCCAGAACGTAGCCGCCATCCCGGATCACCTCAAGGAGGTGTACAAGACGAGCTTCCAGCTCTCGCCGTACGCGTTCCTCGAGGTCGCTGCTCGCGCTCAGAAGTGGATCGATCAGGCGATCAGCCGGAACATGTACCTCGAAACACGTGACCTCGGCGACATGATGGACATCTACTTCGCAGCGTGGGAACGCGGCGTCAAAACGACCTACTACCTCCACATGAAGCCCCGCCACACCGCGGAACAGTCGACGGTGAAGGTCAACAAGTCCGAAGACATCGTCACTCCCCAGCCGGTCTCGACAGGCTCGACCGGAGGCGCTCCCATCGCGGCTCCGGCCTCGCCCGCTCGTCGCGGTTTCGGCGGACTCGCACCGAAGGCAGGCAACTAGTGGACCGCGCCGCTGCTGTCGAGGAGTACTACGTTCCCGTCGATCCGATGGACGACCTTCAGTGCGAGAGCTGCCAGTAAGCCATGGGAATCCTAGGAACCGGCCTCCAAGAAGGCCTGCTGCTCAAGCCCATCCGGTACCAGTGGGCGATGGACCTGTATGACCAGGCAGTCGCCAACACCTGGTTCCCGAATGAGATCCAGCTCGGCGAAGACATCGCAGACTTCAAGAAGATGACCGATGAAGAACGTCACGCCGTGACGTTCTTGATGAGCTACTTCAACCCGAACGAATTGCTCGTCAACAAGGCGCTGGCTTTCGGCGTCTACCCGTACGTGAACGCGGCAGAGTGCAGCCTTTACCTGGCGAAGCAGATGTGGGAAGAAGCCAACCACTGCATGAGCTTCGAGTATGTACTCGAGACGTTCCCGATCGATCGTGAAGCCGCATACGCCGCCCACGCCGACATCCCGTCTATGGCGCGCAAGGAGGAGTTCGAGGTCAAGTACATCCGTCGCATGACGGAGCAAACCCTCGACATCACTACGACCGAGGGCAAGAAGGACTTCATCCGCAACCTCGTCGCGTACAACGTGATTCTCGAGGGTGTTTGGTTCTACTCGGGCTTCATGGTCGCGTTGAGTTTCCGTCAGCGCAACCTGCTGCGCAACTTCGGCTCGCTCATGGATTGGGTGGTGCGCGATGAGTCGTTGCACCTCAAGTTCGGCATCAACCTCATCCTGACCGTGCTCGAAGAGAATCCCGACCTGCAGACCGAAGAGTTTGCTGCGGAGATCAAGCAGATGATTCTCGATGCCGTCGAGATGGAAGAGGAATACAACCACGACCTGCTTCCCGGCGGAATCCTCGGGCTGAATGCCACGTACATCAACCAATACGTCAAGTACCTCGCGGATCGTCGACTCGAAGAGCTGGGGTTTGAGCCCCACTACAACGTGTCGAACCCGGCGAAGTGGATGGCTGCTGCCAACGACACTCTTCAGCTCGTGAACTTCTTCGAGTCCACGAACACGTCGTACGAGTCGAACGCCAGTGCCACGTCGAAGAACGTCGCCGCGAGCACCAAGGCGGAGTGACGAGCTAGGCGGCTAACGCGGCGCCATCCGGATGGCGCCGTCGAGACGGATCGTCTCACCGTTGAGCATGGGGTTCTCGACGATGTGCTGCACGAGGGCTGCATACTCGCTCGGCCTGCCGAGACGCGACGGGTGCGGAACCTGCTTGCCGAGGGAATCCTGAGCTTCCTGGGGAAGCCCTGCCATCATCGGTGTCTCGAAGATGCCAGGCGCGATGGTCATGACACGGATGAGGTGCACCGCGAACTCGCGCGCAAGCGGCAAGGCCATCGCCGCGACGCCCCCCTTCGACGCCGAGTATGCGGCCTGACCGACCTGACCGTCGAACGCCGCGACCGAGGCGGTGTTGATGATCACGCCGCGCTCCTCGCCGATCGGGTCGAGCTCCATCATGCGAGCCGCAGCAAGCCGGATGACGTTGAACGTTCCGACGAGGTTGATCGCGATGACGCGCTCGAAGTCGTCAAGTGCGAGCGGTCCGTTCTTGCCCACAGCCCGGCCCGGCGTCGCGATGCCCGCGCAGTTGACCACGATGCGCGCGTCACCCGCGAGGTCGACGGCGGCCTGCACGTCGGTAGCCGAGCGCACATCGACTGGCGCGAAGGTGAAGGGGAGCTCGGCTCCGCGGGAGGTGGGCAGGTCGGCGATCACCACGCGCGCGCCCGCCGCCGCGAGGGCGGTGGCGGTGGCGAGTCCGAGGCCGGAGGCGCCCCCGGTGACGAGAGCCGTGGCATCCGTGATCTGCATCAGAGCCTTTCGATGATCGTCGCGTTCGCCATGCCAGCACCCTCGCACATGAGCTGCAGGCCGTAGCGACCTTCGACCCGCTCCAGCTGGTTGACCATGGTGGTGAGCAGCCGAGTTCCCGATGCCCCGAGCGCATGACCGAGCGCGATGGCACCGCCGCGCGGATTGACTAGCTTGGGGTCGACCCCGAACTCGTGCTGCCAGGCCAGGGGAACCGAAGCGAATGCCTCATTCACCTCGAACGTGTCGAAGTCATCGATGCCGAGTTTGTCGTGGTTCAGACCGCTGCGGTCGAGAATCTTGCGAGTCGCGGGAAGGATGCCCGTGAGCATCTCGATCGGATCAGAACCGACCACCGCGAACGAGTGGAACCGCGCGCGAGGGGTGAGACCGAGCTGGAGCGCGCGCTTCTCGCTCATGATGAGCACGGCCGACGCGCCGTCGGTGTACGGCGAGGAATTGCCCGCGGTGACCTTCCAGTGAATCTCGGGAAAGCGCTCGGCAAGGGCATCGTCTTCGAAGGCGGGTTTCAGTTGCCCGAGACCCTCCACGGTCGTACCGGCGCGGATCGTTTCATCCGTTGTGAGGTCACCGATGGCGAGTATCTCGCTACTGAAGTCGGATGCCCCTGCGAGCCGGTGGGATCGTTCGGCAAAGGTGTCGAGGGCTTCGCGCGAGAGCTTCCACCGTGAGGCGATGAGTTCGGCAGAGATACCTTGTCCCACGAGCCCATCGGGGTAGCGACCGCGAACGAGCGGACCCCAGTTGTCCATCCCTATGGCGGCGTAGCCGATCGGATTCTTGCTCATGAGCTCGACGCCGCACGCGATGACGATGTCGTAGGCCCCGGCAATGACGCCTTGGGCAGCGAATGCCGCGGCCTGCTGGCTGGAACCACACTGGCGGTCGACGGTCGTGCCCGGCACCGATTCAGGGAACCCCGCCGCGAGCACCGCGTTGCGCGTGATGTTCACCGACTGTTCGCCGACCTGCGAGAGGCACCCGCCGATGACATCGTCGATCAATGCGGGATCGAGGTCGTTGCGCTCCACGAGTTCCCGCAGCAGGGTACCGAGCAGGTCGACTGGATGCCAGTCCGCGAGCGCACCGCCCGGCTTGCCCTTGCCAGCAGGAGTACGGAGTGCGTCGACGATGACGGCAGTAGTCATGACCCCAGCCTAAGCCGGGTGCAGTGCCGCGGAAAGGTTACGCTGAACGGGTGACAGCTTCTCGCCCTCGCGTCTGGATGCTCGTCATCATCGGAATCGTCGGTGGAATCTTCAGCGGAACGTTCGGTAGCGGCGGCGGCTTGGTCGTGGTCCCCCTGCTCTTGACATTTGCGGGGCTCGACCATCGTCGAGCTTCCGCAACCTCACTCCTCACGATCCTGCCCAGTACGCTCGCTGGATCGATCACTTATCTAGCGAACGGTGAGGTCGATCTGCCGGCCGCTGGGATCATCGCCATCGGCGCAGTGCTCGGATCGGTGATCGGTGCGAGGCTGCTCCAGCGGCTTCCGCTGCCCGTGCTGCGGTGGGGCTTCATCCTGCTGCTCGTGGGTGTTGCCGTACGGATGGCCTTCGTTGAACCGGTGCGCGGCGATCCGCTTTCGCTCTCGCCGGTCGTTGTCGTCGCTTACGTCGTGATCGGCCTCCTCATGGGGTTGGCTTCGGGGCTGTTCGGCGTCGGTGGTGCCGTCATCGCCGTTCCGGCCCTGGTCGCCGTGCTCGGTGTGAGCGACCTGATTGCGAAAGGCACGACGTTGGCAGTGATGGTGGTGTCGAGTACGGCCGGTTCGCTCACCCATCGGCGCAGTGGCCTGGTAGACGTGCGGAGCGCCCTGATCATCGGCCCGATCGCTGCCGTTGCAGCGGTCGGCGGCGCGTACCTTGGGCTTGCGATGACGGCTCGCCTGTCGAGCGTGCTGTTCGCCGCGCTTCTCGTGATGATCGCTGCGCAGCTGACGGTGCGTGCGCTCAGGCCCGACCGGGGCGGACCTGACGCAGCGCCTGCTCAATAAGGGCTGCCGTGCGCAGGAGCGCGGGGCGGAACTCATCCCTGATGCGCTCGAGACTCGCGCTCGAGGTCGTGCTCGACACGTTGATGGCGGCGGTGACCGAGCCATCCGGTGAGTGCAGTGGTGCGGCGATCGAGCGGAGACCGACTTCGAGCTCCTGATCGACGAGCGCCCACCCCTGGGCTCGCACCTCCGCCAAGACCTGGCGGAGGGCATCCGGCCACAGGGTCTCGGGTTGGGCGGCAAGAAGTACGCGGCCCATCGATGTGACGTCAGCCGGGAACCGGGTACCGATGGTGATGCCGACGTTCATGATGCGACGAGTGGGGACCCGGGCGATGTACACGATCGAGTCGCCGTCGAGCACCGAGGCGGAGGTGGACTCGTTGAGTTCGCGGGAGAGCGCTTCCAGGTGGGGTTGGGCGATCTCCGGGAGCGAGAGGGCAGAGAGGTAAGAGAAGCCAAGCTCGAGCACGCGAGGCGTGAGCGAGAAGTGTTTACCCTCGATGGCCACGTAGCCTAATTCGGCGAGGGTGAGCAGGAACCGACGTGCTGTCGCACGCGTCAGGTCGGTACGGGCAGCGAGTTCGCTGAGGGTCATCCGAGGGCTGTCTGCGTCGAAGGCTCGGATGACCGCCAAACCGCGCGCGAAGGACTGAACATACTGGCCGCTCGGCTCGGGATCCACGGGTTCGAGGCTAGCGCTCAAGAACGACGGCAAGACCCTGCCCGACACCGATGCAGATCGCGGCCACGCCGACGCCGCCACCGCGGCGTTTCAGTTCGTGCGCGAGGTGACCGATGATGCGACCTCCCGAAGCACCCAACGGATGCCCGATCGCGAGGGCACCGCCATGCACGTTGACCAACTCGGGGTCGAGCTCCGGCCACAGCTTCAGGCAGGCCAGGGACTGTGCCGCAAATGCTTCGTTCAGCTCGACGAGGTCGACGTCCGCCCACGTTTTGCCCGCCCGGGCGAGGGCGCGGTTGGCGGCTTCGACCGGGGCGATGCCGAAGATGTTCGGGTCGTTACCGAAGCTCGCGCGGCCGATGATGCGTGCGAGGGGCTCGGCGTCGAGGGCGGTCTTCTCGCCGCCGATGAAGAGCATCGACGCGCCGTCGTTGAGCGGAGAGGAGTTGCCCGCAGTGACCGTGCCACTCTGTGCGAAGGCAGGCTTGAGCGTTCCCAGTGTTGCCACAGTGGCATCCGCGCGAATGCCTTCGTCGCGAACGAGGTCGGTTCCGGGCACGGGGATGACCTCGGCGTGGAGACCCGCCTCCCAGGCGGCAGCGGCGTTGACGTGGCTGCGCACTGCGAACTCGTCTTGCTCCTCACGGGAGATGTCATAGCGCTCGGCGAGCAGTTCGGCCGTTTCGCCATTGGAGATCGTCCAGTCAGTGCGCAGGCGCGAGTTGGTCATCCGCCAGCCGAGCGTCGTCGAATGCATGACCTCCGAGCCTGCGGCAAACGCACGGTCGGGCTTGAGCATCACCCAGGGCGCACGGCTCATCGACTCGACGCCCCCCGCGAGCACGAGGTCAGCGTCACCGGCCTCGATAGCGCGGCTGGCTTGGATGACGCTTTCGACGCTCGAGCCGCACAACCGATTGACGGTGACGCCCGTGACGGTTGTCGGCAGGCCCGCGAGGAGGGCGGCGAATCTGGCGACGTCGCGATTGTCTTCGCCAGCCTGGTTGGCGTCACCGAGGATGACGTCATCGATGGCCGCAGGGTCGAGGTCTGGGTGCCGCGCGAGCAAGGACTGGATTGTCGTGGCGGCGAGATCGTCCGGTCGCACACCCGCGAGGGACTTACCGTGCCTGCCGAACGGTGTACGGATTGCGTCGTAGACGAAGCTCGCGGACATGACTTCCCATCCCACTCAGTAGCCGTTGCGCATTGTGCGCGATATGAACAACTGTTCTAATGGTGAGCGTAACATGATGCCCGGTACCTTGCCGAGTTCCACCCGACCTTCCCCGCACGCGCTAGGAGCACATATGGACAAGACAGTTGCGAGCGCAGCCGAGGCGGTGGCAGACATTCCGGATGGCTCCACTCTCGCTGTGGGCGGGTTCGGCCTTGTCGGTGTGCCGATCGCCCTGATTCGAGCGCTGCTCGAGCAAGGGGCATCCGGGCTGGAGGTTGTCTCGAACAACTGCGGCGTCGACGGCTGGGGTCTCGGCGTGCTGCTGTCGGAGGGACGCATCCGACGTATCGTGGCCTCCTACATCGGCGAGAACAAGGAGTTCGCCCGCCAATACCTCGCGGGTGAGGTCGAAGTCGAGCTCACGCCGCAAGGAACTCTGGCCGAACGGCTGCGCGCGGGCGGGGTCGGGATCCCCGCGTTCTTCACGGCGACGGGCGTGGGCACAGTCGTCTCTGAGGGCGGAATGCCCTGGCGCTACGCTCCTGACGGTTCCGTGCTTGTGGAGTCGCCTGCCAAGCAGACGCAGGAGTTCGGAGGCAGCGAGTACGTGCTCGAACAGGCGATCCGCGCCGACTACGGCCTCGTGCGAGCGGCGGTCGGCGACACCCACGGCAACTTGGTGTTCGAGAAGTCGGCTCGCAACTTCAATCCGCTTGCCGGAATGTCGGGGCGCATCACGATCGCCGAGGTCGACGAGATCGTTCCGGCGGGAACCCTCGACCCCGACAGCATCCACTTGCCCGGCATCTACGTCGACCGAATCGTGCAACTCACCCCGGAGCAGGCAGCGGATCTACCCATCGAGAAAACGACAGTGCGAGCCCGCAAGGAGAACCGCTAATGGCGCTGACGCGTGATGAGATGGCAGCGAGGGCTGCCCTAGAGCTCACAGACGGAACCTACGTCAATCTCGGTATCGGACTGCCGACGCTCATCCCCAACTACCTCTCGGACGAGATCACGGTGGTGCTGCACTCCGAAAACGGGATTCTCGGGGTGGGTCCGTATCCGTGGGAGGGCGAAGCCGACCCTAAGCTCATCAACGCGGGCAAGGAGACGGTGACGGTGCTCCCCGGAGCGTCGTACTTCGACTCGGCGGCCTCGTTCGGCATGATCCGTGGCGGTCGCATCGCGACAGCGGTGCTCGGCGCTATGCAGGTTTCGGCGACCGGTGACATCGCCAACTGGGCAGTGCCCGGCAAGCTCATCAAGGGCATGGGGGGAGCCATGGATCTGGTCACCGGCGCCGATCGCGTCATTGTCGTCATGGAGCACGTCGCGAAGGATGGCTCGGCCAAGGTGGTCACGGAATGCACGCTGCCGCTCACCGGCCGTGCGTGCATTGACCGAATCATCACCGACCTCTGCGTGCTCGACGTTACCGCCGACGGGCTCGTGCTCGTAGAGCTCGCGCCCGGGGTGACCGCCGACGAAGTGCTGGCGGCCACCGACGCTCCCGTGCGGGTCGCGCTCTCGCCCGCTACAACGTAGTACCGAGCTTGAAACCTCTCTCGGTATCGCCTTCGCGGGTGTACGAGAAGCCATCCGCTCCGACCGTGACCGCCATCTCGGAGGGCTCTTCGCGCAGCGCGACTTCTGTGACGTTTCCGTCGAGGTCGAGCACGAGGGATGCCTCGGTGTACCAGCTCGGGACCACGGGGTTTCCCCACCAGTCGCGGCGTTGGTTGTCGTGCACGTCCCACTTCACGACCGGGTTGTCGGGGTCGCCGGTGTAGTAGTCCTGCGTGTAGATCTCGACGCGGTGGCCGTCGGGGTCGAGCAGGTAGAGGTAGAACGCGTTCGAGACGCCGTGGCGTCCGGGGCCGCGTTCGATGCGATCGGAGAGCCGAAGGGCGCCGAGCTTGTCGCAGATGCTGATGATGTTGTGCTTCTCGTGCGTCGCGAACGCGATGTGGTGCACACGCGGACCGTTGCCGCCCGTGAGGGCGGTGTCGTGCACGGTGTCTTTGCGGCGCATCCAGGCGGCGTACACGATGCCGTCCTCGTCTTCGATGTCTTCGGTGACGCGGAAGCCGAGGGCTTCCATGTAGGCGAGCCCGCGTGGGACATCCGGGGTCACCTGGTTGAAGTGGTCAAGTCGTACGAGGGCACCGGGAGTGTGCAGGTCGTAACGCCAGGCGAGGCGGTCAACATGTTCCACTTCGTAGAAGAACTCGTAGGGGAAGCCCAGTGGGTCTTCAACCCGCACCGAGTCGCCGACACCCGTGACGAACCCGTTCGGGCGGCGCGCGGTGCGGCATCCCATCGCCTCGTAGTATGCCTGTGCGCGGTCGACATCCTCAGGCGTGCGCACCCGGAAGGCGAGCGACGCGACAGCGGCGACGGGCCCCTGGCGTAGCACGAGGTTGTGGTGGATGAACTCCTCGAAGGTGCGCAGATAGATTTCGGTGTCGCTCTCTTCGGTGACGACGAGACCGAGCACGTCGACGTAGAACGCCCGGGACGACTTCAGGTCGGTGACGACGAACTCCATATAGGCGCAGCGCACGATGTCCGGTGGCGTGAGCGACGGCGTGGGGATGGCGGGCAGGGTCATTGTGAGGCTCCGAATCGTGCGGTGTGAACGGGACCGACGGTGATGTGCACTGCCTGCTGGTCCGTGTAGAAATCGATAGAGCGGTAGCCACCTTCGTGACCGAGCCCCGACGCCTTGACGCCACCGAAGGGCGTGCGCAAGTCGCGAACATTATGGGAGTTGAGCCAGACCATTCCCGACTCGACAGCGTGCGCAAAGGTGTGGGCGCGTTCGAGGTTCGACGTCCAGATGTAGGCGGCGAGACCGTACTTCACACCATTGGCGAGCTCGAGGGCTTCCTCGTCGGTGTCGAACGGTGTGATCGCGACCACCGGGCCGAAGATCTCTTCCTGGAAGATCCGCGCGTTCTTGGCTACGTCGGCAAACACCGTCGGCTGGACATAGTTGCCGTCGGGGAGCGCCTCCGGGCGCCCGCCTCCGGCAAGCAATCGGCCCTCGCTCTTGCCGAGTTCGACGTAGCTCATGACCTTCGCGAAGTGCTCGGGATGCACGAGCGCACCCACCTCGGTCTTCGGATCGTTCGGGTCGCCGACGACGATGTTCTTCGCCCTCGCCGCGTAGCGAGCGATGAAGTCCTCGTAGACCGGTCGCTCGACGAGGATGCGCGAGCCCGCGGTGCAGCGCTCGCCGTTGAGCGAGAAGACACCGAACAGCGTCGAGTCGATCGCTGCATCGAGGTCGGCATCGGCGAAGACCACTGCCGGCGACTTCCCGCCGAGCTCCATCGACATGCCTTTGAGATCGGCGGCGCAGTTGCGGAAGATCGTCTGACCCGTGGTGGTCTCTCCCGTGAACGAGATGAGCGGTACGCCCGGGTGTTTGACGAGGGCGTCACCCGCCTCCTCGCCGAGGCCGTTGACGAGGTTGAACACTCCGTCGGGCACCCCGGCATCCTCGAAGATCTTCGCCCACAGGCTCGCGGAGAGCGGAGTGAACTCGGCGGGCTTCAGCACGACAGTGCATCCGGACGCCAGCGCGGGAGCGAGCTTCCAGCTCTCGAGCATGAAGGGCGTGTTCCACGGGGTGATCAGGCCGGCGACACCTTTGGGCTTGCGGTTGACATAGTTGATCTGGCGACCGGGCACCTTGTAGGTGTCGTCGGCCTGAGCGACGATCAGGTCGGCGAAGAAGCGGAAGTTCTCGGCAGCTCGCTGCGCCTGACCCAGCGCCTGCGTGATGGGCAGACCGGTGTCGAACGTTTCGAGTTCGGCAAGGCGGGCATCCTGCGCCTCAACGAGATCGGCGATGCGGTTGAGCACGCGGGAGCGGGCGCGCGGCAGCATGCGCGGCCATGGTCCGTTCTCGAACGCCTCAGTTGCGGCGGCGACGGCCAGGTCGATGTCTTCCTTCTGGCCAGCGGCGGCCGTCGCGTAGACGGTGTTGCCGGCAGGCTCGAGCACATCGAAAGTCGCGCCGGAGATGCTGTCGACGAACTTTCCGCCGATGTAGTGCTGGATGCGCTCGGGCAGGTTGGCGGGAGTGTGCGTTGCCATCTCAGGCTCCCTTCACGGTGAAGCCGTCGACCGGGCTGAGCCACTGCTCGCCCTCGGCAAGCAGGGCGCGAATCTTCGCGATGCCTCCGTCGGTCGGAGTGATAAGCGGCGGGCGCACGAAACCGGATGCCACAAGCCCGCGTTGTTCGAGCACCCACTTGCCGGGCGCCGGGTTGGTCTCGACGAACAGCAGGTCGACCAGGGGGTGGAGCCCGTAGTGGATCTCGCGCGCGCGCTCGATGTCGCCCGCAATCCATGCCTCGTAGAGATCGGCGTGAGCGCGCGGCGCGATGTTGGAGGTCGCGCTGATGAAACCGATACCGCCGAGGGCGAGCAGCGGCAGGCACAGCAACTCGATGCCGCTCCACACGAGGAGGTCTTTGCCGCACTGCTGAAGCACGTGCGAGAAGTGCTCGAAATCCTTCGTGGTTTCCTTGATGCCGACGAAGTTGTCGACGTCGCGGTAAAGGCGCGCAACGGTTTCTGGTGCGATGTCGACGGCTGTGCGGCTCGGTACGTTGTACGCGACGATGGGCAGGTCGGGGAACTCACGAGCGACCGTCGTGTACCAGACGTAGAGCGCTTCCTGGGTGGGCCGGGCGTAGTACGGCGTGATGATCAGGACGGCGTCGGCTCCGGCATCCTGCGCAGCGGCGGTGAGCTCGAGCGTTTCCTCGAGCTTCTCGGTGCCGGTGCCGGGCATGAACGGCACCCGGTCGTCAAGTGCCGTGGCAACCGTGCGGATGGCGGCTGCGCGCTCGTCGATCGACTGCGAGCTGGGTTCTCCCGTCGAGCCGCCGAGCGAAATGCCGTGCGTGCCGTTGGCGAGCTGCCAGTTCACGAGATTGGTGAGGCTGTCGTGGTCGACCTCGCCGGTGGGCAGAAACGGGGTCATCAGCGGAGCGATCGAGCCCTTGATCTGGCTCGGGTCTGAGCGGAATTTCACGCTAGGGGCCTTTCTGTGGAGACGGCGCGGCCGTGTGGGACTTGTAGGCGAGGAAGGCGTCGAGTGTGGCGGTGCGGTGGGTCCGCGCCGCCAGTTCGATCTCGAGGTCATCCGCGCCCGATTCGATGAGGCGCAGTAGTGCCTCGTGTTCATCGACAGACTCGCGAGCACGGCCGGGGACGAAGCTGAAGGTCGAATCCCGTAGCACCTTCATGCGGTTCCAGCCGCGGTGTACGAGGTCGAGGATGTGGGGGTTCGGGCAGTTCTCGAACAGCACGGAGTGGAAGTCGAGGTTGAGCTGCGTGAAGCGGGGCGGGTCGAAATCGTCGAGACAGGCGATCATCTCGGCGTTGATGGCGCGGGCGCGGGCGATGTCGGCGGGAGTGACGAACGGTGCGGAAAGCGAGGTCGCGACCCCTTCCACCACCGCGAGGGTCTGCATGGTGTGCAGGTACTCGGTCTCTTTCACCAGGGTCACTTGCGCTCCGACATTGCGTTCGAAGGTCACGAGACCTTCGGCTTCGAGCATCCGGATCGCCTCACGCACCGGCACAACGCTCACATCGAGTTCCTTGGCGATCTGACCCAGGACGAGACGGTAGCCGGGCACGAAAGTGCCATCGGAGATGCGCTCCTTCATCCAGTCGTAGGAGAGCTGGGCTTTCGAGACCGTCACGTCGTCGGAGACCATGTTGCGTACCGTTCCTTCCAGGCGCCAGCGAGGGGATAGAGACCATCGACGCTGTTGTGTGCCGCGACCATCTCGGCGATGAATGTTTCTTGCCGCTCCTGCTCGATTGCGCCGTCGACAACCTGCTCGATGAGCGACGGTGGGATAACGAGTAGGCCGTCAGCGTCACCGACGATGATGTCGCCCGGCTGCACTGCCGCACCACCGCACGCGACGGTGATGTCGGTATCCCAGGGAACATGGCGACGGCCCAACACCGCCGGATGCGCGTTCGCGAAGTAGGTCGGGATATCGAGGGCGGCAACCGCAGCCACGTCCCGCACTCCGCCGTCGGTTACGATCCCAGCAGCACCGCGCACCTGCGCGCGAAGGGCGAGGATGTCACCCACCGTTCCAGTGCCGGTCTCGCCGCGGGCCTCGATCACGAGCACGTCGTCGGGATTCAGCGAGTCGAACGCGCGCTTCTGGGCGTTGAATCCGCCGCCGTGCGATTCGAAGAGATCCTCGCGGTGGGGGATGAAGCGCAGAGTGCGGGCGAGGCCCAGGAGCCGGGCATCCGGGCGCGTGGAGTGCAGCCCGTCGATCGACACGTTGTTGTAGCCGAGTTTGCGCAGTTGCGAACTCAGGGTCGCGGTGCCGACGGAGTTTATGCGTGCCGTGAGCTCAGGGGTCAGGATGCTCGTGCGCACCAGCCCTGCCGCCTCCGGCGAGCCCCACGCCTCGGCGCGCTGGAGGTCGTCGATGCACGCCGTTGCACCGTAGTCGCCGAGCGGCGCGGTGCCCTCGACGACGGGAGTGACGAGCCGTCCCGATGTGGGAGCTCCCGGAGCGTGGGGCGCATCCACCTCCACCTCCACGATGTCGCCGGGCCCGACCACGGATGCCCCAGCAGGGGTGCCAGTGAGGATCACATCACCGGGCTCGAGGGTTACGAGTTGGGAGAGGTCAGCGACCAGCAGGCCGAAGCCGAAAACGAGATCGGCAGTGGTGTCGTCTTGCACGAGCTCACCGTTGACCCACGTGCGCACGCGCAGGGCATCCGGTTGCACGTCTCTCGCCGCGATCAGGTGGGGACCCAGCGGCGTGAAGCCGTCACCGCCCTTAGATCTCAGGTTGGAGCCCTTGTCGGCCCAGCGCAGGTCATAGACACCGAAATCGTTGGCTGCAGTGACCGCCTCGACATACGACCAGCCGTCGGCGGGGGATACGCGCCGGGCGGTGCGCCCGATCACGAGGGCGACCTCGCCCTCGAAGGCGAGCAGTTCGGTTCCGAAGGGCCGTTCAATCGGGGTACCGGAGGCACTGACCGAGGTGCTTGGCTTGAGGAAGTATGACGGCTTGTCGGGGGTTCGACCGCGTTGTGCAATGCGAGAGGGGTAGTTCAGGTGCAGGGCGATGACCTTGCCGGGTCGGGAGATTCCCGCTGCCTCAACCATGACAACCTCGCTTCGCTCGAATCAGATATCTGAAATGATATACGATCCGAATGACGCGTCAACCCCAACGCGAGGGCAGGCTTCAGCGGCCCTACGCGGGTTCGATGCCGAACGCGCGTGCGAGCTTGTCGATCTTCAGCGCCCGGCCGAGGCGGGGCGGGTCGCTGCCATCACGGATGACACGGCCGCGTGCCTCGAAGTCGTCGAGGAAGTCACGTGCCCACGCCACGTCCGAGCGAGTGGGTGAGATGACCTCGTTGATGATCGGCAACTGTTCGACGTCGAGGCACAGTTTGCCGGTCATCCCGAGCGCGACGGCGACGCTGCCCTGTTCCCTCAAGACCGGGTGATTGGAGCCGACGGTCGGGCCGTCGATGGGGCCGGGAAGGTTGCCCACTCGCGACGCGATGACGAGCCGAGAACGCGGATACGCCATGGCCAGGTCATCGGCGGCCGTGCCCGTGTCCCGGCGGTAGTCGCCGCTGCCGAAGGCGAGTCGATACGCGCCGCGGGCACGGGCGATGTTGGCGGCCTCCTCGATGCCGAGGGCCGACTCGACAAGCGGGATGACCGGAGTGTTGCCGCGGAGTCGATCGAAAGTCTCGGTCACATGCCCGGGGGACTCGGTCTTCGCGAGCATCACGCCGAGCAGTCCCGGGAGGCCGACGAGAGCGTCAACATCGCTCGACCAGAAGTCGCTCGTACGGTCGTTGATGCGCACCCAACCGCTGCCGCCGCTGCTGAGCCACGACGCGACATCGCTGCGGGCCGAGCTCTTGAGCCTCGGATCGACGGCATCTTCGACGTCGATGATGATCTGGTCGGCGCGCGACGCCTCCGCGGCGTCGAAAGTGTCGGGTAGCGTGGCGGCGACCAGGAGCCAAGAACGTGCGATTTCGGCCGAAACCGTACGGGGAGCGTGCTGCACTACAGTGCCTCTCTGCCAGACGGGCGCATCTGTGCGCCCACAACAGGCTAGCCCGACTGAGCGGGGTTGACCGTCACGCTCGCTGATGCCCGGTGTCAGCCAGCGAGAACCTTCGTGATCCGCTGCAGGCTCACCGGCTCTGCCGTAGCGATATGTTGAGCGAACAGGCTGAGCCTGAGCTCCTCGAGCATCCAGCGCGCCCGGATGAGACGGCTCTCCGTCCCCGCCGCGAGCGGTAGCTCGCCGCCGGCATCCCGGTACCGGTCGGTAGCCAACTGCACCTCCGACATCCACACCCGGTCTCGCCCCGGATTCTCGGCGAGCTTGCGCACCCGGTGCACTATGCCGTCGAGATAAAACGACAGGCGCCTTAAGCGGTCGAGGCCCGTGAGACTGACGAAACCCGGGTACACGAGGCTGTCGAGTTGCGCACGGGCGTCACCGAGGGGGGCGATCAGCACGAGGCTCGTAGCCTCTTTGATTGCCCTATCCACATCTCGACTCTTGGCGACAATCGTCGATACGAGGGCAACGGTCTGGAACAACGAATCGACGATGGTCGCCGAGACCGCATCCCGTGCCGCCTCGAATTCGGCGCGGGTTCGAATCTCGCGCTGGCCCACGACGGAGTCGATGCACGCAGCCATGCAGTCCTCGAACAGCTCCGCATTGTTGCGGTACGGGGACTGCGCGAGAACGAGTTTCTCCTGCGTTGTGAGGTGTTCCTGCACATAGCCGAGCGGCGACGGAATCGCGAGCAACAAGAGTCGCCGCACCCCTGCGGGATGTGCCGCGCTCTGGTCTTCGAGGGTGCTCATGAGTCGGATCGCGACGCTGGAACCCTCATCGACGAGGGCCGGGTATGCGCGGATGGTGTTGCCACCGTGCTTGACGTCTTTGCTTCGCTCGAGCGCGTCGAAGTCCCAGGCCGTGAGGCCGGCGCGCTCAAGGGTGTCCCGTGGGGTTTCGACCACCCGGGCAACACTCTCGCGGGCAGCGGGCTTCAGGCTCGCCTGCAGTGCGGAGAGAGTCTTGCCCGACGCGAGACGCTTGCCGCGGTCATCCGTGACGGCGAAAGTCACGCGCAGATGCGGTGGTACACGGTCGAGATCGAAGTCCTTCTCGGTCACGGCGGTGTAGGTCTGGGCCGCGATCTCGCGAGCGAGGTACGCGGTCAGGCCGGTGTCCGGCTCTGCGGGCGCGGAAGCCAGCAACTTGCGCGCCCAGTCCGCGGCGGGCACGACATTCTTTCTAATGTGCTTGGGAAGCGACTTGATCAGGGCGGTGACGAGCTCTTCCCGGAAGCCGGGAACCTGCCAGTCGAATCCGTCGGCTCGCAGACCGGCGAGCAGGGGCAACGGCACCGCGACGGTCACTCCGTCGTCATCGGCGCCGGGTTCGAAGCGGTAGCTGAGGCCGAGGGTCTGGTCGCCTTGGCTCCAGTTGCTGGGCAAAGAGGTCTCGACGGGCTCGACCAGCGAGCCGTCGACGAGGTCCTCCTCGCGCATCGTGAGAAGGTCGGGCGTCTCGACGCGTGCCTTCTTCCACCACCCCTCGAAGTCGCGGATGCTCGCGACCTCCGCGGGGATACGACGGTGGTAGAACTCGAAGATCGCTTCGTCGTCGAACAGGATGTCGCGCCGACGCGTGCGCTCCTCGACCTCGGCAAGTTCCTTGCGCAGCTTCCGATTCGCGCGATCGAACTTCCAGACGCGTTGATCGAGTTTCTCCAGATCCCCTTCGCCTTCGACGAGCGCGTGCCTGATGAATAGTTCGCGGGCGTAGGGGAGATCGATGCGAGAGAACTGCACACGACGCTTGACCACGATCGGAACGCCGTAGAGCGTCGCACGCTCATAGGCCACCACCGAGCCCTGCTTCTTCTCCCAGTGCGGTTCAGAATAGGTGCGCTTCACGAGGTCTCCCGCGATGGACTCTGCCCATGCGGGGTCGATGGCGGCGTTCATCCGTGCGAAGAGGCGACTGGTCTCGACGAGCTCGGCACTCATGACCGCGACGGGCTGTTTTTTCGCGAGCGCAGACCCCGGGAAGATCACGAAGCGCGATTGGCGCGCCCCGACGTAATCCTTCTTTGCGGCGTCACGCAACCCGATGTGGCTCAGCAGTCCCGCGAGCAGCGATCGGTGGACGCCGTCGGGGTTGGCATGGGCTTCGCCGATGTGCAGCCCGAGTTGCTTCGCCATGCGCGTGAGTTGCCGGAACACGTCTTGCCACTCGCGTACCCGAAGGTAGTTGAGGTATTCGGCTTTGAGCAGTCGCCGGAACTGATTGCCGGACAGCTCCTTCTGCTGAGCCTCCAGATAGTCCCACAGGGCGAGGAGGGTAAGAAAGTCACTCGTGGGATCGACGAATCGGGCGTGCTGTTGATCGGCCTGTGGTCGTTTCTCGAGCGGTCGTTCGCGTGGATCCTGGATGCTGAGCGCCGCAACGATCGCCATGACTTCGCGTGTCGTTCCGTGCTGCTTCGACTCGACAACCATGCGGGCCAGTCGCGGATCGATGGGTAGCTGTGCGAGCTGTTTGCCGATACGGGTGATGGTGTTGTCCTTGGTCACCGCACCCAACTCGCGCAGCAGGTCGAGTCCATCTTTGATGCCACGCGAGTCTGGCGGCTGCAGGAACGGGAAGTTCGCGATGTCGCCGAGACCCAGCGAGATCATCTGCAGGATGACCGCTGCGAGGTTTGTGCGCAGTATCTCGGGTTCGGTGAATTCGGGTCGCTTGGCGAAGTCCTCTTCCGAGTACAGCCGGATCGCGATGCCGTCACTTGTGCGGCCGGATCGCCCCGAACGTTGGTTCGCGCTGGCCTGGCTGATCGCCTCGATGGGCAGGCGCTGGATCTTGGAGCGCACGCTGTACCTACTGATGCGCGCGGTTCCCGCGTCGATGACATAGCGGATGCCCGGCACGGTCAGACTCGTCTCGGCAACGTTCGTCGCCAGCACGACGCGGCGCCGCGTCCCCGCTGTTGCCGAGGGCTGGAATACCCGGTGCTGGTCGGCCGAGCTGAGGCGACCGTAGAGCGGCAACACCTCCGTGTGCGGAAGATTCCGGCCGCGGATGGCGTCCTCGGCATCCCGGATCTCGTTCTCACCGGAGAGGAACACGAGAACGTCGCCGTCGCCTTCACGCGCGAGTTCGTCGAGCGCGTCGCTGATGCCCTGGAGGTAATCGCGGTCGTCAGACTGTTCGCCCCCCTCGTCTTCGCTCACCTCAGCGACGAGGGGCCGGTAGCGGATTTCGACCGGGTACGTGCGCCCCGACACCTCGATGATGGGTGCGTCGTTGAAGTGACGGCTGAAGCTTCCCGGGTCGATCGTCGCCGAGGTGATAATGACCTTCAGTTCGGGCCGTCGGGGCAGAAGTTGCTTGAGGTAGCCGAGCAGGAAGTCGACGGTGAGGCTGCGTTCGTGGGCCTCGTCGATGATGATCGCGTCGTACTTCGTGAGGTCGCGATCCCGGTGGATCTCGTTGAGAAGAATCCCGTCGGTCATGAGCTTGATCTTGGTTCCGGCCCCGACTCGATCAGTGAAGCGCACTTGGTAGCCGACGAGCTGGCCAACTTCTTGCCCGAGCTCTTCGGAGATACGCTCCGCGATCGTACGGGCCGCAATCCGGCGCGGCTGGGTGTGGCCGATACTCTCGTAGCCGAGCTCGAGGAGCATCTTCGGTAGCTGTGTGGTCTTGCCCGAACCGGTGGCTCCCGCGACGATCACCACTTGGTTCGCCCGGATCGTGGCTTGGATGTCGTCGCGCCGTTGGCTTACCGGGAGGGACTCCGGGTAAACGATGGGGGTGGGGTCGGCGGAAGACATCAGCCTTACATCGTAATCCGCGTCGCCCCCTAGTCTGTTCTCCGAGGGAAAGGCGACGATGCCACGGATTGCCATCATCGGCGCGGGCCCGTCCGGGCTCGCGGCGGCGCGCGCGCTGGGCAAGCGCGGTATCGAGTACGTCGGGTACGAGGCATCCGGTGACGTCGGGGGACTGTGGGACATCGACAATCCCCGCAGCACGATGTACGCATCGGCGCACCTGATTTCCTCGCGGACGACAACTCAGTTCGCCGAGTTTCCGATGCGCACCACCGTCGACTATCCCGGTCACCGGGAACTCAAGCGATACTTCGGCGAGTATGCGGACCACTTCGATCTGCGCCGACACTTCCGCTTCAACACCAAGGTCGCGAGCGTCACGAGGGATGCCACGGGCTGGGCAGTCGACGGCGAGCACTACGACGCAGAGCACTACGACGGCGTGATCCTCGCCAACGGCACCTTGGCCGAGCCGACGATCCCCACTTTCCCCGGCGAGTTCGCGGGGGAGCTGCTGCACTCCAGCGCGTACACCGACCCGAGGATGTTCGACGGTAAGCGGGTACTGATCGTGGGCGCCGGCAACAGCGGGTGCGACATCGCGGTCGATGCGGTGCACCACGCGGCATCCGTCGACCTCGCGGTGCGGCGGGGCTACTACTTCGTCCCCCGGTATCTGTTCGGCAAGCCGAGCGACACGCTCAACCAAGGGCGCCCCCTGCCCGCTCGTCTGAAGCAGGCTCTCGATTCGCGGGTGCTGCGGGCGTTCACGGGAGACCCGGTGCGGTTCGGATTCCCGAAGCCCGACTACCGCATCTACGAGAGCCACCCGATCGTGAATACGCTCGTGCTCGGTCATCTCGGGCAGGGCGATCTGCGGGTCGTCCCCGGGATCGAACGCTTCGACGGGCACACCGTGCGTTTCACCGACGGCACCGCGGCCGACTATGACATCGTGCTGCTCGCGACCGGGTACACCCTCGACTATCCAATGGTGGATCGTGCCGAACTCAATTGGACGGGTATGGCGCCGAGCCTGTTCCTCAACGTCGTGCCCCCGTCCTTCAGCGGGCTCTTCGTGCTGGGCATGATCGAGGCCTCCGGCATCGGCTGGGAAGGCAGGTATGAGCAGGCGGAGCTTGTTGCCGCGTACCTGACCGCGACACCGGAGCGGCAGGCGGAGTTCCGCGCCCGGGTGAGCAAGCCGTGGCCCGACCTCACCGGCGGGTATCACTACCTCGCCCTCGAACGCATGTCGTACTACGTCAACAAAGACGCCTACCGGCGCGCAGTGAAGAAAGCCACCACCCGATTGGAGAAGCCATGAACATCGATGACGCTGTTCTGAATTTCAGCCCGTTCTCGCTCATTCTGCTGAGCGTCGTGCTCGGTTTCATCATGTTCGGGATCGCCCTCGATACCTCGCTACAGGACTTTCGCGCAGTGCTGAAAGCTCCGAGGGCGATCATCATCGCGCTTCTCGCGCAAATCATTCTGCTGCCCGCGGTGACCTTCGGTCTCACCCTGCTCCTCCAGGTCGGGCCGTCGATCGCGCTCGGGATGATCCTGGTGGCGTGCTGTCCGCCCGGCAACGTCTCGCAGGTGCTCACCTACCGAGCCCGCGGCAACGTTGCGCTCTCGGTGAGTATGACGGCGGTCACCAACGTCATCTACATCTTCGTGTTGCCACTCAATCTCGCGCTGTGGGGCGGGCTGCACCCGACCGCGCGCGCCATTCTCGAGCAGGTGAGCCTGAACCCGCTTCAGATGCTCCTCGAGATCGTGCTCGTGATCGGTGTTCCGTTCGCGCTCGGTCTGCTCATCAAGCAGCGTTGGACCAGCTTCGCCAGTCGGGTGCAGCCGTTCGTGAAGTGGGCGAGTCTGCTCGCCCTGCTCGCCTTCATCGCGTTCGCGCTTATCGGAAACTTCGCCTTCTTCATCGCCTTCATCGGTGTGGTGCTGCTCGCGGTGTTCCTGCACGACGCGGTCGCGCTGCTGCTCGGGTTCGCGAGCGCCCGGCTCGGTGGGCTGTCGCTGTACGACGCCAAGGCGGTCACCTTCGAGGTGGGAATCCGCAATGCGGGTCTCGGTCTCGGCCTCGTGTTCGCCTTTTTCCACGGCCTCGGCGGCATGGCAGTGGTCGCCGGATGGTGGGGCATCTGGGACATCATCGCGGGCCTGAGCCTCGCGTCGTTCTGGGGCTGGCGCACGCGCAAGGCAGTTCCGGCGTGACTCGCGTCTATGTGACCGGTGGTAGCGGATTCCTCGGCTCATCGGTGGTCGCGGGGCTTGCGGCATCCCCGCTCGTGGAGCTCGTGGTCAGCGGCGATGTGCGCGAGCCCGCGTACCCCGCCGACGGAGTTGTGTACGAGACCGCGGATGTCACCGACCAGCGCGCGCTCGCCGAGCAGTTCGCCCGGCACGGCATGACGACCGTGGTGCACCTCGCCTCGATCGTGAATCCCGGCCGCGGCAGCGAGGAGCTCGAGTACCGGGTCGACGTGGAGGGCTCGCGTGCCGTGCTCGACGCGTGCCTCGCGACGGGAGTGCGGCGACTCGTGGTCTCCTCGAGCGGAGCCGCCTACGGCTACCACGCGGACAGTCCCGAGTGGCTGCTCGAGTCCGACCCCGTGCGAGGCAACGACGAGTTCTCGTACAGCAGGCACAAGCGGCTCGTGGAAGAGATGCTCGCCGAGGCGCGCGCCGAGCATCCGGAGCTCGAACAGGTGGTGTTCCGCATCGGCACGATCCTGGGGCCGACCGTCGCCAATCAGATCACTGCGCTGTGGGACGGCACACGCATTCTCGAGATCGCGGGCGCCGAGAGCGGGTTCGTGTTCGCCTGGGTCGACGATGTGGTCGGAGCGATGGTGCGGGCAGCGACCGACGGACCGCCCGGCATCTTCAACGTCGCCGGTGACGGGAAGGTCACGGTGCGCGAGATCGCCGCTGCGTTCGGCAAGAAGACTCTCGTGCTTCCTGCGTGGGCGCTAGGTGCGGCGCTCGCCGTAGGGCATGCCTTGCGGCTCACCGTGCACGGCCCGAATCGGGTGGGCTTCCTGCGGTACCGACCGGTGCTGTCAAACGAGAAGCTCAAGCGTGATTTTGGCTATGTGCCCCGATTCACGAGCCGGCAGGCATTCGACGAGTATCGGCGGGTGCGCGCAACGCGGTGAGACAGCGGTACTGCGAGTGCATACATAGGAGCGATTTTTCAGGTCATCTCGGCATTTTCCGCTAGTCTGTGTATACACAGGAGCGTGAGGCGGGCAGATGCGAGCAAGTGAGCGAGCGTACCTCGCCTTGCGCGACGACATTTTGCACTGGCGCCTCGAGCCCGGGACCGTGCTTGCCGAGGTCGAGCAATCGGAGCGGCTGGGAGTCTCGCGCACCCCGCTACGTGAAGCTCTTGGCCGCCTCGCCGCCGACGGTCTCGTCGCCACGCAACGCGGTCGTGGCCTCGTCGTGACGGGGGTCTCGACAGACACCATCGTGCAGCTGTTCGAGCTGCGTCAGGTGCTCGAACAGCAGGCGGCGCGCCTCGCAGCGCAACGGCGCGATGCCGACGTGTTCGAAGCTCTGCGCGACGAGTTCACCACAGCCCCGGACTTGCTTGACGATCGCGACCCCGAGCATGGCACCTACTACGACCTCGTATCCCGTTTTGATTCTGCGGTTGACGACGCGACAGGCAATCCCTACCTCGTCGGCGCACTGCGGACTCTGCGGCCGCAACTCGTTCGCATCCGTCGAGTGTCACGGGATGACCGGGCCCGCCTACGCGCGGCAGCGGGCGAGCACCAGCTGATCGTCGAGGCAATCGCACACGGGGATGCCGCGCTCGCGGCATCCGCAACCCACGTTCACCTGCATAACAGCCTGCGCAATGTGCTGGCGTCAGCCGAGAGGAAACTCGCATGAAACTCCACCCCGTACGCGTGCACCGCAGCGATGAGAACCTTGCTCGCGAAAACCAGTTGGCCTGGAAGATCGCGGAGGTCGCTTCTGAGCGCATCGATGCAACGGACGCGGTCGCCGACATGGTCATCAACCGCATCATCGACAACGCTTCGGTCGCCACGGCCTCGCTCACACGCGCACCCGTCGTTGCCGCGAGGGCACAGGCGGAGGCGCATCCGGTCTCCCGCAACGGAGTGGGTTCGACGGTGTTCGGCAGCCCGCTCCCGACGAGCCCCGAGTGGGCGGCGTGGGCGAACGGCGTGGCAGTGCGTGAACTCGACTTCCATGACACGTTCCTCGCCGCCGAGTACTCGCACCCGGGCGACAACATCTCGCCAATCCTCGCGGTTGCCCAACACCTCGGACGCTCGGGCGAAGAACTGCTGCGCGGAATCGTCACGGGCTACGAGATTCAGATCGACCTCGTGAAAGCGATAAGTCTGCACAAGCACAAGATCGACCACGTCGCCCACCTCGGCCCGTCGGCGGCCGCCGGCATCGGTACCCTGCTCGGGCTACCCACCGAGACGATCTTCCAGGCCATCGGCCAAGCACTGCACACGACGACGGCCACCCGCCAGTCGCGCAAGGGCGAGATCTCGACCTGGAAGGCCTACGCCCCTGCCTTCGCGGGAAAAATGGCAGTCGAAGCCGTCGACCGGGCGATGCGGGGCCAGACCAGCCCCACCCCGATTTACGAGGGCGAGGACGGCGTCATCGCGTGGCTCCTCGACGGCCCGGATGCCGCGTACGAGGTTCCCCTGCCCGAGCACGGTGAGGCGCGCCTGGCGATCCTCGACTCCTACACGAAGGAGCATTCCGCTGAGTATCAGGCCCAGGCGTGGATCGATCTCGCCCGCAAGTTGCACAACGAGTATCCCAACCTGACTGCAGACCGCATCGAGCGGGTCATTATCCGCACGTCGCACCACACGCATTTCGTCATCGGCTCGGGAGCGAACGACCCGCAGAAATATGACCCGACCGCGAGCCGCGAGACCCTCGACCACTCGATCCCGTACATCTTCACGGTCGCCCTCCAGGATGGCGCGTGGGACCACGCGGCGTCGTACGCCCCAGAGCGCGCTGGCCGCGCAGACACGGTGGCGTTGTGGCACAAGGTGGTCACCGAGGAGGATCCGGAGTGGACCCGTCGGTACCACTCCACCGATCCGCAGGAGAAGGCGTTCGGCGGCAGCGTGGCGATCACGCTCACCGACGGATCGATGATCGTCGACGAGATCGCTGTCGCCGACGCGCATCCGCTGGGTGCGCGCCCGTTCGGGCGTGAGCAGTACATCGCGAAGTTCCGCGGCCTTGCCGAGGGAGTCCTCGCGCCGAGCGAGATCGAGCGCTTCCTCGACACGGCACAGGATCTGCAGAACCTCACGGAGCTGACCGGTCTTACCGTGAATGGCAACTTCCCTGCGGTCACCCCGAAAGGAATTTTCTGATGCTGTACTCCCAGACCACTGCCGTCCAGAAACGCATCAACCTGCGTGCGGCTCTCGCCACCGGCGAACTCCTACGGTTTCCGGGCGCGTTCAACCCGGTGAGCGCGCGGCTCATCGAGGACAAGGGCTTCGAAGGGGTCTACATCTCCGGTGCGGTACTCGCGGCAGACCTCGGGCTACCCGACATCGGGCTCACGACACTCAGTGAGGTGGCCGGTCGGGGTCAACAGATCGCCCGGATGACCGAACTCCCGGCCCTCATCGATGCCGACACCGGCTTCGGTGAACCGATGAACGTGGCCCGGACGGTGCAGACCCTCGAAGACGCGGGTGTCGCAGGTCTCCACATCGAAGACCAGGTGAACCCGAAACGCTGCGGACACCTCGACGGCAAAGCGGTGGTCGATCTCGAAACGTCGACCAAGCGAATCCGTGCCGCTGTCGACGCTCGCCGCGACTCGAACCTGCTCATCATGGCGCGCACCGACATCCGTGCCGTCGACGGCCTCGATGCCGCGATCGACCGCGCGAAAGCGCTCGTGGACGCTGGCGCCGACGCGATCTTCCCGGAAGCCATGGCCGACCTCAGTGAGTTCGAGGCCGTCCGTAAGGCCATCGACGTGCCGATCCTCGCGAACATGACCGAGTTCGGCAAGAGCGAACTATTCTCCACCCAGCAGCTGGCTGACGTCGGCATCAACATCGTCATCTACCCGGTGAGCCTGCTCCGGATCGCGATGGGTGCCGCCGAGCGCGGGCTCGATGCCCTCGTTTCCGAGGGATCGCTGAATTCGCAGGTGCCGCAGATGCAGACTCGCGCAAGACTGTACGAGTTGCTCGACTACGAGGCGTACAACGCCTTTGACACCTCGGTGTTCAACTTCACGGTTCCGAAAGGCAAGTAGAAATGACTGAGATCGACATCAAGAAGGGGCTCGCGGGGGTCGTCGTTGACACCACCTCGATCTCCAAGGTCAATCCCGACACCAACTCCCTGCTGTATCGCGGATACCCCGTGCAAGAGCTTGCCGAGAAGGCGACCTTCGAGGAGGTCGCCTATCTGCTGTGGAACGGGGAACTCCCCGACGCGAAACAGCTCGCCGAGTTTGAGACCCTCGAACGGTCGTTGCGCCACCTCGACGAGCGGGTGAAGCGTGTTATCGACGAACTACCCGTGACCGCGCATCCCATGGATGTCGTTCGCACCGCTGTGAGTGTTGTCGGCGCGAGCGACCCGGATGCCGCAGACTCGAGTCCCTCGTCGAACCTCGCCAAATCAATGCGGCTGTTTGCTCAGCTGCCCTCGATCGTCGCCTACGACCAGCGTCGCCGTCGCGGACTGCACCTCGTGGAGCCGCGTGACGACCTGAGCTATTCGGCGAACTTCCTGTTCATGACGTTCGACGAGATGCCCGACGAGGTCGTCGTCAACGCCTTCGACGTGTCGATGATCCTGTACGCGGAGCACTCGTTCAACGCCTCGACGTTTACCGCCCGCGTGATCACGTCCACCCTCGCCGACCTGTACTCCGCGGTCGTGGGCGCGATCGGCGCGCTCAAGGGTGCGCTGCACGGTGGAGCGAACGAAGCGGTCATGCACGTCTTCGACGAGATCGGTACCGCCGACAAGGCGGTCGCGTGGCTCGATGCCGCGCTCGCCGAGAAGCGCAAGATCATGGGGTTCGGCCATCGCGTCTACAAGAACGGCGACTCGCGCGTACCCACGATGAAGGCAGCGCTCGACACCCTCATCACCCAGTACGGCCAGCCGGAGCTTGCGGAACTCTACGACACCCTTGAGACCGCAATGAACGAACGGAAGAACATCAAGCCGAACCTCGACTACCCGAGCGGGCCCGCGTACCACCTCATCGGCTTTGACACGGAGATTTTCACGCCGCTGTTCGTTGCGGCACGCATCACCGGTTGGACGGCGCACATCATGGAGCAGTTGCAGGCCAACGCGCTCATCCGCCCGCTGTCGCAGTATGTCGGGCCGGCCGAGCGCCACATCGAGTGACTCTCCGACCTTTCGACGCGGCACAGTTCGCAGCGCACGAGGCGGGGGAGCTGCCCGCGGCTCTCCCGCTCGGTGAGGGTCGCTGGGCGTTCGCGCTGCCCCTGCCCGTCGGTCCGCCGGCGTACACGCTCGTCTACGCGTTCCCGGATGCCGCGGCCAATGTTCACCTCCTTGACACGGGTTGGGACCTTCCCGGCAGTCTCGAACTCCTGTCTCACGGGCTGAGCTCGGTCGGTCTGTCGCTCGACCGGGTGGAATCGGTGACCGCCACCCACCTGCATTCCGACCATCTGGGTCTTGCCGCGCGCATCCGCGAGGCGTCTGGCGCGCGCGTGCAGGTGCACTCGGCGGAACAGCGCGGGCTTGATGAGTTCGCCCAGCGAGGGGTGACGGTTCCCGACCTCAGCGCGTGGGGAGTGCCCGAGCAACTGCACGAGTCGATCGCGGCGATCGTGGGCCACACCCGGCCCGTCGAGCTCACCGCCGACGTCATGCTGGAGCACGGCCAGCGTCTTGACATTCCCGGCCGCGACGTTCGGGTGTTGCACACGCCCGGCCACACTGCGGGCAGCATCTGCCTCGTGGAGGGCGACGTGGTGTTCACCGGTGATCTCGTGCTGCCGACGATATTTCCGGGGGTGGGGCTCGGCGGCGACTCGGCCGATCCGCTCGCGGACTACCTGCACTCGCTCGACCTCGTCGAGGCGCTCGGTGACCCGCTGGTGGCTCCGGGCCACGGCTATGTGTTCCGCAATCTCGCGGAGCGCGTCGGGGCATCCCGCGAACATCAACTGGCCCGCACCCGTGAGGTCGAGTCGATTCAGGCGCGTCGTCCGGATGCCACGGTCTGGGAGGTCGCGAGTCAGGTCACGTGGACCGGCGGCTGGGCGAGCCTCTCTGGATTTCACCAGGCATCCGCCCTCTCGCAAACTGCTATGCGAATGCGCTACGTTGAGCACCAACACTGAGACGGAAGCAACGCTGAGACGGAAGGGAGAACAGCATGACCACCATTGCCGTGACATGTGACGTCCACATTTCCCACGAGGTCTCCCGCTAAATCACGCGTTCGTTCGGAGGCCTCTCACTTCCGAAAGCTGAATCGTGAACTTTTTTGCGTCCGACCTTCCCCTTCCCGAAACCGATCTGGCCTTCGTCCAGCTCGAACCACACGAGAACCAGCGTTGGTCAACCTGGCCCTCGATCATTCCCAGCCAACGCGGCCCCGAGCCCCGCCCCTCGTGGGTCGTGACGTCCGCCGGCGCGTTCGATACCGAACTTGGTGTCGTCAAGACCGGCAAGGAAGCCGACGTGTTTCTCGTGGAGAGAGCCGAGCCGGGGCATCCGGGCGCGGTGATGGCTGCCAAGCGTTACCGGTCGTCGGACCAGCGGGACTTCCAGCGTTCGTCGCAGTATGAGGAGGGTCGGCGGACGCGACGCAGCCGCGACTCGCGGGCGATCGCGAACAAGTCGAGCTACGGTCGAGCGATCGCCGCCGATCATTGGTCGTTCGCGGAGTTCGAGGCGTTGTGCACACTGTTCGAGCTGGGCGCTCCCGTTCCCTACCCCGTGCAGGTCAATGGCACCGAACTGCTCATGGAATTCATCGGTGAGGGCCGCACGGCGGCTCCGCGGCTCACTCAGGTGCACGACAACCTGCCGGATCTCCTCGATCAGGTGATCGATCTCATGCACGTTCTCGCGCGGGCGGGCTTCGCCCATGGCGATCTTTCGCCCTACAACCTGCTGGTGCACGAAGGTCGCGTTGTCGTGATCGATCTGCCGCAAATCGTGGATGTCGTGAGCAACCCGAACGGGATGGACTTGTTGCATCGCGACTGCACAAACGTCGCGACGTGGTTCACGCGGCAACGCGTGGAATGCGATGCAGAAGAGCTGTTCGCCGACCTGCTCGGCGAGGTGTACTGACGTGGCACGATAGAACCATGACTGTTCCCACTCTCGCCCTCAACGACGGCGCCACTATCCCCCAACTCGGCTTCGGTGTATTCAAGGTCGACCCGGACGAGACGGAGCGCATCGTCACCGACGCGCTCGAGGTCGGCTACCGCCACATCGACACCGCTGCCATTTATGGCAACGAGGTCGGCGTCGGTCGTGCCATCCAGAAGTCGGGCATCCAGCGGGAGGAACTGTTCATTACGACGAAGCTCTGGAACAGTGACCAGGGCACTCAGTCGGCGTTCGACGCTATCGACCTGAGCCTCGAGAAGCTGGGACTGCCGAGCGTCAACCTGTACCTCATCCACTGGCCGCGCCCCGACCTCGACCGCTATCTCGAGACCTGGCTCGCCCTCGAACAGATCAAGGCCGATGGCAAGGCCACATCGATCGGGGTCTCGAACTTCCATGTCGAGCACCTCGAAAAGGTCCTCGCTGGTAGCAGCACGGTTCCGGCTGTCGATCAGATCGAGCTACACCCGGGACTCGCTCAGCACGAGATTCGCGACTACGCGACATCGAAGGGAATTCACATCGAGTCGTGGGGTCCGCTCGGGCAAGGCAAATACGACCTCTTCGGTATGGCGCCGGTTGCCGCTGCGGCTGCAGCCCACGGCGTCACTCCCGCGCAAGTCGTCATCCGTTGGCACCTTCAGAACGGGCTCATCGTGTTCCCGAAGTCCAACTCGCGCGAGCGTATGGCAGAGAACTTCGACGTCTTCGGGTTCGAGCTGACCGCCGCCGAGATCACGTCGATTGACGGTCTTGACGCTGGCATGCGCATGGGGTTCGACCCCAGGACGGCAACGATCTAGAGCATCACGGTTTCACCGCGAGGGGTTGCGATGAGCAACCCCTTGCCGGTGAACGCCGCTTCCAGTTGGTCGCGGCCCTCAGAGAAGTGCTCCCAGTCGTCGGTATGTACACCGATCACGGTGCGGGCGCCGAGCATGATTGCGGCGCGGGCGGCGTCGGTCGACGTGAGGGTGAGATTGGCGTCGATCCCGGGAACGCGCGCGGCCCCGGCGAACAGGACGGCGATCTCGATCAACGGGAAGCGCCCAGCGATCTGTTCGACGAGCGGAATCGACGCGTTATCGCCGCTGATGTACACGGTGGGTTCGTCATCGGACTCGAGAATGAACCCGGTGACCTCGCCGACGAGACGTTCGCTACCGGGCGGTCCGTGAAGGGCGGGAACTGCGGTAACCGTTACGTCACCGAGCCTCCAGCTCTCCCAGGAGTCGAGACCGATAACGGATCCGCCGAACAGGGCGCTCGCGGCATCCGGCGTACTGAGGGTCGGGATGCCCGTTGCGATGAGTTCGAGACCCTCGTAGTCGAGGTTGTCTTTGTGGCCGTGGTGGCTTAGGAGCACGACGTCGATGGTTCCGATCGCATCGCGGGCGATTGCGGGGCCAGCCGTCTTCACGAGAGTCGTCTCACCCGGAGCGGAGTATGACCCGGGCTCATCGAATGTCGGATCCGTGATGAAGCGCTTGCCCGCATATTCGAGAATTGCGGTGGGGCCACCGAGGTACGTGATGGTCGTCGTCGACATAGGACGACACTAGCCGTCTCGCGAGTGCGTTTCGTCAATGTCAGTGGCCAATGATCTCATACCTGTATGGATACGCTCCTCGACCCGGCACTCGCGCAGACCCGCGTCATGTTCGGTATGGCTGAAGCCGAGTTTGCGCAGCGTGTTCACTGGCGTGCGTCGGCAGAGACGTTCCGGGCGATAGATAACACGTTGCGAGAGGCGGCCGCCCACCCGGAGGTCTTCATCGATGAGCAGATGCTGCGTGGCGATGCGGTGGAGTTGGCGGTGCGCGCTGCCGCGGCAGACTTGGCTATTCGCCTCAACGTGGCAGAGGCGACAGTCCGTTCTCAGGGTCATATCGCGAGCACTTTGCGGGAACGGATGCCTGTGCTCTGGAGTTTGTTCACCGAGGGCGAGGTCTCGACGCAGAACGCACGGGAGGCCGCGTCATTGGTGTTGGAGTTGCCGGCGGCGCTCTGGGGCGCGTTCGACACGCAGCTCACCGATGTCGCTGGCACGATGACCCCCTCGCGATTTCGGGCGAAGGCCTATGCTCTGCGGGAAAAGCTGCACGCGACGTCGCGTGCAGCTCGACATGAGGTGGCGACCCGTCAGCGACGCGTGTTCACGCAACTGGAACGCGATGGCATGGGCTGGGTGCATGCCTACCTCTCGGCGGAGAAGATTTCACGCGTCAACGCGCAGCTCGACGGCAGTGCATTCGACCTATATCGCGAGCCCGACGAAACGCGGACGATGGCTCAATTGCGTACTGATGTCTTTGCCGACCTTCTCATCGGTGACGCTCAGCATTCGCGCGTGAGCGTGGCACTGACTGTCCCCGCCCTGTCACTCCTGGGTCGCTCCGATGAGCCCGCACTGCTCGAGGGTGTCGGTCCGATCGATCTCGACACGGCTCGGGTTCTCATGGGGGATGCCCCATCGCTCACGCGACTGCTCACCAACCCAGTCACGGGCGGGGTGCTGCAGCTCGACCCCACCCAGTACCGAACGACTACGGCGCTCAAGCGATGGCTGCGGGTCCAACACGCCACCTGTGATTTTCCCGGGTGCGGCCGGAGGTCGATCAACTGTGATCTTGATCACACCACAGCGTGGGCGAGCGGAGGGCTGACGACCGCGCAGAATCTCGTCCCGAGGTGCCGCAAGCATCACACCCTGAAACATCAGACGAAGTGGCAGGTCGAGAAGCCTCGCGGCTCTGATCGGGCGGTGTGGACGAGTCCCACCGGCAACCTGCGCGAGGCCGACCCTCCTCCGTTCTAGTGAAAGAACACTGTTGAGGTAGCAGACTGAACTCATGCCCAACCGCCTTGCCGACGCCGCGAGCCCCTACCTGCGCTCGCACGCGAGCAACCCCGTCGATTGGTGGCAGTGGGGCCCGGAAGCATTCGCCGAGGCCGTTGCTCGCGACGTTCCCGTGCTTGTCTCGATCGGTTATTCGACGTGCCATTGGTGCCACGTCATGGCGCGCGAGAGCTTCAGCGACCTCGGGCTCGCCGCCTACCTGAACGAGAACTTCGTCGCGATCAAAGTCGACCGCGAGGAGCATGCAGAGGTCGACTCGACCTACCTTGCCGCGGCTGCCGCCTTCACAGGAAACCTGGGCTGGCCGCTCAACGTGTTCGTGACCCCGCAGGGGCGCGCGTTCTTCGCCGGAACCTACTGGCCGCCCGAGCCGGTGGCCGGGCATCCGGCGTTTCGTCAGGTGCTCGATGCCGTGGTCGACGCATGGCGCAACCGTCGTGATGAGGTGGAACGCAACGGTGCCGCGATTGTTGATGCACTCGCACAACAGCATCCGGTCGACAGCGCCCTGCCCATCGACTTCGAGCCGGTGCTCGGTGAGCTCGAAGCCCTCGAGGATGCCACGTACGGCGGATTCGGCGGGGCACCCAAGTTCCCGGTCTCACCGGTGCTCAGGTTCCTCGTTGAGCGTCGAGCGCCACTGGGCTCTCGAACGCTGGACGCCATGGCCGCCTCGCCCCTGCGCGACCCGATCGACGGCGGATTCTTTCGCTACTCCACCCAACGCGACTGGCATGAGCCGCATTACGAGCGCATGCTCTATGACAATGCGCAGCTCGTCGCGGCCTACGCACTGGCAGGCAACAGCGAGGTCGCTGAGGGCGTGGCGCAGTGGCTCGAGACAATGCAGTTGCCGTCGGGCGGGTTCGCGAGTGCGCAGGACAGCGAGAGCACGGTTGACGGTCGTCGGGTGGAAGGTTTCTACTACTCGCTCGACGCCGCAAGCAGGAAGCTCGTCGACAAACCTCCCGTCGACGAGAAGATCCTTACCGGCTGGAACGGCCTCGCGATCGAAGGTCTTTCGCTGGCAGGCATGCTGCTCGACCGCCCGGACTGGATTGCGACAGCGCAGCGCGCGGCAGACTTCTTGCTCGAGTTCCACGCTCGAGAGCGGCTGATTCGGGCATCCATCGGCGGTGTCGTCTCGACAGCGCACGCCACTCTCGAAGACTTCGGGATGCTCGCCTGCGGGCTACTCCAACTCGCAGCCGCGACGGGTGAGGTTCGGTATGCGATGGCCGCGCGAGCATTCGTCGACGCCTCTCTCGCGCAGGAGGGGGAGCCGTTCGGCGTGCCGGGCGGCGCGGATCCGGTGCTCGCATCGCAGGGACTCGCGGTGGAGGCCGATCCGAGCGACGGGGCGCACCCGTCCGGGTTGAGCGCGATGGCAGCGGCGGCGCACAGCCTGTTCTTAGTCACCGCGCACGAGCCCTACCGGGTCGCAGCACGAGCGGCGATGGCGCGCGTGGCCGAGGCCGCGCTGCGGCATCCGGTATCGCTGGGGGCCGCACTGACGGTGATGGCACGGCTCGCCAGCCCGGTTCGGCAGATCGTCGTTGTGGGTGGCGGTGAACTCGCGACCGTCGCTCGACAACACGGCGGCATCGCGGTGAGCGTGGAGCAGGGGACCGCGTGGGCGCAGGCGGGATTCGAGTTGTTCGAAGGGCGAACCCAGCGGGCGGGTGCGACGACCGCGTATGTCTGCGAGGACTTCGTGTGTCGCTTGCCGGTGACGACGGTCAGCGAATTGGCTGCACTGCTGCCCACTCGTTGAGCGATCCGTCGTACAGCGCGACGTTGGTGTGCCCGACCAGCACGAGGGCGAGGGCGTCGGATGCCGCGGCGATCCCACCGCTGCAGTAGGTGATGATGCGGTCTGCGTCGAGCACGGGAGCTAAGGTCGCGCGTAACTCGGGACCGGCCAGGAGTCGGTTCGACTCGCGGTTGACGAGAGCGCCGACCGGAATGTTGATGCTTCCGGGAATCGGTGTGCGGCCGGTCTCTCCCGAGAACTCCTTGGCGGGCATGCCGCAGACGAGCACGCCCGGGGCGTCGCCGTTCACAATCGCCTGTACCTCTGCGGAGCTCACCCACGATTCCGGCCGCTCATGCGCTACGAATACCGCACCGGAGGGCTCGACGTGCCCCACCTCTGTCTCCCTACCCTCGGCAATCCACGCTGTGAGTCCGCCGTCGAGAACCGCCACGGCGTCATATCCGAACGAGCGGAACAGCCACCACACGCGGGCCGCCCACTGCCCGGCGACGGAGTCATAGACCACGACAGTCGTCTCATTGTCGATCCCGAGGGCACCGACAGCGGCGGCAAAGGTGTCGGCATCGGGTTTGGTGAACGGGAAAGCCGCTTCGGTGTCGGAAAGCTCACCGATGACGTCGGCGAACACGGCGCCCGGCACGTGGCCGTTGACGACGTAGCTCTCGTGACCGCTCTGGTACCCGGGCCGTCCGCTCGGCTGGGTGTAGAGCAGTACCGTCGCATCCAGAACGACGAGCTTGTCTGCACCTAGGTGATCAGCAAGCCACTGTGTCGACACGAGCGGGGTGGACACGAAGGGAGAAGGGATCAGGGGTCCGGTCATATCTCAACGGTACGGACGGTCATCCGGATCGCGCAGCGGCGACGAAACGTGGGGTAATACTCGGCTTCAGCGCACAGTCTTGCGCGCAGTGATGACCCCGGTGTCGAAGCCCAACAGATGCAGGCCGCCATGGAAGCGCGCGTGCTCGACCTTGAGGCAGCGATCCATTACGACGGTAAGGCCCTGGGATTCGCCGTAGATCGCGGCATCCTGATTCCAGATGCCGAGTTGCACCCACACCGTTTTCGCGCCGACCGCGAGCACCTCGTCGATCACAGACGGGATATCGCTCGCTTTACGGAAGACATCGACAATGTCGGGCACCTCTGGCAGGTCGGCGAGCGACTTGTAGGACTTCTGGCCCAGAATCTCATCGACCATGGGGTTCACGAAATAGACCCGATAGTCGCTGGACTGCAGTAAGTACGTAGCGACGAAGTAGCTGGAGCGCGCGGGATTGGGCGACGCCCCGACAATCGCGATCGACTTCGCGTCTCGCAGGATCGCGAGACGCGCTTTGGCGTCCGGTCCGACCCAGGTGCGCTGTGACTTGAGTAGCTTGGCAAGCGGTGAGCTTGCCGGGATCTCACAGGTCAGCCCGTTGGGAAGTTGGGTGGTCTGGGATTGTGATGTCGACATCGATCAGCCCTTCGTTGCCGCAGCCAGCGCCTGGTCAAGGTCATCAACGATGTCCTCGGGGTCCTCTATTCCCACACTGACACGCACCAACCCTGGCAGTACTCCCGCATCCACGAGCTGTTGCTCGCTGAGTTGCGCGTGTGTGGTGGACGCGGGGTGGATGACGAGGGTCTTGGCATCACCGATGTTGGCCAGGTGGCTGGCGAGGTTCAGTGATTCGATGAACTTCTGACCGACCTCGCGACCGCTCTGCGTTTCCGTCGCACGAACGACGAAGGAGAATACCGAGCCGGGCCCCTTCGGAAGGTACTTCTTCGCACGCTCGAAGTGCGGGTGTTCGGGCAGCCCGGCCCAGAACACCTTCTCGATGCGGGGGTCGGCGTCGAGCCACTCGGCGACGATCCGCGCGTTGTCGACGTGGGCCTGCATGCGGAAGGGCAAGGTCTCGACACCGGTCGCGAGCAACCATGCTGAGTGCGGAGACAGGGCGGGCCCGATGTCGCGGAGCTGTTCTGCGCGGAGGCGAGTGAGGAACGCGTATTCGCCGAAGTTGCCGTGCCAGTTAAGCCCGCCGTAGGAGGGGACCGGTTGATCGAAGAGCGGGAAGCGATCATTGGCCCAGTGGAAGCGACCGGACTCGACGACGACGCCGCCGAGAGTCGTGCCCGCGCCACCGAGGAACTTGGTAGCCGAGTGCGTCACCACGTCGGCACCCCACTCGATCGGGCGGTTCAGATAGGGCGTCGCCACCGTCGAGTCGATGATCAGGGGTAGGTGATGCGCGTGGGCGACATCGGCGAGTCCTTCGATATCAGCGATCTCACCGGAGGGGTTGGCAATGGTCTCCGCAAAGATGAACTTGGTCTGGTCGGTGATCGCGGCGGCATACTCGGCGGGGTCGGATGAACGCACGAAGGTCGTCTCGATGCCGAACCTGCGCAGCGTGACATCGAGCTGAGTGACGCTGCCGCCGTAGAGGTTGGCGGAGGACACGACATGGTCGCCAGCGCCGGCGAGGGACGCGAACGTGATGAACTGGGCGCTGAGTCCGCTTGCCGTAGCCACGGCACCGAGTCCACCTTCGAGGGACGCAACCCGCTCCTCGAAACTGGCCACCGTTGGGTTCGCCAGCCGTGAGTAGATGTTGCCGTACTTCTGGAGGGCGAAGCGGGCCGCGGCATCCGCTGTGTCGTCGAAGACGAACGCGCTCGTCTGGTAGATCGGTAAGGCGCGCGAGCCGGTGACGGCATCGGGGATGTTGCCTGCGTGGATTGCTCGGGTGCGAAACCCGTACTCGCGGTCTGCCATGCGTTCACGCTACCCGAACGCCGGTCGGTGGCTTCCGACAGTTACGCCGGGCTACGCGTCGACCTTCTCCTCTTTCTCCTCGGTGGTCTCGGCGTTGCTCGTCTTCTGGAGCCAGAGCGTCAGGCCCAGCGTGACGGCAGCGAAACCGACGAGCACCGCGATCCACACCGCAATGTTTCCGACCTGGTCGCCGCCGACGGACGTGGGCAGGATAAGAAGCGCGAACACCGTTGCCGCGATCAGGAACATCACCGCCCAGAGCCTGCGTGAGTGGGCGAAGATCTCCTTGCCGTCCAGGAAAGCGATCGGAATCATGGCTACCGTGACGGCGGTGAGGCCCTCGGAGGTGACGGCGACGAGGGCATCCTGGACCATGCCGTCCCAGAACCCGAGCACGGCATCGCCCTGAACGCCGACCCATACCGAGTACGCCAGCCAGGCGAGCACTCCGAAGCCCACGATGAACGAGAACTCGACGACGATCGCGCGGATCTTCTGGCTGGTCGTCGCCTGATGAGCGAGTTCGAGCCCAATCACCAAGCCCACGAGGAAGCCCGGCGAGAAGTCGAGCAGGCGTGCGACGACGACCCCGAGGATGGCGAAGATGATCGCGCTCGGATCCATTTCGATTGCACTCTCGACGGACCAGCGTCGGTGCAGGACGAGCCCGGTCAAGCGCGACGCCACGAAGGTCACGACGAACAGACCCAAGGCGAGTGACAGTACGAGTCGCAGCGACGCGAGATCGAATCCGAAGGAGGGGTCGACGAAGCCGAAGATGAAGCTCGTGAGTACCAGCAAGACGACCGTCGCGATGAGCGGCGTACGAGTAACGGCAATGAACCACTCGGTGCCGCGCGTGATCGCTCGTTGGATTGCCGAGAATCCGCGGCCGAATCTGCCGGAGTTCGACTCGATCGTCGAGTTCAGGACTTCCGTCGGGAGCGCGACGAGAAGCAGGATCATGAGCGCGAGGCCGCCAGCAACCGCGAGAGCGCCCGGGTTCGTGATGATGTCGAAGAGGGTCGGCAACGCACCCGAGATGGCGGTGGGAGAACTCGGGTCGTTGCGGGACTGAGTCACGTCCGAGCCGTTTCCGGAAGGCGCGTCGCTGGTGGGGGAATGCCCGACGCTGGTGTTCTCGAGCGCCTTCGTGACGAGGTCCGTTTCGACGTCGACGGCACTCTCTACCGGCGATGGATCTTCGCCGGGCGCGGTCACCGTGACGATGATCTTGTGGCTTCCTCGGGTCACATCCATCGGAATGGTAACCGCGAAATCGAACGTGCCGTCCGGCCGGACGATGGTATTGCCCAGGTGCACAGGGGTCGAGTGCAACTCGACGTCGACAATACTTCCCGCGGGGAGGCCAGAGCTGCTGAGCCCGACCTTCTGTCCGGGACGCAAGGGGCCGTCGACTCCGCTGATGGTCAGAGTCCAGTGGAGCGGGACCTTGGTTGTGGGGGTGGGTGTCGGAACCGTGGTGTCCACTACGGGGTCTGGCGCTGCGGCGAAACTGATGGTGGCGGTGGGCGTCGTGAAGGGTGAGACACCGCCGGTTGCGGCATCCGTTTGGCTTGCGCGATACGCGGCCGAACCGGTGCCAACCGTGGCCGTGCATGCCCACACACCGTTCGGTGCGACGACGGCGGTGCACACCGGCTTTCCGTCGGTAGTTGTGACGGTGATGGTGTCACCGGGTGTTCCTGTGCCGCGGAAACCCCCAACTCCCGGAACGCCAGTGCTCGTGGGGGAGAGCGTCGGGGGGGAGGGGACGATGAAGAACCAATCCCAGTAGAGGTTTCCGCCTTCTTCGGTCGAGTAGTACAGGTTCCACATGCCAGGCGTGAGGTTGGTGACGAGGCAGGTCGTATCCGAAGTGGAGACGAGCCAAGGCTGAGCGTCGGTCCCGGGCGCACACTCGCCGCGGAACACGTCGTCGAACGAGGCGGGAGCAGGCGCCCCGACTGCGCCCGAGCAGGTACCAAAATGGACCGGGGGGTACGAACCCGGAACTGCTCCGACATAGTAGAGGCTCACGGAATTGTTGGGATCGCTCTTCGTCACCGTGAGGCCGCCCGCAGAGAACGAGCAATTCAGGGCGCCGCGTCCGCCCCCGTTCTGATCGACGTAGAGCGTCTTGGCGAGAGGTTCGGATGCCGTGCCGCCCGACCACGCTGGGGTCTGAGTGATTTCGATCGGATAGGCGCCGTCAGGGATTCCGGGCGGAAGGGTGCAGTACCAGTAGCCGCCGGGGTATCCCTCCCCGTCAGAACCGCTCGTGGTCGTCGTGCAGGTGATCGGGGGAACGATTCCGCTCACGGTCACCGTGATGATCGTGTCGCCCCCGATCTCCACATCGGTAGACGGTTCGCCTTCACCATCGATGGTGATCGGGTTTCCAAACCCGGGAGGATTGCCACCGTCATCCGTCGTATCTGAGTTGAAGCTCGGAGGCTGGAGCACGTCGACGGTCGCGGCGGCCAGAACCGGAGCGCCGCTACCGCGCTTTACTGTGACGTGGGTGTTGTTGGCCGTAGTCAGGTTGTAGAAGGTGCACGACCACGTAAAAGGTAGCTCGGTGCCGGTGATCGTGGTTGTGCACGAGTCGTTGCCGAGCTCGACGATGAGCGAACCGGTCGAGTAGTCAGTCGTTCCGGTAACGGTGAGAGTCGGGTCCGTCACGAGCGACGGCAACGGATCGACGGTCGCGCCTGGGTCGGTGTTGATAATGATGTTCACCGGGGTGCTGTTGGAGCCCGCACCGAGTGACTGGGACACGAGCATGGTGTACTCGCCGTCCGTGAACGGGAACCCCGCGCTCGCGTCGATCGTGCACTCGAAGGTCCCGGGAATCTCGTCCGGGTCGTTGTCGCTTTCGTTGGCGCCGCACTCGCCGTCGGGATTGTTGGCCTCGACGTGCACCGTCGCGCCGACACCGACGACACCGGTGACCGTGTAGCTCGCATCGTAGCCATACAGCTTGCCGCCCACGAGCCCGTTGATGACGGGCGGGAGCACGACGTCAACAGTGGATGTCGCGAGCACCGTGTTGTCGGAGGTGGAGGCGGAAATCGCTACTCCTACGCCGTTCTCGAGTCCACTCAACGAGCACGTCCAGTCCGTACCGATGACGGTGGCTACACAACTCCTGCCCTGTGCCGAGACCGTGACGGTCGCATCGGCGGGCGTCACGGTTCCGGTCACGTCGTAGTCGGAGTGGAGCACGACAGAGGTATCGGCAGGGTCGTCGATCGTGATTGCTGTCGCGAGCGTCGGATCGGTGATGACGGAGAAGGAGTAGGGAGCAGACGAACTCAATTGCGTACCCCCGGTCCCGTAGCCTGTGGCCACCGCGTCATAGTCACCCACGGCGAGGGTTGGGGTTAGCAGACATGACCAGTCTCCCGAGCTGTCTGCAGTTGTCTGGCACAGGTCGCCCACCGGGGTGGCGGCGGCGGAAACCGCGATCTCGATGTTCCCGAGCGCGGGGCCGGTGCCGGTGAGCGTGACGTCTCCGCTGGTAGTTGCGGTCCCGACGACGCCCTGGATCCCCACGATCTGGGCGGGCGCATATCGCGTGATGACGAAGTCGGTGGTGGCACCATCAGTACCGGATCCGTCGTCGGTGGTCACCGTGAAGGTGTTGGTTCCCAGCGCAAGATCGATGCCGTCACAGTAGAACGAGCCGGCGCCATCGATGACGCCCCCTGGGCACACTTCGGTCGTGCCATCGAGCACGCTGACCGTATAGCCGACTTCGATGTAGTTGGTCTGGCCTTCGAGGTCGATTGTCGACTGATCGGTCTCCGACGCGGAAACCATCGAGGGGATGTCGGCGGCTTGGGCGGGGAGCGCTGCTCCTCCGACGAGCGACGCAAGAACGAGGCAGAGGGCAGCACCAGCAGATGCGATGCGTCTGCGGGCTCGGGAATGCGGGGGCTGTGACATCGGGTCCTCGTCGGGGATCGAGGGGTGCGCCGAAGTCGGGTATCTCTCCGGTAGGCCACAGCGTAGCGATATGCGGGCTTTTACGGTAGAGAAACTTGTTGACGCATCAACGCCAGGTTGGAAGCCACCAGTGCGAGGCGATGAACCAGTAGTCGGCCTGCGTGCCTGTCCAGAGCGGCCAGAAGTAGACGCTCACGACGAGCGCCACTGCGCAGAAAATCGTCACTACGCGGATGCCGCTGAGTCGACGCCACGATGGATCCGACGCCTTTCCTAAGAGCAGGCCCATCGCTGTCACGAGCGCAAGAATCAGATACGGCTCGAATGCGATCGTGTAGAACTGGAAAACCGTCCGATTCAGGTACAGCAGCCATGGCAGGTATCCGACGGCCACACCGGTCAGAACGAGGCCCACTCGCCATTCGCGGTAGCGCACGAGGCGATAGACGAGATAGCCAGCGGCTGCGACCGCAGCCCACCAAATTATCGGGTTCGCGATACCCGTGATTGATTCACCACACGCCGAAGTGCACCCGTCGGTGCCAGCACCTACCGATTGGTAGTACATGCTCGTGGGCCGGATCAGAAGCAGCCAGGTCAGCGGATTCGCCTGATAGCCATGTGGTCTGCTTTCGCCGACGTGATAGGCGTATACCGACGACTCGAAATGCCACAAGCTTTGCAGCGAGTGCGGCACCCAGGCGAGGGCACCCGTCCACGCGTTGCCCGCGTCGTCGGCCCAATGTCGGTCGTAGCCTCGGTCGGACAGAAACCAGCCGGTCCACGTCGAGAGGTACACGACAAGTGCAACGGGCACGGTGAGCAGGAAGGTTGCCGGTGCCTGCTTGAACAGGGTGCCAGCGAACCAGAACGGCAGGCCCGCGCGTCGGCGGGCAAGAGCGTCGACGAGAAGCGTATAGACGGCGAAACCCGCGAGAAAGTAGAGGCCGTTCCACTTGATCGCGGCCGTTGCGCCGAAGGCGATTCCCGCCGCGATGAGCCAGGGGCGCCACCACAGCATGGGCCCCCAATCCGGCAATCGCCCGCGTCGCTCCCGCTCGGCGATCCACGCAGTGAGCCGAACTGCGCTCCACTGACGATCGAGTAGCACGGCGAGGAAGCCCAGGAGCGCGAAGAACATCACGTAGTTGTCCAGCAGCGCGACGCGGCTCATCACTATCGCATTGCCGTCAATGGCAAACAGGAAGCCTGCGAGAGTGGCGAGCACCGTCGATTGGAACAGTAGCTTCGCGACGACCATCAGCAGGATCACGGCGAGAATTCCCGTGATCGCCGTCGCGATGCGCCAGCCCACGGGGTTGTCGGGGCCGAGGGCGCTCATCCCGAGCCCGATGATCCATTTGCCAAGCGGCGGATGCACGACAAACGAGGGATTCGTAAGGAAGATGTCGGTGTTTCCGACGTTGAATGATGCATCTGCCTCGGCCGGCCAGGACGCCTCGTAGCCGAGGTTGGTGAGGGTCCAGGCATCCTTCACATAGAAGGTCTCGTCGAAGACAAGGGCGTGCGGGTGGCCGAGCTGCCAGAGCCGGGTGACCGCGGCGATGATCACGACGAGCGCAGGCGCACCCCAGCGCAGGGTGCGTTGCACGCGCGGGTCGAGACGATCCCACCACCGATCGAGCCGGGAGCCGGTGGGTTCGACCTCGACGGGGCCCGTCGGAAGGTCTCGCGACAGCAGCTCGTCGAAGTCGTCGCTCGCCCGCATGGTCACGTCTGTAATGCTAGCTAGCGTGATCATCCTCGCCGCGACGCCCATCGGCAATCTTGGCGACGCGTCTCGTCGTCTTATCGAAGCCCTCGAGAACGCGACGGTGATCGCGAGCGAAGACACCCGCACGACCATCCATCTCATGCGGGCACTCGGCGTCGAGAACCGGCCGCGTCTCATCGCGCTGCACGAGCACAACGAAACTGAGAAGGCCGGCGAGATCGTCGAGCTCGGTCGTGACGCCGACGTTCTCGTGCTCACGGATGCCGGTATGCCAGCGATCAGCGATCCGGGCTTCCCTCTCGTGGCCGCCGCGGCCGCCGCCGGAGTCACGGTGACGGCCTTGCCCGGCCCAAGCGCCGTGCTCACCGCGCTCGCCGTCTCGGGCCTGCCGACCGATCGCTTCACGTTCGAAGGATTCTTGCCGCGCAAGAGTCGGGTCGCCTACTTCACCGCACTCGCGCGGGAGGAACGCACGATGGTGTTCTTCGAGTCGCCGCACCGCCTGGCGGACTCCCTGCGCGATCTCGCAGCAGTAGCGCCCGACCGGCGCGTCGCTGTGTGCCGCGAACTCACCAAGCTGCATGAGGAAGTGGCACGAGGAACCGCTACCGAACTCGCTGCGTACTTCGCCGACGGTGCTCGCGGAGAAATCTGTGTGGTCGTCGAGGGTGCGGCGCCCGCTACCGCAGACCTGCCGAGCGGAGTCGCGCAGGTTCGCGCGCTCGTCGCGGAGGGCCTACGGCTCAAAGAAGCTGTCGCCGAGGTGGCCGAGGCTACCGGACTCAGCAAGCGAGACCTCTACGAGGCCGCGCTGGCTAGCCGGTGATGACCTCGACGCCGTAGCGCTGGATGGCTGCATCGTGGCTGGCCAGGGCAAGCGATTCTGTGAGGGCTTGCGCAACAAGCATCCGGTCGAACGGATCGCGATGATGCAGTGGGAGATGTTCAAGGGCTGCAGCATGGGTGGCCAGAAGGGGGAGTTCTCGAAAGCCCTCTTCGGCCAGGACATTCAGCAAGTCAGCCGGCGCCGTGACCTTGCCCTGTGATCGTTTGATAGCTATCTCCGCGACAGAAACCGACGAAACGAGTATGTCGTTGTCGCCATCTTCGATAAGCGCTCGCAGGTGTGGCCCGAGCTTTCGATCATCATTCAGCCACCACAGCACGATGTGAGTGTCGAGCAGAAGTCTCATTCGCCGTACCAGTCACGCACGTCCTGTTCAGTGAAGTCGTCGAAGTCATCGGCGATCACTATCTGTCCTGCAAAGAGCCCAGGAGTGCGGTTGGGCCGAATGGCGAGAGGAACGAGCCGTGCAACCGGCCGGCCGTGGCGCGCAATCACGATCTCTTCGCCTCCCTCGACACGGGCGAGGAGCTGCGAAAAATGTGACTTCGCTTCATAGACGTTGACAGTCGCGCTCATCTCACAAGGTTATAAGTCTGATCAGGTCTGATCAACCCCAGTTGAGCGTGCCCGACGAAGTAACACGCGTCGCGGCATCCGTAGACTGGAACCCATGCCCGCTCGGCCCTCTGCACATGATGCAGCCTTCTACATCACCACACCCATCTTCTACGTGAACGATGTTCCGCACATCGGTCACGCTTACACGGAGGTGGCGACGGATGTTCTCGCGCGCTGGCACCGCCAACGCGGAGACGACACCTGGTTTCTCACCGGCACCGATGAGCATGGCCAGAAGATCCTGCGCACGGCGGTCGCGAACGACACGAGCCCTCAGGCCTGGGCGGATGCGCTCGTCGAGAGTGCATGGAAGCCCCTGCTCGAGACCATCGACATCAGCAACGACGACTTCATTCGGACCACTGAGGAGCGTCACGAGCAGGCCGTCACGATCTTCTTGCAGAAGCTCTACGACGACGGACACATCTATTCCGGCGAATACGAGGGTTACTACTGCGTTGGATGTGAGGAGTACAAGCAACTCGACGACCTGATGGAAACGGCCGACGGAGACTACGCCGGGCAACTCGTCTGCAAGATCCACAGCAGGCCCGTCGAGATCCTGAAAGAGAAGAACTACTTCTTCCGCATGAGTGCGTTCGAGCAGCAGCTCCTGGACCTCTACGAGAACCGTCCGGATTTCGTGCAGCCCGCAAGCGTGCGCAACGAGATCGTGCAATTCGTCAAGCAGGGTCTCGCTGACCTGTCGATCTCGCGATCGAGTTTCGACTGGGGAATCAAGGTCCCGTGGGATGACTCGCATGTCGTCTACGTCTGGTTCGACGCCCTCCTCAACTACGTCACCGCAGTGGGTTACGGCGCGGACGACGAGCAGTTCGAGCGCCGCTGGCCCGCGGTGCATATCGTCGGCAAGGACATCGCCCGGTTCCACGCGGTCATCTGGCCCGCGATGCTCCTCGCTGCCGGTCTCGATGTGCCTAAGGCGGTGTTCGGTCACGGCTGGTTGCTCGTGGGTGGCGAAAAGATGAGCAAGTCGAAACTCACGGGCATCGCGCCCAACGAGATCACCGACACGTTCGGCTCCGACGCGTTCCGCTACTACTTCCTCTCGGCGATCACCTTCGGACAAGACGGTTCCTTCAGCTGGGAAGACCTGAGCGCCCGCTACCAATCGGAACTCGCGAACGGATTCGGCAATCTCGCTTCCCGAGTGATCGCCATGGTCACCAAATACTTCGATGGCGCGGTGCCGACGACCACGCTCGACGAAGCGATCGTCACCATCGAGAAGCGGGTGACGGATGCCGCGGGCGCCGCCATCGACGCCTTCGCCATCGACAAGGCACTCGCCACGATCTGGGAACTCGTCGACGCGCTCAACCTCTACATCACCGAGCAACAGCCCTGGGTGCTGGCCAAGGACGAAGCCGACCGCGACCGATTGGCGCAGGTGCTCGCCACCGCCGTGCACGGTATCGGCACCCTCGCGATCCTGCTCGCTCCCGTACTCCCGAAGACGACCACGAAGCTGTGGGCGGCATTGGGCGGCGACGGTACTGTCGACCAACAGCCGATCGACACCGCGTGGCAGTGGAAGGGTACGAGCGCTGTCACACCTCTTGTGAGTTCGCTCTTCCCCCGGATCGAGTCCAGTGAGTGAGTCGGAGGCAGCGCCTCGCGAAGCTGTACCGGTGGAATACCCTCCATTGCCTGAGGCTCTGACGGTCGGGGTGTACGACAACCACACGCATCTCGAACCTTTCGGCAACGAGGCAAAGGGCCAACTCGACTACCGCGAGCACCTCGACCGAGCATCGAGCGTGGGTGTGCGTGGGGTCGTCCAGGTGGGTGGAAGCCTCGAGTCGTCTCGCTGGTCGGCCGATATCGCAGCACGCGAGCCCCGCGTGCTTGCGGCCGTGGCACTGCATCCGAACGAGGCGCCGCGGCACGCGGCATCCGGAGGCCTGAATGGTGTCAGCCTGTCCGACGCCCTCGCCGAGATCGACGACCTTGCAGGCCGACCTCGGGTGCGCGCCGTGGGCGAGACCGGGCTCGACTACTTCCGCACCGAGGATTCCGACGGGCTGAAGGCGCAACACGAGTCGTTCGAGGCTCACATCGAGATAGCCAAGAAGCATGGGCTCGCTCTGCAGATTCATGACCGTGACGCGCACGCCCAGGTCATTGAGACCCTGCTGCGCGTGGGCGCTCCGGAACACACGGTGTTCCACTGCTTCTCCGGAGATGCCGAGATGGCGAAGCTGTGTGCAGACAACGGTTGGTATCTGTCGTTTGCGGGAACCGTCACCTTCAAGAACGCCGGCAACTTGCGCGAAGCTCTCGAGGTTATTCCGCGTGGTCGCATTCTCGTGGAATCGGATGCCCCCTATCTCACGCCGCACCCGCTGCGCGGTCGGCCGAACTCGCCGTACCTCCTTCCCACCACGCTCCGCGCGATGGCCGCGCATCTTGGCACCGACGTGACGATGCTCGCGGCACAGATCACGTCGACGACCGAGGCGGTCTACGGAACGTGGGATTCCGAGCCCGTCGTGGTCGCGGATTGACCCTGTCGAATTCGCCCGGCGTGAAGCTGCTGGGGCCAGCAGAGATCCGCGATCTGGCGGATCTCCTCGGCATCCAGCCCACGAAAAAGCTCGGACAGAACTTCGTTATTGACGCCAATACCGTCCGCCGCATCGTGAAGTCGGCCGGGGTCACCGACGGCGAGACCGTCGTGGAGGTCGGCCCCGGTCTGGGATCGCTCACGCTCGGGTTGCTGGAGACCGGGGCATCCGTGGTCGCCGTCGAGATCGACAAGCGTCTTGCCGAGCAGCTTCCGATCACCGTGGCGCAACTCGCGCCGGATGCCCGGCTCACCGTCATCACGCAGGACGCACTACGCGTCACGTCGCTACCCGGCGACCCGACCGTGTTCGTCGCGAACCTTCCGTACAACGTGTCGGTGCCCGTGCTCTTGCACTTCCTGGAACACTTCCCGTCGATCGACCGCGGACTCGTGATGGTGCAGGCCGAGGTCGGCGAGCGTGTTGCCGCAGGGCCCGGTTCGAAGGTTTACGGGTCGCCGTCGGTGAAGTCGGCCTGGTACGGCTCGTTCTCAACCGCAGGCAAAGTCAGCCGTCAGGTGTTCTGGCCCGTGCCAAACGTCGACTCGATCCTCGTCCGCTTCGAGCGGCACGAGCAGCCCGGCACTGAGGCCGAGCGGCTCGCGACCTTCGCGCTCGTGGATGCCGCGTTCCAGCAGCGCCGCAAGATGCTCCGTCAGGCGCTCGCGCCCGTACTCGGCGACTCGGCGGCCGCCTCGGCCCGGCTGGAAGCCGCGGGAATCGCGCCGACCGCCCGCGGCGAGGAACTGACAGTCGCGGATTTTCTGGCCATCGCGCGAGCCTAGACGGGTGGGGGCTGGGCAAGCTTGCCCTGCGGTCCGCGATAGGTTGGGACCATGACAGTGGAGCCGGGCACGACCATGGTGCATGCGCGGGCCCCGGGCAAGATCAATGTCTTCCTGAAGGTCGGCGCGCTGCTCGACGACGGGTATCACGACGTCGCGATCGCGTACCAAGCGGTGTCACTCTACGAAGACGTGCGCGCCTACCCGGCCGATGATTTTTCGGTAGAGGTCAACGGCACGGTTGAGCTCTCGCGGGTTCCGACCGACGGCTCGAACATCGCGATCAAGGCGGCACGCCTACTCGCCCGCAAGACCGGCTACCGCGGTGGGGTGCGACTTCAGATCGACAAGCACGTCCCGGTCACGGGCGGCATGGGAGGCGGATCGGCGGATGCCGCGGCAACACTCCTGGCGTGCGATGCCCTGTGGGGTACCGGCCTCGCGCGCGAAGACATGCTCGACCTCGCAGCTCAGCTCGGCGCCGACGTGCCTTTCGCCTTCACGGGTGGAACCGCCATCGGCACGGGCCGCGGTGACCAGCTCAGCCCGGCCCTGGCCAAGGGCACCTTTCAGTGGGTTCTCGCCCTCGCGGACTTCGGGCTCTCGACGCCCGAGGTGTACAGCGAGCTCGACAGGCACCGCGATCGCCACTCGCAAGACATCTTCCCCGCCCAAAACGCACCCTCGGTCGACGCCAACGTGCTGCAGGCCTTGCGCGCGGGCGACCCCGCCATGCTCGCCGAGTGCCTCTACAACGACCTGCAGGCGCCAGCCCTCCACCTCGAGCCATCGCTTGCGGACGTGCTTGAGCTGGGTGAACAGAACGGTGCCCTCGCCGGGATCATCTCGGGGTCGGGCCCCACCGTGGCATTCCTGGCCGCAGACCTGGACTCTGCGCTCGAACTGCAGATTGCGTTGAGCGCCGCGCGCCTCACCGTCGTGCGAGCGACCGGACCGGTGCACGGCGCCCGCATCGTCGGCGACTAAGAGCCGCGACTAGATTTAACCTCTATGGCCATCCCCTTCTCGCTACCGCTCATCGACGCGGATGTCATCGCGGAAGTCAATGACGCGCTCACCAACACGGGCTGGCTCACAACCGGCCCCAAGGTCCGCCAGCTCGAAGCCGAGATCGCCCTCATCACGGGGACACCAGTGTTGTGCGTCAACTCCTGGACTTCCGGTGCGATGCTCATGCTGCGCTGGCTCGGTGTGGGCCCTGGCGACGAGGTCATCATCCCGGCGTATACCTACAGCGCGACCGCGCTGTGTGCCATGAATCTCGGAGCGACCGTCGTCATGGTGGACGTGCTCGACGACTTCACGATTGACCCCGAGAACATCCGGGGTGCGGTCACCGAACGTACGAAAGCGGTGATCCCGGTCGACATGGGCGGGTGGCCCGCGGACTACGACGCGATTCGGGCAGTGCTGGAGGAGCCGGGCATCCGTGCGATGTTCTCGGCAAGCACCCCCCGGCAGCAGAAACTCGGTCGCATTCTGATCGTCTCCGACGCTGCCCACTCGATCGGCGCCACGTACAAGGGCACGCCGGATGGCCAACTCGCCGACGCGACGGTGTTCAGTCTGCACTCCGTGAAGAACATCACGACCGGTGAAGGCGGAGCCATCGCGCTCAACCTGCCGACGCCATTCGACAATGAGGAGGAGTACACCTTCCTCAAAGCGCTCGCGCTGAACGGCCAGAACAAGAGCGCATTCGAGAAGAACGTGCCGGGCGCGTGGCGCTACGACATCATCGACCAGGGCCTCAAGATCAACATGCCCGACATCAACGCGGCGATCGGTCTGGCGCAAGTCCGCAAGTACGCAGGCGAGCTGCTCCCCGACCGCAAACGCAAGTTCGAGCTCTATCAGGACGCTTTCGCGCAGCACGATTGGGCGATCCTGCCGCCCTATCGCGATGCCGAGCGCGAGTCGTCGGCACACCTCTACCTCCTGCGTATCAAGGGTGCGGACGAGCAGCGTCGCGACCGCGTCATCACCGCGATCGCCGAGGCGGGGGTGGGGGTCAACGTCCACTACATCCCGATGGCAATGCTCACCCTGTTCCGTAATCGCGGCTACGACATCGCCGACTACCCCAAGACCTACGAGCTCTACTCGAACGAGATCACGTTGCCGTTGTACAACACGCTCACCGAGGCGCAGGTCGCCGAAGTGATCCGCGTGGTTGTCGAGTCGGTGGAGGGAACCCCGTGAACCTCGATGCGTTCATCGCCGACCACGTCATCGGCCGCAGCGAGAGTCTGTTCGCTGCAGACCTCGCGGCGCACGATGCCGAGCTGCGGAGTGCGATCGAGGGGGCATCCGTGCTCGTCATCGGGGGAGCGGGAACTATCGGTTCCTCGTTCATCCATGCCCTGCTACCGTTCCGCCCGTCGCGACTTGTCGTCGTCGACCTCAACGAGAACGGCCTCACCGAGCTCACTCGCGACCTGCGCAGCACCGACCACCAGTACGTGCCCGACGACTACAAGACCTATCCGATTTCGTTCGGCGGGCCCGTCTTCGAGCGCATGCTCCGCGCGGAAGGCCCGTTCGACATCGTCGCCCATTTCGCAGCACACAAGCACGTGCGCAGCGAGAAGGATCGCTACTCGATCGAAGCGATGCTCGAGAACAATGTCATGAGCACCGTGGCCCTCCTCGACCTCATGCGTGAGCTGCCACCGAAGCACTTCTTCTGCGTCTCGACCGACAAGGCGGCGAACCCGGCCAACGTCATGGGAGCATCGAAGAAGCTCATGGAGGAAGCGGTGCTTGCCTACGCTGCGGAACTTCCCGCGGTCACCGCTCGCTTCGCGAACGTCGCGTTCTCGAACGGCAGCCTGCCCGCGGGTTTTCTTGAGCGCATCGCCAAGAACCAGCCCCTCTCCGCCCCGAACGACGTGCGTCGCTACTTCGTCAGCCCGAACGAGAGCGGCCAACTCTGTCTGCTCGCGTGCATCCTTGGCGACCCGGCCGACATCTTCTTCCCCAAACTCGATGAACCCCGGATGCTCACCTTCTCCACCATCGCCGACGCGCTGCTGCGCGAACTCGGGTACGAGCCTGACTACTGCTCCTCGGAGGACGAAGCGCGGGCTAAAGCCGCTGCCCGCACGGCGGACTCCACCACGTGGCCGGTGTACTACTTTGCGTCGGAGACGTCCGGCGAGAAATCGTTCGAGGAGTTCTATACGACCGACGAGGACGTCGACCTCGATTCGTTCGGCGCGCTCGGCGTCGTGCGCGGACGCGCGAGCAACGATGTCGCGGGCATCCGGGCCACCCTCGCCGACCTGCGCGAGTTGTTCGACCGCGCAGACCTGCCCAAGGAGGCCATCGTCGAGACCATCGCAGAAATCGTTCCGACCTTCCACCACGTGGAAACCGGCAAGAGCCTCGACCAGAAGATGTGACCGGGATGTATACGTTTTTCAAGCGCTTCTTCGACGTGCTCGTTTCCGGCGTCGCCGTCGTCATCCTCACGCCGTTGCTGTCTCCGGTCATGCTCGCGCTGCGTCTCACGGGCGAGGGCGAGGTGTTCTACAAGCAGAAGCGAATCGGTTACCACAACACGACGTTCGGCATCTGGAAGTTCGCGACGATGCTCAAAGACAGCCCCAACCTGGGTACCGGCAGCCTCACGGTACGCGGGGATCCGCGGGTGACGCCTGTCGGTCGCTCGCTTCGTGCGACCAAGATCAATGAGGTACCCCAGCTCATCAATGTGCTCACCGGAGATATGAGTTTTGTGGGTCCTCGGCCCCAGGTGCAAGTTGACTATGACGGCTACCCACCGCACGTGCGGGAGCGTATCTACACCGTGCGCCCGGGGGTGACGGGAATCGGTTCGATCGTATTCCGCGATGAGGAAAGGCTGCTGTCGAAGCCGGACATCGACCCGCGCGCGTTCTACCGCGACGAGATTGCACCCTTCAAGGGTGAGCTCGAGATGTGGTATCTCGACCACAAATCGCTGTGGCTGGATGCTCGACTCATGGCTCTCACGGTGTGGGTAGTGCTGCGGCCCACATCAGACATCGTGTACCGCACGTTCACCGATCTGCCGGCCCGCCCGAGTTGGCTATCCGATTGATCGACGGCTCCGAATCACTCCCATGGTTCGGGAACTAGCATGACCGGCATGACTCCGCGGCGCGTGACCCTATGGTCAGCTCTTGTCGGGATGCTCGCAGGGCTCGTGACACTCGCCATCGCGGAAGCAATTGCCGCGATCATGGTGCTGCCCTCCGGAAGTCCGCTGTTCGGGGTTGGCTCGTTCGTCATCGACATCGTGCCGGGGTGGTTCAAGACTTTCGTCATTGCCGTGTTCGGCACGGGTGACAAGATCGCGCTCTTCGTCGCGCTGGGCATCCTCGTGCTGGTGTTGGCGGTCGGCATCGGAATTCTTCAGTACCGTCGATCCCCGTGGGGGCTTGTCGCCCTTGCGGCCGTCGGGGTTGTCGCCATTCTCGCGGTGGTGACTCGTGCCGAGTCGAACGCGCTCTCGAGCATCCCGACGCTCGTAGGTGTGGTTGGCGGGGCGATCGTGCTCCGGATCGGGACGGACCGGCTACACCGATGGACTGCTGCCGTGGCATCCGGTCCCGAGCGCGCTGCGGTCACGCGGCGCGGATTTCTCGTGATGTTCGGCGCCACGACGGCCGGGGCGGTCGTCGTCGGCCTCGGAGCGCGCGCGATGAACGCGGGAACGACCGCGGTCAACACCGTGCGGGAGGCGCTGAAGCTTCCGGCGCCCACGACTCCCATGGCACCGGTCCCGGCGGGGGCATCCCTAGGCATCCCGGGGATCACGAGCCTCATCTCGTCAAACGAGACGTTCTATCGCATCGATACCGCGCTGCAGGTGCCCGTCATCGACGCCGACACCTGGAAACTCAAGGTCACCGGAATGGTCGAGCGCGAGGTGGAGATCTCCTTCGCGGAGTTGCTGGCGCTTCCGCTCACGGAGCACATGGTCACACTCATGTGTGTGTCCAACGAGGTGGGAGGAAATCTCGTCGGCAATGCGACCTGGCTCGGGTACCCGATTCGCGAACTGCTCCGTCAAGCGGGACCGCTCGCCGGCGCCGACATGGTGTTGTCCACCAGCATTGATGGTTTCACTGCGGGCACCCCGCTCGACGTATTGCTCGAGGAGGATCGACAGTCGCTACTGGCGGTCGGGATGAACGGAGTGCCGCTTCCGATCGAGCACGGCTTCCCCGTGCGCATGGTCGTACCGGGGCTGTACGGGTATGTGTCGGCGACGAAGTGGGTCGTCGAACTCACAGTCACGACGTTCGCCGACGACATGGGCTACTGGACGCCGCGTGGCTGGTCGGCGCTCGGACCGGTGAAGACGGCATCCCGTATCGATGTGCTGCGAACCCCTGATGTGCCAGGGGGACCTGTCGCCGTCGGTGGTGTTGCGTGGGCCCAGCACCGAGGGATCGAGCGCGTCGAGGTTCGCATCGACGACGGAGCCTGGCACGAGGCAACCCTTGCGGACGCTGTCTCGACGGACACCTGGCGCCAATGGGTCTACGAGTGGGACGCCCCGTCGGGTAACCACCTCGTGGCCGTGCGAGCGACCGATGCCAACGGCGACACTCAGGGTGAGACGCGAGTTCCGCCCGCGCCGAACGGCTCCGAGGGGTACCACACCGTCTCCGTCACCATCCCCTGAGACGGGCGGAGACCGCCGGCGTCACCCGGGCACGCGCATCCAAGCTACCTTTAGGCAGTGGCACATCTCCTCGGCGCTGAAGCGCTTCACCTCGAATACCCGACTCGCGTGATCTTCGACAAGGTCACGATTGGCCTCGACGAAGGCGACCGCATCGGCATCGTCGGCCGCAATGGCGACGGCAAGTCGACCCTGCTCCGGATGCTCGCGGGCACCCTCGAACCGGATTCCGGCCGCGTCACGCGCCGCGGTGGCGTCACGATCGCCATGCTCGATCAGGCGGACGAACTCGACAGCACCAAAACCGTGCACCAGACCGTCATCGGAGACATCGATGAGCACGTCTGGGCGGGCGACCCCAACGTCCGCGATGTCATCGCCGGGCTCATCGCCGACCTCCCGTGGGAGGCGCTCGTGGGCGACCTCTCGGGAGGGCAACGCCGGCGAGTGGCGCTCGCCGCCCTGCTGATCGGTGACCACGACATCATCTTCCTCGATGAGCCGACAAACCACCTCGACGTCGAAGGCATCACCTGGCTCGCGGGCCATCTCAAGCGGCGCTGGTCGACGAACGCCGGCGGGCTCGTGGTCGTGACTCACGACCGGTGGTTCCTCGATGAGATCTGCACGGCCACGTGGGAGGTGCACGACCGGCTCATCGAGCCGTTCGAGGGCGGCTATGCGGCGTACATCCTGCAGCGTGTCGAGCGTGACCAGATGGCCGCGACCATGGAGTCGAAGCGCCAGAACCTCATGAAGAAAGAACTCGCGTGGCTGCGTCGCGGCGCACCCGCCCGCACGGCCAAGCCCAAGTTCCGCATCGATGCAGCGAACGAACTGATCGCCAACGAGCCGCCCGTGCGCGACAGCGTTGCGTTGTCGTCCATGGCGATGCAGCGACTCGGCAAGGATGTCGTCGACCTCGAGAACGTAAGCGTCGCGTACGGGGACAAGACCGTGCTCACGGATGTCACCTGGCGCATCGCGCCCGGCGAGCGCACCGGAATTCTCGGGGTCAACGGAGCGGGCAAGAGCACACTGCTCTCTCTCGTCGCCGGTTCTCTGCTCCCGACCTCCGGACGCGTCAAGCGCGGCAAGACCATCAAGGTCGCGACGCTCACCCAGCAGCTCTTCGAACTTGAGGACATCTGGAACGACCGCGTGAGCGACGTCATCTCGCGTCAGAAGAGCACGTATGTTACCGGCGGCAAAGAGATGACTCCGAGTCAGATGCTCGAGCGCGTGGGCTTCGCGAGCGCGCAGCTCTCAACGCAGGTCAAGGATCTGTCGGGCGGGCAGAAGCGGCGCTTGCAGCTGTTGCTCATTCTGTTGAGCGAGCCGAACGTGCTGATCTTGGATGAGCCCACCAACGACCTCGATACCGACATGCTCGCTGCCATCGAAGATCTGCTCGACACCTTCCCCGGCACCCTGCTCGTGGTCAGCCACGATCGGTACCTGCTCGAACGCGTCACCGACAACCAGTTCGCTCTCCTCAAGGGGCACCTGCGACACCTGCCCCGCGGCGTCGACGAGTATCTCGAACTGCGTGCCCACGAGCAGAGGGGGCAGGGCGCGAAAATCGCCGTGGTGTCGGCCTCGACTAGCTCGACCAGCAAGACCTCGAAGCTCGGTGGCGCCGAACTGCGCAACGCGCAGAAGGAGCACGCCGCGGCGGGTCGCAAGATCGAGAAACTGAACGGCCAGATCGCCGACATCCACGCACGCATGGCCGCCCACGATCAATCGGACTATGCGGGCCTCGGAGCACTTTCGCACGAGATCACGAGCTTGCAGGATCAGCTCGACACCGTGGAGCTGCGCTGGCTTGAGTTGGAAGAGTTACTGGCTTAACCCGCGCGCACTAGGCTCGCAACCGTGCACTCCGCTTCCGCCCGAATCGCCGGAATCGGCATCTTCCTCCCTGACCGCACCCGCTCGACGAAGCAGACGGAACGTGACCTACGCGCGGCCAACCCGGGCCTGAAACTCGCGACCGGGCTCATCGCGCGCCTCACGGGTGTCGAGGCGGTTCACCTGCGCCCCGAAGGATGGCAAACTTCTGACCTCGCTGTAGCTGCAGCACGCCTCGCGTTGGAGGAGTCTCCCGGCCCGATCGATCTCGTGATCTTCGCGAGCGCGAGCCAGGATCTCATCGAGCCGGCAACGAGCCACATCGTCGCAGCCAAGCTCGGCTTCGACTGCCCGGTTATGGACGTGAAGAACGCGTGCAACAGCGTGCTCAATGCCATGCAAGTCGCCGAAGCACTGATCGCGACCGGCCAGTACCGGCGCGTGCTCATCGCGAGTGGCGAGCAACCGAGCCACGGGGTGCGCTGGAGCTTGCGTGACCACGCGCAGTTCATCCGGTCGTTTCCCGGCTACACGATGAGTGATGGCGGTGCCGCCGTCATCCTCGAGGCGACGGATGACCCGACCACGGGCATCCTCGATTCGAGCTTCCTCGCCGTGTCGAAGCACTGGGAGATCGGCACGCTTCCGACGGGTGGGTCGATGAATCCGCGAAGCATCGACCACGCCTACTTCGACATGGATGGGACGGGGTTGCAACAGGCGTTCCTCGAACTGGGACCGCAACCGGTGCTCGACCTGCTGACGAAGAACAACCTCACCTGGGAGGACTTTGATCTCGTGGCGATCCACCAGGTCGCACTGCCCTACCTGCCACCGATCTTCGATCGGCTGGGTGTTGCGGCCGACAAGTCGGTGATCACGATCGCGGATCACGGCAATCTCGCATCAGTGACCCTGCCGCTGCAACTCTCCCTCGCGCGCGAGCGCGGGCTCGTCGGCCCCGGCAGCCTCGTACTGTTCATCGGGCTCGCGGGCGGGATCAGCCTCGGCCTCATGCTGGTGCGGCTGTGAGCGAATCGACCCGCCTCGCGGTGGTTGTACCGGTGTTCAACGAGGCGGCGGGCATCCGGCCTACTCTCGACGCGTTGTTGCGGCAGACCGATACCGACTTCGAGGTGTTCTTCGTCGACAACGGTTCGACGGATGCCTCGGCCCAGATCATCGCGTCGTACGACCAGCCGCGCTGGCACATCATCGCCGAGCCGCAGAAGGGCACGGGCGCCGCCGCCGATACGGGGATGCGGGCCGCAATCGCGTGGGGGGCCGCACTGCTCGCCCGCACCGACGCGGATTGCCTGCCGCGCGCGGATTGGACGGCGTCCATTCGTCGCTCGCTCACGGCCGAGGGGCTGGGCCTCGTGGGCGGCGAGCTCGTTCCGCGCCACGATGAGGGCCTCACCCTCGCGCGCCGGGTCTTGCTCCGCGCCGCCGTCGAGCTCGCCGAGGCGTTCGGACGCGTTCGGCCGGGCAACCGGTCGCCCGAGTACCAGGGCCCATACCTGATGGCGGCCGGCTGCAACGTCGGGATTCGGGCCGACCTGTACGTGGCGGCGGGCGGGTTCCCCCGCACCGCGATCGAAGACCTGCACGAGGATCGGGCGCTCGTGAACGCCGTGCGCCGCCTCACCTCGTCGTACGCCCGGCGTCGCGATGTCGTCGTCTACGGCAGCTCTCGCCGGGTGAACGCATGGGGTCTGAAGAACACGCTGCTCTGGTACAAGGATCACGCGTACAAGCCAGAACACGTGGACATCCGATGACTCTCGAGTTGGCGAGGCGGTGGGAGGAGCGAGTGATGCGGGCCGCGCATCCGGTCGTCTACCCGTTGCTTGAGCTGGCCAGGAAGCCGGTGCTCCGCGTCCCCGGGCTGGGTGTACTGGTTCGGGATGCCGCACTCCTGCGTTCGACGCTCATGGACACCGACACCTTCACGAAGACCGGGCCGGGCAGCCCGAGCGATTTGTGGACCCCGGTGCTCGGCCCGGCCGTGCTCCTCAACATGGAGGGCGCGGACCATATGGCTCTTCGCCGCAAGCTCGGATCGTTGTTCGCTCCCGCGTACGTGGAACCGCTCGCCGCCGCATCCCTGCCCACCGCTGGACTCACCGCACGGCTCACGGCCGGTGAGACAGTCGACCTCGTGGCCGAGGTCAAGCGCTTCGCGAGCGCGATGATCAGCCAGCTCGTGGGGCTCGATCCGACTCATGTGGATGAGGAGCTGTTCGACCGGGTCTCGTCGATAACCCGGTTCGTGCGCTTGGCCCGACCTCGGCTGACCCCGGCGCAGGTGGCGGTTGCGCGGGGCATCCTCGAGGAACTCACCACCCACGCGCGAGAGGCGTATCGCGCGGGCGACGAGGCGACGGTGCCCGGCCGGATGCGCGCACTCGGCCTCACCGAAGACGAAGCGATGGGTGCCGTGGGCGCCTTCGTGCTCACCGGCACCGAGACGCTCGTGTCGTACATCCCGCGACTCGTTGCCGTGCTGATCGATTCGGGGTGGCTGCCGCTCATCGCCGCGGAGCGCTCCCTCGCCGAGCCGGCAATCGCGGAGGGCCTGCGCGTAACAACCCCGTCGCCCGTGATGCTGCGCAGTGTCATCGCGGACGGGGCCATCGGCAGCGTCGCCGTGCGACCGGGTGACCGCGTCATCCTCGCCACCTATGCCGCCAATCGCGCGCTCGGAGAGTTCGACCCCGCCACCAACGTCGCGGCGACCCTCAAGCAACTCTGGTTCGGTGCAGGCACCCACTTCTGTCTGGGTGCGCCCCTCGCCATGGCGCAGATCAGGCTCACGCTCGACGCGTTGCTCGAGGTCGGGCCGCTCCGGATCGTCGCTCGCACGCCCGCTCGGGGAGTGCTGATCCCGTCGTACGCTTCGCTGCGGGTGGGGAGAGCCTCGTGACCGACATTCTCGCTGCCCTCCTCGACTCGTGCGAGCGAACGCCGACGGCCCCGGCACTGTCGCTCGGACGCCGAACGCTCACCTTCCGCGCCCTTCGTGATCGCATCAACGAGATCGCCCAGGCGCTCACCGAACACGGGCTCACGCCCGGCGACCGCATGCTGTTCTCGGTGCGGCCCGGCCTCGACGGAATCTGTCTCGCCCTCGGCACGATCGCGGCGGGTGGCACCATCGTGTTCGCGGATCCGGGGGCGGGGGAGACGATGTTCCGGGCTCGCGCGGGCCTCGCGGCGCCGACCTGGGTCGCGGCGGAGTCGGTGCTCTACGCCGCGTCGTCCGGACCGCTGCGCCGCCTCGCGAGGTCGCGTGGCCTGGGGCTGCCCGACTACGGCTCCGTGGTGCCCGACGCGCGGCATATCTACGCGGGCCCGTGGCTGCCCGGGGTGCCCAGACGCGCGCTGAGCCTCGCGAAGCTGGTCGGATCGGGCCGCCCATCAAGCGTCTCGACAGGCTCGACCAGTGAGGCCCTCATCATTTTCACGAGCGGCACGACCGCCCATCCGAAAGCTGTCGTCCATTCGCGGGCCTCACTCGGCACCGGGCTCGGTGACTTCGCGGCCCACGTCGGCTTCGTGCCCGGGGAGGTCGTACTGACCGATCAGCTCATGGTGGGCATCCCCGCCCTCATCTCGGGTGCGCACTGGGTGCTGCCGCCAGCCGGAGCCGATCCGGGAGCGAAACCGGAGCGGTACCTGCCGCTGCTGCGCACCGCCGACGTGCTGTTCGCGGTTCCCGCGGCAGTGGATGCGCTCCTGCGATCCGGTATCGAGGCACCTCGGCTGCGAGCCCTGCTCGTGGGTGGTGCCCCGGTGCTGCGGCCGTTACTCGAGCGGGCCCGCGCACATCTTCCCGGCACGAGCATCCGGGCCATCTACGGCATGACCGAGATCCTCCCGGTCGCGATTGCCGATGGTGATGAGAAGCTCGCGTACGACGGCGAAGGGGACTACGTGGGCCAACTCATGACCGGGGTGCGAGCGCGCATCGACCACGGCGAGCTCGTGGTGTCGGGCCCCGGCCTCGCGTTGGCCTATCTGGGCGAGCCCCCACTCTCCGAGTTGCGCACGGGGGACCTTGCGCGTCTTGAAGGCGACCGCCTGATCCTCGGCGGGCGTGCGAAGGACATGTTCATCCGCGGAACCACCAACATCTACCCGGGGCTGTACGAGCCGGTGATCGCAGGAATCCCCGGAGTGCAGGAGGCAGCCCTCGTCGGCCTGCCCAACGCCATCGGCGACGACGAGCTCGTGCTCGCGATCGTCGGGGACGCGAGCCGGGTTCGTGCGGCCCTGCCCGGCCTCATCGATGCAGCGGTGCTGCCCGACCGTGTCGTGGTACTCGACGCGCTGCCAAAGAAGGGGCGAAGCTCGAAGCTGGATCGCGCCGCCCTGCGGGACCTCCTGTGAAAGTCGCGGTAACCGGCGCAGCGGGGTTCGTCGGGCGGGCAGTCGTCTCCCACCTTCGCGAGTCGGGCCACCACGTCCTCCCTCTCACCCGAGCGGATTGGGACATCACGAGCGGCCCCCACAGCATCGTCGCGGACGCCGTGGTGCACTGCGCCGCACGTGCGGACGATTGGGTACCACTCGGGAGCGCCATGCTCGCGAACCGGATCGGCACCCGCAATGTCGTCATGAGTGCTGCGGGCGCCCGAATCGTGCACCTCAGCTCGTCGAGCGTGTATGACGCGTTCACGCCGAGCGTGCGGGTGTCGGAGTCGGTTCCGCTGCCGAGTAGGTTTCTGGCGGCATACCCCGAGTCGAAAGCCGCGGCCGAAGCCGAACTACCCACCGACGCTGTCGTCTTGCGGCCGCACGCCGTCTACGGCCCGGGCGACACGACCCTGCTGCCGCGCATTCTGGCGGGCATCCGGGGCAGTCGGCTGGTCTTGCCCGAGGGTGCCCGGGTGCGCCACACGCTCACGCATATCGACAACCTCACCCGTGCAGTATCACTCGCGCTCAGCGGACCCGCCGGCGTCTACAACATCGGAGACGACACCGATGTGCTGCTCTCGGCGGTACTGCGCGAGTTCCTCGCCCGCCGCGGACGCACGGATGTCACGATCGCCGCTATCCCGTACCGAGCGGCCTTCAACGCTGCCGCTGTTCTGGAACGGATCGCCCACGCCACCGGCTCTCGCCCGAGACTCACCCGGTACGCGGTGAGCCAGCTCGGCCTCGAGCGCACCCTCGACCTCAGCCGTGCCCGCGAGCTCCTCGGTTACGTCCCCGGGCCCACTTCCCTGGTCGGTGCGGAAGAATGGTGACATGAGCCACGATCACGACCGTACGGATTCGGGCCACACTCGCCTTGCCATCGCGCTCGGCATCACGGCCACCGTGCTCGTCGCCGAGGTCATCGGAGCGATCATCACGGGCAGCCTCGCGCTTCTCGTCGACGCGGCACATATGCTCACCGACGCGGGTGGGCTCGCGATTGCGCTGCTCGCGGCGACTCTCATGAACCGACCGGCGAACTCGAAGCGCACCTGGGGCTTGGCGCGCGCGGAAGTTCTCGGTGCCACCGCGCAGGCCGCGATTCTCCTCGCGGTCGGAATCTTCGTCCTCGTCGAAGCCGTGCAGCGGTTGTTCCAGCCACCGGAGATCGCCGGCGACCAGTTGGTCGTGTTCGGAATCATCGGATTGCTGGGAAACGTGGCAGCCATCGCGGTGCTCGCATCGAGTCGCGGGAAGAACCTCAACTTGCGTGCAGCGTTTCTCGAGGTGCTAGGCGACGCGCTCGGGTCGATCGCTGTCATCGCAGCGGCGGTCGTGATCGCCTTCACGGGGTTCCAACTGGCGGACGCGATTGCGGCGATCCTGATCGGCGCGTTCATCATTCCGCGTGCGGTACTCCTGCTGCGCGATACGACCGCGGTGCTGCTCGAGTCGACGCCCAAGGGTCTGAACCTCGATTCGGTGCGCGACCACCTGCTCGGGCTTGAGCACGTGCAGAGCGTCCACGACCTGCACGTGAGCCAGATCGCCACCGGGATGCCCGTGCTCACCGCCCACGTCGTCGTCGACGATTCGTGCTTCTACGACGGCCACAACGCCCACATGCTCGACGACCTCCAGCACTGTGTCGCGGAGCACTTCGCCGTGCAGATCGAGCACTCGACGTTCCAACTCGAACCAGCCGGCCACGGTGCGCACGAACACCCCACTCATGACTGACCTCAATCAGGCATTCATCGCGCCCCCTGCTCGACCTCCGTTTTATTTGCGGTTCGGGCTGTGGATTGTGAAGCGCCGATCCGGCGCCGACTTGCTTCCGCCGAGACTGCTCACGTGGTACCCCCGCGCAGCCGTGAGTTCCGCAGTCGTCGAAGCGCTCATCGCGCACGACGAGGGCCGAGCTACCGAGCGTCTCCTCAAGCTGGTCCGGATGACCGTGTCGTTCACTGTGGAGTGCCCGTTTTGCATGGGGCTGAATTCCGAGGGGTGGGAGAAGCTCATCACCGAGGAAGAGCTGCACGCGATCCAGGGCCTCACGGCGCTGGAGGACGTGCCGAGCTTCTCGCCCGCAGAGCGCCTCGCCGTCGAGTTCGCCAGGCTGACATCGCAAACACCGCTTCGCCTCGACCCGACGGTCGGCGAACGACTTCGGGCCGAGTTCACCGAGCGTGAAATTGTCGTGATCGCGTCTACCGCAGCTCAGGTCAACTACTGGGCACGCTTGATCCAGGGCCTCGGATGCCCGCCGATGGGCTAACCGAGAGCAGGTACTCCGGCCGCGCTGGCGATGAACACGGCCCCGAGAGCGAGACCCGCGATGGCGAACCACGACAGCCCGGCGACGGCGAGCGGACGAACTCCGGTCTTCACGAGCGTGCCGATGCGGATCGCTGCACCCAGCCCGAACAGCGCCATGCCGAGCAGGAGAAGCTGTACGTCCTCCGTTGCGGCAATGAACGTGTCGGGCAACGGAAGGAAGGTGCGGGCGACCACCGCGGCGAGGAAGCCTACGAGGAACAGCGGCACGATCGCGGGGCGCCGACCCTCGCGGCGCAGCACGGCGCCGGTCACGGCCACCATGGGGGCAAGCAGTGCGACGCGGGTAAGTTTCACGACCACGGCGATCGCGAGCGCGGAAGCCCCGGCAACCTGCGCCGTCGCGACCACTTGTCCTACGTCGTGCACGCTGGCGCCGGTCCACAGTCCGAACTGTTCGGCGTCGAGACCGAGCAACGGTCGCAGCGCGGGGAGTACCGCGATGGCGAGAGTGCCGCACAGGGTCACGAGCGCGACGGGCGTTGCTTGGTCGGCATCCTTCGACTTAGTCACGCCGGCCATTGCCCCGATCGCCGAGGCACCGCAAATGGCAAAGCCAGCGGCGATGAGCAGGGGCTGGTCTCCGGGTAGCCCGAATGCCCGACCGAGTGCGAGGGTCAGGAAGAACGTGATCAAGACGATGGCGATGATGAGGCCGAGGACGAGCCAGCCCAGCCCCGCAATGTCGGTGAGACTCAACCGGAAGCCGAGGAGAACGATTCCGATGCGCAGAAGCCGACGTGCCGACGCAGCGAGGCCCGGCTGCATGAGCGTTCGAAACCGATCCGGCCACGGGATGGCGGTGAAGAGGATGCCGAGCACCACGCACGCCGTGAGAGTCGGCACGAACGGCAGAAGTTGATTGAGTAGTCCGGCCGCGATGAAGGCGACCAGCGCGAGTCCCAACCCGGGGAGCAGGTCGCGCGAGCGTTCAGTCGAAGTCAAGGCTGAGCTTTCGCAATAGTGCACTGAGGCGTTCTTGGTCGGCCTTCGGCAAGCGATCGAGCAGGTCGGATTCAGCATCGAGCAGCGTGCTGATCGCGGCATCCACTCGCTCGCGACCTTCTTCGGTCATGACGACGAGGATCCCGCGGCCGTCGTTCGGGTCGGTGCGTCGCTCGACGAGGGATCGGGCGACGAGTCTGTCGATGCGGTTCGTCATGGTCCCGCTCGAGACGAGTGTTTGCTGAAGCAGCGCCTTGGGGCTCAACTGGTAGGGCGCTCCGGCCCGTCTCAGTGCGGACAACACGTCGAACTCCCAGAGTTCGAGGTCGGACGCTGCGAATGCGGTGCGCCGTGCACGCTCCAGATGCCGAGCAAGGCGGCCGACACGACTGAGCACCTGCAGTGGGGAGAAGTCGAGGTCACCGCGTTCGCGCGACCACGCGTCGACGATGCGGTCGACTTCGTCGCGGGTGGGCATCCGTCAATTATCGCGCGCGACGCACTTGTCTCGCGCGCAGGAGTCGATAACTCCTGCAGAACGTGTCCGATCCGCTCGTGTCGCGCGCTTGACGGGCACGCGGGGGCCCGGATTGCAGGAGTTGCGAACGCGTAGCTTTTCGTGACGGTGCCGCGGTCTGGCAGAATTGACCGGGCGCCCTTCGAGGCGCGGTCCGCCTTGGTGTAATGGCAGCACGACAGCCTTTGGAGCTGTTAGGTCTAGGTTCGAGTCCTGGAGGCGGAGCATGATGGTGTCAGCGATGACGAAAGAATAGGCATATGACCGACCTGAATCTCGCCGTGATCGTATTGGCTGCAGGGCAGGGCACCCGCATGAAGTCGTCCCGGCCGAAAGTGCTGCACGACATCGCTGGTCGATCGCTCGTCGGACACGTGCTCGCCACTGCCCGCGACCTCGCCCCCAGCCATGTCATCGCGGTAGTCCGCCACGAGCGGGACACAGTGGTTTCCACGATCGCGGAACTCATGCCCGACATCGTGTTCGTCGATCAAGACGACATCCCCGGCACCGGCCGTGCGGTGGAGGTCGGGATCAGCGCTCTTCCCGCCGACTTCGACGGTGACATCGTCGTGGTCAGCGGCGACGTGCCACTCCTGGATGCGCCGACGCTCGCCACCCTCATCGCCGAACACCGCTCGGCGCAGGCATCGGCAACACTGCTCTCGGCGATCCTCGAGGACGCGACCGGCTACGGCCGCGTCGTGCGGGACGCCGACGGGATTCTCGACCGCATAGTCGAGCAGAAGGATGCCTCGCCCGAAGAGCTTGCGATCACCGAGATCAACTCGGGCACCTATGTGTTCCGGGCGTCTGCGCTCCGCGAGCAGTTGCCCCTCATCGGTCTCGCCAACTCCCAAGGCGAGAAATACCTCACGGATGTGGTGGGGCTCCTGCGCGCTGCGGGGTCTACTGTCTCCGCGCTGCCCGTGCACGACGGCTGGATGGTGGCCGGAGTCAACGACCGGGTTCAGCTCGCCGAGGCATCCCGCCGGATGAACGAGCTCATCGTGCGTCGCTGGCAGCTCGCCGGCGTCACGATCAGCGATCCGGCGACGACCTGGATCGACGCGGACGTCGTGCTTTCCGAAGACGTCGAGGTGCTCCCGGGAACCCAGCTCAAGGGCGCGACGCTTGTTCAGCGCGGGGCGACGGTTGGCCCCGACACGACTCTCGTGGACTGCGAGATCGGCGAGAACGCTACGGTCAAGCGCACGGATGCCACGCTCGCCGTGATCGGCGCCGGTGCCAGTGTCGGCCCCTTCGCCTACCTTCGCCCTGGCACGTATCTGGGCGCCGACGGCAAGATCGGCACGTTCGTGGAAACCAAGAACTCCACGATCGGTGCCGGCAGCAAAGTTCCGCACCTGTCGTACATCGGGGACACGACGGTGGGGGAGGGGTCGAACGTCGGCGCAGGCACGATCACTGCCAACTACGACGGTGTGAACAAGAGTGCGACCGTGATCGGCTCGCACGTGCGCACAGGCTCGCATAACGTGTTCGTCGCCCCCGTCTCTATCGGGGATGGCGCGTACACGGGGGCGGGCACGGTGGTCCGAAAGGATGTCCCCGCAGGCGCTCTGGCCATCAACGTCGCCCCGCAGCGCAACATGACCGGCTGGGTGGTCGCGAACCGAGCGGGGTCCGCTTCGTCTCGGGCGGCAGAAGACGCCGCACTGGATTGACGATGGCCCCGTGGGGCAGCAACCCGGCAGTTCCAGCGCGTTAGAATTGGCACGCAGCGTCGTCGACAGAGAGCGGGAACAGTGTCCGAGATCAAGATCACCGGACAGAAACGGCTCGTCATTGTCACCGGGCGCGCGCATCCCCAGCTGGCGATCGATGTGGCAGCCGAACTCGATGCCGATCTCGTGCATACGGATGCCCGCACCTTCGCCAATGGCGAGATCTACGCCCGCTACGACGAGAGCGTCCGCGGCTGCGACGCGTTCGTGATCCAGTCGCACACCAATCCGATCAACGAGTGGCTCATGGAGCAACTCATCATGGTCGACGCTCTGAAGCGCGCATCCGCCAAGCGCATCACTGTCGTGTCACCGTTCTACCCGTATGCCCGTCAAGACAAGAAGGGCCGCGGTCGCGAACCGATCTCCGCGCGTCTCGTCGCTGACCTGTACAAGGCGGCCGGCGCCGATCGCATCATGAGCGTCGATCTGCACGCCGCCCAGATTCAGGGCTTCTTTGATGGCCCCGTCGATCATTTGTTCGCAATGCCGGTGCTGCTTGAGCATTTCCGCAAGATCCTCGACCCCAAGACTCTTACCGTCGTCTCGCCCGACATGGGGCGCGTGCGCGTGGCCGACATCTGGAGCGACAAGCTCGGCGCCCCACTCGCTATCATCCACAAGCGTCGTGACCCGCGCGTGCCCAACAAGGTGAGCGTGCACGAGATCGTGGGTGAGGTGGAGGGGCGTGTGTGTCTCATTGTCGACGACATGATCGACACCGGCGGAACTATCGTCAAGGCAGCTGAGGCGCTCAAGTCAGCTGGCGCGACCCGCGTCGTGGTGGCCGCAACGCACGCGATCTTCTCGCACCCGGCATCCGAGTTGTTGCAGACCGCATCGATCGACTCCGTGGTCGTCACCGATACTTTGCCGATCCCCGAAGAGAAGCGCTTCCCGACCCTCACGGTGCTGCCCATCGCACCACTGCTTGCCCGCGCGATCCACGAGGTCTTCGACGACGGATCCGTGACGAGCATGTTCGACGGCGCAGCGTAGTGGCGGGCATCACCACCCCGCGCCCCTGGCTCGCGTCCTACGCCGACGGCGTGCCCGACGAGATCGACATCCCCACGGGGTCGCTGTACGACTTGGTGAGCGCGTCGATCGCCGAGTTCCCTCGTGCGGTCGCGCTCGAGTTCTTCGGGTCGGAGACAACTTACGAACAGATGGGCGAGCAGATCGACCGCGCTGCCGAAGGGCTCCGGCTCCTCGGCGTGCAGAAGGGTGACACTGTCGCTCTCGTGCTTCCGAACTGCCCACAGCACATCGTCGCGTTCTACGCGGTGCTCCGGTTGGGCGCGATCGTCGTCGAACACAACCCGCTCTATACCCCGCGTGAACTTCGCCACCAGTTCGAAGACCACGGTGCAAAGACCGTGATCGCCTGGAACAACGTAGTCGCCTCGATCCAAGCGTTCCCCGCCGATGTTGCTGTCACGAATCTGATTTCGGTGGATGTCACGCGCGCGATGCCGTTCGCAACGCGTGCGCTGCTGCGCCTGCCGATCGCCAAGGCTCGCGAGTCGCGAACAGCCCTCACCACGAGCGTGCACAACACGATCACGTGGGAGCAGCTTCAGAAGACCGAACCGATCACACCAGAGATCTTCAGGCCGGATGCTGCCGACGTCGCGCTCATCCAGTACACGAGTGGCACGACCGGCCTGCCGAAGGGCGCGACCCTCACCCACCAGAACCTCACGACCAACGCAGCGCAGGCGCGCGCTTGGGTCCCGTCTGTGAAGCGCGGTGAAGGCTGCGTCGTCTACGCGGTGTTGCCGATGTTCCACGCGTACGGGCTCACTCTCTGCCTGACCTTTGCCATGAGCATGGGTGCTCGACTGGTGCTCTTCCCGAAGTTCGACCCCGATCTCGTCCTCAAGGTTGTGAAGAAACGTCCTGCCACCTTCCTGCCCGCCGTCCCGCCCATCTACGCGCGGCTGACCGCCGCGGCGAAGGAGCAGGGTGTCTCGCTCAAGGGAATCCAGATCGCGATTTCCGGGGCGATGCCGCTTTCTGCCTCGGTAGTTGAACCCTGGGAGCAGGAGACCGGCGGATATCTCGTCGAGGGCTACGGCCTGAGCGAAACCAGCCCCGTCCTCATGGCGAACCCAGTCGGGCCGAGCCGCGTTGCCGGAACTGTCGGGCTTCCGTTGCCGAACACCGAAGCGCGCGTCGTCGACCCCGAGAACCCGACCCAAGACCGCAAAGCGGGTGACCAGGGTGAGCTCATCGTGCGCGGACCGCAGGTGTTCTCGGGTTACTGGAAGAAGCCAGACGAAACCGCTGCAGTGTTCGTACCGGCGTCGGACGACGGCAAAGACTGGTTCCGCACGGGTGACATCGTCTCCATCGACGACATGGGCTTCGTCCGGATCGTCGACCGAATCAAGGAGATCATCATCACGGGTGGCTTCAACGTCGCGCCGAGTGAGGTCGAGGATGCCCTGCGCCAGCATCCGGATGTCGCTGACGTCGCCGTGGTCGGTCTCCCCAGCGCCCACAGTGGCGAAGACGTTGTTGCGGCGGTAGTTCTCGCTGCGGGAAAGACCCTCGACGAGGAGTCGATCCGCGCGTGGGCGCGCGGAAATCTCTCGGCCTACAAGGTTCCGAAGCAGGTGTTCGTGGTCGAAGAGTTGCCTCGCTCGCTCATCGGCAAGGTGCTGCGTCGCCAGGTGCGCGAGAAGCTCATCGTCGACCAATCCGCCTAGGGTCTACGACTTTATTGAGGGCACGGTTGGCAACTCCACCCCGCCGGGGATCAGGCCGAGCGACCGCACGAGAACCTCGGAGCCGCCATAGTTCACGGCGTAGCAGTTCCACCCGATACCGGCCGGGCTGAACAACTCGAAGCGCGCGGAGAAGCTCACGGCCTCGGGCGCGTAGTACGCCGTGTAGATCGAGCAGGTCACGGTCGCCGTCCGGCCAGCCGTGCTAAGAGTCACGAGGATGCCCGGCAAGAGCAGCCCGACGAGACCGATCACGACGATCACCCGCATCGCCGTCGTCAGATGCGGACTACGCAGTGGACGATCACCCGGCGGCTGGTAACCGGCAAGCTCGGGCTCGGGCTCGTCATCGTACTCGTCGCGGTCAGCCATGGCTGGGCCATTCTCGCACGCGCGACTGTGCCCGTTATCGGGTCGCGCGGTAGTCCCGTGCGGCCGACATGAGTTCTTCGACCCGCGCGCGATCGGCGCGATTCTCGAAAACGCCGCCTACCTTGAAGAAGGTGCCGACGATGGCGCCGTCCGCGATGGCGAGGTGCTCGGCGACGTTGTGGGCCTTGACTCCGGTATTGACGAACACCGGCACGGTGCCAGCGGCGTCCTTGACGACGCTCAGCATCTGCAGGTCGGTTGCCGCGCCTGCTGTGAGGCCGGATACGCAGATCGCGTCGGGGCGGGTCGCGAAGACGGTCGTCTCGGTGATCGACTTGAGGTCGCGGTCGGCCAAGTACTTCGCCGACTCCGGGACGAGGTTAAAGAGGAGCTTCACATCGGAGCCGCCGACGCGGGCCCGGTGCCGTGCGACCTCGCCGATGTTGGTGTCCCACAGGCCGAAGTCACTCGCATACACGCCAGTGAAGATTTCACGCACGAAACTCGCGCCCGTGGCGACGGCAAGGTCGATGGATGCACGGCCGTCCCACAACACATTGACTCCGTAGGGCACGGCGAGGTCCGGGAGGAGTTCGCCGATGATGCGAGCCATGGCGATGGCGGTGATCGGCTCCGTCTTGGTGAGGTAGGGGAGGCTGAACTCGTTGGAGATGAGTATTCCGTCGACCCCGCCGGACTGCAGCACGTCGAGCTCTTCCTTCGCCCGGTCGATCACCGCGGACATCCCGCCCGCTGCGTCGAAGCCGGGGTCACCCGGCAGCGCGGAAAGATGCAGCATTGCGATCACGGGCTTGCTTACGGGGAAGAGCGAGTCAAGCCAGGTGCTCATGGTGCGGCCTTTCGGTGTCCGGTTCTGACATCACTATAGACAGAATGTTAGTTTGAAACAGTTTCTTGTGAATCTCTAACACGCCCCACTAGGCTGACCGCATGGCGACGACGAAGCGCAGGGCTCTTATTGAGGAACGCGTCGTCGCACTGGGCGAGATCCACTTCGCGACGCTGGCGAACGAGTTCCAAGTGTCGGAGATGACTATTCGCCGCGACGTCGATGCGCTGGAAGACAAAGGGGTCGTCCGACGCGTGGTCGGTGGGGCCATCGCGCTCGTCGGGAAATCCTCGGAGCCGACATTCGAGTCCCGTGCCGCGCAAGCCGCCGTCGAGAAAGAGCACATGGCGGGCGCGGTCGTAGAACTGCTGCGGCCGCACGAGACGGTAATCCTCGACAGCGGGAGCACGGTGCTTGCCGTCGCGAAAGCGATCAGAGGCCGCGGTCTCGGCCTCACCGTCGTGACTCCGAGCATCCTTGTCGCGATCGAGTTGGCCGACGACGAGGGCACGACGGTCCTCCTCACTGGCGGGCAGTTGCGACCGGGGGAATTGAGCCTGATCGGCCCGGAGGCCGAGGCGACATTCGCTCTCTACAACTGCGATACCTATGTGATGGGCGTCGCGGGGGTGGACGGCAAGCGGGGAATCACCGAATACCACCGCGAAGAGGGCAATGTGAAGCGGGCCGCGATGCGCGCGGCCGACCGCGTCATCGTCGTCGCCGACAAAACCAAGCTCGGGCGCGTGCAACTCATGAGTATCGCCGCGTTGGGTGAGGTCAGCGCGCTCGTCACGGACGGTCTCGAGACCGACTCCGCTGTTCAAACGGCAGCCGAGGCCGGTGTCGAGATCATCTGTGTTGACGAGTCCGGAGCGCAAGAAGGAGCCCTATGAAGAAGGTCTATGTCGTCTGTGCGACAGGAGTCGCGACGTCAACGATGGTGCGCATGCGCGTCGAGGAGTACCTCGGCGCGAATGGCATCCCCGCTCTGGTAACGCAATACCGGGTGTCTGAACTGTCCGCTGACCGAGTGGACGCCGACGTGATAGTCACCACCACGGGCATGCCGCCCGAATACGCGGAGGTGGTTCCCGTGATTAATGCGGTACCCCTTCTCACCGGGATCGGCGAAGAAGCCGTTCTCGAAAAGTTGAAGACAGTGCTCACCGCACCCTCACAGAAAGACGAATAGCCAGATGCCAAGTTTCGAAACCATACTCGCCAGCGTCGGCGAGTTCCTCAACGGGCTAGGACCGACGATCGTTCTGCCTGTCATCATCATCATTCTCGGGTTGATTCTGCGTATGAAGATCGGTGCCTCGATCCGCAGCGGCCTCACGGTCGCCGTGGGCTTCGTCGGTATCTTCCTCACCGTCGGGCTCTTGGGTTCGACGGTGTCTGCGATCGGTGAGGCCTTCGCCCAGAACAGCGGCACCGGGCTCAAGATCATCGATATCGGCTGGCCAGCGGCGTCATCACTCGCCTTCGGGTCACCGATCGGCTACATCATCATCCCGCTCGGAATTGTGCTCAACATCATTCTGCTGGCGGTACGGGCGACCAAGACTCTCGACGTCGACCTCTGGAACTTCTGGCACATCGCGTTCGTCGGTGCGCTCGTGCAGTTCACAACCGGAAGCTTCTGGCTTGCGCTGTACGCCGCGGTCATCGCGTTCGTCATCGCCTTGTTCCTCGCGGACTGGTCGGCCCCGATGGTCGAGAAGTACTTCGGGTTGCCCGGCATCTCGATTCCCCACCTCCAGTCGGCCGGCTACATGATGCTCGCGGTTCCCTTCGCGATGGGCTTGCGCAAGGTTCCGGGTCTCAAGAACATGAAACTCAACCCCGACACCACGAGGCGCCGTCTTGGTTTGCTTGGCGAACCCATGGTTCTCGGATTCATCATCGGCTTGGTCCTCGCGCTCGTCGCCGGTCAGGATGTCGGCGCATCACTCGGCACTGCGGTCACGCTTGCCGCAGTCATGTTGCTTATCCCGCGCATGGTCGCGATTTTGATGGAGGGGCTCACCCCGCTCGCCGTTGCCGCACGTACCTTCATGAACAAGCGCTTCGCCGGCCGGGAGTTCTACATCGGTCTCGATGCTGCGGTGCTCGTGGGTAGCCCCGCCGTTATCGCGGCGGGCCTGCTCATGGTGCCGGTGGAAATCCTGCTGGCACTCGGACTCGCGCCGCTCGGCAACGAGACCCTCCCCTTCGTTGACCTCGCTGACGGCGTGTTCGTCGCCGCCCTGATCGCGCCTCTGGTCGGTGGTGACCTCATCCTCACCGTGATTCTCGGTGCGATAGTCATGGGTATCGGGTTGTGGTTCTGCACCCAGATTGCTCCGGCAGTGAGCCAGATGGTCGCGGCCTCGACGTCGATCGATATCCCGGCGGGCTATGACCAGTTCACGGTTATGAGTGACGGGTCGGTTCCCATTAGTTACGGGTTCTACTACCTCTCGCAGACGCCGGTCGTGGTGATGATCCTGGTCAGCCTCGCCTTCGTGGTCGGGCTGTTCTTCCTCAAGAAGAAGTTCCCGCTCGGCGACAAGCTCCTGCCGGTGATCATGCCTGACGCCATCGTCGCTGCGGGCGAGACCCCGGTCGCTGCGGGCAAGGCAGAAGAAGCCTCTGCGGCCTCGAAGCCGAAGAAGTCAACCGAGAAGTGAGAGCATGAGCGCTGGCGCGGCACGCCTGACGATCAGCGCATCGATCGTGTCCGCCGAGCTCCTCGACTTGCGCGAGGAGCTCGGCCGGGCCCGAGATGCCGGAGTTGATCGGATTCATGTCGACATTGAGGATGGGGCCTTCGTACCGGTCATGAATCTGGGCACACGCCTCGCTGAAAGCGCTGTGCAGTGGGGCGGGCTGCCGGTTGATGTACACCTCATGGTCGAACACCCTGAGGAGGTCATCCGGATGCTGGACGGCGTTGCCGTCGACTCGATTGCAATCCATGCAGAGTCGACGCGCTATCCGCGCAGAGTGCTCGGCATCATCAGAAGCACCGGCCGCCGTGCTGGTCTCGCTCTCAATCCGGCGAGTCCGTTGCCGGAGCTCGCCGCACTCGATCCGTACCTTGACTACGTGCTCTTGCTCACCACGGAGCCGGAGGATATTGTCCCGGCCTTTCTGGGAGCCCGGCTCGCGGCAATCGAACAGCTCTCGACGGGTGGCATCCCGGTGGTCGTCGATGGGGGAGTCGATCCGGGAAATGCCGGTGCGGTCGCGGCGGCAGGCGCTGCTGGAGTTGTTGTGGGGCGCGCTCTGTTCGGTTCGACGGATATGGCAGCCACCGTGACGGCGATTCGGGCGGCAGCGGAATGAGCGGGCTCGAGCAGTTGGTGCGACCCGAGCTCGTCTCAATCACGCCAACGGTGACCACCGCGGAGCAGGTGATCCGCACGCTCGCAGACTTGCTCGTCGCTGGTGGCTTCGCCGCCCCCACTCTTGCCGACGCGGCCGTGGCGCGCGAAGCAGGGTATCCGACGGGGTTGCTCCTCGGCGGGGACGGAACGAACGCGGCAATTCCGCATGCCGACAGCGAGCACGTGACAGAGTCCGCGGTTGCTGTGGCGGTGCTCGATCATCCGGTCGATTTCCACCGGATGGACGCCCCGGACGAGGCGATCCCCGTGCGCGTGGTCGCCCTGCTCGCTCTCGCGGACGCCGATTCACAACTCGCCACGCTCCGGCAAATCGCGGCTCTCTTACAGGACCCTGCCAGAATTGCTGCGCTTGCAGCCGCTCGCACCGCCGACGGCGTGATAGCCGCTCTCGCGGCAGGAAAGGGCGACGAGTGATCGACTGGATTATCGACAACCTGTTCGGGTCGTGGGGCCGCGTGGTGCTCGACTTCTATATCGCCAACGCGCTCATCATCAACAGCGTTGTCGTGCTCTATGGGGTGCTGCTCGTCGCGCTCAACTTGCGGCTGAAGCCATACCGAGCTGCCGCTGTTGCCCAAGTCCGCAGAATCGTGTCGGCGGCGGGAAGCCCTCCCAGAGGCACGGCGCTGCCAGCGTTTGTCGAGAAACGTTTCGACTGGTCTGAGGTTGCCGCGATCGGCCCAGGTCGCATGGTCGTTGGTCGTTGGCGGCTCTGGCCATCACGCGTGACGCCGGAGTCGCTCAAGCGCCACCTGCCCATGACTGAACTCTGCCGGGATGCGCTCGCCTGATCGGCACCGGGCAACTAGTGCGAGCTGCCTTCGGATTCGATCTCGGTGCGGTCGCCACTCCACAGGGTGTGGAAGGTGCCGACCTTGTCGACGCGCTTGTAAGTGTGAGCGCCGAAGAAGTCACGCTGACCCTGAACGAGGGCGGCAGGGAGTCGGTCGGCGCGCAGTCCGTCGTAGTAGGCAAGCGAACTACTGAATGCGGGGCTGGGGATCCCGGCGTGCGCGGCGTCGGAGACGACGTTGCGCCATGCACTCTGCGTCTTGGCCATCACGTCAACGAAGAACGGTGCGGTCACGAGGGCCACGAGGCCTGGGTTCTCGGCGTACGCCTCGGTGATGCGGTTGAGGAAGCGCGCGCGGATGATGCAGCCTCCGCGCCAGATCTTCGCGATCTCGCCCTTCTTGATGTCCCAGTTGTATTGCTCTGCGCCCGCGACTATCGCGTCGAAACCCTGGCTGTAGGCGATGACCTTCGAGGCGTACAGGGCAAGGCGCACACCCTCGATGAACGCGTCAGCATCTGCGGGCTTCCACGAGTCTTCTGACGGACCGGGCAGGGATGCCGCGGCAGCACGTTGCGCTGGCTTCGAGCTCAGCGATCGGGCGAACACGGCTTCCGCGATTCCGGAGACCGGGATGCCAAGGTCGAGGGCGGTCTGCACCGTCCACACGCCCGTGCCCTTCGACCCGGCCTGATCGAGGATGATGTCGACGAGCGGCGCGCCGGTGTCGGCGTCCACCTGCCGCAGCACCTCGGCGGTGATCTCGATCAGGTAGCTCTCAAGCTCACCCTTGTTCCATTCGGAGAAGATGTCGGCGATCTCCGCCGGTGACTTGCCGGTACCACGACGGATCAGGTCATACGCCTCGGCGATGAGCTGCATGTCGGCATACTCGATGCCGTTGTGGATCATCTTGACGAAGTGACCGGCTCCGTCGTGGCCGACGTGCGTGACACAGGGTTCGCCTTCGGCGATGGCGGCGATCGACTTGAGGATCGGGCCGATTGTTGCCCACGCTTCATCCGAACCACCGGGCATGATCGAGGGGCCGTTGAGTGCGCCCTCCTCGCCGCCCGAGATGCCCGCGCCGACGAAGTTGATCCCCGTCTCCCGCACTGTCTTCTCGCGACGAATCGTGTCGGTGAAGAGCGCATTGCCACCATCGATGATGATGTCGCCCGGCTCGAAGACCGCGACCAACTCGTCGATGACGGCATCCGTGCCTCGGCCCGCCTGCACCATGATCAGTGCGGTGCGCGGCTTCGACAGCGAGTCCGCGAACTCGGCAATGGTCTTTGAGGGGATGAACCCGGCCTCGGGATGCTCGTCGATGAGCGTCTCGGTGCGGGAGTAGGTGCGGTTGTAAACGGCTACGGTGTTGCCCTCGCGTGAGGCGAGGTTGCGGGCCAGATTCGAACCCATCACCGCAAGTCCAACAACACCGATATTCGCCTGAGTCATGGTTTCAAATCTAGTACGTCGCCTCAGCCGTACTTGCCGTGTAAACTCGGGGACTGAACTTCGGCGAGGGAACCTTCTCGGTTCCGTTATCGACGCGGTGGGTGATTCCCCCGTGCATTCGTCACCACCCACCAGGAGAAGCATCATGGCTAAGGCCTCAGAAGAGCACAACAACCACCTCGTCACAGAGGTCCGGAACACGTTCGGTAAGGGCGTCGCCCGCAAGATCCGTGCGACGGGCAAGATTCCTGCCGTGATCTACGGGCACGGCACCGAGCCCCAGCACGTGACCCTGCCGGGCCACGAGACGGCGCTCATCCTGCGCAAGTCGAACCAGGTTCTCGAGCTCGACATCCAGGGCAAGATCCAGCTCGCCCTCGTCAAGGACGTGCAGAAGGATCCCGTACGCCAGATCATCGAGCACATCGACCTGATCGTCGTCCGCAAGGGCGAGAAGGTCACGGTCGACGTGCCCATTCACGTCGAGGGCGAATCGGCTCCCGGCACGAGCGTCAACCAGGACTCCAACACGGTGTCGCTCGAGGTCGAGGCCACGCACATCCCGGAGAACATCATCATCTCGATCGAGGGTCTCGAAGAGGGCTCGCGCATTCACGCGAGCGATCTTCCGCTCCCCACCGGCGCGATCCTCATCACCGACCCCGACACCCTCATCGTCGGTATCACCGGCGAGCAGGCTCAAGACCTGGGCGAAGACGAAGCCGAGGAGTCGACCGAGGAAGAGACCGCTGAGGAGGGTGCCGAGGAGGCTCCCGCCGCTGAGGACGCTGAGTAATCTCGCTCTTCCGCCGTCGGCCTCCCGTGGACGATCAATGGTTGGTAGTCGGGCTCGGTAACCCCGGGCCCGGCTACGCCGGCAATCGTCATAACGTTGGCCAGATGGCTCTCGCGGAACTCGCAGATCGGGCATCCGCGACCTTCAAGAACCACAAGGCTAACGCGGCAGTCGCGGAAGGCCGCAGTGGTGCGGACGGACCGAAGCTGGTCTTCGCCAAGCCCAATAGCTTCATGAACCTGTCAGGGGGGCCCGTCTCGGCCCTCCTGCGGTTCTACAAGATTTCACCGGATCACTTGATTGTGCTGCACGACGAGCTCGACCTGCCGTTCGACACCGTGCGCCTCAAGTTCGGCGGCGGGCACGGCGGTCACAACGGCATCCGGGACATCGCTGCTGCGATCGGGACCCCAGATTTCACGCGGGTACGCATCGGGATCGGGCGTCCGCCCGGCCGTCAGCCCGCCGCGGACTTCGTGCTGCGCGACTTTGGCTCCGACGAGCGGGCCGCGTTACCGAACCTGCTGGTCGATGCGGCGGATGCCACGGAACTCATCGCAGCCGAGGGACTGACGGCCGCGCAGCTCAAGTTCCATTCGCCCCGCTGACCCGCGGGAGGGCTCAGGCGGCGTAGACGGACCGGCCGTCGACGAAGGTTTCGACGACTCGGGTCGATCCGATCTCTTCCTGCGGTCCGGCGAACGGATCGCGGTCGAGCACCACGAGGTCGGCAAGAGCACCGACCCGGATCTGCCCGCTCTCGTCGAGATGGTTCACCCGCGCCGACCCTGCGGTATACGCCGTGATCGCGGTCGCGAGATCGATGCGCTGTTCAGGCAGGAACGGTCCGTACTCGCCCTCGGCCCAGTCGCGGTGCGCGATGCGGTTGACCGCAACATGAAGAGCGGCGAGCGGGTCGGGTGTCGAGACCGACCAGTCACTTCCGGCCGCGAGCATCGCCCCCGCGCGGTGTAGGTCGCCCCACGGGTACTGCCAACTTGAGCGAGGCTCTCCGAGAAACGGCAGCGTGAGTTCGACCATCTGCGGTTCGAGTGCTGCCCACAGCGACTGCATGTTCGCGGTCACGTCGAGCTCGCGGAAGCGCGGAACATCGTCGGGGTGCACAACCTGAAGGTGGGCGATGTGGTGGCGATTGTCGTTGCGCCCGTTGCGCGCCAGCGCGTGTTCGACGGCGTCGAGGCACTCCCGCACCGCTCGGTCACCGATGGCGTGGAAGTGAAGTTGGAACCCCGCGGCATCCAACTGCGCTGCCGCCTCCACGAGTACCTCCGGCGCCACAAAGGAGATACCCGAGTTGTCGCTCGGATGGCCGTGGCCGTCGCTGTACGGCTCAAGCATCGACGCGGTGAAGTTCTCTGCCACGCCGTCCTGCATGATCTTGATACTGGTGGCGCGGAAGCGGTCGGTGGTCAGTCGCTCCCGCTGGTCGAGGAGATCCGGTATTTGCTCGAGACCGCGTGATCGGTCCCACCAGAGTGCGCCGACCACCCGACCGGTCAGAGCGCCGGATGCGGATGCCGCGACATAGCTCTCAGCCGGGTCTCCGGCGTCCCCGTACGCTCCGACGATCGCGTCTTGCCATGCGGTTACCCCGAAGGAGTGCAGGTAGTTCTGTCCCAGGACGAGAGCTTCGAGCATCCGCTCTGGTGTCTCGGGCGGCAACAGCCGGTTCACGAGCGCCATCGCACCTTCGTGCAATGTTCCGCTCGGGGCGCCGTGCGCGTCGCGTTCGATTCGACCATCCGACGGGTCCAGGGTGTCGGCCGTGATTCCCGCTAATTCGAGTGCGCGCGAGTTAACCCAAGCGCCGTGGCCATCGCGGTTCGGCAGGAAGGCGGGACGGTCGGGCACCACCCGATCCAGTTCGCTCGCCAGCGGAGTGCCGCCGGGGAAGGCTGACATGCTCCAACCGCCGCCGAGCACCCACTCGTCGTCGGGATGTGCCGCCGAGTATGAGGCGATGGTCGTCAGGTATTCGGCCGAGGTGGCGTAGGGAGAGAGGTCGCAGCGCAGCAGATCGAGTCCGCCCCAGACCGGATGAACGTGGGCATCTTGGAAGCCGGGGACGAGCATCCGCCCGCCGAGGTCGATGACTCTGGTCTTCGGGCCGATGTGGTCGCTAGCATCGCCGCCGACCGCGACGATGCGGTTGCCCGCGACCGCGACGAAGTGTGCCCGAGAACGAACCGTGTCTGCAGTGAAAACGGGACCGCCAGAAAATACTAGGTCGGCGAAGCTCATGGGTTCTCCTCGGGGTGGACGTTGGTTTCAGCTGCCCGCCATGGTGCGGGCGATGTCGGTGGCCGAGTCGCCGGCTCGGCGCAGCACGATGGCCACGAGCCCCAGCGCGACGAGTGTCAGCACCAGCATGACCGTCGAGACCGCGCCGATCTCTGGCCGCAGGCCGCCCCGCAGGGCGCTCAGAACGTAGACGGGCCACGGGGTCGAACCAGAGACCTGCACGAAGGCGGACACGATCGTGTTATCGAGACTGAGCGTGAATGACAGCAGGCCACCGGCGAGTACAGCAGGCAGAGCCAGCGGCAACGTGACGCGGAAGAAAGTGCGAATCGGCGGGGCGTAGAGGTCGGCCGATGCTTCCTCAAGGTTTGCGTCGAGTCCAACCAAACGGGCTCGAACGATGTACGCGACCACTGCGGTGGAGAAGATCGAGTGCCCCACGGTCAGGCGTACGAGGCCATCGTTGAACGCGGCAATTCCGACATCCTGCCCCAGGGTGACGAACCAGGGCAGCAGAGAGACGGCGTCGACGATTTCGGGCGTCACCGTGACCAAGAGCAGTAGCCCGATGAACCATGCCGACCATTTGCCCGGGCGCCGGGCGAGGGCGATACCGGCGAGAGTGCCGAGCGTGGTCGCCACGAGGGCTGAGAACAGGCCGACCCGCAACGACACCCAGACGGCGTCACGGATTGCCGGCTTCTCGAAGATCGCTAGGTACGGGTCAAAGCTGAAACCATCCCACGCGACGAGCAGTCGGCCGCTGTTGAACGAGGAGACCACGATGACGGCGATCGGTGCAAACAAGAACAGCAGAACCAGAATTCCCCAGATCCACAGGGCTACCTCCCGACCGAGGCCATGCCGGTGCGTGCGCCTCACGACTCCGGCCCCAAGACGAGACGATGGGCAGACCGGAACGGTAGGGACAGAATCCAGAGAATCACGGCGCCGATCGCGACACTCAGTGCGATGACGAGCATGAGCAGCACCGCCATCGCGGAACCGAGCGCCCAGTTTTGCGCGGTCTGGAACTGGCTGGCGACAAGTTGACCGACCATGTTGCCCTTGGCGCCGCCGAGCACCGTGGCAGTGATGTAGTCGCCCATGAGAGGGATGAAGACGAGGAGCACTCCCGCGATAATCCCCGGACGGGCCAGCGGGATCGTGACGCGGGCGAGCGTGGCGATGGGACCTGCCCCGAGGTCTTTGCTCGCCTCGCGAAGCGGAGCGCCCACCCGGTCAAAGGCGACAAACAGCGGCAGGATCATCAACGGCAGGTAGTTGTAGACGACCCCGATGAGCACGGCGGTGCGCGTGTAGAGAATCTCCAGCGGTCCGTCGAGCACACCGATGGTATTCAGCCCGGTTGACAGCCAACCCTCCGGTGCGAGGATGACCTGCCAGCCGATGGTGCGCACCAAGAAGTTCGTCCAAAACGGGATCATGACCAGCGCAATGAGCAAGCCACGTTTGCTGGGTGAGACCTTGACCGCCATCCAGTAGACGACGGGAAAGGCAATCAACAGGCACAACGCGGTTCCGGCAAGCCCGACCCACAGTGTGTTGAGAAAGGTCTGGAAGAACGTGGGCGACAACGCTTCGACGTAGCGATCGAACGACAACACATCATTCGCGTGAGTCCCGAAAATCCCCGGTTTGTAGCCGAAGCTGAACCAGATCACGTAGCCAACGGGCACGACGAAGAAGAGGACGAGCCACGCCCACGCGGGAATCGCGAGGGCGAAGCGGGGGCTACGCACCAGCGGCGGCCTTCATCTTGTTCCAGATGTCGACCAATCTGCCCTGGGCCTCGGTGACCTTGCCGGTGCGCATCGTGGCGATCTGTTCCGGTGTGAAGAACACGAGATCGAGCATCTCGAACCCCGCGTCGTTCGCGGCTTGCTCGATGTCTGTTCCACCGGTGTGGTAGCCGATGTAGTCGAGTTCGGCGAGCGAGTTCTCCGGGGTCAGTACGTAGTTGATGAACGCGTGCGCGGCCTCGGGATTGGGCGCACCCGCGGCGATCGCCCAGTTGTCCATCCAGATCTCGGTGACAGGGGCGCCGAGCACCCACTGCCAGCGGTCGGGTTCGCCGCCCTCGAGGATGCCGATGCGGGCATCCCCGTTCCAGACTTGCATGAGCGTCATCGTCGCTTGGGGGATTGACTGACCGCCCGGGTAGGAGTCGAACGCGGCGAGATGCGGGGCGAGCGTGTTGACCAGATACTCCTCCGCGGCGTCGAGGTTGCCGGCATCGGTGGTGTCCCAGTCGATCCCGTTCGCCCAGAAGTAGATGCCGGTGATGTCTCCCGGGTCGTCGAGCACGCTCGTCTTGCCGCTCGCTTCGTTCTGGGCGGCGTCGAGGAAGTCGTTCCAGGTCTTCAGTTCGCGGGTGATTACTGACTTGTCGTAGACGAACCCTGTGGTTCCCCACGCCTTGCAGATCGAGTAGTCGTTGTTCGGGTCCCAGTCCCGGCCGAGGAAGGCCGAGTCCATGTGTTCGATGTTCGGGATGAGGTCGCGGTTGAGCTTGGTCAGTAGCCCGTTCTCGACCATTTGCGGAATGAACGTTCCGGTCGGCACGACAATGTCATACCCGCTGGTGCCCTTGGCTGCGACGAGCTTGGAGATGAGTTCCTCGTTTGAGCTGAACGAGTCGATGACGATCTGCGGGCCGAGCTCCGAGGTGAACGCGCTCATCACTTCGGGAGCGTCGTATTCACCCCAGGTGTAGATCGACAGCTTGTTTTCGAGCGGTCCACCGGACGCCTGGGGCGAGCCGCCCGTGCTCGTGGGAGTGCATGCGGCGAGTGCGCCGACGGCCCCCACGGCAACTGCGGCACTGAGGAACCCGCGTCGGGTCAATTCGCGGCCGATGATTCTGGACGCTGACGCGTTCGCGAGAATGCGGATGGGGGTGTCGGCGGTCATGCTCGTCTCCTTGGTTTCGCGGGTGTGCTGACTCAGTTGTGCGAGTGGGTGGTCTTCGGTGGACGCACGAATCCGGCGGCGACCTCCGCGCCATCGGCCGGGAAAACCTGAACGTGCTCGGGTTTCCACGAGACGCGGACGGCGTCGCCCACCGACACGCTCGGTGCGTCCGCGGTCGGTCGACGGGAAAGGATGCTCTGACCGGCGTCCAGCTGAACGAGGTACTGCATGGATTCGCCCAAGTGGGCAAGGCCGATAAGGGTGCCGTCCGCCCCCTGCGTGCCGGTCGGCTTCGGCTCGGCGGCGGGAGTAATGCGAACGAACTCCGGGCGAATCGCGGCTTGCGCGGCATCCCCTGAGATGAGGCCAGAGTCGATTCGGGCAGCCTTCAGAGCCCCGATCGTCGTGTCGACGGCATCGCCGCTCGAGGTGAGAGTGCCCACTACGAAGTTTTGTTGCCCGATGAAGGCGGCAACGTATGCCGAGTCGGGCCGTGCATAGATGGTGTCGGCATCGGCGAGCTGTTCGATACGACCCTCGCGCATGACCGCAATGCGATCGCTCATCGAGAGCGCCTCGCCTTGATCGTGCGTGACGAAAACGAAGGTGATGCCCAGTTGCGACTGGAGGAGCTTGAGCTCGAGCTGCATCTCCTCGCGGAGCTGTCGATCCAAGGCGCCCAATGGTTCGTCGAGAAGCAACACGCTCGGCTTGTTGACCAGCGCACGGGCCAGAGCGATGCGCTGCTGTTGGCCACCGGAGAGTTGGGTGGATTTGCGATCGGCGAACGAGCGCATCTGCACAAGCTCCAGCGCCTCAGCTACCCGCACGCGAACTTCTGCCCTAGGGACACGCTTTTGCCGGAGTCCGTAGGCGACGTTTTCAGCGACGCTCATATGCGGAAAGAGCGCGTACGCCTGAAAAACCGTGTTCACGTCGCGCTTATAGGGAGGCACTCCGAGAACGCTGGTGCCCGAGATGCGGATGTCACCGCCATCCGGATGCTCGAAGCCCGCGAGCATGCGTAACGTCGTTGTTTTGCCGCAACCGGAGGGCCCCAGCAGCGACAGAAACTCGCCAGCCTCGACCCGCAGACTCAGATTGTCGACCGCCTTGGTCTCCCCGAACCGCCGGGTGACGCCGTCAAGGACTACCGTGCCACTGGGCTCGGTAGGGGTCGAAGACTTGCCGGCAGCCAGAGTCACTTGTGTGGTCATTGCCTGCCTTCATCCATGCCGATATGAGAAGTCTTGCTTCACCCTAGCGGTGGATGATTGCTCAACGGCAAGCCCCCAAGCCGAATCGTTTGCGGCGCCTAGACTCGACAGGTGCTACTTGAAGGTTTTGTTGAGGCCCTGACGCGCGCGAAAACATTCGACACGGCTCTCTCACACTTCAAGCGCAGTGCGGATTTCTCCCTCGTTGACGGTCTGCGAGCGCCCCTTCTTGCAGGCCTCCTCGGGCGAGAGGGCGGTCCGCGGTTTGCGCTCGCCGTCACGGCGACCGGTCGCGAGTCCGAGGCCCTTCGTTTTTCCCTAGCGAGCTATCTGCCGGATGCCACGATAATCGAGTTTCCCGCGTGGGAGACTCTTCCGCACGAACGCCTGAGCCCCAGCGCCGAGACCGTGGGTAAGCGCATCGCGGCGCTACGCGCTGTGAAGGACTGGACCCACCGACACGCTCAAGAGTCGGTCGAGCCATTCGTTCTCGTCGCCTCGGTGCGCGCCGCTCTCCAACCACTTGCTGACAACCTCACGACCATCGAACCGGTCGAGCTCATCCAGGGCGGGCGGGGCTACGATCTCGCGCACCTGAGCAGACGACTTGTCGATCTCGCCTATTCGCGCGTCGACATGGTGACCCGTCGCGGTGAGTTCGCGGTGCGCGGCGGCATCGTGGACGTGTTCGCTCCCACCGACGAGCATCCGCTGCGCTTGGAGTTCTTCGGCGACGAGTTGGAAACCCTCCGCGAGTTCTCCGTTGCCGACCAGCGCTCGCTCGCCACCGAGATCGATCGGGCGGAGCTGCCTCCGAGTCGCGAATTGCTGTTGAGCGAGTCGGTGCGCCAACGCGCACGAGAGATGCAGCACGAGTTCCCGAGTCTCTCCACGATGCTCGCGAAGATCGGCGAGGGCATCCCCGTCGACGGCATGGAGTCGCTCGCGCCAGCCCTTGTCGATCGCCTCGTTCCCCTCACCCACTACCTGCCGTCGGATGCCGCGATCGCCGTGATCGCGCCGGAGAAGGTGGCGACGCGCGCGGTGTCGCTTGCCGAGACGAACCGCGAGTTCCTTGCCGCAGCGTGGAACGCAGCAACCGCGGGCGCCGAGGCGCCGATCGATCTGTCCCGGGAGTTCAAGTCCAGCCTCGACGCGGGCGACTTCGTCACCCTCAACGGGTTGCGCGAGTCCGCGGGCGACCGCCCGTGGTGGACGCTGAGTTCGTTCGATGCGGGAGAGGTTTCGACAGAATCGGATCACGACACGTCCTATGTGCGCATTGACGCCACTGCCGTGCCGAGTTTCGCGGGGCAGGCAGAGGGCGCAGTCCAGCACGTAGGGGAGTTGTTGCGGGCGGGGTGGACGGTAGCGGTAGTTGCCGAAGGCGCGGGCCTCGTCGAACGTGCCGCTGACGTGTTGGGGGAGGCCGAGGCATCCGGGCGCATTGTGGACGAGTTCCCGGCGAAGCCTGAGGCGGGGGTCGCGTATCTGGTGAAGGCGAGTGTCGACCACGGGTTCGAGCTCGCAGAGACCAAACTCGCGCTGATCAGCGAGAGCGAGTTCTACGGACGTGCCGTCGGCTACGACTCGCGCCAGGTGAAGAAGCTGGCGAGTCGGCGCAAGAATGTCGTTGATCCGCTGCAGCTCAAGTCCGGCGACTTCGTCGTGCACAACACGCACGGCATCGGAAAATTCCTCGAACTCGTCCAGCGGGAAGTGAGTACGGGCGGCCGCAACGCGATCAAGACTCAGCGCGAGTTCCTCGTGATCGAGTACGCGCCCAACAAGCGCGGCTACCCCGGCGACAAGCTGTACGTGCCGACCGACCAGCTCGACCTGCTCAGCAGATACGTCGGCGGCGAGGCACCCGCGCTCAGCAAGATGGGCGGCAGCGACTGGGCGGCCGCGAAGGGCAAGGCGCGCAAGGCGGTTCGCGACATCGCCGTCGAGCTCGTGAAGTTGTATAGCGCGCGGATGGCGTCGAAAGGTCACGCGTTCGGGCCGGACACGCCCTGGCAGCGCGAGCTTGAGGAGGCCTTCGCCTTCGCGGAGACCCCCGACCAGCTCACCACCATCGACGAGGTGAAGGCCGATATGGAGCGCCCGATCCCCATGGACCGGCTGCTGAGCGGTGACGTCGGCTATGGCAAGACCGAAGTGGCAGTGCGGGCCGCGTTCAAAGCGGTGCAGGGCGGCAAGCAGGTGGCCATGATCGTGCCCACCACACTGCTCGTGCGCCAGCACATGGAGACCTTCGCCGAGCGCTTTGCCGGATTCCCGGTGCACCTGCGTGCGCTCAGCCGCTTCCAAACCGACAAAGAGTCGAAGGAGACCATTGCCGGTCTCCTTGACGGCACTGTCGATGTCGTCATCGGAACCCACCGGCTGCTCAGTCAGGGCATCGCGTTCAAAGACCTCGGGCTTGTGATCATCGATGAGGAGCAGCGCTTCGGTGTCGAGCACAAGGATGCGCTCAAGAAGCTCAAGACCAATGTGGACATCCTCGCGATGACTGCCACGCCCATACCGCGCACCCTGGAAATGGCGGTCACTGGCATCCGGGAGATGTCGACGCTCGCGACGCCGCCAGAAGATCGCCACCCGATTCTCTCGTTCGTGGGGCCGTACTCCGAGCGTCAGGTGGGCGCCGCGATTCGGCGCGAACTGTTGCGCGAAGGCCAAGTTTTCTACGTGCACAACCGGGTCTCGTCGATCAACCGGGTGGCGGCTCAGCTCGCCGAGCTCGTGCCCGAGGCGCGCATCGCGGTCGCTCACGGCCAGTTGCCCGAGTCTGTGCTCGAACAGGTGATGGTCGACTTCTGGGAGCGCAAGTTCGACGTGCTCGTGAGCACGACGATCATCGAGACCGGTCTCGACATCGCCAACGCGAACACCCTCATCATCGACCGCGCAGACAAGTACGGCCTCTCGCAGTTGCACCAGCTGCGTGGCCGGGTCGGTCGCGGTCGGGAGCGCGCGTACGCCTACTTCCTCTACGACGAGCTCAAGCCGCTCACCGAGACCGCGCACGAGCGCCTCTCCACGATCGCGGCCAATAACGAGCTGGGCGCCGGAATGCAGATCGCACTCAAAGACCTTGAGATCCGCGGCGCGGGCAACCTGCTCGGCGGCGAGCAGTCCGGGCACATCGCGGGTGTCGGCTTCGACCTCTACCTCCGGATGATCGGCGAGGCGGTCTCGACCTTCCGAGGGGATGTTGCCGAGGGTCAAACCGAACTGCGGCTCGAGCTGCCGGTCGACGCGCACATCCCGGAGGAGTATGTCGAGTCGGAGCGCCTGCGGCTCGAGGCCTACCAGAAGCTCTCGACGGCGTCGTCGCCCGCGGCATCCGACGACAGTGTCGACGAGGTTCTCGACGAGCTCACTGACCGCTACGGTGAGCCGCCGGAGCAGGTGCTCAATCTGATCGCTGTGTCGAAGCTGCGCCGTCGCGCGCAGAAGGCCGGCCTGAGCGAGGTGGTCGTCATGGGCGACAAGCTCCGTGTCGCGCCGGCGGATCTGGCCGACTCGATTCAGGTGCGTTTGCAGCGGATGTACCCGGGCGCGCGGTATCACGCGGCGGCGGCCGCAGTTCTCGTGCCGCTGCCGCCCGAGCCTGGGCCCACGCCGCCGGTCACCGGCGATGCGCCAGCATCGACGGTCCGTGCCGGTGGGGACGCGCAGCTCATCGCCTGGACGAATGACCTGCTCGTGGCGATCTTCGGGGCCGATGTTGCTGCGGTAACGCCGTGATCGAGGGCGCTCGCCAGGTCGCGGCCGCGCTCAACGCTGTGGCGGTGCCGGGTGACGCGCGTGAACTGTCCCGCTTTTTCAAGACCGGTAAGGGCGAATACGGCGCGGGCGACAAGTTCATCGGGGTGCGCGTTCCGGCCATCCGCGCCATTGCGAAGCAGTTCGTGGAGCTATCGCCGGCCGACCTCAACGACCTTCTCGACAGCGAGTTTCACGAGCACCGGTTCGCGGCTCTTGCGATTCTCGTGCTGCAATACACGAAGGCGCAGCCGGCTGAGCAGGAGTGGTTCTACGACTTCTATCTCGCGGCCATGCGTCGCGGTCGCGTCAATAACTGGGATCTGGTCGACAGCTCAGCCGAGTACATCGTGGGTGCGTATCTCGTCGACAAACCGCGCGAACTCCTCGTCCGCTTATCCCGAAGTGGCATCGTCTGGGAACGTCGGATCGCGGTACTCTCCACCTTCGCCTTCATCAAGAAGGGCGACGCGTCAACAACCCTTGAGCTCGCGGCTACCCTGCTCGAGGATCGGCACGACCTTATCCAGAAAGCGGTCGGCTGGATGCTCCGTGAGGTCGGCAAGCGCGTCGACCGCGATCTGCTCGTGGGCTTCCTTCGTGAACATGCGCCCCGGATGCCCCGGGTCATGCTCGCGTATGCGACCGAGCATCTCAGCCCGGCCGAGCGGGTGTACTTCCGGTCCCGGTAGGTTTCGTTCTGCTGATGGCTGCTCCTCCCCAGCGGTGAGTTCGCGGGGTCGCAGTGGTTCCGGTCTCGACAGGCGACCACTGTCGGCGGTCCGGCGGTGTTTCGCGCGCTCGACTCCTCGCTTCGTGAGGCGAGGCTTCACCCCGAGGTGTTCGTCAACACCGAGCACCTCACTGCACGTGATGCGGTTGAGTTCGCGGTGCGGGCTGCGACTGCCGACCTCGCCGTTCGTCTCAACCTTGCCGAGGCGACGGTACGCACCCAGGCCGACATTGGTGCGAAGCTGCGCGAGCGGCTTCCGCGAATCTGGGTATGGTTCGGGGAGGGCGAGGTCCCGACGCAGAACGCGCGTGAGGCAGCATCCCTCGTCGCGGATCTGCCCGCAGAATTCTGGGGGCCGTTCGACGAGCAACTCCTTGAGCCCGCCAAGGCCCTCGCGCCGGCGCGTTTCCGCGTGAAGGCCCGTGCGGTGCGTGAACGCCTCTTTCGTGAGACCGCCGTCGAACGTCACGGTCGAGCTGTGCAGAATCGTGGCGTCTGGTCAGAGCATGACCGTGACGGCATGGGCTGGGTGAGCGCGCACCTCTCGTCGGAGAAGGTCGCTCTCGCTCAGGCGCGCATCGACGCGCTCGCATTCGACCTTCTTCGGGCCGACGACGAAACCCGCACGATGCAGCAACTCCGCGCCGATGTCTTCGCCGATCTCCTCACAGGTGAGGAGGTCGGTGGTGCCCGAGTAACGGTCGCCCTGACGGTTCCGGTGATGGCATTGCTCGGCAAGTCAGACGAGCCTGCTGTTCTCGAGGGAGTCGGGCCGATCGACCTCAAGACGGCGCGCAGGCTGTGCGTCGCGGCGCCATCATTCACGCGCCTCCTTACTCACCCCGTCACGGGTGTGGTCCTCGACATGGATCGCACCCAGTACCGGCCGACGCGGGCGCTCAAGCGCTGGCTTGCCTTGCGCGACGTGACGTGCACGTTTCCGGGATGTGGTCGCCGGTCGACACAGTGCGACATTGACCACGTCACGGCGTGGGTTGACGGCGGAGCGACAAGCGCGGACAACCTCGCACACTTGTGTCGCAAGCACCACACGGTAAAGCACCGGACCAGGTGGCAAGTACATCGTCCTCCAGGGGAGATTTCGAAGTGGACAAGCCCGACAGGGTATGTGCGGTCGGCAGATCCGCCGCCGTTCTGAGCTGACCGCTACTCGGCGGCGGGCTCCGACTCCGGCTCCGGCGCGGGCGCAGGCGCAGGCGCAGGAACCGTGAGCGCCCCGATGAACGGCTTCTCGTTGCCGTCGATCCGGTGCACTCGATAGATCGCGGCGGGAATCAACACGAGCGAGCGCAGGTCGAAGATCGCGTGGAGCAGGATCGGTAGCATGATGGTGCCGGAGATCACGTAGAGCACCATCATGATCGCGCCCACGACTGCGGTGCCGATGATCCCCGCGACTCCCTGATAGAGGTGGAGCGCGCCGAAGAGCAGGACGCTCCCCAGCACCGCGGCGAGTGCGCTGCCACTCGCGGCGTAAATCGCTGCGGGCAGTGCCAGTCGGAACACGAGCTCTTCGACGACACCGGCGTTGATCGAGAGCAGGGCGCCGAGTCGCAGCTCCTGCCGATTGCGGGGGAGTATCGACCGGATGTCGCCGACCGTCATGATCTCTTGCTCTGTGCGCGCGGCCCGCACGCCGAGCGCGGTGAGCGCGACAAGTCCGATGGCGAGTCCGATCACTGCCCCGACGGTGAACCCGGCGTTGTCCGCGATGAGCGCACGGATGTCTCGGAGTCCCGGCCACCCGGCGAGCTCCTGCAGCAGCGGAGCGACGAACTGTCCAGCGAGAAGGAGCAGTACGAGCGCGAGTCCACCGAACGACAGGAACGAGTCGAGCAACCAGCGACGGAACATCTCCTGCCGCTTCGCGGTGGTCCGGTAGCGCTTGAAACGCTGATATTCCTTGCGGTCCTTCCGGATGGTCCGCAGTGTCAGCAGCGCGACGAGCGCCGCGAGGGCGAGCCACAGTATCGGCCGCGTAAGCGCCCAGGTGGGGTCGAGCATGTAAGCCATGCTGTCACGGGAATGCTGAAGGTAAGGGCAGACTTGTTCCTACAATGACCACGGCTGTCGGCTTCCGCTCCGAGCGCGGACCCATTCTGATCTCACTCATGGTCACGACGGGGCTCGTCGCCATCGATGCCACAGTGCTCGCCACGGCGGTGCCGACCATCGTCAACGATCTCGGCGATTTTGCCCTGTTCCCGTGGCTGTTCTCCGTGTACTTGCTCGCGCAGGCGGTCACCGTGCCGATCTATGCAAAACTCTCCGACACGTTCGGCCGCAAGCCGATCATCCTCATCGGAATCGGGCTGTTCCTGCTCGGCTCGATACTCTGCGGGTTCGCGTGGAGCATGCCGGCCTTGATCGCATTCCGTGCGGTGCAGGGTCTCGGCGCCGGGGCAGTGCAGCCCATGTCAATCACGATCGTCGGTGACATCTACACCGTGGCCGAACGGGCCCGCACCCAGGGCTATCTTGCGGCGGTGTGGGGTGTCTCGTCGGTGGTCGGCCCGACGCTCGGCGGGTTGTTCTCTCAGTTCGGCATCTGGCGTGGGGTGTTCTTCATCAACATCCCGCTGTGCATCCTTGCCGGGTGGATGCTCATCCGCTCGTTCCACGAATCGATCGAGAAGCGCGAGCACAAGATCGACTACCTCGGTGGTGTGCTGCTGACCGTCTCGTTGACGTTCGTCATCCTTGCCGTGTTGGAGGGCGGGCAGGCCTGGGCTTGGGATTCCCCACAGTCCATCGGTGCCTTCGCGATCGGAGGAGTGCTTCTCGCCGCCTTCATCTTCGTCGAGACCCGGGCCGCGGAGCCGATCCTTCCGCTCTGGGTGTTCTCGCGACGGCTGCTGCTGACAACCACCCTGATCGGGCTCGGCACCGGGGCGATGGTCTTGGGCCTCACGTCGTTCGTTCCGACTTATCTCGAAGGCTCGCTCGGTGTTCCGCCGATCGTTGCCGGCCTCGCGCTCGCCGCTCTCACGCTCGGCTGGCCGATATCCGCAGGCTTTTCCGGCCGGTTCTATCTGCGCATTGGGTTTCGCCGTACGGCATTGATCGGATTGACGTTCGTGCTGCTGGGCACGGCGTCTCTCGCCTTCTTCGCGAATTCGCCCTCGGTGGCGATTGTCGCAATCTCGTGCTTTGTGATCGGTCTAGGGATGGGGCTCGTCTCAACCTCGGCCCTCATCGCTGCCCAGTCGAGCGTGCCGTGGAATGAACGTGGCGTTGTCACCGGGACAAACATGTTCGCCCGCTCGATCGGCAGCGCAGTCGGCGTCGCGGTCTTCGGTGCTATCGCCAACAGCATTTTCGCCCGAGAGGATGCTGCGTCACTCTCGCCCGCGACCGTGCAGGCCGGCTCGGGCGCAGTGTTCCTCGCGGTGTTCATCGTTGTGGTGGCGAGTGTCGCCGCGGCGCTGGCGATGCCGAAATCGCACGTCGAATTCGCGGTGCAGGTGCCCCCGGAGGCCGCATCGGCGTAGGCCGCGCACCCCACCCGGACGGGCGTCACTCCCACTGGGGATCGTGCGAACGTGCGGTCAGGAATATCGTCAGTCTTGTCGTCACCAAGACGGGAAGCGGAGGGTACGGAATTGTACGATTTCATGATTGTGGGCGTTGCTCTTGCGCTTGCGTTGCCGATCACGGCAGCGGCCATCGTGGGCTTGGCCTTTGCACTGTTCGCGCGAGCAGGCGGCATGTCTCCGCTCGCGGGGACGACGTCGCTTCAGATGAACGGTGATGGCACCCTCACCGAGGTCGCGGTTGATGACGGACACATTCTTGCCGCCTAGCGGCACCTAGACCCCCGCGACGCGGGCGCGGTCGGTAGTACCGGCCGGGCTCGTGTTGCGGAGTATCTTCACACCATGACCACTACCGGGCAACGCATCCCGTTGAACACTCTGGCGATCGCCTTCGGTCTGGCTGGGCTTGCCGGCGCATGGTCGGCGGCAGTTCGGCTGCTCGGGGTGCCGGCGGTTGTCGCCGAAGGGCTCTGGATCGTGGCATCCATTGCGTGGGTCTGGCTGATCGCGGCTCATCTCGCGCGTGGCTTCCGCAGCACGGAAAGCGCGGCGGATCAGCTGCGGCATCCCGTTCAAGGTCCGATCGCTGCGCTTGTACCACTCGTCGGGATGCTGTTGGGCGCGCACCTGCACAGGCTCGTGCCGCTGGCGGGCACGGTCTTGGTGATCGCGTCGATCGTCGCGGTCGCGCTGCTCGCGGGCTGGATGCTCAGCTTCTGGGTTCGGGGCGGCCTCAAGCCTGAGTCCCTGCATCCCGGCTACCTGCTGCCCACGGTCGGTGGAGGGTTGGTGGCATCCCTCGCCGCAACCAGTATCGGGCTGCCTGCCGTCGCGATGGGTGCGTTCGCGGTGGGCATCTTCTTCTGGCTGGCGATCTTTCCGCTCCTGCTCGCGCGGCTCGCAGTCCTACCCGCATTGCCGGGTCCGCTCACGCCCACCCTGGCGATCCTGATAGCGCCCCCGGTGGTCGCCGGGTCGGCGTGGTTCGCGGTGATGGGGGAAAGGGACGACCCGATCTCGCAATCCCTGCTCGCGCTCACCGTCGTCATGCTCCTGCTGCAGTTGGCGCTTGTGCCGCGCTATCTCCGCCTGACGTTCTCCCTAGGATTCTGGTCGTTCACGTTCCCGTTCTCCGCAACCGCCGTCTACGGCATCGAGTGGTTGTCAGTGGTCGCGTTTCCCGGCTGGCAGCTCTTCGCCTGGCTGCTGCTGGCGGTGGTCACCGTGCTCATCGTGGGTATCAGCATCCGGTCGCTCGTGCTCGTCGGGGGCGCGCGGCGCGGTTCGCGTGAGGCCGAGCGCGAGCTCGTGGTTGCGGATGATGCCCTCGGGTAGTGGCGTAGGGCCGTCAGTTCTCTAACCCCGCACCCCCACCACGAACGGCAGCACACCCGAGACCCCCGAGCCACGCAACACCCGCGCGGCGACGGTGAGCGTCCAGCGGCTGTCGGCCAGGTCGTCGACGAGCAGGATCGGCCCCGAGACATCCGCGAGTGCCGCGGCTAGCGCAGGGGAGACTGTGAACGCTCCGAAGACTTGGGCGAGGCGGTACGCGCTGTTGCCACCCGGGCCGCCGACGGGTGGGGCGGCGTAGTCGAGGGATCCGAGGTAGGGGAGCTTGCCGGCGCCCGCGAGACCCTGCGCTACTGAGTGGATGAGCAGGGGGCGGCCGCGGGATGGCAGCGAGACGACGGCGACGGGGCGGGTCTCCCAGTTCCAGTCCGCGAGCACCCGTACGCACGCACCGAGCAGCACGGGGGAGGCCGGCGCGTCGGGAGCGCCGGGCGCGAACAGGGTGCGGAGAGTGTTGCCCCAGCCGAGGTCGGTGAGGCGGGCGAGGGCGCGGCCCTCGAGCATCCGTTCCCCGGGCGCAATGGTGCCGCGAGCGTGGGGTGACCCCACGGGCCACTGTGCTCGCGGGTCGATCGGCACGCCGACTCGGTCGAGGGATGACGCGGCTGCGGTCGCGGCATCCGTGCCAATGTCGGTCGGATACCAGACGCCCGCACAGTTGTCGCAGCGCCCACACGGAACCGCGGAATTGTCATCGAGCGAACTCTGGAGGTACGCCATGCGGCACTGTGCGGTCGACTCGTATTCGAGCATGTGCTGCTGTTCGGCCTCGCGCTCCGCGGCGATGCGGTCGTAGCGTTCCTTGTCGTACGTCCACGGTTGGCCGGTCGCGATCCAGCCGCCCTGCACTTTGCGCACCGCGCCATCGACGTCGAGCACCTTGAGCAGCAGCTCAAGCGGAGTGCGCCGGATGTCGACGCGCGCCTCCAGTGCGGGAGTACTCGTGGGTTCCGAATCGAGCTCAGCGATCACGGCTTCGGCCCTCGCCTGAGACGGCATCGATGCAGTTGCGAAATAGTGCCAGATCGCTTCGTCCTCGAGCCCGGGGAGGAGCAGAACGTCAGCGTTCTCTGTCGCGCGGCCGGCGCGGCCCACCTGCTGGTAGTACGCAACAGGAGAGCTCGGCGCACCCAAGTGCAGCACGAAGCCGAGGTCGGGCTTGTCGAAGCCCATGCCGAGCGCACTCGTCGCGATGAGTGCTTTCAGGTCGTTGCCTTTGAGACGCTGTTCGAGAATCTCACGCTCGGCAGTGTCGGTCTGGCCGGTATAGGCGTGCACGTCGTGGCCGGCCTCGCGCAGCATCCGAGCAGTGTTCTCGGCGGCCGAAACCGTCAGCGTATAGATGATGCCGCAACCGGGGAGGTCGCGGAGGTGGGAGAGCAGCCAGGCGAGTCGGGCCGCCGCGTCAGGCAGGCTGAGCACCCCGAGGCGAAGCGACTTGCGGGCGAGCGGGCCGCGGATGGTCACCGCGCCGCCGAGTTGCTCCGCGACGTCATCCACAACCCGCGAGTTTGCTGTCGCGGTGGTGGCGAGCACCGGAACAGTTGCAGGAAGAGTGGCGATGAGGTCGCGTAGCCGCCGGTAGTCGGGCCGGAAGTCGTGGCCCCAATCGCTGATGCAATGGGCTTCGTCGACGACGAGCATCCCGGTGCGCCCGACCAGTTCGGGTAGCTGCTTCTCGCGGAAGGCGGGGTTGTTCAGCCGTTCGGGCGACACAAGCAGCACGTCGACCTCGTCGTTCGCCAGCGCCTGCTGAATCTGGGTCCACTCGTGCGGATTCGTCGAGTTGATCGCCACCGCTCTGACGCCCGCCCTCGCCGCGGCAGCGATCTGGTCGCGCATCAGGGCAAGCAGGGGTGAGACAAGGATGGTCGGACCGGCGCCTCGCCTCCTGATCAACAATGTCGCGACGAAGTACACAGCGGACTTGCCCCACCCCGTGCGCTGCACCACCAACGCCCGAGCGCCATCATCGACGAGCGCGCTGATCGCCTCGAACTGACCCTCGTGAAAGTCGGCGTCGTCGCGACCGACCAGCGTGCGAAGAATGGCGAGTGCTTCTGAACGGGTCGCGTCGCTTGGGGTTGTCATCGTCCTCAGTGTGACATCCGCGACCGACGCTCTCCACAGATGCGTCGTCGACTGAATCGCGAACCGGTCTGCTGCCGCACACTCGTCGGATGACCACTGTGATCCGAAATGCCAGTGCCGCCGACCTGCTCGCCAACCTCCCCGCTCTCGCGGGAACGACTCCTCGCAACAGCCTCGTGCTGCTGGGTTTCCGTGGAAAACGCACTCACGCAACCCTGCGCTTCGACCTGCCCTCACGCGGCTACGGGCGATTCGCCTCAACCGTGATCGGACTATTCTGCAAGATTCCCGAGGTCGATGGGGTCGTCCCGGTGATCTGCACGGATGCCCCCTTCGCCAGTGACCGCGACCTCCTCTCCCTACTGCTCCGCCGCTTCGAGCAGGCGGGGTTTGGCGTCAAAGATGCCTTGATCGTCGGGTGCGACGGATGGGGCTCGTACTTCGATCCCGATGTGCCGCCGGCCGGGCGTCCCTTGGGCGAGATCGAGCCGCAGCACCGCGCTCCGACCGTGCCAGCGCGCGTCCCTTCGGCCGATGAGTTGACGTGCCGCCGGATGACCGTCGAACTTGCGAGGTTGTACAGGCTTGCCGAGGGGGAGGAGGTGGACAGCATCGAAGCAGAGGAAACCGACGAACTCGACGAGCTCGCGGACCTACCGTTTCTTGCCGAGAATGCCCTCGCCTGGGATGCCGCAGACATCACGTCGAGCGGTGCGCTGCTGCTCTTCGCCCTGAAGGGCCCTCCCGTCCGCGACCTCGTGATGCTCCAGTGGGCGTTCGGCCTTGAGCTGGGTGACGCCATGTGGTCTGCCGACACCTGTTTCGGGATGGAGGCGCGCAAGACCTATGCGAACGTCGACGTGCAGGCGGCCGACCTTATGATGGGCCACGGCCCGCGTCCGTCGACGGAGCGTGTCGAGGCCGCGATCGCCCTCCTGACCACCCTCATCTCGCGGTCGGATGACACGCACCGCAAGGCTCCGTTGTGCATGCTCGCGTGGCTCAACTGGGCGCTCGGGCGCGGGTCGGTGGCGGGCATCCACATCGATGAGGTGCGCGCTATCGACCCGGAATACAGCATGGGCGAATTGCTGAACACCCTGTTCTCGCGAGGGGAATTGCCCGAGTGGCTGTTCACTTCTCCACAGATTCCCCCCACCGTTTGATCGCGTGCCGCGGTCGGCGGAACATTTCCAGTCGCTCACCGATTCAGACCTGCTCGAGTTGCTTCGACAGGCCTCCCGTGAACGGCAACTTGCCGACACGCACGCCTGAAGAGGTCGTCCGCGTCACCAATCGCACGACAGCTCGCGAAGCCTCCGAAGCGGTGCGCGTCGGGCGCATCGTGAGCGACGAGGCCGCACCGTGGCTTAGCGCGGTGTTCCGCTCGATCATCGATGGTTCGCTGCCCATCGCCTCGGCCGACGCCATCCGCGACGGTCTCGGTGCACCCAACGGCAACATCACCGAGATCATGTTGACGGATGCCGCGGCGCAACTCTGCACCGAGGCCGCCGCCCTCGACCCCGACCGACTCCACCGCCGTGCGCGCGAGCTGCGTGATCGGCTCGACGAGTCCGGCATCGCGGAAAGGGAGAACGCTCGCCGAGCCCAGCGCTCGCTGCGCTTCACGAAACTGTCCGACGGCATGAGTCGCGCCACCTGGCTCATGGATCCGGAGACGAGTGCCGTGTTCACCAACCTCTTCGATCGGGCAACGTCGCCGCGCAGAGGTGGTCCGCGGTTCGTGAGCGACGATGCGAAGGCACAAGCTGAGATGATCGCTACGGACGAGCGCACGACCGAACAGCTCGCCTCCGATGTCTTCCTTGAGCTACTTCAGCAGGGTGCAGCGGCCGACTCGAGCCAGTTGCTCGGGTCAGGAGGCGCCGTCATCAACGTCCACGTGACTCAAGAGGCGGTCAGCAACGGCAGCGGCCACGGCTTCCTCGAAGGTCAGCCCGACCCGGTCTCGATCGCGACGGTCGAACGATTGACGTGCTCAGGTGCGATGGTGCCGATTCTGCTTGACGGAGACGGCCAACCGCTCGATCTGGCCCGCGAACAGCGGCTCTACTCGCGGCGGCAGCGACGGGCCCTCGCCGCCCGCGATGGCGGTTGTATGGCCCCGGGGTGTGACCGGCCTCCATCCTGGACGGAGGCGCATCACATCAAACAGTGGGTGAAACACAACGGGAAAACCGACATTTCGAACGGGATCTTGCTGTGCCGGTACCACAACCTGCTGTTCCACAACCATCACTGGGAGATTGAGTACGACGGGGCGCGCTACTGGCTGATCCCGCCGCCGGACGTTGATTCGAGCCGGGGACGGATCCTGCTCGAGTCGAAGAACCCGCTGCGCGCGGCGTAGCGGCATGCCCATCGCCCTAGTTGGACAGACGTCTAGTTGCAGGCACCCCACAGGCCGAGGTCGGCTGCGCGCGCGGAATCCTGCGCGGCGTAGATCTCGTCGCGGAACAACACGTTCGGTCGGTACATCTCCACCTCGGCGGCACCCTCGCGGAGCAGTTCGAGGTTCACGTTGGTGCCGTCATCCGTGTAGACGAACAGCAGTGAGCGCCCGTACTGGTCGAGGGGCTCGACGTCCTGCTCGACCCACACGTGAGTGCCTTCGGGTAGCAGCGAACGCAGCAGGGCGGTTGCCTCGTCGCCGTAGCATTCGAGATTGTTGCCGATCTCGGGAGTGTTGATGCCGAGCATCCGGACCTTGCGGCCGTCGGTGAGGAAGAGCGTGTCGCCGTCGTGAACGTACTCGACGACAGCCTCGGTGGCGTCCGGGGGGATCGCGTCGGCGCTCTGCCCACTGTCGGCTGCGGGTTCCGGGCTGGTGGGGTTGGTCGTGCCCGTGCCCGCGAACCAGCCGTTCTGGGTGCCCACGAGCGCTAGCACCACGAGCCCGACAATGACGATCAGCGTGACGATCTTGCGCATCAGACACCCACACCGGCGAGTCGGGCGATCACGATGCCAGCGGCGATCGCAGCAAGGGTGATGATCACGAGCATGACGGGGCGGGGGCCTTGTGACATACCTCGAGTCTGTCACTGCGAGAATCGCTGTATGACCGACGCTCTGGATCCGGCCGCGCCGCACCCGCGGCTCGACGAACTGATTGCTGTGCTTGAGCGACTCCGAGCACCCGGCGGTTGCGCCTGGGATCGCGAACAGACTCACGAATCGCTCGTGCAGTATCTCGTCGAGGAGACCTACGAACTCGTCGACGCCATCGAGACCGGCAACCGTGACGAACTCATCGAAGAGCTCGGTGACGTGCTGTATCAGGTCGTGTTCCATTCCGACATCGCGGCCGAGGCCGGGCTATTCACCCTCGAGGACGTCGCCGCACACATGACGCAAAAGATGATCGGCAGACATCCGCACGTGTTTGGTGACACCACCGAACAGGCGGCGATGAATATCCAAACCGCTGACGACGTCATGGCGGTCTGGGACGACCTCAAGAAGACCGAGAAACCACACCGCACGAGCGTGCTCGACGGTATTCCGCAACGGATGCCCGCCCTTGCGCTCGCCGACAAGCTCCTCGGTCGCGCCCACAAGGTGGGACTGATCGACGCCACGCTCCCCGGCGCAGTGAACGTCACGAACGAGGACGAACTCGGCCCGCTATTGCTCGCTATTGTCGCGTCGGCAAAGGCGAACGGTCTCGACTCCGAGCGCGCGCTGCGAACCGCATTGCGGGGGTTGCAGGGCGAGATCCGGGAATACGAGATCGAGCAAGCCGGTGACGCCGGCGTGATCGGTGCGGGTTGAAGCGCCCTCGAAACGAGCGGTGCGCTAAAACGGGCGATGCCCCCTCCAACCCGAATGGAGAGGGCATCAAGGTTCAGAACGAACCTGCGAACCGGAAGGATTACCCGACCATCCGGTTCGCTAGAAACGATTTAATCCTACGAAGCCGAACGATCCGGGCATTTTCAGTTCGACACGCGGAGAAAATTCGTGAATGGAAAGGTTGCTGATCACAACCAGGTGATTCCCGGGCGTGTCACCCGAACGGGGGCGGGTGCGGAGCCTATGGGCTAGTGCGAGAGAATCGTTGTATGGCCTCTTCCGTCAACCCGCCCCGTGGCATGCGCGACTTCCTGCCTGCCGAAAAGTCACACCGCGAGCGGGTACTTGGGGTGATCCGGTCGACCTTCACGGGGCGCGGTTTCGACGAGATCGAGACTCCCGTGATGGAGGACAGCGACCGGTTGCACGCCGGACTCGGCGGCGACAACGAGAAGCTCGCCTTTGGTGTGCTCAAGCGCGGCCTCACCCGCGATGACCTCTCGGCGGCGACCGAACCACTCGACCTTGCTGACCTTGGGCTTCGGTTCGACCTCACGGTTCCTCTAGCCAGGTTCTACGCAACCCACCGTGCCGAACTACCGACCGTGTTTCGCTCGATTCAGATCGCACCAGTGTGGCGAGCCGAGCGCCCGCAAAAGGGCCGGTACCGCCAGTTCGTCCAGTGCGATATCGACATCATCGGTGAGGCCGGGCCAATGGCCGAAGTCGAGTTGATCACGGCGACCACGGCGACACTCGATGCGTTGGGGCTAGCGGAGTGCAGCATCCGGATCAATGACCGCCGCCTGCTCACGAGCGCACTCGAACTGTTGGGCTTCCCGCGCAAGGAGCACGAAGCAGTGCTGATCACGATCGACAAACTCGACAAGCTCGGCCACGACGGTGTGATCTCCGAATTGCGCGACCGAGGTTTCCCCGCCGGACCGGTCGATTCCCTCGAGGCGTTCTTCCGCCGACCCACGACGATGGAGTACCTGCCGTTCGGCGAGACAGCGATCCGCAAGTTCTTGCCCGAGGGGGTCGATGACGCCGCGGTCGCCGAACTCGCCTCGATCGGCGAGACGGTCAACGAGATCGTCGGTCGACCCGTCGTGCAGTTCGACGCGTGGCTGGTGCGCGGTATGGGCTACTACACCGGTGCGATTTTCGAGGTCGCCCACCCTGCTTTCGGCTACTCGCTGGGCGGTGGCGGACGCTACGACGGAATGATCGGCAGGTTCCTCGGCACGGATGTCCCGGCAGCAGGTTTCTCATTGGGTTTCGAGCGCATCGTCGACCTGGTCGAGCTGGACAGTGACGCGGACCGGGACGCCGTGGCGATCGTGTACGACGGTGACGCAGATGCCACGGCTCTACTCACGGCACAGGGAGCCCTCGTCGCCGAAGGCAAGCGAGTGCGGGTCGAGCGCCGCCCCAAGAACATCAAGCCGCTCCTCGAACAGCTCGCAGCATCCGGCTTCAGTTCCTATGCTGCCTTCTCGGCTGAGGGCGCTCTCGGGGAGTGGAAAACGCTCGGCTAATCCACGGGGCTAGGATTCCTTCGGGACTCCACCACCGTTCGTCCCAACATCTACAAGGAGATATCCCAGTGGCTTTGATCGAAGCAGTCGGCGCACGCGAAATCCTCGACTCCCGGGGTAACCCCACAGTCGAGGTCGAAGTTCTTCTCGAGGATGGTGTTGTGGCCCGTGCGGCCGTTCCCTCGGGAGCATCCACCGGTGCGTTCGAAGCGTATGAGCTCCGCGACGGCGACAAAGGTCGCTACCTGGGCAAGGGCGTACTGAAGGCCGTGGACTCCGTGCTCGACGTGCTCGGCCCGGCCATCGAAGGCTTCGACGCCGCCGACCAGCGTCTCATCGACGCGGAGATGATCGCGATCGACGGAACCGACAACAAGAAGAAGCTGGGCGCCAACGCGATTCTTGGCGTCTCGCTCGCGGTCGCCAAGGCGGCGGCCGACTCGGCGGATCTCCCGTTGTTCCGCTACCTCGGCGGACCGAACGCGCACACTCTGCCCGTTCCCCTCATGAACATCATCAACGGTGGCGCGCATGCTGACACCGCGCTCGACATTCAGGAGTTCATGGTGGTTCCGCTCGGCGCCCCCACCTTTGCCGAGGGTCTGCGCTGGGGCACCGAGGTGTACCACGCGCTCAAGGCTGAGCTCAAGAAGGCCGGTCAGAACACCGGCCTCGGCGACGAGGGTGGCTTCGCCCCCGACCTGCCCGGCGCGCGTGCCGCCCTCGACTTCATCGTCAAGGCGATCGAGTCCGCGGGCTTCACGCCCGGAACCGACTTCGCGCTGGGTCTCGACGTTGCCGCCACGGAGTTCTACGAGAACGGCGTCTACACCTTCGAGAAGCAGAAGCTCTCGGGTGAGCAGCTCACCGAGTTCTTCGTCGGCTTGGTCAACGACTACCCGTTGGCTACGATCGAAGACCCCCTCGACGAAGACGACTGGGACGGCTACGTACACCTCACGCAGCAGCTCGGCGACCGGGTGCAGCTCGTCGGCGACGACCTGTTCGTCACGAACCCGGAGCGCCTCAAGAAGGGCATCGACCTGGGAGCGGCGAACTCGATCCTCGTCAAGGTCAACCAGATCGGCACGCTCACCGAGACGCTTGACGCCGTATCGATGGCTCAGCGCGCAGGCTACAAGGCAATAATTTCGCACCGCTCGGGCGAGACCGAAGACACGACGATCGCCGACATCGCGGTGGCGACGGATGCAGGCCAGATCAAGACCGGTGCTCCGGCCCGCTCCGACCGCGTCGCTAAGTACAACCAGTTACTGCGTATCGAAGAGGAACTCGGCGACGCCGCGGTCTATGCCGGTCGCGACGCTTTCCCGCGCTTCAAGGGCTAGCAGCACCCACGGATCGAGCCGGTGAGCGGATCGAGCCTGTCGAGATCCTGACTGGCTCGATCCGCTTTAGGGTTAACACCATGGCGCGCCGACCGAAGACCGAACGACAGGCTGTGCGCCTGCCTGAGGAGACAGCGCCCGAACACTGGTTGCGCACGATCCGGCTTTCCGGATTCACCGTGCTCATGCTCGGCCTGCTGATCCTCGCGATCATCGTGCTGGCCCCCAACCTGCGCATCCTCATCGAGCAGCGGCAACAGCTCACCGCACTCCAAGCCGCAGTGGACCGGGCATCCAGCTCTGTGGATGACCTCAACGCAGACGTAGCTCGGTGGAGCGATCCCGCCTATATCGAGTCGCAGGCTCGGGAGCGCCTGTTCTACGTGTTCCCTGGAGACCTGAGCTATCTCGTCGTCGGTGACGACAGCGGCCCCACGACCTCAAACGGGCAGCCCATCAGCGACCAGATCCAGACCACAAAAGTCGATTGGGTGCGCACGCTCCTATCGTCGATCTATACAGCCGGACTCACGGATGCCCCACCCGACGAGATCGTCGCTCCCGTGATCGGCGGCAGCCAGTGACCCGGCCCCCGTTCGACCCACCCACCGACGACGACGTGCGCACCGTCTCACGTCAGCTTGGGCGCCCCGCTCGCGACGTCGTGGGCATTGCCGCACGCTGTGTCTGTGGTGCTCCGACAGTGGTGTCCACGAAACCGCGCCTTGGGGATGGCACACCGTTCCCCACCTTCTATTACCTGACGCACCCGGCCGCGACGGCCGCCGTGTCCACTCTTGAGGCGGAGGGCGAGATGCCCGGGCTCGCAGCCCTGCTGGTCGACGACATCGCAGACCAGTACCGCACTGCGCACGAGTCGTACATCGCGGACCGTGAGTCCTTCGGCGTCGTTGACGAGATCGCGGGTATCTCCGCTGGTGGCATGCCCGACCGCGTCAAATGCCTGCACGCACTCGTCGGGCACGCGCTCGCGGCGGGCCCGGGTGTCAATCCGATCGGTGACGTGGCGCTCGAACGTTCCGCGTGGAACCCAATGGTGTGTGAATGCCTCGACTACGGAACGGTGGAGACGGGCTGATGCGCCGCACACGTGGGTTTGTCGCGGGCGTGCTGGTCGTGGCATCCGTGGCATTGATGGCGGCGCCAGCGCACGCCGACACCGTGCGTGACTCGGAGTATTGGCTCGATTCGTACGGGATCCGGGCGGCGTGGAACACGACGAAGGGTGCCGGTGTCACGATCGCGGTTATTGACACGGGTGTCGATGCAAGCGTTCCCGAACTGCAGGGAGCTGTCATCTCGGGAACCGACTTCTCGGGTCTCGGATCACCGGACGGGCAGACGCCGGTCGGCCCACCAGACGAAAGCGGTCACGGCACGATGGTTGCGTCGCTCGCTGCGGGCCGCGGGTCGGGCGGCGACAACGGCGTGATCGGTGTGGCTCCCGCTGCGACCATCCTGCCGATCTCGATTGGTTTCGGCGAGGGAAGTACGACCTCCGATGATCAGATCGCTGCAGCAGTGCGATACGCGACGGATGCCGGCGCCGATGTGATCAACATGTCACTCACGCGCAATACGCTCGAGTGGCCGACAAGCTGGGATGACGCATTCCTGTACGCGATGGAGCACGATGTCGTGATCGTCGCCGCCGCCGGCAACCGGGGTAGTGGCACGACCCAGGTTGGCGCTCCCGCCACGATGCCGGGGGTGCTTACCGTCGCTGGTGTCGATGCGAACGGTCAGGCCAGTTTCGACGCATCGTCGCAGGGGATCACGATCGGGGTTGCCGCACCGAGCGAAGGGCTCGTCGGAGCCACACCGGGCGGCGGGCACGTCATCTGGAACGGCACCAGCGGGGCGACCCCGCTCGTCGCCGGTATCGTCGCGCTCGTGCGGGCAGCGCATCCGGGCCTCGATGCCGCGAACGTGATTCAACGTATTGTCGCGACCGCGCGGGATGCCGGCACCCCCGGAACCGATCCGATCTACGGCTTCGGTCTGGTTGATGCCGCAGCCGCAGTCAACTCTGCAACGGTGCCGGCGGTCACCGAAAATCCGATGGGCAGTCTCGCGGAGTGGATCAAGCTCTACCGCCGTGCAGCGAGCACTCCCACCCCGGGACCCACCCGCACGGCCACTCCCGAGCCCCCGCCGATCACGGCCGCTCCCGTCAACCCGCTCGGCACCGTGCTGCCCACGGTGAACCTGCTGCGCAATGTGGGGATACCCTTCGGGCTCCTCCTGCTTGTCGGCGTCGCCGCCGGTCTGCTCATCACCAGGGTCGTGCGCGCGTTCAGAGGCCCCCGCGAGACAGGGTAGATTGGTGTCTTACTTTCCATCTAGGAGACCACCACACGTGCCCAAGATCCTCATTGTCGGCGGCGGCTACGCCGGGTTCTACACCGCTATGAAGCTGGAGAAATGGCTTTCTCGTGGCGAGGCCGAGGTCACTATGGTTGACCCGCTTCCGTACATGACGTACCAGCCGTTCCTTCCGGAGGTCGCGGCCGGCTCGATCGAGCCACGCCATGCTGTGGTGTCGCACCGCCAGCACCTCACGAAGACGCGCATCCTCACGGCGAAGGTCAGCCGCGTCGATCACGCGACAAAAACTGCCACGATCACGCCAGCAGTGGGCGAGCCGTGGCAGGAAGAGTACGACATCGTCGTCATGACGGCGGGCGCGGTAAGCCGTACCTTCCCGATCCCCGGTGTTGCCGACGAGGCCATCGGCATGAAGAACATTGAGGAAGCCGTTGCCGTGCGCGACCGTATCCTCACCAACTTCGACAAGGCGTCGAACCTCCCGGATGGCCCGGAAAAGACCCGGCTGCTGACCTTCGTCGTCGTGGGTGGTGGTTTCGCTGGCATCGAGGCGTTCGCGGAAATGCGCAATCTCGCCTCAGCTCTCGTGAAGCAGTACCCGACAATCGAGTTCGAGGACACGCACTTCCACCTCATCGAGGCGATGGGGCGCATCATGCCGGAGGTGTCGCTCAAGACCAGCCTCTGGGTGATCAAGAGCCTCGCCGAGCATGGTGCTCAGATCCATCTCGACACGCAACTCACCTCCGCCACCGGCGGAGTCGTGAAACTGTCGACCGGTGAGAAGTTCGAGTCCGACACGATCGTGTGGACCGCGGGTGTCATGGCGAACCCAATGATTCGCAACACCGATCTGCCGATCGAAGAGCGCGGTCGTCTGCGCGCACAGGCCGACCTGCGCATCATCAACGACGACGGTCCTATCGCTGACGCGTGGACCGCTGGAGACGTCGCGGCTGTCCCCGACCTCACCGGTGGTGGCGTCGGCGGGTTCTGCGTACCCAACGCCCAGCACGCTGTGCGCCAGGGCAAATTGCTCGCGAAGAACATCGTCGCGGACATCCGGGGCGAAGCTGCGAAGGACTACTTCCACAAGAACATGGGTGCTGTTGCGGGCCTTGGCCTGTACAACGGGGTGTTCCAGTCCGGCAGCTTCGCGGTCAAGGGGCTTCTCGCCTGGTTCATGCACCGTGGATATCACGGCCTCGCGATTCCGACGTGGGAACGCAAGATTCGCGTTTTCGGCGGCTGGATCCTGAACTTCTTCTTGGGCCGCGACACCGTTTCGCTGCAGGCACGCATCACGCCCCGTGCCGCATTCGAAGAGTTCGCTTCACGCCCCAAGGCCTAACCGGTACCGTTGGGGTCGCGCCCCGGTGGCCCAATTGGCAGAGGCAAACGACTTAAAATCGTTTCAGTCAGGGTTCGAGTCCCTGCCGGGGCACGGGCTGGTCGCAGCTACCGCGGGCGGCCGATGCCCTCACGGTCGAGGACCTCGAGGAACGTGCTCGGCTCGGGACGAATGCGGTGGTTGTCAGCGTGCTCCAACCACACGACGCGTCCCTCGGCATCAGTGATCACGACCGTGGGCACGACGGTATCGCCGTTCGTTCCAGCGCCGTACAGCATCGGGGTGCCGCCCGACTGCGTGAGGTCGAGCAGGTCGGCAGCCGCACCATCCGTATCGACGAAGAACTGCAGGGGCAGTTCGAATCTCGTGGCGAGCTCTGCAGTGTCATCCGCGCGCTGTGGGCTGATCAGGGCGACACCGACGCCGCGCGCTTCGAGCTCGCGATACTGGTCGGCGATCTGTTTGATCTGAACCATGCAGAACGGGCACCAGTTGCCTCGGTAAAACATGATCACGTGCGGGCGATCCGCGAGTACAGCGCTCGAGACGAGCTCGCCGTCCAGCGTGGTGAGCGCGAACTCGGGGAGGGGCATCCCCACGGTCAGACCCGCGGCTGGCACATGCTGGCGCGAGTACCAATACGTGTAGAGCAGCGCGGCGGCAAGCCCGCCCGTCGCGGCGACGAGGGCGACAGGCCCCGCGAACGCCGCAACCAGAACCCCCGCGGCACTGATGGCGAAGATCGCCCACAGGTTTCGCGAGCGCGTTGACGGGGCAGCGAGCAACAGGTAGCCGTAGTACGAGAGCACAGGTAGCCAGGCCAGCACGACGCCGAGCCAGCCAAGGTCGCCGCTGTTCAGGGCCGCAACACCAGCAATCACAATGAGGGCAAGACCTATCACGCTGGTGCCTTCAACGAACACGCGTTTGATCATGCGAATCACGGGATCCTCCTTAATCTGTCGGGCGAGCTCAGTGACCGTGCCGGTGGTGCGCATCGGGGAAGTGGTCGTGCGCATGCGTGATCGCGGCATGGGTGTGTGGGTGCTTGTGGCGCAGACCAGCCGCCACCGGATGCTCGTGCTCGTGCTCGTGATGCACATCGTGCACGTGCCAGTGATCGTGGGTGAGCGCCTCGTGCGTGTGCTCGTGGTGGTGGCGCTCGGTGAGGTGGAGCCAGACACCGACTGCCATCAGCACCGCAGCGACAAGAAGGGGAACGGTCACGGGCGCTCCGAGCGCAATGGCCAGTACGGCACCGAAGAAAGGCGCCACTGAGAAGTAGGCGCCCGCACGGGCGGTCCCGACGTGGCGCATACCGATGATGAACAGCACGAGGCTCACGCCGTAGGCGAAGAAGCCCACCATCATGGCGGCCCCGATGTCGAGCACCGATGGCAGCCGTGCACCGAGCAAGAACGCAATCGCGAGGTTCACCGGCCCCGCGACACCACCCTTTACCGCGGCCAGCCAGGTCGCATCGGTGAGCGCAACCTTCCGCGTGAGGTTGTTGTCGATTGCCCAACACAGGCAGGCGGCGAGGATGGCCAATGATGGCCATACCGGTCCGAGATCGGCCCCGGTGGGGATGCTCAGCACGACCGCTCCGGCAACGATCGCCAGCATCCCGAGCGCAATGCGTCGATCGACATTCTCGTGGAACACGAACCACGCGAGTAGAGCGGTAAACACCGCCTCCGCATTGAGCAGCAGCGAGGCGCCGGTTGCCGGCATGGCGGACAGCCCGAACATCAGCAGCACCGGCCCGAGCACACCGCCGAACAGGATCGCTCCGGCGAGGGGCGCTACCTCGGCGCGAGAGAGTCGTACTCGACCGGGGCGACGGATGAGGCGGTAGAGGCCGAGCCCAAGCCCCGCACCCGTGTAGAGCAACCCGGCGAGCAGCCACGGGTTTACCGATCCGAGCAGCAGTTTCGCGAGAGGTGTTCCGGCGCCGAACAGGAAAGCAGCCGCCAGCGCTGCCTGCACCCCCACGCTGGTCACGCCGCCGAATCGCACGGGTCTATTCGATCACGATTGTGGACCGGTCTACACTGCGGCATATGCCGGAACCCGTGGTGACCCCGATCGCGCCCGGGTTCAGGCAGGCGGTCATCCTGGTTGCACTCCTCAACCTTGGCTACTTTGGCGTCGAGTTCGCGGTCGCCCGAGCCATCGGATCGGTGTCACTGTTGGCGGACAGCGTGGATTTTCTCGAAGACGCGTGCATCAACATTCTGATTTTCGTATCCGCCGCATGGTCGCTACGTCGGCGGGCGACAGTCGGCAGCGTTCTCGCATTCGTCATCCTGATCCCTGCAGCGGCCACGATCTGGATCGCCGTCGTCAAGATCCTCGACCCGACCCCTCCCGAAGTTGTGCCTCTCTCGCTGACCGCCCTTGGGGCGCTCGCGGTCAACCTCACGTGCGCGGCGCTACTGGTTCGGCACCGTCACCACAACGGAAGTCTCGCGCGCGCGGCGTGGCTGTCGGCGCGCAATGACGCAATGGCGAACGTCGCGATAATCTTCGTCGCGGTGCTCACCGCCGTGTTCCAGACCGGATGGCTCGACATCGTGCTGGGTGTAGCGATCGGATTACTCAATGCCGACGCCGCCCGCGCAGTGTGGAGGGCGGCGAGGGCTGAACGCGCCTCGCTCCAACCGCGTGCTTAGCGCTAGGAGTCGCGAATCTAGGTGAGCACTGGCGTCTCGACGGGGCGCGCATAGAGCCAGGTGCGCACGGCGACGAACCTGAACGCCGAGCCCAGAGCCAACCCGATGATGTTCGCGGACACGTTGTCGGCGAACGCGCTCGTGTGCCCGAGTAGGTAGTGCGTCACAGCGAGGCAGACCAACGAGATCGCGCTGCCGATGACACTGATGATCACGAACCCGAGAGCCTCCCGGGCGACTCGCGCGCCACGGCGGTCGCGGAACGCCCACCAGCGGTTGCCCGCCCAGTTGGCGCCGATCGCCACCGTCACCGAGATCGCCTTCGCGATAACGGGTGCTCCCGGGATGTGATCGTCGGAGAGGATCGTCAATCGCAGTAAGTTGAAGAGTCCGACATCGATAAGGAAGCCGAGACCGCCGACCAGTCCGAAACGAAGAAGATCGCGTGCCAGATTCCAGAGGCGAAGACTAAACACGGGCGGTCTCACGCGCGACGACGGCAGTCTTCCGAACGAACAGGGAACGAACTCCCCACGCGGTAACTCGAGCCATGGCCTCGAGCACGATCATCCCGCGCATCTTGGAAACACCGTAGCGGCGCTCGGTGAAGGTGATGGGCACTTCGACAATGCGCAGACCAGCGCGCTGCGCTCGCCATAACATCTCGATCTGGAAGCAGTAGCCCAGGCTCGTGATGTGATCGAGGTCGAGGGCCTGGAGCGCACTCGCACGGAACGCGCGGTAACCGCCGGTGACGTCCCGCTGGGGTAGGCGGAGCAGGACTCGCGCGTAGGCGCTGCCCCCGCGCGAGAGCACTTCACGAGACTTGGGCCAGTCCACGACGCTCCCGCCTGCAACCCACCGAGACCCGATGGCGAGGTCGCCTTCGCTCAGGGCGGCCAGCAGCGCCGGCAGTTCCTCGGGATGATGCGAGCCATCGGCGTCACACTCGACGATGATGTCGAAGCCGCGCTCGAGGGCCCACGCGAATCCCTCCAAGTACGCCGCTCCGAGGCCGGCCTTCTCCGCCCGATGCAGTGCGTGAACGCGAGAGTCCGAGAACGCGAGCTGGTCGGCGAGAGTTCCGGTTCCGTCGGGAGAGTTGTCGTCGACCACGAGGATGCTCGCCTCCGGGACGCTCGCGGTGATCCGCGTAATCGTGTCCAGAAGGTTCTCCCGCTCGTTGTAGGTGGGAAGAACGACGATGGTGCGGTCGGTCACTGTTACTCCTTGGTGAGGTGGTAGATCGTCGTGCGATGAATGAGGATGCTCGATTCCACGACGTATCCGTGGGCTTCGAGGTAGGCAACGTCAGGGGGCAAGTCCGAGCCGTGGCCGAGCTCGACGGCCCACACGGTCGGATAGCCACCGAGGCTGAGGTCGGCGAGTGGTGCCGTGACGTCCCAGAGGCCCGCGGTCTTGTTGAAGGGTGTGACCAGACCGACATCCGTGACCGCGGCGAAGTCTGATGGATAGAGACGCAGAGCTAGACGTGGATCGCGGGAGGGTTTCGTGGTCTGGTCGAAGACTATGGCGTCGCCGGTGACAGAGTGTGCGCCGATGTACTCGGCAACTTGGCGCAGGTCGCTTCCTCCGTCCTTGGCAAACGGGGTCCGCTGTGACAGGTAGCCCGGAGCACACGCGACGAGAAGAGTGCCGAGGAGCACGGCGGCGAGCAGCGCCCGCCACCGCGGCATCAGGCGACGGGCGAGGGCGACAACTCCCAGAGCGATGAGGATCGCCGCCGCGGGCGTGCTGAAGGTGAGGTACCGCACGTTGTACATCGGGGACACAGTCGCGTTCCCGGTGAGGAGCACGGCGGTGGGCAGCAGCAGCCAGGCCACTGCGAGCACGACGAGTGCTGGTACTCCGCGGCATCCGGACCGGATCCGCGGAACCGCCGCCGCGATCGCGACGAGGATAAGAGCCCAACCGATGATCGCGACCGCCGCGCTCTCGAACCACTGGCTCACTGCGACGTTCAGGAACGTCGCGTAGTGGCGATGAGCGAGGAAGCTAATCTGCTGTCGCTCGTGATAGGCGCTCACAACGATAGGTGTGGCAAGGAGGAGCGCACCAGCCGCTCCGCGGAGCCAGTGCCAGATCCGGTCGCGGTACAGCACGAGCACCGCCACGCCGTGCACGAGCAGGAGGAGCCCTAGGTATAGGAACAGGTAAATGCTCCCGGCGATCGCGACACTGTACCCGACCCAGATCCAGGTCGAGGCCAGCCGTCGTCGCAGTAGGTGGAAGAGCAGCACGGTCACCCAGACGGCGACCGCGGCGCCAAGCGCGTATGAACGGGCTTCGATCGCCATCGCGGTAGTCCGAGGCAAGAGGATGAGGATGGCCCCGGCCAGCAGTGCGGGACGGGTTCCGGCGAACCCCCGCACCAGGACGACAGTGCCCGAGACCATGAGTCCCGTCGCGATCGCGCTGGGCAGACGAGTGGAGAGTTCGGAGCTCCCGAAAGCACTGACCCAGATATGAAGGAATGCGTAGTAGACGCCGTGTACCGAGTCGATGGTGCTCAACTCGCTGAGCAGGCTAGGCAGTGAGCGGGTGGCCGACATAACGCTGGCCGCCTCGTCGCCCCAGTAGGACGGGATCCACGAGCCGAGGAATCCCACGACGGCACCGAGCACGCCGAGCAGCAGAGCGGGTCGGTGGAGGAGTTCACGGATTACCCCACGACCAGTTTGGGCGGTCGAGGCCGATTGATCCGAACGAGCGGACATCAGAGTGGTCATCCGTCGCCTCCCAACGATCACGGTGTACCCACTGTGCGGGGCGAAGATCGGAGGCAAGCAGGAAGAAAGCGCAAGAGACTGAGAACTCTCTCAGAGGCAATGGTGTTCGCCGGGCGTGTCGGCGATTCCTGAAAGAACCCTCACAGGATCGGGGGGAATCCCGGCCACACGTCAAGCCGAACCCAGCACCCTTACCGCATGACACACACTCTGCCGGAGCACATCCGCACCATCCTGTTCAATCGGGTACCCGAGATCACGTTCGCCTTTTGGGTGATCAAGATTCTCTCCACCACCACGGGGGAGACGTTCGCCGACTACATCAACGTCGACCTCGGTCTCGGTCTCAGCATTACCTCGTGGATCATGGGTGGACTGCTCGTCCTCGCACTCATCGCACAATTCGCCACCCGGCGGTACACCTCGGGTATTTACTGGACCGTGGTCGTGCTGATCAGCATTGTTGGCACCCTGCTCACCGACAATCTCACCGATGTGCTCGGATTCCCGCTCTGGATGAGCACGCTCGCCTTTAGTGCCCTGCTCGCGGCAACCTTCGGGATCTGGTTTTATCGTGAGCGCACGCTCTCGATTCACACGATCTTCAGTCGCCGGCGTGAGGCCTTCTACTGGATTGCGATCCTTTTTACCTTCGCACTCGGCACGGCTGCTGGTGACCTGATCTCCGAAGGTCTCGGCCTTGGGTATCTGTTCGGCACGATCCTGTTCGCCTCCCTCATCGGGGTCATCGCGATCGCCCGCTTTGCGTTCCGCGTGAATGTGGTGTTCTGCTTCTGGGCGGCGTATGTGCTCACCCGTCCGCTTGGCGCATCCATCGGCGATCTGCTGTCGCAAGCGCCCGCTGACGGTGGATTCGGCGTGGGTGCGACGGCCACGAGCGTCGTGTTCCTCGTGATCATCGTGGGCGTTGCTGCCTACCTCGGGATCAAGGTCGCCCGCCAGCGTCGCGCTGCCGCTCTCGATGGTGTGGTTGTCGAGCCCGTCTTGGCGTAGCCGTAGTATCGCAACACAACGGAAGGTGGACCGCGTGGCCCTGCGTATCCTGGTGGTCGAGGACGAGCCCGAGATGGCGAACCTCCTCGCACGCGGATTGCGCGGAGAGGGCTACGCGGTCGATCTTGCCGACAACGGGATTGATGGCATCGGCCTCGCCTCCGAGGAGCCGTACGATATCGCGGTTCTCGACGTCATGTTGCCGGGGATGTCGGGTTTCGAACTGTGTCGGAGGCTGCGCGCGCAGAGCGGCGGCATGGCGATCCTGTTGCTCACTGCGCGGGACGCCGTGGATGACCGGGTTCGCGGTTTGGATTCGGGGGCAGACGACTACCTTACGAAGCCCTTCGAGTTCGCGGAGTTGGCGGCCCGGCTTCGAGCACTTCGGCGGCGGGATTCCATCGGGGCATCCCGGTTGGAGATCGGCGGGCTCCAGATCGACATGACCCGCCATGAGATCGTTGCGGGAGGAAAAGAACTCAGGCTCAGCCGGACCGAATTCGACCTCTTGCGACTGCTCGCCGAGAACGCCACCCGGATAATGCCGCGCGCCGAGATCATCGACTCGATCTGGGGGGCGGCGTCATACATTGACCCGAATATCGTCGACCAGTACGTGAGTTACGTACGGCGCAAACTCGACACAGTGGGTTCGCCAGTTCGAATAGTCACCGCGCGTGGTGTGGGTTTCCAGTTGATTGCGGCGCACGAGTGAACCTCGCACGGCTCACCATCCGGGCGAGAATTACCGGCGGTAGTCTGCTGATTGCGATCCTGATCTCGATCGTCGCTGGCATCATCATCTTCACGCAGGTCGAACGCATCGTCAGCGACGGACAACTCCTCGTCCTCGACAACATCGAGAGTCCCTACCTCACTGCGCTCAGCCAAGAAGGAACCGACGAGGTGGACCCGCCCGGGGCTGGCCAGCTCGTTGCGGTCGTCGCGCCGGGGGGCGACCTTCACGTCGATACGCTGCCCGCGGCCCTCACCGCCTCACTGGATTCCCTCGTGGCTCGGCCGGATGGCACGCGCACGGTGTCGTCCGCGGGGGAGACGTTCCTCGTGCGGGTAACTACCGTGAGCACGTCCGCGGGCGAGTGGAAAGTCATCACCGCGAGTCGGGACGGCCTCGAGAAGTCCGTACTCAACAAAGTGGCCTTCCTGCTCATCGCCAGCATCGCGGGAATCAACCTCGCGTTCGGCGCCGCCTCGTGGTTCATCGGCACCGCGGCTCTCGGCCCGGTCGGAAGACTGCGACGCAGTGCCGCAACTCTCGTCGTTTCTCCCGGCGACGAGATGCTTCCGGTGGGCCCGGCTCAGGATGAGATCTCCGATCTCGCGGTCACCCTCAACGAACTCATCAGACAGCTCAGAAGTTCTGCCGAGCGTGAGCGTCAGATCGTGTCGGATGCGAGCCACGAGATCCGCACGCCCCTCGCCATCATCCAAACCCAGCTCGAACTCGCTCAGCGCCAGGCCAGCACGCTGCCTCAGATGCAGGCGGATGTCACCGCTGCCCAGCACACTCTGGCGCGACTCTCGGCACTCGCGACATCGATGCTCGAGCTGTCCCGGATCGACGCCCAAGCGTCCCCGGGCTCGGCCCGCGCGGAGGAACTTGCGGCCGAACTCGCGGATGCCGCTGATCGCGGTCGCAAGCGCGTCGGCCATCGAGACATCCGGATCGAGTATTCGAGCCCCCCCACGCTTGCGAAACAGACTGTCGCCGTGAGCGAAGCCGACTTCGGGCGGGTCTGTGACAACCTCGTCAACAATGCGCTCGCGGCGATCGAGGAGAACGGACTCATCGAACTGTCCCTTGACCTCGGTGATCACGGACTGCGCCTCCGCGTGAGGGACGACGCTGGCGGTATGGACGAGGCATTCGTCCCGCTCGCGTTCGATAGGTTCTCTCGAGCCGATCACGCCAGAACCGGCGGCGGCGCGGGTCTTGGACTGTCGATCGTTGCGGGCATCGTGTCGCTGGCTGCCGGTTCGATTCGGTTGGATAACCGTCCGGGTTCCGGTCTCACAGTGGATGTGACGTTCCCGTTTGTCTGATACTCGACGGTGCTGATCGGCAGTGCTCATCGGCAGTGCTGATGCTCGACAGTGAGAGACCTCTCAGGGTCTGAGGCGGAATCGCGGCGACCTCCCACGCGAACGCTGCAACGCTAGTGCCGTGCTCACTTCTGTCGCTCGCGTGCCCGAGATCACCGCCGCGTTCTGGCTGGTGAAGCTACTCACCACCGGGATCGGTGAGACGTCGTCCGACTATCTCGTCAAGAGCCTCGACCCGGTACCCGTCGTTCTCGCGGCGGCAGTCATTTTCGGGGTGTGCTTTGCCGTTCAGTTCACCGCGCGTCGCTACGTTCCGTGGCGGTACTGGTTGTTCGTGACGATGGTCGCGGTGCTCGGCACGATGGTCGCGGATGTCGCGCATATCGTGCTCTTCGTCCCCTACGAGATCTCTACCATCGCCTTCGCGCTCGCCGTCGCCGTGCTGTTGTCGGTGTGGTGGCTTTCGGAGCGGACGATCTCGGTGCACTCGATCACGAACGCCCGCCGCGAACTGTTCTATTGGTCCGTCGTTCTTGCGACATTTGCGTTGGGCACTGCCCTCGGTGACCTCACGGCGATCGATCTGGGTCTGGGCTTCTTCGGGTCTGCGGTGATGTTTGGTGCCCTCTTCCTGCTGGCACTGGTCGCCCAGCGCCTGCCGGGTGCCCAGGTGGCCCTGTTCTGGGTGGCGTACATGCTGACCCGTCCGTGGGGAGCATCAGTGGCCGACTGGATCGCTGTCGACCGCAGCAGGGGCGGGCTCGCTTTCGGAACCGGTCCGGTGAGCATCATCGGAGTCGTGCTGATTGCCGCGGCTGTGGCCGCACTTCAGCTACGGAGTCGGTCTGGGCAGCTTGCCCGCAGCCGTCTCGTGACATCTGTGTAACGTGAACTGGGGACCGCGGTCGCGAGTTCATCCGGGGTAGCGTCGATAGACACAGGACATGTGCGCGGACGAATCGGGGGATTCATGACGCAGGACTTTGTCCGGTTCATCGTCCATCGCGTCGTGAGTCGGATGCTCATCAACGCGATTTATTCGGCGGGGGCACTTCCTCAGCCCGAGGGTGACCCCAGAGTGCACCGGCCCGGTCCCGATCCGGATCGCATCCTTATCGTCGGCGGTGGTGCCGTCCGTGGCTTGGGGGTTGCCTCCCACGAACTCGGAATTGGTGGACACATCGCCCAGCAGCTCTCGGCCCTGACCGGTCGCGGGGTCGATCTCGAACTGCGCGGTGTGCCAGGACTGACCGCCGCGGAGGTACCGCGGGTGCTCAGTAGCGCCTCCATCTCCCACTTCGACGTCCTCGTAGTGATGGTGGGTACGCGGGAGGCGCTCTACCTTCCCACCGTCAAGCGCTGGGCTCGTGAGATGCGCACCCTGATGGCCCGGATCGCCGAGATATCGCCTCCGAGTCTCAGCGTCGTCATTGCGGGTGTTCCGCCCCTGCCCACCGCACTTCCCCTCAGCCGGCAGTTCGGTTCGATGGTGGGCAAGCACGTCGCCGCCCTCAACGTCGCGACGGTGGGCGCCTGCGCAGCAGCGGGCTATTCCTATGTCTCCTTTAGCCAGGAACCCGACGGGAAGCGATCCTTTGGTGATACCTCGATCTACAGCCATTGGGCGGGAGCGATCTCCGGAACCGTGGCCGCGACTCTCGACGCCGTGACATCCCGACCGCTCGTCGAACCTGTCGATGAGGAGCGACGCCTTGTGGCGCTCGACGCCATGGACATCTTCGACAGTCCACCCAGTATCGAGCTCGATCGGCTCGTTCGCACGGCCAGAAACTTGTTCGGCGTTGACGGGGTAGCCGTGAACCTCGTCGACCGGGAGCGCACCCGAACCATCGCAGCAAGCGGTGCCGAGCGGGGAGACGCCCCACGCGTCGGGTCGTTTTGCACCCTCACCGTGCGGCTCGGTGGGTTCGTCGTCGCCGACGATACGCTCCTCGATTCGCGCGTCAGCCACCTTCGCCCCGTGCAGGACTACGGCGTCCGGTTTTACGCCGCGTATCCCATCGAGGCTCCCAGCGGAGAGCGCATCGGCACACTGTGTTTGTTCGACGGAGCACCGCGTGAGTTCTCGATGAAAGACCGCGCCCTGTTGCGCGGACTCGCGCTTCAGGTGCAGGCAGAGTTGTGGTCGGAGGTCCCCGCCTCGTTGGGGCTAGGCGCGACGGGCCAGAGCTAGGGCTCGGCCGTGAACTGCGGGTGCACGAACTGCATCCACGCCCAGATTCCGACGCTGACGGCAGCAAAGCCGAGCGCACCACCGATCACCCACGGCGCGGGAAACCCGCTGCCGCCCGCAATCGCGACTCCGGCGACTGTCGCGGACGCGAGTGTCACCCCTGCCCACGCTGTGCGAGACCATTCCCAGATGAGGCGGCCGGGCATCCGGTGCACAGGAAGCAGCATGACGAGGGCCGATCCGAATGCCGCGATGGTAAGGGCCGATAGCGTTTCGCTCACCAGAGAGGGAAGGAATCCCGTGACCGAGCCGAGCCCACTCTGCAGCAACCACGCGATGACGCCCAAGAGGGCGATGGCCGAGACCTGGACGAGGGAGACGATCCCGCGCGCACGGGTGGCCACCGAGGGTGCAAAGCGCACGGCGAGCACGATGCCGACCACGATGGGCGGCTGAATGCCGGCGATTCGTGACACGAGCGCGGTCACGGCCGCGATAGCGAGAAGGAGGGGCGCAAGCCGGATGCCGAGACCCCACCCGAACCGTCGACCCAGCACTTTCGCCACGAGCACCGCGACACCGTTGAGGGCTGCGAGCGCAAGGCCGATGGCGATCGCGAGTCGTAGGTAGCGGACTTCGGCCTGCACTCCCCCGGCGAGCGCCGCGAGGAGAACTGCGGCGGCGAGGAACAGCGCGGCCGTCACACGCGGACTCAGCAGCGGTCGCGGGGTCTCGGCGTCGAGCGGGAAATAGCCGCGCTTGCGGCGGTACGTCGTGACCAACAGGCGCAGGGGAAGAGCGACGAGGAGAGCAAATCCGAGTCCGAGGATGAGTCCGACCGTCCAAGAGGCGCTGTTCGTGGTTGTGGCACTGGGAATTGCCGCGCCGTAGTCCGTGGGCACTTCCCAGGTGTCGAGCGGCGGTAGACCCGACGTTCCCCCCACGGGAGCAGGAAGGAAGGGCGCGGTCGGCGCGGGCACGACAGGGTCTAGGGGAGTCGCGCGGTCGGGGACGGGTTTGCTCGGTGGTGTGACGGGAGTCGCGGAGGCTGGCGCGGCCCCGGCCGTGATCGTGAATCCGACGCTCGTGCCGCTCGGGTTGCCCGCAGCATCCCACTGGATGCCTTGGATGGTGTGCTCCCCGTTGGCCAAGGCGGCGGAACACGTCCATTTCCCGCTCACCACGGGGCTCGTGCAGACGCGCACTGAATCCGAGAACACATCGACGCGGCCGTCGGTTTCACCGCTACCGGTGAACACCGTCGGTTGGCTGGTGACGCGGGTTCCGATCGCGGGGGCGGTGAAGCTCGGCCAGGCAGGCGGGTCGGCATCCACACGCACGAAGATCGGGTCGGTGGTGCCGCCTCGCTCGGATCGCACGTTCGCCCAGGTTTGTGTGGCGGAGAGGGAGTAGGTGCCGGTGCCCACTCCGAGCGCGCATGACCACGATCCGTTCGCCAGAACGGCGCCGCAGGTCTTGCCGACGTCGCCCGTGATTTCGATTCCGGCGCCCGGGAAACCCGTGCCGTTGAGGGTTCCGGTCGTGAGCCCGCTCGTGGTGATCACAGGAGCGCCCAAAACCCGGATGGACACGGTGAGAGTCGTGACCGTGGCATCCGTGCCGGTGTGGATCGCAGTAATGGTGTGGTTGCCATCGGCGAGGTCCAGTTCGCACGACCAATCGCTGTCACCCGGATCGATGGTGCATGAGTCGTCGGGGGAGGCAGTCACCTCGACAGTGGCGCTGGAACTCTTCGTTCCGGTGATCGTCACGAGGCCCGGAAATAGCGTGCCCGGTGACGTGGTGATGCCGAACGTTGCGGCGTGGGCGGCCTGTGGTGTGGCGAGCACGCCGAGGGACCCGAGAAGCGATCCGAGCAGCACGACGAGCACGACGGTGCCGCGGGTGCGGTCCGAACGTTGCGGGTCGTCCTGGGTCGTTGTGGTCACCGAGTCAATTTCAGACGTTTTCTGTCGAGAGGTCAAACGTGTGTGAGGCATTCGCAGGAGAGTCACTGCTTGTATTTGGGACAAACGTCTGGGACAGTTGACCCATTATGACGCGTATTCGCCCCACCGAACGCCGGGTGATGCTCGTTCAGGCGGCGATTCGCGTGATTGCCGCGCAGGGTGTCGCGGGGGCAACTACGCGCGCCATCGTCGCCGAGGCGGGGATGTCCCTCGCCAGCTTTCACTACGCGTTCCGGTCGCATGCTGAGCTCATGCGTGAGGTTGTCTCCTACGTGGTGGATGCCGAGATCACGTCAGTGTTCAGTTCGTTGCGGCTGGGTACCGATATCAGGAGAGCTCTGCGTGACGGACTTCAGGCGTACCTCGACTATCTGATCGCCGACCCGGAACACGAGCAGGCGATGCAGGAACTCATGCACTACGCGCTGCGAACTCCCGGGCTTGAAAGCCTCGCCGCGGAGCAGTATTCGGCGTATCTATCCGGTGTCGTTGACGTGCTCACGGAGAGCGCGGCCGCGGTGCCCGTCGAGTGGGCGATTCCCCTCCCCGACATCGCTCGACTCGTCGTCATGACCACGCATGGCGTCACCCTCGCTTGGCTCGCCGACCGCGATACCGCGGCAGCCGAACGAGTGCTCGATTTCGCGGCAGACTCCCTCGCCGCGCTCGCCGTTCTCCCGATCAGGAGCGTGACATGAAACTCGACAAACCCACCACCGAACCGTGGCGGGAGCCCTCCCGGTACTGGGCAGCAATGACGGCCGCCACTGCGAAGCTGGAAACCCCGTTCGGCGCCGTCTCGGTGCCCGCGCTCGCCCACAACGCTCACGACATGGTGCGGCGTGCCAACGGCACCACGATTCGGGTCGCCTCGAAATCGGTGCGCGCGCGGGGAGTTATCGACGCCGTGCTCGCCCTGCCCGGATATCGCGGAGTCCTTGCCTACACACTGCCGGAGGCACTGTGGCTGGCGGAGACCGTCGACGACGTTGTGGTCGGGTATCCCACCGTGCATCGGTCCGCGCTCGCGACGTTGGCTGGCTCGGCGACACTTGCCCAGCGGGTGACGCTCATGATCGATTCCGTCGCCCAGCTCGACCTCATCGACTCTGTGGTGCCGCCGGGTAAACGCGAGACGATCCGGGTGGCCCTCGAACTCAACGCGTCCTGGCACTCGAAAGTGCTCGGCTATCTGGGGGTGTACCGGTCCCCGGTCTGGACCGTCGACGACGCTCGCGCGGTCGCACAGCAGATCGTCGCTCGACCCGGTTTTCGTCTGGTCGGGATGATGGCGTACGAAGCGCAGATCGCTGGCGTCGTGAATCGTCCGCTGGGGCGGCCCCTATACGGCCGCGCCATCGACTACATGCAGCGCAATTCGACCCGCGAACTGCACGAGCGTCGCGGAGCGGTCGTCGCCGCCCTGCGCGAGCTCACCGACCTCGAGTTCGTCAACGGTGGCGGAACCGGCTCGTTGGAGCGCACCTCGTCCGATCCGTCCGTCACCGAGATTGCGGCAGGCAGTGGGCTTTTCGGACCACACCTCTTCGACGGCTACAGCCACTTCCAGCCAGCGCCCGCTGCCGCGTTCGCCCTGAGCGTCGTCCGCAAGCCCCGACCCGACATGGCGACTCTTCTCGGCGGTGGCTGGATCGCGTCCGGCCCACCAGCCGCCGACCGGATGCCCCAGCCCGCCTGGCCCGAAGGCCTCGAGTACGTCGCACGGGAGGCCGCGGGCGAAGTGCAGTCCCCGATGCGCGGCAAGGCTGCCGCGGCATTGGCGGTGGGGGATCGTGTCTGGCTCCGCCACACTAAAGCCGGTGAGTTGGGGGAGCACCTCAATGAACTCGCGATGGTCGATGGCGACCGTATCGTTGAGACCATGCCGACATACCGTGGTGAAGGGAAAGCCTTCCTATGAGCAAGGTGCAGCGATGAGCATCGAACGCGGGCGCCGCTGGCGCAACTGGGGCCGGTCTCAGGTGTCTCACCCCCACTGGGTGTCCCGCGCATCCTCTGTGGAGGACGTCATCGACACTGTCACTTTCGCGCGAGAAAGCGGTATGCCGGTCAAGTCGATTGGCGCGGGTCACAGCTTCACGAGCATCGCCGCAACCGATGGCGTGCACCTCGACGTTGCCGCGCTCGACGGTGTGCTCGCCGTCGACGGAACGAGCGTGACGCTCGGCGCCGGTACCAATCTCTACCAGCTTCCGGCTCTTCTTGGCGAGCACCAGCTCGCCCTCGAGAACATGGGCGACATCGACAGGCAGACCATCGCGGGAGCGATCTCGACCGGAACCCATGGCACCGGCGCGCGCTTCGGTGGCATTGCCACTCAGGTCGAGGCCCTCACGATGGTCACGGCGGACGGCTCGCTCCTGCATGTGAGCGGCACGGAGAACTCGGAGCTGCTGCCGGCTGCACGGGTGGGGTTGGGCGCTCTGGGAGTCCTCGTTGACGTGACCTTGCGCTGCGCGCCGGAATTCGTGCTGCACGCGGTGGAACGTCCCGAGCCGCTCGAAGCCGTGCTCGAAGCGTGGGATGAGCGCGCGGCATCCGTTGACCACTTCGAGTTCTACTGGTTCCCGCACACCACACAGGCGCTCACCAAGACCAATTCACGCCTGCCCGCAGACACGCCTCGTAAACCGCAACACCCCGTCGCCGCGTGGATCGATGACGAGTTCATGCCCAATGGCCTGTATTCGGTGGTGTGCGGCCTAGGGGTTATCGCGCCAACGACGACCCCGCCCCTCAACCGTCTTGCCAACCGGCTCGCGGCCGAGCGGGAGATCACCGATAGCTGGCACGACGTGTTCACTTCGCCGCGCCGGGTGCGCTTCCGCGAGATGGAGTACGCGCTGCCCGCCGCCGCCATCCCCGAGGCACTGCGCGCAATTCGCGCCGCTATCGACGCGAACGGGTGGCGCATCACCTTCCCGGTCGAGGTGCGCATAGCGGCCGCCGACGACAACTGGCTCTCGACGGCGCAGGGTCGAGCCACGGGCTACATCGCCGTGCACCGGTACTACCGGGAAGATCCCACCGAGTACTTCGAGGCTGTGGAAGCGATCGCGCGCGAACACGGCGGCCGTCCGCACTGGGGCAAGATGCATTTCCGCACGGCAGACGACCTGCGGCCCGCATACCCGCATTTTGACGACTTCCTCGCGGTTCGTGACCGGCTCGACCCCGAACGGCTCTTCGCGAACGATTATCTCGAGCGGGTGTTGGGCCAGTGACAACGAGGCGAGAGACGACCGAACAAGCGACTACCGAATGGATGCACGACCCCGAGGGGTTCGCGGCGACGATGCCGCCCGGATTCACCGTCGGTGTCTCGACGGCGGCGTTCCAGATCGAGGGCGCGGTGCGCGATGACGGCCGAGGACCGTCGACCTGGGATGAGTTCATGGCCCAGCCCGGACGCATCTCCGACGGGTCGAACGCATCGATAGCCGCCGACCACTACCACCGCTACGAAGAAGATGTCGCGCTCATGAAAGAGCTCGGCGTGGATTCCTATCGATTCTCGCTCGGCTGGCCACGTCTCCAACCGGGCGGTCGGGGACCCGCCAACCCGGCGGGGATCGCCTTCTACGACAAGCTGCTTGACGAACTGCTCGCCGCCGGAATCAGCCCCATGGCAACCCTCTTTCACTGGGACATGCCCGAACCCCTGCAACACCGCGGCGGGTGGATGAACCGCGATACCGCCTACCGATTCGCGGACTTCGCCCTTCTCGCCGGGGAGTCCTTCGGCGACCGGATCGACAAATGGGTGACCATCAACGAGCCCACCACGGTCACGCTCAACGGCTATGCGCTCGGCGTGCACGCTCCGGGGGCCACCCTCATGTTCGACGCGCTCCTCGCGGCTCACCACCAGTTGCTCGGCCACGGCCTCGCGGTGCAGGCGCTACGGTCGCAGAGCGTCAAGGGTGGAATCGGAATCACCAACGTGCACTCGCCCGTCGTCCCTGCCAAGGACAATTTCATCACCCGCCAGTACGCCGAGGTTTTCGATCTCGTGCACAATCGCATCTATGCCGACCCGGTACTGCTCGGCAAGTATCCGAAGTTTCCGTTGCTCGCGCGCAAGCAGTTCCGGCAGCTCATCGAAGTCGACCCCGCCGATCTGGCCACGATTGCCCAGCCACTCGATTTCTATGGGCTCAACTACTACATGCCGACGCGCATCGCGGCGGGGCCGCCCACCAGCGCCTCGACGCCCGATGGCGTATTCGCGGAAGGGATGCGCGACTTGCCATTCCACCTCGCGCCATGGCCCGAGTTTCCCGCGACAGCGTTTGGCTGGCCAGTCGCCCCGGAGTTTCTCAGCGAGAGCCTCCGTGACTACTCGGAGCGCTACGCGGGCAAGCTGCCACCCGTTTTCATCACGGAGGGCGGTGCGAGCTACCGGGATCGGGTGTCGGCAGACGGATCGGTCGACGATGCGGATCGCACAAGCTACCTCGCGGGGCATCTCGCCGCGGCCTTCGCCGGTGTCCCCGGCCTCGACGTGCAGGGCTACTACGTGTGGACGCTCATGGACAACTGGGAATGGGCCGCGGGTTTCGCGGAGAAGTTCGGACTCATCCGGGTCGACCCCCACACTCAGGACCGCACGCCGAAAGCGTCGTACCACTGGCTTCGCACAGTGCTGCGGGCTCGGCGCTAGCTGTGAGTGCTCGCCGGGCATAGGAGTCTCGATGCAGGCTCGGATATGCTGACGATATGGATTTCACAGCACTCATCGTCATCGGAGTCATCGTCCTGCTCGTCGTCATCATCGGCGGCTACCTGTGGTCGACCTACAACGGGTTGGTCACTCTCAACGTTCGCGTCGACGAGGCGTGGAGCGACATCACTGTTCAGCTCAAGCGTCGTGCTGACCTGATTCCGAACCTCATCGAGGCGGTCAAGGGATACGCGGCACACGAGAGCCAGGTGTTCGAGAATGTGACGAAGGCCCGCGCCGAGACGCTCGCCGTATCTGGCCCGGCCGACGCTGCAGCAGCCGAGAACCACATGCAGGCAGCCCTCAAGTCGATTTTCGCGGTCGCCGAGGCGTACCCCCAGCTTCAGGCCAGCCAGAACTTCCTCCAGCTTCAGGGCGAGCTCGTCGACACCGAAGACAAGATTCAGGCGTCGCGCCGCTTCTACAACGGTGGCGTCCGCGAGCTCAACACCAAGATCAAGGTGTTCCCCAACACGCTCTTCGTGCGCAACCTCGGGTTCACCGAGCGCGAGTTCTTCGAGGTCACGGACTCGGCGTCGATCGCGGAGCCGCCAAGGGTGCAGTTCTAGTCCTTCATGTACCGCAATATCGCGAAGAACAAGCGCAACACTGTTTTCATTATCCTGCTGTTCATCGTCATCATCGGTGGGCTCGGTCTACTCGCGGCGTACATCTACAACGACATCTCGATCGTCGTCATCACGCTCATCGTGGCGACCGGCTACGCGGTGTTCCAGTACTTCGCTGCGAGCAGTCAGGCGCTCTCGCTCAGCGGAGCGCACGAGATTCAGAAGGCCGACAACCCGAGGCTCTACCGCATCGTCGAGAATCTTGCGATAACCACGGGCACGCCCATGCCGAAGGTGTACATCATCAACGACCCGGCGCCCAACGCTTTCGCGACGGGACGTGACCCGCAGCACGCGTCGGTTGCGGCGACCACGGGCATCCTCGATCTGCTCGATGACTCCGAACTCGAGGGTGTGATGGCGCACGAACTCGGGCACGTGCAGAACTACGACATCCGGGTCTCGATGATTGTGTTCGGGCTCGTCGTGGCCGTCGGTTTCATCTCCGACATCTTCCTGCGGTTCGCCTTCTTTGGTGGCCGAGGCAACAACAACAACGGCGGTGGAAACCCGGTGATGCTGATCCTCGGGATCGTGGCGCTGCTCCTCGCTCCACTCGTGGCTGCCGTCGTGCAGGCCGCGATCTCCCGCCAGCGGGAGTACTTGGCCGACGCGACGGGGGCGCTCACCACGCGGCATCCGGATGCCCTCGCCAGCGCCCTCGAGAAGCTGGGTCAGTACGGCAGGCCAATGCGGAAGCAGAACTCGACGATGGCCCACATGTGGATCGCCGACCCCACTAAGCCCGGCCTCATGGACAAGCTGTTCAGCACGCACCCGCCGATTGCCGACCGGGTGAAGCGCCTGATCGCGAGCGGTCGAAGCTTCTAGTGGTGCCGCGCGCTCAGCTGTAGAGCTGCGCGAGGACCGCTTCCGCGATGGCGCGCGCGGTATTCTCCGCTCCGCTTGGCGTGTCCGGACCCTCGTCGATGGCGATTTGGATCCAGTTTCCCCCTGCCACAAGGTCGAGGAAGCATTGGGTCGATGAGCACCTCAGCGACGCGGTATCGCCCGCTCCGAGACCGACCAGCGAGATCGATACCGGTGCGGTAGGCACGGTAGCGATCAGGAGATAGGAACGTGCGGCCCAGTCCCCGCCCGGGATGGACGAGAGCGAGCCCGGGCCGTGTTCTGTTCCTTCGACACCCCAGAAACAGGACGCGGCCGAGAGCTCGGCACGTGCCGCTGCCCATGCGCTCCAGCCGCCGCCGCCGGAGAGGGCCATGACGGAGACGCCTGCCGCAGCGCTCACCGCGGCGTTGGAGACGATGTCGGCGCATGTTGAACCGAGCGGAATAGTGGTGGCCGGTGGAGTCCAGGCCGGAGTCGAAGCGGGAAGCGCAGCGATCATCGTGGCGATCGCGGCGAGATAGCTGTCCAAGGCGACGCTGTCAGCGACACCGTCGCCCGCTGCCGAAAGCCAGTACTCGCCCACGAGTTCGTCGCCCGTGCAGGTTGAGTCGTTGCAGAAGAATCCGCGCGTGCCGGCGATCCCATAGGTCGCTGCGTACCGGGACCACTGGTCCGTTGCGCGCGGGAGGATCGACAGAAGAACGCCCGCATAGCCAGGAGCGCTTCCGACAACGGTTGCATGCGGCACCCCGTTGGAGACTTCGCACAGAAGCCCACCCATCGCCTGAATGGGCGTTAGCCGCGGAAGCGATCCCACCGCCCCTGCGTACAGTGCGATGGGGTCCCGGGGTGTCACCGCGGAAGTGAAGGTGCCCGCGGCGGGGAGCCCGAGGTCGGAACAGGTGAGGGCGAATCGCGGTGTGGGTGCTGAGGCTTCGGCAACCGGCGTTGCCGTTGCGGTTGCGCTTGTCGTTGCCGTGCTTGTGGGGTGGCTCGTTGGCGTTGTCTCAGGACTGGTGGGGGTGCATCCGGCGAGCAGCGTCACGCACAGCAGCGCACCTGGTACCAGCGCTCGACTCGTCATGCCGACAGCTTAGAGTCGCCCTCAGGTTCTAGCTAGGGGTTCGTCCCTGTCGGCGTGCGGGAGTTTTCGATCTCGTTCGACCAGCGTCGAGCCGAGTTCTCCAGCGACCTCGCGAGCGAGATCTCCCCAGTCCTGTACGACCAACGACTCCATGCCCTGCCACGCTGCGGTCTCGCGGAGGAGCTGGGCTATCCGCGCAACATCCGGTGCCTGACCCGGCTCACGCCATGCGGATTGCACTCGTAGCGTGCGGTTCTGGCGGTCGGACTTCAGATCGACGCGGGCGACAAGTGCTTCGTCTTGGAGCACGGGAAGCGTGTAGTAACCGAACTGTCGTTGCGGGCCCGGTGTGTAAATCTCGATGCGGTAGTGGAAGCCGAACATGCGCTCGGTTCGCGCGCGTTCCCACACCACGGGATCGAAGGGCGAGAGCAGCGCCATCGCGTCGACACGTCGTGGCATACGCGCGTCACGGTGCAGGTAGCCGGGGGAAGACCAACCTTCGACCCGCACGGGGACGAGTTCGCCAGACTCGACGAGCTCGAGGATGGCGGTCTTGGTGTCAGCCTGAAACAGCCGCCAATAGTCGGCGAGATCGCGTACGGTCGCGATGCCCAGGGCGGTACTTGCCTGACGCACGAGCTCCCGCACGGCAATTGCCTTGGGGATGCTGGCGTCGAGTAGGTGCCCGGGAAGCCGACGCTCGGGCAGGTCGTAATAGCGCTCGAAGTTCTTGCGGCCCGCGACGACGACGCGCCCGTCGAAGAACATGGTCTCGAGGGCGGATTTCACCTCCGACCAGCCCCACCACGGGCCGGAGCGTTTATTCGCCTCGTATTCGATCTTTGACGCGGGTAGCGGACCTTTCTCGGCCAACTCGGTCAACAGGAAGTCGGTCATCCGGGTATCGGTGCGATCCCAGTGCTTGGTCTTGCCGGTGCCAGCGAGTTCGTTCTCACGGTGCCACTGCCAGAGAGGCCACGACTCGACGGGGATGAACGCCGCCTGATGCGCCCAGTACTCAACGTATGGCGCCCGGCGGGCGAGGGTGAGCTTGTCGAGCAGTGCCTTGTCATACGCCCCAAGCCGCGCGAATAGCGGAAGGTAGTGGCTGCGCTCGAAAACGTTGACCGAGTCGATCTGGAGCACGGCAAGGCGCTGCAGAGCGAGGTTGAGCTGGCGGGTGCCCACAGTGCCCACGGGCTTGCCGAAGCCTTGGGCGGCCAGCGCGATGCGTCGAGCTTGTGCCGCTGAGAGCTTCTCCACCACGGGCACGACCTTACTGAACGGGACCGACAGGCAGCGTGAGCCCCCGGTCCCCGGTCCGCTTGTCGAGGTCGCCGTTCCCTAGACTTATCGAATGGCACTCCGACGCAAGGCTGCAGATCCCGCGCTGACTCCCGAACCGATCTCTGCCGTCGAGATCGAGGAGCGTGTGCCGCCGTCGCTTCGGGTGGCAGGGGCGTACTCGTGGCGGATCCTGCTCGTGGTCGGAGTTGTGGGGGTAGTGATCTTCCTGATCGCCCAGCTCAAGGACATCGTGGTGCCGTTCATGATCGCGATACTCGTCGCGGCCCTACTGGTTCCGCTCGTCAACTTGCTTGTGCGGCACCGCTGGCCGCGCGCGCTCGCCGTCGCGCTCGCGATGGTGGGCACGCTCGCGATCGTCAGCGGCCTCATCTTTGTCATCGTCGCGCAGATCCGCAGTGGACTGCCCGACCTGCAAGACCGGTCGATCCGAGCGTATGACGAGTTCAAGGTGTTCCTGGCCACGTCGCCCCTTCAACTCAATGATGCGCAAATTCAGTCGTACATCGATGATGCCTTTGCCGCACTCCAGAAAGACAGTCAGGCACTCATTTCGGGTGCGCTTTCGGTGGGGTCCACGGCCGGACACGTGCTGGCGGGGTTGCTACTCGTCTTGTTTGCAACTCTGTTCATCCTGATCGATGGCAAGGGCATCTGGGCCTGGATCGTGCGCCTCTTCCCGCGCCGCTCGCGCGCGGCCGTCGACGGCTCGGGCCGCGCGGGGTGGGTCACCCTGACGACCTTTGTGAAGGTGCAGATCTTTGTAGCGGCCGTCGACGCCATTGGAATCGGTCTGGGGGCGTGGATTCTCGGGCTCGTGTTCGGCGGGTTCCCACTCGTCATCCCGATCGCGATCGCGGTATTCCTCGGTTCGTTCATCCCCGTGGTGGGCGCGGTGCTGACAGGAGCGATCGCCGTCTTCGTCGCGCTCGTGTATCTCGGTCCGTTCCCCGCGCTGCTCATGATCGGCGTGGTGCTGCTCGTGCAGCAGGTCGAGGGTCATGTCCTGCAGCCACTCGTGATGGGCTCAGCAGTGAAGGTGCACCCCCTCGCCGTGGTCTTCGCCGTGGCGGCGGGATCGTTCCTCGCGGGCATCCCGGGTGCCTTGTTCGCGGTGCCGGTTATCGCTGTGACCAATGTCATGGTGAAATACATTGCGTCAGGTGAGTGGAAGACGAACCCCGCCCCGAAAGCGAAAGACCTTGTAACCCATGCCTGATTCCTTCGTCGGCCCCACGCTCTCCGAGTTCCAGGAGGCACGCGAGCGTGTCTCCGCGGTGGTACACGTCACCCCAATGGAAACGTCGAGCTACCTCGGGGGAGTTCTCGGGGTTCCGGTGTTCCTCAAGTGCGAGAACTTGCAGCGCACCGGCTCGTACAAGATCCGCGGCGCCTACAACCGGCTGTCCCGTCTCACTGAGGAGGAGAAAGAGCGTGGCGTCGTGGCTGCCTCCGCGGGCAACCATGCTCAGGGTGTCGCGTTCGCGGCCCGCGAGCTCGGAATCACAGCGACGATCTTCATGCCCCTCGGTGTCGCGCTTCCCAAACTCCAAGCCACGAAGGACTACGGCGCTGATGTCGTGTTGCGCGGCCACACGGTCTCGGAGCCGTTGCGCGCCGCCGCCGAGTTCGCGCGTACTACCGGCGCAGTGTTGATCCCACCGTTCGATCACTTCGACGTCGTTGCGGGCCAGGGCACTCTCGGGCTCGAAATTCTCGATCAGCGACCCGATGTCGAAACCGTCGTCATCCCGATCGGCGGCGGCGGTCTCATCTCCGGAGTCGCGAGCGCCATGAAGCAACGCGCTGCGCTCGACGGGAGGACCATCCGGGTCATCGGTGTGCAGGCCGCAAACGCTGCCCCGTACCCGGCGTCGCTTGCTGCGGGGGAGCCGACCGAGATCTCGATCCTGCCCACGATTGCCGATGGAATCGCCGTCGCCCGACCGGGCGAGCTCAACTTCCAGATCGTTCGTGAGGTGGTCGATCAGGTGGTCACCGTGAGCGATGACGACACCGCTCAGGCGCTTCTCGTGCTGCTCGAGCGCGCCAAGCTCGTCGTCGAGCCGGCGGGTGCGGTCGGTGTTGCGGCGATCCTTTCCGGTCAGATTGAGGCGACCGGCACAACCGTGGTGATCCTCAGCGGCGGCAACATCGATCCACTCATGATGGAGCGGGTGATCTCGCACGGCCTTGCCGCGTCCGAGCGATATCTGAAGCTCCGGATTCCGCTACCCGACCGCCCCGGACAACTCGCGCGAACCGCCGCCATCGTGGCCGAGGCCAACGCCAACGTGGTCGAGGTACTTCACACCCGCCACGGCAACGGACTGCAGATCAGTCAGGTCGAGCTCGAATTGCACATCGAAACCCGTGGTCCTGAGCATGCCGAAGATGTCATCGCTCGCCTGCGAGATGAAGGCTACGAGCCGCGCGTCGATTTTTGATCACTTTCGTCTCCCGGGACTGATAGCGTCTCTGCCGTGAGCGACTCCCCTCCGCTGAATCAGCCGCCGATCGTGGCACCCGTGGCTCCATTCTCGTTCGAGAATGGAGAGCCGTCGCCGTCTCCGCTCCCGACGGACCCACCCAACCCCCGCCGCCGGGGGCGCCTCGTTCTCATCCTTGTTCTCTCGGTGGGTCTTCCGCTGCTCGCACTCGGGGGTACCGCCGGATATCTCGTATTGAGTGGTGCGTTCGCCGACCCCGAGCCGCCACACCTGAGCGCTGTCCAGTCGGAGCGGATCGAATCCGAGGTGATCGAGCGTTCCGACCTGCTCGGCACACTCGACGCCCAGCGAGACGAATACAACACGGAAGTCTCACAGTGGGAGCAATCCGCGTCCTGGGCCGCGACAGAACTAGAGTCTTCCGCCCAACCCACGCCCTCGGTATCCAACCCCGGAGGAGGCGCAATGCCGGGTGACGATCCCTACGGTCGTGCGTTCCTCGATTCGATCGGGGCGACCGATGTGACCGTTGTCTTCGAGGCTGGCCCGGAAAACTGTGGATACAGCGGGGGCCACGACGATGGGTATGTCTATGCGGGGGGCTGCTTCAACGGTGCCTATCCGAACACGCTTTTCATGGCGTGGGATGAGGGTGCGGAAGACATCGTCCGGTCGATCTTCGTCCACGAGGCGATGCACTGGTATCAGAACGAGCACTATCTGCAGGCGACCTACCTCGCCGACTTCGCTGGCATCGACAGCAGCACGTACAACGAGCGTTGGGAAGCAGACGCCAGTTGTCGCGCGGTCTACGTGTACGGCATTCCGATCGAGGACTACGCCGACTCGTCGTCGCCGTGCACCATCAACGGCTGGTACGAGGGTTTCATCGGCGACTACCTTGCATCGTTGGGGGCGAAGCTCACCGAGCCGGACCCGGCCGCGTTTGAGCTGGTAGAAGCGAGCCGACCGTGAGGGCCGCGGCAAGCATTGCGGTCGGCGTGGCCACGGTCCTGCTGCTGACGGGATGCTTCGGCCCGGGCAAAGACGTGCTCATCCAGCAGGCAAGCGACGACTTCGACTCGCTCGTGAGCACGGCGGCATCGGTCGACGTCACAGTGCTACACACTCTTGAGGTCGAGGATCCGACCTCCGAGTTGTGCTCGACCGAATCCAACGATGAGCACACGGTGTTCATCGCGGCCGGAACCATGGCGATCGGAACCACAGGGGTCGAAGAACGGGCGGTGCTCGCCGAGTTCGGCCCGACCTTTGCGGACGAGGAGCGATGGACCGCAATAACCGACGGCCTCGACGCCCGACAGGTCGCCTACATCGATGTGGACGGCATCACGGCGTCAGCAAAGATTGAAGACGGGCTGCTCGTGATCGCCGTCTTCACCCCGTGCAGGGGCTAGCTCTCACTACGGAACGTAGGTCTCCACTTTGAGGATCTTCACGGCGATTGCCTTGCCGTTGGGCGCGGTGTACGTCGTCTCGTCGCCGATCTTCAGGCCGATGATTGCGGTGCCGAGAGGGCTTCCCTCGCTGTAGACGTCGAGGTCACTGTCGCCGACGATTTCGCGGCTTCCAATCAGGAATGTGCTCTCGTCCCCGAGGATCGTGGCGGTGATGACGGTACCGGGCTCGACGACTCCGGTAGACGCGGGAGCTTCGCCCACGACGGCGTGGCGCAGCAGTTCGGTGAGCACGCGGATGCGCGCCTCGATCTTGCCCTGCTCCTCCTTCGCCGCGTGGTAGCCACCGTTCTCTTTGAGGTCGCCCTCCTCGCGGGCAGCCTCGATCTTCTTCGCGATCTCCAGCCGACCTTCACCTGAAAGTTGTTCCAATTCCGCCGAGCGACGGTCGAACGCCTCCTGGGTCAACCAGGTGACCGAGTTGTCGTTAGCCATGGGCTCTCCTATACAGAATGAAACCGGCCACTGCTGGCCGGTTTCGTGGGGGTGAATGCACAAGCCTAGGTCAGCCAGCAACGGTAGATCAACCCAGTGACGGCCGGCTCGGTGGTGAGCACACGTTCTGTGAGGTCACGCGTGCGGATGCTGGATGCTGGCACGTCGACGATCTTCCATCCCACGATGGCGAAGGTCTCATTGAGCGCCTGCACTGCACAGCGGGCATCCGTTCCGGGCTCGACCGTGAACTGCCAGGTCACATCGACCGCGGAGTCCCCGATGATGCTGTGTGCAGTGTCGGTTGCTTGGAATTGCGCGGGAGATCCAAGCAAGCCAGCCCACACCAGCCACAGCACAAAAACAACGGCGAAGGCGAGCGCTGAAATAGCGACGATGACGCGCGTGCGGTTCGCCGACGCAGGCGTGCGACCGTAGCGAGCGTCGAGGTCCGCGCCGGTGGTTTCGACAGAATCTGGCACTGGTCTCTCCGTTAGGCTTGTTGCTTCAAGGCTAAAGGCAAACCACAGGAGTTCGGTGCTGCGATGACAACCAGGCGGCTTCTCGCAGTACACGCCCATCCCGATGACGAATCGAGCAAGGGCGCCGCTACCTACGCCCACTATGTGCGCTCGGGGGCTCGGGTCACTGTTGTGAGCTGCACGGGTGGCGAGCGGGGCGACGTGCAAAACGAGGCACTGGCCGAGCGAGCCATGGCCGATCGTGACATCGCGGGCCTGCGGCGCAGGGAGATGGCCGGAGCGCAGCAGGTCATGGGCGTCGAGCACCGTTGGCTCGGCTACACAGATTCCGGTCTTCCCGAGAACTACACGCGCGACCGGTCAGACTTGCTTCCCGCGAATTGCTTCGCCCTGATACCGCTCGAGATCTCCGCAGAACCGCTGGTGCGGGTCATCCGGGAGATCCGCCCGCAGGTCTTGGTGACCTATGACGAAAACGGCGGGTACCCGCACCCCGACCATATTCGTACGCACGAACTGTCGATGTACGCGTGGGAGGCCGCCGCCGACCCCATGCGCTACCCCGACCAAGGCGAGCCCTGGCGCATTCCCAAGGTCTACTACGACCGCATCTTCAACTCGAGGAAGATCGGTGCTGTCTACGATGCGCTCCTCGCGGTAGGGCATGAACGCGCGGCCGATATGGCGGAACTGCGTGAATGGATGCGCGAGCGCCCGTTTGAGGCGACGACGCACGTCCACGTGGGCGACCACCTTGAAGTTAGGGATGCCGCGCTACGCTCGCATGCCAGCCAGGTCGCCCCGGATGACAAGTTCTTCTTCTGGCCGAACGACGTTCAGCGCGAAGCGTGGCCGTACGAGGATTTTCAGCTCGTCACGTCGGCTGTTGAGACCAGCATGCCGGAGAGCGACCTGTTCGCCGGCATCACCAGTGATGAGAATCCGAATGAGGACTGAATGATGTTCGCCGTGCTCGCCAGTAGCCCGCTCGCCAGCCACGTGATCGTGTGGCTTGCCGACCCCACCCCGACTCCCGCGCCCGGGGAATTCACCGGCGACGTGAACGCGGTAACACCCGGAATCGTCGGCTTTGCCGTGACCTTTTTGATCGCGGCCATTACCGTGCTGCTGATTCTGGACATGGTGCGTCGCGTGCGTCGGGTGCGTTACCGCGCGGAGGTACAGGAGAAGCTCGCCGCCGAGGCGGGCGAAACGCCGGACGGAAGCGCTACGCCAGCAGCGGAGGATTGAGCGCGACCAGCAGAATGCCCGTCCAGTGGCACAGGAACGCGAGAAGCGTGAGCGTGTGGAAGATCTCGTGGAATCCGAACACGCCAGGGATCGGGTTGGGCCGCTTGAGCCCGTAGAACACGGCGCCCGCCGTGTAGAGCAGGCCACCCACGAGGATGAGCGTCATCATCGCGGCGTTGGCCTGGAAGAAGTCGACGATGAAGACGAGCGCCGCATAGCCGAGTAGCACGTACAGCGGGACGTACAGCCACCGCGGGGCACCCACCCAGAAAACCCGGAACAGGATTCCGAGACCGGCTCCGGACCACACCAACCAGAGCAGCAGGGTGGCCTTCTCGGGTGCGAGGCACAGCACGGTAATCGGGGTGTAAGAACCCGCGATGAGCAGGAAGATGTTCGCGTGGTCGATTCGTTTGAAGATCCCCTTGACCCGGGGGTTCCAGTTGATGCGGTGGTAGAGCGCGCTGGTTCCGAACAACAGAAGCGAACACGCAAAGAATATTGACGTGCTGACTTTCGCCGGAACACCGTCGGCGAGCGCGACGAGGATGATCCCGAGGACGATAGCGACGGGGAAGGTTCCCGCGTGGATCCACCCACGCCAGGTGGGCTTGACCTCGGCAGTGCCGTAGGTGATCTCATCCTCGAGAAGTGGGAGGTTGGGGAGGTCGGGCGCCGTCATGGCGCCAGTGTACGACAGCACCGCACGCAGAAGCTGGGCAGCGTGTTGGACTAGCGTATGCATGTGAGTGAGCGCCAGTTTCCCCTCGGTCGCGAGCTTCTCTATGGCCTCTACCAGAGGAGGCTCAGGCGCTTTCTGGCGACCCAGTCGCTACCGCGCCACGTTGCCATGATCATCGACGGCAACCGGCGGTGGGCGAAGCTTCGCGAGTTGGATACCGCGGCACAGGGTCACCGGGCTGGCGCTGCCAAGTATCGGGAGTTCCTCGTCTGGTGCGATGACCTCGGAATCTCGGTGGCCACGCTCTACCTCCTGTCGACCGATAACCTCACCGGTCGAACGAGTGTCGAGCTCGAGAGCCTGTTCGAGATCATCGGTGACCTTGCCGAAGACTTGTCGCACTTCCGCGACTGGCGGGTACAGCACGTCGGTTCGAGCGAGGGTCTCCCGGATGCCCTCAAGAAGCGTCTCGCAGAAGCGGAGAAGCGCACGGCAGGCAATGCCGGACTGCATGTGAACCTTGCTATCGGCTACGGCGGCAGGCGCGAGATCGCCGACGCCATGCGCAGCATCGTACAGGCGCACGAAAGCGAAGGGGGCACGCTCGACGCGCTCGCAGAGTTGCTGACGCCCGAGCTCATTGGCGAGCACCTCTACACGGGTGGGCAGCCCGACCCCGACCTAGTCATCCGTACCTCGGGAGAGCAGCGCATCAGCGACTTTATGCTCTGGCAGAGCGCACACAGCGAGTTTTATTTCGTTGAGGCCCTTGGCCCCGACCTGCGCGAGGTCGACTTTCTTCGCGCGCTCAGGGACTTCTCTCGACGGCAGCGCAGGTTTGGCCAGTGACCGCGGGCACGATCGCGATGGACGACTTCATCCAACGGTTCAGTGAGGAGCCGGGCTACCTCGATTTCGCCAGGTGTGCACCGATCGGGCGTACCGCCCGCGATGAGGAAAGTGCGATGTCGAGCCTGCTCGGTCGGGCGCGGTACGGAACGCTCGACACCCTCGTCCAGCAGGATGCCCGTGTGCGGGGCGCGGTTGCTGCGCTGACCGGTTTTCGTGCCGATCAGGTGGTGTTCCAACCGAACACGAGCCAAGGGCTCATGCACACGATGTTTGGGCTCACCGGCGAGGTGCTGCTGTCACCCGCCGAGTTCGCCAGCAACACCTATGCCGTCGCACGCTCCGCCAATGCCCTCGGGGCCCTCACGCCTCGCTGGCTGGAAACCGACCATGGCCGGGTCACTCCCGGCAACATCAAGCAGCAACTGCACCCGTCTACCGTGGCGGTCGAGGTGAGCCTCGTGGACTACCGGACTGGCTACCTCGCTGATCTCGAAGGCATCCGCCAAGTCATCGGCGACCGCCTGTTGATCGTCGACGCGATCCAGGGCTTCGGTGTCGTCGATGCTCCATATGAGGTAGCGGACGTCGTCGTGGCGGGTGGTCAGAAGTGGGTGCGCGCCGGGTGGGGCACCGGATTCCTCGCGCTCAGCGACCGCGCCGTCGCTGCGCTGGTACCGGTGTTGTCCGGGTTCAGCGGCACGGACGCGGAGGGAACTCCTACCGAGGTGCTTCCACCGAGCCGAGGGGCGCGCGCCTTCAGCATCAGCAATCCCGACCCGATTGCACAGGCCCGGTTCGCGGCGGCGTTGGAGGAAATCGAGGGTGTGGGCATCCCCACCATTGCCGCCCGGCTGGCGGAGAAAGTGTCACGCATCATCGACCTCGCGGACGAATTCGCACTCGATGTTACGTCTTCGCGAGCAGAGGACGAGCGCGCCGGCATCGTCGTACTGGCGCCAGAACCGGATCAGCTCACTCTCCTGACGGCGTCGCTGCACAATCACGGGATCACCTCGACCACGCGCGCGGGGTCGGTGCGGTTGAGCCCGCACGTGACTACTGGCGAGGACACCTTCACGATGCTGCGTGGTGCATTCACCTCTTTTGCCAGCGCCATCAACCCCTGAACGTCGGCAACCTTTTACCTTCCAGACACAATTGGCGGTGTGTCGGATGCTCGGCTGAATCGTTGGAGGCTTAGCGTCGAGCTATCAGGCACGGCGCCTGATCGAGACGGCCACGTAAGTTCGTTTCGCAAGAGTGTTGCCAGACAACGCACCGGCCGTCTTCGCAGACTGGATCCGGGTGCTCTGCACCCCGGGGATGGAGTGCACGTGGCCGAGCTAGCCAACCCGAAGTCGACGAGAAACCAGACCGGGGCGGAGGGCGTGGCGCAGGCCGAATCTTTGACGCGGCAACTCGAACGCACCTACGTGCTCGATACCTCGGTACTTCTCTCCGATCCCAAGGCAATATTCCGCTTCGCCGAGCACCACGTGGTGCTGCCCGTGATCGTGATCACGGAACTCGAGTCGAAACGCAATGACCCAGAGATCGGGTACTTCGCACGGCAGGCATTGCGCAATCTCGACGAGTTGCGTGTCCAACACGAACGTCTCGACTTCCCTATTGCCGTGGGCGACGGCGGATCCCTTCGCGTCGAGCTCAACCACTCGAACATGTCGGTGCTCCCGTCGGGTCTGCAACTTGGCGACAACGATTCCCGCATCCTGGCCGTGGCGCTCAACCTCTCCAACGACGGAGTCGCGGTCACAGTCGTCTCGAAGGATCTCCCGTTGCGGGTGAAGGCGGCGTCAATCGGACTCGCGGCCGAAGAGTATCGCGCCGAGCTTGCGGTCGACTCTGGTTGGACGGGACAGAAGGACATCGACCTCTCGTCGGAGCAGATGGCACAGCTGTACGACAACGAGCAGCTGCACTCTCGTCTCGTGGAGGACCTCCCCGTGAACACCGGGCTGATCATCCATTCCGACCGCGGATCGGCCCTGGGGCGCGTCGCGGAACGCGGTGAGATGAAGCTGGTACGCGGCGACCGGGACATTTTCGGGCTGCACGGACGTTCGGCGGAACAGCGGCTGGCCATCGATCTCCTGCTCGATCCGGAGATCGGCATCGTCTCGCTCGGTGGACGGGCGGGCACCGGGAAATCCGCGCTCGCCTTGTGTGCGGGCTTGGAGGCGGTACTCGAGAAGCAGCAGCACAAGAAGATCATGGTCTTCAGACCCCTCTACGCGGTCGGCGGGCAGGAGCTTGGCTTCTTGCCCGGGGATGCCGCCGAGAAGATGAATCCGTGGGCTCAGGCAGTGTTCGACACCCTGGGCTCCGTCGTCTCACAGAACGTGCTCGACGAGGTGCTCGAACGGGGAATCCTCGAGGTCCTCCCGCTCACCCACATCCGAGGTCGTTCGCTGCACGATGCCTTTGTGATCGTCGACGAGGCGCAATCGCTCGAGCGAAACGTCTTGCTGACGGTGCTGAGCCGCATCGGTCAGAACTCACGGGTTGTGCTCACCCACGATGTCGCTCAACGCGACAACCTGCGTGTGGGTCGTCATGACGGCGTCGCATCGGTGATCGAGACTCTCAAGGGGCACTCGCTCTTCGGACACATCACCCTCACCCGATCGGAACGTTCCGCAATTGCAGCGCTGGTAACCGAGATGCTGGAGTCAAACGAACTTGCCTGAGTAAATCTCCGGATCGGACGACCGGCTGCCGGAGAGCCGGTCGCCGATCGGGGGAGGAACCACGTAGGGTCTACCACGTGACGTGGGTATTCGGGGTGTTTGCAGCGAGTCTGGGGATCTTTTTCCTCTGGGGGCTACTCGCGCCTCGCAGCCAGTGGCGTGTGCTCTCCGCGTGGAGTGTCTCGAACCCCCACACTCACGAACCCGGGGGTGCGTCCTACGGTTGGCGACGACTGCTCTCGGGAGTGGGCGCTCTGGGCTTGGGCCTCGTCGCGGCGCTCAGCGCGGCACCCGTTGTCGTCGAGTCCCTGTCTCAGCCGGAGCGTCTCATCTCGCCCGTGCAGGTCATGTGGGGAGCTCCTGACCCTCAGCTCGTGAACCGTTCGGTCTACGGATCAGCCACAGAGCCGGAGAATCTCGTCGAGGTTCCCATCATCGGCTACCAGAACCTCGACGAACTCGCGGAGCTGCCGTCGTACCTGCTTGAGCTCAAGACATTCCGACTCTTGGGCAACCCAGCGCCGCCCGGCTATATCGGGTCGACGCCGGCCGAAGGGTTCTCTGGAATCGGTCCGGCAGATCTCGTCGTCAACGTGCGCGGGTCCGTGCTGTGCATCCCGCGCGAGGCAGTCGTCATCGAGACCGATTCCGCGGTGCAGATCGCCATCTACTACGGTCTTCCCGACCCCACGCCTGACGCGTCCGGCGCAGTGCCCGCCACCCCCGACAACGTCGCCGGATGCCCGCTGGGTGATGCCGTCGGTGGCTCCGTGCTCATCCCCATCACCCTCAGCACATCGCTGGGCGAGCGCTCGGTGGAGACGCTCAACGGTGACGCGATCCCGAAGGTCGACGTTCCGAAGTAGCCGTTCGCCTCGGTTAGCCGGGGTGGGTCATCGACATCACGTCGAGCGCGACATCGAGTTGCGCGAGAGTGATCTCGCCGCGCTCGACGAACCCGAGGTCGATCACCGCTTCGCGTACCGTTTGGCCGGTCGCCACCGAATGCTTGGCGATCTTCGCAGCCGACTCGTAGCCGATGATCTTGTTGAGCGGGGTAACGATCGCGGGTGATGACTCGGCAAGGGCAAGGGCGCGAACGAGGTTTGCCTCGAGCCCGTCGATGGTTTTGTCGGCGAGCGCCCTCGACGAATTTGTCAGAAGACGGATCGACTCGAGAAGGGCGGTGCCCATGACGGGGATCGCGACGTTGAGTTCGAAGTTGCCCGACGCACCGGCCCACGCAATCGTTGCGTCATTGCCAATCACCCGGGCGCAGACCATGAGCACGGCCTCGGGAATCACGGGATTGACCTTGCCCGGCATGATGGATGAGCCGGGCTGCAGGTCGGGAATGTGCAGTTCGCCTAGGCCCGTGTTCGGGCCGGAGCCCATCCAGCGCAGATCGTTGCAGATCTTGGTCAGCGACACCGCGAGCACGCGCACGGCGCCCGATGCCTCGACGAGACCGTCGCGTGCGCCCTGGGCCTCGAAGTGGTCGAGCGCCTCGGTAATCGGCAGTGCCGAGTTCTCGGCGAGCACCGTGATGACCCGCTGTGGGAAGCCTTTCGGCGTGTTGATGCCCGTACCGGTCGCCGTGCCGCCAAGGGGGACTTCGGCAACACGAGGGATCGCCGACTCGATTCGCGCGATGCCGAGACGAACCTGGCGAGCGTAGCCCGCGAATTCCTGCCCCAGAGTGACGGGAGTGGCATCCATGAGGTGGGTGCGCCCCGACTTGACTGCGTCCTTCCAGAGAACCGCCTTTGCGTCGAGCGAGGCGGCCAGGTGTTCGAGGGCGGGGATGAGGTCGGAGATCAAGGCTCCCGTGACAGCGAGATGCACGGAAGTCGGGAACACGTCGTTGGATGATTGCGACATGTTCACGTGGTCGTTGGGGTGCACTGTCGCGCCGAGTGTCGTCGTCGCCAGAGTGGCGAGCACCTCGTTCATGTTCATGTTCGACGAGGTGCCGCTACCGGTCTGATAGGTGTCAACGGGAAATTGGTCGTGATGCTCACCGGCAATGAGGGTGTCCGCCGCGGCGACGATCGCACCCGAGATACCAGCATCGAGGATGCCCAGCTCGCCGTTGACGATGGCCGCCGCCCGCTTGATGCGCGCAAGGGCGATGATCTGTGCAGGCTCCAGGCCCGAGCCTGAGATGGGGAAGTTCTCCACCGCACGCTGGGTCTGCGCCGCGTACAGCGCGTTCGCGGGAACCCGAACCTCGCCCATGGTGTCGTGCTCGATACGGAATTCGGGGGTGCTGCTCACAGCGCTCGTCCTTTACGTGTTGCCTGGCGGTTGGGTGAGTTCAGTGGTGGAGGTAAGAAGAACGCTCAGACATCGCCGAGAATGACGTCGGGTACCGCACGTCCTTCGCGCAGGCGGTAGTTGGCGCCTACGACTGCCAGAGTACCGGCGGCGACCGCGTCGCTGATGAGCTCAGAGGATTCCAACAGTTCCGCGATCGTGTCGCGGAGGTGTTCGCGACCGACATCCTGCGAGTCGACGATCTCGCTGTGTTCCTGCACGCGCTTGACCGCGGGAACGATCTTCGACACCAAGTTCGCAATGTGCGGAGGAAGCACGGGAGCATCAGGCCCCTGCGAGTCGATGGCGGCGCGAACGGCACCGCACTCGTCGTGCCCCAAGACGAGGATGAGCGGCACGCCCAGTACGCCGACCGCATACTCGAGTGAGCCGATCACCGACTCTGAGATGATTTGCCCAGCATTGCGCACGACGAACAGGTCGCCGATGCCCTTGTCGAAGATGATCTCGGCCGCGAGACGAGAATCGCTGCAGCCAAACAGGGCCGCGTGGGGTGATTGCTTCAGTGCGAGTTCTTCGCGGCGCTCGACGTCTTGGCGAGGATGCTGTGGTTCGCCTGCAATGAATCGATCATTGCCGCGAACCATCTCGCGCCAGACCTGCGACGGCGTACGACCCGAACTCATTGTGCCTCCCACTGTGCGGCGATGGCGGTTGCCAGTATCTGGAATTCTTCGTCAGAGGCCGTGCCGTGCAACAGGATCGTACTGTCACCATGCGTCGTCGCGAGCGAGAAGGCGTAGTTGCCGGGATCGCTTGCCGTGCGTTGGTCGAACACCGCCCACTCGATCCCGTCGATCGTGACGGTAGCGGTCTGGTTGACGTTGTCGAGGAGCGCTGCCTGCCACGTGGGGTTTGCACCGAGCCCTTGGTCGAGACCGATGTACTGCTCTCCCGGGGTGAGGAATCCGATGTACCACGTGGGTACTTGCTGCTTTTTCTCGAATCGGGCGTCGTTCGCCGACCAGCCTTCGGGAAGCACCGGAGCCAGGAGCATCTCGCTCGCGTCGACTTGAGCCTCGCCCGCGACGGCAGCGTAATCGATACCGATCGTCGGGGGAGGAGTCGGCCGCACCACGACGGTCACCAGAAACAGCACCACGAGTAGCGACCCGAGCAGCGCCACAACGAGGTTGAGCAAGGTCTGGTTGGCTCGGTGTCGACGCGACGTTTCGGACTTTCGAGCGGCAGTCTCGTCGGCAGTCTCGGGTCTGCCCAGTTCGGCAACGACCGGTGGTTGCTTCCGGGCCATCAGCCCGCCGACGAGTTCTGTGATCGCGCAGCGTCGAGGCGAGCGCGCGCGCCGATAAGCCATTCTTCGCAGCGTTGGGCAAGCGCCTCACCGCGCTCCCAGAGAGCAAGAGACTGCTCAAGGCTCGAGGAACCCTGCTCGAGCTCTGCGACGACCAGCACGAGTTCGTCCCTAGCCTGTTCAAAACTTAGACCGCTTACGTCGCCGAGTGCTGCCGCATCTTTGTCAACTGAACTGGCCACGATCTGATTCTACCGACCCTCGTCGACGGTCGCGGTGAGGGTGCCTACCGCGACGGTGAGGTGCAGCTTCGTTCCCGCGGGTGCGGAGGACGCATCCCGAACCGCGCTACCGTCGGGAAGTTGGGCGATCGCGTACCCGCGCTCAAGGGTTCGCTTGGGGGAAAGAGCCCGTAGTTGCCCGGTGAGTTCGACAACACCCGCGTGCGCCCGTTCGAGGCGACGCTCGATGAGTTCCTCGCTCCGGCCGACGTACCTACCGAGTTCTTCCGCGCGCAGATCGATCATCGAGATCGGGTTGGCGAGCACAGGGCGTGATCGGAGCGCCTCGAGACGATCCACCTCGGTGCTGATGCGCTGGGTGATTCGCAGGCGCATGCCGCTTCGGGCCTGCTGCACGCGCGCGATTTCCTCGGCGACGTCAGGGACCACCCGCTTCGCGGCATCCGTCGGGGTGGATGCCCGCAGGTCGGCGACCTCGTCGAGAAGCGGTCGATCGGCCTCATGGCCGATGGCGCTCACGAGCGGCGTCTGACACGCGGCAGCGGCGCGCACGAGGGCCTCGTCGCTGAAGACGAGAAGGTTCTGGAAATCGCCACCACCGCGGGCGATGATGATGACGTCCACCTTCGGGTCGGCGTCGAGGATCTCAATCGCGGAGATCACTTCGCTCACGGCCCGTTCACCTTGTACAGCGGCGTGCACGACGCGAAACTCGACTGCAGGCCACCGGAGCTGAGCGTTGCGCAGCACATCTTTCTCGGCATCGCTGTCTTTGCCGGTGATGAGCCCGATGCAGCCAGGCAGAAAGGGAAGAGGCTTCTTTCGCTCGAACAGCCCTTCCGCGCGGAGCTTCTGGCGAAGGCGCTCGAGGCGTTCGAGCAGGTCGCCGAGGCCCACGTGACGCATCTCGAACACCTGCATCGACAGGGTGCCACCCTTGACCCAGTAGTTCGGCTTGACGAGGGCGATGACGCGGTCGCCCTGAGAGAGGTCGGCGGGCAGTTTGGCCTTGACCGATGACCAGATGGTGAACGAGATGGTGGCGTCGTCGTCAACGTCTTTGAGCTTGCCGTAGACGTTGCCGCCCGACATGCCCCACTGCGTGATCTCTCCCTCGACCCAGGCTGAACCGAGCTTGTCGATCCAGCCCTTGATCTTGGTTGCGAAGAGCGAGACTCCCCAAGGCGCATCGACCGTGGGCGGGGGCGTCTCGATAGTCACGCAGGTCCCTCCCGTAGAATCGGCTTCGTGATCTCCAACGGCAGTGCAGCGCGTCTGGAAATGCCGCGGATGCCTGCAGTGCGAAACCGGCTCCAGAATACCCCGGCCCCGCACCCCAAGCGGGTGCTGCTCGCGGCACCTCGTGGATACTGCGCGGGTGTCGACCGAGCGGTGATTGCTGTCGAGAAGGCTCTCGAGAATTTCGGCGCACCCGTCTATGTGCGCAAACAGATCGTTCACAACATCCACGTCGTTTCCACGCTTGAACAGAAGGGGGCGATCTTCGTCGACGATGTCGAGGAGATCCCTGCGGGAGCGCGGGTCGTATTCAGTGCTCACGGAGTCTCACCCGCTGTCGTGCAGGGGGCTGCAGATCGCCAACTCCAGACGATCGATGCAACCTGTCCGCTCGTGACCAAGGTGCACCGCGAGGCGACACGGTTCGCGCGGGACGACTACGAGATTCTGTTGATCGGTCACGCCGGACACGAAGAGGTGGAAGGCACGATGGGCCACGCGCCCGAACGCACGACTCTCGTCAACAGTCCCGCCGACGTGGCGACCATCACGGTAAAGAATCCAGAACGCTTGGTGTGGCTGTCGCAGACGACGCTGAGCGTGGACGAAACGATGGAGACCGTGAGGCTCCTTCGCGAGCGATTCCCGAACCTTCAGGATCCGCCGAGCGATGACATTTGTTATGCCACGCAGAATCGGCAGGTCGCGATCAAGAAGGTTGCGCAAGACGCAGAACTTGTCATCGTGGTGGGCAGTGCCAATAGCTCGAACACCGTCCGCCTTGTCGATGTTGCGCTCGAGAACGGAGCCCGCGCGGCCTATCGCGTCGACTACGCGAGCGAGATTCGACAGGAGTGGCTCGACGGGGTGAGCACGGTCGGAGTCACGAGCGGGGCATCCGTGCCCGAAGTTCTCGTACAAGAGGTGCTCGACGACCTTGCTGACGCAGGTTTCGGCGACGTGACTCGGGTGGTGACCGCGGAAGAGGACCTCATGTTCTCCCTACCCAAGGAGCTGCGCAAGGATGCCGCAGGCAACCCTGATGAGCGCGGGCTCGGCGGTCGCATCCGAAAGCTGGACTGGCAGAGTCAAGAGAACGATGACTGACGATCGCCCTGAACCCAAGTACGGTCAATACGCGCCAATTCCACCGGACACGGAGCCGAAACCGGTCGCCGTGAGTTCGCCCCCGCCCCCGCCTGCGCCGAAAGCAGGGAAAGCGCCGGCGGCGCCGAACCGCGCGCGCGACATCATCATCACTACCGTGCTATTGCTTCTCGGAGTCTTCGACGTGGTGAGCGCGTTCGCTACATTCGCCGACCTCGGCCCCACACTCACCGAGGTGTACGGCCAGCTCGGAATCACCGGTGCGTCGACAGCGGCGCTCGCCGCGCCACTGGGATTCGCCATAAATGTCGTGCGAATCTCGGTCTTTGCGGTGACGGTCGTCGTCTCCTTGGTGCTGATCGAACGGCATCGACGGGCGTTCTGGGTGCCCATCGCCGGATTCCTCGTCGCGGGAATCACGTCGAGCGTGTTGCTGGGAATTGTCATGCTCAACGACCCCACCTATCAGGCGTGGGCGGCGCAATACCAATAGGCGCGGGTCACCAGTAACGCCGAGGACCGTGGCGGAAGGCCCCGCTCGTGTTCAGTGATGCCACAATCTGAAACAACGAGAGGTGGACCCGGTGCGAGTCGCGGTACTACCGCGCGAAGTCGCGGCGAGAGTTATCACGAGCGGAATCGCGCACAGCGCGTGGGCAGTGAACGCGGCGAACCTGCTGCTGACCATCCCCGTCTTGGTCGAGATCATGGTTTCGCGCGGCCTCGCGGGCGCCCTCCCGATTCCACTCGCCCTTCTCTCGGGCCTTTTCCTCTTAGCAGTGGCGGCAGCCTTCGTCCCCAAGCCTTGGGTGGTCGTGTGCTTCCTGATCCTCTGCAGCGTGGGTGCCGTGCTCTACGAAGTGACCCTGCTCCGGGTCGATCCGGGTCTTCTCGATACCGCGTTCTTCGGACTCAATCGCCCCGCGGTGTCCCTCGTTCTCGTAGGCGTCGCATCGTCAACGTGGCTCAGCGGGCTCGGCTGGAGCATGGTCGGCTACCTGTTTTCCACCGCGGTGAGCGTGGTAGTGGCGGGAATCACGTGCTTACCGGTGAGAACGGGATGGGGTCCGTTGCTGTTCCTCGGCCTATATGTTTCGGCCTATCTCGTGCTCGCCGCTATCCAGCGCAGTCAACGACGACGGGTGCCCAACTTCGAGGAGCTCGAAGAAGAAACGCGTCGGCTCGAGGTCGAAGAGAACATGCGTGCTCGGGTGACCGCTACGGTGCATGACACTTTGCTCAACGACATTTCCCTGATCATGAACGCGCCAGACGTTCTCGATGAGCGGGCAATCGCGCGATTGCGCACCGACATTGCCACGCTCACTAGTGCTGAGTGGCTCAAGGAATCAGCGGATACCGCGGTGACCGACGATCAGGACTCCGACCTCCGCAATCAGCTCACGCTCATGATGAGCGACCTGCAGTGGCGTGGACTCACCGTGCATGTAACGGGGAGCGGTTCGGGAATCTATCGGCTTGAGCCTGTCGTTGCCACGGCGCTTCTCGACTCGGTGCGGGCGTGCCTTGAGAACGTTCTGCGACACTCAGGCGCGACGGTCGCCGAGATCGATCTCGCCTACACCGATACCGACCTGACGGTCATCGTGTCAGACCAGGGTGCTGGTTTCGACGTCAGCGCGATTCCGTCTGACCGGTTGGGGGTGCGGTTCTCGGTGGTAAACCGCATTCACGCGGTCGGCGGAACGACGAAGATCTGGTCCGCGCCGGGGGCTGGAACATCCATCGTCATCCGCATTCCGGTGCTCGAAGTGGTCACCCAGCATGAGGAGCCGCAGCATGGCAACGATTAGGCGCCACTTCGTCACCTCGGCGCGGCAGATCGACCCCCTGAGTTGGTTTACCGGTCCCCTAGTTCCGCTGTCGTTCTCTGGTATCGCGCTGTTCTACGGAAGTATGCTCGCGGCCTTCACGTGGCGCGACACCGCACAGCCTTGGATCCAGTTAGTAGCCACGATGCTGTGCGCATCGTCCGGCCTCGCCGTGCATTTCGCCACCCGACCGACTCGCCACGACCTCACCCTGCCCCTTGCGAGCGTGGCCTTTCTGCCAGCGACCGCGGGGGTGATCATCTCTGCCGCCGGATACGCGGAGAGCGACCTCGCCGTGGAGTTGTGGTGGGCACCCGGGGTGCTGGCCCTCATGATTGCAACGCTGGGGCCGTATCTGCCGGTACGTCAGATTCTGATGGTCGGCGGGGGTGCGACCGTTGTCGCAGTTCTCGCGTCGCTGGCGCTCCTTCCCAAGAACGGTCAATGGGGCCCGATCGGCACCGCATTCCTGATCGCATATCCACCGTTGCTTGGTCTGGCAGCCACAGCGGTGTTCACCTACGCGGTCGTCAGCACGATGATCCGGATGCTCGAGAGCCCCTCTCGAATCATGGTGGCGGGAAAAAAGGTGCTGGACGACGCCGCCGAACGCGTGGAGCGGGTGACTGTTGCCCGTCTGACCGCGCGGGCGACGCCGTTCTTGGAGCGCATCGCCGCCGCGGGCCACATCACCCCCGCGGATCGCGCCCTCGCCGGCCAACTTGCTCGTCGCATGCGCGACGAGCTCGTGACGCAGTCCAATCTCACCTGGCTCGATTCGGTGGCGAGTGAATCGCGTTTGGTCGTGGTTGACCCAGATCGGCGCGCCCACAAGATGAACAGTGCGCAGCGTACGGCGATGCGCGGCATGCTTCGGGCGATCATCGACACGCACGGTATCGACAGCGGGTCGCTCATGGTCGAGCTGCGCGAGGGTCCGGACGGTGGTACCGCGGTCGGCGTGAGCCTCGACATGGCGCTTCCCGAGGGCACGCGGATCATGCACCTTGCGCCCTACTACCTCACCCTGCGCACGGCTGTCGACGATCTCAAGATCAATCAGGACACGTTGCTCAAGCTGTCGTTCAACGTGCCGGACGGCCCGCGTTAGTTGCCGGAGTGTCCCGCGGAGCCAAGTTGCTTCGTCGCCTCGACCACGCGAGTAGCCATGGCGGTCTCGGCAAGCTTGCCCCAGGAGCGCGGGTCGTAGACCTTCTTGTTGCCGACCTCGCCATCGACCTTGAGGAATCCGTCGTAGTTGCGCAGCACGGTGTCGGCGATCGAGCGGCTAAACGCATATTGAGTATCGGTGTCGAGGTTCATCTTGATGACGCCGTTGGCGACAGCAGTGGCGATCTCTTCGTCCGTCGAACCAGATCCACCGTGGAAGACGAGGTCGAGTGGCTTGGCTCCCGTGCCGTACCGCGCTTCGATGCCGGCCTGGATCTCGCCGAGCAGTTCTGGCTTGAGCTTGACGTTGCCGGGCTTGTACACCCCGTGCACGTTTCCGAAGGTGAGTGCGGCCATGTATCGGCCCTGCTCGCCGAGGCCCAAGGCTTCGACAGTCGCGATCGCGTCATCGAGCGTCGTGTATAGGTGCTCGTTGATCTCGTGGCTCACGCCGTCTTCCTCACCACCGACGACACCGATCTCGACCTCGAGAATTGCATTGATCGCCTTCATTCGCGGTAGCAAGGTCTTTGCGATTTCGAGGTTCTCCGCGAGCGGCACGGCCGAGCCGTCCCACATGTGCGACTGGAAGATCGGGTTGCGGCCAGCCTTGACTTCGGCCTCACTTGCGGCGATGAGCGGGATCACGAACCCGTCGAGGGCGTCCTTCGGGCAGTGGTCCGTGTGCAGAGCGACGGTAACCGGGTAGTTCTTGGCGACCTCGGTGACGAACGCGGCGAAGGCGAGGGCTCCGGATGCCCGAGCCTTCACGGTCTGACCCGCGAAGTAGTCAGCACCACCGGTAGTGACCTGGATGATGCCGTCGGAGCCGGCCTCGGACAATCCCTGAAGCACGGCGTTGATCGTGGAGGACGATGAGACGTTAACTGCCGGGTAGGCGAACCCGCGGGTCTTCGCCTTGTCGAGCATCTCGGCGTACTGGTCTGGGGTTGCAACTGGCATGGGGTCTCCTCGAGGTGCAGGGGTGGCGGGTCAAAGTCTACTGACTAGGCTGTACTTGCTGATTCCGACGAATTCCACCACAGCACTCGCCTCGCGCATTTAAGGACTGATCCTGTGGTTAACCCGGAAACCGGAACTCTCTTCCTCCACCCCGACCGCAACTTGGCGATGGAACTCGTTCGCGCGACGGAGGCTGCGGCCATCCGGGCCGTACCGTTCATCGGGAAGGGTGACAAGCTCGGCGCCGACGGTGCAGCGGTGGACGCAATGCGCAAGTTCCTCGGGACAGTCGACTTCGATGGCGTAGTCGTCATTGGTGAAGGCGAGAAGGACAAAGCGCCGATGCTCTTCAACGGGGAACACGTCGGTACTGGGCACGGCCCTGCATGCGACATCGCCGTCGACCCGATCGATGGAACGTCGCTCACCGCGGCGGGACGACAGAACGCAATCTCGATGATCGCGGTCGCAGATCGCGGAACGATGCTCGATGCGTCGTCGGTGTTCTACATGCAGAAGATCGTCGCCGGGGCAGAAGGTCATGGCGTACTCGATATCCGCCAGAGCATTGGTGACAACATCCGGGAGTTCGCGAAGGCGAAGGGTAAGGCCGTCGGCGAGATCGTCGTTGCGGTGCTGGATCGCCCGCGACACGAGGGGCTCATCGAAGACATTCGGGCTACAGGAGCGGGTACCCGTCTCATGCTCGACGGTGACGTGGCCGGCGGAATCAACGCCGCTCTCTACGGAACCCGCATCGACATGTGCGTCGGAATCGGCGGGAGCCCCGAGGGTGTCGCGACCGCGTGTGCGATCAAGGCGCTCGGCGGTTTCATCCAGACGATCCTCGAGCCAAAAACCGACGAGGAGCGAGCCAAGGGTCTCGCCGCGGGGCTCAAGTTCGACCATGTCTATGACGCTGACTCGCTCGTGACCAGCGACAACACCTTCTTCGTCGCAACGGGAGTCACCGACGGTGGGCTCGTTAAGGGTGTGAAGCGGCTCGGACCGATCATTCGTACCGAGAGCATCGTGCTGCGTTCGCATTCGGGCACGATCCGCCGTGTGAACGCAGATCACCTCGCGGCGAAGTGGCTCGACTGACCCGTCGACTCGGTTGGGGCGGAGCTTAGGCTCGCTTCTTCTTGTCTGCGAGGTTGGGCAGGTCTGGAATCTCGAGTTCCGCACTCGGGAAGGGATCGCGTGCGACCCCGTCGAATTCATCGAGAACGGCGAGTTCCATCTCGACGGCTGTCAACTGCTTCGCGCCCGTCTCGATGGTCGAGGCCGTGCCGATCACCTTCGATTCGTCGAGGGCACTGAGCTTGCGAGCCGTCACGAGCACCCGCGTCTCGAGCGAGTTTGCGAACTGGTTGTAACTGCTCACCGTGGAGTCGATCGACCTGCGCAGCTTGTCCGCGTGCTCGGACAGCGTCGCAAGTCGTGAGTACAGCTCTTTGCTCAGGTCGAACAGCGTCTTGGCCTGGTCGGTGAGTACATCTTGCTGCCACGAGAACGCGACAGTCTTGAGCACCGACCACAGGGTGACCGGGGAGGCGAGGGCGACGCGCTTGTTGAACGCGTAGTCCATGATCGACGGGTCGGCCTCCATGGCAGACGATACGAGCGACTCGCTCGGGATGAACGCGATAACGAGTTCGGGAGAGGCCTCAAGCCCAGCCCAGTAGGCCTTGCTCGCCAGCGTGTCGATGTGGCTACGGAGCACCTTGACATGCTGCTTGATGAGGGCTTCGCGGCGAGCCCCCTCTTCCCCGGTCGCGGTGACGGAGATCTGGCTCGCTTCGAGGTAGGCGGTGAAGGGTACTTTCGCGTCGACGGCGATGTTCTTGCCACCGGGGAGATGGATGACCATGTCGGGTCGGCCGGCGCCGGCATCCGAACTGATGCTGTGCTGCACGTCGAAGTCGACTCGCTCGATGAGGCCCGCCGCCTGCACGACGTTGCGTAGCTGGGTCTCGCCCCAGACACCGCGCGTGCTGTTGCTGCGCAGCGCAGACGCCAGAGACTCTGTGGTCGCACGGATCTGGTCCCCGGCGAGTCGCGTCTGAGTGAGCTGTTCGGCGATCTGACCATATTGCTGGCTGCGTTGGCTTTCGAGGTCGGTCACCTTCTGCTGCATGGTGCGCAGCGATTCCTGGACCGGCGAGAGCGCCTGCAGGATCTTGCTTTCCGCGGCGCGCTCCTCTGCTTCCGCGCGAGCGCGATCGACCGCTTCGTGGTAACGGTTCTGTGCCTCGTCAAGCTGCTCGCGGAGACCCGCGAGGCTCGCCTGAGCCGCTGCGAGGCCCGCTTCGATTGCGGACCGACGACTCGCTTCGTCCGCCTGCACCTGAGCAAGCACCGCGGCGTGGCGGGCCTCGACGAGCGCGGGGTTCGCGGCCGAGGCGCGCGACCGGGCGACCAGCATGCCGATGACGGCACCCAGCACGAGTCCGAGGGCGAGACCGATGAGCAGCGTAAGGAGGTCCATGCGGCCAGTGTGACAGTGGGCTCGGACATTATGGTGGACCCATGCCGGAGCCCCGCCCACTCGACGTGAGCACTGACGACCTCCGGTACCTGCTCGCCGTTGCACGCGCTGGCCGAATGGTCTCGGCGGCGGCGTTGCTCGCCGTCGACCACACGACTGTCAAACGCCGCATCGACAGACTCGAGGCGGCATTGGGTGTGAGGTTGCTCGACCGCGGCGCCGACGGTTGGGAGTTGACCGCGATCGGTCGCGAGGTCGCCGAACGGGCGGGTTCGCTCGAACAGGTGGTTGAGCGGGTGGTGGCTGCGGCATCCGGGGGCGGGGACGACGCGGTGCGCGGCACTGTACGGGTAGTCGCGCCCGACGGCTTCGGCTCGGTGTTCGTCGCCCCGGCGCTCGCACGCGTGCAGCAGTCGCATCCGGGCATCGTTGTCGAGTTGGTGACCTCGACCCGTCCGCTGAGCCTGCGCGGTTCGGGGTTCGATATCGCCGTGACCATTGGATCGTCGGGTTCGTCGCGATTGCCGTCCGAAGTGTTGGCGCCATACTCGTTGCGGCTCTATGCGTCGCCTGGCTACCTCGCCGCGCATGCCCCGATCGAGAGCATCGCCGATCTTGAGTCCCACAGCCTGGTCTTCTATGTGGATGCCCTCCTCACCGTGCACGAACTCGATCTGGCTCCCGTGCTCAATGGAATGCGCGTCGGGTTCGGATCGACGAACGTGTTCGCCCAACTCGAAGCCACGAAAGCTGGAGCCGGGGTCGGTCTCTTGCATGCGTTCATGGGGGATCGGGACCCGGGCCTCGTCCCGGTGCTGCCGAAGGAAGTCGACTTCCGGCTGCAGTTCTCGCTCGCGCTACGGAGGGACAGTGCGGCAGTGGAGGCGGTCTCTGTGGTGCGTGATGCAATCCGCCGCGAGGTGCAGGAGCGTGCACACGAGCTCAACCCATAGTGCATTTTTGCAGATTGACTGTGCAGTAGTCGAGCTTGATTGCAGATGGGCAAAGGGCGAGACTGTGGGGATGACAGACATCCTCGACCACTGGGTCAGCGGCGCCGCGTTCGCCGGAGCTTCCACCCGCACCTCGCCCGTCTACAACCCCGCTGAAGGCACCGTCTCCCGGGAGGTGCGCCTCGCGTCCACCGCGGACGTCGATGCCGCAGTGCAGGTCGCCAAGGCGGCGTTCCCGGAGTGGGCGGAGACGTCACTCGCCAAGCGCCAGCAGGTGCTGTTCGCGTTCCGCGAGATCCTCAACGCGCGCAAAGCCGAGGTCGCCGCGATCCTCACCAACGAGCATGGCAAGGTCACCTCCGATGCGCTCGGCGAAGTGTCTCGCGGCCTTGAAGTCGTCGAGTGGGCGACCTCCATTCCTCACCTGATGAAGGGTGAGCACAGCGAAAATGTCTCGACGGGGGTGGATGTCTACTCCGTCAAGCAGGCGCTCGGCGTCGTCGGCATCATCAGCCCGTTCAACTTCCCGGCGATGGTGCCGTTGTGGTTCTTCCCGGTGGCGATCGCTGCGGGCAATGCCGTGATCCTCAAGCCGTCGGAGAAAGACCCGTCCGCCGCGATCTGGATGGCGAAGGCACTCAAGGAGGCTGGCCTGCCCGACGGCGTCTTCAATGTCGTGCACGGTGACAAAGAGTCCGTGGATGCCCTGCTCGAGCATCCGGACGTCGCCGCGATTAGCTTCGTGGGCTCTACCCCCATCGCGAAGTACATCTACGAGAACGCTGCCAAGGCAGGCAAACGTGTGCAGGCCTTGGGTGGCGCGAAGAACCACATGCTGGTGCTGCCGGACGCCGACCTCGACTTGGTCGCTGACTCCTCAGTCAACGCGGGCTTCGGCTCCGCCGGTGAGCGGTGCATGGCGATCTCGGTCGTCGTCGCGGTCGAGCCGGTCGCAGACGAGCTCATCGCCAAGATCAAGGAACGGATGACCGGCCTCAAGGTCGGCGACGGAACGCGTGGCTGTGACATGGGTCCGCTCATCACGAAGGAGCACCGCGACAAGGTCGCGAGCTACATCGACATCGCGACAGCGGACGGCGCAACAGTCGTGGTCGACGGCCGCGGGATCGACGTCGACGGGGGTGCTGGCGGCTTCTGGCTCGGCCCGACCCTGATCGACAACGTCGCAACGACGTCTGACGTCTACAAGCACGAGATCTTCGGACCGCTGCTGTCGATCGTGCGCGTGAAGACCTACGAAGAAGGTGTCGCGCTGATCAACGCTTCGCAGTACGGCAACGGCACCGCGATCTTCACGAATGACGGTGGGGCCGCACGCCGATTCCAGCGCGAGGTGCAGGTCGGCATGGTCGGCATCAACGTGCCGATCCCGGTGCCGGTCGGGTACTACTCGTTTGGTGGCTGGAAGGACTCACTGTTTGGCGACGCGAAGGCGTACGGCATGCAGTCGGTCAACTTCTTCACGCGCGAGAAGGCGATCACGTCACGCTGGCTCGACCCCAGCCACGGCGGGATCAACCTGGGCTTCCCGCAGAACTAGGAGCACTCGACGCGAACGCGAAAATTCCTCTGTTCGGGTGAGGACATTGGGAGTACGATTCGCCCCATAAGCAGTGGGGGTTGATCGCTCGTAATGTAATGAGGAGCCTCGCATGTCACGTTCAGATCTTGGCAGGACTGTTTCTCGCATCGGCGTAAGTGCCGGTCTCGTCGTGGGCCTTGTCGCGGTTGGCGTGGTGTCGCCCGCGTACGCGGACTCGGACGCCTACGTCTCCACGCCAGCTGGGACGGATGTCACGGTAGGCACGACGCTGGACGGCACCGATCTCACGGTGACGCTCAGCGAAGTACTCGTGGAGGGTGACGTGTACTTTGGAACGTCGAGCGTGGCGTCCTGGGACACCTCGGCGCTCGGCGACGTGAGCGACTACGTGTACCTCTTCAGCGACGCCGGTGCCCAGTTCTTCGGCGGCACGGTGCAGATCTGCATCAGCTACGACCCGGGTTCGGGATATCCGACCCTCTACGCGGACGGGAATGGCCCCACGACACAAGTGTGGGACAACATCACCACGAGCATCCCATCGCCGGGGGTGGTGTGTGGGGTTCAGGACGGCTCGGCCTACACGGGTGACTACGTGATCGGGTTCAGCTCACTGCCAATTGCCGCTGAACCGCTGCCGGTCGTTACCGACCAGTACGAGATCAGCCTCGACTCGAGGATCGGACAATCGCCCTTCTCGGACGACACCTTGGTGCCTGTGCTCGATCTGCGCATTGTCAACCCAACGGACTCGGTGCTGCGAATCGGTCTCGGAGCCGACCTTGCGGTTCCCGGCGTCGTAGAGAAGCTGTGGTTATCCGACACGTGGGGCGGAGATCAGAACGCGGGCAGCATCGCGGATGTCTTCCAAACCAGCATCGATCCCGGCGGTGTAATTGAGGTGACGATTCCTGACTGGCCCGGCAAGACCTACAGCTTCTACCTGCTGCCGGATGTCGCGGGACCAGCCGATCAGGGACAACTCGTCGGCTACTACACGACCTCAGGAGGCTTCGTTCCCTTCGTGATGGATTGGCAAAATCAGGAGACCCCCTTCGCTCTGGGTCGTGAGGCCGCCGTCGCGGGTTCCGGCACCAATCCAGAGCTGTTCCCGGGGGTGACGGCGACTGTCACCGCATCGGGCCTGACGCCCGGCGAGAGCGAGCAGTTGTGGCTGGCTCCAGGCCTCGACTACTTCTTCTTCTACCTCACGGGGGCGACCCTCCCGCCGGATGCCATCAACGTCGGCACGGGAACGGTCGGATCGGACGGCGTGCTGTCTGCGACGTTCGAGGTGCCGAACAATTCGCCGCTGGGCGGCTACCAACTGGTCATCGGCGATCCGGCGAATCGCTACTGGCCGGCGGGTAGTTACAGTTCCTTCCAAGTTACCCTCCCGTCAGCGTCCAACTCGGCTGCGACGGTTGTGGGAACTGGTGTAACAAGCTCGATCCCCATCGGTCCGACGCTCGTCGACTTGCTCTTCCCGAACGTGTCGACCTCGGGCAGCACCTCGGTTGCCGCATCGACCACGGGCCCGGTCACTAACGCGTTCATTCTGGCGAGTAGTCCGCAGATCTACTACCACATCTCGACTACCGCGGCCTTCAGCGGCCTCGTCGAGGTATGCATCACCTACGATCCCGCGAACCTCACTGGGGGCATCCCGTGGCTGTACCACTACAAACAGGTCGGTCCGAATAGCTATCAGTGGCAGAACATCACGACGAGTCGCACCTCCGGACGCGTGTGCGGACAAACAGACTCGTTCTCGCCGTTCACGCTTGGTTATAACCCGACGCCAGAGGTGATTCTGGCCAACAAGGACCAGTGCAAGAAGGGTGGCTGGCAGACGAGTACCCTTCCCATGTTCAAGAATCAGGGCGACTGCGTGAGCTACTTCGCGTCACAGAACAAGAGCAAGAAGTAGGGAGCGTGCCGGTTTAGGCCGGCACGGTTCCTCGCTCGGGGCTGCCGACTCGCTTGATGCGCGCGCCGGCGGCTTCCGCCAGTTCTGTTATGTCCGACGCTCCGTGGCGCCGTGCGGCGTGCACGATGATCGCGGCACAGGCCGCGGCATCCGCTGCAGCATTGTGGTGCTCGAAGTCTTCGAAGCCGGCGGCCATCGCGGCGATGGGAAGCTTGTATGAGTCCAGGTGGTAGGTCTTGCGTGCGACCTGGAGGCTGCATAGGTAGTCGTAGCTCGGGGTCGGCACGTATGAGGCGGCGCAGGCGGCGGCGATGACGCCCATGTCGAAGCCCGCGTTGTGGGCGACGAGCACATCGTTCTCCGCGAAGGCGGTGAGGTCGGGCAGCTGTTCGCTCCACAGCAGCGCGTCAGCGACATCCACCGCCATGATGCCGTGGATGCGAACATTCCACTCAAGGAAGGCGTCGTGCCCGAGCGGCGGCTTGATAAGCCAGTACGCGGTATCGACGACGATGCCGTCGCGGACCTTCACCATGCCGACCGAGCACGCACTCGCCGCCGAGTTGTTGGCGGTCTCGAAGTCGATCGCGGTGAAATTCAGGGGCACATGACGATGGTCACACGGGGCACTGACGCTCGTCGGTGGGGCACGCCGGTACGCTTGACCTCCGTGGCTCTCACTATCGCGATCGTCGGTCTTCCGAACGTCGGCAAATCGACCCTGTTCAACGCCCTCACCAAGAACCAGGTGCTTGCGGCAAATTACCCGTTCGCGACAATCGAACCGAATGTCGGTGTCGTCAACCTGCCCGACAAGCGACTGGAGGTGCTCGCGGGAATCTTCGGTAGCGAACGCATCCTGCCGGCTCCGGTCTCCTTCGTCGATATCGCCGGCATCGTGAAGGGCGCCAGCGAGGGCGAGGGGCTTGGCAACAAATTCCTGGCGAACATTCGCGAGGCGGATGCGATTGCGCAGGTCATCCGTGGCTTCACCGATGCCGACGTCGTGCACGTCGACGGCAAGGTCGACGCCGCATCCGACATGGAGACCATCAACACCGAGCTGATCCTCGCCGACCTCCAGACCCTCTCGAAGGCGATCGAGCGCTACGAGAAGGAACTCAAGACCAAGCGCATCGAACCTGCCGTGCTCGAGACGGCGCTCGCCGCTCGCGCGGTGCTCGACGCGGGCAAGCCGTTGTCGTCGTCCAGCGCCGACTTCTCGCTCATCAAAGAGCTCGGCCTACTCACGGCGAAGCCTTTCATCTACGTGTTCAACGTCGACGAGGCCATTCTCGGGGATGCTGCGGCTCTGGCATCCCTCGCGGCCCTCGTTGCGCCGGCCAAGGCGATCTTCCTCGACGCGAAACTCGAATCCGAACTTATCGACCTCGAACCGGAGGACGCGGCGGAACTGTTGGCGTCGACTGGCCAAGAGGAGAGCGGCCTCGATCAGCTCGCGCGCATCGGGTTCGACACACTCGGACTGCAGACCTACCTGACCGCCGGTCCCAAGGAGTCGCGGGCGTGGACGATCGGTAAGGGCTGGAAGGCGCCGCAGGCAGCTGGCGTCATCCACACCGACTTCGAGAAGGGCTTCATCAAGGCGGAAGTCATCGGCTTCGATGACCTCGTCGCGACGGGCTCGATCGCCGAGGCGCGCGCAAAGGGCAAGGCGCGCATCGAGGGCAAGGAGTACGTCATGCAGGATGGCGACGTGGTGGAGTTCAGGTTCAATAACTAGCAGACCGTCGGCCGCGCACCGCCTCGATAATGAACCACGCGAACGCGATGGCAAACATGAGCCGCTGCAGCACCCCGCCCAAGGACGGAACCAGTCCCACGGAGATAGGCAGTACGACAGAGCTCGTGACCGCGACATAGCCGAGCACTCTCTGGGCCGGCATCATTGTGCGGTCGAGAATCACAACCAGCAAGACGCCGATCCCGTAGCAGAACCCCATCACCGTTGCGGCCAAGGAGTGCAGCACGTTCTCGGTGGGATCGAAGGGTGCGTCGCTCACCCATTGGCGAGTGGAGAAGGCCGCGCAACAGATCAGCAGCACTCCGAATGCCGCGAGGAGGTAGACGGCGCCCCACCGCCACACGCGGGCGCGCACGATGGCCGTGAGTACCGCCCCCAGACCGAACAGCAGGAAACCGCTGCGCGCGAGCCACGCACCAGGGAGTTGCTGTGCCCCAGACTCGCTGATGGAATTGGTAACCCAGCTATAGTCCTCTGGCATGACGACGGGGGCGGTCCCGAGGCCGAGCAGGCCACCTCCGAGCCCGATTAGGGCGACGATGGCCAAGGATCGTGAGTCAACGGCAGTAGCGGGGCGCGAGTTGGACATAAGTTGACGTTAAGAGGATCGCACAACGAGGACTAGGGACTTTCGGCAGGTAGGATGCCGCCGAAGCAGTCGGCCGGGTGACCGGCATCCTCAAGGCCGAGCGCGACATCGTCATCGAGTCCACCCCGCTCGAGGCGACCGACTTCGAAGTCGACGGCCTTCGCATGACCTACGTCTTCTACGAGTCCGGGCTCGCGATTAACGTAATGTACGCGATTGCGGACGGCGGCAAGCGAGCGGTCGGGTTCAAGCTCTCCGAGGGGATGGAGATTCCCGACGAGCTCGCGTCGCGCTTCAGGTTCGCGCGCCAGAAGTCCAAGCTCGCCGGAGTCATCCGCGGCTCGTTCTTCGTGATTAAGGGTAGTTACTGACCCGGTAACGCACCCACCCTCACGCTAGGGTCGGAGCATGAGCCTGCCGCCGGCGCCAGACCCGACGATCGACTGTGTTGGCCGTCGACGCCGCTGTCGGTCAGCAGTGGGGCTTCCTGCTGTTGGAGGGCGTGTGGGCGGTTGTCTCCGGGATCGGCATAGATCGGCTGCTCCGCACGAAGACCGCCGCTCCTCCACAGGATGGATGACCCCGGATACCCGCTATCGCGCCTAGCTCGGCAGAGTAATGTCAGCGGTTGGTGATCTCATACTGGTATGACCTCGTTGTTGGATCCGACCCGCGCTGAGACGCGCGTGGGCTTCCGCATGGCTGAGGCTGAGGTGGCACAGCGGGCCGGGTGGCGGTCGTCGGCAGCGGTGTTCGCCGCGATCGACGAGACCCTGCGCGAGGCGGCCGTGCACCCCGAGGTGTTTGTCGACGAGCAGATGCTGCGGGGTGATGCAGTTGAGTTGGCGGTCCGAGCGGCAGTTGCCGATCTTGCAGTGCGTTTGAACATCGCGGAGTCGACTGTGCGGTCGCAAGGACATGTTGCGAGCATGCTGCGCGCACGGATGCCACAGGTGTGGGCGTGGTTCGTCGAGGGTGAGGTGTCGACGCAGAACGCGCGGGAGGCCGCATCCGTAGTGGTGGAATTGCCGGATGCCGCGTGGGCCCAGTTCGACGCGCAGTTGGTTGAGGCCGCCCGCACTCTTGCTCCAGCCCGCTTCCGGGCGAAGGCGCGAGCCGTGCGCGAAAAGCTGCACACCACGGTTGCCGAAGAACGGCACACGCTCGCCGCGCAGCAACGCGGCGTGTGGACCGAACTCGGTCGTGACGGAATGGGCTGGCTCAACGCGTACCTGCCCGCCGAGACACTCGCGCAGGTCACCACGCAGCTTGATGCGGTCGCGTTCGACCTGTTCACCGAGTCAGACGAGTCGCGCACGATGTCTCAGTTGCGGGCAGATGTGTTCACCGATCTGTTGGTCGGGAGTGCGGCCCCGTCAAAGCCGGGCATCAGCCTTGCGCTGACGATCCCCATGCTCACCCTGCTGGGTCAATCCACCGAGCCGGCGCTCTTGGAGGGAGTCGGACCCATCGACCTAGAGACCGCGCGACGGTTGGCGGGCACCGCACCCTCGATCACTCGTCTGTTGACCGACCCGATCAGCGGCACGGTTCTTCAGATGGACCCGCGACAGTATCGGCCGACCGCGGCGATGAAACGGTGGTTCAGCATCCGCCACACCACTTGCGACTTCCCGGGCTGCGGGCGACGTGCCGCGAACTGCGACCTTGACCACACCACCGCCTGGGCTGCCGGGGGCGCGACCACCGTTGACAATCTCGCGCCCCGATGCCGCAAACACCACACCATGAAACACCACACCACCTGGCGGGTCGAGAAACCACCCGGCGCAGTGCGGGCAGTGTGGACAAGCCCTACCGGAAATCGACGGGAAGCGGACCCGCCACCGTTCTAGCGGACATCCTGCCCGATGCCAACACGGCGACCGCGCCCGCGAGCAGCTCGAACGAGGTGATCGGATACACCGCCACGCGCTCGACCAACCCTTCCGGCATTCCGAGGCCGTCGACAGCGAGCACCGCGAACGCGATGACCCCGACGATCCCGAGCGCGAGAGCGACCCAGCCGATGCGATGGCCTGCTCGGATACCCCAGCTCCCCGCCACGATCGCCGTGACATTACCGAACAGAATCGCGAGGGTCGCACCGATCACGTGGGTGTGGGGGAGCCCGGCGGCGAGCGAACCGGTCGTCTCATCGAACAGTCCCACAATCACGTTGCCGACACCGTGGAGCACAGCGACAGTGAGGAAGATGCCCCGCCACCGTCGCGAAAGGTGCCGGGCAAGAAGGAAGCTCGCGACCATGAAGAGCACACCGTCGACGATGAAACCTGCATTCATGAGCGGGGCGAAGGGGGAACAGAGATAGCGCCCCGAGTATTCGATTCCGCACCCGGGAACCCCGAGGTCGCTGATGTAGTTCATCGCATAGTCATAGCGCGGGGACACCCATGCGGCGGCGGCGACCGTCTCGGCGAGCAGGTAAGCAACCGCGGCCGACAGGAAGGCGATGCCGCCGAGTCTCGTTCTCATTCCGATCTCCTTCGCAAACGCCACCATTTCCAGGCGCCCGTCGACCACAGCGCGACGAGCACGAGAACCGGCTGAAACAGCAGCCGCACGCCACGGGCGACATCCGAGTTGAGGCCGAAGGAATCGGTGTGGGTCACGAACTGGGCGATGTTGCCGGGGAAGATCGCCACGAAGAACGCGGCGAGCAGCCAGCCGACTGCGACGCGCCAGCGGGGAAGCGCCACGAGCGCTACGGCAAACGCGAGCTCGACGACACCGGAGGCGAGAACGACGAAGTCCGGGTCGAGCGGGACCCAGGCGGGCACTTGGCTCTGGAAAGTATCGCGCGCGAACACCAGGTGTCCGAATCCCGCGATCACGAGCACGACCGCGAGGAGATGGCGCGCGATGGTGGCGGGAACGGAAACTCGGATCACAGTGCTGACCTTAGACGTAGAGGCGCTAGACGGAGGAAGTCCAGGCGCAAGAATGGCCCCGCATGCATGAGAACTCAGCAGGGCGAGGCCATCCAGGCAGGGTGCGGAAGCGCTACCCCTCTGTGGAGTCTGCAGGCGCCTGAGTCGGCGCCGCGTCGCGGAGATCACGAACCTGCTGAATGATCTCGTCAACGTTCGCGGGAGCCGCGAAACCGCACTCCTGTAGTTCCTTGGTGATCTCGAGCGTCAGGCCGGCCTTCCCCGCGGTGTGCGCGGTCGCCACGTCGCCGGAGTAGATCTGGTTGTCGGCTGAGGTCAGGTTGACCGCGGAGGCATCGGTGCAGAGGTGGTAGACGTTGCCGGACTTGGTCCAGGTGACGAAGTCGGAACCCGTGAGTTCGGTGACGATCGTGGAATAGTCGCCGATCTGGCCCTCGTTGGCAACCTGCTGAGCTGTCTCGCCCTCGACCGAGTTGGGGTTGAATTCTGCGCTCAGTAGACCCGCGGCGATGAGCACGACGATGGCGATGCCACCCGCGATGCCCTTCTGCTTGCCGTCCATGTCCTTGTTCAGGAAGATCATGATGATCAGCGGCAGGAAGGCAATGATCGCAATAATGACGCCGAGCTGGTTCTGGATGAAGAAGCGCACCGGCTCCGACTTCTTGGCCGGATCGAGCTGATTGGCCTTCTTCCAGAACTGTGAGCCGACCACGGCGAGGATGCCGATGAGCACGATCGCGCCGATGAGGGCCCAGAGGAACCAGCTTGCGTTGGACTGCTTCAGCAGCCAGAAGATGGCCACCGCCTCCGCTGCGATGGCGACAACCCAGAAGATGATCGCGATGACGCGGAACATCGTCGCTTTGCTCTTGTTTTCGGCGGTGGGCTTCCACACGCCGTCCGTGTTGTTCTTGACTGCCTCATTAGCCAGATCCTTGGCCTTTTGGCTCGGCTCTGCTTTCTCGACCTTGACGACTTTCTTGCCGCTCTTCGCGGTACCTTCGGCCATGTGTTGCCCTCCTCGGATGCAAGTTCGCCCCGAGCTTACTGGAGGTGGGCAACTGGCGGTTCGGTTAGCCTGATGTCATGAGCGTCGCCGATCACCGCACGCTAGAACGTGATTCTCTGCTCATGCGCGATGTGGTCAGCTGGGATGTCCGCACTTGGTCGAAGGCCGTGGTGTTCTGGCAGGACGTGCTGGCCGCGGATGCTCCGGGAACGACGTTGCGCTGCCTCGAGATCGGTGCCGGCCCGGGTGGTCCCTCACTGTGGCTCGCGCTGCAGGGTCATGACGTGCTCTGTACAAACTGGCAGGCAACCGAGGCTCAGGCATCGCCGTTGCACATGCGGTACGGGGTATCCGGCACTATCAGTTATCTGGATGTCGACGCCACCCACATCCCGTTCGAGAACGAATTCGATCTGGTCGTCTTCAAGTCGGTGATCGGCGGAGTGGGTGCCAAGGCGGACCAAGATCGCGCGATGGCCGGAGTGCACCGCGCACTCAAACCCGGGGGGCGCCTGCTGTTCGCCGAGAACGTGCGGGGCACGATTTTCCACCGCTTAGCTCGAGCCATTGCCTACAGACTGCGGGGCACTTCCTGGCGCTACGTGACCGTCAAAGAACTCGAGCCGCAGCTCGCCGTGTACGCAACCCATGAGATCCGTACTACCGGTGTCCTGTCGATGTTTGGGCTACGCGAGACACACCGCACCGGACTAGCGGCAGTCGACGAGAAGGTGTTGAACGCGGTCGTGCCGCGGTCGTGGCACTATGTGAGCTACGGCACTGCGACGAAGTGATCGGATGCCCGGGGTACAAGACCGTGCCCCTTCCGTCGCGTTATACCGGGGTATTCTGGCGGAGTGACTCGCGATGATCGGGAGGGCAAACTGGCGGCCGCTTTCGTGGCGCTAGCCGACACCCTTGCGCCCGGTCGCGGGGTCGCCGATCGGATGCAGTTGCTTGTCGAGCACAGCACCGATCTGACCGCGGTCGTCGAAGCCGGTATCGTCCTCACCGACGAGGCGGGGGAATTGCACGTCGTCGCAACGACGGGCAAGCGGGTGACCGATATTGAGGCCATGCAACTTTCGACGCGCTCCGGTCCATGTTGCGACGCCTTCACCTCCGGGCTGAATGTCGATGTTGACGACATCGAGGCGGCACGGGACCGTTGGCCGGAGTTCGCTGACCTCGCTGGTTCGAAAGGGTTCAGGGCAATGCACTCGATGCCGCTCCGACTTCGGGACGCGGTTCTCGGCACGCTCAATCTCTTCTCCGAGAAACGCGGCCCACTTTCCGATCAGGACGCGGTGCTGGCACAGGCAATGGCCGACGTGGCCACGATCGGCATCGTGCAGGACCGCACGATCGACAAGCACGCGACCCTCAACAACCAGCTGACGACCGCCCTCGACAGTCGCGTGCGTATCGAACAAGCCAAGGGACTGCTCGCTCACCAGCACGGCATCACCGTCGAGGACGCTTTCGTCCTGCTTCGGTCGCACGCCCGGCGCAATGGACTCAAGCTCAACGATGTGGCACTGGACGTGGTCGAGCGACGGGTGGAGCTGTAGTTCTCCCGCTGAGTGACCGAAAGACGGCATCATGGAGAAATGACCGATCCCACGCCAGCACCTGCAGTGCCGAAACCGACAACCGCGGTCATCCCGCTCACCTTTGCGATCGCCGTGTCGCTGCTCGTAGCGGCCGTCATCAATGGCATTTCTGCCTTCGGGTTTCCCATCAATGCTCCCGTCGAGCAGGTCTACTCGTTCGGGATCACCGTCGATCTTCTCGTGGCCGGCGTGATCTTGCTTGTGCGTGCGCTCGTCCATCGGCATCGCCTTCGTGCGGAACCGGTCGACCGAGTCGTCGTTCTGACGATCGTGGCGGCGGCGCTGTCCGTGGTGGCTTTCGCGACCTGGCTTTTCGCGGGCGGGCTCGATGACATCGGGTTGCTCGCTGCGGGCCAGCGTGGCCGGTACATGTACGGAACCGCGGGTCTGTTCTTCGCGGGAGCGGCGTGGTGTCTCGCCTTTATCTTCGGAACCATCGGATACCGCAAGGGTGGTGGGCGCCTCAACACTGGTCTATCCGTTGGCGCCCTCGCCGTGGCGTTTCTTCTCCTCGCTGCCGCGCTCGCCGCCGGAGTCAGCTACGGGCTCGGTCTGACCGACTGATGGTGAGGAGGGGGGCGCTACCTTGGTAGTCTTTCCCTCACAACAGAACATCGGGCCGCAACACGATGCGGGAGAGTCGGACGAAACAAGTTCGACACCGAAGGAGCAAGCCTCCCCGCCAATCTCTCAGGTCTACGTACCGCATCGAACTGGCCACTCTGGAAAGAGGAGTTAAGTCTCCCGCCGACGGTGAAAGTGCTCGCTGTGTTCAACAGACGCAGGCGCATGAAGCTCTCAGGCCCGGTTACAGAGGGGGAGTTCCATTCGCAGCCGCGCGCTAGGAGAACTCCGTGACCGACGTAACCGACCCTCGACACTCGCCTCTGCACGCCGTGCACGAGTCGTTGGGGGCGAGCTTCACCGACTTCGCCGGCTGGCTGATGCCCGTTCGCTATAGCTCGGATCTGGCCGAGCATCACGCGGTGCGCACCGCAGCCGGCATCTTCGATATTTCGCATATGGCCGAGATCCGTGTGACCGGCACGGATGCCGCGGCCTTCCTCGACCGCGCGCTCGCCGGTCTCATCTCAGCAGTTCCCCTCGGGCGCGCAAAGTACTCGCTCATCCTCGTGGCCGATGGCGGAATCCTCGACGATCTGATCGTGTATCACGATCGGCAGGACGAATACCTCGTGGTCGCGAACGCCGGAAACCGCGCCGTCGTCGTCAAGGCCCTTCAGGATCGAAGCGCGGGTTTCGACGTCAAGCTTGACGATCTCACCGACGAGCTCGTGCTCATCGCGGTACAAGGTCCGGCGTCTCGAGCGATAGTCGAGGCGACGCTGTCGGTGCCGGAGATGGCAACCCTCAAGTACTACGCATGCACCAGCGGCACATTCGCGGACGAGACGATCCTCGTGGCCCGTACCGGCTACACGGGAGAGGACGGCTACGAGCTATACGTCTCGGTGGCCCATGCCGAGCCACTGTGGCGCGCGCTTGCTGCCGCCGGGGCGCCACACGGACTCGTCCCCGCCGGGCTGGCGAGCCGAGACACCCTGCGCCTAGAAGCGGGGATGCCGCTCTACGGTCACGAGCTCGGCCTCAACACCCTGCCGGTTCAGGCGGGTCTTGGTCGGGTGGTCAATCTCACGAAAGACTTTGTCGGCAAGTCCGGCATCGAGGCTGGGCCTGCCCCTGACGCGCGGGTTCTCGTCGGTCTCATCTCCGAAGGTAAGCGCGCGGGGCGAGCGGGCTACCCCGTGATGCAGGGGGATGCTGAGGTCGGAGAAATCACGAGCGGTGCGCTCTCCCCGACCCTGGGCTATCCGATCGCGATGGCCTACGTGGACTCGGGTGCCAGCGCACCCGGAACGCAGCTCGACATCGATGTGCGGGGGTCGCGCGTTGCGGCATCCGTTGTTTCATTACCGTTCTACAAGCGAGAGGCCTGAGCGCATGGCAACCAAGGAACAGCTCCAGTACACCTCCGAGCACGAGTGGGTGCTCATCGAGGGCTCTACCGCGACCGTGGGCATCACCGCCTACGCCGCCGAGAAGTTGGGCGACATCGTCTACATCGATCTTCCCAAGGTGGGTTCGACGGTGGCCGAGGGCACCGTCGTCGGCGAGATCGAATCCACCAAGTCCGTCGGTGAGCTCTTTGCTCCGATCAACGGAACGGTCATCGAGGCCAATGATGCAGCGGCGTCGAGTCCAGAGCTGGTCAACAGCGATCCCTTCGGTGAGGGCTGGCTTATCAAGGTCGAGTTCACGGAGCTTCCCTCCCTGTTGAGCTTCGACGAGTACACCGCACTGACGGGGGCCTAGTGCCTGACGTTTTCCAGACCCGCCACATCGGCACCGATGACGCGGCTCAGGCCACCATGCTCGCGGCTGTGGGCTACTCGAGCATCCGGGCCCTCGTTGACGCGGCGGTGCCACCCGCGATCCACGTCAAGCCTCTTCGAGCGTCGGTGATTCCGCCTGCTGCTTCCGAGCGCCAGGCGATCGCAGAACTGCGCGCCATCGCAGGCAAGAACACCGTGAACCGTTCCATGATCGGGCTCGGGTACTACGGCACGGTCACTCCCGCCGTGATCACGCGCAATGTGCTTGAGAATCCCAGTTGGTACACCGCGTACACGCCATACCAGCCTGAGATCTCGCAGGGCCGTCTCGAGGCGCTCATCAACTTCCAGACCATGGTCGCCGATCTCACGGGCATGACGACCGCCAACGCGTCGATGCTCGACGAGGGCACGGCAGTCGTCGAGGGGATGCTGCTCGCGCGGCGGGCATCCGGATCGACGTCGAACGTGTTCCTCGTCGACAGCGACGCGTTGCCCCAGACAAAGGCGCTGCTCGCGAACCGGGCAGCACCGATGCAGCTCGAGCTCGTCGAGATCGCCTTGGCCGAGACTGCCCCGAGCGATCTCCCCGCCGCATTCGGAGCGTTCATCCAGTACCCAGGGGCTTCTGGTCGGGTGTGGGACCCGCGCGACATCATTTCCGCAATCAAGGAGCAGGGCGGGCTGGCCATCGTCGCCGCAGACCTGCTCGCCCTCACCCTCATCGAGTCGCCGGGAGCTCTGGGCGCCGATGTTGCCGTCGGCACTTCCCAACGCTTCGGCGTGCCGATGGGCTTTGGAGGTCCGCACGCGGGATACATGGCGGTTCGCGCAGGACTCGAGCGCCAGCTTCCCGGCCGTCTCGTGGGGGTGTCGCAAGACGTCGCCGGGCACGCGGCCTACCGTCTGTCGCTTCAGGCCCGCGAGCAGCACATCCGCCGCGAGAAGGCCACCTCGAACATCTGCACAGCTCAGGTGCTCCTCGCCGTCATGGCATCGATGTATGCCGTCTACCACGGCCCTCAGGGACTGCGGCTCATCGCCCAACAGGTTCACGCGTCGGCTGTTCTCGCCGCGAAAGAACTGCGCGCTCGCGGCATCACCGTCGAGAGTGAGAGCTACTTCGACACGCTCATCGTGACGGTTCCGGATGCCGCAGCGACTGTCGAGCGCGCCCACACCCGGGGCATTCTCCTGTATGCGGCATCGCCAACCTCGGTCACGGTCTCCTTCGACGAGGTCTCGGCAGAGGATTTGCCCACCGTCCTGCCAGAGCTACTCGAGATTTTCGGTGCCGGAGAACGTGCCGCTCAAGGCGAGGGCGTGTTTGCGAAGACCGAGCGCTGGTTCGACCTCGACGCGAGTCATCAGCACGAGTTCGTCCCCACTCTCGCGCGCGCTACGGACTACCTCACCCACCCGGTGTTCAACACGCACCGCTCGGAGACGAGCATGATGCGCTATCTCAAGTACCTCGCCGACAAGGACTACGCACTCGACCGCGGCATGATCCCACTCGGGTCGTGCACGATGAAGCTCAACGCCGCCGCCGAGATGGAAGCCGTCACGTGGCCGGAGTTCGCGACAATCCATCCGTTCGCCCCCGAGGCCGACGTGGTGGGTTACCTCCAGCTGATTGAGCAACTGCAGGGATGGCTCGCCGAGGTGACCGGGTATGACTCGGTATCGCTCCAGCCCAACGCGGGTAGCCAGGGCGAGCTCGCCGGTCTGCTGGCAATTCGCGGCTACCACCTCGCCAACGGGGATGCCCAGCGCACGGTCTGCCTCATCCCGTCGAGTGCGCACGGCACGAACGCGGCAAGCGCGGTCCTCGCCGGAATGCGTGTCGTGGTGGTCGCGTGCGACAACCTCGGAAACGTCGACCTCACTGACCTCCGAGCGCGGATTGCTCAGCACGCCGACGAGCTCGCCGCGTTGATGATCACGTACCCGTCGACGCATGGAGTGTACGAGCACGAGGTGATCGCGATCACGGAGGCCGTTCATGCCGCCGGCGGTCAGGTCTACGTGGATGGCGCAAACCTCAACGCGCTCTTGGGCTACGCCCGGTTCGGTGATTTCGGCGGTGACGTCTCGCACCTCAACCTGCACAAGACCTTCTGCATCCCGCACGGCGGTGGAGGCCCGGGTGTCGGTCCGGTTGCCGCGAAAGCGCACCTCGCGCCCTACCTTCCCGGCCATCCGATGGCACAACGCGCCCTGCACGCGGGCGCGCCCGTTTCCGCTGCGCCCTACGGCAGCCCGAGCATCCTGCCGATCTCGTGGGCCTACGTTCGCATGATGGGTTCTGAGGGCCTTACTGCTGCGACCGGTGCGGCAGTTCTCGCGGCCAACTACGTGGCAGTGCGTCTACGTGAGCACTACCCGGTGCTCTACGCGGGCGACAACGGTCTCGTGGCGCACGAGTGCATCCTCGATCTGCGGCCGCTCAAGGAGGCGACCGGGATCGACAACAACGACGTGGCCAAGCGGCTCGTCGACTTCGGGTTCCACGCTCCGACGATGTCGTTCCCCGTTGCGGGCACACTCATGGTCGAACCGACCGAGAGCGAAGACCTCGCCGAGATCGACAGATTCATCGACGCGATGATCGCGATCAAGCTCGAAGCGGACGCCGTGGCCGCGGGAACGTGGCCAGTCGACGACAACCCGCTCGTGCACGCACCGCACACCGCGCAGTCCGTCATCGAGGGGGAATGGGCCCACCCCTATTCCCGAGAGCAGGCCGTGTATCCGTTGCGCACGCTGATCAGCCGAAAATACTGGCCTCCGGTGCGTCGCGTCGATAACGCCTGGGGAGACCGCAACTTGGTCTGCGCGTGCCCGCCGGTGGAGGCATTCGCTGACTAGCTGAACAGGCCAGGGAAGGTTGCTGCCGCCCACGGATACCCCACGAACACCGCCGCGTCGATGATCGTGTGGGCGATCACGAGCGGCAGCACCCGGCCGAACTTGGTGTACAACCAGCCGAACAGCAAACCCATCGCGAAGTTGCCCACGAACGCTGGGAAGCCTTGGTACAGGTGGTACGTCCCACGAAGGGCCGCGGTGGCCACGATAATCTGCCACCTGCCCCACCCCAGATCGCGCAACCGGGCGAACAGATAGCCGATGACGATGACTTCTTCCGTGACCCCGGCGCGCAGCGCCGACAGCAGAAGCACGGGCACCGTCCACCAATAGGCGTCCAGTGCCGTGGGGACGACGTTGACCGAGAGACCTAGCGCGCGCCCCGCGAGGTATACCCCGATGCCGGGGATGCCGATAGCGAGCGCTAGCCCAACCCCGGTCAGGGCATCCCGACCCGGTCGGGTGAGATCGATCCCGAGGCGGGAGAGATGCGGGCGCGCCACCTGCCAGAGCAGAAAGCCCACCAGAGCGACGGGCACCAGGTCGAAGAAGATCGACATGAGTTGATAGATCAGGTCGAAGGTCGGGCGGTCGCTGAGTGACGAGTTGAGCGTCGCAGTCTGCTGCGAGATCGCCACCGGTCGAGTCAGCCGGTTGGTGATGGACACCACCGAATAGGCAGCGGATGCCCCGAGCGACAGTCCGAGAACGATCAGGATCTCGGCGACGAGCCGTCGGCGGGAGTGGCGACCCGGGAGCGACAACTCAGCGATGGGAAGTACCCGCTGCTGGCATTGCGCAGGCGGGAGTGCCGCCCGGAAGCTTGTGACGGTACTTCGCGACGAAGTGGTATGCGATTGCCGCGAGCCACGACACGGGTGGGGTGGCAATGAGGTTGCCCAGGAATCGCCATCCGAAGCCGCGTTGCATTCGCAGCAAGGCCGAGAAGGCAAGGTGCCCAGCGAACTGATGGCCGGATGTCACTACCCACGCGTAACGCGTCACATCGTCCTTCGTCAGGCCGAACTCGTCGAGGTTGAGCCACTGCCACGGGGAGGTCTCCGGGAACACGGGCAGGATTTTCTCAAGACGATTCACCCAGGTCGTGCAAAACGCGCAGTCACCGTCAAAGATGAGTAGGGATAACGCGGGCACACATTCATCGTACGTGTTCCATTGCGCCAGTTCCCAGCATTGCATGGCACAAAACGCAAGAATGGTGCATTTCGTCGCTGCGGAACGCAGGATTGCTTCGCAGCGCGCAAGTAATTAATGTTCGCGTTACCGCTCGGTAACGTTTCGGCCTAGTGTTTTGCGAGGGGAGAACCCCCCACTTAGGGTGTGAATCATCAAGCAAGGTGCAGCGCTAGAAATCGCTGCGCCGAGCGAATCTTGCACAGGAGGAAAATTGAGAATCAGACGATTTGCGGCAGTAGCCGCAACGGTCGCCGTCAGTGCTCTCGTCCTCTCTGGCTGCGCAGCACCGCAGTCGGAGATCGTCGAGGGTTCATCGCTGTCGGTGGCGTGGAACCAGCCGTTCTACTCGTACAACCAGAACACTTCGTTCGGTAACGCGACGGCGAACGCCAACATCATCTACTCGACGAACAGTGGCTTCGGCTACTACGACAACACCCCCTCGTGGGTGAAGGACACGTCGTTCGGTACCTACGAGAAGATCTCCGACGACCCGTTGGTGGTCAAGTACACGATCGCCGATGGCGTGAAGTGGTCTGATGGAACCGCAGTCGACGCGGCCGACCTCCTCCTCAACTGGGTTTCCCTGTCGGGCGCGGAGAACACGCCCAACTTCGACTCGAGCGAGTTCACCGACCCCGACACGGGCGAGTTCACTGACAGCTTCCCGAAGGACGTCGTCTTCTTCGACTCCGGCGCCGACCCGACAACGGGCCTCGGTCTCGTCAGCAAGCTGCCTGAAATCAGCGACGACAAGAAGTCGATCACGCTGACCTACGACTCCCCGTTCGTCGACTGGGAGCTCGCGTTCACGAGCGCGGGCCTGCCGGCTCACGTCGTCGCGATGCACGCTCTGGGTATCGATGACCCGCAGAAGGCAAAGGACGCCCTGATCACCGCGATCAAGGACAACGACAAGACGTCGATGGCCGCGATCTCGAGCTTCTGGAACTCCGGGTTCAACTTCACCGAGATGCCGTCTGACACCAGCCTGGTTGTCGGCGACGGCCCGTACACGATCACCGACTTCGTCGCTGACCAGTACGTGACCCTCACGGCGAACACCAACTACACCGGGGCCAACCAGCCCAAGGTGCAGGAGATCACCGTTCGATTCATCACCGACCCGCTGGCCGCCGTTCAGGCCCTGCAGAACGGTGAAGTTCAGGTCATCTCGCCTCAGGCGACAGCCGACGTGGCCGACGCGCTCGCAGCACTCGACGTCACGGTTATCGGTGGCTATGAGGGCACCTACGAGCACATCGACCTCCAGTTCGACCAGTCCAAGAGCGGCAACTTCAACGACCCGCTGGTTCGTGAGGCCTTCATGAAGGTCATCCCGCGCCAGGAGATCGTCGACAAGCTGATCAAGCCGCTTCAAGCCGACGCCGAAGTCCGCAACTCGCAGGTCTTCCTGCCGGGTGCCGAGGGCTACGACGACTCGGTCGCCAACAACGGCTCCGCAGCGTACAAGGATGTTGACATCGAAGGCGCCAAGGCTCTGCTCGCCCAGGCGAACAACCCCAACCCTGAGGTCTGCATGCTCTTCTCGTCGACGAACCCTCGTCGCGCGAACGAGTTCCTGCTGATCCAGCAGTCGGCTGCGCAGGCTGGCTTCAACGTCACTGACTGCTCCAGCCCCTCGTGGGGTGGCCTGCTCGGTACTCCTGGCGCGTACGACGCATCCCTCTTCGGATGGCAGTCGACGAGCCTTGGTGTGACCAACGGCCCGCCCCCCACGTACAACTCGAAGGGCATCAACAACCTCAACTTCTACAGCAACCCCGAAATGGACAAGCTGACGGATCAGTTGGGCAAGGAGTTCGACCCCGCAAAGCAGATCGAGATCGAGAAGAAGATCGACAAGCTGCTGTGGGATGACTTCTACGGTGTGACGATCTTCCAGTTCCCGGCAGTAACGGCATTCGACCAGAACGCCATCTCTGGGATCTCTCCTGGACCGCTCTCGCCGACCATCTTCTGGAACATCTGGGATTGGACGCCCGTCACTGCAGGTTGATTGGGCTTATAACCCAGTCACTGAAGTGACAGTCAGATAATTTCAGGGCGCTGGGGCCGTTCGCGGCCCCAGCGCCCACCCTCTGGAAGAACCACAAAGGTAGGTGCCATTCGTGGCAACATTCGTCGTGAGGCGGCTCATCGCCTCGATCTTCATCTTTCTCGCGGCCACGTACCTCATGTACATCCTCGTCTCGCTTTCGGGCGACCCACTCGAGGATCTGCGAACCAGTACAGCCCCCAATAAACTTCAGCTCATCGAGGCGCGAACAATGTTGTTGCACCTCGATGTGCCGCCGTACCTGCGCTATTTCATCTGGCTAGGCGGCATCTTCGGCTTCACCGGCAAGGGATTCTTCGACCTCGGCGTGACCGTGCAGAATCAGCCGGTCAACATCCTGCTCGCGCAGGCCGCGGGATCGACACTGCAGCTCGTGACGATCGCGAGCCTTGTTGCGATCGTGCTCGGTCTGGTGGTCGGAATCACCACGGCGCTTCGCCAGTACAGCGGCTACGACTATGGCGTGACCTTCCTGTCATTCCTGTTCTTCTCGCTACCGATCTTCTGGGTGGCGGTCCTGCTCAAGCAGTACATCGCAATCGGCTTCAACGATTTCTTGGCGCATCCGCAGATCGTCTGGTGGCTCGTTCCGTTGTTGGCGGTAATCGCCGGGTTGATCTGGATGTCGATCATCCCGGGCAAGGGCCTCAGGCGACTCGCGACCTTCGGCATTGCCGCGGCCGCGACGGCGGCGGTCCTGATCTACATGGATATGTCCAACTGGTTCAGCTACCCGCATATCGGCATCGTGGGGATCATCATCACACTCGTCGGTGCAGCGTTCGGTGTCACGGCGATTTCTACTGGCCTCCGCAACCGCAAGGCGCTCTACGCGTCACTCGTGGTAGCCGGCGTGGGCGCCGCGCTCTGGTACCCGTTCATCTACTACACGACAGGTTTGCCGTTCTGGGGATGGGTCGGATCCCTCGTCGCTCTCGTCGGTGTCGCCTTGGGCATCGGGTGGTTCATGGGCGGCGACGACCGTCGTCCGGTCGCTCGAACGGCCGCGCTTGTCGGCCTCGTCGCGGGCGCAGTGCTGTCACTCGACCGCTTCATGCAGGTGTGGGATGACTATGCGCAATCCGGGCGAGTCAAGGGACGGCCGATTGCCACCATCGGGTCGGGCACGCCTGGGCTCGAAGGGTCGCTGTGGGTGCATGGCATCGATCTGTTCACGCATCTCTTGCTGCCGACCATCGCCCTCATCCTGATCTCGTTCGCGACTTATACGAGATACTCTCGGGCGAGCCTGCTTGAGGTGATGAACCAGGACTACATCCGCACCGCACGCGCCAAGGGACTTACCGAGCGCACGGTTGTCGTTCGCCACGCATTCCGCAACGCACTCATCCCGATTGCCACCATCGTTGCCTTCGACATCGGTGGGATCATCGGCGGTGCCGTCATCACCGAGCGAGTGTTCGGCTGGACCGGCATGGGTGCTCTCTTCCAAAACGGGTTGGATCACGTGGATCCCAACCCGGTGATGGCGTTCTTCTTAGTCACCGGTAGCCTCGCCATCCTCTTCAACCTGATCGCCGACCTCGTCTATGCAGGTCTCGACCCGAGAATCCGGGTGTCCTGATGAGTAACCTGTCCAGTCCCGTCGACCCCAAGGGCGGCGTCACCGATCACGAGAACTCGATCGAGCTCAAGGACATCGCTGGTCTCAGCCAGGGTCAGATCGTCCGAAAGCGGTTCTTCCGGCACCGCGGAGCTCTTGTCTCGATGGTGGTGCTTGCCTTCATCATCGTGCTGGCATTTACATCGGTGGGTGTCGCCTTCGGCGATTGGAAGTCCGGCGGCTGGTGGCAGTTCACCTGGAATATCGCTGGCGACATCGAGAACAACGGACGCCCCACCCTGAGCCTGTTCCCGTTCGCGATCGGCAACCACCCCTTCGGTCAGGATCAAGTCGGTCGTGACATTTTCGCCGTCGTGATGCGTGGCACCCAGCAATCCCTGATGATCATGGTGATCGTGGGCAGCATCGCCACCATGATCGGAACCGTCGTCGGCGCGATCTCGGGCTACTACCGGGGTTGGACCGACTCCGTCCTGATGCGTCTTACCGATGTCGTCATCACCATCCCGGTGATCGTCATCGGCGCGGTACTCGGGCGTCGGTTCGGGTTCGCGGGGGCGCCGGTCCTCGCGATCATCCTCGGCCTCGTGCTGTGGACGGGGCTCGCCCGTCTGGTTCGCGGTGAGTTCCTCAGCCTGCGCGAGCGGGAGTTCGTGGATGCGGCCCGAGTGGCTGGTGCGCGCGATCGCCGCATCATCTTCCGTCACATCCTGCCGAACGCTGTCGGTGTCATCATCGTCAACTCGACACTGCTCATGGCAGCGGCGATCCTGATCGAGACCGGCTTGAGCTTCCTCGGTTACGGCGTTCAGGCGCCCGACACGTCGCTCGGCAAGATCATCAGCGAGAATCAAGCGGCGTTCGCGACTCGCCCCTGGCTGTTCTGGTGGCCCGGCGTCTTCATCATCTCGATCGCGCTGTGCATCAACTTCATCGGCGATGGCCTGCGTGACGCATTCGACCCGCGCCAGCGTCGGATGCCCACTGACCGTGCCTTGACGCGTGCGACCTTCGTCTCGGAGAAGAGCGCGTGATCTTGCTAGAGCAGGATGCCCACCGCGGTAGCCGCGGCGAGCACGGCGAGCACGGTGATCGTCACCCAGTGGATGTCGCGGCGCACCGATCCCGGTTCGGCGCCAGCGTCGAGCAGACCATCGGCACGCAGGTCTTCCCAGTGATGACGAATCACGAACGCCGCTGCACCGCTCTGCGTTTCGAGCAGATCGCCGGGGCGCGGAGCGAAGTTCGACGACGCGACACGCGCCGAGGAACGAGTCGCTGCCTGCGAGGCGTAGCGATTCGGTGCGGGGCTCGCCCACACGGTGACCTTGCGGTCGGCCGTGTGCAGCGTCAACGCCCACTTGGTGTCGACGAGCGTGATGGCGGGCCAAGGCAGGTGCACGGTGCTGAAGACATTGCGCACGGTCACCTCGTGCTCAGCAACGCCGAGCCGAGGAAACCAGAACAACGCGAGGGCGACGGCCGCAAGCAGCAGCAGTCCCCAGCCGTAACGTACGAGACCGGCGAGATCACCGGCGACGACGTATCCGGCGAGACCGCTCGCGGCAATGACAACAACAATGACACTCAAGACACGGCCGAAGGCCGGTCGAAAGATGGTCGGGGCGAAGCGCATGTACTCAGCTTCGCAGACCGCAGGGCGAAGGGCATCCAGTGACTCCACCAGCTACCGCAACGGCAGAGACCGTGCTCGAGGTCACCGACCTCGGAGTCGACTTCTGGGTTGACGGCACCTTCTACCCGGCCGCGATCGGACTCACCTACACGGTGAAGCGCGGCGAAGTACTGGCGATCGTTGGAGAATCCGGATCGGGCAAGAGCTCGAGCTCGATGGCCCTCTTGGGACTGCTGCCGGCGAACTCGAAGGTCACTGGCTCGGTGAAACTTCTCGGGCGCGAGCTGCGCGGCGTCTCGCAGCGCGAGCTCATGCACGTTCGAGGTAGCGAGATCGCCGTCATTTTCCAAGAACCGATGACGGCACTTAACCCGGTGTACACGATCGGCTTCCAGATCATGGAGGCATTGCGCTCGCACTTTGACCTCAACCCGGCGCAGGCGAAGGCGCGGGCGATCGACCTGCTGACCAAGGTCGAGATGCCGGATCCGGCGATCGCCTTCAACAAATATCCGCATCAGCTCTCGGGCGGGCAGCGTCAGCGCGCGATGATCGCCCAGTCGATCTCTTGTGACCCGGTGCTGCTCATTGCCGACGAGCCGACGACGGCCCTCGACGTGACGGTTCAGGCCGAGATTCTCGATCTGCTGCGAAGCCTGCACAAGCGGCTCGACAGCGCGATCATCCTCATCACTCACGACATGGGCGTGGTCGCAGACCTCGCCGACAACATCCTCGTCATGAAGGATGGGGTCGGGGTCGAATCCGGAACCGTGGTGGACGTCTTCACGAAGCCGCAGCATCCATACACCCAGTCGTTGCTCGCGGCCGTGCCGAGCCTCGGTACCGCTGTCGTGCAGGTCAATGAGCAGGAGCCCATCAACGAGAAGGAGCACCGCGCACCGGTGCTGAGCTTCGAGGATGTCGCGATCGACTACCCGAAGCGCGGACGCGTTCCGGCGTTCCGGGCCGCGGAACACATTAACCTCGAGATCTACCCCGGCGAAATCTTGGGACTCGTGGGCGAATCCGGTTCGGGTAAGACCACTCTCGGGCGGGCCTCCGTCGGGTTGCTGCCCATTGCAGAAGGTCGCTTGACGGTCGTCGGACACGACATCTCCAACGCGAACAACCGTGAATTGCGTCCGCTACGTCGCAAGACGGGGATCGTGTTTCAGGATCCGGGGTCGAGTCTCAACCCGCGCATGCCGATTGGCCAGTCGATCGGCGAGCCGCTGCTGTTGGCGGGCGAGGCATCCGGCAAAGATCTCGACCACCGCGTCGAGGAATTGCTCAGCTCGGTAGAGTTGCCGACGAGCTACCGCAACCGCTACCCCCACGAGCTCAGTGGCGGTCAGCGCCAGCGGGTCGGGATCGCTAGGGCGCTCGCCCTGACGCCCGAGTTGCTCGTCGCTGACGAGCCTACGAGCGCGCTCGACGTGTCGGTACAGGCGCGGTTCCTCGACCTGTTGCAAGAGCTTCAGGAGCGACTGCAGTTCGCGTGCCTCTTCGTCAGTCACGACCTTGCGGTTGTCGACATCCTCGCGCACCGGATCGCAGTGATGCATCGGGGCAGGCTCGTCGAGCAGGGGACGCGCGACGAGATTCTGCGCAACCCGCAGGACCCGTATACCCAGCGACTTATCGCGGCCGTGCCGCTCCCAGACCCTCTCGCACAGCGAGCTCGCCGCGAGGGCCGTATGGCGTCGGCCGCTCAGAGTGCGGGCAAGGACTAGCTCGCGGCTCCAGTGCTCCGCGCGTAACGACCTAGGGTGGGACTATCGGGTCCGTGAGCCCGGGGCGAACACGGGAGGAAACATGAGAGTGGCATCGATCGGTGCTGTAGCCGTGATCGTGACGGCGACGCTCGTGCTGTCTGGGTGCACTAGTTACGCCTCTGAAGTCGTTGAAGGCACATCGGTGTCGGTCGGCTGGGATCACTCGTTCTACTCGTACAACGACGCGACGAGCTACGGAACGGATCCCGCGAACAGCAACATCGTTTACGCGACAAATTCTGGCTTCAACTACGTCAATGACGTTCCCGAGCTGGTGAAAGACGAATCCTTCGGTTCGTACACCAAGCTGTCGGATGACCCGCTCATCGTGCGGTACACGATCGCCGACGGCGTCACCTGGTCGGACGGCGCGGCAGTCGGTGCTGCCGATCTCCTGCTCAACTGGGCAGCGCTGTCGGGCGCGCTCAACGACCCCATCGACAAGACGAAGTACATCGACCCCTCGACCGGCAAGTTCACCGACGCCTTTCCCGCCGACGCGGTCTACTTCGATTCGGGAGCCAACCAAGCTCACCCGAACGGGTTGGCGTTGGTAAGCCAGCTCCCGATCGTGAGTGACGACCTCAAGTCGATAACCATGCGTTTCGACTCTCCGCTTGCAGATTGGGAATTGGTCTTCAGGTCGGCGGGCTTGCCGGCCCACGTCATTGGCAAGCACGCGCTCGGCATCACGGATGAGCAGCGCGCGAAGGATGCGGTTATCGCCGCGATCACCACCAACGACCGCGCAGCGCTCGCCAAGATCTCCGCCTTCTGGAACACGGGGTTCAATCTCGACGCCATGCCGAGCGATCCCGACTTGCTGGTGGGCGACGGCCCGTATGTGATCAGCGATTTCGTGGCGGGGGAGTACGTCACGCTCACCGCCAACCCTGAGTACGTGGGTTCCCGGATGCCCAACATCGAGACCATCGTGGTGCGGGTCATCCCCGATCCGCTCGCGGCGGTGCAGGCGCTCTTCAACGGTTCGGTGCAGGTCATCGTGCCGCAGGCGTCGACGGAGGTGACGGCGGCATTCAAAGCGACGGGGCAGCAGGTCGTGAGCACATCCGGAGGTACCTACGAGCACCTCGATCTGCAGTTCGCTGAATCCAAGAACGGTTACGTCGAGGACGCCCGCATCCGTGAGGCCTTCCTCAAGACCGTCCCTCGTGCGCAGATCGTCACTGATCTCGTGACGCCGGTGCAGAAGGATGCGACGACGCGCGATTCTCACGTGTTCCTGCCCGGTACCGACAACTACACAGCTTCGGTGGCGGTGAACGGTTCCGCCGACTATGCGGACGTCGACATCGAGGGCGCAAAGGCGTTGCTCGCCGAGGCGGGGGTGCCCAATCCGGTCGTGTGCGTGCTGTACGACCCCACGAGCCCGAGACGCGTAGCCGAGTTCGGCCTCATTCAGACCTCGGCCGCACTCGCGGGCATCAGCGTCACTGACTGTTCCTCCGCCGGTTGGCGTGACCTTTTGGGCGCCGCCGGAGCCTATGACGCCGCACTGTATGGGTGGCAACCTTCGAGCTTGAGTGTGACGGCTGTCATCGAGGCATTCTCGACCAACGGCCGCAACAACCTGAGTCATTACTCGAACAAGGATGTCGACGCTCTGCTGGCGGAACTATCGACAACATTCGACCCCGTGCGCCAGGTCGACATCGAGACGCGAGTGGATGCCCTGCTCTGGGCCGACGGATTCGGGGTGCCGCTCTTTCAGTACCCGAGCCTGTACGCCTTTGACAAGAAGGCGGTTTCCGGAATCTCCTCTTCGGTGCTGAACCCCACTATCTTCTGGAATGTGTGGGATTGGAAGGCCGTTACGCCGTGACGAAACGGCAATTTGCTCGGATCGCGTAGACTAGACACGCAGGTCGCCTGAGGCGAGAACCTGCGTAAACCCCAAGACGCTTCCTCGAGCGACTTCTTGCTGCACTTCGCGCGGTGGGATTGTGCGCTTCCGAAACTTCCCAGGCCGTCGTAGGCCTCAACTAGAAGGAACCTGCCATGGCTATTGCCACACGCTCCGACCTGCGCAACGTCGCTATCGTCGCCCACGTTGACCACGGCAAGACGACTCTGGTCGACGCGATGCTTCGACAGACCAACTCGTTCGCCGAGCACGCACACCTCGAAGAGCGTGCGATGGACTCGAACGACCTCGAGCGCGAAAAGGGAATTACGATTCTCGCGAAAAACACGGCGATCTCGTACAAGGGCATTCATGCGGTGGAAGGCCCCATCACCATCAACGTGATCGATACGCCCGGCCACGCCGACTTCGGCGGTGAGGTCGAGCGCGGCCTCTCGATGGTCGATGGCGTCGTGCTACTGGTCGATGCGAGCGAAGGCCCGCTCCCGCAGACCCGCTTTGTGCTGCGCAAGGCGCTCGAAGCCAAGCTGCCGGTCGTGTTGCTCGTCAACAAAACCGACCGCCCGGATGCCCGCATCGACGAGGTCGTCTCCGAAAGCCAAGACCTCCTCTTGGGCCTGGCGAGCGACATGCACGATGACTTCCCCGACATGGATCTCGACGCCGTTCTCGACGTGCCCGTCGTCTACGCCTCGGGCCGCAATGGTGCCGCGAGTTGGAACAAGCCCGACAACGGCACCCTTCCGGACAATGACGACCTCGAGCCACTGTTCGACGCCATCATCAAGCACATTCCTGCGCCGACCTACGATGACACCCACCCACTCCAAGCGCATGTCACCAACCTCGACGCATCGCCGTTCCTCGGTCGTCTCGCCCTCTTGCGTGTCTTCAACGGCACGATCAAGAAGGGCCAAACCGTCGCATGGGTCAAGTACGACGGCAGCGTGCACAACGTGCGCGTCACCGAGTTGCTGATCACGAAGGCGCTCGACCGTTTCCCGACCGAATCTGCGGGGCCCGGTGACATTGTTGCGGTCGCAGGTTTCGAAGACATCACGATCGGCGAGACGCTTGCCGACCCGGATGACGTACGGCCCCTCCCGACCATCAAGGTCGACGACCCGGCCATCTCGATGACGATCGGTACCAACACGAGTCCCCTCATCGGCAAGGTCAAGGGCCACAAGCTCACTGCCCGCATGGTGAAGGACCGTCTCGACCGTGAACTCGTCGGAAACGTCTCGATCAAGCTCGTCGACATCGGCCGACCGGATGCGTGGGAGGTGCAGGGCCGTGGCGAACTGGCGCTCGCGATCCTCGTCGAGCAGATGCGCCGCGAGGGCTACGAGCTCACCGTCGGCAAGCCCCAGGTGGTCACCAAACACATCGACGGCAAGCTCAATGAGCCGTTCGAGCACCTCACGATCGATTCACCGGAGGAGCACCTCGGCGCGATCACGCAGCTCATGGCCGCCCGCAAGGGCCGCATGGAGACCATGACGAACCACGGCACCGGCTGGGTGCGTATGGAATTCATTGTCCCGTCGCGAGGCCTGATCGGCTTCCGCACCGAGTTCCTCACCATCACCCGCGGCACCGGAATCGCCAACGCGATCTCGCACGGCTACGAGCCGTGGGCCGGCGCCATCGAGACTCGGACGAATGGCTCTATCGTCGCTGACCGCTCGGGAGCCGCAACGCCGTTTGCCATGACCGCCCTTCAGGAGCGGATGTCGTTCTTCGTCGAGCCCACCCAAGAGGTCTATGAAGGCATGGTGGTGGGCGAGAACTCGCGCGCAGATGACATGGATGTCAACATCACCAAAGAGAAGCAACTCACCAACATGCGCCAGAGCACGTCTGACGTGTTCGAGCGGATGACCCCGTCGCGCAAGCTCACCCTTGAGGAATGCCTCGAGTTCGCGCGCGAGGACGAGTGCGTTGAAGTCACTCCCGAAGTGATTCGCATCCGCAAGGTAGAACTCGACTCCAACGCACGTGCGCGCGCCTACTCGCAGCGCAAGAAGCAAAACGCTTAGAACAGTTCTGCTCGTCGACCGTTTCGTGCCCAGCGTGGTGCGAAACCCGTATTCCTCCGGCTAGCGTCGGAGCGGTACGCTGTGCCCGTGAAACATCGTCAGAGCTTGTTCGCCGCCGTTCTGGCGATCGGGATCGTGACCTCGTTCATGCTCGCCGGTTGTGCCACTCCGTCAGGCGGCGGGTCCGACGGTTCGGGCACCGCAGGCGGTGGCGGTACCTCGAACGACTCACCCAACGATGTGAATCTCGACGCGCTCCACGGCGTCCCCAGCACGTTCCCCCCTGAGGTGCCTCTCGTTGACGGCGATGTGCCGCTGGGCCTCGACCTCGGAACCGGGTGGTCTGTGGTCGTGAAGGTCGATGATTACGCGAAGTCGTACATCGAGGCATCCGGAAAGCTCTCGGCCGCAGGCTTCGCGCTGTTGCAGGAGAGCACCTCCGGCGACGGATCATTCGGAGTTTTCGAAGACGATACGTTTCAGATTCAAGTCACTGCAAGCAAGACCAACGACTACGGCCCGGCAGTTTCCTATGTCGTCGTACTCCGCGGCTGAGACAGGAGAACATCATGAACACCAAGCGTTTCACAGTCCCGTTGGCCATCGTGCTCGCGCTCGTCATCACTCCTTCGCTCTCGGGCTGCTTCGGTAACCCGCTCGAACAAATCGTGGAAGGGGCAACGGGAGGCAACGTGAGCCTGCCGGGAGGAAACGTACCCGACGACTTCCCCAAGAGCGAGGTCCCGCTCTACAACGGTGAGGTGGTATTCGGGTTGGGCGTCGGCAACACCGACGGCAAGGCGTGGAACGTGACCGTCAAGGTTCCGAGCCTCGACGCTGCCAACGACATCAAGAAGCAACTCGAAGACGCGGGCTTCGTGGCAAACGAATCCGGGATCGGCGGCACTACCGACCAGGGTGCCACGTTGGTATACGGCAACGACAAGTACTCCGTGCTCGTCATCATCACCGGGAAATCCGGCGACGGTTTCGTGGCCAGCTACACGGTCAGCGAGACTCCGGCCAACTAAGCGACGAGCTGTGATGGGGTGTCGGGTTGGGCGCTGTGAGGTGCGGCGAACGCGGTCCGAAGGAAGAGTGGGGTGACCACTCCTAGGTAAACGAGCCAGCCGACGAACTGAAGCCAGCTCGGCTCCGCCGTGAAGTTGAACAGACCTGCGAGCAAGCTCCCGTACCAGCTTGACGGGGGAATGACGTGGGCGAGGCTGAAGGCCGTCTGCCCGTCGCCGAAAAGCAAGCCGGCCTCCTGCAGCTCACCAATTCCGTAGGCGAGTACACCGGCGGCAACGAGAATCAGGAACAGCCCAGTCCAGAGGAAGAACGTGGAGAGATTGATTCGCACGAGACCGCGATAGATGAGGTATGCGATGACTATCGCCGCGGCGATCCCGAGGAGTGCCCCTGCGGTGCCGACCACGGCGTTGCTACCGGAGTTGACGGTTGCCCAGATAAAGAGGGCAGTTTCGACGCCTTCGCGCCCGACACTCACAAAGCCAATCAGAACGATGCCCATCCCGGCACCGGCGATTGCCGCATCAAGTCGAGAGTGGAGTTCGAGTTTGAGGGCGCGCGCGTGGCGTGCCATCCAGAAGATCATCCAAGTGACGAGACCGACAGCGAGGATCGACAGGCTACCGCCGAGGATCTCCTTGGCCTGAGAGCTCATCGCGTACGGACCCCAGGTGAGCAGGGCGCCGACCGAGAGCGAGATGAGGATGGCGATGGCGATCCCGAGCCACAGGCGGGGGAGGATATCGCGACGTCCAAGCTTGTTCACGTACGCGACAAGGATGCCGACGATGAGTCCGGCCTCGAGGCCTTCGCGGAGGCCGATCAGGAGGTTTGCGAGCACGACTGGCTTTCGGTGCGAGGGTGGCGAGATTGGTAAGGCTTACCTAACTAACAGCGACCATACCGGGCGGCACGTAATCTGTCTACTAGACGGATGAAAGGGCAGCTCGATGGCCAAGGGAAACGACAGCGCAGCGCCCGAACGGGTGCTCTTCGTGCACGCCCACCCGGACGACGAGACGCTCGCAACGGGTGCCACAATCGCAACCCTCGTCGATCGGGGCGCGCAGGTAACTGTGCTCACGTGCACACGCGGCGAGTTGGGCGAGGTGATCCCGGTCGGCCTGCGACACCTGATGGGTTCCGAACTCGGCGAGTATCGGGTTGGCGAATTGCGGGAAGCCCTCGCCGCCCTGGGAGTCACTGACCATCGCCTCTTGGGGGAGGCGAATGCTCGTTGGGAGGGCAGGGAGGTTCGGCGGTACCTGGATTCGGGAATGCGCTGGGGCGACAGCGGCGCCATTCCGCTCGACAGCACGGACGGGCGGTCGCTGTCCGCAGCCGAGGTCGGTGAGGTGGCTGCCGACATCGCGGCGGTGATCCTTGCCGTCGAGCCAGACGTGGTGGTCAGCTATGCGGCAGACGGGGGATACGGGCATCCGGACCACATTCGCGCTCACGACGCAACTCGCACCGCGTGCGAGGTGCTCGCCGTGCCGTTCTATGTCGTCGGCAACGGGAAGTCCGGCGGGGGAGACGTTGTCGTGGCAGTCGAGGGAGACGTCCTCGACCGCAAGCGCCGCGCGCTCGAGGCGTACGGCACGCAGGTGACGGTGACCGGCGACGAATACACGCTGTCGTCCGGAGGGCCGAGACCGATTGCCGCTGTGGAGTCATTCACACGGTTCCGCTCGGCCGAGCCCGCACTCACCGACTACGGAATTGTCGCGCGAATCGTGACGGTGACGGTCGCGGCCGCGCTCGGACTATTCGCCGGCGCGCTGCTGACCGCCGCACATCAGGCGTCGGTGACGATCGCGGGTGTGCCCGTGCCGTGGGGTGTCATCGCGGCACTGCTCATTGTTGTGGCCCTTCTCGTCGGGCTGCGATATGTCTTCGAGTCGCGAGTCGTGGCTCTTGCCGCCGGCGTTGGTGTGCTCATCGCGTCCGGACTTCTTGCGCTGCAATCCGGGGGAAGCCCGATCTTCGTGCCGGGCAACGTCGTCAGCTACCTCTGGATTTTCGGGCCGGTGCTCCTGGGCACGGTCGTGCTCACGTGGCCAAGTTCCAACCGATCGGCCGGGGTGTCCGGGCCGACGAGTCGCACGAGATAATATTGAACTCCCTGCTGTGAAAGGTCCCGATCCAACGTGACGTATGTCATCGCTCAACCCTGTGTGGACCTCAAAGACCGCGCCTGCATCGATGAGTGCCCGGTTGACTGCATCTACGAGGGTGATCGGATGCTCTACATCCAGCCCGACGAATGCGTCGACTGCGGAGCATGCGAGCCGGTCTGTCCCGTTGAGGCCATCTACTACGAGGACGACCTCCCCGACAAGTGGGCCGACTACTACAAGGCCAATGTGGAGTTCTTCGACGACATCGGCTCGCCCGGCGGGGCATCGAAGGTCGGCGTCATTCACAAGGACCACCCGGTTGTTTCGGTTCTGCCCGAAGGTGGCGGCTCCTCAGAATGAGTCGCAGCCCACTTGCACTGCCGGATTTCCCGTGGGACTCATTGATTCCGTATGCCGACCGTGCACGGTCTCATCCCGACGGCTTCCTCGACTTCTCGGTCGGTTCGCCGGTCGACCCGACGCCGCCCGTCATACGAGACGCACTCTCGGCGGCCACCGACGCCCACGCCTATCCCCAAGTAGTGGGCACGCCAGCCTTGCGCGAGGCGATCGTGGAGTGGTTCGCGCGACGCCGTGGAGTGGATGACCTCTCTGTCGCGAACGTCCTCCCGACGATCGGCTCGAAGGAACTCGTGGCGCTGCTGCCCTTCCTGCTCGGTCTCGGCAAGGGGGATATCGTCGTTCACCCGTCGGTGGCATACCCGACCTACGCGATCGGTGGTGCCCTCGTCGGGGCGACAGTCGTGGCATCGGATGATCCAGCGCAATGGCCCGACGGCACAAAGCTCGTGTGGGTCAACAGCCCGGGCAACCCCGATGGCAGCGTGTTGGACGTTGAACAATTGCGCGCCGCAGTTGCGCGCGCGCGCGAACTCGGCGCGGTCATCGCGAGCGACGAGTGCTATGCAGAGCTCAATTGGAGCGGCACGGATCCCACCCCGTCCATCCTTGATCCGCGGGTCATCGAGGGCGATCGCGCTTCGGTTCTTGCCCTTTATTCCCTCAGTAAACAGTCGAACCTCGCGGGATACCGCGCCGCCCTCGTTGCTGGCTGCAGCGACCTCATCGCCGAACTGGTCGGGGTGCGCAAGCACATAGGCCTCATCCCGCCGGCTCCCGTGCAGGCCGCGATGATTGCGGCGCTGCACGACGACGCGCACGTGGCCGAACAGCGGGAACGCTACCGCGCCCGTCGACATCGGCTCAAGCCCGCTCTCGAGGGCGCCGGATTCCGCGTCGACGCGAGCGACGCTGGCCTGTACCTGTGGGCAACCAAAGGCCAGGACTCTTGGGTGACGGTGTCGGAGCTCGCCGACGCCGGGATTCTCGTCGTGCCAGGCACCTTCTATGGCGAAAGTCCTGCTGAGCACGTCCGGATCGCGCTCACGGCCTCGGATGCGGATGTCGCCGATGCGGTGGCGCGCCTCGACTTGCTGTCCTGAACCTACAACGGGCCTCTCGATCCCTTGGTGCTTGCGTCAGTGTCGTCAGCGACTGCGTAAGCTGTAGGGGTGAATGATGCGGCTCTTGACCCCGAGAAAGCCACCCTCCATTTCCCGGGTGGATCTGCTGAGTTTCCGATAATCCGCGGAACCGACGGTCACGACAGCATCGACATCTCGACTTTCATGAAGCAGACCGGGTTCACGACCCTGGATCAAGGCTTCGTGAACACCGCCTCGACTCGGAGCGAGATCACCTACATCGACGGTGAGAAGGGCATTCTGCGCTATCGCGGATACGCCATCGAGGACGTCGCCAAGAACTCGACCTATCTCGAGGTTGCGTGGCTTCTGATCTACGGAGAGCTTCCGAGTGCATCGGAGCTCGCCGAATTCGACGAGAAGATTCGTCGTCACACGCTCCTGCACGAAGACTTGCGTCGGTTCTTCGACGCACTGCCACACAGCGCACACCCGATGTCGGTGCTCTCGAGTGCCGTGTCGGCGCTGTCGACCTACTACGAGGATTCGCTCAACGTTCGCGATCCCGAGCAGGTCGAGATCTCGACGATCCGCCTCCTGGCCAAGCTGCCCGTCATCGCCGCGTATGCGCACAAGAAGGCCCTCGGTCAGGCCTTCCTGTATCCCGACAACTCCCTGAGCTTCGTCGACAACTTTCTCAAGCTCAACTTCGGCACGATGGCCGAGCCCTACGAGGTGAATCCCGTGCTGAGCACCGCCCTCGACCGGCTGCTCATCCTCCACGAGGACCACGAGCAGAACGCATCGACCTCGACTGTGCGTCTCGTTGGCTCGACCGAAGCCAACATCTTCTCCTCAATCTCCGCTGGCATCAACGCGCTCTACGGTCCCCTGCACGGTGGCGCCAACGAGGCGGTGCTCACGATGCTCGCCGAGATCAAGGAGTCGGGCGAGAGCGTCGAGAAGTTCGTCGAGCGCGTGAAGAACAAGGAAGACGGAATCCGGCTCATGGGCTTCGGGCACCGTGTCTACAAGAGTTTCGACCCCCGTGCGACCCTCGTTAAAGAGAGCGCAGACGAGGTGCTCGCCGCGCTGGGCGTCAAGGATGATCTCCTCGACATCGCCAAGGAACTTGAACATGTCGCCCTCAATGACGACTATTTCATCGAGCGCAAGCTCTACCCCAATGTCGACTTCTATACCGGTGTTATCTACAAGGCGATGGGATTTCCCACGCGGATGTTCACCGTGTTGTTTGCGATCGGCCGACTTCCCGGTTGGATCGCCAACTGGCGCGAGATGAACGAGGACCCGAACACGAAGATCGGGCGTCCGCAACAGCTGTATACGGGGGCCGGCGTGCGCGACTGGCCCACGGGGCGTTAGGCCTCGTAGTCGTGGCGTGGTTTCGACGGTCACGCCGCCGGATCAATCTCGGCACGTTCATCGCGCCCGCTGACCTGCCGCCTGCTTCGATGGACGAGCTGCTCGATGAGGGCGAACTGATCTCGACCGCCGCAGTGCGATTGGCCATCAAGAACCGAATCATCATGGGGGCGCTGCGTGATGATCTCTCTTTTGACGAGCCACGCTACGCCGCAGCGGTTGCCGACGAATTGGGCGCCCTCGCCGACGAGCGGGATGCCGATGCCGAACGGATAGCTCGGGATCGCTTGGGTGCCGAGGGTCGAACTGGGCGAGCAGAGCACTTTCACGACTATCGCGGCGGGGATTCCCGCCGTTTGGCCCGCCGGGAGGACTACTCTCGCCGCCTGGCCATGAGGCTACGAGACCTCGCCGGAGACGAGCAGTTCGCTCACGGTGTGGCCCAGCGCGCGCAGGCGGCCGCCTGGGACGAGATCGCTGCATCGGTGCAGGCAAACCTAGCGCGGGCCGCCACGATCGCCGATGAGCCCGATTACGTCATCGAGCGCATTGATCGGCTGCGCGAACTCTCGAAAGATCTCATTCGGCTCGAGAAGGACAGCCGACCGGACTAGGCGCGGGTGCCTACGCGTGCAGTGCGCTGTTGAGCGTGACTCCCGTGCCGTCGCGCTTGAGCACCTCTACGGCGCCGGTGAGCGAGTTACGCCGAAACAACAGCCCCGGCACGTTGGCGAGATCCATAGCTTTGACCGAGGCGGGCGTCGCCGTACCGTCGAGAATCAGCACCTTGGTGCCCGCCGTCACGTAGAGACCGGCCTCGACGACAGTGTCATCGCCGATGGGGATGCCCACACCCGAGTTTGCGCCGAGCAGCGCGCGGGCTCCGATCGAGACGCGTGTGGTGCCGCCGCCGCTCAGGGTTCCCATGATGGATGCACCCCCACCGATGTCCGCGCCGTCGCCGACGACAACGCCCTGTGAGATGCGGCCCTCGACCATGGAGGAGCCCAAGGTTCCGGCGTTGTAGTTCACGAAACCCTCGTGCATCACTGTCGTGCCCGGTGAGAGGTGCGCACCGAGCCGCACCCGCGAGGCATCGGCGATCCGTACCCGCTCGGGCGACACGTAGTCGAGCATCCGTGGGAACTTGTCGATGCCGGTGGCGGCGATCCCCGCCCGCTGCAACTGCCCCCGGAGGCGGGTGAAGTCGGCTGGATGAACGGGCCCCGCGTTCGTCCATACGACGATCGGAAGGTGGCCGAAGATTCCGTCGAGGTTGATCGTGTTGGGCGCCACGAGCAGATGACTCAGCAGGTGAAGTCGCAGGTACGCATCGGGGGTCGAGGTGATCGGGCCGTCCAGATCGGTCTCGACGGTGACGAAGTCGAGGGAGACGTTGCGCCGCGCATCCCGGCCCGCGAGGTCTTCGAACTCGGCAGGGGCAATATGCGGATCAGTGCCGCTAGGAAACGTGCCGAGTTTCGGGCTCGGAAACCAGGTGTCGAGTACAGTTCCGTCCCCGGCCACTGTTGCCAGACCGTATCCCCAAGCTGCGCGCGATGTCATAGCCCAAGAGTACTGAACCCGCGGAGTGCTTAAACTGGCCAGATGCCCCTGACCGAGCCTGCCCTTCCCGTACTCGACCTCACCGCCTCGTCCGTCGAGCTCACGCGGCAGCTGTGTGACATCGAGTCGGTGTCCGGTGACGAGCGGGGCATCGCCGACGCGATAGTGGCGTCCCTCGCAACATTCCAGCATCTCGAGATCTTCCGCGACGGGGATGCCGTCGTCGCGCGAACGAATCTCGGGCGCGAGAGAAGAGTGGTGATTGCCGGTCACCTCGACACGGTGCCGATCAACAACAATCTTCCCGTTCGGGAGGAGGACGGGTTTCTGATTGGGCGGGGCACCGTGGACATGAAGGGCGGCGTCGCGGTGGCACTCAAGCTCGCTGCCGAACTCACGAGCCCGACTGTCGATGTGACATGGATCTGGTACGACCACGAGGAGGTCGATAGTGCGCTCAACGGTCTCGGGCGGCTCGCGGCATCCCGGCCCGAACTGCTCGCCGGCGACTTCGCGATCTTGGGTGAGCCGACAAGCGCCACGATCGAAGGCGGGTGCAACGGCACAGCGCGAGTCGACATCCGACTGCACGGCGTACGCGCGCATAGCGCTCGCTCCTGGGTCGGCCACAACGCCATCCATGATGCGGCTCCTGTGCTCGCCATTCTTGCTGACTACGTGCCCGCCGAACTCGAAGTCGATGGGCTCGTCTACCGCGAAGGTCTTAATGCGGTCGGGATTCGGGGTGGGGTTGCGGGCAATGTCATCCCCGACGAAGCCGTGATCAGCATCAACTATCGGTTTGCGCCGAGTCGCTCGGCTGACGATGCGATAGCCCACCTGCGCGACGTCTTTGCCGGTTACGATCTCGAGATAACCGACTTGGCTGAGGGGGCTCGCCCCGGATTGGACGCCCCGCTCGCCCAAGAATTCTTGGCGGCGGTGGGAGGCGAGGCCAATCCCAAGTACGGCTGGACCGACGTCGCGCGCTTTTCCGCCCTCGGCATTCCGGCCGTGAACTACGGTCCAGGGGATCCGCTGCGCGCTCACGCGGATGACGAGCGCGTCGCGGTTGCGGAGATTCTGGCGTGCGAACGGGGACTTCGGGCGTGGCTGACCGCCGAATAGCGGTCGCGTCCCGGTACCTCAGGGTCAGGTATCGCCTCATGCCCTGGTGGCTGAAGGTCATTATCGTGTTCGCGTTGTCGCGCGTGGTCACCACCGCGATCATGCTCTCGTTTGCGGCACAGCAGCAGGCGAACGCCTGGACCGGAGCAGCTCCCCACTACGCCGACTTCGCCTCCATCTGGGACGGCCACTGGTACTACATCATCTCGGTGTCCGGCTATCCGTCGCAGTTGCCGCTCACGACAGACGGTCATGTCGGCGAGAGCGCGTGGGCGTTTATGCCGGTATATCCCGCGGTGGTGCGCCTGTTGATGTTCGTCACCGGCCTGGACTTCCCAGTGCTCGCGGTTGTCGTTTCCGTGGCCTGCGCGCTCGGGGCAGCCCTGCTGTTCTACCGCCTGATGACCCTTGTGCGGCCTGCGCGCACCGCGCTGTTCGCGGTGGTGCTGTTCTGCATTGCGCCGCTCTCGCCCATCCTGCAGGTGTCGTATGCCGAGTCGATGCACGTACTGCTGTTGACCCTCGCGCTCTACCTGCTGATCCAGCGGCGATATCTCATGCTGCTGCCTGCTGTCGCCGTGATGGCACTCACCCGCCCGAGCGGGCTCGCGTTCGCGCTCGCCCTTGTGCTGCACGTCGGCTATCGGTTCTGGCGGCGCCGTACCGACGCATTTCCGCTGGGGGAGCGCGTGGCATCCGTGAGCGCCGCCCTCTTCAGCGGGTTCATGGGAATCGCATGGCTACTGATCGCCTGGGCGGTCACAGGCTCACCGAGCGCCTACACCGACACCGAGCTCGCGTGGCGGGCGCCGTACATCGGGTACGAAGAGCTGGTGCCGTTTACGCCGTGGTTGAAGTCCGCGGCGTTTTGGGCGAATTTTGGCCAGATACCTCCGCCGCTGCTGTTCGGCGCGCTCGGCATCGTCGTCGTGGGATTCTTCGCAGCGCTGTTCACTCCGTGGGCGAAACGGTTGGGAGTGGACCTGCGGTTCTGGCTGGCGTCCTACGCGCTTTACCTGCTCGCCGTGTTCTTCCCGCAATCGAGCACGTTCCGGTTGCTCGTACCGCTGTTTCCTGCGCTCGGCGCTTTCGCTCAGCCGCGCAGCCCGTGGTACCGGATCGGCCTGGTTCTGGCCTGTGTGGCGGGGCAGATTCTCTGGATTAATTTCGCCTGGCGAGTGGACGGATACGACTTCACGCCCCCGTAACGAGTGCGGGGGTTATGGCGCGTTTTCCCGATCCACCGCGGATGCACGATAATAGGAGATGTATCCGTGTGAAAGGGGAACACCCATGGCAGCCATGAAGCCGAGGACCGGTGACGGGCCGATGGAGGCTGTCAAGGAAGGTCGCCTCATTGTCGTCCGCGTACCTCTCGAAGGTGGCGGACGTCTCGTAGTGTCGGTCAACGATGCCGAGGCAAAAGAGTTGCACGATGCCCTCGCGGGAGTTGTTTCGACCGCGTAGCGCGACCTTACCTAGCCTGGCCGCAGTGAGCCAGGCAGTCATCTAATCAGTCAGTTTCGTCATCTGCAGGAGTCCGTCTCCTACCGGTGACAACGCCGTGAGCACGGCGTCGGAACTCGCGATCTCCTTCAAGAGCATCCTGAAACCGGCGACCGTGTCATCACGCGCCGCCGGATCAGCTACTCGCCCGCGCCACAGTGCGTGGGCGACAGTGACGGTGCCGCCTCGCCGAGCGAGCCGCAAGCCGTGCTCGACATATTCGATGACGTTCGCGGGGTCGCCGTCGATGAAGACCAAGTCGTAGCTCGACTCGTTCATGCGCGGCAAGACATCCTCGGCCCGGCCACCGATGAGTCGGATGCGGTTAGCTGGCAGACCGGCATCCGCGAACCCTTTTCGAGCGACGGTCTGGTAATCCAGCTCGGAATCGATGGTGGTAAGCACCGCCTCCGGTGCACCGCTCAGCAGCCACAGCCCGCTCACGCCGAGACCGGTACCCACTTCAATGATGTTCGTGGGCCGCGTCGCGGCTGCGAGCACAGCAAGTTGAGCGCCCATCGCGGGGATGATCGGATCGACGCCCACTTCGAGTGAGTGTTGGCGCATCAGCGCGATGTCGGGACGCTCGACGATGAACTCTTCGGCGAACTTCCCACTCAACAGCTTGTCTGGCACGACGCAACTCTAGGCGGGAGCACCGGGTCTGACGGGTATCCTGAGCGAGTGTCCTTTGGCCTGACGTTCGACAAGCTCCTGATCATTGGGATCATCGCCGTCTTCCTGCTCGGACCCGAACGCCTTCCGTACTACGCATCGCAGCTCGCCAGACTCGTGAAATCGCTGCGGACCATGGCTAACGGAGCCAAGGAACGCATGCGGGAGGAGATGGGCCCAGACTTCGACGACATCGACTGGAAGAAACTCGATCCTCGCCAGTATGATCCGCGCCGCATCATCCGCGAGGCGCTCATTGACGACGAGCCGGAACCCACGATCAAGCCGGTGCACGAGTCGGCGTACGCACAGCGACAACGCTTCCTGAAAGAGGGCAAGCCCGCACCGTTCGACTCCGAAGCAACCTAACGGCAGACACGGATCGCGACACCTAGCGCAGTCGCAGGGCCTTCATGGTTTTGAGCAACATGATGAGCAGGCCCGCCATCTTCGCCCACTCCGCACCTGTGCGCGGCAGTGACATGAGTCCGGTGTTCTCTGCGACCGTCCGCGTGTCGACGTAGCGCAGGATTCCTTCGACGCCGTTACGGCGCCCGAGGCCGGAACGCTTCATGCCACCCTGCGGTGCATCGATGGTTCCGAAGGTGGCACGGTAACCGTCGTTGATATTGACGCTACCCGCATCGAGTTGGTCGGCGACGCGTCGGGCACGGACGAGCGAACCGCTGAACACTGACGCATTGAGTCCGAAGTCGCTGGCGTTCGCGGCGGCGATTGCCTCACCCTCGGTGTCGACTATCTCGATCGCGACGAGTGGACCAAACGTCTCGACAGCGAAACATTCCATTTCGGAGGTGACACCGCTGAGGATCGTAGGTTCGAAGAAGTACGGACCGAGATCGGGGCGCGCCTTGCCGCCCGCGAGAATCGTCGCCCCCTTGCTGACCGCATCGTCGACATGGGCCTGAACGCGCTTGAGCTGTGCTTCACTCGTGAGCGAGCCGACGTCGGTGGTGAAATCGAGAGCTGCACCTTGCTTCATCGACTTCGTGTAGTCGACGAATGCCGCGGTGAAGGCTGTGGCGACAGAGCGCTGAACATAGATGCGTTCGATGGAGACGCACACTTGGCCCGCTCCCGAGAACACCGCGCACGCGACACTGGATGCGACGGCCGAGGGCTTGACGTCATCGAGGACGATGAGCGGGTTCTTGCCGCCGAGCTCGAGGGAGGCGCCCGTGAGTGTCGACATCGCACGTTCACCCACCTTCGTACCGGTGGCGCTCGACCCCGTGAATGCCACATAGTCGGCGTTGTCGACAACCGCATTGCCGACGGTCGCCCCGGGGCCGGTGACCACTGCCCACAGGGCGGCGGGAACTCCGGCGTCGATGAATGCGCGACGCGAGGCGAGAATCGAGAGCGCCCCCTGGTTGTCGGCCTTTTGCACTACCGCATTCCCTGCCGCGAGCGCGGGCGCAATGTCCATGATCCCGAGAGCGATGGGGAAGTTCCACGGCGTGATCACTCCGATGACGCCCTTGGGCTTGTAGTCCACGCTGGCCCGCAACATGACCGGAACGCCCGCACGACGTCCGCGGGTGCGCAGGACTCGCCGCGCGACCACGGCGTAGTAGCGAGTGGCCTGCACGGCCTGCGCGAACTCCTCGAAGGCGTGACCGCGCGTCTTGCCATTCTCGGTCTGCAGGATGTCGAGAATGTCCTCTCGGCGCTCGAGCAGGAGGTCGTGGGCCTTCAGGAGTACGGCTTTGCGATGGGCGAAGCCTGCCTCGCGCCACGACTTCTGGGCAATGCGGGCGGCGGCGGCGGCATCCGCAACATCGCTTTCCGTGGAGGTCGGCAGCTCGTGCAACAGCTCTCCCGTGAAGGGGGCGATCACCGGTGCGGTGACGCCACTCGTCGCGGTGAGATCACCGACGAGATCGCTAACGAGGGGCTGGGTGAGCGTCAATGCTGCCATGGACGCGAGTTTACGCCGCGCGCTATCGATACACTCTGAAAATGGAGAGCGTTCTCACTCGGAAGACCATCGCAACATACGCCATCGGATCGGTCGGCACCGGAGGGTTCGGAACCCTTCCCGGCCTCGTCTTACTGGCGTACATGACGGACACCCTCGGCATCGCGGCCGCGGCGGCGGGTGCTCTCATCACCGTGGCCAAGGTGTGGGACGTGATCATCGATCCGGTCATCGGCGCGCGCAGCGACCGGAGCCTCGCAGTGCGCGGCTCGCGTCGCCCCGCGATGATTCTCGGGGCGCTCGCGCTTCCCGTGTTCTTCGTGCTCACCTTCGCGGTTCCCGCGGGGATCGGACCGGTTGCCTCCGGCGTGTGGGTGCTTCTCGCGTTCCTCATCACGGCGACTGCCTTCTCACTCTTCCAGGTGCCCTACATCGCACTGCCGGCCGAACTCACGGGCGAGTACCATGCACGCACGAAACTCATCTCGGCGCGCGTGGTCGTGCTCACCCTCGCGATCCTGTTGTTCGGTGCTGGCGCTCCCGAGATCAAGAATGCCTTCACTGACGCGTACACGGGTTACCTCGTCATGGCGATCGTCGCGGGTCTCGTGATCGGTGCGGGGTTGTTCATCTCCTCGTTCGTGGCGAAGCGACGCGAGCTCAGCGCCGTCGAGCCGGTCTCGATTCTCGACAACTATCGTGCGGGGTTCGCTGCCCTGCGCCGAAGCAAGCCGTTCCGCGCGCTGCTTGCCACCTTTCTGCTTCAGGGCCTCGCCACCGGAATCATGCTCGCCGGTGCCGTGTATCTGGCCAAATGGGTGATCGGCGCCGACGGGGTCACGTTCATCTTCGTCTCGCTCGTCGCGCCGGCGATCCTCTTCGCGCCGGTGTGGGCGATCATCTCCCGTCGCATCGGCAAGGAGCGTACGTTCGTGATCGCCTCCGTGCTCTTCGGTGTCGCCGCGCTGTCGATGGTCGCGCTCGTGTGGTTGCCCGGCCAGTGGGTCTACGGTCCTATCGCGCTCGCTGGGATCGGCTATGCAGGAATGCAGTCGCTTCCGTTGTCGATGCTGCCCGACGTGATCTCCCACGATGCTGACCGGCACGGCACAGGTGCTGCGGGTTCGTTCGGCGGTGTCTGGACGGCGGGGGAGACCACGGGCATCGCGCTCGGCACCACCGTCCTAGGCATCGTGCTCGGGGCATCCGGCTACATCGAGTCGGTCGGGGGAGTGGCCGTCACCCAGCCGGCCTCGGCGATCATGGGTATCGCCCTGAGCTTCAGCGCCGTACCCGCGCTGATCATCCTGCTCTCGCTCATCACATTCTCGCGTTACCCCCTCCGGAAGGCAGACATCGATGCAGTTCGTTGAGCAACCGGCAGACATTCTCGCGAGGCTAGACGCCTTGCGTGCCGCCGACGCACCCACCCACGGCGGGCACGTGCTCTCCTACGTGTACGACTCCGGGCTCGCCGAGCTCGATGAACTCGCCGCCGCGGCGATACGAGTCGTGCAGCCGGTAAACGGGCTCGACCCCACGACGTTCACTTCGGTGGCCGTCATGGAGGGTGAAGTCGTCGGTTTCGCACGTGACCTGCTGGGCGGCGATGATGATGTCGTCGGCAGCGTGACGACGGGCGGAACCGAGAGCTGCCTGCTTGCGGTGAAGACCGCTCGCGACCTGTGGTCGGGTTCAGGGCGACCTCGACTCGTTGCCCCCGTGACCGCGCATGCCGCGTTTCAGAAGGCTGCGCACTACTTCGGCCTCGATCTCGACTTGGTCCCCGTCGAACAGGACGGTCGGGTCGATGCCGCCACGCTCATCGCGCGCCTCGGGCCAGACGTTGCACTCGTCGTCGTCTCAGCACCGAGTTACCCACACGCTGCCCTCGACCCGATCGAAGCCGTCGCCGCGGCCGCCGCAGAGTGGGGAATTCCTTGCCACGTCGATGCCTGCATCGGCGGCTGGGTGCTGCCGTTCTGGCCAGGGCTCGAGCCGTGGGACTTCCGCGTGCCGGGGGTCACGAGCATCAGCGCCGACCTGCACAAGTTCGGCTACGCGCCAAAGGGAGTGTCGGTGCTGCTCCAGCGCGGTCGTGACCGCCAGCGGGCGCAGTTCTTCGCCACCACGCGGTGGCCGGGATACCCGGTGGTCAACCCGACAATGCTCGGGTCAAAATCGGCAGGTGCCCTCGCGGCGGGTTGGGCAATCACCCACGCGCTCGGCCGGTCGGGCCTCGCCGAGCTTGCAGCGTCGTGCGAACGATCGACCGTCGCGCTGATCTCGCTCATCGACTCGATCGAGGGTCTCAGGGTGGTGGGTACGCCGGTGGGCCCACTCATCGCGGTTGCGACGGATGCCACGGCCCCCGCACACCGTCAGGTCGACCCGCACCACTGGGCGGACCAAGTGCGCGCACACGGGTGGCTCCTGCAACTTCAGCCGGGTCTCGTCCAATCGGACGGAACCCAGCTCCCACCCACCACCCACCTCACCATCACTCCGGTGACGGAGGGGGTGCTCGCCGACCTTTCCGGAGCTCTGGTCACGGCGGCCGACGAGATGCGGGGCGTGCCTGGCGTGGCCCCCGCCGACGTCTTTGGAGCACTTCCCCATGACCTCGTCGCCAGCCTGTCGTCACCGGATGCACCACCGCTGGACTCGGCGACGGCGTTCGCGATTCTCGCGGGAATCGGGCTGGAGTCGTCGGACGCGGGTGGATTGCCGGATCGCATGGCGCCGTTCCTTGCGCTCGTAGCGGCGCTGCCGGCCCCGCTAACGGAGCGGCTACTCACGGAACTGGTCGCGCGAGTGGTGGAGCCGCGCTAGCTGGTCTGGTGGGCGTCTTCGAATCGCTCAGCTTCGGCACGCAGCGCTTCGATCACCACGCGCACCGAGGGACGTTCGGCCCGGTCTGGGCGCAAGATCGCCGAGATAAGTCGCGACGCGCGGACGCCCTGAAGTGGTCGCGTGATGAGTCCGTTCTCCCGGTCACGCGTCGTATAGCGCGGGAGGATAGCGATGCCGTGGCCGGCGGCGACGAGCGATTCCACGACGCCGTTGTCGGCAAGACGCTGCACGATGTTGGCGGGCAGTCCGTTGACCGCTTCGACGCTGCGCAGGATCTTGTCGAACGGCAGGTCACGCGGGGTGCCGATCCATGCTTCGTCAATGAGGTCGGCTGGAGTGAGTACGGTACGGTCACCGAGGTAGTGTCCTTCCGGGAGAGCGATGTCGAGCGGCTCCCGCATGAGGGGGACGACGGTGAGCCCGCGTTTGGCCCAACTGGGGCGCACCCCCGGGGAGTCGGCGACCACGATGTCGAAGTCGGCCGTGAGGTCGGCGACCTCGGTCACGTGCGAGTCGAGATCGTTCGCGTGCAGCGTGAGGCCCGCCATGCCGTCAATCGCGGAGAGTAGACCCGGTAGCAGCATCTGGCCGCCGGTGGGGAAGATCGTGAGAGTGACTTCACCGAGCGGCTGCGATCGGAAGTCCTCCCAGAGGGCCTCTGCACGCTCGATCGCTGTGGCCACATCGGTTGCTGTACGGGCGAGGGCGCGCCCCGCGGAGGTGAGCGCGACCCCCCGGCCGGAGCGTTCGGTCAGGGGTACGCCGGCCTCCCGCTCGAGGATCTTGAGCTGCTGGGAGACCGCGGATGCCGTGCGCCTCGTGGCCTGCGCGACCGCCGTAATACTGCCCCGGTCGGCAAGCTCTCGAAGGAGCTCAAGGCGACGAATATCCATTAAGTTAGACTACATTGTTACGTAAGTATTATGTTCTTGTTCTACAAGGTTGACGCCGACGACAATAGGGATATGTCAATCGCATTGCTCATCCTGACGGCTACGGCCGTTGCGGGAATCGTCGGGTCCGTCAGCGCAGTCGCGCACGACGGCTACCACCGCATTCCCACTCGCCGCTTCTAACCGAAGCCACCGCGCCACGCTCTGCGTCGGCCGGTCACGCACGCCCCGCTCAGTTCGAGTCGGGGCGTTTTGCGTTAGGCGGCTCGGTCGCATCCTCGGACGCCCGCTCGGACTCGCGGCGGCGATGGACGAGAGTGGCGATTGCCGACGCGCACTGAGCCGCGACCGCGATCCCGGCGACGGCGATGAGGCCAGCCAAGCGCAGGGGCTCGGCCCGCATCGCTGGCTCAAGGACTGCGACGACGATGACCCCGAGGAATACTGCGCCGAGAATGAAAGAACGGGTGGGTGAGCGCGACTCCCACCAGAAAGGTTTCTTTCGCTCGGTGCCCACGCTCATACGCTACCGGGGTGCACGCGGAATGCAGTGGAGGCGCGTAAGAATCAGCTCACGGTGAGGCCGAGCTTCTTGCCCACCAGACCACGCGCACGGGAGGCGAGGGTGCGCGCGACCGCGGCGATCGCTACCGCTGCCGGGTCATCCGGATCACCCAAAACCACGGGAATTCCCGAATCGCCACCAGCGCGCAGGGCGAGGCTGAGCGGGATGGACGCGAGAAGCGGCACGGGCTGTTCCGGTGTGGTCAGGCGTGCCGCGGCATTCGCGCCACCACCCGCGCCGAACAGGTCAAGGACACTGCCGTCCGGCTGGACCAGCCCTGCCATGTTCTCGATCACACCGATCACCGTCTGGCCGGTCTGGCGTGCGACGAGTCCGCTGCGCTCGGCCACTTCGGCTGCTGCCGGTTGTGGAGTGGTCACGACGATGACTTCGGCCTGCGGCAGCAGTTGGCCGAGTGAGATTGCGACATCACCGGTGCCGGGCGGAAGGTCGATGAGGAGCACGTCGAGATCGCCGAAGTAGACGTCGGTGAGAAACTGCTGGAGCGTTCGGTGCAGCATCGGTCCGCGCCAGGAAACCGCAGTGTTGCCCTCGACGAACATGCCGATGGAGATCACTTTCACACCGTGCGCGACCGGCGGCAGGATCATCTCGTCAACCTGGGTGGGCTTCGCCCCTGCGACACCGAGGAGTCCGGGGATCGAAAAGCCGAACACGTCGGCGTCGACGATCCCGACTCGCAGTCCACTGGCGGCGAGCGCGACACCGAGGTTGGCGGTGAGCGTGGACTTGCCGACACCCCCTTTTCCGCTGGAGATCGCGAAGATGCGCGTGAGGGAGTCCGGTCCGAACTGCAGGGTTTTGGGGCGTCCACCGCGCAGCTTCTCGGTGAGTGCGGCGCGCTCCTCTGGCGACATCACCGAGACGTTTACGTGCACGCTCTCCACGCCGTCAACGGATGCCGCGGCCTCCCGAACGTCACGTTCGATAGTGTCTGCGGCGGGGCACCCGACGATCGTCAGCTTGAGGGCCACCGTGAGCGCACCCGCTTCGACCGTAACCTCGCCGATCATGTTCAACTCGGTGATGGGGCGACGGATCTCTGGGTCGATAACCCGAGAGAGCGCCCGGCGGACCTCGGCCTCGAGCGCCTCAGCTTCCGGGGGTGTCATCATCCTTCTTGTCGAGCTCCTCGAGCATCGCGCGCAACTCGGCGCGGATGAAGTCCTTGCTCGCGAGGTCGTTCATCGAGAGGCGCAGCGCGACCACCTCGCGTGCAAGGTACTCGGTGTCGTTCAGGTTGCGTTCGGCACGCTGCCTGTCTTGCTCGATCTGCACGCGGTCGCGGTCGTCCTGACGGTTTTGCGCGAGCAGGATGAGCGGCGCCGCGTAGGAGGCCTGCAAAGAGAGGATGAGCGTGAGGGCCGTGAATCCGATAGCCGCCGAGTCGAACCGGAAGTTGTCGGGCGCGAGCGTGTTGTAGAGCATCCAGAGAACCACGAAGATCGAGAGACCGAACAGGAACCACGGCGTTCCCATGCCGCGGGCGATCGCCTCGGTGAAGCGCCCGAAAGCGTCGCGACTCTGGAATAGCGGGAGCCCTTGACGCATGCCCCGTGGCGAATCGAGACGCATCTCGTTGCGGGTGGGTCGATTTCTAGCGCGTGCCACGGGATGTCCTCCTCACTGGGGTGGTTGTTGCGTGTGCGGGTTCTTCATCGTTCGTACTTCGCCAGTCGTCCGGAAGCAGATAGTCGAGGACATCGTCAATGGTCACCACCCCGACGAGACGGTGATTTTCGTCGACGACCGGAACCGAGACGAGGTTATAGCTGGCGAGGATGCGCGAGACCTCTGCCGCGCTTGTGCTCGCGTGCACTGGCTCGAGGGTCGGGTCGACGAGAGCACCGAGGCGCTCGTTCGGCGGGTAGCGCAACATGCGCTGGAAGTGCACCATTCCGAGGAACCGGCCCGTGGGCGGTTCGTACGGTGGCAGGGTGACGCAGATCGCCGCGCCCAGCGCGGGGGCGAGCTCGTGGCGACGGATCAGAGCAAGGCCTTCGGCCACTGTCGCGTCGGCCGAGACGATGATCGGCTCGGGAGTCATGAGGCCGCCTGCGGTGTCCGGTGCGTACGAGAGCAGGAAGCGCACATCCTCGGCTTCTTCGGGTTCCATGAGGTCGAGCAGGGTCTCACCGCGCTCATCGCTCAGGTGCGCGATAAGGTCAGCTGCGTCATCCGGCTGCATCTGGTCGAGCACGTCGGCGGCGCGGTCGTCGTCGAGGTGGCCGAGGATGTCGACCTGCTCAGTCTCCGGCATCTCTTCGAGTACATCGGCGAGACGGTCGTCGCTGAGTTCTTCGGCGACTTCGAGCATCCGTTGCTCTGGCAGGTCAAGCATCGCGTTCGCGAGGTCGGCGGGGAGCATGTCGGCATAGCTCGCGACCAGTTGGGTAGCGGACTGGGATTCACCCGTCGTCTGCTTCTCGATGATGTCGGACCACGGGGTGAAGAGAGTCGCGCCTTTTGCGAAGAGTGTCCCACCGGACTTGGGGCGTCGCAGGAATACCTGCATGACTTCCCACTCGCCAAGATCGGTTTCCTCGATCGCGACATCCTCGATGTGGGCTTCGCCAGAACCGTCGCGCAGTCGTACTTTGCGACCCAGCAGCTCGGCCATCACTCGCACCTCACCGCCACGCTGCTCGAAGCGGCGGAGGTTGATGAGGCCGGTCGTGATGATCTGGCCGGAGCCGATGCTCGTGACGCGACCGATCGAGAGGAAGACGCGGCGCTTGCCCGGCACTTCGAGAACCATGCCGACGACGCGCGGGCCACCGTTGGTGCGATAGACGACGAGGACGTCGCGCACCTTCCCGACGCGGTCACCGTTGGGGTCGAAAACGGAGCACCCGACCAATCGGGCGGCGAATACTCTCGTGGTGCTCACGGCTTGAGTTTACCCAAGCGCCCCTACCCCCACGTCTAAACTAGGTGGGTGACCAATTCCAGCGCGTTCGGCCGTCGCGGCCCCGTCCTTCCATCGATCCCCAAGGGGGACGTGCTCGGTACGTATGACACCTATCTCGAGGCGCAGGGGGTCGTCGATCGGCTCGCCAAGGCAGACTTCGAGGTAGCCAAGCTGTCGATCGTCGGCAACGACCTCAAGACCGTCGAACGGGTCACCGGCAAGCTCACCTACGGTCGTGCCGCCATCGCGGGTGCGGCATCCGGTGCCTGGCTCGGGCTGTTCTTCGGCCTTGTGCTCACGATCTTCACGACCCCCAGCGCGCAGGCGTTCGGCTTCGTCATCGCCGCTACCCTCATCGGCGCCGGGTTCGGTGTGATATTTGGCGTCGTCACGTATGCCGTGAACCGTCGCCGCCGCGACTTCACCTCAACGCATCAGGTGCTCGCGTCGAGCTACCAGATCATCATCGACCCCGAGCTCACGGCAAAGGCGCAGCTCACGTTGCAGCAGCACCCGGCTGAGTAGCGCTAGCGGGCCAGCAGTTCACCGGCCGAGCTGTTCGCCCGGGCAACACCGCACCCGTGGGTCCGGGCTTGCTGGCCTAGTTCGCGAGCCAACGCTCCACGTCGTCGGCAGTGCGGGGGATGCCCACGGAGAGGTTCTCCGCGCCCGACTCGGTCACCAGGATGTTGTCTTCGATGCGCACGCCGATGCCGCGGTACTCCTCCGGCACCGACAGGTCGTCGGGCTGGAAGTAGAGTCCCGGTTCGATGGTGAAGACCATGCCCGGCTCGAGGATGCCCTCGAGGTAGAGCTCGCGACGCGCTGCGGCACAGTCGTGCACGTCGATTCCCAAGTGGTGGGAGGTGCCGTGCACCATGTACCTGCGGTGGTACTGGTGTTCCGGTTCGAGCGACTGCTCGGCGCTCACCGGCAGGAAGCCCCACTCCGCGGTCTTCGCGGCGATGACCTTCATGGCCTCGGCGTGGATCTCGCGGAACTTGATGCCGGGCTTCACGATGGCGAATGCGGCATCCGCCGCCTCGAGCACCGCCTCGTAGACCCGTCGCTGCACCTCGGTGAAGGTGCCGTTGACCGGCAGCGTGCGCGTGATGTCGGCGGTGTAGTAGCTGTCGAGCTCGATCCCAGCGTCGATGAGGATGAGGTCACCCGGCACCACGGGGCCGTCGTTGCGAGTCCAGTGCAGAATGCAGGCGTGCGGTCCGGATGCCGCGATCGTGTCATAGCCGACAGTATTTCCCTCGGCGCGCGCACGGCGGTTGAAGGTCCCTTCGACCAGGCGTTCACCGCGCGTGTGCGCCGTGATGTCGGAGAAGTCGCCGATCACATCGTCGAAGCCGAGCTTCGTGGCAGCTACGGCGGCGCGCATCTCGGCGATCTCGTAGCCATCCTTCACGAGCCGCAGCTCGCTCAGGTCGCGCGCGAGGTCGTCATCCGCGTCACTGTCGATATCGATGCTGGCAAGGGACTCGGAGTCGACGGTGAGCAGACGACGACCGTCCACCTGATCAGTGAGGTCACGATCGGCATCGCGCACGATGAGGGTGGTGGCGTCGACAGCGTCGAGAACTGCTGCGAAACCGTCGAGCCCGACAGTCGCGAGACCTAGGTCCGCGGCAACGTGGGTAAGCGAGGGGCGAGCGCCAATCCAGAACTCACCGATCTCGGGGTTCGCATAGAACTCGTCGGACTCGCGACCTGCGGGTTCCCGAAAATAGAGCGTCGCGGTGTGGCCGTCTGGCGTGGGTTCGAGCACGAGCACGCTCCCGGGCACGGAATCCGAACCCCACCCGGTCAGGTGTGCGAAGGCAGAGTGTGCGCGATAGGCGAAGTCCGTGTCGTTGGAGCGGACCTTGGCCGCACCGGCCGGCAGGATGAGCCGCTTTCCGGGGTGCATCGCCGAGATTCGCGCTCGTCGCTGCGCCGCGTATCTCGCTGATTCGCGGGGCGTGGGTAGGGCATCCGGTCGGTCTGCCCATTGCGAGGAGATGTACTGCGCGAACGTGTCGGAGACGGGGGTCGTCGAGCGGTTTGACGTGGCGCGGGGCGCAGCGGATTTGTCAGCCATAGCTCTAGTCTCCACCCAATCGGGCTCAGTTTGCGGGTGATAGCTGCGCGAGAATCGGGCGATGGTCGCTACCGTCGCCGTCGTGTGACTGGATGACCCGGAATCCGGTGATCCGCCAGTTTGGCGTGGTCATCACATGGTCAATCGGAGCACCGAGCAGAGCGGGGAGAACCGCAGGCCAGGTGCCGACCGCGGCGTTGCCGGTGGCGTCCGCGGCGTCCGCGCACCCCCCGAGTGTCGCGTCGACATCTGTGGCCAAGCCCGAGTAGTAGTCGAGCGTCGAGTTGAAATCGCCAGCCATGATGACGTTGTCGCCAGCGCACGCCTCGCTGAGCCACTGGAGATCGCTGCGCCAATGCGCCATCTCGCCGGGTATAGGGGCCACCGCATGCACGGCGATGATCGTGGGGCCGGTGCCATCGACCGGGGTGGCCACGATGGAGGGAAGCACAGACGTGGTCATGAGTGACTCGTCGGCCTCATACTCACCGAGGTCGACACTGATCAGGACCGTGGTGGACCGAGCTTTCGACACCTCGTCGTAGTGGGTCGTGAACAATCCCATCGGCTTGCCCGCTTCGCCCATGATGCCCGCGACAGTGAGGCCGGTCTCGCGGGTGGTTTCCGGGAGCACCACGACTTCGGCTCCCGTCTCCAGGGCCAATGCCGCAATCGCGCCTGCGCCCGGAGCGTCGCCGAGCGTGTTCCAACTGAGGACGGTGACGTCGTTGTCGGTGGCTGATTCAAAGCCCGGGTTTCCAAAACCGCGCGTCGACAGAACCGCCGCGGTCACGAGCGTGAACACGAGAAGGCAGATTGCGAGTGATGCGGCGAACCGTCGTACGGCACCCGAGATGAGTGCTGCGAGCGTCAACGCCACGACCAGCACGAGTGCGACCGATGCGCCCAGCCCCCGCAGCGAAACGACCTGTGCGATAACGGGGGAACTAGCCAGCCCGAACACTTGCGGCCAGAGAACCACGAGCAGCGCAGCGGCCACAGCGACAATGACGACGGCGGCGAGAAATCTGCGAAACATGGCGGGCCGAGCCTAACCCAGAGACGCGCGCAATAGGCTGGGCGGATGCCCGACGGCCTCATCGATCTCCACACGCACAGCGCGGTGTCCGATGGTACCGAGACGCCCACCCAACTCATCCACGCGGCGGTGGCCGCCGGACTCTCGACGGTCGCTCTCACCGACCACGACTCCACGGCAGGGTGGCAGGAGGCGTTCACCGCTGCGAAGGGCACGGGAATCACGGTCATTCCGGGCATGGAACTCAGCACTAACTATGGTCCGGCGAGCGTGCACGTGCTCGCATACCTGTTCGACCCGAACAACGGCGAGGTCGTTGCTGAAACTGCGCGTATCCGAGACGGTCGGCTTCGTCGAGCCGAGCGAATCGTGGAGAAGATCTCGGCCGACTTCGACCTGACCTGGGATGACGTGCTCGCAGAGTCCTCGGATGGCACGACTCTGGGCCGCCCGCACATCGCCGACGCACTCGTGCGCAAAGGATTCGTTCCGAACCGCAGTGCGGCATTCGAGAGCATCCTGCACTGGCGCGGGGGGTACTACGAGAAGTACTACGCCCCGTCGCCGGTCGAGGGCGTGCGGATGATCGTGGCCGCCGGCGGGGTGCCCGTGCTCGCGCATCCGGCGACCCATGGGCGATATCGCCCGATGGATGAACGAGTGATCGGTGACCTCGCCGGCGCGGGACTGTTCGGTCTCGAAGTCGGCCACCGGGACAACACGGAGGACGGCAAGCGTCGGCTTCGAGTGCTCGCCAAGAAGTTCGGTCTCGAAATCACGGGCTCGAGCGACTATCACGGCGAAGGCAAGCCGAATCGGCTCGCGGAGAACTCAACGAGCGCCGACGTGCTGGCCAAGCTCGTCGAGCGTGGAAGCGGAACCGCGCCGTACGTTGGCACTCCGCACAGGGGCTAGGGCCGCCGGATCCAGTGGGAGTCGAGCGGTAGATCGAGTCCACCGAGTTTCAGTCGGTCGCCCTCGCACGTCACGGACACGGTGGGGATGCTCCCGAACCCGACACCTCCCCCGAGGCCGCTTTCCTCCGGCGCATCGCCGGTGACTTCTAGGTCGTCCACCCAGTTCTCGAGATCGATGGTTCCCGGCTCGCCCGGGCTCCAATCGGCAGTCGACATCCCGGTCGTCGTCGTCGACAGCGCTCGCATGTACGAGTCGATGACGAGGTTTCCGGCCGTGGTGATCTCGGTGTCGAGTCGGAACAGTCCGTCTGCCGTCACGCTGAGCGTCTGACTTCCCGTGAGGGTGAAGTCCTCCATGGGAACGGCGAGACCGTTGATGTAGAGGAGCGACTGCGCCTCGTAGTCGCCGACGTCGAGATTCCACACGCCGACTATGCAGGGTCCTGATGCTGCCCCGCCGGCCGTGCTCCCACCCCCGGACCCCGATGGGGTCGCGGGGCCCGCGCTGCATCCGGCGAGAAGGAGTGCCGCAAGGACGACGCCAGCGAACCCGGAGTGTGAGGAGGTGATCATGAAAAGGTTATGTCACTTTTCGAACACCGCGCACAAGTCCCAGTTCAGGCTAGTTCGTCGGTGACGCGTTCCCGGGCGTCGTCGAACCACCGCGGCGCGTGCGCGTGCGGCGTCGGCGCGACGGGGCTGCGCCGTCGTGCGTTCCACCACCGGACGCGCTGTCGCGCGTGGCATCCGTGGTGCGTGCCGGGCGCGACGCGGTCTGCGAACGACCACCACGGTCGCCGCCGGATCGACCACCGTTGCCACCACGGCCTGCGCCCGCGGGTGCGGGATCTTTGACCCGTGCGACGGAACCGGGCAAACGACCCTTCGTGCCTTCGGGAATGTCGAGGTCAGTGAAGAGGTGCGGGCTCGAGGAGTAGGTCTCGACGGGCTCCGGGATGCCCATCTCGAGAGCGCGGTTGATGAGCGACCACTTGTGCATGTCATCCCAGTCCACGAAGGTGACGGCGATGCCGGTCTTCCCGGCACGGCCCGTACGGCCCGCGCGGTGCAGGTACGTGTCGTGGTCGTCGGGGATTGTGTGATTGATCACGTGGGTGACGTCGTTGACGTCGATGCCGCGGGCTGCCACATCCGTCGCAATGAGGATGTCTTTCTTGCCAGCCTTGAAGGCGGCCATGGCGCGCTCGCGCTGCTCTTGGTTGAGGTCGCCGTGAACGGCGGCGGCATTGAATCCGCGGTCGTTGAGCTCTTCGACAAGCTTGGCTGCCGCGCGCTTGGTGCGGGTGAAAACGACTGTCTTGCCGCGACCCTCGGACTGCAGGATGCGGGCAATGATCTCGTCTTTGTCCAAGTTGTGGGCGCGGTAGACGACGTGCTTGATGTTCGCCTGCGTGAGCCCCTCGTTGGGATCGGTGGCGCGAATGTGAATCGGCTTGTTCATGAAGCGACGAGCGAGGGCCACGATCGGGCCAGGCATGGTTGCCGAGAACAGCATCGTGTGGCGAGTCGGCGACGTCTGCGCAAACAGCTTCTCGATGTCGCTGAGGAAGCCAAGGTCGAGCATCTTGTCGGCCTCGTCGAGAACCATGACCTTGACCTCTTTGAGGCTCAGCAGGCGCTGGCTCGCGAGGTCGAGCAGTCGACCGGGTGTGCCGACGACGACCTGGGCGCCAGCCTTGAGCTCTTCGACCTGGCCCTCATAGGCCTTGCCTCCGTAGATCGCGGCGACCTTGGTGGTGCGATTCGAGGCGGCGAGAACGAGGTCTTCCGCTACCTGCACGCACAGCTCGCGCGTGGGAACCACGACGAGCGCTTTGACGCCCGGTTCGGGGTCGAGGCCGAGTGATTGGAGGAGGGGCAGACCGAAACCGAGGGTCTTGCCCGTTCCGGTTTTGGCCTGACCGATGATGTCTTGACCCGCGAGCCCCATGGGGATCGTCTGGGTCTGGATGGGGAACGGTTCGATGATGCCCTTGGTGGCGAGCGCGTCGACCATATCTTGGTCAATATTGAGTTCTGCGAATGTCAAAAGATTTGTGGCCTAACAGACGGTGCCCAGTTACAGGCAATGAGCTACGCCCGTTCTGTCCTGGGGCGCAGGACCTCCGCCAGAAATGGGAGGTATAAGCACAGTTTAGCTGGTCGCGAGCGTTGACGGACCGCCAGCCGCCCCGTCATGCTCCTAAGCTTGCACCGTGGCTAACTGGTTTTCGCGCGCACCCCGGCGGATAGAGCTGCCTCGCCTGCGCTCCCGCAACGAGGAGCTCGCGACGAAAAAGGTTGATCTCGAGGAGTTCGCGCCCGGCGTCCTCGACTTCCTCGGTCGCTCAGCCTACGTGCAGCTCACCCAGTTCGAGTGCCTCTCCCGCGCAATCTCGGGCGCCCCGTCGACGGCCGCGAAAACGGCGATTGGCCGTGTTGCCGAGATTTCACTGGGCAGGCACCGGATGCTCGTCGACGAGATCGCGAAGGCCGGTCGAAACCCGGCCGAGGTGATGGAGCCGTCGGCCGCCGATGTCGACGCCTTCCAGCGCACGACCCTCAGCACGGATTGGTTCGAGACCGTCATGTCGTGCTACCTGACTGCGGGTTTCCTCGATGATTTCTTCGCACGCCTGGCGCTGGGTTTGCCCGCGGACGTGGCGAAGCGCATTGCCGGGATCTTCACGGGGGACTCCGGCGAGGCCGTGCTCGCCGACATCCTGCAGGGCGCGATCGAAGCTGACCCCCGTCTTGCATCGCGTTTGGCGATGTGGGGACGTCGTCTCGTGGGGGACACCATGCTCGTTGCGCGCTCGTCACTGCGCTACTCGGAGGATCACACCTCCGATGAGGCTCGTATCGAGCCCGTGTTCACCGAACTCATCGCGGCGCACACCCGCCGGATGGACGCGCTCGGGCTTACTGCCTAGGCCTTGCCGCCTGAGAGCTGGTGCAGCAACGCTGAGTCGTGGTCGTTGCGTCGACGCGGGAGCACGAGGGCGAGGACTAGAGCCACGATGACGGCAGCACCGAGCGACGCCGTCCAAATCCACGGACCGTCGAAGGTCCAGCCCAGAGCCCACAAGGTGCCCACCCACACCACGATCGCGACGACGGCGCTCGCCCCAGGAAGCAGGAACAGCCCGTAGGTGCTTCGCTTCGGAATCGTGTAACGCACGATAGCGCCGATACCGGCGGCGATGACGGTGACGAAGAGCAGTTCCACGGCCTGTCCTTTACGCTACGAAGCCCACGCGACGCGACTCTTCCGAACCGATCTCGAGGTAGGCGAACGAGGCCGTGGGAACGAGATAGACGTTGCCCTTGGCGTCGACAAGCTTCACGAACTTCGCATCTGCGGTGAGAGCGTCGGATACGGTCTTCTCGACCTCGGCCGACTTCTGCGATGACTCGAAGCTGATCTCACGGGGGCTGTTGGTGATGCCGATGCGTATGTCCACGTGCCCAGATTACGACATCCCGGATGCCCGCTCTCGCCGTTCTCTCTGAGCGCAGCCCGTGTCAGCCCGGCGCACTACCGTGGTGATGTGGCTATCACTGGATTCGCGCGCTCGGCGGCTCGTGCCGAGTCGGAGTCATCCCGGGTGCTGGACCCTTCCCAGCAAGCAGTGCGCGACCTGCCGGACGACACGTCTGCCGCGGTGCTGGGCGCTCCGGGAACCGGCAAGACGACCACCCTGATCGAGGTCGTTGGCGATCGTGTGCTGACCCGGGGCTGGCGACCCGATGAGGTGCTCGCCCTGACGACATCGCGCCTGACCGCGACGAGGCTCCGAGACGCCATCGCGCTGCGGCTGGGAGTGCCGACGACGGGGCCGCTGGCCCGCACCGTGAACTCCCTCGCGTTCGAGGTGGTGCGCGACGCGGCGCGGCGGGCGGGGACATCCGGGCCTCGCTTGGTGACGGGTGGCGAACAAGACGCCGACATCGCCCAACTGCTCGAAGGGCACGTCGAGGAGGGCACGGGGCCCCAGTGGCCAGAGACGCTCGGGCCCGAGGTGCGAGCGCTTCGCAGGTTCCGCAATGAATTGCGCGAACTGATGATGCGGGCAACCGAGTACGACGTGCCGCCCGCGCGGCTGCGTGAGTTGGGCCGCGCACTCGATCATCCGGAGTGGGTGGCCGCCGCCGACTTCATCGATGAGTACATCGCGGTCGTGACCAATTTTCGTGAGACTCAGTTCGATGCGTCGGAGTTGGCTCGGGTCGCGGTCGCCGCTATCCAATCCGGTGAGCCTGGGGATCGCATCGCCGCGCTCCGTCTCGTGGTCGTTGATGACCTGCAGGAGGCCACCGAGTCGACCCTCTCCGTGCTGCGCGCTCTGGCATCCCGCGGAATTGCCATCATCGCCTTTGGTGATCCGGATGTCGCAGCCAACGCCTTTCGGGGTGGCGAGCCCGACGCACTGGGCAGGCTCGCCACCGTTCTCGGCCGCACCGATCTCGAGACGCTGACCCTCACCACGAGTCACCGTCAGGGCCCCGCGCTCCGGGAGCTGACCGCCGCCGTGACCGGTCGGATCGGGGCGGCGGCCGCCGGCACACAACGCGCGGCGAGAGCAGGGGGAACGGATGCCGACATTCCCATCGCTCGCATCGAGGCGACAAGTCCCGCCCGCGAGTGGGCGACCATCGCGCGCGTGCTGAGGCAGGAGCACCTTGAGAACGGCATCCCGTGGAGCGACATGGCGGTCATCGTGCGCAGCGGCGCTCAGCTTCCCGTGATCGCTCGCTCTCTTGCGCTCGCCGAGGTTCCCACCCGCACGTCGATCGGTGGCACCGCCTTGCGAGATGACGGCGCCGCGCGCAGTCTGCTCACTCTTGTGGATGTGGGGATCGGTCGCACCCCGCTGGACGCGACCACTGCGACAGAGCTGCTCGTCGGCCCGTTCGGTGGCCTCGACAGACTCGCGCTGCGGCGTTTGCGACTCGCGCTGCGCGCAGAGGAGGTCGCTGGTGGCGGGAACCGGGCCGCCGACGACCTGCTCGTCGAAGCGCTCGCAGCGCCCGGTCGGTTCGCGACCATCGATCATCGGGTCGGACGGGCGGCTGAACGGCTCGCGGAGACCCTCGCGTTGCTGCAGGCGAGCGATGGCTCGATCGAAGAGTTGCTCTGGCTGGGCTGGGAGCGTAGCGGGCTCGCGCGTACCTGGCGTGATCAGGCCCTCGGTGCCGGCATCACGGCCGCAGAGGCAAATCGCAACCTCGACGGCATCGTCGCCCTGTTCACGGCAGCTAAGCGTTACGCGGAACGCCAGCCGGATGCATCCCCCGAGGTGTTTCTCGCGAGCGTGCTCGACGCTGACGTTCCGGAAGACAGTCTTTCGCCGCAGCCCAACGACGAGACGGTGCTCGTGACTACGGCGCCGGGCATCGTCGGGCTCGAGTTCGACACCGTCGTGGTCGCTGCGCTTCAGGACGGGGTCTGGCCAAACCTGCGGCTGCGTGGGTCGCTGCTTGCGCCTCACGAACTCGTGCGCGTGATCACTGGGGTGGACTCGGTTGCCGTCGACGAGCGGCGCCAGGTGCTCGGTGATGAATTGCGGATGTTCGCGCTCGCGATCTCACGCGCTCGGCGTCGCTTAATCGTTGCGGCGGTCGCCAACGATGACGAGGCAGCGAGTGTCTTCATGGGACTTGTGCCCGACGCGCCGCTCCTCGACTCGTCGCCGGCGGCCACTCCGCTCTCGCTTCGGGCGCTCGTCGGACGACTTCGGTCGCGGGTAACCCCGTACACCGCTGCCAACCTCGCGGCACTCGCGGCGGAAGGCATCCCGGGTGCGGATCCGAAAGATTGGCACGGCCTGCTTGCTCCGTCGACCACCGGACCGCTGTACGAGGGGGAGCAGGTTCCGGTGTCGCCATCCGGTCTCGAAAAACTCGTCGACAGTCCGCTCGACTGGTTTCTGGAACGGATGGCGGGCTCGGAGTCCGGGGTGATTGCGGCCGTAGGTACGATCGTGCACTGGGCGATGGAGACCGCGCCCGACGCCGAGCCCGAGACGCTCTGGGCGGCCGTCGAGTCTCGATGGAGCGAGTTGCTGTTCGAAGCTCCGTGGCTCGCCGAGCGACAGAAGACCATTGCGCGCAGGTTCACGGATGCGCTCTCCGAATACCTCGGTGAGTTCGAGCGTGACGGCAAACAGCTCGTTGGCGCGGAGAGTCGGTTCACACTCGAGATCGACCGTGCCAATGTCAGCGGCTCGATCGACCGCGTTGAACGGTCTGCAGATGGGTCCGTGGTGATCGTCGACCTCAAGACGGGTACACCCATCACGAGCCAGCAGCGCATCGATGAACACCCTCAACTCGCGGCGTACCAGCTTGCCTACGCCTCGGGGATTCTCGACGAGGCTCTCGCGGAACACGGGGAGCATCACGGCGGTGGGGCCAAGCTCCTGTTTGTGAAAGAGGGAGTGCGCGGCAAGAAGTACCGCGAGGGCGTGCAGGGTCAGCTAGACGAGGAGCAACGTGAGGAGTTTCGGGAGCGGGTGCGCGAGGCATCCGTACTGATTGCCGCAGCAGAGTTCGAGGGTCGCGCGGAGCTACCGATGTTCGGCGTCGGCGACCCGTCGCGCCTGCGCGCTCACCGCGTGAAGGCGGTCAGTAGTGACTGACGCGCCAACGACGAGCGCCTTCGAGATCGCCGATGCGCTGGGCCGACCTCGGCCTACCGAGCAGCAGCGCGCCGTGATCGAGGCGCCGCTCGCCCCGTCGCTCGTCGTCGCGGGTGCTGGCAGCGGAAAGACCGAGACCATGGCCAATCGCGTGCTGTGGCTGCTCGCGAACCAGCGGGTAAACCCGAGCGAAATTCTCGGACTCACCTTCACTCGCAAGGCCGCGGGCGAGCTTGCAATGCGCATCCGGGAGCGCATCGCAGAACTTGCTGCAGCGGGAATGCTCGGCGAGGCATACGACCCGTTCGAGTCCCCGACGGTGCAGACCTACAACTCGTACGCGAACAGCATTTACCGAGATAACGCTGTGGTTTTGGGTCGAGAAAGCGACGGCGCCGTGTTGGGCGAAGCCGCGTCGTGGCAGTTGGCCCGCACCACGGTGATCCGCAGTCGGGATGCCCGGCTCGCCTCCCTTGCCAAGAATCTCGATCCCGTCACCAAGGCGGTGCTCGGCCTCTCTCGCTCGCTTGCCGAGAATGTCGTGGACCCGGGTGCCGTGCGGGAGTTCGTGGCGCGATTCGCGTCCATATCCGACCTCGAACCGGGTGGGCGCGGGGCATACCCGACAGTCGACACGCTGGTCGAGAACGTCGGTGCGCTCGATACCTTGCTCGACGTGGCGGCGGAGTACGAGGCGGCAAAGTTCGCGCGCGGACTCGTTGAGTACTCCGATCAGGTCGCGCTCGCGCTCGCCGTCGTCGGCAAGCGTCCGGAGGTCGCCGAGCAGGAGCGGACGAGGTTCCGTGTGGTGCTGCTCGACGAGTACCAGGACACCTCGGTCACCCAGACTCGGTTGCTCGCCGCGCTGTTTGCCGGGCATCCGGTCATGGCGGTGGGTGACCCGAACCAATCGATCTACGGGTGGCGCGGCGCGAGCGCCTCGAACCTCGACGACTTCCCCACCGCCTTCGGGGCGAGCGCCCGCTATGCCCTCTCGACGAGTTGGCGCAACGGAACGGCGATCCTCGAGGCCGCGAATACCCTGGTGGCCCCGCTCTCGGCCTCGGTCGATCGACTCGAACCGGCACCGTTCGCCTCAACCGCACCGATCGACGTGCGGTTCGAGCAGTCAGTTCTCGATGAGGCGCGTGCGGCGGCTGATTGGCTCGCGATGCGTTTGACGGTGAGCCCGCGGTCATCCGCCGCGATGCTGTTTCGCACTCGAAAAATGCAGGGCTTCTTCCTCGAAGCGCTGCGCGAGCGGGAGATACCGTTCCACGTGCTCGGCCTCGGCGGTCTGCTCGCCGAGCCCGAGATCGCCGACCTTGTCGCGGCCCTGACCGTCGTGCACGATCCGTCCGCAGGGTTGGAACTGATCCGGCTGTTGGCAGGGTCCCGCTGGCGACTCGGCGTCCAAGACATCCATGCCCTCAATCGGCTCGCCTCGTGGCTGCGTGACCGCGACTATGCCCAGCGCCGGTACGACGAGGGACTCACCGCGAAGTTGCGCACGTCAGTGGCCGAGGGAGAGGGCGGGTCCATCGTTGATGCGCTCGACTTCATCGGCAGCGCCAAACCCGATCACACCGCCCTCGAGGCGTTCAGCGAGGTCGGTCTCGAACGGCTGCGGGATGCTGCTCGGCTGTTCGCGAAGTTGCGGTCACGAGCGGGGCTCGATCTGCCCGATTTCGTCGCCTTCGTTCTGCAGGAACTGCACCTGGACATCGAGGTTGCCGCGAACGTATACCGCACGCTCGGAACAGCGACGATCGAAGCGTTCTACGACGCACTCGACGGCTATCTCGCCCTCACCGACGTGGCCACGCTCGGCGGATTCCTGTCCTGGCTACGCGAGGCCGAACTGCGTGAGGACCTCTCGCCTCGACCCGAAGACCCCGAACCCGGTACCGTTCAGATCCTCACCATCCACGGTGCCAAAGGGCTCGAGTGGGATCACGTCGTGGTTCCGCGCCTGGTCGGCGAGGAGCTTCCCGGCAAGCCGGTCGAGGGCGGCTATCAGGGCTGGCTGAGCTTCGGCCAGTTGCCGTGGCAGTTTCGGGGGGATGCCGCAGAGCTCCCCGTCTTCGGCTGGCAGCAGTGCACCACCCGCAAGGAGGTGAACGACGAGTTCACTGAGTTCAAGGATCGCGTGCGCCTTCACCTCGACCAGGAGGAGCGCCGCCTCGCCTACGTTGCGGTCACTCGGGCACGCCATTCGCTCCTCCTGACCGGCTCGTTCTGGGCGACCCAGGCCACATCGCGGCAACCCAGCCCGTTCCTGCTAGAACTGAGGCCGGAGCTCACGACAGTCCCCGACAACGACGAGAACCCGATGGGCGACGACCTCGAGTCGATTACCTGGCCGTTCGATCCGCTCGGTCATCGTCGGCCCGCGGTCGAGGCCGCGGCGGAGGCGGTGCGGGCGGCAACTCCGGGGCTGGAAGGGCCGTGGCGGCGTGAGCTGGAACTGCTCCTCGAGGAGCGCAGGCGCCGGATGACTGCCGACGGGCGCGTGACAATGCCGGTGCGCGTGCCGGCCTCGCGTTTCAAGGACTACGTGAGCGATCCCGCATCCGTGGCAGCGGCGCTGCGACGACCGATGCCCGAACGCCCGTATCGGGCGACCCAGCTCGGCACGCTCTTCCATTCCTGGGTGGAAGACCGGTATGCCCTGGGTGGCGATTCCGAAGAACTCGACTCGCTTCCCCGTGAGCTTGACGCAGAGGATGCGGTGGGCGAAGACGAGTTCGCGCGGTTGCGGGCAATCTTCGAAGCGAGCCCGTGGGCAGCCCGGCGTCCCATCGACGTCGAGCGCGAGATCCACTTGCCGTTCGGCGGCCGCATCGTGATTTGCAAGATCGACGCGGTGTATGCGGATGAACGGGCCAGCGCTGACGGTCGCTTCGAGATCGTGGACTGGAAGACCGGCAAGGTGCCCAAGAGCGCGCAAGACCTCGAAGAGAAGCAACTGCAACTCGCCCTCTACCGGCTCGCGTACGCGACGTGGCGGGGGATCGACCCCGACCTCGTCGATGCGGTCTTCTATTACGTGTCCGACGATCGGGTGATCCGGCCGGAGCACATCTACGACGAGCAGGAGTTGCTCACGAAGTGGCAGGCGGCCTTCGGCTAACGGCAGGCGTCGACTACTGCACTGGCCTACTCAGGATCGCTGCGGTGAGTGCTTCGACGGGCTCGGTCGCCGTTGTCGGGTTGCTGACGAGGGTGAAGTCGACCTCGCCAAGCTCGGGAAGGCCGAACGCCGCAGATACGGGCGTGAGGTCGGTAGGGATGAGTGACTGGGCGAGCACCGCGACCCCGATACCCGCGCGCGCTGCCGCGATCACGCCGTTGACCTCCCGTACGTTGCAGGTAATGCGCCAGGTACGGCCAGCCTGCTCGAGTGAACGGATCGCGTAGGTGCGGCTCAACGCCGGGGCCGGGTAGGCGATGAGTGGCACCGGCTGTGTGGGATCGATCTCGAGCCCACGGTGACCTACCCACACCATGCGGTCGCGGCGCACGAGCCGACCTTCGTCCCACCCTGGGTCCTGTTTGATGAACACGAGATCGAGGTGCCCGGAGTGCAACCGACGCAGCAGATGTCCGCTTTGACTCACCGTGAGCTCGAGGTTGATCTGGGGGTAGAGCTGTCGGAAATCACGAAGGATGCCCGGCAGTTGCGTGAGGGCGAGGTCGTCGGCCGCCCCGAACCGAAGTCGACCGCGCATCGCTGAGCCGGTGAAGTAGCTCGCGGCTTGGTCTTGCGCAGCGAGGATCGTGCGAGCGAACCCGAGCATCGCCTCGCCGTTGTCACTCAGCGACACCGCGCGGGTATCTCGTAGCACGAGGTTGCGGCCCGCGGCGACTTCGAGTTTGCGGATGTGCTGGCTGATCGTGGGCTGGCTGAGCCCGAGACGGGCGGCGGCCTGCGTAAAGCTGAGGGTCTCGGCCACGGCCACGAACGTCCTCAGGAGCGCGGGATCGTACACATCTACTCCCTATTACGAAACGTGATGAGTTTTATAGTTCGGATTCAGTAAGGATATGGGAGCGAACAACGTACGGTTGACGAGTGGCAGGAGAACCGGAACAAGCCCCCGCTACTGTGCCGATTGCAATCGCGATGCAGCGACCGGCTTGGCGCGACACCTTCGCCGCCCTCCGGCTGCACAACTACCGGCTCTATGTCATCGCCCAGTTCTTCGCCAACACGGCGGGGTGGGCGCAGCGAATCGCTGTCGACTGGCTCGTGCTCGAAATCACCGGAAGTGTCACGCTCGTCGGCCTGACCATCGCGCTGCAATTCCTCCCCACCCTCGTTCTCGGCCCTTACGCCGGGGTTGTCGCCGACCGTTTTCCGAAACGAAGAATCCTGATCGTGAGCCAGTCCACCATCGGAGTACTGAGCCTTGCCCTTGCGATCATCGCCATCACCGGCAACGCCCACCTGTGGCTCGTGTATCCGCTCGTTTTGGCGATGGGGGTCATGCAGACCTTCGACGGTCCGGCGCGTTCGGTGTTCGTCAGCGAGCTGGTGGGCTCTCGCCACATCCGTAATGCGATCAGCGTCAACGCGTCGAACTTCCACCTCGGCGCGCTCATCGGTCCGGCGATCAGCGGTGTGCTCATCGTTGCCGTCGGATCGGGTTGGGCGATCGCGCTCAACGTGTTGGCAATCGTCACGGGCATCCTGTTGATCCTTGCGATGCGCCGCGACGAACTCCTGATCGCACCCCGAGCACCCAGTTCGAAGGGCCAGATCCGAGAAGCCGGGCGCTACATCCTCGCCAAACCCACCCTGTTCTGGACGATGGTGATGGTCGGTTTCGTCGCGACGTTCGGGATGCCCATGCCAGCGCTTCTCGCTGGCATGGCCGACACCGTCTATCACACGGGCGCGCAGGGGTATGGGCTGTACAACTCGCTGGCGGCCATCGGTGCCCTCGTCGGAGCCCTCGCCTCAACTCGCCGCGCTAGCCTACGTCTGCGCACCATCATGCTCGGTGCCGTGCTGTACGGGCTTCTGCTCATCCTCGCGGGGCTCGCGCCGTTCTATGCCCTCTTCCTCGTGTTGCTTCCCCTGATCGGTCTCTCCCGTCTGCTCTACATGACGGGAAGCGAGACGATGGTGCAATTGTCGTCAAACCTCACCATCCGTGGCCGGATCATGTCGTTTTGGGTGATGATCGTCGTCGGTGGTCAAGCGATTGGCGGACCGATCATGGGCTGGTTGGCAGAACACCTCGGTCCCAGGACCGCCATGGTTATCTCGGGTACGGTGCCGGCGATCGCGGCAATCGTCATCGCGATCCTGCTTGCCCACAGCGGCAGACTCCGGGTTCGCGTGACGGCCCGTCGTGGCAAGTGGGTAGCGATCGTCCCCCGCTCGGCGTAGCCGGGACTGTACGGGGAGTTAGACCGCGCGTTGGCCCCGCGCGAGGAAGGCCTCGACCTCGTCGACCGCCATCGTGGGCATGGTCTGGGCACCAATCGGATTCATGACGTCGTTGTGCACGCTGTCCGCGAGCGCCGTGAGCATTGCCACCGCGTCATCCACGATCTCCGTGCTGCGCTCTTCGGTGCCGTGCAGCAACCACTTGGCGACCTCAAGTTCGGCGTAGAACATCGCGCGCTGCTTCACGTACCGATCGCCAGCGCCGCGAACGCGCGCATAGGCGTCGAAGGCGGTCTCTGCGACGGGTGAGTTGGCGAGCAACCACTGCAGGTCGCGCGCAGGGTCGGAGACCCGCAAGCTCTGCCAGCCGAGCACGCCCGTCACTACCCCGTCTGCGCTCAAAATCGAGTCGGCACTGAGTGAACCATTTGTGACGGTGGGCTGAAACTGCCACACCTTGGTGTCCTCGGCGGCGCGCTCCCAGCGACCCAGGAGGGCTGCAGGCACGAGACCCGTAGCTGCCGAGCGGTCGAGCACGGTCACACTCGAACGCAGGCATTCGCTTGCGGTCATGACGGGGAGTCCCGCATCGGCAACGAAACTCGTGGGCAGCGAATGGATCGCCGCGATGGCGGTGCCGACGGATGCCGCGAGCGAACCCTCACCGTAGTGGTAGCCGGCCAGCGGCACCTTGCTGCCGTAGACGAACTCGTAAACGATCGCACGAGTGCCCTTGAGTGGCGCCTGCCCTGCGAAGGTGGAGACGGCGAACGGCAACCTCGTCCGCACGCCCGCGCTCAGCGAGCGAAGCGCGACGAGGTCAGCCGATTGTTCGGCTTCGGCACGCGCGTTGCGCGGAGCCCGCACGATCCAATGTCGACCGTCTCGGCCTGTGAGGAGTGCGGCGTCGAAGTCGCTGCCCTGACCCGCACCGGCGCTGTTCCCACCGAATTGCGTCGCGACGGCGATATCGAGCCCCGGAACTGCCGACGTAGCGAGCGCGGCTAGAGTGAGATGGGATCTGGCCATACCCACAGGGTAGGTCGCCCACCCCACGCTTCCGCATCACGCCACGCACTTCCGACGGGGTCCCAGATATGCCCAATTCCTTTCTTGCGAGACTGCCGCTCTCCCGTTTCGAGATCGACCGGGACGCCCTGGCTCGGGAACGGGACGAGCTTTTCGACGAGCTCTGGGCCGACCCGGCGACGCGCATCCTGCCGATCTTCCAGGGCAGCGCCTTGCTCTCGTCGCCGACAGCACTGGCACTCCTGCCGGTTGATGCCGTGCCGACAGCGGAGCTGCGGGTCTATCTCGGCCGTTCGACGTCGAGCACGAGTCCGGAGCCGGTCGGTACCCCGATCGTCGCGGTGCTTCTCGACGACGCCGGTCACCTCGCCGAATCGGATTGGGCGAACCTGCGTTCTCTCGGCAGCCGGCTGAGCGACCGCGATGCGGGAATCTTCACCGAGGCGCTCGCGATCCTCAACTGGCATACCTCGCACATGTTCTCGCCGCGCACCGGCGAACCAACACTGTCGGAGAAGGGCGGCTGGGTGCGGCGCGATCCGGTGTCGAACACGGAGGTCTTCCCTCGAACGGATCCCGCGATCATCGTCGGGATCGTCGATGCCGACGATCGCATACTTCTGGGCTCGAACGCGCTCTGGGAGAGCAACCGCTACTCGCTTCTTGCCGGGTTCGTGGAGCCGGGCGAATCGCTCGAGTCGGCGGTCATCCGCGAGGTGCTGGAGGAGTCGGGCATCCATGTCGTCAACCCGGTGTATCTGGGTAGCCAGCCCTGGCCGTTCCCCGCGTCGCTCATGGTCGGCTTCCTCGCGACGGTGGATCCGGACCATGGCACGGAGCCGACGCCGGACGGTACCGAGATCCTCGACCTCCGCTGGTTCTCCCGGGCGGAACTTGTTGCGTCACTGACCGAAATCAAGCTTCCCGGGCCGACCTCGATCGCGCGTGCGATTCTCGAAGAATGGTTTGGCGGACCCATCGACGACGGGCAACGGTGACCACGGACCAGCCCAGCGCCGAATCGCTGCTCGACGGCTTGGACGATCAACAGCGGGTGGCGGCGGAGGCCCTGCTCGGGCCGGTCTGCCTTCTCGCGGGAGCGGGAACCGGGAAGACTCGCGCGATCACCCACCGCATTGCCTACGGCGTAGCGACAGGCGTGTATCCACCCGGCCGAGTGATGGCGTTGACATTTACAGCGAGGGCGGCGGGCGAGCTTCGTGCCCGGTTGCGGTCGCTGGGTGCTGGTGGCGTTTCGGCACGGACCTTTCACGCCTCGGCACTGTCGCAACTCAACTTCTTCTGGCCGCAGGTTATCGGCGGCACCATGCCGCGACTACTCGAAGGCAAGGCGAAGGTCATCGCACACGCGGCGGACGCGCTGCGGCTCAAGCTCGACACCGCAACCCTCCGCGATGTGGCCGCCGAGATCGAGTGGCGCAAGACTTCGCGTCTCTCGATCGAGGAGTATGCCTCGCGGGTGCGCAGCCTTCCTCCCTCGCTCACCCCTGAGAAGATGGTCGACCTTCAGCGCAGCTACGAGACGGTGAAAGACGAGCGTCGGCAGATCGACTTCGAAGACGTTCTTCTCATCGCGGCAGGAATGGTTGAGGCGGAGCCCCGCGTTGCTCAGCAGGTTCGTGAGCAGTACCGGTTCTTTGTCGTCGACGAGTATCAGGACGTGTCGCCGCTACAACACGACCTCCTTCAACTCTGGCTCGGGCCGCGCAACGACGTGTGTGTGGTCGGTGACGTGAGCCAGACCATCTACTCCTTCGCGGGAGCAAGTCCCGACTATCTCCTCGGCTTCGGGCACGAGCATGACGATGCGGTGGTCGTTCGGCTCGAGCAGAACTACCGGTCGACTGCTGCAATCGTCACCGCGGCGAATCGACTCATGCGCGATCGCCCGGGCGCACTCACGCTGCACGCGGCGACGGGTCGTACCGGTCCCACGCCAGCGGTGACGCGCTTCGAGACGGACAGCTCGGAGGCGCGTGGTGTCGCTCATGCCATCGCTGACGAGATTGCCGCGGGCGTGCGTCCGGAAGACATCGCCGTGCTGTTCCGCATCAATGTGCAATCACAGGCTCTCGAGACCGCGCTCGCCGATGCCGGTGTGCCGTACGTCGTGCGTGGCGCTGCGCGCTTCTTCGAACAACGCGAGGTGAAGGAAGCGCTCATGCTCTTGCGCGGCGCGACGATCAATACGGCTATCGAGCCGTTATTCAAGACCGTCAGTGACGTGCTGCGATCGATCGGCTGGTCGCAGGACCCACCCGAAACTCGGGGTGCGGTGCGCGACCGCTGGGACTCGCTCAACGCTCTCATGCAGCTCGCCGAGGAAGCTCCGGTCGGCACCACCCTCAAACAGTTCGTTGACGACTTGTTCGAACGACAGGCCGGGCAGCACGAACCCACCATGTCCGCGGTAACCCTCGCAACCCTGCACTCGGCAAAGGGTCTCGAGTGGGATTCTGTGTACCTCGTGGGTCTCGCCGAGGGGCTCGTACCGATCAGCTATGCGAAGGATGCTGTCGCGGTCGAGGAGGAACGCAGACTGCTCTACGTCGGGGTCACCCGCGCTCGCCGCGCGCTAGCGCTCAGCTGGTCCGCCGCTCCGCAGCAGGGGCGCTCCGGGCAGCGCTCGCCCAGTCGGTTCCTGGCTGAGCTGGGCTGAGCCCCTGCTCGCGTCCCATCAGGTGGGCGATGCCTCGGCATCCGCACTCGGGGTGAGCGTGCCAACCGCGTACCTCGCGCCGCCCAGACTGGGCATCGATGCGCACGGATGCCGCATCGCCAGCCGCCGGCGTGATCCCGTTCGGTGCGAGCCGCTCGAGCGCCAGCCTGCACGCCGCCGCGGCACCCTCGGCCACGAGCACGGGGGTCTCGGCGCGGCTGTGCCGACCGAGGAGTTGCGTCGCGATCGCGGGCCACGCCGGATCCCTGTCCCGTCGATGCAGCTCGAGGCAGAGCAGGCACGGACCCGAGCCGGGTTCCACGACCGGTCCGACAACGACTGCCGTATCGGTCACCAGTATCGGAAGGTGTGGCACGTCGCGGCGAAGCCAGAGCGCGTGCAGCTCGGGTGGAAAGACGTAGTGCGCGGCGAGAATCGCGAGCGCGGGGGAGTGCTGGGCGAGGGCAGCGGCGTCCGGCCCCGTGACGACATCGATTCCGGAATGAGCAAGAGTCGAGGCGATAGTCGCTACCAACGACTCAGTGCCGTGGACCGCGACGGTCGCCGCAATCGGGACCACGGGCACGGTCAGGAGCGCAGGGCTGAGGGCGGCCAACAGCGCATCCCGTTCGACGGTGTGTGCACCGGCGATCATCGCGAGGCCGGAGTCGCTCACTCCCACGACGAGCGCGGCGAGCATCCGTTCGTCGGTGCCGGTGACGTCATCGAGAATCACCACGGCCGGGTCGATGCCGAGCTGAACGCTTGAGGGGCTGCGCCAGACGAGTGGAAGTCGCGGATCGAGCCTGAGGATCATCCGGATATAGTGCACCCGACATCCACCCTCGCGGGCAGTCGATCCACACGTGCGACTACTCTTCGCGCGGGCGGTCGCTTGTGTCGTCGTTGAGAAGGTCTTCGATGGCCTGATCGATGTCGTCGGGCTCTGGGGCGCCCCCGAGGATGCGGGCGATGAGGGCGGCAGGATTGTCGATGTCGTCGCTCGTGGGCACGAGGTCAGGGTGCGACCACAGTGCATCCCGCTTTTCGTCGCCCACCGCGGCGGAGATCTGTTGCCACATCGCGGCGGCCTCCCGCAGGCGCCGAGGGCGCAATTCGAGACCCACGAGGGTTGCGAACGCAGACTCGGCAGGGCCACCAGACGCCCGCCGGCGTCGGACCGTCTCCGCGATCGCGGCGCTCGATGGCAGTCGCGTCGTCGCGCTCGCCGTGACGACGTCGACCCAGCCTTCGATGAGAGCGAGCGTGGTCTCGAGGCGGGCGAGAGCGGTCAGCTGCTCGCTGCTCTTTGGCGCGATGAGCTGGCCGTTCATGACTGCCGAGCGAAGCTCTTCGGGATTGCTCGGGTCGAAGTCTGCGGCGAGCGATTCGAGGCGATCCGTATCGACGTGGATGTCGCGGGCATAGTCGGTGATCGACGTCAGCAATTGCAGGCGAAGCCACTTGGCGTGCCGGAAGAGGCGTGCGTGGGCGAGCTCTCGAACAGCAAGGTAGAGCTGGACTTGGTCGATGGGGATGTCGAGCCCTGCCCCGAATCCGAGGACGTTCTGCGGAACAATCGCGGCGCCGCCCTGAGCAGAATCCAACAGGGGGATCCCGATATCGCCGCCAGAGACGACCTCACTCGAGAGCTGGCCGACGACCTGACCGAGTTGCATGGCGAACAACGTTCCGCCCACATTCCGCATGACCTGGCTCGCGCCCTCGATCATCTCCCGGTTCTCCTCGGAGTCCATCGCGTCGCCGCCCTGCTGCCGCAGCACGTCGGTGAGGGAGTTTGCGATCGAATTCGCCACCGGTTCTGCGAGCTGGGTCCAGACCGGCATGGTGGCCGTGACCCACTCCTGTCGGCTCATCAGTCGCGGTTCAGCGGTGAGTTCGGAGATCGAGGTGACTTCGTCGAGCCACAGGGATGCTACGTGCAGGGCTTGCTCGAGCTGGGAACGCTCGGCGGGCAACGAGACAACCGTGCCCTGAGTCGCGATTCCCTTCGCCTGCTCGAGTGCCAAGTCCCAATTAATGCCGTCGCCGCTGTTCTGCAGAGCGTTTTGCAGCTGCGCAATGAGCTGGGCAATCATCGCGGGATCGTTCGGCAGTCCCGCCGCTCCTGCAAGTTTTGCGGGATCGATGTCGCCATTGCCCTCAAGGAATCCACGCAGCATCTCGCGGAACTCGTCTGCTGGGTCGCCGCTCTCAGCGGGCTCCCGTGAATCCTCAGCCATAGCAACTACGCTAGCCGCTGCACGGTCGGAGCCAGCTGAATTTCGCCTACGCTTGAACCTCTCGCCGTGCGCCCGTGGCGAACAAGACAGTGAGGAAACCGGTGCGACTCTTCACCGACATTGAACCGGATGCCGCGCCTCGACGCCGCCGCGCACGAATCGGCTGGGCGTTTCTGGCCGCTGCGCTGATCGGACTCACCGCGGTCGCCGTCGCTCCGGCGCCCTACGTGATCGAGCAGCCTGGACCGGTCTACAACACGCTCGGCGATGTCACCGCTGGTGACAAGTCAGTGACGCTGATCAGTATTCCGTCCGAGAAGACGTACCCCACGGCGGGCAGCCTTGACATGCTGACGGTGAGCATCCGGGGCAATCGGGCCAACCTGCCGAACTGGTTCGAAGTCGCCGCTGCCTACCTTGATCCCAGTCGAGCCGTCGTGGACATCGACCGTATCTATCCGGTCGGCCAGACAGTTGAGCAGTCGAATCAGCAGGGTGCGACCGAAATGGCCAACTCGCAGAAGTCGGCAATCGCCGCAGCGCTCACCGAACTCGGCTACACCCTTCCGACGACGCTGACGGCCGTTGAGATCGAGCCGGGCTATCCCGCGGACGGCAAACTCATGGTGAATGACGTGATCGTGTCGGTAAATGGAGCCACATTCGCCGACGTGAGCCAGCTTCGGGATGCGCTCTTGGCGAACGGCGCTGACGCGCCGGCGACCATCGACATCCTTCGCGACGGACAACCCATGTCGCTTCAGGTCACCCCCGTGCTCAGCACCGGAGACAACCCGGCACCCGTGCTGGGAATCCTCGTCGGCAGCGAGTACGACTTTCCCTTCACCGTGACGATTCAACTCGAGAACGTGGGTGGTCCGAGCGCAGGGATGATGTTCGCCCTCGGGATCATCGACAAGCTCACTCCCGGGGAATTGAACGGCGGGAAGGACATCGCGGGCACCGGAACCATCGACGCCACCGGCGTTGTTGGTGCGATCGGGGGCATCCGTCAGAAGATGTACGGAGCAGTGGATGCGGGCGCGACATACTTCCTCGCACCGGCGGATAATTGCAACGAGGTAACCGGGCACATCCCTCCCGGGTTGACGGTGTTCGCGGTGAAAACGCTCGACGATTCGCTCGCCGCGTTGAAGGCGATCAGCTCCGGTGGGGACACGACAGACCTGCCACACTGCCCGCTCGGCTGACGCTGCCCAGGTTGACGGAAGGCTGCGCCCCTTAAGATGGGGCTAGGCCCCCAACTCAGGAGCGAAACCCAGTGTCGAATGAAACAGCCCAATCCCCGGCGAACCGAACGAGGGTGAGTCTCACCATCACGGCGGCGGTTATCGCCGTGCTCGTCATCGCGTTCTTGGTGTTCGCGAATCTCTACACCGATGTGTTGTGGTTCGACCAGGTCGGCTATCTCAACGTGCTCACCACCCAATGGTTTGCGAGCGCCATCATGTTCGCCATCGGTTTCTTCGCGATGGCGATCCCGGTATACCTGAGCATCGAGATCGCGTTCCGTTCTCGGCCCGTCTACGCGAAGCTCAATTCGCAGCTCGACCGGTACCAGCAGGTCATCGAGCCCTTGCGCCGGTTGGCAATGTTCGGCATCCCGATCTTGCTCGGCATCTTCGGCGGTGTCTCGACGGCAACCCATTGGCAGGTCGTGCTGCAGTGGCTCAACAAGACCTCGTTCGGACAGGTCGACCCGCAGTTCGGGCTCGACATCTCGTTCTACTTCTACGACCTCCCGCTCTACCATGGAGCACTCGGCTTCGCCTCTGCAGTGGTTCTCATCGCCGGTCTGGCCGCGCTCGCGACGAGCTATCTCTACGGCGCCATCCGATTCAGCGGCCGTGAGGTTCGCATTCAGCGCTCGGCACGCATTCAGCTCGCCATCACTGCCGCGATCTACCTCGGCCTGCAGGCTGTCAGCATCTGGCTCGACCAGTACACGACACTCTTCTCGCCCAGCCAAGGCTTCCTCGCGACTGGTGCTGGCTACACCGAGGCGAACGCCACGATTCCGGGGCGTGCGATTCTCGCCGGTATCGCGGCCCTCGTCGCGATCCTGTTCATCATCACGGCCATCATCGGGCGCTGGCGTCTGCCGGTCATCGGCACCGCCTTGCTCCTCGTGAGCGGCCTCGTCGTCGGCAGCATCTACCCGTGGGTCGTACAGCGTTTCCAGGTGGAGCCGACCGCAAAAACTTACGAAGCCAGCTACATCCAACGCAGCATCGATGCCACGCGTGCCGGCTACGGTGTCGCGGATGTGCAAGAGGTTCCCTATAGCGCGACGACTGACGCGGCGCCCGGGGCGCTTCGTGCCGACGCCGAGACGACGGCGAGCATCCGGATTCTCGACCCCTCGATCGCTCAAAAGGCCTTCTCGCAACTGCAGCAGTTCAAGCAGTACTACGGCTTCGCGCCGCACCTCGACGTCGACCGCTACACCATCGACGGCAAGAGCCAGGACACTGTCATCGCCGTGCGTGAACTCAACCAGTCGGGTCTCGGCGATTCCCAGACCTACTACAACAACACGTTCGTCTATACCCACGGTTATGGAGTGGTTGCGGCCTACGGCAACCAGCGCGCGAGTGGTGGCGACCCCGAGTTTCTGGAGTCGGGCATCCCCAGCGCGGGAAGTCTCGGTGACTTCGAGCCGCGCGTGTACTTCGGTGAAGACTCGCCCGAGTACTCGATAGTCGGAGCGCCCCAGGGCGCCAAGGACGTCGAGCTCGACTACCCGTCCGGCGGAGAGCAGAGCGACGCGAACGCGACGACAACGTTCACCGGCAACGGTGGGCCGATGCTGGACAACGTGTTCAAGAAGCTCATCTATGCGCTCAAGTTCCAGAGCGAACAGATCGTGCTGTCGGATGCGGTCAACGACAAGTCGCAAATTCTCTACGATCGCAGCCCCAAGGATCGTGTGCAGCAGGTTGCTCCGTACTTGACGCTCGACAGCGACACTTACCCGGCGATTGTTGACGGCAAGATCGTGTGGATCGTCGACGCGTATACGACGGGAACCAACTACCCGTACTCGCAGATCCAGCAGCTCTCCAAGGCGATCGCCGACACTTACACGCCGACTCCGGCGTTCGCGATCGACGACATCAACTACATCCGCAACTCGGTCAAGGCCACAGTCGACGCCTACGACGGCAGCGTGAAGCTGTACGCCTGGGACGACAAAGACCCCGTGTTGAAGACATGGGAGAAGATCTACCCGGGCACGGTCTTGCCGATGAGTGACATGAGCGCTCAACTGCTCGACCACGTTCGCTACCCCTCAGACCTGTTCAAGGTGCAGCGCGCGATTCTCGGGTCGTACCATGTCACCGATGCGGGGTCGTTCTACTCCAGCGACGACCAGTGGGTCACACCCAACGACCCGGTGCTCACGACTGACACTCCGCAGGCGCCGTACTACTTGACCATGGAGGTGCCCGGCACCAACAAGCCGGCCTTCACGCTGTACTCGACATACATCCCCAAGGGCAGTGCGGACTCCACGCGAAACGTTTTGACCGGATATCTCGCCGTCAACTCCGACGCGGGGCCGGACTACGGCAAGCTCACGTTGCTCACTCTGCCCAAACAGGACACCATTCCGGGCCCGGGTCAAGTGGAGACCAACTTCAAGACCGACCCGGTAGTGGCGAACCAGCTCGCGCTGCTCCAGCGCGGCGAGACTGACGTGAAGCTTGGCAACCTGCTCACGTTGCCTGTCGGTGGTGGACTGCTCTACGTACAACCGGTCTACGTGCAGGCAACCAGCGGAACCATCTACCCGTTGCTGCGCAAGGTGCTTGTCGCGTTCGGTGACCAGATCGCGTTCGAGGACACCCTCGACCTCGCGCTCGACAGCCTGTTCGGTGGCGACTCCGGAGCGCAGGCTGGCGACGGTGGTGCGGTGACGCCGACCACGCCGACCACGCCGACCGATCCGACGACCCCGGTCACGCCGACGACCCCGACCGACAATGCCGCACTCACGGCTGCGCTGTCGGATTACAAGGTGGCGCTGGCCGATCGGCAGGCGGCCTACGCCGCCAACGATCTGGTCGCGGCGGCGGAGGCAGACAAGCGCATGCTCGCGGCCGTCGAAGCGGCGATCGCGGCGACCAAGTAGCGGCTACGCTCCGGTCGGCCCCCTCGGTGGGGTCGACCGGAGCACTGTGTTACCCTTGAACTACGCCGCGGGGTGGAGCAGTTCGGTAGCTCGCTGGGCTCATAACCCAGAGGTCGCAGGTTCAAATCCTGTCCCCGCAACGATAAGAAGAAGGGTCCCACTCACGTGGGGCCCTTCTTCTGCGTTAAGGGTCATCCCGCGCTCGATACGATCGAGGAATGCGATTCGGAATGTTCATACCCCAAGGCTGGCGTCACGACCTCGTCGGCATCGAGCCCGCCGAACAGTGGTCGGTCATGAACGGTCTCGCCGCTCACGCGGATGCCGGGCCCTGGGAATCGATCTGGGTGTTTGATCACTTCCACACCGTGCCCGTTCCGAGTGAGGAGGCCACTCACGAGGCTTGGACGCTCATGGCGGCGTTTGCCGCATCGACCAGCCGCGTGCAGCTCGGGCAGATGTGCACGTGCATGGGCTACCGCAATCCGGCCTACCTCGCGAAGGTCGCGGCGACCGTCGACATCATCTCGGGTGGACGCGCGCAGATGGGGATCGGCGGCGGATGGTACGAGCACGAGTGGCGGGCATACGGCTACGGATTCCCGTCAGCAGGCGACCGGCTTGGCCGCCTGCGGGAGGGGCTCGAGATCATGCGCCAGGCGTGGACGACGGGCGCGGCATCCCTCGATGGCAAGTACTACCAGGTCGACGGAGCCATCGTGCGACCCTTGCCGCTACAGCAAGGTGGGCTCCCGATCTGGGTTGCCGGGGGAGGAGAGAAGGTCACGCTCCGCATCGCCGCCGAGTACGCGAACTATACGAACTTCGCAGGAAACCCGACGGAGTTCGATGTGAAGTCCGCGCTCCTGCGTGAGCACTGTGCTGCGGCAGGAACCGACTTTGATGCGATTGTTCGTTCGGCCAACTACAACACCATCGTCGGTGCGACGGAGGCCGAAGTCACCGAGCGCGTCGACCGGATAGAAGCGCGGGTGACGCCATACCTCGGGGTGGAGCGCGCGGCTGCTTACGTCGCGGACTACCGCAACGGCACCGCACTGGGCGTGGGCACACCGGAGCAGCTCGTCGAGCGGTTCACCGACATGGCACAGCGAGGGCTCGGATACCAGATCCACTACTTCCCCGAGGCGGCCTACGACCGCAGCGGACTCGAGCTGTTTGAGCGCGAGGTCATTCCGGCGCTGTAGTTTCGGCGCGCATTCATTTCGGCGTCCCATCGCTGTGGACAACTATCCACGTGGCTTTCGCATCCTCGTTACCATCCATGTATGGCGATACAAGTAACAGGCGACGGTGGAGCGACCTCGTGACCGAGCTGGTTATTGCGGTGCTCATTCTTCTCGTCGTCGGCCCGGTCATCCTGGCGTGCTACTTCGGTGTTGCCTTCGCCCGGCAGGCTCGCAAAGCTGCTCGACTTCGTAGCCGCGAGCCGGACGAGCCTCCCGCGCGATAACAACCAGCGGGTGGTGACACTCGCTCGATCGGAGGTATGTAGTGAAGGTTGGAAAGAAGCTGGTTGGTGTCGGGGTCGCGGCCGCGGCACTCGTGCTGCTCCCCGTGGCTGGTGCGTTGGCCACCACCGTGAACGTGGGCGGTGGCCTGTGGTCGTACGGGACGACCATCGACACCGTCTACTCGAACTACCACCACGGCTCGCTGTACCACTCGGCGACCGCCTGCCACTCGGGGTGGGTGGATCGCTGTCATCAGGCGTCAGCATCGGCAGGTGCGTGGGCGAACGCTTCGAACGCCAAGTCCCCTTGGGGTGGCAACACCGCCTACTGGAACACCTACTAGGAGGACATGATGCGAGTGGTGATACCCCCGGAGACGGCAGCAGGGGTTGCGGCGACGGCACTCTGTGCCGCGACGGCACTCTGTGCGGCGATGCTCACGGGCTGTAGCACCGCCGCATCGACAGCGGAAGGGGAAGGCCCAGGGGCCGCGTCGAGCGGCAGGTTCACCGGTCCCTGGGCCGACCTCTTCGAGGTCACCTATGAGCAGGTGTCGTCAGAAGATGAGCGTGCCGCCCTCGACGACAGCGAGATATCGGCACAGGAGTATGCGTACTTTCAAGACAAGATCATCCAGTGTCTGGCCGGGCTCGGAGTCTCTGGACAGTTCGCGGGCGACGGTTCGCTCGACTACACGAAGCCCAGCGACGTCACTCAGGACGACGTCCGGTTGTGCAACGTCGAGAACGGAATCCGGATCATTGCCCTACGGGATGCAATCGTGCGCAACCCTGCCCACCTTGACGAGTCGAAGATCATGCTCGACTGCTTGCGTCGCACTGGGGTTGTCGGCCTGGGATACACGCGCGCAGACCTCGACAACGGAGTGGACATCGACAAACTCGGCACGACTGCGGAGTTCGCGGGGTGCGCTGCGGATCCGCTGAATTTCCGGGGGGAGTAGCGACGTGCGCGGGTTGCGGCACTACGCCTTCATCGGGACCGCGGCGCTGATCTTGGGTACGGCTCTGGGCGGGACTCTCGTGGTGCTCCTTGTGCCGGAAGCTCCGCCGCCATCGCTGGTGTCCGAGCAGCGGCTGGAGACGGTGACCCCCGCGGTGATCGACTTTACCGACCCACGCGAGGTGCGAGTTGCGCTAACAGTCGATTCCGCCTCGGGACTCAGGAGCCCGGTCGGGGGTGTACTCACGGCCCTGTCGTGCGTCCCGGGCGGGCAGGTCAGCTCGGGTTCGAACGTGTTCGCGGTCGACGGGGCATCCGTCGTCGCCCTCGCCACGGCGGTGCCCCTGTGGCGGGACATCCCTGTAGGCGACGACGGGCAGGATGTAATTGCGCTCGAGAACGAGTTGCTCCGGCTGGGCGCCGAGGTCGAACCCGACGGTGTCTGGCGCTGGGCAGATGCACTCGCCTTCGATGCACTGCTCCGCCCGGTGGGGGTCATCACCACCGACGACGGCACCGTTCCGATCGTGTCTCTCGTGTGGCTACCTTCGCCCGCCACAGTCCTCGCGACGTGTTCGCTCAGCATCGGGAGCATCCTCGCCCCCGGAGACGTCGTTGCTCGCTTCGCACCGCGCATCCGCCTTGCCACTTTCGCGCCACCCCCCGATGCCGTTGGTGGGGCACGCGAGCTCACGCTCGCACGCGGGTCTGTGTCGGCCGGAGCCGATGGTGTCATCGCCGGCCCCGAAGCACTGGAGGTTCTCGCCGCTGCTCCGGAGTTCGCTGAGCTCGACCTCGAACAGGGGCATCCCACACTCACCGCATCGTGGGTACTCGTGGAGCCGATCCGTGTGGCGGTCGTGCCACCGAGCGCCATCCGAGGTCTCTCCGGTAATCGCGGTTGCGTGCAAGAGCGTGGCGGCGCGACACCCGTGACGGTCATTGCGTCGCAGCTCGGCCGCACTCTCGTCGTCCCGCCGCACCGGCTTGGGCCAATTGCCGTGCATCCAATGGGTGGTACCGGATGCCCCTAGCTCGCGCCGCTCGTCCCACTCGTGCCGCAGAGGTGCAGGCTGCCGTGATGCTCCACGCGGTCGGTCACCGGTTCAGTGGTGCTGCTGCACCTCTCTTCCGCGGGATCTCGCTCGCTCTGGAGCCCGGCCACGTGTATGGGGTGACCGGTCCTTCCGGTTCGGGCAAGAGCACGCTGCTCAGCATCCTCGCGGGGTGGACGAGGCCGACGGAGGGTCGAGTCACGCGTGACGACACTGCGCGCACCGCATGGGTGTTCCAGAACCCGCACGGCGTCGCCGGTCGCACGGCAGTGGACCACGTCGTGTTACCGCTGCTCGCACGAGGTGTTCGACGCGCGGAGGCCGAACCCGAAGCACGCGACCTGCTTGACAGTTTCATGCTCACGCAGGTCGCCGACGCGGACTTTGGCAGCCTCTCAGGCGGGGAAGCGCAGCGACTCATGCTAGCCCGTGGGATCGCGAGCCGGCCGCAGCTCCTGCTGGTCGACGAGCCAACTGCTCAACTTGACCGGTCCACCGCGGCCACTGTTAACGAAACGCTCGGGGCCCTGAGTTCGCCGCACATCGTCGTGGTCATCGCCACCCACGACCCGAGCACAAGCGACCGCTGTTCGGACGGCATCGATCTCGAGCGGTACCGCTAGATGCGGAGAGGCTAGATGCGGTGGCGCTCGATCGTAGGGGAGGCCTGGCGGAACGTGGTATCCGGTACCGCGTTCGCCGCGCAATTGGCCGGCTTCATCGGCCTTGTCGGTGCCGCCGCAATTCTGATCGGTTCATTCGACATTATGGCCATCGCCGCTCGGGGAGAACAGTACCGAGACGCCGGCGCGAACGTGCTCATCATCCAGTCGCCCGGGTCGATCGACCCGCGTGCGTGCGAAACCCTAAACGCGACGCCGGGGGTGATCGCAGGTGCCCTGCGCCGGGCATCGAACAACATCGTGGCTGCCGCGCTACCGGGGTCGCGCATCCCCACCTACGAGATCACGCCAGGCTTGGCGGGGTTGATCATGGCAGAAGTTGCCCAGAGAGCCGAAGGCGTTTTGCTCTCCGGGCCCGCAGCCGACACCCTCGAGGTAGCGGGCGATCAACTCGCGACCACGACTGGGGCGGTGCGGGTGGGTGGCGTCTACCCCTACCCGGACGACGGACGCCGCGGCGATCTCGAATTCGCTGTGCTCGCCCCGACTGCCGAAGTCAGTCAGTTCGACGAGTGCTGGATCGAGACCTGGCCGCCCAGTGCCGAGGCGGAGATGCTCCTGCGCACGACGTGGATACCGAGCGGCCCGAGCCTGACGTCGGATGCGGTCCTATCCCAATGGAACGGAACGCTGGGAACAACCTTCGGCGGGCAGCAGCTCTTCGAGAGTCGACCGACACGCTGGCTACCGGCGCTCGCTGGGGCCGCAGCCTTCGGGATTGTCCTCGTGACCGGTCGGTTGCGAAAGGTCGAACTTGCCTCTGCCCGACATTGCGGCGTCACCCTTGCCGACCAGTGGCTCATCGCGATGTCTGAGGCCGGCGCGTGGGCGCTCGCGGTCGTCGCGCTCGCGATGCCGTCAACTTTGGTGGCGCTTGCCGTTGCGCTTCCGGGTGATGAAGCAACGTACCTTCAACTCGGTGTGGCGGTCTTGGTGCTCACGATTGTGGGTGGACTAGCGGGCGCCACTGTCTCGGTGTTCCTGAGCGGGGAACGACATCTCTTTCGCCACCTGAAGAACAGAAGATAGCGGCGTCGACGGGTGTTGAGCGCGAGGTAGATTCGTTGCATGACTCCGCTGCAGGCGCGCATCATCTACGACCTCAACGTCCAACCATCGATCGACCCTGCGGAGCAGGTGCGATTGCGCATCGACTTCCTCAAGGCATATCTCCGCGCCACCGGCACGACCGGGCTCGTGCTCGGCATCAGCGGTGGACAGGACTCCTCCCTCGCCGGGCGGTTGTGCCAGCTCGCTGTTGAAGAACTTCGCGACGAGGGCTATCACGCCGAGTTCACTGCCGTGCGACTTCCCTACAACGTGCAAGCCGACGAAGCGGATGCCCAACTCGCGCTCACCTTCATCAAGCCCGACCATTCCGTCACGTTCAACATCCAGCGCGCCGTCGACGGTTTCGAGGCCGAGTACCTCGACGCGACTGGAGTTGAGATGCTCGACTTCACGAAAGGCAACGTGAAAGCGCGCGCGCGCATGGTGGCGCAATACGCTCTCGCGGGCCAGAGCAACCTCCTCGTGGTGGGCACCGACCACGCAGCGGAGGCCGTCACCGGGTTCTTCACGAAATTCGGCGACGGCGGTGCCGACATCCTTCCGCTCACCGGCCTGTCGAAGCGCCAAGGCAGATCTCTTCTCGAGTTTCTTGAAGCGCCGGAGAGGCTCTATCTCAAGGCTCCCACTGCCGACTTGCTCGACGATGCCCCAGGACAGACGGACGAGGCAAACCTCGGGCTGACCTACCAAGACATCGACGACTACCTCGAAGGTAACGACGTTTCCGAGAAGGTTGCGGTCGCCATCGAGACCCGATACATCAACACCCGACACAAGCGCACCGTTCCGGTGACGATGTTCGACGACTGGTGGCGCGACTGAATTCAGGCAGAGACGGCCAGTTTCCGTTTGGAAGCGAATGATACGCTGACGCAGGGCGCGTCGCCCCGTTCGATGATGAACAGAAGTGGAGATCACCGTGGCCGATCGCACCCTCGTTGACTGGGAAGCCGCGGCGGCCCAGCTACGCCTACCCACCACCCTCGTGATCGATGGCGAGAGCTCAGCACCGCGCGACCACGGATCATTTGACCATCGCACCCCGCGAGACGGCTCGCTACTCGGCGCAGTTCCGGCAGGTGACATCGACGATCTCGATCGAGCCGTGGCCGCCGCACGACGGGCGTTCGATGAGGGACCGTGGCCGACCATGGCACCGCGCGAACGTAAGCGACTCATGCTGCGCTGGGCCGATCTCATCGAGGAGCACCGCGATGAACTCGCGCTCATGATCAGCCTCGAGATGGGCAAGCCGGTCGAGGAGGCGTGGTCCATTGAGTTGCGCGCGGTACTGGCCACCTACCGCTGGTACGCGGAGCTCGCGGACAAGGAACTTGACGAGTCATCCCCGGTCGGCCCCGACGACCTCGCGCTCATCACCCGTGAACCCGTGGGCGTCGTGGGTGTCGTCACGCCGTGGAACTTTCCCCTCACCCTCGCCGGCTGGAAGATCGCTCCGGCCCTCGCTGTGGGCTGCACAGTCGTGCACAAGCCCAGCGACCTCGCGTCGTTCTCGGCGCTGCGGATGGCCGAACTCGCGCTCGAGGCCGGGATTCCCCCGGGCGTACTCAACGTGGTGCCCGGTAGGGGCTCCGTTCTCGGCAAGCATTTGGGTCTGCACCCGCAGGTGGATGCGCTCGCCTTCACCGGTTCGACCGATGTCGGCCGCGCCTACTTGGAGTACTCGGCACGATCAAACCTGAAGCGCACCTGGCTTGAGCTCGGCGGCAAGTCGGGAAACATCATCCTTCCGGATGCGCCAGACCTCGAGACCGCGATCTCCACCGCTGCGTGGGGGATCTTCTTCAACGCTGGGCAGATGTGCACGGCACCCTCGCGCCTGATCGTGCACCGGGATATCGCGGACGAGGTAATTGCGGGCGTCGTGAGCCGCGCATCCGGCTACCGGCCAGGCGATCCGCTCGACCCTGCTACGACGATGGGCCCGCTGGCCTCCGCGGCGCGTCTCGCTGACGTGGAGCGCCATGTCGCGAACGCGCGCGAGGACGGCGCGGAAGCCCTTATCGGCGGCTCGGCGACGGGGAAAGGCTCCTACTTTGCGCCGACAGTCTTTGCCGGCGTCTCGCCCGGATCCCGGCTCGCGAGGGAAGAGGTCTTCGGCCCGGTGCTCGCAGTGGTGACGGTGGCCGACGAGGACGAGGCGGTTCGCGTCGCGAACGACTCCGACTACGGACTGGCCGCGGGGCTGTGGACCTCCGACGTTTCGCGCGTGCATCGGCTCTCGCGGCGGTTGCGCGCGGGAACCGTGTGGGTCAACTGCTACGAGGAGGGCGACCTGACTGTGCCGTTCGGTGGCTACAAGCTCTCGGGCAACGGGCGTGATAAGTCACGACACGCGCTCGAGAAGTACACCGAGTTGAAGACCACGTTCATCCACCTCTGAGCGCCCCGGCTACGTGGTGGCCGAATCCCGCCAGACTTCACCGTAGGGGCGGAGAACACTTGAACCTATGAGCGCCGAAACCCTGATCGCGCTCGTGGTGTTTCTCTTTCCGTTGGCGTACAGCCCCGGCCCTGGCAACGCCTTCTTTGCCGGCATCGGGGCTACCCAAGGGCTGAGAGCTGCGGTGCCCGCGCTGGTCGGATATCACGTGGCCACCTTCGTCGTCACCGTCGTGATCGGGCTTGGGATGGGCGCGACAATTCTCGAAAACCCCCTGGCCGCCAAGGTGCTGGGTGCACTCGGCAGCGTCTACGTGCTGTGGCTGGCGTTCACGTTCGTTCGCGCCGCTCGTGCCAAGGCGAGTTCGGCGGAGCCGGCGCGGCCGATGCAGCGGAGGGTTGGCTGGTGGGCTGGGGCGATTGTTCTGGTGCTGAACCCCAAGGCGTACTACATCATCGCCGTGATGTTCACGCAGTTCTTGCGCCCGCCGAACGACGACCACCTTGCCACGGTGTTCGCGATCACCACGGTTTTCACAGTGAACAACCTTGTCGCTTTCGTCGCGTGGACGATCGGAGGCCGAGCGCTCACGGTGATGTTTCGGAGTGATCGCGCACGGCGGTGGATCGACTACCTGTTCGCCGCAACACTCGTGGGGGTCGCGCTCTGGATGGCCATACCGCTGTTCGAGTAGCGACACCCTAGAGGTCGAGCACGAGACCTTCGCCGCGTGAGACGCACACCATCATTCGGTCGCCCTTCGCGCGTTGCGCGGGAGTGAGCAGCACATCGCGGTGCTCGATGCGTCCGGCCAACACGCGCGTCTCGCACGAGCCACAGTTGCCCTCGCCGCAGGCGGTGAGCACTTCGATGCCGCGGTCTTGGAGCGCACCGAGGATTGATCGATCCGCCGGGACTGCGAGTGTCTCGCCCGAACGCGCCAAGCCCACCTCGAGGGCGACGTCGCCCTCGCGTATGGCGTCAACGCCGGCGAATCGTTCGACCCGCACGTCGACGCCGAGCAGTTCGCCCGCGGAAACGACGGCATCGAGCATCCGGTCGGGGCCACAGCAGTAGACGAGAGCTCCGGCTGGGGCGGCGCGCAGCGTTTCGACGAGGTCGAGCCGTTCGCCGGCTCCGTGCACGTATGCCCCGTCGGGCAGTTCGTCGAGGAAGGCCATTGAGGCGAGCGAGCGCCCCGTGTAGTGAAAGTCGAAGGGGATGCCGTTCTGCGCCGCCCGCCGCGCCATGGGCAACAGTGGGGTTATGCCGATCCCGCCTGCGATGAACAGGTAGGCGGGTGCGGGTTCGAGAGCGAAGTTGTTGCGTGGACCGCCCACCGGCAGTCGCGTGCCGACGCGCACGCTGTCATGGATGGTACTGGAGACCCCGCGGCTGTCCGGCTCACGAAGCACGGCGACTCGCCAGCTCGACCGATCCGTGGGGTCGCCGCAGAGCGAGTATTGTCCGCCCCGCTCCTGGATCGGCCACAGGTCGATGTGCGCGCCCGGTTGCCATTCGGGCAGGTCGGCACCGTCCGGATGCCGCAGCTCAAGCGACACCACGCCGTCGGCCTCGCGGCGCACGCCGCCGACCTCCAGTAGCGCGGTTCCACGGGGTAACGGCGGGAGGTTGATCGCGATGGATTCACGCAGCGTCACCGCGTCCCACTCGACAGGAAGCACCTGCGGCGCGCGGAAAAACCACCCGCTCACTTCGGTTGCGGTGTCGGAGGACCGCCTGAGTCCGGGCAGCCCGGGCAGGAGTTCCTCGAACATGATGCGCTCGACCTGCCGGGCGAAGAAGTGGCCGGCGCAGAAGTGACTGCCCGCACCGAACGCCTGGTGGGTGCGAGTGCTGCGTTCCATGTCGAAGACGTCGGGTTCGTCGAAGCGAGTCTCGTCACGATTGGCCGAGGCGATCATCACTTCGACGATCGCGCCCGCGGGAATGGTCACGTCGCCGAAACGCACATCTTCTGTCGCCTGACGTTCGATAGCACCAATCGGGGCGAGCCAGCGCAGCCCCTCATTGACGGCGAGGGGTGCCCACTCGAGAGGATCAGCGGTTGCCTTAGCGAGTTGCTCAGGTTGGCCAAACAGCCCGTGGAGCGTGCTCGCCGCGCCGTGGCCGGGTTCCTGCATTCCACCGAGCAAAATGACCTTCAACGACGGCATGATTGTTGCGACGCTTCTGGGCTTGCCGTCCCGAACTCCCGCCCAGATCATGTGCGAAATCATCGAGTCGTCGGGATGCGCGGTGAGCTCGTCGATGAGCGGGATGATGACGTGCTCGATCTCTGCCGAGACACTGTCTGCGAGCGCGAACTCCTCGTCGCGTAACCCGAAGTTGGCGATTCCCGTGTTGAGTCCGGCGAACCAACGCCGCAGGGTGTCGGCGTCGACCAGTTCGTCCAGCCCCATCACGCGGCGCAACGCCTCGACGCTCACGGGTTCGAAGTAGTCCTCCATGAGATCGCCGGAGGTGCGTCCGCGCAATGCTTCCAGACGCCTGCGAGCGACCGGTCGAACGATGTCGTCGACGACTTCGGTTACGGCATCCGGTTTGAGTCGCGGATCGATCCCCGCGCGTAAATCGGTGTGCACCTCTCCGTCAGAGGTGAGCACGTTGGGCTTGTTGAATACCCGCTCAAGGGTGGGATGCCCGGACGCGGCAACGAATCCGTACTGGCCATTGCCGACGTCCGAGCAGTCCTGAAAGCGAGTAATGAACCACACCTCGGCTGCGGGGAGGTAGGCCACTGGGGCCTCCGCCCGCAGCCGGGCGTAGATCGGATACGGATCATCCTCGAGTTGTTCGAGGGTGATGTCGTGGACGAATGAACTCAGGAAATCACGTCTTTCAGGAGTTCTTCGTTTACCGACTTGCGGGTGCTGGAAAGGATGAAGCCGACCACGAGAACAATGAAGGGCAGCAGCACAAGGAACCAGCCGAGCAGGTTGAGACCCCACGGGCTCACGCTCGGGTCGAATCCATCGACCACGGTTCCGGCAAGGAGGCCGAAACGCGACATCAGCAGGTACTCGCCGAGCACGAGCCCGATCGTCGCGAGCACCGGAGCGATCATCGTGACGAAGATGTTCTCACTGCCCTTGTTCTTGCGGAAGTAGGCGATGATCGCGAGGCACACCAAGATCTCGATGAGCACGATCGCGACAACCGCGAGTCCGCTGAACCAGTAGAACAGGTTCAGTACGGGGTCGAGCTGGAAGATTGCAAACAGCGCGATCACAACACCAGTGACAACGGACGTCGTGATGGATGCACGGCTGGGCGCTCCGCGTCCATTGACCTTTGCCAGGCTCGTCGGAAGGACCGAGGCACGGCCCATGGCGAAGATGTACCGGCTCGCGGCGTTCTGGAAGGCGAGCAGACCGGCGAACAGGCTCGAGATGACGAGGATGCTCATAATCGTTGCCATCCACGGGCCGACGTACTGACTGGCCAGCGAGAACAGTACCGCGGCAGGATCCGCCAAGCCACCCGAGCGAGACAGGGTCTCGTCGACGACTGCCGAGGCGCCCATGCCGGTAACCATCGCGAACGAAACCAAGGCGAAGATCACGGTGATAGTGGCAACCGCAAGGTAGGTGGCGCGAGGCACGATGCGCTTGGGGTCCTTCGACTCCTCGCCGTAGATCGCGGTCGCTTCGAACCCGATGAACGAGGCGAAGGCGAAGGCGAAGGCGATACCCGCGGAGCCCGCGAGCCCACCGATGAGGATCTTGTCCGGCGAGAACGATTCGGCAAAGTTGAGACCTTCGGGCCCGCCGTTGATGAGAATCACGATTGCGGTGATGACCAAGGCCAGCAGTTCGAGGCTTAGGAGAACCCCGAGCACCTTCGCTCCAACATCAACGCTGGCGAGCGAGAGCGCAGTAACCACGACCCACGCGATGAGCGACCAGGCCCACCACGGCATGATTCCGACTTGGGCGGAGACGACGCCGCCGAAGAAGCCGTAGATCGCCAGTTGAACCGCGACGTAGGCGAGGATCGAGACGAACGCCGACGCGATTCCAGCGTGCTTGCCGAGTCCGCGTCCGACGTAAGCGAAGAACGCACCAGCGTTGGTGACTCGCTGGCTCATGGCGGCGTAGCCGACGCTGAAGAGCAAAAGCGTGATGCCGACCGCAAAATATGCGCCGGGCGCAGCTGCGCCGTTTCCGAGCACGATGGCGACGGGAACGGCTCCGGTCATGCCGACGAGTGGGGCAGCGGCGGCCACCACGAAGAAGACGATCCCGATAATGCCGAGTCGACCCTTTCTCAGGCCGCTATCGGTGCTGTCGGTTGGGGGGGAGGTGCGCGACATAGTGATACTCCTCATTGAGCTCATGGATCGTTCGGATACGCACGATCTGAGTCCACAATGGCGAAGTCGGCGGGTTCACGTCAAGCTTTCACTTCATTTGGCTGCGAACAATATCTTGCTACACTCACGCTCATGAGCGAACTCCACGGTTTCCTGCCGCCTTTGACGCCGACCGGGTCGAGTTCGCTCGTGCCCGAAATGCCGTGGTACTACTCCGGAACCCTTCTCACTGTCGAGTACCTCACTGATCCCGCGAACGTGCGCGCAATCCTCCCGGAGGATATCGACCTCGCACCCGAGCAACCGGGAGCCGTTGCGCTGATCTGGGCCGATTGGCAGTCGTGCAGCGAGGGCGGTCTCGAGCTTCTCGACCCGATCCGGTCGCAGTACCTCGAGGCATTCGCCGTCGTACGGTGCTCCTATAAGGGAACCGTGTACAGCCGTTGTGTTGCGATCTGGGTAACCAAAGACTTCGCGATCGGCCGCGGGTGGTATCAGGGTTACCCCAAGAAGCTTGGCTCGGTTCACGTCACCCGCATTTTCAACCACGGCAAGGCAACACCCCGGCTCGAGGCGGGGGCGCAACTCGGCGCTTCGTTGTCGGCGTATGATCACCGCCTTGCTTCCGCGGTCGTCACGCTTCGCGAACCAGCCGAGTCGAATGGTTTCGTCAACGGCCACCGGATGCTCCACAACCGCTTCATGCCGTCGATCAGTCGGGGGCAGGGAATGTCACTCGATCAGCTCGTGACCATGGGTGGCGTCGATGCCGACCTCGGACAGGCATGGCGTGGCGATGCCGAACTCGTGCTCGGCGATTCGCAATGGGACGAGCTGCACTCGATCCTGCCGGTCGAGGAGATTCTGGGCGGCTACTACCGCGAGCTCGGCGTGACGTTCGCTGGTGGCGACTTGCTGGCCGATCGGTCGCGTGCGGTCTAGTCGCCCGCTAGCGCAGCACAGAGCTCAGTAGCAGGCTCGTCTCGCTATTGATGACGCCATCGATGGATCGAATTCGTCCCAGGACCTGATCGAACGAGGCCAAGCTCTCGGTCTCTAGTTCGGCGACGAGGTCCCAGGCGCCGTTCGTCGTGTGTAGCGCGCGGATTTCGGCAATACCGCGCAAGCGCCGGATCACGTCATCCGTGCTTCGGCCCTCGACTTCGATGAGAGTCACGGCGCGCACGGAGAGCGGTTGCGATTCGTCCCGTACGCGCACGGAAAATCCGATGACGGTTCCGGATGCCACGAGCCGATCCAATCGGCTCGTGACCGTGCCACGGGCCACCCCCAACTGGCGCGCCAGATCGGCAACGGGGGTTCGACCGTCCACTCGCAGAGCGGCGAGGAGCTGTTGGTCGAGGTCATCGAGACGGATCATGTACACAGTGTAGGAATCATCTGCGCATTCTGTTCACTCTTGGGTCATATGTCTCCCTGAATAGCAATTGGCAGTGCATAACGCCAAGCCTTACCGTGGCTCATCGGATGAAAGGAGGCGCTCATGACGCGCTTCGTCGACGTTGGCAACATGGTCAAGTGGGTCGCTCATGCTGGAGCCGAAAGCATCATCCGCGACATGGTCGGCTACATCGAGAGCGACTTCAAGCGCTGGGAGGAATTCGACCGCACTCCTCGAGTGGCCAGCCACACACCCTTTGGGGTCATCGAGCTCATGCCGACAAGTGATCGAGAGACCTACAGTTTCAAGTACGTCAACGGGCATCCGTCCAATCCTGGGCGGGGCTATCAGACCGTCACAGCCTTCGGGGTGCTCGCGAACGTGCACAATGGCTATCCGACGTTTCTTGCCGAGATGACCTTGCTCACTGCGCTTCGCACCGCGGCAACCTCAGCGATGGCGGCGCGAGCCCTGGCGCGGCCCGACTCCAGTGTCATGGCGATGATCGGAGCGGGCAGTCAGGCCGAGTTCCAAGCGCTCGGATTCCGCGGCGTACTCGGAATCTCGCGCCTGAGAGTCTGGGATACCGATCCGGACGCGATCGCGAAGGTCGTTCGCAACCTCACTCCGCTCGGGTTCGACGTGTACGTGGCATCCAGTGCAGAAGACGCCGTGCGCGGGGCGGATATCGTCACGACGTGCACAGCAGACAAGGCTCAGGCGCAAGTGCTCGAGGCGGCCGCCGTCGAACCGGGCATGCACCTCAACGCGATCGGGGGCGACTGCCCAGGTAAGACCGAGCTCGACCCGAGAATCCTTGAACAGGGTGATGTCTTCGTCGAGTATCCGCCCCAGACCAGAATCGAGGGTGAACTCCAGCAGATGCCGGACGACTTCGAGGTCACGGAACTGTGGCGCGTTCTCACCGGGGATGCGCCGGGCAGGCGCTCGCCGGAATCCGTCACGATCTTCGACTCCGTCGGCTTTGCGATCGAGGACTTCTCCGCGCTCCGATTCGTTCGGGATGCGGTCGACGGCACCGACCTGTTCGACACCATCGACCTCGTGGCCAGCCCCGACGACCCGAAAGACCTCTTTGGCCTCGTGCCGTCGTATTCGCCGGTGGGCGGCTGAGTCATGTCGGTGCAGGCCCCGCGAGCTGTGCTGCTGATTCGTCCCCACCGGTTCACCGCGAACCCCCACACGGCCGAGGACAATTCGTTCCAGTCGCTCGATGACCGTGCCCCCGATGTGGTCGCTCAGGCCGCCTACGACGAGGTGACGGCTGTGGAGGCCGCATTGATCGGCGCTGGCGTTACCGTCCATCTGTTCGAGGACACGTCGGCAGAGAGCCCGGACAGCGTGTTTCCGAACAATTGGATATCCACGCACGCGGGCGGTCACGTGGCGTTGTATCCGATGTTCGTGCCTAACCGCCGCACCGAGCGCCGACCAGACATCGTCGAGATGCTGAAGTCGCGCTATCGCGTGCAGGATGTCATCGACTATTCGGGCTTGGAACATGATGACGTGTTCCTCGAGGGCACGGGCGCTATGGTGCTCGATCACGAGCTCCGGATTGCGTATACCGCCCGATCGCACCGGGCCGATCCGGTGATCTTGGAGCGCTTCTGCACGAACTTTGGCTTCGAGCCGATCGTCTTCGATGCTCTCGACCCCTCGGGAATGCCGGTTTATCACACCAACGTCATGATGTGCATCGCCACGGACTTCGTCCTTGCTGGGTTGGACCTGATCACGTCTGGCGCGCGACGGGCCGAGGTTGCCCGACGCCTAACCAGCGAGGGGCGTGTCATTGTCGACCTCGACGTCGACCAGATCTCGAGCTTCGCAGGCAACGCCATCGAACTGCAGGGGGACCGCGGGCGCGTGCTCGCGATTTCGTCCAGAGCGTGGCGCAGCCTGCGTGCCGAGCAGCGCGCGATCATCGAACTCTCTGCGAGTCCGCTCGTGCTTGACGTGCCCACCATCGAGCGCGCAGGAGGCTCCGTGCGGTGCATGCTCGCGGGCATCCACCTTGAGACCCGGCCCGCCGATCAAGCTCACTCCGAGCCCACAAGCGAGCTCGCTGCGGCTCAGTAGTCGGCGAGGTACTCCTCGACTTCCCACGCCGTGACGTCGCGAGTCGAGGGGTCATCGACCTCGGCCTCGTAGCGCTCGATCTCGTCCCGCTTCATCACCGTGAAGACGTCAACGACGGGCGCCCCGAGGGCCGCACGCATGACGGTGTCGGAGTCGAGCGCGTCGAGCGCGGCGGTGAGGGTCATCGGGAGCACGGCCGCGGCTTCGTTCTCATACGCCCAGCCCTCCGCTTCCGCCGGCAGGTCGAGTTTGCGCGTGATTCCGTCGAGACCGGCCGCGAGGACTGCGGCAATGAGCAGATACGGATTGGCGGCCCCGTCGCCGAGCCGAATCTCCAGGCGGGTGCCGGCGCCACGCTCGGGCGGTACGCGCAACAGGGCTGAACGATTGTCGTGGCCCCAGTTGGCGCGGTAGGGCGCGAGCGTGTCCGGACCGAGGCGCTTGTAGGCGTTGATCGTCGGGTTCGCCAATGCCGCGAGCGCGGCCGCGTTTTCGAGGATGCCTGCGATCATGTGCCCGGCAGTCTGGGACAGCTCGGTGCCGTCGGCCATGAGGTTGGCGCCGGTCTTGGCATCGACCACCGAGAAGTGCAGGTGGAATCCGCTGCCACCCTCATCGCTCCACGGCTTACCGAGGAAAGTCGCGTGCTTGCCCTCGCGGGCGACGATGTCGCGCACGGCGGTCTTGAAGAGGAACGTGCGATCCGCAGCATTGAGTGCCTCGCCGTGCCACAGGTTGATCTCGTACTGCGACGGACTGAACTCGTGGTTACCAGCGAACACGCCGATCTCCATCTGATCGAGCATGCGGAGGAGGTGCAGCAAGGTGCCGTCCGGGTCGACCCACGCTCCCGTCGTGTACACCCGGCCGGTGCGGCTGATGGCACGCCGCCAGCCTGTTTCCTCGTCGTGCTCGGCGATGTAGAACTCGAGCTCGGGGCCAACAACGGGGCTGAGCCCCAGTGCCTCGTACTGCGCGATGACCCCGCGCAGCACCGATCGGGGTGCCAGCTCGCTGGGGGTCTCATCGGGGTTGAACGCGTCAGCAATGACCATCGCGACACCGGGTTCCCACGGCATCAACGTCAGGGTGTCCGGGTCGATGCGGGTGATCAGGTCGGGCAGTCCCGTCGACATGATGTCGTTGCCGTCCAGCACACCCCCGCGGGTGGTGGTGACCCACACACCCTGACAAAATGCGGGGCTCTTCGCCCGTTCGAGCTGGCTGACGAGAAGGTCCTTTGACCGAGTCAGGCCCAGAATGTCGGGGAAGATCAGCCGCAAGACGTCGATGCCTTTGGCGTCGAGATCAGCGCGAAAAGCGGCCAGGTCGATACTCATCGTGCCTCCATCAGAAAATCGTTCGGCACTGAACGATTAGTGAGATACTAACCCGATGCGAGCCCTCTTCGTCCAACACGATCACGTCAGTCCGACCGGTCCTGTCTCAGCCAGACTTCGGGAGCGGGGGTTCGAGGTCGACGAGATTGTCGTCGTCGACGAGGGGAACTTCGCGACTCCCAACGTGCAGTTCGAGTTTCCGGATGCCACTGACTACGACCTCCTCGTTCCCATGGGGTCGCCATGGGGAGCTTGGGACGACGCGTGCATCGGCAACTGGCTTTTGCCCGAGATCGAGTGGGTGCGTTCTGCCATCGAACGAGACATCCCGGTGCTGGGAATCTGCTTCGGTGGGCAGCTCCTGTCTCGAGCGCTGGGAGGTACCGTCGCCCGCGGGTCGAAGGCCGAAATCGGGTGGACGCCCATTCACACCGACCGACCGGAGTTGGTCTCGGCCGGGCCGTGGTTTCAGTTCCACTACGACGCGTGGACTGTGCCGGAGGGCGCGACCGAGATCGCGCGCAACGCGGTTGCCTCGCAAGCCTTCACCTTCGGGCGAAGTCTGGCGGTTCAGTTTCATCCGGAGCTCACCGGGGACACGCTGGAGGGATGGATGCGCGAAGGTGGTCGGAGCGAGGTGATCGCCGACGGTCAGGACCCGGATGCGATGCTCGCCCACACGCGCGCCGAGGAATCCGCAGCCACCCCGCGCACGGTGGCTCTTGTCGATGCCTTTCTCGATCAGGTCGCGCAGCTAAAGCGGTAGCGGCACGTTTCGAAGGCTCTCGAGGGCGGCGATCACGGCATCGGCCTCGGTGTCCGGATTGACGAACGCGAGCCGGAGCACCATCCGTTCTCGCAGGCGGGTCGGAACGCAGAGGATCACACCCTCCGCGGCTGCACGACGCGACCAGGCGTCATAGTCGGCCTCGGTGTATCCCGGACGTTCGAAAATCAACACCGACAGCTCTGGCTCACGCGACAGTGTGAGGAAGTCCGACCTTCGGATCGCCTCTGCAACGTCGCGCGATGTCGTGAGACACGTCTCGATGGCATCGCGGTACTTATCGGTGCCGTGGGTTGCCAGGCTGAACCACAGGGGCAGTCCGCGCACTCTGCGCGACAGGTGCAAGGCAAACTCGCTCGGATTCCACGCCTCTCGGTCGACGTGATCGAGATAACTCGCGTGCTGGGCGTGTACGGCCCGAGCGAGGTCCGGCTCACGATAGACGAGGGCGCAGCAGTCGTAGGGCGCGAACAACCACTTGTGTGGGTCGACGATGAAGCTGTCTGCCCGCTCGATTCCCGCAAACAGTTCCCGCACGCTGGGGGCGGCGAGCCCCGCACCGCCGTACGCGCCGTCGACGTGCATCCAGACGCCGAATTCCTCGCACACCGTTGCGATATCGGCGAGGTCGTCGATGAGACCCTCATTGGTGGTGCCCGCGGATGCCACCACAGCGAAAACTTCGGGATTTCCCTCAAGGGCAGTGCGAAGGGCTGCTCCGGTGAGGTGCCCGCGGTCGTCGATCGGGATGTCGACAATGTCGACGTCGAGCGCACGCGCTGCCGAGTGAATCGAGGAGTGCGCGGTAGCGCTGCACGCGAGTTTCCAGCCGCCCGCGGGTCGGCCACCGCGGCGGGTTCGTGCGGTATCCCGCGCAGTCATGAGGGCCGACAGGTTGCCTGACGTGCCGCCGGAGACGAAACAACCACCCGAGCTAACTGGCCAGCCGAGCATGCCGGTGATCCACGCGAGGGCTTCGTTCTCGGCGAAGATGCCACCCGCGCCTGCTTCCCAGATTCCGCCGAAAATGTTGGAGGCGCTCGTGACGAGGTCAAAGGCCACAGCGGCCCTGGTCGGTGCTGCGGCGATGTAGGCGAGGTTGAGTGGGTCGTCCTGAGAGCGCGTCGCGGGCTCAAGCACCTCGGAGAAGATCCGCAGCGCCTCCGGCCCGCCGATGCCCTGCGGAACCACCGTGGGGCCCGCAAGATCTGCGAGCGCGCTCGCACTGCGTGCCGTCGTCAGAGGATCCGTGTGGCGCACTACCCGTCCCGCTGTCCAGTCGAGCGCGAGTTGCACGACCTCGGATTCGTCGCCCCACACGGCGTGGGGTTCGCCGTGAACCGTCACTTGTTCGCGAGTTGGACCGAGACCGGGAACCGCTTGATGCCGTTGACGAAGTTGCTTCGCAGCTTGGGCACCTCCCCGGTTTGGGTCATCCCGGTGATGCGGGGGAGCAGAGTCTCGAACATGATGCGGATCTCGAGCCGCGCCAACGAATTGCCAAGACACATGTGCGGACCGCCGCGGCCGAAAGCCATGTGCTCGTTGGGGCTGCGCGTGACATCCATCTCGTAGGGGTTCGTGAAGACCTCGGGGTCGCGGTTGCCCGCGGCAAACCACGTGACGACCTTGTCTCCCTCTTTGATGGCGGTGCCGTTGATTTCCGCGTCCCGTGTCGCAGTCCGTCGGAAGTGGTACACGGGGCTCGCGAGCCGCAGGAACTCCTCGACCGCCCACGGGATGAGTTCTGGTCGTTCTTGAAGCAACGCGAGTTGGTCTGGATTCTCGATGAGATAACGCATCGAATGACTGATGGTGTGCCGGGTCGTTTCGTTGCCAGCAACGACGAGTAGCAGGAAGTAACTGTTGAAGTCCCGCTCCGACAAGGGAATGCCGTCTTCGGGAGTTTCATTGGCCAGCCGAGAGATCAGATCGGTGCGCTGGGATCCGCGGCGTTCGGCCGCGAGCGCCTGACCGTACTCGAAGACCTCGAGCGCAGCGGGGGAGCGGAAGGGCAGCAGGCGGTACTTCTCGCTTTCCGCGGAGGACGCGAGAACATCGGAATGCTCCGGATCGTCATTTCCGACCATCCGGTTGCCCCAGTCGATGAGCTTGTAGATGTCGGAATCGGGAACGTCGAGCATCTTTGCCAGAACCCGGATCGGGAAGTCGGCTGCGACTTCCGCAACAAAGTCGAACTGGCCCTTGGCGAACGCAGCATCGAGCGTTGACGCGGTGAGCCCGCGAAGGAACGTCTCATATCCTGCGACCGCCTTCGGGGTGAACTCCCCCTGCATCAAGCGGCGGAGCGCGCGGTGGCGGATTCCGTCGGTCTCGAGCATCGACTTGCGGGCCTCGATCTGATCAGCATCGAGCTCTTCGAGGTTCACGGTCCCGCGCTCGCTCGAGTAAGTCTCCGTGTCTCGCAGGACGCTCACGATGTCGTGGTAGCGGGTCAGCGACCAGAAGCCGTGGTTTGGTGCATCCTCCTCGTCCCAGTGCACTGGCGCGCTTGCTCGAAGCTCGTCGAATGCCTGCCAAGGATTGCCGGTCTCGAAAAGATCGAGGTTGGCCAGGCTGATGCTCGTCGTTGAAACCACCGTGGAACTCCCGTCGTTAGGATGCGAACAAATGATACCCCCTGAGGGGTTCGGGTCGCCTAGGCTTGGCGACGAAGGGGGTCGCATGGCTGGACCGCACACGCTCGCAGAGACCGAACGCCAGGTCACGGCGACTCTTGGCACGCTCCCACTCGACTACACCGCGATGGCGGTAGCGTCGAATCTGTTTCGCGCGGCCAACGCCGTCAGAAACCATTTCGAGCGCACCGTGCTCTCCGAGCACAGCCTCTCGTGGACAGCGTTCGTCGTGCTCTGGGTCACCTGGATCTGGGAACCCATCGAGACTCGTCAGATCGCCGTGGAGGGTGGTTTCTCCAAGGCGACCCTCACCGGAGTGCTCTCGACGCTCGAGGGGCGCGGTTGGTTGACCCGACAGAAGAGCGCCAGTGACGGGCGCCTCGTCGTTGTGGCGCTGTCAGAGAGCGGCCGTGAGCTCATGACCCACCTCTTTCCCGCGTTCAATACGCAAGAGCAACGCATCGCCGGACCGATTGATCCCTCGAAACGGCAGGAGCTCGCTGAGATGCTGCGGCTGATCACGGCCGGGGTCGAGCGCCCCGAGTAGTCGCGGACACGCTTGTCGCCACGCGTCTTCCGGGCTACGCTAGGTCATTAGCATCCAAATGACTTAATGGCGAGCAGGGGACGACACGATGACGACTATCGAAGTAGTGGGCGTACCTGTAGATACCCGGCACTTCATCGGTGGCCAGCGTGTGGAATCAGCCGAGACCTTCACCAATACGAGCCCGATCGACGGGACTTTCCTCGGTGAGATTTCGCGAGGCGGCCAAGTCGAAGTCGACCGTGCGGTACAGGCCGCGCGCGAGGCCTTCCCGGCGTGGGCAGCTAAGACGCCGATCGAGCGCGGCGAAATACTGCACCGCATTGCAGACTTCGTCGAGCAGCGGCTCGAGGATCTCGCGAACATCGAAACGATGGACAATGGCGGACTCCTGCGAAGCAATCTTCGAGGCGTCATGCCTCGGGTCGCGCACAACCTGAGGTTCTTCGCCGACTATGCGATCCACGACCTCGACCACCCAGATTTCGACACTCGGGGGCACACCAACCACGTCAGTTGGGACCCGTCCGGGGTTGCTGCACTCATCACGCCGTGGAACGCGCCCCTCATGCTCGCCACGTGGAAAATCGCCCCCGCACTCGCCGCAGGGGACACCGTGGTGCTCAAGCCAGCCGAGTGGACACCCCTGACGGCGTCGTTTTTCGCAGATCTCACGGTGCAGGCGGGGCTGCCTGCCGGCGTGTTCAACGTCGTGCAGGGTTACGGGGCTGAAGCCGGAGCAGCGTTGGTGGCGCACCCCGGACTCAGCCGAATCTCGTTCACGGGCTCGGTTCCCACAGCGAAGGTCATCGCGCGATCGGCAGCTGACAACCTCACGCCGTGCAGTTTCGAGCTGGGCGGCAAGAGCCCGTGCATCGTGCTCCATGACGCCGACCTCGAGCTCGCGGCATCCCTCGCGGTCGAGCAATACGACAACGCGGGGCAGGTGTGCCTCTCTGGAACTCGTATTCTCGTGCACGAAGATATCGCCGATGCGTTCGCTGCCGCGTTCCGCGCCAAGGCGGCGACCCTCAAGCAAGGTGATCCGCGCGACCCTGAGAGTGATATCGGCCCACAGGTTCATCAGACCCATTTCGACCGAATCAAGGGTTTCGTCGACCGAGCTGCGGCAGAAGGTGCCGACATCGTCATGGGCGGCGAGCCCAACGCAGACTTGGGTGGACTGTACTTCAGGCCCACGCTTGTTCACCAGCCGTCACCGGGCAGCGAGATTGTGACTCAGGAGGTCTTCGGGCCGGTCCTCACTATGCAGACCTTCGCGACCGACGACGAACTCGTCTCGCTTGCCAATGGCACCGAGTTCGGACTCGCCGCGATCGTCGTCTCTGGCGACCGCGAACACGCAGACAAGATCACGAAGCAACTCGTCGCTGGCACGATCTGGGTGAACTGCTTCTTCGTGCGTGATCTGCGCGCTCCCTTCGGAGGGTCCCGTAAATCTGGGGTCGGTCGCGAGGGCGGCACCTGGTCGTTCGATTTTTACGCCGACGTGAAGAACACGGTCGTCGCTCCAACCGGATGGAAGGAATAGCAATGGGTGAAGTAGTCGGGGTGGGCCTTATCGCCCACGTTCCCACCATCATGCTCCCGAAAGAGACGCGCATGGAGCTCAACGAGGGCAAGGACACCACCCTCGTCGAGGGCCTCGAGCGGCTGCGTAAGGACTACTTCGAGAACGACGACTACGACACCGTCATCGTGCTCGACAGCCATTGGGCATCGACAGTCGAGTTCATCGTGACCTCGCAGGCGCGCCGCCATGGTCTCTTCACCTCCGAGGAACTCCCGCGGGGGATGCACGGGGTGCCGTTCGACTACAAGGGTGACCCCGAGCTCGCGGAACTTATCGGTGAACAAGCCGAGAAGAACGGCACCTGGATCACGCCGATCGACGATCCGGACCTGCCGGTGATGTACGCGACGATCAACCTGTGGAAGTTCCTCGGCGAGGGACTGCCCGACAAGCGCTGGATAAGTGTCAGCGTGTGCCAGACCGCAACGGATGAGGACTTCCTCCGAGCGGGGCGGGCCATCGGTGAGGCGATCGCGAAGAGTGATCGCCGGGTGATCCTTCTCGCCTCCGGTGCGCTTTCGCACACCTTCTACAAGCTGCGCGACCTGCGCAAGCACGAGATGGCAGACCCGAGCCACATCTTCTCGGAAGGGGCGCTCGCCGCTGATCTCGAGCGTCTCGATTGGTTCAAGGCCGGCGACCACGCCCAGGTTCTTGAGACCATGCCCGCCTTCCACAAGTTCCGTCCAGAGGCCATGTTTGGACACTGGTTGTTGACTGTCGGCGCCATCGGGGAAGAGGCCTGCACCGTCCCCGGCGTCATGTACAGCGAGTACGAGAACTCGATTGGCACCGGTCAGGTGCACGTCTGGTTCCCGAAGCCGGAGGGCGGATTCCCGCCGGCAAAGAACCTCGTCCTGAGTCGGGACTGACGCGCCGTGACGGAGTTTCGCCGCATCCTGCTTGACGGATCGGCCGTGCAGGTCGAGAGGCACGGCGACGTGCTTGTTGCCGGTGACGGCCGGGAGGTGGGCGTCGACGAGGCGCACCACCTGCCGCCGAGCATCCCACGCAGCATCATCGCCGTGCACTTGAACTACGCGAGCCGCACCGAAGAGTTCATGACCAAGCTCCCCGCCGCACCCACCTATTTCCAGAAACCGGTAACCGCGCTGAACAGCCATGGTGGTGCGGTGGTGCGGCCCGAGGGCTGCAAGTGGCTGAACTTCGAGGGCGAGATTGTCATCGTGATCGGCCGCACCACCCGCAACATTGCGCCGAGCCAGGCCGCGGACTACATCGCGGGTTACTCGATCGGCAATGATTTCGGTCTGCACGATTTCCGCGACACGGACGCAGGCTCCATGCTGCGCGTAAAGGGCAGCGACACGCTCGCTCCCGTGGGTCCGGGGCTTGTCACCGATTGGGATTTCCGCGGCAAACGCCTTCGCACCATCGTCAACGGGGAGGTGAGGCAGGATGACACGACCGATCACATGGAGTGGGACATGCACTACCTCGTGGCTGATATCGCCCGCACCATTACTTTGCAGCCCGGCGACATGTTGTTCTCCGGCACACCTGCGTTTTCGCGCCCGGTCGAGCCCGGCGACGTCGTCGAGGTCGAGGTCGAGGGACTGGGTACACTGCGTAACCACGTAGTCACTGGCCCGGTGCCCGTCCGTACCGATGTGGGAGCGCAACCCACCGAAAGCGAAGAGGTAGTGTCGACGGCTCTCGGTGGAGACTGGGAGTTCCGTGGCATCCGTACCCCGTCGCGTGACCTATACCCAAGCACTGTCGTGACAAACGATGTTGTGACGACCGCCAAGGAGAAGAAATGACGATCAAGATCGACGTCGACATGAGTCTGTGCCAGCACTATGGCCAGTGCGTGTTCGAGGCGCCCGAGGTGTTCACACTCAACGCTGATGACAAACTCGAGTACGTTGCCGAGGCCGACGAGTCGTTGCGCCACAACGTGGAGGCGGCTGTCGACGTGTGCCCGATGCAGGCCATCCGCATCGTCGAATGACCGATCCCGTCGTCATCGTCGGTGCGGCGATGGGCGGTCTGCGCACGGCCGAGTCTCTTCGCCGCGCGGGCTATGCCGGACCGATCCAGATGATCGGTGAAGAGCTTCACGCGCCCTACAACCGACCCCCGCTGTCGAAGGATGTGCTCGCGAGCGCAGTTACCCACGATGCTGTCGCCTTCCCACCCCGGGCAGAGACCGCTGATGTCGAATGGATGCTCGGCGCGAGGGCCACATCGGTGGACCTCACGGCACACACCGTGACCACGGACGACGACGCGGTTACCCCGTACACGGCCCTCGTCATCGCCACTGGATTACGACCCCGCCGTCTTGACTTCCCGACCCAAGTGGGCCGCCATGCCGTGCGGACCCTCGACGATGCGATGGCGCTTCGCGACGAACTGGTGCGGGGTGCCCGTGTGGTGGTCATCGGGTCGGGGTTCTTGGGCTGCGAACTGGCCGCCACGGCGACCAAGCTCGGCTGCACCGTGACTGTCGTGACGCCGAGCGTCGAGCCGATGGTGCGTCCGCTCGGAGCGATGCTCTCGCACGACTTGCGCCTGCGGTTGGAGGCAGAGGGTGTGACCTTCGTGCTGGGTGCCACGGTCGCCGGGCTCGATGATGGAGTTGTACTCGCCGACGGCACGGCCATCCCCGCCGACGTCGTCATCGAGGCGATCGGGTCTGATTGCAATTCGGAGTGGCTGGCGGACAGCGGCCTCGACCTGAGCGACGGAGTGCTCGCCGACAATGCACTGCGGGCTGTCACGATCGACGGCACCGCGCACGACGACGTGTATGTGGTCGGCGATATCGCGCGGTTCCCCAACCCCATGTTCGACGACGTCGCGCGCCGGGTCGAGCACTGGAATATCCCCACCGACACCGGTCGCCGTGCCGGCACCGTACTCGGCGCTGCCTTGGGCGGCGACCTCGCGGCGGCTGTAGCCGTACCCTTCACTCCGATGCCATCGTTCTGGTCGAACCAATTCGACCTCAAGCTGCAGGCCTATGGGCTGCCCGGACTCGGCGATCCGGACGACGTGCGAATTCTCGAAGGCGCCCTCGGCGGCGACGTCGCGGTGGGTTACTACCGCGACGATCGGCTCGTGGGTGTCGTGGGTGTCGGCCTCAAGGCTGCCCTGCTCCCTTATCGCCAGCAGATCGCGACGGGCGTCCGGCCAGGAGCCTAGGCTTGGCCGCATGAGTTTCATCGCCGTTGCCCAGTTCGTACCCGGTGATGACCGCGACAGGAATCTCGCCGTCATCGAAGAGTTCGCGACCGAGGCAGTGGCGCGAGGGGCTGACCTCGTCGTTTTCCCGGAGTACTCCGCGTTCTTCGAGGCTGAGCTTGGTGATGCATCGGTGGCCGCGGCTGAGGCTCTCGACGGTCCGTTCGTCATGGGGCTCGCTGCGATTGCGTCGCGGCTGGGCATCCACATCGTCGCAGGCATGCTCGAAACCACCACGGATGCCACTCGCGTGAGCAACACCCTCGTGGCGGTTGACCCCGCCGGCGTTGTCGTCGCCACCCATCGCAAGTTGCACCTCTATGACGCATTTGGGCAGCGGGAATCGGACCGCGTGATCATGGGCCCCATTCAGCCGCCGGAGACCTTCTCATGGCACGGATTCACGGTGGGAATGCAAACGTGTTACGACGTCCGGTTCCCGGAAGTCACCAGGCGGCTGGTCGATGTGGGCGTCGATCTCGCACTTATTCCGGCCGAGTGGGTGCGTGGTCCGCTCAAGGAGCATCACTGGCGTGTGTTGGTGACGGCGCGAGCGATCGAGAACACGATCTACGTTGCGGCGGCCGACCACGCGCCGCCCGTCGGGGCCGGGAACAGCATGGTTGTCGACCCGATGGGGGTCGAGCTCGTCACGATCGGGGAAGAGACCGGGATCGCGGTCACCGAGGTCACGCTGGCGCGCGTGGCATCGGTCCGAGAAAAGAACCCCGCTTTGTCGCTGCGACGGTTCGGAGTGCACCAAATCTAGGGGCACCACCTTGGGGGTATGTACCCCGATCAGTTGTAACCGTACAGTGAGTGACATCTCATCCCAGGGGGGGAAACGGATGCCTGAACTTTTTAGAGTCGTCATCGTTGAAGACGACCCAGATGTCGCGTTGTATTCCAAGACGGTCTTGGAGAAGCGCGGCGAATGCGTGGTCATCACGCTCGCTGATCCGCGCCTAGCGGCAAATGCCGTCGCGGAGTTTCAGCCCGACGTGCTCCTTACCGATATCGAGATGCCTGGCATGTCGGGACTCGACCTCATCGAGCAGGTTCGCCAAGTCAAACCAGGTCTGCCGGTCATCGTGATGACTGCGCACGCGTCCGTCGACTACGCCATCACGGCGCTACGCTATGACGCGAACGAGTTCCTGACGAAGCCCGTAAGTTCGGCAGATCTCGTCAACCACGTCACGCGGCTCGCAACAGAAGCGCGCCGTACGGCGACTGTTGTCTCGGCGGCCGAGAGCGTGCTGGCCGTTGGCGCCCACCCTGACGATGTCGAGGCTGGCGTTGGTGGAATCTTGGCAGCCCATCGGGCAGCGGGCGACCGTGTCACGATCCTTACCCTTTCCGCGGGAATGCGGGTCGGTGGCATCCAGAACGCATGGAAAGAGAGTTCGGCATCCGCTCAGGTGATCGGTGCTGAGCTTCTGCTCGAGGATGCGCTCGGGGGAGCGCACCCCAGCGGACTTCCGTTGGTCGACATCATCCGCAAGGTCGTCGGCGACGTCGGCGCTTCCGTGGTCTACGTCCATAGCAAGAACGACGACAACCAAGACCACCGGGCCGTGCACGAATCGACACTGATCGCTGCCGCGAAGGTTCGCACGGTCGCCTGCTACCAGGGCACGTCGTCGACTCCCGACTTCCGACCCAATCGGTTCGTTTCCATCGACGGATTCACCGATGCGAAGCTTGAGATGCTTGCTTCCTTTGCCTCCGGCGAGGAAGGCCGAGCCGACTATCTGCTACCCGATTTCGCATTGGCCACGGCACGCGCATGGTCGCGCTACGGCTCCGGGAGCTACGTCGAGGCACTCGAAATCGTTCGCGACTCGGCTGCGGTCTAGGACATCGACATGCTGGTTATCGAGGGGGAATATTCCATGCGCGCGACTGAGGTCGACAGGGTGAAAGTCCTGGTCGTCGAGGACAGCGAGGATCAGGCTGGCCTGCTCCTCCGCTACTTCGAGCGAGCCGGATGCATCGTGACACTCGTTCAATCTGCCGAGGAAGCAATCACTGCTTATCAACGTGAGCGCCACGATTTGGCGGTCATCGACCTCCAGCTGCCGGGCATGGACGGGTGGCAGCTTGCCACCAAGCTCAAGTCCGAGCGGCCGGCGTGCGCGATCGCGATCACGTCAGTTCTGGATGCCTCGGACTTCCCGATCGCCGATGCGACGCTCCCCAAGCCGTTTACCGGTGCACAGGTGCGCCAGGTACTCGAGGCAACTGTTCCTCGGTGGGTGGAACTGTGAGCCCGACAGTCATCGTCGCGGACGATGATCAAGACATCCGCACGCTCGTGTCCATCGCCGTCAACCGCGCGGGGCTCGAGCTTGTCGCGAGCGTTGCGGACGGGGCTCTCGCTTTGGAGGCGATTCTCGAGCATCACCCCGACCTCGCCATCCTCGATGTCTCGATGCCCGAAATGACTGGGCTCGAGGTGTGCCGCGCTGCACGGGCGGACGCGAGCGTCGGCGATTTGCGAATACTTCTCCTCTCGGCATCCGTCGATGAGGAGTCCCAGTCGATCGGCATTGAGGCAGGTGCAGACTACTTCTTCGCCAAGCCCTTTAGCCCGCGTGAACTGGCAACCTGGCTGTCGGTAGGTAAGGAAGTCCGATGAATACCCTCCGTACCCGACTTGCCGAGCGCATCGCGATGGATCTCGATCATCCCTCGCCAGCAGTCAAGCAGTCGGCGACCGCAATCGCGGTGGTCGCTGCCGTCATCCTCACCTTCGCTGTGCCGGGCCTCAGCTTCTTGGACACTGGAGCTGCGGTTGCCGCCATCAGTCTTATCGCGGTTGCGACGCTCCTGTCGTTGATCTTCACGCGGTACCCGACACTCACCCGCTGGGCGTTGCTCATCCCGATGATCGACCTCTTCGGGGTTGGTGCATTTCGTGCCGCCACCGGCGGGCCCGACTCGCTCTGGTCAACGCTCATTGTTCTTCCGGTGGTCTGGCTCGCCGCCGCAGAAGGTCGTCGTTTCATTGCCTACGCGGGCGTCGGATCCTCTGTTGCGCTCATGATGCCGTATTTGCTGACGCTGTCGATCCCCGACCAACCTGGTGGGTGGCTTCGAGGGTTGTTCGGTCCCATCGTCTTGGCGATTGCGGCCGGGATCATCAACGAGCTTGCTCGCCAGAGCCGCAAGCAGCTTGAGGCGATCCAGGGCTTGGCGGAGGAGAAGGAGCGCATGCTCCAGCGCACCGTCGAGTACGCCGCGCAGCTTCAGGAGAGCGAATCCAAGTACCGAGCCTTCGATCGGATGTTCCGCGGGGTGTGGGCTGCGGTCACTGAGCAGTCTGTTATCGGAACGGATGCTACGGGCCTCGTCGATGCGTGGAACCCGGGTGCCACCAAGATCCTCGGTCCGTTGCCTCATGAGGCGGAGGACAAGCTCTACATCTACGACTTCCACCTTCCGGAGGAGCTCGAGGAGCGCGCTCGCGAGATGAACTACCCGCCAGGGGAGACCGTGCTCAACCCCGGCTTCTCGGCGCTCGTGGAGACCGCGCGCCTAGGTCAGGCTGAGTCTCGGGAGTGGACGTACCGACGCAGCGATGGCACCACCGTGCCCGTACAGCTCTCCGTCACCAAGCGTGTCGACGAAGAAGGCCGCACCCGCGGCTATCTTTTCGTCGCCAACGATGTGACGCAGGCCCGCGAAGTGGCACGTCTCAAGGACGAGTTTGTCGGTCTCATCTCTCATGAGTTGCGCACACCGCTTAGCTCCATCCTCGGATACCTCGAACTCATGCGCGACGATGAGGACAACCCGCTCTCGGAGGAGCACCTGCAGTATCTGGGTGTCGCCGAGCGAAACGCTCACCGTCTGCTGCGGCTCGTCGGCGACCTGCTCTTCACCGCGCAGGTCGAGTCGGGGAAGTTCCCGCTCGATGCCCGCATAGTTCCGCTGGAGAGCATCGTGACCGCTGCGCTCGAGTCTGCTCGCCCGGTGGCTGACACCGCCGGCATCCAACTCGTCCAAGTATTACCCGACGTCCCGGCCGTGGTGCACGGTGACCCCGTGCGCCTCGGTCAGGCCGTGGACAACCTCATCTCGAATGCGATCAAGTTCACGCCCCGGGGTGGATCGGTTACTCTCGCGCTCGACACGACTGCCGAGAGTGCCGTGATCACGGTCCGCGACACGGGCATGGGCATCGCCGAGTCTGAACTCGACAAACTGTTCTCGCGATTCTTCCGGGCGACGACGGCGACGCGAAATGCAGTGCCCGGTGTCGGTCTGGGCCTCACGATCACCAAAGCGATCGTGACCGCTCATCACGGCGAGATGGGTGTGGAGAGTGAAGAAGGAGTTGGTACGACCTTCAGCATGACCCTTCCGCTGAGCGCTGTGGGTGCCGCCGTCTAGCAACCTGCGTGGGGGTGCACAGACCGGTCGGGTGGTTCGTGAGAACATGTGGGGGTGACCCGTGATCTCAGACGCCGCGCCACCGCGCGCGACGTCGCCGAACTCGCGGTCGTCTCGGTGGCCACGGTGTCGCTTGTCGTCAACGGAAAGGCAGCGGGCCGCGTCACTCCCGAGACTGAACTGCGGGTTCGCGAGGCGATTGCGACTCTCGACTATCGAGTCAACACCACCGCCAGTGCGCTGGCCCAGGGTCGTCGCGACACTGTAGCTTTTGTCTCGCCCAATCCGACGAACCCGTTCTTCTCGCTCGTGCTCGACGGCCTCGTGTCGGTACTCGATGACTCCCTATCGCTCACGATTTTGGTGCCCAGACGTGGAGACGATTACGACCCGTCAACTGTGCATCGTGCTCTCGCGGGTGATCTCGCGGCCCTCGTGCTGGCGAGCCCAGGGCGCACTCTTCTCGACAGCATCGCCCCCACGTGCCCGACGATCCTCCTCGACTCGGGGGAGACCCGTCCAGGTATGTCGAGCATGGATTTCGATGTGGAGGCCGCCGGAGTCGGGCTCGCGGATCACCTGATTGGGCTTGGACACACTCGGGTTGGCTATGTCGGCATCGGCCGTGACAAGGCGACGCTCCAGCATCGCCGTGATGCCCTCCACGACCAGCTCAGCGCACGAGGTGCGACGCTCGCTGTTGCTGACCTGGTGATTCCGCGGATGGCAATTCAGTCTGCCTTTGACAGTGCGCTGACGGTGCTTCCCGCCTGGGTCGACGCGGGTGTCACGGCCGTGGTGTGCGGCGATGACCTCCTCGCGTACGGAGTGTTGGCGGCCGCGGCTCGGCTGGGGATTGCGGTTCCCGAGCAGCTTTCGGTCGCGGGATTCAACAACCTTCCGTATTCGGCGATGGTGACGCCATCACTCACCAGCGTCGACCTCTCGGCGCGTGAACTCGGAGCGCGTGCCGGCCGCACGCTCAACGGCATCCTTCTCGGGGCCGAACCTCCGGTAGTCGAAACGCTGCGAACGCAGATCATTGCCCGCGATTCGACGGCGCGAGCGCGGGCTTAGCGCGCGACGAGTTCGAGGTACGACGTGGCCACGGCCTCGTCGATGACGCGTGGAACGGGAACGACCACCGAGTCGGCCGCGACCGTGCCGAGTGCGATGGCCTCGAGGCAGCGCGCCTGGAGGGCGAAGCCGAGATCCATAGATTCGATCGAGTTTCCCATCGGCCGCGGACCAGCGAGGTTCGCCATGTGCCCACCGGTAGCGAGGTGGATGCGACGTCCGTCGTGGGTGTGCAGGGTCTGCAGACCGTCCGTCGCGTCTGTGACCCGCTCGACGTCCGGATGGGCGAGGAGGGCGGGGACATCGATTTCGAGCGGAAAGTGTCCGGCGTTCATCAGGATGGTATCGTCGCGCAACAAGGGCAGGTCGCCAGCGAGCAGGATGTCTCGCGCGCCGGTCACCGTCACGACGATGTCGGCGCGACGCAGGGCGTTGTCCCGCTCGCTCACGTCGAAGCCGTCGAGGCACGCCTCGAGACGCTTCACCGGGTCGGTGTCGATCACCGTCACCAGACCATAGGCGTTGCGAAAGCTCGAAGCGACTCCCTGACCACAGGATCCGTAGCCGAAGACGACGACCTGCTTTCCCCCCGTCGAGCGGTTGGTGATGCGCAGATAGCTCTCGAAGACACTCTGACCGACGGCGTGCTTGTTCTCCGCAAACTGCTTGATGGGGCTGTCGTTGATTACGAGGATCGGCAGCGCGAGCTCCGCGCGAAGCGGGGCAAGTCGGGAACGCCCCGACGTTGTCTCTTCGGTTCCGCCGAGCAGGCCGTCCCACGGGTTCTCGAGATAGCGCGCGAACAGGTCACCACCGTTGTCGAGGAGAAGGTCCGGATGTGCCGCGAGCACCTCGCGCAGGTCGGCGTCGTGTTGGGCCGAGTCACTCGTGGGACCGCCGATGACCTCGATTCCACGCTCGCGCAGGTAGTCGACGGTTCCCTGTTGCGTGGTGTTGAGGTTGCCCGTCGCTATGACGCGAGCGCCACCTCGAGCCAGAGTCATGATGAGCGCGGCAGTCTTTGGTTCGAGGTGGATGCCCGTGCCGATGGTGAGACCGGCGAACGGCTGCGTCGTGGCGAACTCCGCGGAGATCGCGGTGAGCAGCCTGCAGCTTTCTGCTACCCAGTCAATGCGAGTGGTCATGTTGGCGACACTACAGTCGGCCCATGCCGCCAGTCAAGCGCTTGACTAGAGGCCTGTCGCGACTCAGGTGGTTCGGAGCCCCGCGAGTTGTGCCGACGCCACCTCAAGCAGTTCGACCTTTTTACAGAACGCGAACCGCACGAGGGAGGAGTAACCGTTCCGCCGGTCGGGATGCACGAACGCTGTGACCGGAACACCCACCACCCCGGCCAGGGTGGGAAGTGCGCGGCAGAAGTCTGCGGCATCCGTGACGCCCAGAGGCGAGGCATCCGCGATGACGAAATAGCCCGCCTGGGGTCGGCTCACCGCGAACCCCGCAGCGCCGAGTCCGGCGGAAAGGATGTCGCACTTTGCTGCGAGGGTTGCGGCGGCCGTCGTGAAGTACTCGTCGGGAAGGCGCAAGCCGACGGCGATTGCCGGTTGAAACGGAGCCCCGTTCACATAGGTGAGGTACTGCTTCACCGCAACTATGGCAGCGAGAAGTTCTGACGGCGCAACGATCCAGCCGATCTTCCATCCCGTTGTGCTGAAGGTCTTGCCCGCGCTGGAGATGGTGATGGTGCGCTCGACCGCACCGGGCAGGCTCGCGATGGGGATGTGCTCGACACCGAACGTGAGGTGCTCGTAGACCTCGTCGGTGACGATGAGGGCATCGTGCTTGTGCGCGAGTTCAATGAGCAGTTCGAGGGTTTCGCGGGGGAGCACGCTCCCGGTCGGATTGTGCGGGGAGTTGATGATGATCAGGCGAGTACGGTCGGTGATGGCGGCGCGCAGGTCGTCGTGGTCGGGCTGGAAGTCCGGCGCCCGGAGCTGAACGGTCACGTGGGTTGCTCGCGAGAGACCGATGATCGCCGCGTAAGCGTCATAGAAGGGTTCGAGGGTGACGACTTCGTCGCCGTCATCCGTCAGGGCGAGAATCGTCGCGGCAAGAGCCTCGGTCGCCCCGGCTGTGACGAGCACATTCGTGGCGGGATCGACGCGGATGCCATAGAAGCGTTCTTGGTGTTCGGCGATCGCTTCGCGCAGCACGGGCAGGCCGAGGCCCGGCGGGTACTGGTTGATCCCATCTGTGATGGCTGTGCGTGCGGCATCCAACACCTCGACGGGGCCGTCTTCGTCCGGAAATCCCTGACCCAGATTGATGGCACCCGTTGATGCTGCGAGCGCCGACATCTCCGCGAAGATCGTCGGTCGCAACTCGCCATCGTCGCCCAGCAGCATCGCGCCGCGCGCTGCACGCTCCCATGAACCGGATATCGCCACACTGTGAGCCTATGGCGTGCGCTGGCGCCCCTCCCATCCAACCTTCTGCAATACGGCGGCTGCCTCACAGCACCTCCAAATACAATATTCAGGTTGGCGATGAATGCTGGCATGGCTTTGGAAGGAGCATCCATCATGACCGACGCGCCCCAGGACCCGACCACGGGTTCCCTCGACAGCTCTCACTCACTCGCCCCCGCCGCGGTGACCGAACCGGCACCGGAGCAGGTGCACACCGGCGCATCTTTCGTTAAACGCACCCCGGTTGTGATGGGCCTCGTGGCGGCGCTCGCGGTGGGTGCGCTCGTTGGTGGAGTGTCCGGCGCGGGAGTAACCCTGTGGGCGACCTCAAGCAACACCAGCGGAACGGCGGTCGTGGGCACCGCGAACCCGACGACGATCACGGTCAACGACACGACAAGCGCGACCCAGGTGACCGCGGTCGCTGCGCGATCCATGCCGTCGGTCGTCACGATCGGTGTCCTGTCTGCCAACGCTGGCGGCACCGGCTCGGGAGTCGTCCTGAGCAAGGATGGCTTCATCCTCACCAACACGCACGTCGTGACCCTCGACGGACAGATCTCGAACCCGAAGATCACCGTGACCACCAGCGACGGCCGGCTCTTTACGGCCACCATCGTTGGCACGGACCCGATCTCGGACCTCGCCGTCATCAAGGTGGACGGAGTCACCGACCTTCAGCCCGCGACCTTCGCAGACTCGTCGAATCTGAACGTGGGCGACACCGCGATCGCGATAGGCGCGCCACTTGGTCTTGCCGGAACCGTCACCGACGGCATCGTGAGTGCGCTCAACCGCAGCATTACCATTGCGTCTTCCGCTGTGCCGCCGGACACGAGTACCCAAGACACAACGCCCAACCAGGGCAGCGACCCGTTCTTCAACTTCGATATGCCGGGGCAAAACACACAGGGCGCCGCATCCTCCGCGACGATCTCGCTCTCGGTCATCCAGACGGACGCCGCGATCAACCCCGGCAACTCGGGTGGCGCGCTGCTCGACTCCGACGGCAATGTGATCGGGATCAATGTCGCTATCGCTTCGGCTAGCAGCACCAGTTCCGGTTCGCAGTCCGGTTCGATCGGTGTGGGGTTCGCCATCCCCTCCAACCTTGCCCAGCGCATCGCTCAGGAGATTCGGCAGACGGGCACCGCAACGCACGGCCTGTTGGGGGCCTCCGTGACCGACGTTACCGAAGACACCAACCAGAAGAACCCGACAGTTGTCGGCGCTTCGATCGTAGAGCTGACCAGCGGTGGAGCTGCCGACCAGGCCGGCCTCAAGGTCGGAGACATCGTGACCAAATTCAATGGGCTGCCCGTCACGGGCAAGACCGACCTCACTGCTCAGGTGCGCGCTGTCGCCGCGGGCTCGAAGGCGACCGTCACCTACGTACGTGACGGCAGTGCCGGGCAGGTCGACGTGACACTCGGCGAGCTGAAGTAAGGGCTGGTCGAGCCTGCCGCTTGGTAGGCTCGACCAACCACCCAGCTCGACTCAATTGGATCCCATGGCGAAGCAGTCCGACGCTCTTCCCGGCGTCTCCTACGTCATGCCGGTCCTCAACGAGGTGGAGCATATTGAGGCCGCAGTCAACAGCCTCATCGATCAGGACTACGAGGGACCGTTCGAGGTGATCCTCGCGCTGGGTCCCAGCGTCGATGGCACGAACGACGTGATCGCTGAGATGTCCCGCGTCGATCCCCGCATCCGGAGCCTGCCCAATGAATTGGGGTCGACGCCCGGTGGGTTGAACGTCGCGATTTTGGCATCCGTGAACCCGATTGTGGTGCGAGTGGATGCCCACTCCGTGCTTCCCCGTGACTACACGCGCGTCGCGGTGCGGGTGCTCTTGGAGACCGGCGCCGACAATGTTGGCGGCATCATGAAAGCGGAGGGGACAACCCCTTTCCAGAAGGCCGTCGCGCACGCCTACGGCTCACGGGAGGGGCTTGGTGGGACGCAGCATCACGTCGGTGGAAAGGCCGGTCCGGCCGATACTGCTTATCTCGGCGTGTTCCTGCGTCAACGACTTCTCGAGGTCGGACTCTTTGACGAAGGCATCAAGCGCGGCCAGGACTGGGAACTCAATCGTCGACTGCGTGCCACGGGCGGAACCGTCTGGTTCACTCCTGAACTCACCGTGGTGTACCGGCCCCGTGCCAGTCTGCGCAAGCTCATCCGACAGTTCGTTGCCACCGGAATCTGGCGCGGCGAACTCGCGCGGCGCTTCGGTACTGCCAACGGACTGCGGTATTTCGTGCCGCCGCTGGCCGTCATCGGCATCCTCGCGACTCTCATCGTTGGCGTGGTGGGCCTCACCACCGGTGTGACCTGGCTCGTTGTCGCGTTCGTCGTCCCCGCGGTGTACGCGCTGCTTGTGGTGGCGGCATCCGTGAACGCGGCGCGGGAAGGGCTACGCACCGGCCTGTGGTACCTCGTAGTGTTGCCGTGCATCCACTTCGGCTGGGGCATCGGTTTCGTGCTCGGTTTCCTCAAGCTGACTCGCAATATCACTGTGCACACGGGAAGGTGACGTCAGTGACCATCGAAAGTCACCCCGCCAGACCCACGAGCATCGCGCAGTTGCGTGGGGTGAGCCAACCACCCGAGGTCCGCCAGCGAGCGAACGCCGAGCACTGGACGGCGTCCTTGTACCTTCGGGGCATTTCGCCCTACCTCACCTGGCTGCTACTCAAGACAAGCATCAGCGCCAACGGGGTCACCGGGCTGATGATTCTTGTGGGCTGGGCTACCGCTGCGTCGTTGCTCATCCCCGGAGTCGCGGGAGCGTCCCTAGCCCTGGTAATGGGCCAGCTTCAGATGCTCGTGGACTGCTCCGATGGTGAGGTTGCTCGGTGGCGTGGTATAAGCTCGCCCGCCGGTGTATTCCTCGACAAGGTCGGGCACTACTCGACCGAAGCGCTTATCCCGATCGTGCTGGGTATTCGGGCCGCAGGCTGGCCGCTCGAGTTTCCTGCGGACTTCGCCTGGACGACGGCTGGGTTTGCGCTCGCGCTCGTCATCGTGCTCAATAAGGCGCTCAATGACATGGTGCACGTCGCACGCGCGAACGCGGGGCTGGCCAAGCTCAGTGATCGCAAGGGCGAAGCCGAACCGAGCCAAGCACTCGTTGCACGGCTGCGTCGCGCGGCGAAATTCGTGCCGTTCCACCGCCTCTACCACTCGGTCGAGCTCACGATGCTCGCCTTTGCCACGGCGATCGTGGGGTTGTTCTTGCCGCCTCTGCTCGCCGACCGCATCCTCGTGCTGGCCCTGGTGCCGCTCGCCGTGCTCGCGCTGGTTGGACACTTTGTGGCGATCATGGCATCGAAACGGGTGCGGTCCTAGGTGGCCGCCACAGTCCCGGTCGTCGGCGTCGTTTCGCTCAGCCAAGGCACCCGGCCGGATGACCTCGCACGTGGTCTCGCGAGTCTCGCTGCGCAGACCGGCGTGAGTCTCGATGTGGTCGTTGTCGGCAACGCTTGGCTGCCGGTGGGCTTGCCGCGCGGGGTTCGCGGGCTGCACTTACCCGACAACCTCGGGATCCCCGCCGGCCGCAACGCGGGTGCCGACATGGTGACGGGGGACTACATGTTCTTCCTCGACGACGACGCGAGCATCCCATCGCCCACCTTTCTGGCAGACGCGATCGCGAAGATCGAAGCCGATCCATCGATCGGTCTCCTTCAGCCACGGGTAGTAGATCCCACGGGAGTCTCGAACCCGAGGCGGTGGATCCCACGCATTCGTAAGGGTGATCCCGAACACTCGAGCAATGTCTTCTCGGTATGGGAGGGTGCGACATTGCTGCCCAGGTCGGTGTACGACGCGGTAGGTGGATGGGGTGGCCCCTATTTCTACGCGCACGAGGGCATTGAGCTCGCGTGGCGAGTATGGGACACCGGGCACCGGGTGTTGTACGCGGGCGATCTCGTCGCACACCACCCCGCAATCGATCCAGCCCGACACTCGTACTACTACCGGCTCAACGCTCGAAACCGGCTGTGGCTCGCGAAACGAAACCTGCCATGGTTGCTGGCGCCGATCTACGTGGCTAGTTGGACGGGTATCCAGCTCCTGCGCTCGATGCGCAACCCCACTGGTCTGCGTGCGTGGCTCGGTGGTTGGGTCGCAGGCTGGCGAGAGAACCCCGGCGGCCGTCGACGCATCAAGTGGATAACGGTGTGGCGCATGGCGCGTGCGGGTCGCCCGCCGCTGGTTTGATGGACATGTGCCTTTACTGAAAGACATCAGGACCGCTCAGCGACTGGTCCGCAACATGTTCATCTCCCGCCGCAATCGTGGGGCAGTCGCGAGGCAGTTGCCGTCGCATCCGCTGCCTGCACCGGGCAGCATCAAGATCGCCGTGTACTTCGCTGACACCAAAGTGAACCTGTACCAACTTCGGCAGTGGTACGCGCCGCTCGCTGAACTCGCCTCGACATGGCCGGTGGCGATTATTGCGCGTGCCCCGAGCACCGCGCTCGCCTTGTGGGCAGAGTCGCCAGTTCCCGCGCACTACCTGCGCAATGTCGCAGACCTCGAGCGCTTCGTGCAGACCCAAGACATCCGCATCGTCTTCTACGTCAACCAGAGCGCCAAGAACTTTCAAATGTTCAGGTATGGACGCATGTGGCACGTTTTCATCAACCATGGTGAGAGCGACAAGATGTACATGACCACCAACCAGTTCAAGGCATACGACTACAGCTTCGTGGCGGGCGACGCGGCCATCGATCGCCTCCGTCACAAGCTCTGGGACTTCGACCTCGCGCGGCGTGCGATCCCGATTGGCCGCCCGCAGGCCGACCACTTCGCGGGAGAGCTGCCCTACGCTCCCGATGACCGCACGGTGGTGTTGTACGCCCCAACGTGGGAGGGCGATCGCGCGGCTGCGGCGTACGGCTCCATCGCCACGCACGGGGTCGCGCTCGCGACATCGTTGCTTGCCTCCCCTGAGCATCGACTGATCTACCGGCCGCACCCCCGCAGTGGAGTCGTCGACCCCGAATACAAGGCGGCGAATGAGGCGATCATCGCCGCAATCGCGAAGGCCAACGCGGCGGATCCCACAGCGCAGCACGTGTTCGACACCTCGAATGAGTTGGGGTGGCAACTCGTTGCCCCGGATGTCGCGATCACCGACATTTCGGCCATGGTCTACGACCGGCTGGCCACCGGCAAACCGCTCCTCATCACGCGCCCGGCGTCGCCCGACGCCGAGGTCGACGAAAGCGGGTACCTCGGCGCGTGCGAGTGGCTGCTCGCCTCCGAGGTTTCGGACATCGTGGCGATCGCGACCCGCGTTCAGTTCGACGAAGGGGCTCAGGCCCGCCTGCAATTTTGGGTGGAGCGCCACTTCGGCGACACCACTCCGGGCGAGGCGACCAAACGATTCCGCGCGGCGATCGCGAAACTCATGAAAGTGTGGGAGAAGCACGACAAGCTTCACATCGGGGATGCGCGTGGCAGCGAGGGTGACCCGTTCGATGATGATGACGATGACGCAACGACGGAGTAGCAGCTAGGCGTTCACCCGCCACAGGTACTCAACGCCGTCGAGTCGGCGCCAGCGCACCACCAGAATCGTGCCTCGTTCCAGATGAGCCCCAGCGACCGTCACGTCGAGCCGTTCGCCCGGAAGAAGCGTGGCAGGGTTGTTGGCGGCCAGCACCCCGGCCCCATGGATCGTGATAGCGACGCCGGTCACGCGTTCGTCGCTCGTGTTCAACAGTCCGTACACCGGTGGCCGACGGTCCAGCCGAAACGGTACGCGGTAGGCATCCTCATACATGTATGACAGCGTAACCGCGACCTACGACAGCTCAGTCTTTCGGCGCCGCGATTGCCTTCCGTCGCGGCAAGCGCTCCAGCTTCAGGTGGGTGGGCGCCTTGGGGACTTTGGACTCCCTGGGCTGTTTCGGTGCCTTGGGCTGCTTGGGCTGCTTGGGCTGCTTGGGAACGAACTCCAACCATTCCGGGAATGTTTCGGGCGTGGGTCCGAATCCTTCGCGCGCCGTGCGTACGATCTGACGGCCGAGGAGGTGGTTGCCGCCGCCGCCGATCACGGCACCGATCCCGAACGGGATGAGCCGGCCCACCACATTGGTGCCCTGAGCGACAGCAAACTTCTTCATGAAGGTCTTCTTCAGTCGGTCCGCGATCGGGGCGACCACGGCACGCGGCATGCTCTTGGTGATCATCTCACCCCAGAACACTGTCTTGCCGGTACCCCCTCCCGCTTGGCCGGCAAGTTGTCGGACGAGGTCGCTGCCGGCTGTACCGAGCACCATGGTCATCACGAGCGCGCGTGCCCGATCGGGATCGTCCACCACAATCCCGTGCACCTCTGTGACGGACTGGGCGAACAGTGCGCTCGCTTCAAGGAAGCCAGCGGTCTCGACTCCGGAAAGAGCGAGCGAGGCTCCGGTTCCGATAGCGGGCACGACCGAACTAGCGCCCACGAGCGCACCACCCGTGGTCACGGCGGCAAGATAGCGCCGCTCGAGTGTGCGGATGATCTCGTCAGGAGTGGCGTTGGGCCGCCCGCGACGAATGCCACGAATGTGGGCAAGCACAACCGGCCTCTGTACCGTCAGGACGCGATCGATGCCGCGTACGACCATCGGATGGGAGACGTCGATCTCCCGCGTTTTCGCCATTGCTCAACCGTACTCGACCGAGCTGTACAGCACTCGGGATCAGGTTCCGTAGTCCGCGTTGTAGCGATCGAGGATGTCGCCAATCGGCCCGTCAAGCACGAGCGCGCCCTTGTCGAGGTAAAGCCCACGAGTGCAGAATCTACGGAGGTCCCGTTCGTTGTGCGAGACGAAGAACAGGGTGCGCCCGCCGGCCAGGAGTTCTTCGATGCGCTTGTAGCACTTCTCCCGGAACGATTTGTCGCCGACTGCCAATACTTCATCGACGAGAATGATCGGTTCTTCGAGCCGCGAAATCACCGCAAAGGCGATACGAACGCGCATCCCGCTGGAGAGGTGTTTGTACGGCGTATCGAGAAAGTCGCCGATCTCCGCGAACGCGATAATTTCGTCGAAGCGTGCGGCGATTTCGCTCTTTGACATTCCGTGCAGCCCGGCAGTCAGGAAGACGTTCTCTCGCACGGTGAGGTCGTCGACAAAACCACCGGTGATCTCGATGAGGGGGGCAACCCCACCGTGCACCGAGACGGCACCCTCATCCGGCAGAATCACTTCTGCGACGAGCTTCAGCAACGTCGACTTGCCCTGACCGTTGCGCCCAACGACGCCGATTGCCTCACCCTGGTGAACGTCGAATGTGACATTGCGCAAAGCCCAGAACTCGTTGGCCCGGGCGCGGCGTTTGCGGCTTGCGAAGAGATCTTTGAAGTTGCGGCGTGATCGGCGGTTGCGGCGGAAGCGGATTCCCGCGTCATCGACACGGATAACCGGGACAGCCATCAGATCTCCTTCAGCACGGCACGCTCGGTGCGCGTGAAGACGAGGATGCCCACGGCGAAAATCGCCAGCGTGACGCCTGCTCCGATACCGATCGCGAGCCAGTCGAGCTGGTTTGGGAAGAACGCGGATCGGTACATCGAGAGAATTCCCACGAGCGGGTTGAAGCTCGCCACGACGTGCAGGGATCGGGGCAGGTCGGTGACGCCGTAGATGATGGGGCTCGCATAGAACAGGAACCTCAGTGTGAGTTTCGTTGCACGCTCCAGGTCCCGGAAGAAGATGACCAACGGCGCAACGATGAGCCCAATGCCGACGGTCAGGATCGCCTGCATCACGACCGCGAGGAGGAAGAAGACCGCCTCCCAGTTGATCGTGGCCCCGGCAATGACAGCGAAGAGCGCGAGTACGGGCAGACTCGCGACAAACTCGATTCCCTTCGAGAGCACAAGGCGCACGACCCAGATCGTGCGCGGAATCTTTGTCGAGCGGATGAGTTTTGCCTCGCGGATGTAGGCGCGAGTGCAGTCGGAGACGGCACCGTTGAACCACATCCATGGCAACAGTGCTGAGAGCAGGAAGACGATGTACGGCTCGCTTCCCACGTCCCGGTGGAAGACCTGAGTGAACACGAACCAGTAGATACCCGCCATGACGAGCGGGTCGAGGATCGACCAGAAATATCCAAGCGCCGACGTTGAATAGCGCACCCGGAGATCTCGGACGGTCAGGAGCCAAAGGGATTGCCGGTACCGTGCGAGGTGCGAGCGTGGGGGGCGCACTTCAGCGATGGCAGACACGCGCTCAATAGTAGGCGCGGATCGAGCTGAGAGGCGGATCGAGCCTGCCGAAATCTCACCCACGATCTATGTCAGCGAGTGAGGTCTCGGCAGGCGCGACCCGCCAGCGAGTTACACGAAGAGGTTCGCGCGCTCCAGATCTTCGGCAAAGTCGATCTCCACGGCATACAGATCGGAAATGTCCACCGGCTCGATACGGATATTGTCTTGCTCGACCGCGAGTTCGATGCCGCGCTCGAAGTAGTCCTGGTCGCCGACGCGCTTCAGTTGGCGCAACAGCACGGCTTTGTCGTCGCGCGAGATGTAGTTGATCCCGACTGCTTCGCCGAGGCCGCCCACGACCGTCTTCGACAGCTCCTTAATGAAGCCTTCTGCGTCGGTGGTGTATTTGACCTCTTCGTCAGAAACCTTCGCCGTGTTCACCGAGACGAACGACTGGTCGCGGGCGACCATTCGTTCGGCGCGCACGAGGGCGGTCGGATCGAAGACGACATCACCGTTCATCCAGAGCACGCCACCCGGCGCTGACGCTTGAAGCGCGCGCATGAGGCTCTTGGACGTGTTGGTCTGGTCGTACTGCTCGTTATATACAAACGATGCCTCAGGAAAGGCCTCGATGATGTGCTCAAGCTTGTAGCCCACGACGACTGTCACGTGTGCGTTCTTGCCGAAGGCGTGATGAATGTTGTCGAACTGCTGCTGCATGATCGTTCGACCGTCGGCAAGCTCGGTAAGGGGCTTCGGCAGGGAACGACCGAGTCGGCTGCCCATACCCGCGGCGAGAATGACGATGTTCGTCACCGGCGCGTGGCCGTTCGCTGCGTGATGAAGGGGTGACTGGATAGGCACTGGGTTGACTCCTGATGTGTCTGTCCCGCGCACGGTAATCTCTGCGAACAAAGTTGTTCGCATTCCGTTTACGTGCGGGATGCTATGTGGACACATCGTTGTGCTGTTTCCAAGGGTAGCCATCGGACCTGTGCAACGCACCGGAACCGTCGGGATGTTGCGGATTTGTGATGCAATCTCACGGTGCCGACAACGTTGGTAGGTTGGTCCGGTGGACAACGCCCCAGACTCCGGCCCCGGGAAAAAGCCGACACCTCGGGCGAACTCCGGTCCCAAAGCCAAGCGCAAGCCGCGATCGAGTACCAAAGGCACCGGATCAAAGCCCACAGTCAAGAGTGCAGCCGCTTCCGTCGAGCCGAAAGTCGTCGAGCCGAAAGTCGTCGAGCCACCGGTTGTCGAACCGATCGACGACGTCCTGGAGATCGAGTTCGAGGACTCCACCGTGCTGTCGCCTCGCGTGGCCGAGCTATTCGAGGGCGGGGGTGCGGACGTCCCGGAGAAGACAATCAAGGTTGACCGCGAGCCGGAGCCGGAACAGGAACCTGAGGTCGAGCCGGAGCCGGTGCCGGTGCCGGAGCCGGAGCCGGAGCCTGAGCCTGAGCCTGAGCCTGAGCCTGAGCCTGAGCCGGAGCCGGAGCCGGAGCCTGCGGCTTCGGATGACCCCGCAACCGCGAACACGAACCTTGCCGCATTGGCGGCGCGGGTTTCTTCTTGGACGCGGGCCGTCGCTGCGGCATCCGGCCCGCGTATTCGCGGCTGGGCTCCCGTTGCCGGCGTGCTCGCTGCGGTGACGAAGCCGACACGAAAGACGTCGCCGGGGCCGAGTGGAAAGCCGGGGCAGAGTGTAGAGCCGGAGAAGAGCACGAAGCCGGCCAAAAAGAGGAAGCCGGCCGGCGAGCTCTTTCTGGCGGATGTAAAGGCGCTCGAGAAGGGCTCTTCGTCCGTGCTCGTCGTGAGTGGACTCACGAAGCGGTTTGACGACACTGTCGCGGTTGCCGGAGTCGACCTTGAGGTCAAGGTCGGGGCGTTCTACGGAATCGTGGGACCGAATGGCGCCGGTAAGACGACAACCCTGTCGATGATCACAGGACTGCTGCGACCCGACTCCGGAACGATCACCGTCAACGGGTCGGACGTGTGGACCGACACTGTTCAGGCAAAGCGGATGATGGGCGTGCTGCCCGACCGGCTGAGGTTGTTTGACCGCCTTACGGGCGCGCAATTGCTGTACTACGCAGGGGTGCTGCGCGGCCTCGACGGTGATGTGGTGCGCTCCCGCACGGCGGATCTCGCACACGCTTTCGGGCTTGAGGAATCGCTCGGGCGTCTCGTGAGCGACTACTCCGCGGGCATGACGAAGAAGATCGCGCTCGCTGCGGCAATGATCCACTCGCCGCGCCTGCTCGTGCTCGATGAGCCGTTCGAGTCAGTTGACCCGGTGTCCGCTGCGACCGTCACTGTGATCCTGAAGAAGTATGTGGCGGCAGGCGGCACGGTCTTGCTGTCGAGCCACAGCATGGACCTCGTACAACGGATCTGCGACAACGTGGCGGTCGTGGTGCGCGGCGAGATCCTCGCCGACGGCCCCATGGCGGACGTGCGGAATGGAAAGACGCTCGAGGAACGATTCGTCGAACTCGCGGGCGGCCAGACCACGGTGGAGGGCCTCGAGTGGTTACACACCTTCTCCGACTGAAGCTAGTTCTTCTCGTCAACAATTTTCGACGCAGCCCGTTTCAACTCGTCGGAATGATCCTCGCCTTCCTCTATGGGCTCGGGGTCGCAGGGATCGTGACGGTGGGTCTCGGCGCGCTTCGGCTCGCCACCCCCGACATTGCTCGCGTGATTGTCGTCGTTTTCGGCACCATCGTGGTGCTCGCATTTCTGTTGTTGCCCCTGGTGTTCGGCGTCGACGACACCATCGACCCGCGCCGGTTCGCACTGTATGGAATCCCGAACGGGCGCCTCGCTGTCGCCCTCGCTGTCGCTGGCGCGGTGAGCGTGCCGACGCTCGTGGTCACGGTGTTCGCCATCGCCCAGGTTGTCACGTGGTCGCGGGGCGCGGTTCCGGTGCTGTTTGCCGTGATTGGGGCGTTGATCCTGGTACCGACGTGTGTGCTTGCCGCACGGGTGTCGACAGCGCTGGCTTCGTCCTTCCTCTCGTCTCGTCGGGCACGGGACACGTCGGGAATTCTGCTCGTATTCCTCCTTGCCGTTGTCGCGCCGCTGGTTGCCCTCGGTGCAACGGTCGACTGGGAGGCGCATGGGCTACCCGTGATGCGTCGGATCGCCACCGTCGCGGAGTGGACTCCCTTCGGCGCAGTATGGGGCGCCCCCGGCGAGGCCGCGCTCGGCCACCTAGATCTCGCGTGGATCAAACTCGGCATCGGTCTCGCTTTTCTTCTCGTGCTCGCGGTCGCGTGGCGCGCTCTCGTCAGCATGATGTTGGTGAGGCCGCAGCGTGAGGCAGCCGCCCGCCTGTATTCGGGCCTCGGTTGGTTCGAGCGACTGCCGGCCACCCCACTCGGGGCGATTGCCGCTCGCAGTCTGAGCTACTGGGGTAGGGATGCCCGTTATCGGGTCGCTTTGGCAGTCATCCCGGTGGTGCCGATGGTCATGGTGGTGGCGTTGCTGATTGCGGGAGTGCCGGCAGGGATCATCGTGTGGATCCCCGTGCCGGTCATGTGCCTCTTCCTCGGCTGGACCGTTCACAACGACATCGCCTATGACAGCACCGCGTTCTGGGCCCACGTGTCCGCCGACACAAAGGGCACCGATGATCGCTGGGGTCGACTCGTGCCCGCGATCTTCCTCGGCCTTCCCCTGGTTCTGGTGGGGAGCTTCGTGAGTGTCCTCGTGGTCAAGGACTACATGATCTTTCCTGGACTTGTGGGTCTGAGCCTCTGCACCCTGCTCGTCGCCCTCGGAGTGTCAAGCGTGACATCCGCGGGATTCCCCTACCCCGCAGTGCGCCCTGGCGACAGCCCTTTCGCGCAGCCTCAGGCGGCGGGTACTGCAGGCTCGATAATCCAGTCGCTCTCGTTCTTTGTGACCTTGCTGCTGGCGTCGCCGGTGGTGATTCTCGTGTTCCTCAACCCGCACCTCGAGTATGTGCAGTTCTTCGGTCTCGGGCTCGGCACCGCGATTGGCATCGGCGCACTCATCGGGGGTGTCGTCTGGGGTGGGTTTCTCGTCGACCGCCGCGCTCCCGAGCTCCTCGCCTTCACCCTGCAGAACTAGCCACTCGAGCGTAGAATCGCACGATGGCTGACCTCGACCAGACCGGTGGCGGAACCGACACACTGGACCGCGAACTCGAAGAACTCATCACTCGCGAACTCGTCGAAGACGGCGATCACGAGCGGTTCTCGCACTATGCCCCCAAGAACAAGATCATGGAGTCCGCCCTCACCGGCAAGCCCGTGCTCGCCCTGTGCGGCAAGCTCTGGGTGCCGGGCCGCGACCCGCAGAAGTTTCCCGTGTGCCCCACCTGCAAAGAGATCTACGAGAAGCTCGCGTAGGCGCTGACGCCCCCGCGATCAGGCGTAGAGGGTCGGAAGCGCGGGTTCGCCGCGGCTCAGGCGGAAGGCGCCTTCGGGTAGCTCGGCGATCGCGAGTTTGTGGTGCTCTCGCGCGAGTCGCGTGCCGTCGGGGCCGGTGTAGCGGGCGTCGGGCACTCCGGCAGTGAGCAGCGGCACGAGCAACGGACGCTCGCCGGATGCCACGGCCGGGGGCTCGTCAACGTAGATGGTTTCCGCCACCGCAACACCTGAGCCGTCGAGGGTGCGTACGGGGAACTTGCGCCCGCCCACGGTGGCCTTGGCCTCGGACTTCTTGGCGACGCTCACCCAGCCGCCCGCAGCATCCGTGTGCGCAACGAGCTTGTAGACCATGCCGGAGGCCGGCTCGCCCGAACCGGTGACCACTGAGGTGCCCACCCCGAAGGAGTCGACGGGGGCTGCGCGCAGGGCAGCGATCGTGTACTCGTCCAGGTCGTTCGTGACGGTGATGCGGGTGTTCGTGGCGCCGAGGGAGTCAAGTTGGGCCCGAACCGCGGCGACTTGGGCCGGGAGATCGCCTGAGTCGATGCGCACAGCACCGAGTTGCGGTCCGGCGATCGTGACGGCGAGCTCGACCGCTTTCGGAATGTCGTACGTGTCGACGAGCAGAGTGGTGCTCGGTCCGAGAGCGTCAACCTGCGCTTGGAATGCTGCTTCTTCACTGTCGTGCAGCAGGGTGAACGAGTGCGCGGCGGTTCCCATCGTCGGGATGCCCCAACTCCTGCCAGCCTCGAGATTCGACGTGGCTCCGAACCCGACGATGAACGCTGCCCGCGCTGCCGCGACCGCTGACCGTTCGCCCACGCGACGGGATCCCATCTCGGCGAGCGGCCGCCCCGATGCTGCCGACACCATGCGGGCCGCAGCCGACGCGACTGCCGAGTCGTAGTTGAGCACACTCAGGGTGAGCGTCTCGAGCATGACGGCTTCGGCGAAGGTTCCCTCGACGACGAGGATGGGGGAACCCGCGAAGTACAGGTCCCCTTCCCGGTAGCCGGTCACGCTTCCGTGAAAGCGGAAGTCGGCGAGCCAGTCGAGGGTTTCGGCGCTCACGACGTTTTCGGCGCGGAGCCAACTCAGTTCGGCATCCCCGAACCGAAAGTCCTCGATGAGGGACAGCAGTCGACCAGTCCCCGCGACGACGCCGTAGCGACGAGAGTTGGCCAGGCGCCGCGAGAACACCTCGAACACGCACTGTCGGTCGTGGGTTCCGCTACCGATCGCCGCCTCCAGCATGGTGAGTTCGTAGCGGTCAGTCAGTAGCGCTGTGCTCATGCTCCGAGGCTACCGGGTACGCTTTCGGGGTGCCCGGTACGCATTCTGGGGCGGACAACGCGCCCATTGGAGTCTTCGACTCAGGGGTCGGCGGGCTCACCGTCGCCCGCGCGATCATCGACCAGCTACCGCGGGAGTCCATCCTCTACGTTGGCGATACCGCCCACACGCCGTATGGCCCCAAGCCCATCGCTGAGGTGCGTGAGTATGCCCTCGCTGTCATGGACGACCTTGTCGCTCAGGGCGTCAAACTCCTCGTGATCGCATGCAACACTGCATCGGCCGCGATGCTTCGGGATGCCCGTGAGCGCTTCACCGACGGTTACGGCATCCCCGTGGTCGAGGTCATCCAGCCCGCAGTGCGGGCGGCGGTACGGCACACCCGCAATCGCCGAGTCGGAGTGATCGGCACGGTGGGAACCATCAAGTCGAAGGCCTACGAGGATGCGTTTGCCGCGGCATCCGACCTGACGTTGTTCACTCAGGCTTGCCCGCGCTTCGTCGAGTTCGTCGAAGCGGGCGTCACCAGCGGGCCTGAACTGTTCGCGGTCGCCGAGGAGTACCTCGCGCCGCTGAAGGCCGCAGACATCGATACTTTGGTGCTGGGATGTACGCACTACCCGCTCATGTCCGCGGCCATCCAGTACGTGATGGGTGACTCCGTCGAGCTCGTGTCGAGCGCTGATGAGACCGCCTACGACGTGTACCGCACCCTCGTCGCCCACGACCTCGAACGGCATGCGGCCACGCCCGCCACCCACACGTTCGAGGCCACGGCCGACACTGCGGCCTTCAAGAAACTCGCCGCTCGGTTCATCCCCGAGGTGTTGCGCGTGGAAACGTTCGAAACGGGAGCGATCCCCATACAGAAAGAAGCACGATGACGAGGCATGACGGCCGTGAAAACGATCAGCTACGCGACGTAACCATCGAGCGGGGTTGGAGCGACCAGGCCGAAGGTTCCGCGCTTATCTCGTTCGGACGCACGAAGGTGTTGTGCACGGCGAGCTTCACCAACGGCGTTCCGCGCTGGCTGACGGGCAAGGGCAAGGGGTGGGTGACTGCCGAATACGCAATGTTGCCGCGAAGCACCAACGACCGGATGGACCGGGAGTCGGTCAAGGGCAAGATCGGTGGACGCACTCACGAGATCTCCCGGCTGATTGGCCGTTCGTTGCGTGCCGTCATCGACACCAAGGCACTCGGTGAGAACACGATTGTCATCGACTGCGATGTGCTCCAGGCCGACGGTGGAACGCGCACGGCAGCGATCACCGGTGCCTATGTCGCGCTCGCCGACGCCATCGAGTGGGGTCGCGCAAAGGGGTTCATCGGAAAGAACGCGAAGGCGTTGCATGACAGCGTCGCCGCGGTGAGTGTCGGGATCATCGACGGTGACCCGATGCTCGACCTGGCCTACGTCGAGGACGTGCGTGCCGAGACGGATATGAACGTAGTTGTCACCGGCCGTGGTCTTTTCGTTGAGGTGCAGGGCACCGCGGAGGGCGCGCCGTTCGATCGTCGCGAACTCGACTCGCTGCTCGACCTCGCCCTCGGCGGAGCCGTGGATCTCACTCGGCTGCAGGTGGAGGCGCTCGCGCGATGATCCAGCTCGTGCTCGCAACCCACAACGCGCACAAGGTCGGGGAACTTCGGACCATTCTCGGGGGAGCCCTCGAGGGTATCGAGCTGATCGGGTACGACGGGCCGGAGCCAGTGGAAGACGGCGAGACGTTTGCGGAGAACGCACTGATCAAGGCTCGCGCTGCGGCGTCGTTCACGGGACTGCCGTCGATCGCCGACGACTCCGGGATCTCGGTCGTCGCGCTCGGTGGCGCTCCGGGCATCCATTCCGCTCGCTATGCGGGCACCCGAAGCGACACCGACAATGTAGAGCTCGTGCTCAAGAACCTCGGGTCGGAGACCAACCGCGCGGCATTCTTCACCTGCGCGGCTGCTCTCGTGGTTCCTGCCTCCTCCCGTGAGTTCGTCGAGCTCGGCTTGTGGCACGGGTCGATCCTCACCGAGCCAGCCGGTCCCAACGGCTTCGGCTATGACCCGATCTTCAAGCCCGCTGGCCTCTCGGTGAGTTCGGCCGAGTTGCGCCCCGACGAGAAGAACGCGGTAAGCCATCGGGCGCTGGCGTTCGCCGCGCTCATGCCTGTGGTGCGCCGGGAGCTCCTGCCCGGGTAAAGTTTCGGTATGCCGAAATCGTCGGGGCTGACACGCGGGCAGGGACGAGCGCGTTCCACTCTGCTCGCTCTCGGTCCCGCCTTCGTCGCGGCAATCGCGTATGTCGATCCGGGGAATGTCGCAGCGAACCTCACCGCTGGCGCCCGGTACGGCTACCTCCTGCTGTGGGTGCTCATCGTCGCGAACGCAATCGCGGTGCTGGTGCAGTACCAGTCCGCGAAGATCGGCATCGTCACGGGCCAAAGCCTGCCCGAGCTTCTCGGCGCGAGACTCAAGGATGCCCCGCGCCGCGCCTACTGGATCCAAGCCGAGCTCGTGGCGGCCGCGACAGACATCGCAGAAGTTCTGGGTGGCGCCATCGCCCTGCACCTGTTGTTCGGCATTCCGTTGTTGGTCGGCGGGGTCATCGTCGGGATAGCGTCAATGGTGCTGCTGAGCATCCAATCCCGCAGGGGGCAGCGTTCGTTCGAGTTGGTCATCATCGTCCTGCTCGCCGTGATCGTTGTCGGATTCATGACCGGCCTGCTGTTCACCGGACTCGATACGCAGGAGGCCGTGGCCGGAATCGTGCCACGTTTTCAGGGCACCGATTCCGTGTTGCTCGCCACCAGCATGCTGGGCGCAACGGTCATGCCGCATGCGATCTACCTGCACTCCGCCCTCGCACGAGACCGGCACGGGGACAGTGCCACCGGGCATGACCCCGGTCGCATCGCACAACTCTTGCGCGCGACCCGGTGGGATGTCGGCGGAGCGCTCTTCGTCGCCGGCGCGGTGAACATTTCGATGCTGCTTCTCGCGGCGTCGGCTCTGCGCGGAATCGAGGGCACCGACTCCATCGAGGGTGCCCACGCCGCTGTGGTTGCCACGCTCGGTCCGGTGGTCGGGGTGATCTTCGCCATCGGACTGCTCGCATCGGGGCTCGCCTCAACAAGTGTGGGAACGTATGCCGGGTCGGTGATCATGGGTGGGCTGCTCAAGGTTCAGATTCCGCTTCTCGCGCGCCGCGTGGTCACGATCATCCCGGCGCTCATCGTTCTCGGTATCGGATTCGACCCGACCCGCGCCCTCGTTCTCAGCCAAGTCGTCTTGAGTTTCGGCATCCCGTTCGCTCTGATCCCTCTCGTCTTCCTTGCCAGCTCCAGGAGAGTGATGGGGCAGTTTGTCAACGCGCCGTGGTTGCGGGTTGCGGGTTGGGCCGCTGCCGCACTCATCACCGTGCTCAACGTGTTGCTGATCGTGCTCGTCGTGACGGGGGACTGACATGCCCGTACTCACGGCGATCGAGGACTACGTCAAGGTGATCTATGCCCACACCGAGTGGCAGCCCGAACCGATCAGCACGGGGGCCCTCGCTGCACGATTGGGTCTCGCTGCGTCATCCGTCACCGAGATGGTCAAGAAGTTGGTCGCGCAAGGGCTCGTCGTGCACGAGCCCTACGGTGCGGTCGAATTGACGAAGGATGGCACGGCCCTCGCACTGCGAATGGTGCGCCGGCACCGGCTCATCGAGACCTGGCTCGTCAATCACGTCGGATACGGGTGGGACGAGGTGCACGACGAAGCGGAAGTTCTCGAACACGCGATCAGCGACAGATTGCTCGATGCCCTGGACGCTCAGCTGGGGTACCCCAGCCGCGATCCACACGGGGATCCGATACCCGGTGCAGATGGGACCGTGCGCCGACCGGCCGCCGTACTTCTCGCTGACGTAGAAGGCGGGACTGTCGCGCGCGTGTCGGATCGTGACTCGTTGCTCTTGCGACATCTCGCGGCTGAGGGCATCGTTGTCGATTCGATTGTCACGCCAGAACAGCGCGCGCGGCTAGCTCCGGAAGCGCTCGCGTCGATCTGGATCGTGACGCCGTAGGGTTGACGGGTGCCTGACGTACCGATTGACCTGCCCATCGAGAAGCGACTCGCAGCTGTAGTTGCGGAACTCGGGGAAGACGCGGTGGTGCTTCGCGCGCTCTCGCTGCTCGCCGGCAACAATGAAGGCGAGGACTTCCTGCTTTCCGTGGGTGGCGAGCATGCCCGCGGCATCCTCGACGGAGCGCCCGTGTTGTATTGGCCGGAACTGTGGGGAACGCGCGCGCTGCTCTATGTGTGGAACGACACTGCGGTCGAGGCGGTGACGGCTGCCCTCGACAATCAAGCGTGGCGGGTGCGCGAGATGGCGGCACGGGTTGCTGCAGTTCGCGGGCTGGCCGTGGAGGGCATCCTTACGCGGTTGCTCACGGATGACGTGGCTCGCGTGCGCGCTGCTGCTGCCCGCGCGCTCGGGTCAGTGGGGTCCGACATCGACGTGCTGAAACCGCTGCTCAAGGACCCTGACATCGACGTGCGGCGCGGCGCCCAACAGGCGATCGATGTGCTGCGAAAGCAGAAACCCGCGAGCTAGCGTGCGGTATCGATCAGTCGCCGAGGTGCTGGTCGAACTTCTTCTCGTCGAGAACGAGCGCTTCGACGTCGGCGTCCGTCGGGATTCCGGCGTCGCGCTTCTTGCGCGCCTTCATCGTCGACTGAACGTAGTGGAACAGTGTCGGCACGAGGGTGACGACAACGGCTCCGAGAAGGATGAGGTCGATATATGCGACGACAAAGTCGCGAACGGGGGGAATGTACCCGAGAAGGTACCCCAGCAGTGTGACTCCGGTTCCCCAGATAACCGCGCCAACGGCGTTGTAGAGCGAGTATCGGCGGTAGTCCATGTGGCCGACTCCGGCAGCCACCGGGGCGAAGGTGCGCACGATCGGCACGAATCGGGCAATAATGACCGCGAGACCTCCGAAGCGCTCGAAGAAGCCGTTGGTGCGCCGGACGTTTTCGATGCTGAACAGCCCGGACTCTTTCCGTTCGAAGATTCTCGGTCCCACTTTGTGCCCGATGAGGTAGCCCACTTCGCCGCCGAGGAACGCCGCTACCGAGATCGCCAGACACACCCACCAGATGTCGATATGCATAACGCCGGAGAACGTGAGCACGCCCGCGATGATCAGGAGAGTGTCGCCCGGTAGTAGGAATCCGAGCAACAGACCGGTTTCCGAGAACACGATGATGCACACCGCCAGGAGCGCGAAAGGACCGAAGCCGACGATGAGCTTCTCTGGGTCGAGCCAGGGGATGAGGGCGGCGTGTACCAAGGGGGAAACTCCAGTCGTCGGCTGCCGAGCAGGGCGGCAGTCAGGGCATTGAACGTCAGAGTACTAGGTGCTCTCGGGAAACTCGCTGGGGAGAACCTCCGGATGCTTGACATACTTCGGACAAGGCTTATAGTAAGTCTTGAAATAAGTACGGACGAGAGTCCCTTGCCGAAGGCGATCACTGATGACCGACCCCACCCCGACCACTCGCCTCGCGGCCGAGGAGACCGTCGAGCGCGTCGATCGATTCCCGCGGGACTTTCGCTGGGGTCTTGCCACTGCGGCCTACCAGATCGAGGGTGCGGCGTTCGAGGGCGGGCGCGGCCCGAGCATCTGGGACACCTTTGCGCACACTACCGGCCTCAGCAAGCATGGTGACACTGGCGACATCGCATGCGATCACTACCACCGCTGGCAGTCTGATATCGAGCTCCTCGCGAGCCTCGGAGTCACGGACTACCGGCTCTCGGTTTCGTGGTCCCGGCTTCAGCCCAGCGGCACTGGGGAGCTCAATCCGGTTGCAGTCGAGTACTACCGTGGGATTCTCGCGGGGCTCGCGGAGCGCGGCATCCGACCCCTTGTCACCCTGTACCACTGGGACTTGCCCCAGCCCCTCGAGGATGCAGGCGGATGGCCGGTTCGTGAGACGGCACACCGCTTCGCCGAGTTCGCGATCAGAGTCGTCGAAGCGCTTGGCGATGTCGCCAACGACTGGGTGACGCTCAATGAGCCATGGTGCAGTTCGTTCTTGGGGTACGGAAACGGTGCGCACGCTCCCGGCCGCGCGGACTATCGCGCGGCAATCCATGCTGCGCACCACCTCAACCTCGCTCACGGGCTCGCGGTCGCAGGCATCCGGGCTGCGTCGCCCGGGGCGTCCGTCGGCATCACGAACATTGTGACCGACATCGTTCCCGCCACCGATTCGCCAGACGACGCGGCAGCGGCAGAACGGCTCGATGCGGCGAGCAATCGGATATTCCTTGATCCCGTCTACCTCGGCGAGTATTCGGCGGCAGTGTGGGACACCCTTGGTGACCGCGGCCTGACCGACGTAGTCCTCGATGGTGATCTCGTGATCATCGGAGCACCCACCGATTTTGCGGGGGTCAATCACTACCAGCGGGTCATTGCGTCTCATGCGCCCGACCAGCAGATCCAGGTCACCGAGAGGCCCGCAGAGCCTGCAACTACCTCGTTCGGCTGGTCGGTGGTCCCAGAGTCGCTCACCGCCGTGCTCACCCGCGTGGCGCGGGAGTTTACAAGCCTGCCGCTCTACGTCACCGAAAACGGAGCGAGCTATGACGACTACGTCGATCCAAACGGGGACGTCGTCGATACCGAGCGTGTCGCCTACCTTCGCGGCTATCTCGGAGCGGCGGCCGACGCCATCGATGCCGGGGTTGATTTGCGCGGGTACTACGCGTGGTCGTTCCTCGACAACTTCGAATGGGCCGAGGGATACAGCAAGCGTTTCGGCCTCGTGTGGGTCGATTACGGCACTCAGGAACGGATTCCCAAACTGAGCGCGCACTGGTATCGGCGCCTCATCACCGAGCATCAGGAAGCCGTGGCGAACACGACGGCCTGACCCGATGGTGCGAGTCTGGATGACTCGCCCATGCATCACTGCACCGCACATGAAAACGAGAAAAGGAACCTCAATGAAGAGAACAGCACAGGCCGCTATTGCGGTCATGACCGCTGCGGGCATGACGCTGGCGATGTCAGCCTGCTCGACGCCGGCCGCCGAAGAGACAACCGGTCCGCTCACGGTTTGGGTCATGGGCGACTCCGGAACGAACTTCGAGAAGCTCGTCGCCGGAAGCGGCATTGCCGTCGATGTCGTCGCGATTCCGTGGGATTCGATTGACGAGAAGCTCACGACCGCAGTGGCGTCCGGCTCCGGCCCGGACATCCTGCAGATTGGGCTCTCCAAGCTGCGTACATTCGCGGATGCGGGCGCCCTCCTGCCTCTCGATGATGAGATCGCCAACCATCCCGCGCTCGACCCCGCCAACTTCCCCGCAGGTATCTCGGGCACGGCCACCTCGGTCGGCGGACAAATCGTGAGCATCCCCTGGACGAGCGACACCCGCGTGCTGTTTACCCGCACCGACATCCTTGCGGCGAACGGCATCGACTCGCCCCCCGCCACGTGGGACGAGTTGCGCGCGGACGCCAAGATCCTTGCTGCGCGCGGTGATGGCCAGTACGGGTACTACATTCCGCAGTGGGATGCTCCGCTACCTATCGAGATGACCTGGAGCATGGGCGGTGACGTGATCGATGCAAACGGCAATGTCAACTTCGACACCCCAGCCTTCCAGAAGGCCGTCGACCTCTACACGGGCCTCTACGCCGACGGCAGCGTGCCGGTGAACGGCGACTTCGACCAGACGCAAGGCTTCATCTCCGGGGTGGCACCGATGCTCGTGAGCGGACCGTACCTCGGCAAGGGTGTAGCCGATTCGGCGCCGGAGCTCGACGGAAAGTGGCAGGCAAGTCCGCTTCCGGCAGGCGACGGGGGCTCGATCTCGTTGTTCGCCGGTTCCAACCTCGGTGTCTGGTACAACACCGACCAGAAGGAGGCGTCACTCGCGCTGCTCGATTACATCTCGCAGCCCGAACAACAGCTCGCGTGGTACGACATGACGGGTGAACTGCCGACCGTGAGCACCGCGCTCGAAGACGCGACGCTCAACAGCGACCCGAATGTAAAGGTCTACACCGACCAACTCGCAACGGCCAAGGTGCTACCGCTCGTCTCCAACTGGGACGGCGCCGTCGGCACCGAATTGCTCAACGCGCTCAATGCGATCGCGCTGACCGGTGCTGACCGTAAGGCATCGCTGGACACGCTGTACTCGAAGACCGCCGGTCTCTCGATCAACTAGTTTCACCCCTCGTGGACGGCACGGACAGGAAAGGACACCACGGTGCGTAACCGCCTCACTCCTTACCTGTTCGTGTCGCCCGCGATGTTGCTCCTCATCACCTTCGGCATCTTCCCGATCTTCGTCGCGGCAGTCATTAGCACGACGAACATGAACATCTCGGCGTTCGCAAACTGGAACAACGTGAAATTTATCGGCGTCGACAACTACACCAAGCTCTTCGCCGATCCCGACTTCTGGCAAGCCATCGGCAACACGGGTTTGTTCGCCGTTTTCGGCGTCCCGGCGATCGTGCTGCTCTCCCTCGGTGTCGCACTGCTGCTCAATCACAGCCGAAGCTGGTTCTTCCGCGCGCTTCGGGCCTTCTACTTCATCCCCGCGATTACCGCGATCGTGGCGATCTCGCTCGTGTGGGGCTATCTCTACAACACGCAGTTTGGCCTCCTCAACTACCTGCTTTCGCTCGTCGGTGTGCCGCAGGTGCAGTGGTTGTCCGATCCGACGCTTGCCAAGTTCTCGGTGGCGCTCGTTGCAGTGTGGCGGGGAACTGGACTCAATATCATCATCTTCCTTGCCGCGCTGCAGGGAGTTCCCAAGGAATACCTCGAAGCGGCTTCCATCGACGGGGCGGGCGAATGGAAGAAGACCTTCTCCATTGTGATTCCGCTGCTGAGGTTCGCCATTTTCTTTGTGAGCGTCACGACGACGATTTCGTGGCTGCAATTCTTCGACGAGCCCTTCGTTCTCACAGATGGAGGTCCGCTGGGTGCCACGACCTCGGCGTCGATCTTCCTCTATAAAGAAGGGTTCAGGCTCAACCAGTTCGGGTATGCGAGTGCCGGCTCGATAGTGCTCTTCGCAATCATTGCCGTCATCACCCTTATTCAGTTGCGGCTGCGAAGGGCTGACGATGACTACTGATCGCACCCACGCACGTCGGCGCCGCACACTCACGGTCACGATCGGGGTCGCGCTGGGGATCGGCGCGCTGATCACCGCATTCCCGTTCCTCTGGATGCTCGGCACCGCATTCAAGCCGCAACGGGAGTCGGTGACCTTCCCGCCGACGATCGTGCCTCAGGCGCCAACGCTCGAGTGGTTCAACACGCTCTTCACCGAGCTCGATTTCGGACGTTATCTCATCAATACCGTGCTGGTCGTGCTCATCGGTTTCGTCGGGTTGTTGCTCATGGCGATGGCGGGCTACGCGTTCGCAAAGTTCGACTTCCGAGGTCGCAAGTGGATGTTCTTCCTCGTGCTCGCGACCATGATGATTCCGATCCAGGTCACGATGATCCCGACGTACCTGATTCTCAATGGGATGAAACTCACGAACACTCTCGTGGGTATCGCGCTGCCCACCCTCGTGAGCGGGTTCAGCATCTTCCTGTTCCGACAGTTCATGACGACGATCCCGACCGAGATGCTTGAGGCAGCACGCCTTGACGGCGCCGGGGAGTTCCGAACGTTCTGGCAGATTGTGCTTCCCATGTCGAAACCGATCCTCGCGGTGCAGGTGGTCTTGACGTTTATCTCCGGCTGGAACAGCTTCCTCTGGCCGCTCATCATCGCGAGCGACCAGAAGCTCTACACGTTGTCCGTTGGTCTTGCCCTCCTCAACCAACAGCTCGCGGTGAACCCGTCGCTCCAAATGGCGGCGGCCTCCGTGATGGTCATCCCGATCCTCATCGTGTTCATCGTTTTCCAGCGGTATGTCATCCAGGGCTTCGCCCTCTCCGGACTCAAGTAACGAAAGCACTCATGACCGACCTGCTCCCTGCCGCTCCGGCGTTCGAACCTCGCCCGGCCAGCTTCGACGGCTTCGTGCGAGCCAAGGACGCCCGGCTCATCGACGGCTCGGGGCGCGAACTGCTGCTACGCGGTGTCGGCCTCGGCAACTGGATGCTGCCTGAGGGGTACATGTGGCGGTTCGGGCCGGGCGCCGAGTCTCCTCGTGAGATCGAGCGGCTTACTGAGCGCTTGCTCGGCGTATCAGGGGCCGAGGGGTTCTGGGACAGGTTCCGGGCGAACTTCATCACCGAAGCCGACATCGCGCTGATCGCGGCATCCGGGTTCGACCATGTTCGACTGCCGATCAACTCGCGGATCATCCAGGACGAGAGCGGGGCGCCCATCGACGCCGGGTACGACATGATCGACCGGCTCATCGAATGGTGCCGCACGCACAAGCTGTGGGTGTTGCTCGACCTGCACGGGGCTCCGGGCGGTCAAACTGGAACGAATATCGATGATTCACCGCGGAATCTACCGGAGCTGTTTATGGAGCCGCGATACCGCGACCTCACGCTGCGGTTGTGGAGCGACCTCGCTCAGCGCTACCGCCACGAAACGGTCGTGCTCGGCTACGACCTGCTCAACGAACCCCTGCCTAACGACTGGCAGCACACCTACGCGAGCGCCCTCGCAGAGCTCTACCGCGACCTCACTCGGGAGATCCGCGCCGTAGACCCCGACCACCTCATCGTCTACGAGGGCGCGCATTGGGCGACGAACTGGGACATCTTCACCGAGGTGTGGGACGACAACTCATTGCTGCAATTTCACAAGTACTGGTCTTCTCCCGACACCGGTTCACTGTCGGTCTATCTCGAAACGCGGGACCGGCTGGGCCTCCCCATCTACATGGGAGAGGGTGGCGAGAATACCCTCGAGTGGCTCTACGCGGCATTCAGGCTCTACGAATCACACGGCATTGGCTGGAACTTCTGGCCGTGGAAGAAGATCGACACCCGCACCTCGCCCGCATCGATTGTCGCTCCCGCAGGGTGGGAGAAGGTCGTCGCCAGCATCGACGACCCGTCGGCGATCACCTCGGATGAGGCCACCCGCGTATTCGACGACCTTCTTGAGAACATGACAATCGACAAGTGCCGCTGGCAGCCCGACATCGTTGCTGCGCTTCTGGGCTCGCGGCCAGCCGTCATCCCCGCATGGGGTTACGGCTATCGGGGCGCCGGTGAGTCGTATGCGGTGGCCGCGACCGGCGGCGTCGACGGCATCCGCACGGATGACACGGTGCCACTGCGCTGGGCCCACGAGGCAGACAACCCGCCCAACCCGTTTGAGCAGACTGACGGCAGGGCGTACCGCGCGGCGGAGGAACTCGTTGTGGAACTCTCCGCGGGTGACTGGCTCGAGTACGAGCTCACGCGTGCCGACGGCGCACGGGTGCTCGACGGGGACGGTCGGGATGCTTCGGTGCGCGTCGAACGCACGGAACGGGGCATCCGGGTCATTGCCCTCGGCGACACGACGATTAGTCGGATCTTCCCCACGGGCGGCGACTGACTTGGTAGGTTCTGGGTTCATGAGCGGGCGCGGCGTAGTGACGACGGCGTCGCCCGCGACCGTGAGCGAAGTGCGTCAACGCAACCGCTCGCAGGCGCTACGCAGTGTGATCCTCACCGGGGAAACCTCGCGCGCGGCTCTTGCGCGCGAATCGGGGCTCTCGGTCGCGTCGGTGACTAATCTCGTCTCCGAACTGATCTCCGAAGGGCTCATCATGGAGGCAGGCTCTGTCGCCTCCAGCGGTGGGCGACCGGTGACCCTCCTTGCGCCGAATCCAGCGGGAGCATACTTTCTTGGGGCGGACGTGGGCGAGCGCGGTGTCGCGGTGGAACTGTTCGACCTGTCCATGACGCGCATCGACCGTGAGTTTCGGGGCGGTCGTGAGGGCGAGAAAATCGAGGCTATTGCGGCGGATCTTGACGAGGCGCTCGACGCGCTCAGGTCACGAAACCCCGCACCGTGGGAGCGCATGGTGGGGATCGGCCTCGGGTTGCCGGGCATCGTAGAGTCGGATGCCGACGGGCGCCAGATGCTCTACGCGCAGAGCCTCGGCTGGCCGCCGATCCCGGTTGTCGATCTGGTGTCGCACGACATGGCTGTCTGGGGGGAGAACGGGGCGAAGACGCAAGCAATGGCCGAACTGTGGGATGGTTCGGCGCGAGGTGTGGACGAGGCTCTCGTCGTGTTGCTCGGGCGAGGCGTCGGCTTAGCGATCGTCTCGCGCGGCGAACTCGCGCGCGGCCTGACCAGTAGCGCGGGGGAGTGGGGCCACGTCAAGATTGTGCGCAACGGCAGGCTTTGTCGTTGCGGCGGCCGTGGATGTGTCGAGGCATATCTCGGGGCGGATGCGATCCTCGAGACCTGGCGGGAGGCCGGCGGAACCTTTGAAGGTTCCGGCTGGCGGGCGATCGGCGAGTTGCTCGAGTCGTCGGATCCCCTTGCGGTTGCCGTCGTCGACGATCTAGTCGCAACGTTGGGTTCTGCGCTCGGCGGCCTCGTGAACCTCACCAATCCTGAGCGGGTTGTGATCGGGGGCTGGGTTGGACTTCGACTCATGGAAGGCTTCGCGTCTCGCATCGAGGCGGCGACCCGCGCGGAAGCGCTCGTCAGGCCGGGCGGACAGTTCTCACTGCACGCGTGCCGGTTCGGAGGAGACACTGTCGCCTTGGGCGCAGCGATGATGCCACTCGAAGCGCTCATTGCAGAGCCGCGCGGAAGTCGGTCTGCCTAGAGAAGTTGTCCCTTCCCTGTGGGAAAGTTGTCTCATGCCCTGCATTTCGACTCGACGCAACGAAAAACCGTGATTCTCGCATTCGGCGTCGTGCTGCTCGCTGCGATTCTCATTTCGGGCATTGCACATCGCACGGTTCTCTCTACCGCTGTGGTGTTCCTCGTGGCCGGGTTCCTGCTCGGGCAGGGAATGGCGGGCGTGGTGGTGCTCACGGCCGGAGATGATCGAGTAAGTGTCCTCGCGCAGATCGCCCTGTTCGTTGTGCTCTACACCGACGGCCAGCGCTTGGCGATCCGTGACCTCGCGAGAGCGTGGCGGCTGCCCGGGCGAGCGTTGCTGCTCGGGATGCCCCTGACTTTCGTGATCACGGCACTGCTCGGGGTGTGGCTCGTGGGTTTGCCGTGGCCGCAGGCGCTTCTCATCGCAGCTGTCCTCGCCCCCACGGATCCGGTCTTCGCTTCGGCGATTGTGGGACGCAACGAGATTCCCGCCCGTATCCGCGGCCTGCTCCAGGTCGAGTCTGGGCTCAACGATGGGCTTGCGTTGCCGGTGGTGCTCATCTTCATCGCCGCCATCGGTGGGCCGGATGTCGAGCCGCTGGTCCTCACCCTCGAGCTTGTGGGTGGTGTTGCACTGGGGATCGTGGTTCCGCTTCTTGTCTCGTTTCTGCTGCGCATCCGGTTCCTCGCGACGACGCCGCTGTACGCCTCGCTTGGCCCTATCGCCATCGCGATCATCGTCTACGGCGTTGCTGTGTCCACCGGCGCGAACCTGTACCTTGCAGCCTTCGCGGCGGGCATCACTGTCGCCAGCGCCGCTCCCGAACTGCGTGATGCTTTCATCGAATACGGCGAGTTCATTGCCGAGATCGTGAAGCTTCTCGCGATCTTCATTTTCGGTGCCCTCATCGCGCCGAGCGTGCTGGCCGACGTCTCGCCGCTCGGCTACCTTTTCGCTGTTCTCATTTTGATCGTGGCTCGGCCGGTGGCGATCGAATTGGCACTTATCGGCAGCAAACTGCCGTGGGAGGAGCGCGCCACCGCGGCGTGGTTTGGACCAAAGGGGTTCGCTTCGGTGCTCTACGGTGTCCTCGTGCTCGAGAGTGGCAGCCCCGATGCGGAACACCTCTTCCACCTCATCGTGGTGGCGATCTCACTCTCGATCATCGCCCACTCATCAACCGACGTTCCCATCGCAGGCTACTTCGGTCGGATGCAGCGGCTGGATGAGGAGCGCACGGCCAAAGCTAGTGCGGAAGGCGGGACGTGAGAACTGACGCGAACACCACAATCCCGTTTTGAACGCTGCATTCGCGGGTCGGTTAGATACTGGGTATCAATCCCTCATTATGGATCTGGCTTGCGAAGCCCCTACCCAAGTTGATACTTTGTGAAAGGTAGCGGTCTCTGAAACAGTGGGATGCGCGCCAATTCGAGAAACCCACGCTGATGCGTGGGTTTCTGCGTTAAGGGCATAATCAATCGCATGCTGCTCGCCTACATCGACGAAATCGGTGAGCCAGGGGCCTTTATCGCGAAAGATCACCCGAGATTTAGAACAAGTCCTGCATTTGGGTATGCGGGATTTGTGATCCCCGAGGAGAACGCAAGGGCTTTCGGGGCAATCTTCACCCACGAGAAGCGCACCGTCTTTCGAGCCGAGTTTGAGGCTGCTGGATCACCGGCCCAATGGGAGAGGAAGGGCGCGGATATGTTTCGTACCTTGACCCCCACGAAGTACCCCCAACACATACGAGTTTACCGAGGCCTCGTCTCAAAGCTTCGAAAGATGGGCGGGTTCCTCTTCTATTACGCGGACGAGAAGGAACTTGGAACCGAGAAGCAAACGCGGATGGACCCGGTTGAGCGCGAAACGCGTGCGATGCAGGAGACCCTGAACCGACTATGCATGCATGCTGACAAGAAATCGTCCCGCCTGATGGTCATGATCGACCAGATCAACGAGCGGACCCGCGCCGAGCGGATCCCGAATATGTACGGGCACATTCTGAGCAGAGCCAGTGATCGCGAAGAAATGAAGCGGATCATCGAGCCGCCCATGCATGTCGACAGTATCTTGAGTGCCAACATTCAATTCGCGGACTGGACAGCTGCGGTGGTGACACGTGCCATCGAGAACCAGGTAATCCGTGATTCACAGTATGGATGGATTCCCGAGCGATTCGATTCCTTGACTGGAGCATTCACGTGGGACTCGAAACTCCATTTGTGGAGAAGGAGCGTTCCCGATTTCAACCACAGCGGACTGTTTCGACGCGAGAGGCCGCTCTTTCCACAGGTCGCGGGCCAGAGAGTTGGCGATCAGTTGGGACTCGACCAGATACGCAAGGTTGCTGCCGCGGCCGAACGCGCGCAAAAGAGACCAAGTTGAGCTGTAGCAACGCGTCGGAACCGGCGGCGGGTCCCGAAGTGCGAGTCCGCGCGCGCCTTCGGCACCAACGGCCGAGCGCCCTAGTGGGCACAAGCCCGTCAGTGCGGAAGGCGGGACTTGAACCCGCACGCCCTTTCGGGCACAGGAACCTAAATCCTGCGTGTCTGCCAATTTCACCACTCCCGCTGGCACTCCCAGTGTACGAGAGGACGAAGGTCCTAGGAGGTCACTGAGGGCCCCCTTACACTCGATTTCGAGGGTGTAATTTAGGTATGCGTGCTCCCACCCTGAGCACCACAGAGAACAAGGAGAGCGACATTACCGTTCACGAGCTCCAGCCGAGCCTTTTCATTCTCGATGCCGCGCAGGCCGAGGCCATCCGCACCGCTGCGCAGACGATCACGGCTGACGCCAACACTCAGCCCGATGACTTCAACCTTCAGGCGGCCGCCGCCTCCTTTAACGTTCCTGTTGAGGTGCGCGAGGCGATTCTCAACTTCTCCAATGTCGGTTCAGACACCGGCATTCTGGTCGTCCGTGGCCTCATCGTCGACGAAGACCTCGTGGACACCCCGCTCGATAACAAGGGTGGTGTCGGCGCGAAGACCACTTTCGCCAAGCAGCAGGCGGTGCTTGCGCAATTGCTCGGCACGATGATCGCCTATCAGGCCGAGGGCAACGGCCACCTCATCCAAGACATGGTGCCCAACCCCAAGCTTGCGACAACTCAGCAATCGCAGGGATCGAAGGTCGAGTTGGAGGCGCACACCGAGCAGTGCTTCTCCGCCTACAAGCCCGACTACGTGATCCTCGGCGCACTGCGCGGTGACCCCGAGGCATTGACGTACGCATTCTCCGGTCGCAAGATCTCAAAGCTCTTCACTCCCGAAGAGGTAGCGAAGCTGCGCCAGCCCCTCTGGGCTACCACGATCGACGAATCGTTCCAGCCCTACATCCCAGATCCCGAGGCGGTCCGTGGTCCGTTCGCCATTCTCAGTGGCCCGGAGGACGACCCTTACGTGCTGGTCGATCAAGACCTGATGCATGGCATTACTGCCGAAGCTCAGCGCCTGCTCGAGAAGGTCGTGGAGGTGTATATCGCCAATCGCGATGCTCACAATTTGCAGGCGGGCGACCTGCTGATGCTCGACAATCTGCGCGCCATGCACGGCCGCTCGATGTATGCCCCACGCTTTGACGGGAAAGACCGTTTCATCGCCCGTGGGTTTGTCGTTCGTGACCGTCGTCGCCTCTGGCCGCAGATGCTGCCGGATCGCCGCACAGTGGCGGCCGTCTACAGCTAGTCCGGTTCGGGGTTACCCGCAGGCAAGCGAGCTTCAGTTTTCGGCGATACCCACGATGGTCTGGTTCGTGTCTTTGACCCAGTCCTTGTAGAAGCTGAGAGCCTCGTCAGGAGTGGCAAGCTGGGCGGCCAATACCCCTGTGGCATCCATTCGGTACAACGTGTATCCCTCGGGATATTCGACGACTTCCGCGACAAGGGTCACTCCCGGTTGATCGCGCCGCTTTTGGCGGATCAAGTAGTTGGGGGTGCCCGAGATGGGGTGTAGCGAGAACATCACACAACAATCTTGCACTTGATGCATCCTTTTTGCACGCATTACCGCGACTATTCTGTCTAGTCAGCTGTGGAAAACCGGCGGACGGGTAGCACCGTCTCACCGAAGATCGACCGCATGTCTACGCCTCTCGCGACCATCGCGGCCAAAGTTCGCGACCGGGTGCGACGTGACGCCGTCGATCTAGCACGCGATCCGATGCTCGCAGAACGCTACGTGCGCGATGGGATCCGCGAGTACAGCGAACGGGCCTTGGGCGGCGCGATTCCCCTGCTCCTAGACGAAGCCGAGACGGCACGACAGCTGGTCGCCGATCTCACCGGATTCGGGGCCCTTCAGCCATTCTTCGACGATCCAGAGATCGAAGAGATCTGGATCAATGCTCCGGACGCGGTCTACATCGCCCGAAACGGCAAGGCGGAGAAGACCGCCGTCGCGCTGGGTTCGGGGGAGGTGCGCGACCTCGTCGAACGGATGTTGCAGAGTTCTGGTCGGCGCGTCGACCTCAGTTCCCCGTTCGTCGACGCCTCTTTGCCTGACGGTTCTCGGCTGCACGTGGTCATCCCCGACATCACGCGCCAAGAGTGGGCGGTCAATATCCGAAAGTTCAGTCCGGGCATCCGTGACCTGGCTGCGCTGGTGGGGCTCGGCACCATCACCGACCGGGCCGCCGAGTTCCTGCGGATGAGCGTGCTCGCGCGGCAGAACATCCTCGTGTGCGGGGCAACCCACAGCGGTAAGACCACACTCCTCCGTGCACTTCTTGCTTGCGCGAGGCCCGAGGATCGCATCGTAACCGTCGAGGAGACCTTTGAGCTTGCTCTCGGCGACCGGGACGTTGTGGCCATGCAGTGTCGCCAGCCGAGTCTCGAAGGTACCGGTGAAGTGACCTTGCGCCGACTGATCAAGGAGGCGCTGCGCATGCGTCCGGATCGGCTGATCGTGGGGGAGGTTCGCGAAGCCGAATCGCTCGACCTTCTCATCGCGCTCAACAGCGGGTTACCTGGCATGTCGAGCATCCACGCCAATTCGGCTCGCGACGCGCTGGTGAAGCTCTGCACGCTTCCGTTGCTGGCCGGGCGCAACATCGACTCCGGTTTCGTGGTCCCCGCCGTCGCGAGTTCGATCGACCTCGTCGTGTATTGCGAGCTGGATAAGCACGGGCAGCGTCGCGTGCTCGAGATTCTCGCTCCCAGTGGCCGGGTGGAAGCCGGGGTGATTGAGGCAAGCATGATCTTCGCGAGTCCGTATGGTGAGCTCGTCCCGACCGGTGGCTACCCCGCGCGATTGGCCCGGTACGTCGCGGCGGGCCTCGATCCGGTAGCGGTGCTCCGCGCATGAGCGCACTTCTCGGGGTATGGCTGGGCGCCGGACTACTGCTGGTTGCGTCGCCGTTTCTGTGGCCGAGGGTGCGGATGCAACGGCAGTCCGCCCTCGGAACGCTCTGGCGCGAGCGACTCACCCAGGCCGGGCTCGAGCGCGTCACGCCCGGCATGCTCACCGCCGTGTCTCTCGTGATCGGAGTGGCTGTGGCATCCGTGGCTTTCGCACTCGTGTCGGTCCCGGTTCTTGCTGTTGCTGCGGGCGCCGGCGCACTGGCGATGCCGTCGATTCTTGTCGCCTCGAGGGCTCGAGCGCGCCGTCGTGTCGCCCGGATCGCCTGGCCGGATGCTGTCGACCAACTCGTGTCGACGGTGCGCGCGGGTCTGGCCCTGCCGGACGGGCTGGCGACGCTAGCGACCTCCGGGCCGCAATCGACTCGGCACGCGTTCGCGCAGTTCGCGGGGGAGTACCGCGCCACCGGCAACTTCGCTCACGGTCTCGATGCTCTCAAGGTCAGGCTCGCCGATCCGGTCGCGGACCGCATTCTCGAGACCCTCCGCATGTCGCGTGATGTGGGTGGTGGGGAGCTCGCCACGATCCTGCGCAACCTTGGCACCTACCTCCGGGAGGAGTCAGCGATGCGAGCGGAGATCGAGGCGCGGCAGTCGTGGGTGATGAACGCGGCGAAGCTCGGCGTCGCCGCACCGTGGGTGGTGTTGCTCCTGTTGGCAACCCGACCGGAGGCGGCGTCCGCCTACGCAACCCCCGCAGGCACCGTGCTGATCCTCGTGGGGTTTGGTATCTCTGTCGTCGCTTACCGCATCATGATCGCGGTCGCACGGCTACCGGAGGAGCGGCGGTGGTTCTCGTGACGGCATGGGCAGTTGCGTGGGGCGCCGCCCTTGGGCTCGGCCTATGGATCCTTGCGAGTCTTGCACCGCGTTGGAGCAGACCGCGACTCGCGCGCAGGATCGCACCGTACCTTGCGGACGTGTCCGCCTCGGCACGGGAGATTCTCGCACCACCCGGTCCTGGCCCGCTCCCCGTCGTTGGGCTGGTGTTCGCGCCAATTCTCGCGCGCGGCCAGCACCTCCTAGCGGTCGTCCTTGGCGGCGCGGATGCCACAACCCGAAGGTTGCGCCAGGCGGCCTCGCCACTCGGCCTCGCCGCCTTCCGTTCGCGCCAACTCTTGTGGGGTCTCGCGGCCGCCGCTCTCGGCATCGGATTCGCGGTCGCAGTGGGCTGGCTTCGGCCGCTCCCGGTGGCAGTGCAGGTGGTGGCCGTCGCAGCCGCCACTGTTGGGGGAGTGCTTCTCCCTGAACAACTGCTGCAGCGTTCCGCGGCCGCGCGGCTCGCGCGGCTCGACGCCGAGTTGCCGGTCGTGCTCGAGTTTCTCACGCTGTGCTTGTCCGCGGGCGAGGGTGTGCTCGACGCGATGCGGCGGGTGGCGCGGGTCAGCCACGGGGAGCTTGCCGGGGAGTTGGCAGGAGTCGTGGCATCCGTGGGCACGGGGATGCCGTTCGCGCAGAGCCTTGCGGACCTCGCCAGCGACCTCGAACTCCCCGCTTTCACCCGGTGCGTCGACCAGCTCCTCGGCGCACTCGATCGCGGGACGCCCCTTGCCGATGTGCTGCGTGCGCAGGCGCAGGATGCACGCGACGAGGCTGGGAGACGGTTGCTCGAGAGTGCAGGGAAGAAAGAAATCGCGATGTTGGTGCCACTCGTGTTTCTGATCTTGCCGGTCACGATCCTGTTCGCGATCTTCCCGGGGATCGTGGTGCTGCAGTTGGGGTTGTGATCCCGTTCCTTCGCGGAACCCGCAGCGGTTGGTCTGCCCGTGATACCTAGCGCTGCAATGTATAGTGGTGTCAGGTAAGGAGGCCCCATGGGTATCGACAAAGATCTCGTAGCTGCTCTGGCGACACCGCTGGTTCTGGCAATTTTGGCCGAGGGCCCGAGCTACGGCTACGCGATTCTCAAGCGAATCCGCGACCTCTCCGACGGTGAATTGGAGTGGAGCGACGGGATGCTCTACCCGCTCCTACACCGCCTCGAGAGGTCGGGGCAGGTGCAGGCCGACTGGGGAACGTCGAGTACGGGTCGCAGGCGGCGCAACTACGAGATCACCAAAGCGGGCCGTGCGATGCTCGCGGAGCACCGTCGCCAGTGGGAAACCGCCACCCGAACTCTCGGCGGAATGTGGGGCATGACAGTGTCCCGAACGGAGGCATGACGATGAGCGTTCTCGACACCCACATCGCGCAGTGGCGCGCGGCGATCTTGCGAGGTGGAGCAGTTTCGTCTGACGATGCCGACGAGCTCGAGTCCCACCTGCGAGAGCAAGCCGACGAGTTGGTTGCCGCCGGGCTGTCGGAGGACGAGGCGTTTCTGGTGGCCGTCCGACGGCTCGGGGAGGTCAACCGAATCACTGCCGAGTTCGCCCGGGAACACAGCGACCGGTTGTGGAAGCAACTTGTGCTTACTGGTAGTGACGAGACAAGCGGGGCTCGGGGCTCGGTGCCGCTCATGCTTGGGTTCGCCGTGGCCGCGGCGGTGGTCATCCAGATCGCCCGCCTGCTCGCCGGAATCCCGTATGGACTTCCACAGTGGTTCGTGGTCAACCTGGGATTCTTCGTGCTCCCGGTGCTGGGTGCGTACTTCGCCGTGGTGCGCCGCGTTCGGCCTCGGCTCATCATCGTGCTCGCCGCCATCACTGTGTCCTTCGGGCTGGCAGTCAACCTGTATCCCTTCGAAGCCACCTCACAGACCCAAATTTTGGTCGCGCTCCATCTCCCAGTGCTGTTATGGCTGGTGGCGGGTGTCGCCTACATCGGCGGTGAGCTCGGTTCGTCCGCGCGGCGCATGGACCTGATTCGCTTCAGTGGCGAATGGGCGATCTACTACGTGCTCTTAGCGCTGGGTGGCGGGGTGCTGCTCGGCCTGACATCCCTCGTGCTCGCTCCGATCGCCCCAGACGCGATCACCCCCGTCATGGAGTGGATTCTGCCCTCCGGCGCCGCCGGTGCCGTCATCGTCAGTGCGTGGCTCGTCGAGTCAAAGAAGAGCATCGTCGAGAACCTCGCGCCGGTCTTGACGGCGATCTTCACGCCGCTCTTCGCTCTCATGCTCGTGGCTGTCGTCGCGAGCTACCTCGCGGTGGGCATCCGGGGCGACTTCAATCGGGATCTGCTGGCGGGCTTCGATCTGCTCTTGCTCGTGGTGCTCGGGCTGGTCGTGTACGGCATCTCGGCGCGCGCGGGTCGAGTGTCGCGGTTCTCTGACATCACGCGATTGGTTGCGGTGCTCGCGGCCCTCGTTCTCGATGTCATCGTGTTGGGGGTGCTCGTCGCTCGGGTCGGGGATATCGGCTTCACGCCCAACCGCGTGGTCGCCCTCGGCCTCAACCTCGTCCTCATGATCAATCTCGCAGTTACCGCCGTGCTCTCAGTTCGATTGCTCGCCGGCCGCGGCACCGCCTTCGCCGTCGAGCGCTGGCAGACCGGATACCTGACGGTCTTCGCGGCGTGGGCGGCGGCAGTGGTTCTCGTGCTCCCGTTGCTGTTCGCCTTCGCCTAGTTGCCTGGCTGGCTGTGGACAGTCGCCTCGGGCCCGGCGCAGGCCGCACCACACTGGGCGGATGCCTTTCCTGCCTCGCCTCGACGACGACCGCGGTGACGTTCCCGGCTGGGTGCTCATCACCCTGATGACCGCCGGGCTCGTGATCATCATTTGGGGGCTGGCGGGCCCCGCGCTCGGGGCCGTGTTCCAGCAGGCCATCGAACGCGTCACCGGCTTCTAGTGCGCGCCAGACTTCGCGTGTTCGCCGCGGTTCGCATGCGCGACGATCGTGGGTCGGCGGTCGCCGAGTTCGTGATGGTGTCGGCACTCCTGACCGTGCTCACCCTTGCGGTGCTCCAACTCGGGCTCGCCCTGCTGGTGCGGAACACTCTGGTGGACGCAGCCGCCGAGGGCGCGCGGTTCGGAGCGCTCGCCGACAATTCTCGCCGGGACGGAGTCGACCGTGCTGTCGACCTCATCGCGACGGCGCTCGGTCCGGACTACGCGGGTGACGTATCGGCATCCACGGGCTCCTACCTCGGGCAGCCCGCGATCATCGTGACGGTTCGCGCGCCCCTACCCCTCGTCGGACTCATCGGCCCCAGCGCGCTGGAGGTGTCGGGCCATGCCGCGGTCGAGACACTGGGCTGACGAGGCGGGTTCCGCGTCGCTCGAGTTCGTCACGGTCGGGATGATCCTCCTCATGCCGCTCGTCTACCTCGTACTCACGGTCTCTACGATCCAAGCCGGCGCATTCGCGGCCGAGGGTGCAGCGCGACAGGCCGCACGCGTATTCGTGCAGGCGCCCGACCAAGGCTCGGCCGAGGCGAGCGCACAACGGGCGCTCCAGTTTGCGCTCGCCGACCACGGCGTCACGTCCGCCGCGAGCATTGCGGTCGACTGCAGCAGGTCGCCGTGTCTCACGCGCTCGGGCTACGTGACGGTCACCGTCGACGTGGCCGTTCCGCTCCCGCTCGTGCCACCGGTGCTCGTGGGGGACTTCCCGCTCGCGATCCCGCTGCGCGCAACGGCAACCGAGCAGGTGTCGCGCTTCTGGGGCTCCCGGTGAGAAACGATGACGGGTCGACCCTTCCGTTGACGATCTTCTTCGGGCTTCTGTCGATCGTGCTGGTGTTCCTCGTGATCGCCGCAACATCCCTCTACCTCGAACGCAAACGCCTTTTCACCCTCGCCGACGGCGCGGCACTTGTCGGCGCCGAGGCGTTCACCCTCGATGCCGTGGGGCTCACTGCATCCGGCTACCGCCCGACCCTCACGAGCACGGATGTCGCAGCCGCAGTTTCGGGCTACCTGGCGAGCGCCCCGACCGCGAAGTTCACCGACCTCCGGCTTGAGCGAGCCGTGTCGCTCGATGGACGCAGCGCGACCGTGGAACTTTCGGCGTACTGGACGCCGCCCGTGCTTACCGTGTTCGTGCCTGACGGGCTGCGGATCGAGGTGACGGCGGTCGCGAGATCAGTGTTCTCCTGATCGGCTGAACAGGTGTTCGGGTGAGCGGGTGTTGCCAAAGATACCCCCGGGGGTATACTCGTAGGGATGACGAACACAGTTGCAGTTGAATCCCCCACCGAGTCTGGCACCGCGCCGACGAGAATCGTGATCGTCGGCGGCGTCGCAGGCGGCATGAGTTGCGCGGCCCGTGCGCGGCGTCTTGATGAGCGCGCGGAGATCATCGTGCTCGATCGCGGCGACCACGTGTCGTTCGCGAACTGTGGCCTGCCCTACTTTGTGGGTGGCGAGATCGCGGATGCCGACAAGCTTCTCGTGCAGACGCCCACCTCGTTGGCTGCGTCGCTCAACCTCGACGTACGCGTGCGCCACGACGTGATCGGCCTCGACGCAGAGCAACGCCTGCTCACCGTCAGCACCGATTCCGGTCTCGAACAGCTTCGGTACGACGCGCTCGTTCTCTCGCCCGGCGCCGCGGCGATCCGACCCGAGATTCCCGGTCTGGACTCCCCGCGAGTGCACACGCTGCGTACCGTCGAAGACGCTACCGCGATGCGGTCGGTCGTCGACGGCGGTGCGCGTCGAGCGGTAGTTCTCGGGGGAGGTTTCATCGGGCTTGAGACAGCGGAAGCGCTACGTCGGCAGGGGCTCGACGTCACTATCGTTCAACTCACTGACCACCTGCTCGCGCCGATGGAATCCGAAATGGCTCAACTCGTGACCGACGAAGTCGTCCGATTGGGCATTGTCGTGCACGAGGGTGTGGCTGCCGAGGCGATCACGCCCGGAATCGATCACGATGTCGTGATCTTGGACGACGGTACTCGTCTCGACGCTGATCTCATCGTGCTCTCCGTGGGCGTGCGTCCAGACACGACGACGTTCGAAGCTGCCGGCATCCGGTGCGAGCGCGGTGCGATAGCCGTTGACGATCACGGCCGAACATCACTTCCCGGAATCTGGGCGGTGGGCGACGCGGTCGTATCGACACACGCGGTGACGGGCATCCGTCGCCCCGTTGCCCTTGCCGGGCCGGCCAACCGCGCAGGGCGCCTCGTCGCGGACGACATTCTCCGCCCCGAGAGCGCGCGACCCATCCCGAACCCCGTGGGCACCGCGATCGTGCGGATCGGCGACCTCACCGCCGCAATGACCGGATCGAATCGCGACCTGTTGCGCAGCGCGGGAATCGACCACCACACCATCCACCTTCACCCCAACCAGCACGCAGGCTACTTCCCCGGTGCGCAGCAGATCCACCTGCTGGTCCATTTCGGAACTGAGGACGGAGTGCTGCTGGGCGCGCAAGCGGTCGGCACTGATGGCGTCGACAAGCGCATCGATGTACTCGCGACCGCGATTCGTGCCGGGATGACCGTCGGTGACCTCATCGACCTGGATCTCGCCTACTCCCCGCCCTACGGTCAGGCCAAAGACCCAGTCAACTTCGCCGGCATGGAAGGGGAGAACGTCATGAACGGTACGACGGTCCTCTGGTACGCCGACGATGTGGACAAGGTGCTCGACACGGCGCTCGTGCTGGATGTTCGGAGCCGCGCCGAGTTCGCGACCGGCCATCTTCCGGGCGCACTGAATATTCCGCACACCGAGCTGCGGGAGCGGCTCGACGAGGTCGCGCGCGCGGGCGCCGGTCGCCCGGTGCGGATCCTGTGCGCCTCGGGTGTGCGCTCGTACATTGCGCATCGCGTTCTGGCCCAGAACGGTTTTGACTCGGCCACACTCTCCGGTGGCACGCTCACTCTCCGCGCCACGCTCGGCTCACGTGCCGATGCCATGCTCGCTCTCGATACTGTGCCCCAGAGCGCTTGAGCCGCCGCAGTGAATCCGCAATGACCAGCGTCCCCACGAAGGAGAACTCCATGCCCGCAGACCTCGACGCACAGCGCAAGGTTGTCAATCGTCTCCGCCGAGCGAGCGGCCAGCTTGCCGCCGTGATCACGGCGGTCGAGTCCGGCGCGTCCTGCCGCGATGTCGTCACTCAGCTCGCTGCGGTGTCGAGCGCGTTGGATCGCGCAGGCTTCGCAATCGTCTCGACTGCCATGAAGGACTGCGCCACAGATCCAGTCGCCGCGGCCAAGTCGCAGGACGGCCTCACCACCGACGAGCTCGAGAAGCTCTTCATGATGCTCGCCTGACCCTCAGCTGGTGACGGCGGGGACCGGGGTCGTGCGGCTGGCTGCCGCGAGTGCGACGCGGTCGCGCCGGAATCCGAGGGCCCGAAGCGCGCCGAGAATCGTTGCGAGGTCCACGACCTCCTGGCTCAACGCGCCGATTGTCGCGGGGATCACGCCGAAAGCGGCGACAACCATGAGGCCAAGGCTCAGGGCGATTCCGAGCCAAATGCTCTGCAATGCGATCCGCCTGGTGTCGCGGCCGATAACGACCGCTCGTGCGGTGCGCGAGATGTCGTCGAGTGTGATGACGACGTCCGCCGATTCGCTCGCCGCAGTCGATCCGGTCGCACCCATAGCGATTCCCACATCGGCCGCCGCGAGCACGGGCGCATCGTTGACGCCGTCGCCGACCATGATGACCGGTCGATCGGTGATCGCGCGGACCGCCGCGACCTTGTCCGCGGGCAGACATTCAGCCTGCACGGTGGTGATCCCGAGCTGGTCCGCGACGAACTGTGCCGTGGGCCAGGCATCCCCGGTGAGCATGACGGTGTTCCGGATGCCGAGCCGGGCGAATTCGGCGAGAGTGCTTGCTGCGTTGTCCCGAACGCTGTCCCGGGCGACGATGCTGCCCGCGTACCGGCCGTCGATGGCGACGTAGATCGCGAGCTCGCCCTCGTTCAGCGGTGCCTCCGTGGCTTCGGCGGCGTGTTCGCGCACGAAGGAGAGTTTGCCCACCACCACCGGACGGCCGTCGATCTGCGCCACCACCCCGAACGTCGCTTGCTCGGAAGCGGTGGTCGCCGCGCGGAGTTCGAGGCCTCGTGCCGCTGCCGCCCGGCGCACCGACGCGGCGAGAACGTGGGAAGAGTATTGCTCTGCCGACGCCGCGGCCGCGAGCACGTCGTCCTCGGTGAAGCCGTCCGTCGGATGCACGGCGTCCACGCTCGGTCGGCCCGCGGTCAGCGTGCCGGTCTTGTCGAAGACTGCAGTTCGGGCCACGCCGAGTTGTTCAAGCACGCCGCCGCCCTTGACAATGATCCCGTTGCGGGCGGCACGGCTCATCCCTCCCATGAACGCGACCGGCGCAGCAATGAGGAGCGGACACGGGGTCGCGACCACGAGCACTTCGGCGAAGCGCACCGGGTCCCCGGACACCAGCCAGGCAAGGCCCGCAATCGCGAGCGCGACGCCGGTGAACGGCACGGCGTACCGATCGGCGAGTCGGACGACGGGGGCCTTGCTCTCCGAGGCATCTTTCACGAGCGCGACGATGCGCTGGTACTGACTGTTCGCGGCGGTCGCGGTGGCGCGAATGGTCACAGCAAGTTCGGCGTTGACCGACCCGCTGAGGAGCGCGGAGCCCTCGTCCAGATCTACCGGAACACTCTCGCCCGTGAGCGACGACTGGTCGACGACGGCGTGTTCGCTCATCAGCTCGGAATCGACGGGAACTACTTCGGACGGTCGCAGGAGCAGCACGTCGCCGACCTCCACGTCGGTCGCGGCGATATCTTCGGTGGTTCCGTCCGGCCGCACTCGATGTGCCACTTGCGGTGCTCGGTCGAGCAATGCCGTGAGCTCCCGCCGTGCACGACCCGCCGCGTAGTCTTCGAGCGCTTCGCCACCGGTGAGCATGAGCACGATGACGATACTGGCCACGTACTCGCCCACCAGAACCGTCGCGACGATGGCGGTCACGGCGAGAATGTCGAGCCCCCAGTGCCCTCGCATGAGGTCGCGGACCATGCCGATCGCCTGATACCCAGCGACGAGCACGGCGAAAACGGTGAACAGCCAGCGCGTGACATCCGGCCAGCCGAGCAGCGTCACGAGCGCGCCAGCAATGCCAACCACGATGGTTGCGCCGACGAGCGGATAGCGACGAACCTGATGCACAATCCAACCCATCGAGCCAGTCTGACCCGGCTTGACTGCGCTCGCCAGCAAGCGCAGCCTCACCTCACCGTCGGGCGTGAGTCCCCTACTGCTTGCCGTGGCCGAGGAAGAGGCTCGCGGTGCCGAGGCCGATCATCATCACTCCGCCTGTCGCGCTGAGGGTCGAGATGCGGCGTGGGGACTTCGCGAACCAGTCTCGGGCGACGCCCGCGGCGAGTGCCCACACACTATCGGTCAGCAACGCAATGGTGACGAAGAGGCCACCGAGTGCGAGAAGTTGGAGTGGAACGCCGCCCGCCCCGTAGTCCACGAACTGCGGCAGCACCGCGATGAAGAACACGATTGTCTTCGGGTTGGAGACTCCGACGAGAAAACCCTGGACGAGCAGCTTCCAGGGTGCGGTCGGCGACACCCGCGCGGTTGCGGCGTCGGCCCGCTGGCGCCGGTGTCGGATCGCCTGGACGCCGAGGTAGATGAGGTACCCCGCACCGACGATTTTGACGATAGTGAAGACGACTACCGACTCTGCGATCACGAGTCCGATTCCCAGAGCGACAGCCACGACCGTGACAAAACCGCCCGCAGCATTGCCGACGACGCTCAACAGCCCGCCGACACGGCCAAGAGAGAGCGAGCGCCCGATCACGAACAGCACGCTGGGGCCCGGGAGCAGGATGATCGGAATCGCCACCAGCACGAACGCGATGAGGTTGACGGCCGGGATCATCCCCGAATGCTAGCGCCACGAGACCAGTTGGCGCTCATGCGCTACAGGCTACTGTTGACTACGACATGGACGAGCTCGATTTCACTGAAGACATCTCTGCCCTTCGCTCGACCTTCGCGGATATTCGCGCCGTAGTCGGGGTGGAGCGGCTCGAGGCCGATATCGCCGACCTGAGTGAGCAGGCGGGAGTTCCCGACCTCTGGGATGACCCGGAGAAGGCGCAGAAGGTGACGAGCGCGCTCAGCCACCGGCAGGCAGAACTTGCCAAGATCCTGTCCATCGCGAGTCGCCTCGACGACTTGGAGATCATGGTCGAACTGGCGAACGAGGAGTCGGATGCCGCGGCCGCAGCCGACGCGCGCACCGAACTCACGAGCATCCAGAAGCTCCTGGGCGAGCTCGAAGTGCAAACCCTGCTGAATGGTGAGTGGGACGCGCATCCGGCAGTCATCACGATTCGCGCGGGTGCGGGCGGCGTCGACGCGGCGGACTTCGCGGAGATGCTTCAGCGCATGTATCTGCGCTGGGCCGAACAGCATGGCTTCCCGACGACGATCATGGACACCAGCTATGCGGAGGAAGCGGGCATCAAATCGACAACGTTTGAGGTCGATGCCCCGTACGCCTTCGGCACGCTCAGTGTTGAAGCGGGAACCCATCGTCTGGTGCGGATGAGTCCGTTCAACTCGGCGGGCAAGCGTCAGACCAGCTTCGCCGCTGTCGAAGTCATCCCGCTGATCGAGGAGGCCGGGGCCATCGAGGTTCCCGAGTCCGACATCCGGGTCGACGTATTCCGGTCCAGCGGTCCCGGCGGTCAGTCCGTCAACACGACCGACTCGGCGGTGCGCCTCACCCACTTGCCCACCGGCCTGGTGGTCTCGATGCAGAACGAGAAGAGTCAGATCCAGAATCGCGCGGCCGCTATGCGCGTGCTCCAGTCGCGGTTGCTCATCATGCAGCGCGAGCAGGAGGCTGCGGCCAAGAAGGAGCTCGCAGGCGTCATCACGGCGAGTTGGGGTGACCAGATGCGCTCGTACGTTCTCGCGCCCTACCAGATGGTCAAAGACTTGCGTACGGAGTTCGAGGTCAACAACCCCTCGAATGTCTTCGACGGCGACCTCGACGGGTTCATCAACGCCGGCATCAAGTGGCGCAAGCGCACGATCGAGGACTAGCTCTCAAACCTGTGAGTCTTGGCCTCGTGCGCGTCGTTCCGCTGGTGCGCGAAACGCCTACTTAGGCTGTCCCCAAATGATTCGCTTCGACGCTGTCTCCAAGGCCTACCCCGGGACTACTCGACCAGCTCTCAACTCGGTGAGCCTCGAGATCCTCAAGGGGGAATTCGTGTTCCTCGTCGGCGCTTCCGGTTCCGGCAAGTCGAGCTTCTTGCGGCTGATCCTGCGCGAGGAGAATCCCACCAAAGGTGCGATTCACGTGCTGGGCCAACATCTCAACTCGCTGCCGAACCGCAAGATTCCCTACTTCCGCCGCAACCTTGGCGTCGTCTTCCAGGACTTCCGCCTTTTGCCTAACAAGACGGTGTTCGACAACGTCGCCTTCACGCTTCAGGTGATCGGCAAGAGCCGCGGGTTCATTCAAGAAGCGGTTCCGGATGCCCTCAAGATGGTGGGGCTCGCGGGCAAGTCGAACCGCTATCCGCACGAGCTCTCCGGTGGAGAACAGCAGCGCGTCGCCATCGCGCGCGCGGTCGTCAACAAGCCGGCCATCCTGCTCGCGGACGAGCCAACGGGAAACCTCGATCCCGCGACCTCCGCCGGCATCATGACCCTCCTCGAGCGCATCAACCTGAGCGGCACGACAGTGTTGATGGCCACCCACGACGCGGGAATCGTCGACCAGATGAAGCGCCGCGTGATCGAGCTCATCACGGGTCAGATTGTGCGCGACGAGCGTCAGGGCGGTTATCAAACTCAGGCCGTTCCCACGCAGGGCTTCGGTTCGTTCGAGAGGGAGACCGCCCCGTGAGACTCGGCCTCATCCTCGGCGAGGCCGGAAACGGACTGCGCCGAAACGTATCCATGGTTATCTCGGTGATTCTCGTCACCTTTATCTCGCTCACCTTTGTGGGGGCGGCGATTCTGCTACAGATGCAGATCGGCCAGATGAAGGACTACTGGTATGACCGCGCTCAAGTTGCCATCTACATGTGCACCGACTTCGACACGACGGGCAACTGTACGCAAACCGAGGCGACTCCGGCCCAGATCGAGGCGGTGAAAGCGCAACTGGAGTCGGCAACCCTCGCACCCTACGTCGAGAAGTTCGAGTTCGAGACTCACGAACAAGCCTTCAAGAACTTCCAAACGCAGTTCTCCGACCAACCCATCGCCGCATTCGTCACCCCAGACACGCTTCCGCAGAGCTTCCGGGTGAACCTGTTCAACCCCAATGACGCTGACGTCCTCATCGAGAGTCTTTCAGGGTCTGCTGGCGTGCAGGAGGTCGCAGACCAGCGCGCCTACCTCGACCAGATCTTTGCCGTGCTCAACGCGGCCAGCGCGACAGCGATCGGGATCGCCGTGCTCATGCTGATTGCGGCGGTGTTGCTGATCGCGACCACGATTCGCCTGAGTGCGTTCTCCCGACGGCGCGAGCTCGGCATCATGAGGCTGGTGGGGGCCTCGAATCGGTTCATCCAGACGCCCTTCATTCTTGAAGGTGTATTCGCGTCGTTCATCGGGTCGATCCTTGCCGGTGGGGCGATCGTGGCGATCGTTCAATTCTTCGTGAAGGGAGTCCTGGCTCAGACGCTCCAGACCACGACGACGCTCGTAGGGCTGAGTGACGCCTTGATAGTCGTCCCGATTCTCATCGTGGTGGGCGCCCTTCTCGCTGCCGCGTCTGCGAGCGTCGCGATCAGCAGGTATCTGAAGGTCTAGCCCTCAAGGTCTACCACTGGCACGTTCCGCGGATTAGCCTGACGGCACCATGTTCCTCGTCGAGCTGAACGCCGTGACCATTCGGTATGAGCGTGCAGGGATGCCTGATCTCGAGATCATCGCCGGTTGCGACCTCGCGCTCGCCGCGGGCACCATGCACTGCCTGGCGGGCCGCAGCGGATCGGGCAAGACGAGCATCCTCCTTGTGGCGGCTGGACTCGTTCGTCCCACAGCAGGCGAGGTGGCATGGAGCGGTGAGTCACTCTCTGGCTTGCGGGATGACGCCATCACCGAGCTGCGCCGCAACCACATCGGCTACCTCGATCAGGGTGGCGTACTCGTCTCCGGGCTCACCGCCCTCGAAAACGTGCTGTTGCCTGCGGTGCCCGGTCGGCGGGTGCGCACCCTCGAACGGCGAGCGCGTGAGTTGCTCGACCGCCTTGGGGTGGGCTCCCGGGCGGCGCATCGTCCCGATCAGTTGAGTGTGGGGGAGCGGCAGCGTGTCGCATTCGCGCGTGCGCTCCTGCTTGAGCCGCCGGTGCTCATGGTCGACGAACCGACCGCCTCCCTCGACCGGGAGACTGCCGACGGTGTGATTGAACTCCTCGCTGGGCTCACGGACGACGGCATCGCGGTGCTCACCGCATCGCACGACGAGCACCTCATCGCTGCGGCCGGCTCCCGCACGATCCTGGCCTGAACATGGGAGTGCCGGGGGCTGTGCGCCGACTGTGGCGCGATCGCCCGCGGGTCGCCACTCTGGGGCTGCTCGCCGTGACCATGCTCGCGGCATCCGGGTTGCAAACAACCTCGGCGATCGTGTTGCAGCAGACTCTCGACCAGAACTGGCGGGGCACGTACGACATTCTTGTGACGCAAGCGGGCAAGGATCCGGTCACATCCGGTCTGCTGCGATCGGATGCCCTTGTCGATGCGACGGGCGGCCGACTGAGCTTGAGCGACCTGGCGCTGATCCGATCGCTCCCGGGGGTCGAGGTTGCCGCTCCCATCGCGGAGGTGTCATTCGCTGCGTCGAACCTCGTGGGAGACCCCGTCGTGTGGCTGCCGGTTTCGGTACGTCCGGACGCCAGCCTCGAGAACCCGCAGGCATTCCGGGTGACGGTGTCGAGCGAGACGAACGACGGAGTGTCACAGCGCACTCTTGCCTCGCAAACCGTCCTCGCGTTCGCCTACCAGCCGAGCTACTCGCAGATCGTATTCGACACCAACGGTGCTCCACTGCGTGACCAGAGCGGAGCCGTCGTCTACGCGACGACCGACCTGGCCGACAGCCCGCGGCTACTCTCTGGCGACTCGCGGGTGACCTTCGCAAGTGGCGCTTACGACGCGGCCTCGGGCACGATCCCGCTCGGGCTCTCGGTCGCGCCCCGGCCGGCGGCAACCGTCGCACTCGTCGACCCGGTTTCGGAGCGCGCACTTCTCGGCGATGCTGGCACGTTTCTCGACCCACTGCTCGACACCCCGAACGGTATCGTCGTGGTCGACAGGTCGCCGTCGCCCCTGCGCCTCACCGTGACGGTCGAGGAGTACGAGGATGTCAGGCCGGGAGTCGCGGGAGCAGAGGCTGTCGCGCAAGCGCAGGGAACCGGGTTTCTGCAGAACGGTCAGATAGCCCCCGAGATTGCGCCGGATGCCCGCACGACTGTCGTGGGCGACTATGAGCTCAACGCCGCACCGGTACTCAACCCCTTCGCGCGTGACCCCATACTGTTGGGCGGAATCGATCCTGCCCTCGTCCAAGCGGCCGCGCGGCCCTCGGCAAATCCAGCGCCTCGATCAGTCCTCGGCGCTCGGTACACAATCTCCGACGACGCAACGGGTGCCGTACTGGTGCCGCGCGGGTACGCAACGTACGGCCAATACACGGAAGGTCCGCTTGCGTCGGCGCTACCGGGTGCCGTTACCGAGTACTCGAAGCTGTTCGGCGCGGTGGGGTCGAGTGGCGCGCCGTCGCCCGACCTTGAGGTTGTGGGCAGTTTCAGCCCAGAACAGCTTCGTGCGCTCGTGGGTGACGTGAGTTTCATGCCGCTCGGCGCCTACGATGTGGTCTCGCCACAGCTCGTCGCCGACGCTAACGGCAACGCTTCGGCCCCGGCGATGCTCGCGAGCTCCCTCACGGGATTCGGCATCCCCGGCACCAACGACATCGCGGTGGGCAGCTTTGCCCTCCTTGACGGACTCGGAGTCGACCGGCCCATCTCCGCGATCCGCGTTCGAGTGTCGGGCATCGACGCCTACACCCCGGATGCCCAACAGAGGCTGCTGTCCGCCGCAAGCAGCCTCGGGCTGCTGGGCTATCAGGCCACAATTGTCGCAGGCTCCTCACCCCAGCAACTGCGCACCCTCGTGAGCGGATACGCCCTCGCTGCGACGAACAGCGACGGCCGACAGGTGATCGGCAACCTCGGATACATCGATCAGGAGTGGTCGCGGCTGGGTGCCGTGACGGAGGCCGACACCGCCGTCTCGGCAACGAGTGTGGCGCTGCTCGTGGTCTGCATCCTTGCTCTGGGGGTACTTCTCGCGGTGGTGCAGCTCGGGTCGGTCCCCGCACGTCGCGAGCAGTCTGGGGTGCTGCGCGAGCTGGGTTGGCGGCGATTGCGCATAGCGCGCTGGTTCGCAGCGGAGGAGGTGGTGGGCCTCGGTGCTCTCGTCATCCTGGGGGCGCTCGCCCTGACGCTCACGACGGTGCCCGCTGTCGCCGGTGTGAGCGTCGCCTTCTCACTGCTTCTCGTGTTCCTGACCTCCGTTGGGGCGGTGCTGCTCGGCGTGCGGTCCCCGCGGCGGACGGTCCGTCGCCAGTCGAGACGGGAGCTGCGGGTGACGGGCCCGCTGACGTTCGGTGCCATACAGGCCAGGACATCGCTCACCACTTCGGTGACGCTTGCGCTTGCGCTCGCGGTCATCACGACGTCTGTTGCGATTGCGGTGACCGTGTTCGTGCAGGGCGGCGAACTCGCTGGACCGACATCCCTCGGCGCGGTGGCATCGGGACGGGCACGGATTCCGCAAGCTGTGCTTGCGGGCGCGAGTCTCGCCGCTGGCATCCTGCTCGCCGTGCTGTCGAGACGCATGAACCTCGTGCGCCGTCGCGCGCAATGGGCCGGCATCCGGGCGATGGGATGGAGCCGGGGGGAAGTGAGGGGCGCGCACGTCGCCGAACTCGCGGTCTCGGCAGTGCCCGGTTTTGTCGTGGGATTGGGATTGTCGATGGGAATCGCCGAGCAACTTCCCGGGCTGCTCGTGCCGGTTGCCCTCGCGAGCTCGGCGGCGGGCATCCTCGCCCTTGTCGTGGTGTTGTTGTCGGCAGGCAAGTTAGACTGACAGGCTTTGTATCCGAACGAGAACGACGAAAGTGAACTGAAATGCCCAGGGAACGCGGCCAGAAGGTTGTCGCCAGCAACCGCAAAGCGCGCCACGACTACACGATCGAAGACACCTATGAGGCGGGGCTCGTCCTCACAGGAACCGAGGTCAAGTCGTTGCGCGCTGGGCGCGCGAGCCTGGTCGATGGCTACGGCTTCATCGAGGGGGGTGAGGCGTGGCTCGACGCCGTGCACATCCCGGAGTTCAACCAGGGCTCGTGGAACAACCACCCGGTGCGCCGCAAGCGCAAGATGCTTCTGCACAAGGCGCAGATTCTCAAGATTCACAACAAGATCAAAGAGGGTGGCTACACACTCGTTCCCTTGAGCATTTACTTCAACGACGGCAATGCCAAGGTCGAGCTCGCCGTGGCGAAGGGCAAGCGCGAGTATGACAAACGTCAGACTCTGCGTGAGCGCACCGACAAGCGCGAAGCCGACCGGGCAATGTCAGCGCGAAGGAATCTGGGCGACTGAGTCAGCGTGCGGAGCCGTCGACGAGACGCTGTTCGGCCACGCTGTTGCCGCCGTCGAGCACAATGACCTGACCGGTGATGTAGGACGCGCCTGACGACGCAAGCCACGCAATGGCGGAGGCGATCTCGTCGGGATTTCCGCTGCGGCCGGCGGGTACGAGGCGACCTTCGTCGGCTTCGCTAGGCAATTGCGAGCCGGTGGCAATCCAACCGGGCGCCACCGCGTTCACGGTGATTCCATGGCGAGCTTCATCGACAGCAAGAGCACGAGTCAGACCTACCATCCCTGCCTTGCTTGCAGCGTAAGCGACATCGGCTCGGGCGGCCATCACCGGCCCGGTCACGCTGGAGATGTTGATGATTCGCCCCCACCCTGCTTCACGCAGTGACGGGATCAGGGCACGCGCCGTGAGGAAGGCGCTCGTCAGGTTGCCGGCAAGCGCTCTGTTCCAGACGTCGATACTCATGAGGGCGTCGCCGGATTCCACCTCGGAGTCACCGACGGTCGTCATTCCAGCGTTGTTCACCAGCACGAGCGGGACGAGACCGTCGGCGCGCATCGCTGTGACCAGGTTGCTGACATCGGCTTCGGTATCAAGTCGCGTCACATAGCCGAATGCGTCGATACCCGCTTCCCGAAGTTCGCCCACCCGCTCGTGGATACGCGCCGTCGTTGCAGTTAGCGCGAGTCTGACGCCGCCTGCGCCGAGGGCCTTCGCTGCAGCGAAGCCGATTCCGGACTCGCTTCCTGCTCCGGTGATCAGCGCGGTTCGAGAAGTGGTGGTGGAAAGGAGAGAGGTCACCTGCTCACGCTAACTCACGGTGCGGCAGGGGAGGCAGGCGTCGACTGCGAGGTGGTGGAGAGCGGACATCCGGCGTAGTATTGAGGGCTGCCCTAGAAAGCAGTCTTGGTAACTCAACAGCGCGATAGTGACCCGCTTTGCACGGCCGGTGTGGCCAGCAAGGTTAAGCATGGGGATGATCGGTTTCGACATTGCCTGCAAAACCGCGAGAAGCGGGTCGAGGACGCACGGTTATCTCGTAAACGATCTGTGCAAACTATAAGTGCCAATTCACATAGCACTGTCTCTGCCAAGGCAGACCTCGCCCTCGCGGCGTAGTCTCCTTCGCACTAAATAGAGACCGTCAGCCCGGAGTTGTTCCTGATCCGGTCCCTGGCGTTATCAAGGGAACTTGCTGCGTATTTGAGCCTCAGGGGCACGCGGGACTCTTACTGAGACTGGGCTTGTTGACCTAGATGTTCGTGGCAAAGGTCAAAGCCGAGTAGAACGCCTGCACGAACTACGCCCGTAGAAGGCGCGGAATTACAGCAGTGGACCGGGGTTCAATTCCCCGCATCTCCACCATGGGGTCGCTATCGCGTTGTTGATACCGAGATCATCGGGCGGCGCCCTCGAGCGTGCCTGTTACACGCTGCGCTGGATCAAGGATCAGGCACAGAATCCGATGGTCTCCTTCCGCCCAGCTCCCCAGCGTGGGGAAGTAGTAGGCGTAGTCCAGCGTCGACTCTTCGTAGGCGATTCCGGCAAAGGTCACGAAGTTGGACGTGCACCCTTCGACGGCCGCTGACCGCACGGCGTCGTCGCCCGGATAGCTACCCGCGGCGAGAATGATCGTTGCGTACGCCTCGCTGTCATGCTCGAGATCGCAGTCGACGACCGGCACGGTCGCCGTGATGCCGGGCTTTCCATGGGTATCGAGGCAATCACCGACTCCGAGTTCGAGCACATCGACCTCGGGGACTCCCGTCGGAGTCGGCGTCGGGGTGGCGACTCCGCCGCCGAGAGCACTGCAACCAGCCAGCACGAAGCAGGCTGCGGCTAGTGCCGCGGCGGGGAGGAGTCGCGGCACTACTTATTGATGTTCTGGAGTGTGCCGGTGACCTTGCTCAGATCGTCGGCGTAGGCGACACACATGACTTCACGGTCGCCGGCGCTCCAGCTGTTCTCGGTGGGGAAGTAGTAGCTGTAGTCGTAGGCAGACTCGTCGTAGGACAGACCAATGAACGCCGTGAACGATGGCCCGCACAACTGCTCGGCGGCCTGCTTGACCGCGTCGTCACCGGGAAAACTGCCGTCGTCGAGGTTGCCGGAATCGTAGGCTTCACTGTCGTGCGGCTCGTCACAGCTCACGATAGGAACCGTGCTCACCTCGCCGCTGGCATCGCCGTCGTTGAGGCAGTCACCGATCCGGATGCTGAACACATCGCTGGCCTCGTCGCCCGTCGTGGTGCCCGATCCGGACGATGAGTTCGCGTTTCCGCCGGGGAGAAGGCTGCAGCCAGCCAACGCGAAGCTTGCGATGCCGAGCGTAGCGATCGCGAGCAGTCGCGTGATTGTGGTGTCAGAGATGATGGTCATTGCTGTGTCGATCCTCTCAGAATGCCCCCGCCGCCGGGAGCGGACTCACTCCTGAGCCTAGCGAAGGGGCGCCCCCGCGAGAAAGGAGTGGTTATCCTTTCGTCGGGGCCACTATTTTCAGCACTCTTTCATGGAGCAGCCCATTGCTTGCTAGTGCGCTTCCACTCCAGGGTCCGCTGTCGCCGTCGACCGAGGTGAACGTGCCCCCAGCCTCCTCGATGATCGGGATGAGCGCGGCCATGTCGTAGGGCTTGAGATCGAACTCGCCCGCGATGTCGAGAGCGCCTTCGGCGAGGAGCATGTAGGACCACATGTCACCAATCGCCCGGGAGCGCCAGACCGAACGGGTGAGCGCGAGAAGTTCGTGAAGCCTTCCGGCCTCGTCCCAGCCCGTGATGCTGTTGTAGCTCAGCGATGCGTCGGCGAGTTCGGTGACGCCGCTCACCCGCAGAGGCCGTGGTTCCTCGCCGGTCGGCTGTCCCCAAGCGCCATGGCCCTGTGCCGCCCACCATCGCTTGCCCAGCGCCGGTGCGCTCACGACTCCGACGACGGGCACCCCATCGATCGCAAGCGAGATCAGGGTGCCCCAGATGGGCACACCGCGCAAGAAATTGGCGGTACCGTCGATCGGGTCGATGATCCACTGGCGAGTGGAGTCGCCTTGAGTGCCATATTCTTCGCCGAGGATCGAGTCCGTCGGCCGTGCAGCTTCGATACCTGACCTGATGCTGCGTTCGACCGCCTGGTCGGCATCCGTTACCGGGGTGCGATCGGGCTTCGTGGTGACGACGAGATCGACGGCTCGGAACCTGTCAAGCGAAATGTGGTCTGCATCGGCCGCGAGGGCCAGGGCGAGGGCGAGATCGTCGGCGAGAGAAAAGTCGGTCACGATCCCAGCGTAGTGATCAGTCGCTGGAAGGATTCGAGACGCTCGGCACCGAGCTCGCCGAGCCGCCCCGCCGCGACACCCTCGACGATCGCGCAGTCAGGAGCATCCGGCAAGTGGGTGCACCCGCGGGGGCAGTCCCGGGCCAGGTCGGCAAGATCGGTGAACGACTTGAGGATGTTCGACGGGTCGACGTGGCCGAGGCCGAAAGAGCGCACGCCGGGGGTATCGACAATCCAGCCGGTACCCACACGGTACGAGATGGTGGATGACGACGTGTGCCGGCCCCGTCCGGTGACGTCGTTCACGCGACCGACAGCGCGGTTCGCGTCGGGCACGAGGGCGTTCACGAGCGTTGACTTACCCACACCGGAATGGCCGACCGCGACCGTGGTGTGCCCCTCGAGAATCGCGTGCAACTCGTCGAGGGGGAATTCGTCGGAACGGCTTTGGATCACGCGGATGTCGAGCCCGGCGAAGTTCGCGAGGAACTCCGCCGGGTCGGCGAGGTCGGTCTTGGTGATCACGAGGATGGGGGCGATTCCGGCGTCGAAGGCGGCAACCAGATAGCGATCGACGAGGCGCGGTCGCGGCTCGGGGTTGGCCGAAGCGACGACGATGAGCATCTGGTCGGCGTTCGCGACGATGATGCGCTCGACCGCATCCGTGTCATCCGCACTGCGGCGAAGCAGCGTGGTTCGGGGTTGCACCCGGACGATGCGTGCGAGAGAACCTTCATCGCCCGTCGTGTCGCCCACGAGGTCGACGCGGTCGCCCGCTACTACCGAAATGCGGCCCTCCTGAGTCCTGAGTTCCCGAGCTTTGGTGGCGATGAGCTGGCGTTCGTCTGGTGTGTTCTCGTCGACCCACACGCCGTAACGGCCACGATCGACGCTGAACACTCGGCCCGAGATGGCATCGGCGTGCTCAGGACGGTTCTTGCTGCGTGGCTTGTTGGCCTTGGGGTTCGGGCGCACCTTCGCGGCGGACTCGTCGTACTCGGCGTAGTCGCCCTCGTCATCGCCGTCGTCGGTGAGCCAACTCACGGTAGGTGCCCGTGCACCAGTGCAGCCCAAAGCTCGGGAAACTGAGGGAGAGTCTTCGAGGTCGATCCGATGTCGTCGACGGACACCCCCGCGATGGCAAGACCGATGATCGCGCCCGCGGTCGCCATCCGGTGATCTTCGTAAGCGTGCCACGGCCCGCCCGTGAGCGTCGCTGGCCGGATGATGAGTCCGTCAACGGTCTCGGTGACATCCCCCCCGAGCGCGTTGATCTCGGCCGCGAGTGCGGCGAGTCTGTCCGTTTCGTGACCGCGCAGGTGAGCGATTCCCGTGAGCACGGTCTCCGAATCGGCAAGCGCGGCTACTGCGGCGACGGTGGGTGCAAGTTCGCTCGCTTCGTCGAGGGCAATGCCTCGGATGCCGTCGCCGCCCTCCACGGTCAGCGACGTCGGGCCGTGGGTCACCCTCCCGCCCATGTCGCGCAGGATGTCGGCCATGCGCGCGCCAACCTGAGTGGTGTGTGTCGGCCAGCCCTGCACGGTCACACTCCCGCCCGCGACAAGCGCAGCGGCGAGGAATGGTCCTGCGTTGGAGAGGTCGGGCTCGATGTCGACATCGAGGGCCTGGATCTCACCGGGTTCGACAATCCACAGGCCGGGTTCTGGGTTTTCGACGTGAACGCCGCGCGCCGCGAGGCACGCAATGGTCATGTCGATGTGGGGCAGGCTCGGAAGTGTGGTGCCGGTGTGCCGAAGGCGCAGTCCGTTGTCGAACCGGGGAGCCGCGAGCAACAGGCCGGAGACAAACTGGCTCGATGCACTCGCGTCGATGTCGAGTGCTCCGCCCGCGACTGCGCCGGTGCCATACAGGCTGAAGGGCAGCGCGCCTCGACCGTCATCGCTCACGTCGATCCCGAGCGCCCGGAGGGCATCGACAGTCGTGCGCATGGGTCGTCGGCGCGCGGCTTCGTCGCCGTCGAATGCGACGGGTCCGAGCGCGAGAGCCGCCACGGGCGGCAGGAACCGCATGACGGTTCCCGCGAGGCCACAGTCGATAGATCCACCGCCGAGTTCGCCGGGGGTAATGAGCAGATCCGCTCCGAAGGCGCCGTCGCCCGGAACCTCCACGATGCTGGTGCCGAGGGTGCGCAGCGCCTCGACCATGAGGGCAGTGTCTCGCGAGTGCAGCGGTGCCCGCAGCAGGGACGGTCCGTTGGCGAGCGCCGCGAGTACGAGTTCGCGATTCGTGAGGCTCTTCGAGCCGGGAAGACTCAGTACGGCATTGAGGGGACCGCTCGCGACGGGCGCGACCCACGGCCCGTCGTCGATGGGCGCGATCGGGTCGTCGTCACCGTACGGGTTGAATTGGGGCTGGGCCGCCTTGGAAATCGCCATCGAGACCAGAGTACCGGCGGTGCGGGTGTGGTCACGGAATAGCGGGACGTACGGGATGGTTCACCTCACCATGACGATGGTTCTTGAGGCGCGGCCCCTGGGTGTGGCATCCGGCGATCTAGAATTGGCGCTGATGACTATCGACAGCACTCCGGAAGAAGAGGCTCGCGCCAAGCGCGACCTCTTCGAGGAGCAGGCACTTCCGTTCATGGACCAGCTTTATGCCGCAGCAATGCGGATGACGCGCAACCCTGCCGATGCGGCGGACCTTGTCCAGGAGACGTTCGTCAAGGCCTTTCAGGCGTTTGCGCAGTTTCAGCAAGGCACCAACCTGAAGGCTTGGCTCTACCGGATCCAGACCAACACCTTCATCAACAACTATCGCAAGAACCAGCGAAACCCTTATCAGGGCACCATCGATGATCTCGAAGATTGGCAACTCGGCGGCGCTGAATCGGTGACTCAGTCAACGTCGACGCGATCTGCGGAAGCCGAGGCAATCGATCACCTACCCGACAGCGCGGTCAAGGATGCACTGCAGGCGATTCCGGAGGACTTCCGTCTCGCCGTCTATTTTGCAGACGTCGAAGGCTTCTCCTATCAAGAGATCGCTGACATCATGAAGACCCCCGTGGGAACCGTGATGAGCCGCTTGCACCGCGGACGCCGGATGCTGCGGGAGTCGCTGGCAGACTACGCGCGTGACCGTGGGATCGTCGCGCCTTCCCCCACAGGAGCCCAGAAATGACCGATTGCGGATGCGACAAGGCCAAGGCCGAACTCGAGGAATACCTTCACAATGAGCTGGCCAAACAGGATGCCGCTGACGTCGCCGAGCACATGTCGAACTGCGTGGATTGCACCGAAGAGCACAACGTCGGACTCGCGCTGACCCTCAAAGTGCGTCAGGCGTGTCGAGAGACCGCTCCCGAAGATCTCGTCGAGGCCATCCGGGCGCGGTTGGCTGACGCATAAGTTTTCGGCTTGGCCTACAGCCACTCACCCTGCAATCACTAGCCCAGGTTGAGCGCCTTCTCGATCAGGTCTGCTTGCTCCTGCGCGCTGCGCTTCGACGAGCCGGTCGCCGGTGATGCCGACGAACGACGCGAGGCAACGGTCATCGTGCGCCCCTTGAGGTGCTTGGCGAGTTCGAGGCAGATGAAGGGCCACGCGCCCTGGTTCTCGGGCTCGTCTTGCGTCCACACCAAGTCGGCGTTCGGGTACTGCCCGAGGGCTGCATTCATTTCCGAGACAGGCAGCGGGTAGAACTGCTCCATGCGCACGACGGCGATGTCTTTCGACTCACGCTTGTCGAGCTCGGCGATGATGTCGTAGTAGATCTTGCCAGCAGTGAGGATGACGCGCTTGACCGACGACTTGTCGTCGATGCGCTTGTCGTCGAGCACCGGCTCGAATCGTCCGCTGGTGAAATCGGAGACCTCACTCGTGGCCCCGCGGAGGCGAAGCATCGCCTTGGGAGTGAACACGATGAGGGGGCGTCGAGGCCGCATGTAGGCCTGACGGCGCAGCAGGTGGAAGTACGACGCGGGCGTCGACGGCCGTGCGACGGTCATGTTGTTCTCGGCGCACAGTTGTAGGTAGCGCTCGATCCGTGCGGACGAGTGGTCTGGACCCTGCCCTTCGTAACCGTGCGGGAGCAGGAGCACGACGCTTGAGCGCTGGCCCCACTTTTGTTCCGCGCTCGAAATGAACTCGTCGATGACACTCTGCGCGCCATTGGCGAAGTCACCGAACTGGGCTTCCCACAACACGAGTGCATCTGCCCGCTCGACCGAGTAGCCGTATTCGAAGCCCATTGCCGCGTACTCGCTCAGGAGCGAGTCGTAGATCCACAGTCGCGCCTGGCTGTCAGACAGGTTCGCGAGAGGCAACCATTCCTGGCCATTCTCACGGTCGTGCAGCACCGCGTGACGCTGAACGAACGTGCCGCGGCGCGTGTCTTGACCCGCCATACGCACGGGCGTGCCCTCAAGCAGCAACGAGCCGAGCGCGAACAACTCGCCCATCGCCCAGTCGATCGAACCGTTGCGGCTCATTTCGACTCGCTTCTTGAGGAGCTGCTGAAGCTTGGGATGCACGGTGAAGCCGGCAGGGGGGTTGTCGTGCGCGTCACCGACGGCACGGATGACCGACTCGTCTACTCCCGTGGTCGCGGGCTCGCCCGCTGTGTTGTCCTTCTGCGACTCGGGCTTCTCGAGGTCGGCGATAGCGTCGGCGGTAATGATCGGCATCGAACCGGTTTGCGCCGCGTGGGTCTCCGCGAATGCGCGCTCGAGGCGATCCTGGAAGTCCTGGTGGCTGGCCTCGTACTCCTCCTGAGTGATATCGCCGCGACCGACGAGGGCCTCGGTGTAGAGGGTGCGGACCGAGCGCTTGGCCTCGATCAAGTTGTACATGAGCGGCTGCGTCATCGAGGGGTCATCGCCCTCGTTGTGGCCGCGTCGGCGGTAGCAGACGAGGTCGATGACCACATCGCGGTGGAACTCCTGGCGGTACGCGAAGGCGAGTTCCGCGACACGGACGACGGCCTCGGGGTCGTCGCCGTTCACGTGGAAGATCGGCGCCTGGATGGTCTTGGCGACATCCGTCGAATAGGTCGAGGTGTGACCCTCGGCCGGCGGGGTCGTGAAACCGACCTGGTTGTTGATGTTGACGTGCACGGTGCCGCCGGTGCGATAGGCCCGAAGTTGCGACATCTGGAGGATCTCGACCACGATGCCCTGACCGCTCATGGCGGCATCGCCGTGCACCATGATCGGCAGCACCGTGAACGAACCGATGGGACGACGGTCTTGCTTGGCGCGGACGATTCCCTCGAGAACGCCATCAACAGCCTCGAGGTGTGAGGGGTTTGCGGCGAGGTAGACGGGGATCTTGTGCCCGTTCGCGCTCGTGAAGGTGCCCTCGGTACCGAGGTGGTACTTCACGTCGCCCGAACCCTGCACTGTCTTCGGGTCTTGGGTTCCTTCGAACTCGCGGAAGATTTGGCCGTACGTCTTGCCGGCGATGTTGGTCAGCACGCTGAGGCGACCGCGATGGGCCATGCCGATGGCGACCTCTTCGAGGTTCGCCTCGGCGGCCATCTGGATCACAGCATCGAGCAGTGCGATCGTCGACTCGCCGCCCTCGAGGCTGAACCGCTTCTGGCCCACATACTTGGTCTGCAGGAATGTCTCGAATGCTTCTGCCTCGTTGAGCTTGCCGAGGATGCGCATCTGCATGTCATGGTCGGGCTTGGTGTACTTCTGCTCGACGTGTTCCTGAATCCAACGCCGCTGCGCCGGGTCGGCGATGTGCATGTACTCGATGCCGATCGTGCGGCAGTACGAGTCGCGCAGGACGCCGAGGATGTCGCGCAGCAACGCGGTGCGCTTGCCTGCGAAACCACCCGTGACGAACTCGCGGTCCAAGTCCCAGAACGTGAGGCCGTGGCTCGAGATGTCGAGGTCGGGATGCGACCGTTGGCGGTACTCGAGCGGATCGGTGTCTGCCATGAGGTGCCCGCGCACCCGGAAGGAGTTGATGAGTTCTTGCACCCGAGCTGTCTTGTCGACGTTGTCCGCAAGGTCCACCGAGATATCGGATGCCCAATGAATCGGGTCATACGGAATGCGCAGTGCCGAGAAGATGTCCTCGTAGAAGCGGTGCTCGCCGATGAGGCGCTCGTGGATCTTCTTGAGGAACTCGCCGGAGCCTGCTCCCTGAATGACGCGGTGGTCGTAAGTGCTCGTGAGAGTGATCGTCTTTCCGATGCCGAACTCGGCGAGCGTCTTCGGGCTCGCACCCTGGAACTCTGCCGGGTACTCGAGCGCTCCCGCGCCGATGATGGTTCCGGCGCCGCGCATGAGCCGCGGTACCGAATGCTCGGTACCGATGCCCCCGGGGTTGGTCAGCGAGATGGTGTTACCGGCGTAGTCGGCCGCAGTGAGCTTGTTGGCTCGGCCCCGCGCGACAACGTCTTCGTACGCCACGAGGAACTCGGCGAACCCCATGGTGTCGCAACGCTTGATTCCGGGCACGACGAGCGATCGAGTGCCGTCAGCCTTCGGAATGTCGATCGCGATACCGAGATTGATATGGGCAGGCGTGACGACGGATGGCTTGCCATCGATCTCGTCGTAGAAGACGTTTTGGCTCGGGAACTCTTTGAGAGTCTCGACCATGGCCCACGCGATCAGGTGCGTAAAGGACACCTTTCCACCCCGTGCACGCTTGAGGTGATTGTTGATCACGATGCGGTTATCGATCAGGAGCTTGGCCGGCATTGTGCGCACACTGGTGGCCGTAGGAACGGTAAGCGAGGCATCCATGTTCGCGGCCAGGCTCTTTGCTGCGCCCTTGAGCACAGCGGCTTGATCCTGCGCTTCGGTGGGCTGGGTGGCATCCGTTGAGGCAACGGGTAGCGTCGCGGGGGCCTCAGCCGGAATGGGCTGTGGCTTTGCCTCCACCGAGGTCGTGCGGGCGATCGGCTGGCTACCGGTTGCGGGGGAGGGCGGGTCGGCAACAGGTGCGGCCTCGGCGACAGGTGCGGCCTCGGCAACGGGCTCGGGTTGCGCAGCGGGAGGGGGCAGAGTGATCGTGCCGGTAGGAGTCGGGTCTTCGGTTCGGTTGTAGCTTTCGAGAACCGGCCACCAAGACGGGTCGACGAGGTTCTTGTCCTTGAGGTAGAGCTCGTTCATCTCGTCAACGAGCCATTCATTGGCTCCGAATTCGCCCGAGGAATCCCCGTCGGGTGTGACTCCGGTCACTTGGCTTGACACGGCCGACCGCCCACTTTCAGTTCTCTTGATGAAGCAATCCGTTGGTGCATCCGCAAGGGGAGCGCCTCATCAATCTTAAGGGCAGTCACTGTGCAAACGCTGGCGCCACCGTGGGACGCTAGCGTTAATTTCATGCGCTTTTACGAAACGTCTCCTGTGCACGACCTCACATACTCCGATGTGTTCCTCGTGCCCTCGCGTTCAGCGGTCGGAAGTCGATTGGATGTCTCGCTCTCCCCGCGGGATGGGACGTCGGCGAGCATCCCCATCGTGTCCGCGAACATGAACTCAGTCACCGGTCCGCGCCTCGCCGCGACCCTCGCGCGGCGAGGCGGGTTAGGGGTACTGCCTCAAGACATGCACGGGCAGGCTCTGGATGACGCGATCAGGTGGGTGAAGGCGCAGCCGGTGGGATTCGACGCCGCACTCGACCTGCGTCCCGAGGAGACTGTGGCCGCGGCCCTCACACAACTACCCGCTGTCGAAGGCCACGGCATCGTGCTCCACGACGAGCGAGGGACATTCCTGGGGGTGATCCCGGCGGAACGACTGGCAACCTCGCTGCCCGGCGCGAGGCTCGGGGACCTGCTCAGTGGATCCGTTGCTTCGATAGATGTCGATGAACTCACGGGACCCCGTGCCGCGTTCGACCTCATGGTCGCCGCGGATATCCAGTTCGCCCCCGTTCTCCATGAGGGCAAGGTCGTGGGGACCCTCAGTCGCAAGGGTGCCTTGCGTTCGACGCTCTACACGCCCGCGCTGGACATACACGGCCGTCTCTCGGTCGCGGCCGCCGTCGGCATCAACGGTGATCCCGCAGCGAAGGCGAAGGCGCTCGTCGAGGCCGGCGCCGATGTCATCGTCATCGACACCGCGCACGGGCATCAGGACGGCATGGTGCGTGCGATAGCGGCGGTGGCGGCCCTCGATCTCGGTGTACCCATCGTCGCGGGGAACGTTGTGACCGCCCATGCGGTCAACGACCTTGTGGGGGCGGGCGCCACCATCATCAAGGTCGGGGTTGGTCCCGGCGCGATGTGCACGACGCGCATGATGACGGCGGTCGGCCGTCCCCAGTTTTCCGCGGTACTGGAAACCGCAGCTGCGGCCCGGGCACTGGGCGCCCACGTGTGGGCCGATGGGGGAGTGCGGTACCCGCGCGATGTCGCCCTCGCGCTCGCCGCCGGCGCGGCATCCGTGATGATCGGTTCATGGTTTGCGGGGACCATCGAGGCCCCCGGCATGCTCGCGGTCGATGACAGCGGCCGTGCCTACAAGGAGAGCTGGGGAATGGCGTCGACGAAGGCGGTGCGTGAGCGTTTCGACACGCTCGATGCCTACGAGCTCGCGCGCAAGACCCTGTTTGCGGAAGGCATTTCGAGCTCCAAAATCTACCTCGATCCCCTGCGACCGTCACTCGAAGATCTGCTCGACATGATCACGTCTGGCGTGCGCAGTTCGCTGAGCTATGCGGGCGCAACTACGCTTGCCGATTTCCATGAGCGCGCCCTCGTGGGAGTACAGTCTGCGGCCGGATATGAAGAGGGAAAAGCCCTGCCGGTCTCTTGGTAGAGTTACTCAGATAATGGACGACCCTCCCAGTAGATGCCGTCGACGTCGTGCCGATGTATGAGCTGATCATGCTCGGTGTCGGCCTGCTCCTCACCGTAGGCACGGGATTCTTCGTCGCGTCGGAATTCGCGCTCGTCAATCTTGATCGGTCCGATCTCGAAGTGCGGCAGGAGCGGGGCGAACGCGGTCTCACGGTCGTTATCTCTGCGCTCAAGCGCACCTCTACGCACCTGTCGAGCGCGCAGTTGGGTATCACGCTCACCACGCTGCTCACCGGGTACACCCTTGAACCCGCCTTCAGCGCACTTCTCACCCCGGTTCTGGTGACCTTCCTGCCGAAAGCTTTCGTCGCCGTGGTGGCATCCGTGGTCGCGATTCTCGTCGCAACGCTGCTGTCGATGATCATCGGCGAGCTTGTTCCCAAGAACCTCGCGCTCTCGCTTCCTCGGGCGATTGGCAAGGTCGTCATCCCGTTCCAGGTGGTGTTCACCGCGGTGTTCCGCCCCGCGGTGACGGTGCTCAACAACACGGCGAACGGCATCCTTCGGTTGTTCGGCATTGAACCGAAAGAGGAGCTCTCGGGTGCTCGCACCGCCGAGGAACTCACCTCGCTCGTGCGCCGTTCTGCACGAGAAGGCAGTCTGGATCGCGACACAGCGACCCTCCTCGCGCGCACCCTAGCCTTCGCCGATCACACCGCTCAGGACGTCATGACGCCGCGACCGCGGGTGACGAGCATCGATCGCACGGATACCGCCCAGGACGTGATCGACCTTGCTCGGCGCACGGGCTTTTCGCGCTTCCCGGTGATTGACGACAGCATCGATGACGTCGTCGGCATTGTTCATGTGAAGCAGGCGGTCGCGGTTCCGCGTGAAAAGCGCGCGGATGTGCCGGTGTCGGCGCTCCAGTCGGACGCGCTGCGAGTTCCCGAGACGATGAAGCTCGACGGTTTGCTTGCCGAACTTCGCGGCCGCGGATATCAGATGGCCGTGGTGCTTGACGAGTACGGCGGCACTGCGGGAGTCGCAACCCTCGAAGATCTCGTCGAGGAACTCGTGGGCGAGGTATCCGATGAACACGACCGCACCAAGGCCGATGTGGTGCGCTCCCGGCTTTGGTTCACGTTCCCAGGAATTTTGCGGCCGGATGAACTGCTCGAGCGCACCGGAGTGTCGGTGCCAGAGGAAGGCCCGTACGAAACGGTTGCAGGTTGGCTCATGAGTGAATTGGGCAGACTCCCCGCCGCCGGCGACACCGTGGAGGTCGATGGGGGAACGTTCCGCATCGAGCGTCTCGACGGTCGACGGATCGATCGAGTGCGCTACACGCCCATCGTTGATGACGGGCCGGTGATCTGATGGACGTGTGGGGAATCGTCTGGCTGTTCGTGCTGCTGTTCGTCAATGCGTTCTTTGTCGCCGCCGAGTTCGCGGTGATCTCCGCCCGCCGCTCGCAGATTGAGCCCCGAGCGGAGGCGGGCTCACGCGCGGCGAAGACTGCCCTCTGGGCGATGGAACACGCCACGCTCATGCTCGCGGCCTGCCAATTGGGAATCACCGTGGCGTCGCTGCTGATCCTCAATGTGTCGGAGCCGGCGATCCATCACCTGCTCGAGATTCCACTTCACCTCACGGGGCTTCCCGAGGAGGTCATCGCGACCATCGCCTTCATCATCGCGTTGCTGTTGGTGTCGTTCCTCCATGTCGTGCTTGGCGAGATGGTTCCGAAGAACCTCTCCTTCTCTTTGCCGGATCGCGCTGTGCTTATCCTTGCGCCACCGCTCGTGTTCATCGCTCGGATCTTCAATCCGGTCATCTTTGTTTTGAACGCGACGGCCAATGGAATCCTCCGAGTGTTCCGAGTGACGCCCAAGAGCGAAGCGAACAGTGTCTTCACCCTTGACGAGGTCGCAACGATCGTGGCGCAGTCCACGCGCGAGGGAGTGCTCACCGACGCGGGCGGCACGCTGAGCGCTGCTTTCGAGTTCACCTCCAAGAAGGTGCGTGACGTCGCGGTGGGCATGGCCTCCCTCGTCACACTTCCCGAGGATGCCACTCCGGCCGATGTCGAGCGTGCCGTGGCGCAGCGCGGCTTCTCGCGGTACATCCTTGTCGACGACGGGGGCGAACCCACCGGGTATCTGCACCTCAAGGACGTGATCGACTTGGATGACGAGAATGAGTTCTCCGAACCCGTTCCGCCCAAGCGCATCCGGCAGCTCATCTCCATCTTCCGCGGCGCCGACCTTGAAGATGCTCTCGCGACGATGCGTCGGTCGGGAGTGCACGTTGCGCGCGCATTCGATGAGAACGGCGCGACGCGCGGAGTGCTGTTCCTCGAAGACATCATCGAGGAACTCGTGGGCGAAGTGCAGGATGCTACGCGGCGGAGGCCGTAACTGCTCGGATCCGAGCCCGAACCGCAAGTCCCGCACACAGGATCACCACGAGGGCTCCGACCCACACTGACCAGTCCAACAGCTCGCCGAGCAAGAGAGCTGACCAGATGATCGTGAGCACGGGCTGCACGAGCTGAATCTGGCTGACCCGAGCAATCGGTCCGATAGCGAGGCCGCGGTACCACGCGAAGAAGCCGAGAAACATGCTGAGCAGGGCCGTATAGCCGAACGCGAGCCAGGCGGCGCCGCTTGCCGTCGGCCAGCCGGGTGCGATCGCGAGGGCGGTGAGCGTGACAGTGACGGGGAGTGCGAGGACGAGCGCCCAGCAAATCGTCTGCCACGACCCGATTTCGCGCGACAGCAGCGCACCCTCTGCGTACCCGATCGCGGCGGTGACGACTGCGCCCAGGAGGAGCAGATCGCCGGGCCGAAGACCGTCGATTCCACCACCCGCAATGGCGACGAAGGCTACGACAGCGACAACCCCCGCGCCGCTCACCAACCAGAATCCGAGTGACGGGCGTTCATTGCCACGGATTACCGCGACGACCGCGGTAGCCGCAGGCAGCAACCCGATCACGACAGCGCCGTGGGCCGAGGGAACCGTCTGCAGAGCGTAGGACGTGAAGAGCGGGAACCCGAAGACCACTCCGAACGCGACGACCCCGAGTCGCACCCACTGGTTGCCGCGCGGTAGTCGCTGGCGAGTGATCCCGAGGACGGCCAGCGCGAGTGCTCCCGCGACGACGGCCCGACCGTTGCTGATGAATAGGGGAGGCAGTTCGGCGACGGCGAATCGAGTCAGCGGGAGCGTGAACGAGAAGATGAGCACGCCGAGGAAGCCGAAGAGAAGGCCTCGCGTCGGGCTACCGGAGGTCATGCGTCGCAAGAGAATGGAGAAAGCCGTCGAGACCCGCTACCGACGTGAAGTGGTGGGCGGTCACACCCAGTTCCGCTGCAGCATCGGTGTTCACCGACTTGTTGTCGATGAAGATCATCTCGTCGAGACGGATGCCCAACTCGTCAGCCACCTCGGTGTAGATCGCGGGGTCGGGCTTGATGGCGGCCATCTCGGCACTGACGAAAACGCGCTCGAAGAACAGCGCCATGGGTGATCCGCGGAAGCCGCTCGCGAAGTCGAAGCCAGCGTTGGAGAGGATCGCGAGGCGGGTGCCGCCGTGGTACAGTTCTTCGATGAGGTCGAGGGTTCCGGGCTCCACGCTCCACCAGCTGCGGAAGTCGGCGACCCACAGGGCGTGAACAGTAGAGGCCCGCCACCTGACTCCGAGGTCGGCCGCGACGAGCGCCCAATACTCGGGCACACTCGTGGTGCCCTGGTCGAGACCGTCGCGGTGGGCCCAGTATGCAGTCCAGAACGCGGGCTCGGGGCATCCGGCGACCGCAACCAGCGCGGCGCGGTCCTGTTCACTCGGCGATCGCGAGATGACCTCGCCGTAGTCGAAGACGACAACGCGGTTTGGGATGCTGATAGCCACGCGCCCAAACTATCGTGAGACACATGACCTCCTACACCGAGTGGACTCCGGATGCCGCTTCCGCCTGCATCGCGGTGCCGCGAGTCGACGACGACAAGTACACGCGCGGTGTACTCGGGGTGATGACGGGGTCTGCGATGTACCCGGGCGCGGCAGTGCTCGGCGTCGAGGCTGCGCTGCACACGGGCGTGGGGATGGTGCGTTACGCGGGCGAGGCGCGCGAACTCGTCCTACACCGCAGGCCGGAGGTCGTGACCGCTGACGGGCGGGTGCAGGCGTGGTTATTGGGCTCGGGAATCGACCACATCGAACGTCAGCTCGAGCCGCTGCTCACGGCACTGGTACAGGGCGTGCCCACGATCCTCGACGGGGGAGCGCTCGATCTCCACGACCGCGCGACGGGGTCCGTCGTGATCACACCCCACCACGGGGAGCTCGCCCGGGTGCTCGGGATCACCCGTGCGAAAGTCTCTGCCGACCCCGCGGGCTTCGCTCGGCGGACCGCCGACGAGCTGGGCGTTACAGTGCTGCTCAAAGGTCATACGACCTACGTGTGCGGCCCCGATCACGCCCTGACCGTGACGAGCCCAACGACGTGGCTCGCCACTGCCGGCTCGGGCGATGCGCTCGCGGGAATCCTCGGCGCACTCGTCGCAACCAACAGCACGGCACCTCTTGCGCCGCTCGCGGCAACGGCGGCGCTCATCCACGGGCGTGCGGGTGAGCGGGCGGGGGGACCATTCACGATCCTCGACCTCATCGCGCAGGTGCCAGCAACGGTCAGGGACTTGCTGAACACCTAGCCCAGAAAGCGGGACAGGAACTCGCGCGTGCGCGCCTCCCGCGGTGCGCCGAACACTTGCGCTGGCGTGCCCTGTTCGGCGATGGTTCCGCGGTCGAGGAACACGACCCGGTCGGCGACGTCCCGCGCGAATGCCATCTCGTGGGTGGCCATGACTATCGTCGTACCGTCGTTCTTGAGACCGCGCACCAGGTCTAATACCTCGGTGACGAGCTCCGGGTCGAGCGCACTCGTGATTTCGTCGAGGAGCAGCAGTTCGGGGTTGGTGGCGACGGCGCGCACGATCGCGGCACGCTGTTGCTGCCCACCCGAGAGCCGATCGGGGAACGAGCGGGCATGTTCGGCGAGCCCGATGCGGGTGAGCAACTCGAGCCCACGCGCCTCGGCCTCGGCGCGGGGCATCCGGAGCACGTGTCGAGAGGCGAGGGTCACGTTGTCGAGCACCGACAGGTGGGGGAAGAGGTTGTAGTGCTGGAACACGATGCCGATGCGAGCGCGCACGGTGTCGGACTTGGTGGCCGGGGTCGAGATGTCCGTACCCGAGAGCCAGATCTGGCCGTCATCGATGGCGTCGAGGAGGTTGATCGTGCGCAACAGCGTGGACTTGCCTGAGCCGCTCGCACCGATGAGGGCGACGACTTCGTGCGAGTTGATGGCGAGGTCTATCCCCCGCAGAACACTGGTGTCGCCATACGACTTCCAGATGTTCTCCAGTCGCAAGACCTCGGCGGACTTCGACGCGGTCATACGATTCCGCCGATCTGCTCACGTTCACGCAATCGCGCTGTGTACCAGTCGGTGAATCGGATCATCGGCAGGGCGAGTAGCACGAACAGCAGCCCAGCGACGACGTAAGGGGTGAAGTTGAAGGCGTGACTGGTCTCGATCTGGGCGGCGCGCACCGCGTCGACTGCGCCGAGCACCGAGATCAGGCCGACGTCTTTCTGCATCGCAACGAAATCGTTCATGAGCGCGGGAGTAACTTTGCGCACGGCCTGCGGCAGGATGATGAGCCGCATCGACGCGCCGTGTGAAAGCCCGAGTGAGCGGGCGGCGAGACGCTGTGATGGATGCACGGCCTCGATGCCCGCGCGGAACACTTCTGACACGTAGGCCGAGTAGGTGAGGATGAGGGCGATAGTTCCCAGCACCTCGGAGGGGATGCGCGGCCCCCCGGAACCGATCAGCCCGGGGATGCCGAAACCGACGAGGTACAGCGTGATGATGAGCGGCATACCTCGGAAGAGGTCCGTGTAGCCCGCTGCGAGCGCGCGCAACGGGAAGAACACGGCGCCACGCAGGGTGCGGATGCCCGCGAGCGTGATGCTCAGCACGAGAACGCCCACTGCCGCGAACAGCAGCACGCGGATGTTGAGCAAGAACCCTTCCCCGACCCGGGGGAGCGCCTGGAGCGCAACCTCGGGGTTGAAGAACGTTTCCTGCACTCGCGACCAGCCGGGCGTGTTGATGATGGTGATCCACGCCACCGCCGCAAGCACGATTGTGCTCGCGAGGCTCACGAGAACTGACCGAATTCCCTGCCGACGGCGGAAGGCCCGGCGCCCCAGTTCAATCTCGCTGGGCCGCCGGGCCTTCTCGTCAATCACCCGGTAACGCTACTACTGCTACTTCAGGACTGGTGCATCAGCGGCATCCGCGAGCCACTGCGCCGCAATGTCGGCGAGCGTCCCATTGGCACGCAGGGCGTCAACCGCCGCGGTGACCTTCGCGGTCAGCGGGCTGTCTTTCGGAAGGACGAGACCGAACTCGTCGCCACTCTTTCCATCGCTCAGGGGGAGTTGTCCGATGATGAGTCCACCGGTGAGCTCGACTCCGGTGAGGTAGAACGCCGTCGGGAGGTCAACGACAATCGCGTCGACGGTACCGCTTTCGAGTGCCAGCTTCGCGTCGTCGTTGGTGTTGAAGACCTGTGCACCTGCGGTTGGCTTGATGATCTGCTCGACGGCATCGAAGCTCGTGGTGCCGGTCTGCGCGCCGATCAACAATCCCTTGAGGTCGGCGATGGACTTTGCGCCAGCGGCCTTCGAGCTCTCCGTCGTGATGACGACCTGAGTGGTCTCGTAGTACGGCGAGCTGAAGTCGACGTTCTGCTTGCGCTCGTCGGTGATGGAGAACTGCTGGAGGTTGAAGTCGAAGCTCTTGGCGCCGGGGGCGATTGCCTCGTCGAACGTGGTGCGAACCCACACGACGTCGTCCTTCGAGAAGCCGAGTTCTTCGGCGACCGCATAGGCGATTGCGGCTTCGAAGCCTTCGCCAGACTCTGGCTTGTCATCGATAACCCACGGGTAGTAGGCGGGCTCACCGGTTCCGATGGTGAGCTTTCCGTCGGTCACATATCCGCTTGCGGCATCGCCTGCGGGCGTGGTGCTCGGCGCGCAGGCGGCGAGCGAGAGGGCGAGGCTCGCGGCTGCCGCCACGGCCAGGGTGCGACGAAGGGCTGTGCGTGTCATGGCTGTCTCCTAGGGGGATGCTGTGTGTTCCCATCATCCCGCAGCAGTGCGCGCGTGGGCGACCTCGGGACGAATTATTACCGGGCTACGCTGTGCGAGTGAATCTCGGGACCGTCGTACGCAACCCAGCAATAATCTGGGGGGCGTTCATCCTTGTACACCTGTGGCTCGGGCTGCTCAACCTGTACGCGCCGGGTCTTCCCTTGGGCGACGTCACCATCGTCTACAAGTTCTGGATGGACCAGGCAACCGTCGCCAACTTCTGGGTCGGCATCGACAGCGTGTGGGTGTATCCGGTTCTCGCGCTCGTTCCGATGTTCGCAGCGACGGTCTTCGGCCCCGAGCAGTACGGCGCGACTTGGCTCACCATGATCATGGTTCTGGATGCCGTCGCTTTCGGCTTCATCACGGGTTGGGGCCGATCGCCGGGGCGGAAAGGGGTCGCGTGGTGGTGGGTCGGGTTCCTGCTGCTTCTGGGGCCGATCGCTCTCGGGCGAATCGACTCCGTGACGGTGCCGCTCGCCCTAGTCGGAGTGACGCTCATCGCCACCCGCCCCCGCACTGCGGCGGTGATCCTCGCGCTGGCGACCTGGACCAAGGTCTGGCCCGCGGCGATTATCGGGGCTGCACTCATCGCGCTGAGGGATCGCGGGCGCATCTTCGTCGCCGTTCTGGTGGTCTCGGGCGCTGTCATCGTTGTCGCGCTCGCACTAGGAAGTGGCCTCAACGTGTTCAGCTTCATTTCCCAACAGACCGGTCGGGGAGTGCAGGTCGAGGCGCCCATTGCCACACCGTGGCTTTGGCAGGCATTTGTGCGCGTGCCGGGCGCGGCGGTGTATTACAACCATCAGATCCTCACCTACCAGGTGCGGGGACCCGGCATCGAGATCGCGGCGGCATTGATGACCCTCCTCCTCGGGATCACGGTGGCGGCGATCGCGGCTCTGGGGATCCGGGCAAGCCGGGTCGGGGCATCCGCGGGTGACCTTTTTCCCCCGCTCACTCTCGCGCTCGTCGCGGCCCTGATCGCGGTTAACAAGGTCGGTTCGCCCCAGTTCATCGGATGGCTTGCGGTGCCCGTAGTGCTGGGTTTGGCCACGAGCGCTGCAGGGCACGGGCGTTCATTCCGATTCCCCGCCGCTCTTGTCCTTGTGATTGCCGGTCTGACGCAGGTGTTGTATCCCTATCTCTACCTCGACGTGCTCCGTCTCAACCCGATGCTCCTCATCGTGCTCACCGTGCGGAACATCCTCGAGTTCGTGCTTCTGGGTTGGGCGATTCTGGCGGTGATCCGTGCCCCCCAGCAGCCGGGTGCCGACGACGACCCGAACGTCGAGTGGTTGCCGTCGGTGTGGCCGTTCACGCACCGAGTCGATGGAGCCAACCGGTCGTAGACTTGTCCGCGGCTCGACGGTGAGCACGTCCTCCGTCTCTCACATGATCGGCCAGCATGTCTCTCTCCCCAGCTCGTACCCACCTCGCGATTCTCGCTCTCGCCCTCGGCGGATTCGGCATCGGACTTACCGAGTTCGTGGCGATGGGGCTGCTTCCCAACCTGGCGGCCGATCTCCTGCCCGACCTCTGGGCGGTCTCCCATGAACGTGCAAATGCTCAGGCCGGATGGCTCGTTGCCGCCTACGCGCTCGGAGTGGTCGTTGGTGCCCCGACAATCGCCGCCCTCGCCGCACGCTTCCCACGAAAACAACTGCTGCTCGCGTGTGTGGGAGTCTTCGTCCTCGGTAGCATCGCCTCCGCGCTACTGCCCACCTTCGGCCTCCTGCTGGTCGCGCGGTTTGTGGCAGCGCTCCCGCATGGCGCCTATTTCGGAATCGCGGCGCTCGTTGCGGCCTCACTCATGGGTCCGGGAAAGCGTGGGCGAGGGGTCGCCATGGTGCTCGCGGGGCTCACGATTGCCAATGTCGTAGGCGTGCCCGCGGTCACGTTCCTCGGGCAGCAGGCGGGGTGGCGTGCGGCGTACCTCGCGGTGACCGCTGTGTTCGTCCTCACGTTTGTCGCGGTCGCATTCCTGGTGCCGTTGCAGGCGGGCGATCCGGCGGCGACCATGCGCCGCGAACTTCGCGTGTTTAGGCGGCCGCAGGTGTGGCTCACACTTCTTCTCGGCTCGCTCGGATTTGGCGGCTTCTTTGCCGTCTACACGTACATCGCTCCGGTCGCAGCCAACGTCTCCAAGCTCGATCCAGGGTTGCTTCCCTGGGTTCTCGCCGCAGCGGGGCTCGGCATGACTATCGGGAACTTCGCCGGCGGGCGCGCCGCTGATCACCATGTCATGGGCACGCTCTTCGTGTGCTTCGGGATTTTCGCGATCTCTTTGGCCGGGTTCGCGCTCACTGCCCAGTGGCCGGTCGGGCTCTTCTTCTTCAGCTTCCTCGTGGGTGCTGCAGCATCGGCCCTTTCGCCCACAATCCAGACCAGACTGATGGATGTCGCGGGCGACGCACAATCGCTCGCCGCGGCGATAAACCACTCGGCCCTCAACATTGGCAACAGCCTTGGCGCTTACCTCGGTGGAGTCACGATCGCGGCGGGTCTCGGCTACCTGTCGCCGACCTGGGTCGGGCTTCTGCTCTGTGTTCCGGGCGTCGCACTGGCCGTGATCAGTCTCGGTCTTGAGCGACGAGGCGCACCCCGGTCAGAACTGGCGGGATAAGCCCGCGCCCGTTCAGCCCTTCGTTCGCAGGGCGTGGATGGCGGCCAGAGCGCGATCTCGCTCCGATGCCGGAACGAGCAAATGATCGTGGTGGAAACCCGCGATCACGTTGCAGCTGATACCCGCATCGCCCAGGGCTGCGGAGAACGCGGCAGTAAGCCCTACCGCCTCAAGCGACGAGTGAACCGTCAGGGTCAACCAGGTAGCAACGAAGTCGTAGGACAGCCCCAGCCGGTCGGCATCGACGCGGCGCGCAACGACAGTGAGACCCTCCTCTTCGTGAACCGTCGCCGCCGCGAGCTCCACGATGGGGTGCGCGGGGTCCACGACCACATAGACGTAGTCGTCTGGCCTTGCAGCAGCGTCGAGGGTCGCGAGCATTGCGGCGAGATCGGTGGAGCCGACAGACATGGGATTCGCCCTCCGAACCGGTAGATCAGAACTGGCGCGGCAGGTCGCTCTCGACGAGGATTCCATCTTCGATGGCACGCTTGCGGAGGGCCACCTTGGTGCCGACGTCGAAGCCAGCGACCCGGTACTTCTCGCGGATACGCTTGAGGTAGCTCTTTGCCGTCTCCTCAGAGATGCTGAGTTGGAAGGCGACCGCCTTCACCGGCTCGCCACCACCGTAGAGCGCCATGACACGGCGCTCCTGGGCGGAGAGTTTGGGGGAGCCGCCAACTTCACCCGCGTTGAGCGCGAGGTCGAGCTCTGCCGAGACGAACGACTCGCCCTTGGCCGCGGCACGGATGGCCTCGACGATCATGTTGGCGTCTTCGCTCTTGACGAGGTAGCCGAGGGCGCCGGCCGCTAGCGCTTCCCTGACGACGTTCGGCTCCGAGTAGGTGCTCATGAGCACAACCCGGACGCCCGTGGTCTTCAGGGTGTTGATCTTGAGTGACACCGGGATGTTGTCCTTCAAGTCGAGGTCGAGGAGCACGACGTCGACCGGGAACTCGGAGTGCATGATCAGTTCGGGCCAAGTCGGTACAGCCGCGACCATCGCAATGTCGTCTGCGGCGTTGCCTATCCACTCCGTGAGGGCACCCAAGAGCATCCGGTGGTCGTCGACGAGGGCTACGCGGATGCGGTCAGTCGAATCGGGCACGATAGTAATCCTTCGGTTGGGCTATTGGTCGGCGGGGTTGTCCACGAGACATTCAATATCGACTCGAAGACTTGAGTTTTGGGTCGAGTCACTGTACTGCCCGACCCGGCTGATGGCTTCCCACGTGGCCGGGTCGACACGATTTCGTGCAACTCCCGTTGACTCGATGACGATCGGTACGGTGATCTTGCGACCCTCGCGGGTCTCGAGGGAATCCGTCGCGGGCCCCACCGTGATCTGCACGCTGCGGCTCACGTTTTTCGTCCCATCGCTGACGAGCAGCCAGGCGGTAGAAAGGAGCCCGTCCCGCTGCTGCGGGTCGAGCAACCCCGCCAGGCTCGACTTGTCGTGGAGGGTGACGGCCTTGCCGAGATGGTCGGATTCGGTGATCGCGTGATACAGCCAGGTTTCCCGTCTCCCCTCGATGAGGTGCAGGCGTAGTTCCGTGGCCAGTGACGCGGCGACGGACGCCGTCTTGGGCTCGAGCGGGAGTTTTACGTTCCCGGTCGCCACCGTGTCGAGAAGTTCCTCCGCCGCGAGGTCAAGACGGGCGAGCTCTTCTGAGGCCATCATGCCCACGGCGAATCGTGGCGCGGAGACCGTGCTTTGCACGAGTACCCGGTCAAGTTCGACCTGCACGAGCCGGCGGAACCCGCTGATGACGACGACACCGATGACCGCCGGAAGGACTGCGAAGGCGAGAGCAGTCAGCTGGGGTGCGAGATAGCTCAGGTCCCACGGGGTGTTGATGATCATCGCGGCGAGGAGGCCTGCACCGAGCACGCTCACGGCAATGAGAAGTTCACCGGTCCGGCGGAGGGTGAGGACGACGACGAGTCCCATTCCGGCTGTGATCGCGGCGGTCCCGTGTCGTCCGATGTCGTGCAGTGGCCAGATCGAATACAGATCGAGGACAACAGCGGCGGTGAGGCCGACGAGGAAGATCGCGAACATCCAGTCGGGGAGGTGTCCGAGCACGCGCGAGACGACGAAGGTGGCGACAAGCACCGCGATAAGAACGCCCCAGGCAGTTGCGGCCGGCCACAATTCGGCATAGACCTCGCCCGTAGCGACTTGCCCAGCGAACCACGCGAATCCGTAGATTGCACGCAATCCACACACGATCGCAGCACCGATCGCAATAAACCCGGTGCCCAGACTGGAGCGATGCGGGGTTGCGGCGCCGATGACCCGGCGAGTGGCGTCGGCTTCGCGACGTTTTCCGCGACCGAGGATGACCCCGAGGGTGTTTTCTTCTGGTGGCGCGTAGCTCATCGCGGCACCTCCAGTACAACAGTCGTGCCCGAGCCGGGAGCGGAGAACAGGCGGGCTTTGCCGCCGACTTCCTTGAGTCGTGCCACGACCGATTCCTTGAATCCCAGACGGGCGGAGTCGACGTCATCGAGGGTGAAGCCGACTCCCGAGTCGGTGACCATGGCGCGAACCATCGTCTCGTCCTCGGTGATGGTCACGTGGGCCTCGGTGACGCCCGAGTGCCTGCGGACATTCTCGAGGCACTCCGCGAGAGCGAGGAGGAAGGCGTCGAGAACATCGCTTGGCAGGAGGACCTGACCGGTACCGTGCCAACTCACTTCGAGCCCCATGCGCCCGAAGCGCTGCTTGACTGATTCGAGTGTCGTGCCGAGAACCGTGTCATCCGAAGATTCAAGGTTGTAATCGCCGGATTGTTGAGGCGCCGGAGTCGCACCAAGCCGCAGTTGACGCAGCAGTCGCGCGTCGTCGGCGGCTTGTTGGCGCATGGCCTCGGGAGCGACACCGACGCCCGAGTGTGCGAGCAGGGTGAGGGTTGCCAGCACGGTGTCGTGAAGGAGGCGCGCGCCCTGACGACGTTGGGCTTCCGTTTCGCTGGCTTGGCGTTCGGCGCGATGAGCGCGACCGATGCTGGCGATGCGGCGTGCGGCTTGCGGTACGCCGGCGCTGATCCAAAACCCGATGATCGTGGTGAGCACCCAGCCGAGCACGATCAGCGAGACGGTCCGGCCGAGCGCGGCTTCGAGCGGAAGCAACAGGAATGTCGTGAGCCCGAGAGTGAGGACGAATGCAAGGGCAAGAAACAGACGACGGCGCAGGTCGGTGGTGAGCACGATTGCGATGGAGGCCATGGATGCCGCGGTGAGTTGTGCAACCGCGGATACGCCAGCCTCGCTCGTGCCTTCGGGCGCGAGCAGCGCGACGACGCCGACGATGCCGAGGCCCGCGATGAGGATCGGTACCGCCCACAGCATCGACCTGCTCGATCCGATGCGGTACTGGCACAACGCGATGATGAGGTACAGCGGCAGGCAGACGAAGAAACTTGCCATGTCGACGGCCCCCGGAATCGCCAAGCACAGCAAGGAGACCACGGTGAAGCTCAGGCCGTAGACGCGGGCGGTGCGTTGGAGCAGCCGGTCGCGCTCCTTGGCTATGAGGTCCATTGCCGTCATGGTGCCACAGCGTGCCCCACAATTGGGGGTGCCGCACCGCAGGAATCGCCACTCTTTCCTCACGGGTTTTGTCGCCACCCGGGCTTAAGCCAACGTGAGCTCTCAGCGCCTAGGTAGTGAGCAGTCGCCGGATCTGTGTGCCGACGAGGCCGTCCTCGATGAGGAATCCGTCGTGCCCGAACGGAGAAGAGATGATGTGCGGCACATCGCCGTCAATATTGCCGGGCGCATGGGCGGCGATGTGTTGCTGATCGGGAACGGGAAAGAGCCGATCGCTGTCGATCGCGAGAACGAGAGCCTTCGCCGTCACCTGTTTCAGTGCGTTCACCGTGCCACCGCGACCCCGACCCACATCATGGGAGTTCATCGCCTCCGCAAGAACGAGGTAGCTGTTCGCGTCGAAACGCCGGGTGAATTTGTTGCCGTGGAAGTCCAGGTAGCTCTCCACTGCGTACCGTCCGCCGCCCCCGAGGGGATTGACTTCACTCTGCCAACTTCGCTCGAACCGCTCGTTGAGTTCGGTGGGCGATCGGTAGTTGAGTAAGGCCATGCGCCGCGCGAGAGCCAGCCCTCGGTGTGGCCCTTCACCGTCCGCAGCCTCGTAGTAGCTACCGCCCGCCCAGGCGGGATCCATGCGCACCGCCTCGAGTTGCACAGAGTTGAGCGCAATCTGGTCGGCGTTTGACGTGGCGGGCGCGGCGAGTACCGCCACCCGTTCGAGTCGATCGGGATACATGATCGCCCACTCGAGCGACTGCATGCCGCCCATCGAACCACCGATGACCGCCGCCCACCGGTCGATGCCGAGCGCATCCGTGAGCGCACGCTGCACGGCGACCTGGTCGCGGATCGTGACGAAGGGGAACCGTGCACCCCACTCCGCCCCGTCGGGGGCGTGTGATGCGGGACCAGTGGTGCCCTGGCATCCGCCCAACATGTTCGGCGCGACCACAAACCACGTGTCGGTGTCGATTGCTTTGCCCGGGCCAACGAGCTCGTTCCACCAGCCGCCGGTCGGATGCCCGGGGCCCGGGTTGCCCACGACGTGACTGTCTCCCGTGAGTGCGTGCACGACGAGAATCGCGTTCGATCGGTGTGCATTGAGCGTGCCGACGGTCTCGTACGCGACGCGGACCGATGGCAGCTCGCCGCCGCGTTCAAGGGTCATTGCTCCGAGGGAGGCGAACATGCGATTGCCGCTCGGGTCGCCTTCACGCCATGCGCCCGTGGCCGGCGGTTTCCCCAGAACGGCGCGCGCGTTGGCTTCCGTGATGAAAGCCGATGGGACCGTGTCCTCGGGTGTTTGCCAATCCATGTCCCGTCAAGTATCCGGGATAAACGAAAGGCCCCGGTTTTTATTACACCGGGGCCTTCGCTTATGGAGCTTGTCGAAACGAGTTACGCGGTGGCGCTGGCCGCCGTGACGGCGCGAGCCGCGTCGAAGCCGGTCTGCAAGTCGGCCTTCAGGTCGTCCACGTTCTCGATGCCGACCGAGAGACGCACAAGGCCGGGCGTGACGCCGGTCGTGAGCTGCTGTTCGGGGGTGAGCTGCGAGTGCGTGGTGGACGCGGGGTGGATGATGAGGCTGCGCACGTCACCAATGTTGGCGAGGTGGCTGAACAGTTCGACGCCTTCGACGAGTGCGCGACCTGCCTCGACGCCGCCCTTGAGCTCGAACGAGACGACTGCGCCGACACCCTTGGGTGCGTACTTGTTCGCGGCCGCGTACCAGGGGCTCGAGGGAAGTCCGGAGTAGTTGACCGAGGCGACGTCGGGGTGGTTCTCGAGCCACTCGGCGATCTCCTGCGTGTTCTGAACGTGGCGTTCGATGCGCAGGCTAAGGGTCTCGATGCCCTGGATAAGGGCGAAGGCGCTGTCCGGCGAGAGGGCCGCACCCGTGTCGCGGAGGATCGTGACCCGGATCTTGATGACGTAGGCAATGGCGTCGCCGAGCACCCCCGTGTAGCTCGCGCCGTGGTAGCTCGGGTCGGGCTCGGTGAGTCCGGGGAACTTGTCGGCGTTCGCCGCCCACGGGAACTTTCCGCCGTCGACGATCACGCCGGCGATGACCGTGCCGTGGCCACCGAGGAACTTGGTCGCCGAATGCACAACGATGTCCGCGCCAAACTCGAACGGACGAATGAGATACGGGGTCGCGATCGTGTTGTCGACGATGAGCGGAAGGTTGTTGGCGTGCGCGATCTCGGCAACCTTCTCGATATCGAGAATGTTGATCTTCGGGTTGCCGATGGTCTCCGCGAAGAACAGCTTCGTGTTGGGGCGAACGGCTGCCGCCCACTCGTCAGCGTCATCCTGGTCCTCTACGAACGTGACCTCGATGCCGAGGTTCGCGAGGGTGTACTTGAACAGGTTGTAGGTACCGCCATAGATCGACGATGAAGAGACGATGTGGTCTCCCGAGCGGGCGATGTTGAGGACCGCGTAGGTGATGGCCGACGAGCCGGATGCCACGGCAAGCGCCGCGGTGCCACCCTCGAGCGCAGCGACGCGCTGCTCGACGACATCCGTGGTGGGGTTCATGAGGCGGGTGTAGATGTTGCCGAACTCGGCGAGCGCGAAGAGGTTCTGCGCGTGCTGGGTGCTGTTGAAAACGTACGACGTGGTCTTGTAGATCGGCGTCGCGCGTGCGTTGGTCGTCGGGTCGGGCTGCGCGCCCGAATGAACCTGCTTGGTTTCGAACTTCCAGTCGCTCATGGTGGTCTCCTCGATCGAATCTTTTGGGGGCGGGGCGGTCGCCCACTCGTGAGTGAGCCTAGGTACGCATCAGGTGTGCGGCAATCGAGTCCGCAATGAGACGTAACAGTTGCGATCACGGGAGTACTCATGCGAGAGTACTCCCGTGAGTTCGATTCGGCTGTTCATCCTCGGTTCCCTCGAGGAGCGCGGCGAGATGCACGGGCACGCCCTTCGCGCGCTTGCCGAGGAGGAGCACATCGACGAGTGGACCGACTTCGGTCCCGGCTCGATCTACGGCGCCATCAAGCGACTGGCCGCCGACGGTCTCATCGACGAGCGGCGCACCGAGCGCGAGGGCAACTACCCCGAGCGTCAGGTCTACGGCATCACGGATGCCGGTGCGGTGGTCCTCGCGGAACTGCGACGCGAGACGCTCGAGACCATCGTCTTCCGGCACGACCCCGTCGACCTAGCACTCGCGCGTCTCGATACCGAGGGACTCGATGGCCTCGGGGGCATCCTGCGCAGGCGGCTCGACGCGCTCCGGGTCGATCGAGACCACTGGCTCGCCCACGCCGAGCAGATCAGGAAGTACCTGACCCTCACGGAGGCCCACGTCATCCGTCACCAGTACCACCGCTTGTCGGGCGAGATCGCCTGGCACGAAGAACTCATCGCGAATCTGCCCGCGATCATCGACGACGAGAAGTCCAGGAAAGGACACCACACCTCATGAGCTCAACCCCTGTCAGCCCCGTCACGGCCGCATTCAACGCTTCGACCGAGGTGCCCCGAAAGGCCTGGCTCGCCCTCGTCGTCCTGCTCGCGGGTGCGTTCATGGCCCTGCTGGACACCACGATCGTCAACGTCGCCCTTCCGACGATCCGGACATCCCTCGGCGCCTCGGAGGCGACCCTCTCGTGGATTATCTCCGGCTACGCGCTTGCCTTCGGACTCGCCCTCATCCCCGCTGGTCGAATTGGTGACCGCTACGGGCACAAGTGGGTGTTCTTCACCGGGCTTGCAGCGTTCACTGCGGCAAGCCTCGCGTGCGGACTTACCCTCGACAGCACGGGCCTGATCGTCGCGCGCGTCGTGCAGGGGCTGGGCGGCGGCATCTTCTTCCCCGCAGTGACAGCGTTCATCCAACTGCTCTTCCCGCCCATGACTCGCGGCAAGGCTTTCGCCATTATGGGCGCGGTCATCGGCGTCTCGTCCGCACTCGGTCCCATCGTGGGTGGCCTCCTTATCGAAGCTTTGGGGGAGCAGAACGGGTGGCGCTGGATTTTCGCGGTAAACCTGCCCATCGGTCTCGCCGCGTTGATCGCTGCAGCGGCGCTGCTGCCGAAAGGTAGTGAAGGCAAGAAGGCCTCTACCGACGCGGTCGGACTGCTGCTGCTGAGTGGCTCCCTGGTCGCCATTCTTGTGCCACTGATTCAAGGTCAGGATGCCGGATGGCCGCTGTGGACCTACATCTCGATCGCCGGCGGGATCGGGCTGCTCGTGCTCTTCGCCCTGTGGGAGCGCCGTGTTGCGTCACAAGGGGTCGAACCGCTCGTGCCGCCGCACCTTTTCTCGCACCCTGCATTCACGGGGGGAACGATTCTCGCCCTCGTCTTCTTTGCCGGATTCACGAGCATCTTCTTCACGATCTCGATTCTCTGGCAGGCGGGCCTCGGTCACACCGCGCTGGAATCTGGACTCGTGTCGGTGCCATTCGCACTCGGCAACATCATTGGTGCCTCGCAAAGCGACCGGCTCGCACAGCGGCTCGGGCGCACGGTGCTCGTGCTCGGCAACGGCCTACTTTCGGTAGGTCTCATTGCGCTGTTCCTCATCGTGCTGTGGGTCCCGACGGCCGATCTCACGAACTGGGACCTCCTGGGACCGCTCCTGGTCGCGGGTTTCGGATCCGGACTCTTCATCGCCCCCAACGCGCGGTTCATCGTTGCGACCGTCGATCGCTCTGAGGCGGGTGCTGCCGGTGGCGTCATCGGTGTCATGCAACGCATCGGTGCTGCGATCGGAATCGCGATCATCGGCTCGGTACTTTTCGGCAACATCGGCCCGATCGCCGGCCCGAGTGATCTTCCTGCGGCCTTCGGCCAGGGAGCGACGCCGGCGCTCGCCCTGAGTGCCGCGTTTGCGCTCGCCGCGTTTGCTCTCGTATTCACGCTTCCGAAGAAGGTTGATCTCCACTGAGACCCTCGTTCCCAGAACGGCGCTACTTTTAAGGCATGACAGCTCGACGCGCGGTAGTGACAGGTGCAAGTTCCGGGATCGGCGAGGCCACGGTTCGGCTGCTGCGCGAGCACGGCTGGAACGTCGTCGGTGTCGCGCGCCGAAAGGATCGTCTCGACGCCCTGGCGGCATCCACAGGGTGCGACGTCTTCGTCGCCGACGTGACCAAGCAGGAGGACGTCGACGCGCTCGCGACGTATGTCGATTCCTCCGGCGGCATCCACGCGCTCGTGAACAATGCGGGAGGCGCTCGGGGTATGGGATCCGTCGAGGAGAGCAGTGTGGAGGATTGGCAGTGGATGTTCGATGTGAACGTCCTCGGCACGAAGCGGGTCACCACCGCCATGTTGCCGCTGCTGCGCAAGAGTTGGACGCCGGGGACGAGTGCTGACATCCTCACCGTTACCTCGGTCGCGGGCTATGTGACCTACGAGGGTGGCGGCGGCTACAACGCTTCCAAGTTCGCCGAGCGCGCGATGATCGGAGTGCTGCGCCTTGAACTCGCGGGGGAGCCGATCCGGGTCATCGACGTGGCACCGGGAATGGTCGCGACCGAAGAGTTCTCCCTCAATCGCTTCGGGGGCGACAAGGTGGCCGCAGACAAGGTCTACGAGAACGTGCAGGAGCCGCTCACGGCCGACGACATGGCACTCGCTATCGTTGGCGCCCTCGAGTTGCCGCACAACGTGAGCGTCGAGCAGTTGACGGTTCGTCCCGTTGCTCAAGCTGCGCAACACAAGGTGATCCGGGGACCGCTCGTGCCGAAGGGGCGCTAGACCTCGATCTCGCCGCCCACCGTGCGCAAGTGTTCGCGGAATGTGAGTTCCGGATGCCCGATCCGAGCCTGAAGGAACCCGGCGAAGTTCACCTGCTCTCGCAGTGAACTCCCGCCCTCCCGGATCAGGTCGGCCTGCCGACGCTCGGTGTCACGAATCCCTTCGGCGACCGACAACAAGTCGTCAACGCGATCGGCGGGGAGGAAGAGCACGCCATCCTCGTCGCCCGCGACCCAGTCGCCGCCCGTGATCGTCAACTCGCCAACCCGCGCGGACTCGAGCGCGCCTGCCGGGCGTGGCCCGACCGAAAGGGGGCCGGTCGGGATGCTCCCGGTGCTGAACAGCGGGATTCCGATTGCCGAGATATCCACTGTGTCGCGGTGCAGTCCCCAGATCACGATTCCCGCAAGGCCGGCCGAAGCGGCCTCCTGTGCCACGAGGTCGCCGACACAGGACTCGTCCCGTCGTCCTCCGTTGTCGGCGACGAGCACGTCCCCGGGAGCGGCGGACTGGATGGCTTCGAGAAAGACATCCACACTTCCGACGTGTCGGGCGGGGAGCGCGCGCCCAAACAGGCGGCTACCCGGCACGAGTGCCACCAGCTCCGCTGGTGCGCAGCGCACCGGAACTCCGACGCGCATACATGCGTCCGCGAGGTGCGGAGTGGTGAGCGCCGCGAAGCGCTCAGTCAACATCGACTGATCCGGGCAGTACCACCTCGTCCTCGACGTCGGCGAACGCGAGCTTCGGAACCAGGAAGAGCAAGACGGCGGCGACTAGGGCCCCAACACCGCAGATGGTGAACACGGTCATGTAGCCAAGCAGGCTGGACGCGGTAGCGGTCACCGCGGTAGCCGCACCCGCTGCGAGCACGATCGCGAAGATCGCGGACGCGAACGATCCACCGATCGTCTTGGTCGTGTTGGTCAGCGCGGTTGCGATTCCGGTCTGACCGCGAGGCGCGGCAGCGGCCGCTGCCGAAGGGAGAGCGCCGACGAGAGCTCCCGAGCCGAGGCCAGCGATCGCCATGTTGACGAAGGTGCCCGCAATTGTGGTGTGGTTGACGAGGAAGAGCAGATACCCGGTGGCGACGAAGAATGTGGCGATGATGAGGGCAATCCGCGGGCTCGTCCATTTCGAGAGGCGGGGGAAGATGAGGGCCCCGACAATCATCGAGACGAGGTAGGCCCCGATGATGTACGAGATGGAGTCGGCCTCCATTCCTAGCCCATAGCCGTTGATCGGATCGGTTCCCGCAAATGTGGCAAGCGGTGCCTGCGCGCCGAGGAGGCTGATCCCGACGAGGCCAGCGGTGAGCTGGACCGGCCACATCGTGGGCTGCTTGAGTACGCGTAGGTCGATGGCCGGGTCTTTCTGGCGCAGTTCGTACCGGCTCCACGGGACGAAGGTGGCGAGCCCGACGAGCATGAGGACGTACACCCACCAGGTGCCTGGACCGTTGATGCGCAGGAACGTGAGCCCGGAGGTGATGAACAGGAGGCCGATGGTCAGCAGGACGAAGCCCCACAGATCGAGCGAGCGACCGGGTAGCGGCTTGGACTCCGGCACCCCGAACAGAATCGCGAAGAACACGAGAGTCACCGCGATGGCGGGAACCATGAGGGTGGGTGTCACGGCCGCGCTGTCGGATCCGAGGGCCTTGAACACGCGTCCACCGCCCAGCGCGCCGATGATCGCACCGGCCTCGAGGGCGACCACGAGGTAGCCAGCGGCTCGCCTGGTCTGGGACGCGCCTCGACCCGTGACCCGTCCGCGGTCGAAGATGAGCGCGACCTCGAGGGGTAGCCAGACGACGTAGAAGCCCTGCAGAGCCCAGGCGATGAGGAAGCTCGTGAAGTCACCGGTGAAGGCGAGCCACCAGGTAGCGCCCGCGGTGAGCACCGTAGAGATGAGCAGGATGCGCTTGTGGCCGTACATGTCGCCGAGCTTGGCCAGGATGGGGACGACTATCGCCGAAAGCAACAGCTGGGCTGCTTCGAACCAGTTGAAGTCGGCATCCCGAATTCCGAGATGTTCGACCAGATCAGGGATGAGGGGAACGTAGTACCCCTGGAGCACTCCACTGACGAGCTCGACAAGAAACAGGTAACCGACGAGGCCGAACGTGATAGCGCCGGCCTTCCCACGCACGAGTGACATGAACGGATGCTACCGCCCAGTAGCGTTATCGCATGAGCGCAAACCCCGAAGCCGAGACCACCCAGGAGCGCGAATCGCTCAGCTATGAGGCTTTCGGGGTGGCGTCCCGTGACCTTGCCCTCGACATCCTGCGCAGCGGCTTCGAGCCCGAGGTCGTCGTCGCGATCGCCCGGGGTGGACTGCTCCTCGCGGGCAGCATCGCCTATGCGCTCGGAATCAAGAACTGCGGGGCCGTCAACGCGGAGTTCTACACGGGCGTCGGAACGCGCCTACCGGAACCGATCATGATGCCGCCGTTGCTCGACGAGGCCTCGATTCTCGGAAAGCGGGTGCTGCTCGTCGACGACGTGTCCGACTCGGGTCGAACCCTCGCGATGGTCGTGAACCTTCTGGAGGCGGCCGGCGCCGATCTGCGCACCGTCGTGCTGTACACGAAGCCCGGCACGGTCTATGAGCCGACCTACTCTTGGAAGCGCACCGACAAGTGGATCAACTTTCCGTGGTCGGTGCTGCCCGTGGTGACGCTGTGAGCATCCATCTCATCGGCGGCGGTCGCTCGGAGGACTACGCCGGTGAGGTCTATGAGGTGTTCCTCGAGGAGGCTGCTGCGCGGGCATCCGTTAGCGGTCGCCAGCTCGCCCGGGTCGCCGTCCTGCTCGTGGGCGGTGGTGATGATGCGCCGATCTTTGCTCGGGCCTACCGAGAACAGCTACTGCGTACTGCTCCATGTGAGCCCGTCGTGATGCAGGTTGCCGAGGGCGAGCTGTTCGCTTCGGCGGTGCTCACCGATATTGACGCTCTGCTGATCGGCGGCGGGCACACGCCGTCGTATCTCGAGGCCGTCATGCCACTCGTCGCCGAGATCCGCCTGCTGGTGGCCGACGGGCTACCCTACGCGGGCTTCTCGGCCGGATCGATGATCGCCTCCGATCGTGCGATCATCGGCGGCTGGCAGATCGGCGGAGTTCCCGTGTGCCCAGAGGAAGCGGGTGAGGATCTCGACGAATTGACCGTCGTCGAGGGGCTGGGCCTCGTCGACCTGGCTATCGACGTGCACGCCGCCCAGTGGGGAACGCTGTCGCGCCTGATCGCAGCGACCGAGGCAGGTCTCGTTGACGGTGGCGTAGCGATCGACGAGTTCACGGTGCTCATCGTCGGAGACGGTGACCTCCGGGTGGAGGGCGCGGGAAGTGTCTGGAAGGTTACGACCGACCCCAACGGCGTGCTGGTCGGGACTCTCGGGGCGTGAAGGCGCTCGCCGAACTTATCGACCCGGGATGGGCCGCAGCGCTCGAGCCGGTCGAGGCCGAGATCCATGCCATGGGCGACTTCCTTCGGGGCGAGACCGCGGCGGGGCGTGGCTACCTTCCCGAGGGCCGGCGCGTGCTGCGAGCGTTCGAGTATCCTTTCGCCGACGTGCGGGTGCTGATCGTCGGCCAGGACCCCTACCCGACCCCCGGGCATCCGGTTGGCTTGTCGTTCTCGGTAGACCCCGCCGTGCGGCCCGTGCCGCGGAGCCTGCAGAACATCTATCGCGAACTGCGCGACGACCTAGGGGTGGCGATCCCCGAGCACGGTGACCTCACGCGTTGGTCCGAGCATGGTGTCATGCTCCTCAACCGCGTGCTCACCGTGCAGCCGGGACTGTCGGGTTCCCACCGTGGCAAGGGGTGGGAGGTCATCACCGAGGCTGCGATCCGCGCTCTCGCCACCCGCGGCGGCCCGCTCGTGGCGATCCTGTGGGGGCGGGATGCCGCGTCTCTCGCGCCACTGCTCGGGGATACCCCGATCATCCGCAGTGCTCACCCGAGCCCATTGAGCGCGCGCAACGGGTTCTTCGGCTCGCGACCGTTCAGTCGCGCAAACGCCGTGCTCGCGGAGCAGGGTGCTCCGCCGGTGGAGTGGTCGCTTGCGCCGTAGTTCTGGCCTTTTCCCGATCGGTTGAATATAGTTGTTCTATGCGAACTAGAACTAATATCGAGTTCCGAAACCTCACGAAGAACTTCGGCGCTGTGCACGCGGTCTCCGATGTGAGCTTCACCGTCGAGCCGGGGCGGGTCACGGGTTTTCTCGGTCCCAACGGTGCGGGAAAGACGACATCGTTGCGCATGCTCCTCGGCCTCGTTCGACCGACGAGCGGAACTGCGACCTTCGGAGGCATCGAATATCGAAACCTCGAGCGACCTCTTGCGACAGTCGGGACGGCACTCGAAGCCTCGAGTTTCAACCCCGGTCGCACCGCGCGCAACCATCTGGCGGTGTATGCGATAGCCGCCGGAATCGCCCGGAAGCGGGTGGGGGAGGTGCTCGAACTGACCGGGATAGCCGAGGCGGCAGATCGTCGGGTGGGCGGATACTCGCTCGGCATGCGTCAGAGACTCGGGCTCGCGTTCGCCCTCTTAGGCGACCCTGAAGTGCTTGTGCTCGATGAGCCGATCAACGGCCTCGATCCGGAAGGCATCCGCTGGATTCGCGGCCTTCTCCAGCAGCTCGCCGCCGAAGGGCGCACGGTTCTCGTCTCATCGCACCTGCTCAGCGAGGTGCAGCAAACTGTCGAACGAGTGGTGATCGTCTCCCATGGGCGCATCGTCTACGAGGGCACGCTCGACGCTCTGGAGAGCGCCGCGACGGCAATTGTCGACGCCCCGGATCGGGATGCACTTCGCACGGCGCTCGAAGCGGCACAGCTCGTGGTGACCGAGACGGATGCCGGGCTGGTCGTCAGCGCAGCGTCGGCCGACATCGGCGCAATAGCGCAGCGCGCGGGTGTTCCGCTCAGCCTCCTCCACGCCCAGCGCGCGGGTCTCGAAGATGTCTTCCTCCAACTCGTCGGACCAGGAACGGGGGTCGGCGCATGATCGCCACACTTCGCGCTGAGCTCGGCAAATTGCTCACCACCCGGCTGTGGTGGGTGCTCGCCCTGATCATGATCGGCTACGTCGGCTTTACCGCCGGACTGCTTGCGGGACTCTTCGGGGCGCTCGGCGACCAGCTCGGCGGCCAGGCGGGCGCACCCCAGCTCCCGCCGGAGGCCATCGCCCCGGTCGTGTATTCGACGGTAACCGCTGTCGGGTACGTGTTCCCGCTCATCCTCGGCACCCTCGCCATTACCTCCGAGGTGCGCTATCAAACTTTGACCCCGACGTTCCTCGCCCAGCCCAAGCGCGGCCGGGTACTTGCGGCGAAACTCATGGTGCTAGCCGCGGCGGGCGCCGTCTTCGGTGTCATCGGGCTCGTGGCAGCGATGGGGCTCGGCGCACCGATCTTAACCGCGACCGGAACCGACGCTGCCCTCGATGCCTCCGACACGTGGGCGCTCGCGGGCCGGATCGTGCTCGCGATGGCGTTGTGGGCGGTTGTCGGAGTGGGCGTCGGATCCCTCATCCCGAACCAAATCGCGGCAATCGTGGTCGTTCTCGCTTTCACCCAATTCGTTGAGCCCATTCTGCGATTCGGTACGTCGATCTGGGAGTGGACGGCGTCGGTTGGGCGCTTCCTTCCCGGTGCGGCGAGTGACGCTCTGGTCGGCTCAAGCGTCTTTACCGCGTTCGGAATCGGCGGGGGAAGCGTCGAGATGTTGGAGTGGTGGCAGGGCGGGCTCGTCTTGCTCGCGCTCGCGGTCGTGGTGGCAATTGCGGGGTATCTCACGTCGTGGCGGCGAGACATTACCTAGCTCGTCGTATGCTCGTGGCCATGGATGGTGCTGCCTGATGCTCGAGGAGGAATACCAGCCCCGGCGGCAGTTGCCGCTCCATCTGCGTGACCCGCTGCCCGAGGAAGTGCCGTTTCGGTACGAGATTCGCGCTGCCGAGTTGGGCGACCTACCGAGCATCCGTGAGATCTACAACCACTACGTACTGAACTCCTCGATTACCTTCGACGACAACCCGTGGACGTTCCCGGAGCTGCGGAAAAAATTCGAGCGCGCGGGTCAGCGCGGTATGCCATTCATCGTGGCGGAGAACCCGTCGGGTCAGCTGTTGGGATTCGCCTACGTGTATCCGTGGAAGGAGAAGGCCGCGTACCGGTTCACCGTCCAGAACCACATCTATTTGGGACCGGCATCCACGGGCAAGGGTCTCGGAAAGGCCCTCATGACCGAACTCATCGCGCGTTCCCAGGCCGCCGGCCTCAAGGAGATGATCGCCCTGATCGCTGATAAGAATGCCGATGCCTCGATCAACCTGCACGAGCGCTTTGGGTTCAAAGAGGTTGGTCACATGGGTCGCGTCGGCTACAAGTTCGACAGATGGCTCGGTACCGTCATGATGCAGAGGTCGTTGCGGAAATAAGGTCGCGCACCGTCGCCTCGACGGCGTCGACTGTCGCTGGCTCGCCGAGCCACATCATTCGCAGCAGAAGACCGTCAACGCCCATCGACACGAGACGTGCGTGCTCCGGATGCTGACCCTGGGGGTCGAGCGCACACTCGAGTGAGCGGTACCAGTGTTCGGCGTCCTCACGCAGTGCGTCGCGTCGCATTCCCAAGAACATGAGCTCGTACTGCGCGATAGCGGCCCCACGATCGCGATAGACCCAGTCGTAGAGTGCCTCGGCGAACTGGCGTAGGTCGCCGCTTACCAGGCCCTCGAACAGCGCCACCTGCTCGGCGGTGGCGCGTTTGAGCGCGCTCACATAGAGGTCGTCGAGGCTCTCGAAGTAGTACGTCGCTGCCGCGAGTGGCACCCCGGCCTCCTTCGAAACCGCGCGGTGACTGATGCCGCCGGAGCCGTCGCGCGCCAGAACGCGAAGCACTGCGTCGAGCAGCGCGTCGCGTCGCGCCTCGCCCTTCGGTGTGAAGGTCACGCGTGCTTGCCTCCGGCCTCGAGCAGCACTACCCCGCCGGCAACCAGAACCATGCCGACCAGCTGTTGCCAGGTGAGGGATTCGTGGAACACGAGCCAGCTGATGATCGCGACGGCCACGACACCGACGCCCGCCCAGATCGCGTAGGCGATGCCGAGGGGCACGCCCTTCTGGAGCGTGAAGGAGAGCATGACAAAGGCAAACAGGTAGCCCACGATCACGATCGGATACGCCCACCACACGGACTTCTCGCCCGAGGTGACCTTGAGGAATGACGTAGCGACGACCTCACCGATGATCGCGAGCGCGAGGAAAAGATAGCCCATGTGCTGTACTCCCAATGTTGTGGTACAAACGTACCAGAATGGAGGATCGTAGGCTTGTGCAATGACGACCAACCCCGCGCTTCAGCTCCGACTCGTTCTCGAAACCGACGACCTCGACGCAGCCCTTGCTTTCTACCGCGATGGGCTCGGCCTCACCGAGCTCGAATCGTACGATGGGCCCGATGGTGCCCGCGTGATCATCCTTTCGGTGCCGTCGGTGACGCTCGAGCTCGCGAATCCAGCGCAGGTGCGGTACATCGACGCGGTAGAGGTGGGCAGACCGACGAGTCGTCGTTATGAGGGAACTGTGCGAGTGGCTTTCGAGGTCACGGATGCGGCCGCCGCGACGACCACTCTCGAAGCCGCGGGGGCGACAGTACTCGCGGCGCCGACCGTCACACCGTGGAACTCCCTCAACGCGCGCCTTGAGGCGCCCGGCGGAATGCAGATCACGGCATTCCAGGAGTTGGGGGGCGAATCCTAGGCAGCGTACGACGATGGTCCGCCCCGGATTGCCGGGACGGACCATCGAGCGAACTCAGTTCTTCGGAGTCGCTTTCCGAAGCACGAAGAACCCGGAGATGCCAGCGATTGCCGCGATCACGAGGCTCCACGCGAACGACCCCACCAAGCCGGCGGTGGCGAAGAAGTTGCCGAAGCCTCCCCAGCTGTTCGTGTAGGTCAGCAGTGCTGCCCCACCGATAACGACGATGCCGAGCCCGATGAAAAACGCAATGATCCCGTTTGCCTTCCACCGCACCCAGATCGACGCAGCGGCCATTCCAATGGTGAAGAAGAACAGGAAGGCCGCGAAGTAGATGAACAGTCGTTGAATCCAGTTTTCGCCGAAGTATGCGGTGGTGAAGAGTCGTCCGCCGAGACCCCAGCCGCCGGTCGCGTCCTCAATCGCTGCGAGGATCGTGAGCCCGATGCTGAACATGGCGGCAAGACCCGTGAAGGCGAGTGCCGTGCCCAGATAGTAGTCGCGACGCGTGACCCCGAAACCCAACGCGAACGGGAAAGTCACGGAGATGGCTTGGATGGCGACCACCATCATGTAGACGAAGATGAACGTGCTTCCTCCGCTGTAGGCGAGGCCTTCGCGGATGGAGACGCGATCTGCCGGAGCCGCGGCAGAAAGGATGATCCCCCAGATCGCGAGGTTCGCGAGCAGGATGATCCCCATGATCATCCACGGCACGGCGATGGTGTTCCACGGGTTCGTGACGTGCAATTTCACGACATTCAGGACGCGTCCGAGCGCGCTCGCGGGTGGGCGAACAGTGGTGATGGCGGTCATGCGATGGCCTCGAATTCCTTCTCGCTGGTGTTGGTGCGACGGACGATGAGTTGCTGTAGGGATACCGGTGCCAGCTCGAGGCCGGCGGCTGTGGCATCCTTGCGTTCCTGAGCGCTAAGGCCGGTGATGGTCACCGAGGCGAGGCCACCGATCGCATCGCGATGGAGCACCTCGCGGGCTCCGACGAAGGCATCGACGGCCGGCCGCGTGCCCACCACGGTCGTGGCACTGCCGCGCAAGGTTTCGGCGTCTTCGTCGATAATGATGCGGCCCTCGTCGATGACGAGCACGTGCTCAAGCAGGTTGCTCACCTCATCGATCAGGTGGGTGGAGAGCACGACCGTACGAGGGTGCTCGGCGTAATCTGCCAGCAGTCGGTCATAGAACGTCTGCCGCGCGACGGCATCGAGGCCGAGGTACGGCTCGTCGAAGAAGGTCAGCGGAGCGCGTGAGGCGAGCCCGACGATGACACCGATTGCCGAAACCTGCCCGCGCGACATCTTCTTGATCCGACGGTTCAGGGGCAGGCGGAAGTCCGCGATCAGTTGCTCTGCGAAGTCGGCGTCCCAGTTCGAGAAGAACCAGGGTGCGCTTCGGAAAACGTGCTTTGCACGGAAGTCCTCGGGGTAGCGCTGGCTCTCTTTGATAAAGGAGATGTGCTGGAGCACCGACGCGTTCTCGACCGGCGACTGCCCGAAGACGCTGATCTCGCCCTTCGTGGCGAAGTCCTGGCCGGTGAGCAACTGCATGAGCGTCGTCTTGCCAGCACCGTTGCGTCCCAGCAGGCCGTAGATCTTGTTCTCGCCGACGCTGAAGGTCGCGTCGTCAACCGCGGTCACGCCGCTGAAGCGTTTGGTGAGGCCGGAGACCTCGATGATGTTTGTCACGCCGTGTCTGCCTTTCTGATCATCTCTGCGAGCTGCTCGGGGGTAATGCCGAGCTTGGCTGCCTCGGTCAGCAGCGGAGCGACGAACTCGGCGCTGAAGTTGTCGCGCCGTTTCGTCGTAAGTCGTGCCTGGGCGCCCGTGGCAACGAACATGCCGATACCTCTCTTCTTGTAGAGCGCTCCCTCGTCGACGAGCATCGTGACGCCTTTGAGCGCTGTTGCCGGATTGATCCGGTAGAACGCGGCGAACTCGTTGATCGACGGAACTTGGGTCTCCTCGGCCATGACGCCGATGATGATGTCGTTCTCGATCTGCTCCGCAAGCTGAGCGAAGATGGGACGGGATTCATCCATGAAGACCTCCTTCCGATGGTTAGTTAGTTGGTTCAGTAACTAACCAATCAGGTTGGTTGGTTCTTGTCAAGTCGTAGGCTCGAGAAGTGTTCGAACTCCACCACCTCACCGCGCAGGAACAGTCCGAGTGGTTGCGTCGTGGTGACATTTCACCGGAGGAGCTGGCTACCCACTATCTCGATCGCATCGCGCGGCTCGACCCGGGACTCGGGGCTTTCACGACGGTGACGAGGGATGCCGCGCTCGACCGTGCTCGTCTTGTGCAGCAGACCGTACCGAAAGCCGCCCCGCTCTGGGGCATCCCGCTCGGTGACAAGGATCTCTGGCAGCGCAAGGGCGTCCGCACCACGATGGGATCGCGCCTCTTCGCCGACCTCATCCCGGAGGTCTCGGACGACATCGTTGAGGCGCTCGATGCCGCAGGCGCGGTGAGCCTCGGAAAGACCAACGCGCCAGAGTTCGGCCTCGCCGCCTATACCGAGTCGCTCGTGGCGCCACCCGCTCGCACCCCGTGGGACACGTCGCGGGGTGCGGGAGGCAGCAGCGGGGGAGCCGCGGTTGCGGTCTCCGCCGGCCTACTGCCCGTCGCCCCCGGCTCCGACGGGGGAGGGTCGATTCGCATCCCCGCCGCTGCGACCGGACTGGTGGGGCTCAAACCCTCGCGGGGTCGCGTGCCAACCGGCTCAGGATTCCTCTCCCTCGGTGGTCTCGTCACCGTCGGCCCGCTCGCCCGCACGGTCGCCGATGCGGCGCTGCTACTCGACGCCATGCTCGGGCCATCGCCGTGGGCTGTCCAACCGCCCACCTGGGACGGCGGTGCATACCTGAATGCCGCGGTGCGAGGGGAGGGCCGGTTCCAGATCGGGGTGATGACGACCTCGCCGTGGGACAGCGCCTACGAGATCGCGGTGTCGGCCGAGGCGCAATCCGCTCTCGAGGTGGCGCTCCGGGGGCTTGACGCGCTCGGGCACGGGGTCGAGGAGCTCGCCCTCGAACCCGATGAGACCTACGGAACCGCCTTCCGGACCCTGTGGCAAGCCGGTGCGAGCGGGATTCCTGCGGAGGGCGAGCAGCTCGACCTCCTGGAGCCGCTCACCCAGTGGCTGGTGGCGAGGGGGCGTGAGCTTTCGGCCCGCCAGCTTGCGGACGCACTGCAGGCCCTCACCCTCTTCGAGCGCAGCGTCATCCGGCAATTCGCCTCTTTCGACGTCGTGCTCACGCCCGCACTCGCAATGACCCCGCGCCCGGTGGGCTGGTTCGATGCGGTGGATGCCGAGCACAACTTCGCTCAGCAGTGCCAGTACACGCCGTGGACGAGCTTTGTGAACGTCGCGGGGTTGCCCGCCATCACGCTGCCCGTTGCCGAAACCGAGGACGGGCTGCCCATGGGGGTGCAGCTGATCGGCAGGCCCGGTGGTGAGCACACGCTTCTCGCCATCGGTGCCCAGCTCGAGCGGCGGCTGCTCTGGCAGCGGCGGCATCCACCGGTCTGGACTGCCTGAAATCGTGCTCCCTACGTCAGGCTCACGTAGGTAGAGCTCGCGGCCCACAGGGCCTCGCCGACTCCGGGTGAGTTCGCACTGGAGTTGACGCGACCATAGGGGTCGAGGCGGTCGAAATAGGTGCCACTCGGCACGCCGAGCTCGTCGGCGGTCGCGAGGTGCACGAGTGGGCTTGCACCTTGCTCCGGGGAGATAGCGAGTCTGTTTCGCGACACGAAGTTGCCAAACCTGACCAGCGGCGAATCGACCCCGAAGTTGGTCGCGACATAGCCCGGGTGGAATGAGTAGGCGTCGATTCCGCGCTCGGCAAGCGACCGTGCGAATACGATCGTGGCGATCTTCGACGTTCCGTAGGCTCGCCAGCCACCAAGCCAGGGCCGCTTCGTCCATTCCAGATCATCGAGTCTCAGGTTGCCGGACAGATTCGCGACACTTGCCGTGCCGATCACTCGTGCTGAGCTCGCCTCCAGCACCGGCATGAGCAGGTCGGTCAGCAGGAAGGGTGCCAGATGATTGTGCTGAAGGGTACGTTCATGGCCGTCTGTCGAGAGCCCGCGCTTGTGGATGAGCCCGCCCGCGTTGTTCGCGAGCACGTCGATCCGGTCGTAGCGTTTCGCCACGGATGCCGCGAGCTCGCGCACATCGTCGAGCCGGTCGTAGTCCGCGAGAAACGCCGTGCCCCCGACCTGTTCGGCGACGGCCTTCGTGCGCTCAGGGTTTCGGCCCACCACGGCCACGTCCCAGCCGGCTGCGGCGAGACGGCCCGCAGCGTTGGCTCCGATGCCCGAGCTGGCGCCGGTAATCACGATTGTCTTGGTCACCTGAGGTATCCACCCTTCTTGAGACCGGCTTCGATTTCGAACCGGTTGGCGTGGGCATCCCGGCCCGCGTCGAGGTACAGCGGGAGGAACACGAGCCCGTAGCGCCTCCATTGGTCACGGTGCACGGCTTCGTGTTCAAGGATGCTCGGTGAGATGTTGTCGGAGGTGAGGTACACCGCACCGATCGTGGTGCCCCCGCGCCCGAATGCCCAGCCGGGTAGGTGTGCGGCAACGATGAGCCCACCCTCGCGATGGAGCCGAAACCCGCTCAGCACCCCACCCCACGCGAGCCCGCACGCGGTCGCAAACCAATAGCCGGGCCTCGCGACGATGGGTGAAAGCACGATCGGCCGAAGGCCCCGGATGCCGCGGAGCCGTCGCACGAGTCCCGGTCCTTTTCGCGGGGTCTCGACCATACTCCGCAGAATACAGTGGCAACATGTCGGTTACTGTCGAGCGGGTCGCAATGATCGCGATGCACACCTCTCCGACGGCTCAGCCGGGAACCGCCGACGCGGGTGGACTCAACGTCGCGGTGCTGGGGATCGCGGCCGAGCTGGCGATTCGTGGTGTGCATGTCGACCTACTGACGCGAGCGACCGGCAACCCGGGAGTGAGCGAGCTGATTCCCGGTGTCACGCTGCATGAACTCGCTGCTGGCCCTTCCGGAGTGCTGGAGAAGGCCCGAATGCCGGAGGTTACCGATGAGTTCGGTGAGGCGATCGGGCGCCTCGCGCGCGTGCGCAACTACGATCTGCTGCACGCGCATTACTGGCTGAGCGGCATCGCGGCCTTGCCAGTATCGATCGAACTTGCTCGGCCGCTCGTGCAGAATTTCCACACGCTCGGAGCAATGAAGAATTCACTCGCGGGCGAGGGTCAGTCCCCCGAGCCGGTACAGCGGATCCGCAGCGAGATGTTCCTCGCGACGCAGGTGGATGCGATCATCGCCGCTTCGTCAGCCGAGGCGACCGCGCTCATCGATGACGTTGGCGCCCCTCCCGACCGCACGTGGATCATCCCGCCCGGGGTCGATCTCGACATGTTCTCGCCGCGCGCCGTCGCATCCCATGCTGTCACCCGCACGTCCCTCGGGCTGGAACCGGATCGTCCCATCGTCGTGATCGCCGGTCGGGTGCAGCCGCTCAAGGGCCACGAGCTCGCGGTACGGGCCCTCGCTGAGCTTCATCGGCTGCGCGGCTGGGCGCCGGTGCTCGTCATCGCGGGTGAGGTGACGCCAGGTGATGAGGCGTTCGCGGGGCTGCTCCGAACGCTCGCGGCTGAGCTCGGGGTTGCCGCCGACGTGCGCTTTGTGGGTGCCCTTCACCGGGATGCCCTCGCCGGCCTGCTGGCGGCGGCAGCTCTGACGATCGTGCCGTCGTTCTCCGAGACATTCGGACTCGTCGCCCTGGAGTCGGCGGCGAGCGGTACTCCCGTGCTGGCCTATCGTGCCGGTGGACTCCCCGAGGCGGTTGCGGAAGGGACATCCGGTCTGCTGCTCGGAACCCGCGAACCTCGCTACTGGGCGACGGAGATGGCCGTCCTTATCGAAGACGACGACAGACGAGCGGCGCTCGGAGTCTCGGCCCGCGGATTCGCTGAGCGGTTCACGTGGGGTGCCGCGGCGACGAGCTTGCTCGGCGTCTACGCGGGCGTGAAGCGCTAGCGCCCGTACGCCTCCAGCAGACGCAACCAGACCTCACTCATTGTCGGGTACGCGGGCACGGCATGCCACAGGCGGTCAAGGGGCACCTCGCCGACGATCGCCACTGTCGCAGCATGGATGAGTTCGCTCACGTCCTGACCCACGAACGTCACGCCGAGGATGACCTTTCGCTTCTCGTCGACGATCATGCGCGCAGTGCCCTCGTAGCCATCGGCTTGCAGTGATGCTCCAGCGACCCAGCCAAGATTGTAGTCCACAACGCGGATGTCGAATCCTGCCGTGCGCGCCGCCTCCGAGGTGAGGCCCACTGAGGCGACCTCCGGCTCGGCGAACGTCACCTGGGGAACCGAGGCGTGGTCGGCGGTCGCAACATGCCTGCCCCACGGCTTCTCGTCGACAGGATTGCCGAGAGCCCGGGCCACGATGACGTCGCCGGCGGCGCGAGCTTGATACTTGCCCTGGTGGGTAAGCAGTGCGCGATGGTTGACGTCGCCGGTGGCATAGAGCCATTCGCATCCGGTAGCGCGCAGGGTGTCGTCGACCTCGATCCACTTGCCGGGGGTGAGTCCCGCGACCTCGATGCCGATATCGGTGGTGCGCGGGATGCGTCCCGTCGCAACGAGCACCTCTTCAGCGATGATCGCATCCTGATCGCCGACGTATACCGCGACACCGTCCTCCGAGCGCTCGACCTTCGTGGGGGAGCCGTGGCGGATGTCGACGCCGAGGCCGCGCAGGCCCGCCGTCACTGCTGTGGCGACGATGTCTTCTTGACCCTGAAGCAGTCCGCTGCGCGCGATGATCGTCACCGCCGTCCCGAACGAGGCGTAGGCGGTCGCCATCTCCACCGCGACCACTCCGCCGCCAATGATCGCGAGGCTGGTCGGGGCAGTTTGGGCGCTCGTGGCTTCCCTCGGCGTCCAGGGGTTCGATTCGAGGAGGCCGGGAATGTCGGGAAGCATGGGATCTGATCCTGTCGAGACGACCACCGCGTGGGTCGCGGTCAGTACCGTGGTTGAGCCGTCATCGGCCGTGACTGTCACCTCTTTGATCCCGGTCACGCGGCCATACCCGCGCACGAGCTCGATACCGGCTCCCGCAACCCACGTGACTTGGCTTGCGTCATCCCAGTCGTGAGTGAACGCATTCCGACGCGCGAATACTGCAGCGACATCGAGGTCACCTGTGGTCGCTTCCTTCGCACCGCCCACTCGTTGAGCGGCCCGAAGTGCGAGTCCGCTACGGATCAGCGCCTTCGAGGGCATGCACGCCCAGTACGAGCACTCGCCGCCGACGAGTTCGCTCTCCACGAGTACGGCGGTAAGCCCGCCCTGCACCACGCGATCCGCAACATTCTCGGCGACTGCGCCCGCTCCGATGATCACGACATCGTAGGTTGTTGAGGTCATGGGATTGCCTACTTTCCGGTAAAGACCGCGGGTTCGCGGGTGAGAAACGTTTGCATGCCGATTGCGGCATCCTTACTCATGGCCAGTCTCACGAGTTCGGGCTGGAGGGCGGCTTCGGCTGCGGCCTCCCCGTCTCGCACTGCGATTCGTGCATTAGCGAGGGCGGCCTGCACCGCTAGCGGTGCCTGCGCGGCGATGCGCTGGGCGAGTTCGAGTCCGCGTGCGTAGTGCTCGCCGTGCGGAACCACCTCTTGCACGAGGCCGATCCGGTAAGCCTCTTCGACGGGGAACGAATCGCCGGTGAGAATCCACCGCATCGCGTTGCCCCACCCCACCGCGCGTGGGAACCGAATCGTCGCCCCGCCGAACGGCAGGATGCCCCGTGCGACCTCGATTTGCCCGAAGGTCGTCGAGTCCGCGGCAACGACGATGTCGCTCGCCAGCATGAGCTCGATGCCGAGAGTGAGGCATGTGCCCTGCACTGCCATGACGATGGGCTTGCTGATGCCGTCGCCGTCGTTGTGCGCGCTGACCCGCCAAGGGTTAATCCCGCCCTCGGGCACGATCGCAAGACCATCGGGACCGATGCGGGGGCCGACGTCGGCGAGGTCGAGGCCCGCGGTGAAGTGCTCCCCATGCGCAAAGACGAACCCCACTCGGAGGTCGGGATCGCGCTCGAGTTCTGCATAGGCGAGCGAGAGCTCTTCGAGCAGGCGCAGATCGGCGGCGTTGCGCTTCTCCACCCGGTTGAAACCGATGAGCAGCACGTGGCCGTCCCGCTCGACTGTGATTCGAGTCATGTTCCCCACACTAGCTCGGGAGTTCCCGGCGCCGAGGGTTCGGCCGCTAGGAGTTCAGGGCACCGATGAGTCGGAGGATGGTCGGGAGATCCTCGACTGCGCCCTCGGGAGTCGCAGGTGCGAATTCGGTGATTCCGGCGCCCGCCAACGGAAAGCTACCGAGAAGTGCCCGGATGGATTCGACCAGCAGGGAGGCGCGAACTCCGAACGGTTGGGGGCTCCCCAGCCCGGTCATGTCAGCTGGATCCAAAACGTCCAAATCAATATGCACGTAGACCCGTCGGGCTCCCGTCGCCTCGACCGCAGCGATGAGGGTCTCGGGAGAGAGGGTTTCGGCATCGATAGTCCGGATGCCGCGTGCCGCGATTACCGCGTCCTCCTCAGGATCGAACGCGCGCGCGCCGACGAGCACGACTCGCTCAGCACTCAGTGCCGTCCCTGGCACGAGGGCGGCCGGACCGTCTCCCAGGAGGGTGCGCAGCACCATTCCCGTGAAGGCGCCGGATGGACTGCTCGCGGGGGTGTTGAGGTCGGGATGCGCGTCGAACCACAGGACCGCGACATCCGCATCCAGTGCGTGCGACACTGCCCCCAGCTCTACTCCGCAGTCGCCGCCGATTGTCACAGCGACACCGTCGATGGTGGAGAGCTCGCGGACGAGGTTGTCGCGCACAGCCACAATCGCGCTCAGGCGGTGCACTCCCGAACCCTGCTCGTCGCCCGCTTCCAGAGGTACGTCGACGATGCGCGTCGTTGCCGAGGGCAGATCTCCGCGGATCGCGTCGGCGCCATCCACGAGGCGCATGGCCCGTGGTGATCCCGAGCCCTGCCACTGGGGGACGACGACGAATGTGACGGTCATGCCAGAACCCTAGCGCGAAGCCTCAACGCGCGATTCCGGACCGCGGGCGGTGAACCCCTGGGAAGGCGGAACCCTTCCCAGGGGCATCACTTACTGCGTAATGGCCTGCGTGGTGCCTCCCGCTTTGAGGGCGGCGAGACGTGCGTCGACTTCAGCTTGTCCGGCAAGGTCGTCGAGGCTCTCGAATTGCGCGTCGAGGCTAGACGCGGCGAGTTCTTGCTGACCCGCGACCTTGGCCTCTTCGCGCCGGATCTTGTCTTCGAATCGACCCAGCTCGCTTGTCGGATCCATCAGGTCAATCGACTTGATGGCGTCCAATACCTGGCCCTGAGCCTCAGCGGTCTTCGACCGCGCCATGAGCTCATCGCGCTTCGACGTGAGCTGGCTGAGCTTCGCGTGCATGCCGTCGAGGCCCTTCTTGAGAGCGTCGACGGTGACGGTCTGCGAAGCGATGGTGGGCTCCGCCTGCTTTGCCTCGTTCTCAGCCGAGACTTGCTTGCCGATCGCGATCTTCGCGAGGTTGTCGAATTTGTCGGCGTCTGCGGTATTGCCAGCGGCACGCAGTTCGTCACCCTTGGCGCTTGCCGCGAGGGCCTTGCGACCCCAATCGGCTGCGGCCTCAACATCTTGGGCGTGGTCCTGTTCCATGAGCCGCAGGTTCCCGATCGTCTGAGCGACCGCGCTTTCGGCCTCGGCGATGCTGTTGGTGAAGTCGCGCACGAGCTGGTCGAGCATGAGCTGCGGGTCTTCGGCCTGGTCGATGAGCGAGTTGATGTTCGCCTTGAGGAGCTGCGTGATGCGTCCAAGAATTGTCTGCTTAGCCATCCGGCATGCCTTTCGTGAGTATGGGTCGTCGTCTTCCCCTAGAACCTACCGCCGCGGCTACGGCGCCCACCACCTCCACTGCTGCTACTGCTGCGACTCGAGCTGCGTGAACTGCCCCCAAATGAACTCGAGCGAGAAACCCGCCCCGAGGTTCCGGAGCTGCTTCTGCGACTGCCGCCCCCACTCCCCGCTATCAGGCCGCCCAAAATGCCACCGAGACCCGCCCCATCGGAACCGGGATAGTTGCGCTGCCCTACGAGTGAGCCGCTGTCAAAACTGTTCACGTCGGAACGCGCGAACTCGACGGCACTTGCCGCGAGCGCGGCGGCCTGCTGCGCCTCGCCGAGCGCAGCAACCGGATCGCCAGCGGCGAGCCCGGTGGCTTCGGCCAGGTGCCGTTCTGCTTCGCTGAGCCGCGTTCGGGCGTCGCTGCCGATTCCGCCGCGGCGCGTGGCAATGTACTCGCGCGCGGACTGTACCTGGGCGCGCGCACCGCTCAGGGTCGCATCAAGTTGAGTGCGAGCTCGAGCGACTGCCTCCTGTTTGTCCCGCACGCCGGTGGACACCTGCTCGAGAGCGGCGTTGGCCTTCTCGACGTGAGCGAGGGCCGCAGTGGGATCATCCGCGGGCGCGGCTCGCAGCGCCGCCGTAGCGGCGGCGATGGCCGTCGCGAGGGCGGGATCCTGCTCGAGCGCACTGGCTGCAGCGATGTCCTGTTCGGTGTCGGCGATCGCTGCCGTGAGTTTGCTGGTGGTGTCCGCGAGATTGGCGCCGAGGGCGTCAATCGCGTCGTAGAGCCGAGTCGCTTGGCCCACACTGGCCTGAGCCGAACGGATAGCAATTGCGGCGTCGCTCGGCTTGGCGGCGTCGATCGCGTCCTGAGCTGCGGTTACCGAGGCATCAACGAAGTCGAGAAGTTTCGCTGCCTGCTCGAGGTTCTGGGTGACGGTGGTTGTTGCCGCCGTCGCGTAGGTCGCGGTGAGACTCGAGAGGGCTGTGGTCGCGGCATCCGTGCGAGCGCGAACTGCGGAAGCCGCTGCACGCACCTTGCTCAGTTCTTCGGGCGCGTTCTTCTCGACCGACCGCAGCGCATCGAAAGCATCGGCCTGCGCGTCGAGTTCGGCATCCGCGGCTTCACAGAGCGTGATGATTTCGGTGGTCCACGCACGTTGGTCCGCGGCACTGTCGGCCTGGGCGTCGTCGAGTTGTTGTTTGAGGGTGAAGGCCTTCGTGACTTTCGCGCGTGCCGAAGCGAGCGCAGCAGTGAACTCGGCGGTCGCGCTGTCGCCGAATTGCGCAACGGCGAACCCCAATTCCTGTTCGGAGGTTGTCAGCGAGTCATCGAGCTGAACGAGAAGGCTGCCCGCGCGCCGGTCGAGTTGCTGCTGCGTCATCTTCTCCGGGACTGCGCTGACGGAGCCATCTTTTCCGCGCCGCCGGATGCGGGAGTACACGAAGACACCGGCGCCGACAACCGCAGCACCGCCGACGATCGGGAGAATCGGGATGCCTCCGCCGGACTCGGCGCTCCCGTCTCCGGATTGCTGGGGCCCGGGACCCACGACACCGGTGGCTTGAGCTTCCAATTCTTGAGCGCCCGCGATCGCCGCGCCCGACCAGTCGCTCTGGCGCAGCTTCGCCTCAATCGCGGCGTCGACGACATCCAGTTGTGCCTCGGTCAGGGTGAAGTCCGGAGCAACCGAGAGGGCATATTCACGGTCAGTGACCGCGACAGCGAGGAGCAGATCATTCGAACCGAAGTTGTTGGCGATCGCAGTGCTGTCGGCCCAGTCGATGGCGTTGGTCGGCGAGGTGAACGAATCGACGTAGACGACGAAGAGTTGGATGCTCGCCCGGTCGTACAACGAGTCGAGCGAGGACTGGATTGCGGGCCCACTCCCGGAGACGGCCCCGACCGTATCGAGCACATATGCACCCTGAAGATCGACGGGATCCTCGGCGTGTGCGGGGGAGGACGCGAGAAAGAGCATCCCAGCGGACAGCGCGACTATCGCGCCCAGTCGTGGCAGCATCGGCATGCAACCAGACTAGCGACAGGCAGTGTTCGCGCCAGTGGGCGGTGGCACAGTGCCCAAGGGTGCCGTGTCGACGACCCCTCTTCGGGTGGGTTAGGCTCGGGCACGGTAAAACGGATTCGCCGTCACAATGGTGTGGCGGCGAATCCGTTTTAACCGATCTGGATCGTCGCGAGCGGACCGCTGACGAGGTCGAGTTCGGCTGTCTTCTGGCCCATCGAGGGGTCCGCGGTGAAATCCATCAGCGCCGAGAGCTGGTACGTGCCAGCCTCCAAGGCGGGTAGGTCTGGGCCAAATGCCCCCGTGAGGTCATCGTCAACTCCGCAGCGCACGGGAGAGAACGAAGCCGAATACTCGACGGATGCCCCGGGCGCGAGGTCGACGGAAACCATGGCCACCTCGGTGGCACCGTTCGTGTGCCAGACCACGATGCCCTGCTGCGAGAGCGTGAGAGCTGGGCTCGCGGGAGTGGATCCGACTACCTCCCGATCGGAGGTGTTGGTCAGACGGACAGTTCCCGAGATGGGGTTCGAGCCCGCCGGAACGGTCTCCGGGAATGTGACGGACAGCTCTAATCCGTAGTGGCTCTGAGCTACGTCGGCGAGTTGCGCCTCGCACAGGTTGATCCGGTCGGCGGGCGCACGTTTGACCCCGCTGAATTCGCTGGTGGCTGGCGCACTCTCGTCAAAGGCTGCACCCGCGGTAGTGGTTGCAGGGTCGCCGAGCTGGGTTACCTGTACGGCGAGCACGGTGATCCCCGCGAGTGCGAGCGCACCCAACGTTCCCGCGGCGATCTGCCGGGGGAGTCGTCGAGCACGGCTCTTGGCGATGATGCGTCTGGAGTCGAGTGTGTTGGGAGCAGATGCCCGGTGCAGCTCGTCGCGCAAACTTCCCTCGTCAGGCACGGTCAGCCTCCCCCGAGTTTGTGAGTGAGATCGCCATTTTGCTGAGGCCGTCGCTGAGGTACCGCTTGACCGCGCCCGGGCTGATCGCGAGCCACTCAGCGATGTCGTCGACTTTGAGATCTTCGTAGTAGCGCAACACGATGCACGCCCGCTCACGCGGGCTGAGCCTCGCCAACTGGCTGAGGAGGTCGAGGCGCTCTTCGGTTTCGGTGGCCTTCGACTCATCGAACTCTGGCCGGGCCTGTAGGTGGGCAATCGCTCGCCAACGGCTGATTCGGCGTCCCGAGTCGAGATACGTATTGAGAATCGCACGCCGCACGTAGGCCTCGGCGCTCGCGATAGTGAACCCGTTGCGCAGCCTGCCGAATGTCTTGACGAGTGCATCCTGCACAAGGTCGGATGCGTCGTCGCTGTTCCCCGACACGAGGTAGGCGTAGCGGGTGAGTGACTCGCCGCGTTCGCTGACGAGTCGCTCGACTACTTCTTCCCATCGTGGCTCGTTTGCCGACTTCGCCACGCCGCGCCTCCCGGGCCTCGCCGGGTGGAATACGCCGGTCATCTCAAAAGTAGTGGGGTCCACAACTACTGAGACGCACGACGACCCTCGAACGTTGGGTTAAGCCAAGTTCTTGCGGAGAACTGCGAGCTGGTTCGCAACGGGAGTAGGGAGACGGTCACCGAAGGTGGCGAAGAACTTTTCGGTGTCGTCGGCCTCGGCTCGCCACGACTCCGGGTCGATCGCGAAGAGTTCGGTGAGCACCTCGTCGGAGATGTCGAGACCGTCCACGTTGAGCGACCCTTTCTGGGGCAGCAGGCCGATCGGGCTCTCCTGTGCCGGAACTTGCCCATCCACGCGCTCGAGCATCCACTCGATGACACGAGAGTTCTCGCCAAATCCGGGCCAGAGGAAGCTGCCGTCGGCACCCTTTCGGAACCAGTTGACCTGGAAGATGCGGGGTACGCTGCCGGTCTTGCGCAGTTCGGCACCGACCTTGAGCCAGTGAGCCCAATGGTCGGCCATGTTGTATCCGACGAACGGCATCATGGCGAACGGGTCACGCCGCAGTTCGCCTAGAGTGCCTTCGGCGGCCGCCGTCCGCTCGGACGAGATAGTTGCGCCCAGGTAGACGCCATGCTCCCAATCCCGTGCCTCCACCACTAGCGGCACGTTGGTCGCGCGGCGACCGCCGAAGATTATTGCGTCGATAACGACGCCTTGGGGATCTTCCCAATCATCCGAGATGGTGGGGCACTGTCGCGCCGCCACGGTGAATCTCGAGTTCGGATGCGCGGCCGGGCGACCGGACGCGGGGGTCCAGTCGTTTCCCTCCCAGTCGATGAGGTGGCTGGGTGCCTTTTCGCTCATGCCCTCCCACCACACGTCTCCGTCGTCGCGCAGTGCGACATTGGTGAAGATGGTGTTGCCCCAGATGGTCTCCATCGCCGTGGGGTTGCTCTGCCACCCGGTGCCGGGCGCAACGCCAAAGAATCCCGCTTCAGGGTTGATGGCGCGCAGGCGTCCATCCTCGCCGCGACCGAGCCATGCGATGTCGTCTCCGATGGTCTCGACCTTCCAGCCGGGAACCGTTGACTGAAGCATGGCGAGGTTGGTCTTGCCACACGCGCTCGGGAACGCCGCCGCGACGTGGAACACGCGTCCTCGCGGGTTCGTCACCTTGATGATGAGCATGTGCTCGGCGAGCCAGCCCTCGTCGCGGGCGATCACCGAAGCGATGCGCAGGGCGAATGACTTCTTGGCGAGCAGGGCGTTGCCGCCGTATGCCGATCCGTATGACCAGATCTCGCGAGTCTCGGGGAAGTGGGTGATGTACTTCGTGTCGTTCGATGGCCACGGCACGTCGCGCTCGCCGGGCGACAGCGGGGCGCCGACGCTATGGATCGCGCGAACCCATTCGGTCTTGTCGCCGATTCGGGCAAGGGCCTTCGCGCCCATGCGAGTCATCACACCCATGCTGGCGGCTACGTATGCAGAGTCTGTGACCTGCACGCCGATCTTGGCCAACGGGGACCCGATCGGCCCCATGGAGAACGGAACGACGTACATGGTGCGACCCTGCATGCTGCCCTCGAACAGCGGGTGAAGGGTTGCGCGCATCTCGTCGGGGGCCACCCAATGGTTGGTCGGACCGGCGTCATCCTCTTTCTCGGAGCAGATGAAAGTGCGCGCCTCGACGCGAGCGACGTCGTTCGGGTCGCTTCGGGCGAGAAAACTGTAGGGGCGGTGTTCCGCATTGAGCTTGGTGAGCGTGCCTGCCTTCACCATGTCGTTGACGAGCCCATCCCACTCGCTCTGCGACCCGTTGCACCAGACAATCCGGTCGGGACGTGTCAGGTCTGCAATGGTGTCCACCCACTCGAATACCGAGCGGTGTGTGCCCTCGGGAGCGGGGGTATCTGTCCGGGTGATCTCCGCGATACTCATGACGCCCTTTCCTCTTGAAGATTGTGGTGTTCTTCTAGTATCCGTTGCGAATTGCACCGTCATGTGGCTCTTGACGATGAAAGAATGCTGAATCTTTAGCTATTGTGGGGTTTGTGAATGATCTTGTGACACTCGGGCAGCGCATCCGACACTTCAGAACCCGGGAGGGACTGACCCTCGATCAGCTCGGCGAACAGATCGGTATCGCGGGCAGCCAACTCTCGCTCATGGAGAACGGTCGCCGGGAGCCACGGCTCAGCTTGCTCTCATCGATCGCTGTGGCAGTGGGCGTACAGCTTTCCGACCTGCTCGATGAGTCACCGCCGAGCAAACGGGCAGCCCTCGAGATCGAGCTTGAACGTGCGCAGCACGGCAGCATCTATGCGTCGTTGGGACTACCGAGCATCCGTGTGTCGAAGGGAACGAGCGATGAGACGCTCGAGGCGATTGTGGGGCTGCACCGCGAACTTGCTCGTCGCGCACGTGAGGCCATTGCCACTCCCGAGGAGGCTCGACGGTCCAACACCGAGCTGCGCCAAAACATGCGGGCCCTCAACAACTACCTGCCCGAGATCGAGGAGGTCTCCGAAAGACTTCTCGCCGAGGTCGGGCACACGACGGGCGCGCTCACCCATCGTTCGGTGAGCCGGCTCGCCGAGAAGCTCGGTTTCGAACTCGTGCATGTGCACGATCTCCCGCACTCCGCCCGTTCGGTGACCGACCTCGAGAACGGACGCATCTACCTGCCGCCAGCCTCGATTCCGGGCGGGCACGGACTCCGTGGCATGGCACTGCAGGCGATGGCGCACCGCGTGCTCGGCCATTCGACCCCGTCCACGTACGCCGACTTCCTGAAGCAGCGTCTGGAGATCAACTACTTCGCAGCGGCGGTGCTCATGCCGCAGCGCCAATCCGTGGAGTTCCTGCGTCAGGCCAAGGCCGATCGCAATATCGCGGTCGAAGACTTCCGGGATGCTTTCGGGGTCACACACGAGGCGGCCGCGCTGCGCTTCACCAATCTCGCGACCACCCATCTCGATCTTGAAGTGCACTTCCTTCGGGTGAGCGATGACGGCGCCGTCTCCAAGGCGTACGAGAACGACGACCTTCGTCTTCCCGTGGATGTCACAGGCTCAACCGAAGGGCAGTTCGTGTGCAGGCATTGGAGCGCACGCACAGCCTTCACCCGGACCAATCGCACCACCGAGTTCTACCAATACACCGATACGCCCGAGGGCACCTTTTTCGAGTCGACTCAGACCGGCACCACCGCGGCGGAGGAGTTCTCCATCAGCATCGGCGTGCCCTTCGCCCACTCGAAGTGGTTTCGCGGCAGGGAGACGACGAACCGCACCTCGTCCACCTGCCCTGACGAGAACTGCTGTCGTCGCCCGGCACCCGACCTCACCGAACGCTGGTCGGGCAAGGCGTGGTCGAGCGCCAAACTGCACGCGCACATCCTCTCCCCCTTGCCGTCGGGTACCTTCCCTGGCGTCGACGATCGCGAGTTGTACGAGTTCCTCGAGGTGCACTCCGCCAAGTAGGTGTAGAACAGGCATATGGCCCCGTCTGCATTGGCACTGACCGCGATAACCCTGTTCGTTGACGATCTATCCGCTGCAAAGGAGTTCTACGCGCGCGCATTCGACCTCCCTGTGCACTACGAGGATGCCGTCTCCGCGGTCTTTCGTTTTGCAAATACGCTCATCAACCTCCTGCAGGAGAGCGAGGCGCCGGGCCTGATCGCTCCGGCCACCGTCGCGCCCGCGAGCGCCGGGGCGCGCATGCAGTTCACGATCGCGGTGGACGACGTGGATGCGGCGGCGGAGGTGTTCGTGTCTCGCGGGGTCGAACTGCTCAACGGGCCGATGGACCGACCCTGGGGCATCCGAACCGCGGCGTTCGCCGATCCAGCAGGTCACATCTGGGAGATCGCGCGCTAGCTCTTGAGGCTCGACTCGGGCAGATCGAACCAGCGCAAGTGTTCGAAGTCGGAGGTCACGAGGTCGGCAACATGCTCAGGGCCGGGTTTCGGGAGCGACGCGAAGAGTTCTTCAGCTTGGGCGAGGTAGTCCGACAGAGCGGACTCTGGCGCCGTATCGTCGTGACGGGGATAGGTGAGACGGCCGTCGGCGTCGTATGCGAGTTGGGATAGCCGCAACGGCGGCTCGACCGGGCCATCGTGGTGGCGCCACAGCCCCGTCGCCACACTGAACCGGTAGCGCGGCACGAGCTTGTAGCCGTGTTCGGCAATCATCGTGACCGCCCTCACGATGTATTGGAAAACGGCATCGCTGATGAAGTAGTTGAAACTCACCCGCACCCAGCCGGGTTTGATGCCCTCGCAGCCGCTCGCGATTTCCCGCTCGAACTCGTGCGACCGGTCGAGATCGATGCCGAGCAGGCGATGTCCGTACGGGCCGGCGCACGAGCAGCCGCCTCTCGATTGGATTCCGAACAGGTCGTTGAGAATCGCCACGACGACGTTGTGGTGCAGATACCGCCCGCCGGGCCGCTTCACTACGAAGGAGACAATGGAGAGGCGATCAGCGAGCGGGTTTCCGAGAATCTGAATGTTCGGATGCGCGTCCCATGCGCTGAGCGCTCGCCGCAGGAAGTCGTGCTCCAATGCCTGGATCGTGTCGACCCCCACGGCATCTTTGAGCCCAAACACAAGTCCCGCGCGAATGGACTCGATGATCGCCGGAGTGCCGGCTTCTTCACGATGGGCGGGGTGAGTGAGGTACCGGTGCTCAAGCGGGTTGACGTACGCAACAGTGCCGCCGCCCACCATGTCGGGCACGGAGTTTGTCAGGAGTGACTTGTCCACGATCAGCAGACCCGGCGTGCCCGGGCCACCGATGAACTTGTGGGGAGAGACGAACACTGCGTCGTACCCGTGTCGCATATCGATGTCCACGTACGGGGCCGCGGCACCAAAGTCCCACAAGGCGAGAGCGCCGTGTTCGTGGAGCACGCGGGTGATGGCTTCGCAGTCGGTGACGATTCCTGTGACATTGCTCGCCGCGCTGAAGGAGCCGATCTTCAGAGGCCGGTTCGCATACCGCATAAGCTCTTCGGCGAGGTGGGTGAGGTCGATATGCCCGTCGGCATCCTCGTGGATCGTGATGACGTCAGCGATCGACTCTCGCCAAGGTAGCTCGTTGCTGTGGTGTTCGTAGGGCCCGAGAAACACGACGGGACGCTCAGCCTCGGGGATCCGCAGCGAGAGTCCGTAGTTGCGGTCGAGATCGGCGGGGATGCGCAATCCCATGATCCCGACGAGCTTGTTGATCGCTGCAGTCGAACCGCTTCCGGTGAAGATCACGACGGTGTCGTCGGTGCCGTGCACGCAGCGATGGATGGTGGCGCGGGCATCCTCGCGGAGCCGAGTGGTCTGCAGGCCGGTGCCGCTCGACTCGGTGTGCGTGTTCGCGTAGCGCGGGAGCACCTCGTCGCGGATGAAACTCTCGATGAACGTCAGGGACCGGCCGCTTGCTGTGTAGTCGGCATAGGTGACTCGTCTCGGGCCGAACGGTCCTGGCGTCACCTGATCGTCACCGATCACTGACTCGCGAATTCGAGTGAGCAGTGGTGAATCGACAAGGGTCGGGTCCGCGGGCGGGATGACACATGCCGCTGTGTGCTCGTCCGCTCCCATGCACAGACGGTAGCAGCGCAGGTCGTTCCTGCCGAGAGCATTGCGATATGATGAAAATATGAAATCGCAAACTCAGCGCGATCGAGACGGGATAGATCCGTATACCGAGACCCAGCGTCCGCTCTACGAGGTCAAGGCCAACCTCTTCAAGGGCCTGGCCCACCCGGTTCGGGTTCGGGTGCTGGAGGTGCTCTCCGCGCATCCCGATATCTCCGTTGCGGAGCTCCTTGTCGACACTGGCATGGAACCGTCGCACTTGTCTCAGCACCTCGCTGTACTGCGGCGCCACAATCTCGTGGTCGCAGAACGGCGGGGCAGCCAGGTCTTTTATCGACTTGCCTACCCCCAAGTCGCCGACCTGCTCGTGGTCTCCCGCTCTCTCCTCATCGAAATTCTGCACACCACCCAGCAACAGCTCCAGTCGACAGTGACGTCGTGAAAGCGTTGCGTTATGCGCGATCGTTGCTGCCTCGCCGGGCCGACTATCGACTGCTCAAGAAATCGTGGCGCGGGGATCTACTGGCGGGAGTGACCGTCGGAATCGTGGCCCTTCCCCTGGCGCTGGCGTTCGGAGTCAGCTCCGGTGCGGGAGCCGAGGCCGGGCTCATTACCGCTATCGTCGCAGGGCTCGTTGCCGCAGTATTCGGCGGCTCGAACATCCAAGTGTCCGGTCCGACCGGTGCGATGGTCGTGGTGCTGGGACCGATAGTGGCCGTTCACGGGGTCGGGGCCGTGGCGATTGTCAGCATCATGGCCGGTGTGGTGGTTCTCTTGGCCGGCGCGGCGAAACTGGGCCGCGTGGTGTCGTATATCCCGTGGCCGGTGATCGAAGGCTTCACCCTCGGAATAGCTGTGCTGATCTTTCTTCAGCAGGTGCCGGCTGCCTTCGGTACGCACCCGGGTTCGAGCAGCAATGCTTTCGTCGCGGCGGTTCAATCGCTCGACCAGGTCGCGTGGGGCACCGTCGTGTGGCCCCTGCTCGTCGTGGTCGTCGTGGCCGCTCTCATGATCGGGATTCCACGCATCCACAAGCAGCTCCCTGCTTCCATCATCGCGATCATCATCGTCTCGGTCGTGGCAGCGTTGTGTGCGCTGCCCCTGACCGACATCGGGACGCTTCCGTCGACCCTTCCCGCCGCGCAGTTGCCGACAATCGATATGACCGTGATCCAACAACTCGTGGGTCCCGCATTGACGGTCGCTGCGCTCGCGGCGATCGAGTCCTTGCTATCCGCGCGTGTTGCGGCGTCGATCTCCGACACCGGTCCCTATGACGCAGATCGCGAGCTCGTCGGCCAGGGGCTGGCGTCAGTGGCGTCCGGTCTCTTCGGCGGGATGCCCGCGACGGGCGCCATCGCGCGAACCGCGGTCAACCTCAGGTCGGGAGGCAGGACAAGGCTCGCGGCGATCATCCACTCGCTCGTGCTCCTCGCGGTGGTCTATCTCGCGACGGGAGTGATCTCGCAGGTGCCGCTCGCAGCGCTGTCGGGTGTGCTCATGGTCACCGCGGTCCGGATGGTGTCACTCTCGACGATGCGCGTGGTTCTCGGGTCGTCCCGCTCCGACGCCGCCGTGTTCGTGATCACCGCCATCGTGACCGTCTCGGTGGACCTCATCGTCGCGGTCGGGATCGGGATCGGGGTTGCTGCGTTCTTTGCACTGCGTGCCTTGGCAAAGTCGGGCGGAGTGCATCGGGAAGAGCTACCGGGGCCGGCCCAACCAGGGGATGACCACATCGCGCTGTTCCGCCTCGACGGAGCCCTCTTTTTCGGTGCTGCGGATCGGGTTCTTGAGCGCGTCACCAGCGTGGCCAATGTCACGGTGGTCATCCTTCGCATGTCGCAATTGCAGGTGTTGGATGCCACCGGAGCGCGGGTTGTGACCGAGATGACTCATGCGCTCGAGCGTCGCGGTATCACGGTGTTGATCAAAGGCATTCGCCCCAGCCACCTCAGGGTTGCGACACGGGTGGGAGTCATTACCTCCCTCCGGCACGAGAATCATCTTTTCGAAGACCTCCCCGCCGCCGTCGAGCACGCCCGAAGCCATGTCGCGCGCGAGCTACCTACTGATGCTCGATTCGGGTAGCTCGGCCAGCAGCGCTCTCACTTTGCCCTCGATGTCGTCGCGGATGATTCGAACGTCGTCCAGTGGGAGCCCGGCTGGATCGGTGAGTTCCCAATCCAGATAGCGCTTGCCGGGATAGATCGCGCAGGCGTCGCCGCAGCCCATGGTCACGACCACATCGGCGGCCTGAACCACGTCGTCCGTGAGTGGCTTGGGAAACTCCTCGGCCATGTCCAGGCCGAGTTCGGCCATCACTGCAATGACGGCCGGGTTGAGCGAGTCGGTGGGCGAGGACCCGGCGGAGCGGACGTGGACCCTTCCCGCACCGAGGTGATTGGTGAGCACGGCGGCCATCTGCGATCGCCCCGCATTGTGCTCGCAGATGAACAGCACCTCGGGCACCACGGACTCGATGGCCCCCTTTGCCTGCGCGAGGGCGGTGAGCCGGTCGGTCGCGAATCGGACCGTTTGCGAGGCGAGATGGGCTTTCACCTTTGATGTGCGCAGCAGGCCGGTGTACGACTCGAGCACGTACCGTTCGACGGTTTCAGCGCCAAAGATCCCGGCGAACTTCTCACTCAGCTCGTGAGCCAGTCGTTTCAGGTACTCCTCGGGGTAGGCGAGCCCGGGCATCCCGCGCCGCTCGGTGAGGTCCATGGTCAGGCGGTGGGGAGGAGCTCGGCCAGCAGCGACTGGATGCGCTGCTTGATGTCGTCGCGGATGGGACGGACCTCGTCGAGGGTCTTACCCTTGGGGTCGGCAAGTTCCCAGTCTTCGTAGCGCTTGCCGGGGAAGATCGGGCAGACGTCGCCGCAGCCCATCGTGATGACCACATCGGAGTCCCGCACCTGCTCGGTGGTCATGAGCTGGGGGACTCCCTGCGAGATGTCGATGCCCTCTTCGGCCATGGCCTCGATCGCGATGGGGTTGATCTCGGTGCCGGGCTCGGAGCCGCCGGACCGGACTTCCACAGTGCCACCGGAGAGTGCCGTCATGTAGCCGGCGGCCATCTGGGAGCGGCCGGCGTTGTGGATGCAAACAAAGAGGACTGTGGGCTTATGGGTCATGCGAAAAGCATAGACGATTGTCTATGTGTTTAGGAGCGGCCACCGGTTTCGTTCATGGAGTGTTCATGGAGTCAATCTCGGCGAGCAGGCCGCGAACCCGGGTGTCGATGTCGTCGCGCACGGCCCGTACTGCTTCCATCGAAAGCTCGGCAGGGTCGGGAAGGTCCCAATCGAGGTACCTGCGGCCGGAATAGATGGGACAGGCGTCGCCGCAGCCCATGGTGATCACGTAGTCGGCGGCACGGACGACTTCGTCTGTGAGGGGCTTGGGATATTCGCCCCCAACAGGGATACCGATCTCGTCGAGCGCCGCGATGATCTTCGGGCTTATCGAACCCGCGGGTTCCGAACCGGCAGTGAGCACTCGCACCCGGTCGCCAGCGAGCGAACGTAGGATCGCCGACGCCAGTTGCGACCGGCCCGCGTTGTGGACGCACACGAAGAGCACCTCAGGTGTCCGGTCGGTCGTGAGGCCGTCAGCCAAAGCGAGTGCCTGAAGGCGATCCGCGGCGAATCGAGCCGTGAGGGACGGCAGGTACCGGGTGATGCGGGCACGATCGGCCAAAAGCGAGTAGCTGCCGTGCACGTATTCCGTGACGGTCTGCGCGGAGAACGTTCCGGTGAACCGGGTCGCGAGGTCGGCAGCGATGCGATCGAGCACAGGCGGCGCGACGACGGCTGTCACCGGATCGGCCCGTACGGAATCGAAGACTTCGGTCATCCGGGATTGTGCGATCGAATACCAGACCTGACGCCCTTCCTGAAGGCGATCGACTAGGCCCTCGTCGGCCATGACGCGCAGGTGGTGCGACACAGTGGGCTGAGTCAACCCCAAGGCGTCGGCCAACTCTGTGACCGGGCGGCGGCCGCCGGATGCCTCGAGCAGGAGGTCGAGGATCTGAATCCTGGTCGGGTCGGCCATGGCCCTGAGGTTGCGCGCGATCTGCTCGGCCTCTGGACGACCGAGCGGCACCGTCGGGGGATCGCTCGCGTTGACGGGAAGCATAGACGGCAGTCTATGCGAACGGGATGCATGTCGGCTCGGCTGGGCTAGCAGTAGCGTAGGCAGATGCCTGACGACACGGCTGCGGAGACATTCCGGCAGCATGCCCGGTCTTTCGACGGGGCCGCAGCCGAGTACGAGCGTGCCCGGCCGAGCTATCCGCAGGCCGCTGTCGATTGGCTGCTCGAATCTGATCCCCATGTTGCTTTGGATCTGGGCGCGGGAACCGGCAAATTCACCCGTCTCTTGGTGGGCCGAGTTCCCCAGATCATCGCCGTCGACCCCGCGCCGCGGATGCTTGGCGAACTGGAAGCGGCGCTGCCGAAGTCAGATGATCGTGCTCGATGACGAGGGTCGCGCGTCGGTTCTGGCTCGAGTGCGCAAGATCGTCGCAAACGACCCCGAAATCAGCGGCCTCGAATGGTGGACTCTTCCGTACCGGACGCACTGTTTCCGCAGTCATCGACTGAGCTGATAGTCGCCGAGGTCAGTAGTGTTGACGGGCCTGCAGGATGATGATGTGGTCATCGGTGACGTAGTAGACGAGGCGGTTGACGTCGTCAATCCGGCGTGACCACGCGCCGGAGAGGATGTGCTTTAGGGGTTCCGGTTTGCCGATTCCAGCGAACGGATCACGCAGCGAGTCAATGATCAGCTGGTTGATGCGTTTGAGCGTCTTGCGGTCCTGGGTCTGCCAGTAGACGTAGTCCTCCCACCCGTTCGGGTCGAAGGCGATCGACCGCGTCACGCGTCCAGAAGGTCGTGCTGCTCAAACTCGCCTCGCCGGGCGCGGTCGATCGCCGCTAGCAGCCGTTCGGCGCTTGCGGGGTTGCGAAGCAGGTACGCCGTCTCGGTCATCGCGTCGTAGTCATCTTTCGACAGGATGACCGCGTTTCCATGGCGGGACACGACCTCGACAACCGTGTGATCATCGTTGACCTGCTGGATGAGCCCGAACAGGCTCTTGCGTGCCTCGGTCGCGGTAATTGCCGACATGTTCGCCTCCGGTAAGTAGTACTTGATAGCGTACCACTCGAGAGCGCGGGCGAGACTTTCTTTGAAGTGCCCCCAGGCAGATTCGAACTGCCGCCCCTGCCTCCGGAGGGCAGTGCTCTATCCCCTGAGCTATGGGGGCAAAGGGAACGTCACCTAGGTTACCAGCGGCGTGACAGGATCAGAGCATGCTGCGCACGGTCACCAATCATCTCGAGCTCGATATCAAGGGCACGACGAACATGGTGTTCAGCATTACCGCAGCTCAGGGCACCGCAGTGACCTCGGAGACCCTCAGTTTCATGCTCGACGGCGAACCGATGAAGGCCACGGAACTCACGGATCGCCATGGCACGCGCCTGCACCAGTTCGTGAGCGGACCCGGTCGGATGCTCGTCGACTACACCGCGGACATTGCGGGCAGATCCGATCCGGCACCCTCGATCGATCTCGACCTGGTCACGTACCTGCGCCCGAGCCGTTACTGCGAGTCCGACAGCCTGACCCCGACCGCCCGCTCCCAGTTCGCGGGGCTCACAGGGCACGACTTGCTTCATGCCGTGACCCTGTGGGTGTGGGAACGCCTCCGCTATGTTCCCGGATCAAGCCTGCCGACCGACGGCGCAGAGCAGACGCTTCTCGCGCGCAAGGGGGTGTGCCGCGACTATGCACACCTCGTCATCGCGTTGCTGCGGGCGCTGGACGTTCCGGCGCGCATGGTTGCCGTCTACGCACCGGGGCTGTCACCGATGGACTTCCACGCGGTTGCCGAGGCGCACGTCGACGGTGAATGGTGGGTGGTCGACGCCACCCGCCTAGCCCCCCGCGAGAGCATGGTGCGCATCTCCACCGGGCGTGACGCTGCCGATATCGCATTCCTCACCAACCACTGGGCTGATCTCATCCTTACGGACATGAGCGTGCTCGCGATCGCCGACGATCTCCCGATCGACGACGTCAGCGCGCTCGTCCAGTTGGGCTAGGGCTCCAACTAGCCGACCGCGGCGATGGCCTCGTTGATGAGCGAGGCCGCATCGGAAGCCCCGAGGAACGTGGGCGACACCGCAGTGATCCAGGCGTCGCCGGTGAAAGCCTGAGCGGTTCCGCTACTGAAGTAGCCTTCGGCGCTGAACTCGCTCACGGGGGTTCCGGCCGCGGCCGCGGCATCCTTCGTCTGACTCAATTTGGGCTCGGGAAGTCTTGCTGCGGAGATGTCGATGGTGACACCGCTGCTCTGGTTGACCCAGCGGCACGCGACGCCCTTGGCGGCAACGGCTGCCGCAGCGGGAGTTCCCGCGTCGGGGGTGAAGTTGTTCAGAAGGCTGTAGTTCGGGTTGAAGTCGTAGAACGCTTGCGCCGAGATGAGCGCGTCGCACGCGATGTCGAGGGGGATTGCCGCCGGATCAGGGGTGGCAGTCGGCGTGGGGGTCGGCGTGGGCGTTGCCGTCACCGAGGCTGACGGGCTGGGACTCGCGGTGGGAGTGGCTATCGGCTCCGGTGTGGGGAAGCAGCCCGCGAGCAAGATCACTAAGAGGGGGGCGAAAAGTACTGCCGGACGTACGCGCATATCTCCATTGTGCGTCGCAGTGCGCGGTTGGCCGGATTCGCGCGCCGCGCTGCGCCAAACCCGCAGGCTCACTCCGGATGCCGCGGCTAAGCTAAGTCCCTGTGAATCCAGCCGACCTTTCCGCCGCTCTGCTCGCCGTCGTCGCACGGATCGTGCAACAGCGCGGGGGCACTGTGGAACCAACTGTCGCCGATGTCCTGTTGGAGCGGCCGCGCAATCGCGATCACGGAGACTGGGCGTCCAACATCGCCATGAAACTCGCCAAACCGCTCGGGGCGAACCCTCGTGAGCTTGCCGAGGAGGTCGCCGCCGGTGTGCGTGAACTGGAGGGCGTGGCATCCGTGGATGTCGCGGGCCCGGGGTTCATCAACATCACCCTCGATGCCGCGGCTTCAGGCGCGCTCGCGAAGACGATCGTGGATCAGGGCGATGCCTACGGTCGCGGCGATCTCTATGCGGGCGTCACGATTAACCTCGAGTTCGTCTCCGCAAACCCGACCGGGCCGATCCACATCGGTGGCGTTCGGTGGGCGGCGGTGGGTGACAGCCTCGCGCGCATCTTCGAAGCGCAGGGTGGCATCGTCACGCGTGAGTACTACTTCAATGACCATGGCGCACAGATCGACAGATTCGCGCGCAGCTTGCTCGCGAGTTATCTGGGTGAGCCCGCACCGGAGGATGGCTACGGTGGCGCGTACATCTCCGATATCGCGGCACGGGTCATCAACCTCTATCCAGGCAACCTTTCGCGCATCCCGCGCGATGAGCAGCAGGAAGTGTTCCGCGCCAACGGCGTCGAGCTCATGTTCGGCGATATCAAGGCCGCACTCCACGAGTTCGGCGTTCGGTTCGATGTCTACTTTCACGAAAACGAACTGCACGAGTCAGGCGCCGTCGAGAAGGCCATCACACGGCTGCGTGATCTCGGCGCGATCTATGAGGCGGACGGCGCAACCTGGTTCCGCTCGACCGACTACGACGACGACAAGGATCGGGTCGTCATCAAGTCGGACGGCGAGGCTGGCTACATCTCCGGTGACCTCGCGTACTACCTGAACAAGCGGGAGCGTGGCTTCGAGCGCAACCTCATCATGCTCGGCGCTGACCACCACGGCTACGTGCGCAGGCTCATGGCGATGACCAAGGCTTTCGGTGACGTCCCCTATGTCAACCTCGAGATTCTCATCGGGCAGCTCGTAAACCTCGTTCGAGATGGCGAACCGGTGCGCATGTCGAAGCGCGCGGGAACCGTCGTAACCCTCGAAGACCTCGTCGAGGCGGTCGGAGTAGACGCCGGGCGCTACGCCTTGGTACGCAGCTCGATCGACTCTCAGGTGGACATCGACCTCAACTTGTGGGGCAAACGCACCAACGACAATCCCGTCTTCTACGTGCAGTACGCCCACGCTCGCACCAACTCCGTCGCGCGCAACGCGGCTGCGTCCGGGGTGGACACCTCGGCGTTTGACGCGGGGTTGTTGTCGCATGAGAGCGAGAGCATCCTGCTGGGCATCCTCGCCGAATTTCCTCGGGTGATTCGGCAAGCAGCGGAGCTCCGCGAGCCCCATCGGGTTGCTCGCTATAGTGAGGAACTAGCCGGGGCCTACCACCGGTGGTACGACAATTGCCGCGTCACCCCGCTGGGCGATGAGGATGTCACAGACCTGCACCGCACGCGCCTTTGGCTCAATAACGCGGTCGGGCAGGTGCTCCGCAACAGCCTCGGACTTCTGGGAGTGAGCGCACCCGAGAGGATGTAGCCCATGGCCGAGCCGATCGTGCCTGTGCCGCTGCCGTCGGTCGGGCCCTCGCCGTCGATCGAGCCTGTCGAGACCCCTCCCACCACGCCTCCTCCCCGGAAACGCCGTCGCTGGATCGGAGTGCTCATCGCGCTCGTGGTGGTCGCCGCGCTGCTCGTCGTCGGGTTCTTCGTCGCGGACCGCTACGCGAAGACCTATGCCGAGAACTACGTCCGCGAGCGCATCGTCGAGGTGCTCAAGCTCGACCCCGCGTCCGACGTCGAGGTTGATGTGGGCACGGGCTCGGTGCTGCTTCAGGCGGCGCTGGGCGCCCTCGACGAGGTAACGGTGCACGTCGACCCGATCACCTTCGGCGACATCTCAGGTACGGCCGTGATCTCGGCGACGAAGGTCCCGCTCGATAGCTCCGTGCCCCTGGAGACGCTCGACATCCAAGTGACGGTCTCCGAAGAGAACGTCAAGAAACTCTCGAGCTTCATGAGCGGAATCGATCTGACGTCGATCGAGCTCAAGAACCAGCTCATCCGAGTTGGCACCGAATTCGACCTCTTCTTTTTCACCATCCCCGTCTCGGTCGACCTCAATCCGACCGCCCACGACGGCGGCATCAACTTCGACCCGGTGACGATTCTGCTGGGCAAAGACGAGATCTCGGTTGCCGACCTGCGATCGAGTCCACAGTTCAGTGCGCTCGCGGGCAGCCTGCTCGCGTCCCGTGACTTCTGCGTCGCGGAGTTCTTGCCGCAGGCGCTCACCGTGAAGAAGGTCGAGATTGTGGGAAAGACCCTCGTGCTGAGCATCAACGGCGACGGAACCGCACTCTCCGACCCTGCCCTCTCGACGCTCGGGACGTGCCCGGCCTCGGGCTAGGCAGGGCGACAAACTGCGCCCGATAGGATTGGCCCTCGTGTCCAGCAATCCCCTCGCCCCGTCGTGGCTCGCCCTCCCCGGTGATGCCAACGCCCTGCCAGAGCAGGTGTGGTCACGCAACGCAGCGCGGTCCGCAGCGGGCGAGCTCGAGATCGCTGGGGTCTCCGCCACCTCCCTTGCTGAGCAGTTCGGCACACCCGTGTACGTGGTCGACGAGGCCGACGTCAAGGATCGGGCAGTGGGCATCCGTGAGGCTTTCGATCGTGAGTTCGCGCGCGTCGGATCGTCGGCGAAGGTCTACTACGCGGGCAAAGCGTTCCTGTCGATCGAGGTCGCGCGCTGGGTCACGGATGCCGGACTCAACATCGACGTCGCCAGCGGGGGAGAGCTCGCCGTGGCGCTCGCTGCCGGGGTCGACCCGTCGCGACTTGGACTGCACGGCAACAACAAGAGCCTCGCCGAGATCGACCGCGCCGTTGGCGTGGGTGTCGGCGCCATAGTCATCGACAGCGAGGTCGAGATCGGTCGGGTCGCGGCCGCCGCCGCGCGCTGGGGCCGTGTGCAGCCCGTTCGCCTGCGCATTAACAGCGGTGTGCATGCCTCGACGCACGAGTACCTGGCCACGGCACGCGAAGACCAGAAGTTTGGAATTACGCTCGCGGACGCTCCATCGCTCGTCGCGCTCATTCGCGACCAGCCGTCGTTGACTTTCCTCGGGCTGCACTCGCATATCGGCTCTCAGATCTTCGAGTCCGACGGGTTTGCCGAGGCCGCGCGCCGCCTCTTCGCTCTGCACGCCGAACTGCTGGGGGGCGGGCCGGTTCCCGAACTCAACTTGGGCGGCGGGTTCGGCATCGCGTACACGAGCGTCGACGAGCCGCTCGCCATCGAGGAGATCGCCGTTCGGTTCGCCGACATCGTTGCCGGGGGAGCGGCCGAACTCGGCATCCCGGTGCCGGCTGTCGCGATCGAGCCCGGACGTTCGATCATCGGCCCGTCGACCACGACGCTGTACACGGTCGGCACGATCAAGGATGTGCTGGTCTCGACAGGCTCGGTCGGCTCGACAGGCGAGAGCGCCGTGCGTAAGTACGTGTCGGTCGACGGTGGCATGAGCGACAACGTGCGCCCAGCGCTCTATGCGGCCGACTATTCGGTCCGGCTCGCCAATCGCAGTTCGACCGCTGAACCCGCGCTCGTCCGCATCGCGGGCAAGCACTGCGAGTCGGGCGACATTGTGGTGAAAGCCGACTACCTTCCCTCCGATGTGCAGCCGGGCGACCTCGTCGGTGTGCCCGCAACCGGCGCGTACGGTTGGGCAATGGCGAGCAACTACAACTACCTTCGCAGACCGCCGGTGGTCGCCGTCATCGACGGCGAGGCGCGCGTGATCGTGCGTGGAGAGACCGAGGAAGACCTGCTGAGCCGAGACGCTGGAGCCCGACGATGATCGAATACCGCAACCTCAAGATCGCCATCCTCGGCGGCGGAAGCGTGGGCGCGCAAGTCGCCAACCTGCTCATCCAGCACGGCGATGAGTTGGCCGCACGCGCCGGCGCGGGCCTCGAGGTCATCGGCGTCGCGGTGCGTGACCTCGACGCCAAGCGAGACACGGACATCCCCCAACACCTGCTCACCACGGATGCCCCGGCGCTCATCCTCGGGGCAGATCTCGTCGTTGAACTCATCGGGGGCATCGAGCCCGCTCGCACGTACATTCTGCAAGCGCTGCATTCGGGCGCGGACGTTATTACGGCGAATAAGGCGGTGCTCGCCAACCACGGACCGGAGCTGTTCGAGGCCGCCGAGCAGGTGGGCGCGCAGCTCTACTACGAAGCGGCGGTGGGTGGCGCGATTCCGATCATCCGTCCGTTGCGCGACAGCCTTGCGGGCGACCGCGTCACGCGCATTCTGGGAATTGTGAACGGCACCACGAACTTCATCCTCGATCGCATGGACACCGAAGGGGACAGCCTCGAGGCAGCACTCGCCGAGGCAACTCGGCTCGGCTACGCCGAGGCCGACCCGACTGCGGATGTCGAAGGTTTCGACGCTGCGCAGAAGGCAGCGATCTTGGCGAGCCTCGCCTTCCACACGACTGTCCCGCTCGAGGCGGTGCATCGGGAGGGTATGACGACAGTCACACACGACCAGGTGCTTGCCGCCCGAAAGGCCGGCTATGTCGTCAAGCTCCTCGCGATCTGCGAGCGCATCACGGATGCCACAGGCACCGAGGGTGTCGCTGCGCGCGTGCACCCCGCGCTCGTGCCGCGTGACCATCCGCTCGCGGCGGTGCACGGTGCCAACAACGCGGTCTTCGTCGAAGCGGAAGCCGCCGGGAGCCTCATGTTCTACGGTGCGGGAGCTGGCGGAATCCAGACCGCCTCGGCGGTGCTGGGCGACATCGTGTCCGCGGCCCGGCGCCATGTGGCCGGAGGGCCGGGCGTTGCGGAGTCCACGCACGCGAACCTTCCCGTGCTGCCGATGTCGAGCGTGACCACGCGCTATCAAATCACCTTGACGGTCCTTGACGAACCGGGCGTGCTCGCCGCAATTGCCACGTTGTTCAGTGACCGCGGTGTCTCGGTTGAAGGGGTTTCGCAATCGGTTCGTGATGGCGGGGACAGTGCGCGGCCCACGGCCACGCTCGTGATCATCACCCACGAGGCGTCCGAGTCGGCCCTTGCCGCGACCGTCGAGGCCTTGGCCACGAACTCGGCCGTAAGCGCGGTTGTCTCCGTGCTGAGGGTCGAAGGTCTGTAGGTTTCGATGAGTGCACTGACGCTACCCGTGGGACTCTCCGCGACGGTTCGGGTACCCGCTACCTCGGCGAACCTCGGCCCGGGATTCGACACCCTCGGGTTGGCACTCGCGCTGTATGACGTCCTCACCGTCACCGTCGTTGCCGAACCCGGTGTTCGGGTCGACGTGACGGGCGTGGGCAAGGGGGAGGTCCCCACCGATGAGACGAATCTCGTTGCACGCGCAATTCGCTACACCTTCGACCAGGTTGGTCACCCGATGCCCGGACTGCGGCTTGACGCCACCAACGTCATACCGCACGGGAGTGGTCTCGGCTCGTCCGCTGCCGCGATCGTCTCGGGCATCATGGCGGCCAAAGGTCTACTCGAGGGAGTTGTCGACCTAGACCTGGATCGCATGCTCGTCATCGCGACCGAGCTGGAGGGGCATCCGGACAACGTCGCGCCCGCACTGTTCGGCGGCCTGACGATCGCGTGGACAACAGCGGATGGCCCACGCGCCAAGAAGCTCATCGTGCACCGGGGGGTGTCGCCGCTCGTGTGTGTCCCGGATCACAGCGTGTCGACCGCTCTTGCGCGCAGCCTGCAGCCGGCATCCGTGCCCTATGCGGATGCGGTCTTCAACCTGTCGCGGTCCGCTCTGCTTATCGCCGCTCTCATCCAAAGCCCTGAACTGCTCTTTCAGGCCACGGAAGACAAGCTGCATCAGGATTACCGGGCTAGCGCCATGCCGGAGACGAACGCGCTCGTCCACACGTTGCGGGACCACGGGCTTGCTGCGGTCGTCTCGGGTGCGGGCCCGTCCATCCTCGTGCTCGCCGACGACCCGTCACAGCGTCTTGTCGCCGCCGAACTCGTGGCAGCGAACACGAAGGACGCGTGGCAAGCGCTCCTACTGGCCGTGGACTTCAAAGGTGCTACAGTGGCTACGCACCAGGTAGAAGCTGCGGCCCAGTCGTAGCCTCCCGGTCACATCACCACCCTCCTCCCGCAGCATCAGATTCCTGTGCATCCGCGCAGACAGCAGCTAAGAGGAATCAGCTCTCCGCCGGACAGCGCTTGTGTTTCACAGAAGCGGCGTCGGTAGGGGAAAGGAACCCTAAGTAGTGACTGACGTCAACTCCCGCGCCTCGCTGGGCGCCCTCAAGCTTGCAGAGCTTCAGACTCTCGCCGGTTCGTTGGGTATCAGCGGCGCATCCAAACTTCGCAAAGGAGAACTCGTGGACGCGATCAACGAGAACCACAACAGCAACGACGCACCCGCAACGGAGGCGCCCGTTCAGGACGCCCCGGTTCAGGACGCTCCCGACGACAACGCTCCCGCGCAGGAGCCCGTCGCAGTGCGCAAGCGCGCCTCACGTCGCGTGACGACCCCTGTCGTCGAGGCCCACGAATCCGCGGAAGCAGCAATCGCCGGTGCCCCGGTCGTCGAGTCAACGGCGGCCGAAGAAGCACCTTCTGCCGTCGAGACCAAAGCGCCGCGGTCCGCGCGATCGCATGTGACCAAGGACAAGTCCGGTCTCGAAGACCCGACTCCCGCCGACGTTGCCGTCGGTGAGGACGCGCCAGGGAGCGCCTCGACCGACGACTCCGAGCACGGCGAGCAGGAGGGCGGCTCGACCCGTTCCTCACGCAACCGCAACCGCAATCGCAACAACCGCAACAATGGCAACGGCGATGGTGATGGCGACGGACAAGCCCGCCAGCAGAACAACAACAACAACCAGAATCGCAACGGTCAGCCGCAACAGCAGCGTGCCGACGGCGAGGATGGCGAACGTTCCGGCCGCAATCGCTACCGGGACCGCAAGCGCGGTCGTGGCCCGCTGGGCGACGACTTCGAGCCCGAGATCAGCGACGACGATGTGTTGATCCCGGTTGCGGGCATCCTCGACGTTCTCGACAACTATGCGTTCGTGCGCACCTCGGGCTACCTCCCGGGCAACAACGACGTGTATGTCTCCCTCGGCCAGGTCAAGAAGTACAACCTGCGCAAGGGCGACGCCGTCGTCGGTGCCATTCGCCAGCCGCGCGAAGGCGACAACCAGCAGGGTCGCCAGAAGTACAACGCCATCGTGCGCATCGACTCGATCAACGGCCTCCCCATCGAGGATGCCGCGAACCGCGTCGAATTCGGAAAGCTCACCCCGCTGTACCCGCAGGAGCGTCTGCGTCTCGAGACGGAGTCGACCAAGCTCTCGACCCGCATCATCGACCTCATGGCGCCCATCGGCAAGGGCCAGCGCGGCCTCATCGTCTCGCCGCCCAAGGCAGGCAAGACGCTCGTGCTGCAGGCCATCGCCAACGCCATCGCCAAGAACAACCCCGAGGTTCACCTCATGGTCGTACTCGTCGACGAGCGCCCCGAAGAAGTCACCGACATGCAGCGCACGGTCAAGGGCGAGGTCATTGCGTCGACGTTCGACCGTCCCGCCGAAGACCACACCACGGTCGCGGAGCTGGCAATCGAGCGTGCGAAGCGTCTCGTCGAACTCGGCCACGATGTGGTCGTGCTTCTCGACTCGATCACGCGACTCGGTCGTGCGTACAACCTCGCGGCACCGGCATCCGGCCGCATTCTCTCGGGCGGAGTCGACTCGTCGGCGCTGTACCCGCCGAAGCGATTCTTCGGTGCTGCGCGCAACATCGAAGAGGGTGGCTCGCTCACCATCATCGCGACCGCACTCGTCGAGACCGGCTCCAAGATGGACGAAGTGATCTTCGAGGAGTTCAAGGGCACCGGCAACATGGAGCTCCGTCTCTCCCGCCAGCTTGCGGACAAGCGCATCTTCCCTGCCGTCGACGTGAATGCATCAGGCACGCGTCGCGAGGAAATGCTCATGGGCGCCGATGAGGTCAAGGTCACCTGGAAGCTGCGCCGGGCCCTCGCGGGTCTCGACCAGCAGCAGGCGCTCGAGATCGTCTTGGGTCGCCTCAAAGAGACCCAGACCAACGTCGAGTTCCTCATGCAGGTCCAGAAGTCGATGCCGGGCGTCAACGGTAAAGAGGACTAGTCGTGTTCGAGTCAGTGCAGTCGCTACTGGCCGAACATGACGAGCTCCAGGTTCAGCTTTCCGACCCTGATCTCCACTCAGACCCGGCCAGATCCAAGAAGGTAAACCGCCGGTATGCGGAACTCGCGCGCATCGTTGCGGCGTACGAGGACTGGCGCACGTTGACCGATGATGTCGAGGCCGCGACCGAGATGGCTGCGGAGGATGAGGCATTCGCCGCAGAACTTCCCGGCCTCACTGAAGCGCTCGAGCTCGCCCAAGAGAAGCTGCGGCGCCTGCTCATCCCGCGCGACCCCAACGATGCCCGTGACGTAATCATGGAGATCAAGATGGGGGAGGGCGGTGCTGAGTCGGCACTGTTCGCGGGCGATCTGCTGCGCATGTACCTCCACTATGCCGAGTCGAAGAAGTGGAAGACCGAGATCATCGAGCAGACCTCGAGCGACCTCGGTGGCATCAAGGACGTGCAACTCGCGTTCAAGGGCAATTCCACCGATCCGGCCGAAGGTATCTGGGCGCACCTCAAGTACGAAGGCGGTGTGCACCGTGTGCAGCGTGTCCCCGCGACCGAGTCGCAGGGGCGCATCCACACCTCGGCTGCTGGCGTGCTCGTGTTTCCTGAGGTCGACGAGCCGGAAGAGGTCGAGATCAGCCAGAACGATCTCAAGATCGACGTCTACCGTTCGAGCGGCCCCGGCGGCCAGTCCGTCAACACGACCGATTCCGCGGTGCGTATTACCCACATTCCCACGGGCATCGTCGTGGCCATGCAGAACGAGAAGTCACAGCTGCAGAATCGCGAGGCCGGCATGCGAGTGCTGCGCGCGCGCATCCTGGCCCGGTATCAAGAAGAGGCAGACGCCGAAGCTTCGGAATACCGCAAGAGCCAGATCCGCACCATGGATCGTTCCGAACGCATCCGCACCTACAATTTCCCCGAAAACCGGATCGCCGATCACCGCACCGGCTACAAGGCGTACAACCTCGACGCGGTAATGAACGGCGCGTTGGAGCCGGTGATTCAGAGCTGCATTATCGCCGACGAGGAGTCGCGGCTCGAAGCCCTCGGCACCGACAGCGAGTGAGTCTGTCGGAGTCGCACATGAGCACAGTGAGCGCGATGCTCGACCACGCCACGACTGTGCTCGAGGCATCGGGCATCAGAAACGCGCGCGTGGATGCCGAACTCCTGCTCGGTCATGTGCTCGGTCTGAGCCGGGGCGGTGTGCAGGCGAAAGCAGTTACCGTGTCGCGTCTCAGCAGCGATGACGCGGTCTCGATAGCCGGACTCATCGAGCGCCGTGCCGCGCGCGAACCGCTGCAGCACATCACGGGTGTGGCGGCGTTCCGCCAGCTCGAACTCGCTGTGGGGCCGGGCGTATTTGTGCCGCGCCCCGAGACGGAGACCGTGGCGCAATATGCGATCGATGCGCTTGCGTCCACCGCGTCCCCACATCCCCTGGGCGTCGACCTCGGTACCGGTAGCGGTGCAATAGCTCTCGCGATGGCCACCGAGGTGCCGCACGCACGTGTCTACGGCGTGGAGGTCTCGCCACTCGCCTACGTGTGGACCCGACGGAACTTCAGCTCGGTTGGCGCTCCCAATGCAACACCCGTGTTCGTGGACCTCGCAGACGCGCTGCCTGAGCTCGACGGCGTAGTCGACGTGGTCATTTCGAATCCGCCGTACATTCCGCTCGGTGCCATCCCGCGCGATCCTGAGGTGCGGCTTTTCGATCCCGAGATTGCACTCTACGGCGGCGAGGATGGTCTCGACATCGTGCGCCAGGTATCGCGGACTGCCCTGCGTTTGCTGCGTCGCGGCGGCACACTCGTGCTCGAACACGGAGAGGTGCAGTCCGCCGAGATCGCCGCGCTGCTCTCGGCCGACGGGTGGACGGCCATCGCGCACCATCGCGATCTGCTCGGTCGCGATCGGGCGACGACGGCCCTGCGCTAGAGCCCCCGCCCTGCCCCGCCCCCGCCCTGTCCCGCCCCGGCAAGTCCAGAATTCCGGATGTCGCGTGGCGGATGTGCAGGAAGCGAGCCCTGAGCTATCCAGCCGCCACACGGGCCACTCGTGCAACAAGAAGTCCGGAATGCTGAACACCCGCGCGCGCCCGCGCCCTACCCGCGAGACGCCGCGAACTCCTCGATGGCAGCGAGCAGCCCCGCCGGGGACCCGAAGTGGTAGCTGGTGATCCCGACACTCTCGGCGCCCTCGACGTTAATGCGCATGTCGTCGGCGAAGAACGCATCGGCCGCCGGCACGCCGTACGCCTCGAGCACCCGTTCGAACACCACCGGATTGGGCTTGCGTGCACCGTAATGGCTCGAGGTGAAGAGGTGGTCCCCGAACAGCTCAACGAGCTCGGGTGCAAGGGAGGCGAGGTGCTTTCCCACGAGGGCACCGTTGTTCGTGAGCAGGGTGATCTGCCCAAGCTCGGATGCCCGGCGCACGGCCGCGAGAGACTCCGGCCATGCGGTCATCGCCTCGCCGCGCACACGCACCCACTCGCCCTCATCGATGGGCGTGCCGATTGCGTCACGAAACGCGGACAGGTACTCCTCAGCAGTCGCGAACACCCCAGCCTCTGCGGCCCATTCGCCGCGGTCGTGCCACCACCGGCGCCGAAGCTCGTCGAGGGAGTGACCGGTGAGCGCGGTCATCCCGGCCATGCGCACGCGCCAGTCATAGTCGTAGAGCACGTCGTCCATGTCGAAGATGAAGAGCAGGCTCACGCGCGCCGCCCCGCGAATTCCTCGATAGCGGTGAGCAGGGCATCCGTGTCGTAGATCCCGTCACGGGAGGTGAGCTGGTGCGCTGTGATGCCCACGGCACGGGCGCCCGCGATGTTCTCGGCAGAGTCGTCGGTGAAGAAGGTGTTCTCGGCAACGGCGCCGTAGTGGTCGAGCGCGCGGCGATAGATCTCAGCACCGGGTTTGCGCGACTGGAGTTGGTAGCTGAAGAGGCGGTTTTCGCCCAGAATCTCGACCACGTCGGGAGCGAGTAGGGGTAGCGCAGTCGCAGTGGCCGCGGGATTGTTCGACAGCAGCGATACCGTTCCCAGCTCCGAGGCGTGCCGCAAAGCGGCGATACTTTCGGGGATGGGGGTCATGGCGAGCTTGCGTGCAGACGCCCACTCTTCGAGCGAAAGGCGCCGAGTCTGCGTGACTCGCGAGAACTCGAGGAGGTACTCGTCTGCGGTCGGCCACTCGCCAGCCTCCGCACGGGCTTCGTAGCCGGCGGCCCACCATGTTTTTGCGAGCGCGTACTGCGAACCGCCACTCAGGCGAGCGAGCTCCGGTAGCCGATAGCGGAAGTCGTACGCATAGAGCGTCTTGTCGAGGTCAAAGAGGTAGAGGTCCACGGGTTATCTAGTCTCGCACTTCGAACGGCACAGTCTTCGAACGGCACAGTCTTCGAACGGCACAGTGAAGGCCGGTACTGTTAAAGAGAAATGGCCTCCATCTACGACTGCTCGGTCGAATCCGAGCTTCTCACCGGCATGCGGCTCGCACGAACTGCTCTTGGTCGCGGGGATCTCGTTGTCGTCCCCACCGACACTGTGTATGGCGTGGCTGCCGACGCGTTCAATGCCGAGGCCGTCCAGAAGCTCATCGATGCGAAGGGTCGCACGCGCCAGTCGCCGCCGCCCGTGCTCGTGCCGGGCATCCCGACTCTGGATGCACTTGCCGAGACTGTCCCCGATGAGGTGCGGGCCCTCGTCGCGGCGTTCTGGCCAGGCGGACTCACGATAATCCTTCCCGCACAGTCCTCTCTCGCCTGGGACTTGGGGGAGACACGAGGCACCGTCGCGCTGCGCATGCCGTCGAATCCGATCATGCTCGAACTTCTCTCGGAGACCGGCCCCCTCGCAGTGTCCAGCGCGAACCGCACGGGCGAGCCTGCGGCGACAACCGCTCAGGAGGCCGAACGGATGCTCGGCGAGAGTGTCGCCCTCTACCTCGATGACGGCGAAGGCGGCACACTCGCGTCAACAATTGTCGACGCCACTGGGCTGCTCGCACCCGAGGGCAAACTGCGCATTGTGCGCGAAGGAGTAATTTCGGCCGAGGACATCCGTGACCTCGTGGGGGCCGACAAGTGCGAATAGTCTTCTATCTCCTCGTCACCGGTATTTCGGCGGGAGCGACCTACGGTCTTGCGGTCGTGATCTGGAAACTCAGCACGAAGTATCGGCTGTACCCGAAGATCCGCGAACGCGATGTTCATACCCGTCCGACGCCGCGTCTGGGCGGGGTCGCGATGTTCCTCGGTATGGTCCTTGCGTTCGTGGTCGCGTCGCAGCTGGGCAACTTCAGCATCGTGTTCACTGAGCCGGGTAAAGTTCTGGGCCTGGGGGCCGCGGCACTGGTGATCGTGCTCATTGGCGTCGCCGACGACATCTGGGACCTCGACTGGCTCACCAAACTCGCCGGCCAGATCATCGCTGCGGGAATCCTTGCATGGCAGGGCATTCAGGTTTCGACGCTGCCCATCGGCGGACAGACGATCGTGTCGCCCTACGTGTCGCTCATCATCACCATCTTTGCGATCGTGCTCGTGATGAATGCGATCAACTTCATCGACGGGCTCGACGGGCTCGTCGCAGGAGTGGCCCTCATCGCGAGTGCGGTGTTCTTTGTCTACACCTACCTCCTCCAACTGCAGGCGCAGACCGAGTACTTCAACCTCGCATCCCTTACTACTGCCGTGCTGATCGGCGCGTGTGTCGGATTCCTCCCGCTGAACTTCCACCCGGCGAAGCTGTTCATGGGCGACGCGGGGGCCCTGCTCACCGGCCTACTCATGGCCGCATCGGCGATTCTGGTGACCGGACAGGTAGATTCCGGCTTCTTGGAACGCCCAGATCAGTTCACCGCCTCCCTGGTGCCAGCGTTCATCCCCATACTCCTGCCGTTTGCCGTGCTCGTGGTGCCGTTGCTCGACTTCGGTCTGGCGGTCACTCGCCGGCTGCGCGCGGGAAAGTCGCCATTCACTGCTGATCGCAAGCACCTGCACCACCGGCTACTCGACATGGGGCACTCGCACCTGCATGCTGTGCTGATCTTCTATGGATGGACCCTAGTTGTCGCACTGGGTTGCCTGAGCTACATGTTCATGCCCTGGTGGGCGGCGTCGTTGCTGATCGCGGCGGGCCTCATCATCTGCGCTGCTTTCACTCTCGCGCCACTGAGCAAGCGAAAGGCCCTCGAGGTAGCGGCTCAATCTGCTGATCCCGGCATCGAGACCGCTGAGGTCGCTCGACATGACGGATTGGATGCCGCTTCCGCCGGTGTCGACCTAGAGGAGTCAACGTGAAGAATGCATCAGTCCTGATCCGCGCTTTGGTCTACGGTGCCATCGTTACCGTGGCCGTGGCCCTCATCGGGTCGATCATCGGATATCTCGTCGACGGGGTCGCGGGTTTGCTGAGCGCCCTCCTGGGCGCTGGTGTTACCGCGTTGTTCATGGGTTTTACCACGCTCAGCGTCTTGGTCGCCGACCGCGCGAACGCGAAGTCGCCGTCAGGTGCGCGCTATTTCGCGATCATCCTCGGAATGTGGTTGTTCAAGTTCGTTGTCTTCATCGTGATTTTGCTCGCCGCCCGAGGACAGCAATGGATGAGTCCCTACGTCTTCTTTGTTGCGGTGATCGTGGCCGTGATTGGCTCACTTGTCGTCGACATGGTTGCGCTCAAGGGTGCCCGCGTGCCGTACGTCGGCGACATCGCCCTGCCCGGCGCTCCAGACACGAATCGCGAGCCGAAGGCGGGCCGCGAATAGGCAGTACCGCGGTCATCCGCGCAGTGAATATTTGCTAGGCTGAAACAAGTCCCCCTAAGCGTGCGTCGTCGCCCGCCTGATGCTGGAGAATTCAACTGATCACCGCCCTGCTCGCCCCACTCCTTCCGCTTGCCGACGGTGATGGCACTGATGGTGGGTTCCACGGGCCATCCATCGACGAGTTCTTCCCGCCCGTCGTCTTGTTCGCTGGCACCCCGTTCGAACTCAACCGGGTCATGCTCATTCGCTTGCTCGTCGTGGCCGTTCTGATCCTGATCTTCTGGCTGAACACGCGCAAGATGAAGCTGGTCCCGACCCGTGGTCAGGCAGCATTCGAGTTCATCACCGGCTTCGTGCGGGACAACATCGTCATCGGCACCCTCGGCGAGAAGGACGGCAAGCGTTTCATGCCGATCCTGATGACAATTTTCTTTGTGACCATCGGCATGAACCTCACCGGGGTGATCCCCGGCCTCCAGATCGCGGGAACCTCCGTAATCGGGTTGCCGTTGATCATGTCTGCCATCGCCTATGTGCTGTTCATCTATGCAGGAGTGCGCAAGTTCGGGCTGCGCTACTTCAAGAATGCGCTCATTTTGCCGGGGCTCAACCCGATCATGGCTGGGTTCCTCGCGGTCCTCGAGTTTCTGTCCACGTTTATCCTTCGGCCGGTCACCCTAACGCTGCGACTCTTGATGAACATGGTCGCCGGGCACATGTTGCTCGTGCTGTGCTTTGTCGCGACCGACTTCTTCTTCTTTACGGTTCTTGCTGACGGCAATCCTCTCGGTTTGCTCGGCGTGGGCACGTTCGCGTTCGGGCTCGCGTTCACTGTGCTCGAGCTGTTTGTCGCGGCCCTCCAGGCCTACGTCATCACCATCCTTGCCGCCATCTACATCCAGATGGCGCTCGCAGAAGAGCACTGAGACATGCCCCGTTTCATCGCTATCACCCTTGAAAGGAATAACCAATGAACGTTGTTGGACAGCTCGCGCCTCTCGCATTCGGACTTGCCGCTATCGGCTCCGGTATCGGTGTAGGAATCATCGTCGGCAAGACCATCGAGTCGGTGGCACGCCAGCCGGAACTCCAGGGTCGTCTGTCGAGCCTGATGTTCCTCGGTATCGCGCTGACGGAAGCACTCGCGTTCATCGCGATCGCCGTCGCGTTCATCCCGTTCCCCGCGCCGTAACCATTCGCCGTAGCTACTTCGCCGTAACTACTACTACTTAGTAAGGAGTCCGGATGCTCAACGCATTCGTTTCGGAAGCCGCGGGGGAGACGCCGAGTCTGCTGCTCCCTGCGCTGCCGGATCTCATCTGGGGCTCGCTCGCCTTCCTCGTGGTCTTTGTGTTCCTGATCTGGAAGGCATTGCCGCGGCTCAACGCCGCACTCGACGCGCGAGCCGACGCCATCGAAGGCGGGCTCAAGCGCGCTGAAGAGGCTCAAGCCGGCGCCCAGGAGGCTCTCGAGCAGTACAACACGCAGCTCGCGGAGGCGCGTGCCGCCGCCGCAGGAATCCGTGATCAGGCCCGCGAGGATGCGAAGACCATCCGCGCAGAACTCGTCGAAGCGGCTCACGCCGAAGCGGCGCGCGTTCTCACCAACGCTCAGACGCAGATCGAGGCGGAGCGCATGAGCGCACTCGCATCGCTGCGCGCCGAGGTCGGTGCCCTTGCGATCGATCTTGCATCTGGCGTCATCGGTGAAAACCTCAACGACAAGCGCTCGAACGATATCGTCGACCGTTTCATCGCTGATCTTGAGGCGTCTGAATCGGCTGCGGCAAAGGCGAAGGCGTAACAATGGGTTCGGCAACGCGCGAGTCACTGATAGCTGCGACAGCCACGCTGTCGGGCCGAGGTTCAGTGGACTTCGCCACGGGCGAGCAACTGCTGGAAGCTGCGCTCGTGGTGGACGGTTCGCCGGCGCTGCGGTCCGCTCTTGCTGACGATTCGGCACCCGCTGCTGGTCGCGCGTCGATCGTGAACGCGGTGTTCGGTGGCTACACGGCCGATGCCAAGGCGGTACTCGAATCACTGGCGAGTGGTCGCTGGTCGTCCGAGGACGATTTCGTTGCCGCCATCGAGCGCTTGGGTATCCGCGCAGTAGCCTCCTCTGCCGCATCCTCGGTTTCGATTAATGACGAGCTCTTCGCGTTCGCGACGGCAGTGTCATCCGATCCTGGTCTCGAACTCGCGTTGGGAAGTCGACTGGGGCTGGTAGACAACAAGATCGCGCTGGTACACCGGCTGATGGCTAAGGCCAGCAAGCAGACTGTTGCGATCCTGACCGCGCTTATCTCCCAGCCTCGCGGGCGCCGCATCACTGAACTGGTGCGCTACGCGGCGACGATCGTCGCCGAAGAGTCTGGTCAGACTATTGCGTCCATCACGGTTGCTGCCCCGTTGACGGCGGCTCAGCGCGAACGACTTGCTCGCGCGCTCGCTGCACAACACGGCAGCGCAATCCGGATCAACGAACTCGTTGATCCCACAGTTCTCGGCGGAATGCGTGTTCAGATCGGTGACGAGGTCATCGATGGCTCAGTGGCGAACCGCATCGCCGATCTTCGACTTCGACTGGCGAGCTAGCTCGCTCCCGATAGGCATGGAAAAAGGGAAGTAATGGCAAACATCACGATCAGTCCGGACGAGATCCGCGACGCGCTCAAAGACTTCGTCAAGGCCTACGAGCCCGGCAAGGCAAGCACGACCGAGGTCGGTCACGTGCTGGACGCCGCTGACGGTATCGCCCATGTCGAGGGTCTGCCGGGAGTTATGGCGAACGAGCTCATCACGTTCTCCGACGGCACTCTTGGCCTCGCTCAGAACCTCGACGAAGACCAGATCGGTGTCGTCATCCTCGGTGAGTTCACCGGCATTGTCGAGGGCATGGAGGTCACCCGTACGGGCGAAGTTCTCTCCGTTCCCGTCGGTGACGCATTCCTCGGTCGTGTTGTTGACCCGCTCGGTGCCCCGATCGATGGCCTCGGCCCGATCAAAGCTGAGGCGCGTCGCGCGCTCGAGCTTCAGGCACCTGGCGTCATGTCGCGCAAGAGCGTCCACGAGCCCATGCAGACCGGAATCAAGGCAATCGACGCCATGATCCCGATCGGCCGTGGTCAGCGCCAGCTCATCATCGGTGACCGCCAGACCGGTAAAACCGCAATTGCGATCGACACGATCATCAACCAGAAGGCCAACTGGGACACCGGCGACACCACAAAGCAGGTGCGCTGCATTTACGTTGCCATCGGCCAAAAGGGTTCGACGATCGCAGCCGTGAAGGGCGCTCTCGAGGATGCCGGGGCAATGGAGTACACGACGATCGTCGCGGCCCCAGCTTCTGACCCTGCTGGTTTCAAGTACCTCGCCCCCTACACCGGCTCGGCAATCGGGCAGCATTGGATGTACTCGGGCAAGCACGTTCTCATCATCTTCGATGACCTGTCGAAGCAGGCCGAGGCCTACCGTGCTGTGTCGCTTCTGTTGCGTCGCCCGCCGGGACGTGAGGCGTACCCGGGTGACGTCTTCTACCTGCACTCTCGCCTGCTCGAGCGTTGCGCGAAGCTTTCGGACGAGCTGGGTGCTGGCTCGATGACCGGTCTGCCGATTATCGAGACGAAGGCCAATGACGTTTCGGCGTACATTCCGACCAACGTGATTTCGATCACCGACGGCCAGATCTTCCTTCAGTCCGATCTCTTCAATGCCAACCAGCGTCCGGCCGTCGACGTCGGTATCTCGGTCTCGCGCGTCGGTGGTGACGCTCAGGTCAAGTCGATCAAGAAGGTGTCGGGAACGCTGAAACTCGAGCTCGCGCAGTACCGCTCGCTTGAGGCGTTCGCGATGTTCGCCTCCGACCTCGACCCGACAAGCCGTCGCCAGCTCGCTCGCGGCGCGCGCCTCACCGAGCTCCTGCGTCAACCGCAGTACTCGCCGATGGCAGTCGAGAAGCAAGTCGTTTCGATCTGGTCTGGAACCAACGGCAAGCTCGACGAGGTTCCCGTTGAAGACATCCTGCGTTTCGAGAGCGAGCTTCACGAGTACCTTGCGCGCAACACGAAGGTTCTCGACACCCTCCGCAGCACAAACGTTCTTGACGACGACACGACCGCAGCGCTCGATGCGGCAGTAGACAAGTTCAAGCTTGAATTCCAGACCGGCGACGGCAAGCCGTTGTTGTCGCTGGGTACCGAGGTGTTTGAGGAGCTTCCTGTCGAGGAAATCGAGCAGGAGAAGATCGTCAAGCAGAAGCGCAGCAAGTAGCGTTTCGCTGCTCGACGAGCTCATCACCGACTAGGACTAAGGGAAAGTAAGACATGGGAGCGCAACTTCGGGTCTACCGGCAGAAGATCAAGTCTGCCCAGACGACCAAGAAGATCACTCGGGCCATGGAGCTCATTTCCGCTTCGCGCATTCAGAAGGCGCAGCAGCGGGTGGCAGCATCCGGTCCGTACTCGCGCGCCATCACCCGGGCGGTTTCGGCGGTGGCGACGTTCTCGAACATCGACCACATCCTGACAACCGAACCGGAAAAGATCGAGCGCGCAGCTATCGTGATCTTCTCTTCTGACCGCGGGTTGGCTGGCGCGTTCAACTCGAACGTGCTGCGCGAAGCCGGCGAGCTAGAAGCCCGGCTCAAGGCGCAGGGAAAGACTGTCGTCCACTACCTGGTTGGGCGCAAATCGGTTGGGTATTTTGCGTTCCGCAAGCGCACTCCTGAGCAGTCCTGGACGGGCGGCACAGATGCACCTGAGTTCGAGACCGCGAAAGAGATCGGCGATGCACTGGTCGCCAAGTTCATTCAACCGGCGAGCGAGGGTGGCGTCGACGAGATCCATATCGTCTTCAACCGATTCGTGAGCATGCTCGTGCAGGTGCCCGAGGTGATCCGCCTGTTGCCTCTCGAGGTCGTAGAGGGTGTCGAGGCGCCGGAAGACAACACTGCGCTTCCTGCCTACGAATTTGAACCTGATCCGATCAACGTCTTGAACGCGCTACTGCCGGTCTATATCGAGAGCCGTATCTTCAACGCGATGCTTCAATCGGCCGCCGCAAAGCACGCAGCAACACAGAAGGCAATGAAGTCGGCAAGCGACAACGCCGACAAGCTCATCACCACGTACACCCGGTTGGCCAACAACGCGCGCCAGTCCGAGATCACTCAGCAGATTTCCGAGATCGTGGGCGGCGCAGACGCCCTGGGCTCGGCCAAGTAAGGAAGAGAAACCATGGCTACCGCTACCAAGAAGGCCCCGGCGACGACCGCTGTCCCGGCAGGCATCGGACGTATCGCCCGCGTCACCGGGCCTGTCGTCGACATCGAGTTCCCCCATGACTCGATCCCCGGCATCTACAACGCTCTCAAGACCACGATCACGATCGGCGACGAGTCGAACGAGATCACGCTTGAGGTCGCTCAGCACCTCGGTGACGACCTCATCCGGGCGATCGCCCTGAACCCGACCGACGGCCTCGTGCGAGGTCAGGAAGTGCGCGACACCGGCGGGCCCATCACGGTGCCCGTGGGCGACGTCACCAAGGGCAAGGTGTTCAACGTCATCGGCGACATCCTCAACGCGGACGCCGACGGCACCATGGGCGGCGAGAAGATCGAGATCACCGAACGCTGGCCGATCCACCGTAAGCCCCCGGCATTCGACCAGCTCGAGTCCAAGACCGAGCTCTTCGAGACCGGAATCAAGGTCATCGACCTTCTGACGCCCTACGTGCTCGGTGGAAAGATCGGCCTCTTCGGTGGTGCCGGCGTCGGCAAGACCGTCCTCATCCAGGAAATGATCCAGCGAGTCGCGTCCGACCACGGTGGTGTCTCGGTGTTCGCCGGTGTCGGTGAGCGCACCCGTGAGGGCAACGACCTTATCGCCGAGATGGAAGAAGCGGGGGTCTTCGACAAGACGGCCCTAGTCTTCGGCCAGATGGACGAGCCGCCGGGCACGCGCCTTCGCGTCGCGCTCTCCGCCCTCACCATGGCGGAGTACTTCCGTGACGTGCAGAAGCAGGACGTGCTGTTGTTCATCGACAACATCTTCCGTTTCACGCAGGCCGGTTCCGAGGTGTCCACGCTGCTTGGCCGCATGCCTTCTGCCGTGGGCTACCAGCCGACGCTCGCCGACGAGATGGGCATCCTTCAGGAGCGCATCACCTCGACCCGTGGTCATTCGATCACCTCGCTCCAGGCGATCTACGTACCTGCCGACGACTACACCGACCCGGCCCCAGCCACGACCTTCGCGCATCTCGACGCCACTACTGAGTTGAGCCGTGAAATCGCGTCGAAGGGTCTCTACCCGGCCGTTGACCCGCTCACCTCGACGAGTCGCATTCTCGACCCGCGTTACTTGGGTGAGGACCACTACCGGGTCGCGACGAACGTCAAGGCGATCCTGCAGAAGAACAAGGAATTGCAGGAGATCATCGCGATTCTCGGTGTTGACGAACTGAGCGAAGAAGACAAGATCACCGTCTCGCGCGCACGTCGCATTCAGCAGTTCTTGTCGCAGAACACCTACATGGCGAAGAAGTTCACCGGTGTCGAGGGTTCGACGGTTCCGCTCAAGGACACCATCGAATCGTTCGACGCGATCACCAAGGGTGACTTCGACCACGTGGCAGAGCAAGCATTCTTCAATGTCGGTGGAATCTCCGACGTCGAAGAGCAGTGGGCGAAGATCCAGAAGCAGAACGGCTAGTCATGGCCGAACTCAAGGTGAGTGTCGTCTCGGCCGACCGCGAGGTCTGGTCGGGCAAGGCGAAACAGATCATCGCACGCACGGTCGTGGGCGAGATCGGAATCTTGCCGGGTCACGAGCCAATTCTGGCGATTCTCGCTCAGGGTGAGGTCCGCGTGACCCCAGTCGACGGTGCCGTCGTCACGGCGAGCGCCGACGACGGGTTCCTCTCGGTGGAGCACGACACGGTCACGATCGTCGCGCGCAACGCCGAGCTCAGCTAGCTGCACGTTGAGTTTGCGGGGCTGCGCATGCTGATCTCGATGGCCGGTCTCCCCGGCGCGGGTAAGTCGACAATTGGGCAGGTTCTTTCCGGGCGGTTGAATGTGCCCGTGGTGTCGGTGGATCCCATCGAGTCTGCCATCTTGCGTGCCGGTATTGCCCGCGAGCAGCCGACGGGCTTGGCGGCATACTTGGTCGCGCGGATGCAAGCAGCGACCCTGCTGGAGTCGGGCCGGAGTGTGCTCGTGGATGCCGTAAACGCGGTCAATCCCGCACGCGAGCAGTGGGTCACCTTGGCCGCGACCTTGGGTGAGCCGCTCAAGTTTATTGAGGTCATCTGTTCAGACCCGCAGATCCACCGAGAACGCATCGAAAGTCGTGAACGCTCGCTGCCCCACCTCGAACTCACGTGGCATGCTGTCGAGCAAAGCCTCGACGGCTACGCCGAGTGGTCCGGCCCCAGCGCCGCCATTGCTCGCATCACGCTCGACTCGGTCGAGCCCCTCGGGGTGAACGTCGAGCGGGCGCTCGCCTTCATCGAGTCATAAGTTGTCAGAAAGATTCTGTGCTCCTTCTGCTCCCCCCGTCTGAGACGAAACGGGATGGTGGGGATGCCGCCGCTCTCGACCTCGCGGCCCTGTCCTTTCCCGAGCTCGCACCCCAGCGCAAGGCTGCTCTCGCGGGGTTGCGTGCGCTCTCCCGATCGGTCGGTGGATCAATGGCTGCGCTCGGGCTCGGCCCCACGCAGCGGTTCGAGATCGATCGCAATCGCGCTCTTGGTCACGGACCCACGATGCCCGCTCTCGACCGCTACACCGGGGTGCTCTTCGATGAACTCGATGCACCGTCCCTCCACCCCACAGCCCGGGAGTTCGCGACGCGTCACCTGATCATCCATTCGGCTCTGTTCGGTCTGCTTGGTGCTGACGATCCGATTCCTGCCTATCGTCTTTCGCATGATTCGCGGGTGCCGGGGTCGAGCTTGCGCAAGCTGTGGCGTGCACCCATCTCTGCGGTTCTCTCCGCTCAGTCGGAGCTTGTGCTAGACCTGCGCTCCGAGTCCTACGTGTCTTTGGGGCCGGCGCCGGAGTCGGCAACGTACGTCAGGGTCGTCTCGGAGGCGGTGGACGGCCGCCGCAGTGCGCTGAGCCATTTCAACAAGAAAGGGAAGGGCGCGTTCACTCGCGCTGTGGTTGAGGCCGGCATCGACCACCCCACCGTCGAAGCGCTTGTCGCTTGGGCCTCGGGAGCCGGTATCCGCCTCGAGCCGGGAGCGCCAGGCGAACTTGACCTAGTGCTTCCAGCGCACACGACCTAGCGCTGGCCCACGGACTCGGCGCGCCAGCAGCCCTGGACATGGTCATCGATCATCCCAGCAGACTGCATGAGCGCGTGCATGGTCGTTGGACCGACGAAGCGAAAGCCGCGGGCCTTGAGCGCAGCGCTCAGGGCTGTTGACTCGGGAGTAATCGCCGCGAGGTCGCCAAAATCCTTCGGCCGCGCGCGAGGCCCTTCCGGCGCAAAGCTCCACATCAGTTCGTCGAGCGCTCCCGAGCTCTCGGCGACCAACTCGAGCGTGACGCGAGCATTGCCAATGGTGGCAAGGATCTTGGCGCGATTGCGGATGATGCGATCATCGAGCATCAATCGTGCGATGTCGTCATCGTCGAACTCGGCGATCACGGCGGGTTCGAAGTCGTGGAACGCGGCGCGGAAACCGGGACGGCGACGCAGGATGGAGATCCAAGAGAGACCGGCTTGAAATCCCTCGAGGCTGAGTTTTTCAAACAGTCGTCGGTCTCCATGCAGCGGAATACCCCACTCCTCGTCGTGGTACCGGGCGTACTCCCGGTCGTCACCGACCCAGGCGCAACGCGCACGCCCATCGTCGCTGATGACGAGCGAGTTCACTTGTGCGGGATTCCTTCGTGATCGAGCAACCACACCTTGGTGGGGATACCGTTGCCGCCGCTGTAGCCGGTGATGCGACCGTCGGACGCGAGTACTCTATGGCACGGCACGATGATGGGAATGGGGTTGGCACCCACCGCACCACCGACCGCGCGACCCGCGGCTGCGCGCCCGGTGGCGTGCCCGATCTCGCCGTAGGAAGCAACGCCGCCGAACGGTAGTTCGACGAGTTCGCCCCACACCGCCCGCTGGAATTCCGTACCGGAGAGCCGCACGGGTAGATCGAAGTCGGTGCGGGTGCCCGCGAAGTATTCGCGGAGCTGGAGGAGAGCGCGATCCAGCACACTGTTCGTACACTCCTCGACGTGATCGTGGGGCAGGGAGCCCGCATGCTCGATGGACAGACCGGTCACCGAGGTGCCGTCACTGGTGATCTCGATCCGGCCGATCGGTGAGTCGAGGCGAACCACGTAGTCGGGAAGAGTTGCCGAGGCTGGGTGCATCCCTCGACTGTAGCCGGGGCATCCGTCACCGTTCTGGCGCTTTTCGGACATGAGATGACAACGCGGTTCCCGCCGGAGGTGGAGGATAGGAACATGGCGAATATCGAACTGCGTGCCCTCGGCCATGAGGGGCCGCTGGTCTCCACGATTGGGCTCGGCTGCAACAGCTTCGGGCGTCCGGGGACCTTCACCGAATGTCAGGAAGGCACCACGGCGGTGCTCGCGACGGCACTTGATCTGGGGGTGACGCTGCTCGATACTGCTGACCTGTACGGCGGGGTGCCCGGCATGAGCGAGACCTTCATGGGCAACGCGCTCAAGGGCAAGCGTGACAAGGTCGTCCTCGCGACCAAGTTCGGCCATCGCGAGTTCGAGATGGGCATACTCCCGGGTGTTCCCAAGGGTTCGCGCGCGTACATTCGCGAAGCGATCGAGGGGTCGCTGCGGCGCCTACAGACCGACTATGTCGACCTCTACCAACTCCATACTCCGGATGACGCGACCCCCATCGAAGACACGATTGCAGCCCTCGATGAGCTCGTCGCTGAGGGCAAGATCCGCTACTACGGCCATTCGAGTTTCTCGGGTGCACAGATTGATGCGGCAGCAGCAGCGGGGGGCAGGTTTGCCTCAGCTCAGAATCAATACAACCTCCTCGCACGCGAAGCGGAGAGCGATGTTCTCCCCGCGGTGCGCAGGCATGGATTAGGATTTTTGCCGTTCTTCCCCTTGCAGAACGGCCTACTGACCGGCAAGTTCACCCGCACGGAGCGACCAGCCGACACGCGGATCATGCGCCAGCGGCCGTTTCTCGTGGAGGATGCCCCGTGGGATGTACTTGAGGCGTATTCTGCCTTCTGCGCTGCTCACGAACTTACGATGCTCGAGGCGACCTTCGGCTGGCTTCTCGCCCAGCCGAATCTCACGAGCGTGATCGCGGGCGCCACGAAGCCCGAGCAGCTCAGGCAAAATGCGGCAGCAGCGACCGCGTGGACGCCGACACCAGACGAGCTCCGAGAAATATCGGACATCTTCGACACCAGTAGGGAGAGCTGAGAATGCTGCTCACGCTCGTCGGTAGATTCCTGCGGCCCCACACCAAGCTCATCGTGGGCGTCATCGTCTTCCAGCTCATCCAGTCCATCGCCTCGCTGTACTTGCCAAGTCTCAACGCCGACATCATCGACAAGGGGATCGCGACCGGTGACACGGGCTACATCCTGATGATTGGCGGCGTGATGCTCGGCATCACCCTCGTCCAGATCGGCGCAGCCATTACTGCCGTCTACTTCGGCGCCAAGGCGGCGATGGCATTCGGTCGTGACGTCCGCGAGGCGATCTTCGTGCGGGTTGGCGAGTTCTCGGAACGGGAGGTCTCCCGGTTCGGAGCCCCATCGCTCATCACACGTACGACGAACGATGTAACCCAGGTGCAGATGCTCGTGCTGATGACCTGCACGCTGCTTGTATCCGCACCCATCCTCGCCATCGGTGGGGTCATCATGGCACTACGACAAGATGTCGGCCTGTCGTGGATTATGGTCGTCGCCGTGCCGGTGTTGCTCGTCATCATCGGCTTGATCGTTAGTCGCATGGTGCCGCTGTTCCGACTCATGCAGGTGCGCATCGACACGGTGAACCGGGTGCTGCGCGAGCAGTTGACGGGCATCCGCGTCGTTCGCGCCTTCGTGCGGGAGGGCCTCGAAACCGCACGATTCGAAAAGGCAAATGCTGACGTCACCCGCACGGCGTTGAGTGCCGGGCGACTTTTCGCGCTGGTCTTTCCCGTGGTCATGCTGATCATGAACGTGTCGAGCGTGGCGGTGCTCTGGTTCGGTGCCTGGGCGGTCGACGAGGGAACTGTACAGATCGGGGCGTTGACGGCGTTCTTGAGCTATCTCATCCAGATCCTCATGGCCGTCATGATGACGACCTTCATGGCCATCATGATCCCGCGCGCGGCCGTCTCGTCAGATCGCATCGGGGAAGTCCTCGGCACGCCGACCTCGGTGGTGCTCCCGAGCGTCCCCGTGACTGAGCTCCACGGCGCTGGTCTCATCGAGTTGCGGGATGTCGAATTCTCCTATCCCGGGGCAGAGCAGCCAGTCTTGCGCAACCTGAGTTTCGTCGCGAGACCGGGCGAAACCACGGCGATCATCGGGAGTACGGGGGCCGGCAAGACAACCCTCGTGAACCTGCTTCCGCGCTTGTTCGACGTCACCGGCGGTGCGGTACTCGTGGACGGGGTGGACGTTCGCGAACTCGATCCCGATCTACTCTGGGGACGCATCGGGCTTGTCCCGCAGCGCGCCTACCTGTTCTCGGGTACGGTCGCCACGAATCTGCGCTACGGCAATCCGGACGCCACCGACGACGAACTCTGGGCTGCCCTTGAGACGGCCCAAGCCAAGGACTTCGTCTCGGACATGCCCGAAGGGCTCGACGCACCCATCGCTCAGGGCGGGACCAACGTCTCTGGAGGTCAACGACAACGGCTTGCGATCGCACGTGCACTCGTGAAGAAGAGTGAGATCTACGTCTTCGACGACTCGTTCTCGGCGCTCGATACTGCAACGGATGCCCGCTTGCGCCGCGCCCTCGCTCGGTCGGAGAAGACCGCGACGAAGATCATCGTCGCCCAGCGTGTTTCGACGATCGTGAACGCCGACCAGATTCTCGTTCTTGAGGATGGCGCCATCGTCGGCAGCGGCACTCATGAGGAGCTCCTCGCGAGCAACGAGACCTACAAGGAAATCGTCGATAGTCAGTTGCGGGCGGAGGAGGCGGCCTGATGAGCACCAGCACCAGTGCACAACGCCCCCCGATGCGTCGCGGCCCCGGCGGAGGCGGCCACATGGGTGGCATGGGGATGCCCGTCGAGAAGTCCCTCACGTTCGGACCGTCGGCGAAACGTCTGCTCGGGCGACTTCGACCGTACCGTCTAGGGGTCATCGCCGTCGTGCTGCTTTCGGTGGTCAGTGTGACCTTCGCCGTGCTCGGCCCGAAGCTGTTGGGCGAGGCGACGAACCTCATCTTCTCGGGGATCATCTCCAAGTCGCTGCCGAGCGGGGTCACCCAGCAACAGGTCATTGACCAGCTGCGGGCATCCGGCGATTCGCAGAAGGCCGACCTGATCAGCGGGATGACGCTCACGCCGGGTCAGGGCATCGACTTTAGCGCCCTGCAGTTAGTGCTTGGCATCGTCCTGCTCATCTATGTGCTGTCGTCGTTGTTCTCCTGGCTGCAGGGGTTCGTGCTCAATGCAATCGTGCAAAAGACCGTGTATACCTTGCGGGAGGACGTCGAGACCAAGGTCAATGCCCTACCCCTGAGCTACTTCGACAAGATGCAGCGCGGTGAACTGCTCAGCCGGGTCACGAACGACGTGGACAATATCGGCCAGAGTATGCAACAAACCCTCTCGCAGCTCGTCACGAGTCTGCTGACGGTTGTGGGTGTTCTGCTCATGATGTTTCTCATCTCGCCGATACTTGCCCTGATCGCTCTGGTCACCATTCCGCTCACCCTCGTCATCACGGCGCTCATCGCAAAGCGCTCGCAGAAGCTCTTCGTCGCCCAATGGGCGCACACAGGCGCGCTCAACGGTCAGGTTGAGGAAGCGTACTCAGGGCACGCACTCGTGAAGGTCTTCGGTCGTCACCGCGAGGTCGAGCAGCGCTTCCGAGAGAAGAACGCCGAGCTCTACGATGCAAGTTTCGGGGCACAGTTCGTGAGCGGCATCATCATGCCGGCGATGATGTTCGTGGGCAACCTGGTGTACGTCGCAATCGCCGTCGTCGGCGGGCTTTTCGTGTCGAGCGGCTCGATGTCGTTGGGTGACGTGCAAGCGTTCATCCAGTACTCGCGCCAGTTCACTCAGCCCCTGAGTCAGCTCGGGTCCATGGCGAACTTGCTCCAGTCCGGTGTCGCCTCCGCTGAGCGTGTGTTCGAATTGCTCGACTCGGCTGAGCAGAGCCCGGATCCGGTTCCCGCCGAATCTCCTGAGCGCACCACGGGTCGCCTCGAGTTCGAGAACGTCGCATTCCGCTACGAAGCGGACACGCCGCTGATCGACGACCTGTCACTTGTCGCGCAGCCGGGCCAGACCGTCGCGATCGTGGGGCCGACGGGGGCTGGCAAGACGACCCTGGTCAACCTCATGATGCGGTTCTACGAGATTGATAGCGGTCGCATTACCCTCGATGGCACCGACATCGCTGCCATGACCCGTGACGACCTGCGCTCCCGCATGGGGATGGTCTTGCAAGACACGTGGCTGTTCGCAGGGACCATCCGCGACAACATCGCCTACGGGCGTCCGGATGCCACGGAAGACGAGATCCTCGCGGCAGCACAGGCCACCTATGTTGACCGGTTCGTGCACTCGCTTCCCGACGGTTACGACACACTCCTCGATGACGAGGGCGGAAACGTGAGTGCGGGGGAGAAGCAACTCCTCACCATCGCGCGAGCCTTCCTCGCCCGACCCAGCGTGCTCATCCTCGATGAGGCAACGAGCTCGGTCGATACCCGAACGGAAGTGCTCGTACAGCAGGCGATGTCGGCGCTACGGCGAGACAGAACGAGTTTCGTGATCGCACACCGGCTGTCGACGATCCGCGACGCAGACCTCATCCTCGTCATGGAGAGTGGCGCGATCGTCGAACAGGGTACTCACGCCGAGTTGTTGGCCAAGGGCGGCGCGTACTTCTCGCTGTACACGTCGCAGTTTGCGGCGCCCATTACCGACGAGGTCTAGTTCCCGAGGTTCGAATCGCTTCGGGGTGAGATGTTGATGCTCTTGTTGAGTTCGTCAACCTGTGCGTTGAGGTCATTGAGTTGGGCGACGAGCCCCTCATACTGTTTCGCGCGGTCGTCGATCGAGGCATAGAGCGCGTCGAGGTCCGCTTGGCGGGCGATGAGTGCGTTGCGCTCGCCGTTGAACTGGGACTGACTCGAAAAGTCTCCGGCCTGAGCGCGAGAGTTGAAGGCGGCGATGTCGGCATTGAGCTGGTCGTAACCGGCGTTGTACGACGCGTAGTCGGCGTCCACTCCGGCTTGGAGAGCATCGAGTTGTGCGAGTAGCGCGTCGATTGCGTCCTGTTGCGCCTGAAATACCGCGTGGGATGTGTCGTGCAGTTCGACGAGCGCTTCGCGATCGGTGAAGTATCGCGCATAGTGCGCTTCGAGCGCAGGGTCGAGGTTGTGAAACTCGGTTCCGACTATCGAGTGCAGTTCATTGAGACGCTCACCGGGCTCTGCTGTGGCGTAGTACGAGAGAGTCTTAGCAAATTCGGGATCGTCGGCCTTCGTGGCCGCGGCCGCCTCAAGGAGAGGACCGAGGGCGGTGCGCTCGTCGACGCTCATCCGGTCCCACACTGCGTGCAGCATCTCGTGGGCGGCGACGACCTCCTCGATGCCGTCGAGCCGGACATCCGTCACGTCGTAGAGATAGATGCGTTTGCCCGCATGCTGATAACAGCCGAGGATGCCGACGCCTTCGGTTTGGCTCGAACAGTGCGCGTTGAACTGGCTGTCTGGCGAGACCTCGGGACGCGAGGCGTAGAAGAGGAACCGACCCTCGTCGGTCATTGTCGAACGGTCTGCGTACGCGGTGATCACGCTGTCGGCGGTGTAGTTCCACACAGTGAGCTGGTCGGTGACCCGCTGTGGATTCGCGAGCACCCAGCCGCTCGTGGCACCGAGAGCGACCACAACGAGAGCTCCGATGACGAGCCCGGCGATGCGTCGAGGGCCGAAAGGCACCCGCTCGCGACGCGGTCGCACCATGGCGGGTTCGTCGAATTCTGGGATCGCCACGGCGAAACTCTACCCGGCGTACTGCCGGGGTTTCTGGGAGCGACGCCTCGCCGTGCCTAGTGACCGGTGAGCGGCCCCATCAGTCTCGCGGCAACGGACGGCCGATTCGTCACCCGTTCCTCGGCATCGGCGACGGTCATCGCGGCGAGTCCGAGATTTGCGCCCACGAATCGAAGCGGTTCGGGTTCCCAGCGCGGAGAGTGGTGATTCACCCAGGGCAGCGAGGTGAGTTCGGACTCGGTGCCGGTGATCAGGTCGGCAAGGGTGCGGCCCGCGAGATTGGTCGTGCTGAGTCCGTCGCCGACATAGCCGCCGGCCCGCGCAATTCGGGTTGCCCCGTCGAAACTCGCCGTCGCGCACCAGTCGCGAGGAACGCCGAGCGGACCGCCCCAGCGGTGGGTGACCTCCACCTCCCCGATGGCAGGAAACAGGTCTCCCAGCGTGCGGCGCAAGTGCTCGAACACAGCAGGCACGCGATCGTACTCACTCTTGATCGCGCTGCCCCAGTGATAGCGGGCACCTCGTCCACCGAAGGCGATTCGATTGTCGGCAGTGCGTTGGCCATACACCAGAAGGTGCCGGTAGTCGGTGAAGGTCTGCCCGTGCTCGATGCCGAGCTCATGCCACGTGGCATCCGAGAGCGGCTCGGTGGCGATCATGAGGGAATAGAGGGGAAGCACGCTTCTGCGGGTCGCCCGAAGGGTAGCGCCATAGGCTTCGGTCGCCACCACGACCGTATCGGCGCGCACCGACCCCCGAGCGGTTGTGACGCGATGGGGGTGGTAGTCGAGAACTTCGGTTTCCTCGTGAATCGTGACGCCGCGAGTTTCGAGGGCACGAGCGAGTCCGCGAACGAGTTTCGCGGGATGCACGCGCGCGCAGTTCGGGTCGAAGCTCCCGCCGAGCGCTCCGGGGCGGGGCCCTAGCAACTCGAGCGGGTCGACACCGTAGGCCGCAGCTTCTGCGACCTCCGCCTGCGCGGCCGCATGGTGCACCGATGACCGCGCAAGGGCGAGGGTGCCGCCCTTCGCGTAGTCGATGTCGAGGCCCAGGGATGCTGCGACACGGCCCACTTCGTCGACGGTGGCGATCATCGCCCTCCGCATCGCCAGTGCAGCATCGCGACCGTGGGCGCGCTCGAGTGACGCAGTGGATCGCGGGAACAGCGCGCTGCACCACCCTCCGTTGCGGCCGGATGCCCCGAACCCGACGATCTCCTTCTCGAGAATCACGATGCGCAGGGTCGGGTCACGGTCGAGCAGGTACCACGCCGTCCACAGTCCTGTGAGCCCTCCACCCACGATGGCGACATCGACATCGGCGTCACCGGGCAGCGCCGAACGAGGGGTCAGGTCATCCGGAACCGACTCGTGCCACAGACTCAGATCTCGATAGTTCACGGGGGCAGATCAGAGCCGAGTCCACGCCTCAGTGAGCACGCCGCGCAAGATGCCCTCGATCTCATCGAACTCCGCCGGCCCGATGGTCAGGGGCGGAGCGAGCTGAATCACGGGGTCACCCCGGTCATCGGCTCGGCAGTAGAGCCCGGCGTCATAGAGCGCCTTGGACAGGAAGCCTCGCAACAGACGTTCCGACTCGTCGTCGTCAAATGTTGTCTTGGTCGCCTTGTCTTTGACGAGTTCGATGCCGAAGAAGTAGCCATCGCCGCGAACATCTCCCACGATGGGCAGATCGTTCAGTCGCTCAAGGGTCTTGCGGAAGATCGGCGAATTGTCGCGCACGTTCTCGACGAGCTTCTCCTCCTCGAAGATGTCGAGATTGGCGAGGGCAACTGCCGACGACACCGGATGCCCGCCGAACGTGTAGCCATGGTAGAACGCCGTCGAACCGTGCCGGAACGGCTCGTAGATGCGGTCGGAAATGATGGTGGCACCGATCGGGGAGTAGCCACTGGTCATGCCTTTGGCGCAGGTGATCATGTCGGGCTGGAACCCGTAGTGGGTTGACGCGAACATCGCCCCGATGCGTCCGAATCCGGTAATGACCTCGTCGGCGACAAGCAAGACGTCGTACTTGTCACAGATCTCACGCACGCGCTGGAAATATCCGGGCGGGGGCGGGAAGCAGCCGCCCGAGTTCTGTACGGGCTCCAAGAACACGGCGGCGACCGTCTCGGGGCCTTCGAAGAGGATCATCTCCTCGATACGGTTGGCCGCCCACTGTCCGAATGCGTCGATGTCGCCGGTGAATCCCATCTCCTCGGCGCGGTAATAGTTCGTGTTGGGAACGCGGAATCCGCCCGGGGTGATGGGTTCGAACATCTCCTTCATTGCCGGGATTCCGGTGATCGCAAGCGCACCCTGGGGGGTGCCGTGGTACGCCACGGCCCGAGAGATCACCTTGTGTTTGGTGGGGCGCCCCTGCAGCTTCCAGTAGTACTTCGCCAGCTTGAAAGCGGTCTCGACGGCCTCGCCGCCTCCGGTGGAGAAGAAGACTCGGTTGAGGTCGCCTGGCGCATGGCTCGCCAGACGATCGGCGAGTTCGATGGCCTGGGGATGCGCGTATGACCAGATCGGGAAGAACGCGAGCTCCTCGGCCTGCTTCGCGGCAACCTCGGCGAGACGTTTGCGGCCGTGTCCGGCATTCACCACGAACAATCCACTCAGGCCGTCGATGTACTTCTTGCCCTTGCTGTCCCAGATGTGGTGACCCTCGCCCTTGACGATGATCGGGACGCCATGCTCTTCCAAGACGGACTGGCGAGAGAAGTGCATCCAAAGGTGGTCTTTGGCCTTCTGCTGCAGGTCGGCGTCGTTGATTGGCGCAGTGTTGTTGGTCGTCATGTCTCTTACCTTGTTCCCCAGTTGTATAACTGCTTGTGGAGCTTCAAATAGACGAAGGTCTCCGTGGATTGAACACCGTCGATACCGCGAATCTGCTTGTTGAGAAGATCGATGAGGTCTTCGTCGTTCTCACACACGACCTCCGCCAAGATGTCAAAACTGCCGGCGGTGAGCACGACATAGTCGACTGCGGCCAAGCGCCCGAGTTTTTCGGCGACGAGCGTCGTATCGCCGGTCACCCGAATGCCGATCATGGCCTGCCGATAGAAGCCGAGTTGCATCGGGTCGGTGACCGCCACTACCTGCATGACGCCGGAGTCGGTGAGCTTCTGCACGCGCTGCCGAACGGCAGCCTCGCTGAGACCCACCGCTTTGCCGATCTCGGCGTACGACCGTCGACCGTCACTTTGAAGCTGCTCGATAATCTTTTTCGAGACGTCATCAAGCTGGATGGGTTTCGAGCCCGGTGGGCGCGCTGCAGGGCTCATAAGTCGATTGTGGCAGTCATTTACCACTGTCACAAGGGAATCCGCACCAGTTGGGCAGAAATCGCGACGGAATCGGTAGTGGATGCAGCACTCGGCAGTCGCTAAGTTAGGAACTATGGCGACAAACGAGATCCGCAATTTTATTAACGGCGACTACGTCTCGGCTAAGGCCGATTCGAGTTTCGACGTGATTGACCCGTCTACCGAGGAGACCTACGCGAGCTCGCCGGTCTCCGGCCAGCGCGATGTTGATGCAGCGTTCTCCGCCGCGGCCGCGGCTTTCGAGGAGTGGGGCGAGACGACGCCCGCTGAGCGGCAGCTAGCACTGTTCCGCATCGCTGACGCGATGGAGGCGCGGGCAGAAGAGTTCGCCGATCTCGAATCGAAGGACACCGGCAAGCCCCGGGCATCCCTCGTCGACGACGAGATTCTGGTTTCGGTCGACCAGATCCGTTTCTTCGCGGGCGAGGCTCGACACCTCAGCGGGATGGCCACAGGCGAATACCTCAAGGACCACACGTCGTCGATCCGCCGCGAACCCATCGGGGTCATCGGTCAGGTGACACCGTGGAACTACCCACTCAACATGGCGGTGTGGAAGGTTGCTCCCGCGATCGCCGCCGGCAACACCACAGTGCTCAAGCCCTCAGACTCGACGCCGTCGTCGACGCTTCTCCTCGCCGAAATCGCCGCAGAATTCCTGCCCAAGGGCGTGCTGAACGTCATCACGGGAGATCGAACAACGGGCGGCTTGATGATCGACCACAAAACTCCACAGATGGTCTCGATAACCGGGTCGGTGCGTGCGGGAATGGAGGTGGCCAAGGCCGCCGCGAATGACCTCAAGCGCGTGCATCTCGAACTCGGCGGCAAGGCGCCGGTGATCGTTTTTGACGACGCAGACATCGAGGCGGCGGCTGAGGGAATTGGCGGCGCTGGCTATTTCAACGCCGGGCAGGACTGCACTGCCGCGACGCGCGTGCTCGTGCACGCGAGCGTTCACGACGAGTTCGTTGCCGCGCTCTCGGCCTGGGTGAAGGCGAACGCGGCTACCGGTGCTCCGGATAGCGGGTCGTACTTTGGCCCCGTCAACAATGCGAACCAGCTCGATCGCGTCACCGGGATCATCGAGTCGCTCCCCTCGAACGCGCACGTCGAACTCGGAGGCGCACGTCAGGGCAACAAGGGCTACTTCTATCCGGCCACGATCGTGACGGGTCTCAAGCAGACGGATGACGCTATCCAGAACGAGATCTTCGGTCCGGTTATTACCGTGCAGAGCTTCACCGACGAGAAGCAAGCGCTCGAGTGGGCGAACGGCGTGCAATACGGACTGGCGTCGAGCGTGTGGACGAAAGACCACTCGCGCGCAATGCGGTTCGCCAAGCATCTCGACTTCGGTTGTGTGTGGATCAACACCCACATCCCGATCGTCGCCGAGATGCCGCACGGTGGGTTCAAGCACTCGGGCTACGGAAAAGACTTGTCGAGCTATGGCTTCGAGGACTACACGCGGGTCAAGCACGTGATGTCGTACATCGGCTAGCGGTTCGGGTGTCGACCGTGCGGCGCAGAACGTAAGCTCGCTACGTGCACAACGACACGGGGGACACGGTTGTCGGGCCAGCGTCTGGCGCCCGGCAGTCTCTTGGTGCACCACCTGATCTCAACGCAGACACCCTCGTGCGCGCTGCGGAGGCGGCCACGGCGAGCGAGCAGCCGCCCGGCACGCGCCGCACTCAGGCGCGGACAGACGCTCCGAGGCCTGCCGCGACCGCGTCGTACCGCTTTCGCATCGGAGGACTTCGCGACCCGATCAGTCTCGATCGTCCGGCTCGGATCGGCCGTCGGCCGACGGCGCCGCGGGTCGTCGACGGCGCGGCTCCGCGTCTGGTTCGGGTGGTATCGCCCCAGCGCGAAGTGTCGGCAACGCACCTCGAAGTGCGCCAGATCGGCGTCTCCATTGTCATAACCGATCTGCGGAGCACCAACGGCACGGTGGTTCTTGTTCCCGGATCAATCCCACGGAAACTGCTTCAGGGTGAGTCGATAGTCGTCTCACCCGGCACGCTGGTGGATATTGGTGACGAGAACATTCTCCAGATACTCCCTCTAGACCGAAGGCCATCGTGACCGAAATTGGCGGCAGCAATGCCAGCCTTGCTATTGCTATTCCGGGACGGCCAGATGCGGTTGTGACAATTGCATGGGCGGCGGCAACGGATACCGGGAAACGGCGCGCCGCAAACGAGGACAGCTTCGTGGCCAAGTCTCCGCTCTTTGCGGTAGCCGACGGAATGGGCGGCCATGCCGCCGGTGATTTGGCGAGCGCGGCCGTAGTCGAGCGGCTCGCCGAGATCGTCGGTTCCGACTTCCTCTCGCCCCGCACCATCGAACGGGCTCTGGAGCGTGCAACGGCCGACATCACGACGATCGCGGGGGACAACGAGCTCGGTGTCGGGACGACGGTGACCGGGGCTGCACTAACGCTCCAAGAGCAGGACGCATACTTCGCAGTCTTCAACATTGGTGACAGCAGGGTCTACGCATTCGAAGCCAACGAGTTGATCCAGGTGACCGTCGATCATTCCGTGGTGCAAGAGCTCGTGGAATCCGGTGCTCTGACCAAGGATGAAGCAGAGCACCACCCGGACAGCAACATCATCACTCGTGCCGTTGGTTTCAACGCCAAGCCGTACGCGGATTTCTGGATGCTGCCGGCGCGCACAGGGCTGCGACTGCTGCTGTGCTCCGACGGGTTGACGAAAGAAGTAACCGACGACCGCATCCGACTTCACCTTGCCGCAGGTCTGAACCCCGTGGAAACTGCGGGAGCCCTGATCGACGCTGCGCTCGCGTCGGGCGGTCGGGACAACGTCACTGCCATCATCATCGACGTGCTGGATGCCCCTGAAATAGCTGACATCGAAGACACCGCACCCCGGCCACAGCGTCACTAGCGTGCTTCTGTACCCCTGTGAATGGGGGTCTGTGTGGTGGCCCCCTTTGAAGGGATAACAGATCGGTTGTGCACCTGCGCCTGCCTACAATAAGGAAACCGTCGATTGAGCTAGGGGGCACATAATGGCGCGTCGTTTGCCGTCACAGCCTCCTGTGCTGCCCGGATTCGCGCATGTGCACGTTCTCGGTTCCGGTGGTTTCGCCGATGTCTTTCTTTACGAGCAGAACATGCCCCGTCGCCAGGTCGCCGTCAAGGTGATGTTGAGCGAAGTCGTCAACGACCAAGTGCGACAGATGTTCCAGGCCGAGGCAAACCTCATGGCCCAGCTGAGCGCGCATCCGGCGATCCTCACGGTGTATCAGGCGAGCATTTCGTCCGACGGTCGCCCCTACCTCGTCATGGAACTCTGCTCGTCGGCGCTCGGTCAGCGCTACCGCACCGAGCGGATCCCGGTGCCGGAGGTCCTGCGGGTTGCGGTGAAGATCGGCAGTGCCATCGAGACCGCGCACCGTGCCGGCGTCTTGCACCGCGATATCAAGCCCTCCAACATTCTGCTCACGGCCTATGGGCATCCCGTGCTTTCTGACTTCGGGATCGCGGCAACCCTCGGCGAATCGGAAAACCTCGAAGCGGTGGGAATGTCGATCCCGTGGTCAGCACCCGAGGTGTTGATGGACGAGACCGCAGGAACCATCGAGTCGGAGGTGTGGTCGTTCGCGGCAACGATCTACTCCTTGCTGGCCGGTCGTTCGCCGTTCGAGCAGCCTGGCGAATCGAACAAGTCAAGCGACCTGATATCGCGAATCAACCGCGCTAAGCCCGGGCCAATCGGGCGTACCGATGTTCCGGCCAGTCTCGAACGCATCCTTCTTCGTGCGATGTCACGACGTCCGGAGAATCGCCACGAGAGCGTGCTCGAACTGGTGCGTGAGTTGCAAGCTGTCGAAAGCGAGATCGGCGTCCCGCAGACGAGCATCGAAGTCGTCATGGATGACTGGGCCCTCTCCGCCACATCAGACCTGGAAGACCGAACGCGGATCAAGGGCGGCCACGAGGCCGTGTCGTCCGTCGCGGAGCGCCGCCGTCGACGCCGTGGAGACCCGGAGGCGACCTACAGCCCAGTGGGTACGGTCGTGCGGGAAACGGGAAGCAAACCGAATGCGCCAACGGCGGGCTTGAGCGGACGCATCCGTGCTTTCGCATGGGCGCTTGTCGCGGCAGCGGTGCTCGTAATCGCCCTCGGCATCACCGCGACCCTCGTGCTGATCGGGGCAACGAACACCGATATTCCGACAGTGAGCGACGTGCAGGCCTCGACTCAGGACGGCACCATCACCTTCTCCTGGAAGAACCCCGGGATTCTTGCCGACGACTCGTACCAGATCAAGACGAACACGGGGGAATCGAGCATCCAGCGCAGCGCGGAATTCACTGTCGATACCCAGCCCGGGGATCGCGTGTGTCTTACCGTCACGGTGAATCGCGACGGAAAACCGGGTGCGCCGAGTAGCGAGAAGTGCGTGGACGTTCCCCGGTGATGGACTCCTGTGCTTAGGAAGTGGGTAAGAGACCACCTTTCACTCGTGACCAGCGTCACGAGCGGAGTGGTGATCGCTGCGCTCGTGGCGACCGTCGCGATCGTCTCGACCGGATACACCGCGCAGCGTGTCGACCTCGGTGATGGAGCCGTCTGGGTGGCCAACAGCCAACAGCAGGCAATCGGACGGGCCAATCCGGATGTTCTTGAACTCAACAGCGTCGTGGGCACCACCGGAAACGACCTCGACGTTCTGCAGTCCGGTCACATCGTGTTGCTCTTCGATCGAAGCGGCAACAAGGTCGACATCGTCGATCCCGCGACCTCGACGGCTACCGCGAGCATCCCACTGCCACCAGCTCAGCCCGAGGTGTATCTGTCGGGAACGACGGTTGTCATCTTCGAGGCGGGTACCGGTGAACTCTGGATAGTGCCGTGGAACGAATTCGGCACCTTCGACTCGGAATCCGACTCAACGCTGAGTCTCGGTGCGGGCGCAACAGTCAGTGTGGACCCGGCGGGTGTGATGTTCGCCTTCTCGCCCTCGACCGGGCAGGTCTTTCGGCTCGATGTCGGAGTCTCCGACGCGGTGACCGGCACAGACTCGGTGTCCATTCCGCCGGGCGGCGACCTGTCGGTGACGTCGGTCGACGGCCACTGGGCTGTGCTCGACTCCCGCTCTGACACCCTCTATCTCGCCGGGCGCACGGTCGAACTTGCTCCGCTCATCGGTGCCGGCACCGGTAGCGTGCTGCAGTGGCCGTCCATCTCGGGAGACCGGGTGCTCGTGGCGTACAGCGCCGGGCTCATCAGTATTCCGCTGAGCGGCGCCGCGGCAGTAGCGCTCGTCGCCGGCGAGTCGGGGACGGCGGCTCGCCCTCTCGCGCTCGACGGCTGTGAGTACTCGGCCTGGACCAATGGCGACAATTGGCGCCGATGCCAGTCAGACGGCGGCGCCGGAACTACCCTCGTGCTCCCAGAAATGGCGAGTGTTGCGCGACTTGCTTTCGAGAGCAACGGTGATCGGGCAGTGCTCAATGACCGACGCAGCGGAGCGTCATGGGCTGTCCAGCGTGAAGGCGAGCTCATCGACAACTGGGACCAGCTGATCGTCACGAACGATCAGCCGCCGCAAGAGCAGCAGAACGACGAGAATGTTCCGCCTCAGGTTGAGAAGGTCCAGCAACCGCCGGTGGCGATCAACGACGCGTTCGGGGCGCGGCCCGGACGCGCAACGGTACTGCCCATTCTGCTCAACGACTTTGATCCGAACGGCGATGTCCTCGTCGTGAGCGATGTCACTCCACTGCCCGAGAACGTCGGTCATCTTGACCTCATCAACGAGCGACAGCTGTTGCAGCTCACCCTGTCCGACACGGCATCCGGGTCAGTCTCGTTCACCTACACGATCACGGACGGCCGCGGCGGAAGCGCTACCGCGACCGTTGTGGTCACCATCCGCACTCCCGCTGAGAACTCGCCGCCGGTGCAGGTGCGATCAACCAAGGCGGTAGTGCAAGCCGGTGGGCGCACCACCCTCCAGGTGCTCGGGGATTGGGTAGACCCCGACGGCGACGCTTTCTATCTCACGCGGGCATCGGTTGCCGAGCCGGACGCGGTGTCGTACAAGCCCGGTGGCGCAGTGGTGTATTCAGATTCGGGCGCGGGTGGAGATCTCAAGATCGTCAACCTCGTGGTGTCCGATGGCACCGCGGAGAGCGCGGGCAGTCTCTCCGTCACGGTCAAGGCAGCGGGGGACGTGCCGATCATCGCGGACCCGTTTGTGGTGCTCGCCTCGGCCGGTGAGGAACTCACGATCTCGCCACTCGGCCATGTTCGCGGCGGCACGGGGACGGTTCGCCTCAACAGCGTTCCGGCCAAGTCCGACGTCACGATCACCCCGAGCTACGAAACGGGCACCTTCAAATTTGAGAGCGACGACATTCGCAGTCACTATCTCGAATACGTGGTCACCGACGGCACACAGACGGTGACGGGCATCGTTCGCGTGGATGTCAGCACGCCGCCCGACCCGAATACCAAGCCCATCACGGTGCCGAAGACGGTGTTCGTTCAAACCCTGCGCAACGAGCGGATCGATGTCGCCGGAACAGATGTCGACCCAGCGGGTGGAGTGCTCCTCGTTACGGGGATCACGAATCTCGCCACCGACGCGAGAGTTCGAGCCGAGGTGCTCGACCAGCGACTCATCCGCGTGAGCCTCACCGGCCCCCTCGACAACGGCCCGGTGACCTTCAACTACCGCATCACCAACGGTCTCGCCGAGGCGTTGGGCGTCATCACCGTCGTGGAGATACCGACGCCCGATCACGTTCAGGCTCCGATCGCGAATGACGATGTAGTGACCGTCCGCGTGGGCGAGGCAATTGACATCCCGGTGCTGAAGAACGACGAGCATCCGGACGGACTCGATCTAACCCTGCAACCGAAGCTCGCCCAGGAACTTCCGGAGGGCTCAGGGCTTCTCTTCGCTTCTGATCGAGTGCTGCGCTATCTCGCTCCGAACAAGACTGGAAACTTCACGGCTGCGTACCAGGTGACCGGCCCGGACGGGCAGGCCGCGACAGCTCTCGTGCGCATTGCGGTGCGTGAGGCCGATCCGGCCACCAACAATGCGCCGGTACCCGAGACACTCACCGCGCGGGTCATTGCGGGTGAGAGCGTTCAGATCAGGGTGCCCCTCACCGGAATCGACCCCGACGGCGACGCTGTCCAGCTTCTGGGGCAGGCCACGAACCCGCAGAAGGGTGCCGTGCTCGATGTTGAGTCCGACACGATCGTCTATCAGGCCGGCGACTATTCGGCGGGAACAGACACCTTCACCTACACCGTCATCGACGCGCTCGGCGCCCGTTCCACGGGCACCATCCGCGTGGGAATCAGCCCCCGACTCGAGGGCGCGCGGAATCCGGTCGCCGTTGTCGACGCCGTGACCGTGCGGCCCGGCATTACGGTGTCGGTGCAAGCCCTCGCTAATGACTCCGATCCGGATGGCAGTCCGCTCAAGATTGTCGCGGCGACGCCCAACGACCCGGTGACCACCGCGACGATCGTCGGCACCGACGTTGTCGACATCACGCCGCCGAGCGCCGAGGGCACCTATGGCGTGATCTACCAGATCGAGAACAGCCGCGGAGGAACGAGCCAGAACTTCATCCGCGTTACTGTCGACGCCAACGCACCGCTCTCGTATCCCATCGCAACAGACAGCGTGCTCACTCTCTCCGATGTTCTCGATCAAAGCCGCGTGACCGTCGATGTGCTGGCGAACGTGTTCTTCGCCGACGGCGATTCCCGTTCGCTCGGGCTCTCTGTGTACACCGGGTACGGGAGCGTGGCGCGGGTTACCGACGACAAGAAGATCGAGGTGACTGTCGGAAATCGAAGCCAGATCATCCCCTTCCGTGTCACTCATCCCGACGATCCGAAGATCTTCAGCTACGGATTCATTCGGGTTCCCGGGTACGACGACGCGCTGCCTCAGATCGATCGCCGCGCCCCGGCACTGCGGGTGAATAGTGAGAACCAGCTCACCATCGACATCAATGACTACGTCATCGCCGTCGGCGGCAAGAAGGTCAAGTTGACCGATTCGAGCACCGTTCAGGCGACGCACGCCAATGGCGACGACCTCGTCGTAGACAACGACACGCTCGTCTACACCTCTGCCGACAAGTACTTCGGCCCAGCATCCATCTCCTTCGAGGTCACGGACGGCGCATCCGCGAGCGATCCCGCCGGCCGCACAGCGATCATCGTGCTGCCCATCACGGTGCTCCCTCGCGACAACCAGGCGCCGGTGTTCGGTGGGGCGGTCATCGAATTCGAGCCGGGACAAGAGAAGGAGATCGACCTTCTCAAGCTCACGACGTATCCGTACCCGAACGACCTTGACGAGCTCGTCTACTCAGTTCTTGAGCCGACGCCCGTCGGGTTCGACTACGCACTGAACGGCAACATGCTCACCCTCCGGGCAAACGAGAGCGCCCCGAAGGGAACGGTCACCAACATCTCGCTGGGCGTCAAGGATGCCGTGAGCCAGGGCGGTGCCGGGCGAATCGAGCTTCACGTCGTCGCCTCGACGAAACCGCTGCTGATTCCTGCGCCGGATCTCGCGATCGCGACCCGCGGCGGAACGACGACAGTCGACGTGCTCACCAACGACCAAGCGACGAACCCGTTCCCGGGCAAGCCGCTCACCGTACTGTCGATTCGCGGGCTGGACGGCGCATCCGTGCCCGCTGGCATCACCATCGTGCCGAGCGCGGACAATTCACAGCTCTCCGTGAGTATCGACAAGACGGCAACCCCCGTCGATGTCAACTTGCAATATCAAGTCGCGGATGCCACGAACGACCCGAGTCGCTACGTATGGGGCAACGTCACGGTTTCGGTGCAGGACCGACCGGACCCGATCGCCAACCTCGCTCCGAGTGGATTCTCCGACCGCCAGATCACGATGCGGTGGAACGCGGGCTCGTTCAACAACTCCCCGATCACGAACTACAAGGTCACGACCTCGCAGGGTTCGACAGTTGTGGGCGAGATCGACTGCCCCGGCACCACGTGTACGATCCCGACTCCCGGAAACGGGCCTGCGAACGCCGTCCGCGTCACGGTGGTTGCGACGAATGCGATCGGCGATTCCGACCCGGTGACCCTCGCCGACCCCGTGTGGTCGGACATCATCCCGCCCGCCCCGTCGGGACTCTCGTCCTCACCGCTCGACCACGGGCTGCTCATCCGATGGAACCAAGTATCGACCCCATCCGGTGGCTCTGCCGTCGACCGTTACCACCTCGTCGTGGGTGGCTTCTCGGGCGATGTGAGTCCGGCCGTGTGCTCCGGCGGCACGTGCGCAGTCAACACGGCAACCCTCGGCTGGAGCTTCGACAACGGGGTCGCGGTCACCTACACGGTGAGCGCGCGAAACGCAGCGCTCACTGCCCTCTCGGTGTGGAACACGAGCGAACCCGTCTCCGGCGTGCCGGCGGGCCCGCCGCTCGTCGTCGCCTCTCCGAGCGCAACTGTTCAGAGCGACACGTCGGTCGCCCTCGGCTGGGCCGGAGTATTCAACGACAACGGTCGTCCGATCACGGCGTACACCGCTGCCGCCTATACGGGCGCGCCTCCCACCTGCGCCGCGAATGGCACGATCACCGCTAACGGTGCGGCGATCGCGTCGACCGGTACCGGCACTTCTGCGGTCTTCTCGGGGCTCTCCGCCAATGCGACATACACCCTCGTCGTGTTCGCATTCAACGGCCAGGGCTGCACCGCGAGCGGCGCAGTCGTCGCGCACACGCCACCACCCGTCATCACCAATGTCACGGTCTCAGGTCCGTCAGCAAACGGGAGCACCTTCGATTTCGTCTTCACGGGCGGCACAGCGGGCAGCTCGTCGCTCGGCAGCGCCGATTCGATCTATTACCGACTCAATGGCGGCACGGAGTACGGTCCGGTGAGCCTCAATGGATTCATCGCGGCCGACAGCACGCAGTACGGCCAGTCGGTCTCGATCACGGCCCGCGCCTGTCGCACGTATGACGGTGTGCCGGTCTGTCAGGCCGTTGCCTCGAGTCCTCAGCCGCTCGGCGTGCCGGTCGATCCACGGCTCTCGGGCCTCCAGTTCGTGAACGACAACAACCCGTTGTCGCCAGCCAGCGGCACCTTCCGCTGGTTGGGCTTGCCCGCCGGCAGTGGCTACACGTCGATCGAGTACGCGTGTGGTTCAGGTCCCGGCGGCACATTTGCTCCCGCCGGCGGCGTGACCGAGTGCCACGCCGACGCTGGGGCCCTCGGAGACGCCTACCTGACCATTAGGGTCGGCGCCAACGGAACTTTCTACGACATCACCTACCGCGGAAGCCAAATCTGATGAGTCAGATCATTTCTAGGAAAGAAGCAGCATGACCATGACACCCGAGCAGGCGACCTGGTTCTCCGATATCTTCAATCGGCTCGTCGCGAACGTCGACCAGGTGCTCCTGGGCAAGACGTTCGTGATCCGGTTGGGGTTCACGGCTCTTCTGAGCGATGGGCATCTCTTGCTCGAGGACTTTCCCGGCACCGGCAAGACGTCATTTGCGCGTGCGATGGCACAGAGCGTGGCGGGCACGAGCAGCCGCATCCAGTTCACGCCGGATCTGCTGCCGGGCGACATCACGGGCGTGAGCATCTACAACCAGGGCGGGGGCGAGTTCGAGTTTCATCCGGGGCCGATCTTTGCCAACATCGTGCTCGCCGACGAGATCAACCGCGCAAGCCCGAAGACGCAATCCGCACTCCTCGAGGTCATGGAAGAAGCCCATGTCACGGTCGACGGGGTGAGTCACCCGGTCGGCGCTCCGTTCATGGTTATCGCTACCCAGAACCCGATCGAGCAGGCGGGCACCTATCGCTTGCCTGAGGCGCAGTTGGACAGGTTCCTGATGAAGGCGTCCATCGGGTACCCCGATCACTCGTCCACCGTGCGGATACTCGAGGGTGCCGGAGTCAAAGCGCACGAAACGATCGTCCCGCCCATCGTCACGGCAGAGGTCGTCAACGAGATGGCCCAGCTCGCGCGCACCGTGCATGTCGACCCCACCATCAACGATTACGTGAGCCGGATCGTCGAGGCGACCCGCACCGCAACCGAGGTGCGCCTCGGCGCGAGCGTTCGTGGCGCACTCGCGCTCGTGCGCACCGCGAAGACTCTCGCCGCCGCGAGTGGGCGCCACTACGTGATTCCTGATGATGTCAAAGCGCTTGCCGAACCCGTGCTCGCTCACCGGTTGGTCATCGACGCCGAGGCCGAATTCGACGGGGTTACCGCGCCGAGCATCATGAGCCAGATCCTCATCGAAACGCCACCGCCCAGCGAACGACAAGCCGTGTGATGGCCAGCCCCACGACGGCAGGGAAGAAGAAGACCGCGCAGGACAAGGCCGTCAAGGCCTCGGGCGCGCAGGTCGTCTCGAGCGCGCGTATCGACGCGCACTTCACGACGACAGGAACTCAGGGACTCACGAATGCGCGCACGCGCATCGTGGGTGACCGCACGGGATTCCTTGCTGATGCGGTGATCGCAACAGTGCGCTTCTTCGCCGCCGCGCGGGTACTCGCGTCGCGAGTGTTTGGCAGACTCGCCGGGGTCATCACCCCGCTCGGTTGGTCGGTTCTCGCAGTTCTCCCGGTCGCACTTGCTGTTGGCTACGGGGTGGGGTGGGTGGAACTCATCGTCGTAGCGTTCGCGCTTGCCGCCCTGATCGTCATTGCCTTCATCTATCTCATCGGTCGTAGTTCGATCGTCATTGAGCTACGAATTCCCCACAACCGCGTTGTCGCGGGGGAGCGCGCGGTGGGCGAAGTCGCCGTCAGCAATCCAGGTCGTAGGCGCACCTTCGGCGTGACTGTCGAGGTCCCCGTGGGCGCGGGGCTCGCTGCGGCCGCGCTTCCGGGTCTTGCGCGAGGGGCGACATTCGACCACGAGTTCTCGATCCCCACCCTGCGCCGCGGGGTGATTCCGGTCGGCCCGGTGCGAACGGTTCGTGCAGACCCCATCGGTATCGTGCGCCGCGAGCTGGTGTGGACAGACGTCGCCGAGGTGTTCGTGCATCCTCGAACCATCAGTATTCCGAGCATGAGCACCGGATTCATCCGCGACCTCGAGGGAAATCCAACCCGCGATCTCTCGAACAACGACGTATCTTTCCATGCACTACGGGAATATCTTCCGGGCGACGAGCGCCGGTACATCCATTGGAAGTCCACGGCGCGTACCGGAACCTACATGGTGAGGCAGTTCGAGGAAACCCGACGCAGCCATCTTGTGATCGCCCTGAGCCTCGCGAGTTCGGATTACGCGAGCGATGAAGAGTTCGAGATGGCGGTGAGCGTCGCGGGTTCACTCGGGGCACGAGCCATCCGGGATGCCCGTACCGTAACCGTCGTCGCGAGTGAAGTCACCCCGCAGTTTGCCAAGCGCAAGGTATTCGCGGTCAAACTGCTGTCGACCTTGACGCGGACCCGGCTGCTTGACGATCTCGCGGTGGTCGAGCGCATCGACACAGCGTTGACGATCACCGATGTCGCGCGCGTGACGGGTGAGCAGGCGGGTGGCGTCTCCGTCGCGTTCCTCGTGTGCGGGTCGGGTGCCACTCCGCAAGAGCTCCGTGCCGCGTCAACCAAGTTTCCCGCCGATGTCGACGTCGTCGCCGTCGTCTGCGACCCGGATCGCCCGCCTGGGCTGCGCCGGGTGGCGGGCCTCAGCGTGCTCACGATCGGCTTCCTCGAGGATCTGCAGAAGTCACTTGCGCGATCGGCGGCCGCGTGAGTACCCCCCTACGTCAGCGCCGCCGGCGGCGGTCGACCGGAATCGCCTTCATCGCGATGAACACCGCCATGCTGTGGCTGACCACGGTTGTCGCATCAACTGCGCTGTGGCCGATCTACCGCAGCACATCACTCATCATCCTTGTGGGTGTTGCCCTTGCCGTCGGCACGGCTATCGCCATCGTCGGTGCCGAATTCCGTTGGTCATCGGTGACCGTCTTACTCACGTCGGTCGCGGCATTTCTCGTCATCGGCGTGCCACTGGCGGTACCGGGCAAAGCCCAGTTCGGGGTGCTGCCCACGCTCGGCGGATTCCTCGATCTGGTGGCCGGCGTCGCGCTCGGGTGGAAGCAACTCCTGACCATCTCACTCCCCGTGGGGGACTATCAGGCGCTGCTTGTGCCCGCCCTGGTCCTCGTGTTCGGCTCGACGGTGATCGGCCTGACCGTCGCACTGCGTGCCCGATTCGGCGAACTGGCAGTCTTGTTTCCGGTAGCGCTCTTCCTGGCCGCGACGGCGTTCGGACCGCGTTTCCCCGATCGCCCCCTCATTGCTCCGCTTGCTCTCCTCGTGGGGGTGCTGTTCTGGCTCGTCTGGTTTCGGTGGTATCGCAGGCGCGAGTCCATCCGCCAGCTTTCCGCGCAGTCGGCAGCCCTCCCGATCGCGGCCGAGAGTGGCTTCTCCGGTTTGCGGACCGTCCTGAGTGCCGCTGTGGTTCTCGCCATTGGCGTGGCGGCGGCGGTGGTCGCGGTGGATGTCGTGCCGCCGGCCGCCGATCGCACCGTTCTACGGACGTCGATGGAGCAACCCTTCGACCCGCGCGACTATGTGAGCCCGCTCTCCGGATTCCGCAGCTACTGGCAGCCCCCGACGGTCGGCGATGTTCTCCTGCAGGTGAGTGGTCTCCCCGCCGGAGCACGCCTTCGGGTAGCGACGCTCGACAGCTACGACGGCGTGGTCTACGCGGTGGGCAGCGATTCGGTTTCGAGTCTTTCCGGCTCGTTCACGCGCGTTCCCTCGACTGTCGACCAGTCTCGTGTCACAGGAGACCAGGTAACGGTGGCCGTGACGGTGGGCGACTATACGGGTGTGTGGCTTCCCACCGTCGGCAAGCTCGAGTCAGTCGCATTCGGCGGTACGGATGCCACGGCGCTGCGTGATGCGTTCTACTACAACGACACGTCCGGTACGGCGGCTGTCGTTCGCGGAGTGGTAAAGGGCGACACGTACACAATCGATGCGGTGCTTCCCGCCCAACCCACGACTGCGCAACTGGCGAGTCTCGAACCCGGATCGGCAACCGTGCCCGCCCCGACGAATGTTCCCGACGAACTCACCGCCAAGCTCGACGAGTACACGACGGGCATCGAGGGTGCGGGAAAGCGCCTCGTGGCGATGCTCGCGGGCTTGAAGACCGACGGGTACATCAGTCACGGCGTCGGACCCGATGAGCCCGCCAGCCGTTCGGGGCACGCTGCTGACCGGCTCGCCGAACTCATCTCGTCACCGCGCATGATCGGTGACGCCGAGCAATATGCGGTAGTGGCCGCGCTCATGGCCGACGACTTGGGCTTCCCCTCGCGTGTCGTGATGGGATTCCTTCCCACGTCGGGCGAGGTAACGGGCGCTGATGTCTCCGCGTGGATCGAGGTGGACACCGCGCAGTACGGGTGGGTAGCGATCGACCCCACTCCTGAGGCGCGGGACATCCCGGAGGAAGACCCGCAGGAGAACGCGCAGGTCGCCCGACCGCAAACCATCGTCCCCCCGCCGGTCGTGGAGAGTGAGCGGGTTGATCGTCAGACGACTCCGGACAGTCAGCAGGAACTTCCACCCGACCTCAACCCCGTGATTCAGGCGCTGTTCGCGATCGCGCGCGGCGTGGGTATCGGGTTGCTCGTGCTGGGCATCATCCTCGCGCCGTTTGTCCTCGTCGTCGCGGCGAAGATCCGACGGCGCCGGCTCCGACGGCACGCCCCCAACGCCCTCGAGCGAATAAGTGGCGGCTGGCAAGAGTTCGAGGATTCCGTCGTTGATCACGGGCTGAGTCCCGCCGCAACCGCAACTCGAAGCGAGGTGGCGTCGATTGCGGGCGGAATGCAATCGCAGGTTCTCGCGGCGGTTGCCGACCGCGCGAACTTTGCGCCCGATGATCCCGTCGACTCCGACGCAGACAGCGTGTGGCGAGCAGTCGACGAACTTCAGGCCTCCCTCGACGCGGGCTTGACCAGGTGGCAGCGGCTCAGGGCGCGAATCTCGTTGCGATCGCTTGGCGGTTATAGTGTCAGAAGGCTCTTCAGAGAGAGAAAGACCGGACCGTGACCTGTTTCTATTGCGGTACAGAACTCCCCGCTGGGGCCATGTTCTGTGGCGAGTGTGGGCGACCGGTAAGCACCAAGGGTGGCCGAAGCGCCAAGTCGAAGGCAGTGTCCGTCGACTCGACGGTTGTCGAGCCCGCCGCCACTGCAGAACCAACGGCCGAGCCAGTACCGCTCGAAGAGCCTGCGCCTCGTGAGAAGGAGCCGGTGCTCTCGGCCGAGCCGGCGCCAGCAGCGGACCCAGAGCCGGAACCAGCGGCGGTCCGAGAGCCAGCCGTCGAACCGGAGCCAGCCGAACTAGAGCCAGCCGCGGAGCCAGAGCCAGCAGCGGAACCAGAGCCAGCCGCTGAAGCAGTGCCCGCTGCAGCGGAGCCAAAGCCGGAACCTGTCGCCGAGCAGTCGGCGGTCGGTGACGACCGTGGAGAGTCGACCGCGGCAGAAGGATGCGCTCAGTGCGGCGCGCCGTTGGCGGCATCAGACATCTTCTGCCCCGAGTGTGGATTCGTGCGCCAGCGTGATGGCGCTCGCTCACGGCCCAGCGACACCAACATCCTCGATCCATTCCCGTGGGGACTTCCACGCTCGCCCGAGTCGGGGAGTGCAGGCAAGAACCCCGCGGTGGACTTCGAGCCCGACGAGGCCCCGCGACCTGTGGTGCCGGATGCCCCGAGCAAGCCGTTCGCGGAGATCTCCGATGTCGCCGAGACCCGACTCGTGCCACGCGGACCCCGCGGTGAGCGGTTCGTCCTTCAGTTCAGCACCGGGGAGAGCGTCAGCGTGTCCGGGTCGGGACTCATCGGTCGCAATCCAGTGGCCGAGCCGGGCGAGTACGTCGACACCCTCATCGCGATCGTGGATCCCGGTCGCTCGGTGTCCAAGACCCATCTCGAGTTCGGTCAAGACGGCCCGTACTTCTGGGTGAGCGACCGTTACTCCGGCAACGGAACAGTCGTGCGCGAGCCTGACCGTGACCCGCGTCGGTGCGAGGCAGGCAAGCGGTATCGTGTGACGCGAGGCGCTCGTGTCGAGGTCGGCGAGCAGTTCTTCATCGTGAGCTGAGTTTCTCCACCGAATCTGCTTTTCCACTCTGCTCTGCTCGTCGGCGAGTTCTCATTGACTGGTGCGTATCACTGCCCCGCGGCCGATCGACCCTCCGCGTCCGTTCCGGTTCCCGTTGGTCGCAAGCCTCGCGCCGCTCGCCGTTGCGGTGATTCTCTGGATTATTACTACATCGCCATACTCACTTCTGTTCGCGCTGCTCGGTCCGGTGACGGCGGTTGCGAGCGCCGCCGATTCGCGGCTCGGTGCACGACGATCGCGTCGCAGAGAGCACGAACGTTATGGTGCGGAGAGCATCAGCGCGGGCGAGGCGATCGATGCGGCGCACGCTGAAGAGCGTGCAGCTCTCGGCGAACGATCACCCACGGCACGTGACATCCTCGGGCGCACCGGGTCGGATCCGTGGCGCTGGCTGTGCGACGGAACCGAGGTGCCCGTGTCAGTGGGTACGGGCACTGCGGTCAGCGGTGTCGTGATCGACGGCGCGGATGAGGAGCTCACCCGGCGGGCATCCGTGCTCGTCGACGCACCGATCATCGTGGATGCTGCGCTCGGCATCGGGGTGTGCGGGCCACCCGCACTTGCGGCCGCGGCGACCCGAGCGCTGGTTCTTCAGGTCGCGTGGGCGTTGTCGCCCGACAGCCATTGGTGCGCGTCGACTGAGCCATGGGCGGCGCAACTCCCACACGATGGGTCGCGTACGGTGCGTCACGGTACGGTCGCTGAGTTCGGTAGGCGAGGCGACACGACACCACTCGTGTCGGTCGCCTGGGCGGCGACCGCTCAGTCGTTGACCCAGACCTGCCGCGTTGTCATTGCCATCAGCGCCGACGGAGCGGCGATCGTGCACCATCCGGACCGATCGCGACGTATCGCGCTGCGTCCGGGGCTGATCTCGGAATCGGCAGCCCAGGCATGGGCGTCGAGTCTGCCGAGGCTGGCCTCCTCACGCAGGGAACTCCCGCCCGTCACCCACCTTGCGACCCTGCCCCAGCCGGAGAGCGCCGGACTGTCCTGCGTGGTGGGCGCCGATGGGTCGGGTCCGGTGTTCATCGATCTCGTCGCCGAAGGGCCGCATGCAGTTATCGGCGGAACGACCGGAAGCGGCAAGAGCGAACTGCTCGTGTCGTGGGTACTCGCGATGGCGCAGGTGGCGTCGCCCCAGCGGCTTGCGGTACTTCTCGTCGACTTCAAGGGCGGTTCGGCATTCGCAGCGCTCCAGCGTGTGCCGCATGTTGTGGGGATCATCACCGATCTTGACGAGCACCGAGCGGCCAGAGCGCTCGCGAGCCTGCGCGCAGAACTTCGCTACCGGGAGCGCACGATCGCTGAGGCGCGGGCCCGGGATATCGACGGGACGCCCGAGTTGCCCCGGCTCGTCATCGTCGTTGACGAGTTCGCAGCGATGCTTGCTGATCACCCAGACCTACACGCAGTATTCGCGGATATCGCCGCACGGGGCCGATCGCTCGGCGTGCATCTCATCCTGTGCACCCAACGTCCTGCTGGTGTCGTGCGTGACGCTGTGCTCGCCAACGCCGACCTGCGCATCTCTTTGCGGGTAAACAATCGAGCTGACAGCACCGCTGTCGTCGGTACGGATGCCGCGGCCGAGATCCACGCTCAGTCCAAAGGTCGAGGCGTCCTTGCCCCGCCTGGTCGGGAGCCGCGCGTCGTTCAGTTCGCCATTGCCGACGGGTCAGATGTCGAAAGGGTCCGGCGCTGCTGGCCCGACTCGCCACCCCCGCGACGCCCCTGGTGCGAGCCACTGCCGTCGGTGGTGGACCCCACTGAGGCTCCCGACGGCTTCGGGCTCGTCGATCTGCCGCACGAACAACGGCGAGCGGTAGCAGTCTGGACGCCCGCGAGCGACGGACATGTGTTGGTGCTGGGCTCCGCGAGAAGCGGCATATCGACAGCACTTGCGGGCCTAGCGCCCGCCGCCATACGGGTGCCTCGGGACGTTCCCGCGGCATGGGACGTCGTGACTGAACTCGTCACCGCCCAGCACACCGTGTTCGTGATCGACGATCTCGACTCGCTGATCGCACGCTTTCCGGCCGACTACCGCTCGGCGATTGTCGAACGTTTGTCCACGATCCTCAGGGACGGCCCAGCACGGGGCGTGGTCGCAGCCGTGGGAGCTCGACGACTCACGGCCGAACTGCAGCAGCTCGCTTCGCTCGTGCCGAACCGCCTCCTCCTTCGTCACATCTCGAGGCAGGACTGGGCACTCGCGGGTGGGGAAGCCGCCGAGTTCATTCAGAACCTGCCACCCGGTGGGGGAGTCTGGCGGGGGAATCGCGTGCAGGTGGCCTCCGTGCCTGTCGAGGAGGCGGAGCGTCAGCCGGCTATTGCCGCCCGGGGAAAGCGGCCGCGCGCCTTCGTGACCACGAGATCGCGGGCGGGTGCCACGCTTGCCGAGTGTGATCTCGCGGACTGGAGCGGCGAGCGTCCGGTCGTCGGCGACCCCGAGGAATGGCAATCCCGCTGGGGTGCGCTTCAGTCGGTGCGCGAGATCGCCGACGTCGTGTTCGAGGGTTGTTCGCTCGCAGACGTGCGGGCGCTCACCCGCAGCCGCGAACTGCCTCCGCCACTCGAAGGCCTCGTCGGTGTCGGTTGGCTCTGGGAGCGCAGCGGAAGCCTGATTCGGGTGAGCCTCTAGCCGAGAGCGGCCTCGAACTCCGTGTAGGTGCGAGGCAGTGGACTGCCGCAATCGGCCAGTTAACGACTCTCTTGCGGGCACGCCGCACATTCACTTAACCTCGAATTCCGCACAAGATATCCGCTTTTAGCCACTGATTTCGTGAAGATTTTGTTACAAATGTCACCATTTGCCCCTTGAGGGTGTGCTCTGCGGGAGTCCTGTGCCAGTATCGAGAAACGCGCTATCCCCGCAAGGTGAAGGAGTTGCCCATGTCGAAATTCATGACGTCGAGACCGACCCCCAAAGACCCACTCATCGCCGAGTTGGTCGCTCAGGCTCGCAGAACCCAACTCAGCAGGCGTCATCTTCTCCAGGGAGCTGGTATCGGAGCGGGCGCGCTCGCACTTGCCGCATGCGCCCCCGGTACCGCGGCGTCGCTCACGCCTGCCGAAGACGTCTCTGCTACCGATAAGACCCTCACGTGGGGAAACTGGCCCGCATACATCGACGAGGACGACGACGGCAACTACCCGACGCTCGTCGCCTTCGAGAGCCAGACAGGCATCTCCGTCGACTACAAGGTCGAGATCGACGACAACAACACGTACTACGGCACGATCAAGGATCAGCTCGCGCTGGGCCAGGCCACCGGATCCGACACCTTCTGCCTCACCGAGTGGATGGTTGCTCGACTCATCCGCTTCGGCTACGTGCAGGATCTGGACGCCGCGAACATCCCCAACAAGGCGAACTTGGCGCCCGCCCTCCTCAACCCCGACTTCGACCCCGGCCGTGCAAAGTCCCTGCCGTGGCAGAACGGATTTGCGGGCATCGCATGGGACACGGATGCCCTCCCGGGTGGCCTCGAAACCCTCGACGACCTGTGGCAGCCCGCGCTCAAGGGCAAGGTGACCGTGTTGAGCGAGATGCGCGACACGATGGGCCTCATCCTGCTGAGTCAGGGCGTGGACATCTCTGGCAGCTCGTGGGGAACTGACGAGTACGCCGCCGCAATCGCACTGCTCGAAGAGAACGTCAAGAGCGGTCAGATTCTGGGCATCAAGGGCAACGAGTACCTTCAGGACTTCGCGAGTGGAAACGCCGTCGCCGGTATCGTGTGGTCCGGCGACATCACCGCCGCAAACCTCGAAGCGGGCTATGAGAAGTTCAAGTTCGCTCTCCCGTCGTCGGGCGGCACGCTGTGGGGTGACACGTTCGTCGTGCCCATGGGATCGCCGCGAAAGAAGAACGCGGAAACGCTCATGAACTACTACTACGAGCCCGAGGTCGCCGCCGAGGTCGCCGCGTGGGTGAACTACATCACTCCGGTGGTCGGTGCTCAAGAGGTTGCAGCTGAGATGTTCCCGGAGATCGCTGACGACCAGCTCATCTTCCCGAACGCGGACACCCTCAGCAACGCCCACATCTTCCGCACGCTTGACTCTGCTGACGATCAGGCGTTCAACGCCGAGTTCCAGCGCGTCAAGTTGGGTGCCTGATGGTCGGTAGCGCGTTCGCCGAGGCTGGCGCGGATCTCGAACTCGTCGGTATTCACAAGCGTTTTCCCGGCTTTACCGCGATTGAAGACCTCGACCTGCGGATTCCCGCAGGATCGTTCTTCGCGCTGTTGGGTCCGTCTGGCTGTGGAAAGACGACGACGCTCCGACTCGTGGCGGGGCTCGAGCAGCCCACCTCGGGTCGCATCCTCATCGGCGGAAAAGACGTGACCGACGTCAAGTCGTTCAAGCGCCCGGTCAACACGGTGTTCCAGAGCTATGCGCTCTTTCCCCACATGTCGGTGCTGGAGAACGTCGCGTTCGGATTGCGTCGACGCGGGATCAGCGATCCGGTGGGAAAGGCTCACGAGGCGTTGCAGCTCGTCGAACTCGACCACCTCGCGGCCCGTCGTCCCCAGCAGCTTTCGGGAGGACAGCAGCAACGTGTGGCGCTCGCTCGGGCAGTCGTGAATCGCCCGGCCCTCCTGCTGCTCGACGAACCGCTCGGAGCACTCGACCTCAAGTTGCGTCGGCAGATGCAGCTCGAACTCAAGTCGATCCAAGACGACGTCGGCCTTACCTTCTTGCATGTCACCCACGACCAAGAGGAGGCCATGACCATGGCTGACACGGTCGCGGTCATGAACAAGGGTGCGATCGAGCAGATGGGCGCGCCCGAGGAACTGTACGAATTACCGCGGACAGCGTTCGTCGCGAATTTTCTCGGCCAATCCAACTTGTTCACCGGGCCGGTGATTTCGTCGAAGGGCGAATCGATGGTGGTGGATATCTCTGGGGTGAAGATCGAGGTGCCGAAGGATCGCTCCCAGCGACACAACGGCGAGGTGACGATCGGCGTTCGCCCCGAGAAGCTCAGTGTGCACTCCGAAGCACCGGCGAAGGCTGCTGGCGTAAACGTGCTCGGCCCTGGCCGGGTTACCGATGTCTCGTTCAGCGGCGTGAGCACGCAGTATCTGGTCGCCGTACCGGGGCTCGGACCGATTACGGTGTTTTCGCAGAACATGGTCTTCGGCCCGATCGCCAACCTCGGCGCCGAGGTGTGGGTGTCGTGGACCGTCGATCATGGCTTCGGACTCGCTGACGACCCGGGCGATGCGCCCCGATTCGCCTCTGACACCAATACCGCGACGATCGCCACGCAGACCCGAAACGAGTTGCTCGCGGAGATCGGGGAGGGCTAGGAATGGCCTTCGCCGCATTCGGCTCCGGTGGCCCGGGCGCCGCCGTCGATCAAGCCCCGCGCCGCCGTAGCTGGGTAGCGCTCGTGCTGCTCCTACCCGGGCTTGCCTACCTCGCGTTGTTCTTTCTGACGCCCTTTGTCTCGCTCATCCTGACGTCTTTGCAGACCCCGGTGGAGTTCGGGGACGTCGGCCAGTTCCAGCAAGCGTTCAAAATCGAGAACTACGCGCTCGTCGTGCAGCAGTACTGGCCGCATTTCCTCCGTGCCTTCGGGTACGCGCTTGCGGCGACGTTCTTTGCGCTCGTGATCAGCTATCCGCTCGCATACTTCATCGGTGTGAAAGCTCGACCGTGGCCGCTTATTCAGGCATTGATGCTCACGCTCGTGATTGCGCCATTCTTCATCTCGTTCCTGTTGCGCACGCTCGCCTGGAAAGCGCTCATGTCCGACGAGACCCCGGTGGTCCAGGCGCTCAAGGCCTTGTCGATCATCCCGAGCGATGGACACCTCACGGGTACGGCGTTCTCGGTGATCTTCGGACTTACCTACAACTTCATTCCCTTCATGACTCTGCCGCTGTATACGACGCTCGAGCGACTCGATACCCGCTACCTCGAAGCTGGATCGGACTTGTATGCGGCGCCGGCGACAACGTTCTGGCGGGTCACGGTTCCGCTGTCGATGCCCGGCGTCGTGTCAGGGACACTTCTCACGTTCATCCCGGCGGCCGGTGACTACATCAACGCGAGTGCGAGCTTCCTCGGCTCTGCGCAAACCCAGATGGTGGGTAACGTCATCGAAACCAACTTCCTTGGCTTGCTCGATTACCCCGCAGCTTCTGCCCTCTCGGTTCTGTTGATGGGCATCATCCTCCTGCTCGTGGGGCTCTATGTGAAGCGAAGCGGAACGGAGGACCTGCTGTGAGGTTTTCACTGGGAAAGTGGTTACTGCCGGTATATAGCGCCCTCGCGCTGATCTTCCTGCTCATCCCGATCGGCTACACCTTCGTGTTCTCGTTCAACAACTCGTTGAAGTCGAACGTGCAGTGGGTCGGATTCACCTTCGACAAGTGGCTGCATGTGTGCGACGCCCAGGGTGTGTGTGCGGCATTCGGCACGAGCATCCTGGTTGGCATCATTGCCACGGTTATCGCGACCGCCCTCGGAACCCTCATGGCCATCGCGCTCGTGCGGTACAAGTTCCGTGCCCGATCGGCGATCAGCCTTCTGCTGTTCCTGCCGATGGCGACCCCTGAGGTCGTGCTCGGCGCCGGCCTCGCGGCGCAGTTCCTTTCGGCCGGAGTGCCCAAGGGCTTAGTGACGATCATCATCGCCCACGCATTGTTCTGCCTGAGCTTTGTGGTCGTCACCGTCAAGGCGCGCGTCGCGAGCCTCGATCCGGCGCTGGAGGAGGCCGGGCGCGACCTCTACGGCTCACCGGGTCAGGTGTTCTGGCGGATCACGTTCCCGCTCCTGTTGCCGGGCATCATTGCGGCGGCGCTGTTGTCGTTCGCGCTGAGTTTCGACGACTTCATCATCACGCGATTCAACAACGGCGGGGTGGAGACGTTCCCGATCTTCGTTTACACGGCGGCGGCACGCGGAGTTCCCGCCGAGGCCAACGTCGTCGCATCCGCCGTGTTCTTGCTCGCGCTCATCATGGTCATCGTTGCCCAGACGACGTCGGCCGCGCGGCGCAAGCGACTCGCAAAACTTACCCTGTGACGACCCAGCACAGCCCCTATCGCGAGCGCGCTCGTCTCGCCGCGCTGTGGGAGAGCGAACTCGAGGTCTACCGCGCGGCACGTCCGGCTTCCGAGTTGCAGTGGAAACGGGCCAGCGAGCACATGCCAGACGGCGTCCCGATGTTGTGGATGGCCAAGTGGCCGGGCCCGTGGCCGGTGTACGTGAGTGCAGCCCAGGGGGCGCACTTCGAGTGCGTCGACGGTATCGACCATGTCGACCTGTGTCTGGGCGACACCGGGGCGATGTGCGGCCATGCCCCTGCGGCATCCGTGCTCGCGATCACTCGTCAACTCGCGCGCGGATCAACCTTCATGCTTCCTACCGAGGACGCCGCAGCAGCCGCCGAAGTGCTGGCGGGGCGGTTTCGTGTGCCGGTGTGGCAGTTCTCGCTCTCCGCGACCGACGCGAATCGAAGCCTTCTCCGCTACGCCAGGCAGGTGACCGGTAGGCGTCGGATTCTCGTTCACGACTACAGCTACCACGGCACTGTCGATGAGGCGTACGCCACCCTCGACGAGGAAAATCACGTCGTCAGTAGGCGGGGCAATATCGGTGCACCCGTGCCCCTTGCCGAGACCACAGCAGTCGTGCAGTTCAACGACCTTGCGGCTCTCGAAACTGCACTCGCGGTCGGGGACATCGCGGCAATGCTCATCGAACCTGCGCTCACAAATATCGGCATCGTGCTACCTGACCCGGGCTATCACGAGGCGGTGCGCGAGCTGTGTACCCGCTACGGGACTCTGCTAATCATCGACGAGACGCACACGTTCAGTGCAGGACCCGGGGGGATGATCACGACCCTCGATCTGCATCCGGATGCGGTCGTGCTGGGCAAGAGCATCGGCGGGGGCATCCCGGCCGGAGCGTACGGAATGACTCGCGAGTTCGCGCTCGCCGTGCGTGAGTCCCTCGAACGGGAAGACATCGACGTCGGGGGAGTGGGCGGAACACTCGCCGGCAACGCGGTCTCGCTCGCGGGCATCCGTGCCACGCTCGGTGAGGTGCTCACCGCTGACGCGTTTGCCGGGATGATCGATCGATGCACCGAATGGACCGCAGGAGTGCAGGCGGCTCTCGACGAGTTCGAGGTGCCGTGGCAGGTAACGCAACTCGGCGCTCGAGCCGAGTACAGCTTCCGACCGGACGCTCCGCACGACGGCGCGGAAGCCGCTGCCGCCGATGACTTCGAGCTCCAGCAGTATCTGCACTTACACGCGCTCAACCGCGGGATTCTCATGACCCCGTTCCACAACATGGCGCTCATGTGTCCGCAGACGACAGCGCAGGACGTCGAGCGGCACACCGTCGCATTCCGGGAAGCGGTAGCGAGCCTGTATGGATGAGGTCCTCGTCTCGGTCGACGTGGAAACCGCGGGGCCGAACCCCCGGGACTACTCGATGATCTCGATTGGTGCGTGTCTGGTCGATCAACCCGACCACAGTTTCTATGTCGAGCTCAAGCCGACCACGAGCGCGGTGGTTCCCGAGGCCCTCGCGATAAGCGGGCTCTCGATGGAGGAGTTGGAGCGCACGGGGGTGGAGCCCGCGACCGCCATGCTCCAGTTCGAGGAGTGGCTGACGGCACTTCCCGGAGAGCGGACGCCAGTTCTTGTCGCATTCAATGCGCCGTTCGACTGGATGTTCATTGACGACTACTTCCGACGATTCCTTGGCCGCAACCCGTTCGGCCATGCCGCGCTCGACGTCAAGGCCTATGCCATGGGAGCGATGCGGTCGACGTGGGCGGAGACCAGCATGCGAGTCCTGTCGCCCCGGTTTCTCGACGGGCAGCCGCTCGAGCACAACGCGCTCAGTGACGCCCGTGATCAAGCAAGACTGTTCCGCGCGCTGCGCAACGAAGCGTAGCCGTTCGACTGGTAGACGAGGAGTTCCATCATGAACGACGCGACATCCGACATCCAGGCCATTGTCGAGTCAGCCAAGCGATTGGGGGTGGAACTCGACGAAGAGGGCACCCTCCAGTGGCTTGCCGCGATCGCTGCGGCCAGCGCGGACAATTCGGACGTGATAGTCGATGCGGACAGCGGAACTTTCGGGCATCGGGTGTCGATGCTCGACTTCAGCCCGCACGACCTCGAGCGATTCCGGCGGATCGGAAAGATCGTCGAAGTCACGGGGCCGGAGGGTATTGCCGAGAGCGCTCTCGCGCTGTCGGGTTCTGCCGCCCAGTCGAAGATCCAAAGCTTTCCGGGCGACTGCGACTACTTCCAGCGACTCAACATTCTGGCGCCAACGCGTGAGGAGGCGTGCGGCCTTCTCGCCACCCTGTTTCGCGATCATGTCCTGAGCCACGCGCGCGGTGCGACCTACCAATTTCTCGAAGCGAAACTGGGGTCGTGGCCGTTCGACTGCACGCAGGATGGGATGCCGCGGCGTAAGGGCAGTCCAATCTCCTGGAAGCTCGCCGACATCGAAGCGGGCGAGATCAAGGTCGACACGGCATCCGGCGCCAGTACCCTGAGCTGGGTCGAGGTTGCCCTCGATCCCGGGTGGTGCAAACTCGACTGGGTTGTCACGGATGAAGGTCGCAAGCAGCTTTCCAACGCCAGCAACGTCATCGACGTGACGTGGGAGTCGCCGAGCGGAGAGATCATCTCCCTGGACGGGTACCTCGACGCCTTCTTCCAAGAGGTCTACCTGGACGCAGATGCCGTTCCCGTCTTCGCGAAAGTCGCCAAGTTCGTCTCCGACGACGCGCTCGACGTATACGTGGAGCGGCTCGAGGGGGAAGTGCGCAAGTACCTCACCGACCACCTCAACTACGGCAAAGCGGCGAAACGGATGTACAACGTATTCCGGCTCTCCGGGCGCCACCTCGACGCCGCATTCGTGCGCGAACTCTTCGACGAGCCGACGACGATCCTGTACCAGGTGTGGTCACTCATCTCTACCCTCGAGAATGCGACGGAACCCGGATCCGCCATTCCTATCGAGGCTGTTCAGGCACAGGCCGACGCACTCGTGGTTCAGGTAGTCGACGCCCTGGAGGGGGATGAGGAAACGGCGATCGTCGAAGCGCTGTTGCGGTTGCGTCAGACCCTCGAAGGGCAAGCAACGGGCGAGGAACGCACTGCCGAGGTCGAGTCTGCCCAGACTCAGGTCGTCAACCTCATCAACACCTTCTACCGCGAAAAACTCATCGCGATGCCGGCGATCAAGGAGTACATCGACGAGATCCAGGGTGCGACAACCTAGAGAGCGCTTAGACCTGCACGAGGTCGAGACCGAGGTGGTGGCAGATCACGCGAAGGTCGTCCGCGACATGGCGGTCGGTTGCGCAGGAGTGATGCCCTACCCCCGCAGATCCCCAGCGCTGCCAGGCCTCGGTGATCGGTCCGGAGGCGAACTCGAACGCGGCATTCACCGTTCCCGAGTCGGGTGCCGTTCGTTCGGTGAACCGACCTTCGGCGACCACAACCTTGAGGGTGCCATCCGGACCAGAAACTACCCCCACGAGGCTCGCAGGCCCCGCGGCAAGGGAGAACAGGGCCGACGCCGTCGCACTCTCACGAGGGAACCAGGGGTTGTTGATCACCTTTCGGGCGGTCGACGCGCGGAACCGATCGTCGTGTTCCCCGGAGTTGGCGAGGATCGCTTCGTGCGTCACCTCGTCGAGGGCCTCGATCTCGTGGTACAGGGTCGGTGCGCCGAGTGAGGAGACGAGCAGCATGGCAAGCGAGGTCGCGACGTCGCCGGTGCACGTCCAGGGAACGCCTCGCGAGGTCGAGCGACCAAGAGCAAAACAGGGCGCCGAGCCGATGGCGGGATCGAGCCGCAGTTGAGCGACGTGACAGTTGAGCGTGCCTGCGGACAACCGCCCGTCGTCGATGAGGGAGTCGAGCGCCACGGAGTAGCGCAGCGCGGCATCAAGAGCTGAAGGTTCGACGTCGGTGTCGACGCTGAACTCGCCGAGCCGGTCACGGGCAGCGCCCACTGCTTCAGGCGTTACAGCGCGAACGCGCCCCGCCAGATCGTCCGGCGTGCTAGTGACCACCTCGATTCCGAGAGCGGTGAGACGCTCGTCGGGGACGCGCGCCCATTCGTAGCCAGGGATCGTAGATCCCACGATCCCCAAGCGAGCATGCCGAACGGCCCCTGCAGCGCAGGCGCGACGCACGGCATCACCGATGCTGACGATATCGCTGATCTCTCCGGCGACGAGGTCATATGGTCGGCCCTGGCTGGTGAGAGCCGCGCCGATCATGGGACTGCCCACGGTGCCTCCGCGTCGAGTGATTCCCGAATGGCTCAGCTCCTCATCGACGGCGAGTCCATCGTGCGCTGCCCAGAGCACAAGAGGAACCCGATCGAATTCCTTGAGAAGCGCCAGCACGGCACCGGGGGAGGCGGCCATCGTGGAGACGACGACGAGTGCGTCGATGTCGTGCTCGAGAGTGGTGACGAGGGAGGGGATATCACTGCCGGGATCGACTGTTGCTTCCCAGACGACTGTGGCACCGCCTGCCTCAATGGCGGCGGACGCGATCGAGCCGAGAGCGCGACGATCAGCCGCAAAGTCTCCTTCGACCGCAGATTCCCAGAAACTCCAATACGGGTGGATGATGCCGACACGGCGCGAGGTCATGGTGTGTCCTGTCGTTCGAAGTTGTCGTCGGTGTTGTGGCCGAGGGCTGGGATGGGCCCAGGCACAGCGCCCACGCCATCGAACAGCAGCGGTAGCCGGGGCAGCCGGAACGGAGTGCCGTCCTCGTGGATCGCCCGCGGGTCGTCCACTGCTTGGAAGAGACCGCGTTCCGCGAGATGGGGATCGTCGCGCACCTCGGCGATAGTCTGCACCACCCCCGCCGGCTGCCCGGACTCGCGCAACATGCGGGCAGCCTCGTAGCGCGTGAGCGAGGCGGCCCACGATTCCAGCGCCGGAATGACGAGATCGCTCATGCGCTGTGCGCGCTTGAGGACGGTATCGAGGTCGGGTGAGGCGATGAGTTCCTCTCTTCCGATTGCCACGCAGCACCGACGCCACATCTCGTCGGTGGGAATGACCATGGATACCCAACCACCGTCGCCGGCACGGAAACTCCCGACGGGACTGAATCGATCCCGCCCCCGGGTGGGCACTTCGCCCGTGAACTCGTGCAGGGTGAGCGGTCGTTCGAGGAACGCCGCCCCAATGTCGTACATCGATGCGTCAACATGGGTGCCGCGGCCCGTGCTCTGACGTGCAACGAGTGCCGCGAGGATCCCCACCGCGGCGTAGACACCGCCCAGAATGTCCATGGTGGCCATGGGTGCCAGCCCGGGGGGAGAGTCGGGCGCCGCCCCCAGAAGGCTGCTGAGGCCGCTCATCGCCTGAATCACGGAGTCGAACGCCGGCCACGCGGCGTACTGCCCGGTTTGGCCGAAACCCGAGATCTCGCACACGACGAGTGCGGGAAAGCGTGATGCCGCCTCGTCGCGCCCCAACCCGAACTTGGTGAGCGATCCCGGTCGCAGGTTGGAGACCAGAACGTCGGCATCCGCGAGAAGCTCGTCGAGGCGGGCGCGACCTTCCGTCGTCGTCACATCGAGTTCGACCGACTTCTTACCCCTGTTGTAGGAGGCGAAACCACCGCTTAGCGTTCCATCGGCGTCGACGATTCGGGGGTCGTATGACCTGCGAGGGTCGCCGACGCCCGGCAACTCGATCTTGATGACCTCCGCGCCGGCATCCGCAAGGATCGACGTGCAATAGGGAGCGCCGATGTATTGCTCGAGGGACACCACCCTGATACCACTGAGAAGGGTCACAGGATTGGTCATGAGGCGTCTCCGGACAGCAACAGCACAGGGTTCCACCTGAGTACGGCGACAGGGTCGTTTCCGGGCCGGAGGGCTGTCACGCGCACCGTGACGTCAGCAATCCGGAACCGATCGTGGGACTCCACGGCGTCGACGGTGAGATCGAAAGTCAGCAGATCCTCTTCGAAGACGGGGGAGAGATGGTCGCAGCTTCGCCACGCGAGCACAGTAAGCAAATCCGACGTGAAGCGCGACAGCGAGGCCTGTGCGAGTGCAACCGTGTGGCCGCCGAAAACGAGTCGCTTGCCCTCGATTCCCGCGCGAGCATCGCGGTGGGCCGCCGCGCGATTCTGGGTGAGGCGCACGAGCTCGCGCGCCGAGGACACGGTGTCGGCCAACGGGTCGGCCCAAGAGTCCCCCTCCGAGAGTGGGTGGGAGACAACGCCAGCCGGCGTCGTCCAGGTGGGGGGTACGAGAGACCGGTAGTGGCTCAGGGGGAGAGCGGTGGCAGCCTCGGGGAGCGTGCCAACGACGAGCCGTTCCGGTTCGGCAACCGGTAGGAGCGCCAAACGTTGGTAGTGCGCAACCGGCTCGCCGTGACTGGTCGTCACCGCCATGTCGAGGAGCACCTTCGCGCGTTCTGTTCCCGACCGAGTCCATGCCGCGGCGATCGGAGTCACGACGGTGCGCAGCGTCTCACCGAGGTGAAGCTGCCGCTCGAGCGTCAAGTTGTCGTAGCGCAAGTTCGCGATCACGCGCCCCGTCGCGACCGTCGACTGCCCGATCGAGAGCGCGATGACGAGGCATGGGTTCGCGAGGCGCTCCGCACGACCGGTGAGCTCGCGCGAGAGGGGTGAGCTCAGTGCGGGCCCCAGTTGGTCACCGCTCACGGCGAGGTAGTGTGCTGCCACGCCTTCATCGATGGTGATCTCCGGAGCGGGGTCAAGGGCGACACCCGGAACGAGGTCCTCGGCATAGGGCGGTGTGGCCGTCATCGGTGGGACTCGAGGAGGGATCGAGCCCACCGGACGGTCGCGGCATCCGCCATCGTCCCGTCTACGGCAAAGGCGCCCTGCCCGGCATCGACGCTGCTCTCGAACGCGGCGACTATTCGCCTGGCGTTCTCGAGCTCCGCTTCGTCGGGGGTGAAGATCTCATTGACGATCGCCACCTGAGCGGGGTGGATGCACGCCCGTGAGCCGAACCCACGGTTGCGCAGGAGGATCGTTGATGTGCGGAATGCCGCAAGATTCGAGTAGTCGGGGTCCACCGGCGCCACCGCTGGCGCGAGACCGCGAAGGGCGGTTTCCATGACGATCCTCGCCCGGTACGGCACCATCGCTTCCTCCGATGCATCCCGGATGCGCAGGTCGGCACGCAGGTCGATTTCACCGAGCTGGGCCAAGGAGTCGGTCGGGACGGCGGTGAGCTGCGGCATGCCGACGAGACCGCGTGCGCTCTCGATAAGGAATCCCACCTTCGCACCCGCGGCCATGATCGCCGCGACGGCGGTGTCGAGCCAGTCGCCGGGTTCGGCTTTGGGCAACCAGAATCCGTCGATCTGCAACTCTGCCAGCGTCGCGATCTCATGCAGTCCACGCTCTGCCGAGTTCACACGAACCCAGCGTTCGCCAGAGCCCGCCTCACGGCGCGCAAAGGCTACGGTCGCGGTGAGTGCATCATCCTTGGCCGAGGGTGCGACTGCGTCTTCGAGGTCGATGATGACAGCATCGGCACCCCGGCTTTCGGCCTTGTCGAGCATGTCGGCCTTGTCGGCGGGGACATAGAGGTGCGAGCGAAGCGGTCGCGGGGTCATAGTTCTATCCTGCGCGACGCTCGAACTGTCCGGAGGCTGCACTTCGGTAGGCGATGTCGAGCGCTTCAACGACGCGGGCGCCGAGTTCGGCGGGGGACTGGTTGATATACGCCTCCCCGCGGGCCGCACTGAGCACAGTGTCGATCGGACCGATGCAGTCATACGTGCCGTCGCCGTCGGCGAGGTCGACCTTGGTCTCTTCGCCATTGCGGAACAGCCAGACCGCTTCCCGCTCGACGTCGACGAGTAACTGCCCCTCACTACCGATGGCGCGAACTTCGAGAGCGTGCTTGTTGCCGTTCACGCCCAGGTGAGCAGAACCGCCAGAGAGCACGCCGATTCCTCCGCCGTCGTAGTTGAAGACGATCGCATCGTGCAGTTCAACGGGAGCGTTGAGGGGCGAGGCCATCGTGGCAAACCCGCCTGCGGCGCGCGCCCCGGTGAGCCAGAAGGCGAGCCCAAGCGCGTGCGTCAACTGTGCCTGGCCGTAGCCGCCACCCGAGAGACGCGGATCGGTCCACGTCCCCTGCTCCGGTACCGCTTCGGGAGCGGCGCCCGGATACGACCCCGTGTTCGAGAGAAGTTCCCGAGTAGCGGACGCCATGTGCACGGTCATATGTTCGAGCGTGCCGATGCCGCCAGCATCCATCATTGCTTTCGCCTTCTGAACCATCGGCTTGTAGTTCCAGCCGAAGGAAACCACGAACGCCTTGCCGAGCTCGTCGGCCCGCCGGGCGAGCGTCCATGCCCTGTCCGGATCGATAGTGACGGGCTTCTCGCACATAACGTGGGCACCGGATTCCAGGGCCGCGAGGGCGTGCTCGAAGTGCAGCCCCGAAGGGCTCGCGACGATCGCGACGTCAACGCCTTCGGCGAGCACATCGCGGTAATCCTCGGATGCCACGGCAAAGCCGTACTCGTCCTTGATCTTCTTGAGCAGCTCTGGCCCCTTCCGGGAGACGCCCACGAACTCCACGTCAGCGTGGCGTGCGAGGTTGGGCAGGTGGGATGCCACAGTCCAGCTGCCGGCACCGATTACTCCGACTCGGATCGTCATGGTGAAACCTTTCCTTACTTGTCGCCAGTCAGCCGCAGGCGGAGCTGATCGAAGCCCACCGCCGCGAGCAGCAGGACACCGCGTGCGACGTCCTGCCAGAACGAGTTGATGTTCATGAGCGTCAGCCCATTGTTCAGCGTGCCGAGGATGAGCACGCCCAGCAGGGTCCCGACGATGGTTCCCCGGCCACCGGCGAGGCTTGCGCCACCCAGGATGACAGCGGTCACCACTGACAGCTCGAGCCCGGATGCCGCGTTGGGGGAGGCCGCGCCCAGTTGCGAGACGAGGATCAGGCCACCGATGACCACGGCCGCGCCCGACAGCAGGAAGCCGCCGAAGATCGCCGTCTTGGTACGGATACCCGCGAGCCGCGCTGCGATCGGGTTCGCGCCGATTGCGTACATCGAGCGGCCGAACACCGTGAACTTCATGACGAGCGCGGTGATGATGACGACGGCAGCGAAGACCAGTACCGGTATGGGTACGTTGAAGAACGGACGGGCATTGCCGAGGTCGTTGAAGCCCGGCAGCAGGAGCGTCTGCCCACCAGCGAGCACTTGTCCGAGACCGCGCAGGATTGCCAACATCGCAAGGGTGGTGATCAGGGCATTGATTCCGAGCACCGTAACCGCGACACCATTGACCAGCCCGATCAGCAGACCGGCCACGATCGCGAGCACGACGCCGGTCGGAATTCCCCATTGCGCCGTGCCCCATGCCATGACCACGCCGATGAAGGCAGCACCGGAGCCGACCGAGAGGTCGAACTGCCCGGCGACGAGCAGGAGGGTACCTGGCGCTGCAATAATGCCGATGACCGAGGCGCTGACCAAGATGTTGAGCAGGTTGTTCGGCGTCAAATAGAACTGCGACTGAGTGCTGAAGAAGATCGCAAGGGCCAACAAGACCGCAGCGAGCACCGCAGTCTCGGGAATCCGACGTCGACTGCGCGTCGGTTTCCGGTCTTCGACCGGGTCGATGGGGGTATCGAGTTGAACAGTCACGTCAGCCTCCTGCTGCAATGGTTAGGTTCTGGGCGGTGACGTCATTGCCGTCGAGTTCTGCGACTTGCTGGCCGCGCTGCATCACGACGACGCGGTCGGAAAGCTGCACGGCCTCCTCATAGTCAGACGTCACCACGAGTACTGCGTGTCCTTCTGCCGCTAGGGCGCGAATCGCCGAGTAGATCTCTTGGCGGGCGCCCACGTCGACTCCACGCGTCGGTTCGACGAGGACTAGCGGATTCGAGGAGCGTTCGAGCCAACGCGCCAGCATGACTTTCTGCTGGTTGCCACCCGAGAGCTGAGCGATCTGCTGGTTGGCCGGATCCGCCGACTTGATGCCGAGCTTCGACGACCAACGCGCGTATGCGGTCTTTTCCATGCCCGAGGTGATGAACAAGCCGCCGACCGCCAGCTTCCCCCAGGAAGCTACCGAGAGGTTCTCGACCACCGAGCGGCTCATGAATGCACCCTCGCGCTTGCGATCGGGGGGAAGGTAACCGACCCCGCGTCGGATTGCGGCAGTAGGCGCAGAGGGAAAGCCCGCGGTACCCGCGATGTCGAGGGTGCCGCCAGTGGGCTTGCGGATGCCGAAGCAGACCTCCGCGACCTGCGTGGTGCCGCTGCCGAGCTTGCCGTAGAGGCACACCACTTCGCCCTTGCGGACGGTGAGGCTCAGGCCTGCGACTTGATTGTCGACGTGCAGGTTGTCGATAGTGATCATGGGTTCGCCGTGCGCGCCGGCTCCAGCTCCGACGGGTCGAGAGACCTCACCGATGTCGCGCCCCACCATCGCTTCGACGAGCTGTCGACGGGTCACGTCAGATGTTGGCGCAGTAAGCGCGACGTTTCCGTTGCGCAGCACCTGTACACGGTCTGCGAGTTCGAACACCTCGTCGAGTCGGTGGGTGATGTAGACAACGCACACCCCGCGGTCACGGAGGCGGCGGACCCACTCGAACAGACGATCCACCTCCTGCTGGGACAGCGCGGCGGTCGGTTCGTCGAGGATCAAGAGCTTCGCGTCGTCCGCGAGCGCTCGTGCGATCTCGACGACTTGGCGTTCTCCGACCCTGAGGGAGCTCACCAAGGCACCGGGATCAATGTCCACCCCGAGTTGGGTCAGGACGTCCACAGCGCGACGCTTGAGGTTGCGCCATGAGACGATTCCTCCCGTGGTCGGCCAGCGCCCGAGAGAGATGTTCTCCGCGACGGTCAGTGCGCCAGCATCCTGAAACTCCTGATGGATCATCCGGATACCGAGCTTGCGTGCCGTGCGGGGATTGAGACTGGGAGCGCTGACATCGTCGACGATGACTTCGCCACCGTCGGGAACGTAGTCTCCCGCGAGGATCTTCACCAGAGTCGATTTGCCGGCGCCGTTCTCGCCCAACAGGGCGAGAACTTCGCCGCCGAGGGCGTCGAGGTTCACCTTGTGGAGAACCTCAACGCCCCCGAACGACTTACTGATGTCGCGTAATGCCAGGGTCAGCTGCGACATCCGGGCTTATCCGTAGTACTCGGAGAAGTTGTCCGCGTTGATGAAGACGTGCTTGGTGAAGACATTCGCAGGCACGCTCTCACCCTTGATGAGGGCAATGATCGACGGAACGGCAAGCTCCCCATAGTGCTCCGGGAAGTAGGCAGTGTCGCCGACCCAGTTCGGGTCGTTCTGGATGTTGTCGAACGAGCTCGGGTCTGCACCCTGCGCTACGCCGTAGACCTGGTCCGAACGTCCCTGTGCGTCAGCCGCGGCGAACGAACCGAGCAGCATGTCATCGTTGAGGCTGACGACAGCGATACGGGTCGCACCGGTGAGCGCCGTGAGAGTGTCGCCGAACGAGGTGAGTCCACCGTCGATCGTGCCACCGCCATCAACGCTGCGCTTCTTGTCGGCCGGGATAGCGCCGCACACTGATTCGAAGCCATCCACGGCACCGCCGGTACGGTCAAGGTTTACTTGACCAGCGGCAGGCTGCTCCATCGACACGAATGCATCGTACTCGCAGTTGAAGTTGTCCTTGAAGTAGTTGCCCAGCGCCTCGCCTGCGATCTGTCCCGCAGTCTTGTTGTCAGCACCGACGAAGACCTTCTCGCACGGAAGCTGGTGGATGTCGACGGCAACGACCGGAACGTCCGGCCCTGCCGCACAGATGGATGCTGCAGCCTTCTCGTCGACCTGGAAGTTGATGATGCCATCAACACCCTGAGTCTTGAACGTCTGCGCGCAGGCGAGCGCCTTGGCGGCGTCGAGCTGCGAGTCGCAGAAGAAGAACTCGGCGCCAGACGCCTCGACCTCCAGCTTGATGTTGTCGGACACGAGCTTGACGAACGGGATGGAGTCGCCGAGCGAGATGTAGCCGATCTTGAGGCCGGCGCCATCGCCTGCTGCTTCGCCTCCGGTGTCACCAGTGCCTGATGTCGTACAGCCAGTCAATCCCAGCACGGTGATGGCGGCCGCGGCGACAAGTGCCCCGAGCCCCCTGCTGTTCCGTATTACGCGCATGAATCGTTCCTCTCTGAACTGATTCTGGAACCCTTTCCAGTAATCGAGATGATAAGCCCCTAGGCCTTCGTGTTGTCAATAGCAGGGGGGTAATCGTTAGCAAGACCGGGGCGGCTTTGTGCGTGCCGCCCCAGCCCTGCTGGGTGATCAGCAGTTGTCGTCTGGATAGAACTGATCGATGTTGGTGCTGTTGAATACCGAGTGCTGCACATGCAGGTCGGGGTTGATGTCGTCGCCGCCCAGCAGCGCGATCATCGCGGGGATCGCAATCTCACCGTAGCGTTCCGGGAAGTACCCCACATCGGCAACCCACTGCGGGTTGGATCGGATCTCGCAGTGACCGCTCGCGTCGCCGCCCTGGCTGGCGACGAAGAGGTCACCCTTGCGTCCGAGGGAGGATGCCGCGGCGAGGGCGCCCAGCGCGGCGTTGTCGTCGATGGTGAACACGACTACCCGGTGGGAGTCCGGTGCCGTGGTCAGGGCATCCGTCATCGCCTTCTGAGACTCGTCGATAAGGCCGGCGGTATCGATGTGCACGAACTCGAGGCTGTCGCCGCAGATGCTCTGGAAGCCCTCGGTCCAGCCCTTGACGCGCTTGGTGTTGGTCTCGCCCGAGTTGACGTCTTCGAGGGAGAAGATCTTGTCGACATCACAGCCAAATCGCGAGTCGACATAGGCACCCATGGCGACGCCCGCGAGATAGCCCGCGCGCTCGTCTTCAGCGCCGACGAACGAGAGCTCACACGGCTTCTGGTGAATAGCCAAGGCGATGGTGGGCACATCGTTCACCGCGCAGATGGCCGGGGCGGAAGCCGCGTCGACCTGCATGTTGAAGAGGCCGGTAATGCCCTGTGTCGATAGATCGTTCGCGCACTGGAGCGCCTTGGCGGCGTCGAATTGCGCATCGCAGATGCGCAGGTCTACCCCAGCCTTTTCCGCCTGCTCCTGAACGCCCACCGTCAGGGCATGCACGAACGGGCTGGCCTCTCCAGCCGAAATGTAGCCCACGACGAGCCCGGTGCCGGATCCACTCTTGGCGCCGACGAAATCGGCGGCGTTGGGGTCGTCAGTGTTCGCCGCAGCTACCGCAGCGGTGAGGGCAGCGGTGGCGTCTCCGCTGTCTGGCGTTCGGTCGCCGTCGACCGTCGCTGTGCTCGTGGCGCATCCGGCCAACAGGACTGCAGTGATGAGTCCTAGGCCGGCCAGGAGCGTTTTCTCCCGGCCTTTTCTCGAAACATGCATGAGTGGTTCCTCTCTGAACCGATCGGATAGTCCCAAATCTGGAATCAATTCCAGAACTCGACGCTATTGTCAGTGCGCGATCTATGTCAAGGCGTGGGCGTGTTACCGGAAATGATTCCAAAAATCGGAACTGTGCAGCATACTGGTGTGCACATGACGTGGTCGATGGCCGTGACGGAAGGGTGCGCAATGGAGCGGGTCTGCTTTACTTTCGAGCTTTACGAAGGTGCCGAAGTTGAATACAAGCGGCGCCACGACGAGATCTGGCCAGAGTTGGTGAGCGCCATTCAGGCGGCCGGTCTGAAGAACTACAGCCTCTTCCGGAGGGGTACTCAGGTGATCGGATATGTCGAAGCGCACCCTGATGCGGCGACTGCCTTTGCCAAAGTTGCCGAGTCGGAATTCAACGGCAAGTGGTCAGAGTGGTTCAAGGATCTCATCGTCAACCAGGCGAGCGATCGTGGCGACCAACTGAGTTTCACCGAGGTATGGCACCTCGAATAGGCCATTCTTGACGTGAAGCGCGTTCGCATATGAACGCCGAGGGAGAAGTCAGGTAATGGCAATAGAAGAATCGCGATCGGTGACAATTCATGATGTCGCCAGCCTCGCGGGAGTTGCTGTGTCGTCGGTGTCGCGTGCCCTGAGCTCGCACCCTGACGTCAGCCCGGCCATGAAGGCCAAAGTATTGGCGGCGGCCGCTGAGCTCGGCTATTCGCCGGACCCCGGCGCCCAGAGCCTGCGGAGCGGGTTCACCCGCACTGTCGGATTCGTCGTGCGCGACTTTGCGAACCCCTTCTTTGGCGAGATCATCCATGGCGTCGAGGAAGCACTCAACGACACCGGCTACACGCTGCTCGTGACGAACTCCAGTAGCGACCCGGTGCGCGAGGTCGACAGGCTCACGCTGCTGCGACAGCGCCGCGTGGATGCCCTCCTGGTGTCCTCGATCAGTGAAGCCAGCACGCGCACGAGCAAGGCGATTGCGTCGTTCAATCGGCCGGTCGTGCTTATCGACCGTGATCCGCGGAAGATGAAGGTCGCGAGTATTCTTCTCGACCACGCGGCGGGCGTGCGCGATGCCACCAACGATCTCATCCGCTTGGGGCATCGCCGGATCGCGATGATCACCGGAAGTTCTGCGATCCGCCCCACGCGTGAGCGGATGCGAGGGTATAACGAAGCACTCGTCGCAGCTGGTCTTCCCATCGATGACGAGCTCATCGCCTCTGGTACATTCTCGTCGTCCTTCGCTCGCGAGACGACCGAGCGCCTGCTCGCGCGGCCGAAGGGTGAGCGGCCGACTGCCATCATCGCGGGCGGTGTCGTCACTACCATCGGTGTGCTCGAGGCTGTGACCGAGCTCGGAGTGCGGTTGGGGACCGGTTTGTCCCTCGTGGTGTGCGACGACCTGCCGTGGCTGCGCGTCATGCGACCGCGAATCAGCGTGGTCACCCGTGATGCGGAGGAGATGGGCAGACAGGCGGCAGCACTCGCGCTCGAGATGATCAAGGGTGGTGAGCCACGTTCGGTGACTCTGCCGACGTCGTACGAGGTGCGGGAGACATCCCTGCCCCCTTCCGCATGAACGGGTTGCTCGACATTCCGCTCGATGGTCTGGCGGGTCTCATGCGCGGAGTCACCGAGCTCGAGTCGGTGCCAGGCGGCATCGTTCCGCTGAGGTTGCCCGCGTGGACGCGCACTCAGCAGGCCGACGAGTGGATTGAGCTCTGGGGCGCGCACACGCTGGGTGTGCGACTGGTCACGCTGACCTCGGCCTCGCACATCCGGATCACGGCGACCGTGACACGCATGGCGCCGGCGCCGGGGGAGGAGCCGCTCTTCGTTGCAGGTTTCCTCGCCGCCGTAGACGGGGTTGGCGTCGACCACGCGGTGGTCAGCGACGGACCGCGCATCGTCACCCTTGCTGACCGGTCCCGGCACGATGACCCGGGGCCCGCCACGACCGTCACCCTCACGATCGGCAAGGCCGATGCTCCTCGGCAGGTAGAAGTGTGGTTCCCCCACAGCGCTTCCGTGGTCATCCATCGTGTGGAGTCCGATGCCGAGCTGCTGCCGGCCCCGCCGTCGGAGCGACCACGGTGGGTGCACCATGGCAGCTCGATAAGCCACAGTCTCGAGGCGCTCACGCCCCGAGAAACGTGGCCGCAACTCGCGGCGACGGAGCTCGATCTTGAGCTCACGAATCTCGCGATCGCTGGCAACGCCCAACTCGATCCGTTCGTGGCTCGCACGATTGCGGCGATCCCCGCAGACATTGTCACGCTCAAGCTCGGAGTCAACGTCGTCAACCGCGACTCCATGCGAGATCGCGCGTTTGTTCCGGCGTTGCACGGATTTCTCGACCTCGTGCGCGAGGGCAACCCGGGAGTACCCATCCTGGTGCTCACGTCGATTGCCTCGCCCGCTCTTGAGTCGACGCCGGGGCCCTCGACGAAGGGCGCAGACGGAATGTTCACGGGATCGCCGAGAGTTATCCATCCCGGCGACGGGACCCTCACTCTCGCCCGGACACGGGAGCTCGTCACGAACGCCGTGCTGAAGCGCCGGGTCGCTGATCCGGATCTCTACCTCGCCGACGGCCTCGAGTTGTTTGGGCTCGGTGATAGTGACCTGCTCAGGGACGGCCTTCATCCGTCGGCGGAGGGGTACGGGCTGATCGCCGCGCGCTTCGCGGCCAGAGCACGGGACAGTACCCATGCCATCGGCGAGGCCTTCGCGCGCGTCCTGTAACGCTGCGCGCTTGACGGCCACGGTCGACTTTCGCTATCTTTGGAAACGATTCCAATTCGACGACGAACGGAGATTTCCATGGCGCGCGTGACAGGTTTTTTTCATGCGGGCATCACTGTGCGTGACATGGATGTGGCCCTGGCGTTCTATCGCGATGGGCTCGGGCTCGAGGAACAGTTCGATCGTCTTCTTGAGGCCGATTATCTGCGCGACGTACTCGCGCTCGACTTCAGTGCCATCCGCGCGGTCTACTTGGCAATCCCGGGCGGCGGAATCGTCGAGTTGCTCGAGTATCAGGGCATCGAACGTCTCTCGGCACGTTCACGGCCGAACGACTACGGAGCAGGTCACCTGTGCCTGTACGTCGACGATGTTGCCGAGATGACCGAACGGTTGCGCGCTCGCGGCGGCACGTCGCGGTCGGAGTCCGTTGTCGCCATCACGAGCGGACCCAACGAAGGCGCTACCAGCATCTACATGCTCGACCCGGACGGCTATGCGGTCGAACTCTTTGAACGGCGGAAGGACTCATGAAAACAGCACTCGTCACCGGAGCTGCAAGCGGTATCGGCAACGCGGCGGCTGTACGCCTTCAGCGTGAGGGCTACGACGTGCTCGCGGTCGACCGGGATCCGACGGGCCTCGGGCCCCTTGAGGAGGCCGGGATGCGCGTGCTCGCCGCGGACTTGTCCGACGACGCTGCGCGCGCTTCGGTCATCGAGGCCGGGCGCGGGGTCGATGCCTTGGTGAACTCCGCCGGGATCATCCTGCTCAAACCGATCCTCGAACTGACCGTCCTCGACCTCCGTCAGATCTATGCGGTGAACGTAGAGGCGGTGTGGGAGCTCACCTCGAAAATCGGGCGCACCATGCCCAGTGGCGGTGCGATCGTGAACTTGAGTTCCAGTTCGGCGAAGCTCGCCGCGACGACCGAGGCTGCCGCGTACGCGTCGTCGAAGGCAGCGGTGCTCAGCATCACACGCTCGTTCGCGTACGCATTCGGTCCGCGCAACGTGCGGGTCAACGCGCTGTGCCCGGGCATCATTGACACGCCCATGCAAGACACAGTGCTGGCGAAGGCAGCAGCGGCCCGAGGGATCACGGTCGAGCAGCTCTCGGAGGAACGCACCCACAGCGTCCCCCTCGGGCGAGCGGCGTCCGCCGACGAGTGTGCCGGCGCCATCTATTTCCTGCTGTCGGAGGACTCGGCCTACATGACCGGTCAGGCGATCAACTTCACCGGTGGGCTGGTGATGTTCTAGCGGTGCAGGGTGAGAAATGCCGCGGGATTGTCGACGAAGAGTTGGCGGATGCCCGCGCTCGAGACACCGTGGGTGCCCAGTAGCGGTACCAGGTGACGCAGCATATGACCGTAGCCCCAACCGCCATACTGGCGCAGCCGCGTGCGCACTCCGACATCCTGGGACATCATGATCTGCGAACCGAATCCCTCAGCCTGAAGCGCGGCGATGGTCGCGACGCCCTGGTCGTCACTCGGTGGCCAGCGCCCGGGGCTGAGCAGGGAGTGGTCAAAACCGAACAGGTCGAAGGACAAGTGCACCCCCGTCTGAAGCAGTAGACGCAACCGCTCATCCTCACCAACGGCGGTCGTCATGTGGTTGAGCAGTACGGTCTCGATGGGCAGGCCCGTCTCGGCCACCACGGAGAGCACGCGATCGGCATTGTCGCCCCACGGGTGCAGGTGAATCGAGAGGGGGAGTCCAGTATCGAGCGAGGCGCGGGCGGCGCCCCGCACGACGCGCAACTCAGCCGCGGTCGGCGGATCCGATGTGCCGATCTCGCCGATCATGCCGGGGCGGATACCTGCGGTGCCGGTCGCGCCGTCACGATGATCGGAAACTATCGCGTCGTACGTGGCGTGTTCTTCGTCCCCGCTGGGCAGGAACGCCCGGTGAGTCGCCTCAAGGTAGTAACCGGTACCCATGATGACGTGCAGTCCGCTCTCGCGTGACAGCCGTGCGAGAGCCTCGGGATTGCGGGCGAGATCGAACGGGGTCGCATCGACTATCGCGCCGCCACCGAGGTCCCGGTAGTCCATGAGGTCGGCGAGCACCGGGTCGTGCTCGGTGAAGCGGTAGTTGTCGGGATGCGCGCCCGGATTCCAGCGGCATTCGGCAGCTGCCGCGACATCGAACGCACCGGGGTCGGGGTCGGGAACGTAGCCGTGCGCGGCAGCGAGGTCGCTGCAGTCCATGTAGAGGTGCTCATGGATGAGCGTCGTACCGAGCGCGGAGGCACGAATGTCGCCGAGTACCGTTCGTACGACTCCGTCCGGACTCACAGCTTGAAGAGCCGAGCCGCATTCTCCGACAGGATCTTCGCCTGCTCCGAGTCGCTCAGTTCGGAGATGTATTCGCGATACAGGTCCATGATGACGTCATAGCTCGAGTACAAGCGATCGACCGGCCAGTTCGACCCGAGGACGCAGCGATCTGCACCGAAGGCCTCGACACAGCTATCGACCCAGCGGCGCAGCGATTCCTTGGTGAACAGCGGGTCGGTCATCCCGAGACCGGAGATCTTGCAGGTCACGTTCTCGGCTTTCGCGAGATCGCGGATCGCGCCATTCCACGACTCGAAATATGCGTCGTCACGACTGCGCGGGAACCCGATGTGCTCGAGAACAACCTGGAGGTTCGGATGACGGCGAGCGAGCTCGAGGGCTGCTCCCATGTTGAACCACTCGCAGTCGAGGTCGAACGTGATTCCGCGATCGGCAAGGACCTCGAGGGAGGCCTCGTAGACGGGGTTGATCTCGCCAGAAGCCAGCATGGGCTCCGAGGCGAAGTCGCGCACTCCGACGAAGTACGGCGACTCGGCGTGTCCGTCCAATTGGCGCATGGCGTCGTCGGATCCGAGGTCGGCGTGGGCGACGATGGTAAACGGCACCGGCGCGGTCGCGCGCATCCTCGTCAGCCACCTTGTCTCTTTGACCGGGTCATCGCTGCCGATGGCGGCCTGCACGTGGACGAATCCACTCACGTCGGCGAAGCGCGACTCCGCGACGACATGATTGATGTCGAATTTGAGCGACTTCATGCCATCGATGTCTCCGAGAATCGGATGGACGAAGTCCTTCTCAAGCCAGACCCACTGCATTCCCTCATCGGGTGTTGCCATGTTCCAGAAGTGGACGTGGGTATCGATAATGGGATGCCTCGTCATTGTGGCTTCCTTTCTCTGCGATCGAATCAGTGTGCGGTCTTGTCGTGGTTGAACACGACTGTGTACTTGTCGATGTAGTCCAAGTCGAGCTCCCACCCGAGCCCCGGACCCGTCGGGAGTGCGATGTGCCCATCCTTGAGCTCTGGCCGATTGGCGATCACGTTATGCCAGATCGGGTCGCGCTGGGGGTGGAAGTATTCGAGGAACGTGCCATGAGGGATCGACGCGAGGAGGTGGGCCGCGGCCTGGGGCTCCTCATGGTGAGCCATTTTGACGTCGTAGACGCTCGCGATCGCTGCTGCCCTGCGCCATTCAGTCGGGCCACCGGACCATGACGAGTCAAAGTTGAGGTAGTCGATCGATCCGGCTTCCATGAGATCGCGGCATCCGGCGGCGGAGAACTCGCTCTGTCCCGCGCACACGGGAACTCCCGCAGCGAGCCTGACATCGCGCATCGCTCGACGGTCGTTCTGCCAAATGCACGGCTCTTCGAACCACATGACGTTGAGGTCGTCAACGAGCTTGCAGAATCGGATGGCTTCGGCGGGAGTCCACCCCTGATTCGCGTCGACGGCGAGATTGAACGAGTCGCCCGCAGCCTTGCGTGCCTCGCGGAATCGGGCGGCGTCCTCATCGGGGCTCAGTCCGCCGATCTTGAACTTCATTCCCGCGAATCCGGCTTCGACGAGACCATTGACCTCAGCGGTGATGTTGGCATCTTCGGAGTAGTACCCGCCGATCGTGATGACGGGTACCTTGTTCCGGTAGCCACCCCACAGCTTGTGCAGGGGCATCGACAGCGCCTTGCCCACCGCATCCCAGATGGCGAGGTCGACGCACGCGGTGGCGACGAGACCCAGCCTGCGGTCGCGCAAGATGTTCCACGTTGCCGGGCGAGCGAGCTCCCAGCAGCGTTCGGTGGCGAAGGCGTCCTCGCCGATGAGCACTGGTTCGAGCTCCAAATGGATGATGCCGTCGATCTCTTCGAGACCGGCATCCTCGTCGCCCGCATATGCCTCGCCGATGATGCCGCTGGCGGTGTGTACGCGGGTGATGATTGTCGACCGGTGGGTCATCCGGTAATGACTGCCCTTGTAGACGCGATCGAGCGGAACACGAACGGCGACGGTCTCGATCTTCACGATCGTGAGGTCTGGGAGCACTGGTACTGCCTGCGGATCGAGCGTCATTGCCAACTCCTGATTACGTTTCTGGAAACGTTTCTATTCTAGTCCCGCTAAGGACTGCCCTGTCAAGAATCCACCGACCGGGGTGGTCTAGTGGATGAGGAATCCGCCATTGATATCCACGACGGCGCCCGTGATGAACCCGGCGTGCTCTGAGCAGAGGAACGCGATCAGATCGGCGACTTCTCCTGGCTGCCCGAGGCGACCAACGGGCACCCGCGTGACGAGCTCGGCGATGTTCGCGACCATGTCCGTTTCGATGAGGCTCGGTGCGAGCGCGTTCGACGTGATCCCGTAGGGCGCGTACTCGGTCGCGATCGCCTTCGTGAGTGCCATCACGCCTGCCTTGGATGCCCCATACGCCGCTGTCGATTTGCTCCCGCCGGTGATCCCCGCGCTCGAACCCAGAGCGACGACGCGACCGTAGCCTGCCTCGCGCATGTGCGGGAGTACCGCCTGTGCGACGTGGAACGCTCCCGTGAGGTTGACCGCGATGCTGAGATTCCAGCTTGCGGCGCTCGTTTCCTCGAAGGGCTCGACCCGGAAGATTCCCGCGGCCTGCACGAGGATCGCCGGAGCCCCCAGCTCGGACACGATCCGACTGACGCCCGCCCTCACATTGGCCTCGTCGGTGACGTCCATCTGCACATTGAGGCAACCGGGAACGTCGGATTCGCGAGCGTCGGTGACGGCAACGCGCGCGCCGAGAGCGATCATGCGCTCGGCTACCTCGCGCCCGATACCGCCGGCACCCCCGGTGATGATCGCGACGCGATCGGTGAATCCGTCCAACTGCATTGCTGCTCCTTTTATTAAGGTATTAGGGGGTGAGGTGCTCAGTACATGAGCTGGCCGCCGGAGACGTTCATGACCGAGCCGGTCACGAACGACGCGGCGTCCGAAGCGAGGAAGACCACGGCGCCGGCGAGTTCGTCGGTCTGGGCGAGGCGACCGAGGGGAACCATGGCGAGGAACGACGCGAGTGCTTCCGGCGACATCCCCTCGTTCATCATGGGTGTGTCGACCCCGCCCGGGGCTACCGCGTTGACCCGGACGCCGTTGGCCGCGAACGACCGGGCGAGACCCTTGGTCAGGGTCGTCACGCCGCCCTTGCTGGCGTTATAGACGACCGAACCGCCGAAGCCGCCCGTCCACCAGCCTTGGGAGGTGAAGTTGACGATGGCGCCGGGCGTGCCCGCGGCCCTCAACGCCGCGTTCGCACTCCTGCCGAGGAAGAAGGTCACTTTGAGGTTGACGTCGAGCTGGAGGTCCCAGTCTTCCTCGGTGATGTCGTCAATGGATTCGGCGCGGCGGAGCACTGCCGCAAGATGGGCAAGGGCCGCGAACGGCGCGAGCTCATTGGCGCGCTCAAAGATGCTCGCATGGCTCGTGAGATCGAGCAGGTTTGCCTCAAGCGCGAGGTGGGGACCGCCGGGCAGGGCCGCGACGACGTCCGCAATGGGCGAGCCGGGTAGATCGACGGCGACAACGTGCGCACCCGCCTCGGCGAATGCTCGTGTGACCGAGCGTCCGATCCCGCCGGCCGCCCCGGTGACGACAACGCTCCTACCTACCAGTCCTGCATCATTTCGCCACGTCACTGTCCGTCTCCTTCGCGTAAATCATCCATGGTCAAAACCGTGCGTAGTACAGTGCCGGCACGCAGATCGGCGATGGCCTCCGCGGCTTCCCTGAGCGGTCGGCGGTTGCGGGTGAGGTGGTCGGTCGTGAGATCACCGGATGCCACGAGCGCGAGAACCTCGCGGATGTCCTCTCGTGTGAAGCCGCGACTGCCCTTGAGCGACAATTCCCGCCAGACGAGTTCCGTGGATCGCACCGGAAAGTCGTCCTGCGACACCGCGATGAACACGACCCTCGCCCGGTAGCCAGCAATATCGATGGCGAGCCGATCCATTGCGGTGTTCTCCCCGACACACTGCAGTACGACATCGATCTGACCGCCGGCCGCCGCGACTATCGCTTCGGGGCCGTCGGAGGAGTGCAGGGTGATGGCGGCTCCGAGCTCCCGCGCCTGGGCGAGCTTTGCTTCCCCGCGGCCCACGGCCACGACTTTCGCCCCGAGGTGTCGGCCGATCTGAACCGCATTGCTGCCGATGCCACCCAGTCCGATGATGGCGAGCGTCTCACCGGAAGCGAGTCCCGCGATTGCAGTGAGGGCATGGTAGGGAGTGGCGAGGGCGTCGGTGGCCACGGCGACGGAGGCCGGGTCCATGCGGGGCTCGACCGGGATGAGCGTGGTGATGCGCCGCACGACGTACTGGGCGAACGCGCCGTCGACGTCCACACCCATCCTCTGGATGCCCGGACCGATGTTCTCGTGGCCAGCCTCAGCCCACGCCGACTCGGCGGGACCTTCGATGTAATAGAGCGCGACCTGGCGTCCGATCCATTCGGCATCCTGCGCATCGCCGACGGCAATGACCACTCCCGCGGCTTCGTGACCGGGCACGCGAGGCAGCGAGCCTGGGCCGAATCCGCCGTCTTGGAGGAAGGCGTCGGAGCCGCACACGCCACACGCTTCGATGCGGACGAGAGCTTCACCCGCTGCGGGGGTATCCACGGGGCGCTGCACCAAACGCAGCGGACCGCCCTCCGCAGGCATGACGATCGCAGCACCCGTTGTCGGGAGACTGGTCATCCGCTGCCGGGCATCCCGAAGACTGTGGGATCGGGCAGGTCCACCACATTGTGTGATCGCGAACCGAACTCGGTGGGCTTCGTACGGCCGGAGCGCGTGTACATCTCTTCAGGCACCGTTGTCGGGTCCTTGAACATGGTCCATTGGCACTTCTGTCGCACCGCCGGGTCCTTGTCGGTATCCGGGTAGATCGGTGGATCGACCACACGTACCGGGTAGCCGAACCTGTCCATGGGCATGTGCTCCATGAGGATTATGCAGTGGGCGCAGTAGAGGCACACACCCTTTTGGTAGTGGTTCCAATCCCGCTCTTCCTCGGACACGCGGAAGTTGTAAGGCGCCTCCATGCGAGCCGGAGTGTTCTCGATCCAGTCCCCACGAAGCGTGCGACCGCCAGATCCGCAGGCATCGAACTTCAGGATGAATCGGTCCGCAAGTTCTTCGAGTTCGAAGTTGCCGTTGCGCTCGGGGCCGCTGAGGTGCCCGCGCATCGCCTCGCACGAGACGTACATGAGGGTCTCGAGGCCCTCGTCCCACGGGTGCTTATCGATGTCGAACTTCTCGTACCGCCACGCGAAGAGGGGAACGAGTACACGTTCGTACATCCGCGGGATCGCGTCATCGCCGTAGCGCCGGGCGGTTTCACTCATGTAGAAGTACGTTTTGTCGACGTCTCGGTCATGTGTTTGGCGCCAGATCTCTTTGGCCTCAGCCATGAGTTCCGTTGCACGGGCCGCGTCGTGCGCCTCGGCGGCGCTGATGACAGACGCGATGAGTTCCTTGAACGTGTCCCACATCGTGAAGGTGTTGAACTGGGAGCCGTCGGGCAGGGGCGTCAGGTCGATGAGCGTCTGGCGGATACGCTCCAGGTCCTCGGCGGTCGTGCCCTCGTCGCGCAGAAAGCCTTCGAGATCGGAAAGCCACTGCCGGTACAGCTGCCAGCAGACGGCGGCCTCGTCGACGAAGTATGAGGCCAGCTCGGCAGCGTTCGTCCATTGTTGGTTGGCGAGGGCGTCGAGGATGAGGTCGTACGTGGCGACTTTCTGATCCTGCCAACTGCCCAATCGCACGCGGCGTTGGAGGATGTCAGAGAACCCCATTGTGTCTGTCATGGGAGTGACGATAGCGCCTTGACCCTCGGGCTGCAATGATTACTGGAAAGGATTCTAGGAATTAGTACATCAAGAGCCCGCCACTGACGTTTATCGTCGCTCCCGAGACGAAACTCGCGTGGCTCGAGGCGAGGAATACCGCGACCGCGGCGACCTCTGCTGCGGTCCCTGTCCGGCCCAATGGGCAATTGGCGGCCACGGCCGCCATCGCTTCCGGCGTGTTTTGCTTGCGTTGCATCGCGGTCTCGATCTGGCCGGGGGAGATGGCGTTCACCGTGATTCCCGCCGCGCCCAGGCGTCGGGCGAACCCTTTGGTCATCGTGACGACCCCACCCTTCGACGCTGAGTAGACATCGCTGTCGAGCATCGGTCCGGTCATCCACGCGGCGGATGTGAAGTTGATGATCCGACCACCCTGGCCGCGGGCGACGAGCAGTTCGCCGGCCGCTCGATTGAGCCAGAACGTGGCTTTGAGATTGACATCGAGCTGGGCATCCCACGTCTCCTCGGTGACCTCCTCCGGCGACTGCCGCTGCAGGAACGCCGCGGCGTGCACGAGGCCCCAGAACCTGTCGAGGTGCTCGACCGCATCGTGCACAGCCGGGTCAAGGGCGCTGGTGTCGCCTAGGTCGAGGGGGAGTGCAAAGTGATCCTGACGCCCGGGAAGTGCTGCCACGAGGTCATCGAGGGCGGGGCCGGGGAGGTCGAGCGCGCAGACCTGGGCACCGGCCTCGGCGAGGGCCCGTGCGGTAGCTTCTCCGATCCCGCCAGCGGCACCCGTGACGATGACTCCCGCTCCCTCGAGCCCGGCCCCGAGAAGGGCCATGCTCACGAGAGCGCGTAATGCATGAGGACGTCCAGGTTGGGAACGACACCGATGCCAGGGCCGGTCGGTACTGCCACCATGCCGTCGACCGCGCGGATCGGTTCCGAGATGAGCTCGTCCTGCATGGGGTTGCGGTCGGGCTTAAGTTCCTGAAGAAGCACGCGGTCCGTCGTCGCCGAGAGCGCGATCGACACGGCGGTATTGACAGCGCTCGACCAAGCGTGGGAGTTGAACCAGCGGTGCTCGCGTTCGACGACGGCGAGAATCTGGAGGGCACCCGTCACCCCGCCTACGCGGCCCACGTCGCATCCGACGACGTCGATGAGTCCGTCAGCGAGTGCGTTTTCGTAGCCGTGGACGTCCCACTCGCGCTCGCCACCGGCGATGAGGCATCCGACCTGCTCGCGCAGCGCGTGCAGTTCGAGCGAGTGGTCGGGCTCGAACGGCTCCTCGATCCAGGAGAGGTTGTACTCCTCAAATCCCCGCACTCGGGCGATTGCGTCGTTGAGCGTCCAGGTGATCTTCTTGCCTCGGTCGAGCATGATCATCGCGTCGGGTCCAGCGGCTTCACGCAGCAGGCGCATGAACTCGATGTCGCGGGCTACCTCGTAGCCGATATGGGTTTCGCCACGTTTACCCATTCCGATCTTGAAGCCCTTGAAACCATGCTCGGTGACGTAGCGACCGTGGCGTTCAGCCTCGACCTCGAGTGAGGGATCGAAGGCGTGGGTGGAGGCGATGGTGGGCAACGTGTCGACGCGTGCCCCGCCCAGGAGGTGGGCGAGGGAAAGTCCGGAAATGCGTCCCTTGAGGTCCCAGAGTGCGATGTCGATGGCGGAAAGCGCGAACGAGAAGATCCCCCCTCGATGGCCGTACCACCAGGCTTCGTTCTGCAACTCGTGCCACAACGCGACGTTCGCGAGGGGATCCCGCCCTACGAGCAGTTCGCGAACCGACTCGACCATGATCGCGGTGGCCGCTGTCGCCCCCGGGAACATCGTCACGGCCTCGCCCCAGCCTTCGGCTCCGTCGGAGCTGCGGATGCGCACGAACGTGAGGCAGCGCAGGGCATCGGAGTCGTTGGGCTCGGGGTATTGCACGGGAAAGACGTCAACGGCGGTGATTACTGACATGGGTGAGTACCTAACTGATCGATGTTCGGGCGGGGTGCTCTGAGATGAAACGAGGATGCGCAGGCTCGAGTTCGGCCACGGTGAGCCATCCGGAGGGAGCGGCGACCACGCGATCTATCGAGTTGGCGATGAGGGATTGTGATCCCGACTGGGATCCGATCCCCGGTTCGATGGTGCACGTGAGGGGTGTGTCGCGCGACGTGATCTCGATGGTGTCGCGGACGACGAGTCCGGCTGCGGCGGGGGAGAGGTGCCCGATGAACCGAGCGCGGAACCACGGCAGTCCGCCCACGATCGCGACATACTCCTGAATGAACCCCACAGTGTTGTCGTCGACGAGGGTGGGCTCGATGTGCGTCGTGATGTTGTCGATCTCCACGTTGAGAGCGTCGGCGACGATCGACATCGATTGAGGGAATCCCGCGTGACCGAGGATGCGTGCGCTCTCGATGCCCGCAGCAAAGTCGGTGCTCGAAACTCCGAGGCCTAGGCGCCCTCGCACGGTCGGACCGAACCCGGAGAGATCGACGGTCCGTTCGACAGAGATGCCGGTGGGGAGTCCGCCCGTGCCGAGGAGCGTGAGCACGAGGGCGTCAAAAACGAAACCTGGATTGAGTCCGCAGCCGAGAATCGTCACTCCGCGCTCCCGCGCGAGCGTGTCCAGCCGATCCGCGACCACGCGATCCACTGCCCAGGGGTACGCGCACTCCTCGGCGGAGACGATGACGTTCGAACCCGCCAGAACCGCGGCCTCGATGTGGTGGGCGATGTCGGCGAGTCTCGTGGTCGTCGCGATGACGACGACGCGCGTGCCGGCGTCGAGTGCTGCTGCGATGCCGTCGCGCGGGGTGGGCCCCACCACTCGGAGGTCGGAACGCTCCGCAAGTTGTGCCGCGACGCCCCGCGCGAGCTGGCCATCGCCGATCACAGCGACCTCGATCACGCACTGACTCCCGTCGCCAAGAGAGCATTCGCCCTCGAATCGTTTCCAGAACTGTATCGATCTCGTGGTGACCGGGTCAACGACCGGCGTTGCGATCAGTTGACGATCGGGGGGTCGGGGCATATCCTCGAAACGATTCCAGAAACGAAGGGACCGATGACGTGACTCAGATGCGCTTCCGGCAGGCAATAGTTGCCGCGCTCGAGGATGAGATGGAAGCCGACCCGAGTGTCATGGTGATGGGGGAAGATATCGCCGTCGCTGGCGGCCCTTTCAAAACCTCGGAGGGACTCCTCGACAAGTTCGGGCCCAACCGGGTGCGAGACACCCCCATCTCGGAGATGGCCTTCACTGGTGCCGGTGTCGGCGCCGCGATCGCCGGCCTTCGCCCCGTGATCGAGATCATGTTCATGGAGTTCCTCGGCGTCGCCCTCGACCAGCTCGTTACGGGGGCCGCGAAGATGCACTACCTCAGCAAGGGTGCGCTTTCGGTTCCGCTCACGGTGCGCGCGTCGGTGGGCAGCGGCACCGGGTTCGGTTCGCAGCACAGCCAAACCCTCGAGAACTGGGTCACCGCGACACCCGGGCTGACCGTCGTCACGATGAGCACGCCTCAGAATGCCTACGGCATCCTCCGGGCCGCCATCCAGTCGCCCGGCCCCACCATGGTGCTCGAGCCGAGGAACCTGTACGCGGTTCGCGGCGAGGTGCAGCGCGGAGCAGCGGGACTCGTGCAGTTGGGTCGGGCCGAGGTGGTTCGCCCGGGGACTGCAGTCACCATCGTCACGATGGGGCAGATGCGTACGGCGGTAGTCGAGAGTGTCGAGGCATCCGGGATCGACGCTGAGATCATCGATCTCATCACGCTCGCCCCGTGGGATCGGGCCACCGTGCTCGAGTCCGTCGCCAAGACCCACCGGTTGGTGGTCGTCGAGGAGGCCCCGGAGTCGGGTGGATGGGGTAGTGAGATTGTCGCCGCAGTCACGCGCGAACTCTTCTCGAGCCTGTCGGCAGCCCCGTTCCGGATCACCACGCCGAACGTCCCCGTGCCCTACAGCAAGGCGCTGGAGAGTCGATATCTTCCGCAGCCAGACGAGATAGCTCGCCAACTCACGCAGTACCAGTCCACCGGCACCGTCCCCGCCCCGTGGTGGGTTCTCGAAGGGTTGAGCAAGTGACCGACACAGCATTGTCCGTATCGCGCAGTTCCGTTGAACGTCGCCGTGTGCTCGCCGATGACGCGACCGCGCGTCTCGAGCGCATGTTCGAGATTCGCGGATTCGAGGAGCGTCTTAACGCACTGTTCGCCACGGGCGCCATTCACGGCACCACCCATCTCGCCATGGGCCAGGAGGCGCTCGCGGTGAGTCTGGCGAGTGAACTTCGACCCACCGACCTCGTGACGGCAACCTACCGTGGCCACGCGATGGCACTCGCACTGGGGATGAACCCGCGCGCAGTGCTCGCCGAGATCATGGGGAAGTCGGAGGGTTCCACCGGAGGGCTCGGTGGCTCGATGCACGTCAGCGACGATGACATCGGACTGTTGCCGACCTTCGCGATCGTCGGTGCCGGGCTTCCCGTAGCGGCTGGTGCGGCCCTCGCCTTCCAGTACCGCGGCGAGGACAGCGTTGCCGTAGCGGTATTCGGCGATGGTGCTACGAATATCGGCGCCTTCCACGAGTCGCTGAACCTCGCCTCGATCTGGAAGCTGCCCGTGGTCTTCCTGTGTGACAACAATGTCTACGGTGAGTACAGCCGTATCAACCTCACGACGCCCATCGAAGACCTGCACCTCCGCGCCGCTTCCTACGCGATGCCCGCAGAAGTAGTGGACGGAATGGATGTCACGGCCACGCGTGCGGCGCTTGCGCGGGCCATCGAGCGTGCACGCACGGGCGGTGGGCCCACGCTCGTCGAGGCAAAGACCTATCGCTTCGCGGGTCACTCCCGCGCGGATACTGCCCCATACCGTCCGGCGGGGGAACTGGAGTACTGGCAGGAACGGGACCCGCTCACGCGAGCTCGCGAGGAACTCGTTGCCGGCGGAGCGACGGTCGAGCAGGTGGCCGACCTCGAGCGCTCCGTGGGCGCTGCGCTCGACGAGGTCATCGAACTGGTCGAAGCACTGCCCGACCCCGTCGTCGCTGACATGTTCAACAACATCTGGTCACCCCTCACCCGAAAGGCTGGCTCATGAGTGAGACCCGCGTCGTTATGCCACGAGTATCGGAGGCGATCGACGACTCCTACGTTGTCGAATGGATGGTGGAGGTCGGGGGGACGGTAGCCGAGGGCGGCGTGCTCCTGCGCGTCGAAACGGACAAGGCGATCGTCGACATCCCGAGCACCGCGAGCGGTCGTCTCGTTCAGCAACTCGCAGCCGTCGACGACGAAATTCACACCGGCAACGACATCGCGGTCATCGAAACCGACTAGTCGGCTCCAGTTACTCGGGGCGGGGCGCTGGGCTAGTCGAGGCTGGCGAACCCGTCGCCCAGTACGCTGATTGCCTCGCGCAGCAGATCGTCGGTGATCGCGAGGGATGGCAAGAACCGGATGACGTTGCCGAAGGTTCCCGCTGAGAGCAGCAGCACGCCGTGCTGGGCCGCGAAGGCGGTGAGTGCCGAAACGGCTGCCGCGTTGGGCTCCATGGTTCCCGGCTTCACGAGCTCGATAGCGAGCATCGCCCCGATTCCACGAACGTCGCCGATCGTGGGGTACTTGGCCTGAAGTTCGACGAGCGCGGGCTTGAGAATGCCTTCGATTCGACCGGCCTCCGCCAGCAGCCCCCTGCGCTCGATCTCGCCGAAGACGGCGATCGCGGCGGCGGCCGCTACCGGGTTTCCCGCGAAGGTGCCACCAAGCCCGCCGGCGTGGGGGGCGTCCATGATCTCGGCGCGACCCGTGACCGCAGCGAGCGGAAGGCCACCCGCGATCCCCTTCGCCGAGAGCACCATGTCGGGCTCGACACCGAAGTGCTCACTCGCGTAGTACTTGCCGGTGCGGGCCATTCCGCTTTGGATTTCGTCGGCGATGAACACGACGCCATTCGCCGTGCACCAGTCCTGCAGCGCGGCGAGGTAACCGTCCGCCGGAACGACGAATCCACCCTCGCCCTGGATCGGTTCGGCGACGAGACACGCGAGATCCCGCGCGCCGATCGACTTCTCGAGGTAGGTGATCGTTCGGGCCGCGGCATCCGCGCCACTGAGTCCATCGCGGAACGGATAGGAACCCGGCGCGTGATAAACCGAGGGGGCGAGCGGCCCGAAACCCGACTTATATGGCATCGCCTTGAAGGTCATTGCCATCGTGAGGTTCGTGCGGCCGTGGTAGGCATGGTCCAGCACGGCTACTGCGGTGCGGCCGGTGTAGTGGCGCGCGATCTTCACTGCGTTCTCGACCGCCTCGGCGCCCGAATTGAGCAGCACGGTCTTCTTCGCGAAAGAGCCCGGGGTGTGCTGAGCGAGAAGTTCCGCGACCCGTATATACGACTCGTATGGCGTGATCGTGAACATCCCGTGGGTGAGCAGCGTGAGCTGTTCGGATGCCGCGGCGACCACAGCTTCGTCGGTGTGACCGATCGTCATGACGCCAATGCCCGAGCCGAGGTCGATGTAGTGGTTGCCGTCGACATCGACGACAATCGCGCCGTGTGCGCGTTCGGCGAAGATCGGTAGGGCCGAGGAGACGCCCGCCGCTACCGCCGCCAATCGTCGCTTCTGGAGCTCAACCGACCGGGGGCCGGGGATGGCAGTGACGACGCGACGCTGTAGTTCGATGGGCTCCATAATGAGACGAGCCTAAGGGAGGGCAGATGGATCTGGACCACAAATATGCGGTGCGAGTTGAGTGGCAAGGAAATCGTGGCACGGGCACTTCGAGTTACCGCGACTACGGCCGCGATCTTGTCATCACCGCGGAAGGCAATCCACCGATCGAGGGGTCGGCAGACAAGCCGTTTCGAGGCTCCCCTGAGCGGTGGAATCCGGAAGAACTGCTGCTCGCGGCCCTCGCGCAGTGCCACATGCTGAGCTATCTGCACGTTGCGGTAAAGAACGGCATTGTCGTGACCTCGTACGAGGACGACGCGGTGGGCACGATGACTCAGGTCGGCGACGGTGGCCACTTCACTTCGGTGACCCTGCGGCCCGTCATCACCATCACGGCGGGCGATATCGAGCGTGCGCACGCCATCCACGCTGAAGCGAGTGCGTTGTGCTTCATCGCAGCGTCCGTGAATTTCCCGGTTCATCACGACGCGGTAATCCGCGTCGCCTGAATCTTCACGATTCATTCAGCATTCGTGCGGCAGGATGAAGGGTCTCCCACCACGAAAGGTGCCCCGTGCGCATCGCAACCTCCCTCATCGTGACTGCCGGACTGCTGGCCTCCCTGGCGGCCTGTTCGGCCTCGCCCGGCAGTGGCTCCGCCGATTGCGCCACCACACCGTCAGGTTCCGCGTCGAGCGCGATTACCGTGACCGGCGACTTCCTCAAGGCGCCGAAAGTCGACTTCAGCATTCCGCTAGCGGCCCCGAAGACCACTGAGCGCTCGGTGATCATCAAGGGCGACGGCGCGGTGGTACATCAGGGCGACTCTGTCAACGTGCTGTTTTCGATTTACAGCGGCGCGAACTCCGCCGATATTGCAGGCACCGACTGGGCGACCGGCACCACTACCAAACTTCCTGTTGATGCGAGCCAGTTCCTCCCCGGGATCGTCAAGACGCTCGAGTGCTCAACAGTCGGGTCCCGTGTGGTCGGGGTCATCCCACCGAGCGACGGTTTTGGCGAGACCGGTTCGACAAATCTGGGCGTCGGTGCAACGGACGCAATCGTGTTCGTTGTCGACATTGAGTCGATCTCTCCGCCAGCGGAGCCCGTACTTCCCAAGGCCGACGGCGTCGATCAGCCGCTTGTCGACGGCATGCCAACGGTTGTTCTCGACAACGCAGGGCGCCCGACCGTGACGATCCCGGACACCGCTGCGCCCACCGAACTCAAGCTTGCCGTTCTCAAGAAGGGTGGCGGTGCGGTCGTTGCCGCCGGCGACAACGTCACGGTGAACTACGAGGGGCTCAACTGGGCGACGAAAGAGATCTTCGACGAGAGCTGGTCTCGGGGCACCCCGGCAAACTTCAATACTGCGCAGGTCATCGCAGGCTTCACCCAAGCGCTCGTCGGGCAGACCGTCGGCTCACAGGTGATCGTGGTCATCCCGCCAGCACTCGGCTACGGCGAGGCGAGCGACGCGAACACGAACGCCCTCGCGGGTCAAACCCTCGTGTTCGTCATCGACATTCTCGGTATCGGGTAGTGGCGGGCCCTGCGGCCTAGGCTGGCTCCATGAAGCGCGTCATCATCCTCGGATCCACGGGGTCGATCGGCACGCAGGCACTCGACGTCATCGCGGCCAACCCTGATCTGTTCGAGGTTGTCGGGCTGGCGGCGGGCAGCAACCGAGAAGCAATGGATGCCCAGGCGCGGGCGTTCGGCGTCGAACACACTGCGATCGGCGCGACGGAGGCAGCGGCGCTCGTGCGCTCGGTGCCCGCCGATGTGGTGCTCAACGGGATCACCGGTTCGGTGGGACTCGAGCCAACGCTTGCGACGCTCGAGATGGGCACGACCCTTGCCCTCGCGAACAAGGAGAGCCTCATCGTCGGTGGCGAGCTCGTCACCTCGCTCGCGCGACCAGGACAGATCGTGCCCGTCGATTCCGAGCATTCGGCCATCGCGCAGGCACTGCGTTCGGGCACCCAGGCCGAGGTGCGCAGGCTCGTACTCACCGCATCCGGTGGACCGTTTCGTGGGCGCACGCGCCGGTCGCTGCGCCCGGTGACGCCGCAGGAGGCGCTCGCGCATCCCACCTGGAACATGGGCCTCGTCGTGACGACGAACTCGTCGACTCTGGTCAACAAGGGACTCGAAGTCATCGAGGCGCATCTTCTCTTCGACGTGCCCTATGACCGGATCGAGGTGACTGTACACCCGCAGTCGATAGTGCACTCCATGGTCGAGTTCACTGACGGCTCCACAATCGCGCAAGCAAGTCCACCCGATATGCGCCTTCCGATCTCACTCGGTCTCGATTGGCCGAACCGCGTTGCCGGGGTCGGGATGGCGCTCGACTGGACCACGGCAAGTCAATGGACATTCGAGCCGCTCGATGACGAGGTTTTTCCCGCAGTTGCGCTCGCGAAGCGTGTCGGTGAGGCAGCGGCCACCTACCCCGCGGTGTTCAACGCAGCGAACGAACAGGCGGTGCTGGCCTTCCATGCTGGCCGGATCGGGTATCTCGACATCCTCGACACCGTCGAGGCGGTTGTCGACGCGCATGATGTCGACGGGCCGCTATCTCTCGAGTCGGTGTACGAGGCCGAGCGCTGGGCTCGCACAGCCGCCAATGAGCGCCTTCACAGGAACTAGGGATCCGCGCGGATAAGGTTGGCTGGTGCCCGCGATTGATATAAGCGTTGTCCTGCTCTACATCCTCGGCATCCTGATCATTCTTGTCGGGCTCGCCATCTCGATCGGGCTCCACGAGGTAGGCCACCTGCTCCCCGCCAAGAAGTTCGGCGTCAAGGTTGGGCAGTACATGATCGGCTTCGGCCCCACGATCGTGTCCTGGCGTCGTGGAGAGACGCAGTACGGCATCAAGGCGTTGCCGCTCGGTGGCTACATCTCCATGGCCGGTATGTATCCGCCGGCTCACGCGGGAGAGCGCGGCCGTACCGCCACCACCGGAATGTTGGAATCACTCGTTCCCGAGGAGCAGGCGGAAGTCCACGTCGACACGCTCGAGGAAGAGCAGCGCGCGTTCTATCGCCTCCCCGTGATCAAACGGGTGATCATCATGCTCGGCGGTCCGGTCATGAATCTCCTGCTCGCCATCCTGTTCTTCGGCATCGTGCTTATGGGGTTCGGTGTTCCGACTGCGACGACGACCATCGGCTCGGTTTCCGAATGCCTCGTCCCGGTGACGGTCGACCGAACGAACTGCGAGCCCGCCGATCCTGCAGCCCCAGCCCACGATGCTGGCCTCGAACCGGGCGACCGCATCGTCGCGATCAACGGCACGGCGATCACGAGCGTGGCCGAGGCCACCCCGATCATCCGCGGTGCTGCGCAGACGCCCATCACGGTTACTGTCGACCGCAACGGCACTCAGTTGGACCGCGTCGTCACTCCCGCGCTCACCGAGCGATACGTCTACGACGATCAAGGCAAGCCGGTGACGGATGCCACGGGCGCTCCCGTCACCGAGCAGGTCGGGTTCATCGGCATCGGTTGGGCTACCGAAGTGCAGCAGCAGCCGGTGACCGCTGTGCTGCCCATGGTCGGGGACACCATCGGCAGACTCGTGACGACCATCGCCAACCTGCCTCAGCGCGTCGTCGATCTCGCGGTGTCCACGTTCGGTCCAGGCGAACGCGATCCGAATGGACTCATCGGTGTCGTGGGTGTGGGGCGTATCGCGGGGGAGATCACGAGCTTGAACTCGGTTCCCGTCGCAGACCGAGCCGCCTCGCTGATCCAGCTCGTGGGTGGGCTGAACGTCGCGCTCTTCGTCTTCAACCTCATCCCGTTACCACCGCTTGACGGCGGTCACATCGTCGTCGCGCTCATCGACGGCGTTCGTCGACTGTTCGCGACGATCACGCGCAGACCTCAACCGAATCCGATCGATGCCGCGAAGGTCATCCCGGTCACGCTCGTCGTCGCCAGCTTGCTCGGTGGGCTGACCCTTCTGCTGATCATCGCCGACATCGTCAAGCCGATCAGTATTCTCTGACCGTTTTCCCTGCTACAGCGACCTTCGAGCTACTCCGTCCTCCCTGCCCGAGGGTGGTGTCGGCTCGGTCGCCTTGACAGTTCTGCGCGCCGCGACGTACGCTACATGAAACCTGAACCGGGTCTCAGGTTCCAATCACAATCCTTCTATGGCAGCAGGAAAGGTTTCCCATGCGGGTTACACAAAAGTACGTTGTCCCGGCGCTCGTCGCCGCGGTCGGCATCGCACTGACTGGTTGTGCGCCGACCGCCGGTCCCTCAAACGAAGGTGCCGACCTGGCGCCCGTGAGCGTGTCGATCATCACCTCTGAGACCGGGCCGCTCGCGGCGTACGGCGAGGCCTATCTCGCCGGGTTCGACGCGGGTCTCGACTACGCCACCGACGGCACAGGTACCGTCGACGGTCGCGCGCTCGACATCACGATCACCGACGATGCTGGCGACGTCGACAAGGCCGTCACAGCAACCAAGGACGCCATCGGTAAGGGCACGCAGATCATCGCCGGAACCGTATCCTCCGGGGTCGCGCTCGCGGTCGCCGAACAGGCTGAACAGAACAAGATCCTCTACATCTCCGGGCCGGCGGCTTCGGACGCCATTACGGGAGTCAACAAGTACACCTTCCGCTCCGGGCGCCAGTCCTACCAAGACGTAGCGACCGCGGGAACGTTCATTGGCAGCCCATCCGGCAAGAATGTGCTCGTCTTTGCGCAGGACACGGCCTTCGGCAACGGCAACCTCGCCGCTGTTACGGCTGTGCTCGGTGGCCAGGGTGCGACGGTGTCGAGCGTGCTCGTGCCCGAGGATGCGACCGAGTTCACTCCATTCGCCCAGCAGATCGCCGACGCGAAGCCCGATCTCGTGTTTGTGGCTTGGGCCGGCGCCACGTCCGCGGCGATGTGGGAGTCACTGAGCCAGCAGGGCGTGTTCGACGTTGCCCCGATCGTGACCGGTCTTGGTGATGTTTCGACGTACGGTGCGTACGGTGCAGCGAGTGCCGACATCAGCTTCCTGAACCACTACTTCGCTGGCGCAACCGACAACGCGGTCAACACCGCGATGATCGAGCGCCTGAAGGCTGCCGGACACGAGGCCGACCTGTTCTCGCCTGACGGCTTCAACGCGGCCATCATGCTCGTACAGGCGATTCGCGCCGGCGGCGGTGACAACGTCGACGACATGATCGCATCGTTGGAGGGCTACACCTTCGACGGACCCAAGGGATCGATGACCGTCCGCGCCGAGGATCACGCCCTGCTCCAGCCGATGTTCCAGGTGAAGCTCGTCGCCAACGGCGACTCGTTCGCGCCTGAACTGGTCAAGGCAGTGGATGCTGACGCGGTCGCTCCGCCCGTCGTCAAGTAAGCCGGAATAGTCACGTGACCGACCGACCCGTGCTCGCTGTCGAGCATCTCACCTTCACCATCGGTGGTGCACACATCATTGATGATGTGACCCTGGAGGTTCCGCAGGGTGAGATGCTCGGAGTGATCGGCCCCAATGGGGCTGGCAAGACAACCTTGTTCAATCTCATCTCTGGAGTGGTTCGACCAACATCGGGTCGGATTCTCATGGAGGGCAAGGATGTCTCAGCCACCGCGATCCACACGCGAGCACGGGCCGGGCTCGGTCGCACCTTCCAGACGTCGAGCCTGTTTCCCGCGCTGACCGCGCTCGAGAACGTGCGGCTGGCCGCCCAGGTGCGGTTGGGGGCTCCCATCTCGATCGTTCGATTCCCGCGAGCGACGGACGACGCCACTCGGGCCGCCCGTGCCGGCCTCGACGAAGTCGGACTGAGCCACCATGCCGAAACTGAGGCCGGCGTGCTCTCGCATGGTGACAAGAGAAAGCTCGAGATTGCGATGTTGCTCGCCACCGACCCGCGGGTAATCCTTCTCGACGAACCCATGGCCGGAGTCGCGTCGGGTGATGTCGCGGGCCTGAGCGAGGTCATCCATCACGTGCATACCTCTGGGCGCACAGTGCTGATGGTCGAACACCATATGGATGTCGTACTCGGCTTGGTCGATCGGGTCGCCGTAATGCACCACGGCCAGCTGCTCGCGTGCGATACCCCGGCCGCCGTCATGGCAGATGCGGCCGTGCAGAGCGCATATCTCGGAGAGCCGCTATGAGCGAGACCATCTTGTCGGTACGCGGCCTGAGCGCGCGCATCGCCGGCCAACAGGTTGTCGAGGACGTCTCGTTCGACGTACCCGACCGGGGCGTGACCGCTCTTCTCGGCCGCAACGGCGTGGGCAAGACGAGCACGGTCAAGGCGATCCTCGGTCTCATCGAACGGCAGGGAACGGTCGAGTTCGGTGGAGAGCGGATCGACAAGGAGCCAACATTCACCATCGTCCAGCGCGGTGTGGGCTACGTTCCGGAAGACCGCGAAGTCTTTTCCGGGCTCACCGTTGCAGAGAACCTTCGACTCGCGGAACGAGGGGGAGCTGTGCACCGCGAACGCGTCGCTGCGCTGTTCCCCGACCTTGAGGCGCGGGCTTCCCAGCTGGCCGGAACCCTCTCTGGCGGGCAACAGCAGATGGTGTCTCTTGCTCGCGCTCTCCTCAATGAGAACCGACTGCTGTTAGTCGACGAGCCGACAAAGGGGCTCGCGCCACTCATCGTCGCGGACGTCGCCGCGGCACTCGCGGCCGCCGCGAAGCTCGCTCCAATCTTGCTGGTGGAGCAGAATCTGCAGGTGGTTCGCCAACTCGCGTCAACCGTTGTGGTGTTGGAGGGCGGACGAGTAATTCACACGGGTTCGGCCCAGGCGCTTCTGGATGACTCAGACCTCGTTACCTCCCTTCTCGGCGTGCACGGTGCGAAATCGGAGGCGGACTCATGAGCACGATAGTTTTGCTGCTCATCACCGGTCTTGGCCTCGGCGCACTGTACTTTCTCGTGGCATCCGGGCTGTCGCTCATCTACGGACTCATGGGCATCCTCAACTTCGCTCACGGTTCTTTTCTTACCCTCGGTGCCTTCGCCGGGTGGGAGCTCGCTCGGCGAATGGGTGGCGATAGCTGGGTCACCCTGTTTGCTTCGATGGCAGCGGGAGCAGCAGTCGGTGCGATAGTGGCAGCAGCAACCGAGTTTCTGCTCATCAGGCGTCTCTACAACAGGCACATCGAGCAGGTGCTCGTGACTGTCGGTCTGGCATTGGCGAGTGTCGCTCTCTTCGATGGCATCTGGGGCACCGATCCCATTTATGTCACCGGTCCGGCGTGGTTTGCCGAGACCACCGAGATCCTCGGAGCGCGGGTTCCCAACGACCGGTTCGTGCTCATCGCGGTGGCGGTTCTCGTGCTCATCGCGATGGTTCTCTTCCTTCGCCTGACGCGCTATGGACTTATTATTCGGGCCGGAGTCGAGAACAGGGCGATGGTCACCGCGCTCGGAATCGACGTGCGAAAGGCGTTCACGCTCGTGTTCGCGATCGGTGGTGCCGCGGCGGGCCTGGGCGGCGTGCTGGCCAGCCACTACTTCGGGTATGTATCGCCCCAACTCGGCGGCTCGCTGCTCATCTTCGCGTTCATCGTGACCGTGATCGGAGGCCTCGGCTCGTTGACGGGTGCCGCGGTCGCCTCAGTCGTGGTGGCGGTTCTACAGCAATTCGCAAACTACTACCTCGGCGGCACCGGCGACCTCGTCGTGGTGCTGTTGCTCGCGGTGGTTCTGCTCGTGCGTCCCTCGGGACTGGTGGGGAGGCTCGCGTGAAGACCGTGACCAAGAGACGATGGCTTCCGTGGGCGGCCGGTGGCGCGGTGGTCGCATTTGCGGCAATCTTGCCCTTCCTCAACATCGTGGTCCCCGGGGTGCTCCCCGGCGCCACCTATACGCCCGGCACCCTGCAACTGCTTGCCCTGAGCCTGCTCTTCGCGGCCCTTGCGCTCAGCTACAACCTGCTGTTCGGTTCCGCGGGAATGCTGTCGTTCGGCCACGCACTCTATTTCGCGATGGGTGCGTATGGGCTGGGCATCCTGTTGCAGTCGACCGATCTCGCGCTCGTGCCGGCGATGGGGATCATTCTTGCGCTCGTGATCGTTGCGGCATACCTCATCGGAGCGCTCAGCCTCCGGGTTACCGGAATCTCCTTCGCGATGGTCACCCTCGCCTTCGCCCAAGCCGGCAACGTGCTCATTCGCAGGAATCCCGGCCTCACCGGTGGTGAAGAGGGCCTGCGATTGGCGACGGCGAACGTCCCGGATGTTCTCGTCGGCGTGATCAACACTCGCAACCTCTATTGGGTGGCCCTGGCGCTCGTCGTCGTGGTGTTCGTCGTCGTCACCTGGTTCGAGCACTCCCGTGCGGGCCATGTCGTCGCGGCAACCCGTGAGAACGAACTCCGAGTGCGCGTCATCGGTGTGCGCCCGTTCGTCGTCAAACTCATCACCTTCGTGATCGCGTCAGCTCTCGCTGCACTCGTGGGAATGGTGTATCTCTTGCTCCAGAGTGGAGCGACGCCGCGCGCGACCTCCGCCGACTTCACGCTCACGATCCTTGTGATCGTCGTGCTGGGCGGGGTCGGCTCCCGCTGGGGTGCCGTCGTGGGTGGGATTGTGTACACACTCCTCGATCAGCGCCTGACGGCATTCGCATCGTCGGACGCCGTGGCGGCCCTACCGGACGTGCTCCGGATTCCGCTCTCGGAGCCCCTCTTCATTCTCGGCACACTGTTTATCCTTGTGGTGTTGTTCCTCCCCGGGGGAATTGCGGGAATCGTTGGCCGAGTGGGCGATCGATCCCGCTCGCGGGCGGCGGCCCGTGACCGAGTCGAGGAGGCCTCATGACTGCCGCAGGTCTGCATACGCTTGGCCGTTGGACTACCGACCGTGCGCTCGCGACGCCCGACCGCATCGCCATCGACGATCGTGGGGTTGTCCTCACCTACCGGGAACTCGACGATCGCGCTGCCCGGCTGGCTGAATCCTTCTCCGAGGCTGGCTACGGCGTCGGTGAGCGGGTCGCGACGCTCACGGGCAACAGCTCCGATCACGTCGTGATCTTCTTCGCCTGCGCAAAGGCCGGGCTCGTTCTGGTTCCGCTCTCGTGGCGCCTCTCTCCGCGCGAACTCGCCCTGCAGCTCGATCGTTCGGATCCCGCGTTGTTGCTCGTCGAGGACGAATTTGATTCCCTCGCGGCGGCAGCCCTGGAAGGGCTCGTCAAGACACCGTCGACCGGTTCACTCGGTACTCGTGGTATCGAACACGAGATGGTGGCCCCGACCGACGGAGCGCGCACGGGCTCGGTGCGTCGCGCGGTCGAAGATGACGACGCATTGCTGATCATCTTCACCTCGGGAACGCTCGACCGCGCCAAGGGTGCCATCCTCACCCACGCGAACTGCTTCTGGACCAATCTTTCGCTCTCGCGGATCGCCGAGATCACGAGTTCGGACACGGTACTCGCCGTCATGCCCCAGTACCACGTGGGGGGTTGGAACATTCAACCCCTGCTGGCCTGGTGGATGGGGGCGTCGGTGGTGTTGGAGCGCACGTTCGACCCGGGACGTGTGCTCCAGCTCATCGCCGATCGCAAGATCACCACGATGATGGGCGTACCGGCCAACTACCTGCTGCTCGCGCAGCATCCGGCCTTCGCGACCACAGACCTGTCGAGCCTGACGCACGCAATCGTGGGCGGTGCTCCCATGCCAGAGCCCCTTCTGCGGGTGTGGCACGGGCGCGGTGTCGCGCTCACCCAGGGTTACGGGCTCACCGAGGCTTCACCGAATGTGCTCTGTCTTCCCGATGAGGATGCCCGCCGCAAGATCGGTTCGGCAGGCAAGCCGTATCCGCACGTCGAGGTGGCAGTCGCCGACGCCGTCACCGGGGAGTTGCTCGACGGTGACGCCGAGGGGGAGTTGCTAGTGCGCGGGCCCGGTGTCTTCGCCGGCTATTTTCAGCAGGAGGACGCGACCCGTGACGTCATGCGATCCGGCTGGCTCGCCACCGGCGACCTCGTGCATCGTGACGCTGACGGTTACTTCCGCATCGTCGACCGACTCAAAGACATCTTCATTTCGGGCGGCGAGAACGTTGCCCCGGCCGAGGTGGAGAGCGTGCTTTTCTCGCATCCCGCGGTCGCCGACGTTTCGGTGGTCGGAGTCCCCGACGGCCAGTGGGGCGAAGTCGGAGTGGCGTGGGTGGTCGCCCGCACCGGGGTTTCGACCGATGAGACCGATCTCCTGGAGTTCTGTGCGACATCCCTCGCGCGATTCAAAGTGCCTAAGCACGTTCGGTTCGTTGCATCCATCCCGCGCAATTCGAGCGGCAAGGCCATGCGGCGTGTGTTGCTCGAGGCGTGGTCAGACCAGCTTTCGGCTCGGAGTCCACAGTGAGCGCCAGCCCGGTGACCGCACGAGGAAACCGCACGCGGGCGAAGCTGCTCGCCGCGGCCGAGGTGGTGTTCGCGCGTTTCGGATACACCGAGTCGTCGATCGTGCGCATCACCGAGGAAGCCGGCGTCGGTCAGGGCACCTTCTATCTGTACTTCTCCAGCAAGCTCGAGATATTCGAGGAACTGGTCGACGACCTTAACCGCCGAGTGCGCCATGCCATGAGCGAGGCCTCGGCGGGATCATCGAACCGAATTGAGTCCGAGCGGGCTGGTTTTCGGGCCTTCTTCGCCTTCACGGCCGAGCATCCCGCGCTCTACCGGGTAGTGCGCGAGGCAGAGTTTGTGTCTCCCCGGGCCCTGCGATCGCACTACAGCAACATCGTCGAGGGCTACATTTCTGGTCTTCAGGAGGCACGCGAGGCGGGCGAGGTGGGTGACGTCGACCCAACCGTTGCGGCCTGGGCCCTCATGGGCATCGGCGAGATGATCGGGATGCGCTGGGTGCTGTGGGGCGACGGAGCAAACGTCGGCGACGGTGCAGACCCGACCGCGAGCGGCACCTCGAAGGTTCCCGATCATGTCTTTGACGAAATGATGCGCTTTGTCCGCCGTGCTTTGACCGCCTCTGACTCCCCACCCGATGCCGTCGAAAGGAACGAACGATGACACTCACAGGACGTCGAGCGCTAGTGACGGGGGCAGGAAGCGGAATCGGCGCCGCGTGCGCGAGGGCGCTTGCCGCGCAGGGGGCACACGTCGTCGTTGCCGACTTCAACGCGGATGCCGCGACACGCGTCGCTGCCGAAGTCTCGGGTGAGGCGTGGGTAGTCGACCTCAGCGACACCGAAGCGTTGGCGGAGCAGAGTCTCGACATCGACATCCTGGTCAACAACGCGGGCATTCAGCAGGTTGCCCCCATCGAGAGCTACGACCCGGTGGTGTTCGCGAGAATCCAGAAGCTCATGGTCGGGTCGCCGTTCCTGTTGATTCGTGCCGCACTGCCGAAGATGTACGAGCGTGGCTTCGGTCGCATCGTCAACGTCAGCAGCGTTCACGGCCTGCGCGCGTCGCCGTTCAAGGTGGCCTATGTCACCGCCAAGCACGGACTGGAGGGGCTGTCGAAGGTCACCGCGCTCGAGGGCGGACCGCACGGCGTCACGAGCAACTGCGTGAATCCGGGATACGTGCGTACCCCCCTCGTCGAGAAGCAGATCGCCGATCAAGCAGTGATCCACGGCATCGCCGAGTCCGAGGTTGTCGAGAAAGTCATGCTCACCGAAAGTGCCATCAAACGACTGACCGAGCCCGAGGAGGTCGCCGACCTCGTCGCCTGGTTGTGCGGCTCGACTGCGGGAATGGTGACTGGCGCGTCGTACACGATGGACGGCGGCTGGAGCGCGCGATGAGTACCCCAACGCTTCATCAGATTCCGGTGCGCGGCGGCACTCTGACCACCGCAGTCTGGGAGCCGACGACCCCTGCGACCGGCACCGTGCTCGCGATCCACGGCATCACGGCATCGCACCTTACGTGGATCGCGTTTGCCGAACAGTTTCCTGACGTGCGAATCGTCGCGCCGGACCTCCGTGGTCGGGGCGGCAGCCGCACTCTTCCCGGCCCGTGGGGAATGCCCCAGCACGGCGCGGACGTGCTCGCGGTCCTTGACGCTCTTGGCGTAGAGCACGCGGTGGTCGTCGGGCATTCCATGGGGGCGTTCGTCGCGGTAACGCTCGGCGCGGCACACCCCGAGCGGGTGAGCGGACTCGTTCTCATCGATGGTGGGCTGCCAATTCCGCTCGCCGCGGGGATCACCGACGCCGACCTGCCCGATGCGCTCATCGGACCCGCAGCGGAGCGACTCTCGATGACCTTCGCTGACGCCGAGGCGTACCGCGAGTTTTGGCGCAAGCATCCAGCCTTCTTCGGCGGATTCGGCGAGGCCATTCAGCGCTACGTCGACTACGACCTCGTAGAAACGCCGGACGGACTGCGTCCGTCAAGTTCGCTCGAGGCGGTCACCGAGGATTCCCTCCAGCTCAACGACGACACGGGATACCTCGGCCGCATGCAGTCACTGCGGATGCCGTTGCACTTTATACGCGCACCACGGGGGCTACTCGACCAGCCCGAGGCGCTCTATCCGGTTGGCCAAGTCGCCCATTGGGTGCGGGAGATCCCCGGGATGGTGGTCCACGAAGTGGACGACGTCAACCACTACACCATCGTCATGACTGCGGCTGGCGTGCGCGCCGTCGCCCCCGTCGTGCGCGGTGTGCTCGAGAGCACCCTCGTCGAACACATCCCTACCGCAGCAAAGGAGCACACGTCATGACAACTACCACGTTCGAGGGCATCACCACCCGCACCGTCACCACCTCACGATTGACAGCGAATGTGCTCGAACGCGCGGCGAGTGGCGACGCGGAAAGCACCGTCGTTTTCGTGCACGGGAATGTGTCGTCGTCGCTGTTCTGGCAGCCGACCATGGTGGCGCTGCCGCCACAGGTTCGAGCCCTCGCGATCGATCTTCGTGGTTTTGGTGGCAGCGACGTATTGCCGGTCGATGCTACGCGGGGCGTGCGCGACTTCTCGGATGACGTCGCCTCCGTCCTGCGTGAACTCGGCATCGAGCGGGCGCACCTCGTGGGGTGGAGCATGGGCGGGGGAGTGGTGCTTCAATACCTGCTCGACAACGCGGGCTCAGTGGCATCCGTCACTCTCGTCTCTCCGGTGTCGCCCTATGGCTTCGGCGGCACCGCCGGCGCCGACGGACGCCTGCTCAACGAGGAGTGCTCTGGCACCGGCGGGGGCGGAGCGAACCCCGATTTTGTCGCGAGGCTCGACGCGAAGGATGTCTCGGACGAAGCACCGACCTCGCCGCGTACCGTCTACCGCACCGGCTACGTGAAAAACCCCGACGTGACCGCCGACCTCGAGGACCTGTGGGTCGAATCGATGCTGACGACGGCGACCGGTGTGGACAATTATCCGGGCGACGGTTCCGCTGCCACGAACTGGCCGGGCTTCGGGCCCGGCACCCACGGGGTTCTGAACACCATGGTGCCGCGTTATTTCGATGTGAGTGGCATCGTCGATCTCGAGTCGAAGCCGTCGGTTCTGTGGGTGCACGGTCTCGATGACGTCATCGTCTCCGACACCTCGCTGTTCGACCTGAACTATCTGGGGCAACTCGGTGTGATCCCCGGGTGGCCGGGCGTTGAGGTCGCGCCTCCTCAGCCGATGGTCCTGCAGACTCGCGCGGTGCTTGATCGCTACCAGGATCAGGGGGGCAGCTACCGTGAGGTCACTTTCGACGAGTGCGGGCACTCCGCTCATCTCGAGCGCCCCGACGAATTCATGACCGCTCTGGTCGCGCACATCGGTTCGTAACCATCGGGAGTTGACTCCCGGCCAGTGCTCGGCGTACCCGCGTAAAGTAGAGAAGTGCCTGCAATCAATCTCGGTATGCCGAAAGTCCCCGAAGTCCTCGCGCCTCGACGCAAGACGCGCCAGATCATGGTGGGCAAGGTGGGGGTCGGCAGCGACTCGCAAGTGAGCGTCCAGTCCATGACGACGACGCAGACCACCAACATCAACGCGACTCTGCAGCAGATCGCCGAGCTCACCGCGACCGGGTGCGACATCGTGCGCGTTGCTGTACCGCATCAGGATGACGCCGATGTGCTGCACATCATCGCTGCGAAGAGCCAGATTCCGGTGATTGCCGATATTCACTTCCAGCCCAAGTACGTGTTCACCGCGATCGACGCGGGAGTGGGTGCCGTACGCGTGAATCCGGGCAATATCCGGAAGTTCGATGATCAGGTGGGCAAGATCTCGGCTGCCGCGAAGGCCGCAGGGGTGAGCATTCGCATCGGTGTCAATGCCGGATCGCTCGAGCCGACGATCCTCCAGAAGTATGGGAAGGCAACCGCCGAAGCACTCGTCGAGAGCGCGGTCTGGGAGGCAAGCCTCTTCGAGGAACACGACTTTCACGACTTCAAGATCTCCGTCAAGCACAATGACCCGATAGTGATGGTCAAGGCGTACCGGCTGCTCGCCGAACGCGGGGACTGGCCACTGCACCTCGGGGTGACCGAGGCCGGCCCAGAGTTTCAGGGCACCATCAAGAGCGCGACGGCGTTCGGCATCCTGCTCTCCGAAGGCATCGGTGACACCATCAGGGTGTCGCTGTCTGCGCCTCCCGTGCAGGAGGTAAAAGTGGGCTTGCAGATTCTTCAGTCGCTCAACTTGCGCGAGCGCAAGCTCGAAATCGTCTCCTGCCCGAGTTGCGGCCGCGCACAGGTCGATGTGTACCAACTGGCCAATGACGTCACTGCGGGGCTCGAGAAAATGACGGTTCCGCTGCGTGTCGCAGTCATGGGCTGCGTGGTAAATGGACCGGGCGAGGCGCGCGAGGCCGACCTGGGTGTTGCCAGTGGAAATGGACGAGGTCAGATTTTCGTCAAGGGTGAGGTCATCAAGACGGTTCCCGAGGCCGAGATCGTCGCGACGCTCATCGAAGAGGCGAACCGGCTCGCCGCCGAGATGCCGGCGGGGGCAGTCGGCTCGCCCGAAGTCGTCACCGCCTGAGCGGGTGCACTCCCGCCGGTAGCATGGCACGGTGCCCACACGTCTTTCGCAGCTCTTCGTCCGCACCCTTCGTGAAGATCCCGTCGATGCGGAGGTGACGAGCCACCGTCTTCTGGTGCGCGCGGGCTACATCCGTCGACAGGCTCCGGGAATCTTCGCGTGGTTGCCGCTCGGACTCAAAGTGCGTCGCAAGATCGAAAACATCATCCGCGAAGAGCTCGAGAAGTTCGGGGCGCAAGAGGTGTTGTTCCCCGGCCTGCTGCCGCGCGAGCCCTACGAGCTGACCGGGCGATGGACCGAGTATGGCGACGGCATCTTCCGGCTCAAAGATCGCAAGGATGCCGACTATCTCCTCGCGCCCACGCACGAGGAAGTGTTCACGCTCCTGGTCAAAGACCTGTACTCGAGCTACAAGGATCTTCCGCTGTCGATCTACCAGATCCAGGACAAGTACCGCGACGAGGCGCGGCCCCGCGCCGGCCTCCTGCGCGGCCGAGAGTTCTCGATGAAAGACAGCTACTCGTTCGACTACACAGACGCCGGGCTGGATGCCTCCTATGAGCAGCATCGCGATGCGTACGAGCGAATCTTCCAGCGGCTCGGGCTCGAGTACGTGATCGTGAAGGCTGACGCGGGCGCGATGGGCGGTTCGAGGAGCGAGGAGTTCCTGCATCCGACCCCCATCGGCGAGGACACCTTCGTGCGTTCGGCCGGGGGCTACTCGGCAAACGTTGAGGCGTTCCGCACCCTTGCGCCAGATGCCAAGCCGCTCGAAGGGCTTTCCGCCCCGGTGGTGCACGACACCCCATATACCCCCACGATTGCGACGTTGGTCGCGGTCGCCAACAAGCAGCACCCGCGGCCCGACGGCAGGCAATGGTCAGCGGAGGACACGCTCAAGAACGTGGTGCTGGCCCTCACTCAGCTGGACGGCACACGCGAACTCGTCATCGTGGGCCTTCCGGGCGATCGCGACGTCGACCTCAAGCGCGCGGAGGTAGCCTTCGCCCCCGCTGTTGTCGAAGCGGCAACGGACGCGGACTTCGCACAGCACAAGGGCCTCGTCAAGGGTTACATCGGTCCGTGGTCGGCCACGGGAGCCGTGCTCGGATACGGTGCAGACGGCGGTGCATCGCGCACGGGCATCCGGTATGTTCTCGACCCCTTCGTCGTCGATGGCAGCGAGTGGATTACGGGGGCAAACGAGCCGGGTCGCCATGTCTTCGGGCTTGTCGCCGGGCGGGATTTCGTCGCCGATGGTGTCGTCGAAGTCGCGGAAGTGCGCGCGGGAGACCCGGCACCGGATGGCTCGGGGCCGGTCGAACTCGCGCGTGGCATGGAGATCGGCCATGTTTTCCAGCTCGGTCGCAAGTATGCCGAGGTGCTCGGTCTCAAAGTTCTCGACGAGAACGGCAAGCTCGTGACCGTCACGATGGGCTCCTACGGAATTGGTGTCACTCGCGTCATGGCTGTCATTGCCGAGGCAAACAACGACGGCAAAGGCCTGATCTGGCCCGCGAATGTCGCACCCTTCGACGTTCATGTGATCGCTGCGGGCAGGGACGAGATCGTGTTCTCTGTCGCCGAGGCGCTGTCGTCGTCGCTCGAGGGCAGCGGTTTCGACGTGCTCTTCGACGACCGGCCCAAGGTGTCTCCCGGCGTGAAGTTTGGCGACGCCGAGCTTCTCGGCGTCCCACTGATCGTCATCGTGGGTCGCGATGCGGCCGAGGGTCGCGTCGAAGTGTGGAATCGGCGCTCGGGGGAGCGGACGAGTGTCGCCGTCGATGAGGTGGGAGCAGCGCTGGAGTCGCAGCGATGACCGGCAGGATCACAAGGGAGGAACTGGCAAGAGCCAGCTCCCTCATCGCATCGATCGACGAGTCGTACTCGGCCAAGGTCGTCGGTCAGGCAAGCCTGCACCGCAGCCTGCTCATCGGATTGATCACGGGTGGTCACATCCTGCTCGAAAGTGTTCCCGGTCTCGCCAAAACCACCGCGGCGCAGGCGATCGCCGATGCCGTGAACGGCTCGTTCAAGCGCATCCAGTGCACGCCCGATCTGCTGCCCAGCGACATCATTGGTACTCAGATCTTCGACTACGCGAACAAGACGTTCGCGACCCAGCTCGGTCCCGTGCACGCGAACTTCGTACTTCTCGATGAGATCAACCGATCGAGCGCGAAGACGCAGAGCGCGATGCTCGAAGCGATGCAAGAGAAGCAGACGACAATCGGCGGCACCCTGTACCCGCTGCCGGAGCCGTTTCTCGTTCTTGCCACTCAGAACCCCATCGAGCAGGAGGGCACGTATCACCTGCCAGAGGCTCAGCTCGACCGGTTTCTGCTCAAGGAGGTGCTCGACTACCCGGAATTTGCCGAGGAGATCGAGATCCTCGACCGCATCGATGCCGGTGTGTACGAGAAAGCTGCGAAGGGCACGACGCCCGGGGCATCCGTTTCCATCGATGACGTGCTCTTCTTACAGGACGCGGCCAAGCGGGTGTTCATGGATGATTCGATCCGCAACTACATCGTCTCTGCGGTGTACGTCACGAGGAATGCCGAAGGATACATCGGCAAGGAACTCTCCGATTGCATCGAGTACGGCGCCAGCCCGCGCGCGAGTATTGCTTTCAGCAAAGCAGCCCGCGCGCTCGCGCTCATCGAGGGTCGCGACCACGTGATTCCCGAGGACGTCAAGGAGCTTCGCAACGTCGTGCTGCGGCACCGGATCATCCTGGGGTTCGAGGCGATCGCCGACGACATCCGCCCGGAGCAGATTATCGACGCGATCTTCGCTGCAGTGAAGGTGCCCTGAGCCTGTGGATCGCCTCCTGAGGCGAGTGCAGACCAAGCTCTACATTCATGCTCATCGCGCGGTGCGAGGGCTCCTCGAGGGGGAATACCGCTCCGTGTTCCACGGGCGCAGCATGGACTTCGAAGACCTGCGGCCCTATGTGCCTGGTGACGAGTTCAAGGACATCGACTGGAAGGCCACAGCTCGGTACGGTTCGCCGCTGACCAAGCGCTACATCGCCTCCCGAAAACACACCCTCGTGCTCGTCGTCGATACCGGGCGCGACATGGCTGCGCTGTCGGCGAGTGGCGAGTCGAAGCGGGATGTCGCGATCCTCGCCGCGGGAACCATCGGCTACATCGCCATCCGGCACGGCGATCCGGTCGCACTCGTTGCGGGCACCGACAAGAAGAGCGAATTCGTGCCCGGAGAGCTCACCGAATCCCACCTCGAGCGCATCCTCCAGCGCATCCAGTCCGCAATCCGGCTCGACGGAGCGCGGAGCAACCTCGCTGCCCAGCTCGCCTATGTGCACCGGGTGTTCCGGCGTCGGATGATCGTGCTCGTGATCGGCGACGACCGCGAACTCACGGGGGAGGAGCACACCCTCGTGCGACGACTCGCGGCCCGCCACGAGATGCTGTGGCTCTCGATTGGGGACGCGGACCTTATGCGCGAGGAATGGGCCCAGCGCGAGATGTACGACGTCGCAACGGCGGGAACCGTTCCGACGTTCCTCCGAGACAACCCGCGCCTCCGCGCCGCGTTCGACAGCAGCGTCACCGCCACCGCCGAGCGTTCTGAGGAACTGTTCGAGAGCCTGTCGATCAGCAGCCGTCGGCTCACCTCCCAAGATTCCGTCATTCCGGGAATCTTCCGTCTCCTGGAAGCGCACAGGCATGCCAGACGGTGAGTTCTTTCCCCCCGTGCAGTACCAGCCGTGGTGGGGACTGCTGGGGCTGCTCATCCTCGCGCTCGTCGTGGCGTGGTGGGTTTTCGTGTTCGCCTCGACTCGGGCGAGCCGGGTGCCGCCGCCTTCGACGTCGTCACCATCGAGAGGACCGTCTACGGCGACAATCCGGAAGCGTTATCTCGAGCTCATCGAGGAGACCCGGGCCGCGTATGCCAACGGCGATGTGCACGAACGAGACGTCTATCACCAACTCAGCATCCTGTTGCGCACCTACGTCGAGGAGCGCGAGGGTACCCGCACGGTCACGCTGACCCTGCGGGAACTTCGGACCACCGAGTTCGTGCCGCTCTCCGATGCCGTGGCCAGACTGTACCCGGGAGCATTCAGCCCTGACTACACCGGGACCGTAGCCAAGGCGATCGACGAGGCAAGGGCAGTGGTGACCTCGTGGCGGTGATCACGTGGTGGGCACCGATCGCTTGGGTGCTGGCATCCGGCGTAGTCGTCGCCTTGGTGATGCTGCAGACCAAGCATCGACAGGCGAGAAGCCGCGACAGATTGCCCGTTGCGCACGCCGAGCGGCTCACCGCGTTGCCCGCGTATCGCCGCGCGCTCGCTGGATACCGAGCGCTGGTCGCGGCCTTCGTGGCGTGCCTCGTCATTTTGGTCGCACTGAGCGCGGTGCTCACCGCGCGGCCGGCGACCGTGACCCTCAGCACCCCAGAGCTGCACAATCGCGACATCGTGTTGTGCTTGGATGTCTCGGGTTCGATGATCTCGTACGACTCGGCGGTGCTCGACGTCTTCGATTCGTTGAGCACTGAATTCACTGGTGAGCGCATCAGTCTGGTGATCTTCAACGCTTCGGCGGTCACCTACTTCCCGCTCACGAACGACTATGACTACATCTCGCAGCAACTCGAGCGGCTGGGCAAAGACTTTCAGGCGGCTGACCCGTCGTACTTTGACGGCACCCTCTTGGGTAATGGATCGTCCCTCGTGGGAGACGGACTCGCGGCGTGCGCTACGCGATTCGATCGCCAGCAGGACGAACGCTCGCGTTCGGTGATTCTCGTTACCGACAATCTGGTGGCGGGCGAACAGATCTTCACCCTGCCTCAGGCCGCCGCGCTGGCGGCAGACCGCGGAGTGCGCGTCTATGGCATCAATCCCGGTGACACTACGGCGAAGGACTACCTGCGCGAGTACTCCATCGAATTCGAGAAGTCGATCACCGACTCTGGTGGCGCGTACTACCCGCTCGATGACCCCGCGATAGTGCCATCGGTCGTAGCGAGTATCGAGGCGGAACAAGCGGCCGTGCTCCCCGGTGCCCCGCTGGTGACGCGGACCGAGCATCCGGAGATCTTCATTCTCGTCGCTTTCGGTGCCCTTGCGGGGTTACTGCTGTTGGCATGGAGGCTCAAGCGATGATCGCCAATCCCGTGCTGCCCGGGTGGGCGCTCGCCGGCATTGCCGTGGTGTTGGGCGGCTTCGCTCTGTGGCGACTAGTCGCGTCCCGTCGGGACCGGGTCGCGGCGGGCCGGTGGCTCGCTCGCCTCGCGATGATCGTGCTTCTCATCGTGATCGCATCCCGACCCACGATTCCGACCGATGGGCAGGGTCCGAAGGCTTCGGGCGGGCTCGAGGTCTATGTCGTCGTCGACACGACGAGCAGCATGGCCGCCGAAGACTGGGGCAACGCGCAGCCCAGACTCGACGGGGTGAAGGCCGATGTCGAGAAGATCGTCGACGCTCTCGTCGGTGCTCAGTTCTCGCTCGTGACCTTCGATGCCGTAGCTGTGCAACGCGTTCCGCTGACGACGGATAGTTCCGCAATGATCTCGGCGGTCTCGGTCGTGCGCCAAGAGGTCACCACCTATTCGCGAGGAAGCTCGATCGACGTTGCCGTGCCACGCTTGCAGAAGCTTCTCTCCGAGGCGCAGGCTCTTGCCCCGGATCAGCGGCGGGTGCTGTTCTACCTCGGTGATGGCGAGCAGACCGCATCGCTTCCGCCAGGGTCCTTTGCCGAGTTGGCGCCGTACCTGAACGGCGGGGCGGTCCTCGGGTACGGCACCACCGCGGGCGCCCGGATGCTCGAAAACCTCGGCGACCAACCCACCAGATTCGGTGACACTGCGACCGGTGCACCGACACCCACGCCAGCACCCGTCGACACGTCCTTTATCCAGGACTATTCGGGTAGCGAACCCGTGGACGCCGTGTCGCGGATTGACGAGACAGCCCTGAAATCGATCGCTGACGAACTCGGACTGACGTACGTTCATCGCGCGTCCGATTCATCCGTGCTGCCCGCGCTCGCTGGCATCGACGTCGGCGAACTCACTATCGAAGCCGGGGAGCCCGATTCATCGGTCGAGCTGTACTGGATATTCGTGATCCCCTTCGGCATCCTCGTGCTCCTCGAACTCTTCGGGGTCGGGGCACTCGTCCTGGAGTTGAGGGGCGGGAGGAGGAATCGATGAGCGGTCCACTCACCGTCGAGAAGTTGCGTCGCCGACGCTGGCTGATGTTCTGGTTGTCCCTTCCGCTTGCCCTCTTGGGGATCTTCTGGGGGTTCACGTTTCTCAGCCTGGCACCCACCGCGCAGGCTGCGATCGATGCCTTTGACAGCGGTGACTATCTGACCAGTGAAGATCTCTCCAGTTCGTTGTTATCCCACAACGTCGTGGAGACCTACCTGCCGTACTTCAATCGCGGGGACGCATATGCCGCCGACCGGTACTACGGGCCCGCGACGGAAGACTTCGAGAGAGCCCTCGAACTCGCGCCAATGGAGAAGAAGTGTGACGTGCGGCTCAACCTTGCCCTCACGTGGGAGCGCTTCGGAGACATCTACGTGCAACTGGGCTACTACCAGGGCGCCGTCCTGTTGTACGAGGCGGGTCAGGCCGTCCTCGACGATGCGGGGGAGGAGTGCGACCCGCCGCAGCAGCAGAACAATCTCAACGAGTCGCAGGACCGCCTCGACCAGAAGAAGAATGACGCCGAGAATCAGCGCGACCAACAACAGCAACAGCAACAGCAGGGGGACGGTACAGACCCCCTCGAGCAACAGTTGCAAGAACTCCAAGCCCAACAGCAGCAGGCTGCCCAAGAGAAGGCCGACCAGGAAGCCGGTGATCGGGGCGCCGAATCCGGAGGCGCCTACACCGACAAGCCTTGGTAGGCGGATGGCGGGTCTAGACGCTGAGCCCTAGGTCGTCGGCGAATTCGGCCCGGATGCGCTCGCGAACCGCAACGAGTGTGGGGTAGGCGTCAAAGAAGGCGAACTTCTGCGCGACTACCGACGTGCCCGTCGGGTCGTCTTCCACCACCCAGGTCATGAAGCTCTCGGCGATGTCTTCGACGGCGTTGGTAGCGGCATAATCGCTCACAAAGTCATCCTCGTGTGCGAGGTAGAAGTCGTACGCGACGTCTGCGTCGGCGTTGTTGAGCGCGGGGGCGGAATCGCCATAGGGCGCCCAGAACTGCTCCTCGAAGCCGAGGATCGCGGAGTCCGCATCCGCGCAGCCCTCATCGAGCACGATCGTGTCGCACGAGGAGTAATCGCCGGTGACCTCGTCCTGACCGAGGGTGAGGATGTGCGCGTACTCGTGCACGAGCGTCGCAACGAGGTCATTGTGGTTCTCGCTCGTCGCAAGATTCGCGGCGAGGATCCAGCGACTCGGGTCATCGTCTTGATAAACATACGCGAGCGTGTCGCTGTCAGGCGCATCGCCCACGCGGTACTGGGTCATGACCTTCGACACCACGTCGAGTGTGGCGACCCGGATGAACGTGTCCCAGATTTCGGCGGTGAGGCCAGAGGCTTCCGGATCGAGAGTGCCGTCAGAGTTGACCGTGTAGACCTCGACGGTTCCGAAGTCGTCGTCCTCCTCGGTCGGCGCGCCCGAATCCGCGGCGCTGGATGGCTCGTTCTGGCCGGCTTCGGTGCTCGCTGGTGCGGCGAGAAAAGCACCAACGCCGAGCGCCGCCGCGATGATGACTCCGACGGCGAACAGGGCGATAACGACAATCCAGCGAGCTCTCATTCGACAAGAATGGCATGCCATCGGCTCAGGTAGACTCAACACGCATGTCGCCGCTAGCGAGCGGCAATAACTTAACTACGGAGGCCCTCAGTGGACATCGACCTGAGTGTGCTGCGACTCATGGAGCGCGAGCGCGAGATTCCCTTCGACGAACTCGTCCAGATCATTGAGCAGGCAATTCTTACCGCTTACGTCAAGCACGTCGGTGACCACGAGAAGGATGCTGCGACCCCCACCGCTCGCGTCGTTCTCGACCGCAAGACCGGCAAGGTCAGTATTTTCGTCCCCGAGTTCGACGACGAAGGCGCGGTGATCGGCGAGGCAGAGGACAGCCCCAGCGACTTTGGTCGCATCGCGGCGTTCGCGGCCAAGCAAGTGATTAATCAGCGACTGCGCGACATCGGCGACGACAAGGTGCTCGGGGAGTTCAAGGGTCGCGAGGGTGACATCGTGGCGGGCATCATCCAGCAGGGCCCCAACCCGAGAATGATCCACGTCGACCTCGGCACCATCGAAGCGATCCTGCCTCCGGAGGAGCAGGTCCCGGGTGAGGACTATACCCACGGCACCCGCATCCGGGTCTATGTCACGGCCGTCAGCAAGGGACTCAAGGGTCCGCAGATCACCGTGAGCCGCACGCATCCTTCGCTCGTTCGCAAGCTCTTTGCACTCGAAGTCCCCGAAATTGCTAGCGGCATTGTCGAGATCACGTCCCTTGCTCGCGAGGCCGGGCATCGCACCAAGATGGCGGTTCGCGCGATGGAACCAGGGGTCAACGCCAAGGGCGCGTGCATCGGCGAGCTCGGCCAGCGGGTTCGTGCGGTCAGCGCAGAGTTGAATAACGAGAAGATCGACATCGTTGACTACTCCGAGAACTTGGCGACTTTCGTGGGAAACGCCCTTTCGCCCGCCAAGGTCACGAGCTCGTACATCATCGACGAAGCCACCAAGGCCGTGCGTGCGTTGGTGCCCGACTACCAACTCTCTCTGGCGATCGGTAAAGAGGGCCAGAACGCGCGGCTCGCGGCAAAATTGACCGGAGCCCGGATCGACATCCAGCCGGACTCCATTCTCGAAGGCTGACCTCTCGAGCGACCGGGGGTAGTATGGAACCCGTTAGAACCTGCCTCGGCTGCCGCCAGCGCGCCGACACGTCCACTTTGTTGAGGATTGTCGCGTCCGGCGGTGAAGTTTTCCCGGACCCGTCCGCGACGCTTCCCGGACGAGGCGCTTGGGTTCACCCGAATACACAGTGCGTCGAAACGGCTATCAAGCGAAGAGCTTTTGGGCGTGCGTTCCGGGTAACCGAAGCCCTAGACACGAGCAGGCTCGTGGCAGGTGCTGCACAGGACAGTGCTCACAATGAGCACGCGAACGAACAGGCTGATTGACCTATGGACAACTAATGAGCGGCTCGAAATGAGTTCCGTCCGTAACTAACGGTCTGCCCTGCTCTGGGTAGGCCCCAGACAGGAGAATTGTGGCTAACCCACGAGTGCACGAAGTCGCCGCCGATCTTGGCGTTGAGAGCAAGATCGTGCTCGAAAAGCTTAAAGAGATGGGCGAGTTCGTCAAAGGACCGTCGTCCAGCATTGCCCCGCCCGTCGCGCGGCGCCTCAAAGAGGCGCTGGTCGCCGAGGGCGTGAAGCCGGCTCCGGCCGCCCCGGCGCCCAAGGCCGCACCGAAGGCAACTCCCAAGGCGGCACCCAAGCCCGCCAACCCGACCCCTGCACCAGCGGCCCCGGTCGCAGAAGAGCCGGTTTCGGATGCTCCCGCAGTAGCTCCCGCGCCGTTGACGGTCGCGGAGCGTCAGGCCAGGGCAGAAGCTGCGGCCGCTGCGCCTGCCGCCCCCGCCACTGACGAAGCATCGGAATCGGCCGGTACCCCGCGTCCCGGTGCTCCCCGTCCGGGGAACAACCCCTTCGCGTCCAATCAGGGGGGCGCCCGCCCCGGAATTCCGCGGCCCGGCAACAACCCCTTCGCGTCCAATCAGGGCATGGGTCGTCCGGCCTCGCCCGGCTCGATTCCTCGCCCGGGCGCCCCGCGTCCCGGTGGCCCCGGTCAAGGTGCCCGTCCCGGTGGCTTCGGCCAGCGCCCATCGGGCCCCGGTGGCAACTTCCAGCAGCGCCCCGGCGGTGCTCGCCCGGCAGGTGCCGGTGGGTTCCGCCCCGGCGGCGCACCCGGTGGCGCCCCTGGCAACAACTTTGGCCCGAACCGTCCGCCCGCTGGCGGTGCCGGTGGCCGTGGCCGTGGTCCCGGTGGTGGAACCGCGGGCGCGTTCGGTCGCGGCGGTGGCAAGAGCAAGGCGCGCAAGTCAAAGCGTACGAAGCGCGCCGAATTCGAACTGAGAGAAGCCCCGTCGCTCGGTGGTGTGAGTGTTCCCCGCGGTGACGGCAAGACGGTCATCCGTCTGCGTCGCGGCGCATCGATCTCCGACCTTGCCGACAAGCTGGAGACACTGACCGGCTACACGGTGCAGCCCGGTGCGCTCGTAACCGCACTGTTCCACTTGGGGCAGATGGCCACGGCAACCGAGTCCCTCGACGAGGGCACCTTTGGCGTGCTCGCCGAAGAGCTCAACTACAAGATCGAGATGGTTTCGCCAGAGGATGAAGACCGCGAGTTGCTCGCAGGCTTCGACCTCGACCTCGATCAGGAACTCGAAGACGAAACCGACGAAGATCTCGAGATCCGCCCGCCGGTCGTCACGGTCATGGGTCACGTCGACCACGGAAAGACCAAGCTCCTCGACGCCATTCGCCAGGCGAACGTCGTCGCGGGCGAGGCCGGCGGAATCACCCAGCACATCGGTGCGTACCAGGTGTGGACCGAGCACGAGGGCATCGAACGTGCCATCACCTTCATCGACACCCCCGGTCACGAGGCGTTCACCGCCATGCGTGCCCGTGGTGCTCAGGTCACCGACCTGGCGATCCTCGTGGTCGCGGCCGATGACGGCATCATGCCCCAGACGGTGGAGGCGCTTAACCACGCTCAGGCCGCCGGGGTTCCGATCGTCGTCGCGGTCAACAAGATCGACAAGGACGGTGCGAACCCGGCCAAGGTCCGTCAGCAGCTCACCGAGTTCGGGCTCGTTGCCGAGGAGTACGGCGGCGACACGATGTTCATCGACGTGTCGGCGCTCAACAACATCGGCATCGACAAGCTCCTCGATGCTGTGCTGCTCACCGCAGACGCTGGCCTCGACCTGCGCTCGAACCCCAACAAGGATGCCCGCGGTGTCGCCATCGAGGCGAAGCTCGACAAGGGTCGTGGCGCGGTAGCAACCGTGCTCATCCAGTCGGGAACGCTGCGCGTGGGAGACGCCATCGTGGCCGGTACTGCATACGGCCGCGTGCGCGCCATGATGGACGAGAACGGCGATCCCGTCGATGAGGCGTTCCCGTCCCGTCCGGTGCAGGTTCAAGGTCTCTCATCCGTCCCCAGGGCCGGTGATACATTCCTCGTCACCGAGGAAGACCGTACGGCCCGCCAGATCGCCGAGAAGCGTGAGGCAGTCGAGCGCAACGCCCTGCTGGCCAAGGCACGCAAGCGCATCAGCCTCGAGGACTTCACCAAGGCCCTCGAAGACGGCAAGGTGGAAGCCCTCAACCTCATCATCAAGGGTGACGTTTCCGGTGCCGTCGAGGCGCTCGAAGACTCGCTCCTCAAGATCGAGGTGGACGAGTCGGTGCAGCTGCGCATCATCCATCGCGGCGTCGGTGCGGTTACCGAGAGCGACGTCAACCTTGCGACGATCGACAACGCGATCATCATCGGGTTCAACGTGCGCCCCGACACGAAGGCGCGCGAGCGTGCTCAGCGTGAAGGTGTCGACGTGCGGTTCTACTCGGTGATCTACGCCGCGCTCGAAGAGATCGAGAGCTCGCTCAAGGGAATGCTCAAGCCGGAATTCGAAGAAGTCCAGTCGGGCGTCGCCGAGATTCGCGAGATCTTCCGTTCCTCCAAGTTCGGAAACGTCGCCGGTGTCATCGTGCGCTCGGGAACGATCACGAGAAACGCGCGAGCGCGGGTCATCCGCGATGGCGTCGTGGTCGGAGACAACCTGGCCATCGAGTCGCTGCGTCGGTTCAAGGACGACGTCACCGAGGTTCGTACGGACTTCGAGGCTGGCATCGGCCTCGGCAAGTTCAACGACATCCAGATCGGTGACGAGATCGAGACGATTGAAATGAAGGAAAAGCCGCGAACCTAGTCCGTGGTTCGGATGCGGGCCGGCGTTTCGGCTCCGACTCGCATCCGGCAGCTTCGCCCTAGCGGGCAGCGGCTGCCAGGCCCAGCCAGCGAGTCGGAGCCGAAACCCCGGCCCGCATCCATCGGCCAGTCCCGCCGGCGGGAAGTAAACAGGGAGTACAGACATGGTTGACGCAGCTCGGGCCGCGAAAATGGCCGACCGCATCAAGGTGATTGTCGCCAAGACACTTGAGCGCGGGGTCAAGGATCCGCGCATGGGATTCGTGACGATCACCGACGTTCGTGTGACGGGTGACCTGCAGCACGCGTCGATCTTCTACACCGTGTACGGCAGTGATCAGGAGCGCGTTGACACCGCGGCGGCGCTGAAGTCCGCGACCGGAATGCTGCGCAGCGAGGTGGGCAAGAACATCACCGCGCGGCTCACGCCCTCGCTTGAGTTCATCGCCGATGGAATCCCCGAGAACGCCGCACTCATCGACTCGCTCCTCACCGAAGCCGCCGCTCGTGATGCAGCGGTCGAGAGCCTCAAGGCGACCGCGCAGTACGCGGGCGACGAGGATCCGTATGTGAAACCCAGAGTAATTGTCGAGGACGAGGACGATCTCGACGAGGACTGACCCGCCCTCGCCTACTTGAGTAGCCGACTCAACACTCGATCGGCGAGCGGCTTTCCGCCCGTTTGGCAGGTCGAGCAGTATTCGAGCGTCGAGTTGGCGAACCGCACCTCACGCACGGTGTCGCCGCACACCGGGCAGGGGAGTCCCGCGCGTCCGTGCACCTGCAGATTCGTCTTCTTCTCCCGCTTGAGCTCCGAGGCGGCGAGTCCGTCGGCTCGGGCGACCGCGGCTCGCAGGGTTTCTTGGATGGCGTCGTAGAGGCGTTGCACCTCATCCGGAGTCATCGCAGCTGGCTTGTAGGGCGACATCTTCGCCGCATGCAGGATCTCATCTGAGTAGGCATTGCCAATGCCTGCGATGATCGACTGGCTGCGCAATACGCCCTTGATCTGCGATCTACCCTGCGCGGCAAGGATGCCCGCCAGCACGTCGACCGTGAACTCGGGTTCGAGCGGGTCGGGTCCCAGGGTGGCGACCCGCTCCACGTCCTGTGGATCACGCACGAGGTGAATCGCGAGGGACTTCTTCGTCCCCGCCTCCGTGAGATCGAAGCCCGAGCCGTCGTCCAGCACGAGTCGCGCGGCGAGGGGCCCCTTGCCGCCGGGGCGCACCGGGCCCGGCGCCAACTCGCGCCAGCGCAGCCAGCCGGCCCTCGCGAGGTGGATGAGCAGGTGCAGCTCCGCACCGTGGTTGTCGAGGAAGCCAATGTCGAGGTACTTGCCGTGCCTATCGACGGAGCTCACGGGCATTCCGTGCAGCGCTGACACGGGCGGGTCGAAGGTCTTGAGCGCCGCGAATGAGCTGAGCTGGAGCGTGTCGACAGTGTGCCCCACCAGCCGACCGCGTAGGTCGGTCGCAAGGGCATGCACTTCGGGTAGCTCCGGCACACCTCAAGTCTGCGCTACGGAAGTTCGTACCCGCCAGTGACTTCGACGGCGAGGCCATCGGCAAGCAACCCTGCGATTGCACGGCCGAGCTGAGTCTGGTCGGGCCACGTGGTCGCGAGTTCGGCCGCGGTGACGGGGATGTCGCTGCCCCGCAGTTCGGCCATGATGAGGCCGCGCACCTGGCGGTCGCTGCCCGCGAAGGTTGCTTGCACGGCGGCACGGGGCCCCTCGTACGCCGGATAACCCGCTGCGCGCCAGCGGCAGGAGTCTGCGATGGGGCAGTCGGTGGGCTCGGTGAAGCAACGAGGGCTGCGTGCGGTGCAGACGATGGCCCCGAGCTCCATCATGGCGGCGTTGAAGAGCTGTGCATCCGGAAGGCTGTGCGGCAGCAACTCTTCCATCGCCGCCAGATCACGTCGAGTCGAAGGGGGGCCGGCCTCGGCCTGGCCGTCGATCGCGCGGGCAATGACCCTGCGCACGTTCGTGTCGACGACCGGATGCCGCGCGCCGAAGGCGAACGCAGCGATAGCCCGTGCGGTGTAGTCACCGATTCCGGGCAGGGCCAAGAGTGCGTCGAGGTCGGACGGCACGACCCCGCCGTGCTGTTCGGTGATAGCGACCGCGGCAGCGTGCAGACGCAGCGCCCGGCGGGGGTAGCCCAAGCGGTCCCAGGCGCGAACGGCGTCCCCGGGTGGGGCAGCGGCCAGGTCTGCGGGGGTCGGCCAGCGCGCGAGCCACTGCTCGAGACGAGGAACGACCCTAGCCACCGGGGTCTGCTGGAGCATGATCTCGCTCACCAGAATTCCCCACGCTCCGAACTGCGGGGCACGCCACGGCAGGTCACGCCGGTTCGCGAGGAACCACGGGTTCACGGCCGACGCAATGCTCACTACCCCAACCTAGACGGGCTCGTGCTTAGACTGGCCCATGGCCTCATGGACGCCGCTCAAACGTGACACCCTCGACTCGCTCGCCGACGAGTTCTTGCACAACTACGCGAAGGGGCGCACGCTGCTGGCCGTCGACGGCCTCGATGGAGCGGGCACGACCACGTTCGCGGATGCGCTTGCCGAGCGTCTCGGGCGGGGTGGCCACGCGGTGTTCCGGGCGTCAATCGATGACTTTCACCGGCCGAGAGCCGACCGCCACTCGCGGGGTGTCGACTCGGCAAAGGGAGCGTATCTCGACTCGTACGATTACTCGTTGTTTCGCCGCGTGCTTGTTGAGCCGTTTCGTCTGGGGGGAAGCACGGGTTTCATGACCAAGGGCTGGGATGCGGCGCGCGACGTCGCTGCCGAGATGGAGTGGACCACGGGCCCGCGGGATGCGACCCTCGTTGTCGACGGGATTTTCCTCAACCGGCCCGAGTTGCGCGGACTGTGGAACTGGTCGATCTGGCTCGAGACTCCGCGGGGAAGTTCGCCCGCCCAGAACCTGTATCTCGCGGAGGCGAAGCCGCGCACGCGAGCGTCGGCGATCGTCGACAACGCCGACCCCGAGCATCCGCGCCGGGTGTTCGCGGACTCTTGCTGAGCGGACTCTTGCTGAGGCGTGCTGCTCAGCTGAATCGGGCCACCACATCGGCCGGCTCGAGGAATGAACCGCGTGCCTCAGCTTCGTGCACGAGTTCGACAAGCGCCTGGTTCACCGGCGCCGTCATGCCAATACGCTCGGCCGCACGCACGACTGCGCCGTTGAGGTAGTCGATCTCTGTCGCCTGCCCACGACGGATGCTCTGCAGGGTCGATCCCGGATTCGGGGTCCGGCCGATCCGGAGGCTCATGAGCAGAGGTAGCGCCTGGCCCATCCACAGTGGCAGTACCGCAAACAGTCGCAGCCCTCGATGGCTGAGTCCCTGGAGTTTCTCGAAGCGAACGCGACTTGTGAGCGCGATGCGAACACACTCACGCATGCTCGAGGTCATGATCGAGCGCAGGCCGGAGTTGGCCACCACTTCTTGCACGCTCATGCCGGTGATCGCCGGCAGAGCGTTGACGTGATTGATGACGAGTTTCGTCCACTGAGCGCCGACGAAATTGGGGATGGTCGTCGTGGGGAGGGCTTCGGCAAGAATTCGTGTTGCGTAGCGTGCCGGAACGTCACTGGTACCCGCGATAACACCCAGGTAGAGCGAGCCGCCCGTGGTGACAGTGATCTGTCCCGGTGACAGGTACGACGAGGCAAACAGCGCAAGCCCGCCGATGATGTCGGATCGCGGCGACGCCAATTTCGCGTTCGTGATCGAGTCGAGCCCGTTCTGCACCACCACGATCGGGATGCCACTCAATACCGACAGATTCGCGCGGATTGCTTCCGCGGCATCCTGAGCCTTCGTGGCGATGATGACGAGTTCTACTCCGCGCGTGAGTTCTTCCGCCGCGTCGACCTGAGCGCGATAGTCACCCCACGCACCGGAGAGCAGAATCCCGTGCTCTTGGATTGCGACGAGGTGCTCCCCGCGTGCGGTCACCTCGACCTCGTGGCCGGCCCTCGAGAGGAGCGCGGCGAGGGCGCCGCCGACCGCTCCCGCTCCGACGACGCCAATACGCATGCTCAGATACTAGGGGCCGTTGGGGTCGCTTCCGTGGAGGTGCGCGGCGCGCGCCCGTGCGGCAAGGCCAGCGCGACCACGGCAGCAAGGCCCAGGGCGCCTGCGCCAACGAAGACCGCGGGGATGGCGGCATCCACGTAACCCACGGGAGTGAGCTCTCCGCCGGTGCCCACGAACACCGCGGTGAGGACCGCGATACCGAGTGCCACACCGATTTCGCGGAGTGTCGAGTTCGTGCCGCTCGCCTTGGCATGGTCGTCGGGCCTCATCGTCGCGAGCACCGCGGTGGAGAGCGGGGCAAACACGAGACCCATCCCGACGCCGGCGAAGATAAAGGCCGGAAGCATGTCGAGATAGGGCGTGTCAGCGGACATCGTCAGGGCGAGCCAGGCCATCGCGGATGCCTCGAGCGCAAGGCCTACGACGATGAGGATGCGCGTGCCCACCCGCGGCGCGACGAAGCCAGCGAGGGGAGCCACGACCATTGGTGCCATTGTCCACGGCATTGTCGCGACCCCGGCAGCGAGCGGCGAGTAGCCCTGCACCACCTGCAGGAATTGGATGAGGATGAAGATCGCCCCGAAGATCCCGAAGCTGAAGGTGAGGCCGACGACGTTGGCGATCGAGAAGCTCCTGTCCCGGAACAACCCGAGGGGTAGCAGTGGGGCGGAGGAGCGCGCTTCCCACCAGATGAAGACCACCACGAGAGCGATTCCCAGGCCAAGTGAACCCATGACCTCAAGGCTTCCCCACCCGGCATCATTGCCTCGGACGATGCCGAACACGAGGGCGAGAACGCCTACCCCCGCGAGCAGCAGCCCCACGACGTCGGCCCGAACGCGGGCGCCGAAAGTGTTCGGCAGCGCGTAGAGCGCGAGCGGCACGGCGATCACGCCGACGGGGAGGTTGAGCCAGAAGATCGCCTCCCAGCTGAAACCCTCGACGACGGCGCCGCCGATGAGGGGTCCGAGGGCTACTCCGAGCCCCGAGATTCCGCCCCAGACGCCGATGGCGAGCGGGCGGAGTCGGGTGGAAACCGAGCCTACGAGGAGCGTGAGCGACAGCGGCATGATCGCCGCTGCACCGAAGCCCTGTACCGCGCGACCGAGGATGAGCATCCACGACTCCGTGCTCAACGCCGAATACACGGAGGCGAGGGTGAACACCACGATGCCAGCGACGAACACGGTGCGGCGCCCGAAGCGGTCGCCGAGCGCGGCCGCCATCAGGATGAAACTCGCAAAGCTGAGGGTGTAGGCGTTGACGAACCACTGCAGTTCTTCGACAGAGGCGCCGAGATCGCCACGGATCGTCGGCAGCGCGTTGGTCATCACGAGGTTGTCGAGAGTCGACATGAACATGGGCAGCGAGGCCGCGATGATCGCGAGCCAGATCGGTACCGCCCGACGCGCGGAGGGGGTCGCGACTGTCGGATTTTCGAGCAACTGGGACATAGCAAGCTCCGGGAGTTATGTGGTTATTGAATGATTACTTCGAAGAATAGGTAATCAACTGATAACCTGTCAACCGTGACGATGCACCACGAGTTCCACCACCCCGTTTCCCGCATGAAGTCGGAAGATCGGCGTGAATTGATCCTGGAGTCGGCCACCGGTGTCTTCGGCCAATTCGGGTACTACGGAGCAACAACCGACCAGATCGCCAAGGCCGCTGGAGTGAGCCAGCCGTATGTCGTGCGGATGTTCGGGACCAAGGAACGTCTCTTCATCGAGGTCATCGAGCGAGCCCTCGCCTTCATCCTGATGACCTTTCGTGCGGTGCTCGCCGAGGGGCATCACGACCTCCAACACCGTTTCGGTTCGGCCTATGTCGAGATGCTTCGCCAGCGTGGTCTGCTGTTGTCGCTCATGCACTCGTTCGTCTTGGGCGGGGACCCCGTTGTCGGTGCGCGAGCACGCGAAGGTTTCCTTGAGGTCTACGCGTTCCTTCGCCACGAGGCAGGATTCGGGCCGGAGGAGGCCCAGCAGTTTCTCGAAGGCGGGATGCTCCTGAACACTCTTGTGGGCTTGCGGATGAGCGAAGAATTTGAGACCAGCCCTCTCGCAAACGAATTGTTGTGCACTGCGCTGCCGCACAAGCTTGATCTGTTGCTTGAGCTGGGCGAGGCGCAGCGGTTGGGTACTTAGGGTGGCGAAGGCACCCACAAATCCGACCAGTGGAATCCTGCTTGTCGACAAGCCACAGGGCATCACGAGCCACGACGCCGTCTCCCGAACCCGAAAGGCAATCGGCACTCGTCGAGTCGGCCACGCCGGAACACTCGACCCGATGGCGACGGGTCTTCTCGTGCTCGGCGTCAACGGCGCGACCCGATTGCTCACCTACGTCGTTGGCCTCGACAAGGAGTACCTCGCGACGATCCGCCTCGGTGCGGCAACCACTACCGACGATGCCGAGGGGGAGTTCGGCGAACGCTCGGACGTGAGTGCGATAACGGATGCCGCGATCGCGGACGGCGTCGCTGCTCTCACCGGGCCCATCCTGCAGCGCCCGAGTTCCGTCAGCGCGATCAAGGTCGATGGCAGGCGCGCGTACACCCTGGTGCGGGAGGGTGAGGATGTCGTGCTCGCCGAACGGCCCGTCACCATTGTCGAATTCGAGGTAATCGAGATTCGGCACGTCGGTACCGACTGGCTGGACGTCGACGTCCGCGTCGTGTGCACATCCGGTACCTATATCCGTGCTCTCGCGCGGGATCTCGGTGACAGCCTCGGCGTGGGTGGACACCTCACCGTCCTGCGCCGCACGCGGATCGGGCCCTTCACTGTTGCCGGGGCATCCGAGCTCGATGGCGATCTCGCTGCGCGCATGCTCGCCCCGGCAGACGTAGCAGCACAACTCTTCGAGCGCGTCGACCTCTCCCACGAGCTCGCCGCCGACCTGTCGCACGGCAAGCGCATCGGACTGCCCGCGACCGGCCCGGATACCCTCGCGGCGATCGCCCCGGACGGACGACTCGTCGGGCTGGTGAAGAATGTAGGGGGGCGTGCCCACGTTCTCGTGAATTTTCCCCCGGAGGTGTCTGCGTGATCGTGTGGTTTGAGTATCTCCTTCTTGGCATTGCGGTGCTCGTCGGAGTGTTCTGCCTCGTGCTCGGGTTCGCGGGCCGCAAGCCCAGTGACTACACGCTCGGGGCAACGGCCGTGGTTGAGCTGCTGCTGCTTGCGCAGTTGGTCATGGGTGTCGTCGTGCCGCTCGCGGGTAATCCGCCAACGGGCAGCTTGCCGGAGTTTTGGGTCTACCTCGTGTCTGCGTTGCTCATCCCGCCGGCCGCCGTGGCGTGGGCTCTGGTTGATCGCAACCGATGGAGCACGGCCATCCTCGGAGTGGCCTGCCTCGCCGTCGCTGTCATGGTCTATCGGATGGGTCAGATCTGGTTCGTGCAGGTCTCATAGCGCGCATAGGCTTTGGAACGATGTCTGAGAAAAGTTCTTCGCGCGCGGTCGGAATCGGTCGCGTGCTCATTGCCGTGTACGCGGTGCTCGCGCTCGCCGCGACCGCGCGATCAGTGTTTCAAATTGCGACCAGGTTCGATACGGCACCCGTCGCCTATCTGCTCTCCGGCGTTGCGGGACTCGTCTACATCGTCGCGACCGTGGCACTACTGGCCCCCGGCGGCGTGTGGTATCGAGTGGCGTGGGGCACCCTCGCGTTCGAACTCGTGGGAGTGCTCAGCGTAGGTACCCTGAGCATCATCGACCCTGTGCTGTTTCCCGCCGACACTGTGTGGTCGATGTACGGTCGAGGTTACGTGTTCATTCCGTTGGTGCTTCCTGTGCTCGGCATGCTGTGGCTGTACCGCCGTCGCCCAGCGGCCGAGGCGAGCAACTGATGCTCGCGTTCGAATCACTCGATGCGGTGCCGGCCGATTTCGGCCCGAGCGCTGTGACCATCGGCAAGTTCGACGGCGTGCATGCCGGTCACCGTGCGGTGCTCGCACGTCTGGATCAACTTGCGGCGCCCGATGGGCTCGCGACGACCGTCCTCACCTTCGATCGTAATCCGCTGAGTTTGCTCAAGCCCGCCGAGTGCCCAGAGTCACTCGTGAGCAATGCCCAAAAACTCGACCTGCTTGGATCCACAGGACTCGATGCCACCCTCGTGGTCAAATTCGACAGGGCCTTCAGCACACTCCCTCCTGAAGAGTTTGTGACCCGTATTCTCGTCGATACGCTGCACGCGCGCCTCGTGCTGGTCGGACGGGACTTCCGATTCGGAGTGCGCGGCAGCGGTAACGTCGCCCAACTCACGGAGCTGGGCGCCCGGTACGGCTTCACCGTGTCGGTGATGGAGGATGTCGCGTCGGAGGGAGACCGGCGCGTGTCGTCGACCTGGGTTCGAGAGCTGCTCAGCGATGGGAAGGTCAAGGAAGCAACCGACCTCCTAGGAGCACCGCACACCATTCGTGGGCTGGTCGTGCACGGACTCCAGCGCGGCAGGACCCTTGGCTACCCCACAGCAAATCTGTCGCCCGAGGTCGAAGGCTTCGTGCCGGCTGACGGTGTCTATGCAGCGTGGCTCACTGTGCGGGGCATCCGGTATCCGGCTGCAGTCTCGATCGGCAACAACCCAACGTTCGAGGGGGTGGCGGCACAACAGGTGGAAGCTCACGCCATCGATCAGGACGGACTCGACCTGTACGGCGAGGTCGCTGATATCGCATTTGTCGAGTACATCCGGGGCATGCGCAAGTTCACCGGCCCCGAGGCGCTCGCTGAGCAAATGGGCGCTGACGAGCGACGGATCCGCGAGGTTCTCGGGGTCGCACCGCGATGACAGCGGTCACGCGGCGACCGCTCTGGGCCGGACGAGTGGCCGCGGTCACCGCAATCGTGCTGCTCGCAGTGAACCTGCGCACCGCGGTCGCTGTGCTGTCTCCGATTCTGGGATACATCACGGAGGACATCCCACTGGATGGGGTGGGGATTGGTTTCCTCGGGATGCTGGCGCCCCTCGCCTTCGCCGCCTCAGGGTTCGTAGCGCCGGTGATCGCGCGGCGCCTCGGGATTGAGCTTGCGACCGTGCTCGCCTGCGTCGCCATGGTCATCGGGCCGCTCCTTCGAGCCGTCGCGCCGAACTACGCGGTTCTCGTTGTCGGCAGTGTGTTTGCCCTTACCGGCATGGGCTTCGCGAACATCCTGCTACCTCCGATCATCAAGAAGTACTTCCCGGATCGGGTCGCCCTCCTCACCAGTACCTATGTGACGCTCATGTCGATAAGTGCTGCGGTGCCGCCGCTTGTCGCGGCCCCCCTCGCGGAATCTGCGGGTTGGCGCGTGACGGTCGGGGTGTGGGCATTCCTGGCTGCCGCAGCGCTGATCCCGTGGCTTGTGGTGCTCGCGCAACACCGTGGACGCGCTCGTCGGCAGGCGACCGAAGGCGATGTGGCGGTGCCTGCCCCCGCGCTGCTCGGCCGGATGTACACCTCTCGGGTGGCGCGCGCACTTACTCTTGCGTTCGCGGTGACCTCGCTCAACGTCTACTCGCTGTTCGCTTGGCTTCCGGCGATCGTCATCGACACGGCGGACGTGACCCCGTCTCAAGCAGGGGCACTCATCGCGCTGTTCGGGATCATCGGACTTCCGCTCGGACTGATAGCGCCCGTGCTCGCGAGTCGCGTGAAGAATATCGGCTGGGTGCTCGCCTTCGGTGTCGCGTGCTTTGTGGCCGGATACGTGGGCCTCTTGGTGGTGCCGGGGACGGCTACGTGGGTGTGGGTGTTCCTGTTGGGAACCGGCCCACTGGTCTTCGCGGTAAGTCTCGTACTCATCAACCTGCGCACGCGCACGTACGAGGGATCCATCGCACTGAGTGGCTTTGTGCAAGGCATCGCCTACGGGCTCGGTGCCCTCGGACCGTTGGTTATCGGGTTGCTCCATGACATCACCGGCGGGTGGATGGTGCCGCAGCTGTTCCTTCTCGCGACATCGCTGCTCACGCTCTTCTCGGCCGTCATGCTCGCGAAACCAAGCATGGTCGAGGATGAGCTCGCGATCTAGGCGACCAGTTCCGCTCGGTGCACGAGCGCCGCAGCGCCGATGAGCGGTCCGTCGCCCGACAGGCCCGAGGGGATCACCCTCACTTTGGCCACGAACGGGAACAGCTCGCGCTGGGTGATGGCGTCGCGGACGAAATCGATCAGGTTGGGGGTCACGTGCGAGAACCCACCGCCGATTGCGACGAGGTCGAGGTCGACGAGCGCTGTTGCTGACGCGATCGCCTGACCGATGGCTCGACCGGAGCGACGCACCGCGGCGATGGCAATGTCGTCACCGGCGGCATAGCTCGCCGCGAGATCCTCACCGGTCTCACCGACCCAGCCCTGCGCCTTGGCCCAGCGTGCGGTGTTGGGGCCGGATGCCACGGCCTCGACACACCCGGTGCCTCCGCACAGACACGCCTCGTCGAAGCCGCCGACCTCGACGTGACCGATGTGCCCAGCATTGCCGGTCGGGCCCGCGACGGCCAACCCGCCGAGGATGAGTCCGCCTCCGATCCCGGTCGAGACGACCATGCCCATGAGGTTGTCGACGCCCCGGCCCGCACCCACCCAGTGTTCGGCCATGGTGATGCATTCACCATCCATCCGAAGGGTAACCGGGACAACGGCACCCGTGAGGGACTCCGCGAGGGCCGCGATCTGGTCTCGAAGCGGGTAGTCCCGCCACGCCGGAAGGTTGAGCGGTGAAACGAGACCGCGTTCCACGGTGATCGGCCCAGCGCTGCCGATTCCGACACCGATGAGGGTCGCCCCATCAGGAAGTGCTGCCATCGCCTGAGTCACCACCGAATCGGCGCTTGCCGCAAGCTCCTCGCTGGTCGAGCCGCCTCCGGTTGGCGCACGGAATCGACTACCGGGTAGCAGGGTGCCCGTGGGGTCTACGAGGGCGGCCTCGATCTTGGTACCGCCGAGATCTACGGCGAGGGCGAAGGTCTTCATCACGCGGCAACCGTCTGCCCGGCCACCCACGCGGCAAGGTAGAAGGCGGCAATCATCACGATGACGGCACCGAGCGGCCAGACAAACGTGGCTCGCTTCTGGATGATTCGCACAATGGCCATGCCCAGACCGACGAAGAAGGCCACCACCGTGACGGTGAGCAGGCCATAGGTGGCGATGCTGAGCACCGTTGTGTTGCACTGGAGGCCCGGGTACGGGCCGGGGCCGCACCCGGAGGTGAATCCGGCGAATTGAGCGACGAAACCGAGAACAACGAGTCCCAGTAGCAGGGCGAGCGCAAGGATGATGACGCTCGCGACGATGTCAACAATGACAAGCGCCAGAATGCGACGCCGTGGTGGAAGAGGGGCGGAAGTCACTCCGACAGCATACGGGTGCAGGAAAGTTGTGCGGTGGCGAAAGTACAGTGGCATGGTGGGCGGCCGTGAACTGATTTTCGAGCGCGAATACGACTTCGCGCCCGTCATCGTGTGGGACGCGCTGCTCGACTCCGAGTTGGTGTCGGGGTGGCTCGCAGAAGCGGCGATTGAGCCGGTTCTCGGGGGCGAATACAACCTGCGGTGGGTCAACCGCACCGCACTGGCCCTCAGCGTTGGCCGGATCACTCTCCTCAAGCCCGCGGAACTTTTGCAGGTCGAGACCACGAGTGTCGGGCGGTGGAGATTCGATCTTGCGGAGTTCGAGGGCGGCAATCGCGGCACGCGCACGCGGGTCGTGCTTCGCGTCACTTCTGATGTGGATCCGGCCTTCGAGGCTCGGGTCAAGGCCGACTGGCACACGAATCTCGATCAACTCGATGACCTCTTGCACGGGCATCCAGTCGACTGGGCGAACTGGGATCGGGACCGACACGAAGCGTGGGCACGGCACTTTGACGACGCGGCCAACTCCGCGAGTTGAGTGCCCTGAGTAGAATGGGTGAGTGAACGCAACCTCACCACCTCTGGCGATCGCTCCAGCCCAGCGCGCGATGGATCTCATCGGCACCGACCTCACCGAGAAGAGCCTCAAGCTCCACCTCGAGGGACTGCCGGGCGTCGATGCGGTCGGCCTCGAACAACGAGCCGCGAGTCTTGGCACGCGCTCGATCAAGACCACGTCGAAGGCGTGGGCGCTCGACACGATCATCCGGCTCATCGATCTCACCACTCTCGAGGGTGCTGACACGCCGGGCAAGGTACGGTCGTTGGTCGCCAAGGCGATCACCCCCGATCCGTTAGACCCCAGCACGCCACGCGTTGCCGCCGTCTGCGTGTACGGCGATATGGTCCCCGCGGCAGTCGATGCCCTCGGTGATTCCTGGTCGAATGGCAAGGATGATGGCATCAACATCGCCGCCGTCGCGACCGCATTCCCGAGCGGGCGAGCTTCCCTCCGCGTCAAACTCGCCGATACAGCAGATGCCGTGACAAACGGAGCCGACGAGATCGACATGGTCATCGATCGCGGTGCATTCCTGGCGGGCCACTACGGGCTCGTCTTCGATCAAATCGTTGCAGTGAAGGACGCCTGTCGGCGCGCTGATGGCACCTACGCCCACCTCAAGGTCATCCTCGAAACGGGCGAGCTCAACACCTATGACAATGTGCGGAAGGCGTCTTGGTTGGCGATCCTTGCGGGCGGTGACTTCATCAAGACCTCGACCGGCAAAGTTGCACCCGCAGCAACGCTGCCGGTGACGCTGCTCATGCTCGAGGTCGTGCGGGACTGGTATCGCCTGACGGGAGGCGCTTCCGGCGGGCAGAGAATCGGCGTCAAGCCTGCTGGTGGCATTCGCTCGTCAAAGGACGCGATCAAATACCTCGTCACGGTCGCAGAAACCGTGGGCGAGGAATGGCTGACCCCACACCTGTTCCGCTTCGGGGCATCCTCTCTGCTCAACGACGTGCTGCTGCAGCGACAGAAACTTTCCACCGGCCGCTACTCCGGCCCCGACTACGTGACGATGGACTAGGACTATGACTGAAGTCTCGACAAGTTCGGCACGCTTTTTGGATTACGCTCCCGCGCCCGAATCGACGAGCATCCTGCACCTGAAGAAGAGCTACGGGCTCTTTATCGACGGTGCATTCGTCAAGGGCCACGGCACGCCTTTCCAGACGATCTCGCCGGCGACGGAAAACACGATCGCTGAGATCGCCAATGCCAACGCCAAAGACGTGGACACGGCGGTCGTGGCTGCCCGACGGGCCTACGACAAGACGTGGAGCAAGCTCTCTGGCGCCGACCGTGGCAAGTATCTCTTCCGCATCGCCCGCCTGGTTCAGGAGCGCGCACGCGAGCTCGCGGTCGCTGAGACCCTCGACAACGGCAAGCCCATCAAAGAGAGCCGCGACGTCGACGTGCCACTGGTGGCAGCGTGGTTCTTCTACTACGCAGGCTGGGCCGACAAGCTCGATTACGCCGGCCTCGGGCCGCGACCGCACGCGCTCGGCGTTGCCGCCCAGGTCATCCCGTGGAACTTCCCGCTGCTCATGCTCGCGTGGAAGATCGCGCCGGCGCTCGCGGCGGGAAACACCGTCGTGATCAAGCCCGCCGAAACCACGCCGTTGAGCGCACTGATCTTCGCGGAGATCCTTCAGCAGGCGGAACTGCCGGGCGGGGTCGTGAATATCATCACGGGCGCCGGGGATACCGGGCAGGCTCTCGTCAACCACCCCGACGTCAACAAGGTCGCCTTCACCGGCTCGACGGGAGTCGGCCGCGCGATTGCCAAATCAGTAGCAGGCACGGGCAAGCGGGTCACCCTCGAACTCGGCGGCAAGGCGGCAAACATTGTCTTCGATGATGCACCGATCGACCAGGCGATCGAGGGCATCGTCAACGGCATCTTCTTCAATCAGGGCCACGTGTGCTGCGCGGGTTCGCGCCTGCTTGTGCAGGAGAGCATCCACGAGGACGTTGTCGATCGACTCAAGTCGCGCCTCTCGACTCTGCGTTTGGGCGACCCGCTCGACAAGAACACCGACATCGGGGCGATCAATTCTCGCGAGCAGCTCGATCGGATCCGCGAGCTGAGCGACATCGGCGAGAAGGAGGGTGTCGAGCGCTGGACCGCACCCTGCGTTATCCCTGACAAAGGCTTCTGGTTCGCGCCGACGATCTTCGACAAAGTGTCGCCGAGCTCGACAATTGCTCGCGAGGAGATCTTCGGTCCAGTTCTGTCGGTCTTGACGTTCCGCACCCCCGCCGAGGCAATCGCCAAGGCGAACAACACCCCCTACGGGCTCTCTGCCGGCATTTGGAGCGACAAGGGCTCAAAGATCCTTGCTGTTGCCGACCAGCTGCGCGCGGGTGTCATCTGGGCGAACACCTTCAACCGGTTCGACCCAGCGAGCCCCTTCGGCGGCTATAAGGAGTCTGGCTATGGCCGCGAGGGTGGACGTCACGGCCTCGCTGCTTACCTCGAATCTGCCGGATGGAACGCCCCCGTGTCTGGAGCAAACAAGTGACCCGCCTCGCAGTTCCCAAAACCTACAAGCTCTACATCGGCGGCAAGTTCCCGCGCAGCGAGAGCGGTCGCACCTACGAAGTGCTGTCGAAGAAGGGCGCGTTCCTCGCCAACGCTGCACTCGCGAGCCGCAAGGATGCCCGGGACGCGGTAGTCGCCGCACGGTCGGCGCTCGGCGGGTGGTCAGGTGCGACCGGGTACAACCGTGGGCAGGTGCTCTATCGGATCGCCGAGCTGCTTGAGGGCCGCCGTGACCAATTCGTCGACGAACTCATGAGCAGCGAGGGCCTCTCCAAGGCCGCGGCAACCAAGCAGGTCGACACCTCTATCGACGCTTGGGTCTGGTACGCAGGCTGGGCCGACAAGTATGTCCAAGTCGCCGGTAATGGCAACGCGGTGAGCGGCCCCTACTTCAACCTCTCCACGCCCGAACCGACCGGTGTGGTCGCGGCCATCGCGCCGCAGGAGGGCAACTCACTGTTGGGTCTCGTGGCGGTTGTCGCTCCGGCAGTTCTGACGGGCAACACGGTCGTAGTAGTCGCGTCGGAGGCTGCGCCGCTGGCGGCGATCAGTCTCTCCGAGGTGCTCGCAACGAGCGACGTGCCCGGGGGAGTGATCAACATCCTCACGGGTTCACCACAGGAGATTGCCCCTTGGCTGGCCGGTCACGCTGATGTCAACGCGCTCGATCTCGCGGGCGCGGAGGCTATCGACTGGGTTGACCTTCAGGTGATGGCTGCCGATACCCTCAAGCGCGTCCTTCCGCCCGTCACCGGGGCTCCGGCTCCCTCTCTCGAGCGCATTGTGGCCTTGACCGAGACCAAAACTGTGTGGCATACGAAGTCGCTGATCTAGGGCACCTCTGACACGGTTCGGTCGCGCGGCAGCAACGTAGGGTCGAGATATGCGAAGCGTGCGGTGTGCTTCCCGAGCGGACTCGGCGGCAAACTGTACTGGTTTGCGATCCTTCCGTTCCATGGCGTGATCTTCTCGAGCATGCCGAATCGGATCACGGGAGCCGGGACTCGCCTCGGGAAGCTACCGTAAGAGCATGCCAGCGTCAGTCGTCATCGTCGGAAGCGCCAACATCGACCAGGTTTTCCGGGTAACCGCGATTCCCGCGCCCGGGGAGACCGTGCTCTCGCACGGCGTCTCGACCGCGCTCGGAGGCAAGGGCCAGAATCAGGCGGTCGCTGCGGTGCGAGCGGGGGCATCGACAGCGTTCGTTGGCGCGGTCGGGGACGACGCCTTCGGCAACTCGATTCGAGCTGGGCTCGAAGCGGACGGAATCGACGCGGAGGGAGTGCGGGCAGTTGATGCCCCGACGGGCACTGCGCTCATCGCGGTTGATGATTCCGGAGAGAACACCATCATTGTCGAGGCCGGCGCGAATGCGCTGCTCTCCCTCCGAGACGGGGATGCCGCGACAATCGCCGGCGCGGACGTGCTCGTGATGCAACTCGAAATCCCGCTGACGACTGTCACTGCTGCGGCGACAGTCGCGCGCGCGGCGGGAACCCGCGTCCTGCTCAACGCGGCGCCGATTCAGGAGCTCCCTGCCGACCTACTCGCACTGGTAGACATCCTTATCGTCAACGAACATGAAGGCGCGTTCTTGGCCCGCGATGGCGACGTGGCAGCGCTCGCGCCGGTCGTGATTGTGACGCTCGGGGCGGCCGGCGCCGTGGCGTACGAAGCGGGCAACGACGCGGTCAGGATTGCCGCGCCGGTGGTGTCCGCAGTCGATGCCACCGGCGCGGGAGACACGTTCTGCGGTGCCCTTGCTGCCCGTCTCGCCGATGGCGCCCCGCTCGATGAGAGCGTGCGCTTCGCTGTTGCAGCGGGATCCTTGTCCGTGCAGAAGCACGGGGCAGTTCCATCGATTCCCACTCGTGCTGAGATCGAAGCGGCGTTAAGGTAACGAATTGGTAACGGTCCGGGTATAGTCGTCGCACAGGCATCTTTACCCGACAAGAAGGCGTGTCAATGGCGACACTCTTGCACAACCATCGACCGCTGGCCGCGGCCGCGGCCACGGTCGCGCTCGTCCTCGTGACCATCCTCAGTCCGGATGCATCGCGCGTCGCGGCGGTCAGTATATTGGGTGCACTCCACACCCCCGGTGACGTTCCGTTCGTTGCGGCACATCGCGGTGGCGCCGATGGAGCGCCGGAGAACACCCTGCCAGCCTTCAGGCTTGCGCTCGCGAGTACTGCCGAGTTCGTCGAAACTGACCTTCAACTCACCTCGGACGGCGTCCCCGTCTTGATGCACGACTTCACGCTCGACCGCACCACGAACGGCAGTGGGCCGGTGTGGGCGAATTCATGGGACACCGTCAGTCACCTCGACGCGGGCTCGTGGTTCGATCCCGCGTTCGCTGGGACCGGCGTTCCCCGCCTCGATGACCTGCTTGAGCTGGTGCGGCCCACGACAAAGCGCATCCTTCTTGAAGTGAAGGGGTCGTGGACAGAAGATCAGCTGACGCCTGTGGTGGCGAGCATCCGGGCCAATGACATGGAGGGTCGCGTCGTCGTCGCCAGTTTCGACCTCACGAGTCTCGTGGCAGCCCGAGCAGTGGGGCCCGATCTGCAGAGGGTTCTGATCATCCGTTCGGTCGAGGGCGATCCGGCGGCACTGGCGGCGAGCTGCGGGGCGTCGGCCATTGTGACGAGCAAGGCGTTCTTGCGCGCCGATCCGGGGGTGGTCGCGCGCATCCACAACGCCGGGCTCGGGGTCATGATCTACACGCTCAACAGCGGCACGACCTGGGCGGATGCCGTCGACCTCGGAGTGGATGGCATCATCACCGATAAACCTCGTGAGCTCGACGTTTGGCTGGCCAAGAACGGATGACCGCATTGGCGGACGGGAACGAATAGGCGCATCATGGAAGCGGCCCACCAGTGGTGGGTCACTAGTTGAGGAGCCCGCGTGTCTGAGAATCCAGTGCCTGAACTTACGAATGTCGACCTGGTCGACGACGGCGACAGCATCGTCTTCTTGGGTGACAGCATCACCGCGCAGGGCGATTGGGGGGTCTGGTTCCCGGACCGCGCGGTTCACAACCTGGGGGTCGACGGCAACACGACGGACGATGTCATCGCCCGCATCGGCGACGTGGTAGCGCTTCGCCCCGCCGTTGTTGCTCTCCTGATCGGTACCAACGATCTCGGCACTCGTCAGTCGGTTGAGCATCTCGTGCGAAACGTCGAGTACCTCATGGTCGCCCTCCGCCGAGACCTTCCCGGAGCCCGACTCCTTGTGCAATCGATACTGCCGAGGGGTCGCGAGTTCGCCGATCCGATTCAGGATGCAAACCGGCACTTGAGGCAGTTCGCGCCGAGCATCAACGCTGGATTCCTCGATCTGTGGGAGTCATTTGCACAGGAAGACGGTGAAATCGATCCTCGCTTGTCCGACGATCGACTGCACCTGACGGCGGCGGGCTACGAAGCGTGGTTGGCGGAGCTCAGGCCGGCGCTGGAGCGTCTAGAAGAGGCGCCCCCGATGACTCGTCCACTCCAGATAATCCGGCCGTCGTAGTCGAAACGACCTGAACCCCGATCAGTAGGGGTTGGCCACGAAGAGGTCTTGAGCGGGAAACTTGGTCAAGACGTGTACGCCTTGGTCCGTCACCACGATCTCCTCCTCGATTCTGGCGGCCGAATAGCCGTCGGTAGCCGGGCAGTACGTCTCGAGTGCAAAGACCATTCCTGCTTGGATCTCGACCGGATTGTCGAGGCTGTTGAGCCGAGAAATGATGGGTCGTTCGTGCAATCCAAGCCCTAGTCCGTGTCCGAACTGAAGGCCGAAGGCGGCAAGCTCGTTGGCGAATCCGAAGTCGGTCGCCTTGGGCCAGGTCTTCGCAATATCGTCAGTGCCGACGCCGGCGCGAACCGTCGAGATCGCTGCATCCATCCACTCGCGGGCTTTCGTATACGCATCGCGTTGCGGGGCTGTTGAACTACCAACAGCAAACGTGCGGTAGTAGCAAGTTCGGTATCCGTTGAAGGAATGGATGATATCGAAGAACGCCTGATCGCCGGGCCTGATGATTCGGTCGGTGAAGTTGTGCGGATGCGGGCTGCAGCGATCACCCGATATGGCATTGACTGCCTCGACCTGATCGGATCCCATTTCGTACAGACGCCTGTTGGCGAGCGCGACTATCTCGTTTTCACGGATGCCCGGCTTGAGTACATCCACGATGTCTTGATAGACGCCATCGACCATGGCAGCGGCCTGATTGAGGAGCATGATCTCGTCGACGCTCTTGATTTGGCGTGCATCCAACAGATATTGCTGCGCGTCGACGACTTTCAGGCCTTGGCGCTGCATCTCGAACAGAAAGGGTGGTTCGACGATGTCGACACCGATCGGCGAGTCGGCGACTCCCGCCTCGACCAAGAGCGCCTTGATCTCCCGCACCGCAGATTCCATCAACCCGGCCGATGGTGCGACCGCCCCTCGCATGCCGAGCATGCCGGGTCGATTGTTCTCAGGCTTCAGCCAGGGGGAGTAGAGCTGGTGATGTTTTACCGCTGAGCCAAAGTCCCACAACATCGGTTCTCCGCTGCGAGTAAGCAGGGCATAGCGAGTCATTTTGTCGCCGAGCGCACCGCCGATCCAGGTTTGGGTGGTGTAACGAATGTTGTAGAAATCGAAGAGCAGGAAGGCTCCGCACTCACTCGACTCGAGGGAGGCTTTTGCTCGACCGAGCCGATAGGCCCTGAGCCGATCGAAGTCGACCCGTGCCTCATAGTCCACGCCCATGTGGCCAGGCGCCTGGAGGGGACGGATGTCATTCATGGCCAGCCACCTCGAGTCCGCTCGCGACGGGGGTGTGTTCAGAGACCAGGGTCATTCCTGCTCGCTTCGCCTCGTCGAGGAGGAGTACAGCGAAGTCCTCGTCTCGATGTCCGGCGGCGACCGCTGCGGACACGATGTGCGCGGTTGCGGTTGCGATGGGCATGGTGACGCCGAGTTCACGCGCAGCATCCAGCCCGAGGGTGAAGTCCTTGCTGAGTAGGGGCATCGTGAACGTCGGCGTGAAGTCGAGGTTCACGAAAGCAGGGGTCTTGTAGCGCGTGAAGGTCGATCCCATGACTGAATCATTGAGGAATTCGAGAAACGCGTGGCGGCTCACCCCACCCTTCTCGGCGAGCACGGTGATCTCGGCCATGGCTTGGGTGACGACGCCGAGGAACACGTTGTGGGCAATCTTCACGAGGCGGGCTACTTCATCATCGCCAACCCATGTCACGCCACTGCCGAGGGCATTCAACAGCTGCTCGACTTCGTCGAAGGTCTCGCGCGGCCCTGACGCTGCCAACGTCAGCTTGCCCGCAGCGATGACCGCGGGGTTGCCGCTGACCGGTGTTGCGAGAAACTGGCTTCCCCGCTCGGCGGCTCGCTGTCGGATCTGTGCGGATGCTGCCATCGACACCGTCGAGGAATCGATGATGATGCGCGGCGCGTGTCCGTCGACGCTCAACAGGCCACCGGGTCCGTTAACCACCTCGTCAAGATCTTGGGGAGCGGACACCATGATGAACACAACGTCTCGGTCGGCCAAATCCGCGGGGCTGTCGACGATTGTTGCGCCCTTCGAGGCCAGAGGTTCTGCCTTCGAGCGAGTGCGATTGAACGCGGCGAGGTCGTAGCCGGCATCGAGCAACCGGGACGCGAGAGCGAAGCCCATGCGCCCAGTGCCGATCCAGCCAACCCGTGTGTGCGCTGTATTCGTCATCCGTCAATCTCCTCAATTATCGCAATCGATTGCGATTCGGTAATTATTCATTGATTGCCCCTCGGGGTCAACCCAATTTGTGAATGCGATCACATCCCCGGCATCGGGCGTGTGCGCTGGTATCGTCGGTGCATGGCCAATCGCGTCACGCTGGCGGATGTCGCGGCGCTCGCAGGTGTACATCCCGGGACCGTTTCACGCGCACTGAGCGCGAAGACGGAGAACCAGGTCAATGCCGCGACCGTTCGCAAAGTCCGTCGCGCGGCAAAGCAACTCGGGTACACACCAAATGCCATGGCGCGCGGCCTGCGTACTCGGCTCTCCATGACCGTTGGCGTGATCGTTCCTGATCTGACGAACCCGATCTTTCCCCCGATGGTGCGTGGCATCGACAGCTATCTGCTTCCCCGCGGATACTCAGCTCTGGTCGTGAACACCGACGGAAGCGACGAGACGGAGCGCACCGTCTTCGAGTCTCTGTTGGCGCGGCAGGTGGACGGCTTCATCGTCGCGACCGGGCATACCCATCACCGACTCATGGCCGAAGCGCAGGAGCGCGGGGTGCTCGTTGTCATGGTGAACCGCGACGCGCACGGCGTGCGCTATCCCGCGGTTACCGGCGATGATTCCCTAGGAATCAAAGAGATCTTTGCCCATCTCGTGGCATTGGGGCACTCGAGAATCGTGCATCTTGCTGGCCCGGCCGGTTTCTCGACCAGCGAGATCCGTGAGGAAGCATTTCGAGCGGCCTGCGAGCAATTCTCCGTCACCGGGCGAGTGCTGCCCACCTCCGCTTACAGCATCGACGCGGGGCAGGCCGCGATGGACATCCTGCTGGACGGCCCGGCCGAAGGGTTCACTGCAGTCGTTGCCGGCAATGACCTACTCGCGCTTGGCGCCTATCACTCGCTACGGCAACACGGCATGGTGTGCCCCGATGACATGTCGGTCGTCGGATTCAACGACATGCCGTTCGCGGGCGACTTCTTCCCTCCGATGACGACCGTGCGTGTATCGCACTTCGATATGGGAGCAGAGGCCGCTCGCCTTCTGCTTGCACAGATCGAGGCTCCGGAATCGACAGCTCTCGCGGTGCGCCTGCCGGTCTCGCTTGTCGTGCGCGGGTCCACTGCTCCCGCAAAGCGCTAGCGGATCACCCGGCCGCGCGGCTCGACTGGCGGACTTCGGATGAGCCGACACGATCGAGCGACTTTCACGCGACCCTTGACAGCATGCCTCGTCAGGTGCACTGTTAGTGCAATCGATTGCGACCCTCTTGCTCACATCATCATGAGTCGCAGTCCCGGGATGGCGGCGCCCTTGCCCACCCCCGGCAGATGATTCAACTGAGATAGGAGCAATGATGCAACTACGAAATTTGACATCCCCGTCCGGCAGACGGCGGGGGCTAGTGGCCCTCGCGATTGCTGCAGTCGCCGCGGTCGGCATCGCCGGATGCACGGCGTCGCCGAGTGCGGACTCCACGAGCTCGGCCTCCGGTACCCCGCTCACCATCGGGATCTCGTTGTCCCTCACGGGTGACTTCGCGGATCCGGGCAAAGCGGCTCAGCGTGGCTATCAGCTGTGGGCTGCCGATGTGAATGCCAAGGGCGGGATCCTCGGGCGCCAGGTCGAGCTCAAGATCGTCAATGACGCGTCGAGCCCCGACCAGGTCGTCACGAATTACACCAACCTCATTACGCAGGACAAGGTTGACATCGTGTTCGGGCCGTTCTCGAGTTTGCTGACGATTCCTGCCTCGCGGGTCGCGAAACGGTACGGCTACTCGTTCATCGAGCCGGCCGGTGGCGGCCCCAAGGTCTTCGCGCAGAAGCTCGACAACCTGTTCTTCGTCCAACCCGCGCCGACCACAAACGGCGGTGACGTCTTCGCGGACTACATCCTGTCGTTGCCTGCGGACCAGCAGCCGAAAACTGCCGCGTATCTGAAGCTCGACGACCCGTTTGCGGCCCCCATCGCCGATAACATTCAGGCTCGCTTTGAGGCCGCAGGGATCGAGACCGTCTACGACCAGACGTACCCCTCGGAAACCGCGGACCTAACGCCAGTCGTATCAGCGATGGCGGCAACGAACCCGGATGTTGTCATCGGTGGCACACAATCACTCGATGCATTCGGGATCGTCAAGGCGATGATTCAGTTGAAGTCGAACCCCAAGTGGATGTTCCTGTCGAATGGCGCGAACTCCCCAGTTGAGTTCCCCGACAAGGTTGGCGCAGCCAACACGGAGGGCGTCTTCACGAGCGGTGACTGGTATCCGGGTTCGACTCAGCCGTCGAGTGCCGCATTCATCAAGTCCTACGCCGCGATGTTTGGCGGAGACGCCAACAGCATCGACCCGACGTCGGCTGAGGCCTATTCGGCGGGGATGCTGCTCGAGCAGGTCGCCGACAAGACGGGCAAGGTCGACAACGCGACGATCATTTCCACCCTTCACTCCGGAACCTGGCCCACGCTCGTCGGGGACCTCAGCTGGGACAAGTACGGCGTTCCTCAGGGCGAATATTTGCTCACGCAATGGATCGGCGGGAAGCTCGTGACCGTGTATCCGGATGCGTCAGCACAACATGCCCCGATGGCACCCAAGCCCAACTGGGCCGGCTAAGTCGGAATCGCCGGAGAGGGCGGAGGGACCTGCACTATGCATTCACTTATCCAGGCACTGATTCTGGGGATACTGACCAGTGGCGTCTATGCGCTTATGGCCAGCGGACAGACTCTCATATTCGGAATCATGAAGGTGATCAACCTCGCTCAGGGTGCGTTCGTCGTGCTCTCCGCGTACTTGAGCTACAGCCTTCTGACCGCGTGGGGAATCGATCCGTTCCTCTCCATCCTGATCACGACTCCCGTGCTGTTTGCGCTGGGAGTTGGCATCCAGTGGGCGCTCTTGCGGCCGCTGCACAAGGATGATGCTGCGGAGCTCTCCTTGCTGGTGACGTTCGCCGTCGCGCTCGGTCTGGAAGGCTTGCTTTCCGCGACCTACAGCACAACGTTCCGATCGATCCAGCCGGGTTACGAGAACTTCAGTTGGACGGTGCTCGGGTATCAGGTAAATGCGGTGCGACTGTTCGCCTTCGTCCTCTCGCTGCTGATGTTGGCAGCGCTCTATTTGCTGCTCCAACGCACCAAGTTCGGGCGAGCGATTCGCGCGACTGTGCAAAACCCGATGGCAGCGCAGCTGCTCGGGGTCAATTCGCGGCTCGTCGCGGCGTTGGGTTTTGGACTCGGCGCTGCGACGGCGGCCGCGGCGGGTGCCGTCTTCGGCATCATCACGCCGTTCAACTCGGGGAGCCACTATGACCTCATCAGTCGACTTCTCACGATCGTCGTGCTCGGCGGGCTCGGAAGCATTGGTGGATCGATAATTGCCGCGCTCGTGATGGGCGTTGGTACTGCGCTGGTCTCGGCGCTCGCCTCACCGATCTGGTCGGACTTCACGTTCTTTGTGGTGCTACTGCTGGTTCTGCTGCTTCGTCCGCAGGGCCTCCTCGGTGCCAAGATTCGAGGTGCACTATGACCCGGGCCGGACTCATCCGGGCCGCGGTATTCTTCGGGCTCCTGCTCGTGATGCCGTTTGCCATCGGCCCCCAGTGGGTCATGAACCTGCTGATCTTCACGATCATGTATGCCGGGCTGGCTAGCTCGTGGAATCTGGTCGGGGGCTACGCCGGATACCCCTCATTGGGACATGCGGCATTCTTCGGAGTCGGTGCCTACTCGGTCGCACTAATTTTCCGGGACAGCGTCGGCGACGGCTATGCGCCGTTCTTCGTGCTCCCGCTGATCGGGATCGGTGCGGCTCTGTTGAGCGTTCCCATCGGCTGGATCGCGATGCGAACTCGAGCCGACGTCTTTGCGATCGTCACTATCACGCTCTTGTTCGTGGCGCAGAGTCTCGCATACAACCTCCGTGATCTCACGGGCGGCGCACAAGGGATGGGAGTCGCCGTCCCGCCGTTCCCGATTGAGACTTACACCTGGCCGTTCTACTACGCCATGCTCGTGCTGCTCGCCGTCGCGATGGGGATATCGTTCTACTTCCGGCGATCCAAGATCGGCCTCTCCCTTTCCGCAGTGCGAGCGGATGAGGACAAGGCCCACGGGGTCGGGGTTCACGTCGGAGCGGTCAAGGTGCTCGCTTTTGCTGTAAGTGTCGGCGTCGTGGCGATGATCGGGGGAGTCTGGGCCTTCTACATCGGATTCATCTACCCAGCCTTCGCCGTGGACCCGCTCATCACGATCGGTATGGTCTTGATGACCTTTCTGGGTGGTCGTGCCACGTTGTGGGGCCCCGTCATCGGTGCCTTCATTCTCGTTCCAGCCCAGCAGTTCTTCGCCTACCAGTTCGGCGCGAGCCAGTTCTACTTGCTTGCGTACGCCGCGATCTTCCTGATCATCATGCTCGTGTTGCCGCGGGGAATTCTCCCGACAATCGCCGGCAGGCTCTCCCGATGGCGTTTGAGAAGGCTCGGTGATGTTCCCATCCCTGACGTCGCGACCGAATCCGATTCAGAAGCCTTAGCGGGTCAGGCTGCAGACAGTGAGGGGAAGGCTCGATGAGCGCATTGCTCGAAGTCGCAGGGCTCACCAAACGCTTTGGTGGAGTGACCGCGGTCAACGACTGTTCCTTCAGTGTCGAACAGGGCACGATCACCGCGCTCATCGGTCCCAACGGCTCTGGAAAGACGACAGCCTTCAACATGATCACCGGGTATCTGAAGGCAGATTCCGGTGGGATTCGGTTCGACGGCCACGACGTGCGAAAGCCGGACCCCGCGAGGCTGTATCGAGCGGGACTGTCCCGAACCTTCCAGCAAGCCCGGATCTTCCCGGAACTATCGGTGCGCGAGAATCTCGTGGTCGCATCCGGATTCGGTTGGGCAGACCTGTTCGGCCGGAGAGTGTCCGGTCGCGATCGAGCCTCGGCGAACGAAACGCTTGACGAGTTCAGGCTGGGGGCGCTCGCGGATCTGCGGGCGGCAGACCTCTCGTACGGACAGCGCAAATTGCTCGAGTTCGCTGCCGTGTTGATGAGCAAGCCCAAACTCGTGCTTCTCGACGAACCTACCGCTGGCGTGAATCCGGTCATGATCGACACGATGGAGCGACATGTTCGGGCGCGTCACGCGGAGGGCGTCACCTTCCTCATCGTCGAACATGACATGCAACTGGTGATGCGCCTGTGTGACCCGGTGATCGTTCTTGATCGCGGAGCGCCCATCGCAAGCGGGAAGCCCGCGGAGGTTCAAGCCAACCCCCTAGTAGTCGACGCGTACCTCGGTGCCTGAGATGGATGGATCACTCAACATGTCAGAAGACCTTACGGAGTCTGCCACGAGGCCGACCGGCGATGGATCCACGATCCTCCGACTCGAGGAGGTCACTGCCGGCTACGGTGCGGGCCTGATTCTCAAGGGAGTGGATCTCACCGTGCCCACCGGCACGATCGTCTGTCTCATCGGACCGAACGGCGCGGGCAAGTCCACCGTGCTGAAGACCATCAGTGGCTTACTGAGACCTAAGGACGGTCGTGTACTGCTGCGCGGGGAAGACATCGGTCGACTGTCATCGAGAGACCGGCTCGATCGCGGAGTCGTTCACGTGCCGCAGGATCGGAGCCTCTTTCCGAGCATGTCGGTGTGGGAAAACGTGCTCATGGGCGCCTTCATCCTCAAGGACCAGGCTCTTATTCGCAGTCGGATGGAGCGAGTCTCCGCCTTGTTCCCGATCGTTGCGGCCCGCAAGCACGCTGCGGCGGGATCGCTTTCGGGCGGAGAGCAGAAACAGGTGGAGCTTGCACGCTCGCTCATGCTCGACCCTGCGCTCATCCTGCTCGATGAACCCTCCATCGGTCTCGATCCGAAAGCCCGGCGCTCGGTGTTCCAGAGCATCACCGAGCTCGCTGCCGACGGTCGCACCGTGCTTCTTGTGGAGCAGAACGCCCGCTCCGGTCTTGCCGTTGCTCACCACGCTGCGGTTCTCGAGGCGGGTCGCGTGGCTATCACCGGCACCGGAGAAGAACTGTTGCGAGACCCTGAAGTGGCGCGGCTCTATCTCGGAGCAAGTGCGAAAGGAGCCGCACCTGCACGCTAGAGCGCCGCGATGAGCGCCGCGTAGAACTCGATCCCGCGCAGGAACGTGGCGACGTGCAACCGTTCGTTCTTGGCGTGCAGCGCATCGCGCTCGTCTTTCGACACCTCGAACGGGGTAAACCGGTAGACCCCTCGGGAGATACGGGTGAAGTGCCTGCTGTCCGTCGCGCCGTTTTGCACGTACGGGGTCACCACCGTGCCCGGGTAGGTGCTCTCGACAGTGGCGCGGAGGACTTCCCATCCAATACCCGACAGCAGCGACACCGGCGGTGCCTCCGTTCCGTGAACCAGTTCGATGCGCACCTTCTCGTCGTTGATCGACCGCGTGAGGTGCTTGAGAACGCGCGCCATCGACATTCCCACCGCGATTCGCACGTTGATGTTCGCTTCTGCCCGCTCGGCGAGCGCATTGGGCGCTTGACCCGCGGTGAGGATCGTGACGGCTTGGGTCGTACGCACCATGGCGTTGAGCTCGTTTCCCGAACGCGCCGCAACGGGCAGCAGGGCGAAACGCGTCAGGCCGATATTGCGGAAGGCCCATCCGATCACCCCGCTGGCGTGATCGCCGAGGGTGCGGAACATATCCAGCGCGGTCACGGAGAACCGCGCAGGGAACGGATGCTCGTTGATCCGTACTATCGCCTTCGCGAGTCGCACGGTCGCAGTGACTTTCGGTGGTGTCGAGGCGTGACCACCCTGCTCTTCCACGATCAGCCGGAAATCTGCCTGTCCTTTTTCGCTCACTCCGACGACGGCGACCGGAGCGGTAACCGCCGGAAACACACCCTCGACAACTGCGCCGCCCTCGTCCAACACGAACGCGGGCCGGATGCCTCGACTCTCCAGCAGGTCGACCACAGCAGGGGCGGCATCGCCCGCCGACTCCTCATTGTGGGTGAACACCAGATACACGTCTTGAGCGGGAACCAGTTCGGTCGCCAACTGCCGTTCGACGGCTTCGAGGATGCCGGTGACCGCTCCCTTGTTGTCGAGGGTTCCGCGACCCCAGATCACCTCGTCGGCACCGGTACCAGTCACGTCGGCGGCAAAGGGTGGGTGCGTCCAGCCGAGGTCGGTCGCGGGCACAACGTCGTAGTGAGCCATGAGGAGCGAAGGCTCACTCGCACCCCGCCCGGGCCAGCGGAACAGGACGGTGTGTCCCGCGACGATCTCCCGTTCGAGTCGCGAATGCACAAGAGGGTAGAGCTCGGCAATCGTTGCAATGAAGCTGTCGAACTGGGTCCAGTCGATGAGCGACTCGTCGGCGTAGGAGATGGTGGGGATGCGCAGGAGGGTCTGGAACCTCGTCAGGGCGGACTTGGGGGACATGTCTCGACTCTACCGAGGGCATCCACGCGCTAGTTTTGTGCACATGAAGCCCGCAATCGGCATCAGTCGCCCCGCATTGTTCTTGGTCGCGCTCGGTATCGCGTTGTTGCCCGTTATCGCCGGTGGGACGGCTGCCTCGGCGGCCCCGCCGGTACCTGCCGTACCGGTGATGCCTGCGGCGGCAACTGTCTCCTGTGATCAAGGCAACGACAATGATTTTGCCTTTCAGAGTTTCGACGCTGACTACTACCTCGGTGTTGACGAGAACGGCAGGTCGACTCTCACGACCGTCGAGACCTTCGTCGCAGTGTTCCCGGCCATCGACCAGAACCAGGGGATGCGCCGCGCGATCCCTCTGAAGTATCAGGGTGCGCCGACCGATATCACCGTCGACTCGGTCACGGATGGCGACGGGAATCCACGAGCAGTTGAGACCGCCGAGGACGACAACGGCGAGTTCCTGCTGGTCACCAGTCGCGCGCCCACCTGCGTCCACGGAGTGCAGACCTACGTGTTCACCTATACGCAGCACAACGTGACGCGGTTCTTCGCGGACACGAACGACGATGAGTTCTATTGGGACACCAACGGGACCGGCTTCTACCAGTCGTTCGGCAGCGTCACGGCGCGGGTGCACGTCGCCGCTTCCCTCGTACCGTCGCTCACCGGCGGGGCCGCCTGCTATCAGGGCTACGACGGCAGCACTGACCGTTGTGACATCCAGCGGGCGGATGACGGGGGCGGCGTCGTGTTTTCCTCATCGGTGACCGAGCTCCAGCCCACCCAGAACATGACGATGGTGGTGGCCTTCGAGCCGCACACCTTCGTTCCCCGAGACGACTCGTATCTGGGTTCTCCGCTGTCTTTCCTGCAGATCCTGGCGGGCGCTGGCAGCGTGATTGCCGCGATCTGGGCAGGCGTACTGCGACGGACCGCGCTCGCCGACGGGCGTGGTCGGCCCACCATCATTGCGGAGTACTCTCCACCGGCGGGGCTGGATCCGTTCACCGCTTCGGTGATTCTCAAGAAGACCACACGGGGTGCTGCAGCGACGTTCGTCGACCTTGCTGTGCGTCGTGCAATCAAGATCATCGAACAGCCAGCTACCGGGTGGTTCGCGAGGGGCAACAAGTACGTCTTGCAGCTCGTCGACGCTTCCGCCCTCACCGGGCCGGAACTTTCCCTTGCCCGAGCGCTCTTTGGGGGTCGGCTTGAGCCTGGAACCGAGTACCTGATGGACGGGAAAGACGCGAAGCTCAGCGAACGGGTTCGCCGCATCATCCAAGGCGCGACGTCTGCCGCGGTCAGCAGTGGCTTGCGCAGGAAAGTGTCGGGTCGGTACGCGGTACTACCGACTCTGCTCGTGATGGGCGCCGGAACAGCGAGTGCCGTGCTCGGCTTCACGATGCTCGACGGTTCCGTGGGTGGAATTCTCCCGATCGGGCTGCTGGCAGTTCCGGCTATCGCGGTTCTCGTCGTGTTCCGGCTTGTGTTCCGCACTCCGCTCACGGAGCAGGGCGCGGAACTGCGCGACCATCTCCTCGGGCTTGAGTTGTACATCCGACTCGCCGAAGCCGACCGACTTCAGATGTTGCAGAGTCCGGAGGGAGCGGAAAAGCAGGGCGATGTGGTCAAGATCTACGAGAAGCTGCTGCCGTACGCGGTGCTCTTCAATCTTGAGAAGCAGTGGGCAATCGAACTCGGCAAGTACTACCTCGACCAGAATCCCGACTACTACTCCGGCACCGGTACTTTCAATGCCGGTCTCTTCGCGGCGAGCATCGGCTCGCTCTCGTCGACTGCGGCCTCGTCGTACTCGGGTAGCTCGTCCAGTAGCTCGAGCGGGGGATCGGGCGGTGGTGGCTCCTCGGGCGGCGGTGGCGGTGGCGGTGGCGGCGGCGGGGTCTGATCCGGGTATCTAGACTGATCTGGTGAGCAGCGCACGGTATCCCACTCGATCACGGCGCACGGCGCTCGTGCCAGCGCTGCTTGTGGTGGTCGCGCTCCTGATTGGGGTCGCGCTCATCGAGAGTGACGGATTCACGGTCATCCGCTATATCGTTTCGATCTTCGCCCTTATCGTGGCGTGGTTTGCGTGGCAGGCTCACCAGTGGTGGTGGCTCATCGGGCTGGTACCGATCGCAGTGCTCTGGAACCCGGTGTTTCCGATCGATATCGGGATGCCCGACCTGTGGCTTGGCGCTCAGTACATTGCCGCAATCGTGTTCATCGCGGCTGGCATTCTCGTGAAGGTGCCCGATAAGGGCTAAGCTTGGGGAATAGCCCGCAGAGCCCACCAGTTGCATCGCGACTGGGTCTGGACACCGCAGTTTCCCCAAGCAGCCTGTTGGCTCGTTCCCCGGTAGTCGCCGGAGGGCAGTTCTTGTAGCTTCACAGCTTGCACAGCAGAGAGATTTACGTGACACCTTCGGGACAGACGGAACCCGGCCAGCGCCGACGCCAGCGACCCTCGGGGCAGCGGCAGTCGAGCAGCAACCAGTCCGGCGGATCGCAGCAACGCCGTCGGGTGCGCCCTGGCGACGATGTCGGAGTCATCCCGGTGCTTGCGCGAGCCGCCCGCGAAGTCGAAACGGCCGTGCAGAAGGGCCCGCTCAAGCCATCGAATCGCGCACGCTTTCAGGTGGCCGCGCTGTTGCTGCGCGAAGAGCGTGCCCGAGTAAAGACCGACACTTCCCTCACCGATTCGGAGCGCGCCAACGAGCAGAAGCGCCTCGACGGCCTCGCCGGAATCCTTGCAAAGACCGCGGCCCGCGACACGAGCCTGATCGCCATGCTGGCTGATGATGCGCCCGTCACCGCGGCCGCCAAGGCGCTCCGCCGCGACCTGCTCATCGCCGCTGGGGTCGAGCTCAGCCCCGACGAACTGATCATCACCACCGAACCCAAGCCCGTGGACAAACAGATCGAGAAGCAGGTAGTGCCGGCATCCGTGCGTCAGATGCAAATGGCGAACCCGTTCTTGGCCCCCGACTTCAGCGCCATGCAGGCGACGACAGCCAAGGTCAACCGACTGGGCAACTGGGAACTCATCGAGCCACTGTTCCGTTCCTTCGAATACGGCGCTGGCGGCGGCGCCGCGACGATGGATCTCCCCGAGGCCACCTCGCTGCGTACGCGCGGCAGCCTCGAGATGATGCGCCACCAGGCGCGTTTCGTTGAGGAAGTCCGAAAGGGCCACCGCACGTTCCTGCTCGCCGACGAGCCTGGCCTTGGCAAGACTGCGCAGTCCTTGCTCGCCGCCGAGGCCTCGAACTCGTACCCGTTGCTGGTCGTAGTGCCGAATGTCGTCAAGACGAACTGGGCGCGTGAAGTCGAACTGTGGACGCCGGGTCGTACCGCAACGGTTGTCCACGGCGATGGCCACACCGTTGATGCCTTCAGCGATGTGGTGATCGTCAACTACGAGATTCTCGACCGCCACGTAGGTTGGCTCGGCAGGTTCGGATTCAAGGGGATGGTCGTCGATGAGGCCCACTTCATCAAGAACCTGAAGTCTGAGCGGTCGAAGCACGTGCTCGCGCTCTCCAAGAGCATCCGCTCGACCTATCCGCGTGCGCTCGTGATGGCGCTCACCGGAACGCCGCTCATCAACTCGATCGAAGACTTCCGCGCGATCTGGCAGTTCCTGGGCTGGATTGATGACAAGAAGCCGATGTCGAAACTCATGGACAAGCTCGAAGACACGGGGCTTACTCCCGCCGACTTCGGCTTCTTCGCCGAGGCGAGGCGTGCTGTCGTCGAGATGGGCATCGTCCGACGCAAGAAAGTCGATGTCGCAGCCGACATCCCGGCCCGCCGTATCGCCGATATCCCGGTCGAACTCGATGACGATCTTGGCCGCTCAATTCGTGCAGCCGAGGCGGCGCTCACTGCCCGCTTGCTCGAACGATTCCGCCGCGTTCGCGACCTCAAGCCAGACGCCACGGATGACGAACTCATCCGAGTGGTCGCGCACGCCGAACTCGAGGAGTCCAAGGGCGCATCGACGGGCGAGAACGTCTTCACGATGGTGCGCCGCATCGGACAAGCGAAGGCGACCCTCGCGGCCGACTACACCGCCCAGTTGGCGCGGTCGGTCGGAAAAGTCGTGTTCTTCGCTAAGCACATCGATGTCATGGATGTCGCGGAGCAACACTTCGCGAAAGCGGGTCTTAAGTCGGTCTCGATTCGTGGCGACCAGAGCGCGAAAGCCCGTCAGTTGGCCATCGACTCATTCGCCGACGACCCCGAGGTGTCGGTGGTCGTCGCCTCGCTCACCGCTGCCGGGGTCGGCCTCAACCTGCAGGCCGCATCGAACGTGGTGCTTGCCGAGCTCAGTTGGACGAGCGCCGAGCAGACCCAAGCGATCGACCGTGTGCACCGGATCGGTCAGGAACTGCCAGTCACGGCGTGGCGGATCATCGCAGCACACACCATTGACGCTCGCATCGCTGAACTCATCGACAGCAAGGCGGGCCTAGCGGCCCGAGCGCTCGACGGATCTGACGTCGAGGTTGCCGCGGAGTCGAACATTCAACTTGAGGCGCTCTCCAGCCTGCTGCGCGACGCGATTAGTCCGCGCGGCAGCGAGTAGCGCGGCTGGATTCAGGTCGCGACCCGCGCTGACAGACGACGAAGTGCGGCGACAGGTATCTCCAACCACGTGGGGCGATTGCGTGCCTCGTACACGGTTTCGTAAAGCGCTTTGTCGACCTCGAAGGCGTCGACTACCGCGCGATTGTCCCGCAAGTCGAGGCCCGACGCCTCGCTGTAGCCGTCAGAGAACGCCGAGCGGGCGCTAGCTGCCCACTCCGCGCCCCCGGGCTGGCCCGCGACCGCGAGCGAGCCAGACACATAGTCGAAGGATCGGAGCATCCCGGCGACATCGCGCAGTGGGCTGTCGAGCCGGTTGCGCTCGCGCATCGGTCGCAGCGGTTCACCTTCAAAATCGACGAGTACCCACCCGCGATCGGGCACCTTGAGCACCTGACCGAGATGCAGGTCACCGTGGATGCGCTGCTGGGCTGGCCACGTCGCCACCCCAGCCTGAGCGAATATCTCCCGAAGGGCGGGGCCGTTCGCCGAAAGGGCAGGGACTTCCCGAATCGCGGCGGCGAGGCGCCCGTGCATCTGGTCGAGGATCGCATCGATCTCTTCGGTAGTGGCGTCGCTCGATGGCATGCTCGCCGCAAGAGTCGCATGCACGCCAGCGGTAGCGATGCCGAGCTCCCGCGCCTCGCGGGAGAAGTCGATGCCGGCCTCTGCCGCTGCAAGGGCTACCCGCCACGCATCTTCCACGCCGGGGAGAAACTCTTGCGCGAACGCGAGATGGCCCTTCGCGAGGCCGCTCGCTTCCCCGCGATCACTCCACTCGGCAACAACGTGCCCGACGGAGGCGGGAACGGCCGTGGAGCCAGCGAGAGCCAACGCGGTTTGCAGCACGACGTCGGGGTTCTCGCCGTCGTGGATGGCACGGAACAGCTTGATGATGAGCGGCGTTGCGCCGGGCGCTTCAAAAATTATGGAGGTGTTCGACTGCTCGCCAGTAAGCACCCGTGACACCAGGCCGTCCGCTACAGTCCCCGCGGTGTGGCGTCCGATCGCCCAGGTTCGATCGCCGGTGGTTTCGGATCCGTGCGCGATGAAGGCGAGCAATCCAGCAGTGAATGCTGGATCGTGCGGGCCGTCATAGATGAACCGGCCCTCGAACTCGCCCACGAGCCCGGCGGGGAGCGATCGAGCGGAGGAACGGTAGGTGAGAGGCACCTGATACAGCGCGGGTTTGCCGACCGTGTGGTCGAGCAACAGGTGCGTGACAACCTCGACGTCGGGTTCATCGGTTTCATAGGACCAACAGCCGATTTCCTCGAGCAACGGCAGGGATCCCTTGTTGGCGAACCAGCGTTGACGCGCCATCCACGGCGCCAGGAAATCCAGGGGTGCGCGCTGTGGAGTCATTCTCCAGACTAGACACTCGATGCCCCCAGCGGTCAAATTAGGCGCACACAGGTAGTTCTAGGTGTCGGGACTTACCGTGAGGAGGTGAAGTTCCCCTCCGTGCCCCTCGCGCGGGTACCCGTGTGGGCGTGGCGTGCGCTCATGGCGCGGCTTGCGCCCCACGAACTGCGCAGCTTCACCGCGGACCCCATTGCCGACATCGAGTACCGTCTCGATCTGGACTACGTCGGCGACGGTGTCCCCGAGCACCGGCTGGATGTGCTTCGGCCCACGGATGCCGCGGCGGCACTGCCCGTGTACATCTACTTTCACGGTGGGGGTTGGACCTCCGGTGACAAAGCTCCTCTCACCCGCTACTGCGCAAGTCAGGCGCAAGATGGCATGGTCGTGGTCAACGTCAACTACCGTCGGGCTCCTCGGTTCCAGATGGAGCACATGCTTCATGACGCGAATGAAGCACTCGGGTGGGTGCACGCCCATATCGGAGAGTACGGGGGAGACCCTGACCGTCTCGTGCTCGGCGGTGATTCCGCGGGCGGGCAGATCTCCGCTCTCCTCGCGGCGGCGCTGAGCCGCCCGGAGCTTGCCGCCCACTACTCGATGTCTCCGTCGGTGCCTGCGGCGAGCATCCGTGGTGTCGTGCAGCACTGCAGCATTACGGACTTCTCGGTGATCTTCGAGAAAGGGTTCGTGCTCGGACTGGGATTCGTCAGGATGCTGCTGCCGGGCCGGGGGCGCGGCGAGCACCTCGAGCGCGCCGCCCGCTTTCTGTCGCCGGTCGAGTGGATCGACCGCAATTACCCTCCGGTTCTGGTTACGACCTCACGGCGCGATTACCTCTATCGGGCAAACCTGAACTTCATCGAGGCGCTACGGACCCACGGAGTCGGGGTCGAAACTCTGGTGGACGAGCACGCGCTACACACTTGGCAGCAAGACAGTCGTCATCCGGCGTCAGCTGAGGTGTATCGCAGGCTGCAGTCGTTCGTTCGATCGGTCACCACACGGGCGGCAGCGCTTCAGTCGTAATATCGTCCCGTGACTTCCGCGAGTGATGACGCAATGGCACGGGACGACGCGATACCGGACCTCGACTGGACGGTGCCGCCACCCGGTGCCGAACGGGGTTGGATCGATGCGCCGAGTGGTCGACTGGCCACTCTCACGATGGGGGAGCTCGGAAATCCGCGGGTGCTTCTGGTGCCCGGTGTCACCGGTTCCAAAGAAGACTTTTCGCTCATGCTGCCCCTGCTGGTGGCAGCTGGGTTCCGTGCCGAGAGTTTCGACATGGCAGGACAGTACGAGTCGGCCGGCGCGGGTCCACCGCGCGGCGAGCACTATGACCACGACCTGTTCGTGGGAGATCTACTCCATGTGCTGGGGAGCACGCCAGCACATGTTCTCGGCTACTCGTTCGCCGGTACCGTCGCACAACTCGCCTTTGCTCGGCGCCCCGACCTGTTTCTGAGTCTCACCCTCTTGAGCGCGCCTCCGCAGCCGGGGCAGGGCTTCCGCAGGGTGAAGCGCCTCGGCCCGATCACGGGGTTGACGACGGGCCGCGTCGGAGCTGCGCTGATGATCTGGGGAGTAAAACGGAACGTCACGCACGTGCCCCCCGGTCGTTTGGCGTTCGTGCGGCACAGGTTTGAGCTCACTCGTCGCTCGAGCGTCGCCGACATCATCTCCCTGATGAAACGGGCGCCCGACGTGCGGGAGGCGCTTGCGGCGTCTGAGATACCCAAGCTGGTGGCTGTCGGAGAACATGACCTCTGGCCCACTGCACTGCACGCGGCGAATGCGGAGAGCATCGGCGGGCGGCTCGCCGTTTACCGCACGGGCCACAGCCCGTGTGAGACCGCACCGCACCAGCTGGTGCGGGACATGGTCGCACTCTACGGGCGGGCCTGAGCCCGCTCCCGCGCGCGGCGCTCGCGGCGGCGATCGAGGAGCGGCCGTTCCCGGTTATTGAGCCGCAGTGTGCCGAACGCCCAATCGATGCGGCGCGCGAAACCCGACCAGGTGGCGAACGGTCGCGCGGAGACTCCCACTCGCAGCGTGAGGTCGAAGCGCACGCGCTGATCGGGCTCAACATGGATCGCCAAGTCGAGATCATCGTGGATCTCCCGCAGGTCACGATGAACCGTTGAGCGAATCCGCTGCCACGCGTCGCTGCGCAGGATGACGTTCGAGCCGAAGAGCGGCGGATGCCCCAGCAGCAGTCCCACGAACCACACGTAGCCACCGATGTACAGCGTCTCCGCTATCCAGTGCACGAATCGAGTGGAGCCGTAGAAGTCACCGGGGCCGCTGAGGAAGTCGAGTCCCGGGTCCGCGTCGAACGCGTCGACAACCCGCGCAAGCCAGTCCGTCGGCGGAATCGAATCGGCGTCGAGGCGTGCGAAGAGGTCGCCGTTCGCGGCGTCGAACCCAGCGGCGGTCGCGGGGAAGATCCCCCGAATCGGCTCAGTGACCACGCGGGCGCCGCCGGCTGCAGCGACGGCAGCGGTGTCATCGGTGCTGCCATTATCGACAACCACTATTTCGTCCGGCTGGCGGGTTTGCGACGCGAGCGCAGCGAGGCACTGCGCAAGCATGAGGGAGTCGTTGAGTGCGGGAACGACCACGGAGACGCGGGCCATGAGGGCTACAGCCTAGCTATATCCGGCGTTGCTCGGCGAAGTGGCGCCGGGGTCTCTCGAGTGCGAGACTCTAGCCGGTGGACATCTCGCTCATTGTCGTGCTGGTGATTGCGCTGGCTCTCTTCTTCGACTTCACAAACGGGTTCCACGACACGGCGAATGCGATGGCGACACCGATCTCGACGGGTGCACTCAAGCCCAAGACTGCGGTCGCGATCGCCGCGATTCTCAATCTCGTCGGCGCCTTTCTCTCCACCGAAGTTGCCCGCACGATCAGCGGCGGGTTGATCCGGGAGGGCGAGGGCGGCATCCAGATCACGCCGGTATTGATTCTCGCCGGGCTTATCGGGGCCATCGTCTGGAATCTCGTGACCTGGCTTCTTGGCCTTCCGTCGTCGTCGAGTCACGCGCTGTTCGGCGGGCTCATCGGCGCCGTGGTGGTGGGTGCGGGCTTCGGCGCCATCGATCTCGGGGTCTTGCTGTCGAAGGTGCTCATCCCTGCGGTTCTTGCACCGTTCACCGCTGGTCTCATTTCGTTCATTGCGACCAAGATCGCCTACTCCGCCACCAAGAAGCGCGAGCGTGACGGATTCAAGAAGGGTCAAATCTTCACGTCGTCCCTCGTCTCCCTTGCGCACGGAACCAACGATGCGCAAAAGACCATGGGTGTTATCACCCTCACGCTGATCGCCGCGGGACTGCAGACTCCGGGCTCTGGACCCGAACTGTGGGTGATCGGTGCCTGCGCTATCGCCATCGCCATCGGCACCTACACCGGGGGTTGGCGCATCATCAAGACCTTGGGCCGTGACCTCACCGAGATCGAGCCGGCGCAGGGATTTGCGGCGGAAGCAGCGACAACCGCCACAATTCTGGCGTCGACGCATCTCGGGTTTGCGCTTTCAACCACTCAGGTTGCCTCCGGATCGGTGATCGGAACCGGGATCGGCCGCAAGGGCGCATCAGTGCGCTGGCGAACGGCGAGCCGCATCGTCCTGGGTTGGCTCATCACGATCCCTGCGGCGGGTCTCGTCGGTGCGACGGCTGCCCTCATCGCCGGCTTCGGACTGTGGGGCGTCATCATCGATGTCTGTCTGGCGATCGCCGCGATCCTGACGATCTTCCTGCGATCCAAGCGCACACAGATCGACCATCGACACTTCAACGTGCCGGATCCGGGAGTGTTCGTGCGACCCAAGAAACGCAAGAGGACGGCACGTCGATGATCGAGTGGTCGGCTTTTCTCATCGTCTTTCTTGCTTCACTCGTGTCGGCGTGCCTGCTGGTTACCCTCTTCGCCGTCGGCCTGCGATTGAGCGATGGCGGAGCACCGTGGCGTAGGCCAGCATCTGTGACAGCCTTTGTGCTGTGCGGGCTCGTCGTGGCGTTCGGGATCTACCTCATTGTTCCGGTGCTGCACGGCTAGAATCGCATGGTCCTAGTCAAAGGAGATTGAGACATGGAAACGCCACAAGCGTCCGAACACACCTTGGGTACCGATTCCGCGCAAACTATTGCGGGGGACGAGAACTCACCACGTAGGGCCTACGAAACTGCCCTTGAACTGACTGCGGGAACCCGCGAGGAGTCCGACTCGCTCGGGACCATGCTGATTCCGATCGACGCATATTGGGGAATCCATACCGCTCGAGCTCTCGAGAACTTCCCGATCACGCGCCGCGCCATCTACAACTATCCGGACCTCGTGCGGGCACTCGCCCGCGTCAAGCAGGCCTGTGCGCGCGCGAACGCCGAGATCGGGGTGTTATCTCCCGAGAAGGCACGCATCATCGAGCAGGTGTGCGAGGAGATCGTCGACGGTGAACTCCACGCGGAGTTCCGAGTCGGTGTCATTCAGGGCGGCGCGGGAACCTCGACGAACTTGAACGCGAACGAGGTCATCGCCAACCGCGGTCTCGAAATCATGGGGCACGCGAAGGGCGACTACCGCTACCTGAGCCCCATCGACGACGTCAATCGCAGCCAATCGACGAACGACGTCTACCCGACCGCCATCAAGCTCGCCATGGTGTTCGGCGTGCAAAGACTCCTTGCCGAGCACAAGCTGTTGACCAGCGCGTTCAGAGCGAAGGGCAAAGAGTTCTCGAACGTTCTCAAGATTGGCCGCACCCAGTTGCAGGATGCAGTGCCGATGACCCTGGGTCAGGAATTCAATGGGTTCGCACACACCCTTTCCGAGGACTACGACCGACTCTCGGAGTGCATCCCGTGGCTCAACGAGATCAACATGGGCGCGACCGCGATCGGCACCGGAATCACCGCGGACCCCCGCTATGCGGAAGCGGTACTCAGGCACCTCATTCAGGTCACCGGTATTGAGATGGAGACCGCGGTAGACCTCATCGAGGCCACGAGCGACGCCGGAATCTTCATGACTGTAAGCGGGACTCTCAAGCGCGCAGCGGTCAAGCTTTCCAAGATCTGCAACGACCTCCGATTGCTCTCAAGTGGACCTCAGGCCGGACTCGGGGAGATCAACCTCCCGCCGCGCCAGGCGGGGTCGTCGATCATGCCGGGCAAGGTGAATCCCGTGATTCCCGAGGTCGTCAACCAGGTCGCGTTCAGCGTCATTGGTGCGGATGCCACGGTCACAGCGGCCGCGGAGGGTGGACAACTCCAACTCAACGCGTTCGAGCCCGTCATCGCCCACTCGATCCTGCAGTCGCTCGCCTGGATGACGAACGCGTGCTACACGCTGCGCGTCAACTGTGTCGACGGAATCACAGCCAACCGCGAGCGCCTCGCACTACAAGTGGAGACGAGTGTCGGCGTTGTCACCGCGCTGACTCCGTACATCGGTTACTCGGCCGCCGCGACTCTGGCTCATGCCGCGCTCACCACCCATGCGTCGATCGCCGACCTCGTGATCGAATCGGGGCTCATGACAAAGGAAAAGGTCGCGTCAGTGCTCTCTCCTGAGCGACTGAGCGGCATTGTGGCGATGACCGGGCCGTTGACGTTGCCCGTCTTCCCGCCCGCCGACTAGTTCGCCTTGGGGTCGTCCTCGTCGTCAAGCACGTCGAGGGCGGCGTCACGGGCTTTGCCTGCGGTACTGACGGCACCACCGACAGCCCCGTCGACGAGATCTTCACCGCGCTCGCGAAGGTCCCCGGCAACCCGAGCCGCCTGAGCCCGGACGTCTTTCGCGGTGGCAGTCGCTTTGCTCGCAACGTCCTTGGCGGTTTCGGTGGCTTTTCCGGCGACGTCCTTCGCGGTGGCTGTCGCCTTTCCGGCGACGTCCTTTGCGGTTTCAGTGGCTTTGCCCGCAACGTCCTTTGCGGTGTCGGCAACTTTGCCCGCAACATCCTTGGCAACGCCGGGTGCGGCCTTTGCTGCGGCCTCGGCGCGCTCGCGGATGATCGGCGCCTGCTGGCGCGCGTATGCTTCGACGTCGTTTCGTGCCTTGGTGACACGCGGGTCTTCCCACAGGGCGGTAACTTTGGCCTTCATCTGGTCGTAGCGGGTGCGGCCGTCGCGGGCTCCAAGGACATATCCGATGGCGACACCGACGGCGAGGATGAGGAGTCTGGGCTTCATGGTCCCAGCCTAGGCGCGCATGCTGGGCAACAGCAGGGGAGCTCGCGAAATTCAGGACTCGGGCACGACATCTGACGGGTCCTTCTCGGGCCGCCACCCGCGCCAACTCGGATGCCGAAGCTTACCTGTGGGCGTCCATTCGGCGAACTCGACCTCACCGACGAGCACCGGGGAGATGTAGTGCGCGTCTTTGGCCTCGACCGCAGGAAGCTCGTCGAATGGGCTCGTTTTTCGCTCCAACCGGCGGAATCGGGCGGTCATGGCATCGAGATCGCGATCGGTAAACCCGGTGCCAACCTTGCCGACAAATCGGAGCCCGTCGCCGGCCGGGATTCCCATCAGCAATGACCCGACCCGGTGTGAACGAGTTCCTGCGCCTGGCCGCCACGCACCGATGACCACCTCTTGGGTGAAGTGGTGCTTGAGTTTGACCCACGAGCGAACTCGTTTGCCCGCCGAGTACGTACTCGTTCGCCGCTTGGCCATGACGCCTTCTAGCCCGAGGGTTCTGCTCATCTCCATCGCCGCCTTCACGTCGCCTACAAACACGGGCGGAACCTGAACCGAGCCCGCCGACTGCACAGTCTCTTCCAGAAGCTTTCGACGCTCGGTGTAGGTCTGCTTCGCCAGACTCTGTCCGTTGAGTTCGAGGAGGTCGAACGCCATGAAGTGCACAGGGGTGCCCGCCATCGCACGCTCGACCTCGGCGAGCTTCGTGAGCCCCATCCGTTTCTGCAGCAGACCGAAGTCGGGTCGACCGGACTTGCTGAGCGCCACGATCTCACCGTCAATGACGCAGTCGCTCGCTGTGACGTCGACGAGTTGGGAAAGCTCGGGGTACCGCGAGGTCACGTCGACGCCGTTGCGACTGGTGAGGCGCAACTGTCCGTGCGAGACCTGAGCAATTGCCCGGATACCGTCCCACTTCATTTCGAACGACCACTCGGTCTGGTCCCCGAGTTCACCCTCGGTGCCGAGGGTCGCCAACATGGGGGACGGCGATGTTCTGTCGCGGGGCTCGCGCGTGCCGCCGATGACCTTCCGCCGCGAGTCCGCCTTTGCATGGCGGGTCGGCTGTTCTTCGACAGATTTCATGAGATGGATCAACCAGGTGTTGTCGTTGCCGTCGCGTCCTCCGGTCTGGATGAGCGCGTAGCGGTTCGAACCGTGTTTCTCGCCGTGCAGGGTCACGATGACCTCTTTGCCGTCGCGCCATTTCTCGAGGTCATACGTGCCGCGGTCCCATATGGTGACCTTTCCGGCGCCGTACTGACCTGCAGGGATTGTGCCCTCGAACGTGCCGTACTCGAGCGGGTGATCTTCGGTTTGCACCGCGAGATGGTTTTTTGCGATATCCGTTGGGACCCCCTTCGGAAGCGCCCAGCTCACAAGCACGCCGTCATGTTCGAGCCGGAAATCGTAGTGCAGCCGCGATGCGTGATGCTCCTGGATCACGAACGTCTGGCCGGTCGTGGGTGGGGCCACTCCCGCGGGAACAGGTTCGGGAGTGAGGGAACCGTCGCGCATGGCGCGGTACTTCGCGAGCCGGTCGTCCGCTCCGTCCGCGTGCTCAAAGCCGGCCATCCGGGACGCGGTTGGTTCGAGCGAGGAGAGGTGCCCCGCGGTGAGGTTGGCGAGCAGGTCACCCTTCTTCTCCACTCGCAGGATGACCTCGCGGTAGTCGAGCTGGGCGAGGTCGGCGGAGTCGAGTTCCTTCCAGGTGCGCGGCGCTGCGACCATCGGATGCGACTTGCCCCGCAACGAGTACGGCGTGATGGTTGTCTTGTTTCCGCTGTTCTGGCTCCAGTCGACCAGCACGCGGCCCTCCCGCAGGACCTTCTTCATATCGCTCACGACGAGCTCCGGATGATCGGCCTCAAGCGCGCGCGCGAGTTCGTGTGCCACCTCAGAGACTTGGTCGCTGGTCTGCTTCCCGTCGAGGGCTGCATAGAGGTGGATGCCCTTGCTGCCACTTGTGACGGGCATCGGGTCGAGCCCCATGTCCCGCAGGATCGCGCGTGCCCAGCGCGCGACTTCGGCGCACTCGCGCAGACCTGCGCCGGGACCAGGATCGAGGTCGAGCACCATGCGGTCGGGATTCTTGCGCGCTCCGGTGCGACCGAATTGCCACTGTGGAACGTGGATTTCTAAGGCCGCGATCTGCCCGAGCCACGTCAGGGTCGCGAGGTCGTTGACGAGCGGATAGGTATTGACGTGATCGGAGTGCTGAAGCTCGCGGCGGCGTACCCACTGCGGGGTCGACCGCTCGTCGAGGTTCTTTTGGAAGAACATCTCGCCAGGGTCGTCGTCGGTTCCCACCCCGTGGACCCAACGCTTGCGGGTCGCGGGACGGTTGGCGGCGTGCGCGATGAGCGGCTCGGCAACTCGCGCATAGTAGTCAAGGACGTCCGCCTTGGTGGTGCCGGTCACCGGATAGAGCACTTTGTCGAGGTTCGTCAGCTTGAGACGATGCCCGTCGATCGTTACGGTCTGGTCCTCTGACATTGTTCAATCATCCCCGGCAGTGTTGGATGGGAGCAATGTGTACCGTGCACACATTCGCGGATCACATCGAGAAGGGGCTGTCATGCGATCCATCTGGAAGGGCGCAATCACCTTCGGGCTGGTGAATGTGCCCGTCAAGGTTTACAGCGCGACCGAAGACCATGACGTTTCGCTGCACCAGGTGCACGCGAAAGACGGCGGGCGGATTCGCTACAAGCGCACGTGCGAGTTGGACGGCCACGTAGTGGAGTACGCCGACATCGCCAAGGCCTATGACGACGGCGAGAAGACGGTCATCCTGACCGACGAGGACATCGCGCGCCTTCCTGCCGAAAAAAGTCGCGAGATCGACGTTGTGGAGTTCGTCCCGAGCGATCAGGTAGATCCGATCATGTTCGAGAAGAGCTACTACCTCGAACCCGATTCAAAGTCAGTGAAGGCGTACGCCCTGCTCAGGCAGACTCTCGAACAGACCGACCGCACGGCGATCGTGCAGTTTGCCTTGCGTCAGAAGACCCGACTGGGTGCACTGCGGGTGCGTGGGGACGTGCTCATGCTGCAAGCACTGCTGTGGGACGACGAGGTCCGCGAGGCGAAGTTCGCTTCTCTCGATGAGAAGGTGACGATCACGAGCAAGGAACTCGAGATGTCCGAGGCGCTGGTCAAGAGCTTCGAGTCGGACTTCGATCCGGCTCGTTTCACCGACAACTATCAAGACCAACTGAAAGAACTCATCGAGGCCAAGCTCGACAAGGGCGATGCCGTCGACACTGCGGACACGTTCGGTGACACGGTCGAGGAGTCCGAGGGCGGCGGTGAGGTGCTCGACCTAATGGAGGCCTTGCGGCGCAGTGTCGAGAAGAATCGTGAGGCGGCCAAGGCGGCAACCACGACAGCACCGACCACGGCGCGATCCCCCAAGAAGGCGGCTGCGAAGAAGACGGGCTAGCTGCGGGTCACGCGCGCGGGTACTTTCTCCGAACGACATCGGGAAGCACGAGCCAGGCCGCAACGACAACAACGAGCGCCACACAGGCAGCGATGAGTCCCGCCTCGCGACCGAGGACCACATCGAAGATGAGCATCGATGTGCCTGCCAACGTGAGCCCCACGGCCGCGAGCGTCACCCGGAGGATGAGGTTCGCGATGCGGATGATCGCGCTTTTCGCGTGGCGGTGGAACAGGGCGCGATGGAGCGCAACAGGTATCAGCGCGAGCGCGGTCGCGAAAGCAGCCACGACGACGAGGGCGAGATAGGTGCCAACCTGGTAGCCGTCTAGTTCAGCGAATCGAGGCTGGAACGCAAGCGTGAGAAGGAAACCCGTGAGAATTTGAGTTCCGGTTTGGATGACCCGCAGTTCCTGAAGAATCTCGCTCCAGTTGCGGTCATGGCGTTCGTTCTCCGTTTCGTCCCGCCGGTCCCTCGGGGCGTCATCGGCCGTGCTCGTCATACTGTGATCGTAGGGGCTTCGACCTTCGTCTGGACGGGTCGTGCTCGCCACAGATGGAGTCCCGCGTAGCTGCGCCAGGGTGCCCAGCGTCGCGAATGTTCGGTGAGGCCCTTCGCGGTGCCCGGTAGTCCCAGGGCTGCCGCGCTGTGCAGCATGACGAGGTCGGTTGCGAGCATGATGTCGGGATTGCCGAGCACGCGCATGGCCAGATAACCCGCGGTCCACGGGCCGACACCGGGAAGCGCGACGAGTCTCGCGGTGAACTCATCCACGGGCATCCCGACGTCGAGCACGAGTTCGCCTGACGCGATGGCCTCCGCGGCACCGACGATGGTGGCCACCCGACTCGCAGGACCGCGCAGCACGTCCCGGCCGTGTTCGGCGAGCTGTACGGCCGTCGGAAACAGCCCGTGTCCCGCGTCATCGAAGGAACGAACCAGAGTGCCCAGCACGGTGCGGGCCGCAGCGACCGAGATCTGTTGGCCGACCAGAGTTCGGAACAACGACTCCTCGAGGTCTAGTGAGCCAGGCAGCCGGATGCCCGGGCTCGCGATCACGAGGGGACGCAGCACCTCGTCACGCACGAGTGCCCTGTCGATGGCGACTGAGTCGGCGTCGAGGTCGAAGAGTCGCCGGATGCGTGCGACAAGGGTGGAGACGTCGGCAATGGTGTCGAGCCGAGCTGAGCAGCGGACTCCATTGCCGTCGAGTTCCAGCCGCACCTGTGCGATTCCTCGGGGGAGGCGAAGCGCACGCTCGAACGAGCTGTCGTCCCCGGATTCGAGACCGGGAACCGCGTGATCCGCGAAGAACCGCATCAGCCCGACGCCATCGAATGGTGCCCGGGCTGGCAATCGCAAGGCGATCGTCGAGGGCGCAGCCGAGGCGGCGGCGCGACCGCCACGACGCGCGAGGGTGCGCAGTTCGGTCGGGGTGGTTTCGTACACGGCGAGAATCGTGTCGTTGAATTGCCGGATGCTCGAGAATCCTGCAGCGAAGGCGACGTCCGCCACGGGGAGATCAGTGGAAGCGAGAAGCGTGCGTGCCGTGTGCGCGCGATGCGCCCGGGCGAGGGAAAGCGGCCCGGCCCCCAGTTCCGAGGCAAGTACGCGGGTGAGATGTCGAGTGGTGTAGCCGAGCCGGGAGGCGAGACCGGGGACACCCTCACGCTCCACTACGCCGTCGGTGATGAGTCGCATCGCCCGCGCGGCGAGGTCGTCACTGAGATTCCAGTCGGGAGAGCCGGGGACGGCATCGGGCTGACACCGCTTGCACGCACGGAGTCCGGCCTCATGGGCCGCCGCCGCGGTGCGGTAAAAGCTCACGTTCTTCTCCCGCGGCGTCATGGCGGGACAACTCGGCCGACAGTAGATCCCCGTGGTGTGCACACCCGCGATGAACTGGCCGTCGAATCGGGAGTCACGGGAAGAGAGTGCACGGTATCGTTCGGCGAATTGGGCGTCGGTCACCACCCCAGCGTCACACGCACCGCCGACTCTCGCCAGCGGAAATCGGACATCGCTTCGGGGCTGCACGGGTCGGGCGAGTGCGGCTCCATGGGAGAATCGCGACATGAGCACTGCCAAGCCCGGTGAAGTTTCGACCCAGACCAGGAGTGATGACGTCGTCGCGATGCTGCGCGCGTCGCTGGGCGACGCGGTCACGACAGACGCCATAATTCTCGATGCCATGCGCTCCGACAAGTCGGGTCATCGTTCCGTGGCGGCCCCGCTCGCGGTCGTAAACGCGCGCTCGATCGACGATGTCCGGGCCACGATGCGTATAGCGACGGACTCCGGCACCGCGGTCGTGACTCGGGGAGCGGGCACCGGCCTCGCCGGTGGGGCCATCGCCGACCATGGCCAGATCGTGCTCTCGACGCTCGGGATGAACCGGCTGCTCGAGGTTTCGGTCGACGATGAGCTTGCGGTCGTCGAGCCCGGCATCATCAATGCCGACCTCAACGCTCAACTTGAGCCACACGGGCTGTGGTTCGCTCCCGACCCCGCGAGCCGTGCGATCTCGACAGTCGGAGGCAACATCGCGACCAACGCGGGCGGGCTGCTGTGCGCTAAGTACGGGGTAACCCGCGACGCAGTGCTCGGTCTCACTGTGGTGCTCGCCGACGGGCGACTGCTCGAACTTGGCCACCGCACCGTCAAGGGAGTGACCGGTCTCGACTTCACGGCACTGATGGTCGGCTCCGAAGGCACGCTCGGCGTGATCGTGAAAGCAACGGTCAAGACCCGTCGTCTTGTCGGTGGCCCGGTCGCCGTCATCAGCGCCAATTTCTCGACAGTGGATGACGCGGCGCGCGCTGCTGCGGTCATCACGTCGAGCGGACTGAATCCCGCCATCATGGAACTGATCGGCGACAGCGCGATGGCGGGAATCGCTGCCCACCTTGGACTCGACTACTCCGGCGGTTCCCAGCTCATCATCAAGACCGACGGACCCTCGGCGACGGTCGAGGCCGACGCGATCGTCTCGGTGGTCCGATCGCTCGGCGGCAGGGCCGAACTGTCATCCGATCCCGCGGAGGGGGAGCGACTCTTTGGTATCCGCCGGGCGTTTCACCCGGCGATGTCGGAGCAGGGCACGGTGCTCATCGAGGACGTCTGCGTGCCGCGCAGCCAGCTTCCGGCGATGTTCGCTGCGATCGGGGAGATCGAAGCGCGATATGGCATCACGATTCCCACGGTTGCGCACGCGGGTGACGGCAACTTGCACCCGAACTTTGTGTTCGAGGGCGAGGATGTCCCCGCCGAGATCTGGTCCGCGGCCGACGAACTTTTCCTTGCCGCGCTGCGCCTGGGCGGAACGCTCACGGGAGAGCACGGGATCGGGTTACTCAAGCGCCGCTGGTTGGGGGATGAACTGGGACCCGATCAGCTAGAGCTTCAGCGCCGGGTCAAGTCAGTCTTCGATCCGGCAGGAATCCTCAACCCTGGCAAGGTGTTCTAGGGAATAGCCGGCGGCGACCGGCAGTTCTCTTTGGTATGACACAGTCACTCACGTCTCGCGTCAGCGAACTCCGCCCAGCGGTGGGTGAGGTGCGTGTTCGGATCGCCGCCGTGGGGCTGAGCGCACTTGGCACGCAGGTCACCGGAACTGTCGATGCCGTGGCACGGGACAGCATTGGCTTCGCGCGTGGTGATCGAGTGGCCTTTCGTGGCCTGCGGCCGGAGGCCGATCGCGTGATCGTGCAGGAACATGAACTCATCGGTGTACCTGCTGATGTGAGTTTTGACGCTGCAGCAGGCTGGTTCCCGAGCGCGCTTCTGGCGCGTACTGTCACACGACAAGTGCACTCCATCGGCAGCGGAGACCGGGTCGCGGTGACCGATCGCTCAGCGATCGCACCGTTCATCCGCGCGTGGGCGGAGTTTCTCGGCGCCCAGCTCGTCGAGGAGGGCGCGGATGTGACGATCACGAGCGACGACCTCCGTGCCGCTCGCGGGTGGAAGAGCTCTCAGGGCAGCGCGCAGCAGGCGGCGTCAGACGTGTGGGCGGCGGTCCGGGGTGGAGCGTTCGTCGGCATCACGTTCAGCACCCCAGAGCAAGCTCGCCAAGGTTCGCGTTCGCCCGTGCTGCTGCACCCCTCGGAGGTAACACTCGCGGCGTAAGGCCAGCCTGCCGCTACCCTAGGCGCATGACCCTGCTGCGCGGTGCGCCCCAAGATCGACGTGCAGAACTCCGGCAGGAGCTGGCTCCCCTCATCGGCGAGCGCGTGGTGACTCTCATCGAGGCCGTGCTCGCGGAGCCGGAGGGCGATGCCGCGACGGCGGACGTCACGGAGGCGGAGGCACTCCTACTGCAGTGGGCTAGGTCAGACGGAACGTTGAGCCAGGAGGCCTCGGCGCGATTCGAGCGCACGTTCAGTCCCCGTCTGCGCGAGTTGCTCGCCGAATTCATCACGGGAACTCGTTAGCAGTCCACCGGACGATAGGGTCACAGAGTGGACGACTCGTGGATGATCCCCGCTGCGGCCTTTGGCCTGTGGCTCGTAGCCCTCTCCCTGCAACTAGCGGATCTCGGCACCGCCCGTTTCGATGCACGGCTCCTCGCCCGGGGCACTCGGACCGTCGTGCGGCTGCACCCCGTCGCGTGGGTGATACCCCTCGCGGCCTTCGTGGTTGTCGGGCTCGGCCTCGGCTTGGACTGGGAGGCACGGCTGCTCTTCGATGACCATGAACCGCTCGCGGCAGTCGCCGTCGCGATCATCATGCTCGTGGGTCTCGTCGCTGCGTGGCTCGCGATCACAGTGGCGGCCACCCGCCCCGCCGCCGACAGCTATCGAGCATTGCGGGATGAGCTCATCGATGTGGCAGGAACGCGCGTGCAGCAGGACCGTCTCGATGAGATGCGGGCTCGGCTCGTCGCGATCGACGACGATGGGGCCCGCACGCCTCCACCCCGCACCGCGTCGACCGCGGCTGTGATCCTGTGGGTATTCCAGCGTCCGCAGCGTGTATTGCCGGTGCTCGCGGCTGTGCTGCTCCTCGTCGTCGTCAGCATCTCGGTTGCGGAGAATCCCGGTCGCGAGGCCACCCTCGCGGTGGCGATCAGTGCGCTCGTCGTGAGCACCGTGCTGGCGATTGCTGGTGCACGGGCATCCCTCGTCTTGCTCAATGCGGTGCGCGACACTCAGATCGAATACCGTGCCGAGGTCGCGCACTTGCTCGCCGAGGCCGAGAAGACTTCCAAGAAGCCCGTAGCGGGGCTTGGTGAGAGGGTGTCACGCGCCTTGCAAATATTGAGGGAACAACAGGGTTAGGGTCGAAATTATGACCTCGCCTGACGCCCTATCGTCCGCCCCGATCTCGCCCACTGCGGCTCCGGCTGATATCGCAGCTCGCGCCACGTCGACGGCTCAGCCCGGACTCACGACTCCGCCACCCGCCCAACACACGGCTCGCGTGCTCGGCATCATCGGCGTCATCCTCTTGGCAGTAGTGGGCCTCTTCGTGCTGGTCTACGTCGTTGTTAGCCTCGGACCGGATGCCTTCGCGCTCGCCGGCGTGATGGCACTCGTACCGCTCGCGATCGTGTTTTTCGGGGTGCGGTGGATTGACCGATGGGAGCCCGAGCCCAGGCTCGCCGTGGTGTTCGCATTTCTGTGGGGTGCTGCGGTTGCGGTCATCGTCGCGCTCGTGGTCGGCGCTGGGCTCGATCCGTTCATCACCCTGATCACTCAGAACAATGCGGACGCGTACGACTTCATCGGGGCAGCAATACAGGCGCCCCTCGTGGAGGAGAGCGCGAAGGGGCTCGGGCTCTTGGTGATCTTCTTTGCCGCCCGCAAGTACTTCGACGGGCCAGTGGACGGAATCGTGTACGCCGCGTGGATTGCAGGCGGTTTCGCATTCACCGAGAACATCTTCTACTTCGGCGGGCAACTCGTAGAGTCGGGTTCGCTCACCGGAGACGGCGTATTCGAGATCTTCCTCATTCGCGGAATCATGTCACCGTTCGCTCACGTCATGTTCACGTCGGCGACTGGCATCGCGCTGGGTTTCGCCACCCGCTTGCGAAGCCCGTTTGCCGGCATCGGGTTATTCTTCGTCGGGCTCGCCCCCGCGATGTTCCTGCATGCACTGTGGAACGGGGCTCTGTTTTTTGTGAGCGATTTCTACGGCTACTACTTCCTCATTCAGGTTCCGCTGTTCGTGATCAGTGTGGTGCTCGTCATGTTCTTGCGTCGTCAGGAAGAGCGCCTCACGCGCGCTCGCCTTGATGAGTACGCGGCGGTGGGATGGTTCTCGCCGGCCGAAATCCCCTCGCTCTCGACCGGAGCCGGTCGTCGGCAGGCGTTGGCGTGGGCTGCGCGCTTCGGAAAGCGCAGGGCCATGAAGCAGTACATTCAGAACGCGACCCGACTCGCCTTCGCGCGCCAGCGCATCATTACGGGGCGCGGTGGCCTCGGTGCCCAAGCAGATGAGGCTGCCCTGCTCGGCGCAATCGTCGAGTCTCGCGCGAGTCTCGCGGGGAGCTAGCGGCGAGGATTGATCGCGTCGTACTCCCGGAAGCTGCGCTGCACTCGCAACACGACAGAGACAAGCACGATTATCGCGATGCCGCCGAGGATGGGCGGCAACCACAGCGTGGTCAATCCCGCAAGGGTACCGATGAGGAGTTCACCGAGTCTGGGCCCGCCGGTGACGACCACAGTGAACACTCCCTGAATGCGACCGCGCATCTCGTCGGGAACAGCTGATTGCATCATGGTCATCCGGAAGATCGTGCTCACGTTGTCCGATGCTCCCATTCCTGCGGAAAGCACGGCGGCGATGACAAGGGCGGGGATGTTTGCCTGGGCGATGTCCGGGCCCACCGGTCCGAACCAGTTCGTCGACATGATGCCGAATACGCCGCCCATCGCGGCGACGAAGACCCCGTACACGGCAATCGACCACCCGATAGCGACACCGTGCCAGCGGTATCCCGTCACACGCCCGGAGAACAGACTCGACAGGAACACGCCGATCGCTCCGGAAGCGACCAGCACTCCCACGGTGATTGGTCCGCCGCCGATCACGAGCGCACCGACCGCAGGGAACAGCACCTGAGGGCGACCGAAGGTCATGGCGATGATGTCGACGAGAAAGGATGCCCGGATGTTGGGGGCTGTGCGCAGGAAGTCCCAGCCGCCCTTGATCGATGCCCATCCGGGTCGCGTGGTCTGGCCTTCGGGCCGCAGGCCTGGGAGGGACACGATCCCCAAGAAACCGGCAACAAAGAGCACAACATCGACCGTGTAGGTCCAGCTGAAGCCCACGACCGCGACGAGCACCCCAGCGAGGGCCGGCCCGAGGGTGAGTGCGACACCGAAGCTGATCCCACCGAGTGCTGAGCCTGCGGGGAGAAGGTGCGGGGGTAGCAGGCGCGGGATGATCGCGAATCGGGTTGTTGCCGAGGTGCTGGCCGTCACCGCGCCGATGACGGCGAGCACATAGAGCGGCCACACGGTGTCAACCTCAAGCCAGGCGAGGATCGCGAGGGCTGCGCTCGAGGCCCACGCAATGCTCGCTGACCAGATGAGTACCGTGCGGCGATTGAAGTAGTCGTTGAGAAGGCCCGCATAGATGCCGAAGACGATCATCGGAACGAGAGCAAAGCCCGAAACGAGGGCGACCGCGAATGTCGACTTCGTAATGTCGTACACCTGCAGCCCGATGGCCACGAGGGTGAGTTGGGCGCCGATCGCCGAGATCGCGGTTCCGATCCATAGCCGGGCGAATGCGGGGCTTTCACGGAGGGGTCGGAGGTCGACGAACGCACTCCGGCGTTCAGGGGGGTGATCGGTCACGGCTCAGTTGCCGACCAGCACGGAGACGATCCCGCCGAGCGCGGGCCACAGCCACGTGACGCCAAGGATCACGAGCAGGATGATTCCGACCGCCGGGATTCCCCGTTTGAGTCCTTGGCCCTGCGGTGCGATGACGTTCGCGGCGAAGTCATCCACGCGGTCATCGCGGTAGCGATCTGACTGGCTGAGCGCCTTACGTCCGACGGTGTCCACGATTCTCAGTAGGCGTTGGTGGACTGCAGGCTGGCGCAAATCGAACGCCGCCGAGGAGTAGACGAACATCCATTTGTCGACGATCTCGACATCGAACGGTGCGGCATTGTCGATGAGCAGCACCATGAGGTCTGGCGTGAAGACATAGAGAGCATCACGTTCGTATTGGTTGGGACAGTAGAGGGTGAAGTACTTGTCAAAGTCGCCCTCCAGGTGCAGGATCTGGTCTTTCCTGAAAGTCGCGGGCAGGTTGCTGCCGAACAGTCCGTTGTTGGTTTTCGAGTCGAGAACCATCTGGGGCAGGGCGCGGTCAAGCTGGAGCGCCATGAAGCCCCAGGTGTGGGTCGATCGGTTCTTTCCGCTGCCCGTTGTGTACCGGAAGTTGCCGTAGTCCAGGAAGCGATCGGATGCCGAGCGCAGGTGATCGATGGCAAATCGGGAGCTCCCCAGCTGGAAAATCGCCCCGGGGTAGCTCGGTGCTGCGCTATGCGGGGCGAAGATCAGCCCGTTGGCGGAGGCAAATCTGTCCAAACGCATCCAGCGCTCCCACCTGCCTCCCCCGAGCACCGACCTGATCCCGACGATCGCGATCACGACAATGCCCGCCACCATGAGAGCGGCGATCACGAATCCGAGAATGATGACGCCGATATCGCTCGATGAAGTCGCGACGAGTGCAATGAAGATGGTGAGGATGCTCAGAACGAAGGTTCCGAGAGCGAACAGCATCACGACCACGATGATTGCGGCGACGACTGGCGACGTTGTCGAGTATTCGGGCCTCGCGCGCATCGCGGTGCGGAACGCCTTCACCCCGGTCGGGCTGACCGGCTCCGTGAGGGCGGAGTAGTCGACGGTACGTACGCTCACAGCTTCAGCTTGTCATAGACAGGCGCCTCACAGACTCATCGCCCAGTGGCGGGGCATTGCCTCCGGCGCTTCTGGGCGATGAGTTGTACTGGCTACAGACTCCCACCGCGTTGTTCCCGGCGCAAGACCTCACGGTGAGTCGGGGAGGAACATTTACCGCGACGTGATTTCGGTAGGATGGAAGGCCGGATTTGAGGGCACTGGGTACGCGAACGAGGTGGGACAGATCAGCGAGCTGGACAGAGAACGTGACTACGTCGGTGCTCTCTACACGCGCCTCGACGAGCTTCGAGACGAAGCGCAGCAGCACTTGCTGGCGGTGCGCCGCTCGAACCCCGGAGGAACCCACCAGAACCGGTCCGAGCGCGACTCGTTCGCCCGCATCTACGAGGATCGCATCGCCCAATTGCGTCAAATCGACGAGCGCCTCGCGTTCGGCAGACTCGAACTCGGGACGAACGATGACGATTCCGTCTATCGGTACATCGGGCGGATAGGGCTCCGCGACGAAGACCAGTTGCCACTGTTGCTCGACTGGCGCGTTCCTCAGGCGCGCGCGTTCTACCAAGCCACGGCCGCCACACCGTTGGGTGCACGTGCCCGCCGACACTTGCAGAGCAAGGGCCGCACGATCATCCGGATCGACGACGAGATTTTTGACGACGCATTGCTCACCGAGGGGGTCGAATCACTTCAGGGTGAGGCCGCCCTGATGGCGACGCTGACGTTGCAGCGCACGGGTCGCATGGGTGACATTGTTGCCACAATCCAGGCCGAGCAGGACGCCATCATCCGGTCCGAACTCCGCGGCACGCTCGTCGTGCAGGGGGGACCGGGAACCGGTAAGACGGCTGTTGCCCTGCATCGCGCCGCCTACCTGCTCTATTCGCACCGGGAGCGGCTCGCGGCATCCGGCGTACTCATCGTGGGTCCGTCGCGCAGTTTCCTGCAATACATCGAAGCGGTACTCCCGTCGCTGGGCGAAACGGGTGTCGTGCTCGCCAGCGTCGGGCAACTCTTCCCCGGAATCGACGTTTCTCGAGAAGATGCACCGGATGTCGCGGCGCTCAAGGGTTCGCTCGAGATGGCGAAACTCATTGCACGGGCCGTGCGGTCGAGGCAGGTCGTTCCGCGCTCGCCGCAGGTTCTCGACGTGAACGGGGAGTTGCTCACTGTGGAGCCCCAGCTCATTCAGTCGGCGATGCAGCGCGCGTGGGACACGAAGAAACCGCACAATCTCGCCCGCGTCACCTTCAACAAAGCCGCTCTCGGTTCGTTGGCCCGGATGCTCGCTGATCAGTTGCGGGATCATGGCAACACCATCGAGGAGAGCGACCAGGCGTGGCTTCGTGAAGACCTGCGTACCTCCCACGATGTGAAGGTCGCCCTGAACACTGCGTGGCTGCCGTTGTCGCCGCAAAAGTTGATCCGAGACCTTTACGCGCGGCCGCAGTGGCTCGCCTCCCTTACTCCGGAGTGGACGCCTGCGCAGCGGGCATTGTTGCTGCGTGACCGTGACGAACCATTTACGGTTTCCGATGTAGCACTTCTCGACGAGGCAGCAGAACTTCTGGGTGAAGTCGATGCTGGTGCCGCCAGTAACCAGCGGGAGCTCAAACAGCAACGCAAACGCGATCTCGAGAATGCACAGGCGGCCATCGAGAACATGCAGGTCAAAGGTCTTGTCGACGCTCGCACTCTGGCCGAAGGCTTCGAGGCGTCGGTGGAGCGAGGTACCACAGCCGAACTCGCTGCGGTCGATCGCGCGTGGGGATATGGCCATGTGGTCGTTGATGAAGCTCAGGAACTCTCGCCGATGCAATGGCGCCTGCTGACGCGTCGCAACCCGCTCAAATCATTCACGATCGTGGGTGACATTGCGCAAGCGTCGGCCGCGGCCGGCGCAGCAAGCTGGGCGGCCGCCCTCGCGCCGCATGTCGGTGACGGCTGGCGCCTCGAGGAGTTAACGGTGAACTACCGGACGCCGGCACAGATCTCCGAGGTTGCGGAGTCGATGGCCGTTGCTCACGGCGTCAATATCACCCGCTCTCGTGCGGTGCGGGAGAGCGAGTGGCCAGTCGACATCGTGCGGGCGGGTGAGCTTTCTGATGCAGTGGTAGCGACGGTGGTCGCCGATAGGGCAATCGGCGAGGGCACCGTAGCGGTCATCGTGAGCGAATCGCTCGTTGCCGACGTATGGCCCGCGCTTGAAGCATCCCTTGGTTCAGATGTGGGCAGAGGCGCAGCAGGGCTCAATCGCGCGGTCGCCGTATTGACGCCTCAGGAGTCCAAAGGTCTCGAGTTCGACGCGGTCGTGGTGGTTGAACCGCAGCGCATTGTGGACGAAATCACTCGGGGGGCTGCCGCCCTCTACGTGGCCATGACTCGCACGACTCAACGGTTGCACCTCGTGACCACAGGCCCACTTCCTGCCGGTATCGAGCCAGTGCCGTAGGCCCCCCACAGTGGGATGCCCAGTAGTGGGGGCTGTGCGGCTAAGTATCGACGGCGCACACTGTTACTACGAACGAACCTTCGGGGGAGGGAGCGTTCGGTAGTACACATCAAAGCGACGTGTCGCTGCGAGTAGGGCCGGAGGCGGGGGTGCCTCCGGCCCAACGTACTTTTTTCTGGGCATCCGCGGGCGGGGAGGGGCGAACCGATGCAGCACAGTCGCACCCTTCGCGAACGAGTCGCGGGTCAGTCGGCGATGGCTGCTGTTGTTCGCGCGCAGTACTCCGCCCCGGTTCGTGGCCGCCTCGCGCGGATTCTTGGCGTGAGTCCGTTGACTTTTGAAGCCCGCCAGCACTACCGCGGCGCGCTCGGAGAACTCGTCGTCGGCGATGTGCTCGAGAACCTTGGTCCCACGTGGGACGTGCTCCATGACCTTCCCCTTGACGGTTCGGCAGTTGACCATCTCCTGATCGGCAGGGCGGGAACTTTCACCGTGCACGCGGTCAACTACGGTCGCAACGAGGTGATTGTTGACGGCGTGAAGCTTTCCGTCGATGGTGAGCCGCACCTCGACATCAGTTCTGCGGCTGATGAAGCTGCTGAAGTGTCCCGGTTGTTGAGTTTGGCGGCGGGAAAGCCCGTTCGCGTGCGCCCCTTGCTCGTGGTTGTTGACCCTGCCCGACTCACTGTGCGCAAGGCGCCGCGAGGGGTGAAGGTCATCTCCTCCGGTGAACTCGCGGGCGTGCTCGCGCATGCGCCTCGCACGCTCACGGGCGAAGAGGTCGCCAACGTTTCGGATCTTGCCGACTTGGAGAGCACCTGGCCAGCGGCCGATGCCGTGGATTTGGATACCCAGCAGTTGCACAGGGACTTCGGAACCATTCGTTCGGCCGTCAACGATGCGCTCGTTCGTCGGATTCTCTGGGCTGCCGCGGCCACAATCGTCGTCTACGCGAGCGTGTGCTCGGTGATCGCAGCCTTCGTAACGGTGGTCGTCCGCAACTGAGCGCGGCGTAATCTGAGTGGCATGCCCACTTCACCTGATGTCGCAACTTGGGTCGCCCTGTACCGCAAGGCCTGGGAGTCAAACCTCCCGGACGACATTCGCGCCCCATTCACTGAGGATGCCGTGTATCGCGGCCATCCGTCCGACGCAGGCTGGGCAGGGCATGAGGCCATAGTTTCGGGTTGGCTTGCCTCACAAGACGCCCCCGGCACCACAACCTTCGAGTGGCATCCGGTCGCGATCGACGGTGATACCGCGGTCGTCCGATGTGTCACCGTGTATCCGGAGGGTGCCAAGGGAGGCACATACGACAATCTTTGGGTGATTCGGTTTGCCGAGGACGGCCGGGCGACCGAGTACACGGACTGGTACATCGCGCGATGACGCCTCGCCTGCGCTACATCCTGCTCGGGATCGGCGGGCTCGCACTCGCGGTAGTGGTGGGTCTGCTGATCGCGCTCGCGCTCCGGGCGATTACCGCAGGGACACCCACGAGTGCTGGTCCTCTGGGTGTCGCGCCTACCGCAGCAACGCCCGCTGTCATCGATCCCGAGACCTCGACTCCCGCCCCTTCTCGTCCCGACCCCGGAAAGAACGAGTGCGTTGATGCACTCGGAGACGGCGCCGCCGATCTCGACGCCGTACGGCTGTCGTTGGACGGCGGCGATCTCGTGGTGCGGTTCGCGCTCGTCGGTGGGGTACCGATGGGTTCGTCCACTCTCGAGCTTTATGCGCAGCGCAGCGCCGACAAGGCCTACCGGTTCGTCATCGACCTGCGCGACGGTGATGTCGACCGGGTCTTCGTCGCCAATCTGGACAAGTCATCCGTGGACACCCTCGATGCGAAAGATGTTTCGGTGGAAGGCGACGTCGTGACCGCGGTGTTTCCCCGAAGTTCCGTCAAACGGCTCGGCAACGACTGGAGTTGGTATGCGACGGCAACGGTTCCCGGCAGCCCCCGTGATGTGTGCCCCGGTACCGCGACTGATCCCATCTTGCTTCAGTTCGAACGGTGAAGCGCCGGCGCTATTCGGATATGCAGGAACCTGACGACACGGTCTCGGTGAGCCCGGCGGCTTGGTTGGTCACCGGTTCGAGTTCAGCCATGGTCATCGCGTAGCCGACGTTCGCGGTGTCTCCGCTGCGGGCGAAGACCACTCCCACGACCGAGCCGTCCAAGGTCAGCAGGGGGCCGCCCGAGTTGCCTTCGTGGATGTTGGCGGCGAGCGTGTACACCTCGCGCTGCGAACGGCTCTGGTCGTAGATGTCGGGGACGGCGGGTGAGGTCACGGAGATGATGTTTGCCGCACCGGACTGGAATGGACCGCCGTAGGGATAGCCCTCGAACGCGGCATCCGTCGACGGCGGCTGCGTGGCGCCGAGGGGGAGTGCCGGCGCGTCGAGCCCGGGGACAGCGATGACGGCAAGGTCGTCGATCGGGTCGAAATACACGACGGTTCCGGCGATCGACTGCCCGCCCGGGGTCTCGATGACGGGTTCCGTGACCCCGGCGACCACATGGGCGTTCGTGACCACCCGGTCGTCGTAGACGACGAACCCTGAACCGGACTGCGAGACCCCACACGCGTAGGCGTTGCCCGTGATGCGCACGACCGACTGGGCGGCCGCGTTCAACGCGCCACTACCGGTGTCGATCTGCGGGATGACTGGTGGGCTGGTCAGCGTACCCGTAAAGAGCGGGATGCCCTTGTCGACAACTGTCGCGCGCACCTGAGCGAGGAATGCCTCGACGGGGTCGGGGGTCAGCGAGTTGACGATACGAAGGAACGTCGAACCCGAGATCGCTTTGGAGAGCAGCGGGACTCCGAGCTGTGCGACGCTGAAGGCGATCATCGAGGCGACAAGCGCGGCGACTATTCCAGTGACGAGCGCCCCGAGTACGCGGTCGAGTCCGCCGAGGGGGCTGCGCAAGAAGCCTCGGCGCACGAACCTGCCGATCGCACTGCCCAGCGCGTGGCCGATTGCCACGAATCCGAAGGCGACAATGACGGTGATTCCCAGGCGCGCGAACGGGATGGGAACGAGATTCGCAATGAGCGGGGCGAGGAAGAACGCGGCGATGATCCCGGCGATGATCCCGGCGATCGCGAAGATGCTGCCGGAGAGCCCGTTACGGAACCCGTAGACGAGGTAGCCGACAAGCATGAGGATGAGCAGGATATCCAGCAGCAGGGATTCGGTCACTCACGTCATTCTTCCCTATCCGCCCGCGCGGAACCTCCCGCGGCTCAAGCCACGAGCCGGAAATGTCGTTCTGGCGCACGCGACCAGGCAAGCCGGGGTCGTCCGACGAGCTTCCACTCTCGCGTGGGATCCAGCCAGGGTGGGGCCAACAGTCGTGGCCGACCCTCGATCATTTTCATGGTGAAGTCGGAAGCGTGGAGCATGTGATGGTGTGCGGGACACAAGAGCGCTCCGTTGCTGACATCCGTCGGGCCGCCGTCTACCCATTCGACTACATGGTGGGCATCGCACCACGATGGGGGAGCCGTGCAGCCCGGCCAAACACAACCACCGTCACGTGCGGCGAGCGCGCGGCGCTGACCTCGAGTGAAGAAGCGTTCGGTGCGCCCCAGGGTGAGGGCCTCACCGTGGCTGCCCATGACCAGAATCTGGAAACCTGAGTCGCAGACGAGTTCTCGGACGGACTCAGCAGCCACGGGCTCATCAATGTCGTCGATCCAGCCGACCCCCGTGCCCGCGATGAGGTCATCGAGCCGGATGACCGCCGTGACGTGTGCCGTCGCGCCTTGGCCGTCGGACCGAACGCCGGCTCGAACCAGCCCGACCAGAACATCCAACTGCCGCTGCTCACGAGTGCGGGGATCGCTCACCTGAGTGACGAGGTCGCCGTCCGGCGTCGAGAGCGTCTCACTGCCGCGAGCGGCATCCGCTTCATCGAGGAAGCGCGGACCTGCACCGGGGGCGTTGGATTCCGAGAATGCTGCGCGGAGCACCGCTGCTGACATCGGGTCGCAGGCGCCAGAGAAGGGGGTGATGCCGTCGCGCTCGCGACCCAGAAAGAATCCGCGCCGCTGCCGCAGCGCCTCGTCGCGCGGCTGAGCACCGTCGGGGTCGAGGGCCTCGCGCCACGCGCGTGCCATGACGGCGACATTGTCTGCCGGCTCCTGTGCGGCGGAAGTGGCGAGATCTGCCTCCGCGCCATCAACGTGGTGCGGCTCGGCGCCGTGCTGTACGGCTTGCGCGAGGCATCTGACGATGGTGGCCGCGGCGTCGATGCCCATCAGGCCCGAGGTGACTGCCTCGGCGACGTGCGGGAAAAGTGGAGGAAGCTGCTCACCCCCGAGCCCCAATCGCGGACGCAGCGCCGTGCCGAGCTTCACCCGTCGCGACGACTCGGCTTGCGATGTGAGCGTGAGTGATTCGACGGCGTGGATGCCCCGCCGGTGGCCAAGGCGGAAGGCAAGGCCATCCCGCCCGAGCTCGAACCGCGACCGCTCCTCGATCTCCGCAGCCCCAGCCACCCGAGATGCGTCGAGGAACCTACCCGCCCGCTCGGTGAGCCGAACTGCCTCGCACAACTCGTCGTCGGAAAGGGTCTGGACTCCGGCGCGCGCGACCTCGGCGAGCAGCGCTATTGCCTGCTCAAGGAGGTCGGTGGTCGGGTTCGTCATCAGAAACCACAATACCAGTATGGGGTAAAGAAGTGCAGGTCAGAAGGTCAATCTGTGGAAACCTCGTAGGCCTGCGAACTGTGGAGGAGAGGTGATCCGCGGAGTCGACAGCCGCGAGCCCACCCAGAGCTCCGCTACAGCGCGGCAATGCGACGATCGAGGTGCTTTTGCTCTGCGGGATTGGTCGCGAGCGCGCGAGCGCGACGGAAGGCGTCCGCTGCAGCATCCGGGTCGCCCGTACGAGTGAGCAATTCGCCGCGTGTCGCCCAGTACAGGTGGTAGTCATCGAGGCCGGTGATGGTATCGAGAAGGGCGAGACCCGCGTGCGACCCGTCGGCCATGGAGACGGCCACGGCGCGGTTGAGGGTGATGACGGGGGAGGGGGTGAGGAGCGAGAGCTGCGCATAGGCGGACACGATGGCCGGCCAGTCCGTGTTCGCGGCTGTTCGCGCATTTGCGTGCTGGGACGCGATCCACGCCTGCAACTGAAAGGGGCCAGCGACCTCGAGGGCGAGCGCGCTGGCGAGCACCCGATTGGCGTGCTCGATGCCCGCCGAGTCCCACCTGGTGCGATCCTGGTCGTCGAGCAGTATGAGTTCGTCGCTCGCGAAGCGAGCTGCGGCTCGAGCACGGCCGTACAGCTCAAGGGCAAGAAGCCCGAGCACTTCGGCATTGTTCGGCAGCAGGGATGCCAGCGCGGAGGTGAGCCGGATCGCCTCGTCCACGAGGTCGACTCGCCCGCCCGCTGACGACCGCGAGAGATAGCCCTCGTTGTAGATGAGATAGAGCACGGTGAGAACGGCGTCCACTCGCTCATCAAGGGAGTGCGGAATCGATAGCGGGATGCCAGCATCCCGAATCTTGCGCTTCGCACGTACGATCCGCTGCGCGAGCGTCGCCTCGGGAATCAGGAAGGCCGCCGCAATCTCCGGCGTCGACAGGCCACCGACGAGGCGCAGCGTGAGCGCGATCTGGGCATCCCGATCGAGCGCGGGATGGCAGCACAGCAGCACGAGTCTGAGTTGCTCGTCGCCGACGTCGGAGTGTTCAACGATCATCTCCGACACCTCCTCGTCGGGCAGGGACAACAGGTACGCCGCGGATTGATGCCGGCGTCGCTCAGCTGCCGCGCGGCGCAGACGATCGATTCCACGGTTGTGGGCCACCGTGTAGAGCCACCCGGCCGGATTGGCGGGGATCTCATCCCAGGAGGCCGCAGCAAGAAGCGCGTCCTGCACGGATTCGTCAGCAAGATCGAGGTCGCCAAAACGGTGCGCGAGGAGAGCGAGAACGTGTCCGCTCTCCTCGCGCGCGAGCCGGGTTATCGCCTGGCGACGCTCAACGGCGTCTGCGGTCACTACGGCTGCGGACGATACGCGACGGGGCGCACTTCGATCGAGGCATCCGTGAACGGCATGGCCGAAGCGAGGGCGAGCGCTTCGTCGAGATCCTTGGCTTCGATGAGGTAGTAGCCGCCGAGCTGTTCTTTCGTCTCGGCGAACGGGCCGTCGATGATCGTGTCGACGCTGTCAACTCGTTTGATCGTCGTCGCGGTACCCGCGGGCTGCAGTTGCGCGCCGCTGATCCAGTGGCCACCATCGATGAGCTTCTGGTTGTAGGCCATCCAGCCCGCCATGTACTCGCCGAAAGCCGGGTCGGTCGGTGCGATTCGCTCGCGGGCTTCCGCCTCACCGAGAAAGAGCATGTATTCCATTGACGTATCTCCTTAGAAACCCTGCACCAACGAAAGCTAGTGCACGTTTCCTGTCTGGACGGGAATCTCCCGCCTCACGGAACCATGACGCAGCGCCCCCGTCGAATCGACAGGGGCGCTGAAAAAAGTTTCGGGCTACTGGAACTGCACCCAGTCCGGGCACCCGTTCGTCACGAAACGCACGTGCACGTCGGTGATGAAGATGAACTGGCCATTGGTCACGCCGTCGCCGAAGACCGTTCCATCTTCGAGGTAGGTCTGCCACGTGCATCCGGCGGGCAGACCGTCTTGGTAGTCGGGCAGTTCGTAGCTGCCGTAGGGCGCTTGGTCTGGCACGGAGTAGTCGCCGGTGCCGGGAAGGGTGACTCCCGCGAATCCGCCATCGGTGGTGTCTGTCGACTCGTCAGTCGAGCTTCCGGTATCGGTATCGGTGGATGTTTCGGCCGTGGTTCCGCATCCGGCAAGGGTGAGGGCGAGGAGTGCTGCTGCAGCAAGGGCGGTCGCGCCCCGAAGAATCGTCATGAACGCGATGCTATTGCGGGCGCGGGTCGGGCGGCATGAGGGATTCGACCCATCTTTGCCCCCTACTGGGGACTGCCGCAGTAGCCCTCACAGCCGATTGAATGGCCGGGAACGACGATCTGGGGGGATCATGACGAATCTGCAAACTCGGGGGAGCGCACCTACCGCACGACGCGTGCGCGGCCCGGCATACGCTGCCATCACCGAATGCCTTCGAATTCAAACGACTGCGCGCCCGCTGCCTCTGCTCGGACGTCTGTTTGGGCAAAACCCGATCTTGCCGGATGCCCGCAGTTGGTACCTCGGCGCAATGGGCGAGATCCACGTGGCGAAGGTCCTGAGCAACCTCAGTACGGATTGGACGGTCCTTCGCGCCATCGAACCCGCAGCGGAACCCTCCGACCTCGTCGTCGGGCCCGCAGGCGCCTTCTTGGTCGCGACCCGAAACCACTCCCGCCAGCGGGTGTGGCTGGGTGACGATCAACTTCTCGTCAACGGGCATCGCACCAATCACCTGGACGACGCGCGCCACGAAGCTCGCCTGGCAGCTCGAGTGCTCGGCCTACCCGTCACCGCCGTGCTTGCGATCGTGGATCCCGCGACCCTCGCGATCACCGAACCGCCGAGGGGCGTCGAGGTGATCGCGGCAACGCAACTCGAGTCGTTCCTGCGCCGTCGCAAACCCCGACTCACGGATGCCGCAGTCAGCGAAATGCTCGTCATGGCCGAGGTGAGCGGCACCTGGAGCGCCGATGTCGTCGACGAGACGCTTCGGTACGAGACGCGGTTCGCACGGCTCAAGGCCGAGGTTGATGCCGCTGCTCACCGTCGGCGCGCCTGGCTTGTTGCGGCCGCCATCGTGGTGACGTCGCTTATCGTCGCAGGGGCCGTACTCGCGAAGTAGGGATGTCAGCCCTGCGTCGGCGGGGCGGGTGGCGCTGGTGGTGCCGGCGGCGTGGCAACGGCATCCGTTGCGCTCGGTTCGGCAAGTCGCACGATGAGGATGATCGCGCCCGCGATCGGCAGCAAGATCCAGAAAATCTCGGTCCAGTTGCGGCCAGCGTCGCGAAGACGTCTCACTGTGACCGCAAGGCTCGGCAGCAGCACCGCGATCGACCATGCACCGGTGAAGCTCACGTAGCCGCCGATGGATGTCGCGCTCGCGGACACCTCGAACATGCGCGGATCCGCGACCCCGAACGAGAGCGTGCTCAACATCGCGCTCACGAGGGAGGTGAACAGCACCCACCACCAGAACTCCGGACGCGTTGCGCGCCCGCCGAACTCGGCATACTTGCGGAACACGGTCTTGATCGATTCGAAGAACGACATGTGGTTGTCTCTTTTCTCGAGGTCGTGGGGTGGGTTTGGGCCCACCCCGGAAGAGTAGCCCACGGTGGCATCTGCCAGACTCGACGAAAGCACGACAACCCATCGCAGGAGGAACCACCGTTGGTCACCGGAGAGCTCAAAAGTCAGGTCGATAAGGTCTGGACTGCCTTCTGGACGGGCGGCATCGCCAACCCGATGGAGGTGATCGAGCAGATCACGTATCTGCTCTTCATCAAGCGCCTCGATGAGTTGCACACCCTCGCCGAGAGCAAGGCGAACACGCTGGGCAAGCCGATCGAGAATCCGGTATTCCCTGAGGGCACGGATGACACGGGCCGTCGTCCGCGCCCGTTTAGCGACCTCCGCTGGAGCCACTTCCGTGGGTTTTCGCCGCAGGAGATGTACGACATCATCGACCAGAACGTGTTCCCGTTCATCCGGGACATGGGGGAGGCGGGTTCGAGTTTCGCCACCAACATGAAAGACGCGCGATTCACGATTCCCACCCCGGCGCTGCTCAGCAAAGTCGTGGACCTGCTCGAGGACATCCCGATGGATGATCGCGACACCAAGGGCGACATTTACGAGTACATGCTCGGCAAGCTCGCGACGTCTGGCCAGAACGGGCAGTTCCGCACGTCACGGCACATCATCAAGCTCATGGTCGACATGACGGCGCCGACCGCTCAGGATCGTATCGTCGACCCGGCGTCGGGCACGGCGGGGTTCCTCGTGGCGGCGAGCGAGTACTTGCGCGACCATCATCCGGAGATCTGGGCGGATGCCGCCAGCCGCGACCACTTCAACCGCCTCGCGTTCACGGGCTTCGACTCGGATGCCTCGATGTCGCGCATCGGCAGCATGAACATGCAGTTGCACGGGGTGGAAAATCCGACCATCCAGCGCCGCGACTCGCTTGCCGAGGAGCACAGTGTGCTTTCGGATGCGGAGGGCAGCTACACGCTCGTGCTCGCCAATCCGCCGTTCGCGGGCAGCCTCGACTACGAGACGACCGCGAAAGACCTGCTCGCGATCGTGAAGACGAAGAAGACCGAGCTGCTGTTCTTGGCGCTCATGCTGCGGCTGCTGAAGAACGGTGGTCGGGCGGCGGTGATCGTTCCGGATGGCGTGCTGTTCGGTTCATCCACCGCCCACAAAGCGCTGCGACGGATGCTCGTAGAAGACCACAAACTCCACGCCGTCGTGAAGCTGCCGAGCGGCACGTTCAAGCCGTACACCGGGGTGTCGACCGCGGTTCTGTTCTTCACGAAGACCAGCTCGGGCGGCACCGACAACGTCTGGTTCTACGAGGTGCAGGCCGACGGTTTCACCCTCGACGACAAGCGCACCCCCACCGAGGCGAACGACCTCCCCGATGTGCTCGCCCGCTGGCAGACCCTGTCGCAGCCGGAGAGCCCGGAACTCTCGCGCCCGCGAACCGCGCAGTCTTTCCTCGTGCCGAAGGCCGAGATCGCGGCCCAGGGATATGACCTCTCCCTCAACCGCTACAAGGAGGTCGAGCACGAGGAGGTCGAGCACCGCGATCCGCAGGTGATCCTCGCCGAACTCATGGAACTTGAGCGGGAGATCCAGGACGCGACGGCGGCCCTGGCGAAGTCGCTCGCGGGGGAGGCGGGGTAGTGGCGATTCCTAGGGCTCGCCTGGGGTCCGTTGCAGAGTTCATAAACGGTTTCGCCTTCAAGCCAGAGGATTGGGCTGACGATGGGTTGCCAATCGTTCGCATCCAGAACTTGACGGATCCCGGGAAGGCATTCAACCGCACGTCTCGCAGGGTGCCCGAGAAGTTCGTCGTTCGACCTGGCGATCTACTCGTCTCCTGGTCAGCGACGCTGGGTGTCTTCATATGGGATCGTCTCGAGGATGGGTTGGTTAACCAGCACATCTTTCGGGTGATCCCCGACACGCGAGTGGTTGACAAAGCGTATTTGCGTCACATGCTTGGTGATGCCCTCCTGTCGATGTCTTCTCACCTACACGGGGCGACCATGCAGCATGTCAATCGCGGGGCGTTCTTGGCCACGGAGATCCCCCTCCCACCCCTCCCCGAGCAGCGCCGAATCGCATCAATCCTCGACGAGGCGGACCGAGTTCGCACGTACCGTCGCATCGCTCTCGACCATGTTGACGCGATTGTTGATGCGGCCTTCCGCGAGGTGTCGGCACAGACTGGCGAACGAATTCTTCTTGGCAATTGTGTGAAAGTGATCGCCAAGCTTGTTGACCCTCGTCGACCTGAATTCGCGCAATACTCCTTTGTCGCACCCGACAACATCGAAGCCAAAACAGGTCGGATGCGCAATGTGCGATCGGTTTCGGAGGTCGCCCCGATCAGTGGAAAGTACTTGTTTGAGTCGGAAGATGTGCTCTACTCCAAGATTCGCCCCGCGCTCAACAAAGTGGCCCTCGCGCACTCCGTCGGGTTGTGTAGTGCTGACATGTATCCACTTCGGGCAGATAGCAAGGTCCTCACTCGGGAGTATTTGTGGGCTGCGCTGAGAGCCTCAGATTTTCTGAAATACGCCTCTGGAATGGCCAACCGGGCTCAGATGCCCAAACTGAACCGAGACCAGCTTTTTGGTTACCCGATGGCCGTCCCCCCGATCTCGGTGCAGGAACGGTTCGCGTCCGTGGTTTCGCGTGCCCAGCGCGTTGAAAGTGCCGTGCGTCAACATCAGGCAAGCCTGAATGAACTATTTGCAGCCCTCCAACACCGCGCTTTTAGCGGTGAGCTCTAGCATCCACCGCTGTGCGCGGCGTGGTTCGACGACATCGTCAGGTCGGGGGTGCCGCCCTACGCCGCGACCGCTGGAAACACGACGAGCGAGCCATCCCTTGCGCGCTCGATCTCAATCGCAATGTCGCCGTGGCCGGTTCCCTGACCAAGCTCATCGCCGAGAGCGCGAATACGGTACGCGGCCCTGAGCAACGCGCCAACCTCGCCCTGAGTGAACACTGGGCTTCGAAGACCGCCAGGACGCTTCAGCTCGAGGGTGGACAGTTGATGCAGAACTGAGCCGATGTCCGATTCCAATTCGTTGATACGACGCTCGTCGTCTTGCAATGCACCAATGAATCTCTTGAAGGGGTTGCCAGCACCCCCTAGCTGTGCGTGCTCAACGGCCTGCAGCACGAGAACTCGGCGCCGGAGCGCAATGGCGAGACGCGCAAGTTCTAGGTGAGCGCGGAACGCCCCGCCCGGTTCATCGATACCGAGGAACGATTTCTTCAATTCGCTGAGGTCGACGGGGCCGTCGGGAAGGGACTTGAGGGCGGCCTGCCACTTCGTGAGTCGGCGTCTAGTCTGCTCAATCGCGGTGCTTATCGCGAACGACGAAGAATCCAATCCAAGGGAGAAACCGATCTTGCCCTGATCCAGAAGAATCGACGTCGCCTTGTCGATCGCGTCACGGCACCCATCAAGCTCGCTGCGTTCCTTCTCGAGCTTGTCTTCGTGCAACTGCTCAAGCAGGTCGGTGATGCGTTCGATCGCCTTCTGCCGTTGCTGATCCGCGTAGGCGCTGACCCCGATCGCGACAGCCATGAGCACTAGGGGAGCTGCCACAGTCAGTGCCCCGGCACCGGCGACGGCAACTCCCGCAGTGGCGGCCGAGCCGGTTGCGGCACCGGTCGCGGCGACCTTGCCACCGACAGGAACGAAAGCGGCGTTCGCGGCGATGTTCTTGGAACTGCGCATCGAGCTGTAAATGCCACCTGCGACTGATTTGGACTGCACGGACTGAACAAGTCCTTTGCCGACTTGCTCGGCAACCTTCGCGGGCACCACCATTCGGTAGAGCGTCTCGCCGCTGCTAGCAAGGTTCACCCCCTTGGGCGCGGACTTTGCGGTGTCCGCCGCAAGACGCGACAACTGCTGAGCGAGCGGGCTCGCCGCATGAAGCGCGATCCCACCCTTTCGGTCTCGCGTCTTGGTGATCGGATGTGCCTCGAGGGTGGCGATCGGAGAGTCTGCAAGCGTTGCGAGGACCGTCCTCAGCTCAGCGAGGCGTTCTGGTGTCATACCCTCATCACCAACGCCCCCGAGAACATCTGGCACGCTGACGTCTTCGGTGGCAAGTGTCCACACGGGCACGAGGGCGCTGCTCTTAACGGTCACGTCTTGTCCTCTTCCAAAGTGATGATTCCTACGATAGGCCGGGGGGGACACCGCGACCCACGCACTCGTGAGCCGCGGCATCCGGCCCGCTAGACGACCTTCACGAAGTACGGCGTTCCGAAGAGCGCCGAGATCGTGAATGTGCCCTTCTCGATGTCCGCACTCGGCGCCATGATCACGATGTTGCCAGTGGCAGTGGCGCCGTTGTACATCTCATTGATTGCCGTGGCGTTGTTCGGGATCACCACATAGGCATTGGTGTGGGTTGTCCCTGCCGCGGAGACGTACTCGATGGTGACATCGATCCAGGGCGTTCCGCTTTCGTCACCCACGTAGGTGTACGTCACCGGCACGATGATGTACTGGAACCCCTCGTCGGCCGGCTCGTTGAACTGGTTCTCGGCCGCGACGATGTCGCCGGCGTCGAGGTTCGCCGTACCAAGCTGTACCTGCCAGATCGGCCCGCTGTTGTCGCTGATCTCGATGACACTGCCAGCGGGTGCGGGGTTCGCTCGGGTGCCCTCCTTGGCGGGCGGCGCTTCGGCCGCCTTCGGCGTCTCCGCGGCGGGGGCCTCGACGACCTTCTCAGGGTCGGCCTGGTCGACAGTTGATCGCACACCACTCGCGATGAACCCCACGCTCACGATGATCGCCACGAGAAGTGCGACCGGCCCGAGGACCACGCCGGCGAGCGCCTTGCCGCGGCCGGGTGCCTTCGACGCCAGCGCCGCGATGCCCAGACCAAGTGCCGTGAAGGCGGGGATGAACGCGACGAAGCTCAGTCCCGGGATGATCGCGCACACGATCGCGACGATTCCGACGATGAGCGCCACCAGCGGCAAACGGCTCGGCTTGGTCGTCGGGGCGGCGTCAACCGGGGCCGGAGGCGGGGTCGGCTCTACCGGGGCGACCGGCTCGGGGGTTGTGTTGTCAGACATGGATGTCTCCTTGCTTGCTGTTACCTGCGGGGAGCCGCAGAACCTGCCGGAGGCAAGTCGGACAGTTCATCGGGGACCACCGACATTTGGTGACATCCCGTCAACAAAAGCGGTGGGGGTGGCGCTTTCGCCCGATATTGTGGGCAGCAGACCGCGTGAAGGGATCGGATGAGTAACTTCGATTTCCTGCGCGCCGGGTGGCCGCAGATCGCGGAAGAGGCCCGCCGGGCTGAGCACTACGTCAACGGCGACCCGCGATCCTCATTGTTCTACGCGCGCCGCGCTGTCGAGCTCATGGTCAATTGGCTCTATGATGCGGATGCCTCGCTGCACAGGCCATACAAAGACGATCTCGCCGCACTCACCTACGAGCCGAGCTTCAAACGACTCGTCGGGCCCGGGATTCAAACCAAGCTCACCCTGATTCGCAAGCAGGGCAACGACGCAGTTCATCGGAACGCTCCGATGAAGCCCACCGACAGCCTTCCCGTCGTGCGGGAACTGTTCCACGTCATGGTGTGGGTAGCGACGCGGTATGCCCTCACGGTCGAGGAGCGGCCGACCCCGGGCATCCCGTTCGACGCGTCGGCACTGCCCCAACCGGGCGCGGGCATCGTCGCCAAGTCGATGGCGCAACTCGGCAAGCTCGCTGAAGAACTTGCCGCCAAGGATGCCGCGCTCGCCGCCTCCCGCGAGCACAACGTCGCCCTCGAAGCGGAGAACGCCACACTGCGCGAGCAAGTCGCGCTCGCGAAGGTTGCCAACGCAGTCGTGCCCGACACCCACGACTATCGCGAAGACGAGACCCGTGACCTGTTCATCGATCTGATGCTGCACGAAGCGGGGTGGAAGCTCGACGAGGCTCGGGACCGCGAGTTTCCCGTCACCGGCATGCCCAACAGTTCCGAGAATGGCAAGGGCTTCGTCGACTACGTGCTCTGGGGCGAAAACGGGCTACCGCTCGGGCTGGTTGAAGCCAAACGAACTCGGAAGGACGCGATCGCCGGCCAGCATCAGGCCAAGCTCTATGCCGACCGACTAGAGGCCATCTATGGCCAGCGGCCGATCATCTTCTACACCAACGGCTATGAGCACTACTTGTGGGATGACACGCGTTACGGCCCCCGCAAGGTCGACGGGTTCTACACGCGCGACCAACTCGAGCTTCAGATCCAGCGCCGAACCACTCGCAAACCGCTAGCGAGCGTGGAGATCAGTTCGACGATCGTCGAACGCTACTACCAGCAGCGCGCGATCCGGAAAGTCGCCGAGGCCTTCGAACACCAGGAGCGCAAGGCCCTGTTGGTGATGGCGACCGGCAGCGGCAAGACGCGCACGGTGATCGCGCTGGCAGACCTGTTGATCAGAGCGAACTGGGCGAAGCGCATCCTTTTTCTGGCCGACCGCGTTGCGCTCGTCAACCAAGCAACGACGGCCTTCAAACAGCAGTTGCCGGATGCCGCACCGGTGAACCTCGTCACCGACCGCGACGCCGAAGGCCGGGTCTACGTCTCCACCTATCCGACCATGATGGGACTCATCGACGGTGGGGGAAACGGCCCGCGCAGGTTCGGCCCCGGATACTTCGATCTCGTGATCGTCGACGAGGCGCACCGCTCGGTGTACCAGAAGTACGGTGCGATCTTCGACTACTTCGACTCGCTGCTCGTCGGGCTCACCGCAACCCCCAAGGACGAGATCGATCACAACACCTACGGCCTGTTCAACCTCGAAGACGGGGTGCCCACCGACTCCTACGACCTCGAAGATGCGATCGCCGAGGGATACCTCGTGCCGCCCGTCGGGCGTTCGGTCGCGACGAAGTTCGTGCGCGAGGGCATCCGCTACGACGAGTTGAGCGAAGCCGAGAAAGAGGAGTGGGACCTTCTCGACTGGGAGGACGGTGCCATACCGAACGAGATCGACGCGTCGGCCATGAACTCGTGGCTGTTCAACAAAGACACCGTGGATACCGTGCTGGAAGCACTCATGACGGAAGGGCGGATGGTCGCAGGCGGGGATCGACTCGGTAAGACGATCGTCTTCGCTAAGAACGCTAAGCACGCCGAGTTCATTGCCGAACGGTTCGATGCGAATTATCCGCAGTACAAGGGTGCATTCGCTCGGATGATCACCCACTCCCAGTCGTATGCCCAGAATCTCATCGATGAGTTCTCTCGTCCAGACTCGGATCTGACTATCGCGGTCTCCGTCGACATGCTCGACACGGGAATCGACATCCCTGAGGTCGTGAACCTGGTGTTCTTCAAGCCTGTGCACTCGAAAACCAAGTACTGGCAGATGGTTGGGCGAGGTACCCGACTGTGCCCCGACCTGTATGGCCCGGGCGAACCCAAGCGCGACTTCGTGATCTTCGATGTCTGCCAGAACATCGAGTACTTCAACGACGACCTGCCTTCGGCGAACACCTCTCACGCACCGTCGCTGCGATCCCGGCTCTTCGCGACGCGCCTTCAGCTGCTGGCCGCCATCGATGCCGCGCCAGGCGACAGCGACCTCGCCGCCTTGCGAGAGGGTCTCGCGGCCGGGTTGCACGCGCGGGTTGGTGGGATGAACCTCGACAACTTTCTCGTGCGGAGATCGCGGCGGGCAGTCGAAAGGTTCTCGGCCGGCGAAGCATGGCTGACCCTCGTCGGCGACGACTACGCGCAGGTGGCCGAACTTGCCGATCTACCGTCGAGCGCCGACCTGAGCGACACCGACGAGTTGGCCAAACGCTTCGATGTGCTCGCCTTGCGAGCGCAACTGGGGGTGCTCATATCCGACCCTGCCTTCAGCGCAGCGAAGGAGCGGATACAGGCGATCGCGAACACGTTGGGGGAGCAGCGCGGCATTCCCGTCATCGACAACAACATCGAATTGATCGCGGCCGTAGCAAGCGAAGAGTGGTGGGTGGATGTCACCGCTCCCATGATAGAGATGGCGCGAATCCGGTTGCGCGGTCTCGTGAAGCTCATGCCGTCGGGCGGTGGCCACATTATCTACACCGACTTCGAGGACACTGCAGGGGACTCGGCGACCATCGAGATCCGTGCGGTAACGGCCGGGGTCGACCGGGCACGATTCCGGGAGAAGACCCTTGCCTTCCTCCGCGAGCACGACGATGACGTCGTCCTGTTCAAGGTGAGACATGGCAAGCAGCTCACTGCTGTTGATCTAGAGCAACTGGAGCGCATCATGGTCGAGAACGGGCTCGACGCTACCCAGATTCGGGATGCCGCGACCTCCGCTCACGGACTTGGCCTGTTCGTGCGCTCGCTCGTCGGCCTCGACCGGGCCGCGGCCACCGATGCGTTGTCGGCGTTCAGCGCCGGGACGACATTCACCGGCAACCAACTCGCCTTCGTGAACCTTCTCGTCGAGCAGCTCACCCAGCGCGGTGAGGTGGACCCAGAACTCCTGTTCACGGCTCCCTTTACTGACGTCGCACCCACGGGACCTGCGGCCCTTTTCGGTGATGCCAAAGTCACGGAGCTCGTTGCGGTGCTGCGTCGGATACGTGGGACCGCGGAGGCAGGCTAACCCTGCTAAACTCCCAAGGTTGCCGTCTAACGGCCGCGGATAAAGAGAGCTCAGGCATTCTGCCTAAGGGCGCCGCGCAACGAGGAGAAAGGGGATCACCTTATGGCTCTTGAAGCCAGTGTCAAGAAGGCGATCATCGACGAGTACGCTACCCACCCAGGTGACACGGGTTCCCCCGAGGTCCAGGTTGCGATGATGACTCAGCGCATCAAGGATCTGACGGAGCACCTCAAGGAGCACAAGCACGACCACCACTCACGTCGTGGCCTGCTGTTGCTCGTTGGACAACGCCGTCGCCTCTTGGGTTACCTCCAGGACATCGACATCGACCGTTACCGGAAGTTGATCGAGCGTCTCGGACTGCGTCGCTAATACCGATGAACCGATGAAGCACGGCTTCATCGGCGCTGGCGTCGCGGAATCGCTGTCGTGATTCTCCACAGCTCCAGCGCGCGAACTTGACGACGGGCCGTCACCGCTGTGTTTATACACGCGCGTGGCGGCCCGTTTTTTGTCTAGTCGCCCTTGGGCACCATCTCGCCGACTCGCGTGGCAAGGTCGGTGATAAGCGTGCGGAATCCCTCTTCGCTCACCGCGTTGTAGGTGATCACGTAGGTGCGTACGACCAGGTTTGAGCGCTGCACATCAAACGAGTAGTAGCGGCCGAATCCCGAGTTCTCGACCCATCCGACAGCCGCAACATTGGCCGGGACCGGGATGCTGGTGGCGATCCTCAGCGTCGAGAGCCCGTCACTGCCGTCGAACGTTGTCGTGTAGTTCGAGCATCCGGAGATCTGCTGCTCGAGACTCGACATGTAGGCGGTGGCCTCGCTGGACGTGCCGAAGATGCGCACGGACTGCGAGTAGGAGGTGGTCTCGTCCTTAGTGACGTGAACATCGGTGACGTCGATCGTGTCTGTGTTGTCCACGGGGGGCGCTGCGAGTGGGTCCACGACAGGCGTGGCGTAGTAAGCGAAGAAACACGAGTCGGGAGTGCCCTGATCCTGTGACCAGGCGTCGGCCGTCCAGTCGAACTCTTCGATCGGCGTGGTGCGGATGTAGTCACCCCATGCCGCTGTCTGCTTGTCGAGACCGATCGCCACCACGTCGCTGGCCGATGTAATGGTTGCCCGGATGTCGTCGGTGGTGAAGCACACGTCTGGGCACTCGTCTGGTTCGCTCGCCGTTGCCGACGAGGGGTCGCCCTCAACCACGGCATCCGGGGGTGGCCCACCGAGCAGGGCGGATTGTCCAACTCTGACTGCCAACAAGCTCACGGCGACGATGAGCGCCACGAGCAGAACGCTTCCGCCGACGATGATCGCTGCCCAGAACCCCTTGCGGCTCGGACGGGACACGGGCGCCGGTGGAGACCACTGCGGGTCTGGTGTCCACTGCGGGCCTGGGGCCCGTTGCGGATCTGGGGCACTCGACGGGTCAGACACGGAACCTCCTGGGCCGGATATCGGTGAGTCGAACTCAAGAGTAGGGGTTTCCGCCGCAGCGGTCACCCCGCGCCTAGGCTGGAATCATGCGTCGAATCCAGTACAGCTCGATCGGTGGTCCCGAGGTTCTCGAAGTCGTCGAGGTTCCCGACCCGCACGCGGGACCGGGCGAGGTGCGAGTCCGCGTGCGAGCGGCAGGACTCAACCCCCTCGATGCGAAACTGTTCCGTGGCGCGCCCACGGCTTCCGGGGTGAAGCCCGATCTGCCCAGCGGCAACGGCCACGACTTCGCTGGTGACATCGACGAGCTCGGCGAGGGAGTCACCGGGTGGGCGGTCGGCGACGCCGTGTACGGGCAGGTTCCCTCGAATGCCCAGGCTGATTTCGTCGTCGTGGCGCCTGACCGACTCTCCCGCACCCCAGCCGACTTGCCCGTCGAGATGGCGGGGTCGCTCAGCATTTCGGGCCGCACCGCCTATAACAGCGTCGCCTCACTGAATCTCGGGCCGGATGACACGGTCTTCGTCAGTGCCGCAGCGGGAGGTGTCGGCACCCTCGCCGCCCAGCTCGCGTTGCGCACAGGGGCGACGGTGATCGGCTCGGCCAGCCCGGTAAACCACGACTTCCTCCGCTCCATCGGGGTCGTGCCGGTCGCCCACGGCGAGGGGCTCCTCGACGCCCTCAAGGCTGCTGCGCCAGATGGATTGACCGCAGCGCTCGACAACCACGGCCGGGCATCCGTTGACGCGGCTCTTGCCGCAGGCGCCCCCGCGGGCCGAGTGAACTCGATCGCCGACTACGCGGCCGCGAAGGACTACGGCACGACCGCGATCGGTGGCCGGGAGTTCGATCGGGCGGGTCTCGACAGTGTTGCGGCTCTTATCGCGAGCGGTGACGTGAAGTTTCCGATCGAGTCTGTCTTCGCCCTGGAAGCCGTGGGGGAGGCCTACGAGCGGCTGCTCGGCTCGCACGGACCAGGCAAGATCGTCCTGGTGCTCGACTGAACGCAGCAGGCCTCCACGAGTCGGCGCGCGTAGGTTGCCGGTAGCATCCGTTCATGCCATCTCACGACAAGAATGACCGCGGTGCCGGCAAACTCTCCCAGTACCGCGGGGTGCTCGTTCCCGCGAATAGGCGGGTACGAATCCGTCTCGCCGGCAGCAACCCGCACCAGCACGAGTTGAAGGCCATCGTGGAAAGCGGCGCGCAGCCGCTCGAGACCGCGATCAGCCGTCGTTCGCAGCAACAGGAGGGCGCAGACGCCGAGATGGAGGTGCGCCTGTTTACCGGCCCTCGCGTGAGCGGACCCGTCGGTTGGGTTCCCCGCGGGCTCGAGTCAGTAGTGGATGAGGCGCTGTCGAGACTGGATATCCTCGGGCGAAAGCAGCGGATCCCGGTGGCGATCGTGCGTAAAGGCGGGCTCTATCGCGTGGAATTGATCATGGGAGCGACGAAGTAGATCACAGCGGGAGACTGGTGGCGGCCAGACCCCTCTGGCCACCACCGGGTCGTACCGACGTTCGTCGATACTCATGATCTCCGTGGCATCTGATGCTCGTGAGACGCCCCGAACGGCGGGCTGGGGGCCCGCCGCGATTTCCTCTTCTCTTCTTACATTCGGCACGAATGCCAGTGCCGTTTGACACCACTTCGGGGGTCAGGGAATAGCTGTGACCGGCTCTCGGTTGTGTAGATTTATCGATGCAAACGCATGGATATAGGCTAAACCGGGAGCACAGGATGCAGTTCGGAATCTTCACCGTCAGCGACGTCACCACCGATCCGACGGATGACACGACCCCCACCGAGGGTGAGCGCATCAAGGCGCTCGTCACTATCGCCAGGAAGGCGGAAGAAGTCGGTCTCGACGTGTTTGCGCTCGGCGAGCATCACAATCCGCCGTTCGTCTCGTCGAGCCCCACCACGATGCTCGGCTACATCGCGGCCCAGACCACGGAGCTCATCCTGTCCACGAGCACGACGCTCATCACGACGAACGACCCGGTGAAGATCGCCGAGGATTACGCGATGCTGCAGCACCTTGCTGACGGGCGAGTCGACGTCATGATGGGCCGCGGGAACACTGGCCCCGTGTATCCGTGGTTCGGCAAAGACATCCGCGATGGAATCCCGCTCGCTCTCGAGAACTACGCGCTCCTGCACCGCCTGTGGCGCGAGGAGTTCGTCGACTGGCAAGGCCAGTACCGCACGCCACTGCAGGGTTTCCAGTCGACTCCGCGCCCGCTCGACGGCGTGCCGCCATTCGTCTGGCACGGCAGCATCCGAAGCCCGGAGATCGCCGAGCAGGCTGCGTTCTACGGTGACGGCTTCTTCGCCAACAACATCTTCTGGCCGAAGGAGCACTACATGCGCCTCGTCTCGTACTACCGCCAGCGCTTCGAGCACTACGGCCACGGCACCGCGGCCCAAGCGATCGTCGGGCTCGGCGGCCAGGCCTTCATGCGGACGAAGTCGCAAGACGCGGTGGCCGAGTTCCGCCCGTATTTCGACAACGCGCCCGTGTACGGGCACGGTCCGTCGATGGAGGACTTCACCGCGCAGACCCCGCTCACCGTGGGCTCACCCCAAGAAGTAATCGATAAGTACGCCGGGATGCGCGAGCACTTTGGTGACTACCAGCGCCAGTTGTTCCTCATGGATCACGCGGGCCTGCCGCTGAAGACCGTCCTCGAGCAACTCGACATCTTGGGCGAGGAGGTCGTGCCCGTGCTCCGCAAGGAGTTCGCCGCAAACCGACCCGCCGACGTGCCGGACGGCCCCACTCACGCGGCCCTCGTCGCCCAATCCGAGCGGGTCGAGGCTGCCGAGACCGCAACCACGGTGACCGCATGACCGCGCGCACACTCGCCGTCATCGCGGCGGGGCTCAGCCAACCCTCGTCGACGCGCCTGCTCGCCGATCGCCTCACCGAGGCGACGCTGCGCGCGCTCGATGGCGTCGACGTGGACGTGACGGTCGTGGAGCTCAGGGACGTTGCGCAGGATGTCACGAACAACCTGCTCACCGGATTCCCGAGCCCCAAGCTCGACACCGCGATCCAGGCGGTCACGAGCGCGGACGGACTCATCGCCGTCACGCCGATCTTCACGACCAGCTACAGCGGGCTCTTCAAGTCGTTTGTCGACGTGCTGGACCCGCAGTCGTTGACCGGGATGCCCGTCCTACTCGGTGCCACCGGGGGAACCGAACGGCATTCCCTCGCCATCGACTACGCGATGCGGCCTCTTTTCACCTACCTGCACGCCAACCCGGTGCCGACGGGAGTGTATGCGGCGTCGAGTGACTGGGGAACCGAGGCAGGGCTAACGGATCGGATCGAGCGCGCCGCGTCTGAGCTCGCCGCACTTGTGCGTGCGAGCGAGCGGTCGCAGAGCATCCGTGACCCGTTCGCCCTGCCCGAGGGGTTCAGCCCCGTGGGTGGGTTCGGGGCGCAGTAGGCGTTAGTCGTCGAGGACGAAAGTGATCTCCAGAGTGACCTGCCAGCTGCTGACCTTGCCGTTGGTCACGTCGACCTTCTGCTCCTTCACCCAGGCCCCCGTCACGTTTCGGAGCGTTGTGCTTGCGCGGGCGATTCCGCCGGAAACGGCGTCCTCGAAGCTGGTGTTCGAACGGGAAGTGATGGTGGTGACGCGGGCTACGGTAGCCATTGATCCTCCTTGATCGAGTGCTTGCCCTTCCATTCAACGCCAGATGAGGAACATCCGCATCTAGGCTCCGACACGCCGCAACTGGTAGGCTCGACCCAGTTGTGCGCGGACATCCGTAGCATGACGTACGGAGCAGGCTGGCATGAAGCTGGTCACCGGTGGTGAATTTCGGAGTAGTTCCGAGACTTTCTACTGTTGGCCAGAGTTGCGTTGTGACAAACGCGCCGCCTCGAGCTCGATCTTTTGTGGTCGCGCCGACTTTCTGCCCGCTCCTGCTCCTTGGAGCGTCGTGACCATACGGGTTGCGACATTAAAAAAAGGAGAAAACCCCTTGGAGGGTCCAGAAATTAAGTTCGCCGAAGCCGTTCTCGATAACGGCAAGTTCGGCAAGCGTACGGTTCGTTTTGAGACCGGACGCCTCGCGCAGCAGGCACAGGGTGCCGTTGCCGCGTACCTCGACGAAGACACGATGATCATGAGCGCCACGAGCGCCGGCAAGCACCCGCGCGACGGCTTCGACTTCTTCCCCCTCACGGTGGACGTCGAAGAGCGCTCGTACGCAGCAGGAAAGATCCCCGGATCGTTCTTCCGCCGCGAAGGGCGCCCCTCGACGGAGGCGATCCTCGTCTGCCGTCTCATCGACCGTCCGTTGCGTCCGACCTTCGTGGAAGGCCTGCGCAACGAGGTCCAGATCGTCATCACCGTCCTGTCGATCGCGCCCGACGAGTTCTACGACGCTCTCGCGATCAACGCCGCGTCGGCGAGCACGCAGATCTCCGGCCTTCCGTTCTACGGTCCGGTTGGTGGCATCCGTCTCGCCCTCATCGGCGACCAGTGGGTGGCGTTCCCCAAGTTCAGCCAGCTCGCTGAGGCAGTGTTCGACCTCACGGTCGCGGGCCGCCTCGTCACCGACGAGAACGGCAACGAAGACGTCGCGATCATGATGGTCGAAGCTGAGGCAACCGAGGGTAGCTGGGAACTCATCAAGGCGGGTGCGACGAAGCCCGACGAGGCAGTTGTCGCTCAGGGCCTCGAGGCGTCCAAGCCGTTCCTCAAGCAGCTCATCAAGGCACAGCAGGAGCTCGCAGCCCAGTCGGCGAAGGCCATCCAGGACTTCCCGCTGTTCCCGCCCTACTCGGACGAGGCGTACAACGCCGTCGCCGAGATCGCCTATGACGACCTCAAGGCCGTCTACCAGATCGCCGACAAGGTCGAGCGCCAGAACGCCGACGACGCCCTCAAGGAGCGCGTCAAGGAGGCCATCCAGGGCCGTGTGGATGCGGGTGACCTCGGTGGCGAGATCCCGCCCATGGTCAGTGCCGCATACAAGTCCGTGTCGAAGAAGGTCATGCGCACCCGCGTTCTGACCGATGGCATTCGCATCGACGGTCGCACGCTCACGCAGATCCGTGCTCTCGACGTCGAGGTGCAGGTCATCCCGCGCGTTCACGGCTCGGCGATCTTCCAGCGCGGTGAAACCCAGATCCTGGGTGTGACGACGCTCAACATGCTCAAGATGGAGCAGCAGATCGACTCGCTGAACCCCGTCACGAAGAAGCGCTACCTGCACCACTACAACTTCCCGCCGTACTCGACGGGTGAGACGGGTCGCGTCGGTTCGCCGAAGCGTCGCGAGATCGGGCACGGCTTCCTTGCCGAGCGTGCGCTCGTTCCCGTTCTCCCGCCGCGCGAGGAGTTCCCGTACGCGATCCGCCAGGTGTCTGAAGCTCTCAGCTCCAACGGTTCGACGTCGATGGGTTCCGTGTGTGCGTCAACCCTGTCGCTGCTCAACGCCGGTGTGCCGCTGCGCGCCCCGGTCGCGGGTATTGCCATGGGCCTCATCTCGGACGAGGTGGACGGTGTGACCCGCTACGCGGCACTCACTGACATCCTCGGCGCCGAGGACGCCCTGGGCGACATGGACTTCAAGGTCGCCGGTACGTCGGAGTTCGTTACGGCGATCCAGCTCGACACGAAGCTCGCGGGTCTCCCGTCCTCCGTGCTCGACAGTGCTCTCAAGCAGGCGAAGGATGCTCGCACGCAGATCCTGAGCAAGATGAACGAAGCGATCGACGCCCCCGACGAGATGGCGCCCACCGCGCCTCGCGTCATCAGCGTGCAGATCCCGATCGACAAGATCGGCGAGCTCATCGGCCCGAAGGGCAAGACGATCAACCAGATCCAGGATGACACCGGAGCTGACATCTCGATCGAGGACGACGGCACCGTGTACATCGGCGCGGTCGATGGCCCCTCGGCCGAAGCTGCTCGCGCCGCTGTCAACGCGATCGCGAATCCGCTCAACCCCGAGGTTGGTGAGCGGTTCCTCGGAACCGTCGTCAAGCTCGCGACCTTTGGCGCGTTCGTCTCGCTCACCCCCGGCAAAGACGGACTGCTTCACGTCAGTGAGGTCCGCAAGCTCGCGGGTGGCAAGCGTGTGGAGAACGTCGAAGACGTGCTCTCGGTTGGCCAGAAGATTCAGGTCGAGATCACCAAGATCGACGACCGCGGAAAGCTGTCGCTGGCTCCCGTAACCGAGGACGCGGACGCCGCGGACACCGACAGCTCCGCTGCCGCGTCCGATGGTCCGGATGCCCCGGCCGAAGGCTAGCGCGAAGGTCTGCTCGGGCCTCTCGCCAGGCGCCGAGTAAGACGAAAGGCCCCCATCCTTCGGGACGGGGGCCTTTTGCTGTTCGCCTCCAGGCAGTCACATCGAGGCTGTCTGCCCCCCAAGTGGGGGCAGTCGTCGCGCTCCGGTGCCCCCTAAAGTGGGGCCGTGGCCCGAATCACAACGCCGTTCGATAGTTTCATGAGTGAGTTCTCTGCGTGGGTCGATAGCGCGTGGTTCGTCTGGATCGCACTCGCTGCAACGGTCGCTGCGGTGATCGCGATCGTCGTCATCACCAAGGTCCGCACGCGCGCGCGGGACCGGGTCCCGCAGTATCGCCGGCGGGTCAATTAGGGGGTTTCCGAGCGTCCGCTCAGTTGGGCGCGCGCCACCACATGGTCGTGCATGGTGAACCCCAAGAGGGCGGGGGTGCTTCCCTCGGGCAGGTCAAGCCGCTCGATATCAAGCGCACTGACGGTAAAGACGTACCGATGCTCGCCGTTGCCTGCGGGCGGCGCGGCACCAAGATAGCGTTCGAGACGCACTTCGTTGGGGAGGGTGATCGCTCCCGGAGGAAGCAGCGCGGCGTCCGGATTGCCGGCATCCTGCGCAAGCGAGTCGATGCTGGCAGAGATGTTGTAGACAGCCCAGTGCCACCAGCCACTGCCCGTGGGGGCGTCGGGGTCGTACATCGTCAGTGCAAAACTCTTCGTTCCTGACGGCGCGCCCTCCCAGTGCAAGGTCGGGGAGCGATCCTCGCCGCCGGCACCGGCAATTCCTGAGCGCGCCCACTGCGGAAGGGTGTCGCCCTCGTTGAAGTCGGGGCTCACGAGGGTGAAACTCGGAACTTCGGGGAGTCGCCAGTTCGGATCATTGGTCATGCTCCATTATCGCCAGTGAGTAGGTCCGTAGCACGGTGTCGTAACGATTGGCGTTCCTTCCGCCTGAGCGACGACAGCGCCCATACAGTGGAAACCAACCTTGGGGAGTGAAGAGTGACACGGCTGGACGTGAGAAGGTTGGCACCGACGACGGGAGAGACCGCCGCAGTGGTCGGTGCCCGCGGAGCCCGGCTTCGGACGATTGGCCCCTCCGATCTGAGTGTGTTCCCTCTCGCCATGAGCGGCAATGTCTTCGGGTGGACGGCCGACGATGCCGCCACCAACGACATCCTCGACACCTACGTAGCTCAGGGCGGGAACTTCATCGACACCGCTGACTCGTACGCTGCGGGCCGCAGCGAGACGATGATCGGCAACTGGATGCGGGCGCGACGGAATCGAGACCGATTGGTGATCGCGACCAAGGTGGGCAAGAGCGCCGAGAATCCGGGCCTCCGGGCTCGGGTGCTCACTCGCGCAGTCGAGGCGTCGCTCGAGCGGCTGGGCGTCGGCCACATCGATCTTCTTTACCTGCACATCGACGACACGTCCGTGAGTTTCGATGAGACGTTGCTCGCCGTCGATGAGCTCATTCGTGCGGGCAAGGTGCGGTACTTTGGCGGCTCCGATCACACCGGCAACCGGCTCATCGAAGCGCGCATCGCGTCAGCGCAACTTGGCGTCGCACCCATGGTCGCCCTCCAGAACCACTACAACCTGCTTCATCGCACGGAGTACGAGGGCGATCTCGCCGAGGTCGCGGCGAGTCAAGAGCTCGGGGTGATGCCCCGATTCGCGCTCGCTAGCGGGTTCCTCACCGGCAAGTACCGCTCGCGAGCCGATGTGGCGCGCCATGACCGCGGGGGAGAGGTCGCCAAGCTGCTCAGCCGGCGCGGGTTGCGGATCCTTGCGACGCTCGATGCTGTCGCCGCGGCACACGACACGAGCGTGGCATCCGTGGCGCTCGCGTGGTTACTGACCCGGTCGAATGTCATCGCCCCGGTCGTGTCGGCGCGCGAGCCGGAGCAAGTTCTCGATCTCACGGCCTCGGTGCACCTTGCACTGACCCGTCATCAGATCTCCGACCTCGATCGCGTCTCTGGCTAAAGCGAAGAAGGCCGCGCCCCAGTGGGAACGCGGCCTCCCCGACTCAGCTTCTAGTTGAGCCCAGGAATCGAGAAAATTCCGAAGGCGACGATCAGCACGATCGTGTTGAGCACGAGCGCGATAACAGTCACCGCGGCGCCCCCACGTCGAGTAGAGCCCCGGATGATGAGTTGGAGTACGAGTACAACTTCAAGAATCACCGACAGGATTCCCACACCCAAAGCGGTCGTGAGCACTCCGAAGAGGGCAAGGAGCAGGAGCGCCGCCGCGACGATCTCAACGATCGCGAGGATCGAGTTTCCGCGCTTGCCACGCAGCCTGATGATTCCGTCGTAGCACGTGGGGACTATCGCTGAGGGCGCGCTTCCGCTAGGACGCGGTCGGCAATTCGAGCCAGGGCAGCGGATGCCGCGATCGAATCGCCCGCGTACCCGCCCGACATGGCGCCGTCCCGAGCGAGCAATAGCTCGTCTGCTGCATCCCCGGGTACGGGGTGGCCCATCTCCCTCAGGAGTTCCGCCAGTGTCTCTACGTACCACTCGCGGTGTGCAGTAACGACGAGGCGCACGGGGTGATCGGCGTCAGGGAACTCGGCTGCGGCATTGATGAACGGGCAGCCGCGGAATCCAGGAGTGTCGATCTCCGCGATGATCGCGGCTACGAACTCGCGCAGAGCCGTTGCAGCGTCGGGGGACATCTGAATGACATCCTGAATGTGGGCACGCTCGTTGGCGTGACGTGCCGAAATGTATTCGACGATGAGATTGTCTTTGGCACGATAGTGCTTGTAGAACGTCGCCTTGGTTACTGAGGACGCGCTGATAATGCGATCGACGCCGACGTTGCGGATGCCGTCTTCGTAGAAGAGCACGTTTGCCGTGTCGAGTATTCGCCCCTTCGCTGGAGCGCGCTGGGTGGTCGGAGCGATCTCAACGACCATCACAGCGCGACTCCTTTGGCGAGGGGACGATTGGGGGGAATCGACACCACGGGGTTTCTTTGGTGTTGCTCCTCGGCCGCTCGGGTAGCGGCTTCGGGGTGAGGCTTCGGGTGCCTCGAAAAGAACGATAACACAGGAGGACAGACAGGCCAGTCTGTTTGTCCGCATCGAAGTACCCCAATTCGGGGGGTCGTGCAGAGGCCAGTCCCTTGGGGGCGCGCGGTGACGTAGGCTCGGGAAGTGATGAACGGCGCTGTCTCCCTTCCGCTTGACCTCGCTGAACTCTCTTTCGCCGCTTCGGGTGACTCGCTCGTCCGGCGGACCGTGCTTCCGAGCGGAGCGCGCATTCTGAGTGAGTCAGTTCCTGGGGCCCGAAGCTCGACGATCGGCTACTGGGTAGCGGTCGGATCGCGAGACGAACAGCCCGTGACGTTTGGGTCCACGCACTTTCTCGAACACCTGCTCTTCAAGGGCACTCCGAGCCGCAGCGCACTCGAGATCGCCGTCGCGTTCGATGCCGTCGGCGGAGAACATAACGCCATGACGGCCAAGGAATACACCTGCTACTACGCGAAAGTGCAGGATCGCGACCTCCCCATGGCCGTTGATGTGCTCGCGGACATGTTCACGTCGTCCACGATCGATCCACACGAGTTCGAAACCGAGCGTGACGTCATCCTCGAGGAACTGGCCATGGCTGACGACGACCCGTCGGATGTCACGAGCGAGCGCTTCTTCGAGGCCGTGTTGGGCGATCATCCGCTCGGCCGACCTATTGGCGGCAGCCCGGAAACAATTCGTGCCGTCACTCGTGAGGCGGTGTGGGCGCACTACGGCGCCAACTACCGAGCACAAGATCTTGTGATCACGGTTGCGGGGGCTGTCGACCACGACGAACTCGTACTTCGCGTCACCGCGGCCCTCGCGACAGCGGGCTGGGATCTGTCGGCCGAGGCCGCACCTGTGCCGCGGCGCGACAGCAGCATCGACCTCATCGAGCGCGGAAGCCCGCTGGTAGTCGTAAAGCGCCCGATCGAACAGACGAATATCATCGCGGGAGTCCCTGGGATCGCCGCAGCGGACCCTCGCCGAGCAACCCTGAGTGTGCTCAACTCCATCCTCGGTGGCGGGATGTCGAGCCGCTTATTCCAGGAGATTCGCGAAAAGCGGGGTCTCGCGTACTCCGTCTATTCCTTCGCACCGAGTTATTCCGATGCGGGACTCTTCGGCATCTATGCCGGCTGCTCGCCGGCAAAGGCAGCCCAGGTCACCGAACTCCTGCTCACGGAATTCGAAAGGCTCGGCACGGGCGGCGTTACCGATGAGGAAATGCGCCGGGCCGTCGGTCAACTCAGCGGGGCTTCGGCGCTGGCGCTTGAGGATTCGGATACCCGGATGTCGAGACTCGGTCGCAGCGAACTCACGCTGGGGGAGTTCGTCGACCTCGACGAGTCACTTCGCCGACTCGGCGCGGTGACCCCGGACGGTGTGCGCGAACTCGCGCTCGAACTGGGTTCCCGTCCGGTGTCGATCGCCGCGGTCGGCACCGTTGACGACAATGTCTTCTCGGGTCTGGCAGCGTCGCCAGCCTCCGCTTCCTGATACGGAAACACAGGTACCACTCTCATGGCTCACTACATTTACCTTGTCCGCCACGGCGAGCAGCAGGACGCTGAATATGGACTCCCCGACGGACCCCTCTCGCCCAAGGGCAAGCGCCAAGCGACCGCGATCGCTGAGCGGCTCAGCGGGGTTCCGTTTGCGCGTGCGTGGCACTCGCCTCTTCAGCGCGCAGCCGAGACCGCCGAGATCATGACGCATCGGATGCCCGCCCTCGAGTCGCTCCCCAGCGCACTGCTCATGGATTGCATTCCGAGCGGGCCGGGGCCGGACGTGCCGAAAGCGTTCGATTCCTTTTTTGGCTCGATCAGCGCCGAGCAGGTCGAAGCAGGGGAAGCTCAGATGGCCGATGCGGTCGCGGAGTTCTTGGCTCCGGCGCGAGAGGACCGCCACGACCTGCTGGTCACGCACAACTTCGTGATCGCGTGGTTCGTGCGTGAAGTCCTCGGGGCTCCGGAATGGCGTTGGCTCGGCCTCAATCAGGCGAACTGTGGGCTCACGATCATCCGGGTGCGCAGTGCCAAACCCGCCGTTCTCGTCACGCACAACGACCTCGGTCATCTGCCCGTCGAACTGCGCACGGGGATGCCAGAGCTCCAGCCGTTCTAGAGCGTCTTCTGATACCAGTTCGTCGCGTTGGGGTTCGCGTTGTACGGCTCGATATCGACGTAGCCGCTCGACCGGTACAGCCCGCCCGCGGCCTCGAGGCTCGCGTTGGTGTCGAGCACGAGTTCGGTGGCACCGAGTAGCCGCGCGCGGCGTTCGAGTTCGGCCAGCAGGGCGCGACCGAGTCCGCGGCCCTGTGCGGCGCGTCGAAGCCATAGGTGCTTGACCTCGAATCGACCAGCCCCGAGCGACCGGATGCCACCGCACCCCACACTCTCGCCGTCAACCTCGACCACGAGGAACACGCCGTCGGGCTCACGGAATTGGGCGTCTGACGGAAAGGTCGTGACGTACCCCGCGGGGCTAGGGAACGACGCGGCGCGGTACGCGAAGTACTCCTCGAGGAGGGCGTGCGCTGTGGCATCCGTCACGGGGGTGTCGATGAACGTGGGCACGTAGCCAGCGTATGGGCTGACGTGCAGTTGATAGGTTTGAACAATGACAACGAAGGTCGCCGTCGTCGGCGCAACCGGCAAGCTGGGCACACTTGCAGCACGGATCATCGACGCCGCCGACGATTTCGAACTTGTCGCGAGCATCAACTCCACAGGCGACCTGAGCGAGATGTTGGGCGCCGACATCGCCTTCGATGTCACGCTCCCCGCGGTCTCGCAGGGTGTCGTCGACTACGCGGTGGCCCAGGGGATCAATGTGCTGGTCGGCACGTCCGGCTGGACAAACGAAAGAATCACGGCGCTCGAGCGCACGATCGCTGGCAACCCCGAGGTCGGGGTCATCATCGTGCCGAACTTCTCGATCGGTTCTGTGCTCGCCACCTCTTTTTCCGCGATGGCGGCTCGATTCTTCGACTCGATCGAGATCATCGAGGCGCACCATGCATCCAAAATCGACTCGCCGTCCGGTACGGCAGTTCGCACTGCCGAACTCATGGGTATCGCCCGCGGAGTTCGCGGACCAGTGCTGGCGCCGCACGTCGACCAGCGGGCGCGGGGGCAGCAAGTGTCCAGCATCCCGATTCACAGTCTGCGGATGCAGGGGATCGTCGCGAAGCAGGATGTCGTGTTCGGCGGCCACGGCGAGGTGCTCACGATCAGTCACGAGACGATTGCATCCAACGCTTACGAAGCAGGAATCCTCCTCGCTCTGCGAGCCGCTCGCGACGCTCGCGGAGTGACCGTCGGTCTCGACAAACTCATCGACCTGGGGCTGGACGGCCAGTGAGGGCCCGCGTCGCCGCGCTCGTCATGGCGGCGTTGCTCGTGTTGTATCTGGTCTTCGTGATTCGCTACGCGTTCCTCCTCATCACCGATGATCAGCCCCTCGCGAAGGCGATCGGGTTCGCGCTAGTGGTGCTGCCGCTTCTCGGCGCCGGAGTGCTCATCGCCGATGTGGTGTTCGTGGTGCGGGGCGAGCGCCTGGTCAAGCGCCTCGGCGTGGAAGGCGGACTGCCGGTCGACGACCTGCCGCGTCTACCGAGCGGGCGGCCCGTCCCGGAGGCCGCAGACCTTGAGTTCCCGCAGTACCAGACCGCGGTGGAGGCAGAACCCGACTCGTGGCGGGCATGGTTGCGACTCGGGCTCGCGTACGACGCGAGTGGGGACCGCAGGCGCGCCCGCTGGGCGACCCGAAAGGCTATAGCGCTCGCGCGAGCTGCTCGATAGCGACCTCGGCGGTTGTGTCGCGGAACGCGAACCCGTCAGCGAGTAGGCGTTCGGGAACCACGTTCTCGCTCATCAACAGGAGGTCGCGACCGGCGTCCCCGAGCAGGTTGACGGCGAACTCGGGTATGACCCAAGGGTGCCAGCGTCCGAGGGCGTTGGCGAGGGCATCCGTGATCTGCTGAGAGGTCGCCGGTGTCGGTCCTACGAGGTTGACGACGCCATCGAGTTCCGAGGTAAGCAGGTGTCTGATGGCGGCCGCCTCGTCGTGCAACGAGATCCACGGCCAGTGCTGACGACCTGAGCCGAAGCGGGCGGCGAGGCCCAGTTTGGTGAGGGGAATGAGCGGAGTGAACGCGCCACCGTCGCCCACCACGACACCGGTGCGGAACGTGACGACGCGCGTGCCGTCGGGTGCGAGGTGGGCGGCCTGCTCCCACGCCTCGACGACGTCGCTGAGAAAACCCGCGCCCTTCGTGGAGGTTTCGGTCAAGACTTCGCCCGGGCGGTCGCCGTAGTAGCCGACTGCGGAGCCGTTCAGGAAGATCGTGGGCGGCTGCGCAACTCGGCCGATGGCTTCGGCGAGCGCCTGCGTTCCCTGCACCCGGGAATACAGGATTTCGCGTTTGTACGAGGTGGTCCATGGGATGCGTCCGGTCGATGCGCCCGCGAGGTTGACAACAGCGTCGGCGCCGTCCACTGCGCGGGGGTCGACATCGAGGGTCGAGGGCAGCCACAGGAACTCGTTCTCGCTCGTGGGGGCGCTCCGGCTGAGCGTGAGCACGGTGTGGCCGTCGGCCTTGAGTCGAGCGACCAACTCCCGGCCGATGAATCCCGAAGCCCCCGCGACGAGAACCCGCACGCTAGGCCAGTGTGGCTTCGAGGGTGATCGGGATGCCCGCGAGCGCCTGCGAGACCGGGCAGTTCTGCTTGGCATCCTCGGCGAGACGCTGGAAGTCCTCTGCCGTCAATCCGGGGATCGTGGCACTCACGACCAGGTGGCTACCCGTGATGCCCTGACCGGGCACGAAGGTGACGCCTGCGGTGACCTGCAGGCTCTCGGGCGGGGTGCCATTGGTGGCGAGGGCGTTGGCGAACGCCATCGAGTAGCACGCGGAGTGTGCGGCACCGAGGAGCTCTTCGGGATTGGTCTTGCCCGCGACACCCTCAGACCGGGCAGCCCAGGTGACCGGAAACTCTGCGGCGTCCGATGAGTCGAGCGACGTGGTTCCCGATCCGCTGAGGAGATCGCCGAACCAGAGTGTGGTTGCTTCGCTGGTGACTGCCATGATGTTGTCCCTTTCGTCTGTCCCAGACTAGGCGGGCTTACCCGGCCGACGCACCCCTGGTACGACTCAGCACTCGCGTTCGCACGAGCAGCAGGTAGATCTGGCATCCGAGGCAATAGCCGAAAACCGAATTGAGGAACGCCGCCACGAAAGCGGCGCTGGCCGCGATCACGAGGGCGAGGGGAACTCCGGCTAGGTGCAAGACGACACCGGCGAGAGTGATGACGAAGCCGACTCCCTGAGCGAAGGTCGGGGGCACGGCGTCTTCGAGCTCGATCGGTGGCTGCAGGCGAGGACGCACGAGTGCACGAAACAGCAGTCCGTAGGGGTGCCTCTGCACTCCGGCGAAGGCTCCCCAGGCGAAGAGTGCCGTGAGCGCGGCGAAGATCACCACAGCGGCAGCGGTCGCACCGGAGAGCGCGAGGCCGATGACGACGAGCAGCAGGAGAGCGGTGATTCCGGCGCTGAAGCGGGGGCCGCGCGGATCAATGCGTTGGGCGGTCATGCCGTGAGGATCCTGTCGAGTTCTCGGGTGAGGGCGTCCCGACGGGGTGCACCGCCGATGCGGGCGCGCACCACGCCCTTGTTGTCGAGGATCAGTGTCGTCGGCGTCTGCATGATGTTGAACCGCATCGCGAGATCCGGCCGGTGAGTCAAGTCGAGATCGACGTGCCGAACATCCCTGCGGCCGGATGCCACGTCGGCGAGTACCACGCGGGTAACTCCGCACGGCGCGCACACCTCGGTGGAGAACTGCAGCAAGGTGACGCCTCGCGCGAAACGCTTCACGCCGGGAATGTCGGTCACCCGCACGATCGCCCGTCCATCGGTGTGACGGATTCGCCCTTGGCCGGTGCGCCACGCGAAACCGAGCGCCGTTGATGCGACGACGAGGCCGGTGAGGGCGGCAAAGACGAGGACGGGGTTCATGGTGTTGCCACGGTACGGCCGCATCCATGCCTTCGGGGGAGTGTTGCGGTCTATTACGGGGTCCCGTCGGTTATCGTGAGGCCGTGCCTGAGACCGAATCGCCCAGCCCCACGTTCCGTTCCGATGTCACCGTGGAACTCGTCCGCTCCAGTGCCCACGATTCGGACGTGCTGTTCGCTGCGCGCGTCTCAACTCAGGGTGAGCAAACCCTTGAGGCAGCTCAGGACGTCGAGGTTGACGCGTCCCGCTCTAAAGGCCTTATCAACTACCTGATGCGCGACCGGCACGGGTCACCGTTCGAGCACAATTCGATGACTTTCTACGTGCAAGCTCCGATCTTCGTGTTCCGCGAATTCATGCGGCACCGCATCGCGTCGTACAACGAGGAAAGCGGACGCTACCGCGAGCTCAAGCCCGTGTTCTACGTTCCCGGTCCTGAGCGCAATCTCGTTCAGGTTGGCAAGGCCGGCGCCTACGACTTCTTGCCCGGGAGCCCCGAGCAGACCGAACTTGCCGTATCCGAGGCAAAACGCGTCGCTACGGCTGCGTACGAGTCCTACCAACGGATGCTCGATGCGGGCATCGCGCGCGAGGTCGCCCGCATCGTGTTGCCCTTGAGTATCTACTCGTCGATGTACGTGACGGTCAACGCGCGCTCACTGATGAACTTCATCTCGCTCCGCACGAAGCGTGAGGGATCGCACTTTCCCTCGTTCCCGCAGCGTGAGATCGAAATGGCTGCGGAGAAGATGGAAGACCTGTGGGCGGGCCTCATGCCCGTGACCCACGCCGCCTTCAACGAGAACGGTCGTGTCGCCCCTTAGCCGCGTTGGTCGGCGCGCCCGTGACCCTTCTTTCACGCGTTCACCGAATTCAGGACGTTCGGAGTCGCCTGCTCGACGGCTCGACGGCCCGACCGCGCGGGTGCTCGACCTCTCGAACGCTCGGCCACGAAGGCGCTCGATCACGGATTTGTCCTGAGTTCGGTGAACGAGTCGCCTCCTCCCTCGGTGGAGCCCAGGGTTGAAGTTCACGGGGGACACGGGACCGGTCCGTCCCCAAGCGGATTCTGTGACGATGTGGAAATGGGCTGGTTCGACAAGTTGCTTGCTAGGCACGGCGGCGTGTTCTTCACCGACGAGGCATACCGCCGTGGGGACACACAATCGATGCTGTATTGGTCGGTTGCGCGCGGCTCGATCATCCGCGCGCGGCGCGGCGTGTACTGCGATCCACGGCTCTCGGATGCCGCGTTGCTCGCACTGAGAGTTGGGGGAAGACTCGCCTGTGTCAGCGCCCTCGCGCACCACGGACTGACCGCCGCGCCCAGTGAGGTGCACATTGTGGTGCCCGCGAATGCATCGCGCCTGCGAAAGCCAAAATCGTCCGTGGTGATCCATTGGACACGACGAGAGCTCGGTGGCGACCGGATTGCAGTGGATGAGAACGCCGCACGGCGGCAGGCCGCGAGGTGCCGCGCAGTCGTACGCGATACCCTGTAAGTCGTGTCTACTGACAATCCCTTCGGCCAGGTGCTCGTCGCACTCATCACTCCCTTCACCGCGAACGGTGAAGTCGACTGGGCGGGCGTCGAGAAGCACGTCGACGACGTCATCAACGCGGGATGCGACGGCATCGTCATCAGCGGTACCACTGGTGAGACATCGACGCTCACCGACCCCGAGAAGCTGCGCCTCATCGAGGTCGCCAAGAAGGTCGCTAACGGTCGGGCGAAGATCATCATGGCCGGCGGCTCGAACGAGACCGCCCACGCCATCGAGCTGCACAAGGCGGCAGTCACGGCCGGCGCCGACGCCGCAATGATCGTCACGCCGTACTACAACAAGCCGACCCAGGCGGGTGTCCTCACGCACTTCCGGCTTATCGCCGATGCCACCGAGCTCCCCGTGATCCTGTACGACATTCCCGGTCGCACCGGAATCCCGATCAAGTATGAGACCCTCTTGCGTGCCTCAAAGCACCCGAACATCAGGGCAGTCAAAGACGCCAAGGGCGACTTCAGTGAGGTGAGCCGGGTGCTCAACAACACCGATCTGATGTACTTCTCCGGCGATGACGCGAACGTGCTTCCCCACCTGTCGATCGGCGCCACCGGGCTCATCGGAGTCACCGCCAACATCACAGCGACTCCGTACCGCCAGATCGTCGACGCGGTAAACAAGGGCGATCTCGCGACGGCTACCGCTGCGCACAAGGCGCTTGAGCCGCTCGTGCGTGCGGTGATGACGCACGTTCCCGGCACCGTCGCGGCAAAATACATCCTGCACGGTCTCGGTCGGATCGAGAGCCCTCGTGTGCGCCTGCCCCTCGTCGGCCCAGAAGAGAACGAAGCCGCGATTATCGAGGATGACCTCGCACTCGTGAAGGACATCCCGGGCGTCAGCTTCGACAACTTCCGGCCCGACAGAAACGCGGCTGCCGGTGGAGCCCTGCCCAAGGTGGCCGGTACCACCCGATAAGTCTTACACCGGGGGCTAACGGCCCCATCCCACCACGCAAGGTTCAGATGCCAGTCTCCGTTTACAACCCGCCCGCCCTCACGCCCGGAACTCTCCGCGTCACGCCCATCGGCGGACTCGGCGAGATCGGGCGCAACATGACCACCTACGAGATCGATGGCAAGCTGCTTATCGTCGACTGCGGTGTGCTCTTCCCGGAAGAAAACCAGCCCGGCGTCGACCTCATCCTCCCGGACTTCAGCTCTATCCGAGACCGGCTCGACGACATCCTCGGCATCGTGCTCACCCACGGCCACGAGGATCACATCGGCGCCGTGCCATATCTCCTCCGGTTGCGACAGGACATCCCGCTCCTCGGCTCGACGCTCACACTCGCCCTCATCGAGGCGAAGCTGAAAGAGCACCGCATTCAGCCTTACACCCTCACCGTCAAGGAGGGGCAGCACGAAAAGCTCGGACCGTTTGGCCTCGAATTCATCGCGGTGAACCATTCGATTCCGGATGCCCTTGCGGTTGCCATCACGACCAACGCCGGTGTCGTGCTCCACACGGGCGACTTCAAGATGGACCAGCTCCCGCTCGATGACCGCATCACCGACCTGCGAGCCTTCGCTCGGCTGGGTGCGGCGGGCGTCGACCTGTTCCTCCCCGACTCGACGAATGCCGACGTTCCGGGCTTCACCCCCAGTGAGCGCGACATTGGCCCGGTCATCGAGGCAGTGATCGCCAAGGCACCCCGGCGAGTGATCGTCGCAAGCTTCTCCAGTCACGTGCACCGTGTGCAGCAGGTTCTGGATGCCGCAGTGGCCAACGACCGCAAGGTGGTTCTCATGGGGCGCTCAATGGTGCGCAACATGGGCATCGCGGCTGACCTCGGATTCCTCAAGGTGCCCGATGGCGTTCTCATGGACGCCAAGAAGGCGGCCGACCTGCCCGACAATCGTCTCGTCTATATGTCGACGGGAAGCCAGGGTGAGCCCATGGCCGTTCTGGCCCGCATGGCCAACATGGAGCACCAGATTGAGGTCGGCAAGGGCGACACCGTCATCCTCGCTTCGTCGCTCATCCCCGGCAATGAGAATGCCGTCTACCGAGTGATCAACGGCCTCATGAAGCTCGGTGCGACCGTCGTGCACAAGGGCAACGCCAAGGTGCATGTCTCAGGCCACGCGGCCGCCGGCGAGTTGCTCTACGTCTACAACATCATCAAGCCGAAGAATGTCGTGCCCGTGCACGGAGAGCAGCGCCACCTGGTCGCCAACGCGAACTTGGCGATCGCGACGGGCGTACCGGAGGAGAACACGATCATCGCCGAAGACGGCACCGTCATCGATCTCCGCGATGGCGAAGCACGTGTGGTCGGTCAACTCGACCTGGGCTACGTCTACGTCGACGGGTCGAGCGTGGGAGAGATCACCGATGCCGACCTCAAGGATCGTCGCATCCTTGCTGAAGAGGGCTTCATCTCGATCTTCGTCGCCGTCGACCCACAGACCGGCAAGGTCATCGTCGGCCCCGAGATTCAGGCACGCGGTTTCGCGGAAGACGAAGGTGTGTTCGACGCCGTCAAACCGCAGATCATCAAGGCGCTGACGGATGCCGCGGAGAACGGCACGCGCGACACTCACGCCTTCGCGCAGGTGATCCGACGCACCGTCGGCCGGTGGGTCAACACCCAGCACCGTCGTCGACCGATGATCATCCCCGTCGTCATCGAGGCGTAGCAGCAACCACGTTGATCTGTTCGGGTGTCGTTCCGCTGGCCTGACGGACCCCGCGGGTACCGTGGACGGCATGGCTACGAGCACAAGGTCGACCTCGCGCGCTCGCGCGTCGACTGCGCGCGGGCGGGGCAACCAGCCCACGAAGAAGCTTCCGGCGCGCAAGCAGACCGTCATCGACGATGACGGCCCGCTCACCAAAGCCTGGCTCGGGCTCGCCCACGCCGCTGGTGGCGCGTTCCGGCTGTTGGGCAAAGAGACTCTCGAGAAGAGTGAGCGCCGCGACGGCGTGCCGTTCCTGATCTTCATCCTCGCGGCGATCGGCGCCGTCGTCGAATGGTTCAACCCCCATGATCCTGTGGCCCTTGCCCTCGACTCGTGGACCTTCGGTCTGCTGATCGGACGGGTGGCCTTTGCGCTGCCGGTCATCATGCTGCTCTTCGCGATCTGGCTGTTCCGTCACCCGTCGAGCGTTCACGACAACGGACGCATCGGCATCGGTGTGACGGTGCTCATCGTCGCCGTCAGCGCGCTCTGCCATATCTTCGGCGGCGCCCCCGCGCCCACCGAGGGAGTTGAGCGGCTCGCCCAAGCCGGTGGCCTCCTCGGCTGGGTGTTGGCCGAACCGCTGATCACCGTGGGCACGAGTGCCCTTGCGACCCCGATCGTTGTGCTTCTCCTTGTGCTCTCGATTTTCATCATCACGAAGACTCCGCCGAACCGCATTGGTTCGCGCCTCCGGGAGTTGTACTCATACCTCTTCGGCGCTCAACTCCTCGACGATGAGGAACGTGCAGCGCTCAAGGCGGCGAAGAACGATTCCGTGGAATTCGGTTCCCTGACCGACCTTGGCCTTGATGAAGACCCGTCGTCGATCCCGTGGTGGCGACGCAACAAAACGAATCGCGACACCGAACCGCCCGCATTCGATAGCCCAGTCATCGCTCGCGACACCACGTCGGACGCCCAGAGCACGGATGTCATCGAACCGCTACCGAAGAGCGGCGAGGATGATTTCGGCATTGACCTTCTCGAAGACTTGCTCAAGGCCGAAGACGCGGTAAAGCGATTCACCGGGGAGGTTGATCCCGGTGCCATGGCGCTGCGTGAGGATGGCCCGAGGTTACTTCCTGGCTTCAACGCGAGCGCGAGCGAGAAGGGTCAAGCCGGCGAATTCGAGGTTCCGGCCGCGGCCCCGGCAGCGAAACAATCGACAGCGGCATACCGACTGCCCGCGGCATCCTTGTTGACGCCGGGTACCCCACCCAAGGCTCGTTCTGCCGCCAACGATGAAGTAGTAGCGGCTATTACCGAGGTGCTTACTCAGTTCCAGGTGGATGCCACAGTCACCGGTTTTAGCCGCGGCCCCTCGGTCACGCGCTACGAACTCGAACTCGGGCCGGGCGTCAAGGTCGAGCGTGTCACAGCGCTTGCCCGCAACATTAGCTACGCCGTCGCCTCCAACGAAGTGAACATTCTCTCGCCAATCCCGGGCAAGAGCGCGATCGGTGTCGAGATCCCGAACAAGGATCGGGAGATCGTCTCTCTCGGTGACGTATTGCGTTCGAGCGCGAGCACCAAGAGCGTGCACCCCATGACCATCGGTCTCGGCAAAGACGTCGAAGGCGGGTTCGTCGTTGCCAACCTGGCCAAGATGCCTCATCTTCTCGTCGCGGGTTCGACGGGTTCCGGCAAGTCAAGCTTCGTGAACTCGATGATCACCTCGGTGCTCATGCGCGCCAAGCCCGCTGAGGTGCGCATGGTACTCATCGACCCCAAGCGCGTGGAGCTCTCGATTTACGCGGGTGTTCCCCACCTCATCACGCCGATCATCACGAATCCCAAGAAGGCCGCGGAGGCTCTCGCTTGGGTGGTCAAAGAGATGGACATGCGATACGACGACCTTGCGTCGTTCGGCTTCCGCCATATCGACGACTTCAACCGCGCGGTGGTCGCGAACGAGATCGTGTTGCCGCCGGGCAGCGAGCGCAAGCTCTCCCCGTATCCGTACCTCCTTGTGGTTGTCGATGAGCTCGCCGACTTGATGATGGTCGCCCCGCGGGATGTCGAAGACTCGATCGTGCGCATCACGCAGCTAGCACGGGCATCCGGTATCCACCTCGTGCTCGCGACTCAGCGTCCGTCTGTTGATGTTGTCACCGGGCTCATCAAGGCGAACGTGCCGTCGCGACTCGCTTTCGCGGTGTCGAGCATGACCGATAGCAGGGTGATCCTCGACCAGCCGGGCGCTGACAAGCTCATCGGACAGGGCGACGCGCTCTTCCTGCCGATGGGGGCATCCAAGGCGATCCGTGTGCAGGGTGCATGGGTTACCGAAAGCGAAGTTGCGGCTGTTGTGCAGCATGTGATCGCGCAGGCACGTCCCGAATACCGTGAGGATGTGGCTCAGGTTGCGGAGAAGAAGACCGTCGATGCCGACATCGGCGACGACCTCGAGCTTCTCCTCGCGGCAACCGAGCTCATCGTGAGCACCCAGTTCGGCTCGACGTCCATGCTGCAGCGCAAACTCCGAGTCGGATTCGCGAAGGCGGGTCGCCTCATGGACCTCCTCGAATCGCGCGAGATCGTCGGCCCGTCGGAAGGGTCGAAGGCACGTGACGTACTGGTGGCTCCCGATCAGCTCTCGGCAGTTCTCGCCCAGCTGCGTGGCGGCGATGTTCCGATGCCGACGAGCACGACCCCCAGTGGCGACGCAGTAGCCGAATCGCTCGCCGGGTACGATGTTGTGGACGGGAACTCGGACGAGGACGCCTGGGGCCTGACCGATCGGGAGTGAACGCGTGCAGTCTGGAGCTCGACCGAAGACCACGAACCCGTTCGAGGGACGGATCATCTCCCGAGGGGAGACGCCCGCGAGCAAAGGCAACATCGCCAACATCATTACCGTCGCCCGAATCCTGCTTGCACCGGTATTCATCTGGCTGCTGCTGAGCGATGACCACGCGTTCGGTGTGTTGCGATACGTCGCTGCCGGCTTGTTCATCATTGCGATCGTGACGGACAGCCTCGACGGCTACCTCGCGCGCGGCCGCAACCTCATCACTGATGTCGGGATCATCCTCGATCCGATCGCCGACAAAGTCCTCATCGGTGGCGCGCTCGTGGTGCTGTCGATTCTCGGTGACCTGCCGTGGTGGATCACCATCGTCATCCTCGTGCGCGAGTTCGGGATCACCATCTTCCGATTCGCCGCGCTATCCCAACGGGTGATTCCGGCGTCGCGTGGGGGGAAACTCAAGACCGTCGTGCAATCGGTAGCCATCTCCCTGTTCCTCGTAGCCCCGTGGACTTTTCTCGGCTCGTGGGCAGGCTGGGTGAGCTGGACGTTGATGATCGCGGCCCTTCTCTTGACCGTAGTCACCGGGATCGAGTATTTGTGGCAGGCATGGCGCCAGAACCGCACGAGCGCCGTGTGACGACCTTCTCTGCCGAATCCTCGGCGGCGCTGAGCGCAGAGATAGTGGCGCTGCTCACAGCGCGACGACAGACGATCGCCGTTGCCGAATCACTTACCGGTGGGTTGCTCGTCGCCGAACTCACTCGCACGCCCGGTGCGTCTGCTGTCGTGGTCGGGGGAGTGGTCGCCTACAGCACCGAGCTCAAGCACACGCTGTTGGGTGTGAACGCGGAAGTCCTCGCGTCACATGGCCCCGTTCATCCGGATGTCGCAGCACAAATGGCCGCGGGGGTTCGTGATATTCTCGCCGTCGCCGGTGAGCCCGCCTACATCGGCATCTCGACGACCGGGGTGGCCGGCCCTGAACCGCAGGGTGGCAGGGCGGTGGGGACTGTGTTCCTCGGGTTCGCCATCGGGCTCGAGGTGCGCACGAAGGGGTTGGCGTTGACCGGCACGCGGGACGAGATCCGCGCGCAGGTCGTTGGTGAGGCCCTCAATGAGCTTCGCGCCCTGCTCGGGTGAATCTCGGGAATATCGGTCGTTTCGATCTCGTTACAAGTAGGGAATTCACAAGCACCGCACAGATACGAGTGGATAGTCTTCACCTAAGCTAGCCGCAACGATCAGTCAAAGAAGGAGGGTCCAATGGTTCTAGTACGTCAAGAAATCGGTGACGTTCTCCGTGACTTCCGTCTACAGAAGGGCCGTACCCTTCGTCAGGTCGCGAGCAAGGCGAGCGTCGCACTGGGTTACCTGAGTGAGGTGGAGCGCGGCCAGAAAGAGGCAAGCTCCGAGATCCTCGCTTCCGTTGCCGAGGCGCTCGAGACTCCGATCTCAGTAATCATGCGCGAGGTTGGCGATCGCCTCGCCGTTATCGAGGGCCTCGGTATTGCCGAGAGCCGCATCCCTGACACGCTGCCCGACGAACTCGTCGCTGAATTCGACAGCGACTTGGTTTCCAGGTAGCGAGAGACACGATGAACGCCCCGGTCAACAAAGCCGGGGCGTTCCGTCTTCCGGCCTAAACTCGCCCCATGAAGCTCAGCGAGTTTTGGCTCGCCATCTCCGACGAGTTTGGCGAGGCCTACGGTCGAGTCGTCACTCGTGACCTCGTCCTCGGATCCGTCGGCGGGCTCACCGCAGAGGAAGCAATCAAGGCGGGAGTGAACACCCGCGAGATCTGGCTTGCGCTCTGCAAAGCGGCCGACGTCCCAGCTCATCGCTGGTACGGCGTCGGTCAACGCGAACCACAGAAGTGACCAGCCTCGGTCGGCATACGCACCGCCCACAACTGGTTGCGGGCGAGGTTCGTGCCGACATCCAGGGACTGCGGGCAATCGCTGTCGTGCTCGTTCTGGCGTTCCACCTGTGGCCCGACCGCCTCGGTGGCGGATTCGTGGGCGTGGATGTCTTCTTCGTCATCTCGGGTTTTCTCATTACCGCTCACCTCGTGCGGCAACCGCCCCGCAGCGTGTCGGACGTGACTCGGTTTTGGGCTCGCAGACTGCGCCGGCTGCTCCCGGCGAGCCTGCTCGTCATTGCGGCGACGGTGATTGCGGGGGTCGTGTTCTTCCCCGTAACGCGGCTCGCCCCTCTGGCAACGGACGCTCTTGCGTCGGTGTTCTATGCGGAGAACTGGCGGCTCGCGGTGTCGTCGATCGATTACCTCGCAGCGCGGGCACCAGCTTCGCCGCTGCAGCACTATTGGTCGCTCGGGGTGGAGGAGCAGTTCTACTTGATATGGCCGGTGCTCATCGGGCTCCTCCTCCTCGCGCGTCGCACGAGATGGCTTGTGGTCGGGGTCACTGCCACGGTCATCCTTTCACTCGCAGTATCGATAGCGTGGACGGCCACCGATCCCTCGGTTGCATACTTCGCGACCCCTGCCCGGCTGTGGCAGCTCGCGTCGGGCGGGCTTCTCGCCATCCTGTTGCCGTTGCTGCCGCGCTCCGCAGCGGGAATTCGAGCGATTGTCGCCTGGCTGGGCATCCTCCTTATCGCCGTCTCCGCACTTTGGTTCACGGCGGCTACGCCGTTTCCGGGGGTCGCGGCGGTTCTCCCGGTTGCGGGCGCGCTGCTCGTGCTCGGTGCTGATAGCAGCGATGCGCGGTTCTCGCCGGGAGCGGTCCTGCGGTTGAGACCGATCCAATTCGTGGGGGATACGTCGTATTCGATCTACCTATGGCACTTTCCACTGGTCGTCTTCGCGACCTCTCTTCTCGGCGGCCACCTCACCATCGCGCCGAAAGTCGCCATCGTCGTCGCTACCTTGGGGCTCGCGTGGCTTACTCGGATGTTCATCGAGGATCCGGCCCGTCGGTCAGTCTGGTTGCGTCCAGTTCGGCGCACGTTTGGAACGGCCGGTGTTGCGACGATCATCGCGCTCGCTCTCACCTTCGCGCCCACCCTGCGCATCGCCTCGGTTGAGGCCAAGGCCGACTCCGAGCGAGCTCAGATCGCCGCCGCAAATGCCGGATGCTTCGGGGCCGAAGCGCTCGCAACTCTCGGCTGCCCGGTCTCGGCCGGTACCTCGACAATCCCGTCACCGGAGAGGGCTATCGACGACTTCTCGGTTGCCTACGCCGACGGGTGCCTCGTCCCGACCCCGTACCGTGACGTGACGACCTGCCAATACGGAGTGCGCGATCATCCTTCGTATCGGATCGCGCTCGTCGGTAATTCGCATGCCGCGCAGTGGCTGCCGGCCTTGCAGGAACTCGCGGGAGATCGCTCGCTGTCGATCACCACCTATCTAGCGGTGGGATGCATGCCGACCGGCGCGACACTGGTTATCGATTCTCCGCAAGGATGCCTCGACTGGGGCAAGAGGGTCGTAGAGCAGACCGCGGCGGGCGGATTCGATCTCATCGTGGTTTCGGCGGCCCCGGTATTCGCTGTGGCCGCAGTCGCGCCGGAAGCCCAGTTCCAGGCCAAAGTCGACGGATACACGTCGGTGCTTACGGCGTGGGCGGATACGCCGGTTCTCGTGATCAGGGATGCTCCGTTGCCCGGTTTTGACATACCGGAGTGTGTGGCCACCAAGGGGCTGGGGGAATGCGATGGGTCACGTGACACCTGGGTCACTCCCGATCCGCTGGCAGTCGCCGCCCAGAGGCTTGCTCAGCCCGGCCTTTCCAGTGTTGACCTCGAGAACCTGTTCTGTTCCGATCTCACGTGCTATTCGGTGATCGGTGGCGTCTTGGTCTATGTGGACTACAGCCATTTCGGTTCGACCTTCGCGAGAACCCTTGCCCCATACCTAGCACCGGCGCTGGATTCCGCACTCGGACGGTAAGCGACACGCCCTCGGAGTCATCGAACATCTGTTCGGATGTTGCTAGTCTGCTCCGTAACGTCGTTCGAAGACGGGTTTTATCCACGCACCGCCCGTCGGTCCGCAGCAATGTCGGTCGGCGAGCGTAGCGTGGCACATGTAACACCAGCCTTTGTCGGGAGGCCGGAACCCTTGCAGCACCGGGAGCCGAGCAAGCCGACAGCCTATGGGCAGCGGATCACTACAACACAGGAGACGGCAATGCCATCAGCAGCAGATCGTGAAAAATCGCTCGAGACCGCGCTTGCGCAAATCGATCGCCAGTTCGGAAAAGGCTCAGTCATGCGGTTGGGCAGCGACGACCGCGCTCCTGTTGAGGTGATTCCCACGGGGTCGATCGCGCTTGATGTGGCTCTCGGGATAGGTGGGTTGCCGCGCGGTCGTATCGTCGAAATCTACGGTCCGGAGTCGTCGGGTAAGACGACTCTCACGTTGCACGCCATCGCCAATGCCCAGCGTAACGGCGGCATCGCCGCCTTCATCGATGCGGAACATGCCCTCGATCCGGAGTACGCAGCCAAGCTCGGCGTCGATATCGACGCCCTTCTCGTCTCCCAGCCCGATACCGGTGAGCAGGCGCTGGAGATCGCAGACATGCTCGTACGCTCGGGGTCGATTGATCTCATCGTCATTGACTCGGTGGCGGCGCTCGTGCCACGCGCCGAGATCGAGGGTGAGATGGGCGATTCGCACGTCGGCCTCCAGGCACGCCTCATGTCGCAGGCACTGCGCAAGCTCACGGGTGGTCTGAGCCAGACGAATACGACGATGATCTTCATCAACCAGCTGCGCGAGAAGATCGGGGTATTCTTCGGCAGCCCCGAAACCACTGCGGGTGGTAAGGCGCTTAAGTTCTACGCCTCGGTTCGCCTCGATATCCGCCGCATTGAGACTCTCAAAGACGGTACCGATGCCGTCGGCAACCGCACGCGTGTGAAGGTCGTGAAGAACAAGATGGCCCCGCCGTTCAAGCAGGCCGAGTTCGACATTCTGTATGGCACGGGCATCTCGCGTGAGGGCAGCCTCATCGACTTCGGAGTTGAGCACGAGATCGTGCGCAAGTCGGGTGCCTGGTACACCTATGACGGAGACCAGCTGGGGCAGGGCAAGGAGAACTCCCGTAAGTTCTTGCTCGAGAATCCGAAGATTGCCGCCGACATTGAGCAGAAGATCATGTTCAAACTGGGAGTGGGTGCCGAGGCTAAGGCACAGCAGGCGAAGGACGCGAAGGCGAAGATCGATGCGGCTACAACCGCCATGGCCGACGAACTCAAGGCGGCCAAGGGTGCCAAGGAGGCTCCGGTGTTGGCGGTAGAGCCCGAATTCGCTGCGGCGTCCGGCCAGTAAGGCACGCCACAATGACCGACACCGACGGCGAGCGGATCGCCCCCGTCACCTACCTCTTTGGCGCCCGACCGGAGAGTGCAGTGACCGCGGAGGAGCCCGACTTGCCGCCGGTGTCGGTCACAGTGGCGTCGCCACGACCCGAACCAGCCTTCGTCGACCTCGGGGATGCCGAGGTGGCGAGTCCACGCAAGGGCAAGGCGGCGTTCGCTCGCGTCAGCAACGTGAGCATGCACGCGCTCGCCCGCAAGGGAATGTCGTCTCGTGAGATGCGTGACTACCTCGTGGGGCGTGAGTTCGACCCGAACGAGGTCGATAGCGAGGTAGAGCGACTCGAATCGGTCGCGCTCCTCGACGACGTCGCGCTCGGCGAGGTGCTCGTACGCACGTTGCGGGAGCGGAAGGGCTTCGGTCGGTCTGCTCTGACCAACGAACTTCGCCGGCGCCAGCTCGACCCGACCGCTATCGAGCTCGCGCTCGACGGACTCGATGATGACGAACTCGTGCGTGCCACCGAGCTCGCAGAGCGTCGCGCGCCTCAACTTCGGTCTCTCGATCAAACGACCGCAAAGCGCAGGCTCAGTGCGTTCCTGATGCGCAAGGGCTACTCGGGCTCAGTGGTCTCGGCGGCCGTGGCATCCGCACTCGAGCCCTCGGGCGGCCCGGTCTTCCGATAGCGCGGCACGTGCCCGCGGCGGCAAAAAAGATTATGCGAGACGGATTCAGGTAGCCGCTACGATGGCGTCATGAACCGGTGGGCTTGTGTTGGTGCGCTAGCGCTAGGAGCCACGCTGACCGTCACCGGGTGTACCGCGGTGGCCCCGACGCCGAGCCCATCACCGACCGCCAGTGCACCCGCTGAGGCATCGGTGCCAGCGTTGGGAAGCCTCGACGAGATCGCCGGCACCAGATGGCTTGTCGATGACTCTCAAGGCGATCGAACGACGGTAATCTTCGGCACGGACGGCTCAGTGAGCTACGTCTCCTACGGCGACTCGTTTGCATATCCAGAGGACACCTGGACTCTGGTCGGCGATACCCTGACCTGGCAACTCACCTATGGCGCCCGCTATGGGGTGTGGACCTGTTCGGGAACGTTCGATTCAGCGAGCCAGGTCTTATCCGGCACGTGGACGAGCACCATCGGGGAGAGCGGCACTCTCTCCGCTGTGCAGCCGATCCGCTAAGGGGCGCGGTTCAGCACCTTAAGCTTGTGAGATGACCGATGCACTCCTGAGAGCCCCACGCACCTATGAGGTGCGGACCTACGGCTGCCAGATGAACGTGCACGACTCTGAGCGGCTGAGCGGCTCGTTGGAAGCGGCGGGATACGTGCGCGCCGCCGACGAGCACCCTGACGTCGTCGTCATCAACACCTGCGCGGTACGGGAGAATGCCGACAACAAGCTCTACGGAAACCTCGGGATGCTCGCGGAGGTCAAGCGGGGCAAGACCGACATGCAGATTGCGGTCGGAGGCTGCCTCGCGCAAAAGGACAAGTCGACGATCCTCGAGAAGGCGCCGTGGGTGGATGTCGTCTTCGGCACCCACAACATGGGATCACTTCCCGCGTTGCTCGAACGTGCCCGCCACAACGATGAGGCTCAGATCGAGATTCTGGAATCCCTCGACGTCTTCCCTTCCACACTCCCCACTCGACGCGAATCGACCCATAGTGCTTGGGTGTCGATCTCCGTTGGCTGCAACAACACCTGCACGTTCTGCATAGTTCCCGCTCTTCGCGGCAAGGAAAAGGATCGCAGGGCAGGCGACATCCTCGCCGAGGTCCAAGCGATCGTCGACGAGGGTGCCATCGAGGTCACGCTGCTTGGCCAGAACGTGAACTCCTACGGGGTTGAGTTCGGTGATCGGCAGGCGTTCGGCAAGCTCTTGCGGGCAACAGGCGACATCGACGGTCTCGAGCGGGTGCGCTTCACCAGCCCGCATCCGGCCGCGTTCACCGACGACGTAATCGACGCAATGGCGGAGACACCCAACGTCATGCCACAACTGCACATGCCCTTGCAGTCCGGCTCCGATCGCATCCTCAAAGAGATGCGCAGGTCTTACCGATCGGAGAAGTTCCTCGGCATCCTCGACCGCGTGCGACTCAGAATCCCCAACGCGGCGATCAGCACGGACATCATCGTCGGGTTCCCGGGCGAGACCGAAGAAGATTTCCAGGAAACGCTGAGGGTCGTCGAGCAGGCGCGGTTCGCGTCTGCCTTCACGTTCCAGTACTCGATCCGCGAAGGCACGCCCGCCGCGACCATGGTCGATCAGGTTCCCAAGGCGGTAGTCCAAGAACGGTACGAGCGCCTCGCTGCTCTGCAAGATCGCATTTCCCGCGAGGAGAACGAGAAGCTTGTCGGCAGCCGGGTGGAAGTACTTGTGACCGCGGCGGAAGGCCGGAAGCAGTCTGAGACTCACCGGCTCTCCGGTCGCGCCGAGGACTCCAGGCTCGTGCACTTCGAGGTTCCCGACGGCAGCGCGATTCCTCGACCCGGCGACATCGTGAGCGTCGAAATCACCCAAGCTGCGACATTCCATCTCGTGGCGGACTCGATCGACGGGGCCGCGCTCACCATCCGTCGTACGCGCGCCGGTGACGCGTGGGACCGGTCGGAAGCCGCCTCCTGCGCAGTCCCTGCGCCCGCGTCGGCGGGGCGTGCCGGCATCTCGCTCGGGCTACCCACCATGCGCGTCGCAACTATTCCCCTCTATGACGTGAACGACGGGCAGCGCTGACCGTGCCGGGGCTCGTCGTCATCGTCGGGGCGACGGGAACGGGCAAGTCGCTGCTTTCCCTCGAGCTCGCGGATTCACTGCGTTCCGCTGGCCACGACGCCGAGATCGTCAATGCCGACGCCATGCAGCTCTACCGCGGCATGGATGTCGGTACCGCAAAGCTGCCGTTGGGCGACCGCCGCGGCATCCGTCACCATCTGCTCAACGTGCTCGACCCCGCTGACGAGGCGAGCGTTGCCGATTACCAAACGGATGCGCGGCGAGCGATCGACGACATCGAGTCTCGCGGTGCAGTGCCGATTCTCGTGGGCGGGTCGGGCCTTTATGTCTCGGCCGTCATCCAGGACTTCCGCTTTCCGGGCACGGATGCCGCGATCCGGGCCAGCCTCGAGGACGAGCTCCTGCAGCACGGTCCCGGGCAGCTCTACCGCCGCTTGACGCAACTCGACCCCGGCGCGGCGGCGGCAATCGGAGCGTCGAACGGCCGCCGTCTCGTGCGCGCGCTCGAGGTGATCGAGCTCACCGGCGAGCCTTTCGGTTCGGGCCTGCCCGAGGGCGCGCCTCCGTGGCGCGAGTCCGTGACCTTGGCACTCGGCGCACCCAGGGACGAACTCGTCACGCGTCTTGACGAACGCGTGCGCACGATGTGGGCGCAGGGCATCCTCGACGAGGTGCAGGGTCTGGGGCCGCTGGGGGTGACGGCCAGCAGGGCTATCGGGTACGCCCAAGCGCTCGCCCAACTCGCGGGAGAACTCGACGAAACTGAGGCCATTGCCCAAACGCAGGCGCTCACGCGGCGTTATGCACGTCGTCAGGTGGGCTGGTTCCGACGTTATGACGCGACCTGGCTGGAGTACGACGATCCAGCGCGTCATCAGGCGGCGCTCGCGCTGGTGATGGGGGAGGATTGACGCATGGCAACCATCCACTTCACCAAGGGCCACGGCACGGGCAATGACTTCGTGCTGTTCGCCGATCCTGACGGTGTTGTCGACCTCACTGCAGCCCAGATCGCGGCAATCTGCGACCGGCATTTCGGCGTCGGCGCCAACGGCCTGTTGCGGGCCGTTCGATCGAACAGTATTCCCGAGGGGGCTGCGGCTCTCGCCGAAGATCCGTACGCGGAGTGGTTCATGGACTATCACAACGCTGACGGGTCGGTCGCCGAGATGTGCGGCAACGGCATCCGAGTCTTTGCGCGCTACCTCACGGAAAACGGCCTTGCAGAACTCGAGCCGGGTGGAACACTGCCGATCGGCACGCGCAATGGAGTTCGTGACGTGCAACGCAATGCGACGGGCTTTCAGGCAGATCTCGGCCGGTGGTCGCTCGAGGGTGGCGAGCCGCTCGTGCGCGCAAAGGAACTTCCCGTGGCACGACCCGGCCTCGGCATCAGCGTCGGAAACCCCCATGTCGTCGTTGCCCTGGCCAGCGATCAGGAACTCGACGGCGCCGATCTCACCTTCATCCCGATAGTGGAGCCCGCCCCCGAGCACGGCGCGAACATCGAGTTCGTCGTCGCGGCTGATCCGCTCGTGAAAGACGGCGTCGGGCACATCCGGATGCGCGTGCACGAGCGAGGCAGCGGCGAGACTCTGAGCTGTGGCACGGGCGCGGTGGCAGCAGCGCTGGCGACGAGGCACTGGGCGGGCGCGGGTGCACCGCACCAGTGGAAGGTCGACGTCCCGGGCGGCACCGTGGGAGTGCGGATGTTCCCGACCGAAGACGGCGAACACGTTTCGTTGAGCGGTCCCGCCGAGTTGGTCTACGAAGGAACGCTCGAGCTGAGCTAGTTGACGTCGCCGATAATGTCGATCGGAGCGGTGGCGCCCGTGCGCTTACGCGCCCGCAGCACTCGGTAGCCCTTGTGAGTCGCGGCCCGAACGATGCTGAATTCGTCAACAAGGGTGGCCTGAAGCCATCGATGAAGCGAATCCGAGCCAAGATTTCGCTGTACCACGAGCCAGGCATCGCATCCCTGCTGGAGTCGCGGTAGCCATTTTTCGAGGAGACCGTGCAGTTCGTTCTTCCCCACCCGGATGGGTGGATTTGACCAGATGGTCATGAATCGCACATCGTCGGGAACATTCTCGGGTGAAACTGCTTTAATGTTCGGTATGGACATTTTTTCGGCGTTCGCCCGCACCAGATCTAGTGCGCGCTCGTTGACGTCCACAGCCCACACCGTCGCATGAGGTGACTCGAGCGCGAGCGAGAGGGCGACGGGCCCCCAACCGCAGCCAAGATCGAGCAGGTTGCCGCCGGGAGGCGGTGCTGGCACATGGGAGAGCAAAACCTGCGTGCCGGTGTCGATCCGTTCAGGGCTGAACACACCGTTGGCTGTCGTCAACTCGACATCACGACCGGCCAGACGCGCATGAATCGTGCGGGTCTTGAGCTCACTCCCCGGAATCGGGGAGAAGTAATGCTCACTGGCCATGCAGAGAACTTACCGAAGACTACGAAACTAGGGTTAACCGAAATGACTGAATCAGGCACAAACCCCACCTCGGGGACCGACAACGACGCCGTGGATCGCGTGCTTGCCACTGAGGGCGCCCGCTCGGGCTACACGCTGTTCGGATCCGGCAACGCCCAAGCGCTGCAGGCCGACAGTCAGTACGACGGAGGTCGGGACGGCGACCAGTTCGACCGTGAGGATCGTCAAGCCCTGCGACGAGTTGCCGGTCTCTCGACCGAGCTCGACGACGTCACCGAAGTCGAGTACCGCCAGCTACGCATCGAGAACGTCGTGCTCATCGGCGTGTACACGCAGGGGACGATGGGCGAGGCCGAGAACTCGATCCGTGAGCTCGCGGCCCTCGCTGAGACCGCGGGAGCCGTGGTGCTCGACGGACTACTTCAGCGCCGACCTCACCCTGACCCGAGCACCTACTTTGGCAAGGGCAAGGCCCAGGAACTCGCCGGAGTGGTGGCCGCCACGGGCGCCGACACGGTTATCGCGGACACGGAACTGGCACCCAGCCAGCGACGTGCTCTCGAAGACATCGTCAAGGTGAAGGTCATTGACCGCACTGCGGTAATCCTCGACATCTTCAGCCAGCATGCAACGAGCCGGGAGGGGAAGGCGCAGGTCGAACTCGCGCAGCTCGAGTACCTGCTTCCGCGCCTGCGCGGTTGGGGTGAATCAATGTCCCGCCAAGCGGGTGGTCAGGTGGGTGCGGGAAACGGTATGGGTAGCCGCGGACCCGGTGAGACGAAGATCGAGCTGGATCGACGCCGCATCCACACCCGCATGGCGCTGTTGCGCAAGAAGATCAAGGGGTTCGGACCGGCACGGGAGGCAAAGCGTGCGAACCGCAATCGGTTCGAGGTGCCGAGCGTCGCGATCACCGGCTACACGAACGCGGGAAAGTCGAGTTTGCTCAACCGACTCACGAGCGCGGGTGTTCTGGTCGAGAATGCCCTTTTCGCGACCCTTGACGCGACAGTCCGTAAGTCGATCACGGCTGACGGCAGACCATTCACTTTCACCGACACAGTCGGATTCGTGCGTAACCTTCCGCACCAACTCGTCGAAGCCTTCCGTTCGACTCTCGAGGAGGTCGGCCAATCCGACGTCATCGTGCACGTTGTTGATGCTTCCCACCCCGACCCGGGTGCGCAACTCGCGACGGTGCGCGATGTCATCGGTGAACTCGGCGCGCGAGATATTCCTGAAATCGTCGTCTTCAACAAATGCGATCTTGCCGACGATGACCAGCGGATGCTCATCCGAGGGCTCGAGCCGACTGGTGTGTTCGTGTCGGCCCGCACGGGCGAGGGCATTGATGAGTTGCTCACCCGTATCGCGGAAGTGCTGCCCGCACCGGAAGTCGAACTGACGATGCTTGTGCCGTACGACAGGGGTGACGTGATTTCCCGACTGCACGCGCAGGGCCGCGTTATGTCGACCGACTATCGCGAGGACGGCACCCTCGTGACAGCGTTCGTTCACCCCGCGCGGGTGTCCGATCTGAAGGAGTTCGTAACACTCTGACACCTGGAGAGCGGCGTGCCTAGACTCGTCGAGTCGAACATGTTGTTCGGCATGAGCGACAGCCGAGCCCGGCACCCGCCCAATCGGCATGTGCACGGTGCACATCGTTATCCGAAGGGGACCGCGTTGACAGGGACGGGCGTGGAGGGAGAGCCCGTCTGTCACACCTTCTCCTTCGAGCTGTATCCTCCGCGGTCGGCAGCGGCGGAGGCGGCCCTGCACGCATCGCTCGCTCATCTCGTCGAGGCCGGTCCCGAATTCATCTCGGTCACCTACGGCGCCAACGGCTCGTCACGAGAGCTCTCCCTTTCGGTGCTGGGACGAATTCTCGAAGGCACCGGTGTCGAGGCGATGGCACATCTGACGTGCGTTGGTTCCTCGTACGCGGAGGCGAGCGCCCTCATCCGGGAATTCCTCGACGCGGGAATCACAAGCTTCCTCGCGCTGCGAGGCGATCCGCCCGCGGGTGCTCGGGAAGGCGAAGACTTCCTCGGCGACCTCGGTAGCGCGGGCGAGCTCGTGCAGCTCATTCATCGCGTACAGAAGGAACGCGAACCGTTCGCCTTCCACGACGTACCCGGATTCCCGGGCGCGAAAAGGCTGTCGAGGGGCGCCAAGGTGACGATCGCCGTTGCTGCGTTCCCCAACGGCCATCCCCGTTCCCGCTCGGTGGAACAGGATCTCGACACCCTTCTCGCAAAACAGGCGGCTGGTGCCAACCTCGCAATCACGCAGCTCTTCTTCCACGCTGACGACTTCTTCCGTTTCGTTGACGAAGCTCGGGCCGCGGGGGTAACGATGCGAATACTGCCGGGCATCATGCCCGTGCTCAGTTCGCAGCGGCTTACCCGTATTCTCGAACTCACCGACGAAGCAGTTCCGGTCGACTTGGCACGCGCGCTCGCCTCGGCCCCTGACCCCGCGGGGCAGCGGTCCGTGGGCATCGCCCACGCCACGGCCCTCGGCAGCGAGTTGCTCGCGGGTGGGGCATCCGGACTCCACCTCTACACGTTCAATCAGCACGAGCCTGTGCTCGCGGTTCTCCGCGATGTCGGACTCATCGACTCCCAAACGAAGGAAACCGCATGACCTCCTCCACTTTCCCCACCGGCACAATCCTCGGCTACCCGCGGATCGGACGCCGTCGTGAACTCAAGAAGGCTGTCGAGGCATTCTGGGCGGGCAGGATCACTGTCGAAGAACTCGAGTCAGTCGCAGCCGACCTGCGTGCAGCGACTCGTGAACGACTCGCGTCTCTCGGGCTCGGTCGCACAGATTCGTCCATTCCCGAGTCGTTCTCCTACTACGACCAGGTGCTGGATGCCGCGGTTACTGTCGGAGCCGTGCCCGCTCGGTTCGAGCGCCTCGTGAAGGCCGATGGCACGGTCGACCTTGCCGGCTACTTCACCATCGCGCGCGGGGAAGGCGCAGACACCCCCGCCGAGATGACGAAGTGGTTCGATTCCAACTACCACTACCTAGTCCCGGAGATCGGTCCCGAAACCAATCTGCACTTGGCGTCGGACCGGCTCGTGCGCGAAGTGGCCGAAGCAACTGTGTCTGGGTTCCGCACCCGGCCCGTGATCGTCGGGCCGGTGACGTTCCTCCTCCTCAGCAAGCCCTCGGAGGCGGCGCCTGCAGGGTACGTGCCACTCGACCGTCTCGATGATCTGCTGCCCGTCTACGCCGAACTCATCGCTGCACTCACCGCAGCGGGCGCGGAGTGGGTGCAACTCGACGAGCCAGCGCTGGTCAGTGAGAGCATCGATGTGCCACGTGATGTGGTCCTTGCCGCCACGAAACGTGCCTACGACCTGTTGGGCGCAGTCCCGGCGCGCCCCAGCATCTTTGTTGCGGCGCCCTACGGTTCACTCGACGACGCCCTTCCGGTGCTTCTCGACACTCCGGTCGAGGCCATCGGGCTCGACCTCGTGAAAGGCGATCTGCCAAGCGGGTTCACGACGGACAAAGTTCTCGTTGGTGGTGTCATCGACGGCCACAACATCTGGCGCGGTGACCTCGTGGCAGCGTTCTCATCGCTCGAGTCACTGTCGGGCCTCTCCCCGAATGTGGCGGTGTCGAGTTCGACCAGTCTCTTCCACACTCCGCACGACATCGATGATGAGCCGCTGCTCGGCGACCAGCTCAAGAGTTGGCTCGCATTCGCTGACCAGAAGGTCGGTCAAGTGGCGACGCTTGCCCAGGGTCTCCTCGAGGGCAAGGCTGCGATCCAGAACGAGTTGGATGCCGCGACCGCTGCCCTCGACGACCGCCACCGTGCCGCGGGCGTCCGCGACGGGTCAGTGCGAGTTCGCGCTGCGAGCCTCACCGACGCCGACTTCTCGCGCGGGGAGTACTCGGCCCGCCTCGCGGCGCAGGATGCAGCGCTCGGCCTGCCCTTCCTTCCCACCACCACGATTGGGTCGTTCCCGCAGACGGGCGACATTCGTCAACACCGTGCAGCCGCGGCCAAGGGCGACATCACCGAGGACCAGTACCGGCAGGCGATGCGCGACGAAATCAAGCGCGTTGTCGACCTTCAGGAGCAGATCGGTCTCGACGTCATTGTGCATGGTGAGCCGGAGCGCAACGACATGGTTCAGTATTTCGCCGAGAACCTCGACGGATTCGCGGTAACCCAGAACGGTTGGGTGCAGTCGTACGGATCGCGTTGCACGCGCCCCTCGATCCTGTGGGGAGATGTCTCCAGGCCCGCTCCGATCACCGTCGAGTGGTCGACGTACACGCAATCCCTCACCTCGAAGCCAGTCAAGGGCATGCTCACCGGTCCCGTGACGATCCTTGCGTGGTCGTTCGTGCGCGACGACCAGCCGCTACGGGACACTGCGAATCAGGTGGCTTTGGCGCTGCGCGATGAGATTGCGGATCTCGAGGCCGCTGGAATCGGGATCATTCAGGTTGACGAGCCCGCCTTGCGCGAGTTGCTGCCGCTCAAGAAGAAGGACCACGACGACTATCTGGATTGGTCGGTCGGGTCGTTCCGTCTCGCGACGGCCGGTGTGGATGATCGCACGCAGATCCACACGCACCTCTGCTATTCCGAGTTCGGCGTGGTGATCGACGCGATCAACCGCCTTGACGCCGACGTGACCTCGATCGAGGCTGCGCGGTCGAAGATGGAGGTCGTGCCCGACATCAAGACGAGTGGATTCAGTCGCGGTATCGGTCCGGGCGTCTACGACATCCACTCGCCGCGCGTTCCGTCAGTCGACGAGGTGAGTGAGCTGATCGACATCGCGCTCGGCTCGATTCCCGAGCGCCAGGTGTGGGTCAACCCCGACTGCGGGCTCAAAACTCGTGGATACGACGAGACGGTGGAGTCCCTCAGGAACATCCTTACGGCGACCCGCGCCGCGCGCGCGAAGGCTGGCGTGTAGGCGCGGCCGGCAGAGCTACAGGGAGCGCAGCACCGTCACGACCTTGCCGAGCACCTCGGCATGATCGCCGAGGATCGGTTCGAAATTCGAGTTACGCGGAAGCAGCCAGGTGTGCCCGTCTCGCTGACGGAAAACCTTGACCGTCGCCTCATTGTCGAGCATTGCCGCGACGATATCGCCGTTTTCTGCGGTTTTCTGCTGGCGCACGACTACCCAGTCGCCATCACAGATTGCGGCGTCGATCATCGATTCACCGACGACCTTGAGCATGAAGAGTTCGCCCTTTCCGGTGAGCTGGCGGGGAAGTGGGAACACTTCGTCGATGTGCTGGTCGGCAGTGATCGGGATGCCCGCGGCGATGCGCCCGACGAGCGGCACCATCACGGCGTCGCCGACGGCCGGGGCGTTCTCCGCGGCATCCTCGGAGCTGCCGGGCAGATCGATGAGTACCTCCATGGCGCGCGGTCGGTTGGGGTCCCGACGCAAGTAGCCGCTGAGCTCGAGCTGGCCGAGCTGGTGGGTAACGCTCGACAACGATGAAAGCCCAACGGCGTCACCGATTTCACGCATGCTCGGCGGGTAGCCCCGTGCGGAGACGGATCGCTGGATGACATCGAGGATCGCGAGCTGCTTGTCGCTCAGGCTCGTGCGGCGGCGTGTGCCGCCGGTGCTCGATTCAGCGCTGGTGTCGTCCATTGTCTCCCCGTATTCCTGCCAATGTCGGTGGCTCATTCGAAACTGTATCCGTCGGAGAGGCCAAAACCAAACATAACTTCGAGTGTGTCGAAAGATTGTCGGTGGTCTGTTCGAAGATCTACTTGAAATCAACGTCATTCGAAGCTATGTTCGGTACAGACGTTCTAATAGCTTCGTGTTCCGTTCCCCAGCAGTCCCGGCCGACCGCCACGGGAACGGAACACGGAAAAACCAGAGGAGCAGCGATGAGCACGGTAGTCATGGGTCACGGATACTCCGCCACTGTGCCCCGCCTGCGACTCACCAGTCGTGGTCGCGGAGTTCTCACGTTTCTCGCGGCCGCCCCCCTCGTCGTGGCAGCCCTTCTCTTTGCTCTCAACGGTGGGGTAGCTACCGCGTCCCTCACGGGTTCTGACGAGCCGTTTCAGTACGTGACGGTGGCCGCTGGCCAAACGATGTGGCAGATCGCGGAAGAGATCGCGCCGCGCTCTGATCCTCGTGATGTCATCGCGCAGCTCGTGCAGTTCAACCAGTTGAGCGGTCCTGACGTGTATGCGGGCCAGGAATTGGCGATTCCCACTTCGCTCCGATAGCGCGGCGAGCTTCAGTCGGACGAGCCTGCTTGCCCGAGCGCCCTAGGCTTGTACGGTGACCGAGCTCTCCGACCTCCCGATCCGCGATGACCTGCGTGGTCTCACACCGTATGGTGCCCCGCAGGAGCACGTTCGCATCCAGCTCAACGTCAACGAGAACACCCACCCGATTCCCGAGGCGGTCGCCACCGATATCGTCATGGCGCTCGCTGCTGCGGTCATGGGGGTCAACCGCTATCCCGACCGCGAGTTCACCGAGTTGCGCGAGTCGCTCGCGAACTACCTCGGCCACGGACTGACTCCCGATCAGATCTGGGCGGCCAACGGCTCGAACGAGGTGCTCCAGCAGGTGCTTCAAGCGTTCGGTGGACCGGGCCGCAGCGTTCTCGGATTTCCTCCCACGTATTCGATGCACTCGATCATCGCAAACGGCACGGGAACGCGCTGGGTGACCGCAGAGCGCGATCCTGGCTACGAATTGTCGCCGGAGACCGTTGTCGAGGCTATCCGTCGCGAACAGCCAGATATCGTGTTCCTCTGTTCACCCAACAACCCGACGGGCACCGCGCTCTCGCTCGAGACGATCGCCGCCGCGTATGACGCGACCCCGGGCATCCTTCTCGTCGATGAGGCCTATGCCGAGTTTCAGGACGGTGACACTGCTCTCACGCTTCTCGAGGGGCGACCGCGTCTGTTGGTCAGCCGCACGATGAGCAAAGCCTTCGCTTTCGCCGGAGCGCGGCTCGGCTATCTCGCTGCCGACCCCGCGGTCACCGATGCCTTGCGGCTTGTGCGGCTTCCGTACCACCTGTCGGCGTTCACGCAGGCAGCGGCAGTCGCAGCACTTGCCCACGCGCCAGAAATGCTGGCGATGGTCGAAGACATCAAGCAACAGCGCGACCGGATGATCGTGGCACTGCCTGAACTCGGCTACACGCCGCTCCCGAGCGCGGCAAACTTCGTACTGTTCGGCGGAGTGGACGACCCGCACGCAACGTTTGAGGAGTTGCTGGCCCAGGACATCATCATCCGTGACGTGGGAATCCCACACCACTTGCGGGTTACCGCAGGCAGTGACGCGGAGACCACGATCTTCCTCGACGCGCTCGCGCGCCTCGGAGCTCGTTAGTTGAGCTCGCTAGTTGGGCTCGCTACTTGGTGCTCGGTAGTTCTGGGTGCTCGGTAGGATCGAAACCATGACCGCACAGCGCACCGCGACACTGTCGCGCGCCACGAGCGAGTCGAGCATCGAGCTCAGTCTCGACCTCGATGGCACTGGCGCATCCTCCATCAACACCTCGGTGCCCTTCTTCGACCACCTGTTGACTGCTTTCTCCAAGCACTCCCTTGTCGACCTCACGGTGACGGCAACCGGCGACACCCACATCGATGTGCACCACACCGTCGAAGACATCGGCATCACCCTGGGCACGGCGATTCGGCAAGCGCTCGGTGACAAGGCTGGTATCTCGCGATTCGGAGACGCACTCGTGCCGCTCGATGAGGCGCTTGTGCAGGCGGTTGTCGATCTCTCGGGACGCCCCTATCTCGTCCACACGGGCGAGCCAGTCGGCTTCGAGCACCACCTCATCGGCGGTCACTTCACAGGTTCGATGCTGCGGCATGTTTTTGAGGCGATCACCTTCAACGCCGCCATGACGGTGCACATCACTGTGCTCGGTGGACGTGATCCCCACCACATTGCCGAAGCCGAGTTCAAGGCATTCGCGCGCGCTTTCAGGTTCGCTGTCGCGCCGGATGCCCGGGTCACCGGTATTCCGTCGACCAAAGGTGCGCTCTGATCGTGGGTGAATCAACACTATGACCGGGCCTTCCGTCGTCATTCTCGACTACGGGTCAGGCAACGTTCACTCAGCAGCAAAGGCTCTCGAGCTTGCCGGTGCGAACGTCACCCTGACCGCCGACCGCGCGGTCGCTGAAGCGGCCGATGGGCTGGTCGTGCCCGGCGTCGGCGCTTTCGAGGCGGTGGCTCGTCAACTGGCGGCCGTGCGCGGGGGAGCGATCATCGAAAAGCGGCTCACCGGCAGTCGACCAGTACTGGGAATCTGTGTGGGAATGCAGGTGCTCTTTGAACATGGCGTCGAGCGAGGTAACGACACTCCTGGCCTCGGAGAGTGGCCCGGTGTGGTGTCCCGGCTGGAGGCCCCGGTGCTCCCGCACATGGGGTGGAACACCGTCGAGGCTCCCGCAGATTCGACGCTGTTTGCGGGAATTGCCGACGAACGCTTCTATTTCGTTCACAGTTACGCGGCCCGGGAGTGGACCCTCGAAGTGCACGACCCGTTCCCGCACCCTAAGCTCACGTGGGCGCAGCATGGCAGCAGGTTCTTGGCGGCAGTCGAGAACGGGCCGCTGATGGCTACGCAGTTCCATCCCGAGAAGTCCGGCGAGGCCGGCATCCGACTATTGAAGAATTGGCTACACACGCTATGAGTGATTTTGCGACGACCCCGGGTCTCGTGCTCCTGCCGGCGGTCGACGTCGCGTCAGGTAAGGCGGTCCGTCTCACGCAAGGGGAGGCTGGGAGTGAGACGAGCTATGGGGATCCGGTCGATGCCGCCCAACTATGGGTCGATCAGGGCGCCCAGTGGATCCATCTCGTCGACCTCGACGCAGCTTTCGACCGTGGCCACAACCACGCGGTGATCAAGCGGGTCATCAACAACACCCCCCGTAATGTGAACATCGAGCTGTCGGGCGGAATTCGCGATGACGCGAGTCTGGAAGCAGCCCTCGGCACCGGAGCGAAGCGCATCAACCTCGGAACCGCGGCGCTCGAGAACCCCGAGTGGGCAGCACATGTAATCGCGCAGTATGGCGAAGCGATCGCGGTCGGTCTCGACGTGCGCGGAACCACCCTTGCTGCACGTGGCTGGACCCAGGATGGCGGCGATCTCTGGACAGTTCTCGACCGCCTCGAGGAGGCCGGCTGCGCGCGATACGTGCTCACGGATGTCACGAAAGACGGCACCCTCAAGGGCCCGAACCTTGACCTGCTCAGGCAGGTGGCTGATCGCACGGACCGTCCGGTTATCGCGTCAGGAGGCGTCGCTACGTTGGACGACCTCGCTGACCTCCGTGCCCTCGTACCCTACGGAGTTGAGGGAGCCATCGTCGGCAAAGCCCTCTATGCCAAGGCGTTCACGCTCGCCGAAGCCATCGACGTCGCCTGCCGGTAACGCATGACCGACTCCGCGGGTGTGCCCTGGGCGGGGCGACGATTCGAGCAGAACGCAAGTTCCGACGATGACGGCGCCGCACCCGAGGCCCTCATGGAGGCAATTCGACGGTTTCACACTGGCGAACTGGGCGAAGCCGACGTCGTCGACGCTGTGCGCGACTCCCGACTGTTGATCCCGCTCGTCGCCGAACTCGGCGCCGACGGTGTCACCGAGCATGGGCATGACAAGTCCCAGGAATTGTCGATTGTGACAGTCGCGGGCCCCGATGGCCGCACGGTGCTCCCCGCGTTCACGTCGGTCGACGCGATGGCTCGGTGGAACTCGAGCGCACGCCCAGTTCCGGCGACTGCGGCACGGGTCGCCCTAGCCGCCGCGAGCGAAGGTACCGATCTTGTGGTGCTCGACCCTACGAGCGACACCGAGTTCGTCGTTCGTCGCCCGGCGTTGTGGGCGATTGCTCAAGCGCAGCAGTGGACGCCGAGCCATGCCGACCCCGACGTGCTTGCCGCCTTCATGGCGGGGGCCGAGCCTGAGCCGGTCGTCGCCGCTGTGCTCCTGGCCGCCGGAGACCCTGGCTGCCGCTTGGCGGGCCCCGAGCTCATCGTGCAGCTCTCCCTCGCCCCTGGGCTCGATCAAGTGGCGCTCGACACGCTCCTGGCGCGCGTGCGGGATCGGTGGTCTCACGACGAGCTGATCGCCGCACGCGTCGATTCGATGCGTGTGGTGCTGGTCGGCGCGTAGCCGCAGTCTTGCCGTCCGCCTAGTTGACGGGACCCGTGAGTTTTTCGCCTGGACCCTTGCCCGGGGCATCCGGGATGCTTGACGCCTCGCGAAAGGCGAGTTGAAGCGAGCGGAGCCCGTCGCGCAGGGGTCGAGCGTGGTGGTCGCCGATCTCGGGGGCAGCCGCGGTTACCAGGCCGGCGAGCACGGTGATGAGCTTGCGCGCCTCGTCAAGGTCGAGGTCGGATGCCGCATCCGGAGTGTCCGACAGGCCCAGTTTCACAGCGGTAGCGCTCATGAGGTGCACCGCGACCGTGTTGATAACTTCAACGGCGGGCACTTCGCTGATGTCGCGGATCTCGTCATCGGCATAGGAGTTCGCGTCAGTCATGGGTTCCTTAGGTGATTGCGGCGGCCTCTGCTATTCTTGTGCAGGCCTCGGAGCGTGCTCCGGGCTACGAAAGTGGAGAATCTCCCACCTGTCGACCGCTTCTCAAGGTTACCGGGTCGTTACACCCCGTTCGTACGGCTCTGTGCTGTGCGAATAGCAGAAAGGGTGTTTGCGTGTTGACACTCCTCTCTCGTGCTGCGGCAATCGCCGCGAATCCACGAACGAGCAAGGAGTCCCCGCATCAGCGATCCCCGTACCAATGACCGAATCCGCGTTCCGGAGGTCCGTCTTGTTGGCCCCAACGGCGAGCAGGTTGGCGTCGTCCGAATCGAAGACGCCCTGCGTCTGGCCCAGGAGGCCGACCTGGATTTGGTTGAGGTTGCTCCCAATTCCAAGCCTCCCGTTGCCAAGATCATGGATTACGGCAAGTTCAAGTACGAAGAGGCGCAGAAGGCCAAGGAAGCGCGACGCAACCAGGCGAACACGATCCTCAAGGAGGTTCGTTTCCGCCTCAAGATCGACGTTCACGACTACGAGACGAAGCGCAAGCGCGCCGAGGGCTTCTTGCAGGGCGGCGACAAGGTCAAAGCCATGATCCTGTTCCGCGGCCGCGAGCAGTCCCGCCCTGAGCAGGGCGTGCGTTTGCTGCAGAAGTTCGCGGAAGACGTGTCGGAGTATGGCTCAGTCGAGTCGACCCCGACCATCGACGGTCGCAACATGGTCATGGTCATCGGTCCCCACAAGAACAAGGCAACCGCGAAGGCGGAGGCCGAAGCTCGCAAGGCTGCGAACAAGCCCCAGCGTGCGGCAACCCCAGATGTAGCCGAGACCCCCAAGGTCGCGGCGGCAGCAGCAGCACCAACGAAGAAGCCTGTGTCAACGAAGGAAGTAGAGAAGGATGCCTAAGCAGAAGACGCACTCCGGTGCCAAGAAGCGCTTCAAGGTCACCGGTAGCGGCAAGATCATGAAGCAGGGCGCGGGCATGCGCCACAATCTGGAAGTCAAGAGCAGCAAGCTCAAGCGCCAGATGAATGCCGATCGGGTTCTCGCTCCGGCAGACGCCAAGGTCATCAAGAAGCTTCTCGGTAAGTAAGGGTCAGGACAAGAACAATGGCAAGAGTAAAAAGGGCAGTCAACGCCCACAAGAAGCGTCGCGTCATTCTTGAGCGCGCATCCGGATACCGTGGACAGCGTTCGCGCCTCTACCGCAAAGCGAAGGAGCAGGTCACCCACTCCCTCGTCTACGCATACCGTGACCGCCGTGCGCGCAAGGGCGACTTCCGCCGCCTGTGGATCCAGCGCATCAACGCTGCTTCCCGCGCCAACGGCCTGACCTACAACCGACTGATCCAGGGCTTGAACTTGGCCGGTATCGAGGTCGACCGCCGTATGCTCGCCGACCTCGCGGTCACCGAGCCCTCGACGTTTGCCGCGATTGTCGCCGCCGCCAAGGCAGCCCTTCCCGCTGACACGTCGGCACCGAAGGTGTCCGCGTAGCAAGCGCAGTGGCACCGAAGGTGTCCGCGTAGCAAGCGCAGTGGCACCGAAGGTGTCCGCATAGCAAGCGCAGTGGCACCGAAGGTCCGCGTAGCTTCGACAGCGTTACCCAACAGCCTCGTACTCGCTCAGCGAGTCCGAGGCTGTTGTCGTACTCGCGAGCCCTAGGCTGAAGCCATGATCGACAACCCCCGCTCGCCGCGCGTTCGCGCCGTGGCGAAGCTCGCCAAGCGGGACGCCCGATCCGAGACCGGACTGTTTCTGCTCGAGGGGCCGCAGGCGGTCTCCGAGGCCCTTACTTACCGTCCCGAACTGCTCGTCGAGCTGTACGCGACTCCCACTGCTCTGGAGCGGCACGCGGATCTGTCGCGCGCCGCTACTGAGGCAGGTATCGAGGTCGAGTTCGTTTCCGAAGTCGTGCTCGAAGCGATGGCTGACACGGTCACCCCGCAGGGGATTATCGCTGTGTGCCGACAGTTTCCCACCTCGCTGAAGGACATCCTGGCGGGAGGGCCCAAGCTCATCGCCATCCTCGAGGAGGTGCGCGATCCGGGGAACGCGGGAACGATTATCCGGGCTGCAGATGCGGCTGGCGCGGATGCCGTGATTCTCTCCGGTCGCAGCGTCGACCTCTACAACCCGAAGGTGGTCAGAGCAACGACCGGGTCACTGTTCCACTTGCCCGTCGCCATTGCGTCGGAGCTCGACAGCGTCGTCGACAAGGCCAAGGGAATCGGGCTGCAAGTCATTGCCGCGGACATCAAAGGCGCGGATCTGCTCGCTGCCCGGAAGGCCGGAGCCCTTGCGGCACCCACGGCATGGCTGTTTGGTAACGAGGCGCGCGGCTTGAGCGACGCCCATTACGCTCTTGCCGACTGGGTAATCACCGTTCCGATCTATGGACACGCCGAGTCGATGAACCTCGCTACCGCCGCATCGGTGTGCCTGTACGAAAGCGCATTCGCACAGCGAAGTTGAGTTTTCAGCATCACAGTCGAGTCACATCTTGGCTGAGTTTTTGACCTCACTTGTCATCCGTGTAACCGTGGACTCATGGAGTCACACGGTAGTGAACCTCTGGTCGTCCTCGATCACGTCAACAAGCACTTCGGTGAACTTCATGTATTGAAGGACATCACAACCACGATTCACCGCGGTGAAGTCGTTGTCGTCATCGGGCCCAGCGGTTCGGGTAAGTCGACTTTGTGTCGCGCCATCAACCGCCTGGAGACCATCGATAGCGGCACGATCACCATCGATTTGGTGCCTCTTCCCGAAGAGGGAGCGGGGCTGGCGAAGCTCCGTGCCGACGTCGGAATGGTCTTCCAATCTTTCAACCTCTTCGCGCACAAGACGATTCTGGAGAACGTCACCCTCGGGCCGCGTCGGGTGCGTGGCATCTCGAAGGCCGACGCCGATGCCAGCGCGATGATCTTGCTCGATCGGGTAGGCGTCGCCGATCAGGCGAACAAGATGCCTGCTCAATTGTCTGGCGGTCAACAGCAGCGAGTGGCGATTGCGCGAGCTCTCGCGATGGAACCGAAGGTCATGTTGTTCGACGAGCCGACATCGGCGCTCGACCCCGAGATGATCACCGAGGTGCTCGATGTCATGGTCGGGCTCGCTGAGGAGGGGATGACCATGGTCGTCGTCACCCACGAGATGGGATTCGCTCGCAAAGCGGGCAAACGAGTGCTCTTCATGGCAGACGGCGAGATCGTCGAGGAAGCAGATCCCGAGACCTTCTTCACGAAACCACAGACTCCGAGAGCGAAGGACTTCCTCTCGAAAGTACTTGCCCACTAATCGAGTGAGCGGGAAAACACAGCAGACAGGAGGAACCCATGAGGTTCAAGAACGGTCTAATGATTTCTGCCGTTGCAGTAGCGAGCGTGCTCGTTCTGGGCGGTTGCACGGATTCAGGAACGCCGGCGGCGGACCCGACGGTTGCCGCGCCGACATTTGAGGCGGGTACCACGATGGCCAAGCTCGCCGACGCGGGCACCATCACGATCGGTACCAAGTTCGATCAGCCCCTCTTCGGCCTTGCTGGCCCCGACGGAACGCCGGTCGGATTCGATGTCGAGATCGGCAAGATCATTGCTGGCGAACTCGGCATCAGCGCAGACAAGATCAAGTGGGTGGAGACGGTCTCCAAGAACCGTGAGCCGTTCATCCAGAGTGGTGAGGTTGACCTCGTAGTCGCCACCTACACGATCAACGACACCCGCAAAGAGGTAGTTTCGTTCGCTGGTCCCTACTACTCGGCCGGACAGGACATCCTCGTTCTCGCGGGTAACCCCGAAGGCATCACCGGGATCGACGACCTCGCGGGCAAGAACGTTTGTTCTGCATCAGGGTCCACCTCTGAGAAGAACCTGATCGCTGCTGGCGCCGTCGTGCTTGCTGCTGCGGGCTACGGTGACTGCCTCGAGCCGCTTCGCAACGGCGCGGTTGTCGCGGTATCGACCGACAACGTGATCCTTGCGGGTCTCGCAGACCAGAACTCGGGTGAGTTCGAGGTCGTCAACAACCCGTTCACCGAGGAGCCCTACGGAATTGGCGTTGCGCTCGAGGACGACACGTTCCGCAACTGGATCAACGACGTGCTTGAGGCTTCGTACGCCGATGGCACCTGGGCTGCCGCCTGGGAGAGCACCGCAGGTAAGGTGCTGAACCTTCCCACCCCGCCTGCCGTTGACCGCTACGTGCGATAACTGCTAGCCGCGAGGCGGTCCGCCCACCCGGTGCGGACCGCCTCGCATCTGCATGAGACCCAAAGGAGGTGTGAGATGGATGCCGTAATCGAGAACTTGCCTACGTTCCTTCGCGGATTCGGCATGACCCTCGGCCTCCTCGTGCTGTCGGGAACCGCGGCTTTCGCCGTAGGTTCCATCGTCGCCGCGATGCGCATCTCGCCGATCGCGTCGGTGCGAGGGTTCGCGGCCGCGTACACCGAAATATTGCGCAATACGCCGCTCACACTTGTGCTTTTCTTTTGCGCGTTCATCCTCCCGTATCTCGGTGTGCGCATTGACTTCTTCACGCTCGCGGTAATCGGCCTCACCGCGTACACGTCACCCTTCGTCGCTGAGGCGATCCGCTCGGGCTTCAACGGCGTGCCCATCGGTCAGGCCGAGGCAGCCCGCAGCATCGGTATGTCGTTCGGGCAGACGCTCGGGCTCGTTGTGATGCCGCAAGCGATCCGGATGGTCATCCCGCCCCTCATCAACGTTTTCATAGCACTGACGAAGAACACGTCGGTGGCCGGTGCATTCTTCGTCAAGGAGCTCTTCGCCTCGGCGGGGGATGTCATCAACATTCGCGGCGATTCGGTAGTGGCGATTCTGCTCGCTGTCGCATTCTTCTATCTCTTGGTCACCGTTACCCTCGGCATCATTGCCGCTCGGGTCGAGAAAAAGGTGGCGGTGCTGCGATGAGCGTTCTCTACGACGCACCCGGGCCCATCACCAAGCGCCGCGAGCGTATCGGCTCCATCATCGGGCTGGTTCTTATTGTCGTGGGCCTCGTTGCCCTCGTGCTTGCCCTCGCAGCTCCCAGGGTGTCTGCCAATGGCGCCGAGCAACCTGGAATGTTCGATCCGAGCCGCTGGGACATCTTCACTGATCTCGCCCTGTGGCGTGGGGTGCTCGATGGCGTTTGGGGAACACTTCGGATGGCCGGCGTCGCCGCCGTCCTCGCGGTACTGGTAGGCATCGCGTTCTCGTTCGGGCGCACGGCTCGATCCGCGTTCGTGCGGATTCCCGTGCTTGTCATTCTCGAATTCTTCCGTGGCATGCCCGTGCTGCTCATGATGCTGTTCATCCTGCTTGTCTTCAGCACCGGTGCATACCCGGCGGGAGTGTTGGCGCTCGGAATCTACAATGGCGCCATCATCGGCGAGGCGCTTCGTGCGGGCATTGCATCGCTGCCGCGCGGGCAGCGTGAGTCGGGTCTCGCGATCGGGCTGACCCCGGTGCAGACTCGGATGCTCATCGAGTTCCCTCAAGCCTTCCGCCAGATGTTGCCGATCATCATTGCCCAGCTCGTGGTTCTCCTCAAAGACACGTCGCTCGCCTATGTGATCGGCTATCCCGAGCTACTGCGCAAGGTCGTCAACCAGATGTCGAACTTCTACGGCAACCGGTACTTCTTCTCGCTGTTCTTCCTCACCCTCGTCATCTATCTCGCAATCAACCTTTCCCTGTCGTGGCTGGCGCGCTATGTGGCGCGACGCAGTGGACCGCGAATGGGTAAGGCGCTGCCGAATACCCCCAAGCCGCCCGGTATCGAAGGCACCCGCGCGATAACACTTCCGCGGCCACGCAACCGCACGCCGGATTAGCCCCGAACATCGCGCCTCCGGGCTCCCGGTAAACTCGGTGACTGTGTCAGGGACCCCAGCAATCACCGAGACGGCAATATCGCAGGCAGCGGATGCCGCAATCGCCGCATTTTCCGCCGCCACAACGGTCGCCGAGCTCCGCCTTGCGCGCGCGGCTCACGCGGGGGAGCAATCTCCGCTCGCGCAGTTCAACGCGAGCCTCAAGTCGGTAGCACCTGAAGACCGAGCGACCGCGGGCAAGCTCGTGGGTCAGGGGCGTGCGCGTGTGGCCGAGGCTCTCTCCGCTCGCGAGGCAGAACTCGCCGTGGCCGAGGAGAACGCGCGGCTTGCGGCGGAGGCTGTGGATGTCACGGCAGTTCCCTCACGGTGGAGGACCGGGTCGCGGCATCCGCTCAGCCTACTGATGGAGCACATGGGCGACGTGTTCGTCGCCATGGGCTGGGAGGTGGCCGAAGGTCCAGAGCTTGAGAACGAATGGTTCAACTTCGACTCGCTCAACATGGATGAGGATCACCCGGCTCGCAGTGAGCAGGACACGTTCTTCATCGATCCTGTCGATGCGCACCTGGTGTTGCGCACCCAGACCAGCCCCGTGCAGATCCGATCACTGCTCACCCGCGAGCTTCCGCTCTATGTGGTGTCGCCCGGCAAGGTCTTCCGCAAAGACGAGCTCGACGCAACACACACTCCCGTCTTCCATCAGATCGAGGGCATCGCCATCGATCGAGGTCTGACCATGGCAAACCTGCGCGGCACCCTCGAGCACCTCGCACGGGCGATGTTCGGGGAGGAGGCGCAGATTCGCCTGCGTCCCAACTATTTTCCCTTCACCGAGCCGAGCGCCGAGATGGATGTCTGGCAGCCGAACGCCAAAGGCGGCGCACGCTGGGTCGAGTGGGGTGGCTGTGGAATGGTCAATCGCAATGTGCTGCGAGCCGCGGGGATCGATCCTGACGAGTACCAGGGCTTCGCCTTCGGAATGGGCATCGAGCGCACGTTGCAGTTCCGCAACGACATGAACGATATGCGTGACATGGTCGAGGGCGATATTCGCTTCTCGCAGCAGTTCGGAATGGTGGTCTGATGCGCGTCCCGATCAGTTGGTTGCGCGAGTTTGTCGCGATTCCCGAGGACGTCACGTTCGAGCAGGTCCACGCTGCGCTCGTCAAGGTGGGGTTCGAAGAAGAGGATGTGCACAGCTTCGACGTCACCGGTCCGGTGGTCGTGGGCAAGGTTCTCGAGTTCACCCCGGAGCCCCAGTCCAACGGCAAGACCATCAACTGGGTGCAGGTCGATGTCGGTGAGGATGCCCCCCGCGGAATCGTGTGCGGTGCGCACAACTTCGCCGTGGGCGACAAGGTCGTGGTATCGCTGCCCGGTGCCGTGTTGCCAGGGCCGTTCCCCATCGCGGCGCGAAAGACTTATGGGCATGTGTCCGACGGCATGATGGCATCGGCGCGCGAGTTGGGTCTGGGAGACGAGCACGACGGAATCCTGCTCCTGAAGAATCTCGGCCTCGACCCCGAGGTCGGCGCCGATGCGATCCCGCTGCTCGGCATCGATGACTTCGCCGTCGAGATCAACGTCACGCCAGACCGCGGCTACGCATTCTCGATCCGAGGGGTCGCACGCGAGTACGCCCACTCGACGGGCGCAGCGTTCCGCGATCCCGCAGACGCGGTCACTCCGTCGGACGCACACGGCTTCTCGGTGACGGTTGCCGATGAGGCACCCATCCGCGGCAACATTGGCGTCTCGGTCTTTATGGCGCGCGCGGTGCGCGGCATCGATCCCACTCGACCGACTCCGGCGTGGATGGTGTCGCGATTGACGCTCGCCGGCATTCGGTCGATCTCGCTCGTCGTCGACATCAGCAACTACGTCATGCTCGAGCTTGGACAGCCCAATCACACGTATGACCTCGACAAGCTCAGGGGTGGCTTCACCATCCGTCGAGCGAAGGCTGGCGAGAAATTCGAGACGCTCGATGGGCAAGTGCGCACCCTGAGTCCGGAAGATCTGCTGATCGATGACGAGTCCGGGCCGGTGGGGCTCGCCGGAGTGATGGGGGGCGCCTCCACGGAGATCAGCGACTCGACCACCAATGTGCTTGTCGAGGCGGCCAACTGGGATCCGGTCACGATTGCCCGCACCGCACGACGACACAAGCTGTGGAGTGAAGCTGCCCGTCGCTACGAGCGCGGAGTAGACCCGAAGGTCCCCGCGGTCGGTGTCGCGCGAGTCGTGCAACTGCTGGAGGAACTCGGTGGCGGCACCGGAGACGACCTCGGGATCGTGTTGGACAACTCAGTGCCCCCGAGCGCGATCGAGCTTCCGGACGGCTACGTCACCAGCCTCATCGGAGCCGAGTTCTCGGCCGACGAGGTCACCGATTCGCTCCAGGAGATCGGCACCACGGTCGTCGCAAGCGACTCCGGCTGGACGGTCACGCCCCCGACCTGGCGCCCTGACCTCACCGACCGGGCAACCCTTGCCGAGGAGGTCGCCCGCATCGTGGGATACGACCGAATCCCGTCCGTGTTGCCTGTCGCACCGCCCGGTCGTGGGCTCACGCGTGAGCAACGGTTGCGGCGGCTCGCCTCGAGTTCGCTCGCTGCTGGCGGTCTCACCGAGGTGCTCGCATACCCGTTCCTCGCTCAGGCGTCGAATGATCAGTTCGGCTCGCCTGAGACGGGCGGTGTCGCGGCTATGAAGATCGCAAACCCGCTTGACCCGGATGCCGCGTGGTTGCGTACCTCGCTCCTCCCTGGCCTCATTGCCATTGCGCGCCGGAACCTCTCCCGCGGGCTCACCGACCTCTCGCTGTACGAGGTCGGGACGGTATTCCGCCCGGTCGCGGGGCACACCTACGGCAGTGGACCGTTGCCTGCCGGCGACCAGCGTCCGTCGGCGGAGGTGCTCGAGGGCTTGCGCGCGAGCATCCCTCCGCAGCCGTGGCACGTCGGTGCGCTGTTCCTTGGCGATGCCGTGACGAAACAGCCTGGGCAACCGAGCGTTTCGCACGGGCTTTCCGATGCGTTGGGTGCGGCGCAACACCTTGCAACGGTCCTTGCGTCGCCGATCACGATCACGACGGGATCCCACCAGGCCATGCATCCGGGTCGAACTGCTGAATTGCGTTCCGGTGACCGCGTCATCGGATACGCGGGGGAGTTGCTTCCGTCGCTTGCTGCCGACCTCGACCTGCCGCGCGTGGTCGCGGTGCTCGAGCTCGATCTCGACGCCCTCATTGCACTGTCGATCACCGAGGTCACGCCGTCGCCGATTCTCGGGTTGCCCGCGGCGACTCAGGACCTGTCGCTCGTGGTGTCGAGCACGGTCAGTGCAGGGGATGTGCTCGCCCTGCTTGTCGAGGGTGCCGGAGAGTTGCTCGAGAAGGTCACCCTCGTCGATGACTATCGCGGTGCCGGAGTGCCGGACGGCAGCAAGTCACTCACGTTTGCGTTGCGCTTCCGTGCGGCGGATCGCACCTTGACGCAGGCGGAGGCAACCGAGGCGAAGAACGCTGCTGTGGCCGTGGCGGCCGCGCGAGTGGGCGCGATTCTCCGCGAGTAGCCGCGATCCTCCGCGATCCTCCGCGAGAGTACGCACTTCTGCGAGCTTTCAGGGAGCACAGGAGCAGAAGTACGTACTCTCAGGGAGCAAGGCGGAGGGCTACTTCTTGCCGCCCAGCAGTCCGCCGAGTACGCCGCCGATGATCTCTTGGCCCTGCGAGCTGCCGAGCAACCCACCGAGCAGGTCGCCGATACCGCCCGACGACGCAGCCGGGGTGGTTTCCTTGGCGGCGGGCGCCGTGTCCTTCTGGCCGAGGAATTGCTTCGCGACGAACGAGATCACGATTGGGGCAATGATCGGCAGCAGCTGCGCGATGAGTTCCTGGGTGACGTTGCTGCTCTTGCTCGTGTCGGCGACGGCGGCAACCACGTCGTTCTTCTTCGCGCCGAACACGTGGTTGACGATCTTCTCGCCGTCGGCGGTGTCGATCTCTTTGACCGAGACCTTCTTGCCCGACGCTGAGGTCGCGTGCTTGCTGAGCGCACTCTCGAGGGACTTCTGTCCGTCGGCATCCTGAGCGTTGACTGCCATGCCACCGATAATCGCGGGGATTACCTGCTTGACTGCGGCCTCAGCAACATCCTGCGGTACGCCGAGCTGCTTGGCGATGTCGCCGACCGGAATCAGGTCGAGCAAACCATCGAAGTTTGACATGGGGTTTCTCCTTGTGTCGCGTGAGGCCCGTTCGAGCATCCGTCATAAGGGTAGCGATTAGCGGCAGTCTGCGGGAGTGCACTACTCTCGAAGGCGTGACCACGTTCCGCACATCCCAGACCAGCCTCGAGCTGTTCGTTGGGTTGCGCCCGGCTGCTGCACAGCGCCGCGGGTCCGACGAGCGACGATAGGCGACGTTTCGCGCCACGACCGCGTGCATACAAAACGTGGTCGCGTGAGCCGCCGCCGCATCCGTCCCTTGTCCCTCTCTCATTAAGGTAGATCCATGTCTCTCTCGGTTGCCGTGGCTGGAGCCAGCGGCTACGCCGGAGGTGAGGTGCTGCGCCTGCTCAGTGCCCACCCCGAATTCGATGTCACGACGGTCACTGCGTTCCAGAACGCGGGCCAGCCGCTCGTCTCCGTGCAACCCCATCTGCGGTCGCTCGCTCATCTCGACCTGAAACCCACGGATGCCGCGACTCTCGCCGGCCACGATGTGGTGTTCGTTGCACTGCCCCATGGAAAGTCGGGCGAGGTCACGAAAGACCTGCCGGCGAACACGGTAGTCATCGACTGCGGAGCTGATCACCGGCTGACGAACGAAACCGATTGGGCGCAGTTCTATGGCGGCGACTACTTCGGAGCCTGGACCTACGGCTTGCCTGAACTCGCGGGCCAGCGTCAACTGCTGCAGGGCGCCACTCGCATCGCAGTTCCCGGATGCAACGTCACGGCGATCACCTTGGCGCTCGCTCCCGGCATCGCGGCCGGGCTCCTCGAGCCGAGCGACCTTGTCGCAGTGCTCGCGGTGGGCCCTTCCGGAGCAGGTAAGAGTTTGAAGACCGAGCTTCTCGCGAGCGAGCTGCTCGGCTCCGCGAGCGCGTATCAGGTCGGGGGCATCCACCGGCACACGCCGGAGATCCGGCAGAACCTCGAACTGGCTGGCGGCAGCGATGTCAGCATCTCGTTCACCCCAGTTCTCGTGCCCATGAGTCGGGGCATCCTTGCAACCTCGACGGCTCGGCTCGCGCCGGGCGCTACCGAGGCGCAGATTCGGCAAGCCTGGGAATCGGCATACGCGAGCGAGCCATTCGTACACGTGCTGCCGGCCGGTCAGTACCCGCGCACCGCGGACACGTTGGGATCCAACACCTGCCTCATCGGCCTCGCTGTCGACGAGGCGGCTGGGCGGGTAGTGGTCATCTCGGCGATCGATAACCTCGTCAAGGGCACGGCGGGTGCTGCGCTCCAATCCGCGAATATCGCTCTCGGTTTCCCGGAGACCACAGGACTGACGACGGACGGGGTGGCACCGTGAGCGGCACTGCACGGCAGGGCGTGACAGCAGCGCAAGGATTCGAGGCCGCGGGCGTCACTGCGGGGCTCAAGACCAGTGGGGGGCTCGATCTTGCACTCGTTGTCAATCGGGGTCCACTCGCGAATGCGGCCGCGGTCTTCACGAGCAACCGCGCACAAGCGAACCCGATTATCTGGTCGAAGCAAGTGATCGCCGATGGGACGGTCTCAGCGATCGTGCTTAACTCGGGCGGAGCGAACTGTTTCACCGGGTCGCAGGGTTTTCAGGTGACCCACGCCACCGCCGAGGCTGTAGCCGAGGCACTGGGCGTGTCGTCGGGTGACGTCCTCGTGTGTTCGACGGGACTCATCGGAGACCAACTGCCCCTCGACAAGGTGCTCGCCGGGGTCACGAGCGCCGCAGCCTCCCTTGGGGACAACGGGGAAGCCGCGAGCCTCGCCATCATGACGACCGACTCGAAGCCCAAGCGTTCGGTGCGCACGGGTAAGGGCGGATACACGATCGGCGGAATGGCGAAAGGCGCTGGGATGCTCGCGCCCGGGCTCGCGACGATGCTCGTGGTCATCACCACAGACGCGGTGCTCAGCAGCGCGGAACTCGACATCGCGCTACGCCACGCCACGCGAGTCAGCTTCGACCGGCTTGATTCCGACGGCTGCATGTCTACGAACGACCAGGTGAGCCTGCTCGCTTCGGGCGCATCGGGAGTGGAGCCGCAATTCGACGACTTCCAAGCCACACTCGCCGCGGTGTGCCTCGATTTGGCAGAGCAACTGCAGGGCGATGCCGAGGGCGCGAGCCACGACATCCGTATCGAGGTGGTCAACGCATTGACGGAAGACGACGCGGTCGAGGTCGGTCGGTCGGTGGCGCGCAACAACCTCTTCAAGGCAGCTGTCTTCGGTAACGATCCGAACTGGGGTCGTGTGCTCGCTGCGATCGGAACCACGGCTGCCGGATTCGACCCCTACGACGTGGACGTATCGATGAACGGGGTGCGTGTGTGCCATGCGGGCGCGCCCGATCGGCCCCGCAACGAGGTGGACATCACGCCACGTGGACTGCACCTTCTCATCGACCTACGCGTGGGTGATGCGACAGCGACAATCCTCACGAACGATCTCACGCACGACTACGTGCACGAGAACTCGGCGTACTCCAGCTGATGGTCAGCCAAGATCAAGCCGCGGCGAAGGCCGCTGTACTCATCGAAGCCCTGCCGTGGCTGAAGCGGTTCCACGACGAGATCATTGTGGTGAAGTTTGGCGGAAACGCCATGGTCGACGACGACCTCAAGCGAGCGTTCGCCGAGGACATGGTCTATCTGCGCTATGCGGGTGTTAAGCCGGTGGTAGTGCACGGCGGGGGGCCACAGATCACCGCAGAGCTCACCCGCCGTGGCATCCCGAGCGAATTCAGGGGTGGCTACCGAGTCACGACTCCGGAGAGCATGCCCGTCATCCGTCAGGTACTTGCCGAGCAGGTGGGCGGCGAGCTTGTGCGTCTCATCAACGAGCACGGCGACCTCGGTCGCGGCGTCTCGGGAGAAGATCACGGTCTGTTCACCGGTGAGGTGCGAGGTGATCTAGGTCTCGTGGGTGATGTCACTGCAGTCGATCCCGCGCGCGTGCTCGAGATTCTGGCCGCGGGTCATATCCCTGTCGTCTCCTCGATTGCCAACGGGCCAGACTCCCTCCTCAACGTCAATGCGGATTCGGCAGCGGCCTCGCTTGCGGTAGCACTCGGTGCCGCAAAACTCGTCATTCTTACGGATGTCGCGGGACTCTACAGTGACTGGCCAGACCGCGATTCGCTGGTGACCGTGATTACCGCGACCGCGCTCGAGGATCTCCTCCCGAGTCTGGAATCGGGAATGATCCCCAAGATGGCGGCCTGTCTCGCGGCGGTCGCCGGTGGCGTTCCCAAGGCCGCGATTATCGACGGCCGCGAGAAGCACTCGATCTTGCTCGAAGTATTCACCCAAAGCGGTATCGGCACGGAGGTTGTCCCCGAATGACCCACACCTGGAAAGACGACTATTCCGCGCGGATCATGAAATCTGCTGCGCTACCGAGTGCCGAACTCGTTCGCGGCGAAGGTGCCTATGTGTGGGATTCCGAGGGAAAGAGGTACCTCGACTTTCTCGGTGGTATCGCCGTGCTCTCCCTCGGCCACGCGCATCCGGTGCTCGTTGCTGCGGTGAGCGAACAGATAGCGACTCTCGCCCACGTCTCAAACTATTTTGCGACACCACCCCAGCTCGAGCTCGCCGAACGGCTCTGCCGCATTACCGGCGCGGGGGAGCAGGGGCGGGTCTACTTCTGCAACTCGGGAGCGGAGGCGATCGAGGCTGCGATCAAACTGTCTCGCCGCACGGGTCGGCCGCGCATCCTCGCGCTCAACAACAGTTTTCATGGACGCACGATGGGGTCGCTTTCGCTCACGGGCAAACCAGCCCTGCGCGAGCCTTTTGAACCCCTCTTGCCCAACGTCGAACACATCGAATCGACGGTCGAAGCGCTCGAAGCAGCGATGGGTCCGGATGTCGCAGCACTCTTCGTCGAGCCCATCAAAGGTGAAGCGGGGGTCATCGACCTTCCCGACGGATATCTCGAAGCGGCGCGTGAGATCACTGCTCGTCACGGCGCGCTCCTCATCCTCGACGAAATCCAGACCGGGGCCGGTCGCACGGGAGCGTGGTTCGCGTTCCACAAAACGGGTATTGAGCCAGACGCGATAGCGCTCGCCAAGGGCATCGGCGGCGGACTCCCGATCGGAGCGCTCGTGACTTTCGGAGCCGCGAGCGACCTCCTCGTTGCGGGACAGCATGGCTCAACGTACGGCGGCAACCCGCTGGTCACGGCCGCGGCCAATGCCGTGCTCGGAGAGATCGAGCGCGCCGGTCTCGTCGAGAACGCCGAACGTCGGGGGAACGAGATTCGCGCAGCGCTCGTGGGACTCCCGCTGGTGGAGGAGGTGCGCGGACAGGGCCTTCTCATCGGCGTCGGATTGTCCAAGCCGGTGGCCGCTGCCGTCGTCACCTCTGCTGCGGCCGAAGGACTCATCGTCAACGCTCCCAACGACACGAGCATCCGTCTCGCGCCGCCCCTCATCATCGGTGATTCCGAGGTCGCCGAATTCATCACCACGTTTACGAAGGCTCTGGAGGCCAACGCATGACACGTCACTTCTTGCGGGACGACGACCTGAGCCAGGCCGAGCAAACCGCGATTCTCGATCTCGCCGAGCACATCAAGGCCGATCGTTGGGGCCGCAAGCCGCTGGCTGGGCCACAGACCGTCGCGGTGATCTTCGACAAGTCGTCGACTCGCACGCGTGTGTCGTTCGCTGTGGGCATCGCCGACCTGGGCGGGCAGCCGCTCATCATCTCGACGGCGAACAGTCAGCTCGGCGGCAAGGAGAGCCCGTCGGATACCGCGCGGGTACTCGAACGTCAGGTCGCCGCGATTGTGTGGCGCACCTACGCGCAGTCAGGCCTCGTGGAGATGGCATCCGGCACAACGGTGCCCGTGATCAATGCTCTGAGCGACGAGTTCCACCCCTGCCAACTGCTCGCGGACCTGCTGACGATCCGCGAGCACAAGGGAACCCTCGCTGGCCTCACCGTTACCTTCCTCGGCGACGGTGCCGACAACATGGTGCACTCGTACCTGCTGGCGGGGGCGACTGCCGGAATGCATGTTCGGGTGGCGTGCCCTGCGGACTACATGCCGGAGGAGCGCGTGGTCGCCGATGCTGATGCGATCGCTGTGCAGACCGGTGGATCGGTGACGATCTTCACGGATGCTCTCGAGGCCGTCTCGGGCGCTGACGTCGTGGTTACCGACACGTGGGTGTCGATGGGCAAGGAAGACGAGAAGGCAGCGCGCGTAGCATCCCTGTCGTCCTACAAGGTCGACGGCGATCTGATGGCGCTCGCCAAGCCCGACGCGATCTTCCTGCACTGCCTACCCGCCGACCGTGGTTATGAGGTGACCTCGGAGGTCATCGACGGGCCGCAGAGCGTCATCTGGGATGAGGCCGAGAATCGGCTGCACGCCCAGAAAGCGCTCATGGTGTGGCTGTTGGAGAATAGCTAGATGGCAAGCACGGGAGAGGGAAAGCTCTGGGGGGCTCGGTTCGCGAGCGGACCGTCGCCTGAACTCGTCGCACTGAGCCGCTCCACCCACTTCGACTGGCAGCTCGCTCCCTACGACATCGCCGGGTCACACGCCCACGCCACTGCGCTCGCGGCGGCAGGCTACCTCGACGCGGAGCAAGCGTCCGCAATGCACGCGGGCCTCGACGAACTCGAGCGTCGCGTCGACACTGGTGAGCTCACCGCGCACCCCGGCGATGAGGACGTCCACGGCGCGCTCGAGGCCGCCCTGCTGGAGATTGTCGGCACCGACCTCGGTGGGCGGCTGCGGGCGGGTCGCAGTCGAAACGACCAGATCGCAACGCTGGTGCGGATGTACTTGCTCGACCATTCCGCGATCATCGGCGAGTCCGTGGTCGACCTGATCGACGCCATCGCTGCGCAGGCGGAGAAACACCAGTCGGCAATCATGCCCGGACGCACTCACTTGCAGCACGCCCAGCCGGTGCTCTTGGCTCACCATCTGCTTGCGCACGCGTGGCCTCTGGTGCGTGACCTCGAGCGACTCCGCGACTGGCGGGTGCGGGCATCCCTCTCGCCCTACGGCTCGGGGGCGCTTGCCGGATCGAGCCTCGGGCTCGACCCCGCACTCGTCGCACGCGAGCTGGGTCTCGCTGGCCCCACCGAGAATTCGATTGATGCGACCGCCAGCCGGGATGTTGTCGCCGAGTTCGCCTTCATTGCCGCCCAGATCGGCATCGATCTCTCGCGATTCGCCGAAGAGATCATCCTGTGGAACACCCGCGAGTTCGGGTTCGTTCGACTCGACGACGGGTACTCGACGGGGTCGTCGATCATGCCGCAGAAGAAGAATCCGGATATTGCGGAGCTCGCGCGAGGCAAGTCCGGGAGGCTCATCGGCAACCTCACCGGATTGCTCGCGACCCTCAAAGGTCTTCCGCTCGCCTACAACCGCGATCTGCAGGAAGACAAGGAGCCGGTGTTCGACTCGGTCGAGACTCTCGAAGTGCTTCTGCCCGCGTTCACGGGGATGGTGGCCACCCTCACCTTCGACACGGCCAGAATGGCCGAGCTGGCACCGCAGGGATTCTCGCTCGCTACCGACGTCGCCGATTGGCTCGTTCGGCAGCGGGTACCGTTCCGTGAGGCGCACGAGATCAGTGGCTCCCTCGTGCGTTTCTGCGAAGAAAACGGCCTCGGTCTCGAGCAACCGACCGACGAACAGTATCGTGCGATCTCGCCGCACCTGACTCCCGGTGTTCGCGAGGTGCTCACCATCGAGGGTTCAGTTGCTAGTCGCAACGGTGTCGGGGGTACGGCTCCCGACCGGGTCGCAGAACAACGGCTTGCCCTTGTCGCGCGCGTGCGTGGCCTCACCAGAAGGAGTACCGAATGACCGTGCCGAAGGATCAGGATCCGGGCTGGTGGCGCCGCGGAATGACCCCTCGGGGCTTCAAGATCATCGTCGTTGTGTGTGCAGCGATCATCGTCGCCGGGCTCATCTACGCCGGGGTGAGCGGAATCCCGTTCTTCTAAGGTGATCGACCTGCTCGAGCGTTCTTCAGTCGAGGTCGCACCCCTGTTGCTCGGTGGGTTGCTCACCGTGGATGCGGTGACTCTGCGCATCACGGAGGTCGAGGCGTATTTGGGTGAGGCGGACCCGGGCTCGCATGCCTTTCGGGGACCCACCAAGCGCAACTCCGTCATGTACGGACCGCCCGGGCATCTGTACACCTACTTCACGTATGGGATGCACGTGTGCGCGAACATCGTCTGCTCGCCCGAAGGTACCGCGTCGGCCGTTCTGCTGCGCGCCGGCGAAATTGTCGAAGGCGTCGAGCTCGCTCGTGCCCGCCGCACGACGAGCCGCACTGATGTCGACCTCGCGCGCGGACCGGCACGTCTCTGCGTGGCGCTAGGGATCACTCTGGACGACGGGGGAGCTGACCTGGGCGGGCGGTTCGGTTTGATGCTCTCCGAGGCTCCGGTGGCCCACGAGAGCGGACCGCGCACTGGGGTGTCCGGCCAGGGTGGCACGTCGGACTACCCGTGGCGGCTGTGGATCCCAGGGGATCCCACGGTGTCGCCCTACAAGGCGTCGGTGCCAAAGAAGCGCGCTGACCGCGATCAGTTCCTGATCAGTCCTTGACCTCTCAGTGAGGTGCCAGCACGATCTATTCATGGCCTTCGTCGAACACTTCGAAATTCCGTCCACAGACATCGCGCGCGCACAGTCCTTCTATAAGGAAGTGCTCGAGTTCGACTATGAACCCTGGGCCGACGACATGGGAATGCTCATGCAACCCGACAAGAAAGGCATCAACGGCGACCTTCACACGGGTGGCGCGATAGCCCATCCGACTGTCGTCTTCACCGTAGACAACATCGAGGAAACCGTCGCCAGGGCGGTTGCGAACGGCGGCTCGCAGCTCGGGGAGATCCAGCCGCTCACTGAGACGTCGCGGTGGGTGTACATCAAAGACAGCGAGGGCAACGTTATCGGCCTCTACGACGACAGCGAAGAGTAGGTTTCTCAACTCCGCTACGGTTGAACGCGTGTCAACCCCTGCATCAGAATCACTTAGCGCCCAGCGCAACGACGACTCGTTCCCTGATATCTGGGACGAAATCGTGTGGCGCGGCCTCATCCACGTCTCCACCAACGCCGACGAGTTGAAAGCTCTTCTCGCGGGGGAGCCCATCACCTACTACTGCGGTTTCGACCCCACCGCCCCGAGCCTGCACCTTGGCAACCTCGTGCAGCTCCTGCTGATGCGCAGGTTGCAGCTCGCGGGCCACAAGCCACTCGGGTTGGTCGGCGGCTCGACGGGACTCATCGGCGACCCGAAGCCCACCTCGGAGCGAACCCTCAACGAGGCATCCGTGGTCGCTGAATGGGTGGGCTACCTCCAAGCGCAGGTCGCCAAATTCCTGAGCTTCGAGGGTGACAATGCCGCGAGGCTCGTCAACAATCTCGACTGGACGGCGCCTATGAGCGCCATCGACTTCCTGCGAGACATCGGCAAGCACTACCGCGTGGGCACGATGCTCAAGAAGGATGCAGTGAGCACTCGGCTCAACTCCGACGAGGGCATCAGCTACACCGAGTTCAGCTACCAGATCCTTCAGGGTCTCGACTTCCGGCAGCTCTACCTAGACCATGGATGCGTTCTCCAAACTGGAGGCAGCGATCAGTGGGGCAACCTCACGAGCGGGGTCGACCTGGTCAAGCGCGCCGAGGGCGCGACAGTGCACGCGATAGGCACGCCCCTCGTGACGAACTCCGACGGACGAAAGTTCGGCAAGAGCGAGGGCAATGCAATCTGGCTGGATCCGGCCCTCACGAGCCCGTACGCCATGTATCAGTTCTGGCTCAACACCGATGATGCCGATGTCGTCGACCGACTCAAGGTCTTCACGTTCCTCGACCGAGCGGAGATCGAACGAATCGGTGCGGCACATACGGCCGAACCGTTCAAGCGTGTCGGACAGCGAACTGTCGCCCGTCTCGTCACCGAGCTCGTCCATGGTCGGGCGGCTACGGACGCGGCTATCGCGGCAACCGACGCATTGTTCGGCCAAGGCGATCTCGAAGCATTGGATGCCGCGACCCTCGAGTCAGCGCTCCGGGAGCTGCCCAACACCACGACGCCGGCGAGCACAACGGTCGCGCAGCTTCTCGTGGACACGGGCCTAAGCCCCAGTCTCGGAGCTGCACGGCGCTCGATCGCGGAGGGTGGCGTATACCTCAACAACGTGCGGGTTGAGGATGAAGCATCCATGCTCGAATCTTCAGTGCTCGACGGGCGTATGGCAGTGCTGCGTCGCGGCAAGAAAACTCTCGCGGGAGTCTTTGTCGAATAGCGCTCACGTGCGACACGCCCGGGAATCGCTGAAATTTGCTAGTCGATCAGGTCGCACGTAATGTAATCACTTGTCACCCCAAAGGTGCGGGAAAGCCGAAGAGCTTCCCGGCCTCAAGAGGGACAAAATCCTAAGTCAAACAGCAGGGAATCTCTTGTAGAGACCTGTCTTCAGATCTTAGGATGGATACCCACCTCGTTGACGCTGTCAACCGAGATGAATCGCGCGGAAACGCCCGGTTCGCTCAAGTTGACAACGGCCGCGAAGGTGCTAAGTTAGACAAGTTGCCCTGCGCGAGAGCGGGAGGGTAGCACACTAAGGCAAATGCCCTGGAACAACACACCGTGAGGTTGCGTTACAGGAGCGTCCGATCCTTGAGAACTCAACAGCGTGCACAATGTCAAATGCCAAAAACCCGTTGGTGGCATAAGTCGTCATTTCTGACGATGGACCCACTACGGATTCCTTTGGAAAAGATATAAACAACAAAGCAAGTCAGTATTGATTTGTTCTGTCAGTTTCAAACTTGTCACCTCGACATCCCATTCCGGATGCGGGTGGCGCTAGATGTGCCGGTCGCTTGCGATCGTGCAATCAAACATTTATGGAGAGTTTGATCCTGGCTCAGGATGAACGCTGGCGGCGTGCTTAACACATGCAAGTCGAACGGTGAAAGAGGAGCTTGCTCCTCTGGATCAGTGGCGAACGGGTGAGTAACACGTGAGTAACCTGCCCCAGACTCTGGGATAAGCACTGGAAACGGTGTCTAATACCGGATACGAGCTTCAGCCGCATGGCTAGGAGCTGGAAAGAATTTCGGTCTGGGATGGACTCGCGGCCTATCAGCTAGTTGGTGAGGTAATGGCTCACCAAGG